>NZ_LMVC01000002.1:269699-1333138 GCF_001510655.1 Fictibacillus sp. FJAT-27399 | reverse complement strand
CTTGCACCAAAAAGTAGGCGTTCACGCCGGTAAGGCTCACCGCACGCCCCGCGGAAAGCGAGCAGCCTGGAACGGAAATCAACAGCTTACAGACTTCTTGGACAGCCCCTTTACCTCTTCCATTACGATGCGGGTCCTCCTCTGCCTGAAGGAGCAGCTGGTGCACCCGGTGCGGCAGGTGTTAACGGCACAGATGCCCCAGCCTGCGCGGGAGTAGCAGGGGCAGGTGGTTTCGTTTGAAGCGTACCCTGAACCGGAGTCAATAAAGGACCAACAACGAGTGAGGTAGGCGGGGTATCGAAGGCCGAACCGGTTGAGATGGATTCAGCGTCACCGATCAATAAGATGGAGGAGATGCTGACACCCACAATATTGACCTCATGTACAGCGAGTTTGCGGTTGATCACTTTAACGTTCAATCCCTCAGCTCCTGTCCCAAGGTAGGAATGTGTAATGCATACTATATGTATGGAGAAGGCTAATTCTTTATGAATGTTTTTTACGCATACGCAGGCCAAAAATATATTATTAAGGAAAGGCAAAAGGCAGACCCACCGGTGAGAGGATCTGCCTTTTCTTAATTGATCTTTTTAAATCCGTATTTTTCAAGAGTCTTTACGGACGAATCGCTCTTAAGAAATGTATAGAATTTTTGTGCCTCTGCTTTATGTTTTGAGTCTTTGATGACTCCTAATGGGTAAACGATTGGAGAGTGAGATTCAGGATCAGCGGAAGCAGCTATCTTTACTTTTTTTGAAACCAGTGCATCTGTTCTATAAACGACCCCGGCATCGACATTTCCTGTTTCAACATAGGAAAGAACTTGACGCACATCCTTTGCATAGACCAGCTTTGGTTTTACTTCTCTCCATACCTTCATGTTTTTAAAAGATTCCAGGGCATATTGGCCGGCGGGCACGGCTTCAGGCGTCCCAATGGAGACCTTTTTAACAGAGTTGTTCGTTAAATCACTGAACGACTTTATCCCGGAGTCAGACCCTTTTGGAACAATCAGGACTAAATCGTTTCCTACTAAATCTGTCCCATCTTTCTTTTCAATACTTCCATCCTTTACAAGGGCTTCAAACTTGTCCTGAGCTGCAGAGAAAAACAGATCAACAGGTGCTCCTTGCGAGATTTGCTGCTGCAAGGTACCTGAAGCGCCAAAATTGAAGTGCAGGTTCACGTCGGGATGCTTTTTCTCGTATGTATGCTGAAGGTCTGTAAGAGCATCCTTTAGACTGGCGGCAGCAGAAATCGTTAAGTCGATTGTTTGTTTTTCTTTTGAAGCCTGATCCTTGTCCGATTGGCCCGTACAAGCCGTAATTGTCGTGAACAAAAAAAGAAGCAGAAGCAGGCTTACTGTTTTTTTCATGAGAAGACTCCTCCAATTACCAATATTCAATACATATTTATTATAACTGATTATAACTAGATATAACTAGTTATAATAAATGCGGTTAATCAGAATAAAAGAATACTTTTTCGATAAAAAAAGTTACACTTGGGAGTGGAGGGATTGTATGGATAAACCAGTATCATACACGATCGAGGAAGTATCCGCGTTGTTAAAAGTTTCTAAGCTGACTATTTATGATCTTATTAAAAAAGGTGAGATTTCGGCTTTCAGGGTCGGAAGGCAAATGAGGATTGACCATGAAGATCTTGTGGCGTATAAAGCAGGGAGCAGAACGGTAAAATCTTATTCCGAGAATGCAGTACCTGCGCTTCATTCGCATCAAACAGTAATCAGCGGCCAGGATATCGTGCTTGACTTGCTCAGCAAGCACTTGGAGCCTAAATTAAGAACACCTCCTTTAAGGCTGTATATGGGAAGCTTGAATAGTTTAATGTCGATGTATCATGGAGAGTGTGATCTTGTCAGTGTCCATCTGTACGATGGAGAGACCGCGCAATACAATGTGCCTTATGTAAAACGGATGCTGGTCAGCCAGCCTTTTGCGCTGATTAACTTAGTTTGCCGGAATGCAGGAATCTATGTGAGGAAGGGAAATCCTCTTCAAATCAAAACTTGGAGGGATTTGGCCAAGCCCGTTGTTACTATCGTCAACCGGGAAAAAGGTTCGGGTGCGCGGGTGCTGCTTGATGAGCAATTGCGGCTTCATCAAATTTCACATGTAAACGTTAAAGGCTATGAAACAGAGGTAACCAATCATCTATCTGTCGCCTCAGCGGTGGCCAGCGGACAAGCTGATGCAGGCATAGGCATTGAGAACGTGGCAAAGATGGCAGAAGTTGATTTTATACCGATGATTCAAGAACAATATGATCTTGTTATTTTAAAAACAAATGAAAATAAACATTTGCTTCATCATGTAATGAACACTTTGTCCTCTTCGGATTTTAAATCCCAGTTAAGCCAGCTGAAAGGCTATGATCTGCATCTTACCGGGCAAATCATCTATGAAACATAAGCGAAACCAGATTCTGTGCTTTGGAATCTGGTTTTTTCTTTTATCAATCTTAAGGAAGAGTTAAGCTTCTCCTTCTAAACTGGCTGTAAGGTTGCTTGACCAAAATGTTGGACAGGAGAGGATGAGATGAATAATGGAAAGAAAGATGAGCGGTATGTTTTCGGTTGTTATTCCGGCATTCAATGAAGAAGAGGTCATTGAACATACGTACCACTGGCTGAAATCGGTCATGGATTCCACAGGAAGGCCTTATGAGCTTCTCTTTGTGAATGACGGAAGCCGGGATGCGACCGCAGAACAGCTGCTGAAGATCAGACAGCAGGATCACCGTGTGAAGCTGATTGAGTTCTCCAGGAATTTCGGCCATCAGGTGGCCATCTCAGGTGGGATGGACCATGCGAGAGGAGATGCGGTCATCAAATGGGCCGCGGAAGTCAGGAAGTAACTGACTGGATTAAGAAAAAATGTGAAAAGGTTCCATCGAGTGAATGGAGTTCGAATGAAGAAAAGAACAATCTCCAGTTTGGACCTAATCAAAACCAAGCCCTTTATGTATACGAAGGATAACCTCAGTGGCTCCAAAAAGAGCCGCTGTTTTTTCTTTTTCGTAGAAGGTTGAGAAACTTCCCGCCAAATGACCTAGAGAATGGCTTGTTTTATATAATATTTCTCAACCTGGAAACCACGGTTTTTGCTACTATTGGATTATTTTTTGATTTATGATGGGGGTTAGAAAGATCTTAATCAATCAGGAGTGAACGGCATGAGTCCAGCCTTAAACAGGGAATTACTAGAGTTAATAGAAAATAAGAGAACTGAAGTGATTCATTCAGCAATGGAAAAGGGGTTTCATAATCAGGAAACCATCAGCCGAGGAAATGAACTGAATGAACTATTAAACTGTTATCAAAAGCTGCTTTCTATTCATTGCACGGACAGAATGTAGCGGTTTGCCCCTGTTTTTTAATACTCCCTCATCCTATTATTTTATTTCTCTTATCCTATTTTTTCCCTGTACTACACCTCCTTCTTTCCTAAACTCTCTTTCGTATATATGTTGATAGGGAAACATATGGTAGAATCTTTAGCAGAGAAATATTTTCTGTCTTTAATGATATGAGGGGGAGGCAGCACGTGATTGACGGCAAAAAAATCTATTTTTACAGAATTAAAAAAGGCTTAACCCAAAAGGCTGCCTGCGAAGGTATCTGTTCGGTTTCATACTTAAGTAAAATTGAAAACAACAGCATTACGGCAAGCCCTGAAATCTTACAGTTATTATGTGATCGGTTAGACATCGAAACCTCTTACGTGAGTGGAGAGTTCATTAATAATTTGAAAAAAGAGATCCATGATTGGTATGAAGATATAAAGTATAGGAATGCTGAAGATGCCCACAGGAAATACGAGGAACTGCAAATTCAAATGAATAATGTGGATGATCCGGATCTCATTAATTTGTTCCAAGTAATTTTAGTTCGCTATTATATTTATATAGAGGAAATGAGTAAAGCGAAAGAATTGCTGGTACAGTTGACAGATATGAAAAAGATGTATACAGAAGAAATTGAGTTTTACATTTTTCAATTTACAGGTCTTTATGAATTTTTACTTGATAACTATAAAACTGCTTTAGTTTATTATAAAAGAGCTTATGGACTGGCAAGAACACTTGGGGTTAAGGATCATGAAATTATCTACCAATTGACAAGCATCACCAACAAACTTGGCTATTTTTCGCAATCGCTTTTATATGCAAAGACTGCACTTGATGCATTTAATGCTGAAGCCAACTATGCAAGGAGTATTGATTGTCATATTTTTTTAGGAATTAACTATAGCCGTCTTAAAGATTTTGATACTGCAAGGTCTCATTATGTTACAGCATTAAACGCGGCAAATTTCAATCCAGCCTTAAAAAGGATGCTGCCAAACATCCTTCACAACATGGGCTACTCTTACTTTCAAGCTGGCAAATACGGCGAATCGCTGAATGTACTAAAAGAATGCCTGAAAAAGAGAAGGGGCATAAACACGGCAACTACAATCTGTCTCATTGCCTTTAATTATTATATGAAAAACGAAATGAAGGAAGCGAAGCAATGGATTAGCAAAGGGTTGAATGTGACAGATGAGGAGAATATAACAACGGGGTATATCCGCTTAAAGACACTTGAATATAAAGTTTATGAGCTTGATCATACTGAAGAATATCAGAAATTTATTGAAGAAAAGGCTCTTCCTTTTTTGGAGAAAATTCAAGATCGTCTTCATCTTATTGAACTATACGAGGAACTTGCCACATACTACTCTAATAAATTTTTATATAAACAAGCAAACCACTATTATGCAGCTGTGAACCAACTTTATAAAGAACATCTATGAAAGAAACAAGGAGAAAAAATGGAATCATTTTTTCTCCTTTTATATTACACAGAAAATCTGGTGTTCACTGATGCCGATCTCTTTCTTCTCACATACCACTCCGCCAGCCAAAGATTCATCAACATAGCAAGAAAAACAGCAAGTGGAAAGGCAAGAGGGAAGCCAGCACCTGCAACGACCGTAAGTAGGGGCAGAAAAATCCGGAACGTGATAAAAACGAGGGTAACTGCATAGCTGCGAATCATCCATTCCTGGTGGCTGTCGATCTTCCGTTCCCTAATCCTTTTCAATCCAACAAAGGCAGTAATGAACCAGGCGGCATCAAGGCATAAGAAACCAATCGTCGATCCTATGCCGCCGGTGGCATAAAACGCCAGGTAAATACCGGCAGGGACACTGAGAAAAATGGAAGACACATAAATTCTTCCTATGATTCTGTGGATAGAAGTCTTCTTTCGGCTCGCTTTTAAAAATTGAAAAGGTCCAGCTGCTAAAGCGATAGCGCCGGTTGCTATATGGATAAAGAAAAAAACCTGCCACTGGCTGTAGGGAAATCCAGAATCCTCAAGTTTTCCTGATACGATTCCCGACTGTTTGGGCCCGTACACAATGTACTGAATAACGATATAACCGATAAATAGAGCTACAACCAGATAAGAGAGCAACGCCTTGTAATTCATCCCCTTACGACCGCCCACATCCATTCCCCCTTCAATTCAAGACACTCACCCTTAAACTATAGTGTAATAAAAAGGATTTAAAAACATATTTTGTAAATAAATGAATGGTTTTAAACAAATATAAATTTCAAAGTTACGTTATAAATGAGTTAGTCTATCAAGAATATGGCTAACCTGCTTCTGCAAAATCATAATCTGAATCTGTCATTAATTCTTACTGCTCGCCAGAGAGGGAAACAAGTTTTAAAGAGGAGAGTAAGGAATATCTCAAATAAAATTCTTTGACCTCCTATTAGTGTATGCCGTAACTATCATCCACAATCAATAAGCTATCCTAAATAAAAAAGGGGCTGTCCAAGAAGTCTGGTAGCTGTTGATCTCCGCTTCAGGCTGCTCGCTTTCCGCGGGGCGTGCGGTGAGTCTCACCGGCGTGAACGCCTACTTTTTGGCGCAAGTGCCTGCGGGAGTCTCAACTGTCACGCTAGTCCCGCAGGAGTCTCGCACCTTGCACTCCAATCAACTTTTCATTGAAGATTTTTCACGTCAAAGGAGCTGCCTGAAGGTCAATATTCGACTTTCAGGACAGCCCCTTTTTTATGTTTGCTAATCAACAACAAGATAGGCGATCATGGGACCGTTGTGGGAGATATCGGCATGTGTCTTGCAGATCAGACGGTAAATGCCTTCTTTTTTAAAACGCAGGTGCAGAACCGTTTCTTTCCCTTTAACGACATTTCCTTTAACATTCGTTCCCTCAATATAAAACGGATGTTCTTTGCCATTCACTCCATAGATGCTTAAAGTTACAGGCTGATTGTGAGGGATATGGATGGTTCCGGGGTCCCAGCGGTAAGCTTCGATTTCCTTGCCATTATCAAGCTTGGACTTAAATTCCCCAGTGACCATGTTGATCACAATTCTTTTTGATGCCGCTGGAGAACCAGCTGTCTGGACCGCTTCCGGCTTTACAACGTACCATGTGCCGAGCCCGATACCAATACATAAAATAAAGGCAAGTATCCATTTCCTTGGAACATACAGCACTTTCAAACATTCCACCTCCATTAGCTTGTCTTTTAAACTATATGTAGGGTGGGCGGATAAGTTGTTTTTAAATATAAAAAAATTTAGTTAGAGAGGCTTTTTGGAGAAAGTAGATGCTGTGCAAAGGTGTAAATACAGCTAAATTGCAGTTCGCTTAATATATTCATGCTGTTTTGTTCGTTATCTTATTTCAGCACACCTTGTTTTGTTCACTATAGAAGTTCTTTTGAGGGCCGTTTATGCTTTGGGAAATTTTATTATCGAATTTAGAAATATATGATCGAAAATGCAAATTTATTATTGAAAGGAACGGATTTATTATCGAAATCCCAATATTATTATCGAACAGGTTAAACACGACAGGATTTGACCGGTTTCAACCGAATCATTCCTCAAAAAAAGGAGTGACTCAATTCAAGTCACCCCTTCTCAAACCGTATTAGATTTTAATATCAATTTTTGCGTTTTTCTTAAGAGATTTTACGTGGCTCATCAGTTTTTCCTGTTTCTTTTGCTGTTCGAGCTGCTGCTTAATCTGCGGTTTTACTTCTTCCAGTTTTGGAGGCTTTTGGCCTTTGCCTGTTCCCTGCTTGGCATACTGGTTGTAGTAATCCTGAATTTCTTTATCAGTTACTGTATCGGCAGGTACTTCTTTATCAATATATTTTTGAGAAGTAATGCCTTCCGCGATCTGAGCTTTTAACTGAGATTCAGAAAGGTTAGCCTGTTTGAGAGCGGCGGTAAAATTTTTCTCGCCTTTATATTGTTTTTTTGTTTTTTCAAGCTGAGCATTTACTTCAGCTGAGGATGCTTTATAGCCTTTTTTCTTGGCATCCTGCATGATCAGCGACTGTCCGATCAAGCTTTCAATCGTTTGTTTCTTTATCTGTTTTGCCGCTTCTTTAGAAGAAGGGTCTTGTCCCATCTGCTGCATCTGCATTTGGGAGGAGGAAAGAGCCTGGTTGTAGTCTTTGCCTTTGATTTTCTCATTGTTTACTGTCGCAACAACTTTTTTATTTCCTACTTTTTGAGCTTCAAGTTTTTTCTGCATTTCTTTCATTTGTTTTTCTTGCTTTTTCTGAGCTTGGGACGTTTTCGCTTTATCGTTGTTGTCCGAAGCCTTTTTCTCTTTATCATTTGATCCACAAGCCGTTAATGCTACGGCAAGTAAACACACCATTAGTACCGAAATGATTTTTTTCATCATTCCACTCCTTTCAAAACATCCTTGGTGCGCATTATAACGGATATAAGACAAAAAGGGAAATCAAAGGGTATTAGTCAGAAAAAAAGAAAAACTCACACGGTTCCATGTGTGAGTTTCTCCATGCGGATCAGATGATAAACATCGCAACAATGGTCGTTACAACGAGACCGATGACAACCGGCAAAAGATTTCTCCTGGCCAGTTCAAAAGGATCTACTCCGCAAATAGCCGCAGCAGGAATCAGCGCCCACGGAATCAAGGTGCCGCCACCTACCCAAATGGCTGCAATCTGCCCTAAAGCAGTAAGCACAGCTGCTCCTGCTCCAATGGAGTGAGCAAACAAAGCGGCAATTGAACCAGCAAGCGATATACCAGAAAAACCAGAGCCGTCGAGACCGGTGATAGCACCCACTACGGTTAGTGTAACGGCACCAACCTCCTTGCTTAATGGCACAACAGAAGCAAGAGAGACGCCTAAGTCGTTGACAATGCCGTGAGAGTGTTTTGGCAGAAAATCACCGATGATTTTTATAAAACCGGCATCTCCCAGGTAAAAGAAGGCAGCGATCGGAATGACCGGGCCAAATACTTTAAAACCGAACTGAAAGCCTTCAATCAGGTAGCTTGTTGTTTTTTCAAGCCCTTCATTTTTGTGGCTCGCCATGGTGATGAGCAGAAGAATGAACACGGAAGTTCCACCGATCAGTGCGGTCGCATCGCCGCCTTGAAGTTTAAGGATGTACATGGCGGCAACATCAAGAGCAAACAACAGAGGAATCAGCAAAGCAAACAAGCGTTTTTGGCCCTCAGAAAGAAGGTTTATTTGGCTCTGAGGCAGTTCTTTTGGCTCGGCTGCGGTTGAAAGTCCAGTAGCTGCTGTTAATTTTCCGGATTTTAAGTCGCGTTTTAAAAAGTAGAAAGCAGCTAATGTCGTCACAACTCCCATAACCGCCACAAGAGGAATGCTGGCATGAATGACTTCGCTGACCGGGAGTCCGGCAGCATCCGCTGTCAGTTTGGGAGCGGCCTGGATGACATAATCACCTGATAAAACCTCTTAATATAAAGTATTTTCAAAAAGGGTGTATGATGAAATTGCAGACTGTTAGGTTAGCCCCTGACAGTTTTTTTATTGCTAATAATGGACAAAAAAAGAATCCCTAACGATCTTTAAAGACCATTAGGGAAAAGTGCTGTTACCTTGCTATTACTGTTAACTGGTTTAGGTTAGGATATATTCAATTGTCACACCAGCTATTTTGCTGGATAGAATTATTCATGAAAAGGATTAAAGTAATTAAGTTCTTATTGCTTACGCTTGTCTCGTAAACTCGACAACTCTATTAAACAGATTAACTTATCTTTTTTGTCACTATCATAGCTATTATTAGAATAGTTATTAGTATTGGTGAGGTGATTTATCACCGAACTGGCGAAGCCATATCTTTTATCTTTATTACTGTTATAGAGTTTAGTTAAAGTTTTATTATCTTTATCTCTTTATTATATACCTCTTTGACGAATAGGGGTTTTACTGGTCACCACAGTAAATATTTTATAGTAATTTATTACAAAACGCTGTAACCATTGATATTACTGGATTTATTACGTTCGCAATTTAGTCACATTCATAAAAAAGTTAGTGCTTAGACCCTGTGAAGATTTTTAGTAATTTGTTAGTCACAAATTGAAAGTCCTTCAATCTGTGATTTTACTTGTGATTATTAAATCCTGTGAACCCTTGATATATAAGGCTTTTTAATGTTTGTTAATCACAATGGAAAAAGAAGGAAGTATGGTGGACTGTGACGAATTATGAAGTAAAAGGGAGGCGTAGCTAAATGAAAACTAAAATGAAGATGTCAGAAGTATCAAAGTATGAGGATTCAATAATTGCATTTTTTAAGTTCAGTCCATATATTGATAGCCTTATTGAGGGTAACCTTTATATGAATAACCTTCAACACTATATCGACCAAGAAAAGAAAACAGGTGACAGGGGACAAGGTGACAAACTAGAAGCGTCTCAAGTTTTCTCGGAAATTGAATTTAAAATGTATGACCAAGAAACTGGTGAGTTAGCTTTTACAGGAACTAGTGAAAGTATGAACTTACGAATTGATGGTGATGAGAAGAAACCAGTTTTCTGTATTTTCGCACTAACTAGTGATAATTTATCAATGGTCGAAGAGACAGACGAGTTCTACATAACGGAAATGAATTTTAATGACGAAGAAGTTGAAAAAATGATAAATGAGTTTGGAGATCAACTTGCAATAATAGACCCTAAGAACTTTATAGAAAGAGTAGAAAAAGCGTTTTCTGAAAAGGGCTATGGTTATGTAATGTCCAAAGTTAATTATGATGACTATACAGTAAATAATACAAAACGGTTGGGATCATATAGAAAAAATAACAATGAAATTTTCTTTTGGAAAGATAAATATTTTGAAAACCAAAACGAATATAGATTTGTTATTACTAGCATTGAAACTGATGAACCTATTACAGTTAACATAGGTGATATTAGTGACATAACTACTAAGTACAGTGCTAAAGAATTATTCAGTGGTAAACTACAAATTCATTTAAGAAAATAGAAAAAGCTGAAAGCTGTTAAGATTATCCTTAATAGCTTTTATTATTTATTTTCCCTGTAAAAAATTGCATTTAACTAAGAGAAAATACTATTTCGTATTTATGCTTTATTGGGCATTGATAACGCTTCCTTGCCAGTTGTACATACAGCCCCTCAGAAATATTTATTTGCCTAATCCTATTGGTGTAAAGGTTTTTAGTGTTTTTGCTTTACGGTCAACAAGCTAATCATTTGGCATTAAAACAGCTATGCACAATGTCACCTTTTAAAGCTGATCTATTGTTAGTGAAATAAAGTTGTATATAAAAAAGAGGCTAACACTGGTTATAGTGTAGCCCTTTTCTTTGCCTAAAGTGTTGCCTCATAATACGAAATTAGATAAGCTGTTTTCAATTTCTTCGTCAGTAATCCCGATATATCGTAAAGTGATCTCAGGGTGGGAGTGGTTAAGAATGGTTTGTAATGTTGCTATATCTTTGGTTTGTTTATAGTACCAATAACCAAAAGTTTTACGCATTGTATGAGTTCCAATACCGTCAGGAATATCAACCATTTCAGACGCTTTATTAAGCTGTCTGTACGTTTGTATTCTACTTATAGGCTTATCACCCTTACGAGATGGGAACAGCCATTCAGTGCCTTCTAATGTCCCTATATAATCATTTAGTTCCTTGTATATATTCGTAAGGTGGATAGTGCGAGGCTTTTCTGTTTTTCCCTCTTTAACAGCTAGTTTCTTTTTCCCCTTAATGTCACTGATCTTTAATTTCAGTAAGTCACTTACCCTTAATCCAGTATTGATACCTATAAGAAACATTATGTAGTCACGTTCACCACACCATTTTTTTAGTGACCATTTCATATCATTTAATTGTTCCAGTGATCTAATAGGCTGTACATCTTTGATTTCTTCTTTTTTGCTACTCATTTTTATAACCTCTTTCAACATCAATAAAATCAGTATTTTGAATGTAACATATTTTTGTTTTATCTCAGTTTATCACTAATTTCCTTTATGTCCAGCATTTACAGTGAAATGAATGTAACTTTTTATCTATTATGTTACATTTATTTTTGTGAACCTTTCTTTTTTTAGAAAGGATTATAAGGAAATCGGTAGAATTTTAAAGATAGGAAAAAATTTCAAAATAAAGAGGGTGAAAATATGGCAACTGAAACTTGTTAATGGTGTGATGGTACAGGACATGATTTTGATACTGACGGTCCTTGCAAGAAGTGCGGTGGATCAGGAAAAGTTGATTACTAAAATTATATTTAAAAACAAGGGCATAAAAACCCTTGTTTTTTTCATTAAAGGATAAATTAAATAATGCTTTCCCATCCGACTTGCTTCATACAATCAATATAATCTTGTTGACTTAATCTTTCCCTGGCTAAACTACGAATTTTTCTAACCCACCCCCGCTTTTCTACAACATCAAAACCTTTTTGTCTCCAAAAATCTACCTTATCAGCATATTTACTCATACAATTTTCTCCCCTTTAAAAGTTTTATATATATAACTACGTTTTAGATCAAAAAATCTATAATGGTAATTTTAGTAAACGTATTATTAAAGGGTGTAAGAAAATGATTCAATCAAAACTCATCACTAATGATTGCCCCTTGTTAACCCACTAAGAACAAGGGATAGCCCACAATCAAAAGTGCCAATCAATAGAGAAGAGATAAAAACAGGGTGTAAATAGGTACGTCACGTAAATACCCTAACACAGCCCACAGTACAGTCATACAGTACGATAGACAGTAGGTAATATTAAGACATAGCAACAGCGACAGGCAAGGCACAATGCAAATACAACAGCACAAGACAAGGCAAGGCAAGGACGAAGCGAACGGACAGACAGCGACAACAATGAACTAATGAAAGAACGGAAAGAAACGAATGAAGAAAAGAAACAAGGGAAGAGGCTATATATCCACAGTGGAATAGTAGGACCAGTATAGCTATAAGGCAAGGTAATGGGGTATGCCCCAGCCTATGGGAAGCCTCCCTACCAAATCCCCTCGTCTGATACTTGCAAAATATACACCATATTTTCAAAACTTTTTTGAAGGGGTACTTAGTGATTTTGCTTTTTCATTTTCCCAATTCCTCAAAAAAATTTTTTCGCCAATTTTTTCAAAAACATTTAGAATGGAATTATAAGGATAGAGGAAAGGAAACCTTAAAATGAAAAGTGAACGTATCCAATATTTAAAAGAAAACTATATGTCAAGCGATAGTTTTGGGGTTATTCCTGAAACAGATACACCTATTGTAGCCTCAAAATTAGAGGTTACAGAAACAACATTAAAAAAGGATTTAAAAGAATTAAACTATGTTATTTATAAAAGAAGGCCCCCTAAAATAAAAGACCTAGAATCTTATATGCCTGTTTTAGATGGATTGAAACTAAAGATAGAAAGACGTATGCCAAAATATGTCCAGCATAAATCAGTAAGAACACTAATTGGACAATCCTTGTGGGGAAAGGTAAGAACCATTGTTTTAGAAATGAATAATGAATGTTGTTCTGCTTGTGTTTTTTCACCTAATGATCTTACACAACTACACGTTCATGAGGAATGGGATTTTGACGAAGATAATACAACAATAATACTAACTGGTTTATCTTTATTGTGTCATATGTGCCATTCATTGCACCATATAGACTATACATATTTTAGATCCGCAGAAAAAGACAAGTGGGAAGAAGAAAAAGAAAAGCTGGATATTCATTTTATGAAGGTAAATGAATGTAGTCAAGAAATTCTAATTGCTAGTAAAAGGTTAGCCTCTAAACAGCAAATACTAGATAAAATGCCTAAAGCAAAAACTGGTGAATCATTACAGCAGTTCTTTGAGAAACAAAAAAAGTTACAAAATGCTAATTGGTCATATTCTGTTTTTAATGAAATGCCTCTAAGAGAAAAAGTAATTAGGGTACTGGAAAAGAAAGTATTAGTTGAAAAATAAATCGTTTTATTTTAGGAGAGTATCAATTATTCTATTCTATTGATGGTAAGGGGAAGGGATATTGGGGTTTAAGAAATTTTGAACCTGATGGATATAGTGTAGAATTAACTGAGGATGATATAGGGTTTGTTGAAGGAAAGAAGAAGTTAAGACAACATATATTTAGGGAACGTAATCCACAGGTTATTAGGTTGGCAAAGGAAAAATTTAAGCAAGAAAATAATGGTCGTATTTTTTGTGAAATTTGCGGTTTTGACTTTTATAAAACTTATGGTGAAATTGGTGAGGATTTTATAGAGGGTCATCACACTATACCGGTATCAGAATTAGAAGACGGTCAAGTAACTAAGATAGAGGATATAGCTATTGTTTGTTCAAACTGTCATAGAATGTTACATAGAAAAAGACCTTGGTTAAGTAAGGATCAATTGAAAACTTTAATGAATCAAAATAGTGGAGAGTGACACTTAGTGAAGTTTTATTTTGTAGCAAGTATTTATAATCTAAAAGTTCAAAGAGTAATGAACAAAGGTCTTGAAGTTATTGAAGGAATTAGACTGTCAAACAGCAAAGAGAGGCTAGATACTTTTATTGATGATTTTTTTATGACACTAGCTGGTAAACTCGAAGTTGATGAATTATATGATAAACCATTTTTATATTATCAGGGGAATACGGAACAACTTGAAATTGATATTGACAATGGAGAAGCTAGATTAGACCTTTTAGATTATTATCTTAAGATGGCACAAACATTTTCAAATTTTTTGTGGTTAGCAAAAGATAATAGTGTGACAGTTCAACAAGGATTTTTATATATAAAAAACTCCGATGGTACACCTCATTCAATGACATCTAATATGAGAACCCCTATTTTCTTTAATTCAAAGTGTAAAAATGAACAGATAATTTTTACATATGAAGAATTAAAGAGGTTAGCTGAATCAATAAAAGGTTTAAATAATCAACATATAATAAAAGAACCAGATCAAATGGCAATGGTAGTAAATACTCTATCAAATAGAATTGAACGGTTTAATTATTTTCTACAATCAACTAGAACACAAACACATTTACCAAGTAAAATTGGTATGTACTGTACATTACTAGAGACTTTTTTATCCACTGATAAAGATGAAATCACTCATAAAATTGCCGAAAGAATGGCAAGGATATTAGGTGGAACTTATGAGGAACGGTTAGAAATATTTACTTTTATTAAAAATGCATATGCAGTAAGGTCATCAACAGTGCATGGTGATAAATTAAATAAAAAATATAGAGATATTGAAAAATTAGAAGAAATGTCAAGCAAATTTGATGATTATTTAAGATCCCTTTATGTTTATATTCTTAGTGAAGAAAAAGTAAGTCAGCTTTATAGAGATGATAATAACGAGAAATTAAATGACTGGTTTAGGGAGTTGATTTTAAAATAATATGACTAATGTCTCAACAATCTTAAAGGTGAATGTGGTGGGTATATGAGTATTGAATTAAGTTTATTAGTAGATGAATATATTGATAAAGATGATATAGAACAAATTATTTGTAATCTAGGATTCAAGAAACATGAAGGCTATGATGATTATTTTTGGTTTAACAGTGACTATGTTTCCACAAGAGGTTGTTGGTTTAGTTTTGGATATGATGTAGAAGTATTTATTAGTGATGAACCAGAGGTTTACAAAGTGTTTAATACAGTACTTCAAACAAAGACTTATGCTGGTAGAAGTTATGGGGATATTGAAATGCAAATGAAAGTTCTTGGGAAAATTCAAGAAAAATACGGTGGTGAAATATTTGATCCTGATGAAAATGAATACGGTTTCTTTGAGAATGATTGGCCAAACTTATCGAGAACCGAAATTGCCTGTGGTCTAGCCTATTTACATTTTAAAGAGAATCTACGTAAAGCAAAGTTACTGATTGAAGAAGTAGATCTAAAAGAAATTGAGGGAGAATTAGCGAGAGGTTTTTCCATAAGTAATAAACAGTTATTACGCAACAACACATTGTTACCATTTTTTGTTTCTGTTCTTGAAACATTTTTAAAATTATTTTTTATGAGATACTTAGAAACAAATGATGAAGCAGTAGATGAAATTTTTCGTAAGAAAGATAAATTACCATATTCAATCGTGAAAGAAATACTTTCAGGTGAAAAGTCTATTATAGACATTGAATTAGAGGATTATTCTTTTCAAAACTTTAAATCTGCTAATAGAGGATATACAAAATATTTGAATTTTGACTTATATGATGTATTAAGTAAAAGAATTAAATATAACGAGAATGAAGAAACTATTTATAACGAGAATGAAGAAACTATTGCAAGTGTGTTAAGTGGAATGATAAATATGAGGCATGAGATTATCCATAAGGCGTTATTAGAATATGATTTGGATAAAACAAAAATGGATAAATATTATTACTATATTGAAAAATTCGGTGAAATTTTTATAGCTGACTTTATGAAAAAGCATAAGTTAAGATTGTTGATTGAAGAAGAACTATAGAAGGGTATCCTAAACGGACACCCTTTTTTCTTACTAATAGACATTCAATTTTTCTTTTAACAAGTTTATGAAGATTCTATCAGCAAAGTCATTATCATTTAGACAAATATAATCGTACCAGCTGTAATTTTTTTTAATCTTATTTAGTAAATCTATATTTGTACCGTTGGGTTTAGAATAAAAAATAGTAACAGCTTTAAAGTTATCATGTTCACTATGTCGTACATTCTCTATTCGGTTAAAGTCCTGTAATGCTAAAGGTATTTCAGTATCTTTATCCAAACTGCCTTGAAAGTAATTAGCCACAATATTACTATTTAAGTCACCAACGTCTACTTTTACCTTTTGAGGTATTTTAATTGCTTTTACTGAAAAGTAATATTCAATGGTGTTTCCATTCATTACTTTGATATCCGATTGTTGTGTTTTAATCTTCTCATTTCCATACTTATCAAAGTATGTTCTTTTACCATTTAAAGTTCCCCCAGAAGAGACTTTAAGGTAACTATTTGATAAAAGCCACCCTTCTATAATTTTTAGAAGCAGTAACTCGGTAAAACCAGAAAAGTTACTTTTACTACCGAAATACTTTTTAAAGTTATCAGTAAGATAAATGTAGTTGTTACGTATATCATTACATGTTAACTTATTATGATCTCTTAATAATGTGCTATTTAGATCATTTATAAAGTTATTGATAATCAAATTTATCATGTTTCGCTTTTCCTCTTATTTAGAATAACGTGCTATCAAATCTTTACAGGCTTTATCAACCATTTCATAGTCTTGAAATAAAATATGTGCAGGATTATCAAAAACAATTTCTCTATTTTTACAAGCTGTTTTCCAATCTTCAGAATTACCATGTTGAATGAACACAATACAAGCTAGCCTCTCAATACCGTCGTTCCAAGTAACGTCACCCACGAAAACCCTATAATATCTGTTCTTACCTTCACTTGATTTTAGGATTTTTCTATCCCACTCATTGTGTACTTTAAAGTCGTTTTTATAATTCACTTATGACCTCTCCTTTTAATAGATTTTTTAAGAACTCAATAGAGTAGGCAGGCTTTCTTTTGTGAAGCATAGCATGACAATTCGGGCATACGGGTCTTAAATCAGCAATAGGATCAACTTCATATTTTTCACCAATAGTATGTAACTCTTTAAGGTGGTGAACATGTATAAAGTCCTTGCCAAGATCGCCATATGTTCTTTCAAAATTAAAATCACAAACTACACAACTACACCCATAATGTTCAATACACTTCTTTCTAGCTACTGGGTTACGTTCATATACGTTAACAGATACTTGTTTAGTAGAACCTTCTGTATATTTTTCTGGGTTATCTACTTCCGCAGTAGTTTTATTAGGGTATTCTTCATTTTCATCATTAAATTCCCATATAATTTTTACTGGTTTAGTATCCTTATATTCTTTTACTCTACCGTTACCTTGATACACAAAGTTAGGATTACTACTGTCCTCACGTGTGAAAATATAAATGTTTCCTTTCGGATTTAACATAGCTTGAATAGTTGGTGTAGCTAGTGAATGGTGATTCTTGCCAAACCACTGAAAGTTATCACCAATAAATTTATTGTCATAGTCATGTCCAGTTCGTCCAGCAGAGTTAATATTGGCAAATATAAAAACGTCATCATTGAAGGTAGTGTACCCAGTGTTCCAATTACCACCTTGTTTTTCTTCTGGTACATTGTAAACCCTGTAAATGTCTTTTCGTGCAAGTTCACTTCCGACTTTAAGAGGAATAGGGTTTGTATTTTTTGCACTATCTACAAGTATGGATATTTTTTTTAACGTTTGTGGGTTTAGGGGCATTGAGGAGGCTTGAAAGCCTTCAACTAAATACTTATCGTAGTCATTTTCTTTTAAGTTTAAATCCTCAAGTAATACAGGGCTATTTAATAAGTTTCTTATGTATCTAACAGGTACTCGGTAATTTTCTTGATCGCTTTCTTCGTAATAATGTTCGTCTCTTTCTGATGAATAAATCGGTTTACCAGTAACTTCAACTACTGCATATATACCACGCTTTAGCTTTGGTTTACCGTTTAGTTGTTCTTTGTTTCTATAGTCGTGACCAACTCTAATAACACCTAATTGTCCTTTTTTAAACCAGTCTTTTTGCCAACTAGTTATTGAAAATGTATCTTCAACTTTATTTGACGCTAAGAAATCGTCAACAGCCCATTTTTGGGGGTTACAGAAAAATGTCCAGAAACCAGAAGGTTTAATTTTATTTTCATTTTTGTCCTCTGCAACAGGATTACTCAAATTCATTACATTACCGTCCTTTATTTTTATAATATGTGATATAGCATTATATATGGCAATTCTTCTACTATTTTAAATAAGTTAGCATTTATTGTAAAATAAGTTATGGTCTTTTGGAAATTGAATATATGTTTTATAGTACATATTTAGTAGAATTCAAATATAATTTAATTACGGTGTGGAAATTATAGGGTTGTGTAGTCTTATAAAAAAATAACTAAGAATAAAAACTCCGTTAAACGTTAAATTAAAAACCACTAATATAAAATATAAAATCCTAAAAGACTAAAAAAGCCAAGGTAAAGTTAACAGATAAAAAGGCGAATAAAAATGAACGATAGGTAACCAAACGAGTGAAGAGTGGTAAAGATAAAATAAAATGGGTAAATTCCAGCTGATAACTAAATAGACTTTTGTTTCCCTTACCAGCTACACCGAATAAACTTCGGAGGGTAAATAAATGAAACCGTTCATCACTCGTTTAAAGCGTATGGTAATTAGCAAAAGATTTTGGGCAGATATAATTGCAAAAATAGTGCTAGGTTTAGTGATATGGGTTGTAAAAATTGCTTTATTTAAAAACTAATTAACGGATAAATCCTCTGTATATAGGCTAAATAAAGTTCTATTAGCCTCCGTATAGGGGATTTTTTCAATACTTTTTGGGGTGCTAATATATGAAAATGACATCCGATCAAATACTAAAAGCTATGGAAGAAATGGATAATGGGGAACGAATTAAACTGTTATCAGTATTAGCAGAAAAGCATTTTGGAAGCCGACGATAGAGGAAATAGCTAGATTGAATTATGAGGCTATGTACGGTGACGAGGAAGAATAGGAAAGGGCTATTAGCTGTATTTAGCCATACCCCTTTTAATTCTATAAATCTTATTCAGTTCGTTCCTACAAGACTTACAAAAAGAGTTTTTACCTTGAAAGCCAAATTTATCTCTAATAAAAAGGTCACTGGTCTTTATAGCTTTACAGCTAGTACATTCTAAATATAGTGTGCCAGTTTCATCCTTATATGCTTTACGTTCTCTAAGACTAGTCTGAAACAAGATTAGATTCATTAGATCAGCCCCTCGTCCTTGAAGTAGTTAATTATGATGTCAGGGTTCACTTGCATTTGTTTAGCTATTTCTTGGGGTGAGTGATCTTCCCATACTAGTTGGTGAAATTGTTCAAGGGTTAAAGTAAAGTTCTTTTTTTTTCTAGCTTTATTTTTACCCCCAACGTTTCCTAGTCTTGTACCGTCTGTATCGCCATAAGGCATGTTACAGACGTGTCGCTGGTGTTTTTTACCTACCATATGGATAGGATTACCAAAAAATCTTAGTCCACACTTTTTACACTTAAAGCACATTGTAGCTTGTTTATTTATTTAGGCTGACAGGGGCTTTACAGTGTCACCGTAAACCTCATGTAATTTACCTTCAAATTCTGATTTATTCATATTGATTTACCACCTTTATTGATTTAGTTAAACAACAGTTAGAAAACGGATAGGTATAAAACCCTTCCGCGTTAAATTTCAACCTCTGAAACCCTTGATATAATAGGCTTTATTTAGTTCTAACTGTTGTTACTTAGTACGTTTTTGATTAGCTTTAATAAACGTTGAACGCCTTGCTGATCTTCTGCAACTATCACCGCAATAAACAGCCCTATTTGATACTGAGTTAAATCCTTTACCACAGCCCTTACATGACTTGTTTTGTACAGATTGTTTGCCATAATATATAGCCTCTAAAGTTTTATTAGCTGGTAACACTGACTTTTCAAAGTAAGTACATGAACAGTCGCTAGCTGGTATCTTTTTACCTCGATATTCACCACCTGAAATAAGTTGACATTCTCTGTCTAATAAAATACATTTACCGTTTATATAGTTCGCACATGATGAAGTTACTAATTGTTTAATACTCTGTTCCATTTGAATAACCACCTTTTAAAGTAATAGAAAAAGACCGTCAGCAAATTAAATGCCAACGGTCTATTTTTTGAGAGAATTATTTCTTGTCTTGTTCGTATTTCTTCACTTGTAATCCTAATTCAAAAGCCTGTTCAGGTGTCAGCATTTTAACTATTGCCATCTGTTCACCTTTAGCCACAGCTTTAATGAATGCCTTATCATACTTCATACAATCGCGTCCTTAATTAGCGTCTGTCATTCATAGTAAGTCCAGCCCTTGCACGTTCAACCCTTGCCTTAATTTCCCTCTCTAAATGTTCTTGTCTAATCTGTTCTCTGCGTTCCTCAGCTTCACGTAATATACGGTTACGTTCTGCCAATGCGTTCGCCACTTCTTCATCATTTGAATAAGAATTTGTTTTTTGTTCGTAAATTGACATTTTTCCACCGTCCATAGGAACGATATTTTCATCACGTTTCATCTTATCCACCGCTGTACCTAAAGCCATACGAACTGTTAATGGTAAAGATATAATTTCCTCATGTGCTGATTCATCACCCATTGCCAATTTTTTAATAAATTCAGGATTAAAATTTTCCATAATAGATAACCACCTTATAATTTTTAGTTAACTTCAATTTGTTGCTTTTCTTTAACCACAACTAAACCCTTTAACAGCAATAGCAAGATAACTGTAATCATCACTTATAGCCTCGTTGTGACTTCATTTCTAGTATTTTACGGATACTAGCAACCTCAATATTTGATACTCTTAAACGCTTCATAGCGTCCTTAAAACGTTCCTGATAAATAGGTGTAAATTCTAAATGTCCATTTTCAAGACGACTAATAACAGAATCGTCTACACCCATAAATTCTTCCATTTGCTTTAGCGTCTTGTTCCTTAGGAATCGAACTTGTCGAATATAGCGATAATCTAAGTTGTCTAGTTGTCCGTATGGAATACGGTTATTATCTTCCAAGCTGTTCACCTTCTTCATAGTTTTGTTAGGTGCAATAAAATTGCAATTGCTGTAAATAAAAAAGGCCTGGCAACAAAGCCACACCTTAGCTAAAAGGAAAGATCAATCCAATGTCATTATTCACCGTAGGAAACCTATAAAAGATTTCCCTATTAGTCCTTCTTTGGGGATAGGGGGTTTTACAGGCTATCAGGTGAAATTTTATTGCAATCTATAATTCTTTTATTTTCCATGTCCTAAAACATACTGAATTTGAAAGTACCTAAGTGAGAGGTACTTAAAGACAAACAATAGGACAAACAAAGATAAACTAACTTGTCCTAAAATGACAGTCTTTCGCAAGTGCTTCTTTGAATAAATAAATTCAACGAGGTGCTGGTACAGATGAAAGAAATAAAAAGAAGTAGAAAATTTAAAACCAAAATAATCAATCTGAATATTATGGCTTACGTGGGGTGATGTGATTATGAAAAATAAACGTATGCCGAAAGTAACCATAATCAAAGCCACTAATCCTAACTATAAACAAGTAGCTGAGGCAATCGTAAAATTATCTCAATCAAATACAGAAACAAAGAAGGACGCTTCCTAATTGGAGACGTCCTTTTCTTTTAGTCTTATTTCAAATTCATCTACTGTATTTACTAATTCTAGGTGTTCAAACAGTAGTCTGTATATCCTATTTTGATTTTCAATGCTTTCGTTCTCAATGTTATATAGCGAATCAACAGCATTTTGAATAACTGAACCTCTATCATAATCATTTAAACTAGCCAGTAGCCTCTCGTTATACTCTAGTGTCATATTCAATTCTTTTGCGTCCTTCTCTAATGGTGGTACTAATCCTACATAGTCTGCTTCCGATAAAATTCCTTTGATTAAATAACTTTTTGCATTTTGTATTTCAGTTTGTATTTCAGCCATACGGACTTTAATGTCCTTTATTTGATTCATAACGCTGATTTTCTTATCATTGGTGGTATCTATATCAACGCTTTTTATTTCTTCTCTTAACGCTTCCTTATAGCTTTCAACAGCTATATAAAAGTGGGGAAGTAGTTCCTTCATGGAAATTGATCTATTAGGACATTTCTTTTCGTTAAATTCACCGATAACCTTCTGACATTTTCCAATCTGATAAGATGTAACGCCTTCTTTATTAGTCCATGACTTATGAATAGGTAATCTATTTCCACACATACCACATACCACTAATCTATCCAGTACAGTATTTATTTTAGTGTAACGGATTCCTTGTGGATTCCTACTGCGTGACTTAATCATATTATGCACTTCTTGATATTCCTCTATTGTTAATAAAGGCTGGTGGGTATCTCTAACAATAACATCTTCTCCAAACATCTTACTGTAATAGTGACTTTCACCTAAATAAACACGATTAGCCAACATTCGTGTAATTGTACCAACGTCTTTCCATTTCTTATTAGACTTAGTGGTATATCCCAGTTGGTTAAGTTGTCCAATGATCTCAGCTATTACATATCCTTCTAATACCTTGTCCACAATATACCTAAATGTCTTGCTTTCAATAGGGTGTGGTATCAGCTTGTCCTTATCTTTGAAGTAACCGAAAGGTGACTTATTGACATAGCTACCTTCCTTAGCACTTGCCAAAACTTTTATATTCATTCTATAAGCAAAGTTCAATAGTTCCTGTTCATTCATAGCACCACGAAGGATATTAGGTAGAAACTGATTCTTGTCGTTAGGGAAAATATACCCTTCACGTATGGAAAGAATAACAATATCTGTACCTTTTACTGCTTCATAAACATTCGTTTGTTCATTGACTGAACGATATAGTCTTGATTCTTCCACAACAATAATTAAATCATGCTTTCCTTCTAAACAAGCCTTTAACATCTTTCTATATTCTTCTCTCTTTACGTTTGTAGACTTTGCCACATAGTCATTATAGATAACATAATCATTCCAGCCCTGTTCCTTGCAGAAGTCAATCAATCGCTTCATATGGCTTTCTATAGTTTCTGTTTCGGTTTTACCGCTACTTTTCTTTGACTTCCTTAAATACAATGCTTTAGGCTTATCAGAAGGCTTATAGTCAGCTTGTGAGAATGGTGTATACAAAGTGTTTCACTCCATTTAGTATGATATGTATGTACTTTATAATAACATACTTTTTCTCCAGACAATGCAATTCCATGTCCGAAGAGGTTCATCGCCATCGCCACACCGAGAGCGGGGAGCCCGGCACGTATTGCGACAGGAAGCAGGACGGCTCCCATCAAGGCAACAGCAGGAGAAGGCCAGAAAAACCAGGAGATGATCATCATGAGAATCCCAATCGTCCAGTAGGCAAGAGCGGGAGTCCGTATCAGCTTTGAAAACGGGGAGATCATGACATCATTAATCCCTGTAGCCGTCAGCGTTTTGCTCATCGCCACGATAATCGAGATGACCAGGATAGTAGAGAGCAGCTCAGTGATTGCATAAGCAAAGCTGTTGAAGATGCTGCTGACGGAAGCACTTAACGAGCCTGTAGCCGTTATGGCAATTAAGAAGATCCCGATGATACAGACCAGGGTCGTATCCCGTCTTAATACCATAAAGCCGATAATCAAAAAGATGAACACGACATAAATCCAATGAAGCGCTGTAAGTTCAACGCCCATTTTTTTCTCTCCCTTCATCGTTTCATATTCCTTAAACGGGCTTATGCCCATGGTGGTGGTAATACAGAATATGTTTAGGTTAAGATATGGTGAGAAGGATTTATAAGACAAAAGCCCCAGCCCTGATATTTAAAGGGCTGAGGCTTCGAACTTAAATCGTTTTTCTTTTTTTAATCACAAAAACAGCAAGCAAGATGAATGCCATCAGCATCACAAGGATTACACTGAATTTTGACATATACATCTCTATGGATTTCCATTGGTTTCCGAGAAGGTATCCAAAGGTCAGGAACGTAATGGTCCAGATCAGGGCGCCTGTATAAGCGAAAAAGGAGAATTTTCGGAACGAGTAACCATTTATGCCCGCAAGATAAGCGGTCAAATGTCTTACACCCGGTATAAAGTAACCGATAAATAATAGGAAGGGACCGTATTTATCATAAAGTTTTTTTGCTGTATCGATTTTATCCTCAGTAAGATGAAGTTTCGGGCCGAATTTCTTTAAAAACGGTAAACCTAATTTAACGCCTAAAAGATAGCTGATGGATATTCCTGCAGCCGATCCAGCCCATGCACTGAGTAAAGCTGGAATGTAGGCCATCTCACCTTTAAAGATATGATATCCAATAAAAGTGAGGAACAGCTCGTCAGGTACAGGAAGCCCCACAATTCCTCCAATCAAAGCCATAATAATCCCGAAATAACCAAAATGTGCAAGAAGATAACTGATGTGCTGTTCCATGTGTGATCACTTCCACAATAGGTTATAGTTTTTCTTTTCTTTCAAGTTCATCTGTTTCAAAGAAATTTACTCTGCGGTACACGTTCAAGATAAACTGTACGAAAAATTCCAGCTTAGCTGAAAACCGCACGACCAAATATCCACATGCATAAGCAATTACTGCACTGCCTGCAATATCAGCCGGGTAATGAACACCAACAAAGATACGTGAAATTCCAATCACTACCGCCCAGCAGAGGACAGGCACACGCCAACGGCTGCCCCTCATCCATAAAATCCATGCGATAGAGAATACTACTATGGCATGATCACTTACAAAAGAAGAATCCATGGAGTGTGGAATCAGTTTGTGTACATGGTGGACGGCAAACGGGCGTGGATGATAGTAAACAAGGTGTAAGATGAGATTCAGCAAAAGCGCGAAGGCAGTTGTACATCCAGCATATATCGCGGTACGTTTATTTTCTATATGGTGTGACGTTCCTGGAATAAACCATAGCAGCAAGATCATGGCTACGGCTAAATAGGGCACACTGTTGGTCAGCAAAATCATACTTTTATCGAAAAAGACCGATTGATTTGCCAAGCTGTTGATCCATTGAAAGATAATATCATTCATACATTTCTCTCCTTACATACATAGAATCTCAGGTGTGGATGATTCTGTATCAAAAATTAAGTATAGTTCTGTAAACTGAAAAAACACTGAAGACAACATTAAAATTCAATTAAAATAAGAAGTTTGAAACGTGTCTCATGATAAAGTTGAAAAATAATAGTACAGCATTAAAGAGGTGAGATGTAGTGAAACAACGGATTCTAGTCGTGGAAGATGAAGTGCAGATTGCTAAAGTCCTTAAAATAGAACTGGAATATGAGGATTATGAAGTCCACATCGAGCATGATGGCTTGTCAGGACTGGAGAATGCACTAGGAGAAAATTATAATTTGATCCTTTTGGATGTCATGCTTCCGAAACTGAGCGGAATAGAAGTGTTAAGAAGGCTGCGAAAAGCAGGCAGCCATACACCGGTAATTTTATTAACTGCCCGAAATACAACCCTGGATAAAGTGATGGGCCTGGATCTGGGAGCGAACGATTATGTCACGAAGCCGTTCGAGATTGAAGAGCTGCTGGCGCGAGTGCGGTCCTCCATCCGCTATCACTCTTCCATCATCAGCTGGCAAGCGGACCGAAACCAGCAGCCGAAGCTTTCGATTAAGGATTTAAGTGTGAACACAGAATCAAGGGAAGTGACAAGAAGTGGAGAAAGCATATCACTTACTCCAAAAGAATATGACTTGCTTGTTTATCTTCTTCATCATAAAAATAAGATCGTTACACGCGAAGGAATATTAACGAATGTTTGGGGCTATGAATTTGAAGGAGAAACCAATGTGATCGATGTTTATATCCGGCACCTGAGGAAAAAACTCGAAGATGATTCATCCGATCCATTAATTCAGACCGTTCGTGGTGTCGGTTACACCATGAAGGAGAAGTAAAGTGAAAATCACCACAAAGATCAACATCTTAACAACAGCCTGGCTGGTCTTTATCCTTCTCATCATGAATGTTCTTGTTTTTTTTACATTTATGAAAACCATCGGCAATATTGAAGAACGGTTCCTCATTCAGAAGGCTCACGAGATTATTAAAAAAACAGAAAATCAGGGTTCAGGAGTTCTGACTAAGGACTTGTTGGAAGTCTATCTGTCGGATCATTCTTTTATCCGTTTAGTAGATAAGAATTCAGTGGTCACCAAGCAAATTACAGATGATCAAGACTTGGCAAAGGTAAAAGCGGAATTTTCACCCAAAGAGGAATCCGAGCTCCGGCAGATCGGTGAAGAACAGTTCCAGTTTGTCCGCGTTCCCATCTCAACGAATCACAATGTTTCCTATACGATGGAGATTGCACAGAGGGTAACAGGGCTTGAAGTGAAGAAAGACAAGCTATTATCAATCTTAGCGGCATGTTCAGCCATTACGATTCTGCTCTCTTTGGCAGGAGGAAGGTTGCTTTCCAACGTGATCATGAAGCCAATCTCCAGAATGATTAGAACGATGGAGGACATTGAACAGAGCGGGGTTCCTAAAACGATATTTATCCAAAATCGATCGAAGGATGAACTCTATACCCTTGCCAACACATTTAATCACATGATCAGCAGATTGCAAGAAAATATTGAACGGCAGAAGCAATTTGTTTCTGATGCCTCTCATGAGTTGAAAACGCCAATCACGGTTATTGGCAGCTATGCGAACTTATTAAGAAGAAGAGGATTAAAAAACGAAAAACTCTCAAAAGAAGCGATAGAAGCCATTCATCAGGAAGCGATGAGGATGCAAAAAATGACAGAGACACTGCTTGATCTGGCCTCATCTGAAAATGAAACCACATTACATGTTAAAAAAGTAAATCTTACTCAAGTTTGCGAAAGCCTTGCCAAACAGCTGAAAAGTATTTATAAACGGGAAATCCTCTTTCATCAGGAAAATCCGCCAGTGTATGTTGAAGCTGATGAATTAAAGATGAAACAGGTAATCATCATCGTTCTCGATAATGCGATAAAATACAGCAAAGCCAAAATAGAAGTCACGGTCCGCCAAAAAGAAGGGCAAGCCTTTATTCATGTAAAAGATTATGGAATCGGTATACCAGAAGAGGATGTCACCCACATTTTTGAACGATTTTACCGTGTGGATAAGGCAAGATCCAGGGAAACGGGAGGAACAGGCCTCGGGTTATCCATTGCTAAAATCATTATGAAGCTTCATCGAGGCGATATTGATATAAAAAGCAGGGAAGGAAAAGGGACAGAGGTTGAATTACGAATTCCGATTTTTTACCAAACGACTCAAGAGGCATAACATTAAATTTTGCTGAGGAGAACATTAATAATAAATGAAAAACCAAAAATAAAGGATTTTACATGCTACAGTTGACACAAGGTTCAGGTGAACTGAACCATCAAATCTTTAAAAAGAGGCGATACACTGTGGCTATTTTAGAAAAACTTCTTTCGCTCTTTCAATTTAGATCATCTTCATTAGAGGAGGATGAGTATATCGCATGTCCTGAATGTGAGGGAACGGGAGAATTTGATACAGATATAGCATGTGAATACTGTGACGGAAAAGGAAAGATTGAAGAAACAGAGTACTATGAAATGCTTACGAAAGGTGATTTTGAAGAATTATAAATAAAAAAATGTAAGCATACAAAAAAGCGCTCCTGAAAATGGAGCGCTTTTTATGCTAGCATAAAGGTTAACTTTCCAGCGGGGACTCATCTCTTCGTGTCTTCGTCAGATAAGTAACGAGAGCCAAAATAATAACCAGGAAGATCACACTTGTTCCAGTCGTTCCGAGACCAAGTCCTCCTGCATGGTGGGACTGTGAAAGAAAATCGCCAATTGAAGCGCCAAGTGGGCGTGTTAAAATATAGGCGATCCAGAAGGAAAGAACTGCATTCATGTTAAACTTGTAAAAAGCAAGGGTTACTAAAGCAATCACAGCAGCGAAAATAATTCCGGATTTCCAGTAGCCTAATCCCATATCTTCAGAGACAAGGTCTCCGGCTGCTGTACCAAGTGCAAAGGTAAACAAAATAGCGAGCCAATAAAAGGTTTCCCGTTTCGTTGTAAAGATGGAGTGGATTGAAAGGGTCTTTTCAGCGGCATACCAAGCAGCGAAGGTAATGGCTAATACGATGGAAAAAACAATCGTCGATGTCACCAGGGGCACTCCGAAATGATCGGTGAGATTGTCGGTGATCAATGTTCCAACTACACTGATGAGCACGACCGCCAGCCAATAAATACTCGGTATATATTTTCTAGCTTTAAACTGAAAGACCAAGGTGATGATCAAGAGAACGCTCATGACATAGGTTGTATTGGTCAGTCCCCAGTGCAGCTTGAAGGTAAGAAAATCGGCTGCTGTTTCACCAACCGTTGTGGCCATAATTTTAATGATCCAAAAGAAAATGGTGACCTCCGGAACTTTATTCAGCATTTGGCGTCCGATAGAGGTTTGAGTGTTTTCAATGTTTTCCAAATCTATTTCCTCCTTTTTTATGAAGATGGATGATTACATAATCAACCATACATAAGAGCAATTAAATTTACCTGAAAATTAAATTAAAAATGAATGAAAACGTCTCTTTTTCTAAAAGATTGTGCTTTGGGAACATTTTTGTGAAAAGTCTTCAATGATTGTTGATTGGAGTGCAAGGTGCGAGACTCCAGCGGGACGAGCGTGACAGGTGAAACCCGCAGGCGCTAGCGCCGAGGGGTTCAGCGCACGCCCCGCGGAAAGCGAGCAACCTGAAACGGAAATCAACCACTCTCAAGAGCAACAATGGTTGCGAAAACAGCCATTAAAAAAGACAGGCAGAGGTCTTTATGAACAAAAAAAATGACAAACGATATGAAACAGACTTGTACGAACCAGTAAGGGATTTTTTTATGGAAAAAGGCTTTGAAGTGTATGGGGAGGTCAACCACTGTGACATTGTGGTGGTCAAGGAAGATGAATTGATCATTGTCGAATTGAAGCTGAATCTGAATGTTGACCTCCTCGTCCAGGCAACAAACAGACAAAGGCTGACGGATTTCGTATACATCGCTATTCCGTGGCCTAAATACAAATTAAGATCAAAAAAGTGGCAGGACACCCTTCATTTGATCAGAAGGCTGGAGCTTGGCTTGCTGCTCGTTTCATTTCCAAAAAGCGGACCTGTAGTGGAAACCATTCTTTCTCCTGGAGCGTTTGACCGGTTAAAAAGCCAGCAGCGCTATAAGAAGAAACGAACCAAGCTTCTGGAAGAAATTAAGGGAAGAAATGGAGATTATAATGTTGGAGGCAGCAACAAAAAGAAGCTCATGACCGCCTACAAAGAAAATTGCATCCAGATCGCCTTTCTGCTTGATCAGCTTGGGCCGTTGTCCCCAAAAGCGCTTCGGGAGCTAGGGACAGGTGCGAAAACCCTTTCGATTCTGAACAAAAATTATTATGGCTGGTTTGAGAAAATTGCCAGGGGAATGTATGGGGTCAGTGAAAAAGGAAAGAAAGAGATGGCTTTGTTTCCTGAGCAAGTCAGGTATTACAGCGAGTTACTGGAAAAAGTAAAACCGGAAACGGATTAGAAACCTCTAATTCGTTTTTTTTGCCAATCAGACTAATTACCCATCTATTGTGCAACCGCTTTCATTTGTTTCTTTATAATGGTAAAGTTATGTTTGAAATCCACATTTTGTAATGTAAAGGGAGGATAAGGAATGAAGTTGGCATTGATCAAGCGATTTATTGCATTACTCTCGATTTTTACTTTAGTCATTGGGGGGTTTTTTTCTTTCTATTTTGTGCAATCGTTTGCAGAAGCGGTGTCTGGAAAAACAAAAGTCACGATTCACTACAAGCCTGCAGAAGGCAACACGAAGGACTGGAATTTATGGGTCTTTCCTGAAGGCGGAGAAGGAAAAGCCTATCCGTTTACAGGAGAGGACAAGTTCGGAAAGGTAGCCGAGATCGAGCTTGACGGTACATACAAGAAAGTCGGCTTCATCGTAAGAACGGACAGCTGGGAAAAGGATGGAGGAGACCGTTTTATTGATATCTCTGCCGGCGAAGGCGAAGTTTGGGTGAAGTCCGGTGATGACAATACTTACACAGAGCCGCCAGATGGAGAGTACCGAGACCTTCCTGCTTATGAAGATATTAATGTGAAGTTTCACTATTTCAGATACGACAATCAATATGAGGGCTGGAACCTATGGACCTGGCCGGAGAACGGCGAAGGAAAATCGGTTCAATTTACCGATGAAGATGAATTTGGCAAAGTGGCCAACATCAAGTTGGAAAACTTGAAGGACGTTCATAAAATCGGGCTTATTGTAAGAAAAAGCGTGCCCGGAAATGAGTGGGCGGATAAGGAATTTAATGATAGATACGTAACAAAGTTTCACGAAGACGGTTCTGCAGAAGTGTGGATCGCACAGGGGCAGGAGCGCATTTATTATGACAAAGACTTGGTCGACCGTACGCCGAAAATCGTAAAAGCCAGCCTTGATGGGTTCAATGAAATTACGTTTGAAACCAACTTCCCGTTTGATATAAAAAATCACGGTCTTTCACTATCAGGCGGAGCAGCTATAAAAGAAGTTGTTCCTTATGACAGCAAAGCAGGCGATTTTACAAACAAAGTTAAAGTCATCACTACGAAAAATCTGGATCTTACAAAAGTTTACAAGATCTCTAAAGAGAATTTTGGAGTAGCTGCCGTCCAGACTGGCAAGGTGGTCCGTACACCGGAATTTGATAAGCAGTTCTTCTATAACGGTAAAGATTTAGGAAACACCTATTCTAAAAAAGAAACGAGTTTCAGGCTTTGGGCACCAACTGCTAGTGAAGCCAAGATCGTGGTCTACAAATCATGGAAAGAAGAGAAGGGGACCGAGCTGCCATTGAAGAAGTCCGAGCGAGGCACTTGGAAAACAACTCTTAACGGCAATCAAGAGGGTCTGATTTATACGTACAAAGTAAAGATTGGCGACCAGTGGAATGAAGCCGTGGACCCCTACGCACGTGCAGTAACGGTAAATGGCGATAAGGGTGCTGTTATCAATTTGGATAATACCGATCCGAAGCATTTTCACAAAAGAATGAAGGCCTTCACTCCTGAAGATGCCATCATTTACGAGCTTCATGTCAGAGATTTATCCATGCATCCAAAAAGCGGCATCAAGCATAAAGGAAAGTTCTTGGGAGTAGCTGAAGAAAAAACAACCGGGCCAGCGGGAGTAAAAACAGGACTGAACCATATTAAAGATCTCGGTGTTACACACGTTCAGCTGCTTCCAATCTATGATTATAATACGGTTGATGAGACAAAATTGAATGAACCGCAATTCAACTGGGGCTATGATCCTAAGAACTATAATGCACCAGAAGGCTCGTATTCTACTGATCCTTATAAGCCAGCAGTCCGGGTCAATGAGATGAAACAGATGGTCAACACCCTGCATCACAACAAACTTCGGGTCATTATGGACGTGGTATATAACCACATGTTCGCAGCAGGGGAGTCTAACTTCCAGAAGCTTGTACCGGGCTATTATTTCCGCTATAACGAAGATGGGACATTGGCGAACGGTACAGGTGTGGGGAATGATACGGCATCAGAGCATAAGATGATGCGCAAATTTATCGTAGATTCTGTGAGCTATTGGGCCAAAGAATACAATCTGGATGGTTTCCGATTCGACTTGATGGGCATCCATGACGTTGAAACGATGAACCAGGTCAGAAAAGCATTGAACACAATTGATCCTTCTATTATAGTGCTTGGCGAAGGTTGGGATCTCAACACACCGATTGATCCTGAAACCAAAGCGAATCAAAAGAATGCCGGAAAAATGCCGGGAATCGCTCATTTCAACGATGGCATACGTGATGGTCTAAAAGGCAGCGTGTTCAATGATACAGATAAAGGATTTGTGAACGGTAAACCGGGTACAGAGGATGCCATTAAAGAAGGTGTAAAAGCAGGCATCGATTATCCAAGCACGACGGCGACCTATAAAGATCCGCAGCAAGTGATCACATACGTAGAAGCTCACGATAACCACACCTTATGGGATAAATTGCAGCTGACCAATCCAGAGAGTTCAGTTGATACCCGTAAGAAAATGCACAAGCTTGCGTCCTCTATTATCCTGACGTCACAAGGCATTTCGTTCCTGCATGCCGGCCAGGAGTTCATGAGAACGAAAGGCGGCGATCATAATAGCTACAGATCTCCTGATTCTGTGAACCAGCTTGATTGGCAGCGCCGAGCAGACTTCAGCAAAGAAGTAGATTATATGAAAGGCCTTATCAAGCTGCGCAAGAGCCATCCGGCATTCCGAATGAGAACAGCACAGGATATCCGAAGTCACTTAATGTTCCTTCCAGCTCCGAAAAATACAGTCATTTATGATCTGAAAGGACACGCAAACAAAGACAAGGCAAAAGATCTAGTTGTCGTGTACAACGCCAACGAAACTGTACAAACGATTTCTCTTCCAACGGTCGGACCATGGAAGGTGCTTGCCAATGGTGAGAAAGCGGGAAACAAATCACTCGGTACCCTGCTGGGCAAAAAGATAAAGATTCCTGCACTTAGTGCTGTAGTTCTTGAAGGTAAATGATAAAAAGTCTAAAGGCTGCCGGCGTAACCCGGCGGCCTTTTTGATGTCAATTTGTACGAAAACTCAATTCAATCACTATTCACTATTAACAGTAGATTACAGAATATTCATACTATATAATCCGAAGTAGGAATGATACTCAGGGAGGGGACCAGCATGAATGAAATAATAAGTACAAACATAAAAGCTGAAGTGAGGATTCGGGAGGTGTGGGAAGCCAAAAAGAGGATCGGTTCCTTGATAAAAAAAACACCTGCTGTTGAATCTTTTATTCTATCTGAAAGAGCAGGACGGCCTGTTTATCTTAAACTTGAGACGGTTCATGATACAGGAGCATTTAAAGTCCGGGGGGCAGCGAACAAAATTTTAAGTTTAAGTGAAGAGGAAAAAAAGAGGGGAGTTACAACGTATTCTACGGGAAATCATGGAATGGCAGTAGCCTATGTGGCGAAAAAGCTAGGCATTGAGGCCACTGTTTGTATATCCAACCGGGTGCCAAAAGCAAAAGTTGATTCTCTTAAGAGACTGGGTGCTGTCATTGAATTTTGTGGAGAAAGCCAGGATGAGGCTGGCGAAAGATGTTTCACATTAGAAAAAGAGCAGGGATTGACCGTGATCGAGCCATTCGATGATCCGCACATAATCGCAGGACAGGGTACCATTGGTTTGGAACTGCTTGAAGATATTCCATGTTTAACTGATGTGATCGTGCCGCTTTCGGGTGGGGGGCTGCTATCCGGCATTGGTATGGCGGTTAAGTCAAACGACCCGGGGATCAGAGTGACTGGGGTTTCCATGGCAGAATCCGCAGTGATGTATGAAAGCCTTAGAGCAGGGAAACCCGTAAAATTACCTGAGAAGGACACGCTTGCTGACAGCCTGCTCGGAGGAATTGGCCTGGACAATCGCTATACCTTTGAAATGGTAAAAAGGTATATGGACCAGGTTCTATTAATCTCTGAAGATGAAATTGCCTACAGCATGGCCTATATGATGGATCATCACCGAATGATCATGGAAGGAGCAGCAAGTACTGCAATTGCAGCATTATTAGGAAAGAAAATAGAGCGCCAGGAAGGAGCAATTGCTGTCATTATCACAGGCCATAATGTAGATCTTTCGGTGGTACAACGAATTCTTCAAACCTACTCACCTTCTTGAAATTACCCATTTTTCCGTAAGATTGTACAGGGGAATTTGGTTTTGTGTTGAAAATATAGTAGAGATCTTCCCGATTATTGTGATGTGCTATATTTAACAATATGTATAATTCAGGAAGGAACATCTTGCGGTCAGGAGGGTTCATATGAGGTTAGCAGTAGGGGATATATTAAACTTCGAGATTATGAAAAATGCCAGAGTACGAACTGGGGGCCATATCCTGAACGAACGGTATGTTCAATGGATTTCTGCTATAGAGATGCCAGTAGAGAATTTTGTCCGCAAAAATGAAGTGGTCCTGAGCACGGCCATTGGGTGCGGCCATGATGTTTTGTTATTCAAAAAATTTGTTGAAGACATCATACAATCTGAAGCTTCAGCGCTTATTATTGCTTTAGGCCGTTACATATATGATGTTCCAATAGAAGTGATGGTGCTTGCAGAAAAACATAACTTTATCATTATCGAAATTCCATGGGAAATCCGTTTTGCTACCATCATTGAAGATGTTCTTAGAGAACTCAATGACAGGCAGTTTAAAGACCGGGAAAAATCCGAAAAAGTTCAGCAGGAACTCCTTAAACTCATTCTGAAGGAGACAAGCCTGAACGAAATATCCGGTTATATTCAAAAACATATAGGCTGTCCTCTCGTTATTACGGACAGAGCGGGAATTATTCAGGACAGGGCTGAAGCATGCGAGCTTGACGCCAGATGGAAATACTATGACATGAAAGATTGCATCTCCACAGAAAAAACACCTGCCGTTCTGCCGCAGGATCCGATGTTTCAAAAGTTTCATCTTATTGAACGTGAGGGTGAGTCAATTCTTCAACTGCCAATACTAAAGGCTTCAGGTGATATACAGGGATATTTATTTGTTCTGCCTCCAAACGATTTGGTGATCGAAGAGTTTTTAAATCAATACCGTGTGAACGTGCTCGAACATTCTGCTACCACGATCGCTCTTTGGCTGTCGCGCCAAAATGCCATTGAAGAAACGGAGATACGTCTTCGCAGTGATTTTGTTCAGGAATTGGCAAAAGGAGAGTTTTCTTCCCGGGAACAAGCTGAATCCAGAGCAAAATTGCTCGGGTTTAATATTAAACTCCCTTATGTTTGTATTGCTGGCTATCCTGAAAACCTGGAACTATTGTTTAAAAAAAGAAAGCAGCACTATGATTCGTATGAGCACTGGCTTGACAGCATGATCCGCTACATTGAGGAAGAAATTTATTATGCGGCACAATATCTAAAAAAAGAAGTGATGATGACCTATCAAGGCGAAAAACTTATTCTTTTTGTAGAAATCACAAGCAATGAGAACCCTGCACATCATTTTTTGGATCTGGTTGAGAGGCGTCTCCGGAATCTGCTGCCGGATGTCATCATTTCATGGGGAATCGGCGGGCATCAGGAGGAGGTTACTGGGTTTAATAAAGGATTTGACCAGGCAAAGACCGCACTGCAGATTGGAAGAAATAAGAAGGGAGCAGGACACCGGGTACTGTATGAAAACACAAAGGTTGATCGGGTGTTGTTGACTCTTGCACAGAACGAAGAAATGAAAGAAATCATCGTATCAGCGATCGAACCGCTTATTCAATATGACCAGCAGCGCACTATGGATCTTATCGGAACGTTCACCACCTACAATGAATGCCACGGAAATGTGAGTCAGACCGCGCGCCTGTTAAATCTTCACCGGCAATCCCTATTGTACAGGCTTCGTAAAATAGAGACCCTGACCGGCCTTTCCCTGATCGACACGGATGATTTATTTTTATTGGATCTCAGTATCAAAACCTGGAAGTTAGGGTTAACTGAAGCACGATATCCTATTAACAGCTAAATACATTCAAAGATAAATTAACAATCTTTTATTTATAAAATATTTGAGAGCTTGTCTGAACATGGACAAGCTCTTTTTTTATGTGTGCTAGCTATTCTGAAAAATTGACTAAAACTTTTTACAAAAGTTCATACATATTTGCAGATGATGAATAGATGGAGGGTGTTCTATACTAAGTTTATAAATTAATTATTCATAAAATTCTAATAATTATACAGAAACAGGAGGGAAGGTCCTATGTCATTTGGGACAGCTGAATATCAGGAAAGAATTTATAAAACGAAAAAGAGTATGGCAGAGAAAGGAATAGAAGTCCTCCTGATTACAGACCCGGCCAATATGAACTATTTGTCAGGATACGATGGATGGTCGTTTTACGTCCATCAAATGCTGATCGTCATTAATGACGAAGATCAGCCGATCTGGATCGGCCGCGGCCAGGATGCCAATGGGGCAAAAGCAACGTCATGGCTTTACCATGAGAACCTGATTCCTTATTCCGACGATTATGTCCAATCGGACTCGAAGCATCCTATGGATTTTGTGGCCGATATCCTAAAGCAGATCGGGCAGGACAAGCGTTCGATCGGTGTGGAGATGGACAATTATTATTTTACGGCTAAATGTTATGAGCAGTTAAAGAAGGGGCTGCCCAATGCTTCGTTTAAAGATGCCACATTATTAGTAAACTGGGTTCGCCTCGTAAAATCAGATGCCGAAATTACGTATATGAAACGCGCCGCTGAAATTGTGGAAAATGCCATGATGAAAGGAATCGGGCTCATTAATGAAGGCGTCAGGGAATGTGATGTGGCCGCCGAGATTTTTCATACCCAAATCAAAGGGACGAAAGACTTTGGCGGTGACTATCCGGCGATCGTGCCCCTGCTGCCTTCAGGAGAAAAAACGTCTACACCTCACTTGACCTGGACGGATGACCGGTATAAAAAAGGGGACTCCGTCATTTTGGAACTGGCAGGCTGCTATAGACGGTATCATTCCCCGCTTGCAAGAACAGTAAATATCGGACCGCCATCCGACAAGCTCAAAAATCTTTCCGATGTTGTAGTAGAAGGGCTGAATGCATGCCTGGACATGATCAAGCCGGGAATTGCCTGTGAGGAAATTGAAGAAACGTGGAGAAAGACGATCCACAAAAGCGGCATTGTTAAAGAATCAAGGCTTGGCTATGCGATGGGACTTAATTATCCGCCGGACTGGGGTGAGCACACGGCAAGCATCCGGAAAGGAGACCGAACCATTCTGCAGCCGAATATGACCTTCCACCTTATCCCCGGAATCTGGCTTGATCAATACGGTTTTGAAGCCAGCGAATCTTTCCGGGTAACAGCGGACGGCTGTGAAGCCTTTGCTTCAATGCCAAGACAGCTGTTTATCAAAGATGGAGTACTGGAAACGAACATGAACTAAAAGGGGTGAAGGGAAAAATGTATATTTTCACAGAACAAGAATTGAAGCAGCATATCTCATTAAACCCGGAGGCTCTTTCCGTTGTTGAAGAAGGCTTTTCTTACCTAGCCGAAGATAAAGTAACCATGCCGCCTATCATGCGGGTTGATGTTCATGATCAGAACGGAGAAGTGGACGTGAAAACCGCCTATGTCGAAGGGAAAGACATGTTTGCGATTAAAGTGTCTTCTGGATTTTTTAACAATTACCAGATCGGCCTGCCGAGCGGAAGCGGACTGATGATGCTCATCAGTGCAAAAACAGGTGTGCCGAAGGCGATCTTGCTGGATAACGGTTATCTTACCGATATTCGTACGGCTGCCGCGGGTGCTATTGCTGCTAAATATCTATCAAGAGAAAAGATACAAACCGTTGGCGTGATCGGCTCAGGAAGCCAGGCGAGATACCAGGTAAAAGCCTTGCGGCTAGTAAGGGACTTTCAAGAGGTGCTCGTCTATGGTCGGTCAGTTGAACGGGCGAAGGCCTATGCTGAGGAAATGTCAGCTGAACTTGGGATTGAGGTAAAAGCGGTCGAAAGCGCAGAGGCGGTTGTACGTAACAGCGATCTCGTCATTACAACAACGCCGGCAAAGGAACCGGTGATTAAAGCAGAATGGCTCCATCCAGGAATTCATATTACAGCGATGGGATCGGACGCCGAGCACAAGCAGGAACTCGAGGCTGAAGTATTGGCACAGGCCGGCCGGCTTGTTTGCGACACCATCGCTCAATGTGAGCGGTTGGGCGAACTTCATCATGCATATGATCGAGGACTTTTATCCCGTGAACAACCTATCGTTGAGCTCGGGGAGCTGACTTCGCAAAAAACAGTAGGCCGGCAGGATGAAGAACAGATTACGGTCTGTGACTTAACCGGAACAGGAGTACAGGATACCGCCATCGCTTTGTTTGCTTTTCAAGAAATGTTGAAACGAGGACTTGGTTTGAAAATAGAAAACAAAGAAGCAGCCTTAAAAAATTAACGAGGAGTGATCTCATGACAAATCAAAACGTTAAAGCAGGCACGAAGTCCGTGTGGGCAGGGGAAAAAGAGTATTTGGTGCACGGTGCTACTCAGGTGCCGGTCGTTCTAAGTGTAGCGTATGGCTACGACGATATGGATGAATGGTATGACGTCGCCATCGGGAAGAAAAAAGGGCATATATACGGACGAAACACAAATCCGACGGTCCAGGCTTTTGAAGACAAAGTAAAAATTCTCGAAGGAGCCGAAGCAGCTACGAGTTTTTCAACTGGAATGGCAGCGATCAGCAATACACTTTCTACTTTTTTAGTGCCTGGTGACCGGATCGTCTCCATCAAGGATACCTATGGCGGAACCAATAAAATATTCACAGAATTCCTCCCCCGGCAGCAGATCGAGGTTGCGTTATGTGAAACCGGAAACCATGAACAGATTGAAAAAGAAGTAGCAAAAGGCTGCAGTATTCTGTATTTGGAAACACCAACCAATCCAACGGTTAAAATTACAGACATTGAGAGGATGGCCAAAGCAGGACGTGAAGCGGGTGCGTTAGTGGTAGTTGACAATACGTTCGGAACACCGATCAACCAGAATCCGCTCGCTTTGGGAGCAGATCTTGTCATCCATAGTGCGACCAAATTTTTGGGAGGACATGCCGATGCGCTTGGAGGCGTAGTCTGCGGTTCGGGGGAATTGGTGGAAAAAATCTATCATTTCCGTGAAATCAACGGAGCAACGATGGATCCGATGGCTGCTTACCTCATCTTAAGGGGGATGAAAACCCTTCAGCTGCGTGTTCGCCAGCAAAGTGAAAATGCAATGGAGCTTGCTAAATTCCTCCAAACGCAAGACTTGGTAGAAGGAGTTTATTATCCTGGACTTGAAACACATCCAAACCATGAAATTGCGAAAAAGCAGATGAAGGGATTTGGCGGAATGCTCAGCTTTGCGGTAAAAGGAGGCGTCGAAACGGTCAGGGACCTGCTTCCAAAATTGCAATTTGCTAACCGTGCGGCCAATCTTGGCGCAGTGGAAACAACCGTCGGCCCTGCACGTACGACAAGCCACGTGGAATGTACACCGGAAGAACGGGCGGCGATGGGAATTCCTGAAGGATTGATCCGCATCTCCTGCGGCATAGAGGACATCGAAGATATTATTGCAGACTTTGAGCAGGCTTTTCAACATGTGGAAATTGCTTTAAAAGTCTAAAAGATAGCAAGTGTGTTTGAGGAGATGAATGACAAATGGCAAATCATCAGTTTGTTGCTGCTTCGGTAAAAGGGTTGAATGAAAAATTGATTGCATGGAGGCGGCAGATCCATCAAAACCCTGAAGTCAGTTTTCAGGAATTTGAAACGTCAAGCCTTGTGGCAGAAACATTAAGGCGGATTCCCGGAATGAAAACGGAGATCGGAGTGGGTGTTCCCACTGGTGTTGTAGGAACCCTTACCTCAGGGGAAGGACCGGTCATCGGTATCCGCGCAGACATGGATGCCTTACCCATTCATGAGAAAAATGCAATTGGTTACAAATCCGGGAACGAGGGTGTGATGCATGCTTGCGGTCATGATGCCCATACGTCCATCCTGCTGGGGGTTGCCAGCCTTCTGGCAGATGCATTTGAACGGGGAGATATACAGGGTACGGTAAAATTTGTTTTTCAGCCGGCAGAAGAAAGCATTGATGAACAAGGACTTTCAGGTTCTCCGTATATGGTTCAGGCAGGAGTCTATGATGAAGCAGACGCAGCCATAGCCCTCCATATGTGCCCTTGGCTTCCGGCTGGTGCTATTCAAGTGAACGATGGCTACAGCATGGCCAATGTTGATGTGTTCCAGGGCAAAATTTATGGAACAGGAGGACACGGTGCTTATCCTGAACAGGGAACCGACCCCATTTGGATGCTGGGGCCTGTCATGCAGGCACTGCATGGCATTGTGGCACGGAAAGTATCGGCAATGGAGTCAGCCGTGATCAGCATAGGTGAGATCCATGCGGGTTCGGCAAGCAATATTATTCCTACCGAGGTATCCATATCGGGAACGATTCGCAGCTATTCACCTGAAATACGCGGCATGCTCGCCTCAGAATTGGAAAAGGCGTTTTCGATTGTTCAGCCTCTAGGAGGAGAGTACTCTTTCAAAGTAGACCGGGGCGAGCCTGCGCTGAAGAATCATAAAACCATCAACAAGTGGTTTATGGAGGCGGCAAGAGAGCTTTATCCCGAAATCACGATTAAAAGAGGCCCGTTTGGAATGGGCGGAGAAGATTTTGGATATGTAACACAGAAAATGCCGGGTGCCATGTTCTTTTTGGGATGTGCCGAGCAAGGACAAGACCAGAGAGATTTGCACACTCCATTTTTTGATATAAATGAAGACTGCCTGCCAATCGGGACAGCGATTCTAGCACAGACAGCTATAAAGTATTTAAAAGGCGAGGTATTCCTGCCAAGCCGTGAAAAGGTGGAGGTAGACACATATGGCACATAAACTTGCTTTTATTGGGTTTGGAACAGTCGGCCAGGGATTGGCTGAAATTCTAAGGGACAAGCACGAAGATTTAAAGGCTAATGAGCATTTTGAAGCTGAAATTGTGGCCATCTCTGATTTTAACAAAGGTTCAATCTATCACCCAAACGGTCTGAACATTAATACGGTTTTACAAGTGCTGCGGAATACTGGAAATCTGGAAAACTACCCGCCGGTCCCTGGCCTCGTGACCGGCTGGGACAGCCTAAGGACCATTCGTGAAACTAATGCGGATACCATTATTGAGGTTTCCTATACCGATGTACGTACAGGACAGCCTGCCATCGATCATTGCCGGACGGCATTCTTGGCGAAAAAAAATGTGGTCATGACCAATAAGGGCCCGGTTGCATTGGCGTATAAGGAGCTTTCTGAATTGGCAAAAGGGGAAGGCGTGTACTGGGGATTTGAGGGAACAGTTATGAGCGGAACCCCTTCATTAAGGATGCCTGCTGCCGCTTTGGCGGGGAATGAGATTACAGAAATTCGCGGCATCTTAAACGGTACTACCAATTTTATCTTAACCAAGATGGAAGAAGAGGGAGTAATGTATGAGGAAGCGTTGAAAGAAGCCCAAAAACTGGGTTATGCAGAAGCCGATCCAACCAGTGATGTTGAGGGCTATGATGCGCGATATAAGATTACCATTCTGTCAAACTATGTGATGAACGAACCTTTGCTGGTAGAAGAAGTATCATGCCGGGGGATTACAGATCTCACCCTGAAGGATATTGAAGAGGCAAAAGCCGAAGGGAAACGGTGGAAACTGCTGGCCAAAGCTCGTAAAGAAAACGGGAAAGTTAATGCTTCTATCGCTCCTGAAAAGATCGATATGACTGATCCGCTTGCTTCCATCAGCGGAGCTGTAAACGCCATTGCTTATGATTGTGATCTCTTAGGAACTGTTACGCTAAGCGGAGCAGGTGCAGGTAAGGTTGAAACAGGCTTTTCCTTGTTAATCGATTTAATTAACATTGATCGCGAAAGAAAACTCGTAAACATTTAAACAGTGGAAGGCGGGGATGTTGATGACGACTCAGGTTGCTGGCCAAAAGATGTTTTTAGCAGGAAAATGGGTACACCGTGATAGAACCATTGAGGTTCGGGACCCGCAGGATAACAGAATGATAGACACTGTTCCTGCAGCTTCAAGAGAAGATATGCTGGCTTGTATTGAGCACGCAAAAGAAGGAGCAAAGATTGCCGCCGCCATGCCGGTGTATGAACGGATGGCTGTCATTCATAAAGCGGCAGACTACATTGAAGCCAATAAAGAAAAGTACGCTTTGACCATTGCGAAGGAAGGCAGCAAGACGATCCGTGAAGCTGCAAAAGAAACCGAAAGATGCATTCAGACCCTCCGTATCAGTGCAGAAGAGGCAAGAAGGATTCAGGGGGAGACCATTCCCTTTGACCAAATGGAAGGGAACAACAACCGGGTCGGCTACTATCAGCGTTTTCCAATTGGAATCATTGGCGCGATCACTCCATTTAATGACCCCCTGAACCTGGTCGCCCATAAAGTAGGGCCGGCAATTGCTTCAGGAAACGCTATCATCGTAAAGCCGGCAACGGTCACTCCGCTAAGTGCGCTGCTGCTTGCTGAGGCATTTGCCCATGGGGGGCTGCCTACAAAAGTATTGTCCGTCATTACGGGACATGGAAGCGAGATTGGAGATGTTCTTGTCACTCACCCAGCCATTCGGATGATTTCCTTTACAGGAGGAGTAGAGGCTGGAGAAGAGATTGTAAGAAAAGCCGGCTTAAAAAAGGTGAGTATGGAACTCGGCTCTAATTCTCCGGTTATTGTTCTGGAAGATGCGGACTTGCATGATGCCGTTGAATCCACAGTCTCCGGAGCCTATTGGGCAGCCGGCCAAAACTGCCTGAGTGTGCAGAGAATCTATGTTCAGCAGAGCATTATGTCCGATTTTGAAAAGTCGTTTGTTACGCGAACAAAACAGTATATCGTAGGCGATAAGCTGTCAGAGCTTACCGATATAGGTCCGCTAATCACTGAAAAGGAGGCGATGCGTGTAGAGAGTCTTGTGAATGAAGCCGTTGATAAAGGGGCTGAACTGCTGACAGGAGGCAAGCGTAATCAAGCGTTTTATTCTCCGACCGTTCTAAAGAATATTCCGGATGACAGCACAATTGCAAAAGAAGAAATTTTTGGCCCGGTTGTACTCCTATACGCTGTTGCGGATGTGGATGAGGCCATTGAAAAATCCAATGAAGTAAGCTACGGACTGCAGGCAGGTATTTTTACAAAAAACATTGATAAAGCTCAAAAAGCGATTGCCAGGATGGATGTAGGAGGCATCATGATCAACGACAGCAGTGACTACCGAATCGATGCCATGCCGTTTGGCGGGGTGAAGAAGTCAGGCTTGGGACGGGAAGGAATTAAATTTGCGATACAAGAAATGACAGAACCAAAAGTCGTTTGTTATAAACTATCTAACTGAAAAGAGATGAGTGAGAAAACAAGCAAGATTTACGGTATTAAGAGGAGGTACGATGTGGAAAGAGGACAAATAGAAAAGCTGACCAAAGAGGATATCACAGTTGTTGACAATAAAATTGCGAAAAAATCAATATTTGGAACATCTCTTGGCAATGCCATGGAGTGGTTTGATTTTGGCATCTATTCCTACTTAGCGGTTACGATTGGTAAAGTATTTTTCCCTGAAATCGATCCTTCTGCCCAGTTAATCTATGCTTTTGCAACGTTTGCGGTGGCATTTATCGCGAGGCCGATCGGCGGTATAGTGTTTGGAATGATGGGTGACCGTTTAGGCCGAAAGAAAGTTTTGGCCATAACGTTAATCATGATGGCCATTGCCACATTAAGCATCGGACTCATTCCGGGCTATGCAACGATCGGAGCCGCAGCACCAGTTTTATTGCTTGTTGCAAGAATGATACAAGGCTTTTCTACCGGAGGAGAGTATGCAGGTGCGATGACGTTTATCGCTGAATCTACACCTGATAAGAAACGAGGGTTTATGTCAAGCGGCCTTGAAGTCGGAACACTTGTCGGGTTCATCGCCGGATCGGGATTAGTTACTCTGCTTACCTTTCTGCTTGGATCTGAAACTATGCTTGAATGGGGCTGGAGAATTCCTTTCTTAATTGCCGCACCTTTAGGGCTGATCGGGTTTTATTTCAGATCGCATCTGGAAGAAACCCCGGCATTCCAGGCGATGAAGGAATCGGCAAAAGAGAGGAAACAGCAAACCTCCCTGAAACATATTTTTACGGAGCACTGGCGTTCCCTTTTGATTTGCATTGGCGTCGTTTTTTTCTATAACACCATAAACTATATGATTCTTACGTATATGCCCTCTTATTTATCAGAACAGCTTGGTTTTGGTGAAACAAAGGGGCTGGTCCTCATCCTATTTGTCATGATTGCAATGATTCCCTTTGTTTTGGCAATGGGATACTGGGGTGATCGGATTGGAAGAAACCGCCTGATTAAAGGAGCGTTAATCGGTACGATCGTACTCAGCATTCCGGCGTTCCTCATGATGGGCACGGGTTCAAGCATTTTGGCTTTTCTGGGATTGCTGACCCTGAGCTGTTTGTTTACAGCCTTTCAAGGCACATTACCTGCTGCATTGCCGTCGTTTTTTTTCACAGAGGTACGATATGGTTCCTTGGCGATAACGTACAATGTTTCAACCTCCATCTTTGGCGGAACTACACCTTTAATCGTAGCATGGCTCGTTAAAGCAACGAATAACAGTATGCTGCCGGCTTATTATTTGATCACGGTCTGTGTTATCGGGATTTTTGTAGTAGCATTATTCGTTAAAGAAACAGCAGGAAGGTCATTAAGGGGATCGTACCCCGCTGTAGAAGATCCTGGTGAGATAAAGGAAATACTAATGAATTCAGAGGAAGCTTTGTGGTGGAAGGAAGAAGTTCGGGAGAGAAATGAAAGAGCAGCATTGAAAGAAAAAATAAGCATTTTGGGATCTCAGCAGAAAATATAGGAAACATCCGATAAAACTGTTGCAGGCTGCCGAGGCTGACTCGGCAGCCTTTTTATATGAAAATGGTTAGTTTGGGATCGATTTAGGGAAAAGGTTTAGTACAACAACTTTTTAATTTTATGCAGTATGAGGAGGCACGCTGTGGATAGAAAAAATAGTAATAGATTACAAAAAGAAGATATTACGGTTGTTGATACAAAAATCGCAAAACAATCGATCCTGGGGACCTCGCTTGGTAATGCCATGGAATGGTTTGATTTTGGTATTTATTCTTATTTAGCGGTAACCATTGGCAAAGTTTTTTTTCCTGAAGTCGATTCTTCTGCCCAGGTGATTTATGCTTTTGCGACATTTGCAGTAGCATTTATCGCGAGGCCGATCGGCGGTGTAGTGTTTGGAATAATGGGTGACCGTTTAGGGCGAAAAAAGGTACTGGCCATTACATTGATCATGATGGCGATTGCAACACTCAGCCTCGGGCTAATACCCGGCTATAAGTCTATCGGGATTGCGGCGCCCATCCTTCTGCTGGTTGCCAGATTGGTGCAAGGCTTCTCAACCGGCGGAGAATACGCTGGGGCCATGACGTTTATTGCAGAATCAACTCCGGATAAAAAGCGCAGTTTTATGTCAAGCGTTTTAGAGGTAGGAACTTTGGCCGGCTATATTGCTGGTTCAGGGCTTGTGACCCTGCTGACCTTTATTCTAGGTTCGGAAACCATGCTGGAATGGGGCTGGAGAATTCCGTTCTTTATTGCAGCTCCACTAGGTTTAATCGGTTTATATTTCCGTTCTCACCTCGAGGAAACACCTGCTTTTCAGGCAATGGAGGAAGAACAAGAGGAAAAGAAAAAGGATTCGTCTCTTAAAGAAATTTTCCTCAATCATTGGAGGTCCCTATTGATCTGTGTAGGCATTGTTCTCTTTTACAATACAATTGTCTACATGGTGCTAACCTATATGCCGACTTACCTTTCTGAACAGATCGGTTATGGAGAAACAAAAGGGCTGCTGCTCATTCTCATTGTGATGGTTATTATGATTCCTTTCGTTTTGGGAATGGGGTATTTGGGTGACCGGATTGGAAGAAATAAAATTTTGATAGGAGCTTTGATTCTAACCATTATTTTAAGCATACCGGCCTTTATGCTGGCGGGGAATGAAAATGGCAATAATGCCTTCTTCGGAGTGCTGATTTTGGGATGTCTGCTCACCGCTTTTCAGGGAACGCTCCCGGCAACACTTCCTTCTTTATTTTTTACAAACGTTCGATATGGATCACTAGCCATTACTTACAATGTATCTACTTCCATCTTTGGCGGAACGACTCCGCTCATTGTTGCCTGGCTGGTGAAAGAAACCAATAATAAACTGCTGCCGGCCTATTATTTAATGGCGGTCTGTACGATCGGTATTGTTGTTGTAGCTTTCTTTGTCAAAGAAACAGCAGGCCGTTCATTGCGTGGATCTCTTCCAGCTGTTGAAGACCCAGGCGAGATCAAAGAGATCTTGCGGGATCCTGATGAAGCTTTATGGTGGGAAGAAGAAGTGCCAGCTAGTGAGGGAAAACCGGTTGGTGAGAGTAAACAAGCGTAAAACTGTATTTAATGAGGCTGTCGAGGAGACTCGGCAGCCTTTTTTATGGTGTCTCGTCGGCGAATTGAACCAAAATCGAGGAGAATTGAACCAAAGTCCAATTAATTGAACCAAACTGAATATTGAGATAACTTCGCCGAGGGTTTTTCAGATGATTCTCCGTTCATTCATTATTCGGCAGGTTAAAAGAGGATTAGAAGACCGAGAGAAGAATAGTTTTTTAGAAGACATGGAATAAAGAAAGGAAGTTACAGATGAAATTGGAAACAGAACGGTTAACCATCATACCCTGCAGCAGACCATACATAGAATCACTATCGCCTGATGCATATCCAATCAGAAACCAAATTAAGTCCTACGTTGAACAGTTAGAACAAGACCCTGAGCTATACGGATGGGGTGTGTGGCTGGTCACAGAAAAGGAAACGGGAATGATTGTCGGAGATATTGGATTCAAAGGGAAACCCAGTGCCGAACGAACAGTAGAGGTCGGTTATGGAATCATTCCGTCTGCTCAGCAAAAAGGATACGCCACCGAATCGGTAAAGGCGATAATCGATTGGGCCTTTACTTCTGACCAAGTTAACCGTGTCATTGCAGAATGCTTGATAAACAATGATCCTTCCATCCGTGTATTGGAAAAAATGAACATGAAGCGTTTAGGGCAAGAGGGTGAAATGCTGAATTGGGAGTTAAAATAGGAAGAAGCGGGATTGACTAAGAATACTGCAGCGTTCTCATGATATGAGGGCTGCTTTTTTATTTTAGTAAAACTTTCAATTAATTTTATGATAAACTGTAAGTAATTGGGAGTTGTTTGGGAATTGATCTTAAATAGACTTCAAACAACAAGAGAATAAGCAATTGAAATAGCCTTCAATGGAAATGGGGTTTGTTGATGAAAAACGGCTGGGGAGCTGCGTTTGTGTTATCTTTTATCGCAGCAGGAATCTATTTATATGTGGTTAATTACGGGTACCACACCAAAAAAGAGGCACTGCAGAAGGGCTGGACGAAAGAAGCCATTGAATTAAACACGGAGAAGGTTCAATCGGTTACTGTCCCCAATAGCCCTTATGTTCTGGAGATAACGAACGCACCTCATAAAATTTATGTTTTTAAAATAACAAAGCATTTCGGTAAATATAAAGCATCCCTGGCTGATGTATATCTTTTATATCAGAGCATCAATAAAGATGGAATGTATTTTAACAAAAATTTACTGGAATTTGGTTTCGATACAGACAAACCGAGGAATAAAGATATTTATATTGATCATCAAAAAATGAGATACCTCTCTTTGGGCAAGTACTTTTCTAAAAGCAAGTTTGCCTGGAGCTACCAAAACTTATCCTTTTATTACCCTGAGCATCCAATGGAAACAAAGGCTATTGGTCCTGCATATCACTAAAAGCAGCATTCGAACGAGACATCATGTTCTTGTTCTTTTTTTAATTCATATAGATTAAAAAGCTGGAAAAACGGGTACTAGTACTTCTGACCTGTTTGTAATAAAAATGTAACATTTGTGAGATGTATTCGTATTATTTTCTATTAAAATAGTATAAAATTGGTGTTCAGGAAAAATAAACTATTTCAGCATAGGGAACAGCATGGAACAATTTAAGGAGAGTTAATGATGGAAAAGAAAAATTCAGCTTCACGATTGGAAAGAAGAAAACAGAACAAAAGGCCTAAACGTTTTCGAAAATTCCTTACATACAGTACACTAACTTTTCTTGTTCTCTTTCTTTTAGTGGTTATTGGCGGGGGGGCAACCGTATTTTCAGTTGCAAAAGGCGCTCCTGAATTGAACCCCGAAAACCTGAAGTATTCACGTACTTCCACCGTCTATGACATGAACAATGAGAAAGTCGTTTCAATCAGCGGGAAGGAAAAGAGAGATTATGCTCACATTAAAGATATTCCGCCGCTCGTTCGGAACGCTTTTATTGCGACAGAAGACGTTCGATTCTACAAACATAACGGAATTGATACGAAAAGGGTCGCAGGAGCCATTCTTTCCAATATAACTCACGGATTTGGTTCAGAAGGTGCCAGTACAATCACACAGCAGGTTGTAAAAAACTCGTTCTTATCACCAGAAAAGACAGTAACTAGGAAGGTACAAGAAGCCTATTTGGCGATCCAGCTTGAACGGAAATATTCCAAGGATCAGATTCTTGAATTCTATTTAAATAAAATCTACTTCGGAAATAGTGCCTATGGAGTAAAAACAGCAGCAAAAACGTATTTTAATAAGCCTCTGGACCAGCTGACCATCGGCGAGGCTGCATTGCTTGCCGGACTGCCACAGCGTCCGAGCGGGTATGATCCATTCGTACATCCAGAGTTAGCGGAACAGCGAAGGAATGTGGTCTTGTCGCTACTGCACAAAAACGGATATATTTCTGAGCAGGAAAAAGTAAAAGCGCAGCAGCAGCCAATTAAGAAAATGCTTGTGAAACCTAAGAAGTCTCAGCCGAGATACGAAGCGTTTTTACAGCAGGTCATTAAAGACGCACGAAAAGAAGGCATTTCTGAAAAAGAACTGTTTGAAGGCGGATTGAAAATCTACACGACGCTTGACCAGGATGCCCAATCTCAAGCAGAAAAAATCTTATCAACGGAGGATTATATCCGTTACCCAGACAATAAATTTCAGGCGGGGGCCGTTCTCCTTGATACTGAAACCGGCCAGATTCGTGCTATAGGCGGCAACAGGCTGGATGACAACAAACAGGCCATCAGAGGATTTAACTATGCGACCGATACAGAAAGGCAGCCGGGATCGACGATTAAACCGATTCTTGACTACGGCCCGGCGATTGAATACTTGAAATGGTCTACGAGTACTCCGATCAAGGATGAGCCGCTCGAAATCAACGGCAAGCAGTTCCAGAACTGGGATAAAACCTATCATGGTACGCTTTCTATGAGAGAAGCACTCGTCCAATCGTATAACATTCCTGCCATAAAAACGTTCCAGGCAGTAGGAGAAGCGAACGCGAAACAGTTTGCAGGAAACCTTGGAATTAAGCTGGATACGATCTATCCGTCCTATGCGATCGGCGGATTCAATAAAGGGGTTTCTCCATTAACGATGGCCGGTGCGTATTCTGCTTTTGGAAACAAGGGCGTCTATCATCAGCCAACAACATTAAGAAAGATTGAATATCCGAATGGAGAAGTGAAGCAGTTTAGCCATCAGCCAAAAACTGCCATGAGCGATTATACAGCTTACATGGTAACGGATATGCTGAAGAGTGTTGTCAATAACGGAACTGGCCGCATGGCTCAGATTCCAGGATTGGATGTAGCCGGTAAGACAGGAACGACGAACCTTCCGGCCAATGTCTATGGCAACGGCTCGACCGATTCATGGTTTGTCGGTTATACCACACGCTATACAGCAGCTGTCTGGACAGGATATGATCACCCGGGCCAGGATGCTTATGTAAAGAAAGAAGACCAAGTGATCGCTAAGCTGATCTTTAAAGAACTGGTATCCCATGTTTCAGCAAATAAGCTCACTGCCGATTTCCAAAAACCGGGATCTGTCGTTTCACGAGGCTCTGAGCTTTACGTGCAAGGAACTTCGATGCCTGCTATAGCACAGCAAAGCCATAAGGAAGACAAAAAAGAAGATCCATCAGCTGATGCTGAAAAAGAAAAGCAAGATAAAGAAAAAGAGAAAAAAGAAGAAGAACAAAAGAATAAAGATGATAAAGAAAAACCTAATGATGACGGTAAAACAAAACCGGATACTCCTGTCACACCGCCTAAAGATGATCAAGGCGGCAGCGATCAGGGTGGCAATGGCCAAGGCGGAAATGGCGGAACAGATCAGGGTGGGAATGATCAAGGCGGAGGAAATCAGGATAAGCCGACAGATCCAACAACTCCGCCTAAAGATAAGCCAGGAGACGGAACCACCAAACCGGGTACAGGTGATAAACCAACGGATCCTGAAACCGAGCCGCCGAAAGAACAGGATGATAGTAAAAAACCAGCGGAAACAAAGCCAAGTTCCTTGGAAAAGAATACCGTTGAAACAGACCAGTAACGTGAAAACCAGCACCTAGGTTCTGAAATCAGAACTAGGTGCTGGTTTTTAAATGCTCTGATTGAATCAATTCTTTATAGGATCCGATTTTATGATCCAGCATCTTTTCAGTTTCCTGAAGGGTGGTGATTTGCTCCCTCACCGAGGTTCGATGCACTTCGAGGAGACGGAGACGTGCTTCCCGCGTATGTTCTCCTTCTTGATACAGCCTTGAGTACTCCCTCATTTTACCCAACGGCATTTGCGTCTGTCGTTTGACTTAGAGTAAACTCTAACCCTTATAATCACCACAAGGCAAGAAATTATTGGAGGAGGTACTTTTTATGAAATATACCGTAATTACAGGTGCAAGTTCAGGAATTGGGTTTGAAACGGCGCTTGAATTTGCCGCACGAGGAAAAAACTTGGTAATCGCTGCACGCCGCGAAGAAAAATTGGAGGAGTTAAAGACAGAAATCGCGAAGGCTGACTCAGAATTAGAAGTTGTAGTTCGTGTCACTGACTTATCTGTTGCGAAAAATGCGTACGAGCTGTACGACAGCTTAAAAGATCTTGAAATTGAAACCTGGATCAACAATGCCGGGTTCGGAAACTTTGCTTCTGTAGGGGATCAAGATTTAAATAAAATAGGAGATATGCTTCATTTAAACATCGAAGCATTGACGATCTTGTCGTCTCTCTTTGTTCGTGATTATGCAAACACAGAAGATACACAGCTGATTAATATCTCTTCAGCTGGCGGTTATACGATTGTAGGGAGTGCGGTTACGTATTGTGCGACTAAATTTTACGTCAGTGCTTTTACAGAAGGACTTGCACAGGAATTAAAAGCAAACGGAGCAAAAATGCAAGCGAAGGTTCTGGCTCCTGCTGCCACTGAAACCGAATTTGCGCAGCGCTCCATGGATTTGGATAAATTTGAGTATGAAGGTGCGGTTCCTGAGTACCACACGGCTAAACAGATGGCCGGATTTTTGCTGGATCTCTATGACAGCAGCAAGGTTGTAGGAATTGTGAATGGCGAAACCTATGAGTTTGCGCTTAAAGACCCGATTTATCCGTATGTATCAAGAACAAGATAAATATCATTACTGAAAGGGTGGAGCTGATATCAGCTCCATCCATTTTAATGGTTACATCCAATTTCTCTTTTGCTTCGTAAAACAGTAATAAAACCATCCAATATATCATGACTCACAGTAAATCCTTTACGTTTATAGAATTCCAGTGCGTTAGTATTGCCATTTGAGACATAAATAAAATAATCTTCCACATCGTCAAATTGCTTGATCCAATCCATGGACATATGAAAAAGTTTGGATCCAATCCCATATTGCCTGTACTCTTCTTTAATATAAAATTGAGATAAACAGCCTACATGATCTCTGTTAACAGAAGAAAGATCAAAAAAAGTGGCAAATTCATTGGCATAGGCTTCTTTAGGAGAGATATTGGAATATACATAACCTACGATTTGATCATCATCTTTAACTACTACCGTATAATTGTGAACGGCATTATTTATTGATGGAATCAGCCTTGTTTCAAAATTCATATTGTCAAACAATTCAGGTGTTATGTAGGATTTTGATTTTTGAAAGGCCATGAGTTCATTGCAAATTTCTCTGCAGCATTCAATTTTTTCATCAGGTAAAACTTCATATTTTAACTTCAAAACTATCACTCCTTTATTTATCCTGCTTTTAATCAACTACGATATAATTTTATTACATAATCAAAGTAAAACAAGTGCAGTATTTTATTTCTAAGTCAGAAAAAACTTATTAATGGAGAACCAAGGACTTATCATTCGAAAGCAGTTTATGGAAATTCCACCAAGAGTAGAATACTCACTGACCAAAGCAGGCGAGGACCTGATCCCTTATTTAAAATCACTGGCTGAATGGGGAAAGTCCATGCAAAATTAAAATACGTCTCGATTGATTATGGTATATAATGGAATTGATGGATCTTTTCAGACATGTTTTTTATTTTGGGTGGTGTGTGACGGAACGCCCTTACAGAATATTTGCGATAGATGTACAAAAGAAATTACACTTAAAGATGGTTTAGTTACGGTAACGATGTTTTTTGAGGTGATTCCTTATCACGAGGAGTGCTATGCGCACGATCTAAAAAGAACAATATCTTTCTTTCTTAACAACCGTCGCTCAATGGTCTCTCAGGCAACATTTCTATGGTGATCTCTCCATTTTATTTGTGTTATGGTTGGTCTTTTTTACGGAAGGGTCCTTAAGGTTTGTTGCCCTTCTCGTTCGTTCTTATCCCGATTTTATACCGATTGTAATCTTATCTGGCGTATGAATGGCACTTGGAAGCTTAGGGGAAAGATGGATACATAATAAGGAAAGAACAAAGGGGAATGAGTGAATGCTTGATTATAAAATTAAAACGTACGAAGAAGCCATTGATATTGTGAATGAAGTAGGGTTGCTGCCGCTTGCTCCTTTGTTTCCCGATTATCCCTCACTTAGCAGTATTACGGTTAAGGAAAATTGGTATACGGAGACCGAATTTGATCCTTGGGGCTGGAGAACACGGTTTGCTGCAGATGGAATAGCCGCGTACGGAAAATTTGTTAAGAAAAAATCTGTTCTCATCTCCCGCGAACTCCTTCCTTATATAAGAACGGTTCTGGGGAATCCAATGTCTGTGAAGGACCGTTATTATAATGGCATGCTGTTAAAAGATGCCTTCGATCTTCACTCACACATCCTGCAGGAAGAAGGAATTGATACGAGGCTTTTAAGGGCAAAGGCTGATATGAAAGCAAAAGAGAAAAAGAAAGCCTTCGACAACGGATTGCTCGAGCTTCAGGCCTCTCTTGATATTGTCGTCTCAGGTACAAAGGAGAAACAAAATGCGATCGGCGAAAAAAATGGCTGGAACAGCACTTCCTATGAGACGATTGAGCATTGGACAGAAAAAAATAAGATAGAAAATATAGAGATTGATCGAGAGGAAGCACTCCAGAAGCTTTTACAGCATTTTTCAGTAATCAGCAGTCCAGAGTCTATGAAAAAATTCCAGAAACTATTTTTGTAAAAATAGGAGTGGGGCAATGAAACGAGAATTATCCCAGCTGGTTTTTACTTTTGTATTTGCAGTCATTCTGTTTTATTGTGTACGATATTTTCTTGCGACCAACGATGAAGCCATCACTTTCATCCTATGTTTATTTGTTACCCACCAGTTGCTTGAGAAAAATCAGTGGTTTATTGATTGGTATCTATCTTTTAGTACTGAAGGAGAGAACAATGATAGACGATAGACAGAAAAACTCCTGAAGTAATTCAGGAGTTTTTTTCATGCCTCACATATTGGATCAGCGATTAGCATGGAAGGGTTTGGGTATATAAATAGGAGTAGGGGATGAACCATTGAAGGAGTGAGTAGTTTGGCAGAAAGCAGAACGGTGGGACAATATTTATTGGATTGTTTAAAAAGAGAAGGAATATCAGAAGTCTTCGGGGTGCCGGGTGATTATAACTTTTCATTGCTTGATACGCTTGAAAGCGATAAAGGCCTTTCTTTTATTACGAATAGAAATGAGCTGAATGCAGGATATGCAGCAGATGCATACGCACGGATTAACGGTATATCGGCGCTCATTACAACATTTGGGGTCGGCGAAATGAGTGCGACGAACGCAATTGCCGGCGCATTCAGTGAAGACGTGCCTGTGATACAGATCGTTGGCTCGCCAAAATCAAAAATGCAGAAGGATAAAGAGCTGGCTCATCACACATTAATGGATGGTGATTATGATGTTTTTCGAAAAGTGTACGAAAACATCACCGCATATACGGCTGTTCTGACACCGGAAAACGCAGCTCGGGAAATCCCGGCTGCCATTCAAGCAGCAAAGCAAAAGAAAAAGCCGGTTTATTTAAGTGTTGCGATCGACTTGGTGACTCAGCCGGTCATCTTTCATGAAACGGAAGTAACACAGACGAAGACCAGTCAAACCGCACTTCAGGCTGCGCTAAAACAGATTACTGGAATGGTGGAAGAGGCAAAGAAAGCAATCATTCTTGTTGATATGAAAGCCATTCGCTACCGGCTGCAGGATCAAGTGCAGCATCTAGCAGAACAACTCAAAGTTCCTGTCGCTTCACTCATGCAAGGGAAGAGCGGGTTTGATGAAAGCCATCCACAGTACATCGGTGTATACGGTGGAGCTTTTGGACAGGAAGAAGTAACTAAAATGGTTGAAGAAGCCGACTGCCTTTTTGCGATTGGCGTACAATGGACCGATGTGAATACGTCAAAACATACAATTAAACTGAATCCCTTAAAAATTGTTGAGATCCAGCCTGAATCTGTAAAGGTCGGAGCAGCAAGTTATTTGAACGTAAAAGCGGAGGACCTATTACATGAGTTAACAAATATTGGATTTAAACAGGAGAGTTCAATCGGTGACATCACATTTCCTTACGATACGGTGAGCGGCGGGGGAGAGGAGCCAATCAAGGCTGCATCTTACTATCCAAGATTTCAGCACATGCTCAGGGAAAATGATGTGGTTGTTGTTGAGACGGGTTCGTTATCTTATGGAATGTCACAAATCAGGCTGCCGAAAGGAGCGATTTATATTGCACAGGGTGGCTGGCAAAGCATCGGGTTTGCTACTCCTGCGGCGTTCGGGGCATGTATGGCGGCGAAGGACCGGCGTGTTCTTCTTTTTACCGGTGATGGCTCTTTGCAGCTGACCGTACAGGAAATCAGTTCGATGCTCGAGAGGGGATGTAAACCCATTATCTTTATTTTAAATAACAATGGATATACCATTGAAAAGTACTTGAACGTTAAAGTGGAGATTGAGAAACAGAAGTATAACGAGATCCCTTCCTGGAATTATACCAAGCTGGCAGAAGCGTTCGGAAGAGATGCGTTTACGAAACAGGTGAGGACGAACCAGGAACTGGACGATGCCATCACTGAGGCTGAACGATTACAGGGAGAAAAACTTTGTATGATCGAACTGGTCGTTGAAGATCCGATGGACGCGCCGGAATATTTGCAGAAGATGCGTGCATTTTTGGAGAAACAAGAAAAAGAGAAGTAATGAAGGAGGGCCTTCCAATGAGGAAGGCCTTTTTTTGATAGACCGACTTATCGAACGGCCAGGCTTTCGCATACTTCCTGAATCGAGCGGTAGGTGATTTCCACCATCTTGTGCAGTTCTTCATCAGTCATGGACAGGATCGGCATCATCGTAATGACCGAGCCAAGTTCCCGAATGATCAGTCCATGCTCCCGGGCATTTTGGATAATACGGGAGATAACGCCTTCCTGGACACTGAACGTTTCTTTGGTCTTACGGTCCTTCACAATTTCAATACCGATCATCAAGCCTCGCTGCCGCACTTCACCGACATTAGGAAGCTCATAAAGGGTATCCAATTTTGTAGAGATCTTTTCAGCTTTTCGCTGAATGTCCGCCACAAGATTCCGTTGTTCCATCAGCTCTATATTTTTTAATGCGAGGGAACAGGCGAGCTGGTTGCCGGTATACGTGTGGCCGTGATAGAAGGTTTTGTGCTCGTCCTGTTCTCCTAAAAAGGCATTAAAGATCCTGTCATGTGTGATGGTAGCGGCAAGCGGCATGTAACCGCCGGTGATTCCTTTACCCATGCACATTAAATCAGGAACAACGTCTTCCTGCTCGCATGCAAACAGTGTCCCAGTTCGCCCGAAGCCGACTGCTACTTCATCACAGATCAATAGCACATCGTATTTTCGGCACAGCTGTTCGACCCCTTTTAAGAAGCCTTCAGGGTGTGTCAGTATGCCGGCAGCTCCTTGAACGAGCGGCTCCATAATTACTCCGGCGATCTCTTCGGAATGTGATTTTAAAAGTGACTCCAGTTCAGTAAGGCAGTAATCTTTTACTGCTTCTTCATTACCCAGATCTGTCATCCGGTAAGAATAAGGAGACGGAGAAGGGATGCGTTCAAAGAGAAGCGGCCGAAAGATTCTGTGAAACAAATCCATCCCTCCGACACTTACAGCACCGACTGTATCGCCGTGGTACGCTTCGTTCATTGATACGAATTTGTTTTTACTGGCATATTTTTCAGAATCGAGATTTTTCCAGTATTGGTAGGCGATCTTAAGCGCGATCTCTACTGCTGCTGCTCCTGTATCGGAATAAAATACGTTGGAGAGATTGCCCGGTGTGATCTCAGCCAGTTTTTTAGCCAACAGGATGGAAGGAACATTCGCTGAACCGAGCAGGGTGGAATGGGCAACTTTCTCCACCTGTTCGATGAGTGCTCTGTTCAGCTCTGGTTCTCTGTGGCCGTGGACATTCACCCATAGTGAAGCGTAGCCGTCGAGATACCGGTTGCCTTCTGTATCGTAAAGGTAGCTGCCTTTTCCGCTCTCTATAATCAGCGGTTTGGACTCTCGGTAGGTTTTCATTTGGGTAAAAGGATGCCAGACATACTCTTTGTCCCATTGTTCTAGTTCAGTGTATGGAGTACTCATTGAAAAACACCTCATTCAGTAGCTGTAAATAGTGTTGGTCTTTCAAAAGTGATGCAATGTAAGCAGGCAGATCCTCTTTTACATTCTTAAAAGCTGGGATGCGCACAAGCGGCTCCAGACCGGTCAGTTTTGTTATCGTTTCAACATTATCTCTGTGGATTATATTGTCATGTTGAAAGAAATTAAAAAGGATGGTTTTGATATCAATGTTCTGCAAGGCTGTATAGAACTGTGTGGTAAGAACATGATGGATGGATCCAAGTCCGCTGTTTGAAACGAAAATGACAGGCAGTCCACAATCTTTAATAAGATCAGCTGTCATATAAAAATGCGTATCCTGTTCAATGAGAGGGACGGCAATCCCGCCGGCACCCTCAACAAGGACAATCTCGTATTCTTCTTTAAGTGCGTGAATTCGATCAATGACGCGCTGTTCGTCAACCTTTCTGCCTGTCAATTTAATCGCGAGGTGGGGAGAGGTTTCCGGCTCCAGCATATACATGCCGCAATCTTTAACACCGAGCTGTTCCTCATACCAGGAGATATCAGGATATGTATGATTTTCACGATCAAGGCCGGTCTGAAACGGTTTGAATATCGTTACGCTTTTTCCCAAGGAAGTGAGGGATAGGTACAGCAGGCTGGTGGCCACCGTTTTACCGATTTCGGTTCCGGTGCCGGTTATAAAGTAGGCTTGGCCCATGTTCTTTCATTCTCCTTTCTGTTGATGAATCGTGCCATACGGGGACGGGTCTGCACGATAAATACCGCACATAAAAAACAGAGAAGCAAGTCTCCGGGAACAGGCAGCAAAAAGCCGTAAAGAAACGTTTGGCTTAGCGTAAATGGCGTATTCACAAACCAGTTCATGGCGGCATAAAGCCAAGCACAGCCGAAAAAATAGACAGTTAGCAGTGAGGCTAAATTAGCAGCAAACACAGATTTAACTTTTTCAAGCTGAAAGCGGTGGATAATCCAGCCGTTGACAAAGGCAGCGATGACATAGCCGATTAGATAGCCAAAAGTCGGTTTAAATACATAGCTGAACCCCCCGCCATCAGCAAAAACAGGAATTCCGATGAGGCCGATCAAAACATAGCAAAGCTGGCTGATCAGGCCCAGTCGCGGACCGAGCAGGGCACCGGCAAGATAGACCGATAGAATCTGCAGGGTAAAGGGGATATACGGGATGGGAACCTTAATAAATGCACCAATTGCGGTCATGGCAGCAAATAAAGCTACATACGATATGCTTCTGGCGTTCATGATGATCACCTCCTTCAATATTAAAAGCCTAGTACAAGTTTGCCTGATTAATAAATTAAATGTCAACCAAAAATAAAATTAAGTTGACATTAGGAATGAAAAAGATGACCCTTAAACTAAAGGGTCATCTTTTGAATTCTTATAATTGTGCAAATTCCTCTACCAGTTCCTCAAACCGTTTCAGCGCATTGACGATCGGCTCTGGGGTTGTTAAGTCGACACCTGTCTTTTTCAAAAGATCGAGCGGATAATCAGAGCTTCCGCTTTTTAAGAAATCCAAGTAGGAGTCAAGAGTCTGTTGGTCGCCGTCTAAGATTTTTGTAGCGAGGTGGATAGCTGACGCAAACCCTGTAGCATATTTGTAAACATAAAATGGACGGTAGAAATGAGGGATTCTGGACCAGCCGTATTTCACTTCTTCATCAAATACCACAGTATCGCTGTTGTATTCTCTAAACAGATTTTCATAGATTTGGTTGAAAACCTCAGCATTCAGCGGCTGGCCTCCTTCTGCGAGTGCGTGGGTTTTCATCTCAAACTCGGCAAACATCACTTGCGTAAACAATGTTCCTTTGAACTGATCGATAAAATGATTCAGCAAATGTTTTTTAATATCTTTGTTGGTTTCCTTGTTCAGCAGGTAATTGATCAGAAGTACTTCGTTAACGGTAGAAGCAACCTCTGCGACAAAAATGCTGTAGCCGGCTGTGATTTTTGGCTGCTGCTTATTGGAATAATGGCTGTGCATCGCATGTCCCATTTCGTGGGCCAGCGTAAAGAGGCTGTCTAGATCATCCTGATGGTTCAGAAGCACGAAAGGATGAACGCCGTACAACCCAAGATTATAAGCTCCAGAACGTTTTCCGCGTGTTTCCCTAACGTCGATATAACGTGCATTTTTAAACTCTTTCAATCGTTCAACATAATCCTCGCCAAGCGGAGCGAGTGCTTTAACCATCGTTTCATAGGCTTCTTCATAGGGAATGTCCAGCTTAACTCCTTTTACAAGGGGAGCGCTAAGATCGTATTGGCGCAGCTCATCAAGTCCCAGTTTCTCTTTTCTGATTTCTGTGTACCGATGCATGGACTTAATGTTTTCTTTTGTGGTGGCTATGAGATTTTCATAGACTTCTTTCGGTACGTTATCACCAAATAAACCTTTTTCAAGAGCAGAAGGATAGTTGCGGATTTCAGCAAGCGAGACATTGTTTTTAACCGCTGATGAAAGGGTGGAAGCAATCGTATTTTTTAATGCCACGTAGGGTTCATAATAAGCTTTGTATGCTTCTTTTCTTACTTCACGGTCTTCATCCTCAATCAATTTTGAATACATGCCGCGGGTCATTTCTACCTTTTTACCATCTTTATCAGTGACTTCGCCGAACTTAATATCCGCATTATTAATCATGCTGAATGTGCCGCTTGGAGAGGAGAGCGCTTCACCCAGGCGGGAAACAATCTTCTCCTGTTCTTTACTCAGGACATGGGACTTGTAGCGAAAGGAATCAAACAGATCTTCTTCAAAGTAGTTCAGCCCTTCATCCTCTGCGATATATTCCTTCAGCTGTGCTTCGTCCAAACTTAACAGGAAAGGCATAAAGAATGAAGTGGCAGAGCTGATTTTCACTCCGGCATGCTTCGCACGATCCAATAAGGATTGAGAATCTGAGTTTCGAGTATCCACGTCCACATTCAGCATGGCATAAACATAAACGAGATTGAAGGTGTAGGAGAGCTCTTCTTGTTTAGTGAGATATTCAAGCAGTGACTTACCTGAATCAATGTTTCCATCAAACGCCTTTAATTCTTCAGCCATTACCTTCACCTGTTCATAATCTTTTTCCCATTCAGCCAGTGAAGGATAAATATCGGTCAGGTTCCATTTCTCTTGTTCTGGAACGTCATTTCTTGATTGGTATGTGGTCATATAAGTAACTCCTTCTGCATGAAATATCTTTATTCTCTTATGTGTATTATAGGTCCCATAATATGATTATTGAATTTATTAGACTTATAGGGTGGATTCTCCTTCTTTCAAAGGAAATAAGAGGAAGATGGAGAATGAAATAGGTTAGAAAAAAAACAAAAAGATAGGAAACCTGCGATGACAGTAATAAGGAGAACGAGGGGTTCAGCTGTTTTAATGGAAGAAGGCCGAGTGGCTTTGATTAAAAGAATAAAAGATGATGAAGTGTATTATGTGTTTCCTGGAGGGGGTACAGAGGACGGAGAAACACCGGAAGAAGCTGTTGTAAGAGAGGCTTGGGAAGAGCTGGGTATTGTCATCACGGCAGGCAAATGCATAGCACAAGTTGAGTTCAATGGGCCCCAGTATTTCTTTTTTTCTGAGATTGTCAGCGGTGTTTTCGGAAGCGGTGAAGGGGAGGAGTTTTACAGTAGCGGGCGGGGGAGCTATGAACCGATTTGGGTGCCTCTTGATGAATTGCCGAAGTTGGATGTGAAACCGAAAGAGCTGGTGAGAAAGATCCTTGCTGATAAATAAGTGGGTGGACATATAGAGGTTTTGTCGAAGGTATTCAATTCGATAATAAATGAACTTTGCCTTCTCATACACCGACAAAATTGGATCAAAAAAACTAAAAAGCCGGCAAGGGCTGTGAAAACTCACAGAACTTGATGTGCCGGCTTTCTTTTTTGAAGAATTTCTTTAATTTGGTCAATGGCTTCTGCAATATTATTAACTTTTAAAGTAATTCGCTGGTCTTCTGGATATTCGACATCATGATGCTCGTAACGTGGATCATAATAGTGCTCAAGCAGCAGGCGGACTGCTGAATGATAGTTTCCTTCACTCAGATCATGTTCAATCTGAGCAGCTATTGGTGTATGAATGCGTCGTTTGATCTTTTGAAATGCGGCAAGACATTCCTCGTGATGCTCCCACGGAAGATAGTCTTCAAGGATATGATTGACCCGTTCCTCAATCGGCATGTCCAGGAAAATATGGAGACCTTGCTGCTTTTTATCCGTTACAAAACCCGGAAGCACGACTTTTCCGATTCGTTTGCTCTCAGCCTCCATCAGAACAAAAGGTGTATCTTTCAGTGCAAACAAATGATGAAAAAGGAGAGATTCAAACATTTTCTGGTTGTTTGGCTGAAGACCGATTTCTCCAAAAATGGAACCGCGGTGACCGGCCAATTGCTCAAGATCAAGAACGGGAAATCCTTGCTTGGCAAGCTCTTGAAGGATTAATGTTTTACCGGTGCCGGTATTTCCATGGAGAACGCAGGCTTTGGGAGCAAACTCCATCTCCTCTAGGTTTTTTATAATCCACTGCCGGTACACACGGAAACCGCCCTGCAGCCGGTAAGCACGAATTCCCATGAGATCAAGCACGGTCGCAGTCGTTCTGCTGCGCATTCCTCCTCTCCAGCAAAAAACAGCTTTGGGTCCAGCGATCTTCGAGAATTCTTTAATAAAAGCAGGAAGCTTGGCAGAAACAATCTCGAGTCCTCGTTCCTTAGCGGCTTCAACACTTTGCTGTTTATATAGAGTCCCAACTTCAGCACGTTCTTCATCATTAAAAAGAGGGATGTTCAAACTTCCCGGAATCGTAGAATCCTTAAATTCGGAGGGTGACCGTACATCAATGAGTGTAATCTCTTTTTTATTGTAGGATGACATAAGCTTTTCAATGGCAATATCCTGAAACACTGGTTTTTTCCGCCCTTCTGTACTGCACGTCTATATCCTATTATAAAATACTTCTTCTCTAATTTCATTTTAGCCGAATTTTGGAAAGCTTAAAAATATGTTTTTGCAGGAACTGTGATATAATTTACTATCCAATCTTAAGGTCGGAAAAAAAACTGGGGTGGGGTATATATGTCTCAAATCAATCATAGTGTTCAAAATGGAAAATCCACCAGCAAAGAGGCAATCTGGGTCATTGTTATATTCATGGCGGTTGCTGCGGCTGGTTTGCTGTATGTAAAATGGTGGCCGTATTTTCAAAAGGTGATCTCAGTTTCAGCTACTCATTCTATCGGTCCATCGATCCTTGGTGATCAAGCAGCTTCGGCGTCACCATGGGTAACTGCTTGGGACTATGCAAAAGTTTATTTTCAGTCTGTATGGAAAGCTGCATTACTGGGGGTCTTACTCGGTTCGTTGATTCAAGTGCTGCTTCCGTCACGATGGCTGCTTAAAGTGCTTGGAAAAACATCGTTTGGCAGTACAGCAGCAGGAGGATTGGCGTCCATTCCAGGCATGATGTGTACTTGCTGTGCGGCGCCCATGGCCGTGGGGATGCGCAAGAAGAAAGTGTCGATTGGAGCAAGCCTTGCTTTTTGGCTAGGTAATCCGACCATTAACCCGGCAACCCTGATTTTTATGACATTTGTATTATCATGGAAATTTACGGTACTGCGATTATTCTTTGGAATAATACTCGTGTTTGGTGTCAGTTACTTTGCCAATCGTTTTGCCAAAAACGCTGAGCCGGTAGATATGGAGAAAGTGCCCGAAAGCAAGAACTTTGAGGAAGAGGAAGGACCGTTTTTCATCAGATGGATGAAGAGCCTGGGCACCATGCTGCTCCATATTGGACCAGCTTACATTTTTTCGGTGCTTTTACTTGGTGCAGCACGTGTCTGGCTGTTTCCGCAGCTAAGTGAAACAGCGTCCAACAGCTTGTTTGCTGTTATCGGATTTGCTCTTGCCGGCATGCTGTTCGTTATTCCGACTGCTGCCGAAATTCCAATTATCCAGACGTTTATGCTCGTAGGTCTTGGTGCAGGACCTGCGGCTGCCTTGCTCATTACACTGCCGGCGCTAAGCTTGCCGTCCTTACTCATCGTTTCGAGATCCTATCCCAAACGTGTTCTGTCGTTTGTCACCTTATCGGTCGTCGTTTTAGGTGTGTTTAGTGGAATGGTGGGAATGCTGTTTCTTTAAGGCTTACTTCTCTCTGACAGAATGGGTTGCACAATTTTACCATAATCGTGTTATACTAATACCAACAATGTGAAGGAGGTATCCAATTAGACATTATGTGGAACTGATCCCCTTGTCGATCATGAAATCTGATTGCACGGCAAGTGATGCTCTGCGGCTTTGGAGCGGGATGGGATACGTATGTCTATAGGAGACCCTCAACGGTTAAATTCAATGTATCAGTGTGCTGAAGCTGGTCTAACGGTCAATGCACTTTGAGGTGTTTTTTCGTATCTTTTTTCGCTTACCCAAAAACCGCAGGAATGCGGTTTTTTTTCGTCTTCAGATATCATGAGTCCCTATTGCCTTTGAACGAAACGCAAAGCGGTGATTTTTGATGACTCTATTAAGCTGTCACGAATTAAGTAAAGAATTTGGCGAGCGCCTGATTTTAAAAGAGGTTTCTTTGAATATAGACTGTAATGAAAGGATAGGTTTGGTTGGTGTTAATGGAGCGGGAAAGACAACTTTGGCTAACCTGATTTTCGGAACACTTCAGCCCGGTAAAGGTTCTATCGTTAAACATAAAAATCCACTGAAGATCGGTTATCTTCAGCAGTCCACCTCCTATACGACTAATACTTTTTCGCATATGCAGAGTGAAGAAGAGGATTTTCTGCAGATGACCAGCCGTCTCGGTTTAAAGAAAGTACAGAATTGGGATGAGAGCCGTTTCTCAGGATTAAGCGGAGGGGAGAGGACGAAGCTGGCTATCGCACATATCTGGTCAACAAGGCCCGACCTTCTTATACTGGATGAGCCGACCAACCACCTTGATTTTAAAGGAGTCGAATGGCTGATTCAGGAGCTGAGATCATTTATAGGTACCACACTGATCATCTCGCATGACCGGTATTTTCTTGATCAAACCGTGAATCGAATCATTGAACTGGATGATGGCAAGTCTGTTGATTTTCCGGGGAATTATTCATTTTATCGGGAAGAGAAGGAGAGAAGGCACCATGCACAGCTGAATCAGTATGAAACACAGAAAAAGTACGAGCAAAAAATACAGTCTGAGATTGAAAGGCTGGACAACTGGTCGTCGAAAGCACATAGAGAAGCAGGAAAAGTCGGTAAGATGGCAGATATGCGCGGCACAAAAGAATTTTACAGAAGCAAAGCAAAGAGCATGGATAAACAGATCAGTTCCCGGATCAAACGCCTGAAAAAGATTGAATTGGAAGGTGTGGAAAAGCCAAAGGAGGAAACAAAAATACAGTTTGGCTGGGACAATCCGGAGAAACGGGGAAAGCGGCTGGTGGATGCGAAGGAAATCTCCAAATCTTTTAGTTCTCGACCGCTCTTTCAGAAAAGCTCGTTTTATATTAAACGAGGTGAAAGACTGGGATTGACAGGTCCGAACGGGTGCGGCAAGACGACGCTCCTTAAAATGCTGACAGGTAGGGAGACCGTCGATTCGGGTGAGCTTTGGATCAGTTCAAGCGCAAAAATGGCCTATCTGACACAGGATGTTACAGACCTCCCATCGGAACAAACGGTAGTAAACTTGATACACGATGTTTTTGAAGTCCGGTCAGAAGCCTCTACGGCCCGGACACTGCTCGCCAATATGGGGTTTGATGAAAGAATGCTGAAGAAGCAGATTCATCAATTGAGTCTTGGTGAACGGATGAGGGTGAAGCTCGCCTTGCTCATCATGCAGAAACATGATCTTCTGATTCTGGATGAGCCGACGAATCACCTTGATCTGGCAAGCAGGGAACAGCTTGAGGAAGCATTGCTGTCGTTCAGCGGTACACTGCTTATCGTTTCCCATGACCGCTATTTCCTGGAAAAAACGTGTGAAAAGCTGCTGGTTTTTGAAGATGGAAACATAAGAAAAACGCAAAAGGGCTTTAAAGAGTTTGCTGAAGCCAAACAAAAACCGGTACAGCCGCAAAATCATAAAAAAACGGATCTTCTTGAAAAAAGGATGATTATTGAGAACCGAATCAGTGCTGTTTTGGGAGAGCTTAGCCTCCTGTCTCCTGGTGATAAGGAATACACGAGGCTGGATCAGGAGTTTAAGCGGCTGATGGAGGAGAAGAGAAAGCTTTCTTAGCAATACGGAATAACCAGACAAAAGCCGTCCCTAAATCTCGACGGCTTCTGTCATTCTTCCAGCTTTTTAGATAACTCCTTTAAGTCTTTGTTTTTTCCAATAATGACGAGAAGATCGCCGGTTTTCAAAGAATAATCCGGACCAGGAGCAACCGTAACCTCTTCGTCCGTATGCCGGATTGCAATGACGTTCAGCTGGTATCTGGCTCTGATGTCGAGGGCTTGTATGGTTTGTCCGACCAAGTCTGAAGGAATCTTAATTTCTTCTATACTGTAATCGTCCGATAATTTGAGATGATCGATGATGTTCGGATGCATCAGGTTTTGAGCGAGACGAAGCCCCATATCACGTTCAGGGAAAACCACCTGATCTGCGCCGATTTTGGTCAGTACCAGCCCATGGCGTTTACTGAGTGCTTTGGCGACAATATAGTGAACTCCTAATTCTTTTAACAGGACGACAGTTAAAATACTGGCTTCCATGTCATCCCCGATTGCAACGATTACAACATCAAAGTTTCGGACACCAAGGCCTTTCATACTGTCCTCATCTGTACTGTCAGCGATAAATGCCTGACTCAGGCCATTCTGTAGATCTTCCACCTTATCTTCGTTAATATCAATACCAATAACCTCGTTGTCTTCCTCATAGAGTGCTCTTGCTAAATGTGATCCAAACCTTCCGAGTCCGATTACTGCATATTGTTTCTTCATGCTCTGTTTTCTCTCCTTCATTTTAGCCGATCAAATATTTTCCTTTTGGATAGCGATAGAGTTCTTTTTCATTTTGTTTAGCCAAAGCGATGGCCACGGTCAGAGGTCCCAGCCTACCGATAAACATCGTTAGTGCAATAATAATTTTGCCGAACGAAGAAAGATCGGGTGTAAGTCCCATGGACAATCCCACCGTTCCGAATGCAGAGACCGCCTCAAACAGGATTTTCAAAAAGTTGTTTTCCTGTTCTGTGATCGAGAGCAACATCGTCACCACAATAACAAGAATCAATGCACTTAAAATAACGGTCAATGCTTTATAGATCATGGTCGGAATAATCCGCTGTTTAAAGAACACCACATCCTCTTTTCCTTTGATCTGTGACCAGGCCGCTCCAAACAATGTCACAAATGTCGTAGTCTTGATCCCGCCGCCGGTTGATCCTGGTGAAGCCCCGATAAACATAAGAATAATAGTTAGCAACAGAGTAGGATGAGCCAGGTCCGGAATGTTCAGAGTATTGGAACCGGCCGTCCTTGGAGTTACTGCTTGATAAAAGGAAGCGAGGAGCTTACCAGAAGGAGATAGAGGCTGAAGGGTCTTGCTGTTATGCATCTCCAACAGGAAGACAAGAACAGTGCCGGCCACAAGCAGGATAGCGGTCGTGGAAAGCACGACCTTTGTATGTAAAGAAATATTTTTTAGTTTTTTCCGATGTTCGATAAGGTCACTGACAACTATAAATCCAATTCCTCCTAGAATTATAAGGATCCCGATTGTCAGCGTAACGACGGGGTCTTCTTTATAATCCGTCAAACTCTTAAATCCTCCCATAATATCAAAGCCGGCATTATTAAAATTAGAAACGGAATGAAAGATGCCAAAATAAATGGCTTTCTTAACTGGCATGTCCATGGCAAAGCGGAATGAAAGCAAGATGGAGCCAAGCAGTTCCGAAACAAACGTAAACAGAACAATGGTTTTCGCCATTTTTACAATGCCTTGGGTGGAGGAATTATTTAACGCTTCCTGCAGAAGAAGACGTTCACGAAACGAAATTCTCCGGCCGACGATTAGTGCAAAAAAGGTGGAGAACGTCATAAATCCAAGACCGCCAATTTGAATGAGAGAGAGTATAACCATTTGTCCAAAAACGGTAAAGGTATCTCCGGTATCCACGACGATCAGCCCCGTGACACACGTTGCTGAAGTTGAGGTGAAAAAGGCGTTAAGAAAAGACATTCCCTGTCCGTTACGAGTTGCTTCAGGCAAGCAAAGGAGAAAAGCTCCGGCCAAAATGATAGCGGCAAAGCCTAATACCAGTATTTTAGGAGGAGTCAATGCAAAGCGCTTCCTGCGATTTCGATCTGTCATATTTGGCCTTCCTTTCAGCAAATGGTGATTATGTATTACCCTTTATTATCCTATTTTAATGCTTAATTATAACGGCAGTAGTTTATTGCATTTGTTTTTGTTTTAATTGTTAAAGGATATAAATACTTTACATCAAGAATATTGAACTCCTCCAAGGCCATTCTGGCATATAAAAAACAGCCCATCTGAACCGTGCAGATGGGCTGTTTCCTTATTTTTTTACTCCCGTATAAATGTGAATCGCATCTCTCAAGAACTCAGCAGTCCCCAGCTGGTCTTTGTCATAGTGCTGTTTGAACCGTTCGTCGTCCACGTACATTTGCGCCAGGCCTGCATGAGCTTCTTTGCTGTATTCATTCCAGTAAAAGCAGAGCCATTGCTTATGAAGTTCTGCCGCCTTCTGGGCAAGATCTCCAGCAGGATCCCCTGTTTTAAAGGCTTCAGCTAATGAGGTCTTCAGTTCGTCCGCCAAATGAGTTACTTCCTCATGATTTTCCTTCGTCATGTTTTTCAGCTTTTCATTGGATTGATTAATCATATTATCACCGTATTTTTCACGAATCTCTTTTCCGTATTGTTTCTCGTTATCATCAATGAGCTTCTGTTTAAAGCCTTCGAATTTTTCTTGATCTGTCATCGTCATTCTCCCTTCAGATGAAGCAATCGTTTTTTCCACATTCGTAATAAGCAGTTCCAATTGCTTTTTCTTGTCAAGGAGCTTCTCACGGTGTTCTTTAAGAGCCTCAGTCCCGTTAAAGGAAGGGTCAGTCATGATCTCCTTAATCTTTTCCAGACTGAGTCCAAGCTCCCGGTAGAATAAAATCTGCTGCAGACGGTCGACTTCCGGCTGGCCATAGATCCGGTAACCTGAAGAATTGATCCTTGCCGGCTTAAGGATGCCAATCTCATCATAATACCTTAGTGTTCTCGTACTGATTCCGGCCAGTCTTCCCAGCTTTTGCACCGTATATTCCATGTGATTACCTCCTGACATCCTAAATGTACACCTTGACGCAGCGTCAATGTCAAACCTGTTTTTAAAAGGCTCATTTCTAAAAGATTGTTGCTTTGGGAACATTTTTGTAAAGAGCTTCAGTGACAAGTTGATTGGAGTGGAAGGTGCGAGACTCCTCGAAAATGAATTTCACATTTTCTTCGTGCGATATAACGCTGCCGAAGCCTTCCTTGTCCTGCGGGACGAGCGTGACAGGGGAAACCCGCAGGCGCTTTCGCCGAGGGGTTCAGCGCACGCCCCGCGGAAAGGGAGCAGCCTGAAATGGAAATCAACCACTCCCAAGGGCAACAAAGGTTACGAAAACAGCCAAATTTAAAGGGTAAAGATGGCTTCTTTCAGTCTTTTTACAAGAAAGGCTGCATCCTCATCCGTAATATTCAGAGGGGGAGCAAGAGTAAGCACATTATTAAAGCCCGCAACCGTGTCTCCGTTTTTGCCGATCAGGAGTCCTTTCGCCTTGCATGCACTGATGACTCCGTTAACCTGGTCTACTGACAGCGGTACTTTCGTTCTTTTATCCTGAACAAGCTCTATGCCGAACAGCAGTCCCTTCCCTCGGACGTTTCCAACATAAGGATGTGCTTCAAGTTCAGACAGCTCCTTTAATAGCTCTGCTCCCTTCTCTCTGGAGCGGTCGATCAGATTTTCGTTTTCCATGATCTCAAGGTTTTTCAGGGCGACTGCACAGCAAGCCGGATTTCCTCCAAACGTATTGACGTGGCGGAAGTGATCATACTCTCCGTCTCCTTTAAATGCCTCGTAGATCTCACGTTTTACAGCTGTTGCAGACAGCGGCAAGTAAGAACTTGTAATCCCTTTTGCCATGGTCACAATATCAGGCTGCACGCCGTAATTCATGAAACCGAACGCCTTACCCGTCCGTCCAAAACCGTTGATGACTTCATCAGAGATGAGCAGGGCACCGTGTTTTTCACAGATTTCTTTTACTTTTTTCATATAGGAATCATGCGGGATGAGGACACCGCCCCCAGTAATGATCGGTTCCATAATGACACCCGCAATGGTTTCCGAAAGCTCCCATGTCATCACCCGGTCAATCTCAGAAGCACATTCTTCACTGTAGGACTCGGCATTATGATAATCAGGGAACCGGTAACTATCAGGTGGAGCAACATGGAGAAAGCCCTGTCCGAGCGGTTCGTATTTGTACTTACGCTGCGCCTGCCCGGTTGCCGCAAGAGCACCCATGGAGTTGCCATGATATCCTCGGTAGCGGGCAATGAATTTACAGCGTCCTTGCTCGCCCTTCTGCTGATGGTACTGCCTTGCGATCTTAAAGGCTGTCTCATTTGCTTCTGATCCGCTGTTTGAGAAAAAAATAACATAGTCACCGCCAAGCCATTGATTCAGTTTTTCACCTAATTCTATGGCTGGCTGGTGGCTTTGTGTCAGGGGGTAATAAGGCAGCTCTTTTAATTGGCTGTAAGCGGCTTCGGCCAGCTCTTTTCTCCCGTATCCCACATTGACTGACCACAGACCTGCCATTCCATCCAGATATTTTTTGCCTTCATTGTCTGTAATCCATGATCCGTCTGCTGATTTCACGACCATGGTAGAAGGGTTATACCGTTTCATAGAATGCCAGATGTACTGTTCATCTTTTTGCTGAAGAAGATCCCTTTGCTCGGTTTGCATCACAGTCTCTCCTCTCAAATTAAACAAAACGGGAAGTGATCATTTTTTTCTTTGTAAAAAAGTTTAGGCCGTCCTTACCGTTCGCATGCAGATCTCCATAGAACGAATCCTTTGCCCCGGAAAACGGAAAGAATGCCATTGGAGCTGGCACACCAACATTAACGCCAAGCATGCCAGGCTCAGCTTCTTCACGGAATTGGCGCACAGCTTTTGCATCCTGTGAATAGAGGGTAGCTGAGTTTCCAAACCTTGATGTGTTGACAATTTCAAGCGCCTCATCCAAATCGGCAGCCCTAAGAATACTGAGAACCGGAGCAAACAACTCTTCCCGAGCAATCATCATATCAGGTGTTACCTGGTCAAAAATCGTTGCCCCAAGAAATGTTCCGTCAGCATGGTCGCCCATATCTTCTCTTCCGTCCCGCACTAATACAGCGCCTTCTTCCTTGCCTTTTTCGATTAAGCCCAATACTTTTTCACGGTGGCTCTGACGGATGATCGGTGTCAGCAGAACATCCTCATCCATGCCATATCCCATTTTCATTTCATCCGCTTTATCCTTTAATGCTTGAACAAAGGTATCCTGATGGCCGACTAATACGACAGCGCTGCACGCCATACAACGCTGGCCAGCACTTCCGAACGAGGAACTTAGGACGTTCTGGACCGCTTTATCCAGATCAGCATCCGGCAAGACGATATGATGATTCTTTGCCCCTGATAATGCCTGAACTCTTTTTCCTTTAGCTGCTGCTTTTTCATAGACGTACTTCGCCACTGGCTGAGAGCCGACGAACGAAACCGCTTTCACATCTTCGTGCTCAATCAGTCCGTTAACGACATCGTGGGCACCATGGACAATATTGAAGACTCCTTCTGGCAATCCTGCTTCTGCCAATAGCTCTGCAAGACGGTTAGCAAGAATTGGTGTTCTTTCAGAAGGCTTCAGTACAAACGTGTTTCCGCATGCGATCGCCAGCGGAAACATCCAGCATGGCACCATCATCGGGAAGTTAAAAGGTGTTATGCCTCCTACAACACCGAGCGGATATCTAAACATTTCTGAATCAATGTCTTCAGCGATACTGCCAAGGGACTCACCCATCATAAGGGATGGAGCTCCACAGGCAAACTCAACACATTCAATGCCGCGAAGTACTTCCCCATAGGCTTCTTTATAGCTTTTGCCGTTTTCCATAACGACAAGCTGTGCAAGCTTGTCGTGGTTTTCTGTTAACAGCTGCTGGTATTTAAATAATACTCGGGCACGCTTTGGCACGGGAACCTTCTTCCAAGTTTTAAACGCTTCTTTCGCTGCCTGCACTGCCTGTCCTACCTCTTCCTTCGTCGAGATTGGCACGCTCGCAAGAACTTCACCCGTAGCCGGGTTGGGCACATCGAGAAATTCAGAGGCCGATGAATCCACCCACTGGCCATTTACGAAATTTTTTAGCGTTTGAGCTTTATTTGTCAACACTGTCATAAAATTACCTCCCGTAACAATTTTTAAAATATTCTAAACTTTCCAATTCTATTATATCTGTATAATACACAACTTTCATTAGACATAACGTAAAATGGTTTCCCGTAATTGGTGTACATAATGGTAAATAAAAAGAGACTGATATAGGTTCAGCCTCTACAGTTCCATATATTCATGAGCCATCGCGGCAAATTCAAGGGCTTGGCGCTTTCCGGGTTCCATAAAATCTTTGCCCAGCAATTCCTCCAGCTGCTTAATCCTGTGGTACAAGGTCTGCCTGACAATAAAAAGATGGCCGGCTGTTTCTTGCTTGGAACCGTTGCACATTAAAAATACCTTCAGTGTGTTCAGAAGTCTTGTATTATTCTTTGTGTCATATTCAATCACAGGCTTGAGATAATCTTGAATAAAATCATCGAGCTCTTGATTGTCCTGAATCATGGAAATCAGGCGGTACATGTGGAGATCGTCATAAAGCGGACTGATTTTTCCTTTTGCAAGTTTGGTTTGAAGCATTAACGCCTTCTGAGCTGTATCATAGCTTTTATCCAGTGCACTTAGTCTGCTTATCCATTTACCGACCGCCATAAATAGCAAAGGAATATTCTGATTTTCCCTTGCCAGATGGATTCCTTTGCGCACCCTTTCTTTGTATGAAGAAGCATCCCTAAGATTAATGAGGATAAAGATAAGATGGTCGCTTTTTACATAGGGCAGGATATAAAAACCGAGTGGTTCGAAAATGGACCGGATAACAATCTGTATGTACGGATATTGTGTTTCAGTAAAACCGGCCTCTCCGTTTTCCAATTCAACACAAAAAACAGACGCCCCTTGATGCCGGCCTTTCATTCCCAAATATACGAGATGCTTTTCGATCTCCTCGTCACGGTGGCGTCCCTCCAGCCACTCTTGCATCCAGCTGTTTTCTTCCGCTCTCTTTTTTTCAGCGGTATACATCTCCCGGAGCAGCTGGTTGGCAAGGGCTGTAGCCGTCCGGTCTGCCAGGAGGATGTGCAGATCAGTAATCGGCTGGTCTTTCGAACAGAGAATCAGCTCTGCGAATAGATGGTCAAGTGCCTGGATCGGCTGCCTTACCACAGAGGAGCTTTCCTGGTTTTTTTCAATAAAATCCAGCCATTCTTCCTGCTCTGGAGAATCCACGGCAGGGAACAGTGTCACGTTTTTCTGGCTGTGTATAAAAACCACCTGCATCTTGACGGATTGGTGGAGAAGTTTAAGTATATTTTCCTGTGGTTTTGAGCTCAGCAGCAGCTGATTCAGCGCTTGTGAAAAACTCTCAAGCTCTGTGATCATCTTAAAATGCTGCTGGATGAGATAAGTATGCAAGTCCTGGGTAATATCGATGAAACGGACTTCTTCTTCAAACAATATGATGGGAAGCCCGTGATTTTCAGCAGCTTCAAGAACCGATGCCGGCACAGCCGACAGTTGAGTTCCAAGCTCGATGCATAAACCAGAAACATTCAGCTCAATAAGTTCCAGCACAAAGGAAAGAAAGGCTTGTTCGTTGTCTTTCCATGCCATACCTGTCGAAAGAATTAGCTCGTTTCCGTTGAGGAGATTTCCGATCTGAGCGACCTCCATCACGTGAACCCATTTGACGAGACGGTTCAGCCCTTTGCTGCCGGCAGCCACTTTCGCTTTAGAGAAGGTTGTTCTCTCCAGTACATCATTCACAGTAATTTTCAAATGAAGAACGATACCGGCACCTCATTTCTGTCAGAATTCTTTTATTTTTCACTCTTTTATTGTACAACAGGCGAAGCCGTTTGGGCTAATGATTATCCATTTCAAAATTATCATACAAGTCGTTGTCATACGTAAGTGTGCAACTGCAGCCAGTGTGGACTGAAATATTGAATCCTATGTTGCCCCATGTAAAGAAACTAGAGAAGGTCGATCTTTTGAAATAGAAAAGGGGCTGTCCTGAAAGTCGAAAATTGACCTTCAGGCAGCCCCTTTTTGGCTTGAAAAATCTTCAATGAAAAGTTAATTGAAGTGGAAGATGCGAGACTCCTGCGGGACTAGCGTGACAGGTGAGACTCCCGCCGGTGCTTGCACCAAGAGGCTCACCGCACGCCCCGCGGAAAGCGAGCAGCCTGGAACGGAAATCAACAGCTTACAGACTTCTTGGACAGCCCCTTCAGCGTGTGCTTTAAGGAATGGCATATATTTCAACGGTAAATTCTTTCCCATTTGATTTTTCCGGGTTTGCAATGTAGATGTCTTTCGTAGTTTTTATATCTGTTGTAGACCCGTCGCTCAAATGATTAAAAATGGTTTCATCAATACCCAGGTTGTCATCATGCATCACATCAAACTGAGCAGTTTTTGGACCTGAGGTGACTTTCCATTTCAGTTTGCTAGTATAAGCAGGTATGTTTTTTAGGGAAAAGTTATCGCTGGATCTATGGTCCTGTCCTGGCTTGGGAGTACCATATGATGAAATGGTCCCCACTTTTACAGGAGCCTTTACTTGTACGTAAAACGGATCATCATCCAATATACGGTCATAGGCATACCAGGCAGCAAGCCATCTTCCTGCCGCATTATTGGATTCCTTTGGTATGAGTTTGACCGAAAACCAATCCTGGCCATTTGTTGATGACCCTTCCCAAGTGGAAGCAAATGGGAATTCATCGCACTCTTTACCTGTCCGGTCTTCATCCTTAAATTCCTTGTTGCATACGGATCTAGTCTTAGCCCTGTTTTTTGCATATTCTTCGGGATGCCTTTTCGTATACATACGTGTAAGAGGACGGTCTCCCAATGCTCCAGGTATTTTTTTCCCTAACTTATAAGGTTTGGTCTTCTCCGGATGATCCATCGCAAACTTCCAATGTTCACCTGCTTCTTTTAGAGGAGCGAATTCCGCCTTGGTAATCGGTACATTTAAAACGGCATCCGTTTTACTAAATATCGCTCCCTGCCAAAAATGCTGGTCTGGAAAAGCAAACATGTATTTTGCTGAATCAAAACGAACTCTCTGTTTAATACCATCAATGGTTTTAGTAAACTTCTTAGGTGCATGCTTAATGGTGAGTTTGGGCCAGAAATCCATATACCCGAGCTGATCAGGGTTATATTCACTGGCAGGAGGAGCATTTGAAAGGAATGTTTTCAAACCAAAGTTTGTGTTTTTCCACTGGGCAATGGTACGTTCTATGGCAGGAGTCTTAGAATCGGGTTTGCAGTCACCTGCATTGATTTTAGCCTGACAAACTAGATCAATTTTCAGTTTGGCACCGTTTAACGAAGGATTGGTAACAAGAATATCATCAATGCTGTAATATACTCTCATTTTCCGACTCTGATTGGATCCGTATCCGATTTCTGTAAACTGAATTTGCACACCGTCATATGAGCAGAAACCAAAGCGGCATGACCTTGGTATCTGGTAAGTAGCCACATGGGACCAACAGAAAGAATAATGATTTTTTATATAGCCTGTTTTTGAGCTGCTGGATGGGTTGTCTCGGCACTCTTCTACAGTACTGATATGATCATAATCAAATGCCGGCGGCTCCCAGCCCAACGCAGTAAACGTTGGCGGTCCCATCTTTGATTCATATGCCGAGTTGCTTTGCTTGTCTTCTTTTCTTAGATCTCCTAACGTCTGAACTCTTTTTAGAGTTTTTTCCTGAATCGTTTCCTCGCTATACCTTTCTACAGATTTCCCTTCCTTCATGAGCATTGTTGCCTGTTTCATCTTCTCTTTACCGCTTTGAAGCCAATAACCTCCTCCGTTTGGATTTGATTGTGCCTCTGCTGGTGTAACTATCCCAATGATCAAAAATAACAAGAGTGCAGCGGAAACGGTCAGCCTGTACGACCTGGACATTTCATTACCTCCTCTTTTATTTTGATTTGGAAACCAGGGCTTTAAAAAAAGGGAAGGGCTTTGTTCCCCGCATATCGACCTAGTACTCCCCTTTTACATCCTCCAAATCGGAGTCATATTACTATACAAACATATCATTTACAATACATTCCATAGAAAATACTTCCAAAATACCAATCAACTTTTTTCAATTGAAATGAACTAGGTAAATAGGTTAACTGCAAAGGTCATAGTAAAAAGCATCCTCCTATGAATCGGAGAATGCTTTTTCCCCAAAATATTATTTTACCCAAGAACCAACTATCGGATATTGGTAAGGCCGGTCATTTAATGCACGGAAAATCCCCACTAAAGGGGCGATGATTGCCATTAATCCAAAAACAATCAAGAATGGCAAACCGATGAGTACCCATGAGAAGAATGCCGAGATAGCGATTAACACCCCAATTACAATATGAAAGAGCGCAGCTTGAAGCGCCAGGCTTTTCACTTCCCGATCAGATATCAAAAGGTAAACGATCAGCGGTACGAGTATAGGTGCAAACCACGTACTGGCGTGAATAAGAATTCGAAGCCCTTTATGTTCCAATTATCATAAACTCCTTTTTCTGCTGTAATAAACTATATGTTTAGTTTATTTGATTTCCCCCCATTTTGTAACTCGCCTTGAGTCTAATTTTACATACGCCTCAAGTCTTATGAGTATAAGCGGAATGTGCTTGATGCTGCCAGCGCTGAAGCTGCTCCATTCCTTTACGGCCATTCAGCAGCTGTTCTGCCAGTGCCGTTCCTTCCGCCATGGAAGAGGTATGCCCAAGTATATAGAAGCGCAGCCCTGCGTTTAGAACCACTTGATTCCGATATGGGGCAATCTCTCCTGATTTTTCTCCTGCTAGTACTCTTTGAATAGTTGTACATTGCACATCAGGAGTCAGGTTCTCTTTGTTTACTTCCTTTGCATGCTTTAATCCATAGTCCTCCGGATTAATAATGATAGATTCACTTTTCTCTTGGGTTACTTCATAAATAAAGCTGCTTCGGTGTACAGGAAGATCTTCTGAACCTTCCGCCCCCTGCACGATAAATGCTTTTTCATAGGTTAGCCGCTGAAGGCTGGGTATGATTTTATTGACTGCGGATCGATGAAAAACACCAAGGATAATGTATTTGGCACTCGAAATATCCAGCAGCTTCTCAACCGTGTTCATGATTGTCCGCACGCCGATTTCTTTGCGTATTCTTCTTAATGAACCAAGCGGTGGACAAAGCTTTTCCGTCCACCCAAACCCGATCTCTGTCTGATCAAGAGAAGATTCCACTTCTTCCAAGCTATGCGCGATCGGAACCTTTAAATGGTCCAATATTGTTTTTAATGAAGTTCCGTGTTTAGGAGGAAGCGATTCATCCGCATGCAGAAACACTGGCAATCCTTGCTGTGATAACAGGATACTTACAGGAATCGTGGCGGCAAATGAGTTTCTGCCATTATAAGGGCCTGCGCAGTCGAGTATCTTTCGAGTGGTCTGCTGCGTCAAATGCTCGGTATGGTTTCGGAATTCATGAATGAAAGCGAGAAGTTCATCCGGAGTTTCCATCTTGATGCGTTCGGCCATAAAAAATGCGGCGATTTGAGCATCCGTTGCCTCCCCTGAAGCAATACACGCAGCAGCTTTAAGCGCCTCTTCATATGTGAGGTCTTTGGCACCCCGCTTTCCTCGTCCTACTTCTTTAATCCATTGCTGCATATCCGTCACCTCTCATATCTGTTAATTTTAGAATTATCTCATTTTTTAGCCTGAAAGAAAAATAAAAAAAGAGATTCAGTTTAAGAATCTCTTTTCCTGTTTCTCTATTACAGCATTCCCAGCCTTTTTTTGGTTGCCGGTCCCACAATTCCGTCGACTTTCAGTTTGTTTGCCTTTTGGTACTTGCGTACAGCCGAATCTGTATTTTTCCCGAAGATGCCGTCGATTCCTTTCGTACTGTAACCTTTATTGGTAAGTGTTCTTTGCAGCTCTTTCACTTCGGTTCCTTTGCTCCCAAGCTTCAGGTTCCCAGAGGAGTTCGCAGGAAGTGAGGATGGTTTCAGACCGTTTGCCGCTGCTATGGAATCATAAGATTTGCTCGAACTCGCTATCACCACAGGTGTATTCACTTTCACCTTGCTGAAGAGCCACTGTACTTCGTTGTTGTACATGCGGATACAGCCGGCACTGGCATAGGTGCCAATGGAATTCGGGTTGTTGTTTCCGTGAATAGCGTAAGTGGTACCCCATGTCCCTCTGGCATTTAATCCCATCCAGCGGTTTCCAAGCGGGTTCCTCGGATCTCCTCCAGGAATATGGCCAGAGTAGTACGGCCGGTTAACGATTTTGTTTACAATTTTGAACTTTCCTTCAGGCGTAAAAGACCTTTCTCGGCCAGTAGCCACTTTGAACACACTGTTCAGCCTGCTGTTTTCATAGTAGGCCAGTTCATTCTTTGATTTGTTGATGATAATGAATTGGCTTACTCCAGCTGCACTGGCAGGCTGAGCAAAAAACAACACAAAACTGAACGTTAAGAGGAGCGCTAAAAATTTCTTCATCTGTTCCCTTCCTTACTTTAAATTTACGTTTGTTGCCAAACAATAAATCATATGCTCCTCCGCAGGATTTAGATTACAATTTTTACAAATTTATTTCATTTCAATGAAAACCGCTTCTTCGGTATCTTGTTAAAGTTACCAACCCTCTTTCTTTTGGAAAGAAGTCATTGATAATCTGGTGAATTGATCTTATCCTTAGATAAACAAGAGGATGAAAGGAGTAAACCATGAGCACCTTCAAGAAACAGCAGAATGGCATCTTCCCCTCAGTCTGCCCTCTGGATTGTCCGGATCAATGCGGTCTGCTTCTACATAAAACAGATGGGAAAATAACGAGAGTTCAGGGAGATCCAAATCATCCCGTTACAAAAGGGAACATCTGCAACAAAGTAAGAAATATGCCGGAACGAATCTATGATTCGAAGCGGCTGACCACTCCTTTAAAACGGACAGGCCCTAAAGGGTCGGGGCAATTTGAACCAATTACATGGGACGAGGCAATAGAATCAATCGCCTCCAAATGGAAGAATCTTATAGCATCTGAGGGTCCTGAGAGCATTCTTCCCTACAGTTTTTATGGAAACATGGGGATATTGAGCGCTGAAGGCATGGACAGGCGTTTCTTTCACCGTCTCGGTGCCAGCCGCCTGGACCAGACTATCTGTTCAGTGGCAGGATCGGTTGGCTATAAATACACAATGGGAGGAAGCTTTGGAATAGATCCTGAAGACACCATCCATTCAAAATTAATCATCTTTTGGGGGATAAATGCAGTCAGCACCAACATGCATCAGGTCGCACTGGCGCAAAAATCACGAAAAAACGGAGCAAAAATCGTCGTTATTGATGTCCATAAGAACCGGACAGGTATTCTAGCAGACTGGTTTATTCCTATTCTTCCGGGAACAGACAGTGCTCTTGCTCTCGGCTTGATGAACCTCCTTTTTGAAGAAGGCCTGGCGGATCTGGAGTTCTTGCAAGAATACTCCATCGGCTATCAGGAACTCCGGGAACATGTAAAACAATATGATCCCCATACCGTAGCAGCAATTACCGGTATTCCGGTTGACGATTTAAAGGAACTTGCAGCGCTATACGGTACCGTCTCACCTTCTTTTATCCGCATCGGAAACGGTCTGCAGCATCATGACAACGGCGGTATGGCTGTCCGTACCATCGCATGCCTTCCAGCCATAACAGGGCATTGGATTGTAAAAGGCGGTGGCGCGATAAAAGGAAACTCCGGCTACCTTGCCCACAATACAGCAGCGGTTCAACGGCCAGATCTGCTTGAGAATAAAGAGACACGCGTCATTAACATGAACCAGATCGGAAGTGCTTTGCTTGACTTAAAGCCGCCCATCTCATCGATGTTTGTATACAATTGCAATCCAGCTGTAGTAGCTCCGGAAGGGAATAAAGTACGCAAAGGGCTGGAACGGGAAGATCTGTTCATTGTCGTTCACGATCTGTTCCTAACCGAAACAGCGTCCTATGCGGACATCGTGCTGCCCGCTACCTCATCGTTTGAAAACACGGATTTTTATACGTCCTACTGGCACAAGTACACACAGATACAGGAACCTGTAATCGAGCCATATGGGGAAAGCAAGTCCAATCCCGATGTTTTCCGCCTACTGGCCGAAGCGATGGGGTTCCAGGATGATGTGTTTACAGATTCTGATGAAGAAATGATTGAACAGGCGTTCCATTACCCGGCCAATTCATATATTGAAGACATTGATTTGCAGGCGTTAAAAGAAAATCAGTTTGTCAAAGCAAAAAACACACCATTGTTTCCAGGAAGACTCCCGACACCAAGCGGGAAAATCGAGCTGTATTCCAAAAAGATGGAGGAAGACGGCTACCCAGCACTGCCGACGTATATTCCACTTCCTGCTGACGGTGATCATCCATTTTTATTCGTACCGGGACCCAATCATAATTTCTTAAACTCGACGTTCAGTAATAACGATAAACATATCCAGTTGGAAAAAACACCTCAGCTGCATATCAATTCGAGAGACGCAGCTGAACTGAACATTGAAAACGGAGAAATGGTAAGAATATGGAACAATCGTGGAGAATGCTTGCTGCAGGCATCCATCGGTGAAAACGTTCTGTCCGGAGTAGCGGTTACACAGGGGCTTTGGGCAGACCTTCCTGGTACAAAACAGTTAGTCAACGTTCTAACGCCTGACCGGGTCGCCGATATGGGCGGCGGTGCGACTTTTTTCTCCGGACGGATCAGTATTGAAAAAATACAATAAATAACCAATAGGAGGAAACGATGTATCAGAGCAGCATCCGGCCAAAAAATGATGACCGAAAGAACGTGAATACGACTTTGAGCCAGTCATTGTATAAGGAATTAAAAGCATTGGCAGCAAAGCTTGACAGACCTGCAAACGACCTTCTAGAAGAAGGCATGAGGCACGTACTAGAAAAATATAAAAATAAGAGGACTTCAAAATAAGCAAAAAAATAAAGGATGTACGCCCCGCTCATGAGGTGTACATCCTTTTGCTTGTTTCAGGCTGATGCAAGTACAATTGAAGATTGATCCTGCCATCTGATGAAACAGATATCCCTTCACTCTCGAGAGAAAACCGTTGCACAGCGTGCATTTCTTCGTCTGTAAACCCGATTTCTCCCTTTGCATTGATGACCCGATGCCAAGGAAGGCGATGCTTTTTACTCATCGAATGAAGAATTCTCACAACCTGTCTTGCACCGCGGGGACTTCCAGCGAGGCGGGCGATCTGTCCATAAGTCATGACTTTTCCTTCAGGTATTTGTTTTATGATAAGAAGTGCCCGGTCAGTAAACGTCATAGATACATCCCTTTCAACGAGAGGTTTACTGTTAGTGTACAACAAAAATTCGGTACAACCCAGTGAGAGCTGTACCTAAAAAACTAAATCTGCCGTTCTTTGATAAATCCACGCTTACTCATAAAGTTAACAATCTCCTCTCGATAACATTCAGGATTGTCAAAATAGACCGCATGGCCAGCTTCAATACTAACAAGCTCTGTGTTCGGTCTTTTTGACACCATTTCCTGAGCATGCTCAGATGATAGCACTCTGCTTCAATAAGGCCGGAACGGTTGAGGCGGTCCATTCTTTCCAATAGTCCCCGTTTAGTTCACGTTGTGAGCGGAGGATGTCCTCCACGTCGAATGGAAGCCCCCACCTTTTCAATGTTGAGATGATTCAGCAGAGCAATCGCGTCTTCAACATACAAGTCATTTTCATAGCTTGACGGACGGCCGGATTCACCGTGCCCCCTCTGATCAAGCGCAATCATACGGCAGGCTTCCTGAATATGTTCGGCTAATCCTTCTGCAAAGAGCCCCTCATTCATGTGTCCGTGCAATGCGAGAATAGTCGTTCCTTCCCCGCCAAAGTCCAAATATGAAAGCCTTGTGTCCGGTCCATCAAAAAACAATCCTTTCTCATTTGTTTTCTTTTTCATCATAAGTGATCTCCCTCTTTCCTAATGTTTAATCAGTAAAGATTAAACATGTTTACGTCATAGCCCTGTTCCTTCAAATAATTAAAGAGCTGCGCCCGGTGATGCTGAGCATGAGTGACGATTTCAATCAGCCATTTGGCCTGCACAGTCCCATGATCTAAATAAAACGGCTTCGTTTTCTTTTGAAGAAATTCTTCATCCGGCATCTGTTCCATATAGCTCCTTACATCCTGCAGCCCATTTTTCATCCTCACGATCCATTGTTCTGGCTCGTGATCAGAGGCAACCTCCGATTCGAGTTCCCGAACCTCTTCTTCGCTTTTCTCCTGCAGGATCAGAAGGTCAGTAGAAGGCACGGAAACGAGGTGCAGCACCAGTTCATGCAAAGATCTCATGTTTTCTCTTGGGCGGTAATCCAAGTGGTTCGGTGATATTTTACCGATTAAATTTGTTGAAGTTCTTACAATCAGCTCCAATTCTTCAAGAAGCATCTCTTTCAATTCGTTTATTCCCTGCATCTTGCTCACTCCATTTCACTTATTTGATTTCTTTAAGTGCTAATGTACTTGTTGTGGTTTCATTGTAGCTTATAATAGTGACAGGGAATGTCATAAATAAAAAATGGAGAAAATTAAGATGTCAAAATCGAAACGTATCCTGGAATTAATGATGACTGTAAACCGAAAAAGAAAGTTTACCGTAAAAGAACTGGCTCAGGAATTTGACGTATCACAACGCACGATACTCCGTGATCTGCAAGAGCTAAGCGAGTTGGGCATCCCTCTGTATTCAGAAGTGGGCCCCCATGGAGGCTACCAGGTGCTGAATGAACGGATACTACCCCCCATCGTTTTTACGGAAGAAGAGGCCGTCTCCATTTTTTTTGCAGGCCACGCTCTGCGCCATTTCTCATCATTGCCGTTTGAAACGGAATACTCTTCAGCGCTAAACAAATTTTATTTTTATATGTCCGGTGAAGTCAGGGACAGGATTGATGAAATGAAAAATCGTGTAGACATCATCACCCCTCATCGGAGCTCAAAATCTCCCTATCTGTCTGCTCTTCTGAAGGCGTCCATCCAGCAAAAAGTCATTGTGGTGGAATATGCATCTAAGGGTTTAACCACAAAAAGGGAGATCCAGCCGATTGGAATTTATGCAAGCAATGGTTTATGGTACTGTCCTGCTTATTGTTTTCACCGGGAAGATTTTCGGAGCTTCCGCTGCGATCGTATCCAAAATGTTGGCTATCCTTCGAAAAAAACTGAACCAATGGACTTTTCCTCGCTTCACCTGGGAAACAGAAGATCCCACAACCAGCCAAGAGAAAAACTGGTCAGGCTCAAAGTTGTACTGAACAAAGAGGGCGTCCAGCAGTGTGAATCAGAAATTTGGGCCGCACCCGAGCTAAAGACACGAAAAGATGGCACAGGATGGCTAGAGTGTCCAATTCCTATAACCGATTTGGACTATTTTGCGGAATTTTTTATTGGATTGGGTAAAAAAGCGAGGGTAAAGCAGCCTCAAGAATTGCTTGAACTCATGAGGATACGACTGACGGAATTATTGGACCTTTATAAATAAAAAGGAAAAAACCGGGGTCACAAATGGGCCCGGTTGGTGTTTACGTAAAATATTCAATTTTCGCATTAGGAAAGTATTTGTCAATGTCTGACTCCAGGCTCTCCCGCAGCTCGTGTTCTTCCTCCTTACTGTAGATATACTTTCCAATCCCATAGCGGCCCCACTTATAGCGCCGCTCTTCTTCATTCATCTCAAGTTTCGTTTTTGGATAGTTTTTCTCGATTACCCGTTTGGCTGGTTTTGTAAATCGATGCTGAATCATTTCGAACGTAATATCATCCCTGGCACTTTGGGGAAGTGCGGCATCCAGCTTCTCAAACAATTGACGGTATCCCTCCTGCCAGCCTTCATGGATATAGATAGGCGCTACGATGAAGCCCAGCGGGTATTCCGCATTGGCAACCTTTTTTGCAGCCTCTATCCGCATGTCGAGGGGCGATGTTCCCGGTTCAAAATATTTAATCACATAGTCAGCATTCACACTGAAACGGAATCGCGTGCGTCCGTTATGTTTTGCGTCCAGCAGATGATCGACATGATGAAATTTGGTTACAAATCGAAGGCGTCCAAGGTCAGACTGGCCAAAATATTCAATGGCATGCTTCAATGTATGTGTCAAATGATCGATTCCAACAATATCGGACGTACAGGAAGCTTCAAACCGTGTGATCTGCGGAGCTCGTTCTTCCATATATTTTTGAGCCTGGTCCAATATTTCTTCCACGTTCACATAAGTGCGGATATAAGGCTTGCTTCCCATCGTAGTTTGAAGGTAACAGTAATGGCAATGTCCCATGCATCCGGTGGCAAATGGTATGGCATACTCAGCTGACGGTTTCGAGGAATCAAAATTCAAGGTCTTCCGGACGCCGACAACAAGTGTTGATTTGGCATTCCTGTATTTTTGCAGATCGTTATCTCCTGGGATATTTCGCACTTGATTATGTGAGGTTGTTTCCCGGATCTCGAGGCCCATATCTTCAAATTTCTTTTTCAGCTGAACCCCAAGAGGGTACTCCAGCGCTCTCGGTTCAATGTATACCAGCTGCGGTACAAAAGGTTTAATCAAAAATTACACTCCCTTTACTGATACTGTTCATAATCAAAGATTTCTTTATATTGCTTCTCTGCTTCTTCAAAGGTGTCATATACAGCATCATCTTCGGCCAGAAGATGATAGGACTCGTGCAAAAACAGCGCCACTTCATTCTCATGTTCAGGATGCTGGACAATTTCACCCTGCGTAATGTTTGCAACATTCGGCGTATGCGGGTTTCTATAGATGACAAAGACTTGATCGCCGGCTTGATATTCCCTTTTTTGCATGTTGATCCATTCCTTCCTGATAAATTGCTTTCCGTTTCTATCCTTGCCCCTAGCTCCTCTTTTTATGTTAGGCTTAGTTAAAGCATATTGTTGATTCTCAATCATATTGGGCATCGCATACTGATGCTAAAAGAGGCCCTCAAGTCTTTTTCTCCAATAATAAGGAGTGATCGCTGGCGATGATAAGAGCCGGCTGATTTGTGAAACAAATGAAGCGCCCGAAAAGCAGATGGGAAAAGGTTGCTTATACCTTTCTGATTTTCAGAAGGCGTTCAATAACACCCCACTAAAAATCAACAACATGGACTAACAGAACTTTATGTTAAAAAAGTATAGAAAAAAGACTTTCCTTATCGGAAAGCCTTCGTTTATTCATCATATGGATTAATGCTGGCCAAGACTTGATGATCCTCCCATTTTCCATTGATCTTTACATTCTTAACAGCCAGGCCTTCTTTATGAAAACCCGCCTTCTCTAAAACCCTGATCGATCCGACGTTATGCGGCATAACACCGGCTTCAATGCGGTGAAGTTTCAGTTCTTCAAATGCATACTGTACGATAAGCTTGGCTGCTTCTGTCGTGTACCCATTACCATTATGCTCCTGATCCAGGAAATATCCGATGAACGCACTCTGAAGGGAGCCGCGCAGTACTTGAAAAAGATTGATCGTGCCAATTAGCGCATGCTTGTTCTTTGTAAATATACCAAACTGATAATCCGAATCATTTTTTTGAGATTGTTCATATTCTTTTATCCTTTTCCGCTGGCCTTCTATACTGTAAAAATCGTCGGGACGTCCCATGGAAAATCGCTCAAAAAAACTACGATTTTTCTTTTGCAATTCAAGCAGCGCCTCCGCATCTTCCAACGCGAACGGCTTTATGTATATTCTTGCCCCTAACAACAGATTCCCCCCTCTCTTATAAGCGCACCTCATTTGAAACTTCAAACATGTAGCTGACGGTCTGTTTTATTATTTTACTTCATTAATAACCAGTTAAACATTACCATAAAAGGACAAAATTTTCACGTGGTAACTTGTTTTTTCATTCTTTTTACTGTAGCGATGCCTATGATAAAAATACAGAAAACCGCAATAGCCGACACCATGATACCTGCCCAAACTCCAAAGGGAGGAATGGTGTGAAGCGATTTATATAAAAGCAGTGCACCAAATGACAAAATAAATAAGGTCACTGAAAAAAGAAAGAGCAAAACATAATGCACAATATAAAGGATCATGAACCGGCTTAAGGGCATATGCTGAAGCGTTAGCCCCTCCCAAACAAAATCTATTAATCTTTTCATTGCGGCCTCCTTTATAACCATAATAGACATTCGGAGGAAAAGTTATTCGTATATTCTTACTTTCAGCACATTTTACTTAACACCCTCATTGGCTTCGGCTATAATGTGTATATTCCAATCAGAAAGGTCGGATATTAAAATGCGCCAGCCTACAGTCTCTATTCCACGACCCTTAGTACGGCTTAATCAGTGGTTTATTGTCCTTTCTGTTGCGGCAGTTTGGTTGACAGGCTTTGAATGGGTCCTTCTTCTCCCGCTCGCTGCAGGTGTCTCTGGACTTTTGTTCCGCTTTAATCCGGTCATGCAGTTTGGAAAGCTGTTTCTGCAAAAACCACCTTCTTCCTATGTTCCGGAAGAATGGAATCAGCAGCAGTTTAACCAGAAGATTGCAGTGGCATGCCTTTTCTTCGCTTATCTTTCTTATATCCTTCATTACACGATCGCTGCCTATGTATTTACGATTATGGTTTTCTTTGCCGCTTTTATCGCGATCCTCGGATTTTGCATCGGGTGCTTTATCCGTTTTCAATGGCAGCAGTATCAATACCGCAGATCATCCAGCCATTAAAAAAGCAGCGTTCCTGAATATATGGAACGCTGCTTTTTTGTTATACGTTTAATATATGCTGTTTTGCTAGAAGAATAAGAGCAGCGATCATTAAGATTCCTGAAACAGCTGCTTCCGTATTGGAGCCCGTCTTGGTATATAGCGGAGACCGAAACCGTAAAGGAATCGGATACAAAAATTGAATGCCTCTGGATGTGCAGGCATCCAGAATGAGATGGCTGATCACACCAGCGAGTAACCCATATTTCAGATTCAGACTGTAGGTTGAATGGAGGTCATCAGCAAGCAGGATGACTGCTGCAATGAACAGCCAGCTATGTGTAATCGTTCGATGACCAAACGTTTTGCTGACAAACTTTGAAAATAGCTTTGTTTTTCGCCCAGCCCATGAATTAGGATGGCATAGGTCTGGAAGCAGACTGCCGAGAAGCCCTGCTCCATAAAAGACAAGCTGATGGTCTAAGGAAGCTGGTCCATCTATCCATTCGTTTACAAGTGCTGCCGCTGCCAAACCTCCCATTAAATGTGTGTTCCCTTTCATCGTTCACCTTTTTTCTTGTTGTTAGTTTACATAATCCTATGCAGGTTAACTAGTAGAGAGAAATAACAAAAGAGCAGCAATTGCTACTCTTTGTTTTCTTCCGTACGGACATGCTCCCATACTTCTGTCACTTCACCTGAATCACTGATATCCACGACATATGAACCGTTATTATACCGATCTGCATTTTTAAGTTTTGCCGGTTCAACCAGTACGATACTGTTGTTCTTTGTTTTTACTTCATAACTGGCATTTGCATTTGCCAGCTCCAGACCGATGACACGGTGTGGATTGCTTTTCAGTTCCCGCAGCATGACAAGCCCGCGTTTTGCTCTTGATGATTTATCAAATTCCGTAATCTTCATTTTTTTAACAGATCCGCGATGTGTAATTAAGACAAGCTGGCTGGCTTCTTTTTCAGGCAGCGCTTTTCCGCTCACAACAAAATCGCCATCTTTAAGGTTTATTCCTTTGACTCCAGCAGCCCGCTGTCCGACCACATTGATCTCTTCCTCACCAAACCAGAGACCGTATCCATAATGTGTAGCGATAAAGACATCCTCACTGCCGTTCGTCAGGTGTACATCGATCAATTCATCGTCGCCTTTAAGCTTGAGAGCCATCAACATCTTGTTATACCGCTGTGCCTTATACTGCATTAACTCTGTTTTCTTTGCCATCCCTTGTTTCGTGAAGAAGACCAGGAATTGATTCTCCTGAAATTCCTTGACAGGTATGACTTTAATCAGCTGTTCATCACGGTCGAATCCAACCATGTTGGCCAAATGCTGGCCTGTATCCTTCCATCGTGCTTCCGGAAGCTCATAGACCGGCATAAAAATGTAATTTCCTTTGCTTGTGAAAATCAATATAGTATCGGTTGTGTTCAGCTGAGAAGCCATCAGAAGCCGGTCAGTCTCTTTCATCCCAGGCGCTTCTCCGTTTGAAGCGGAATAAGAACGAAGGGACGAACGCTTGGAGTAGCCGTCTTTCGTTACGGTGACCATCACTTCTTCTGAAGGAATCATGACCTCCATATTGATTTTGATTTCTTCAATTTCATCTTCAATCTTCGTTCGGCGTTCATCACTATATTTCTTTTTGATTTCAGCCAATTCCTTTTTGATTACATTGAACAATTTAGCTTCACTGTTTAAGATGCCTGTTAAATAAGCAATTTTCTTTTCAAGTTCTGAAGCTTCATTTTCAAGGGTTGTTACGTCCGTATTCGTCAGTCTGTAAAGCTGTAATGTAACGATCGCTTCAGCCTGAGCCTCTGTGAAGGAATATGTTTGAATAAGATTGTCTTTCGCATTCCGCTTATCTTTTGAACCGCGGATGATCGCGATGACTTCATCAAGAATTGAGATCGCTTTAATCAAGCCTTCAACGACATGCTGGCGTTCTTTCGCTTTGTTAAGATCATACTGGGAGCGCTTAGTAACAACTTCTTTCTGGTGCTCGATATAAGCTGAAATGATTTGTTTGAGCCCCATCAACTTCGGCGTCTTATTATGGATGGCGACCATGTTGTAGTTGAACGAGATCTGAAGGTCCGTATTCTTAAACAGAAAAGCTAGTACGCCTTCAGCATTACCGTCTTTTTTCAGTTCAATAACGATACGCATTCCAGTACGGTCGGTTTCATCCCTTACTTCGGAAATTCCCTCAACCTTCTTGTCCAGCCGTAGCTCGTCAATCCGTTTTACCAGGTTGGCTTTGTTTACTTCAAAAGGAATCTCGGTAATAACGATCTGCTGCCTTCCGACCTTTAGATCTTCAATCCGAGTCTTCGCGCGTACGATCACACGGCCTTTACCTGTTTCAAACGCTTTTCTTATGCCTTCTTTTCCTTGTGCGATTCCTCCTGTAGGAAAATCTGGCCCTTTGATCACCGTCATCAGCTCATCGAGAGTCACGTCGGGATTAGCGATCTGCATCGTTACAGCGTCAATAACTTCTCCAAGATGATGTGGCGGAATGTCTGTAGCATATCCAGCAGATATACCGGTTGATCCGTTGACAAGCAAGTTCGGATATCTTGCAGGAAGTACGACAGGCTCATCAATCGTATCATCAAAGTTTGGTGCGAATTCCACCGTGTTTTTTTCAATATCCCTTAACAGTTCCGAAGAGATTGAAGCGAGTCTTGCTTCGGTATAACGCATGGCCGCTGCCGGGTCTCCGTCAACACTTCCGTTGTTGCCATGCATTTGGATCAGCACGTTTCTAACTTTCCAGTCCTGGCTCATCCGTACCATCGCCTCATATACGGAAGAATCTCCATGGGGATGATAGTTCCCGATTACGTTACCGACAGTTTTTGCTGATTTTCGGTACGGTTTATCGGCGGTGTTGCCTTCCTGAAACATCGCGTACAGAATACGTCGCTGTACTGGCTTCAGGCCATCCCTGGCATCAGGCAATGCACGGTCCTGAATAATGTATTTACTGTACCTCCCAAAACGGTCTCCGATGACCTCTTCGAGCGGTAAATCCATAAATCGTTCTACTAATGACAAAATCTAAACCTCCTCAGGATACTGCTGATCTGATATGTTTTCATTATCCAGAATGTTGGTATCCTCGTTTAACCCGAACTGAACATGTTCTTCAATCCATTTTCTTCGCGGCTCTACCTTGTCTCCCATCAGTACGGAAACCCTTTTTTCAGCTCTGGCAGCATCGTCGATCTTCACACGGATCAATGTTCTCGTTTCAGGATCCATCGTTGTTTCCCAGAGCTGATCAGCGTTCATCTCACCAAGTCCTTTATAGCGTTGAATGATATAGCCTTTTCCGACCTTTTTTATCGCCGTTTTTAACTCATCATCATCCCATGCATATTCGATGATTTCTTTTTTTCCGCTTCCTTTGCTCACCTTGTATAGCGGCGGCAGAGCGATGTATACTTTTCCGTTCTCGATCAGCGGTTTCATATAACGGTAAAAGAAAGTCAGCAGCAGGACTTGGATATGCGCGCCATCCGTATCCGCATCGGTCATGATGATGACTTTTTCATAATTAAGGTCTTTCACTGTAAAATCAGAACCTACTCCTGCTCCAAGTGCATGGATGATCGTATTGATTTCTTCATTTTTAAAGATATCCGCAAGTTTTGCTTTTTCTGTATTGATGACCTTACCCCTTAGAGGCAGAATCGCTTGAAAACGCCGGTCACGCCCCTGCTTGGCTGAACCTCCGGCAGAATCACCCTCTACGAGATACAGTTCGTTCTTGGCAGGGTTCTTTGAGGTTGCCGGGGTCAGTTTTCCGCTTAGCATCGTGTCTTTCCGTTTGTTCTTCTTGCCGTTACGCGCATCTTCTCTCGCCTTGCGTGCTGCTTCCCGTGCCTGGGCGGCTTTAACGGCTTTCCTGATCAGCATTTCACTGATCTGAGGGTTTTCCTCAAGAAAGTACGAAAGATTGCCTGAAACGACGCTGTCGACGCTTGATCTGGCATCACTGCTGCCAAGCTTGCTCTTCGTTTGGCCTTCAAATTGAAGCTTTTCTTCCGGAATGCGGACCGAGATAATAGCGGTCAAGCCTTCACGAATGTCGGATCCGTCCAGGTTCTTATCGCGTTCTTTTAAAAGAGATACCTTTCGGGCGTAATCATTCATGATCCGTGTGATAGCGGTTCTAGCACCTGATTCGTGCGTTCCTCCGTCCTTCGTACGAACGTTGTTAACGAACGAAAGGACGTTTTCTGCGTACCCGTCATTAAACTGAAACGCAAAGTCGACTTCGATGTCATTTTGAGACCCTTCGAAACTGACTACAGGGTGCAGCACATCTTTATCCTCGTTCAAGTACGTGACGAAGGCTTCAATGCCTGACTCATACTGATACGTATCACTCTGTCCGGTCCGTTTATCCGTCAGTTCAATCTTTACGCCTTTCAATAAGAATGCCGCTTCTCTTAACCGCTCACTAAGCGTTTCATAGTTATAATTGGTCGTGCTGAAGATCAAGGCATCCGGTTTAAAATGAATGATCGTCCCCGTCTTCCTTGTCGTACCGATTTCCTCGAGCGTTGTAACCGGCTTGCCGCCGAATTCAAATCGCTGCTGAAAGATCGTACCGTTCCTGTGAATCGTCACTTCGAGCCATTCAGACAAAGCGTTAACGACTGAGGCGCCTACACCATGGAGACCGCCGGACGTTTTGTATCCGCCCTGGCCAAATTTACCCCCTGCATGCAGAATGGTCAGGATTACTTCCGGTGTCGGCTTGCCCATTCTATGCATACCAGTCGGCATACCCCGTCCTTCGTCTCTGACGCTTACACTGTTGTCTTTATGTATCGTGACATATATATTATTGCCGTGCCCCGCGAGTGCTTCATCGACGGCATTATCTACGATTTCATAAACAAGATGATGCAATCCTCGGCTATCGGTGCTCCCGATATACATACCAGGACGTTTTCTGACTGCTTCAAGGCCTTCTAATACCTGTATGGCATCATCGTTATATTCTAAATGTGGTTTACTAGCCAAAACACTTTCTCCCTTCAAAAAACTTGCAGTATAACTAATCATACCAGAACATTTGTTTCTATTCCAGATAAGAAAAGCGTAAGCGACCTGGGACGAAATGTGTTTATATTTCGTCTTCGGAGGACCTAAACTGAAGCCAGACATTCCTTCTCTGCCAGCTAATTTTATATTTTCCTGCATCTTAAAAAATGATAGACCGCTTTCTATTTTAACTTTTCTGCTTCAATCGTGCAAAAACCTTTTGAGTTTACACAAAAAACCACCCCATCAAATCGGGTGGTTCAAGCTTATCTGACTAATCTGGCGTACTCGATTTTGATGCATTTATCCATGATGGAAACCGTTTGATGTTCCTTCAAATAGTCATATGCTTCATCGTTCGCAAGTCCTAGCTGTGCCCAAAAAACATCTGCCCCGATGGAAACGGCATCCTTCGCAACCTCAAGCAGGTATTCACTTCTGCGGAAAACATTCACGATATCAACATGACCTTCAATCTCCTGCAATGTTTTTACCGCTTTTACCCCAAGTACTTCATCAACTGCCGGATTTACCGGAATGATTTCATAGCCGGCATCCTGCATGACCGAAGATACCATGTAAGAAGTTTTCATGGGATTGTCCGAAAGGCCTACAACAGCGATCCTCTTTTTTGATGTGAGAATATCCCTGATTTCATGATCAGCCGGATTTTTAAAATGCATACCGTTTCCCCCTTAAGATTTCGACTAATACTCTATATATGAACCTAAAATCCGATTTTCAAACACATGAAAATGCCAGCCGTTATGGGGCTGGCACGTTTTAAGACTAATTCAGCTGATAGATCGAGGAATACTTCTCTTCAAAATATCGGATCAAATAGTCAGGATTTAAGCCCTCACCTGTAACATCTTGAAGGATTTCCATCGGTTTTTTCATTTTCCCGTATTGGTGGATATTTTTGCTCAGCCACTCCTGAACTGGTTTAAGATCCCCTTTTTCAACAAGCTGATCAAAGTCAGGGAGATCACGGATTAGGGCTTCTTTTAATTGTGCTGCATAGATATAGCCCAATGCGTAAGAAGGGAAATAGCCAAAGCTGCCTCCTGACCAATGAACATCCTGAAGGACACCCTCACTGTCATTCTCGGGCTTCACTCCGAGATATTCCTGCATTTTTTCATTCCAGATACGAGGAAGATCTTTCACTTCAATTTCATCGTTAAATAAACCTTTTTCAATCTCATACCGAACAATGACATGAAGAGGATAAGTCATCTCATCTGCTTCAATACGAATCAGTGAAGGTTCTACTACATTTATCGCTTTATAAAAACTCTCCAGATCTACATTATCGAACTGGCTACCTGCATATTGCTTGAGCGAAGCATAATGATGATTCCAGAATCCTTTATGGCGGCCAACGAAGTTTTCCCAGAACAGCGACTGTGACTCATGGATACCCATGGATGTACCCGTGCTGAGCGGTGTTCCTACGAGTGCTTCTGATAGGTTTTGCTCATATAGGGCATGTCCGCCTTCATGAATCGTACCAAAAATCGCTGTACGGAAATCTTTTTCCACATAGCGGGTCGTTACACGGACATCTCCAGGATTCAAACCAATAGCAAACGGATGGACCGTTTCATCCAGACGTCCTGATTCAAAATCGTATCCCATCTCTTTTAGGACATGAAGACTGAATTCCTTTTGTTTCTCTTTTGGGAACGCCTCAAACAAGAAAGCCGTCTCAGGCTTCCCAGCTTCGGTCACCTTCTGCAAGAGCGGAACGATGCGATCGCGCAGTTTAGCAAACGTCTCATCCAAAATTTCTACAGTGACACCAGGCTCATACATATCCAAAAGGGTATTGTACTTATTGCCTTCATAGCCCCAATATCCGATAAACCGTTTATTAAATTCCACAAGCTTTTCCAAATAAGGCTGGAACATAGCAAAATCAGATTTGGCCCTCGCTTCTTCCCAAATGCTTTCTGCTTTTGACTGCAGAATCACATATTCCTTAAACTCATCTGCGGGAATTTTTGTATTGCGGTCATAATCTTTTTTGACCTCATCCAGCGTTTTTCTTGTTACTTCCGAGAGCGAATCATAAACGGAGCTTACAGAAAGTTCTTCTATGTATTTTTTCATTTCATCTGATGTGGACATAGCAAATACATCCGCAGAAAGCGTACCTATGACTTCTGAACGCTGGCTGACTCCTTTTTTTGGCGCACCTGTACGCAGATCCCAGTACATCAAACCAATGGCTTCATTCATATGCGTCATTTTTTTTACGTAATTAAGAAATTCCTTTTCTACCGATTGCAAGGTCTGTGACATTATGTTCTTCCTCTCTAAACTTAAGTAAATTAACCATACCATCTAATTATTCGGCAGAAAACATAAAACTCCTGCAAGAAAGAAAGGCAAAAGCGCCCTGAAAAGTCCGACAAGCGCTGGAGATCTTACACTGCATCACGTTTTTTTGTGTTGTGGAGTAAGAGTGAAGCGACCTAAGACGAAATTGTGATTTATCAATTCGTCCTCCTAAGACATTGTGATTTATCAATTCGCCCACCGAGGACTTAAGCTGAAAACTGAAATTCGTTTTCAGCCCTGGGCGCTCGAGCTAGACATCACATCTATGCCTTTTTAAGGCTGTCTTGGAAACATAATTAATGTAAACGTTCTAGAAATGAGGAGGTTCCATGTTCTCCTCTGATGCCAAATTCGTAAGATAACGTCTGTTTTAATGCATGATCAGCTTCTATAAAAGCCTAATGATATTGATCACCGTATTGTTCTTTTAATGCTTTTATCGTTTCATACGCGCGCTTCAGCTGCAGGATATATTCCGCATTCTGTTCCAATGCCCATCACCTCTGATCACAGTATGGCCGGTTCCTGTGTTAAGCATTACTCATCCAACAAAAAAGATCTCCCGAAGGAGATCCTTTATGTTAGCTGCGGGGCTGTCTTTTTCCGAAGTACTGGTAATAATCGGTCTTAATATGCCCATTATATAATTTTCTCTTTTTCGTAGCTGCTTTGCCATAGAGCTGCTCAAATTGCTCATTGGAGGTAATGACATATACCGACCAAGTTTCAAGTGGACGGAAGACCTCACCCATGTCTCTATAAAGCTGTTTCACTTCTTCCTTCTCACCCAGACGTTCCCCATAAGGCGGGTTGCTGATCACATATCCGTACTCTTTTCTTGTCGTAAAATCTCTGACCTGCATCTGTTTAAACGAAATGAAATCGCCAAACCCAGCTTCTTCAGCGTTATTGATCGAGAGGTCGATCATTTTATGGTCGATATCCGATCCTTGAATATCAAGCGGTGTATCATACTTGGCGAGATCATGCGCTTCTTCAACCGCACGATACCATACTTTTTTATCAATCCAATTCCAATTTTCAGAAGCAAATTCTCGATTAAGCCCTGGCGCCACATTCTGCCCGATCATGGCTGCCTCGATCGGAATGGTTCCTGATCCGCAGAATGGGTCTACAAACGGCTTGTCCGGTGTCCAGTTCGTTAATTTGATGAGAGCTGAAGCCATTGTCTCTTTTAGCGGCGCTTCACTGTGCAGGGCACGGTAACCCCGTTTATGGAGGCCCGTCCCGCTCGTATCAATCGTAAGAGTAGCCAAGTCTTTTAATAGTGCGACTTCAATTCGATAAAGAGCACCATCTTCCGGAAACCATGTTTCTCTTTGATAAGCATTCTTCATCTGATCGACTACAGCTTTTTTAACGATGGCCTGACAGTCAGAAACACTGAATAATTTTGACTTAACGGACTTTCCGATAACAGGAAATTCTCCATCCTCAGGGATAAAATCAGACCAAGGCAACGCTTTCGTCTGTTCAAACAGTTCATCGAATGTTTCCGCTTTAAATTCTCCGACAAGAAGTTTAACACGGTCTGCGGTCCTCAGCCATAGATTGGAGCGGCAGAGGGCAGACTCGTCTCCTTTAAAAATAATCTTGCCGTTTTCAACTTTTACGTCCTCAAACCCAAGGTCACGGACTTCCTGTGCAACAATGGATTCCAGGCCCATGGCTGCGGTAGCAATATACGTAAGATTCATAAGAGATCTCCTCATGGTTGTTTTTCCAGTCTTAATATACCCAAAATTGTTTATGTAAAAAGAAAAAAGGCCACTAGGGCCCTCTTACATTCTCAAGTGTCACCAATAACGTTCTGTAAGCCATGTTCTGTTCCATCGTACTGCATTCGGCTTCCGCCTCGTACTCCGGTGGTAATCATCTATCTCCAGATGAATAGTCATCTGTTCTTCTTCGCGTTCAATTCCGCTCAGAAAACTCCCCTACCATAATTTGGGTTTCTCGCTCGTGGGGTTTACCGCGTTCCACTCTTGCCGTTTCCGGAAAGACTACGTCACTGTGGCACTTTAAAGGTAGTGTCACCATATCCGAAGACTTAGGTGAGTTCCCTGCCGTTAATCCAGTCGAAACCAGAATACCCTGGCTTATCTTTTCGCCAGGCACGAACACTACGGCCATCGCAGACCGTGCGAGCATGGACTTTCCTCAACATCTTTAAAAAGATGCCGCGATTACCCGAACGTTATTAGTTTTAAATTGTCAAAGCAAAATTTAGTATAGCAGGAAGCTGTTTAAAAATCAAATGGATAATAATTACTGAATCAATCGTAAAGTTTGCTTCCGAATACGTGCTTTTCCAGATTTGACAGACGCTGAAGAATGTCGGAATTAATGTTCATGGATGATGTTGGAACTCTTCTTGTCTGTTCAGATGTATTTTGCACTTCTTTGCGAAGCCTGTTGTTTTCCTGAATGACTTTGTCAAATTCCTTTTGGAAGTTCTCATAGTCTTTAATGATCAAATCAAGAAATTTATCTACTTCATCTTGATCATAACCTCGAAAACCCTGTTTAAAATCTTTTTCGAGAATTTCTTTTGCAGTCAGATTCAATCGTTTTTCTCCATTCATCGGGCTCACCTCAATGTTTAACTTCATTTTTCCTGCGTTCGCAGCATAATTCAAACAAATACACCGTTCTTTATTTATACATGATGACTTTTTATTAAATCTAGCCTATATTTTTTCAAATTCAATAGAAAAAGTCAATTTCTAGCCAAATCATTCCCAAAATTCCCCTTTGGCGTCCTGTTCATCCTGATAGATCAGTTCAAGGTCAGACGGTGTGATATATAGTACTTCGTATGCCGGATCTTTTTCTTGCCTCCGTCTGGCAGGTTCAAGATAAAAACGCGGTGTTCCCGGAGTATCTTCATCATATAAAATGAGCATCCCATCGGTTTTCTGCACAAGAAACCCATTTTTTGCGGCCAGCTGCTTCGGACTGAAGTACGGTTTATTGGAGATCGATTCTACAAAATCCGCCTGCGCCAGCAGTTCATGATACTGCTCCTGCCGGGCTTCGTTCCAATTCGCTTCCTGATCCAGGAATGGGGTAAGCACTGCAAGTTTGAGATCCGGAAATCTTTGATCCCGAAGCTCAACAGCGACTTCCCCCGCCCATATTTCAACACCCGGCTGGCCGCTGATGATCACCCATTCCAGTCCTTCTTCCAAGAGCACTGTCAGTTGTTTCTCAATGGCTTTTTTTATATAGTGTACCCCCGGATCTTTCTCTTTAAAAATCCCGAGTTCATGGGATTTATATCCAGTTATCAGCAAGTTTTTCACCATGAACTTCTCTCCCAGCACTTCATTTACTTTGAAAAAAGGAACCAATCAAAATGATCAGTTCCCTCACGTAACATGACTAAATTCATTTGCAATAAAAAACGTCAGTCCCAAAACAAGAAAAAATGCAAATACTACCCATTGCCTCACGGATCCATCTCTCCATCGCTTAATATACTAGCATATTTTTACAGGAAAATTGCCGATTCCCCAAATTTCTACATCACGTGTAACGTTTTAGCGATTATCGTCAAAGCGGCGCACATTTTGCGCTTGCCTGGGGAATAATTATTATTTTCCTATGAAAAATCTCTTTTTTTATTCTACACAAAAAGTGTCCAAATTTAAATACATTTATCGGCCAAAATTTATATTTTTTTAGGAGTTTTCACATTTTTTTCTTAATCTCTGAATTCTGTTGTCAAAAGCGGCTTTTTCTTTCTCTTCCGGCCGTTTTAACAACCTCTTTTTGCTCTTCCAGATCCCGTACGCAGCTTCTGCATAATAAAGCGCTTTTTCATAGTCTTTTCCCTGATGTTCATGCCATTTCGCCAATTCGACATACGGTTCTTCATCATTTCCCAGCGAACCATTGGTGCAAAGTTCCTGCCAGAGCGGAACTGCCAGATGATCTTGCTTTGTTTTTTTATAAAGAGCCGCTGCTGCCTTTTTGGCCATTTTACTTTGGCTTCCTTCCCCGTTCATCATCTCCGTATATTTTTGCAGAGCAATGCCAAACTGGCCGGCAGATTCATACCACCTTGCCGATTCATACTGTTCAATGCTCGTCACTGCAGATCCGCCCTGCAGGAGTTTGGAGATATGGATATAGAGGGAAATCAGCGATAAAACATCCCATTCATTATGGGTCATGACCCCTTTTACAAGTTCGGGATCGTTTTCTTTTAAATATTGAAAATAGAGCATGGGCGCCAGATAACCTGGAGTGTCATGCTCCCGCTTCACACCGAGGATCTCCTTTTCAACGACAGAGAGCCTTACGGATTCAAGGCTCTGTTTCCAAAGCCTTCTGGATCCATGGAGAAGATCAAAATGTCCAAACGCCGGCAGAGAAGGTACAAAATCCCGAATCAATGTATGTCTCGTTTTAACTTGAGGCCAGTCAAAGGATTTCCCATTGTACGTAACCAAGTTTTTCAGTTCCTTGATTTGAGTTAAAAAAAGATGGTACATCGCAATTTCCGATCCAGGGCCTGGAAGGAAAAACTGTTTCACTTTTACCTGATCTTCTTCCACTTGGCTGTAGCCGAGGAGAAAGATGGTATTTCCTGCTCCACCGCTTAGTCCAGTCGTTTCCGTATCAAAGAAAACAAGATCGGATGGATATAGGTCATGAGAAGATAGCGGATGAACGGCACCAGCCTTCCTCCAGTCTTCCATCACTTCTTCCAGTTCTTCGAATGAATAATTTCCCCAGCGCTGATCCAATGGATAGCTGACTTCCCTGACGAGGCAATAATCTTCTTCATAAAAATAAGGCGTCGTTTGAAAACTGTTCCAAGCTTCATGATGCTGAATGACTGGCTGAGAAGGCGGCGTCTGGATGCTCGTCCGGGCTTCCTTCTTCTCAGAGACGAGGTGCTTCTTAAAACGATTCAGTTTCGACTGCATCGACATTTTCATCTCTCCTGACTGCATCCAGCAGCTTCAGTGCCAGAAATTTCGCATTTTCCCCTTCAAGCATTGTTCCCGTACAAGAAGGGCATCCTGCTTCACAAGGGCATGTTTGGATAACCTGGTAAGCTTCGTGTATCACCGTATCCCATATCTTATATACATTCTCACTCAACCCGATTCCGCCTGGATACCGGTCATAAAGGAAAATAGTCGGCTTTCCGGAATGAACCGCTTTGATCTGCGGAACAACATGCAGATCGCTCGGATCGCACATAACAAAAAGCGGAGCTACATGCCGGAACACATTTGCAATCCCGATCAGCCCCTGTTCGATGGAGCTTTCACGTATATTTTGAAGCTGATCCCGGTCAAATTCAAGCCAGGTAGCTGACGTGTGAAGCTCCTCTTCCGGAAGATGGATGGGGCCAGATCCGATATTCTCATGGGTTTCAAATTTTATTTTCTTAAAAATGGTAGCCATCGCATTGACGGTTACTTCCCCAAATGCCCTCTCCTGATCTTTCAGCTTCGTATTCTTGTCGATTTCGAGCACTTTTAAGGAAACGGCAAGATTGGCATCTGTAAAATAATCAACATCTACTTCCCGGACGAATGCTTTCTTTTCTTCATAATCCAGTTTTTCAACCTGATATTGAACACCCTGATGAAGATAAATGGCTTCTTCATGCAAAAGAGTCATTGAGCTGAAACGGTCCATCTCCCCGATGATTCTTACGTTTGCTACATCACTTTGATCCACGATCACCACATTTTCCTGAGAGGCGGACCGTAACGAAATGTTGTGGGCCGGAAAGGAATCGTTCATCCAGAAGTATCGTTTTCCCTGATGATGAAGGACTTGTTCTTCCGTTAAAAACTCAAGTATCTCTTCAATCTCTACTCCCCCAAATGCATCTCCTTCTTTAAAGGGAAGCTCATATGCCGCACATTTGACATGATCCACAAGGATGATCAGATTTTCCGGGTTGATACGGGCAGATTCAGGCGACCGGTCAAAAAAGTATTCCGGCTGCTGAATGATATACTGATCCATCGGACTGGAGCTAGCGACCATGATCACGACAGATTCATCCTGACGGCGGCCCGCTCTTCCCGCCTGCTGCCACGCACTGGCGATCGACCCGGGATACCCTGTTAAAATACAAGCGTGGAGCTGTCCGATATCGACACCAAGCTCAAGGGCGTTTGTACTGACGACACCCATAATCTCCCCGTTTCGCAAGCCCTTCTCGATGGCCCTCCGCTGGGTCGGAAGATAGCCGCCTCGATACCCTTGAATGGACTTCATGCCGAATTCCTTTTTGGCTAGTTCCTGAAGGTACGTCAGCAGAATTTCCACTCTCACGCGGCTTCTGGCAAAAACGATCGTTTGGATCTTGTTTTTAAGAAACTGGCCTGCAAGATCTCTCGCCTCCAGTGTGGCTGATTTCCGAACGTTCAGCGGCTTGTTCACAATCGGCGGGTTATAGAAGATGAAGTGTTTCTTACCGCTCGGCGCGCCGTTGTTGTTGATGAGTTCCATTCCTGTTCCCGTGAGATTTTCCGCCAGTTCTTTCGGATTGGCAATCGTAGCTGAAGTACAGATGAAGATCGGATCGCTTCCATAGAATGAGCAAATTCTCTTCAAACGGCGGATGACATTTGCGACATGGCTGCCAAACACCCCTCTGTATGTATGGAGCTCGTCGATGACGATATACTTCAGGTTTTCAAACAGTGAGACCCACTTCGTATGATGAGGCAAAATCGCTGAATGCAGCATGTCCGGATTTGTCATAACGACATTTCCGGCTTTTCTTACCACCTGCCTGATGTTGGCCGGTGTATCGCCATCATACGTATAGCTCTTGATATCAAGACCGATCGCATCAATAAACTCGTTGATCTCAGCCTTTTGGTCCTGTGCGAGCGCTTTGGTCGGAAATAAGTACAAGGCTCTGCTGTCCGGGTTCCCCGCGATTTCTTGCAGGACCGGCAAGTTATAGCACAGGGTTTTCCCTGAAGCTGTCGGCGTGACCGCGACAAAACTCTTTTGGTTCTGTGCGGTTTGGAAGGCAGTCAGCTGGTGGGAATATAGTGAAGTTACTCCCCTGTCTTGTAATGCTTGTTTTATATGTGGATGAAGTGTTTCAGGTATTTGCCCTGTCAACGCTTCTTTTTCTTCTATTATTTTCCAGTGAACAATCTGTTCATTAATGGAAGGCTCCGTTCTTAATAATGCAAGCAGTTCCTGCATCGTTTTTTTCGTTTCCATATCGTCACCTCATCCTCTATTTTATCGAATAAACGTTCGTAAGAAAACTAATATCTCATTTAGGGGGGATTGGTGTATGTAAATTGTTGCGACGGAACCGGGAAAATAAACAAAAACTTAAAATCCCTCTCAAAATCAGATGAAAGGAGCTTTAATTGTATGAATACCTCTAATTCCCTGCTTAAAACGGCTTAAGAAGAAAGAAAGTTTAATATTTAGGGGGGAATGGACTCTGATTTTATCTTTTAGGAGCTGTACGCAGGCTTTATTATCGAAAAAAATTTTTTATTATCGAAAATCCAGATATATTATCGAAATTCTAATTTTATTATCGAAACGCGCACTTTTATTATCGAACTGCTTGCGGTGCCAGGCACCACACAACAAAAAAACAGCAAACCCGCGGGCTTGCTGTTCCTATTATTAAAGATTTTGTAAAACTTGTTCTAGATCGGTGGTCGGCTGACGACAGCTGAATTTTTCGCAGACGAAAACCGTCGGCTTGCCGTTTTTCAATTGAACTCTTTTGCATATGGTGCCATTGAAGTAAACTCATAAGTGGTCCTTGAGGTAAAAGGGCCACTTATCCACTGCTTTTAATTATTCTGCTCCCTCTTTCCTGCGGCCGTTATATGCGACACCGCAAGAACAGCGATTTTCCCCAAATAATAAATTATAAGAAGCCGGGAATTCCTGATTGACTCGCTGTACCTCTCTTGCAAATTCTTTGCTGTCAGCAGGTACTTTTGAAAGGGCATCAGCTTTTTCTTGGGTATCAATATTAGCGCCCGGTGGGACGAACCTGTTCTTTGGAATATGAACACCATTGATGACGACTGCATTATTGGAAATGAACACTCCACTTTGTACAATCGCGTTATATACAATGGATTTAAATCCAACAAATACCTTATTTCCAATATAACAGGGGCCATGAACGAGAGCTCCATGAGCAATGGTGACTTCCTTGCTTATGAAGATGGAATACCCCTTTCCACCTACAGATATGAGTTTATTTAATAAACCATGTAAAATGACTCCATCCTGAAGATTTGTATTAGACCCTATATAAAATGGGGTCCCTTCATCCGCACGTATACTAACATTAGGTGCTACATAAACATTTTTTCTTATGACTACATCACCAATTACACTGGAGAAAGGACTAATGAATGATCTTTTGTCAATTTTGGGGGAGATTTGAACGGGATTAAATGAAGTAATTGGATTGGGACTGATAAATGGTCTAAAACATTCATCGCGTTTCAAACTGATCACCTCTTTGATCACTTTATCTCATCAGGTTATGCAGGTTGGTGAACATACGCAACAGGATCGTTATATTAAAATTGAATACGATCATCGTAACTGAGTGAAAAAATAGTTCACTCTGCCTTTGTCGGAAGGAGAAATGATTTCTGATATAGAATACCTGATAAAACCCTATATTTTAACAAAATTTCAAACCTTGGCTAAGGAGTTGCACCGTATGAATATCGTAGATCTCGTTCAGTCACAAGTCATTGCTGCTATTAAAAATGAAGAAGAAATCGAAAAAGCGATAACAAGCAATGCAAATATTGTATTCCTCTTAACAGGAAACTTGTTGAATATAACAGAATATCTTGATCGATTAAAAGAAGCTCAAAAGAGTATCTTTATTCATATCGATTTTATAGAAGGCCTTTCCAATACGAAGAGCGCCATAAAATATATTGCTCAAAAATGGAAGCCCTTAGGCATCATTACAACAAAAAGCACCTTGATTAAATTTGCCAAAGAAGAAGGGTTAATGGTCATTCAACGAATGTTTCTTATTGACCATAGTGCCATTTCAAAGGGAATCAGCATATGCGAGACGTATCATCCGGATGCCATTGAGGTGCTGCCAGGACTTATGCCAAACGTGATCGATCATCTGACAAGACAGGTTAACCTGCCCATCATTGCGGGAGGCTTAATCAGTTCAAAAGAAGATATCATCAAAGGACTGGAAGCGGGTGCTCTGGCCATGTCTACCGGAGATTCCTCCCTATGGAATTTTGATATCTAAAAAGCACACAAAAGGGGAACTAGAGAGAATTGTTCCCTTTTTATGTGCCTGATTAACCGCTGATATCTGTCCGATGAACTTTGTTAATCTCTGTTATGCCTCTGTAAATGTCATAAATGGTATTTTTGTTTAATACCGCTACCTTTAACTCCAGAAGAAGTGAATGATCTTCCAGATCCTGGATATGAACATGGTCGATTCTAAGCCCTTGCTTCTGTACTTCAGCAATCACCTCACCCATTTCATCCCTGTATTTCAAGTTAAGTTTAAGGGAGATTTCTTTTGCTTGAATCTTTCGCCAAAAACCGAGTTTATTAATAAAAAGAGGAAGAATCTCAACACTGATCATAAGCAGGATGACACCTGCAACAGCTTCGATAAAAAACCCGCACCGGTTGCGATACCAATCCCCGCCGCTCCCCATATCATGGCAGCCGTCGTTAAACCCGTGATGGTATCATCCTCTTTTCTTAAAATCACTCCCGCTCCTAAAAACCCAATTCCCGAAACAATCTGCGCGGCTAATCGAAGCGGATCCATTTGTATTTTTACGAGAGCAGATGACGGAAAGGAATAGGAAGATTGTATGGAAACAATGGTTAACAGACAGCTAATAATGGATATAACCAAGCTTGTTTTTAACCCCAATGGTTTCCTCTTTAATTGTCTTTCTAAACCGATAGCCAGCCCCAATATGGCAGATATGAATAGTTTCATCAGCCTCTGCATCAAAGTTTGCTGCCAATTCCTTCAATCCTATCGACCTCCTTATCCTAATGACTCGTTATTGGCAAAGAGCGGTGCAATGGCAACTGGTGGATATCTTTAATGCTTTGAAGGATATAGGAGGGTTTGTGAACAGAATCCTTTACCATTTCTTTTGTTGTAATTCCAGACAGCACGAGCACGGTTTGGATCCCATTATCATTTCCCATTCGAATATCCGTCTCTAAACGGTCTCCGATGATATAGCATTCTTCAGGCTTTAAATGTAAAACCTCCCTTATGACAATATCCGCCGCGAATTTCGAAGGTTTCCCCATGATATAATCAATGGGCTTGCCAATCGTTCCTTCCATTGCCCCAATAATGGACCCACAATCAGGAATCTCACCATCCACAACCGGACACGTGCGATCCGGGTTGGTTGCCAGAATCACCGCTCCGTTTTTCGCCCATGCTTGGTAGGCATCGTTCAGTTTTTGATAATTAAATTGGCGATCCCAGCCTAAAACGACATAGGTAGCTTGGTCAGGATCCTCTGTAATTCTTATTCCTTCATGGATCAACTCTTCGAATAAAGCGTCCTCCCCGATGACATAAACAGCATCGCTGCGATTCATATGTTGTTTTAAAAACTTGGCTGTAATGTAATTGGAGTTGATAACTTCATCTATTGACGCCTCGATTCCCAGTCCCTTCAGCTTTTTTACATAGTCATGACGGGTCGAGATGGATTTATTCGTGAAAAAGACGACCTTGTGCCCGCCATTCCGCAAATATTCTATCGCTTCCTTCCCCCCCTCAATCATCTGGTTTTCTACATATAAGGTTCCATCCAAATCAAATATAAAACCTTTTGCCATATGAATACCTCCATTTAAACTGCACTAAAATGAATAAAACCCCCAGCTATAGAAGCCTTATAAGCAAAGGCTGAAATAGCTAGGGGTTTCTCTTATTCTCTTCCCGCTGTTATTCAGTTGTAAGTTTCAGAGATGCCTGTTATCGTACGATAGAATTAACGTTCGATACATGATTGATAATATCCTGGATCGAGTATTGATACGGATTAATTTCATAGATAACCGGTCCATCAAAGAATTGCTTCTCTAAAAAGCCCTCCAGCCCCTCCGTGAAATGATTTCCCTCCCCAGGAAGCAGATGAAGATCCGATTTCCCATCATTCTCTGATAAATGGATGCCGCCTAATGATCCAGCCAGCTGATCAATCGTTGTTTCCAAAGCATCCCCCATCAAATCCAAATGGCCGATATCCAAGCACGCCTTTACATTTGCAGCAGTGATTAAATCGATCCATTCTTCTACATTAGAAGCAATTTGATGGCAATAGTTTAATTTATCCGGAATGAGGTTTTCCAACAGTAATTCTACCCCATGCTGCATGGCGACTTCATTTAGCTTTAAAATTCGCTCTTTTACCCTTATTAAGGACTCATTTCGTTCTTCAGAAAACCAGGCATATCCTCCATGGAAGGTCGCATGCTTCCCTCCATATTCAGCAAGCTTTGCCAGCCATTGTGATAAAACATTAAATGTTCTTTCGTATACAATCGAATCAGGAGTAGCCAGATTGAGATCGTGGAAAGGCAAATGCAATCCAACTTTAAAACCTAAATCACTGGCAAACTTTAAATAGTGATGAGCATTGTTCTGTTCTGCCAGTATTTCAATGCCTTCGAACCCTGCTTTTTTAATCCTGGTAAAGTCATTTACATTTGCATTTAGCCCCAAGGACCAGCTATTAAGCCATTTTTCCATGATTTTCTCCGTTTGTTGAATTAAAATTAGAGGTTCGGTCGTTATTCAGTTCTTCTAATTTTTTGCCTTTAGTTTCAGGGGCTAATAATACCGATACAATTAAGCCTAATAAACTGATAACGGCAAAGAACCAGAGGGCTTTGCTGCTTCCCCACGCCGCAATCAAATTAGGAAATACCAATATCCCCATAATGGAACCAATTCGGCTGAATCCCGTGGCCAAACCGGAAGCACTCGCTCGGATACTTGTTGGGAATAATTCTGTCGGATAGACAAAGTTAAGGATTCCTCCACCCATATTGGCAAACAGCACAGCCAAACTGAACAGAATGACCAGAAATGCAAACGTAGGACTTGGATTAAGAGCCAGAATAATCAGTGCAATCGATAAACCGATGAACGAAGTAATAATAAGAGGCCTTCTTCCAATCCTTTCTACAAGATTCATTCCGACAATGGCTCCCAATAAACCTAATAAACTAACCGTTCCGGATCCCATATAAACCATCATTTGTGAACCATTGGTAAAGGGTTTTAATATCGTTGGTGTATACATGGAAATTCCATAATAGGCGACAGCATAGCAGAACCAAAATCCGCAAACAAAGAACGTACGTTTAAAAAGAGTCTTTGAAAATAAATGGCTGACTTTTGTTTTCGGAGTAGAATCCGCTGGAATGATGACTTTTTGCCCTGTGATTTTCAGCATGATTTCCTCTGCTTCTTTCTCCCGTCCTCTTGAAGCCAGCCATCTAGGAGATTCCGGAAGGGTGACTCTAAAAAAGAAAACGATTAATGCAAAAACAGCTCCTACCAGAAGCATGTATCTCCAGGCACTCGGCCCCGCCGGCACTAACAAGATCCCGACGAGATAGGCCGTAACAGCGCCTACAAACCACATGGCCCCCAGAGATGTACTATGTTTTCCCCGGCTTTTGGTTGAACTGAATTCCGATACAAGAGTAGCAGAAATCGGATAGTCTGCACCGATTCCAATTCCTAACAAGAAACGGAATAAAATGAGCTCCCATGGAGCCTGTGCGAATGCGGTTAAGGCGGCAAACACAACAAAAGCCATTAAATCAACAACATACATCGCTTTTCGGCCGAATTTATCGGTTAAGTTACCAAGCCACAACGCACCGATCAATGAACCAATAACAGCCGAAGATGTGATCAAAGCCTGAATCCCGGGAGTAATTTCCCACTGGCTTAAAATTAACGGCATGGCAACAGCAATAACCGTTAAATCAAAGCCATCAAGAAAAGTACCGGCAGCTGATAAGAGGGTGACTTTTCTTTGAAAGCGCTTTAATTTCGGAGAATCCAAATGCTCAAAACTCATAATCTGACCCCTTCCCTTTTTCATTATGTAAAATTATAGAAGAAGAAAAATAAAAGCCATAGTCAAAAAAACATGTAACATGTTTTTAATGACTATGGCTTCTCTTCATCTCCGGCCATAAATCTACACAATGCATTATTTTTTTATTTGCTAAACAATTTATACAATATTCAAACGAGTCTGTCAACTATTATTTGGAAATGCTCTTTTCTAAAAGATTGTTGCTTTGGGAACATTGTTGTAAAGAAACTTCATTGACAAGTTGATTGTAGTGCAAGGTGCGAGACTCCTCGAAAATGAACTTCACATTTTCTTCGTGCGATGCACCGCTGACGAAGCCTTCCTTGTCCTGCGGGACGAGCGTGACAGGTGAGACCATGAAGGCGCTAGCGCCGACGGGCTCAGCACACGCCCCGCGGAAAGCGAGCATCCTGTAACGGAAATCAACCACTCCCAAGAGCAACAGAGCTTACGAAAACAGCTTTTGATCATGTACTATAGATGACCGAATGAAAATATTGATGAACCATTTAGCAGGTTAATATAAACTATTCTGGATCGTCCCGGTTTATGTTGCTATCTTTTCCAAATTTATGTATAATTAAAAATAATCAGATAACTTAAACTAGTTAGTGTTTCGGGTAGAGATACGGAGAACCCTGTGAACATGCATTCGTACGGCATTTATTGCCGCACATGCTATGTCATGGGGTTTTTTTGTGTGTTTATCCTCTCTAAATGTTATCTGGAAAGAATAGGATCAACAAAATATTACCGGGGAGGGGAAAGAATGAAAGGTTTGAAGTATAGGAAGTGGTTCGTCTATGCTGCAACGCTTGTTCTGGCAATGGGAAATGATTGGGGACTGCATGCGTTTAAAGCAAATGCTGCTGAAAATGCAGTACCCGATCTATTGATTACAGAGGTCATTCCAGATACGGATAACTATGCGGGTTATGATGCATTTGAGTATATCGAAATCTATAATAACAGCAATCAGGAGATCAATCTGCAAGACTATCACATTCAAACAGGAGGCTGGAACAAGACAATTGATAACGCAGCCAAAATCGGCCCGTGGGATACGATGCTGTTCTGGACGAGAAGGCAGGAAACTCAGCCGATGACATTGGAAGGCTTCAATCACTTTTATTTTTCGTCTTATTCTAGTAAATACATTGAGGAAGATCACTTGCAAAGAATAGAAGATGTTGGCGGCCTGGTGAATAGCAAAAACCAGACGGTATCTGTTTTTGATTCGAGCGGAAAGGAAGTCGTTAAAGCGAATTACACCGGTGACCAAGTAGCCGCAAATAAGTCCATTATGTTCGGTTATCCAACCAATGGAAGCATCACGATGAAAACGTTATCCGGCAATCAAAATCCGACACCTGGCTGGGTCGAATCGGCACAAGCTCCTCCAAGACCAAAACAAGACGATGCGGCACCTCCCATTCCTGCCAATATAAAAGCAGAGGCAGGAAACGGTGAAGTGCAGCTAAGCTGGGATTCAAATCCGGATTCCGACCTCTATCGCTATAATATCTACAAGAATGGAAATTTAGAGTTTTTCGTCTCTCCATCCAAGCATGAATTTACGATATCCTCGCTGATTGGCAATCTTGATTATACCGTGCAAATGACTGCCGTTGATACTTCAGGAAATGAATCGGCGAAATCAGCCCCCCTAACGGTTAGACCCGGACATCAGCTCATTACACAGGTAGAAAGATCATCCAATGACAGAAACCCAAAATATCAAACACTGTGGGATATCAGCAAGGATGGCCCGATCATCCCTGGATTAGTACAGGATCTTGTCCCGCAAGGACTCGGCTATTACAAGAAAAAAGATTGGTTATTTACCATTAATTATTTGGATAATGGAAGGCCCGGAACGCTATCCGTGATTGATGCCACAACTGAAAAACTGGTGAAATCCATTGTATTGTATAACCAAGACGGCACACCATACACCGGCCACGCGGGAGGCGTTACCGTAAGCATGGACCATGTTTGGATCTCTTCCGAACAATTTCTCTATACATTAAATATCAGTGATATCGTTGCGGCGCAAAATAATGATGAGCTTACGTTCACGAACCAGATTCCTGTTCCCGTAGAAGCGGCTTATGATGTCTATGACGATGATAAAAAAATTCTATGGGTTGGTGAATTTTATGAGCCAAGCAGCTACCCGACGGATCCAGCACACCACCAGGTGAACCGTGCCGGAGAAATGCAATATGCCTGGATGGTCGGTTATAAGCTCACACCAAGTACAGACATGCTGACAAGTGAACAATGGAATCAAACATCGAATGAACCTGCAACTCCGGATTATGTCTTTTCCACCATCGGAAAGGTTCAGGGCGCCATTGTTCAAAAGAAGGGAATCTCTTTAGTTACTTCCTATGGACGGGCAAACGATAGTGTTCTCTATCGATACGAAGATCCGCTAAAAGAGGAGCCTAATCAATACGTTACGATCGGGGAAAAGCAAGTCCCTCTTTGGTTCCTTGATGGACAAACCGCCAAACCGATAGAAAGTATCACCGCGATTCCCATGAATGAAGGAGCAGTGCTAGTAAAAAGTGACCTCTATGTCTCCTTTGAATCAGGAGCGAACAAATATCGGTATACCGGGACCTATCCAAGGGATCGGATGCTCAAAATTGATATGAAGACATTAATGAAGGATGATCGGAATACAGAGAAAGAAGAACGTAAATAGAGTAACTGGCCGGTAAGCAATGCACCCATCCGTTCAATCTCCTTTAATACCGCCAAAAAAGCTGCAGATACCCCTGCAGCCTTTTCGGTATAATTTATTGAAGTATTTTATTTGTTTTGACAGACTTGTCTAGATCTTTCTCTTCTTCGTCGAAATAAACCGCCTTGCCAGATTTGGCAGATTCGTAGATTGCTTCAAGAATCTCCGTAACCACCAAAGCCTGTTCCGGTTTAACTACCGGCTCCTTGTCGTTCAGAATAGCGTCGATCCACAGTCTTGCTTCATGCTCGGCATCGCTTTCTTCATCCGCATCATAAAATGCGACTCCTTTTCCATCAACCTGAACCTCATTTGTGTATAGCTTGCCGAAGTCTTCTCCGTTTATCCTTAGTCCGTCCATCATGTCGGCTCCGCCTTCTGTTCCACATAGGGTACACATGGCTTCACCTGTCTGTAAGGTATTCAGTGCCCAGCTCGTTTCCAGCGAGATGGTTGCTCCGTTTTTCATGGTGATCATGCCAAAGGCTGAATCTTCTACGGTAAACTTTTCAGGATCCCAGGAACCCCAGGCGTTTGCTGCGTCTTTCTTTTTGCCGAGTTTGTGATAGGTCGTTCCGAGTACTGCCTTCGGTTCGTAATTGTTCATCATCCATAGGGTCATATCGAGTGAATGTGTACCGATATCGATCAGTGATCCCCCACCCTGCTTTTCTTCATCCAGGAACACGCCCCATGTTGGGACAGCACGACGGCGGATCGCGTGTGCTTTCGCATAATAGATATCTCCAAAATCTCCGCGCTCACACAGCTTATGTAAATGCCAGCTGTCTGCACGGAAACGATATTGATAGCCGATGGTCAGTTTTTTCCCTGTTCGTTTGGCGGTCTCGACCATTCGGCGGGCATCAGCTGCTGTTTTGGCCATTGGTTTTTCGCACATTACATGTTTGTCCGCTTCAAGAGAATCGATCGTGATTTCTGCATGGGAATGGTTCGGTGTACAAACATGAACGACGTCAACGCGTTCATCCTCAAGAAGTTCTTTGTAATCGAGATACACTTTGGCATCCTCGGTTCCAAACTCCTGAGCCGCTTTTCTTGCTTTTTCTTCTTCCAGGTCACAAAAGGCAACCAGTTCTGCTTCGTCAATCTTTGAAAGGCTTGGCATATGCTTTCCGTTGGCGATTCCGCCGCATCCAATAATTCCGATCCGTATTTTCTTAGACACGATAACTTCCTCCTTGATTATTGATTTAAGAGAACTTCTTTTACTTCAGAAATTGAAACCTTTCTTCCTTCAGCGTTTGATCGTGCTGCTGCTTCGTTGATTAAGGTAAGACTGCAAACATCTTCTTTCGTAATCGTCGTTTCTCCTCCATTCAGTATGGACTCCGCCCATTGTTCCATCGGCATCGGAAGTGCTTCGGGCAACTGCTGTGGTGTGGCCCAGCCCTCTTGATCAAGCTGTCTGCTAGTTAGACGAATTTCGTTTTCTTCAATCAGTAAGGCTCCTTTTGTACCGTAAACCTCTAACTGAAAAGGACTTCCATACGATAAAAATCCGGTTTCCACCGTTCCGAGCGCACCTGATTCATATTCGACAAGGACCATCGCACTCTCCTCCACATTTCTTTCATTACTTTGTTGAAAAATAGACGTTACCGCTTTTGCAGGCCCTGCCAGCCGGTTGGTTAAATAGATGGGATGGGCGCCAAGGTCGATTAACGCTCCACCTCCGCATTGTTCTTTGTTATAAAAATGTGGAGGAAGCCAGCCATTTACATTGCCGCTCTCAGGAACAGCACCATTATGTGCCAGCCGGCAGCGAATCGATGTCAGCTCCCCTAGCCACCCCTGATCTAACGCGTGCTGTGCATACAAATAGTAATTGGTTGTCAGCCTCGGCAAGGAGACAGTTAACTTAACACCTGCTTTTGCCACAGCCTCATAGATTTCTTCACAGTCAGCTGTTGTTAACGCAAGGACCTTCTCTGTAAAAACATGTTTTTTGTGTGCGACGGCTGCCATGATCACTTCTTTGTGCAAATTCGTGGGTGTGTTGACGATAACCGCATCAATTCCAGGGTCTTGCAGCACTGCTTCAAGTTCTTTTTCAAAACGTACTCCCAGTTCTTGGGCCCATTTTTCTCCCCTCGAAGGATCTTCATCCCAAACTCGTTGAATAGAAAGGGATGGATTGCTTTTTGCCTCTCTCGCATAATCATCAGCATGAACATGCCATTTGCTTAATAACGCTACGGAAACCACTTTTCATCACTCCTCCTCTTTATCATGAAATTCTTACATTTTTGAAAAGGTTTTCAATGGAGTGGACGGGTAGAATCTCCTTCTATTAATTCCACGTCCAAAAATTCTTTTTTAATAGAAGAGCTGCCGTTCATCATCTCCAGCAATCGGTTAAGAGCAAGCCTTCCCATCTCTTTTTCGTTTTGGCGAAGGTGAGTAAACTCCCAGCCGCTTAAATTGTTGTCGTACGCATCAAAACATAAGATTGAGAGATTTCCAGGAACACGAAGACCCAACTCTTCGGCTGCACGTTTGGCAAGAACCGCAATGTTGTATTCCAGGGCAAATATCGCTGTGATCTCTGGGTGCTTTTGAAGGTGTTTCTTGATGATCTCGACATCATGTTCTGGTTTAATATCTTTGCTGATAGAGGATGGCAAAGATTTTTTCAGATCAGAACACCATAATTGCCGGTTAACGATTCGGTTCTTTTCTTCATACGCGCGCAGTATACCGTTAAAACGGTCTACGACGGTCGTCGTTTCTGCAGTGGCTGGTCCCAGAACACCGACGTATTCATGTCCCAATTCGAACAAATAGTTTATTCCCTGTTGAGCAGCCTTAATATTGTCAGTCGAAACGAACGCCGCGGCCACTCCCTTAAAGGTTCGGTCAATCAGCACAAACGGATATTCTGTGATCACCATTTTAAGAATCTCAGATCCATAATGTTCAGCGTGTGCAGGATAAAGGATTAACCCGTCTACTCCAAAGTCGATCAGCTGTCTGATAGCATCTGCCTCTTTATCGATTGATCCATTTGTACGCTTTAATATCACGAAACAGCGATGATTGGCTGCTTCTTCAATACTGGCAACCACTTTTGAAACATAACTGTCATCCAAGTCAGGCACAATCAATCCGACTAAAAACTTGTTGGTTTCTTTTACGTCATTTTCTGGGTTGTCTGTTGAATCTTCAGACACGAAGGTCCCTTTTCCGCGCTGGCGAAACACGAGGCCTTCACTGACTAGTAACTCCAACGCCTTCTTGCTGGTTATACGGCTAACTTGAAAGGAGTCTGATAGTTCTTTTTCAGAAGGTACCCGATCTCCTGCTGCATACTGGCCATTGATAATATTTTTTTTGATTGATTGATAAACTTGCTTGTATAAAGGTTCCATGTTACCACTCCAAAAACAGAAATATGCATACTATATCTGGAAAACAGTGTATACATATTGATTATACCTGAAAGGTCTGACAATTCTAACAGTTAACTCCTTCTTCGAACCGGCCTGCTTCCACTCACAGTCACCCTTTGGAAGCCCCGCCCAGGCTGAAGCCTTGAGACATAAAGCGCTGCGAAAAGATGTACAAAACAATCGCCGGGAAGGTATACAGAATGGAAAATGCGGCGAGTTTACCGTACTCTACCATTCCAAAGTTGCCAAAAAACTGATAAATGGTAACTGAAGCAGGAAGCTTCTCTGGAGACTGAATGAGAATATACGGTACAAAGAAATTGCCCCAGCTGCCTGAAAAGGTAAAAATGCCGACCGTACAGATACCTGGAATCATCAATGGCGCGACAATTCTTTTCAGTCCCTGCCATACCGAGGCACCATCAATCCAAGCGGATTCCTCAAGCTCCAGTGGAACGGCATCCATGAAGTTTTTCAGCATCCAGATTGCATAAGGGAGTCCGGCCGCTGTTAAAAAGAACATCGTCCCCCATAGCGAGTCTTGAAGTTTCATATAAATAAACAACTGATATACTGGCACCATAACAGCCGTAATCGGCAGCGAAGTCATAAAGAGAATCGTAAACATAAAATGCTTTTTATATTTCATCTGATAACGAGAAAGTGGATAAGCAGCCAGCCCTGCCACCAGCACCACGAGCAGGCCTTGCCCCAAAGAAAGAAGCAATCCAATGATAAAGGCCCGAATGTTTACCGGATCGGTTAGGATGCTTTTAAAATTATCCACCGTAAATGCAGTTGGAACCTTAATGGAGGAGTTGGCATTGGGATCGACGGATGCGATAAGCACCCAAAGAAGCGGAAGGAGAAACAGAACACCTATGACCGTTAAAATGACGTATGGCAACGTTCTTTCCAGCTTTATGAATTTTCTTTTCATCGATCTCCCTCCTAAACTTTGACTTTCATCGATTTTAAATACAGAAGGCTTACCAGCACACCGATTAATAAAAGAATAAGTGAAATGGCAGTACCGTAACCAAGCTGATAGTTGACAAAGGCTTGATTGTACATAAAGATCGGCAATGTTTGTGTTGATGTGCCCGGCCCTCCGCCCGTCATTGCATAAATTAATGTGAATACGCCTAAGGTTTGAAGCGTAACTAGGATCATGTTTGTAACAACAGAGCCTTTGATCATCGGCAGGACGATCTTATAAAGAACCTGGAACCGTGAAGCACCATCCACGACCGCTGCCTCTTCAATACTTTTTGGCACATCATCCAGTGCGGCCTGAAAAACAAGCATGGAAAACGCGGTGCCGTGCCAAATGTTAGCGATGATCACACTCGTCATCGGAAAGGTAAAAAGCCAGGCAACCGGTTTCAAACCAATTTGCTGCAGAATCATGTTTAACGTCCCGCTGTCATTTAGAAACGCTACCCAGCAGAAAGCCACGACAATTTCAGGAGTCACCCAGCCGGCAATTACTATAATACCTATCACCCGGCGGAATGCCGGATTTTTCTCTTTCATGAGCAGTGCCAGAATAAATCCAAGAACTTGCTGGCCCATGATGGCTGAGAACAATAAATACACAATCGTTTTGATCACGCTGATCCGAAAGTTAGGATCCTGAAACATATTCACAAAGTTATTGAAGCCCACGAATTGGGTCGCTTGCGCCTCACTCCCTGTCAGAGACAGGTTGGTGAAGGCAAAATAAAAGGTTAAAAGGATCGGCCCGATAAAAAAGATGAGCAGCAAGATCCAGGAAGGAAGTAAAAAAAGAAGCGATGTTACTAACTTTTTATGGTTGCTTTTATGAGGTGATGATGTTCTTCCAACAGATGTTGAAGGAGAAACCACAGGGTTTGCATCCAAAGAAAACACTCCTTTTCATAAAAAGACGTTACCTTTCGATCACTTTGTCTTTGCCTACAACACGTGTTACATTTTTCTGATAGTTTTCAACTGCCTGTTTTGGCGATGATTTTCCGGTAACCACATCTTCCACCGTAGATTGGATAACTGTGGAAACAGAAGGATACTTATCGACAGACGGTCTGAAATGGGTATGTTCCAGAAATTCAGAAGCCTCTTTAAACATCGGCAGGTTTAAGTATTCCGATTCTTTTGATACGTCTTCCCGCGGAGAAAGGTTGTTTTCTTTTAACAATAATTTGAGATTATTTTCTTTAGTAGAAATGAATTTAATAAATTCCCAAGATAGATCTTTGTTATCTGATTTTTTTGGAATGGAAAACGCCCATCCTCCTGACATTGAGGTTTGTCCAGGCTCTTCACCATTTTGGGTTGGCATGGCTGCATAACCCAGTGTTTTAAATGCATCCGGCCATGGTGCAGGTCCGTCTTTTCGGTAGTTTCCTGCCTGCCATATCCCGTCTAAACCTATCGCAAGCTTTCCTTTTGGCATCAATTGAGTATAGGCAATGGTGCCTCCCTGGCCGTTTAGTACTTGTGACAAGTTTGGACCCAGTTTTTCTTTATAAATGGTATCGATGAATGTATACGTATCAAGCAGTCCCTGACTATTCACGATCCATTTTCCCTTGTCCTCATCGTATAACGGATCTTTTGTACCATACAGCAGCATCTCGAACGTTTGCATGGAAGTGCCTTCACCCGTGGCTTTGCCAGAGTTCATCCACAATGGAATAACACCTGGGTCTTTCTTCTTAATGGTTCTAGCAGCCGTTAAGATATCTTCCCATGATTTTGGTTCCCATGGTACCGGCAGCCCTGCTTTCTTAAAAAGTTCTTTGTTGTACCACAGGCCTCGCGAATCTGTATTAAAAGGAACACCATACGTTTTGCCGTCCTGGGCTTTAACACCATTCTTAACATTGTCGATATATTGATTCCACTCATCCCAGCCTTTCAGCTTATCATCCAGCGGTTCAAGATAGCCCGCACTCGCATCCGAATTCACCATAAAAGTATCTTCCGTGACGATATCTGGCGCTGACTGATCAGACTTGAGCATTAGAGCAACTTTTGCAAAATAATCGCCTTCCGATGCGCTGATTGGAGAGAGCTTGATATTCGCTTTTGGATGCTCTTTTTTAAACTCTGGAATAATGTCATTGTTTAGCCAATCGGTCAGTCCTTTGTTCGTTCCTCCCCCATCTCGGAACGTAATGCTAATCGTGTTGCTGTCTCCCGACTTTTTATTCCCCGAAGTAGAATTGGCATCTGAACAAGCCGAGCTAAAAAGAACACTCCCAGTAATAACCGAAATTGCGGCCAGCTTTTTGTAGCTTTTTACTTTCATTTTCAACACCCTCCTCTAATTTTTAAAAATATTCGTATGTAGGATCTTAGAGGCAAAGATGACAGCGTTTTCAATAAAATCTAAAAAAATATCCTTTCTGAATTTTCAGTAAATTGGTTACACTATTAACTTAATTGATATACCTGATATATGTCAATATATTATTTGATATATCTAAAAAAAGTTCTGTTAGTCAATGTTGTTGATTTATGAGGGAGTGTGATTGAACCGCCTTCAGAAAAGAAATAAAAAAGAGACATCTCTGCCTCTCAGTCGTACACTTCTAATTCTCAATATTTTAAGGATTGCCTTGATTCTAAACCTGACAGTTAGGGCAGAAGAACGATTTTCGCGAAGAAATTTCCATTTTCCTGATTTCTGTTCCGCATCTGAGACACGGTTGATGCTCCCGTTCATAGACAAGCAAATGGTTGTTATATCCTCCTGTTTTCGAATCGCCAGCATACAGCGGATTTTCCATATATCCTCCAAATTGAATTCCATTTTGCAAAACCGGCCCAATCGCTTGATACAGTTCAATAACTTGGTCTGCATTAAGTTCGCTGGCTTTTCTTTCCGGCTGCAGTCTGGCCTGCCAGCATATTTCGTCTGAATAACAATTACCAATTCCTGCTAGAAATTTTTGATCAATCAAGATGGATTTCAATGTCCCTCTCTTCGAACCTAGGCGTTCCTGTAACTTTTCGAGGGTAAAATCGGGATTAAGAGGCTCTGGACCCAGCTCTTCCAATTTTTCTTTAAGCTCAATCCACTTCAGCAAATGAAGATAACCTAACCGTAACCCAATAAAATAAAGCCTTTTATCGCCGAAGGATAAAATGACTTGCTTAGTCCGATCAGGGTTATCTTGATTATTTCCAATATACATCCACCCGCCGAGCATGAGATGGAGCAGCAGTGCGTTCCCGGTGCTCAATTGAAAAATCAGATACTTAGCCCGCCTTCTTATATCAGTAACCACCGCTCCCTGCAATTCTGCTGCAAAGATCTCCGATTTTTTATTAATGGATTTTTTACGGTTGATCTCCACCTGTGTAATTGGCTTTGCTTTCAACTGGCGGGATAACGCCATCCTGTAATTCTCCATCTCTGGAAGTTCTGGCATGTCCTCCACTCCTGTCTTTTTTCAGCTGATGTTTAGTATGCTTCATTTTTGCTGAATTGAGACAAAAGATCGTGGTTACAATATCAGCAGACAGGAGGTTAAATATGATATGACCAGTTTGATCATAAAACTTATTGCGATTCCCATTGTTTTATTCGTCGCTGCTTTTTTCTTTCCAGGTGTACATTTCGAGAGTTATTGGCAAATCATTGTGGTGGGAATGACGCTTGCAATTCTTGGAGTCGCAGTCGAATACTTTGTCCTTCGCAAAGGGGCTCTTTGGATCAGTGTATTCATTGATGTGGCGGTATCCTGTATCATTCTCTATTATGCCTCAAACTTTCAATGGGAAGCTTCTGTTACTTGGTTTGGCGCTCTTTTAACAAGTGTCTTACTGGGAATCCTCGAATTTTTTACGCACCGTTATTTATTGGCTTCTCATAAAGCTCATAGCGAACCTATATAAAGAAAGCCTCAATTCCTTAAAGGAATTGAGGCTTTCTTTACAATTTTATTTGTTATTAGATCACACGCGTTGTAATGATGCCGTCAATTTCTTTGATCTTATCTTCTAAACCAGGGATTACCTCGCCGTTTACCTTATTGTCAATGTCAATCATCGTATAGGCGTATCCTCCTCGGCTTCTGTTAACCATGTCAGCGATGTTCAAATTATAGCTTGATACAGCAAGTGTGATCTGGCCCACCATATTCGGTACGTTTTCGTGGAAAGCTGCCACTCGCAGCTTTCCTGTATAAGGAAGGGAAGCGTTTGGAAAGTTTACGGAGTTTCTGATGTTTCCGGTTTCTAAAAATTCCTTCACCTGGCGGGTCGCCATAATGGCACAATTTTCCTCTGATTCTTTCGTGGAAGCTCCAAGGTGTGGGACCGGAACAGTATTTTTCATTTTCAGCACATTTTCATTCGGAAAGTCAGTAATATATTGGCCGACGATTCCATTTTCGAGTGCGATTTCCATATCCTTTTCGTTCACAAGCTCTCCGCGAGAGAAATTTAATATATGGACTCCCGGTTTCATAACATTGAACGCTTTCTGATTAAACATCTCTTTTGTATCAGGCGTTAAAGGAACATGTACTGTAAGATAATCTGATTCGGCAAATAACTGTTCAAGCGTCATCGCCCGCTGTACATTGCGGGACAGGTTCCAGGCTGTATCCACGGAGATGAACGGATCAAACCCAATTACATCCATGTCTAAATCAAGCGCATCATTCGCTACAAGTGCACCGATTGCACCTAAACCTATTACACCCAACGTTTTTCCCTTGATTTCTTTTCCAAGAAATTGTTTCTTTCCTGCTTCTACAAGTTTTGGTATTTGTTCACCTTCGCCTTCCAAAGTCTTTGTCCATTCCACACCGGCAAAAAGGTTCCTGGATGAAGCCATTAATGATGTCAGTACCATTTCTTTTACCGCGTTCGCATTAGCTCCAGGAGTGTTAAAAACAACAATTCCTTGCTCAGTACATAGTTCAACCGGAATATTATTAACTCCCGCCCCAGCCCGCGCAATGGCTTTGAGTTCATCTCCAAATGTTAAAGAGTGCATGTTAAAGCTGCGAACAACGATCGCTTCAGGATTGTCACTGTCGTTGTCTATAATATAGTTGCCTTTGTTGAATACCTTCAGACCGCTTTCCGCTATATTATTTAAGGTTTTGATGGTTTTTCCTTTTTCTAACGTGATTGTCGTCATTTGGTTCTCTCCTCTTTTTTATGATGGTTTCCTCTTTAATCAAATTATCAAAAGTAAAGCAGGAAACTTACGAATTACCCTATACTTCCTCAAATAAACAGAAAAGAGGTAAGGGAAAAAATCTCCTTACCTCTGCCCAGGCGAACGGCTGCGACACTATGTGCTCCCTCGCGGTTATCCGCGTTTCGCCAGTTACACATAGCCTTTTAATTTGTTTTATACTAACAAACTTTCAGGCAGCTATCAACACCTGTATATTAAAAATTCAAACATTTTATTTAGAGACTATCGAATTCTCTTAATCCCTGCTAATGTGAAGGCTTTTCCGTTAACCCTCTTGAGCGGAAAAGGTGGGGCTGTCCAAGAAGTCTGTAAGCTGTTGATTTCCGTTCCAGGGTGCTCGCTTTCCGCGGGGCGTGCGGTGGGCCTTACCGGCGTGAACGCCTACTTTTTGGCGCTAGCGCCTGCGGGAGTCTCACCTGTCACGCTAGTCCCGCAGGAGCCTCGCACCTTCCACTTCAATCAACTTTTCATTGAAGATTTTCAAGCCAAAAAGGAGCTGCTGAAGGTCAATTTTCGACTTTCAGGACAGCCCCTTTTTTATATGATCGGAACTATTTTAAGGTTTTACGGTTCAGTTCTAGGCGTTCAATCCCAATATTTGAATTTCGGCGAGAATAGGAATAAACTGCTTATTAGTTTATAATGTTAAATTTTATCTCTATAAAAGATATGCTTACCTTTTAGTTCCTGATCAATTGTAAGGATGCCGTGAGAAAAATATTTTTCTCTACGTTTATCAGTTGGTGAACCTGGGTTGAACATAAGAATCTCATTGAACATATAGTTCTTAGGAATATGGGAGTGGCCAAAGATGATGCAGTCCACTTTTTCATCCTGAAAAGCAGTGATTGCCCTTTTCTCTGTCGTCTGTTTCTTTCCATGTCCATGAACGATGCCTATTTTGTATCCATTGATTTCAAGGATGAGTTTCTCACTTAGAAGTTCTTTCATTTCCAGTCCATCCACATTTCCTGTCACTCCTTTGACAGGTGCATAGAATTGCAGCTCATTGTATAAATCTAACGTATGCCAGTCGCCAGCATGGATAATGAGGTCGGCAGTTTCCAGGTCACACAGGAGCCTTTCAGGCAGCTTTTTGGACTTTTTGGGCATATGGGTGTCAGCTATCACGACAATTTTCATAAAAAATTTCTCCTTCTTTTTCACACTTGGTCATTTTTTCATAGGCCGTAATCCTTAGTGATATCAAGGAAAGCGCTTTTTTGTGAAAATATTCATTATTTTCACAATTGAATTATAATAGCTTTTCCATTTAATTGTTATTGACTACTAAATATTTAGTAAATTAAAATATTTATAGATTAAACAAATTGGAGGCATCATGATGGAAGCAACTGTAAAAGTGGAGCAGGACATTCAGCTCCATACAAAAAAGAAACATCCACCTGGATTATACTTGCTCTTCTTCACTGAAATGTGGGAGAGGTTCAGCTATTATGGCATGAGAGCCATTCTGGTCCTTTACTTGACTAAATCGCTGATCAGCGGCGGTCTAGGCATGAGTGATAGCGTGGCCATGAGTATTTATGGATTCTTCACCGGTGCTGTATACTTCACACCAATGATAGGCGGATATTTAACAGACCGATTCCTGGGCAAAAGACTTGCGATTACCATAGGCGGTGTCACAATGGCGCTTGGTAACCTTGTATTGTTTGCCAATCAGAGTAAACCTGCATTCTTCGCTGGACTTGCATTGTTGATCATCGGAAACGGCTTCTTTAAACCAAACATTTCTACGCTTGTTGGTGATCTATACTCTAAAAATGATGCCCGTAAAGATGCTGCGTTCACTATTTTCTATATGGGAATCAACATTGGTGCATTCTTCTCTCCACTCATTGTAGGATTTCTTGCTGAAGATTTCTTTAAAACAACAGTTAATGGTGTTGAGCATTTCGGATTTAAATTTGGATTCTTAGCGGCGGCCATCGGAATGATTATCGGCCAGCTCCTATTCAACTTTCTTGGAAACAAATTATTAGGCGACATCGGCAAAAAGCCCGTTGGAGCTGCTCAAAATACTGTCAGCGATAATGTGAAAAAGAAACCTCTTACTAAAGTGGAGAAAAACAGAGTGAAAGTTATCGTAATTCTGACGTTCTTTGTTATCTTCTTCATGGCAGGTTTTGAACAAGCCGGAAGCTCGTTAACCCTTTATACGGACAAGTTCATTGACCGTACAGTATTTGGATGGACGGTTCCGACTTCTTGGTTCCAGTCACTTAACCCATTGTTTATCGTAATCTTTGCTCCAATCATCTCTATCTTATGGGTTAAATTATCAAAATCAAAACGCGGAGACCTGCCAACTCCTACGAAAATGGCAATTGGTATGATGCTGCTTGGTGCTGGTTTTGCTGTTCTTGTTCCTGCTCTTATTCAAACAGGAACCGGCGATTCTTCAGCAGTTAAAGCAAACATGATCTTCATGGTACTGACTTATTTCCTCCATACGATCGGTGAGCTTTGCTTACAGCCGGTTGGTTTGTCCATGACCAGTAAACTCGCTCCAGTTAAATTGGCTTCCCTTATGATGGGTGTCTGGCTTGCTGGATCTGGTTTTGCCAACATCCTTGCCGGACAATTGGCTTCTACTACTGAATCATTAGGATACTTTGAAGTATTCATGATCATCGGCGGAGTTACCATCTTCCTTGGTCTTATACTCCTAAGCCTTTCTAAAAAACTTGTGAAAATGGCAGCTGAATAAAACATGTAAATACGCATTAAAAACAGGCAGCCTGGCCGGCTGCCTGTTTTTAATGCGTACTAATGCTTATTTTGAAGTTCAAATTCTTTCATTCTAGCTTCTGCTGCTTCAGCTTTTTTCAGTTCCTTTGTATGTAACTGTTTAAGAAATTTAACCGTCATCCACGCCAGAATCACAAAAATGATGAAGATGAAGACAGCTGGCAGAAGTTCAAGCTTATTTTCCGGGAATTCCACATCAATCATTGAATACACACCTTTCTTGATGTCTCTGCCTATATTATACACCTATTGAAAACGCCTTCCAGTATAAAAAAAGTACCCTCTCTAAATTAAAGGGTACCCGGTACTCATTTAGGCTTCAATCGAACGGTTTTCTTTTACATAGCGGTTGTCCTTATGGTCCCGGCAATGAATGCTGCATGCCCGCTTATGCTCGTGCTCACATTCTTCACACATGAGCAGGTGTTTGTTGCATTCCGGATTGCCGCACTTCACATAGCGTTCCTCGGGCTTGCCGCAATGATAGCATGTGCCTACTACCTTTTCTGTTCCTGCTCTGTTGACCGGTACTGAGATGCGCTCATCAAAGACATAGCATTTTCCGTCCCAAAGGTCTCCCTTCACTTCTTCATCATAGCCATAGGAAATGATTCCGCCCTCTAATTGGGAGACATCCTGAAACCCTTCTTTTAATAAGAAGCCCGAAAACTTTTCACACCGTATGCCTCCCGTACAGTACGTTAGCACTTTCTTGTCCTTGTACTGGCTGAAATTTCGCCTGATCCAGTCTGGCAAATCTCTGAACGTTTCAACATCAGGCCGGATGGCGCCTTTAAAATGGCCAAGGTCATATTCATAGGTGTTTCTGGCATCGAGTATAACCACATCCTCCTGCTGCATTGCTGCATAAAAATCTTTTGGCGCAAGATGATAGCCAGTCAGCTCATTCGGGTTAACATCTTCTTCCAAGTTTAGGTTTACAATCTCTCTTTTCAATTTAACTTTCATCTTTTTAAATGCGTGGGTTTCAGACTGCTCGATCTTAAATACGATATCGTGAAACCGGCTGTCATTTTTCATATGCTCTATATATAAGCCCGTTTGATCGGTCGTTCCAGATACCGTTCCGTTGATCCCTTCATTTGCTACAAGGATCCTTCCCATTAATCCTATCGATTTACAGAATTCAAGATGCTCAGCAGCGAATTGCTCTGGATCTTGAATCGTGATGTATTTATAAAACAGCAACACTTGGTAACTCATTAATTTTCACTCCATTAGCTTAGTTTCAACTCAACTATCATAACAAATTTTACTGCAAAAAGGCAGATTGTATCATGAAAACGATTTCCCTTTGATTCCCAGTTGTTTTCATTTACTGGATGTGTGAATATTTGAATTGCGAGAATCATTTAATAAGGAGGAACTATGTTTTTTAAAACGGCCGCATTAAGTCTTACCGCTTTTCTGAGTATGACGACTGCCGCTTTTGCAGCAAGTCCATATACTGCAAAGCCGGGAGACTCCATCTATAGAATTGCTCAAACCCATCAGACAAGCGTTAAAACTATAATGAATATGAATCTATTGCACCAAACGATGATCTATCCTGGACAAGTCATTTATATTCCTGATCATTCAGCATTATATACCGTCCGCTTCGGAGACACTCTCTATACCATCTCAAAAAAATATGGACAAAGCATCCAATCTTTGATTCTGGAAAATCCGCAAGTCAAGAATCCCAGCTTGCTATATCCCGGGCAAACGATTGAGCTTCCAGCAAGCAACAAAACAGAAAGTCAGACTGTCAGCCAGTCGGCTCCAAGCCAGCAGGTTAATGTAAGCGCTAACGCCAAAGAAGTGGCCAGCCTCGTTAACCAGGAACGGAACAAACAAGGGCTCACTCCGCTTACTCTCAGCCAGAAACTAAGCAATGTCGCCCAGATCAAAGCAAAAGATATGGTGGAACGGAATTATTTCTCCCACACCTCACCAACTTACGGCTCGCCTTTTGACATGATGAAAACATTCGGCATCTCATATACAGCCGCCGGTGAGAACATCGCTGAAGGGCAACGTTCTCCCCAGCAGGTGATGCAGGACTGGATGAACAGTACAGGTCACCGTGAAAACATTTTAAGCAGCAAGTATAGCCAGATTGGCGTCGGGTACTACAATGGTGCCTGGGTCCAAATGTTCATTCGATAAAAAACGTTAGATTCTCACAAAAAAAGTCCAGTACTGTTCGATCAGCACTGGACCTTTTATATATGAGCTTTAAGCGACACCCGCATCATCCATGCGAACAGAAACCGCTTTATAATGATGTTCCAAGGAAATCCTTTTTATTTTGTTGAAGAGTCCATCTGGCACATCCCTGACGAGGGCCTTCGCAATCTTCCAGGCCTGAACTTCAACTATCAGTTCAATCTTTCTTTTTTTCAGTTCATCTTCTGTATCATCGTACAGTTCCACTAGCTTTTGCAAATAGGGATCTGTGGCATGGCCCGCTTCATGAGCAAAGATGACCAGGGCATACTCCAGCATGACATCCTGTTCAGGAAACATCCACTGACACTGAGATTGAATTTCTTCCAGATACAATGTTATCGAATGATCTCCGGCATTATATTTCCCGCCGATATTTCGGTCGAGCGGATATTTGGCCTCGATCTGAACATCAACTGATAAGTTAAAACGTTCCACCATTTTATTGATTTTATAAATTAGTTTTTCATTCTCCAGCAATTATTTCCCCTTCTTTTTTGTAAAATTATGAGTTCGCTGGGGCGCTGACTTTTTGGGCGGCCTTTTTTTGTCCGTTTTTTGCTGTGTACTATGCGACTGCGGGACGAGCTGATCTCTTTTAAAGACCATTTTTTGAGGGTGGGTGTTCATCTTCTTCGCCCATTTTACGAGCACGTTCTCTTCTCTTTCGGTCACTAGAGAAATGATGGTTCCCTCTTGGCCCATCCTGCCTGTTCTTCCTGAACGGTGAATGTATTGTTTTTCTGAATCTGCTAGGTCAAAATGTATGACGTGTGTAAGTCCGCTAATATCCAGTCCGCGCGCAGCTAGATCTGTTGAAAGAAGCAATGCATGATCACTTGCACGGAATTCTCTCATCACTTTTTGCCGTTCTTGTTTGGACGCTTGTCCAGAGATCACCCCTACGGTAATACCTCTGTAAGCCATTTTTGCAGCAATCTCTTCAAGATGCATGCTATCACCAAAAAACACGATAGCCTTCATGTTCGAATGGTGTCGAATAATGCGCCTGAGATTATCTATTTTATCACGTCTTTCAGAAATCAGGTAAAGATTCTGTACTTTTTTTGCAGCAGATGCATCCCTTTCAACCTTTATGAAAAGAGGCTCATTCATCCATTCCTTTGCGAGCTCTTCTGATTTTTTTGAAATGGTCGCTGACACAAAAACAAGCTGGCGGTCTTTCATCGTCCCTTTAACAATATTTTGAACCTCGTCCATTAATTCCATATCATAAACGACATCTGCTTCATCCACTACAATCGTCTTCACCTCATGAAGCTTGAGCTTTTTATTTTTGTAAAGCTCAAGAATCCTTCCCGGTGTCCCGATGATGTACTGTGGCTTCTTCTTTAGCTTATCGATCTGCCGCTGTACGTTTACTCCGCCGATCAGTGTTGTTCCTGAGATTCCGCTTCCTTGAGCATATTCTTGAAAAACGGTATGAATCTGCATGACCAATTCTTTTGTTGGCGCAATGACCACTGCCTGTACAGAAGATGAACTGCTGTCTATGTTTTGCAATACCGGCAGACAGTAAGCCAGTGTCTTGCCTGTTCCAGTCGGAGATTCAACGATTAAGTCTTTTCTTCCAAGCATACTCGGCAGCATCTGCTCCTGTACTGGAGTCAGTGTTTCAAACGCCGCATTTTCCCAGTTCTCTTGCAGGAAAGGATGCAACTCCTTTAATTGTGTAGTCATACTCATTTATTTTCCCCTTTATGAAAAATTTGTTTACATGAAGCCATCATGCGTTCCAAGTAATCCTCAAGCTGTTCGCTGTTTTCTTCATGCAATTTGCTGTCTATGTTTATTAAAATTTCATTATGGTAGCTGCCTCTTGGCAACCCATAGATATATGAAACCTTTTGAGAGACTTCACCGTAAGGCTTCCATATCCTTCTTAAGGTTTCACCGAGCTCTGAACACTCTGCTTCAATATCCTGCACCGTTAAATAATAGGTCACAGAAAACCGGCATCCAGTATTCGCTGTCTCTCTTTCCATTATTTCATCTGCAAGGTCTTCTAAACCTGCTGCAAGTTCAATTTTTACCTTTATTCCCTGTCCTGTTTTTTCTTTTATAAATACTTCTAAATTGTATTTTCTGCTGAGAGATGCAAGATCGACCAGATCACGGCGGTTCGTAACCTTTAAGCGCCCGTCAAAATCAAGGTCATAGACCATCCCTTCCAGTATAATTTTTAAATTTTCATAGATCGTGGGATCAATCATGTAAGTACCTTCTTTGTTTTATAGTCTTAAAATACGGTACGTGAAATTATATTTGGCTCTGGATGAATACATTCATTTTACCTTCATACATCTCCGTACGCTACTCTTTCTCTTTTTTGAAACAGACAAAATAAAAAAGACGGCTTAGTTTTCCGTCTTTTACGAATGCAGCCGATCCAGCATGGTACTCAGGACGTAATCGATGGATTTGACCATCTCGGTGAACCGCTTCTCCCTCGTATCCGGCTGAAATGCAAATACCGCAATAAACTGTAAGTTATCAAACGTGTCATTAATCTGGTTAACGTGAATATATTTGGGCTGGTTAGCCGCTACCCATGGCAAGGAAAGGTTCTTCCACTCTTCCGCCATCGCGCGTATCCGGTCGGTAAAGGGCTTGACCTCTCCATAAAAGTCTACTTCATAGCCTTCTTTTTTTGTTTTTTCGATATATTGATCAAAAGCTTCCCGATTGGCATCTAAAAGCTCTCTCGTTAATTGATTTAAGCGATCCATAATTCACCCCTGACTCTTCTATCCTACCAAAATAAAGAATAGAATGCACGAGGTTCATTAAAGTTAAAGGGTAAAAAGACTGACGAGCCAATTCCTCCGGGGTTTTTTATATCCAGCGGTCTCTTCTGTGCCCTGCGGCATCTTCAGCAGCTTCACTTCGATATCTTCAATCTTCTCTTCAATTTTGATCAGACGCTTCATCATGTCATCCATCTCTGTAGCATGCTGAAGAACTTGATAGGACAATACGTCGTCTGCCTTTTCTTCAATCTTTTTTTCCAGCTTTTCGATCTGTGCCATCAGACTCTCGAACCGTTCATTAAACCTCTCGGCCTTCACCGGAACCACTGGAGATTTCACCTGAGCTGCGATCTGGATATCGTTCATGAGAAGCCCGGCGTCCAGCTGCTTTTTTATCTCACGCAAATCTTCTATGTCTTGCTCAGAGAACAGATAATGACCATGGTCATTTTTTTGGCAAGTAAGATTGAAATGTTTGACCCAGCGCTGAATGGTAGTGGGGTTGACACCAAGTTCTTCCGAAACCGTTTTTGTTTTAAACACCATTTCCATTTCTAATTCCCTCCCCGTTTTCTTATATGGTAGTAATTCCGTACCTTTTTTTGATTCCCTTCATAGGTGACAAAACTAGAAGCGATTCGGCAAAGAAAGTGATATTCCTTAAAAATATCCTCCTTTCGACACTGTTCACTCCGTATGAAACAGGTCCTCCTGCCTAACACTACAATCAGGAGGTGAACGATTATGGAAAAACACGAAAACAGCCTGGAGCAGGAGCAGGAAAAAATGACAAACGCACCTGAACAGGAAAAAGAAACAGGACACGGCGACAAAAAGCTGGAAGGCCCCAACTATCCGGCTACATAATACCAACGGCCGTCAGAGAGCATAAAACGCATTTTGTTTTCTGCTCAAGAGCGAAGCGACTCGAGGGTCTGGCCGTTGAAGCTGGATCAAGAAAGGCTGAAGCGCCTGGTCAGAGACGAAAGTTGGTGGAACTTTTACAAATCAGCACGCTCTTAGTGTTGAGATGTAAAAGTGAAGCGGCCGAGTCTCTAGGCGCTGAAGCTGGATCAAGAAAGGCTGAAACGTCCATTGAAGCTGGATTAAAAGGATGAACCACTCGTTCAGAGCTTTAGGCTGTCAATCCATTCTTAATAAAAGCAAAAAAGGTGATCCTGCCCGCTTTAACAGCGGAAGCCAGATCACCTTTTTTTATTTCAAATTCCTATCTTTAAACAGCAGTTCTTCCAATAGGATCCCGATCTGCAGCTCCAGCTCTTTTTTGTGGTACCACTCCGTCAGGTTGATTTGCCGAGGAATAGAAAAGTCTCGATAATAGGTATCCATGTTCTTTACTCGTTTACTCCAGTCCGGCAGGGACGGCCGGCCGTGATCAACGAGCGGATAGATCAGCCGGAGCAGCTGCGGCAGCCTTTCGCGGTTCGGATAGACGTACTGTTCATAATCGTGGCGTGAGCCTGTATGGGGAGTCATCTGTGCAAAATCAAAAAACAATGTCTGGTAGGGAGATTGAAACAGCAGCCATGCAAGCCTTCTTCCGAGCAGAATGCGATTTTTAATCGTACGGAAACCGTGTACAGAAAAGCCGAACACATCTCCCTCTAATGTCGGTAACAAAACTGTACTGAAATGGAGCCAATTCTGGAGCCGATACGGCATGGAAAGAAAAACTCTCCGGCGATAAACAGGATGATCGATGACCGGGCGCTGGATCAGATGCTGTTCATTGATGATCAACGATGTCCATAGCCTCTCTTCGTCTCCCACAGACCAAAACCGAAGCCACTCTCTCTGCATATACTTAGAAACATTGAGCATCGGAAGCAGTGAGAACAACGGACGGCCGGCCTCTTTGCTTTTTTCATAAAGGAGGAGCTGCGGATAGGCATCCGAGAAAATCAGCCAGTTCGCCCGCTCATACGTAAAAAAAAGCAGATGGCGGTATTTTTGGGGAATGGATCTCCTCATCCATTCCCCCTCAAGGTCACACATGTTGTAACCAGCATTTCTTGATACGATGGAAGCCAGAAAAGACCATTTGATCTCTGGGTGTTTTTCATAAAACTGCTGATAAAATACGGTACGTGAAATATTATCTCGGTTCCCTTTTTCTGTTTTTAGCTGAATCTCTCGGGTCAGCTCTGATTCTATCCATTTTTGTTCCTGGCTCAACTTTTCCCCTCCTTTTATCCTTATCGTTCTACAGCGCTGCCTAAAATATTTGTAAGCTCTATAGAAAAACGGTAAAATAAGAAGATAAACATTAAGGTTTGGAGGCATGAACATGGAGCAAAAGGTGATCATCTATACACAGGAAACCTGCCCGCCATGCTTTGCAGAGAAAGAATGGCTAAAATCAAATAACATTTCATTCGAGGAAAGAGATATCCGGAAGAATCCCCAATATATGAATGAAGTCATCGGTTTTGGAGCAAGTGCGACTCCTGTTACCGTGATTATAAAGGACGGTTCCCAGGAAGTTGTGATGGGCTTCAAGCAGGAGGAACTGCAGTCCATTCTTGCGATCGATTAAACAAATACGGCCTATCTCTAAAAAGCTATGCCAGCACTTGCCGCTCGCATAGTTTTTCTTATGTATTCATTATAAGGATGTGAAATGATGGCACCCATCAATTATCCGAATGGAAAAAAGCAGGAGCCTACCCTGCCGCATGGCGCTTCTAAAGCCCAAAGCACCATTTCCTACGGCAACAGAGGCATGACCCTGGAAGAAGACTTGAATAAAAGCAATGAGTATTATCTGGAAACCGGCAGAGCCGTCATCCATAAAAAACCGACCCCTGTTCAGATTGTCAGTGTTGAATATCCAAAACGTTCGGCAGCGGTCATAAAAGAAGCTTATTTTAAACTCGCTTCCACGACAGATTACAACGGCGTATACCGGGGAAAGTATATTGATTTTGAAGCGAAGGAATCGAAAAACAAGACCTCCTTCCCGCTCCGTAACTTCCATGAACATCAGATTCATCACATGGAAGCGATCACGGCGCACGGCGGCATTGCATTCGTCATCCTGCGCTTCTCTACACTGAACGAAATCTATCTGCTTGACGCTTCACACTTGATCTCATTCTGGAACGATCAAAAGAACGGAAGGAAATCGATACCGAAAACTGACATAGAAACCCTCGGATTCCTTGTTTCCCCAGGCTTTATCCCCAGAATTGACTATTTAAAAATTATTGATAAAATATACTTCAATCACTAGCGGACAAGTCAAGTTCATAAATAATAAGCTATTGACGAATAATCATAATGTATAATGCAGTAAGTGAAAGGTTGGTACAAATACATGTCTAATGAATACCGCAGCAGGCAGGAACGCAGACAGGTTTCCGGCGGAGGCAAAAATCCGCCCAAGAAGAAAAAGAGGTTCCCGCTCTTTAAAGCTATCATCTCGTTCTTGATCATCATGTTTCTCATTGGAACAGCAACTGTCGGGGTCATCATGGCGAAATCCCCAAAACTCGACCCTGAAAAACTGAAGACCCCTTTATCTTCCCAGATCTACGATAAAGACGGAAAGAAAGTCAGCTCCCTCTTTTCTGAAGAGAATCGGGTAAAAGCAGGAATCGCAGATATTCCGCCTAATGTAAGAGATGCATTCGTATCCGTTGAGGATGTGCGCTTCTATAAGCATCCGGGTGTCGACGTGCGCCGGATTTTCGGAGCAGCACTCGCCAACCTGACAGGCGGTTTTGGTTCTGAAGGGGGAAGCACAATCACCCAGCAGGTCGTAAAAAACACGATCCTCACCAATCAAAAATCGCTGACGCGTAAAATTCAGGAAGCGTACCTGGCGATCAAACTCGAACAGAAGTACTCAAAGGAGCAGATCCTGGAGATGTACTTGAATAAGATTTATTTCGGCCATGGTGCCTATGGCATCGGAACAGCTGCTAAAACCTATTTTGATGCGGACAAACTTGATCAGCTTAAGCTTCATCAAGTGGCCCTGCTCGCCGGACTTCCAAAAGCCCCGAGCAACTATGACCCGCTCACGCATCCAAAAGAAGCGGAACAGCGCCGAAACGTTGTATTAGGACAGATGCAAAAGTATGGTTTCATCACAAAGGCCGAAGCGGATAAAGCAAAAGCCACTCCGGTAACAGACGGCCTGCGTAAAGGAAAGCTGCAGGAAACACGGGTTCACGAAGCTTACCTGCAGCAAGTCATCAAAGACCTTCATAAAATTAAAGGCATGGAAAATGTCGATGTCTTTGCCGATGGTCTGAAAATCTACACGAACATGGATACAAAAGCTCAGGAAACAACGGAGGATGTGCTTCAGAACGCCTCATTCCTGCGTAATGAGAATAAAAAGCTTCAATCCGGTATCGCGATTGTTGATACGAAAACCGGTGGAATCCGGGCGATCGGCAGCGGACGCGATGAGAACCTAATGAGCGCCTACTATGCTTCTGGAAATCCAAGGCAGCCGGGATCTACGATCAAACCGATCCTTGACTACGGCCCTGCGATCGACAACATGAAGTGGGATACCGGGCACATTCTGAAAGATACACCGGTTACAATCAATGGCGCGACCATCAATAACTTTAATAATGAACAATTTGGAGAAGTAACGATGCGCAAGGCTCTAGAAAAATCGGAGAATACACCTGCCGTCCGAACATTCCTTGAAGTCGGCGAAAGCAAAGCAGTCGATTTCGCCAATAAACTTGGTATCAAGATTGACTCTGCACCTCCAGCTTATGCGATCGGCGGATTCCAAAAAGGGATCACCCCACTTAACCTTGCGGGTGCCTACGCCGCTTTCGGAAATGAAGGCGTCTATACCGAACCGACAACGATCCGGAAGATTGAGTTCCCGAACGGACAGGTTGTAAAACCAGAGACAAAACCAGTCGCTGCGATGAAGGATTATACTGCTTATATGATCACCGATATGCTGAAAGGCGTCATGAGAAGCGGTACAGGAATTATGGCGAACGTCCCAGGCCTTAATATCGCCGGTAAAACGGGAACGACCAACCTTCCTAAGGAAATCCGAGAACAGTACGGCATCCCTAAGAGCGCAACGAACGATGCGTGGATGGCAGGATATACAACCTCCTATTCCGCTGCTGTTTGGACCGGATACAACAAATACAAAGATGAAGACGGCGTTCACTATCTCGATACGAACCAAAAAAACTATTCCAAGTTAATCTTTAAAGAAGTGATGAGCCGCTTAAATCACAGCAACACTGACTTCAAGAAACCGAACTCTGTAGTAGATGTAACACTTGAAAAAGGAACACATAAAAAAGCAAGCGAATTTACACCTGATGATCAGAAAACGACCGAATTGTTTGTTCGCGGAACGGAACCAAGCGAAGTTTCTAACAAGTATGAGAAACCAGCTTCGATTGAAGGCCTGACCGCCAAGTACGATGATAAGAGCAAGTCCATTGATGTGAAATGGAATTACAAAGGCGGCAAGGGCAAAACGGTCTATAAGGTAGCAGCGAGCGTTGACGGCGCAGCTGCTGCTGAACAGACGATCAGCGACAAGAAATTCACCGTGCCAAACGCAGAACCTGGCAAGACGTATACCTTCCAGATCGCAGCGGTTGAAACAGATACTGGGAAAGAAAGCGACCCTGCTCAAACATCCGTAACCGTACCAGGTGAACAGCAACCGCCTGCAGAAGGACAAACGCCTGATCAGGGGAATAACCCTGGACAAGGAAACAACCCGGATCAAGGGAAAAAACCTGGACAAGGGCAGGAAGGCAGCAACCCAGGAACAAATCCTGGAGACAACACCAATCCTGGACAGGGAAATAACGGCGGCAACAACGGCCAGCCTGATCAGGGCGGCGGCCAGCAAGGAGGCGGAACGGAGCCTCAGAATCCGCCAGGACAAGGACAGCAGGATCAGCAACAACGAAAACAAGAAAAGAAACAGCAGCAAGAACAAGGCGGTTTCCCTTCCCTACCAGACTTAAATCAATAAAGTAAAATAAAACAGGCCATCGCCGTATGCGGCGATGGCCTGTTTTATTATTGAAACCGGATCGTATAGCGGTCCTGAAGGTAGTTCCATAATCCCGGGTAATCAAAAGCAAGGTTCCAGAAACTTGCTCCTCCCAGCCGATATTCATCGATCAGATCAAACTTTGCTTTCATGCTGCGGTAATCTTCAAACCAAACCTTATGCTGCTTCTTCTCTTTATCCCAGTATTCATAATATGGAGCCTGAACGTCTTCTGCGTATCGAACAGCGGTTTTCCTTTTTCCTGCGAGCTGCATCGCCTGAACCGGGCTGAGGGCTTTAGCTTGCGGCCCGCCTTGGACGTAGGGAAGTGTCCAATCGTAGCCGTACAGGTTGATCCCCATCAAAATCTTGCTTCTTGGTATCGCTGTTACTGCATAATCCAGCACCTTTTTTACTTCGTTGATCGGGCTGACCGGGAGCGGAGGGCCTCCGCTGTATCCCCATTCATAGGTCATCAGGATCACATAATCAACAGTCTGTCCATGTGCTTTATAATCGTGTCCTTCATACCAGACGCCTTTTTGTTTTTCTTTAATCTTCGGCGCGAGCGCCGATGTGGCAACATAGCCCTCTTTGTGCATGCGGTCGGTAATATTCCGCAGAAACCGGTTATACCGTTCTTTGTTTTGCCGCCCAATATATTCAAAGTCTACGTTTACCCCTACGTACCCTTTTTCTTTCATGATCTTTACAGTGTTCTCAATGACTTTATTGCTGATCTCAGGACTTTTCAGAATAGTCGTCGCTAGTTCCTGGCTAAACGCGCCGTCTTTGATCGTCGTGATCGAGATAAGAGGCCTGACGTTCTCATTTTTTATCTCACGCAAAAAAGAGCTGTCGTCAAGCGGCTTTAAATCACCCTTTTCGTTCACTTCATAGCTGAACAGCGATATATAGCTTAGTGCTTTTACTGCTTTTTTAAAATTTTCCCTTGATTTTTCAGATGGTTCTGCAAATGCATTTATCGTCAGCGTCCTCTTCCTCTTTTGCGGGACATTCAGCGTCTGTCCTTCCTTCAATGGCTTGTCATCAGCCTCGGGATTGGCCTGCTTCAGCTCAAATACTGTGACTCCAAGCTTAGAGGCTACCGTTTCAAACGTATCCCCTTTTTTAGCTTTATAAATGAATGGCGCGGGTATGAGCAGCGTCTGCCCGACAGTCAGGACATCCTGAGCACCAAGAGCATTTACGGAAGCGATCTCTTGCCAGGGCAGGTTATAAAACTGAGAGATTTTATAAAGCGAGTCTCCCTTTTGAACCACATGAATCTGCATAGCTCCCCCTCCTACACGTTCTCATGAATTAGTCTATGTAGGGAGAATTTGTCCATATTCCGGTCAGCCATTGTGTTTGATGGCAGCCGCCTTTTTCTGAAGCTCCTGAAACAGCTCGTTCAGCTGGATATAAGAATGATAATGATCCGGCTCTGAACAGATCATCTCGAGGCGTTCTGTGACATTCACTGGCTTGATATCCAAAGGTTGAATCTCTTCTTTCCATCCTAACAGGTTGCCGGCAGGCTGGCCGTTGCACCACATCAAAGCCTGCAGAAAACAGCCCAGCTGGAAAATCATCGGATTCCTCGCTTCTTTTCTGTTTCTCTCGGAAAAGAAGGATCGGATAACTGAGCTTGCTGCTTTCCAATTAACAAACTTTGCTTCTATTCCTTGTTTTTGTTGAGTATGCGGAGAAGGCCCCATACCGTTATAAAAGAGGAGTTCTTCCAGAAAAGGGACGTAAGCATCCCTTTCTTCCAGCTGCTCTTCATTGCCGAAAAAAAGGGGATGCCTCATGGATTCAGGAATGTTAAGCATTGGAGCGCGGCGAGTCTTTCTTTAACTTTACTTTCATACGTTTTTGGCCTTCGCGGCATAGTTCCAGGAGTGGACATTCGGGGCACTTCGGGTTTTGCGCTTTGCAATGATACCGTCCAAAAAAGATCAGCCTGTGGTGGGTGACACACCAGTCTTCTTTTGGAACTTTTTTCATCAGCGTCTCTTCCACCTGCAGGACGGAATCCTTCCATTTACAGATGGCAAGCCGCTTGCTGACCCGTTCAACATGGGTATCGACAGCTATGGCCGGCAAACCGAATGCGACTGATACTACGACGTTCGCTGTCTTTCGCCCAACGCCTGGAAGCTTCGTGAGTTCATCCCTTTCTTCCGGCACTCTTCCGCCGTATTCGTCCAGAAGAAGCTCGCACAGCTTTTGAATATTTTTAGCTTTATTGCGGTAAAGTCCGATGGAGCGAATATCATCCTGCAGTTCTTCCAAAGGAACCTGCAGGTAATCTGCGGGTGTTTTATATTTTGCGAACAGGCCCGGTGTAACTTTGTTCACCAGGGCATCAGTACATTGTGCAGACAGGAGTACGGCGATGGTCAGTTCAAATGGATTGCTGTGGTTCAGCTCGCAGTGTGCATCCGGGAACATCTTGCCGATCGTGTCTAGACAATAGGCGATCTGTGATTTATTAAGCATCGTAACCTCCAGAATTCTTGTAGAGCAGACATAGAAAAATAGACGAGGGTCACTCGTCTACGATTGCTCAAGCCAGTTATAAACAGGAACCGAGAACTGATTGTGGCTCTCAGATTGCTCTGCCGCCCGCGATGTTCCGCGGGTTTGCCGCGCTCTGAACTTCTCCCCGTACGTTCTGGCCTGTTCGGGTGTCTGTATATTATTTTTCTTCCATTCGAACAGAATGCGATCGATATACCGGAAGTTCAGCTTTCCGCTGATCACCGCTTCTTTTAGCGCTGAAATGATCAAAGCAGGCGAGTGCCTGTCCTGGTCGATCCATATTTTTAACGTTTCGCATTCCATCGGCGATAGCGGCCTTCCGAATTCACGTTCAAAGATGGAGTAGACGTTTTCTTCATCCTTTTCTTTTTCCTGCTGATCCTGCTCCGCTTCTTGGCTTGAAAGCAAGGAGAGCAGCTTTTCCCAAAGCGGGTTCAAAGAATAGGCTTCATAGTACATGCCTTTTTCACCGTCTTCGAAATGGTCGATCTCCAGAAGCCCCTGCTGGATAAAACTTCTGAGCAGCGCCATGCATCTTGCAGCTGAGATGCTCATCCGTCCAGACAGTTCTTCCGGTGTCGGAAACGGGTTTCCGGATTCTATAAATGTGTGGACATGAAGAATCAGCATGCATTCTTCATCCTGCAGCCCGATGGCCCGGTAATGTTTAAACAATACATGGGGTATAGAAACCGTGCCTTCAGACAGCCATTTAAGAAACAATGCCTTTTCCATCATAACACCCCTCCTTCATCAGTATACCACGATCAACCCAGCTTCCTGCAATCATGATGAAATCGTGATAGACGAAATGAAGCAAATGGGCATCACTTAGATGGCTAAACGGTGAAAAACCTCCGAAAAAGGAGGTTTTCCATCATCATGGATATAAACGGTTTAACAGTCTTGGGAATGGGATGGTCTCACGTACGTGTTCTGCACCTGTGATCCAAGCAACCGTACGCTCAAGCCCCAGGCCAAAACCTGAATGCGGAACGCTGCCGTATTGGCGCAGCTCGAGATACCATCTGTAGGCATCGTCTGTCAGTCCGTGTTCTTCATAGCGTGCTTTCATGAGCTCCAGGTCATCGATACGCTGGCTTCCGCCGATGATCTCTCCGTATCCTTCCGGAGCTATCAGATCCGCACAGAGAACAACGTCATCACGTTCTGGATGAGGCATCATGTAGAATGCTTTAATCTCTTTTGGATAGTTCGTGATAAAGACAGGCTTGTCAAAGCTCTCAGCGATGGCTGTCTCATGAGGGGCACCAAAATCGTCTCCCCAATCAATGTCATCGAACCCCTTGTCTTTAAGCAGTGTAATCGCATCATCGTAGGATATGCGAGGGAACGGAGCTTTCACGTTTTCAAGTTTGGAAAGATCGCGGCCAAGTATTGTCAGTTCAAGCTTGCAGCGCTCAAGGACTGATTGAACCACATGGCTGACAAACTGCTCTTGAATCTCGAGAGATTCTTCATGCTCAACAAACGCCATCTCAGGCTCGATCATCCAGAATTCGATCAGGTGGCGGCGAGTTTTTGATTTTTCAGCACGGAACGTCGGGCCAAAGGAGAATACCTTCCCGAGTGCCATTGCTGCAGCTTCCATATAGAGCTGCCCGCTCTGAGAAAGGTAGGCATCCTCATCAAAATATTTTGTATGAAACAGTGTGGTCGTTCCTTCTGCCGAGCTTCCAGTAAGAATCGGCGGATCGACTTTGATGAACTCATTCTTATGGAAGAATTCATACATGGAATGGATGATTTCGTTTCTTACTTTCATAATCGCGTGCTGGCGTTTGGAACGAAGCCATAGGTGTCGATGGTCCATCAAGAACTCTGTTCCATGTTCTTTCGGTGTGATCGGATAATCGACCGCTTCATGGATCACTTTCACATCTGTAACCACCAGCTCAACACCCGTCTGGGAACGGTCGTCCTGCTGAACTTTTCCAGTTACATAAAGGCTTGTTTCCTGAGTAAGGCTCTTTGCAGTCATCCAGATATCTTCAGCGACTTCAGCTTTAACGACGACTCCCTGGACAAAGCCTGTCCCGTCGCGCAGCTGCAAGAACGCAATCTTACCGCTGGAACGCTTATTGCTCAGCCAAGCACCTATGGTAACGGTTTGATCGATATGGCTTTTTAATTGGGATATAGTAGTTTTCACGTGACACCCTCCAAAATATTCTATGTATAAGTGATTATCGTCTAATCACTTACAAAAATCAAATAAGCCTGTATAGATTATTTGCTGTTTTTCTTCATGAAACGTTCAATGCGCTCCAGTGCCTCTTCAAATTTCTCTTGAGTAGTGGCATAGGAAAGCCTGACGTTATCCGGTGAGCCGAATCCTGATCCCGGCACGAGAGCAACCTTTTCTTCCTCAAGCAAGGCAGACACCCATTCGTCTACTGTTTCAAAACCGGTCAGCTTGATCGCTTCTTTTACATTAGGAAACAAGTAAAAGGCACCCTTTGGTTTAACGCAGGTAAAACCGGGAATCTGGATCAATTTTTCATAGACGGTATCCAGCCTGGATTCAAAAGCCTTTCTCATCTCTTCAACCGGCTCCTGGGTTCCTTCATATGCTGCAATCGCCGCATATTGGGAGATGGTCGTCGGATTGGATGTGCTGTGGCTGTCCAGGTTCGTCATCGCCTTAATGATCGCACTGTTTCCAGCAGCATAGCCAATCCTCCAGCCTGTCATGGAATGAGACTTGGAGACGCCATTAATGATGATGGTCTGTCCCTTCAGTTCAGGTGAGAGCTGGGCAATGGAGGTATGTGATGCCCCGCCATAGATCAGCTTTTCATAGATCTCATCAGAAACGATCAGGATGTTATGCTTCAAGCAAACCTCTCCCAGCTGCTTCAGTTCGTCTTCTGAATAAAGAGATCCGGTTGGGTTGCTTGGAGAGTTGATGATGATCGCCTTTGTTTTATTGTTCACTGCCTGTTCGAGCTGTGAAGGAGTGATCTTAAAGGCGTTCTCTTCTTTGCCTTCTACATAGACCGGAACACCTCCGGCAAGCTTCACTTGTTCAGGATAGCTGACCCAATATGGAGTAGGAATGATCACCTCATCGCCATCATTAAGCAGGACCTGAAAAAGCGTATACAATGATTGCTTTGCCCCTGTGCCTACAACAATTTCAGCCGGTGAATAGTCCAGGTTCTGATCTTCTTTAAACTTTTGCGAAATAGCATGTTTCAATGAAAGCAGGCCGCCGGAAGCCGTATATTTTGTATGGCCTTCCTTCATCGCGCGGTAAGCGGCTTCGATGATATGGTCCGGAGTGTTGAAATCGGGTTCTCCTGCTCCAAGACCGATCACATTGTGCCCTTCAGCCTTCAGGGCGTTAGCCTTTGCTGTTATTGCCAATGTAGTTGATGGTGTCAGTGCTTTAACTCGGTTTGCCAGTTCCATTTCTTTCATCCCTCGCTTTTAGATTTCTTGTTTCATACTATATTTTTTATAGCGTTCACCGTTCTCAAAATAGCCGTAATAAAACGTATATCTTCCTTTTTCATCCAGATAGACAGCTTCCCACAGCACTTGATCATGCTCCATGCCAAGACGGAGATTGACCCATTTTTTCGGGTTCAAATTCCTGTCGACAAAGGCCTTCATCTGATTCTTGGTCAGTCCGTCGCTTTGTTTAACAAGCTTTGTTTTATTCTTTGGACCAACGAGAACATAGACTTTTCCGTTCTTTGCGGATGTCCCTTGTACGGTCTCATACGCCTGGTTTCCGTGATAATATTCCACACTGTCGATGCGGGACAATCCATACTGGTCCTTGGCGATTTCCTCCGCTTTGCTTTGGCCAGCTTCCTGGCCCGACAGGATTTGCCGATACATTGAGATTCCCTGCCAAAGAATGACACCTGCACAGGCAATCCCCAAAATAACCCACCATTTTTTCATTTTCGGCCGCCTCTATGTCTTATAGATGGTAAATATCATTGTATTTTCGTCGTGGTCATCAAGTGCCAGGCCAAACATCACATCTTTTGTTTTCAGCGTTTTGTTCAGCTCAGTCACAACTTTATACAAGTCCGGCGATTTTTTTACTTTTACCGTGGAAAGAACTTCAATCTTGCTTTCCAAAGTACTACCTCCTTACAGCTGCCATGATTACAGGCGAAAACGGGACTCACCAGGAAATCGGTGCTGTGCTGCTGTTCCCGCTTTATTCGTCTCGTTTCCTACTATATCAAACTTCAGCCCATTTTGGGACAGGCTTCTGCTATCATTTTTCATGATTCGTTCAGCCAGCCTTCAAGATCGATCAAAAGATCGTGCATCAATCCTTTTTGCACTGGAACTGGAGGGAGAGACGTAATAAATGACTTGCCGTAGCGCGTTTCTGTGATCCTCCTGTCAAAAACAAACACGACACCGGTATCCCGCTGTGTACGGACAAGCCGGCCAAATCCTTGTTTAAAGCGGATGATCGCCTGAGGAAGAGAAAGCTCCATAAAGGGATTGCCGCCCTCGCTTTTCAGTTTCTCCGCTCTCGCCGCGGTTACCGGATTATCCGGTGGAGTAAAAGGAAGCCGAATGATTACGAGGCAGGAAAGATCATCTCCCGGGATATCGATCCCCTCCCAAAAACTGCTCGTGCCGAAAAGGATGGACTGTTCGAACTTCTTAAAGTTCTTTGTAAGGCGTGCACGGCTGCCGCTGTCAATTCCCTGTCCGAACAGAACAAAGTCATCTTGCGCGATGATTCCTTTAAAGACGTTGTACGTTTCCCGGAGCATATCGTTGGACGTAAACAAAACGAGCATCCGTCCTTTTGTGACTTTTGCGATATTGTGAAGCTGGCGGGCGATAACAGCGACGAATGTCTCCTGATCCACTTCATTGATCAGAGGGACATCTGTCGGCACCATAAATTTCACCTGCTGGTCATAAGAAAAAGGAGAAGGAAGATTCGCAGTCATCGGCCCGAAATCATCAAGTCCGAGTCTTGACGTCATATAATGAAACGAATTCCTAACAGACAAAGTAGCTGAAGTCATGATGACACTATTTTTCTTGGCGAAGAATTCATCGGCCAGCAGCTCACTGATCACAATGGGTTTGCTGTATAGATAGACCGCGTTCTTTGCGCCCTTCGCTTCGACCTCAAACCAGAAAACCTCGTTATCATTGACTTCTTTTAGCAGATGGCGAAGCTTTTCTTTCTCTTCCTCAAGCTGGTTTCTCAATCCGTCGAAATCAGCCAGCAGACCTTTTTGCGCAAAGTTCAGATGTTCTTCCTTTTCATCTGCAAGCTTGTTCACTTTTTTTAGCGATTTCCCAAGGTCACCCAACCCGAAGAGCACACGCTCGACCATCTCAAGGATCGCCTGCCACATTGCGCTCTTTGTGTCCCGTCCGCCGTAACGGTAGCTCACACGGCCAAAGTCATTCATGCTGCTCTTCTTGGCTTCCAGCACGTAAGCCCGTATGGAGCGGAACAACTCGTCTATCTCCATCTTTGCTTCAGGCAGCTCCTTCGCGATCTGTTCCAGCACGGGCTCAAGCCCCGGCAGTTCAACAGTCTCTATCAGCTGATAAAGCTTTTTCACCAGTCCGCTGTCATCGTCGTGTCCAATACGTTCAAGCAGTCTCGTAAATACGAAGTAATCGGTCTGAATGCCGAAATGGTCGCTGACCACTTCTTCTACATGATGAGCCTCATCAATTATGACTTCTTTGTAGGAGGGCAAGAGCTGCGCATCGGATTTAACATCGCTGAAGAGCAGTGCATGATTGGTGATCACAAGATCGGATGCCAGTGCGGCTCTTCTTTTTCTATGATAGAAACACCTGGAGTACCAGGGGCAGCGGTGGTTCAGGCACGAGGCAGAATCGCTTTTCACCTGATGCCAAAAAAGTTTGCCTCCTGATGCGAGGTTCAGTTCTTCAACATCTCCTTGATCTGTCTCCGTCAGCCAAACGAGCAATTGTGCTTTCGTAAGGTTTGTATCATAATTATCTTCTGAATGATCATCCAGCGACTGTTCAAACTTTCGTAAACAAAGATAATTGTTGCGCCCTTTTAGGACCGTAGCATGGAATGGAAAAGGCAGGATATTTTTCAAAATGGGAATGTCCCGTTCCAACAGCTGCTGCTGAAGCTGGATCGTATGTGTGCTCACTACGATCGGCCGGTCTTCCCGTTTTCCATAAAGGATTGAAGGGATCAGATAGCCCATTGACTTTCCTACTCCTGTTCCAGCCTCGATCATCGCATGCTGATGATCCTCCATCGCATCGTACACCATTTCCATCATCTTCTGCTGGCTCTCACGTACTTCATAATGTTCCATTTCCTGTGACAGATCTTCCAATAGTGCAGACGGATCCATCTTGATCTGCAGCGCATTCTCCTCTTTCTCGATTGGAGAAAAAGACTTCAATACTAGCTGCCTGAAATAGTCCATTCCATGATCATCTTCTATTTTGGAAGATTTCAGGATGATCAGATCCCCTACGATCTCCTCCAGGCTGCTCTGCATCTTTTTAAGAAACGGATCCATCCGCTGCAGTGTGAGCAGAGGAAGCCTGGACAGTCTATGCAGCAGTTCGATCAGCAGGTAAGCCGTCACTTCAGCATCACTGTCTGCTTGATGGGGATTCTCATGAACAATGCCAAGATAATCTGCCAGCTGGCCGAGCTGATATCCATCAGCCTGCAGGAGCAGAATCCGCGAAAGTTCAACCGTATCCAGAAGGGGGCCGGTAAATCGCTGATATCCGCTGTTTTCAAACTCTTCCTGCAGAAAGTTCAGATCAAATAGGACGTTGTGGGCAACAAAGTAGGACCCTTCAAGCATCTGCAGAATAACGGGAGCCACCTCTTCAAACAGTGGAGCATCCGCGACCATTTCATCGTTGATGCCGGTCAGCTGTTCAATAAACGGCGGAATGGGTATCTCCGGGTTAACAAAGGAAGAAAACCTGTCAACAATTATGTTATTTTCAACAACAACGGCACCGATCTGAATGACACGGTCTCCTCGGGCAGGAGCGTTTCCTGTAGTTTCTACATCTATGACAACATAACGGTTGTTCATCCTTTTCACCTCGGGTCAAGCGGCTCGGTATTCAATAAATGAATCCAAGTCCTTTATGTAAATAGAAAAACCCCTTTAGCAAGGGGTTAAAGAATCGTTGAAGCCGGTTCATAACCTAGTATTTCAGTAATTGAGTTATTTTCATCCATGATCGCCACTCTCGGCTGGTGGAACGGAACTTCCTCTTCTGCCATCATGGCGTAGGAGATCACGATGATAACGTCTCCTTCCTGAACGAGCCGGGCAGCAGCACCGTTCAGGCACATCACACCTGTGCCGCGGGGCCCCGGGATGATATACGTCTCAAATCTGGCTCCGTTGTTGTTGTTGACGATCTGCACCTTTTCGTTGGGCACCATGTCAACCGCATCCAGGATATCCTCATCTATCGTTATGCTTCCCACGTAATTTAAGTTAGATTCTGTTACGCGGGCGCGGTGTATTTTGCCTTTCATCATTGTTCTGAACATATGAATCACCTATGGTTCCTTCCATCAGGAATTATGGTTAGATTATCAATCAGTCTCGCATTCTTAAACTGAACGGCGAGCGCGATGATCTTTTTCTGGTCTGCTGCTGAAGCTTCTTCAAGTTCCGGATAGGACAATATCTCAAAATAGTCCACTTTCCCGCTTGTATGCTCCTCTAAATACTCTATCATTTTTTCTTTGATGTGTATAACATTTTTCCCTTCCAAGAGACGAGCTGCTGCCTCCTGGAGCGACCGGTATAAGACAGGCGCCTCCTGCCTCTCCTGAGGTGAAAGATAAACATTCCTTGAACTTTTTGCGAGCCCGTCTTCTTCTCGGACGGTAGGACAAGGGACGAGTTCGACCGGAAAGTTCAAGTCTGAGATCAACCCTTCCACGACCGCCACTTGCTGTGCATCTTTCATCCCGAAATAAACCCTGTCAGGTGAGATGATATGAAACAGCTTGGTCAAAACGGTGGCCACGCCGTCAAAATGGCCTTCCCTCGTTCTTCCGCAAAGAGCACCCACCCTCTTGTTTACCCTCATGGTGACTGAAGGCTCGGAAGGATACATATCCTGTACCTCCGGATAAAACAAAGCGTCCACACCATAGTTCAGGGCCACTCGTTCGTCTCGTTCAAAATCCCTCGGATAACGGTCAAAATCTTCGTTTGGGCCAAACTGGAGCGGATTGACAAAAATACTCAGTACGGTAAGAGCATTCTCTTTTCCCGCGCGTTCCAAAAGTGAGGCGTGCCCCTCGTGTAGATAGCCCATCGTCGGTACGAAGCCAATGGTCCTACCCCCGGTCTTCGCTTCAGCACTGAACGCCCTCATCTCGCTGATACTTGTGATGATTTTCACTTTATTTCCCTCCGTACAGCGCTTCTGCTTCTTCCGGCTTCATCGTAAATGAATGCTCTTCAGCAGGAAACGTTCCTTCTTTTACTTCAGCAATAAAGTCTGCAATCCCCTTTTGCATAGCCTCCGCCGAATGGGCGAACATCTTCACAAATTTCGGAACATGATGAAAACCGTAACCGACCAGGTCATGATACACGAGCACCTGGCCGTCGGCAGAATTCCCTGCACCAATGCCGATAACAGGAATTTTCACAGACTCCGCAACGAGCTGTGTCAGCTGTTTCGGTACACATTCAAGCACAAGAGCGAAAGCTCCCGCCTCTTCGATCGCTAGGGCATCCTGGAGCAGCTGTTTTGCCTTTTTCGATTCTCTTCCCTGTACTTTATAGCCGCCAAGCACGCCAGCTGTCTGAGGTGTAAGCCCGAGGTGGCCGATGATTGGAACGCCCGCATCCACTAAATATCCGATCGTTTCGATCACATTCTTTCCACCCTCAAGCTTAAGAGCATGGGAACCTGTTTCCTGCATGATCCTCATTGCGTTCTTCACCGTCTCCGCTCTGCCGGCATGGTAGCTCATAAAGGGCATATCAGTCACGATAAACGTGTTCGGTGCCCCTCGTTTTACAGCGCGGGCATGATGGATCATATCCTCTACGGTTACCGGTACTGTCGAATCGTACCCAAGTACCACCATTCCGAGCGAATCGCCGACGAGAATCATATCCACTGCCGCTCGTTCGGCGAGCTGGGCTGATGGAAAGTCGTATGCAGTAATCATCGTGATCTTTTCTTTCTGCTGCTTCATAGCCGAAAAACTTTGCGTGGTCTTCATCCTTTTTCCTCCTTTTTTGGGAGGAACAGAGGAAAAACCCCTCAAATAAGCAGAGGGGTCCATTGCATCTTTAACATTTCCAATCCCTCTGTCCCGGTCCTTGATGGATCTAGGCAGATGTAAAGCTATCTGTCACACGTTCAAAGAAAGTGCAGTTCCCGCACTGCGGGATACCACCTTTTCTACACTTAATAATGTACCATATTATTTATGTTCCGGGTATCTCAATATCCGCTGAATAGATCGAATGCACCTTTCCATTATCATCTTCAAGGAGCAGGATGCCTTCATCAGTAATTCCTTTGGCCACGCCCTCAAGCTGCTGGCTCGCTGTCCTCACTTTGATTCGCCTTCCGATGCTGTGGGCATATCCTTCCCACAACAGTTTGATCAGCCCAAAGCCATTGTTTAAATATTCACGATAAAGAACTTCCATCTCTTCAAGAATGGCTGCGATCAGATCGGCTCTTTTCGTCTCATTTCCTGATTCGATCTTCAGCGATGTTGCGATCTTCCTGACATCTTCATTAAAATCCTCGCCTGTTACATTCACGTTCAGGCCAATCCCGATGATCACAGCGTGCACGCGATCAGATTCCGCCTGAAGCTCCGTCAGAATGCCGACTGTTTTTTTGCCGTTGATCAAAATATCGTTCGGCCATTTGATCTCTGCATGCAGCCCTGTCACTTTGTAGATTGCTTTCGTGACACTGACAGCAGCGAGAAGAGTGAGCTGCGGCGTTTTTTGAAGGGGGATTTCCGGCCGCAGGATGAGGCTCATCCAGATTCCGGTGCCCTTTGGAGACTGCCATGGCCTTCCTAGTCTGCCCCTGCCGCCTGTCTGTTCGTCAGCAACTACAAGCGTACCCTCCGGCTTTTGTTCATAAGAAAGCTTTTGTGCGATTTCCTGTGTGCTTTTCACCGATTCTTCATACACGATGTTCTTGCCTAATACATCTGATTTCAGACGGGCGCTGATCTCATGCTCAGTCACGCGGTCGGGAGAAGACACGATACGATAGCCTTTCCGCTGTACGGCTTCAATCACGTATCCTTCTTTCCTCAGCTCTGTGATATGCTTCCAGATCGCCGTACGGGAGCAATTCAGCTCATCACTGATCTGCTGTCCGGAAACAAACGTATTTCCATTCTCAATAAGCATCTGAAGCAAATGCTGTCTCATTTTCCCTTCCAACTCCTCACCCACTCCAAGATGGCCCTTTTTTCATTTAGAACTTTTCCTTCAACTACCCCGTGTTCGATCCTCTGCAGCATCTCCTGTATCCAGGGGCCTTTCTCTGATTCATCAAGACTTACGATGTCCTTCCCGTTTACAGCAAGCTCTTTCCGCTGATGAATCGGCAGTTTTTGAAAGCGCTGCTGAACAGAAACAAGATCCTCATCCACAATCCGTCCCTTCAGTGCATTTCTCACCCTCTGACAGGACACTGCCTGCAATTCTCCCAATTCATAAAGATCGTGCGGCCGCAGTTCCTCCTTGTCCAGATAACGGATGAGCTGCAGTACCGAACGGATCAAAGAATTGGACTGCTTCCAAGCTTTCAGGAAGACGGCTGGATCTTCCTCCCCAAGGAGAAACAGCAGCGCGGCCCACCTTTCTTCATCACTCTCCAAGCAGGCCCACTCCAAAGCATGCAATCGTTCTGAAGAGCTCCTGAAACGGTTGAGCTCAGGAAGGGAGGAAACCACCCCTGTTTCAAACATAAACCTGAGGCATGAAGATGCTTCTATACCTCTTAAAAGTTTTATAAACTCAGCAGCGAGGCGTTCCACTGCAATCTCTTTTAATTCATCAGCCAGTCTTTTAACCGCTTTTTCTGTTTTCTCTTCAAGTGTAAAACCCAAGACAGCCCAAAAACGGAGAGCTCTCATGATACGGAGCGGGTCTTCCATAAACCGCTTTTCAGCGTCTCCGACCGTTTTGATTTTCTTTTCCTTTAAATGCTGCCGTCCGCCGAACGGATCGTGCAAATTTCCGGCCGCATCCATCGCCATGGCATTGATCGTAAAATCTCTTCTTGAAAGATCTTCGAACAATGAATCAATATACTCCACAGAAGAAGGATGACGGCGGTCAACATAAGTGCCTTCTTTTCTGAAAGTAGTCACCTCATATGAATTATGCTGTTCACGCACGATAACGGTCCCGTGCTCCATGCCGACAGGGATCGTTTTTGCAAAAAGCGAACACACCTCTTCTGGAAGCGCAGAGGTGGCGATATCAATATCTCCGATGTCCCGGTTCAAAAGGTAGTCCCTCACACATCCGCCAACCATATACGCCTGGTAGCCGGCTTGCATCAGCCGGTCCATGATAATATGTGCTCCGGCAAAAAGATCGCTCATGATTATCCTATCCTTTTAGCACACTGTAATATAAATCCTCATAATCTCCTACAATCTTAGAAGAATGGAAATGATCCCTGACGTGCTGCATCGCTTGATAGGCGAACGTCTGCTTTTTGTTCTCATCAGTCAGAATAGAAAGGGAGGCCGCTGCGATGCCGTCTATGTCTCCCAGCTCGCAGATATAGCCGGTCTCTCCGTCCAGGATCACTTCTGGAATGCCGCCAATATTCGTACCAACAACGGGCACCCCGCACGCCATAGCTTCAAGAAGAACAAGGCCGAAGCTTTCTTTCTCAGAAAGGAGGAGCTTTAAATCACTGATCGAAAATAGTTCTGCCACATTTTCCTGCTTGCCGAGAAAAAGTACATGATCCTCGATATCCAGTTCCTGCACCATTTTGCAGGCTACCGTAAATTCCGGCCCGTTTCCGATCAAGAGAAGTTTGGCAGGAATCGTGCTCACGATCTTATGGAAAGCCATGATGACATCCGGCACCCGTTTGACTGAACGGAAATTGGAGATATGGATGATCACCTTTTCTTCCGGTTTAATGCCGTATCCCTTTTTAAGATGTGTAGCTTCCTGCTTAAAGTATTCCCGTTCATCGACAAAATTGTAGATCGGTTGAATCTCGTTCTTTACGCCGAGCAGCTTATAGGTATCATCCTTCAGACTGTTAGAAACAGCGGTCACCGCATCTGAATTCTCGATGCCGAATTTGATCATCTCTTTCAGTGAAGGATCGTATCCAAGCACCGTGATGTCGGTTCCATGCAGTGTCGTCACAATCTTTAGTTGTTCGCCGGCCATCTGCTTGGCAAGAAAAGCGCAGATCGCATGAGGAATGGCATAATGCGCGTGGATGATATCAAGTTTCTCGCGTTTGGCGACCTCCGCCATCTTGCTAGCCAATGCCAGATCATATGGCGGGTATTTAAAAACAGAATAGTTGTTCACCTCAACCTCATGATAAAAGATGTTGGCGTATACTTTCCCGAGCCGAAACGGCAGGCTCGAAGTGATAAAATGGATCTCATGCCCCTTTTCTGCCAGCAGTTTTCCGAGCTCAGTTGCTACAACACCCGATCCACCTACAGTAGGATAACAAGTGATTCCTATTTTAAGCTTCATAGCTGTTCTCCTTATAATTTCTTTAATAACAGGGGTTTCTTCATCATAAAGCCTTCCGCATAGTCTACGCCCGCTTCCTGCCCGAACATCTTCTCCCTCGCGCTCACCGACTCGATATAGCCGTTGACCAGCGGTGTATCAAAGCTGTCATCCTGCTTTATGAACTGGCTCTTATAGCATTGAAGCGCAGCTTTCTTCTTCTCATAGACGCTTGAAACATCGACCAATATCTGAGGCTTATGAAAACCATTGATAAAATAATAATAGATTTTCTTTACCCTGTGTGGCGGCAGGTTGTCAGGATCAATAATATTCCTCACCCCGGCTGAAAAAGCGGCTTCCTCTGCGAGCCTTGAGCAGTTGCCATGATCGGGATGGCGGTCCTCCCAATACGGGATAAAGAGACAATCAGGCTTCTTGCGCCTGATCAATGAAACGATCGCCAGTATGTATTCTTCTTTCATCAACAGACCTCTGTCCGGCAGCTCAAGATTCAAACGCTCGGAAACACCTATAACTTCTGCCGCATGGCCTGCTTCTTCCTTGCGCAGCTCCACTGTTCCATTGGAAGACAGTTCGGCTCTTGTCAGGTCACAGATTGAAACCTTGCCGCCATTGGCCGTATGGATCGCTATCGTACCTGACATTCCGATCTCAACGTCGTCAGAATGGGCGCCGACAGCCAGCCAGCTCTCTTTGTTCATGATTGATTTCCTTCTCTTTCTTTAATAATATTTCTCCAGTTGAAATCGCCTCGCTCCATCGCCCGGATAAAAAGTTCCCCACTCGCCACGTTCGTCGCGACAGGAATCTGATATACATCACAGAGACGGATGAGTGCAGAGATGTCCGGTTCATGCGCCTGCGAAGTTAATGGGTCCCTAAAAAAGAGCACCAGATCCATTTTATTCTGAGCGATCAGTGCACCGATCTGCTGATCCCCGCCAAGCGGGCCTGATTGGAACCGATGGATGTCCAGTCCGGTTGCGTCCATTATCTTTTGCCCGGTCGTTCCAGTGGCAAACAGCTCGTGTTTTCTTAAAATCGGTTCATAAGCCATGGAAAAGTTAATCATTTCCTGTTTTTTATTATCATGCGCAACCAAAGCTATTCTCATCGTTCCCCCACCTTTTACTCTATAATATTTTCCAAGCCATACACGAGATGATCCACATTTACAACCGCTTCTACCGCCATCTTAACACCAGGCATAAACGAAGCACGGTTCATCGAATCATGTTTGATCGTTAAGGTTTGTCCCTCTCCGCCTAAAATGACTTCCTGGTGGGCAACAAGCCCCGGCAGCCTGACACTGTGAATCCGTATTCCATCAAGTTCAGCACCCCTTGCTCCAGGAAGATCTTCTCTCTCATCAGGATGCCCTTGGGATTTTGGCTCTCTGACCTCTCTGATCAGCTGTGCTGTCTTCAAAGCCGTTCCGGATGGGGCATCGAGTTTTTGGTCGTGGTGCTTCTCGATAATCTCAACATTAGGCAAATACTTGGAAGCCATCTGAGCAAACTTCATCATTAAGATGGCACCAACCGCAAAGTTGGGGGCGATGATCGCCCCCAGTTCGTTTTCTTGAGCGAGGTTTTTCAGGCGCTCTAAATCCTCATCCGAGAAGCCTGTCGTTCCGATGACAGGCCTGACATTATGCTCGAGCGCCTGTTCAAGATGGACTTTCCCGATCTCAGGCTTCGTAAGATCGATCAAAACATCCGGCCTGATTTCTGAAAAGCAAAGTGTTGCGTCATCGTATACCGGAATATCGAGGGATGGCATTCCCTCCAGATCTTTCAGTTTCATTCCTGCATGTCTGGAATCAATCACTGCTAAAAGTGTAAAATGTGGAGTTTCGTTGACCAAGTTCACGGCTTCACGCCCCATTTTTCCTCTTGGCCCGGCAATGACAATGGTTATTTGTTTGCTCATGCTACTTTTCCTCTCCTTCTTCGATGCGCGTCCATCGGTCTTTATCTCTCGTATTAAACTTATTCATGACCATATCAAAGGCTTTTTCCATACTAATATCTAGTGAATTGGCAAAACATAGTAAGACAAATAAAATATCACCCAATTCTTCTTCAATGGTCTGCTCTTTTTCAGTGGATTTTTTCGGTTTTTCACCGTAATAGTGGTTAACTTCACGAGCAAGCTCGCCAAGCTCTTCTGTCATCCTGGCCATCATCGCAAGGGGGCTGAAATACCCTTCTTTAAACTGGCCGATATATGTATCAACTTCTTGCTGCATTTCCTGCATGGTTTTTTTCAACGATATCACCTCTTCGACAATCCTACGTTTATGTTAGCGAAGAATAAGACATTTGACAAATTTCACGAGCGATTGAACCCCCCTTCTTTTTCCTTTATAATGAAAACGCAAACAGGGTATCGCATTAGTCTCAGGAGGCACATAAATGACATTTCCGATTCGCAGCAAAAACGTATTTTTTATTTTATTTGGTTCCGCCATCTTTTCATTTGGCATCGTTCACTTCAATATGGCAAACAATCTGGCAGAGGGCGGATTTACAGGAATCACCCTTATTCTTTACTTTTTGTTCCATATTGACCCTTCCTATTCCAACCTCGCCCTCAACATCCCTCTTTTCTTTGTAGGATGGAAGCTGCTTGGAAAAAACGCATTCATTTATACGATGATCGGCACGCTGGGTGTTTCACTGTTCTTGTTCCTCTTCCAGCGTTATTCAACTCTTACTATTAATTTAAAACAGGACATGCCTCTCGCCGCTCTTTTTGCCGGGGTTTTCATCGGTATCGGCCTAGGAATCATCTTCCGTTTCGGGGGAACGACAGGCGGTGTCGATATTATTGCGAGGCTCGGCCATAAATTCTTCGGCTGGAGCATGGGAAAGACCATGTTTATGTTTGACGCGGTGGTCATCACGATGTCGCTAGTTTACCTCAACTACAAAGAAGCGATGTACACACTTGTCGCCGTTTTTGTCGGCGCCCGCGTCATCGACTTTATGCAGGAAGGCGCCTATGCCGGCAAAGCCGCAATGATCATCTCCGAAAAAAATACCGAGATCGCTGCACTGATCATGAAAGAACTCGACCGCGGCGCGACCTTGCTCAGCGCTAAAGGAAGCTTTACTGGCAGCCAGAAAGAAGTTCTTTATTGCGTGTTCGCGCGTAACGAAATCGTCCGGCTTAAGCAAGTAATTGAACGGGTCGATCCCCATGCCTTCGTAACCGTTAACGACGTACACGAAGTCCTCGGAGAAGGCTTCACACTCGATAGTGATAAGAATCCGATAGGGATATGAGAAAAGCTGAAGCGCAAGGTTTTTGTGTTGGGGTGAGAGAGTGAAGTCATCGAGTCTTTAGGCGCTGAATCTGGATCCCAACTGAAGGAAGGCGTGTTGAAGTAATCAGACTTCAGCACGCTTTTTTTGCAGCAGCTGTGTGAAATTGAAAGAATATTCAGTGTGGTTCAAATAACCGCTAGTTTGGTTTAATTATTTTTTCTACGGTTCAATTCTTCACTCAATTGAATCAATTCCGCTCACATACCCGCATTCTTCATCCATCGCACCACAAAAAACAATAAAACCCCTGCCTGAGCAGGGGTTTCGTCATTTAATCGTCATTATTCATTCCAGCAAACATGAGCACGAAGCGTAGAAGCTCCAATACAGCGACCAATGCTGCTGCTACATATGTCAGTGCAGCGGCATTAAGGACTTTTCTTGCCTGGCGCTCTTCGTTGTTGCGGATCATACCGGTGGATACGATCTGATTCATCGCCCGGCTGCTTGCGTTAAATTCGACCGGGAGTGTGACCAGCTGAAAGAGAACCGCGGCTGCCATGAAGATAATACCCACTAAAAGAAGGTTAGCAGAGGCGAAAATAGCTCCTGCAATGATCAAAAGATAAGCAAAGTTGGAACCTAAGTTAGCAACCGGCACTAGTGCATGCCGGAAACGCAGCGGCGCGTAGCTTTCCTTATCCTGAATGGCATGGCCGACTTCGTGGGCGGCTACTGCAGATCCTGCAATGGAATGGCCGTAATAGTTTTCTTCGGATAGGCGGACAACTTTTGAACGCGGGTCATAATGGTCGGACAGCCGCCCTCTGACCGGCTCAACCGCGACATTGTATAGCCCGTTGCGGTCCAGTATTTCACGGGCGACTTCCGCCCCTGTTTTTCCGGTTGAGTTTTCAACTTTTGCGTACTTTTTATACGTGCTTTTCACCCTCATCTGTGCCCAGATCGGGATGATCAGCAACAATGCAAAATAGATGAGAAAAGACATTTATAGCATTCCTCCACTATAGTAATTACTTTAATTTTATGATTATCGCCATATATATGTCAATCAGAATGCTTTACCGCTTATCTACAGCCTTCACGTTTTCCTTCTCCGCTTTGTATTTTCTCCATCCTACATAAAATAATGTAGAGAAGATGATTCCCCCGATGGAAAAGATCAGCCAGAACAGGGAAGGTTCAGAGTTGTCTTCTTTTGCAGCAAACAGTTTTTCAAAATCGGCCCTCACGGATTCAAGTTTCTTCTTGTCCGCTGAGGATGTGAAAATGCTGGTCCGGCTGCTGTCGATGAACTCGATATCTTTATCCACCTGATCAAAAAAAGTATCTTCAACGTCCATGCTGACTGCCGGGCGGATCATGGCGTAGTTGGCCAGAAACTCGTTTGCCGCCTCCTGGTATTCCTGATTATGATTCTTCCGTAAAGCCAGCTGCATGTGCTTTAATGGATTGATGAGCTGATACTCCGTTTGTTTCCACAGCGGCTGATGGTCGGAAATCAAGGCGTCGACAAGCAGCCTTACACCTGTAAGCCGGTGGAGTTTAACGTCGCGCGGTTCTTCAGCTTTTCCAAGCGTTTCAATTGTATCTTCTACTGTGACATCAACCATGCGGATTTTATCTTCAGCCAATTCGGACTTCAGGGCGCCCTTACCAAATTGAGATGACAAATAGAAAAGGACTTCGCTCGCTTCTTTATACCGTTCCTCTTTGGCAAGCTCCAGCGCTTTATCCGATAATTGAGTGACGTTTTCAAGGCTGCTGTTCTGTCCGCCGTTCGCGTGCGCAGCAATCGGAAGACTAACCAGCAATAAACTGAACACAGCGGCAAATTTAAATTTCATTCCTTGTCCCTCCCATACGGTATAACAAATCATATGAGGAAATGGACAAGGTTAGACCTTTATTTGCCGGAGTGAGCCGGCTTCTCCCTCGTTAAATAATACACAAGGACGACGGATACCACACTGAGCCAGAAGGTAAGATATCCGATCAGCTGCATATGTTCCCAGAGTACGTCGTACCTCGGCATCATACCATAAACATAATCGATAATTTCGTTATGAAATACCCAGAGGCCCGCTACCGCCAGATGCCGGAGCTGAATTCGATAGTACGGTGTATAAAGGAGGCCTTCGATCGCCATCCCCAGATGGGAAACGATGAGCATATAATTGGCCCAATACATAGGAGGATCAACTACACCGCCTGCAATATTCATGCCAACCGCCCAGATTCCGTACTTAAAAAGGCTTACCGCGGCCAGTGCTTCGATGTATGGCAGGTTTTTTCCGAAAAGAAACGCAATGAGCACGAAGACAAAGAACAGACTGGCCGTCGGGCTGTCTGGCACAAAAAGAACAAACTTCAGCGGTGTTTCAGCGAGCTGGTCTTTATACCAGTAATATCCGTAGGCCGTTCCAAGAATATTGATGATAAGCAAACTGGACAGGAACCATTTTTGCTTCAAAATTCCATAAAGATAAATCATTCTTTTTCTCCTCACTTGCCGATGATGTAAAAAAAGCCGACTCTGCAAGCCAGCTTTTTTTGATGTTTATTTTTTCAGTTTTGAAATGAATGTGGCCAATTTTTTCAAATCGGCTTCATTGCCTTTATAAGCGTTTGCAGGCATAGCCCCTCGCCCTTCCTTGGCAATCTTCATGATCTGTTCAGGTTTTAAACCGGTTCCAATAAGTGATGGCCCCGTTCCGCCTGTCAATTCCGATCCATGGCAGCCTACACAGGACTGGCCTTTGAAGACTTGATAGCCGGGATCGTTCTTGTCGATGTTGGTCTCCACGATTTTACCCTGTTCTTTCGCCTTTTCCCAGTCATGGGTAACAACGGACTCCCATGTTAAATATGTAATGGAAATAAGGGCAAGCAGCATTAATCCTGTAGCAACAGGACGGCGTGAAGGACGGCGTTCCGGCCCTCTGTCCAGCCATGGTGCGAGCAGCAGCGCTCCGAAAGCAAGTCCAGGAATAACAATCGTTCCGATTAAAACGTAATCACCGGCAGCATACTTGTATTTCAAGAGCTGATACAAGAATAGGAAATACCAGTCAGGAAGCGGAATATATCCTGCATCTGTCGGATCTGCTTTACGCTCCAGCGGAGATTCGTGAGAAATGGTTAAGATTAAATACCCTATTAAAAAGACGGCACCTACCATCCATTCTTTCAAAAGGAAGTTTGGCCAAAACGCTTCCGTTTTTCCAGGATACTCAGAGTAATCCTTCGGAATGTTCGGCTTGCGCTCTGCAGGAACACGGGAGTCTCCTACAAACTTCATTCCTTTGCCTCGATGCATCTTTCTCCCTCCCTTTTTTAGCGTCTAGAAGCTTATCTGCTCTGACGCAGATGAGCTTTATCTGCCAAGATATATCTCTGATGTAGAGAATGGTCACTCAATTTTAAAAATAAAGATAATTAAAAAAGCAATTTTACAGCGGACCCGAGATACCCTGTTTGCGGATCATGATAAAGTGGGCACCCATGAGCGCGAGCAGTGCAGCCGGCAGGAAGAATACGTGTATCGCAAAGAAACGAGTTAATGTCTGTGCTCCGATGATTTCTCCGCCTGCTAGGAATGTTTTTGCGATCGGTCCGATCACAGGGATTGTTTCTGCGATCTGAATCCCTACTTTTGTAGCGAACAGCGCTTTCATATCCCATGGCAACAAATAGCCTGTGAACCCAAGTCCAAGCATAACACCAAAAATTAATACTCCTACTACCCAGTTCAATTCACGAGGTTTTTTGTAAGCGCCCTGGAAAAATACGCGCAAGGTATGTAAAAACATCATAACGATTACCAAGCTGGCTCCCCAGTGGTGCATTCCTCTTACGATGACACCGAATGCCACCTGATTCTGCAGATAATATACAGATTCCCAGGCATTCACAATATCCGGAACATAGTACATCGTTAAGAACATTCCAGACAAGATTTGGATTACCGTAATAAAGAACGTTAATCCCCCGAAACAATAAACGAACGCGGAAAAATGATGGGCCGGGTTAACGTGCTCTGGCACTTCATGGTCAGCCACATCGCGCCAAAGCGGCGTAATATCCAAACGCTCGTCTACCCAATCGTAAATTTTTTGCAGCATCTATTACGCCCCCTTTCGTGGTTTTGCCTTTCCTAGATACAACTTTCCGTCCTTCACCTTGCTGTCATAAACATCGAGAGGCGCAAGCGGCGGTGTACCTTTAATATTCGTACCGTCTTTCTCATAACGGCCTCCGTGGCAAGGACAATAAAATTGGCTTGGGTGGCTTGGATCAGTGTTCCAGTCGATGGTACATCCCAAATGCTTGCAAACCGGTGAAAGCGCTATTAATTCGCCCTTGCCGTTTTTGTAGACCCACGCAGATTGGGTGACCTCTGATTCGTACCATCCGTCTTTTTGCTTGATTTTAAAGTTAAATCGTTTTGGTTCCTTGCCGATCTTGCTGACTTCAGTAACCGCTACCATATCCTGGTCCGCACCCTTTTCAAGGATGGGGTCGATGGCAAAACGCACCATTGGCATTAGCATCCCTGCAGCCATGAACCCTCCGACACCGGTCAATGTGTAGTTCAAAAACTGGCGTCTGGAGATATCTTCCTTAGACATTTCGTTTCCCCCCCTTGCTGTAAATAAAGTCCATCCGGACAATTGTTTTACACACATATTACTAGGACATTAACATGATAGCGTAAGTTGTCTTTTACTGTCAATATGAACATGTATCTCCAGTGCTTGGTTTTTTAGCTTTCCTGCCACTTATGAAGGATGATCTGAAACAGCTGTTTGACCTGTTCTTTAACGATTTCTTCCTTATATGACGAATCCATCGTCTCCATCGGTATGACAGGCATCCAAAGGAGTGTTTCTCTTAGCTCATGTTCAGCTTTTTTCCAATCGGCATCGCTCGTCAAGAAAAAAATATGGCGGAACCCTTCTTCCTTAAGTTCACTGACCCATGAGTGGAGCCGGGCCATGAGAGCTTCTTCACTTTCCAGCTTCAAATAGGTAAAGGAAGGCATGAGAAACAACCGCCCGTGCAGCTGACGTTCTGTCTCTTCTGCAATGAGAAGGGAATAATCAGCCATCCCTGCACTTGTCCTCATGGAAGGGCCGAAAGACAGAGGCTGAAGGGGAATGATGACAGTATCCACAAACTCTTTCGACTGCTGATAAATATTAATATCACCTGAACTCCATTTCATCTGTGAAACTCCTTTTATGTATAAATAGTTTAATATGTATTCCATCGTATCAAAAAAAACAAAATAAAACCCTCTTTTTAAAAAAGAGGGTTACAATTTTCTAAGTTCTTCGGTAAGCTGCTGGAAAGTTTCTTCATCTTTTTGGTCCAGCGCACGGTCAATGTTAACGAGTATTTTCTGTTTTTTAAATTGGGATACCGATTGGTCAAGAATCAGTTCTGCCCACAGTCCATATTTTCGGTCTGTTACCATATTGTCAGGCAGATGCGGATTTTCTTCCAGTACCGAGGCATACTCGGGCGTCAATCTTGAAGAATTAAAGTTTAGTTCAATAAAGATGTCTTCTTCCTGGTTAAGCCGGATATCGTGGAATGATTTTTCTGCATCCGTTGTCAAGACATTCTGTTTATAAAAACGGAATGGAACACCATCGGTACATTGAGCGGACATAATAATGGCTTTAGGGCAATACTCTGCTTTCTCCACAAAGTGAACCTTTTCCATGAGCTGGTCGTCACTGACAAGGTAGTTTAACAACCAGACGCACTCACGTTTTTTTAGTTGATAATGATTTAAAAACCATTTAATAAAATCCTTCTTTTCAAGGACAGAAACGGTGCTGCTCATTGTGATCCCCCCATCATTCCTAACCAAAGTATATTACTTTAGTATATTCTTGCCCTGCTTGATAAATCCTTCTAACCGGAAAGAATATTTAAAGAAAAAAGCGGGTTGATTAGTACTCTTCCAGCCGGCTGATTATTTCTTCAACATGGTGAAGGTTCGGGTTCAATGACAAGGCTTGTTTCAGGATGCCGGCTGCCTTTACAGGTTCCCCTTCTTCGATCAGAAACATGCCATACTCTTCCAAAAAGACTTCATGGTTCGTGAAGGAAGGAAAGGCCGCTTCATATTGTTCTCTGGCCTGTTCATATTCTTCTGCTTCTTTGTATGCAAAGGCCAGATCCCAGATCATCTCCGGCGTTTCGTCACCCTGCTCTGCAACATGTGTGAGCAGTTCGACCATGTCAGCAAAACGTTCTTCTTTTTTAAGCATGGAAGACAAGTGAAGGACAGCTTCAGCATTTGAAGGATTGAGCGCGATAACCTCCCTCGCGTACTTTTCGCCTTCTTCTTTGTTTCCTGTCCGGTACATGAGGCGTGCGGCACGTACTTTAAGGTCTTCGTTGAATTCATCCTTGCTGATTCCTTCCCGGATCGCCTCGATCGCCTCGTCAAGGGCCCCCTCTTCCTCATAGGATGAAGCAAGCCAAGGATAAAGCGTCGTATACTCAGGGTCCAGTCCTTTTAATTCTTCAAGCGCAGATATCGCTGTTTTATACTCCCCTGTTTTATACGCGGTCAATCCGTATCCAAACAGACTGTGCAGTTCTTTTTTGGATTCCAGGCCTTTTTTATAATAGTCAAGAGCTTCTTCAAACTTACCGCCTCTGCTCAGCGCTTCGGCAAGCCTTAGGTAAAGATCCCCTTCGGGAAGAGTCGACGCAATCGGTTCGGCTTCCTTGAAGAAGGCAGCGCTTTTGATAAAATCGCCTCGTTCAAGATACAGTTCACCAAGAGCAAAAGCAAGAACTGGCTCATCTGGTTTGGTCTGCTTGGCTTTCAGGAGCTTTTGCTCCGCAACTTCATGGAGTCCTTGCATAAAATAAAGGTCAGCCTGCAATAGGAGCGATTGGATGTAAGAATCATCGTATGCACTGATTTGTCCCAGTATCTCCAGAGCTTCATCTTCCTTTTCCATCTCAATGAGCAGCTCGGCGGCAAAGATGCCGAGGTCGCCATCCTCCGGGTAAAAAGCTCTCAACTGAGCAACGATCTTCATCGCTTCCTCCAGATGTCCCCAGTTTTCATAAACCCTCGCAATATCATAGAGTGTTTGATGGTCGGCTTCCTTTGTAAGCATTTCGATGAGCTTCATGCCCTCACGGACATGTCCCATTTCAACAAGGGTGATGGCTTCTTGTAACTTTTCCAATAACAAAAACTCCTTCTCTTACGGCAATCTATTTTGTTTTCATTATACATGAGAGGGTGTGTTCACTTCAAAATCTACGATTCGCCTTCGCCCTTATATAGACAGGCTATGAGCGCACCTGCAAAGATATGAGTATAGGAAAACAAAAAAAACCCTGACTTTGAAAGCGCTGTCAGGGAAAACAATAATATGGATAGGAGTGGAGAGAAACCATATTAGTTATATTATAGCAGTAGCGCTTCAAAAATCAACAATATTTTTCGAAAATTTTGAATTTATCGAGAAAGAGGCCGAGCAGGCCCCTCTTCTCTGATGGATTTACACGGTTTCTTTTTCTGTGTTTCCTGACATCAGCAAATAATTTTCCAGATGCTCAATGATCTCCCCGTTCTGCTGCTTATCGCCGATCGTTATTCTGAGGCTTGTAGGAAAGCCCAGTGCTGATCCAGAACGCACAATGTAGCCTCTTTCAAGAAGATGCTGAAACAAAAGATTTGAGTCTTCCTTAAAATCAATTAGGATGAAATTCGCTTGAGAAGGATAGTAAACCAATCCGCGTTTCTGGCAGAAATCATAAAATTGCTGCAGCCCTTCTCTGTTTCTTTCAGAGCAGGTGCTGATGAAATCCTGGTCTTTGATCGCAGCACGGGCTGCTGCCTGTGCAATGCGTGATGTGTTGAACGGCTCTCTGGCCGGTTCAATGGCTGTGATAAGCTTCTCATCACCGATTCCATAACCGATCCGGAGTGCAGCAAGTCCGTAAGCCTTAGAAAACGTCCGCAGGATCACCAAATTCGGATATCGGTCCAAATAAGTGATGGTCTCTGGAAAATCTTCGGCTTCAACGTATTCATAATACGCTTCGTCACTCACTACCAGTACGTGCGGAGGAACTTCAGCCATAAATGTTTCAAACGATTTTTGATCAATGTAATGGCCGGTAGGATTATTCGGGCTGCACAGCCAAACGATTTTAGTTTGTCCGTCGATCGCTTTGAGCATCTCATTCAGGTCATGTTCTCCGTTAAGCAGCGGAACTTCGCGAACTTCCGCCCCTTCAATCACAGCGTTATGCTTGTACTGAGGAAAGGTGTTCGCTGCCATGACCGTGTTCGTTCCTTCATGCAAAAAGCTTCGTGACAAGATCTGCACGACTTCGTCGGAACCATTGCCAAAAATCAAATTTCCTTTTTTTACTCCTAAAAATTCTGAAAGCTCCTCCCGCAGTTCAGCGCTGTAGCCATCAGGATACAGCCCTAAGTGAGCGGCTTCTGAAACGATAGCGGCCTTAACCGAAGGCGAGCTTCCGTATGGATTCTCATTTGATGCCAATTTAACGATTTTGTCCAGCCCGTACTCGCGCTTCACTTCCTCGATTGGTTTTCCCGGCTGATAGGGTTTTAAATTCAACAGCTGTGATTTTGCCTCCACAAAGACCCTTCCTTTCTGTTAACTGTAAACATTCAGCGGGACCAGCTTGGAAAGAAAGTCAGAGAACGTTTGAAGCGCTTCTCTTTTCTTGTCCTCCCTGAGAAGATCTGGTCCCAGCTCCTCAATTTTTGATACGATCGTGCTCCCCATGATAAAACCATCACATTTCCCCTCAAATTGCTGCATCTGCTCTCTGCTCGACAAGCCGAAACCGATCAATACCGGAACCGAACTCGCAGATCTCGCTTCATCCAGAAAGCGGTCCAGGCCGTTGGCAAACGAAGTCCTTGCCCCGGTAACACCAAGTGAAGAGATGCAATAGAGAAACCCCTGTGCAGCCTCTCCGATTTCTTTTAGCCTTCCTTGAGAAGTAGTGGGCGCAGCGAGAGAAATGAAGCTTAGATCATGGGCGGAACATGACTTCTGAAGGTCTTTGCTTTCTTCAAAAGGCAAATCCGGCACAAGCAGCCCATCAATTTCGTTCTGTGATGCCAATTCAAAAAATTTCTGTTCTCCCAATTGTAACAAAAGATTGTAATAAGTAAAGATAATAACCGGAATGGTTAAACCGGCTGCGCGCATGTTTGCGACGAGCTTCATGGCTTTTTCCAAACTCATATCTTTTTCCAGCGCCCGTTTGGAAGCCCGCTGGATCACCGGCCCGTCTGCAAGGGGATCAGAATATGGAATACCCAGCTCCAGTGCATCCGCCCCTTCGTTTTGAAGAGCGAGAGCCAGGTCAACCGTAACCTCAGGAGAAGGATCACCTGCTGTGATAAAGGGTACGAACAATGGCGATTTCTTTGACTGAAACTCTTTCATTCTACTCCCCATGAGAGACTTCCTCCTTCTGCTGTTCAAAAAGTGTATGAACGTCTTTATCTCCCCTGCCGGACAGGCAGACGATGATGTTTTCGTGAGCACTCATGCTTCGTGCTTCTTTTAATGCTTGTGCCACAGCGTGTGCGCTCTCCAGCGCACATAGAATGCCTTCTTCACGGCAAAGGAGATTCAGTGCCTCAAGCGCTTCTTCGTCCGTGATGTTTTCATATTTGACACGTTCAGTTGATTTTAAGAAAGCATGTTCCGGTCCTACTCCAGGATAATCCAAACCTGCTGAGATGGAATAAGGCTCCTGGATCTGGCCTTCCTGCGACTGAAGGAGGTACGTCAGTGATCCATGGATAACACCGGCTGTCCCGTTCGCCATCGTCGCGGCATGCAGGCCGGTCAAGAGTCCTTTGCCTCCCGCTTCAACCCCGACAAGAGAAACATCTTCATCGACGAACGCTGAAAAAATACCGATCGCATTGCTGCCGCCCCCTACACAGGCCACCACTTTCTCAGGAAGGCTGCCCTCCTTTAGTTGAGCAAATTGTGCTTTTGCCTCGTATCCGATTACACTCTGAAACTCTTTGACGATCTTCGGATACGGATGCGGTCCAACGGCTGATCCAATCATGTAGAAAGTATCTTCAACCGATGCAACCCACTGCCTGATCGCTTCATTTGTCGCGTCCTTTAACGTTTTTGTTCCGCTGCTCACTGGAATCACTTCCGCTCCCAGCAGTTTCATGCGGAATACGTTTAGAGCCTGACGGCGGATGTCTTCCTCGCCCATATATACTTTGCATTCCAAACCATACCTAGAAGCAGCAGTAGCAGCCGCAACGCCATGCTGTCCTGCTCCTGTTTCAGCGATGATCTTTTTCTTTCCCATCCTTTTTGCGAGCAGCGCCTGGCCGATCGCATTGTTGATCTTGTGGGCGCCAGTGTGGTTCAAGTCTTCTCTTTTCAGGTAGATGGATGCTCCGCCGGTCTTTGCACTCAGCTTTCCTGCATAGGTTAAAGGTGTAGGCCTGCCGGAGTAATCTGTCAGTTCATGCTGAAGTTCCTCCATGAACTCAGCGTTTTCAATCGCTTCACTAAAACCTTTCTCAAGGTCTTCCAAAGCAAACATGATCGTCTCGGGTACAAACTTCCCGCCAAACTCTCCATATCTTCCCCGGCTGTCAGGATATACTGTTTTCATATTGCATCATCATCCCTTCTAAATCCTTTATTTTTTTCCGGCATTTTTTACCGTCTTCCTCAATTCCGCTGCTGATGTCTATGCCGTCCGGACTATAGCTCAGCAGTTTTGAAATGTTTTCTGCATGAATCCCCCCTGCAATAAAACAAGGAACACCTTGCCGTTCAGCCTCCTGTAAATACATCGGAACAGCGTCCCAGTCAAAGGCTGTCCCTGTTCCTCCGTAAGCTCCCTCTACCCGGGCATCAATTACATAACCGTCTGCGACCCCGGCAAACTCTTTCAGGTTGTTCCATCCGCCTGGCTCGTGGCGTACGGCTTTCCAAATCGTTATTCCTGTTTTTTTCTTTAGTTCTTTTAGAAATCCGGGAGTTTCATCACCATGGCATTGAACGATATCTAAAGGCACGTTTGCTAAAGCGGCCTGTATTTCATCAAGAGAAGGGTTCACAAATACTCCTGTTAATTGCTGTTTGAGCGGCTGATTTCCCCTCACCCATTTGCCCGCATCTTCAGGGGCTACCCTTCGTTTGCTCGGGGCAAAAATAAATCCTGCCAGATCTGCGCGTGACTCTTTTACAAGAAGCAGGTCTTCCTTGCTCCGGCATCCGCAAAATTTAAGAAACGGAGTCTTACCGGCCATACAGCGTCTTGATCCCTTCGGCCGGAGATGAAGCACGCATGAGCGTTTCGCCGACTAAAATCGCGTTGATGCTGTGACTGCGCAAGTAATGGAGGTCGTCAGTTTCTTTTATTCCGCTCTCACTCACGGTTAATATGCTCTCTGGAATATGGCTGGCGATGGCCGCTGTATGTTTTATATCCGTTTTGAACGTACGGAGATCCCTGTTGTTGATCCCGACGAGCTTTGGTGTGAACTGCTTAAGGACGCCTTCCAGTTCCTCTACAGAGTGAACTTCCACCAGGCATTCCAGATCATGCTCATGAGCAAACTCGTATAATCCGTGCAGCTTTTGCGGTGTCATCGCAGCTGCGATCAGCAAAATCGCATCAGCGCCGATATGAGCACTCTCGAGCACTTGGAGCTTGTCGATAATAAAGTCTTTTCTCAAGACCGGAAGAGAGACCATCTGTTTTACAGCGACCAGGTCTGCCGCATGTCCCTGAAAAAAACGCTGATCCGTAAGCACCGAGATTGCAGCCGCTCCTCCCTGTTCATATTCAGCAGCAATCTCTGCAGGAACGTAATGCTCCTTAATCGTCCCCTTTGAAGGCGAAGCTTTCTTAACTTCAGCAATGAGCGCAGGCGCATTTTCTGATGTTCTGATCGCCTCATAGAGAGATGCCTTTTTTCTGTTATGTTTTATAGTGAAGTTGTTTTCAAGCTTTGTGATTTCTTCCTTTTTTTGATCAAGAATTTGTTGCAGCATAAGGCAATCCTCCTGTTTGGTTCTGAATCATTTCTAAATGGCGGCTGGCTTTCCCCGTTGCAATAATGTCCCGTGCCAGTTTAACCCCTTCATGGATGGTTGAGGCTTTTCCTGTCAAATATAAAGAGGCTGCGGTATTATAGATCACGATATTTTGTGCAGAAGCAGAACCATTACCGCTCAGAACTGCTTTGATCAGGGCTGCGCTCTCCTGGCTGGAGGCCACCGTCACCTCTTCTAAAGTTCCATATGGGAGTCCTGCATCTTCAGGAGTGAGTGTGAATTCGTTCACGTTCCCATTATCCACTTCGAAAAAGTGTGTCGGTGCGAATATGGAGCATTCATCCAATCCGTCTGCTCCTGAAACCACTAAGGTTCTCTGCTCTTTGAAATCAGCAATCGCATGCGCCATTTTTTTTGCCGTTTCCTTGTTATATGCACCGATCAGCTGATGTGTTGGATGGGCCGGGTTGCATAACGGACCGAGAATATTAAAAACTGTTCGGAAAGACAGTCCCTTTCTTGTTTTGCTCGCATGCCGGAGTGCCGGATGATAGTTTGGCGCAAAAAGGAAACATAGAGAGAACTTCTCCAGACTCTCTGCGATTTCAGACGCATCGCCGCTTGATCCGATCCCGAGCTGCTGAAGCACGTCTGCGCTTCCGCTTTTCGATGTAACAGCTGAATTGCCGTGCTTGGCAACTTTAATGCCCGTTGATGCGAGCAATAAGGAAGACGCAGTGGATATATTAAAGGTTGACGCCCCGTCTCCGCCTGTTCCGCACGTATCAAGGATTTGCGGATATTCCAGGTGAAGCGGCACGGTATGATCCAATATTGAAGTTGAGAATCCAACGATTTCTTCGATGGTTTCCCCCCGCAGCCGGAGTATGGTCAGCAAACTGGAAAGCTGGACTTCCGTCACTTTTCCTTCCAGTATTTCGTTCATCATTTCGTAGGCTTCTTTTTGTGAGTAGGTTTCTCCAAGAATTCCTTTTTGGAGAAGTTCTTTGACGGCCATTGCAATCCCTCCTTAAGATTATAAATATAATAAGGCAGCAACGATCCGTTCATGTAGGGGATAAATAAAAAGATAGACATAACATTGTGATTATTCACCTCCATCAAAAATGGAGAATGAATGAGGCGAAAAAGAGGTGCAAAAAAACCCATGCACGAAGAGGCATGGGTACTATGTATTCATAACCCTCTGCTCGGCTCCACTCATCATTCTCAACTATTCTCATCTCTCAACTAAACTGCTCTCTGGGCTAAATTATCCTGAAAATCTAAATCGTTAAAACACAAGATAAAGCATTACGCACAGTTTGTCAACCCAAAGGGCTGTTCATTTCTGAACTAGACAAGCGGTTTCTGATAAAGAAAAGCTTCCCTTGGCTGCAGATTAAAGCGGCCGGGGTGAAAGATCTGCTCCGTGCTGCCCACGAACAGATAGCCTCCGGGGCGCAATGACTCTGAAAACTTATGAAACAATGCTTCTTTTGCATCTTCTGTAAAGTAAATCATAACATTACGGCAAACGATGAGATCAAAGCTCTTCTCAAAGGCATCTGCCAATAAGTTATGCTGTTTAAACACAATTGGTTTTTTTAGTGCTTCCGTAACCGCAAACCCTCCAGCTTTTTGCCGAAAACTGCTGTTCCTGACTGACTCAGGCACGTTCTTAATCGATGTTTCAGCATATAAGCCCTCCTTTGCCCTTCGCAGCGCAAGCTCATCGAGGTCCGTTGCCAGAATGGAATAGGTGATGTTCCGTCCTGTTTCCTGCAAAAGCGAAGCAAGGGTGTAAGGCTCCTCTCCCGTTGAACATGCGGCACTCCAGATCTTCAGTTTGTTCGTCCTGCTTAAAAGTTCTGGTATGATCTTATCCTTCAAAACCATCCATCGTTCCGGATTCCGATAAAACTCCGAAACATTGATCGTCATCCGGTCAAGTAATTCATCCAGCAAGCGGCGGTCTTTCATAAGAGCTTTCGAAAAGACAGAGAAACTTTCAAAGCTCTTCTTGTCACGAAAAGCAGTGAGGCGCCTCTTCATCTGTGCCTCTTTATACAGTGACAGGTCAATAGATGTTATGGATTGAACGTCTTTAATAAAATTTGAATAATCTTGATCCACGTTTCTTACCCCTTTATGCATAGCGTTACTTTAACTATCGGCAAATAAGAAACATTCCTTAACGCTAAACACGCCAAATAAAAAAACCAGCCGTGGCTGGCTGGTTTATAACGCTTACAATTAAATCCAAGAAGAAACCGCTTTCTCGTAATTGACAAGTTCTTCTTCCTTGAAGAAAAGACCAATTTCACGAACAGCACTTTCAGGAGAATCCGAACCGTGAATGATGTTATTGCTTACGCTTACGGCAAAATCTCCGCGAACAGTTCCTGCAGCTGCTTCTGAAGGATTGGTTTTTCCCATCATGTTACGAGCAGTAGCAATCACGTTATCTCCTTGCCATACCATAGCGAAAACTGGACCAGAAGTGATGAAGTTTACCAACTCGCCAAAGAACGGACGCTCTTTATGTTCTCCGTAGTGGTTTTCTGCAAGCTCACGTGAGATTGTCATCAATTTGGCTCCAGCAAGCTGAAATCCTTTTTTCTCGAATCTTGAAACAATCTCTCCGATCAAATTGCGCTGTACACCATCTGGTTTTACCATTAGAAACGTTTTTTCCATAATAGTTCTCCCCTATCTTCTATGTATTGGTTCAGGGCTTGTAAGCTAGCTGTGACCCCTAGAAAATAGTATCAAAAATAGTACGATTTAGCAATGAGCTAAAATTTGCGCTTTCCAATATATTTGGCAATCTTGATCATGCTGTTTCTTGCCTGTCCTGCCGGAAGCTGATCGGCGGCGGCAAAAGCATCTGCCAGATAGGATTGGGCAGCCATGGAAGCTTTCTGAATGGATCCGCTTTTTTTGATTTGAGCAATAATGCCGGAAAACTCGCCCTCATCCCAGGTTTGATAATAACGCTGGATACTGCCTTTTAATTCTGGTATCTGGTCCATTGCATAAAAAACAGGAAGGGTAATGTTTCCCTGCTTCAAGTCGCCGCCTGCAGGTTTGCCCAATTCTTTTTCAGTTGCTGTAAAATCCAGAATGTCATCCGTGATCTGATAAGCCATGCCAACGGAATAGCCAAAACGGTACAGCTGTCTTTGCAGCTGAACAGAAGCATTGGAAGCAATAGCTCCAAGCTGGCAGCTGATAGCGATCAAGAGGGCTGTTTTTCTTTTGATGCGCCGCAAGTATTGTCTTATGTTCTGATCCAGATCAAACTGCTCTTTGATTTGCTGGATCTCACCAAGACACATCTCTTTCATGGAATAGGACAAGACTTGATGTGCTGCAATCTGGCTGACATTGGTCATCATCTCGATCGCTTTGGCAAACAGAAAGTCCCCTGTATACATCGCCACTTTGTTGTCATACTCAGCTCTAACCGTCTTTGCCCCTCTTCGCAGCTCGGCATCGTCAATCACATCATCATGGACGAGTGATGCCATATGTATGGTTTCCAGTGCGGCAGCAACTTTCTTTACATTGCGGATATCGTATTCGCCGAAATGTGCGGAAAGCAGTACGAAAACAGGCCGGATTCGCTTGCCTCCAGCTTTCAGAAGCTGGCTTCCAGCCTTTTGCAAGATAGGGTGGTCTGCTGATATCGATTGCTCCAGTTCGGATTCAATCTGAAGCAGATCTTTTTTTACATGTGAATAGAGTTCAGTCAGTTTCATAGCTTTCACCTAAATGCCCTGTAAGGAGTAGTTAAAAAAAGTAAATTCGGGAACCGTCTGTATCAGTGAATGCTTATTGGCGAGCTCAAAATAATGCTTCAGCCCTTTCAAATGGCTTTCCCCGAAATCATAATTGATGCCATGAAAATAGTTTGCCCAAAAAGAGTATTCCCCTCCATGGGCAGGCAGGATATGGCTGATCATCTCATGATATTGGTCTGACTTTGTCTTTTGTTTGCTCTCTGACATTTCAAATAAGAGCTTCTCCAGAAGAGCCGGCTCTCTTTCAATGCTGTCGTTTCGCACGGCCATGACGGCATAGGTCATCGGAAGCTCTGTATGCTTATACCACAGTTCACCCAGATCATACACATGAATGTCTTTCTCCTGCCGCCAGTCGGCTTTAATGGCATCCTCCCCGATCAGCAGGCAGGCTGAATGATTCTGCAGCATCTGATCATAGTCTGGTGCCATCGTTTCATAGACAGGATCAAGTCCGTAAAATTCTTTAAGGATCACTTTCAAAAGAACGACCGAAGTTGCAGAACTTGAAGTAAGTGCGATGCTCTTTCCGTCCAGATCTTCAATGGCTGTTTTTGAGAACAATAGAATAGATCCTACCTTACCGAAAGTCGATACGGATAAATTAGGGAAAAGGCTGTATTGATGGCTGTTTTCACCAAAAGAAAAGGAAGAAATACCGCCAAGGTCAATTTCCCCCCTGGCCATTCTCCGGTTCAGCTCAGCCGGTATCTGCGGAATGAACTCCGCTCCGGTATTTTCAATCTCTTTTTTATTCAAATAGAAAAATAGAGGAAGGATGTTTGTATATTTAATCTCGCCGATATTGAGCGCCATTACTCTCCCCACCTTTTAAATAAATCATGTTGCACGCCGAGGCTGTCCAGCGCTTTGCCGACTAAGAAATCAACAAGGTCGTCAAGGGTCTTCGGCAGCTGATAAAAACCAGGCATCGCAGGCAGGATCTTGCCGCCTGCCTGTGATACTTTAAGCATGTTTTCCAGATGAATACTGTTTAGCGGTGTTTCACGCGGCACGAGTACGAGCTTTCGCCCTTCCTTAAGCATTACATCCGCCGCCCTCTCAAGCAGGTTGCCGGACGCTCCGTGTGCGATTCCTGACAGTGTACCCATCGAACAAGGAATGATGATCATGCCGCTGTTCTGATAGGAGCCAGAAGCGATCGGAGCTTTAAAGTCTCTTAGCGTATGATAGTGAAGTTCGCCGCTGCTCCCCTGTATAAAGTATTCTTGAAGAATGCTGCCGCGGTCTGTTGTATCCCATCCGAGCTCTTCGTGAAAAACCTGCCATCCGGCTTCAGTGACCATGAGGTGCACTTTATGGCCGCCCTTCAGCAGTTCCTGAACAAGGCGTACACCATATACAGCTCCGCTCGCTCCCGTAATTCCTACGGCAAAATTTTTCATAGCAGCAAATCTCCCAACGAGAAAATAAACATAACGACGCTCAGGATTCCATTCATCGTAAAAAAGGCAACGTTCAGCTTCGACAGATCTTCCGGAGAAACCATCGAGTGTTCATAGATCATGATCGCTCCTGATAAAAACACGCCGGCAAAGTATACCCAGCCGAACGATGAGACCGCGCCGAGAACCAAGAAAGCCGAGAAGCTGACGACATGGAAAAAGCGTGCGATGAAAAGTGCCTTTGGAATCCCAAAATAAGAGGGAATGGAATACAAGCCGTGGTTCCTGTCATAATCCGCATCCTGCGTGGCATAGATCACGTCGAATCCTGCCGTCCAGAACAAGACACCTGCATAGAGCAGAAAGGCTTCAGCAGAAAGGGTTCCCGTTGCTCCAACCCATCCTCCAAGCGGAGCGAGAGCGATTGTTGCACCGAGAATGACGTGGCATAAGTATGTAAAACGCTTCGTATAGGAATAGAATACTAGAAAAAATACAGCCAGAGGCAAAAGCCATACGGAAAGAAGGTTAAGCTGTGAGGCACTTACAAACAGCAGAACAAAAGAACCGGCAATAAACAGCACAGCTTCTTTCTTGCTGATTAACTTTGCAGGAATAGCCCTCGTCGCCGTTCTGGGATTCTTTTGGTCGATCCTGGCATCGATGACACGGTTGAGCGTCATCGCAGCGCTTCTCGCGCCTACCATCGCCAGTGTAATCCAGATCCATTCCGTTATGGACGGAAAAGTTCCTTCTTCCACTACATTTCCGAGAATCGCCCCCAAAAATGCAAATGGAAGCGCAAATAAAGTATGTTCAAACTTTATCATTTCAAGAATGATAGCTAATTTCTTATACACGAGCGATCTCTCTTTCTATGTTTGTTTAATTCCCATGTGCATAGCCGCCGTTCCGAACGTATATGGCTTAACTGTAACTTGGGATAACCCCGCTTCTTCAAATAACGCCTTCAATTCATTCCTATCAAGGAATTCTCCGGCAGATTCCTGAAGCCAGGAATATTCATTATAGCTTTTTGCCAGAAGTCTGCCGAGAAACGGCATGACGACCGAAAAATAAAAACGGAAGACATGCTTTACGATCGGTGTGGTCGTCTGAGAAGTTTCCAAACAGACCACTCTGCCTCCCGGTTTAACCACGCGTTGCATCTCCTTGATTACCTGGAGATAATCCGGAACGTTCCGAAGACCGAACCCGATGGTCACGTAATCGAACGTATTATCGGGAAAAGGCAGTTCCATAGCATTCCCGTGGATCAGCTTTACATTCGGGCACTTCAGCTCCGAAAGCTTTTTCTTGCCGACTTCCAGCATGTTCTTGCTGAAATCCAGTCCGGTTACCGACCCGGATGCTCCGACCGCTTTCGCGAGAGCGATGCTCCACTCCCCTGTGCCGCAGCATACATCGAGCGCACGGCTTCCTTCTTTCACAGCCATGCGCTTCATCGTATCATTGCGCCATCTCGTATGCTGCTTAAAGCTGATCACGTTGTTCATAAAGTCATATTGACCTGATATTTTTTCAAAGACCGAATGGACCCGCTGTTCTTTTAATTGTTCCATTGCTTATCCTTCCTCCGGCAATAAATAGTGAGGTGCTTCAAGCAGTGCCCTCATTCTCTTTTCCATGACAGCTTTTAAGGTAGCCGGCTGCTTTTGTGTCTTAAGTTTGTGGCGGGCTAGCAGCAGATCATTTTTAATCTGATGGTGATAATCTGAAAAAAGAGGATCAGGGCATTGAGAAGCAGCAGAAACAAACAAGAACTCAGAGATAAACGGAATGAACTCTTCCTTGCCAAAGTGGCGTGCTACCCTTGTCAGGATACCAGCCTCCATGCTTTTGATTCCGTTTGTGATCTCATCAGGTTTTGATTGTTTGCTGTAAAAAAGCTTCATCTTGCTTTCGTTTACATCCTGAATCCCAAGTGAGAGTACCCGTATTAACGGAAGATCTTCACAGAGGGATAGTATAAAATAGTAGAGGCTGCTGTAATAGTCTCCCGCCAGAACGGTCAATTGCCGCTCTTTTACTTCGTCCTTTTGAATCTTCAGTATGTATTCATGCATATCGAGTGCACTCTGGACGAGCATGACAGCTGCGTAATATTCCTGTAATTCCTCGCCTTCGTATCCGCTTTCTTTCAGAAGCGAATAGGCAATCAGGCATTTATCGTTATTGATCCGGGGAACATCGACATACTGCTTTAGAAAAGAATGTTCCCTCGTTCGTAAAACATATTCATTTAACTTATTTATTTCTTGGATGATCTTCATGTCCCTGCCCCCACATCCTGCAAATACAGCTTACTCTATCTATTATTTATTATATCATACCGGCCATTCAATAATTGTTTACACCTTTAAGTATCAGGCGTAAAGAAAACTTGGCACAAGCCAAGCTTTTATACTTCCGTGTCAACTTCACCGTGCCGTGTATAAATGACCGCCTTGCCTCTTACTTTAACCGCAGATGTATGCTCAGTGAACTGAGCGAGCATGACCTCTCCCTTATCAAGCTTCTCTGAATGGTGGAACCTGGTCTCAGTCCCCCTGGTCAATCCAATCACGTTAACTCCGTTTTCTTTCGCTTTAATCACAAAAAACTCATTCTCGTTCATTTTCTCGTTCGTTTTCATGCCGCACACTCCGTTTCTTTTAAATTAACCGCGAATAAACGTGAGCACTTCTGCTCTTGCAGCCGCATCCTTAACAAATATCCCTCTAACTGCAGATGTTATGGTTTTTGAGCCGGGCTTTTTCACTCCGCGCATGGTCATGCACATATGCTCAGCCTCGACAACGACGATCACACCATGAGGTTCAAGCGTGTCTACGAGCGCATCAGCAACATCTGATGTAATTCTTTCCTGAAGCTGCGGCCTGCGGGTCACTGCCTCAACAGCTCTTGCAAGTTTGCTCAGACCGGTTACTTTTCCTCCTCTTGGAATATAGCCGATATGCGCTTTTCCAAAGAAAGGAACAAGATGGTGTTCACACATGGAATAGAACGGAATGTCTTTCACGAGTACCAGCTCTTCATGATCCTCTCCGAAGATCGTAGCAAAGTGCTCTTTCGGATCCTGGTTCAGTCCCTGAAACACTTCCTGGTACATTTTAGCCACTCTTTTCGGTGTATCAACAAGTCCTTCACGCGACGGATCTTCTCCAATGGCCTCAAGGATCATGGTAACTGCCTGTTCAATTTTTGCTCGATCGAATTCCTTCACTGCGGTAGCCTCCATTTTCATTCCTGCAACGTTTCATGTAGGTTCATTTTCACGTTTGCTGTACGTTTTTCTAAAACCGATTCTAGCATATGTAACAAGCAATGGCAAAAAAGGAGAGCTCATTCCACACTTTTAACACAAAAATAAAAGAACCGCATAATGCGGTTCTTGCTTGCCCTATGTATAAGATTATTTTAGAGCATCCTTAAGGGCTTTTCCTGGTTTGAAAGCAGGCACTTTGCTTGCTGCGATTTCGATCTCTTGACCAGTTTGCGGGTTGCGACCCTTACGAGCTGCACGCTCACGAACTTCGAAGTTACCAAAACCGATAAGTTGTACCTTGTCACCTTCTTTAAGTGTTTCAGCGATCGCCTCGAATACTGCATCAACAGCTTTAGTGGCATCCTTTTTAGAAAGTTGAGTTTGTTCAGATACTGTATTTACAAGATCAGTCTTGTTCATTCCATTCACCTCCTCTCAAAGAACGCTATTATCTATGCATTTGTTTTTCGGCTGTCTTACTATCATAAAGCGCTGGGCCCTGTTTTATACAAGATTTACTAAATACTTTCGTAACAAGCCTTATATTAAACGATAAGTCATAAGAATTCAATATTTTTATGCGGAAAATAGCGAAAAGCCGACTTTTATAGAGTTTTTTGCCTATTTCCAACAAAAAAAGACTCCATTTAAGGAGCCTCTCATTATAAAATAATAGCGATTAATCCTCCAGAGCCTTCGTTTATAATGCGCTCAAGGGTTTCCTTCAGCTTGTATCTTGCATTCTCCGGCATGAGTGAAATCTTGCCCTGAATGCCTTCCCTCACGATGGAATTCAGCGATCGTCCAAAGATATCAGAGTTCCAGATGGATAGCGGATCCTCTTCAAAATCCTGCATAAGATACCTTACGAGTTCTTCGCTCTGTTTCTCTGTGCCGATGATCGGCGCAAATTCTGATTCCACATCAACTTTAATCATATGGATAGAAGGCGCTACCGCTTTCAGCCTGACGCCGAACCTGGAGCCTTGTCGGATGATTTCCGGTTCATCGAGGCTCATGTCGGTCAAGGCTGGAGCAGCTATTCCGTAACCTGTTTGTTTGACCATTCTCAGTGCATCAGCTACCTGGTCATATTCCTGCTTTGCATAGGCGAATTCTTGCATCAGCTGCAGCAAGTGATCTTTGCCCCTGATCTCTACTCCTACGACTTCTTTTAAGATCTGATCATAGAGGTCATCTGGAGCAAACAGGTCAATCTCTGCAATCCCCTGACCCATCTCAATGCCTGCAAGCCGTGCTTCGTCTATAAATTCGAAGTCGCTGAAGCTGCCTACTACCCGGTCGACATCCCTCAGCCTTTTGATATCCTTCACCGTTTCCCTTACTGCTTCTTCATAGCTTTCCCGCAGCCAATGTTCCTCCCTCAGCACCATGACCCAGCTTGGCAGGTTCACATTGACTTCAAGAACCGGGAACTCATACAGCACTTCTCTGAGAACATTGTTTATATCATGCTCTGTCATGCTCTCTACACTCATGGCCAGAACTGGAATATCATATTTCTCGCACAGTTCTTTGCGCAGCTGTTCTGTATCAGGATGATGCGGCTGCACAGAGTTGACCACCAGGATGAACGGCTTGCCGACTTCTTTCAATTCATCGATAACTCTTTCTTCCGATTCGATATAGTCGTACCTTGGAATCTCTCCGATCGAACCGTCTGTGGTGACAACCACTCCGAGAGTGGAATGCTCCTGGATGACTTTTCTTGTGCCGATCTCAGCAGCTTCATGGAAAGGAATCGGTTCGTCATACCATGGTGTATGAATCATTCTTGGCCCGTTCTCATCCTCATAGCCTTTTGCGCTCGGCACTGCATAGCCTACACTATCCACCAGCCTTACATTAACATCCAGGCCTTCTCCGACATGGATTCTGACCGCATTGTTCGGAACAAACTTAGGTTCCGTTGTCATGATGGTCTTTCCTGCTGCACTTTGAGGAAGCTCATCCTGTGCCCGCTGGCGCTCACCGTCATTTTGGATGTTCGGCAGCACGACCAGCTCCATAAACCGTTTAATAAAGGTAGATTTCCCTGTACGAACAGCACCGACTACTCCGAGATAAATGTCTCCTCCTGTCCGTTCAGCGATATCTTTGAAAATATCGATTTTTTCCATTCATTTCCCTCCCGATCCAAATAAGTTCCGGATGCTATTCTTGGACATTACATAATATGATGTTGTCCCAAAAATATGATAAGGAATGAAAGTTTTTTCATACAAAAATCAGCGATGGACCTCAGTTCGTTTTATAGACCGGGAGAGAAGCACAATCAATTGTGATCTTCCGTGTGCAAACTGTCCAGGTTATCACCATGTCCGTTTTTATATAAAAAACCCTCCTCCTTTTCTATGAATGTATTAAAAAGGAGGAGAGTTCATGCCAATTATTTATCTCGTGTTGTATAAAGTTATTGATCAGATGCCAAAAAAACAGGCTCTCCGTTCTTTACAGTATAGGGAACGGAACGCACCGGCACAAAAAATGAGTCCTGCACAAGGAGCGGACGGATGTCTTCTCCCTTTTTTACATGCTGCCCCTTTTTCAGCAGATGGTAGAGATCGATAGAATAATCCACATGAACTTTTGAATCATTATCTACAATAAATGGAAGGTTCTTGCCGGAATAAGGGCTTACTGCGTATGGTGCTTCTTTGTAGCCCATCTTTTTATAATCAAGGGTATACCTGCCATTAGCCAATATCTTTTGATATGGCGGATATTTATGGGTTCGAATATATTCTTTCAATCTGGTTTCCAGATCCTGAGCTTTATTTACGATCACCAGGTCAATCAGCCTTACTTTTGGTTTCGTTTCCGCATCGATGAGCACGTATTGAAACGTGCCTCCTTTTTCGAATGAATTGCCGGGAGGCTGCTGCATGTATTTTGGAATCAGCCTTCCAAAATCAATCGGATACTTTTCATAAACGTCTGTGGAGGCGTCTTTGTTTTTAATCGGAAGCACAGACGTGTCTTTATGGTAATCATCCACTGCGGACTGAACCATGGCCATCTGATCCTTGTATGGTATACGGTTTTCGCTTTTTTGGCTGTCTGGATACAGGCAGCCCGTCAGGCTGAAGAGCAGGCAGACTAAGAACGTGAGAGAACAGATTTTTTTCATGGTTCTGGCGTACCTATCCTTTCACCGGTCCGCTAAAGACTACGAGAACAATTAAGATGCCTGCTGTAATCATGCAAATATATGCGATAGCCGCCAGTATGTATTTAAAGATTCCTTTCAGTTTCGATCTGCTGATCATAATAGAAAAAACCGCAATAAACATCAATGCGATGGATGAAAGCGCAACCCACATTTTCATTAATCCTGCGTCCATATGTATCCCCCTTTGCATACAGCGTAAATTATAGCATAAAACAAAAGAAAAGCGTAAGCGCTCATGTTTTGGTCCGACAAGCGCTGGAGCAATTACACAGCAACACGCTCTTTGTGTTGTGGTGGAAGTGTGAAGCGACCAAAGACGAATTGTTTTCAATTCGTCCAGCCTTGGGCGCTGTAGCTAGACATTACTTCTTTCTTACAACAAAAAAAGGCAGGCCGATGTCTGATACACCGCCTGCCGAACGACTAAAAACCCCAATTTGCAGATTGATTGGCTATCCGTTAAAGTTGTCCCTACTTGTTCTCGAACATTTTAGATAATGTGCTGAAATCAAGAGGCACATTGTTATTGATTACAGCACTGACAATTTGGTCTTCTTTTTGTTTGGAAACAGGGACACCGGCCAAGGAGGCTACCTGGGAAATCAGTCTTCTTAGAGTGCGCTCATCCCGCAGATTTTCATTGCTGACGGTCTGGGCAAGTTTAAAGATATCTTCTTTCTTAACGTTTGTTTTCTTTTCAACTTTATCAAAAAATTGATTGTTACGATCCATTTTTCGTCCTCCTCCAACAACCTATTCACCATTATCCTATGCGTTAGTCTAATAATCGTGAAAGAAATCGGAGAGATAAACCAAATGGATTATTCCGTAATATTTAAATTAGATAAAAGAGAAGAGACGTCTTCCACTTCATGGGTCCTGCTTCTTCTCATCAGTTCATCCACAGCTTCTTTCGCATTTTTTCCGTCGAACAGCACGTCATGAAGAACATTTGTAATCGGCATCTCTACATTTTCCTTCTGGGCCAGCTGGTAAGCCGCTTTTGTTGTTCTGACTCCTTCGACAACCATGCCCATTTTTTCAAGTACCGCATCGAGCGCTTCCCCTTTGCCGAGCATGTTTCCGGCTCTCCAGTTCCTGCTGTGGACACTCGTACATGTAACGATGAGATCTCCGATTCCTGTCAAGCCTGCGAATGTCAGCGGGTTGGCTCCCATTTTCGTTCCAAGCCTGGCGATTTCAGCAAGCCCACGCGTGATAAGAGCGGCTTTGGCATTGTCTCCATAACCAAGCCCGTCAGACATACCGGCTCCAAGCGCGATAATATTCTTCAGTGCTCCGCCGAGTTCAACCCCTACAATATCCGGGTTCGTGTAGACCCTGAAGTTCTGGTTAATAAACAGATCCTGAACAAACTCCGCTTCTTCTACATCGGCTGAGGAAACCGTAACCGTGGTCGGCTGCCGTAATGAAACTTCTTCCGCATGGCTTGGCCCTGAAAGCACAACAATGGATTTGCGCACTTCAGCAGGTACTTCTTCTTCAATGATTTCAGATACACGCTTATACGTTTCCGGTTCTATTCCTTTGCTGGCATGGACGATCGTTACCGGATGATCCAAGTGCGGTACCAGATCGCCAAGCACTTCTCTTATCGCCTTTGTAGGAGCGACAAGCAAGATCATGCCCGCGCCTGAGACCGTTTCCTGAAGATCGGTAAATCCGCGGAGCTCTTCTGGAAGCGAGATACCCGGCAAATATTTTTCATTGGTATGTAAAGAATTGATTTCGTTGATCTGTTCTTGCCTTCTTCCCCATAACCGGACATCGTGTCCATTATCCGCCAAAACGAGGGCCAGCGCTGTACCCCAGCTGCCGGCACCGATTACTGCTACTTTTTCCATTCCTACTCCACTCCTTACTTAATGCCCTATTTTTCTTTCATTTCCTTTTAAAAGTCTGGAGATATTGGTGCGGTGCCTCCATATGGAGAGAACACCGATCAGTGAAGCGCATAGCGCCGCGTCAAAAGGTATTGTTTTTAAAATAAACATTAATGCAGGTGTCAAAATCATAAAAACGATGGAACCTAAAGAAACATAACGGGTAGCTGCAATGAGAAGAATCACAACGATCCCAGATATGAGTGAAGGGATGAACGAAGCTACCATAAAAACACCGATGGTCGTCGCTACCCCTTTACCTCCTTTAAATCCGTAATAGATGGGCCAATTATGCCCGATAATGGCCATCGCTCCCGCAGCGATGGCTGCGGTCATATTGTAATGGAGGCCAATTGCAGCCCACACAGGGATCATCCCTTTTAGCCCGTCCAGCAGCAGCACGCCGATGGCAGGTCCTACACCGATAACCCGCAGCGTGTTCGTGGCTCCTGCATTTCCGCTCCCCAATTTGCGTATATCCTCTTTTTTCAGCCCTTTAGTGATGATATAACTGAAACTGATGGAGCCTAATAAATAAGCACCGATAAACAGCAAGACAATCTGCATGCCGTCTACCTAATCATTTTTTTTGCGGGCAACGATTCTGATCGGGGTACCAATAAAGCCAAACGTCTCCCTTACCTTGTTTTCAAGGAACCTGCGGTATGAAAAGTGAAGAAGTTCAGGATCATTGACAAAAAGAGCGATCGTAGGCGGCTTAATGGCTACCTGAGTGGCATAGTTGATTTTCAGGCGCTTGCCGTTGTCCGTAGGTGTAGGATTCATTGCCACAGCATCCATGATCACATCGTTCAGAACGTTCGTCTGAACACGAAGGGAATGGTTTTCGGCCACTTGATTGATCAAAGGATAGAGAGTATGAAGTCTCTGTTTTGTTTTTGCTGATACAAAAAGAATCGGAGCATAGCTTAGGTACAGGAAATGATCCCGGATCTTCTGTTCAAATTCACGAAGTGTTTTATCATCTTTTTCAACGGCATCCCATTTATTCACGATGATAATGACCGCTTTTCCTGCTTCATGGGCAAAGCCTGCCACTTTTTTATCCTGCTCGATGATTCCTTCTTCCGCATTCAGAACAACACAGACAACATCGGCTCTTTCAATGGCTTTTAAAGCACGAAGAACACTATACTTTTCGGTATTCTCATAGACTTTTCCTCTTTTTCGCATCCCTGCAGTATCAATAATCGTATATTTCTGTCCTTCACGGGTAAATTCTGAATCGATCGCGTCTCTTGTTGTGCCGGCAATATCGCTTACAATCACACGCTCCTTGCCTAAGATCGCATTAACGAGTGAGGATTTACCAACATTTGGGCGTCCGATTAGGCAGAAACGGATCGTTTCATCATCTTCCTCTTCCTCGGGCTGTTCGGGAAAATGGCTGAATACCGCATCGAGAAGGTCTCCAAGGCCAATACCGTGCGAACCCGAAACTGGAAAAGGCTCTCCCATTCCAAGGGAATAAAAATCATAGATCAAATCCTTGCGTTCAGGATTATCTATTTTGTTGACTCCAAGAACAATGGGTTTCTTTGAGCGATGAAGAAGTTTTGCCACCTCTTCATCTGCGGCGGTTACCCCTTCTTTCCCATCGGCAAGAAAAACAATAACATCCGCTTCATCGATAGCGACCTCAGCTTGCTGTCTCATCAGATGCAATAACGGTTCATCTCCGATTTCAATTCCGCCCGTATCAATTATATTAAATTCACGGTTCAGCCATTCAGCTGAACTATAGATTCTGTCTCTTGTCACACCTGGCATATCTTCCACGATAGAAACCCGGTCTCCGACAATACGGTTAAATATTGTGGACTTCCCCACATTTGGTCTTCCGACGATGGCCAAAACTGGCTTTTGCATGTCGACACATCCTTTTTACTTAATAGTCCAAAAAAAGAAAACCCTTCCGCGATGAAGGGCCGCAATAATAGCTAATTTATTTTAGCAGATAAAAGTATAACCCACAACCGTCATTCAGCGCAGACTCACCTTGATACACGTTTTATCATTTTTCCTCTCCCTGCTTCTGCGGACAAAAAATGTCCGAATTGCTTTACGCCTTCAAAGACAAAGCACAGGGCAACTGACAAGGAAACAACATCAAGGAAATTAAGACTTCCCAGTTCAATGCTCCACGTTAGTTTTTTAATAACAACGTGATAGACAGCCTCCCCTTCGCAATATCCCGCTGCGAGCACGATGGGACGAAAACGCGGATGTTTGATTAATAATAAAGAAAGAACAAAGAGAGCACCGGCAAGCAGCCATTTTACTTGTACAACCATCCAAACTGGATCATACATCGAGAGTAGAAGCATGGCATTATAGAAAAGAGCGATCAGAAAAGAACAAAATACGTAATATAGAACCATCTTAAACGGCAATCTAAAAATCCATAAATAACAGCTTAAAAACAGAAATAGAAATGTAAAATTAATGCTCACAAGACCGGTGTCCAATACGAAGCCATGCGCGATCAGCAGGGTGAGAAGCGAGGCTGAATAGACCGTCCGCAGGGGCGATGCTTTCATTAAAAACGTGCTGTAGGCCCATCCAATCCATGCAAACCAATAAAAGAAAATTCCATCCATCATGCTCTCCTCCTCTACCCCCATTATGGCTCAATCGAATAAAACCTAATCATGCAGTCATAATAAAAGCAAACAGAAAGGAGGCAGCAGCATGGGAAAAGACCGTCAGGAAAAAAAACTCCGCGAATCACACAGAGTAGAATCCGACCGTGACCAGAGTCTGAAATATTCTGGAGCTACATCGCTGGAAGGCCCGGAAGAAGCCAAAAGAAGAAATAACCAAAAAAGCTGAAACAAAAGAAAAGAACTCCGCAGCGGGAGTTCTTTTTTTATCTTAATCTTTTTTTAATCCTTTAAGCTGGTCACCGATCATATCGGCAAGCGAGAAGCCTTTTTCTTCTTTCGGGAAGTTCTCACGGATGTTCTGCTGCTCTTTCGCTTCCTGCGCAGCACGGATACTGAGGGAAATTCTTTTTTCTTTCCGGTCAATATCCAACACTTTTACAGTAACCTTCTCACCTTCAGAAAGCACTTCTCCAGGACTTCCAATGTGGCGGTTGCTGATCTCTGAGATGTGTACAAGCCCTTCAACACCTTGTGCGATTTCAACAAAAGCACCGAAGGAAACAAGACGTTTAACCGTACCCTGGATCACTTTGCCTGGGGCAAGACCAGATTCAAGGCTCTCCCAAGGTCCTGGCTGGGTCTCTTTAATGGAGAGAGAAACACGCTCATTATCCCTGTCAACGGAAAGGACCTTAACTTTGACAGCATCCCCTTCTGAGACGACTTCAGACGTATTATCCACCCGTTTATGGGAAAGCTGAGAAATGTGAACGAGGCCGTCAAGACCGCCGATGTCAACAAATGCACCGAAATCGGTTAAACGCTGTACAGTGCCATCAAGCACTTGGCCGGATTCCAAATTGTTCAGGAGCTCTTGTTTCCGCTGTGATTCCACCTCTTCCTCGACGGCGCGATGGGAAAGAATGACGCGGTTTTTCTCTTCATCGAGCTCCATAATTTTAACCGTCAGAGAGCGGTTTTTGTAATCACTGAAGTCTTCAATGAACCTTTTTTCGACCATGGATGCGGGGATGAAACCGCGTACGCCAAGATCGACGACGAGTCCTCCTTTTACAACTTCATGAACCGTTACTTCAAATGTTTCATTCTGACCAAACTTTTGTTTCAGTTCTTCCCAGGACTTGACAGTGTCGACCGCTTTTTTGGAAACGGTGAGCTGTTCTTCAGTAAGAGATGTGACTTTTACCGCCACTTTATCTCCTTCTTTTAGAAAATCTGATGCTTTTTCTACGAAAACATTGGAGATTTCATTCACAGGCAATACAGCATCCTGCTTGTAGCCCACATCTATAATGGCCAGCTTATCTTCAACCTTTAAGACAGTCCCTTCAACTACATCTCCAACTTCGAGCACTTTTGTCTCTTCTAAACTTGTGTTCAACTCATCAGCCATAAAACAATGCCTCCTCAATTTCGTATAAGTATATATTTCAACCTTCAATATGAAGGAAGTATACAGTATTCCTTTTACGATACAGAATCCATAAGAAGCTTTTCTATATTTAACATTATAAGGTTTGTTGCATCTTTTGCGGAAGCTTTTTGCTCTCTCATTTCTGTAAAATCGATCGGCTTCCCGAAAATAATGGTGATTTTTTTGCCGCGTTTATACTCGCCTTTAATGGCACACGGCACGACAGCTGCTTCTGATTTAAGAGCGAAAAAACCTGCGCCTGCAAGTCCCTGGCCCAATTGGCCTGTTTTGCTCCTCGTGCCCTCAGGGAATAACCCGAGTACTTTTCCCTCTTTCAGTATGCTCAATCCATTCCTTAATGCCTGTTTGTCGCTCATTCCCCGCTTTACAGGAAACGCATTGATTTTTGGAAGGATTGTCTTTAAGACAGGCATACTGAACAGTTCAGCTTTGGCCATAAAATGAACATCTCGTGGTGCGGCCACTCCGACTAGCGGAGGATCAAAATTATTAATATGGTTGCTGCAAAGAAGAATTCCGCCATCGGCAGGTACATTTTCAAGCCCTTGAATATCAATTTTGTACATACTTTTCAAAAAAGCACCGCACACCGCTTTACCGAATTTGTAAAGGTTCACTTTATCCAGCCCTTTCACTCACCAAATGAAGGATTTCATTAACAACATCTTCAATGGACATTGATGTGGTGTCAAGCTCAATCGCGTCATCCGCTTTTTTTAACGGAGCAAACTCGCGCTCTGAATCGCGTTTATCGCGGAGGCTGATCTCTTCTTTCAGTTTCTCAAGATCGGTTTCATACCCTTTGCTTTTATTTTCATCATATCTTCGTTTCGCACGCTCTTCTACAGATGCGATCAAAAACACCTTCAATTCAGCATCAGGCATAACATGGGTGCCGATGTCACGGCCGTCCATTACTACTCCGCCTTCGCTTGCAAGTTCCTGCTGCCGCCTGACCATCTCTTCTCTGACCTCTTGCGGTGTAGCGACAAAGGAAACGTTGTTCGTCACATCCGAGCTTCTAATTTCTTTGGAGACATCACTTCCATCAAGGATGACAGCCTGGCCGTCTCCTGTAATCTCCAATTCTATGGTCGTTTCTTTTAGAAGAGATTGCAGCATGCTGCCGTCATGCAGATCAGACTTGGAAGACAGGGCTTTGTAGGTTAATGCCCGGTACATTGCACCCGTGTCTATGTATATATAGGAAAGCTTGTCCGCGACCAATTTTGCAACTGTACTTTTGCCCGCTCCTGCTGGGCCGTCAATGGCGATTTTTAATTTCTTGTTCATGTTTCCTCCTGCATACACAAAAATCTTTTTTTTGAAACCATACGAATAAAAGCAGGTATACACCCTGCTTTTTATAGTTAAGAAATTATATTATTCAACTCCGCTTACAAGGGTACTGGCTCCATCGCTTCTGCTTTTCTTAACTATTCATAGGCAACTTTTCGCCATTAACTATAACATAAACGCATCTAGCGGTCTATGGTTTCCATAGTGCCTGGGTTCTTTCCTTTAATGACGCCTTCATAATAAATACTTTTGTTTACGTTCCGTTTCCAAGTGTCATGAGTCAGTATCCATTGTGAAAGGATCATGAATACAAAATGGATAATGGCCAGCCTTATGAGCAGACCTTCAATTTTTTTCAAGCCGATCAGCCTCCGATACATGAAAATAATATATCCAAGCCTGAAATGTTCTATTCGTTTAAAAGCTTCTTTTTCTCAGCGAGCTGCTGTTCAAAACAATAGCGGACAAGGTTTTGCTGTGCGGCTTCCCCCAGATTTTCAAAATGGACAGATGCTTTTTCTCTCTCTCCGTCATGCAGGATCCGCAGCACTCTGCATTCTGCTTTCAGATAATGGATAGCGCCTGTCCGCATAGGAAGAACCACACCGCATAAAACCTGCATCCCTTCCTGTAAAGGATGTCCCTCCTGCAAAACAATTCTTAGCCCTCCCGCACTGATATCCGAAGTGACAGTAGTGAAGGGATCAAAAGAAGAGGGTTCCTCTAATGGATGAACCGCAATATCCAGCATGGTTTCGATTCTAATAAATTGCCTCCGCTGCAGCTTTACCAGCGAATTTTCAACCGGATAATGGATGGCCAAGAGCGGAATCCTGTCGATCTTGCGTCCGCATAGTTTTGTATGAAACATATATACATTTTGATCATCATGATAAAATGTTGCTTTGAATGCTGTTCCATTCATGAAAAATTCCATTTTCCCTGTTTTTTCATTGAACGGATAATCAATATAGATCTGTTCATCCGACAGTTCCATCACTTTACATTTGTAGCGCGTCCCGTAATCCGATACTGCCGTCTCTAAAAATAGAGTGTCTCCTATAGCAAACAACCAAATCCCCCATTATAAGACTATTTTACCATTAATTATGCCATATTTCCCAGAAAGTTCAAGACCATTTAAAAAAGGAAAGCGCTGGCGCTTTCCTTTTACTATCTTACATGGAGCTGTAATCAGGTTCTCCTTCTTTCAATTTCTTAACCTGTTCTTCGTCTCCGTTTAGTGCACTGATGTAGATTACATACGTTTCGTCGCCGAGAAGACCTAAGAACTCATAACAGTAAACTTCCTGCTGCACATCATTCTTGATGATCGCCATGTGTTTTTCCATGACCTTGAATTTCGGGTTAAGCTTCGTTCTTGCCTGTTTTTCATTGATTTTTGCAGGAGGAATGGTCCGGTCGTGATGGGAAGTCAAGAAATCGGTTCCCTGGTACCCCATTATATCTCCATTGTCCAGAGCAACTTTGATGGAAATGCTGTCCGGATAAATCCTTACGCCATCCTGAACACTTACGAAAGTGAAGACAGCGATGTTATCGTACTGGTTGGCTGAAACGACCTCCATCTTACTTTTCATATGAAGAGTAAGGAACGAAATGGCTTCCTTCTGTGCATCGTTCAAGCTGATCTTCTGGGCCGCTACTTTCCTGTCTTGCAGCACCCATAAAGGATAACCGCCTTTTTTCGTCACATCCATGTAGGTTGTGGCTTTTGTGTCAGGATTGTACATCGTGATGGAATATGCTTTATATTGCGAGCCCTTTCCCGTTTCCTTTACGTTGATCCTTACATTTTTCTTGAGCTGAAAGAACTTGATCGCGAGCTTTTTCGCCTCCTGTTTCGTGATGTTCTTTCCTTCAAGCTTTGATACATTTCGCTTTTTCGCATTATGCATATTCGAAACTTCAGGACCAAAATCCGTCTGAGAATAACCTTCTGAAGATTTGTCCACGGTCTTAAAACCATCGATAATCGTATTGTCCTCCGGCTGTTTGTTGTTAGCGAGCGCCATTTCAACATCCATCCAGCGAAGGTTGTTTTTTGAAGCCAGTGCTTCGGTCCTGCGAAGTTCATTCTGTATTTCTGAAGAGTTGGCATACAATTTTTTGAGTGTAGCATGTTCTTTATCCGAGAGCGGCTTCTTTTCAAGATCTCTCAGTGAGACACGATAACTGAAATCCCCCATCTTGGTTAAAAAATCTTCCGTCTTATTAAATGGAAGCAAAGAAAGCGGCAATTGCCCAACATTGTTATGTGCTTCTGACGTAAGCCTCCACACTTGTGCCAGCGTCGGTGAAAGCTGGCGCTTGGAGTTCATGGCCAATGTTTCCCCAATTTTGTCATGCAGAGAATCTACATTAAAGTTTAAGTCATGGAATGCACGCTGATAGTTATTTTCCGCCTGAATGAGGATAGCGTTCTTTTGCTGGTGTTCACTGTATCCCCAATACCCTGTACCCGCTATGGCTAATACTAAAAGAGCAATTAATACTGTTCGTATCAATGAAATCACCTCCGTTATTTGGTATAGATGTGCTTACCAATTTTTTTGATTTGAGGCCTTGTCCAGATCCATCCGGATGTCGCTGTATCCGGATTGAAATAATAAAGCGCTTCTCCTGTCGGATCCCATCCGTTCAGAGCATCCATCACAGCTTTTTTCGCTTTCTGATTCGGCGTCAGGTAAATCTGTCCGTCTGCAACGGCTGTGAACGCACCTGGTTCAAAAATGACGCCGGATACGGTATTAGGAAACTCCGGACTTTCCACCCGGTTGATGATGACAGCTGCTACAGCAACCTGGCCGATATAAGGTTCTCCGCGGGACTCACCGTAAACGGCGTTTGCCATCAAATTAATATCATTCTGAGAATAGCCATCCGGGATGTTTTTGCCTGGTCTCGGCTTGCTTACCTTAGCAGCCGGCTTGTTACCTGGCTTTGCGGGTGCAGCTTTTTTTCCTGGTCTTGCAGGCTGGGCTGCCTTCTTCCCGCCTCCCTGCTTGACTTGTTTTTCTTTTGGAACGCCGCCATAAGTGGTAAACTTATTGCCTTTGCGGATCTGCTTATGAACCCATCCATAATTGAATTTTGTCTGGTCCGCCAGCTTCTTCTTTGTTGTAAACCCAGCGAGCCCATCAATCTTTAACCCGTTCTCATACTGGAAATTGCGCAGAGCCCAATAGGTTCTCCAGCTGAAGACACCATCTATGGGGCCATTGTAATATCCGATATACTGCAGCCTTGACTGCAGCTCCACTACATCTTCACCCGTGGCACCTTTTTGGATGACTTGGGGCGTAAAGGCATGAGTGGTCTCCGGAGTGTATCCGGCCATAATACATGACATAGCAACTAAAAAAAACAGCGTCCTTTTTATGTAACGCATTGGTTTTTTCATGAGAAAGTGCCTCCTGTGAAATATTCTCAGCTTTGTATGATAAAAGTAGCTTTTGTAAATCTCAGCATTTTATGCAACGTATTGTACAAGAAAAGCGCAAGCGTCCTGCTTAAGTCTGACAAGCGCTGAAGGTCTTACACAGCAACACGTTTTTTGTGTTGAGGTGTAAGAGCGAGCGACCAAAGACGAAAACAGTACTCTATTTTCGTTCTCCGGGGACCTATGACGAAATAGCTATTTCGTCCATGGACGCTGTAGCTAGACAAGAATTAGACATAAAAAAACCCGGAGATTTTTATCTCCGGGTTAGGATCCTACATTTTTCTGCCGTGTCAGCCAGGCTGTTTTATGGGCATTTGCGAGCTTCACTTTTTTTAGTCCCAGCCACCATAAGAACAGCATGAAAGGCAGCATGGCGATGAGAAAGTCTTTTTCAAAAACAAGCAGAATCCAGTTATAGATTCCATGCAGTCCGAACGGAATTATGATCGAAAGACTTAAAAACACCTTTTTCCGGGAACCGGATGAAAACTTGGCCTTCCCAAAGTAATATCCACTGATGACTCCGAAAAGAGCATGGCTGGAAACCGGCATTAAAGCTCTGCCCATCGCTTCGTTAACCCCATGCACGTACAGGTAAAAAATGTTCTCCATTGAAGCGAACCCAAGGGATAAGGCCACGGCATAAACGATACCGTCATAAGGCTCATTAAATTCGGCATGCTGATAAGCGCAATAGAAAACAAGAAACCACTTCAGAAACTCTTCGAGCAGAGCAGAAAGAAAAAAGCCTTCTGTAAAAGAAGAAACCATCATTTCCTCTTTAAATCCAAATTGGATGACCATAATCGGAAAAACAAGCAAAGCTCCAAAAATATATAATCGAATGACCATGGAAACAGGCTCGGTTTCATATTTATCTTTTAAATAAAAGAAAGCAAGCAGGGCGACAGCAGGAGCGACCCCTGCCGAAACAATTCCTAACATAGCAGCCCTCTTTTCAGCTGTTTTTTTACAATGGTATCATGGAACACCCAGAATGGAAACCCTAGCTGATGTTTATGAAAAAATTGTAACATCTTCCTAGAAAATATTTTGGATGCGATCTCCCTCACCGGCAGCCAGGAGCACAGCCAGACGAATCCTTGCTTTCTTGCTGTCATAGTCTTTTCCAAGGATAACCCCGTGTTCAGCAAGATCAAACGTACTTCCAAGATAATCATAAGTCGGATATACTTGGCCCTCCTCAGAACTGGTCGTAATGACGACCTTTATGCCAGCATCAACTGCTTCAATAATGGAATTCATCATCAGCGGAGCTACCTGCCCTCTGCCTGCTCCTTCTAGAACAATGCCCTGAACGCCGCTTTCGATGGCCGCTTTAATAAATTTGCCGTCTGCGCCAATATAACATTTGATGATATCAACGGGAGGCACTGCTTTTTCTACAGTATAATATTCCCTTCCGATCGGCTTTTGGTAGGCTACGACCTTATCGTTATCGATAATTCCTAAGTACCCAAAACCAAAAGAATTAAAGCCCTGCAGGTTGGATGCATGGACTTTTTTTACATACCTGGCCGTAAAAATTCTCTCGTTAAATACAACTACTGTTCCCGAACCTTTTAAATCAGGGTCACATGCAGTATAGATGGCGTGCCTCATATTCGTATAAGAGTCACTGCCGATTTCTCCGGGTGAACGCTGTGAACCCGTAACGACTACTGTCCTCGGATCTGCGATGGTCAGATCAAGAAAATAAGCGGTTTCTTCAATACTGTCTGTTCCATGGGTAATGACTACACCATCATAATCTGAATCCTTAAAAAGGTTTTCAATGGCTTCCTTAAGCACGTTAAGATGTTCAAACGTCATATGCATACTCGGGACCTGAAACAGTGAAAAAATACTAACTTCAATATCGTTTGGCAGCTCAATCATTGCCGCCAGCTCTTCCCCCGTCAGAGCGCCTGAAGATAAAAGGCCTGACGTTTCATTCGGCTTGCTGGCAATGGTTCCGCCAGTAGTTATCAACGCTACTTTTTTCATATGTAAACACCTCTTAAGTATCATAACACATGCTTTTCACCGCAAAAACCCACCAATTAATCGGCTTACATAAATAAAAGCAGCACCTGTTTTTATTTATGAGATGCCGATAACGTATCGGCGATCAGTCCGCCATGGAACCTTCCATTCTCAATAAAGATCTCATTAGCATTGTTGCCTGCAGCAATGACACCGCAGATGAACACATTTTCCACATTCGTTTCCATCGTCTCAGGATTGTGGGCGGGCCGGCCTGTTTCATGGTCAATATGGATACCGATTTTTTCAAGGAACCCGTGATCCGGATGATATCCTGTCATGGCAAACACAAAATCTGCCTTGACCGTTTCTTTTTCTCCGTTTTTATCAAAGGTTACTGTATTTTTTCCGATTTCAAGAACGTTCGACTGAAAGTGCATGGCGATCTTGCCGCTGTTTACATGCGATACAAACTCAGGCAATACCCATGGTTTTACACTCTTCGAATAATCTTCACCCCGGTAGAGAACCGTCACCCTCGCACCGGCTTTTTGAAGTTCAAGCGCTGTATCGACCGCAGAGTTTTTTCCGCCGATCACCGTCACGTCTTTATCATAATAAGGATGACCTTCCTTAAAATAATGAAAAACATGCTGCTGCTCCTCACCTTGTATGTTCATATAGGTCGGATTATCATAGTATCCTGTCGCAATTATAACGGCCTTCGCCTCGTATACATTGGAGTCACCTTTAGCCGTTTCTGTCTGGACATGATAAGTTGTACTGTCCCCTTTTTGTACAGCAGTTACTTTCTCAAACGTGCGGATGTTCAGTTCTTTCCGTTTGGCCACCTCGCGATAGTAAGTCAGTGCGTGGATTCTTCTCGGTTTTCTTTCCTCATTGACAAAAGGTACATCACCAATTTCAAGTTTTTCACTAGTGCTGAAAAACGTTTGGTGAGTCGGGTAGTTATAGATTGACTCCACGATATTCCCCTTCTCGATCACCACATAGGAAAGCCCTATTTCCTTCACAGCGATGGCTGCGGATAAGCCGCACGGCCCCCCGCCGATAATACAAACATCGTACTTCATTTCTCCACTCTCCTGGTTCACAAATCTATAGCTTGCTCTTTTTATATAGGCTCACACATAGCCTTTCATTAATAAAAATGATTTATCCCTTAAACCATAAAAAACCCCTATCAATTAATGATAGGGGATTCTTCTGGCATTTGCAAAAGATTAAATCCATCCTCTGAAACGGGAGGCTTCAGCCATCTTGCGCACGCCTACCATATAGGCTGCGAGGCGCATGTTTACTTTACGGTTCATGGCCGTTGTGTAAACGTTATTAAAAGATTTCACCATTACAGTTTCAAGCTTCTCTTCTACTTCTTCTTCTGTCCAATAATATCCCTGGTTGTTCTGTACCCACTCGAAATAGGAAACCGTTACACCGCCGGCACTTGCCAGTACGTCCGGTACAAGAAGGATGCCGCGTTCTGTTAAAATCTTTGTTCCTTCAAGTGTTGTAGGGCCATTGGCTGCTTCGACTACGATGGAAGCTTTAATATTATGGGCATTTTCTGCTGTAATCTGATTTTCAATCGCTGCAGGAACAAGAATATCGCAATCCAGTTCTAAAAGCTCTTTGTTGGATATGGTATCTTTGAATAATTTAGTAACCGTACCAAAGCTGTCGCGCCTTTCCAAGAGATAGTCAATATCAAGGCCTTCTGGATCGTGGAGTGCACCATAAGCATCAGAGATCCCAATGACTTTTGCGCCTGAATCATGCATAAACTTCGCTAAGAAGCTGCCTGCGTTTCCGAATCCCTGGATAACGACTCTTGCACCCTCAATTTCAAACCCGCGTTTTGCAGCTGCTTCACGAATGCAGATCGTTACTCCTTTTGCTGTAGCTGTTTCACGGCCGTGTGAACCGCCTAGAACAAGCGGCTTGCCTGTGATGAAGCCAGGTGAGTCGAATTCTCTGATCCGGCTGTATTCATCCATCATCCAGGCCATGATTTGAGAGTTGGTAAACACGTCTGGTGCCGGAATGTCCTTTGTTGGACCAACAAGCTGACTGATCGCACGTACATAACCGCGGCTTAGACGCTCCAGTTCACGGAACGACATGTTGCGGGGATCACAAATGATTCCCCCTTTACCTCCGCCGTATGGAAGATCCACAATTCCTGCTTTTAAGCTCATCCAAATCGAAAGTGCTTTCACTTCTGTCTCTGTTACACTCGGGTGAAAGCGGACTCCCCCTTTAGTCGGGCCGACTGCGTCATTATGCTGGGAACGGTATCCCGTAAATATTTTAGTAGAGCCATCATCCATTTTTACCGGGATGCGAACAGTCAGCATCCGGATCGGTTCTTTGAGAAGTTCATATACTTCTTCAGGGTACCCTAATTTATCAAGTGCTTCCCCAATCACTGATTGTGTTGCGGTTAGCACGTTATTATTTTCATGGTTATCAGATTTGTGATCTGCTGCGTTTTGGGCAGTCATTTGGTTACCTCCCATTATTGTCACCTCTAAAGTTTAGTCAATCTTCAGAGACAGTATACACCTTTGTTAGTCCTATGAGAAGGGGATTTTCAAGATAATCGCGAAAAAGGTAAGCGCTTTCGGTACTTTTTTACTATCAGACGACCGGCATAATGAAGCCCCCCCTAGACTTGAAGGGAGGGCGGCCGTTTATTTTTGAAGCGAAAGCTGAATGAGCTTCTCGATCATATCAGGGTAAGAAAGACCTACTTCTTTCGCCGCGTCCGGGAATAAGCTGGTTGGTGTCATTCCCGGCAGCGTATTGACTTCAAGAATGACAGGTTCACTTCCGTCGCTCGGAATAATGAAATCAACTCTGGAATAAACTTCGCACCCCAATACCTCATGAGCCAAAACGGCTTGTTTCTGAAGCAATGATGTGGTTTTTTCATCAAGGCGTGCCGGTACATAATGAACACTTCCGCCTTCCGCATACTTGGATTCATAATCGTAATATTCATTTTTTGGGACAATCTCAACGACAGGGAGAGCATTGACACTTCCTTTTTCCCCCATAACCGCCACTGTCACTTCTTTGCCGGATACAAATTCTTCAACCATTACTGTATGATCATGCAAAAGGGCTGATGCGATGCCTTTCAGCATTTCATCTTTGTTTTTTGCGATGGTCAATCCGATCGTAGATCCCTCATGATTCGGTTTGACGACAAGTGGAAATCCGAAAGGAACATCGAGTTTATCCTCGCGGTAGAGCTTTTTCTCCAAAACAACCTCTTTAGCTGTTCTGATTCCAGCATTTTTAAAAAACTGTTTGGAACGGGCTTTATCCATTGCCAGTGCCGATGCAAGAACACCAGAACCAACATAAGGAATCTTCAGCATATCAAGCAAGCTTTGCAGCTTGCCGTCCTCACCGTATTTTCCATGCAATCCGATGAATACGATATCTGCATTCAGCTGAATGATTTCTTCCAGTCGATCAGGATGAAAGTCCACTCCGATTACTTCATGCCCTTTCGCTTCCAAAGCGTTCATAATCTGTTTTCCACTAGATAAGGATACCTCGCGCTCAGCGGATACTCCTCCGTATAAAACTGCAATTTTCATGTGTGTAATCACTCCCACCCCAAAAATATATGTAGTTCATTATATTCCCTGCCACTTTTTGTGAGCTTTTCTATAAGGAAATCCCATATATCATACCATGTTTGCAGGTTGATGTAATGGCTAATGTGTTTTTTTTAAATAAAAAACTCCCGGATTTTCGGGAGTTTAATTAAAATAAGAATTGATTTGGGAAATTGCATTGCTTTCCATCAGGGCTTTGCCGTATTCGATCACTCTGTAGCTCGTAATGGTAGAAGAACTGCCAAATTCAGCTAATAATGCAATGAGTGTATCCAGTTCAATATCGGGAAGATCCTGTTCTTCAAACTTCAGATAGAAACAGTTTTCAAATGAATAGAGTGTTCCACCGTCAATGCTGAGCTGACCAAGGCGTTTTGCCAATGATATGACATCTTCAAATGAAGAAAATTCATAGAAGATTTCGTCACTTTCATCCAAGGTTACTTGCATTTCAATATAGTCTTCATCATATTCATCTTCGAGTTCATACTCGTTATGACCTTTTGTCACAATGACCACCATTCCTTGCGCCGGTAAAGCAAAAACTTCAACAGCAATCGGTCCGTCTGCTTTGAATCCCACTTCGTCGTCTGCTTCGGTCATCATATCTCTGAATAGTTGGTGAACTTTAGGAATATCCTGCCATATTTCATCTTTGGAGATTCCGCGTTCTTTTAAATCATCAAACGTTAGGAAGATCTTGATCTTGTTATAAGTTAATCGCTCTACCCGCATTTCTGGTCCCCCTTACGATCGATTCCGCAACTCTTTAATACACTATATGAGTGAGAAGGAAGTTGGTGCTAAACTTCTCTTACCACACTTTAATGATCAAGAGCCGGTCGCTTTTCTTGTTTTAATTTTTTATGAATCCATTGTTCCCAATCTGTTTTGGTGTTCCCTATTATGATGTCTTTAAATTTGGTTTTTATATCATTGGATAAATATTCAATTCCCAGTCCTCCTAAGCCGATTTGAAGGTTTGGATACTCTTTATCCACCTTTTCAAGCCATTTCAGGGTCTGAGAAGTATGTTGTTCCATCGTACAGGAAACAACTAACAATTTAGGGTCGATTTCTTTAATGACAACATTAAGATCCTCGGGAGGGATTCCTTCACCGAGATAGATGACTTCAAACCCTTTTTGCCTCAGGTACAGTGTGAAGATCAGTAAACCTAATTCATGGGTCTCTTTTAATCCGCAAACCGCCATTACTTTTGGCAAGTAACCGTCGACAGGAAGATGATAGAGTATGTTCCCGATCTTCGCCTTCAAAAAAGAGGTCGAATAATGCTCATGGGCAACCGTAATTTTATGGTTCTCCCACATATGGCCGATTTTTACGAGTAAAGAGCCTAGTATATCAATCGTTACTTTTTCTATGGTAAACAGGCTGAATGCACGGTCCAAAACTTCCTTGGCTTTGTTTTCATGGAAAGAAAGGAGTGCTGACAGCAGCTCGTCCGCCAGTTGGACAGCCCTATCCTTCTGGCTGCTGTTCTCGACGACGAACTGATCGATGTTATTTTCATGATGTTCAAGCAGATCTACAGCCTGGCTAATGGTGAAACCGTGATTAATTTTATTCATGAGCCATTTAATGATATAGATGTGTTCATCCGTATATAGCCTGTGGCCAGCTTCATTGCGCTTGGGCTGGATGATGGAATATCTCCGCTCCCAGGCTCTTAATGTTCCCGCCTGGATTCCAAGCATTTTTGAAACGGCTTTAATATTGTATTTCCCTTCCTGTGAAGCCATTTCTATATCCTCCAATAGCTGATTATACCTATAAGTATAGCGGACTGCTTACCTTGTGTAAAATTTGTACAACGCCTCACAAATATACTCGTACATGCATAGAACTAAAAAGATAGGGAGTATGATGTTAATCCCCGTTAATAACTTTTTGTAAAACACATTTTAACTGAAAATTGATAAAAAGGACAGCCCCGGTATACAGGGCTGGCCGGATCAATCCTCATGTATGCTTAAAATTCTGAATCCAGACTGGCTGAGCTTTTCCACAAACTTTTCAAGATTTGGTGTTTTTTCCACTTTCATTACCATCCGTCTTACGAGCTGATCCGTTTCATCAAATGTAGTCAGTGAGATAATATTCTCGTGAAATTGCTTTGTAATCTCAGACAATCGGGCAATCCTCCCTTCCGTTTCAAGGGAAGCGAAGGATAATCTAATCCCGGGCTTTTTCATGCCGAACGCGCTTTGAAACTGCTCCAGCACATCATACCGGGTAACGACGCCAAGCAATTGATTATGTTTGTCAGTTACGCCAACGATCGGCATATCTTTTACCATCAGCAGGGTCCTTTCAAACATTTCATCTTCACTGATGGTCAGGTTTCTGCAGCAGGCAATATCGCCGGCTTTTGTTTTTGCTAAAAATTGCTCCTTTGTCTTGCCGCTCGCAAAAAAAGCTTCATAGATGGAATGCCGTGTAAGAATCCCTTTAAACCTGTTATCAGAGACGACCGGAACTCCGTCAATATCATACTTTTGCAGAAGATCAAGCACTTGTTTTACAGAATCTTTTTCCTTCACAAAATGTGTCTTACGCAGTGGGATCATATTGCTTTTTACAAACATACCCTTTCACTTCCTCCCCGCAGCCACTCGTTTTAAATTTTAAGAATATTTAAAATCTTTTATTGAAAATACTGTAAAATTGACTTATCATTGAATTAACCAGTGAAAAACTTAAAAAAGAATGGAGAGGAACATCATGACTTTATTAAAAATCAAGACAAAATCTCTCGTGTTAAATAAAGATCTAAGATATAACGAAAAACTTGGCCTCCCAGTTGAAGTCTATTGTCCGAATTCCCATAGAACTATAGCTTTCGGGCGCATCGAGACGATGGATGACCATTTTGTAGTCATTAATTCAGAGAAACATTCCATCGCTGATCACTTCTTTTTCGGATGCCCCAGCGCGATCTAGCTCTTCATTTATGATACAGATTTATGTTGTACTCAGATTTAACATACTCCAATACCTGATACCTGTTCTTCCACATTTCCGGCCTTGGCCATAAATCGTCTCCGCGTTCAATAATCTCTTTCCTGATGCTTTCATATTCATCATCCGCTTTTGCACATTTCTTTTTGAGCCGTTTCCACTGAACCCCTGCCACTAGAAAATAAATCCCGATAAACCAGATCATCCTGTCACCTGCGAGTGAAAACAACGCCGCCCGTACACTTTCAGCATGGGTTAACTTAAAACCATACAAGTAGATCAACGCCAGGCAGCCCATGAGCGAACTATAAAACGCCCACCATTTCATCTGTCTATCATACTGGTCTTTCTGTTCTTTCTTTTCAATCAGCGTCTGAAGCACCACTTTGCAGATTTCTGAGATAAAAGGCTCGACCTTCCAGTAGTTGATTGCGTTCATATAAGCCCCCTCCTGCTTCAACGTATGCAAAATAAGATTAAATCATTCCCAATGGCTTCCCGTTTTTAATCTCGTCTCCAGAGGCCTTTTTAATGGGCTTTGTTATAAAAAAAGGATGCTGACGAATTTTGCATCAGCATCCTTTTACTACTTCATGATTCTATTTTCACCTTCTGCACATCGTCATTTCCTTTTAACGGATCCGTTACTCTCGGAAACCAATAGTTATATGTAAGGATAAAAACAACGAGGAGCAAGAAAATAACAAGCAGAGATTGGGCCAGCGGCAGCCGGTTCTTTTTTTTCTCTTCTGAAGAACTCTCAGGTTCCACTGCATTTTCTTTCCTTATCTGTTCCGTTTTTCTTTTATGAAATTCCTTCCTCGAAGGCAGCGGACGATCGTTTATTAGTTCAGATTGTTCACTCATGTTCTTCATGAGTACCACCTCCGTTGTCCTCTATTGGATAAGATTTAGGATGGGTCGTGAGCCATCCTTTGGAAATCAGCAGCCCAAGAAAAAAATCGATAAAAAAATGAGCGGTCATCGGAACAAGCAGATTCTCAGTGTATTGGTATAAATATCCGAGAAGAAAGCTAAGTAGAACCGCTGCACTGAAAAGTACAGGCTTTTTTATATATCGTACATGGAGGACTGCAAAAAGTATACTTGTTAAGCTCAAGCCGAGCAAGGGCTGTACAGCACCCCGAAAGAGCCACTCTTCTGAAAACGAAATGACAGCTGTTAGTACAGCAATATGCCAGACCGGAACCGAGCGGAAGATGCGCTCATTGATCCCTCCGTCATCCAAGTAACGTTTCGGCATCCATTTATGCAGAAGGAGGTTAATAATGACTACCGCTAATGCGGTTCCTGCTCCCAAAACTATGATATTAAAGCTTTCCCATCGAAACTTGTTCAGATCAAAGCCCGCAAACCACATGATGGCTGTTCCGGCAGCAAAGAATAGAAATTGGGAAATATATATATTAGTGCGTAATTCTCGGTCGCTCATTAGCCGGATCAGCTGTGCTTGATCCCAATTCTTCATGATGATCATCACTTTCCTGATTAAAAATTAGTTGCAGCTCATTTTGCCAATTCACAGCTGCAGCAGGCTGAGGATTTGTACGAGTTTCCTTTTGGATGAAATGTCCGATATCTGCCTTGCAGTGGCTGCAGCAATTATCCGGGCGTTCCCCCATCTCATCATGAAAGATGTGTGCAATCTTTTCTCGTTTGCAAAAATCTCCTCTTGTCCATTCTACCATTTCTTCTATTTTTTTGCGTTTCAGAGCTTTTCTGTTTTTCATTTTTTGAAGAATACGTTCCTTGGCTTCATCCGGCATCACATTTCCTTCGTTTAAAAAGTAACCCTCTTTTTCAAACTGATAAAGCAAAAATCTTCTTGCGCTGTCACTCATCTCAAACCTTTCCAGCATACCCGAAAATGAAACGCGGTCAGCCGCAGGAAGTGAAGCACAATGGAGTACCTGTCCCTCATCTGGAAACTCATGGTCAATAAACATCCCCGGAATTTCTTCATCCCCTCTGCAATATAACAAAACAGCGAGACTCTCTTTGCCGTCTCTTCCCGCCCGGCCGATTTCCTGGACATAAGACTCCATGGCAGAAGGCATATGAAAATGGACAACAAACCGGATGTTTGGTTTGTTGATGCCCATGCCGAAAGCATTTGTACAGCAAATGATATCAAGTTCATCATTTAGAAACTGTTTTTGGATCAACAGCCGATCCTCATTTTCAAGCCCCCCATGGTAGGCAGCTACACGATTCATCCCCTTTTCTCTCAGATTTTCTGCAAGGTTTTCAGCCCATGATCTTGTCGAGGCATAAAGAATTCCAGGTCCATTTAATGAGGAAGCGAGTTCAATGGCACGATTCAGTTTATCCAGATGCTCCGTGCAGTGCACTACTGTTAACGTGATGTTCGGCCGGTCCACACGATAAACATGCATCGTACAGCTTTTCATTTTAAGCTTTGCTGTGATATCATCTCTGACTTCCGGTGTAGCGGTCGCTGTCAGAGCAAGACAAGGAGGATTCCCAATATTGCTTCGAAACGACGCCAGTTTTAGATAACTGGTCCGAAATTCATGGCCCCATTGGGATATACAATGCGCCTCATCAACAACGAACAGAGAGACGGAGATTTTTTTCAGTTCGTTGAGTACAAATTCATTTTCAAGTATTTCAGGAGAAACGTATATAAATTTATAAGAAGAGAGCCTGTGAAGCACTCTTCTTTTTTCTTCAAAATCCATAAAACTGTTTAAAGCCACCGCTCTTTTTTCCCCAGAACGCTTAAGCTGTTCCACCTGGTCTTCCATCAGGGAAAGAAGAGGTGAGACAATGATGATTGAGCCGGAAAGAATGTTGCCTGGAAGCTGATAGCATAATGATTTTCCTTTACCAGTAGGCATCATGGCCAGTACGTCATTTCCCGTCAGAATGTCTTCGATCACTTCCTTCTGTCCAGTGCGGAATTCATCATATCCGAATTTTTTACTTAACAGGGCTTCCAGCTCCAATTCGATCACCTGCTCTTCCTAGTACGAGACGTATTTTAAAGTAAGAGATGTCATCTCCGAGGCTTTCTTTTATGCGTTTTAGTTTTTTAGTCTGCAGCTTTTCAAAGGCAGCTATTATCTTTTCTTGTTCCTGCTCGGTTACGTAAGGTTCGACCGAAAAGTTGGGATAGTGGATCGCAATCTCTACTAAGTGGTCTTCAATTGTGCTTTTTTTCATCTTTCTGATCATGATGATCTGTTCCATGCTATTTCCAGATCTCAGCAATCTCCACGTCTTTTGAGCGGATACTGTGAGAGGATCGTTTATTTCCAGACAGTTTACGAGTTTGTTCAATACGGGGTAAAATTTTTGCCCTTCTTCTGCATGCATGAGAAGATAGTGGAGCACAGAACGGAAAATAAGCTCAGTATCCTCTACAGGCAGCCCTAATACACTAGCCGCTTGGTTATTCGTGAGACCTGTTCTTCCGTACCTGCTTAATTTTAATACAAATATCTCTGCATGGCGGCCGGGCAGTTCACCGAGGAGTGAAAGAAATTCTCTGTATAACTGATCCGCCTCCGCCTGCCTCTCGTTCTGCTTCGGAAATATTCTTCTCACAAGATAAAGCGTCACCGGGTCTCTTGAAACCGGCAGAAAATCATAATTGTTTCGGGTACTGTGAGATACTGCTTGTATGTATAGAGCAAGAAGCCTGTAAAATGGAAGTTCTGCGTTTCTGTAGCGAAGACCGTTAAAGGCAAATAGATACGGACGATCCTTCAGAAGCTTGGCTAATTGTTCATCCCCTTCTTCTGTAATGATATACCGGTCTTCCAGCCTTTTGGCCAAACTGCGCTCAATGAGATGGCTGATCGTTTTTTCAAACTCTTCACGTTCGAGGCTCGGCAAGACCCCAAATAAAAAAGAGAGATTAAAAAGGTGTCCGTCAGAAAGTGTCTGCGAGGTTTTCTTCCCTTTTACCAAATGCAAGATTCCTGACAGACTTCGTTCACCGTTAAATTGTTTCAAACAATAGAGGAGTATGCCATCTCGTGTATTCATCATCCATCACCACACTTAAATAATCTTTAGACTAACACGCATCTGAAAACTAATAAAGAAGCAGAATTCGTTTAGCGGAGAAAAACCAGGGGAAACATGAAGTTAAAGGGAGTTGTGACATAAACCATTATTTTTTCTATTGAATTATTGGTAGCTAATAAATTACAATATGAATAGCACACATATATTGAAGTATAACATTTTGAATGTATTCGTGTTTTATTGCATTACCATGATTAGGAGGATATAAATATGCCAAAGTACACAATTGTAGACAAAGACACTTGCATTGCCTGCGGAGCTTGCGGAGCTGCTGCGCCCGATATTTATGATTATGATGATGAAGGCATCGCCTTTGTTACTCTCGATGAAAACCAAGGAATTGTTGAAATTCCAGATGTATTGATCGACGATATGCAGGATGCTTTCGAAGGCTGCCCAACAGATTCTATTAAAGTGGCAGACGAACCGTTTGACGGCGATGCATTGAAATTCGAATAGAAGAAAATACAAAGCCCTTCATGCTGATGCTGGAGGGTTTTTATTTTCTCTTTCATTTAAAATTAAATGATAACCATTGTCAATTATAAATTTTGCGTAAACGATTTCACCGTCCTTCTCTAAAGTTCTCCCCTTTTTCTTCTTTATTTCGTTTTAGATTTTCTCTCAAATTTCGTTTGTACTCTAAATAGCCCTGTGTTAAATTATCAATATTATATAAATATTCTGGCTATATAAGCTGTAATTACAAACTGGGAGTGGATGAGATGTTTCGTGTGCTGGCAGCAGATTCAATAGCAAAAGAAGGAATGGCAGCTCTGGAGAAAGAGTCCGGCATTTCAGTCATTTATGGCAGTGTTAAGGACGTTCAAGATCCAGAGAGTATCGACGCTTTGGTCGTAAGAAGTGCCACTAAAGTAACAAAAGAACTTCTATCCCTTTTTCACAACATTAGAATTGTAGCGCGTGCAGGTGTCGGTGTGGATAACATTGATATCGATGCAGCAACACAGCGCGGAGTTCTGGTCATTAATGCACCTGATGGAAACACGATTTCCACAGCTGAGCATACATTTGCGATGATCATGGCAATCCTTCGAAAGATTCCTCAGGCGAACCAATCGATTAAAGAAGGAAAATGGAACCGTTCAAGCTTTACAGGAGCTGAGCTTTCCGGAAAAGTGCTCGGGATCGTAGGACTTGGGAGGATTGGAACAGAGCTTGCCAAACGGGCTCGTGCGTTTGGTTCAAAAGTGCAAGTGTTTGATCCGTTTCTAACGACAGAAAGGGCAAAAACACTGCAGGTCGTTCCTGTTACCCTGGATGAACTTCTCGAGAGCAGTGATATTATTACCGTCCATACACCGCTTACGAAAGAAACAAAAAACCTCATCAACACCGAGAATCTATCAAAGACCAAACAAGGCGTTTATTTGATCAACTGTGCGAGGGGAGGCATCCTTGATGAAGAGGCCCTTTACACCTACCTATCAAACGGCCATATTGCAGGCTGTGCCCTTGATGTGTTCGTGCAGGAACCGGCTGTTGAGAACCGGCTTGTTCACCTGCCGAACGTGATCGCCACTCCTCACATCGCGGCTTCAACCGCAGAAGCACAGATGAATGTTGCTGCACAGGTTGCCAAAGAAATCTTAACCTTCTCCAAAGGCAAGCCCGTCAAAAACGCGGTGAACCTTCCAGCCGTCTCCAATGACGACTTTCAGAAGATCTATCCTTATTATCAACTTGCTAAAGTTTCCGGCCAGTTTCTATCACAGTCATTCTCTTCTCCGATTAAAGAGATTAAGATTACCTTTGCCGGAACTATCACAGAATTGGATACAGGATTAGTATCAAGAGGCCTTCTGTCCGGATTCTTACAGCCAAGAGTAGACCGCATTGTCAATGATATCAATGCCACGCTCATCGCGAAAGAGCAAGGCTTCTCATTTGGCGAAAAATACAGCACAGAAACACAAGGCTATGAAAATATCATTGAAGCCCGTGTTATCGGCGAAACAGAAAGCTTCAGCCTTCAATCCACGTATATCAACGGCTATGGCCCAAGAGTGGTCAACATCAACGGATATTCCACTGATTTTGTTCCTGCAGGATTCCTCGTATACATTGAGCATGTCGATAAGCCTGGTGTCATCGGCAGAGTCGGAAAACTGCTCGGTGATCTGGAGGTCAACATCGCTGCAATGCAGGTGGGGAGAAAGATGGCCGGCGGTGAAGCGATCATGATGCTTACATTTGACAAAGAGCTGGATCAGGATGTATTACTGAGGATCAAGGAGCTCTCTGACGTAGTATCCGCTACTACTATAAACCTGTAATAACAACAAAAAAAGGGGCTGTCCAAGAAGTCTGTAAGCTGTTGATTTCCGTTCCAGGGTGCTCGCTTTCCGCGGGGCGTGCGGTGAGCCTTACCGGCGTGAACGCCTACTTTTTGGCGCTAGCGCCTGCGGGAGTCTCACCTGTCACGCTAGTCCCGCAGGAGTCTCGCACCTTCCACTTCAATCAACTTTTCATTGAAGATTTTCAAGCCAAAAAGGAGCTGCTGAAAGTCAATTTTCGACTTTCAGGACAGCCCCTTTTTTTATGCTTTAAAACGAGATTTCTTTTCGTTCTCCTTTTGTAAACGTCATTACAGACGTATAACCGGCTTCCCTTGCCAGTTGGAAAGCCTGTCCATAATCAGCACCCACATGGGACGGTTCGTGAGCATCAGAAGAAAATACGATCGGAATCCCTTTGCTTCGACACATTTTTAGTAATACTGGTTCTGGATAAAGCCGCTGAACCGGTTTGCGCAATCCGGCAGTAGAGATCTCAACGCATGTTTTTGAATTCTTGAGCGCGTCTGTCGCCCGTTCATATTGTTCAAGAATAAATTCCTCATCATTCGGTATGTAGTTGAAAATTTTAACAAGGTCGATATGCCCAATGATATCAAAAAGATTGGAATCTGCCAGTGTTACCACTTGATCATAATATTGTCTGTAGACCTCATAAAGATCCCTGCGTTCCCACTCTTTCCGGTACTCAGCAAGATCAATGCCAAAGTCTCCAACCCAATGGACGGAACCGATCACATAATCAAAATCATACCTTGATATAAAACTTTCCATCTCTTTATGCCGGCCTGGCGTATAATCCATCTCGATCGACATCTTTACATCCAGATCTTTCGACCATGCTTCATGAAACAAGTCTACATAGTCTTTCATGTCATAATATCTTCGTTCTTCCATCCAAGGTTTGCTCACTATATCTTTCGTTTGGTAAAAATGATAGGCATGTTCAGAGATTCCAAAATGGCTGATCTCTCTTTCTCTAGCCCGGTTAACAAACCTTTCAAGATAGTCCAGTGTTAGCGTTCCCTTTTCTAAATGATTGTGATAGTCTGTCGGCAAGCTTGTTCCTCCTCTAATTTTTCAACCTAATTCTTGGGCAAATCCTTATCCACTTTTGTAACATGAATTTCGGCCTCCTTCAAGTGTTTTTCAAAACTTTCTCCTGACTTTGCCTTGCCGCCCTTGCCGCCCACAAACAGAATTCCGATGCACAAGGTGATAGCCAATACAACAAGAAATCGCCTTCCGTAATCTTTCATCTTTTCCTCCCTGAAACTAGAATCACCTTTTCATGTTATGCGGCTCTGCATTAAACAGAACAAAAAAACTGCTCCTCCCGTTGTTAGTTGTGTCTAACAAGAGGAGTGCAGTTCACTTCAGCCGTTTGTTTTATGGTGTTTTTGTTTCTTATGGAACAAGAATAATCGAGGTGTTTTCCTATTCTTCAACAGATAGCGGCAAAAAGATCGAAAATGACGTACCTTCGTTCAGCTTGCTGTGAACAGAAATCGTGCCGCTGTGGCTGACCACGATATTTTTGGCGATCGCCAAGCCAAGCCCGGTTCCGCCTTTCTTCCCCCGTGTTCTGGCTTTATCCGCTTTATAAAAACGTTCGAAAACAAAAGGCAGATCTTCTTCTGCGATTCCTGATCCATTGTCGGTAACTTCGATCTTCAATCCTTGCCCAGCGGAACCGACCCTGATGGAAACTTTACCGCTGCTGGCTGTATGGCGGAGTGCATTGTCGATCAGGTTGGTCAACACTTGTTCGATCCGGTCAGGATCAAGTCTTGCCGTACCATCTGTATTGATATCCAGGATGAGCTCGATTTCCCTTTCCCTCGCGATTCCATAGAATTTGCGGACTACCCGTTCAAAAAATTCAGTGACAGATACATTAACGGGGTGCAGTTTCATCTGGCCCGCTTCAAGCCTCGCAAGATCAAGCAGTTCATTTACAAGGCGGCCCATGCGCAGAGATTCATCATGTATAATCTTAACGATTTCCTTTTCTTCTTCCTTGGAGCCGGCCACATCATCAACGATTGCTTCACTGTATCCTTGAAGCATGGCAATCGGTGTTCTGAGTTCATGAGAGACATTCGCGATGAAATCTTTTCTTAATTTATCCAACCGTCTTTCTTCTGTCATGTCCCGTAAAACGGCAACAGCTCCCCTTACATAGGACTGGTTATAGAGAGGCGTCATGAGCACCACCCAGCTTCGCCCCTGAATATCAATTTCAATGTACTGTTCTTTTTCAAGGGTAACAACATTCTCAAACAGCTCTGTAAGCTGATCAGGCAAGGTCTTATCTTTGTTACGGTCCATCCCCTGTTCATAATACCAGGCCTGCAAGAAGCGTTCAGCCGGCGGATTGGATACAAGTATGCTCATTCTCCTGTCAAAGGTAATAACCCCGTCTGCCATTGAACTAAGGATTCCTGAGAGCTGTTCTTTTTCCTGATTCAGAGCAGTAATAAAGTTTTTCAGCTGCCTTCCCATCCGGTTAAAGGCCATGGCAAGTTCTCCGATCTCATCGTGCGTCAGCATCGGAACCTTCATATCAAACTCTCCTCTGGCCATATGGGAGGCCGCCTCCCGCATTTTACGCAGTGGGGCGGTGATTCGGCTCGAAAGAAAGAACGCAAAGATCGTCGTTAAGATAATGGCGATTCCTGCTGATAAAAAGATAAGGCGCTTCGTATAGTTCGTACTTTCGGCGATGTTTTCGAGTGACTGGTAGATGTACACCGCACCCGTTTTCCCGTTCTCCATTTTAAAAGGCAGCCCGACGATCAGCAGCCGGTTATGTTTTTCTTTACCATTTGACATAACGGGAAAATCGCCTTTTTTAACGACTTTGTTTCCTTTTTTGTAGACGGACGCCAGTGAATCATTTTTAAAGAACACTTTAACTGGCAAGTCCGGTTCCTCATTCTTCCTCGGTGTCGGAGAATAGTATTCTTTTTTATCCATGATGAACATCGCATTTAATGAATAAGCGTCGACAAGCTCTGAAGAAATCCGCAAAGCCTCTTCCCTGCTGTCATAATGCTCCACGAGCTCCACCATTTTTTGGGCAAGCTTGGTAAGCTGCTGCTCTGCTTGTTCATCGTGGTATCTTTCTACGAATTGTGTAAGCAGCACTGTTAAAATAAAAAGGACTACGGAAACAAGAAGCAATATGGTTACCCAAAGTTTTCCGACTACACTGCGCCAGATCATTCTTGTTCAGCTACCTCAAATTTGTAGCCCACTCCCCACACTGTCGCAATCATCGATGCTGCCTGAGGGGAAACTTTATTTAGCTTCTCGCGCAGCCGTTTGACATGAGTATCAACCGTCCGAAGATCTCCGAAGAACTCATAATTCCAAACATCTTTTAAAAGCTGCTCCCTTGCATACACTTTATCCGGGGTCTTCGCCAGATAATACAGCAGTTCATACTCTTTAGGAGTCAGGTTGACTTCTTTTCCCCCAGCGATCACGCGATGAGCGTCATGATCGATCGTCAGGTGCGGAAACACGATGATATTTTTAGCGACGGATTCAGTCTGCAGGAACTTGGTAGATGAAGACCTGCGCAGCAGTGCCTTCACTCTGAGGATGACCTCTCTGGGGCTGAACGGTTTTACGATATAGTCGTCAGCACCTGATTCAAATCCTTGTATCCGGTTCATCTCCTCACCTTTAGCCGTTAGCATGATAACAGGCGTGGCTTTCCTTTGCCGGAGTTTTTCACAGACTTCCGTTCCATCCATGCCGGGCATCATCACGTCCAGCAAGATCAAGTCGTAATTTAAGGTCAAAGAGTAGTCAAGCGCTTCCTCTCCGTTCTCCGCTTCATCTACTTCGTAATTTTCTCTTTCAAGATACATTTTTAAAAGCTTGCGAATCCTTTCTTCATCATCAACAACAAGAATTTTCGCTTCTTTTTCCACTGCTGTTCCTCCATTTCATATGTATCTGCCCTTCTATCATACATGAACACTTTGTATATCACAAAACCCTTCATACCAGGAAACAAACCTGGCATGAAGGGTATAGGCCTGCGCTAATTATGCGTAGGAATGAAGACCGGAAATCACAAGGTTAACCGCAACAAGGTTAAACATGATGATGACAAATCCGATGACGCAGAGCCAGGCAGACTTCTCGCCATGCCAGCCTCTTGAAAGCCGAAAATGCAGATAGGCCGCATAGAACAAGAAAGTGATCAGTGCCCATACTTCTTTTGGATCCCATCCCCAGAACCTTGTCCATGCCTGCTGTGCCCAGATCATCGCAAAAATGAGTGCGCCAAGTGTGAAAACAGGAAAACCGATGGCAACAGAGCGATAGCTGATCTCATCAACAAGATCCGGTTTTAGATTCATAAGTTTTGGCTGAATGGCTGCGGTGATCCGCTTTCTTAAGATCAGCCGGATGATCCCATACAGTACTCCGCCCATGAGCAGGGACCAGATGAATGTGTTAAATTTCTTTGGTGCTTCATCACCATTCATCCAGGATGGAGAATTCAGTAGCGGTCCGAAATGATTGTCTGCCTGCGTTCCGTTCGGAGGGCCTATGAGAGCCGGCAAATTGTACGTCAACTCCGTTTTTTGATCCCTCTTGTCCGTCCAATCAAACTTCGTCTCATAGCCGGCTGCTGAAGAGATCGCACTTACAAGAACGAAACCGAGTACACATAAGAGCAGATACATAATGATCTCAAGCATCTTTGTCTTTTTGGATGAAATGCTTTGATCAACCACGCGAATCAGGTAGATGAACCCTGCCGCAAATGAGATGGACAGGATGCCTTCGCCGAGGGCTGCAGTCGTTACGTGTATTTTCAGCCAATCACTTTGAAGTGCCGGAATGAGCGGTGCGATATCTTTCGGGAACATGCTGCCATATGCGATGACCAGCAGGGCGATCGGCATCGCGAACACCCCAAGGGCATTTGTTCTGTAAATGCCATATAAAAGGATGAAAGCAAACACCATCATCATCCCAAAGAAAGTAGTGAATTCAAACAGGTTGCTGACCGGTGCATGTCCGCTCGCGATCCATCGCGTAACGAAATATCCAAGCTGTGAGATGAAGCCCAGGATGGAAAGTACATACCCAGTTCTTCCCCATTTCTTAGTATAGGCTGCTTTTTCCTTTCCTTTTTTGTCAGAAAGAGACATGGCAAAGACAGCTGTTGCGATTAAATAAATAATAAATGCAATGTAAAGCAAATTACTGCTAAGTTGAGCCATAATAACCTCCAGTCAGGGCTTAAGCGCTTTTTTCGTCACTTTGGTCAACAGGCATGACCAGCCCGGATTCCTCCGAAATGGCCTGCATTTCTTTTTTCAGGCCAAACCAGTTTTTATTCGTATGGGCAGCAATCCATAATTGCCCGTTTTTCTGCTGAATCCAAATTCTGCGGTGATTCCAGTACAGTCCCTGGACCACCCCAAGCATGAAGATAATTCCGCCAACAATAATGATTGGAAGTGTTCTGTCCTTCTTGACGGTTAACGCTGATACGTTTTTCGTTTCGAGACCGGAGAAGGTCATCTTATACTTGTTGTTGCCGGCTTCTACGTTCTTACGAATTCCTATAAAAGCGGTTTCTCCTTTTGGCGTCTCTGGGGTAAACATCTTAAATACGAATGCCGGGTTGTCGGGCACGCTGTTTTCTGTTGTCGGCTGGCCGTCTTCATCGAGCTTAAAGTTCGGGAAGTATTCAACCATTTTCACTTTGTAGCCGTTTCCAAGATCATACGCCGACTTTGGATTAAAGAGATTGATCTTGATTTCCCCAAAGCTTTTCCCCGTCGATTTCTTTTCAAGCTTCAGGTTCATTCTATGAAACTCGTTCAGCTTGAAATCTACTTGGTAAAGGGCATAATCCCCGAATGTCAGCGGCTCATTCACTTTAATCTTAGCATCTTTAACTTTCTTCAGTTCCGGAGCTGCTCCTACAACTTGGGCAGGATTTGCATGATAGAGCGTGATATTGCTCTGATAGTTCTTCGGCACCTCGTTGCCCACCTGGTTTAGTGCGTTGGAGAACTGCTTGTCCTTTTTATTGTAGAGCTCCATAACAAACTTATGGTTCTTTAAATAATACTGGCCTTCGTCTGTTTTCGTTCCAGGTACAGCAGTCGTTTCCCCTTCTCTGATCCAAAGTGTCTGATCTGTATACATATCCGGGAAAAAGCGAAGCATGGCTCCGATCAAAAAGATGATGAGCCCTGTATGGTTCACATAAGGACCCCATCTGGAAAACCGGTTTTTCTCTGCCAGTATGTTGCCGTTATCTTCTTTAATTCTGTAGCGTTTGCCTGACAGAACCTTCTTCACCTGCTCAAGTGAGATCCCATGATCAGAAACCGCAAAAAGACGCTGCCTCTTCATAAAGCTTTCATGGCGTGTCACCCGCTGGTGTTTAAGCGCCCTGTAAAGAGGAACGCCCCTGTCGATGCTCACGATAATGAGAGAAATACCAAGAGCTGCAAGGAGCAGTAAAAACCACCAAGAACCATATAGGTTGTGAAAACCGAGCAGATAGAAGATTTGTCCCGGTGTTCCGTATTCCTGTTTATAATACGTCGTTGGATCCACATTGGGAGGTATGTACATTTCTTGCGGGAAAATGGTGCCAATTGCTGCTGCTATTAAAATAACAATAATGATTCCAATGCCCACTTTTACGGATGAAAAGAAGTTCCAGATCTTATCAATAAACGTTTTGTTATAGGTCTGGGAACGAATCGCGCTGCCCTCATACCTCATGTTGATCAGCTCGCGCGAATTTTCGTTGCTTAACGGCTTCCCGCACGATTCACAAATCTCAGTTCCGAACGGATTCTTGTGGCCGCATTCACATTGTATCGTTTTCAAATTTGCACACCCCGTTACGGCTTGATTTTTTCCATATACTCTTTAATCGTTTCATTAGAAAGTGATTCACTCGTTTTCTCAATGATGTTTCCGTTCTTATCAACAAGGAATGTTGTAGGAATCGGTCCGATGCCATAAGCCTTCGTCACTTCCCGTGAACCATCGAGTGGAATAGGAAAGGACAGATGAAAGCGGTCCGCAAAATTTTTCACAGAAACATTGGATTCCCCAACGTTGACGGCCAGAATCTCTACTCCATGTTTCTGATACTCTTTATATTCCTTTTGCATATATGGCATCTCGCGCTGACAAGGCTTGCACCATGTTCCCCAGAAGTTCAAGAACACTCCTTTTCCTTTGTAATCTGACAGCTGGACTTTGTTTCCCTGCAGATCCGTCAGCTCAAAATCAGGTGCCTTATCGCCCTTTTGCACACTGCCGCTCTTATCTTGAAACACATTATTGTAAAAGGTATAACCGACGGCAAGAGCTATGACGGCAAGAAGAATTGAGCGAAACACCAGTCTTCTTTTCTTATTCAATTATGACGCCCCCATTTTATATGTTCCCAACTTAACTATAACGCTTGAAATTTTATTTATGGCCTCTCTTTTTTGACGGTTGTGTGACAGCCTGGTTGCGCAGCTGTTTCACTTCATGCGGCGTCAGTTCTCTGAATTCGCCGGGATTCAGCCCTTTCACATCTAAAAAGGCATAACGCTCCCTCTTCAGTTTCATCACAGGATGTCCGATCGCTTCAAACATTCTTCTAACTTGCCGGTTTCTTCCTTCGTGTATGATCAGTTCAATAATTGAGGTCTGTTTCTTCCTGTCCCCTGAGATGAACTTCACTTTTGCAGGCGCGGTCTTGCCATCTTCAAGCACGACCCCCTTTTCAAGCTTTTTCAGCACTTCACGTTCGGGAATACCTTTTACTTTCGCAATGTACGATTTGTCCACCTTATATTTCGGATGCATCAGTTCATTGGCAAATGCACCGTCGTTGGTCATGATCAAAACACCAGAAGTGTCATAGTCCAAACGGCCGACCGGAAAGATCCGCTCTTCCACGATATCCTGAAAATAATCCGTAACAACCTTTCTACCTTTGTCGTCCGAAACAGCAGTGATGACACCCGAAGGCTTGTACATCAGAAAGTATACAGGCTGTTCCCTTTCTATTTGCACTCCATTTACTTCGATGCGGTCTTTTGGAGAAACCTTCGTACCAAGCTCCTGCACAACGGTTCCATTGACTTTAACTTTTCCTTCCAATATTAATTCTTCAGCTTTTCGCCTTGATGTAATGCCGCTCTGGGCAATTACTTTTTGTAAACGTTCCATGATTTCACCTCATTTAACATCATACTCTCTACACTTCCATTTCTCAAGCTGAGCTTCAATGTTCTTCACACAAAAACACACCGAACATTTGTGGGTTCGGTGTGTTCTATGAAAATACGATGGTAACGACTATGATAGAAGCGATAAATCCAACCAGGTCAGCAAGGAGTCCTACTTTCAGCGCGTACCCCATCTTGCGGATGCCGACCGCTCCAAAGTAGACGGTTAAAACATAGAACGTCGTATCTGTGCTTCCTTGAATCGTAGAGGCCAGTCTGCCTATAAATGAATCAGGCCCGTTGGAAGCGATAAGATCAGAGGTCATGCCAAGTGCTCCGCTTCCTGAAATGGTGCGCATCAGACCGAGCGGCACCACTTCTCCGGGGACGTGAATAAAATCAAAGAACGGTTTCCCGAAATCAAGCAAGAGATCAAGCGCACCTGAAGCCCGGAACACGGATATAGAAACGAGCATTCCAACCAGATAAGGTATCATGGAGACAGCGAGGGAGAACCCTTCTTTTCCGCCTTCTACAAAGGCTTCATAGGTCGGAACTTTTTTTACTGTTCCATACAGTAAAATAAAGCCGATCAAAAATGGGATAAACCAGATTGAAAATGAATTTATGAAACTCATAATCTATTTCTTCCCCTTCCTGCTTGACCGATAATAGAAAAAACGGTCAATACAAAGTGCAAACACCGTCGAGACTCCCGTTGCGAGCAGCGTTGTCCCGACAATGTCTGTAGGATTGGAAGATCCATAATTCATTCTGATCGCAATAATCGTTGTTGGAATCAGCGTGATGCTTGATGTGTTGATCGCCAGCAGGGTGATCATCGAGCGGCTCGCTTCATTTTTCCCGCCGTTCAGTTTCTTCAGCTGTTCCATCGCTTTGATCCCCATTGGTGTGGCTGCGTTCCCAAGGCCAAAAAGATTAGCTACCATATTGGATAAAATATAGCCGAGTGCAGGATGGCCTTCGGGCACATCCGGAAAGAGGCGCTTGACGATTGGACGGAACAGAAGGGCAAGCATTTCCAGCAGTCCGCCCTTTTCGGCAATTTTCATGAGGCCGAGCCAAAAAACAAGGATACTGACCATTCCTAGACTGATCGTTACTGCTTCCTGTGCGCTTTTAAAAACAGCCGCGTTCACCTTATCGATGTTTCCAGTCAGCATGGCGACAATGAACCCTGTCACCATCATCCCCACCCAGATGTAATTAACCATGTCTTACACCTGAGCTGATTGAGAAAAGGGATGCCACCATGTCCTTGAACACACTCCAGAATGTCTTGCTGTCTTCCTTCACCAATCCTTTTCCTTCATAATATAAAGGCAAATCGGCGATCATCGTTTCCCCCAGCATGACTTTCATTTTCCCAATCGGTTTGGGAATGGCTCCTTCTTTCCACTTCCCTCCTTTTGGAGGCTGGTATAGAGTGACGGATTTCTGAACTTCTTTTTTCTCGCCTTTCATAAGAGGGTATCGAAAATCTCTTGAAGCTTCAATCTTATTTTTATAGGCTTTCAGCTTGATTCCGTCAACGACCCCTTTTTTCACGATGCTGGCAAGGTGAAACGTCCGATAGCCCCAATTAAACATAGCAGCATGATCTTCCCAGTCGTCCGGATCGTTCAGCGTTACCGCAATGAGCCCCATTCCGTCTTTCTTGGCTGTCGATACGAGTGTTCGTTTTGCAAGCCTTGTATAGCCGGTCTTTCCTCCCGTAGAATAGGGATACCGTTTAAGCATTTTATTTTTGTTTCGCCAAACCCGATCCCACTTCTCGCCTTCTTGAGGAGACCGGTAGATAGCAGAGGACGATATCTCTCGGAACTGAGGATTCTCCATTGCATAACGTGTGAGCACCGCCATATCATAGGCGGTGGAATAATGGTCATCATGATCATCAAGTCCGTGCGGGTTGCGGAAAAGCGTGTTCTTCATGCCGATTTCCCGGGCTTTTTGATTCATCATGTAAACGAAACCATCAAAGCTGCCTCCGACATACTCTGCGATGGCTACAGCTGAATCATTCCCTGAGCGAAGCATTAAACCATATACCAGATCATTTAGGGAAATATGCTCACCTGGCTTTAAATAAAGTGAAGAACCTTCCGTTTTGGTCGCTTTTTCGCTGACCGTCACCCGGTCCTGAAGTTTTCCAGATTCAATCGCGAGTATAGCAGTCATGATTTTGGTGATGCTGGCGATCCGCATCGGCCGGTGTTCATTTCTGGCATAAAGGATTCTTCCTGATTCCTGATCCATGAGGATAGCAGCTCTCGCGGAAATACCAGGACCATCAGCATGAGCTGAAAATGGCGCATAAGGAAAGATCATTACGGCTATTAATATCGGCAGAATCCATTTTTTCGATGTATAGAGCATAAGTATCCCGTCCTTAGTTGTTTTGTACAAGTTTATGCAAAAACAGGACGGTTATGATGGTAAATTATATCCAATTATGTTTCGTCACCAGGTAAGAATCTGTGTTTCCCGTCGAATCGCTGTCCGTAATCGGTTGCCTCCTGAAGGGCTCTCTCTTCTGTTGGAATTCGGACAGATAGGATAACAGCGTTTAAAACAAGAAAAAGAAGAGCTGTGAAATAGGCCTGAAAGACAAGAGGGATCGTGATGATCTCCATGGTTACGATACAATAGTTTGGGTGTCTGATATATTTGTAAGGGCCTCTTGCCACCACTTGTGCCCCAGGCAGAATAATAATTTTCGTGTTCCAAAAGGCCCCGAGCGATCTGAGGCACCAAACACGGGCCATCTGGGCGAGTAAAAAAAGAGAGAAAGGGATCCACCACCAGGTGGCCGGCTCTTTATGGAATAGTGTGACTTCGAGGAGCAAGAAGAAAAAAAATGAAGCATGAATCGCCACCATCCATTTGTAATGTTCCTGTCCTGCTTCAAACGCTCCTTTCGAACGAAGAAACGTTTCATTCCTCCTTGCGATTACAAGCTCTGCAAGCCTTTGAAGAATCAGTGCACCGAGAAAAAGAAAAAACACGATCATTCCCCCCTATGTCCATTGTATGTACAGCAGTTCAGAAGAAAAACCGGGTCCAAGCGCTGCCATCAGTCCGGTTTCACCCCGTTCAGGCATTCTTGCCATAAACCGTTCCATCACATAAAACACCGTAGCTGACGACATATTGCCAAACTCCTTCAGCACCGCTTTGGAAATCTCCGTCTTTTCCGGCGGTATCTCAAGAGCATCAATGTAGGCATCTAATACTTTTTTTCCTCCCGGATGAGCGATAAAGTGTTTGATATCCCTCCCGGTTAAGCTGTTCTTTTCGAGGAACTCGTCCACGTTCGGTTTCAGCCAGCCCCGGATAATATTCGGTATGTCCCTTGAAAATACCACATAGAGTCCGTTATCTTTCACATCCCACCCCATGACATCTTCAGAGTTCGGCATAAGTGTGGACATCGTATCTTTCACTTCAGGTATCGCTTGAAATGCTGAGGCTTCTGCCGCATCCGACTCATCGCCGCAAAGAAGCGCACAGCCGACCCCGTCTGAAAAGAGCGATGTGCCGACAAGGTTGCTTTTACTGTGATCATCATGCTGAAACGTTAAGCTGCACAGCTCCACACTTAGTACGAGGACGTTTGCTTTCGGATACGCCCGGCAATAATCATAGGCTCGGGAAAAACCCGATGCCCCTCCCGCACAGCCAAGCCCCCAGATCGGCACCCGTTTTGTATGGGGTGAGAATGGCAGTTCATTCATGATTCTTGCCTCAATGCTCGGTGTGGAAAAACCAGAACTGGAAATAAAGAAAATCGCATCAATCTCCTTATATTCAATATTCCTTCTTAAAAAGGGGGAATCTTGCAGACATTTTTTAATCGCTCTTCCGCCATACTTGGTTGCGGTTTCGATGTAAAAATCGTTCTTCTCCTGAAAAGAGTGCGTTTCTTTGAACCACTCCAGCGGCTTCGCAAAATGGCGGGTCGCAATCTCGCCATTGTGAAACACCTTCAGAAGTCTCTCAATATCTTTAAATGACTGAGAAAATAATCCCCGTGCAAATTCGAGAGCCTGTTCTTGTTCCAGCTTATGTGGAAGATTCGTTGTTTGAACGGATACAATTTTGGGCATGTTGAAACCTCCGTATGGGTAGTTACGTAAGTTTTCCCTTTTAATACCGGTTTTACGCCCTTATTTCTTTCTAATAAAAAAAGCCTCCATTAAGGAGACGTTTTTTTACTGCTGTTTTACCGTTTTCCAAATCTTTTTAACATCAGACCAATCCACGTTCTGAAAGAGAGAAAGAAAGTTTTCCTCCCTGTTCATGTAAAGTCTTCTTCTTTCCAGGGCATCCTTCAAATGAAGCAAGCAAACCAGGGCTGCGATGTCTTTAATCGCCAGCTGCTCTCCATCATCCGTGATTAATTGTTCCGAGATGCGCGGCAGGAGCTGTTCCTCAAAATATCTCACGTAAAGAAGCTGAAAACTTTTTTCTTGTCCTTCTTGTTCATAGAATACTTCTGAACGGTTAAAAAAATCTTCCGGCGAGTTCGGCTTTTCCTTTTCCAGCTCATATCCTGTACATGCTCTAATTTTCAAGGCCTTCAACTCCTGTTCCCATTATTCCATCGTTTCTTGAAACTTTGAAAAAAACAGATCCGCTTCCTCTTCAATCGATTGATCGTTCACTTTCTCAGGGAGCGGCGGAAGTTCGTGCAATGACTTTAAACCAAAATGCTCCAGAAAATTCTTTGTCGTACCGTATAGAATAGCCCGGCCGGTTCCTTCTGCACGGCCTGTTTCTTTGATGAGCCCTTTAGAAGAGAGCGTCTGCAGCGGCTTTTCAGTCTTTACCCCTCTGACTTCCTCTATTTCAGCCCTCGTGATCGGCTGTTTATAGGCGATGATTGCAAGTGTTTCCAAAGCTGCCTGTGACAGGCTGGAGTGGGAGGGAGCAGATACAAGCCTTTCATAATAGCAGGCATGTTCGCGCTTCGTAACAAACTGGAATGAACCGGCGATTTCAATGATTTCCATGCCTCTCGTATCAGACTTGTAGTCTTTGACCAGCTCATCAAGAAGCTCTTCAGCCGCATCCATGCTGATCTGCAGAACGTCTGCTATCTGCTTTTTTTCAATACCCTCTTCCCCCGAAACAAATATTAGCCCTTCAATGACCGCTTTATGTTCTGCTGATTGACTCAAACTTCATTCTCCTTTGTTGCATAAATAAAAATTTCGCTAAAATTGTTTTCTTGCTCACATGTCACATCTTTCGTCTTCATTAATTCCAGCACAGCCAGAAAAGTGACAACAAGATGTTCCCGGTTTGAGGAGGTGAAAAGATCGGAAAATTTCTTTCTGCCGCTCGAATAACGGATCTCATTGATGATCTGCTTCATCCTTGTCTCAATCGGGATCTCCTGGCGCTCAATCGTTGTTTTTCTCGGCGCCTTCTCGAGTTTTTTAGTAAAAATCTTCTGCATGGCGGCGAGCATATCATAGATCGTTACGTTAGCTACGGGATTGACTTCTTCTTCTTGGTTTTCATAGTACGTCAGATCCATAGCCTCCCTTGTAAAGATCATGCTTCTGGCCGTTTCTTTCTCCTTCAGGCCGACTGCCGCCTGCTTAAATTTTCGATATTCAATAAGCCTGCGGACGAGATCTTCCCGGGGATCTTCATCCATCTCAATCTCCATCTGCTGATCAAGATCCTGTACGTCCTGTTTTGGGAGCAGCATCTTGCTCTTGATGGCGAGAAGCGTTGCCGCCATGACCAGGTATTCACTGGCCACATCCAATTTTAATTCCTGCATCGTATGTATATAGTTCATATATTGCTCTGTAATCGCAGCAACGGGTATATCGTATATATCGATCTCGTACGAAGTGATCAGATGCAGGAGCAGATCGAGAGGACCTTCAAATGCATCGACTTTCACGCTATACTTCATAGTAGTAACCCCTGTTTCCAAATTCAATATTGTACCGGAATTATACCATATTTTAAACACAGTTCCTTTTTGCATCTTAAAATTTTTAGTAAGATAGATTGTAAAAAGCAAACCAGGAGGCCATTGATGTACCCAGAAGCATACATTGAATACCTTGCCTACTTCCACGGATCGAGGGACTTTTTCGAATGCCATGAAGTACTTGAAGAGCATTGGAAAAGCGAAGGTCAGCAAAACGGCGTCTGGGTCGGATTGATCCAGGTCGCGGTCTCACTCTACCATCAGCGCAGAGGCAATGACATTGGAGCACTCAGAATGATGAAGAGCGCAATCGGTAAACTGTCCGCACATAAAGAGGATCTCACGAGGCTCGGACTTGATGGCACAGCGCTGCTGGAAAGGCTCATGATAAGATTGGATGAGATCGAATGTCGAATGCCTTTTACAGATCTGAATCTTCCTGTTGCAGATGAAGCACTCATGGACCAGTGCTGCCGCTGCATCGAAAAACAAGGCTCGGTTTGGGGCAATGAAAGCGATATGGCGGATGAAAAGATCGTGCACAAGCATAAACTGCGTGACCGGAGTGATGTTATTTTAGAACGTGAAGCGCAAAAGCAGCTGCGGATGAAAAAGAAGAGCTGAGGCCGAGCGGCGCACTTCAAACCTTTTCCCACAAGAATATCCCACAAAAAAACCCCCGGGAAACCGGGGGTTTTCACTATTCTTATTCTTCCCAAACTTTAACTTCTTTCATTACATCGCCTTGTTTGATTCGAAGAACCGTGTCCATGCCTTCGGTAACTTGTCCGAAAACAGTATGAACGCCGTTTAAATGCGGCTGCGGCTCATGAACGATAAAGAACTGGCTTCCGCCTGTGTCTTTGCCGGCATGTGCCATTGAAAGAGAACCAGCCACGTGTTTGTGAGGGTTTCCGGCTGTTTCGCATTTGATCGTATAGCCAGGGCCGCCTGCACCTGTTCCTGTCGGATCTCCGCCTTGTGCTACGAAGCCAGGAATTACACGATGGAATGTTACCCCATTGTAGAAACCTTCGTTTGCTAATTTTTCAAAGTTAGCTACTGTCCCCGGTGCTTCTTCCGGAAAAAGCTCGATGGAAATTTTTTCGCCGTTTTCAAATTCGATAGAACCTTTTTTCATAGATATAACCTCCTGAATTCAACATACTTCATTATTTTATGCTTTTTTTGGCCCAGAGTCCAGCGAGGTCAGCAAGCTCATCTTAATTGCCGGCAAACACGCCGTTCTTTAAAGGAAGATCCAGGCGTAAGAGATCTTCATAAGATTCTCTTTTCACAACGAGGCGAGCTTCCCCTTTTTCAGCAAAAACGACCGCCGGCCGGGGTATGCGGTTATAGTTGTTGGACATGGAATAGCCATAAGCACCCGTGCAGAAGACAGCAAGCAAGTCTCCGCTCTTCGTCTCCGGGAGCATGATGTCCCAGATCAGCATATCCCCTGATTCACAGCATTTCCCGGCGATTGAAACTTTTTTCGTCCCTTTTTCACCGGCACGGTTTGCAAGCGCGGCTTCATACTGGGCTTGATATAGAGCAGGTCGAATGTTATCGCTCATGCCCCCGTCGACAGCCACATAGTGACGGACAGAAGGTATATCTTTTTGAGATCCGATTGAGTAGATGGTCGTTCCTGCATCTCCGACCAGTGAACGCCCGGGTTCAATCCAAATTTCCGGAACAGCAACAGAGGCGCTAGATGATAACCTGGTGATCTCCTGGATCATCGCGTCAATGTATTCTTTCGGTTCGAGCGGTTCATCTTCTTCTGTATAGCGGATGCCGAATCCGCCTCCGAGGTTCAGGACTTCAGGAAGGAAAGAAAATTCTTTATCCCATCTACCGAGATATTCGTAAAGCTTTTGAATCGCCAGAACAAATCCCGTGGTCTCAAAGATTTGTGAACCGATATGGAAATGAACGCCCAAGAGGTTAAGACGGTGTGATTCAAGCGACTCTAGAACCGCCTGTTCTGCCTGGCCGTTCTGAAGGTCAAAACCGAACTTGGAATCCTCCTGCCCAGTCAGGATGTACTCGTGTGTATGAGCTTCAATACCCGGAGTGATCCTCAGCAAGATGGATGTGTTCTTGTTCAGCTGATTGCAAAGGCTTTCGAGCATGCGGAGTTCATGAAAGTTATCGACAACAAAACATCCGATCTCCGATTGAAGAGCATATTGAAGTTCCTGGTAACTTTTGTTGTTTCCATGAAAATGAATACGATCCGCCGGAAAACCAGCTGAAAGAGCGGTATACAGCTCCCCGCCTGATACAACATCCAGGCTCATTCCCTCCTCGTCCATCAGCTGGACTTGCGCCAAACATGAGAACGCTTTGCTTGCATAAGCCACTTGTGCTTTGATCCCTTGTTCCTCAAACGCTTTCTTGAACGACCTCGCACGCTTTCGGATTAGCTCTACATCATAAATATAAAGCGGTGTACCATATTCACGCGCCAGCTGAACGGTGTCAACCCCGCCGATTGTTAAGTGATTGTCATCATTGATTGAACTAGTACCATGTAAATACATGAAAAAATCTCCCCTCTGCTTTTCCATTAGAGATTCTGTTCCGACTAAAAACAAAGACAGCTAATGTATTAAGGTACATTAGCTGTCTTACACCGTACCCCCATTTGCCGGAATAGTTCTCCACTGCATGATGCAGTGACAGTCCGCTGTCTGTTCGGCAGCGACCCAGCATGAGGATGTATGGACCATCTTCACACTTCGGCAAATTGGCCTTTAAAATGATTTCTTCATGTCCATTCACTCCATCATCCTACTGATCCGCTTTGCGCCTCTACCCCATTATATATAAATGAGGCATATCCAATTGTTATGAACAAATTTATCACAAATTTTTTCTTTCGGCAATACTTCTTAGGAAGTCGGCTGTTTTTTGCTGTTCTGCGGATGGACGATGCTTGGCCTGATCTTTGAGAGCGGCACAGCGAGCCGGATGACAATCTGCAGGAAGGCTTTTGCGTTAAACGGTATGAATGGCCATAAGTAAGGGGTATTCAAGTTTTTCATCGAGCACAGATAAAGCATTATTAGGGTGATCCCACCTACAAATCCCGGCACATGGAAAATGGCAGTTAAGATAAGCAGCAGGAGCCGGAGCATCTTATTGGCTACACTCAGCTCATAGCTTGGGGTCGAGAAACCGCCGATCGCCGCTACGGAAACATAGAGAATAACTTCTGGAACAAACAGTCCAACATCGATCGCGATCTGTCCGATCAATACGGCAGCGATCAAACCCATGGCCGTTGACAGCGGACTGGGGGTATGGATGGCGGCTACCCTCAATATTTCTATCCCGATCTCGGCAAAGAGGATCTGCAGAAATAAAGGAATATGCGTCGTTTTGTTCGGACCGATAAAATCAATATTAGGAGGAAGCAGGTTTTCCTGAGTGGCATAGAGGTACCAGAGAGGCACAAGTAAAAGTGAAGCGATAATCCCTGCGAAACGGACCCATCGGATAAAAGCTCCTACCATCGGGGTCTGCCTGAACTCTTCAGCATGCTGAATATGGTGGAAATAAGTAGTCGGGGTAATGATGACCGATGGGCTTGTATCCGTAATAATCAGAACATGCCCCTCCATGAGATGCTGTGCAGCGACATCCGGCCGCTCGGTATAACGGACGAGCGGAAAAGGATCCCAGCCTTGCTTTACAAGAAATTCTTCGATCGTTTTATCGGCCATTGGAATACCGTCGATGTCAATGCTCTGCAATTCTTTTTTGACAAGGTTGACGAGCCCGGGATCGGCAATGTCATCAATATAGCAGATACAGATGTCTGTTTTGGATCGTTTACCGACCTGCATTATTTCGTGGCGGAGCCGTTCATCCCTGATCCGCCTGCGAGTAAGAGCTGTATTGACAATTATATTTTCCGTATATCCATCACGGGAGCCGCGGACTACCTTTTCAGTATCCGGTTCTTCCGGCTGCCTGCCCGGATAGCTACGGACATCCACGATGAAAGCTTGGTCTTCCCCTTCAAGAAAGACGGCAATCAATCCAGAAAGCATGCGGTCAATAGCAATCTCCAAATTGTCGGTCAGTTCCACCTGCTGGTGAGACAGATGTTCATGAAGAATTTCTTTTACATTGGAGGGAGCCCGATGCCCATGGTCCATGTCCATGAGCTCTCTCATGATCTCAATGATAAAAAGGCTGTCACATAGTCCAGTGCAATAATAGATCTGGACTTCTTTTTTTAATAGATGCAGTTTCCTGACACCCACATCAAAGCTGATTCCGATGCCCAGCCGTGATTTCAGCTGCTGTTCGTTCTCTTGGATTTTTTTACTGATTGGTGTCTTTTTCCTTTCTTTCGATCCCTGCATTATAACCGCTCCTTTCTAAAATGGTTTCAACCGCCATACTTGTAATCGGGGCTCCTTTTTCCACTGCGTCATGGCCGGCCATCTTTCCGATATCACCGATACCGATGACGATCGGGAGGTTCAATTCATCAAGTATATAGACGGTATCTCCGTTGATCCTGCCTGTCTCAAAATCGGGAACACCGCTCTTGTCAATCCCGTATTCTGTAAAGCTCCCATACCGGTCGATGGAAAAATGAACTTTAGTCCATTCCGAATGATGGGTTTTGGATGCGACGGCTATTGCGCCGAGCACCTCGATGTCCGGTTGGCTGCACACAATTCTCATTGCGAGTTCTCCCGGGCCTTCGCCGCGGAATCCGCAATCATCGAACATGACGAGGACGGGATCGTGGGGCGTCTGCATGATCATTCTTACAAGCTGGTGCCCGCTTATTTTCGAAGGGTTCCCCCAGGACTGGGAAATACAGCGTCCACCTATTTTTCTGGCTACATGCTCTACTGCTCGCAAAGCATATAAATCTCCGTCTGTAATGAGGATGACACGCTTCTTTCCCAATGTTTTCACCCCTTAGGCTTAAATATTAATGCGACCAGAAAACCGAATAGAATGGCAGATGAGATACCGGCTGAAGTCAGTTCAAAGATTCCCATGGCTATTCCAATAAACCCATGATCGTCTGCTGATGCCATCGCACCATGCAGCAGGTTATGCCCAAAGCTCGTGATCGGAACAGTAGCTCCTGCACCTGCAAATTTAATAAGATTATCATAAATTCCAAATGCATCCAGCGCTGCTCCAACGACAACAAAGGAGGTGGTGACGTGTGCAGGAGTTAATTTAAACACATCCATCATGAGCTGGCCGACTACACATATGGCGCCTCCGACTAAAAATGCCCATAAATACTCCATTACTTAAGCACCTCCTTTGTACTTTCAAGAACTACTCCGTGAGCAATCGTTGGAATGGATTCTTTCTGCTGCATCATCGTCGGATTCAGGAGTGCCCCAGTGGCTACGACTAAAATCCGGTTCAAATTACCTGATTGGAGTTCTTTTACAAGGTGGCCGTATGTTACGACTGCAGAGCAGGCACAGCCGCTTCCGCCGGCAAACACTTCCTGATCAGGACGGTACATCATCAGACCGCAATCTCTGTGATTCTTTGAGATATCTACACCTTGCTCACTTAAGAGCATCTTAACGATCGGTGAACCGACTGCTGAAAGGTCCCCTGTTACGATTAAATCGTAGTAATCCGGGTTATTCCCTGTCTCTTTAAGGTGAGCCGCGATAGTATCTGCTGCTGCAGGCGCCATCGCTGAACCCATATCAAAAGGATCCTTGATCCCAAAGTCTTTTACTTTTCCAATCGTGGCTGCGGTTATTTTTATGGATGATGGTTCTCTGCTGACGAGAGCAGCCCCCGCTCCTGTCACCGTGAACGTTGCCGTATCCGGCTTCTGTCCGCCATATTCGGTTGGATACCGGAATTGGCGTTCAGCTGTAGCGTTATGTGAACTTACGGCCGCTACTACCCGGTTGGCGTAGCCCCCATCTACCAGGGCAGCACCGACTGCAAGAGATTCCATCGAAGTGGAACAGGCTCCGAAGACACCAAGGAAAGGAATTTCATTAGCTCTTGCCACATAGTTTGCTGTTACAACCTGATTGAGCAGATCACCAGCAAGGAAAAAATTAATATCCTCGTTTGACAATTTTGCCTTGTTCAGACAGCTCGTGATTGAATCTTCCATCAAACGGCGCTCTGCGAGTTCCCAGTTCTTTTCATTACAATGAAGTTCTTTGTACTTTACATCAAACATCGCTCCGAGCGGGCCTTCACTTTCCATTGGGCCTACAGCTGTTCCTGTTGAATTTAAAAAGACCTGTTCTCCAAATTTCCACGTTTGCCTTCCGAGCAGTTTCATATCCATCGTTCCTTTACATTAGTGTTTTAAACGCATACCTGATCATTCCGAAGATATAGGCTGATACAGCTCCGAAAACAATAACTGCACCTGCAAGTTTGAATAAGTTGGTAGCAATTCCCAATACGATCCCTTCACTCTTGTGTTCAAGAGCGGCGCTCGTTATAGCGTTGGCGAACCCTGTAACCGGGACAGCTGATCCTGCACCGCCGAACTGTCCGATCTTGTCATACACCCCGATGCCTGTCAGCAAAGCCGCGATGAGGATCAGTGTAGCTGCGGTCGGATTGCCTGCCGTCTGTTCATTAAAATTAAAATAGGTCATGTAAAATTTCTGAAGCGCTTCGCCTATGATACAAATGAATCCACCCACCAAAAATGCCTTCAAGCAGTTTATGAAATAAGGTGGTTTCGGCTGCAAGGGTTTGATTTTTTCGGCATAAGCCTGCTGCTGTTCTTTACTGGACATGTTCATTTCTCCTGTCTTATTGATTTACATATACCATCCAATGAAACAAAGATCCCAACACTTTTCCTAATACGATCGCCATTAGTATCACGAGAAGTTTTTCTCCGAACCCGATTCTTTTTGCCAGGATCGGGAGTACGTTCAGCACTTCGGTTAAGGCTGCGGCAAGCATTCCGATAAATACACCGCAAAAGATCCCGATCGGAATGAGAAGCAGCGGCGAGGCATGGATGGAGGCATTTCTCAAGTTCAGCCATCCCCCGATCACTGCCCCTAACACAACACTCCACTCATAAGCCCGTATAAAACAGTACGTTTTACTGAGCTGCATCAGCCGGGGAATAATCCCAAGAACCGTTAAAAAAGCAACAAATCCCGATCCTACAGCAATACCACCGCCTAAACCGATAAAAGCAAGGAAAACACTCTTAATCTCCATGGATCTTCTTCTCGGTCTCTTTGTTCTCATGGATTACGACATACTGATCCAGATCCTGCTGGTATTTAAACATTTCAACTTCCAGAGGACTCGGTTCTTCGTTCAGCCTCTTCTTGAATACATGGTTAAAAAATAAGACCATTCCGAGCCCAAGCCCAAATGAATAGGGAATCTGCAGAAGAAGAGGCTGATTGTTATAGCTGCCGGTAATCATAAAATAGATCTTCTGATGGACCACCTGCATGCTTACATCCTCGTGAAAATTCATAATGGCAAGGGCTGAACCGATAAACAGGAGCAGCCAAACAAGTACAAAATATACAGGTGCCATTTTCTTCTTTTTAAATTGTATTTCAAGTATCGTTTGGGCGGGGCCTACCGTTTGGATATCACAATTTGGCAGAACATCCTGGATCTTTTTCACGACTTTCATAACATCAAGAACAACCAGATGCTTATCTGCCGGTTTTACTTGATGAATAATCAGGTCCTGCAGCTTTTTGGCAGCTGCCGGTGATGCGACAATCTGTGCGACCGTTCCAAGTGTAACGGGCTGCTGAAGAACAACCTGAACCTTTTGTCTCATACGTATGTAAACAGTAGATTCCTCCATGGTTGTGCCTCCTGTTTTCTTCGACATTCGTTTTTAGTATGTATTTGGCAAAGTTGTCTCATTCTTCATACCCGGATTATCCATCAATTGCCAACGAGAAAAGCAAAAGCGCCGATCTTGACATTCCATCTATGCAAAATCTTTGCAAAATAAAAAAGCCAAATGGACTGGTTAATCCATCTGGCTTTTCATCTGAGCTAATATTTTCTTTTCAAGGCGAGAGACTTGGACCTGTGAGATGCCAAGGCGCTCAGCCACTTCCGATTGTGTCTGGTCTTTGTAGTAGCGGAGATAAACGATAACCCGCTCCCTTTCATCTAGAGATTCTATGGCCTCCTGCAAGGTGATTTTGTCAAACCACTTGTTATCAGCTGTATCTGCGATTTGGTCAAGAAGTGTGATAGGATCTCCGTCGTTTTCATAGACGGTCTCGTGGATCGACGTCGGTGCACGCACAGCTTCCTGTGCAAGCACAACTTCCTCAACGGTGATCTCCAGCTTTTCAGCGACTTCATTGACTGTAGGTGTTCTGCCAAGACCTTTTGACAATTCATCCTTCGCTTTCCTTACTTTGTTCCCCATTTCTTTCAGCGATCTGCTGACCTTTACTGTACCATCATCCCGTATGAACCGCTGGATCTCTCCGATGATCATCGGAACGGCATACGTAGAAAAGCGTACGTCATAACTCAGGTCGAACTTATCCACCGACTTTAGGAGGCCGATGCTGCCGATTTGAAAAAGATCGTCCGGTTCGTATCCCCTGTTGATAAAACGCTGTACAACTGACCAGACAAGGCGCATGTTCTTCTCCACGATCAAATCACGGGCAGATTGGTCGCCTTCCTGGCTTCGTTTGATCAATAACTTGATTTCCTCATCCTTAAAGTACGATTCATTCTTACCGCCTTTAACCTCGACATCCATAAGGCATACCCCTTAATTGATAACCGCTTTATTTTTTGCCAGGAATTTAGTCAAGTGAATCGTGGTGCCATAGGAAGGTTCTGAGATCACTTCCACCTCATCCATAAAATTCTCCATGATCGTAAAGCCCATTCCAGACCGTTCAAGCTCCGGTTTTGAAGTGAACAGCGGCTGTCTCGCCTCGTCGAGATCCTGGATTCCTATCCCCTTATCTCTGATTGTCAGCTTAACCGTATCTTCATCAATAGTGACTTCAATGTATACGATTCCATCCGCACGATTCTCATAGCCATGAATAATAGCATTGGTTACCGCTTCAGAGACGACCGTCTTAATCTCTGTCAATTCATCCACTGTCGGATCCAGCTGGGCAATAAAAGCAGCGACTGTAACCCTCGCGAACGATTCATTCTGGCTCAGCGCCGAAAACTGGATTTTCATTTCGTTTCTCATGTTAAGCCACCCCCAGTGTTTGTAGGGCATATTCTTCATTTTCTTCCAGCCTGATAATCTTAAAGAGGCCAGACATGTCGAATAGACGTTTAACTGCCGGAGAGATCGCGCATACCACCATCTCACCGTGATTGTTCTTGATCTGTTTATACCTGCCAAGGATAACGCCGAGGCCAGAACTGTCCATGAAGGCCAAACCTTCAAGGTTCAGCATGATATGTTCAATCTTTTTGCTCTTTAAAATATCATCAACCTTTGACCTCAGTTCATCAGCGGTATGATGGTCCAGTTCCCCTTCAAGGCGTATACATAAAACGGTATGCTTAATCTCCAGCCCGATGTTAAGACTCAACTTTCTCTCCTCCTTTTTCTTGATACGAAAATGTTTCGATAAAAAAAGGACGAAATCCTCCACTATTACAAAACTAGTGCGGATTCGTCCATATTAGTCAAATCATGCAATTAAGACGATTTTGCCATATGGCCAATCGTACGTTTAAATAAACTCCACCATGAAGCGCTCTTCACATTCTCAGATGCAAGCAGCGGGCTTTTGGTGATCGTTTTTCCACCTTTAACAATACTGAGTGTCCCTACCTGCTGGCCTTTTTTAATCGGCATCTTCAGATCAGGAGTCACTGTGATCTTTGGATTCACTTTGTTTTCTTTTTCACCGCGCTTGGAAAGGACAGAAATACTTTCAGAAGTTACAACCGCCAGCCTCTGCATGTTCCCCTTCTGGATTTTAACCTGCTTCACAATTTGATGGCGATCATACAATTTCTTAGTTGCGTACTGAGAGAATGCATAATCAAACATTTCGGTGATCTGCTTGTTCCGTTCTTTCGGATTCGGTGCACCCATCACAACAGCGATGACACGCATATCATGCTTTTTAGCTGTAGCTGTAAGGCAATACTTGGCCTCCTGGGTAAATCCGGTTTTCAAACCGTCTGTCCCGGGATAAAACTTTACAAGCCTGTTCGTGTTCACGAGCCAGAATTTTTTCGATGTGTTTTGGCGAAGGTATTCTTCGTAAAGGCCGGTATATTTCGTAATCTCTTCATGCTTCAAAAGTTCCTTGCCCATGATTGCCATATCATGAGCAGAAGAATAGTGGCCGGCTGCAGGCAGTCCCGTCACATTTTTAAAGAATGTCTCATTGAGTCTCAGCTGTTTTGCTTTTTTGTTCATCATGTCTACGAAAGAAGACTCGGATCCTCCGATTTTCTCAGCCATCGCGACAGAAGCATCATTGGCACTGCCGATGGCGATTCCTTTCATCATGTCATGAACGGTCATCTCTTCGCCCGGCTCAAGGAAAATTTGAGAGCCTCCCATTGACGCGGCATACTCACTTACCCGGACGGGATCAGTAAGTTTAATTTTACCGGAATCCAGTGCTTCCATGATTAAAATCATCGTCATAATTTTTGTCATGCTCGCAGGCGGCAGCTTTTTATGGCTGTTCTTATTAAATAATACCGTACCTGTATCACGCTCGATTAAAATGGCAGATGAAGAATTTGGAGCAAGCTTTAATGTTTTTTCAGCAGCAAACGTACGACCTCCGCCAACGGATAGCAGGAGTGCCATCGCAACAACAACCACTATGTATCGTTTCATTGCATTTTCCCTCCAATTCATGATACCCCTATTTTTTCCATTAATTTTCCGTTTATACAGGGGATGGAAGAAAAGCAAAAAGGATCATCCGATTGGATGATCCTCAAGAGAAAAAATTATTCTTTGATCTCTTTGTATACAAGAGTAGGAGCTGTAACACTTTCTGATGATACCGTGTAAGCCGCATGAATTTTCTCAACGGTTGCTTTCACGTCTTCTGTGTTGCTGTAGATCGTAACCAGCGATTCTCCAGCAGCAACTTGATCGCCGACTTTCTTCTTCAGCATTAGTCCGACAGCCAAATCAATTTCAGATTCTTTTGTCGCACGGCCTGCGCCTAGAAGCATAGCTGCTGTTCCGATTTCATTAGCAACGATCTCTGAAACATATCCATCTTGTTTGGCTTCTACTTCAAACGTATATTTCGCCTGCGGAAGTTTAGAAGGATCATCGACTACGGATGCATCCCCGCCTTGTGCACTCAAGAACGTTTTCAGCTGTTCCAATGCCTTGCCGTTCGTCATGACTTCTTTTAATTTCCCGCGTGCTTCTTCAAGGGATTCAGCTTGTTTAGCCAGATAAACCATGTGGCTTCCAAGCGTTAGGCAAAGCTCTTCAAGATCTTCAGGACCTTGGCCTTTTAAAGTATCAATGGCTTCTTTTACTTCAAGTGCGTTACCGATGGCAAACCCGAGAGGCTGGCTCATGTCAGAAATGACAGCCATTGTATTTCTGCCTACGGTATTCCCGATTTGAACCATTGCTTTTGCGAGTTCGTCTGCTTCTTCAACGGTTTTCATGAACGCGCCTGCACCCGTTTTAACATCAAGAACGATTGCATCTGCACCAGCTGCGATCTTTTTGCTCATGATCGAGCTTGCGATCAATGGAATGGAGTTAACAGTCGCTGTAACATCACGCAAGCCGTATAATTTTTTGTCAGCCGGCGTCAGATTACCACTTTGGCCGATAACGGCTACCTTATTTTTATTCACGAGAGAGATGAACTCTTCGTTATCGATCTCAACGTGGAAACCTGGTACAGCTTCAAGTTTGTCGATCGTTCCGCCGGTATGGCCAAGGCCTCGGCCAGACATTTTAGCGACAGGAACATTCAGAGCAGCTACCAATGGAGCCAGGACTAATGTTGTTGTGTCACCTACGCCGCCAGTAGAGTGTTTATCCACTTTGATTCCTTCAATGCCGGACAAATCAATCTGATCGCCGGACTCTACCATCGCTAGGGTAAAGTTCGCACGCTCTTCTGTTGTCATGTCCTGGAAATAGACAGCCATCGCGAAGGCTGCCATCTGGTAATCAGGCACGCTTCCGTTAGTATAGTTCGTAATAATAAAATTAATTTCTTCTTTCGTCAGCTCTTTGCCGTCTCTCTTCTTTTCAATCAAATCAACCATTCTCATATTCAAACACCGCTTTCTTTACAAAGTAACATTTTTGACTAATTCTTTAACTAAGTTGATAAATTTCGGTTTTGTCCGGTTGGCAACTGCCACCACTTGTTCATGCGTAAGCGGTTCAAGCTCATCCGCGATCGCCATGTCGGTTATACAGGAGATTCCGATGACTTTCATGCTCATATGGCTGGCAACGATTACTTCCGGAACGGTAGACATTCCTATTGCATCTCCGCCTACCGTACGCAGCATGCGAAGCTCGGCTTTGGTCATGTAGGTCGGGCCAGTGATCCCGGCGTACACTCCCTGCTGCACTTTAATTCCAAGGTTTGCTGCTGTATCTTTCGTAAATTGAACAAGTTCAGGCGTATATGCTGTGCTCATGTCAGGAAAACGTGGTCCAAGTTCAGCATCATTTGGCCCGATCAGAGGGTTCGCTCCTGTCATATTCAAATGATCATCAATGATCATGAGGTCACCAGCCGAAAATTCAGGGTTCATACCTCCGCAAGCGTTTGTCACGATTAGAAGTTTTACGCCAAGGCCTTTCATCACACGGACAGGAAAGGTAACATCCTGCATGCTGTAGCCTTCATAGAAATGAAATCTTCCTTGCATTGCTAAAACCGTTTTTCCGTTAAGCGTTCCGATGACCAATTTACCTGCGTGGCCTTCAACCGTTGATACCGGGAAATGAGGGATTTCGCTGTAATCGATCTGAACTGCGTTTTCGATCTCATCTGCTAGCTCCCCAAGACCTGAACCAAGAATAAGGCCGATTTCAGGATGCATCCCCTCTGTTCTGGATTGGATCATATTTGCTGCTTCATTCATTTTGGTTAATAGTGTAGCCATTTTTCTTCCTCCCCTTAAATGCTTTTTACGATTCCTTTTACAAGACCAAGAAAATTGGATTTAACCCGTTCTGTTGTTTCCATTACTTCATCATGGGTCAACGGCTGATCTAGAATTCCTGCTGCCATGTTCGAAATGCAGGAAAGTCCGAGAACCTTCATTCCAGAATGGCGGGCTATGATTACTTCGGGGACAGTGGACATACCTACTGCATCTCCGCCCAATGTTCTGAGCATGCGAATCTCTGCCGGCGTTTCATAGCTTGGACCAGAATTCGCCACATAGACTCCCTCTTTTAACGTTATGCTGAGGGATGAAGCTGTACTGCGCGCAATTTCCTGCAGGCACTGAGTGTAAGCTTCAGACATATCGGGAAACCTGACCCCAAAGGAGCTGTCGTTTGGTCCGATTAAAGGATTGTCGCTCAGATTATTGATATGATCCGTAATCAGCATCAGATCTCCTGCTTCAAAAGAAGTGTTGATCCCGCCTGCTGCATTGGTCACGAGGACACTCTCCACACCAAGCTCCTTCATGACTCTGACAGGGAAGGTGACTTTCTCCAGAGTGTAGCCTTCATAATAATGAAAACGGCCCTGCATCGCAATGACCTGTTTGCCTTCAAGCTCCCCAATAACAAGCTGGCCGGCATGCCCCTCAACCGTCGATACAGGAAATTCAGATATTTCGCCGTAAGGAAGAATAACAGCATTTTCGATTTCATCAGCCAATATCCCCAAACCTGATCCTAGGATGAGGCCGATTTCCGGTTTTGCGGACAGTTTTTCTTGAATAAAGTTTGCAGCAGTCTGTATCTGTTTCAATTCTCCCATTTCTTTTCCTCCTAATTAAAGTTGATCAAGAAAACTTTTTCCATATTCAGGCATCTTCACGTTGTAGTTGGCGGCTACCGTCGCCCCGATATCGGCAAAGGTTTTACTCACCTTTAAAGGTTTTCCTGATTCGATTCCTTTGTAATACACAAGAAGCGGAACATATTCTCTCGTATGGTCTGTTCCATGATGAACCGGATCATTTCCGTGATCGGCTGTAATAATAAGAACATCATCTTCGTTAAGTTTTTCAAAAACCTCCGGAAGGCGGGCGTCAAACTCTTCAAGAGCTTGTCCATAACCTTTTGGATCCCTTCTGTGTCCGAACAGGGCGTCGAAATCAACAAGGTTTATGAAGTTCAGTCCCGTAAACGATTGATCCATCGATTTAACGAGCTGATCCATGCCATCCATATTGGATTTGGTGCGGATCGCTTCCGTAACTCCTTCACCGTCATAGATGTCGGAAATCTTCCCGAGCGCGATCACATCATAACCGCTGTCCTTCAGTTCGTTCATAACCGTTCTCCCAAACGGTTTCAACGCATAATCATGACGGTTGGCTGTCCGTTTGAAGTCACCGGGTTTGCCGACAAATGGCCGCGCGATAATGCGGCCGACCATATATTTATCGTTTTTGGTAAGTTCTCTTGCTATCTCACAGATTTTGTACAGTTCTTCAAGCGGGACCACTTCTTCATGAGCCGCGATTTGCAGAACGGAATCCGCAGAGGTATAGACGATGAGCGCTCCTGTATTCACATGCTCCTCACCCAGTTCATCCAGAATTTCCGTCCCTGAAGCCGGTTTGTTGCCGATGATCTTACGTCCGGATTTTTCTTCAAGCACCTGAATCAAGTCATCAGGAAATCCTTCTGGGAACGTTTGAAAAGGCTGTTCGATATGAAGGCCCATGATTTCCCAGTGCCCTGTCATCGTATCTTTGCCGTTCGATGCTTCCTGAAGCTTAGCAAAATGTGCTTTCGGCTTTTCTGCAGGCTTGATCCCTTTGATTTCCCGAATGTTGCTCAGGCCTAAAGATTCCATGTTCGGCATATGAAGCCCGTTCATTTTTTCAGCGATATGGCCAAGTGTATCCGATCCTTTATCATCAAACTTTCCGGCATCCGGTGCTTCTCCGATTCCGACAGAATCCATTACAATCAAAAACGTGCGTTTGAACTTTTTATATTTCATTCTCAAAAAACCTCCAAAACTAATTAATTCATCTTTAGATACTATATCCTCACAACCGTTTGAACAAACTCGGAGCGATGATGTCAGAAGTCAGACATCTATGTGAAAAAAAAGGCTAAGCCCTTGGATGATAGGCAGCGTAAATATCTTTAAGCCTTGTTTTCGACACGTGGGTATAGATTTGCGTTGTGGAAATGTCTGCATGGCCGAGCATCTCCTGTACCGCCCGCAGATCCGCTCCATTTTCCAGCAAATGCGTCGCGAACGAATGTCTAAGCGTATGGGGAGTCAATTCTTTTTCAATATTTGCTTTTTTGGCAAGCTGTTTTAAAATTTTCCAAAAACCTTGCCTTGATAAACGGTTTCCGTGGTGGTTCAAAAACAAAGCGTTCCCGCTCTTGCCTTTTGAAAGTGCAGGACGGCCCTTATCCAAATAGGTTTGTATGGCCCCTGTCGCCATTTTACCGAGCGGAATAATACGTTCTTTGTTTCCTTTTCCAAGACAACGCAAAAACCCCATCGATAAATGGACATCGGCAAGATCTAGGCTTACCAGTTCCGTCACCCTGATCCCGGTCGCATATAGGAGCTCGAGCATGGCCTTGTCCCTGATCCCGAACGTTTCATGGGTATCAGACGTATCTAAAAGCGCTTCCACTTCGTTCATAGCCAGCACCTTCGGAAGCTTGCGTTCAGCTTTGGGTGTTTCAATATGTACAGATGGGTCAGATTCGCTCGCCTTTTCACGAAGCAGAAACTGGTGAAACGAACGGATAGATGCAATGTTCCTCGCAATAGTTGTTGTAGCCTTGCCGTTTTCTTTAAGATGAAGCAGGTAACCTATTATATTTGCACGCTGAATCTGGTTGATATCTGAAATGTTTTCCACTTTTTCAATGAAAAGCACATACTGCTCAAGGTCGCGGCGGTAAGAATCCACCGTGTTTTTAGAAAGACCACGCTCGACTATTAAATAATGAATAAAATCCTGGACATGATCTGTCATATCTGCGCTCCTTATTCACTGGATTCGTAGAAAAACAGCAATCGGATGAGCCAATTGCTCTCCTCTTTATTCGTAGTGGCAGCGTCACTTTGGAAAACCTTGACCGCTTTCCCCTTCGGCACATCGTACCGGTGATAATCCTGGTACTCCTGGTTGATCCAAAGCAGCCCAAAGTAGAATAACAATGTGCAAGCTGTAAAAGATAAAAATATTTTTGATGTGTTCCAGCATAATCTCAGCCAAGATCTCATGGTTCAGCGGCCTCCCCGTACTATAATATTAGTACAGGTTATGCCAAAGAATTGCGGTTATATACACATTTTCTAATTTTACTACAACTTTACGTTAACTGATTCTTTCGGATTTGTAAATAAATAAAAAATGATGAGTACCTTTCATCAAGGGGTCTCATCATTTTTATCATTTTCGTTACAGCGGTGGCAGATGCCGTGAAAAGTGAGGCGGTGGTCTTTAATTTTAAAATTCCAGCCCTCTTCAACGACCTTTTCCACATCTTCCAGCAGATCCTCTTGGATTTCATCGACCGCTCCGCATTCAAGGCAAACGAGATGATGATGGAAGTGAGCTGCTCCTTCTGTACGAAGATCATATCTCGATACGCCATCTCCAAAATTTATTTTATCGACTACTTTCAGTTCAGTTAATAGTTCTAATGTACGGTAGACAGTAGCAAGACCTATCTCTGGTGATTTCTCCTTCACAAGAAGATAGACGTCCTCTGCACTTAAATGATCTTCCTCATTTTCCAGGAGGACCCTAACTGTAGCTTCTCGCTGGGGAGTAAGCTTATAGCTCTGGGAATGCAGCTGTTTTTTGATCCGGTCAAGACGGCTTTCCATACCTAATCCTCCCTTATGTTTCACATGATTATTATAAGGCATGGAAAGAAAAGGTGTCAATTTAAAATAATTATAATTTGCAGTTTATAATTATTATTTTATGGTAGTTTTTATTCTTTATTTGGACCCCAAACTCATGACTCCTTCCATCAGAAGCGGTGAAAGATACGCTTCAAAGGCAGATGCAACAGCCAGGAACAATCCTACTGCGATAATGAGAGCTGAATATTTAAAGAACTTTGGAAAAAAGGGGTCGCTCGATTTTTTCAAAAACTGCTGTCTGATCATTTTAACGGAAAATAGAATAGAAGCGGCAGCTGCCACGATCAAACCCGGAACCAGAATGAGGTTCTGTGGAAGAACGGAAACAAAAGCGAGCAAGAATCCGTGCCAGCCCATCTGATTCACGAGAAAACCGACCGTAAACCCGATGACTACCCCTTTAATGAAGAGCATGATCAAGATGACCGGCAGTCCGATAACAGACAGCCCAAGAATCCACATCACCGCTATATATTTAATATAATGGCTGTAGCTTTGTGAGAACATATCCTCTGGATCAGCAAAACTCCCTTTGGAGACCTCCCCGAAAAACCGGGACAAATAATTCAGCAGGTCCTGTTTTTGGCTCAGTGTCAGGCTGTTTACAATAACAGCTCCAAAAATAACGCCCATCAGTAAGAGGACGGATACAAACACATACAGCGAATAATGCTCTTGAAGGTGAAACAGTACAAACCTTTTAATAGACCGCATCTCTATTTCCTCCCTTAATCTCTTATTTCATTCTATGAAAGTCAGAGGGAGGTATGTCTATTTTTTATCTGCTAGATTTGCCTGATGCTACTTTCCCGTACTTGCCGCCCCCGCCAGACTGGAAAGATAGCTTGCCTTCCCTTGCACGCAGAATATGATGCACGATCGTTTGCGGAGCAGCTTCCATTAAATCTTTTTCTTCTACCTCATGAAGGATCGCCATGTCCGTTCCAAAATGATCCCTTAGTTTTTGCAGCGTTTTCGGTCCAAGAGCAGGAATGAACTCCAGTGGAACTTGATGGATATAAGGCGGCCTTTCTTTGTGATCTGACTGGTGCATGGCGCATTTTCCTAATTCATTGATCCGGTTTTTAACACCTCGTATCGTAGATGAACTCCCGCATTGTTTGCATACGGTCCCTTTCTCTTCCTCGATGAACGCAGAGCATTTAGCGCAGGTCGTTTCATAATACTTGCCGAGTCTCGGATTTAAGCCGTAGTTGGCTGTAATCCCCCTCCCCTGTTCCTCTTTTAATGCCTGTTTGAATTCCAGAAAAGTAGGTTTCTCCATCCGGATCGTCTGGTATTCCCGTCCGATCTTTTCCAGAGAATGCGCGTCTGAATTTGAAAGAAATGGATAGGACATCAGTTCTTCAACAGCAAAAGCCATAGACGTATCCGAACTTAAACCGAGTTCGATGGCATCTATGAGATCTGGAAGGAAAACTTCTGAAAGAGAAGCGTTTACCCCTTTTCCATACAAGCTCTTATGCGGAGTGAACACGTGAGCCGGGATAAACAGTCCTCCCAGTTCTTTCGTTTTTCTTTGAAGGTTATGGGCCGACTCGTAGATTCGCTGCGAGCTTAACGTAATATTTTTCATCCGCCCGGCCATATAAAAACTGAACTGTTTCATCTTTTCAAGTGTAGGAAAAAACACTAGAACATGGATAGGCCCATTGCAGTTCTCATCATAGATTTCGATTTCGGACCCTGGCAGAAGGCACACCTTCTCATACCATAATCCGCCTTCTTCGTGTTCAGCCATGACACCCGATTCTAGCATCTCCTCTAGTTCTTGAATCACTTCCGGCACGTGGCAGTCAATGATACCAAGAAGATCGATTCCTTTAACGGCAGAAGCCATATCTAAAATAGCAGATAAAGTCAGGGATTTGGCCCCCGTAATCTTTACAGGCTTTCCAGAACGCGACCTTCCGATATGTACATGCAGGTCCGCGTAATACGTATTAAGCATCTTTCTCAAGCTTTCTCTTCAATAGTACATATTGTACGGCATAAGTGGTCTTCGCATCGTGAATCTGCTGGTTTTTTACGAATTCCTCCGCCTCTTCAATAGATACTTCAAGAACATCCAGAAACTCATCCTCATCGGGCTGCTGTTCTTTGCACTCTTTAAGGGAATCCGTGTAATACAGGTGGATCAATTCGTCTGCAAATCCCGGTGAGGTATAGAACGATGATAAATACTCAAGCGATCCGCATTCATAGCCTGTTTCTTCGAGTAGTTCACGCTTCGCACACTCCAGCGGATCTTCATTCTTCTCAAGCTTTCCTGCTGGTATTTCAACGATCGTCTTTTCCAAGGCTTTACGGTACTGTCTCACAAGCAGCAGTTTATTTTCCGGTGTAAGGGCAATAATAGCTACTGCCCCGGGATGTTTTACAATCTCGCGCTTGCTTTTGTTGCCGTTGGGAAGCAGGACTTCCTGTATTTCTAAATCTATGATCTTTCCAGAATAAACCGGGGTTGTTGATATTGTCGTTTCTTTTAAATGATCCATTGCTTGTCTCACTCCTGGTTCTATATCTTATTTGGCTACATAAAGTCTATCATAAGCCGGTAATGATGAACAAGATAACGCCATATTGAGGAGGAAACCCGTGAAAGTGTATATCCAGCATAATGGTGTAACATTGGTAGGAAAAGCTTGGCAGATTAAATATATGCTCAAGCACTATATGAAGCAGCATTCCACTGTAAAGGAGTGGATCACTTCCTCCCCAGGACATAAACGCTGACCCCTTCCAGGCTGGAAGGTTTTTTTTTGCCTGTTTTCATGCTACTCTTTTTGTAATTCACTCAAACAAGGAGATGATTTTCCCATGAAGCAGAATAAACTTGGAGCCTCTGATTTGTTTGTAAGCGAAATCGGGCTCGGCTGCATGTCCATTGAGCCTGGTAATGAAACAGAAGGAAGAGAAATGATTCAAAGAGCGTATGACGAAGGCGTCACTTTTTTCGACACCGCTGACCTTTATCACTTCGGCTGGAATGAAGAATTTGTAGGAAAAAGCGTAAAGCCTTTCAGAGACAAGATCGTTCTCTCCACTAAAGTTGGCAACCGCTGGACCGCGGGTAAAGAGGGCTGGGACTGGGATCCATCAAAGACATACATAAAAACAGCGGTAAAAGACAGCCTCCACCGCCTGCAGACGGACTACATCGACTTATATCAGCTCCATGGGGGAACCATTGAAGACAATATGGATGAAACCATCGCCGCCTTCGATGAACTGAAAAAGGAGGGCCACATCCGGGAATATGGTATCTCTTCGATCAGACCAAACGTGATATCGTATTATGCGGAACATTCAGACATCGTGAGTGTCATGATGCAGTACAGCATTCTTGACCGTCGCCCGGAGGAAGAGATGCTTGATTTTCTTCATGATAAAAACATCAGCGTGATCGCACGCGGACCTGTTGCGAAAGGCTGGCTCTCTAAACGAGCGCTGCAGCGCAACGAAAGCGATCAGTACTTGGATTATGAAGGAAAGGAGATCCAGGAACTCGTCAAACACTTGCACAGCGAATTTGGAAGTGAAAACCGTTTGAGCCAGACTGCGATCCGTTATGCTCTTCATCACCCTGCCGTCGCTTCGGCTATTCCAGGCGCGAGTTCTGTGGAACAGCTTCTTTCCAATATCGGTGCCAGCACTATGCATGAACTGGCTTCCGATGAGGTTAGCGCCGTCCGTTCGTTGTCTAAAAAGAACGTCTATGAACAGCATAGAAGATAAAATGAAAAAGCTTCACGGCTGTCATCATGGGCGGCCGTGAAGCTTTTATTTATGAAACGTTCTCTATAATCATGGCAATTCCCTGGCCTCCGCCGATGCACAGGCTCGCTAAACCATACTTACCGCCCCGGTTCCGGAGTTCATAAGATAAAGAAAGCAAGAGCCTTGCTCCGCTTGCTCCCACTGGATGGCCGAGTGCAATCGCTCCGCCGTTGACATTGGTTTTTTCCCGATCTAGCCCCAATTCTTTCTCAACCGCCAGATACTGTGAAGCAAACGCTTCGTTTACTTCAACCAGGTCCATGTCTCCAATCGTCAGGTTTGCTTTGGCCAATGCCTTTTGTGCGGCAGGAACTGGGCCGATTCCCATAATCTTTGGATCAACCCCGCAGACTGCCCATGACACAATTTTCGACATCGGTTTAACTCGTTTGTTCTGGACGCTTTCCTCTCCTGCCAGAATAAGAGATACAGCACCATCATTGATCCCGCTTGAATTTCCTGCTGTTACGGTTCCGTCTTTTTTAAACGACGGTCTCAGTGCTAAAAGCTGTTCCAGAGTGGAGTCGGGTTTGACGAGTTCGTCCGTTTCCAGCTGCTGCTTCCTCTTTTCATCAACTGCAACCGCAATGATCTCTTCAGCAAAACGGCTGCTGCTAATCGCTCTTGCGGCTCTTTGGTGGCTCAAAAGCGCATATTGATCCTGTTCTTCTCTTGTTATACCGTACATCTCTGCCAGGTTTTCAGCGGTAATCCCCATTCCGCACCCGATATACTGATCTGTTAAGGTGTGAAGAAGCATATCTTCAAGCTGGAGGTTTCCAAATTTCTGTCCCTGAAAGCGCTGGTTAAAGGTCGAATGAGGGCTCATGGACATGTTCTCAATCCCTCCGCATAACGCCAGCTGTGCGTCTCCGGTTTGGATGGAAAGCGCACTGCTGATCACCGCCTGAAGGCCGGAACCGCATAACCGGTTAACTAGCATCGCCGGCACCGTTTCAGGAATATCCGACCTTAGTGCGATATGCCTTGCTGCGTAAGCCGCATCAATGCTCGAATGAATCACATTTCCGTACACCACTTCTCCTATTTCTTCAGGATTGACTTTTGCACGCTGAAGCGCTTCATGGGCGGTTATTGTTCCAAGCTGCAAGGATGAGATATTTTTTAATGATTTACCAAAGCTCCCGAAGGGTGTCCTCGCCCCTTCCACCACATAGACTGAACTCATCATCTTCCTCCCCGTTTGTTTTAACTGTTAGTAAGCGTCCGTTTTTACATTTTCATCAATGATCAAATCAGGGTCCGTGCATGCTTGAATGTCCTCAACGGTATAACCCGCAGCTACCTCTGCCAGCTTAAGACCCTGTTCTGTCACATCTAGAACGGCCCTGTCTGTAATAATGCGGTGTACGACACCTTTTCCTGTTAACGGCAGGCTGCAGTTCTTCAAGATCTTGCTTTGGCCGCTTTTATTCACATGCTCCATGATCACGATGATTTTTTTTGCGCCATGGACGAGATCCATCGCACCGCCCATGCCTTTGATCATTTTGCCCGGAATCATCCAGTTGGCCAGATCACCATTCTCTGAAACTTCCATCCCGCCAAGAATGGCGATGTCAACATGGCCGCCCCTGATCATGGCAAACGATTCGGCACTGTCAAAGTAAGATGCTCCCTTAATGGCCGTAACCGTTTCTTTCCCTGCATTGATCAAGTCCGGATCTACGTCAGATTCCCTCGGGTACGGACCGATTCCGAGCAGGCCGTTTTCGGACTGCAGGACAACGCTCTTGTTTTCACTTATGTAATTCGCAACCATGGTAGGCATTCCAATGCCAAGATTGACGTAGAATCCGTTCTCAATCTCTTTTTCTGCTCTTCTTGCGATTTTTTCTCTAGTATTCATCGCCATTCCCCGCTTTCTCTGCTTATGATTGAACGGTCAGTCGCTCGATGCGCTTTTCCTGCTGTGCGACGATCATCTTCTGTACGTAAATTCCCGGTGTATGAATACGGTCTGCGTCCAATTCTCCTATTTCATGCAGCTCTTCCACTTCTGCAATGGTTACTTTGCCTGCCGCTGCGATCATAGGGTTAAAATTTCTTGCTGTTTTGTTGTAGATCAAGTTTCCTGCCTTGTCTCCATGCGCAGCACGGATCAGGCTGTAGTCAGCGGTCAGCCCTTTTTCTAAAAGGTACTCTTTCCCATTAAATGTGCGGACTTCTTTGCCTTCTGCGATCGGTGTACCGACTCCGGCTGGTGTGTAAAAGGCGGGAATGCCTGCACCCCCCGCGCGGATCCGTTCAGCAAGCGTCCCTTGCGGAATCAGCTCGACTTCAATTTCGCCGGAGAGCACCTGTCTCTCAAACTCCTTGTTTTCTCCCACATAGGAACCTACCATTTTTCTAATCTGCTTGTTCTTCAGGAGCAAGCCAAGCCCCCAATCATCCACGCCGCAGTTATTGGAGATGACGGTTAAATCCTTCGTCCCCTTTTCAACGAGCGCCAGAATCAATTTTTCAGGAATTCCAACGAGACCGAATCCGCCGACCATCAGCGTTGATCCGTCCTTAATCTCTTCAATCGCATGCAGTGCACTGGTTTCTATAGATTTCATTCTGCTCCCCCCTTATTGCCACTTTTCATTTTCTACGATTGTAGCTACTCCCTGGCCGCCGCCGATGCAAAGGGTAGCAAGCCCGTACCGGTTCTCTCTTCTTCTCATCTCGTGCAGAAGGGTCACAAGGATTCTCGCGCCGCTTGCTCCGATCGGATGGCCAAGGGCGATTGCGCCTCCGTTGACATTCAATTTTTCATCTGAGAACTGAAGCTCTTTTCCTACAGCAAGCGACTGTGCCGCAAACGCTTCGTTCGCTTCGATCAAATCGATATCTTCAAGCGTTATCCCTGACTTTTCGAGCACTTTTTTCGTGGCATCTACCGGGCCGATTCCCATTATGCTTGGATCAACACCTGCACTTGCATTGGCTACAATTCTTGCGAGAGGTGTCAGGCCAAGTTCTTCTGCTTTTTTTCTGGATACAACAACAAGAGCAGCTGCGCCGTCATTTATGCCTGAAGCATTTCCTGCTGTTACTGTGCCGTCCTTTTTAAATGCCGGTCTCAGCTTTCCTAGCTTTTCAGCTGTCGTCCCTTTCTTCGGATATTCATCCTCTGAGAACAGCAGTGGATCTCCTTTTCTTTGCGGAATCTCAACCGTTACGATCTCATCCGAAAATTTGCCATTCTCCATGGCTCTTTCACATTTCTGCTGGCTGTCTGCTGCAAACTCATCCATCTCCTGGCGGGTCAAGCCATAGGCGTCACAGAGATTCTCAGCCGTAATTCCCATATGGTAATCATTAAAGGCACACCATAATCCGTCATGAACCATGGAATCAACCAGCTTGCCATCTCCCATGCGCAACCCGTTTCTTGCTTCGTTCAAAAGATATGGCGCCGCACTCATATTTTCCATTCCGCCGCATACGACCACTTCCGCTTCTCCGAGCATGACCGCCTGGCTGGCTAAATGAAGAGCCTTCAGTCCGGAACCGCAGACCTTGTTGATCGTCATGCTGGAAACCCTCTGCGGCAGTCCCGCTTTCATGGCCGCCTGGCGTGCCGGGTTCTGGCCCAATCCTGCCTGAAGAACATTCCCCATGATCACTTCACTCACTTCATCCGCTGAAACGCCTGCACGCGACAGTGCTTCTTTAATTACAATGGCTCCCAGCTCTGTGGCGGGGATATCCTTCAAACTTCCCAGGAAGCTGCCAATCGGTGTTCTGACAGCGCTTACAATCACTGCATCTTGTAGTGCCATAATTTCTTCTCACTCCCGTATTTTTTTCTGAATATTCCTTATTATCATACCATAATTCCCTGCTCCGTATTGCAACTTAAGGAGGTAAAACGTAAAATAAAGGAAAGATTTCATACATAACGCAATGACTAGGAGGAGCTATGGAACTACCCCAAAGAGTCACCATCATTGAAGTTGGACCGCGCGACGGACTGCAAAACGAAAAGCAGCTCGTGCCGGCGGAAGACAAGATCCGTTTTATTCATAAACTGAAATCTTCGGGAATTCAAGAAATGGAGCTTACCTCGTTCGTCTCTCCCAAATGGGTGCCGCAGATGGGTGATGCTGAACAAGTGATCGAGCATTGCACCGATGACAGCACTCGAAATATCGTGCTCGTTCCGAACGGAAAAGGAGTAGAGCGCCTCCTTTCTTCCGGATGTAAGAACGCAGCTTTTTTTGTCGGTGTGAGTGATACGTTCAACCGGAAAAATATTAATAAAAGCACGAGAGAGAGCATGGATGAGCTTACTCCGCTCATCAGAGACCTGAAACGGAAAGGCTTTTTTGTGCGGGCATGTATTTCGACGGCTTTTTATTGTCCGTATGAAGGAAAAATGGACGAACAGGCTGTCCTGAAACTATGTGAGGAATTTTCAGATCTGGGAGTAGATGAGCTCTCCGTCGCCGATACGATCGGGCTTGCTAATCCTCAGGAAGTTTATGACTTGTTTGCTCTGCTTAAGCATCATCTTCCTTCTGCCCTGCTCATCGCTGCCCATTTTCATGACACACGCGGCATGGCCCTGGCTAATATCTTTTCTGCCCTTCAGGCAGGTGTGGACCGCTTCGACACGTCCGCAGGGGGGCTTGGCGGCTGTCCGTTTGCTCCGGGAGCAACAGGAAATGTGGCAACAGAAGATACTGTTTACATGCTGAATCGTATGGGTATCTCGACCGGCATCCAGCTCGATCTTCTCCTTGAGGCTGTGGAGTTTATCTCTCCTTTTGTTTCCCGCAGCCTTCAAAGCAGGCAATACCTTCTTTCAAAACATGAAAGGGGCTGTCCAAGAAGTCTGTAAGCTGTTGATTTCCGTTCCAGGGTGCTCGCTTTCCGCGGGGCGTGCGGTGAGCCTCTTGGCGCTAGCGCCTGCGGGAGTCTCACCTGTCACGCTAGTCCCGCAGGAGTCTCGCACCTTCCACTTCAATCAACTTTTCATTGAAGATTTTCAAGCCAAAAAGGAGCTGCTGAAGGTCAATTTTCGACTTTCAGGACAGCCCCTTCATCATCATTGATGCACTAAAAAATAGGAAAGACGCCCTTTTAGGCGTCTTTTTTCAGTATTGAAACACTGGATTTAAAAAAAGACGCTTTTTTAGGCGTCTTTTCCTGTTTTGATTTTATTCTCGAGTCTCAGATGCGGATTAAGCATCTGGTTCGGGCTTTTCAGCTGAAACGTATGCTGTTCCTTTTTAAAATCGATCGTCATCTGCTCATCAAAGAATACCATTTTGGTTTTCTCCATATAAACGGGCAGGAAGTTCGTTTCAAGCTGGACCGTGCCCTCCGGTTCTTCATCCACAATCCAGAGTGCGGACACCCCGCTGACAACACAGCCGCACCCTTCCGTATCATACTTTAGCAGTACGCTGTCTCCTTCCTGCATCTTACTCTTTATCTTTTCGATCGCCCTTTCCGTCCATTCCAGTTTCATATTCACTTCTCCTTGCTGTTCATGGTTTGTATGACCTGAATGGCCCAGTCGCACCATTCAATCCAGTTTTGCAGGTATCTTCTCCCGAATTCCGATGTTAAATATTCTCCTAGATCCTCCTGCTGAAAGCTGTCTTCAGGAAAATGGCTGTCTTTCCAGTCTTTCATCAAGCCGAGGCCGAAAGAATGCTGCTCTTTGGCCCGTTCTAAAAAAGCAACAGCCGTATCTGGAGGTATAAGATGAAACAATGAAACACGCAATAACAGGTCATCCTTTAGTTTCGACTGTGAGATTTCCTTGCTCAGCAGCCATTTCAGCAGCCTCTCATAGCCTTTTGGTTCGATTTGATATACCTTCTTATCCGGATAGTCCACCTGATGAATCACTTGCGAGGTTACAAGCTCCTCTTCCTCCATCTTTACAAGTTCCCGATAAATCTGGGTATGATGGGCTGTCCAGAAGTGGATCATCGTTTCTTTAAACTGCTGATTCAGTTCATATCCGGTTGCCTCGCTCTTGGCCAACAATCCAAGCAGCGCATATCTCAACGCCATCCTCTTCATTCCTTCTTTCCGTATCTGTTTGTCATTTTAACATATTCTACACAATTTTTAAGGGAAAATGCTTGATGAACATATGTGAAAATACACATATCAATAATAAGGTGAAAAGAGAGCAAAAGCTATAGAAGATCTCAAAAATCAAAAAGCGGAAACCTTCGAGATTTCCGCTTTTTTGATTTGTCTCTTATTTTAGCTTGCCGTCCTTTTCTTATAAACGAATTTATACAGTAAAAAACCAACCAGCAGGACTCCTGCCCCTGCAAGAATATAGGACTGTGAAGCCTGCAGCACATGATTAACGGTCTTGACTTCCCCCAGCCTGCCTAAAAACAGCATGGCAACTGCTAAAGGAAAGATGCCGATAAAGGTCAGCCCGCCGAATTTCCACCGATTGACCTTGCTCATCCCTGCTGCGTAGGAAACATAATTTCCGATTCCCAAAGGCCGGGAAAGAGCAATGCTCCACTCTCCGTATTTTTTAAACACTTTCTTCGTTTTCTCTACTTTCTTCTCGTTGAACTTCTCTTTCATCTTGCTTTCAAGCTTATAACCTATCATATAAGGTACATAGCTGAATATGGTGTATACTGCACTTACTGCCAATGCCAGAAGCAAGCTCTCGACCAGGTTTGGCTTCAGCAGAAATCCGTAGATCAGAATGACCAGCGCACCGGGAAAAGGAATCGAGGAAGCCTCCAGGGCGGTCCCGATAAATAGCCCGACCGCTCCCAACTCTTTTAAAAAATGAAAGATCATTTCAAACATCCGTGCATCCTCCTCCTTCTTTCTCCCCCTCTCTATTCCCTTTCCTGATGTTTTCAATCTCACTTGGTTTGAAACGGTTTATTACAGGGTAGATACGCTGTAGATAACTATTACAATCCATTTCAGGAGGATCCTATATATGAAAAAGATTTGTTCAAAAACCGTCTCCATTACCAGTGACGCTTCTAAATTCACCATTCAAAAGGTTACGGATTTCGTAAAAATATCCAGATCGTTTCAGTCCAACGTCTTTTTATGTAAAAACGGAGTCACCCTGCACGCGAAAAAACTAACATGCCTTGTTTCGTTTTTCATGATGCTCCGAAAAGGTGAATCTTTTCTGCTGATCACCGAGGGGGCCGATGCTGATTCGGCCATCCAGCAGCTTCTTCAGCAGCTTCTCCCTTCCAAAGCGACTACATAAGCATAAAAAAGAAGCGCTAATGCCATTCAGCGCTTCTTTTTCCATGAGAGAGGCTAGAGGCCCAGTTTTTTTTGCCATCTCTTCCTTGTTACAACCGGAAGAATAATCAAAGTAATAATGATGATGGATGAAATTAAAATTTCCTTCATTCCTGTATTCGCCACTGAAGCTCCTATGTACGTGTATGCCAATGTGCCCGGTATGATTCCGATGGCCGTGGCTGCCGCGTAATCTTTAAACTTGACGTTTGCGGCAGCCGTCAAGTAGCTCACAAGATCATAATTCAATATCGGCAGGAGGCGGAGGATCAGTACATAAATAAATCCACGCTGCTTGATGCCCTCCTGGATCTTCTGATAATTTCCCTTCCATTCCTTTTTTACGCTTTTTTTGCCGATCCATTTCACTGCTAAAAACGTCATGAGTCCGCCTGACAAGGATCCCAGGTATGTATACAGACACCCCCAATATAACCCGAAGGCCAAGCCGCTTGTCACTGCAAACACGGATGACGGAAACAGCACAAACGGCCGGAAGGCATATAAAGCGATATAAACGATTGGAGCCCAAACTCCCCACGACAGAATCCAGCCTCTAAACCGCTCCGGCGTTAAATTTAAATACCGATGGTTGATATATAAAAGGCAGACTGCCAAACTTAATATAATTAAATAGTTCATTATTCTTTTTTTGTTGCGAATCACTCTTTACTGCTCCTCTCCACACATCTTACTTTCTATATTTTCCTTTATTTTCCGATAGAAGTCACTTTAATTTAAAATAAATTTTATGACATTTCTCAATTCACCCTTCATAAGCTGTATAAAAAGGATATGCAGGGAGAGAGATTAACTTGAGAATTATTGCGAAAAAACCCATCTATGCCGGAAACGCAAGCCAATTCGTCCAGTTCACGGGAAGTTATGAAGAAGCCGTGTATGTTAAAAAAGGAGATAAGACAGCCGACGGAAAAAGCCTGCTCGGCCTTATCGCATTATCCATACAGCCAGGGCAAGAAATCGAAATTTCAAGCGAAGCGAATCTTGACTCCCTGCAGAGAAAATTATTGGCCTCTGATCTGTTTGCTGAGGCCGAATAAGGGGCTGTCCAAGAAGTCTGGTAGCTGTTGATCTCCGCTCCAGGCTGCTCGCTTTCCGCGAGGCGTGCGGTGAGCCTTACCGGCGTGAACGCCTACTTTTTGGCGCAAGCGCCTGCGGGAGTCTCACCTGTCACGCTAGTCCCGCAGGAGTCTCGCACCTTGCACTCCAATCAACTTTTCATTGAAGATTTTTCACGTCAAAGGAGCTGCCTGAAGGTCAATTTTCGACTTTCAGGACAGCCCCTTTTTTTATTTGTCTTTAAACATCCATCTCTATCCCTATGATGGCATCGAGAGAAACATCCTGTTTCTTTCCTTCATCATTCATTATTCTGAGCAGACGGCGATGAGGGTCATAGTAATGGATGAGGCCCAGTATTGCTTTTTCACCAAGGGGGTTACGGCAAAGGACGGCTACTTTCCTTGCCTCTTCCATCGCAAAAAAGATCTGCTGGTTCATTTCCTCCAACTGCTGTTCATCAAGCTCAGTGTTCTCAAGCCACGCCTCTTCCCGCTCCCAGTCCCTTAACTGCTTTACGTGCTCAGGCAGCATCATTGCCGTCCATTTGATGCTTCCGCGGTCTTTGATCATTAGAGACCCTCCATTCTGGTTTTATGCTTTATGCCCGCCTAAAAGGGTGCTGCGGTGCAGAGCCGTTCCTCCGCTCGTATAGGAAACGGCCCGGAGAAGAGCATTGGAGCCGTATTTCCTGCGGATATCGTCCATCACGTATCCAAGCTTTCGCTTTTTAGGATGCTCAAGTGTAAAGATGCTGAGCTGCGTTTCGTTATCTTCACATACATTGGATAGAGCAATGGTGATTTTACGGACCGTCTTTCCTTCATAAAAGGTATGAAAGAGTTCCAGGCACACCTGGTAGATCTCCATCGTAATGTTAGTCGGTTCAGCTACGGTCTTTGAACGGTAAAAACCCCCGCCCCATTCTTCTTTGCTGTAGCCGATTCCCAGACTGACCGTTCTTCCTGCTTTTTTCGCTGTTCTGGCCCGCCTTGCCACTTCTTCGCACATTTCTAAAATAACATGCTGAACCTCTTTCGGATCGGTATAATCACGAAGAAGGATCTGGCTTTTTCCATAGCTGATCTGGCCTTGCATGATGGGAGCCCCCACCTCCGAGAGATCCACTCCCCACGCATGATAATAAAGCTGATTTCCCATCACGCCGAATTTTTTTTCCAAGAGCTCCAGCGGATAATGGGCAAGATCGCCTACGGTTGTAATGCCCATCAGATTAAGCGTCCGTTCCACACGGGAACCGATGCCCCACATCTTGCTCAAGGGAGAAAGTTTCCATAGCTTCTCCGGAATGTCCTCATACGTCCATTCTTCCACGCCTTTCTTCTTCGCATCCAAATCCAGACAGAGCTTAGACATCAGCATGTTCGGCCCGATTCCGATGGCGCAAGGCAGACCGAACTCTTCTTTTATGGCAATCCGGATGGCCTGGGCCAGCTGCACCGGCCCTCCCCACAGGCGTTCTGTCCCGTCTGCCTGAATAAAACTTTCATCCACACTGTAAGTATGAATGGCCTCTTTTGGAACAAACCGATTGAGCAGGCGCGTGATCTCCATGGAACGCTGTAGAAAAAAAGCCATTTGGGCATCCACGATGTGAATACGGCTGTCTTTCGGAATCTCAAACAGCCGGCTTCCGGTTCTTATTCCAAAATCTCTTTTCAGACAAGGAGAAGCAGCCAGGACCACACTTCCCTGCCTCTCTGTATTCCCTACTACAGCAAGGTAACAGGTCAGCGGGTCCAGCCCTAAGCGCACAGCCGCACAGCTGGCATAAAAACTTTTCATGTCCATGCACAGAATTGAACGATTTTGAATCATAGAATAATCGATCAACTTCCTTCACCCCTCCAAAAGCAAACGTTCGTTCTCATTTATTATGTATACCCATTTTAACCGAATATATGTTCTCTTCTCAATGGAAATTTTTTCAGGGGGCTTTCCGGCTTAAAAAATCCATTGACCGGCAGGCATTCGTAGGCTACATTGTTGGGAGGGGAAAGGAAGTGCAGAATGGAAAATCAGCTGCTGCGCAAATGGCTGGAAAAGGCTTTGCTGGATTATTTTTACGAGAAAGAGGCCATCCCTTATACTGAAAAGGATTATGCTCTCCTGCAGGAACGAATAAAAAAAGAACTTCAAACCGAAGAGGCAGAAGATCCTTATTTGACGGTTCAAGATGTCGTATACAGCTTTATTACAAAAGAATAAGCAAACCCCCGATAAGCGAGGCTTATAAGGGGTTTGCTTCCTTTATATGCTATTCTTAACTGGAGTTTTTTCAAAGAAATGCTCCCACGCTTCATGAATTCCGCCTGCACAATGCTTTTGCGCACGGAAAATCATAGGGTGGTCTGGCAGCTGTTTTAATTCCTTTTGGCAGTTTCCGACAACGACAGCCGGATATCCAAGTGTAATCATATCACGGTCATTGCCGGAATCGCCGGCAACTAATACATTTGCTTTCTCCCAGCCTTTTTCCCGAAGCAGAAAGGATAGCGCCTCTCCCTTCCCTGCATTTGGCGGAAGAATGTCTACATCTCTTCCAGAACTGAAAATCAGCTTGTGCGGCACCGTACTGCCGCTCAACTTCTGTTTCACTTCCTCAACCGCCTCATCGCTTTCTGCAAAATAGGAAAGCCGATGCACGGATGGAATCGATTGAGGCGTTAATCCGCTGCAGGATTGAACGATGCGAGAAATATCAACGGGATTCCACTTTTCTTCCAATGTTTTTTTCCAGCGCTCATGAAGCTCTGGATCATTCAAATCATACATTTCCGTACCAACATCCGAAATGAGGATGGAAGGCATCGGAAGCTCTTCCTCTTTGATCAGCTCCATAGTAGAAGCATAGTGTCTTCCTGTAACATAAACGAGCTGCACATTGTAGGGACGTTCTTTATAATAATCAAACAGCAAAGAAGTCAGTTCCTTCTCTCCCACTAAGGTTCCGTCTAGATCAGTAGCTAAAAGATGTGTAACGTTTTCTCGTTTCACCTGACAGAACCTCCTCGTACACCTGCTCTACCCTCGCTGCCACATTCGGCCAGCGGTAATCGCGTTCTGCAAGAGAGGATGCCTGTTTGCCGAGCCTTTGCGCAATGATGTCATTGTTTAAAATAATTTCCAGGGTGAGCGCCAAGTCCTGAGCGTCTTTCGGGTTGACGAGCAGCCCTGTTTCTCCTTCAACGACCACATTTTGAAGCCCGCCGACACGTGAGGCAATCACTGGACATCCGCATGCCTGTGCCTCTGCAGCCACCATTCCGAACGATTCATAATAGGAAGGCACGACAGCAACGTTGGCAGCGTTAAAGTATTCCGCCAGCTCCTCCTGGCTTTTCGGCCCTACAAACTGAACATAACGCTCAATTCCTTTCACCCAAGAACGCTGTTTTTCCTGAATCGGAAGCTGGTCATCACCGATTTCTTCTTTCTGTCCTCCAGCAAGAATCAGTCTTGTGTTTGACGGGACGTCACCCCATTGAATCAAGTATCTGAATGCTTTAAGGAGGGTTTCAACACCCTTGGTTTCTTCCAGACGGCCGGCATAAAACACGAGGGGGCCGTAAACGTCCAATTTTTGTTTTATTGCGGGTTTTTGGTTTAAAGGATAAAAAGTTGGAGATACACCGATCGGAATGACATCAACAGGTGCAGGCTGTTTAGTAAAGTCATGGATCAGGCTCTTCTCGCTGTTGGTCGTGGCGATCACGCGGTTAGCGGAACGGAGAATGGTTCGTTCATACTGGAACCTGCGCTCATCCCTTTCTCCTGTGGCCCGTTCTTTAGCTGCTCCAAGGGAATGTGAAGTATGGACAAACGGTATATTGTACTTTCTGCGAAGCTGGCGGCCTAATATTCCTGACAGCCAGTAATGAGTATGAATTATATCATATTGTTCAACAGGAACAAGTTCCTCGATTTCTTTAAAAAAGGCGGGTAATATTTGAAACATTTCATTTTTGGATACAAAGCCTTTGATACCGGCTTGGATACGGATAACTCTAGAGCGTTTTCCAAACGCCTCCATCTGCGGAGCATCTTTATCACACCAGTGGGTTATGACATCAACATCCCATCCCCTATTTTCCATGGCAAGCGCCAAATGGTACACATAATTATTCTGTCCTCCAGCTTGCTTTCCGCCCAGTTTTGCCAGCGGGTCTCCATGGTCTGATATAAATAAAACTTTTTTATTCATAACTGCTACCCCTCTTTCTGTTGTTGCGGTCTATAACCTGTAAGTTACTTATACCCGTTCTCTCCCCAGACAAACCACAATAGGTTCTTTAGACCTATCAAATTAAGACTTTCTTCCTTTTGGTGAAGGTTTAGGAAAAGAAAAAAGATGCGTATATCAGCGCATCTTTTTGTTTACATAATATAATTATTGTCTATTTTTGTTTGAATGCATTTCCGCCAAGCTTTTCTACAAGCCGGGGAAAAAGCTGATAAAGCGTACTGCCTGCATTCATCCAAAGAGGCAGATTGATCTCACGGACAGGACGGCCGATCGCCGAAATGATTTTTCTAGAAACATACTCTGGGGACAGCATCCACTTCTTGATGTTTTTCTCATAGGAACCCGATTTGTCTGCGATGGAAAAAAAGTTCGTTTCAATCGGCCCCGGGTTGACGGCTGTTACCCATATTCCACTGTCTGCGAGTTCCATCCGCAATCCGTTTGAGAAGCCAAGAACAGCGTGTTTAGAAGCGGCATATCCGGTCGACTTCGGAGTGGATATCTTTCCTGCCTGTGACGCAATATTGATAATATGGCCAGAACGCCGTTCCAGCATTTGCGGCAGCACTGCCTGTGTACAAGCCATCAGGCCGACCACGTTGGTCTGAAGCATGCAGGAAAGATCATTTAGGTCCGCATCAATGAAGTAGTCGAATATTCCAAATCCAGCGTTGTTGATCAGAACATCGACAGAAACCGTACGAGTGATCTCTGCGAAAACCGCTTTCACCTCTTCTGCGTTGCTAACGTCCAGCGAATAGATCAGCGCTTCCACCTCAAAATGTTCTTTTAGATCTTTTTTTACGTTCACTAGTTTGTCCAGACTTCTGGCGATCAGCACCGGCTTAGCACCAAGGCTTGCCGCATCAAACGCGATCCGGGCTCCAAGCCCTCCGGAAGCCCCTGTGATAACCACCGTTTTTCCTTTTAGTTCCTTCATATCTTACGCTCCTTCTGCCCGCTTGTAGTAAATAATACCCTTTATGTCCTCCGTTTGAATCCTTCCCTCCTCTTCAAGCAGATCAAGATGCCCAACGGTTTCGGAGAGAGTAAGCCCAGGTTCCTTTTGATAGATGCTCGGGAATAAAAGCTTGCTTAATTCATAAGCCGTCTTATATCCGGCGAGCATCTCCCATAGGACATCCGCCCGGTTGTTCTGCTGTGCAAGCCTTTCTTCGATCAACTCAGAACTGTTGGAGATCGGAAGTCCATGCCCCGGCAGGATGACGGTTATAGGGAGTTCGGCTGCTGTCTTTAGTGAATCCCGGTATTGCAGCAGCGGTTTAGGCCGGTCTCTTTTCGTGAGAGGGGGAGGCTCGATGAGTGCGTTGGAAGAAATACGCTGCAGCAAAAAGTCCCCTCCGATCATAATACCGCTCTCTTGATGAAACAGAGAAAGATGATCTGGAGAATGGCCCGGTGTTTTCATGATTGTCCACCCTGGCAGCCCTGGCACTTCTTCTCCTTCATACAACGCCGGGGAAGCATGGACCACAGCAGAAAACTCAAGATACTTCTTTAATTTCCTATGTTCAAACCGGACGGCTTCTTCCGGCATTCCCATTTTTTTGTAAAACCCCTCATAAAATTGATTTCTATGTACAAAAAATTCTTGCTGCTGGCTGAGATAGGGTATTTCTTCTAAACTTGCGAGCACAACAGGCACCGGGCTCGTAAAGTATGAATAAAGTCCGACATGGTCCGGGTGATAATGGGTAAAGACCACCTGTTCAATATCGTTTTCTTCCAGCCCGTTCTCCGCCAGTTTCTCCCGGAAGATGCTCCATGCCTCAGGCGTTTTTGGTCCGCAGTCAACAAGGGTAAGCTTTTCTCCCCGTATGAGATAGACATTGACATCCCCTACCGGAAACGGTGTCGGAAGCGCGATGGTTATAATATTCTGGTTCAACATTTTCACCTGACCTCTTCTCATGCATATATATATCAAACAGTATAGCAAAAGATCAGCACTATAAAAAAAGTAAATATTCAAAATTATCTTTTTTATAAACTTGACATACTGTACTGACTCATTGCATAATGTTTTGTAATAACTGAACGCTGAACACGGCGCTGAAAGGGACCAGTAATTCATTAAACGGCTGAAAGAGAATGGAATCCACCGGCTGAAAGATTCCAGCAGTGCGAAATGAATGAACCTATCCCCCGAGCCATCAGGGATTGAACCTGATCGTATGCCTTCGATACAGGCGATAAGCTGGGCTTTTTACCAAGCCAATTAAGGTGGTACCGCGGACCGCACTCCTCCGTCCTTTTCCAAGGATCGAGGAGTGCGTTTTTACGTTAACCTAAGTTGGAGGGATTGCCGTGAATAAAAAAATCGCGTTTATCGGAGCAGGTGCCATGGCAGAAGCAATGATTTCAGGATTGATCGCCAACAAGCTGGCCTCACCTGAACAGATCATTGCCACAAACAGAATGAACACAAAAAGGCTTCTTGAACTGCAAAGGAAGTATGAGATAAAAATTTCCGCCTCAGCCGCAGATGCAGTGCGTGAGGCAGAAATCATCATCCTTGCTATGAAGCCGAAAGATGCTGAAGACGCCCTGCACTCGATCAGGGACGCTATCCATAAACAGCACCTTGTCATTTCCGTACTTGCGGGGATATCAACAGATCACATCTCCACTCTGCTTCATACGGATGCCCCTGTCATACGGGCGATGCCGAACACATCTGCTGCGATCGGTTATTCTGCAACCGGCCTCGCCGCTGGAAAGTATGCTGAAGAGCAACATGTAAAACGGGCCGAAGAGCTTTTTAATTGCATCGGAACGACCACCTGCTTGAAAGAAGAAAGCCTGCACGCCGTAACCGGGTTGGCAGGAAGCGGTCCCGCTTATGTTTATTATTTAGTAGAAGCGATGCAACAGGCAGCCTCCTCGCTCAATCTCAGTGAAACTGAGGCAAGGGATTTGATCGCGCAGACCCTGTTGGGTGCTGCCCATATGCTGAAAATGAGCGGCGAACATCCCCGGCTGCTTCGGCAAAAGGTAACCAGTCCGGGTGGAACCACCGAAGCCGGAATTCAAATGCTGGACCATTTTAAAGTAAAAGAAGCGATTGAATCATGCGTCAAGCGTGCCGCACAGCGCTCTGAAGAGCTCGGGAGCATGTACACCCCGCCCTCTGCCGAAGGAATAGTTTGACAATTCTGTTATTTAATTTTATAATAAAACGACTATAGAGCAGCAACGGGAGGTATAAGATGCTTGATCAAGAAGAATTCAAGCGGTACAATCTGTTGTTTAAAGAGTTTGAGCAGTTTCTTACACGGCCACTGACAAAAAAGGAAAAAGATTTTATAAAATGGATCGTAAAAAATGATGTGAGCATCGAACGCACATCGGCGCGAGCCACCTAAACAAGCCCCTGAAAGGGAATGGGCTTGTTTTTTTCTTGGATTTAGAACGTTTGACCTGCTTATGTTAAGGTAAAATATAAAGAGGAAAGGAGTTTTTCCCGCTATGACAAAAATCTTTGGACACCGGGGCGCAAGCAAGGTATGCCCCGAAAACACAATGGCCTCCTATACTCGGGCTTATGAAATGGGCGCAGACGGACTTGAAATTGATGTCCATTTAACAAGCGACGGTGTTCCTGTCGTCATTCACGATGATACGGTCAAACGGACAACCAACGGAAAAGGATATGTAAAAAATTTCACGCTCGCTGAAATTAAACAGCTGGACGCGGGAAGCTGGTTTTCTCCAACCTTTCAAAATGAACGGATCCTCACACTAGAAGAGTTCCTGCAATGGATCTGTACCAAGCCGCTGCTTCTCAATATAGAATTGAAGAATAACAAAGTGATGTATGAAGATTTAGAGAAAAAAGTATACAATCTCGTAAATGCTTATGGAATGAAAGAAAAAACGATCTATTCATCTTTTAACCATTACAGCCTTGTGAAATTAAGGAGCATGGACTCTTACATTGACATTGCTCCCCTCTACTCTTCGGCCATCTACGAGCCATGGAACTATGCAAGAAGCATGGGTTCGCTGAGTGTGCATCCTCAATTTAAGAGCCTTCATCCCGTGATACTGCAAAGCCTTCATGAGCATGGGATACGGGTCAGGCCTTATACGGTCAATCAAGAAAAATGGCTGCATTATTTAATGAATTGGCGGGTGGATGCCATCATCACAGATGTACCCGATGTGGCGTTGGCTGTTAGAAATGGAGAAATTACTGAACAAAAAAGCTTAATCCTTGAAATGTATAATAAGTTAAAAAAAAAATGAGCGGCTGCCCGCTCATTTTTTGCTGAGCTTTTCAATTGGAAAGACACTGAAGTCATCGGCAATCTGCGTATTCGGAAAGACTTCCCGTGCCTCTTTTAAAAGAAGAGTCTTCTCCTCTTTATGATATCTGGAACTGATATGGTTCAAGATCAAGGCAGCTGCATTCGCCCGTTTGGCGGTAACAGCAGCCGATCTGGCTGAAGAATGGCCGAATTCCGCTGCCTTTTCAGCCAGTTCGTGAAGAACAGTAGCCTCATGAATAAGTACCTCAGCATCTCTTCCCAGCTCCACCGCATTCTCGCAGTATTTAGTATCGCCAAGGATAGCGACAATCCGGCCAGGAACAGGAGGGGAAACAAATTCACTGCTCTTGAGCACCGTTCCGTCCTCCAGAGTAATATCCCTGCCTTCTTTCAATTGCTGATATAAAGGACCGGGCGGAAGGCCCATCTTTTTTAACAAGCCGGCTTCCAGCTTTCCGGGCTGTGCCTGCTCTTCTACGCGAAAACCGAAACAAGGGATCACATGCTCAAGTTGCTTGGCGTATACCCGGCGGCCTTCCTCTTCACAGATCAGCCCTTCATCTATTTCTATCACTTGAATCGGATAGGTAAGATGCGTCTGGCTTATGTTCAAAGAGGTGTCGATGAAGGCCTTTATTCCCTTTGGTCCGTATATGGATACCGGACTCTCTTCACCATTTTGGAAGGAGCGGCTTCCCAGCAGGCCCGGCAGACCGAATAGATGGTCACCGTGCAGATGAGTAATGAAAATTTTATTGATCTTACGCGGTTTGAGAGAAGTGTGCAGGATTTGATGCTGTGTAGCTTCTCCGCAGTCAAAGAGCCAGATTTCTCCTCCCGTCTGCAGGAATTTAAGGGCAACCGAAGAAACATTCCGTTCCTTTGAAGGCATTCCGGCTCCCGTTCCCAGAAAATGAAGTTCCATATCAGCTATTCCTTTCATGCTTTAAAATAGAAATCATGAGGCGATAAGTGACAACGAAAAAAAGGAGCAAGCTTCCTCCCGCAAGAAATCCTGCCAGCACATCACTCGGATAATGCACACCAAGATAGACTCTGCTTAATCCGACAAGCACGATATAAACACATCCCCCAGCGGTTATAAGATGCCGCATCCAACTATGCTTAGCCTGTCTCACAAGAAGGTAGAATAACAGTCCAAAAAAACCGATGGAGATCATGGCGTGTCCGCTCGGGAAACTATATCCTCCGATATCAACTAGGCGATGGAGGGATGGCCTCTTTCTTTCATAGATTCCTTTAAGAAAAGCGTTACCGTAACGGATGACAAACAAACAAATCCCCAGGATTACCGGTTCAAGCCAGCTCCTCCTCCATAAAATAGAAAAAGCAGAGAACACGGCAAGCACTATAAATTCATTGGTCCTTGCTGCACTGTTTGTGATCACTATAAAAGCTCGGGTCAGCTCGTGGGGCTGATATGCCGTTACTGCATCAATCACCGTCTGATCCAGTCTCTTTACGCCAGCCTCCCGATAGACGGCTGCAAGCAGAAAAAAGAAAATAAAAAGCAACAAAAATCCAAGCACGTATGGCAGATGGATACTTTTCTTCAATTATAATCACCCGGCCTTTGGCTCGATAAAAAGCTGTCTACAACCTATAGCTATGATGGATCATCTGTTAGTTTGCCTCGAATAATGGAATGATCACCAAACTTTTTTTGAATATCACTGATCAATCGATTTACATCATCCCGTTTTTTTTCCTGTTCAAAAGTAAACAAGTCCATCTGTTTATAGGCTTTTTCTTTAGGGATAACATCCGCGGCCGTAATGCCGAGCAGCCGTACAGGTTCACCGTTCCAGTGTTTTGTAAACAAGGACCAGGCATGTTCCAGGATTTCACTCTTATCATGAAAGGGATTCTCCAGTGTCTTGCTTCTCGTAACCGTCTTCCTGTCTCCATACCGGATCACGATCTGAAGATTTTGACCGACGACTTTCTTCCCTTTCATCCGGCGTTCAACTGAATCAGCCAGAACTGAAAAGACGCGTTTAAGCTCCGTTTCATCTCTCACGTCTTCAGCCAGAGTGGTCGAGTTGCCAACGGATTGAAATTCTGAGGCGCGCTCCGGGTCTACTGGGCGGTCATCGATCCCGTTCGCACGCTCCCACATCCTCACTCCGTTTTTTCCGAAGCGGTGTTTTAAACTGTACGCGTCTTCCTTTGCCAGGTCACCGATCGTATGAATATTATATTTTTTTAGTTTTTCTTCTGTGGCCTTTCCGATCCCATGCATTTCACCTACGGTCATCGGCCAGAGGATCTGCCGGATCTCCCGCTTTCGCAAGACGGTAATCCCCATAGGTTTCTTCATATCTGAAGCCATCTTCGCAAGAAATTTATTCGGGGCAATCCCTATGCTGGAGGGAAGACCCAGTTCATGATACAGCCTGTTTTGAATTTCCTCGGCAGCTTCGATGGGGCTCATGGATATCCTCGTAATATCAAGATATCCTTCATCGATTGAAACAGGCTCTACAAGCTCAGTATATTCCCGAAGCAGCTGAAACATCTTCTGAGACATCGTCCTGTATTTTTGAAAATCCGGCCGTAAGACGATAAGAGATGGACAAAGTTTTTTTGCCTGCCACAGAGGCATCGTAGTTTTCACTCCAAACTTACGTGCTTCATAGCTGCAGGTTACGATGATGCCGCGGCGCTCTTCGGGATTGCCGGCGATCGCAAGAGGCTTTCCCTTTAAAGTGGGATCCATCATACTTTCTACAGAAGCATAAAAGCTGTTCATGTCGACATGCAGGATAAATCTTCGTTTTATATTGGCAGACCTATCCATGTTGTTCCATCTCCTTCAATCCTTTTCCTTTCCCATTATATGAAATGGGAGATCATAAGAAAAGCGAAAGCCGTTCACTATCACAGGGTTCACACCATAAAAAAGACAAGGTTTATTCACCTTGTCTCCACTTTATCCCGCAGCTGCCTGCCTGTGTTTTCAATCCATTCCACGTATTCTGTTCCGTGAAAATGCTCATTCATATCCCTATGTAAGTTTACAAGCTGCACCAGAAATTCCTGGTTCCCATGATCCTTGCTCCAGGCCTGCAGATAACTGTACACTGAGTATTTGCCTTCAGAAGACATCTGCTGTCTTTTTGCTCCTTCTTCCGTAAGCGTTACGTACGAAATTCGCCGATCATGATCTTTTTTCAATAATTGTATTAAGCCTTTATCTTTCAGGCGTTTTATAACCTGCATGACTGTCGAAACATCCCATAATCCGAGGTGTGCTATGCGGGAAATCGTCGCTTCTCGTTCAAAGGATACAATCCATAGAATATGCTGTTCAGCTTGGGTCAATCCCAATGACTTCGCTGATTTTTGCCATTCATCTTCAAGAACCTTGTACACTCCCCGCAAATAATTCATCATCATATGCATGTTCGCAAGTTCACTCATCCAATCCCTCCGGCTTCCCATCCTATTTAGACATTTTTTTCCATGATTAAACTACAACCAAATATACTAATTCGAGCTATATATGTCAACCTTGACCTGAGGGGGACATAACAAAAGGCTGTTTTCGTAATCTTTGTTGCTCTTAGAAGTGGTTGATTTCCGTTTCAGGCTACTCGCTTTCCGCGGGGCGTGCGTTGAGCCCCCCGGCGCAAGCGCCTGCGGGTCTCATCTGTCACGCTCGTCCCGCTGGAGTCTCGCACCTTCCACTCCACTCAACTTGTCATCGAAGATTTTTTTGCATGTAATGTTTCCACAGTCAAATTTTTTTAAAAAAGGAGCTGCCAGAAGGTCAGTTTATGACTTTCTGGACAGCCCCTTAGCTTTACTCTCCTGCTACTTCCTGAATGACTGCAACCACGATCTCGGCTGTTTTCACCAGTTCCTCGATCGGCATTTTTTCATTTTTAGTGTGTATTTCCTCGTAGCCTACAGCAAGGTTGACAGTTGGAATCCCATGACCGGCAATCACATTCGCATCACTTCCGCCGCCGCTTTGCAGCAAGCGGTGAGAACGTCCGATCCTTTCAGCAGCTTTCTTAGCCACTTCAACGACATGGTCTCCATCACTAAACTTAAATCCAGGGTACATGACTTTCACATTCACTTCAGCACGTCCGCCGAACTTAGAAGCCGTTGCTTCAAATGCCTCTTTCATCTTAGCAACCTGAGCTTCCATTTTCTCTGTTACGAGAGAACGGGCTTCTGCCAAAATGGCCACATGATCACAAACGATATTGGTCTGTGTGCCTCCTTCAAACCTTCCGATGTTAGCCGTGGTTTCTTCATCAATTCTTCCGAGCGGCATTTTAGAAATGGCTTTTGCAGCGATTGTGATGGCTGATACACCTTTTTCAGGAGCAACACCGGCATGCGCGGTCTTTCCATAGATATCAACCATCAGTTTAGCTTGTGTCGGCGCTGCAACAATAATGTCACCGACTTTGCCGTCACTGTCGAGCGCGAAACCGAATTTTGCGGTTAATCGGGCAGGATCCAGTTCTTTCGCTCCTACAAGCCCTGACTCTTCCCCAACTGTGATGATGAACTGGATGTCTCCGTGTTTAATATTTTGTTCCTTTAAAAGTTTAACGGCTTCGAGCATCGCTGCGAGGCCTGCCTTGTCGTCCGCCCCAAGAATGGTCGTTCCATCGGTTACAACATACCCATCTTTAATCGAAGGTTTTACCCCATTGCCAGGTACGACCGTATCCATATGGGAGGTGAAATAAATTGGATCCACCCCGCCTTTGTTGCCTTTCAGCGTACAAATCAGGTTGCCGGCGCCGTGTTCAGTTTTGGACTCAGCGTCGTCTTCGAATACTTCGACACCAAGATCAGTGAATTTTTTAGTAAGGACTTTGGAGATTTCCTTTTCAAATTTTGTTTCAGAATCGATCTGTATCAATTCCAAAAACTCTTCTAGTAATCGTTGCTCATTAACCATTGTGTCTTCCTCCATTATAACGGGATATTGCCATGTTTCTTCCAGGGCCTTTCCTCATGCTTCGTCCGCAGCATTTCCAGTGCTTGAATACATTTGATCCTCGTATCCCGTGGGTTGATGACATCATCGACCATTCCTCTTGCAGCTGCAACGTAAGGATTGGCAAACTTCGTCCGGTACTCGTCAATCTTAGCCTGCCTTGTCGCTTCAGGATCATCGCTTTGTTCGATTTCTCTGGCAAAGATGATGTTCGCCGCACCCTGCGGTCCCATGACTGCGATCTCCGCATTTGGCCAGGCAAAAACAAGGTCAGCGCCGATGGACTTGCTGTTTAATGCCACATAAGCCCCGCCATAAGCCTTGCGGGTAATGACCGTTATTTTTGGGACGGTTGCCTCGGAATAGGCATACAGGATTTTAGCTCCGTGTCTTATGATGCCGCCGTGCTCCTGTTTAATTCCTGGAAAAAATCCGGTGACGTCCTCAAAGGTGATAATCGGAATATTAAAAGCGTCACAAAAACGAATAAAGCGCGATGCCTTATCCGAAGAATCAATATCAAGGCCGCCAGCCATAACTTTTGGCTGATTACATACTAATCCTACCACTTCACCCTTAATCCTGGCAAAACCAATGACTATGTTTCTGGCAAAATACGCTTGAACTTCTAAAAAAGTATCCTGATCGACCACTTGCTCGATGACCTTACGAACATCGTAAGGTTTTGTGGCATCCACAGGTACCACCTCGGCAATATCCGGGCGGTCATCATTCTTGTGCTCCTGAACTTCTATTCTAGCCGGTTTTTCTTTATTGTTTTGAGGAAGCAAGGCTACCAGCGCCCTAACCTGCTCGAGCACTTGAGCCTCTGTTTCCCCCATAAAATGGGCGTTTCCACTTTTCGTGCTATGTACCTTTGCCCCGCCAAGATCCTCAGATGAAATTTTTTCGCCCGTTACCGTTTCGATGACTTTCGGCCCGGTGATAAACATTTGGCTTGTCTGCTCCACCATGAAAACGAAATCCGTAATAGCCGGTGAATAGACAGCTCCACCTGCACAAGGCCCCAGAATAACTGAAATCTGTGGAATGACACCAGAGTAGATGGAGTTTCTGTAAAAGATCTGCCCGTAGCCGTCCAGAGAAACAACACCTTCCTGAATTCTCGCTCCTCCTGAATCGTTCAGTCCGATAAACGGTGTTCCATTCTTAGCCGCAAGATCCATCACACTGGCGATCTTGTGAGCATGCATCTCTCCTAACGCTCCTCCAAAAACCGTAAAATCCTGAGCAAATAAATAAACCGGCCGGCCGTGAATCTTTCCATAGCCTGTAACAACTCCCTCTCCAGGAGCCTTCATATTCTGCAGACCAAAATCGGTGCAGCGGTGCTCAATAAAAGGATTCAACTCCACAAACGTTCCCTCATCGAGCAAAAGATCGATTCGCTCCCTTGCGGTCAGTTTTCCGCGCTCATGCTGTTTATCAATCTTCTCGTCTCCGCCGCCAAGCTCAATCTCACGTTTCCTGTCATATAATTCGTCCATTTTATCGTACATATCCATCAGGACACTCCTCCTCCCTTTTCGTGTTTTTCGCACAGTTCAAACAGCACCTTATGAGTAGAAGATGGATGGATGAATGCGATGGATGCCCCGCCCGCACCTTTCACCGGCTGATCCTGAATCATGTTAACACCGGCTTTCTTCAATTCTTCGATTCTCGAAGCAATATCTTCCACACCTAGAGCGACATGGTGGACCCCCTGTCCGCGTTTGATAATAAATTGCCGGATCGGACTCTGTTCATCCATTGGCTCTAGAAGCTCCAGCCGTGTCTGGCCGATCTTCAAAAAAGCTACCTTTACCTTTTGAGACTTCACGTCTTCGACAGCTTCAAGCTTAAGACCGAGTGTGTTCACATAAAACGGAAGAACCTCATCGAGGGATTCGACGGCTATGCCGATATGGTCGATTTTTTTTGGCGGTTCCATGCCTGCTGGTGCTGGATAACCATCCCGCTCGAGCACGGCTGCCTCAATGAATTTAGCGGTTTCAACCGTTGGTGTGCCGGGTGTAAATATCTTTCTTACGCCCGCTGATTCAAGGAAAGGAATGTCCTCCCAGGGGATAACACCGCCTCCTATTACGATAATATCCTCTGCTCCCCGCTGTTTTAAAAGCGACATCACCTCAGGAAACAGTTCATTATGTGCTCCAGACAGACAAGATAAACCGATGGCATCCACATCTTCCTGCACAGCAGCAGCTACAATTTGTTCTGGCGTCTGGCGAAGGCCGGTATAAATGACCTCCATCCCATAATCACGAAGAGCCTGAGAGATCACAAGAGCTCCGCGGTCATGCCCGTCAAGCCCTGGCTTTGCTACCAGCACACGTATTTTCTTATTCATTGTTCTTCCCACTCCTGTCTGTCTATATTCCTGTAAATTCCCCAAACTCTTCCCGGAGGATGCCGCAGATCTCTCCGATCGTGCAATAATCACGCACACAGTCCAAAATGAGCGGCATAAGATTTTCTGCTCCTTGAGCACCTTGGCGCAGCGCATCCAACCGAGCGCTCACTCGGTCGTGGTCCCTCGCAGACTTCAAACGGTTCAGCTTTTCTTTTTGCTTCTCCCCCAGTGTTGGATCGACTCTTAAAAGTTCAGGCTGGACTTCATTATCAACCGTGAATGAATTCATGCCTACGATGACTTCATCCCCTTTTTCAATCGCCTTTTGTATTTCATAAGACGTATGATGAATTTCGCGCTGCATGTAACCTTGTTCAACAGCAGCCACTGCTCCGCCCAGTGATTCGATTTTTTCAAGATAAAGTTTGACTTCTTCCTCCATGACATCCGTCAGGTGCTCCACATAATAAGATCCGGCCAGAGGATCCACCGTATCCGCCACCCCGCTCTCATGGGCGATGATCTGCTGAGTTCTTAACGCGATTCTCGCAGAATCCTCGGTCGGAAGGGCGAGTGCTTCATCCCTCGAATTCGTATGCAGGCTTTGAGTGCCACCCATTACGGCTGACAGCGCCTGAAGGGTTACACGGACAATATTGTTATCAGGCTGCTGGGCCGTCAGCGTAGAGCCGCCTGTTTGGGTGTGAAAACGAAGCTGCCAGCTCTTCGGGTTCTTTGCCTGATAATGTTCCTTCATAAGTTTGGCCCATATTCTTCTGGCTGCCCTGAACTTGGCGACTTCCTCAAAGAACTGATTATGGGCGTTAAAGAAAAACGCCAGCCTCGGTGCAAAGTCATCGATGTTCAATCCGGCTTCCAAGGCTGCATCGACATACGCTTTTCCATTGGCAATCGTAAATGCCAGCTCTTGAACAGCATTCGCCCCGGCTTCGCGGATATGGTAGCCTGATATACTTATGGTGTTCCATTTCGGTACCTGTTCCTTGCAATATGCAAATATATCCGTGATGAGGCGCATAGACGGCTTAGGAGGAAAAATATACGTTCCCCTCGCAATGTACTCTTTTAAAATATCATTCTGAATCGTACCGGATATTTTTTCTGAAGAAACACCTTGCTTTTCTGCCACAGCAATGTACATTGCCAGCAAGACGGATGCAGGTGCATTGATTGTCATCGAAGTACTGACCTGATCCAGCGGGATATCCCGTAAAAGCGCTTCCATATCTTCCAATGAATCGATGGCTACCCCTACCTTCCCTACTTCTCCCTTGGACATCGCATGATCAGAGTCATAGCCGATCTGGGTAGGAAGATCAAAAGCGACGGAAAGACCCGTTTGCCCTTGTTTTAACAGGTAGCGGAACCGCTTGTTGGTCTCTTCAGCAGAACCAAAGCCGGCATATTGCCTCATCGTCCAGTAGCGGGCCCTGTACATCGTTGGCTGTATACCCCTAGTATAGGGATATTCGCCAGGCAATCCAAGTTTCTCTATATCGTAATCTTCTGCTTCTGCTCCATAAAGCCGGTCAATCTCAAACTTTGAACTCGTTTCAAATGTTTGCTTTCGTTCTGGAAACCGCTGCATGCTTTTCTCTGTTGCCAGCTTCCAATTCTTTACTCTCTCCTGATGCTTGCTCATATGGCTGCCTCCTATAACCTATCATTCGACATTTTCTTTCTTACATTACTTTCTTTTTGAAAACGCTTTTTCCTGCCAAAATTGCTAAAATTATAGACAGATGGAAGGAAATCTTGTTACACTGTTCAATTCCTTGTACAATAATAATTGGATAAGGAGGGTAATGATGTCTCGAAAATTAATAAAAACCATAGTCTTTATCATGCTTGGCTCCTTGCTGCTGACAACCTTGCTGACGGGGATAAGTGCATTGTTCTAATAAAAACCAAAAAAAATAAGCCTTTGCGGCTTATTTTTTTTGCACTAAATATCACTTTTCTTAAAGCTTTTCTTAATCTGCAAGTAACGCTCAATCTCATTTAAAAGATGAAGCAGCTTCGATCTTGTCTCAAATTCTTCCCGGTCTTTCGGCAAATCCATCTCTCGGAACTTGCCTCTCAATTTTTCAATACTATCAAGATAGATGACTGCCGTATTGCCCGGATGTACGGCTTCGCTCAATTCATTGAAGAAATTTCCAAGGATGTACCCCTGCATATATCTCTGATCAATAGAAGAAAGGATCGGCATCATCCTCTCGATCAGTTCAAGCTGCTTTTCCCTCATCCTGAAATAAAGGTAATATTCATTTTCATAGCGTACCGTATGATTCTCCACATCACGGAAAGCAAGATCCTTCCCCTCATCGATCAGCTGGGCCGCTTTAGTGATCTCATGCCCGTCCCAAAGATGGTTATGGTCATACAGATAGTCCCGAAACTCAAGAAAGATGGATTTGAATTGTTCCTCGAGGTCCGACTGGATCTTCTTAACGGTATGTTCCATGCTTGGCATATACAAGTTGACGATAAGGGCCATGCCGATTCCGATACAAATCAGGGCAACTTCATTCCCTACCGCTTTCCAGCTGAGGTATTCCAGTGTATACAGATGAAGAATGATTACCGAACTTGTAATGATGCCTTCCTTAAGGTTTAAGGCAACAAGGACAGGGATAAACATCAGGATCAGCAGCCCGATGCTCCAAGGATGGTACCCTAGAACATTGAAAAAAACCGCGGCAAACAATATACCGATAATACATGCCGCAAACCGTTCCCAGGAACTGATCAAGGACCGTTTCTGCGTCACTTTAACACAAAGAATTGTTAATATTCCTGCGGAGCTGTAGAATTCCAGACCCAACCACTGAGCGATGCCGATAGCAAGAGCCGTCCCGATTGCTGTCTTTACCGTCCTGTAGCCGATTTTGATTGCTGGCATATTAGCCTTCCTTTCTTGCTGTACTCCCAACGATTATCTCATGTTTAGCATGCGGCAGAAAGAATTTTCACATGCACATAGAAAAGCGGAAGCGCCCTGTTAGGTCCGACAAGCGCTGGAATTCTTACACAGCAACACGTAGTTTGTGTTGTGAAGTAAGAGTGAGGCGACCAAGGATGAAAAAGAGATATTAACTTTTCATCTTTCAAGGACCAGGGATGAAATAAGATTCATATTTCATCTTTTATGCTGAAAACAAAAAACATGTTTTCAGCTTTGGGTGCTGGAGCTGGACATTACTTCCAGCAAAAAAAGAGACCTGAAAAGGTCTCTTATAATACTTTTTCAAGAAAGGATTTCGCTCTTTCTGTTTTTTGCTGTTCAAAAAATTCAGCCGGCTCAGCATCTTCCACAAGCACACCGTCATCCAAAAATAGAACACGGTCCGCCACTTCCTTGGCGAAGCCCATCTCATGAGTGACGATGGCCATGGTCATCCCGCTTTGAGCAAGGGATTTCATAACGTCAAGTACTTCCTTTACCATCTCAGGATCAAGAGCAGACGTGGGTTCATCAAAGAGCATTACTTCCGGATTCATCGCAAGAGCTCTTGCAATCGCTACACGCTGCTTCTGGCCACCGGAAAGCCTGCCGGGATATTCGGCTTCTTTATCAGCAAGACCGACTCTCTTCAGAAGCTCACGGGCAGCTGCTTCTGCCTCGCGTTTAGAAACTTTATTAACGGTAACCGGTGCATACGTTAAGTTGTCCATTACAGTCATATGCGGAAAGAGATGAAAATGCTGAAACACCATCCCGATCTTCTTTCGGACTTGCTGGATTTTAGATGCTTGAGCAGTTACCTCCTGATCCTTGAATAAGATTTTTCCATCCGTCGGTTCTTCAAGCATGTTTATACATCGGAGGAAAGTCGATTTCCCTGAGCCGGAAGGACCGATGATCGCAACGACCTCGCCTTGTCCGATCTCAGTGGAAATGCCTTTTAATACTTCGTTTTTTCCAAATCTTTTATGAAGGTTTTCGATTTTAATCACCGCGGCTCATTCTCCTTTCAAGCTTTCGTCCCAGAACAGTTAATGCCATTACCATCAGATAATAGATGATTCCTGCAGTTATCAGCGGCTCAAAATAACGGTACGTATCCGCCCCGACAATCTGTGCGCGCCTCATGATATCTGTCGTACCAATCACCGCAATGATGGCTGATTCCTTCGTTAGGGTAATAAATTCGTTCATCAGTGCCGGCAGAATGTTCTTCAAGGCTTGAGGAAGGATGATCTGTCTCATCATTGAACCATAGGAGACCCCAAGCGCCATAGAAGCTTCACGCTGCCCTTTATCAACTCCATTGATTCCGGCCCTGATGATTTCGGAAACGTAAGCTGCTGAGTTCAATCCAAAGGTCAGTACACCCGCAAGAAATGGTTCGATTTTATATCCAGTCAGCTGAGGTGTCGCATTATAGATGATGAGCAGCTGAAGAATAAGCGGTGTTCCACGGAAGATGGACGTATAAGCGTCTGCTCCCCATCGAAGCACTTTCACTTTGCTTATTTTGAACAGAGAAAGGATCGTACCAAGCACAAAGCCTAAAAGAATGGACACAACCACAAATTTCAGGGTCGTTAATATGCCTTTTAAAATATACGGTACAGATGGCATGATGGTTGAAAAGTCAACAATCGATTTCTTCTCTGCTTTTTTCTTGGATTTCGGCTCAAACCATTTCTTGGCGATTTTATCCAGCTCGCCATTCTTTTTCATCAGCGCAATCTGCTGATTAAAATCATCCGTCAGCTTACTTCCTTTTTGAAGGGCAACCGCAGAACCGGCAGATGCGGAATCAGGTATTTCAAAAGCACTTAAATCTGAGTTTTTATTTAGATATTCAATAGCGACTCCGTCTTCAATAACGGCTCCATCAAATCTTTTTGACATAATTTCCTGTACAAGGTCAGGAACTTTATTTCTTTTTTCAATATGAACCTTGTCCACTTTATCAGCAATTTTTTTCGCTTCATTTTCCTGGATGGAACCTAGCTGGACACCAATTGTTTTTCCTTTTAAATCCTGAATCGTTTTAATTTTAGGATTATCTGTAACTACCAGTTGCTTAGCTTGATAGTAGGTGTTTGAGAAATCCACCTTCTTCTTCCGCTCTGCATTCGGCGTCATGCCAGCCATGACGAAATCGACCCGCTTTGAATCAAGTGCAGGAACCAACCCGTTAAAATCCATATCTTTTATGACGAGATTATAGCCAAGCTTGTCCGCGATGTGATTAGCCACATCCACATCAAAACCAATGATTTTGTTGCCTTTGGTCGTATCGATATACTCATAAGGCGCATAATCGGCAGATGTTCCCATCACCAGTGTTTTTTTATGTTTTTCTTTTGCTAAAGCCTGGTGCTCGCCCATTGGCAATACAGCCCCCACTGCACTGAAAATGATCAATAGCGCAAGTGAAAGCAATACATAGGTTCTTTTTAGCATTATATCCCCCAACTTTCTTAAAAAGTGTCTCTAAAAAATTTATGCATTCATATTTATTCAATATAATGTATTTTAACACAAAAAGTGAGTGATATTAGTTTTTAGATAATTCCGAATGTATTTCTATTCATGATAGTGCATAATAAAACCCATCCTCTAAAAGAGAATGGGTCTTAAATGTTTATTTGCAATAGGTATTAAACGCACTAATTAATTTATTGACAACTTCCATCGGTTCTTCGCCTTCAATTTCGTGTCTTTGTACCATCGTTTGAATTTCTCCATCTTTTAGAAGCGCAAAGGATGGGGAAGAAGGAGGATAACCGGTAAAATAAGAACGCGCTTTCTCTGTCGCTTCCTTATCCTGTCCGGCAAAAACGGTAACGAGATGATCCGGGCGGATACCCTGCTTAACTGAATAAGAAGCAGCCGGCCTGGCAATACCGCCTGCGCATCCGCATACAGAATTGATCATAACCAACGTTGTTCCATTTTTAGCTAGTGCTTCATCTACCTCTTCAGGCGTCGTTAATTGCGTATATCCAGCCTCTACGATTTCTTTTCGTGCTGATTCAACGGCATCATTCATGAAAAAGTTAAAATTTAAATTCATTGCTGACCTCCCCTTTCTACCTTTATTTTACCCGTTTTCTCTATGAATACAAAGAAAAGACGCTTACCGAAGCGTCTTTTCTTTAGGGGGTTATGGGGTATGGAGGTGTTGATACTTCTTACTTACCCTTTTCATTCCCACATAAACCTCTTTTTAATAAATAGATGTTGTTTCACTCGAAATATTTTCCAAGCGTTCTTTAACACGGGCAAGGAACCTTCCGCAGACAAGTCCGTCAAGTACGCGGTGATCAAGTGACAAACAAAGATTAACCATATCACGGACTGCGATCATACCGTTATTTATAACAACCGGACGTTTTACAATGGATTCTACCGAAAGAATCGCTGCTTGCGGGTAATTAATAATCGGTGTAGACATGACAGATCCAAAAGAGCCGGTATTATTGACAGTGAACGTGCCGCCTTTCATATCATCAGCGCCCAAACGGTTCGTACGGACTTTATCTGCCAGTTCCTTCACTTCACGCGCTATACCTTTGATGCTCTTCTCATCTGCCTGTTTGATAACAGGAACGTAAAGTGCAGTATCGGTCGCTACAGCGATAGAAATGTTAATGTCTTTCTTCTGTATAATCTTATCGCCAGCCCACATGGAATTCAATTGAGGGAATTCTTTCAGTGATTCGACGACAGCTTTGATAAAGAAAGGCAGGAACGTTAAGTTGTAGCCTTCTTTTGATTTAAAATCGTTTTTCACGCCATTGCGGTAAGACACCAGGTTAGTAACATCTACTTCGACCATCGTCCACGCATGAGGAGCTTCGTGTTTGCTCCTCACCATGTTGGCAGCAATCGCTTTTCTTACACCTGTAACTGGAATCTCAATATCGCCAGGCTGGCTTTCAACCGATGCTGCTGGTTTTGGTGCTTCAGTTTGAGGAGCCGCCTGTGGTTCTGGGGCCTTGACGTTTGCTGCCTCCTGAATCGGAGCTTGAGCCGGTGTTGTTCCTTGTGCCGGAATATTACCGGATTCAATCAATTTCATTAAATCTTTGCGGGTAATCCGGCCATTCATTCCGGTACCTTCCACTTGGTTCAGATCAATGTTATGTTCATCCGCTATTCGAAGGACAGCTGGAGAAAAACGGTTTTTCTCAGATTTGTCCCGCTTAGGAAGCCCAGTTTCTGCAGAAGCAGTCGCCGTTCCTTCTTCTTTTTTATCAGAAGAAGAAGCTGCTGGTGCTGCTTGATCATTACTTTTTTCCGCTGTCCCGCTTTCCGTATCGATATAACAGATCAACTCGCCTACAGCGAGTGTGTCGCCTTCCTGAGCAGACAATTCTTTAATAACTCCAGTAAATGAAGAAGGAATTTCTGCATTTACCTTATCGGTCATTACTTCAGCAAGCGGATCGTATTTCTTTATATGATCACCAGGCTGTACAAGCCATTTGCTGATTGTTCCTTCTGTAACGCTCTCCCCGAGCTGGGGCATTAAGATTTTTTCCGTAGCCATTTATTCACCCTCCTGCTAGAGTGCTGTTTTAGAATTCAGCAAGTTCTCTCATTGCTTTTTCTACCTTATCTGGATTCACCATAAAATACTTCTCCATCGTTGGAGCGTAAGGCATTGCAGGCACATCAGGCCCGGCAAGACGTTTAATCGGTGCGTCCAGTTCAAAGAGGCAATGTTCACCGATAATAGCAGAAACTTCGCTCATAATGCTTCCTTCTTTATTATCTTCAGTCAATAGCATTACTTTGCCTGTTTTTGAAGCAGCTTCAATAATCGCTTCTTTATCAAGAGGATATACGGTCCTTAAGTCAAGGACATGAGCGGAAATTCCGTCTTTCTCAAGCTTTTCTGCTGCTTGAAGAGCAAAATGTACACATAAGCCATATGTAATGACCGTAATATCATCACCTTCACGTTTAACATCGGCTTTGCCGATCGGCAGTGTATATTCTTCTTCTGGAACTTCACCTTTAATCAAACGGTAAGCGCGTTTATGTTCAAAGAATAGAACAGGATCTTCATCACGAATCGCAGCTTTCAGAAGGCCTTTTACATCATAAGGAGTCGAAGGCATCACGATCTTAAGTCCAGGAACATTAGCGAACAATGCTTCGACTGACTGAGAATGGTACAGAGCACCATGAACCCCGCCGCCATACGGAGCGCGGATAGTGATCGGACATGTCCAGTCATTGTTCGAACGGTAACGGATCTTCGCAGCCTCGGAAACAATCTGGTTTACAGCAGGCATGATGAAATCAGCAAACTGCATTTCAGCAATAGGCCGCATGCCATACATCGCTGCACCAATTCCTACGCCTGCAATCGCGGACTCCGCCAATGGAGCATCAATTACTCGATCTTCACCAAACTCTTCTATCAATCCAGCAGTGGCACGGAACACTCCTCCGCGTACTCCAACGTCTTCTCCAACCACAAAAACTTTTTTATCCCGTTGCATTTCTTCTCGTATCGCCTGTGTTACTGCATCTATATAGGAAATAATCGGCATGGTTTCTCCCCCTTACTCTGCATAAACAAAGCGCATTGCAGATTCTGGGTCTGCATACGGCGCTGCTTCTGCATAATCAGTTGCTTCATCAATGATCGCTGCAATTTCTTCATGGCATTGCTTCTCAAACTCGTCAGTTAGAACGCCTGCATCTCTTAGATATTGAGCAAACGTAAAGATCGAATCCTTTGCCTTTGCTTCTTCAACTTCTTCCCTTGTACGATAGGCACGGTCATCATCATCACTGGAGTGAGGAGTCAGCCTGTATGACACGGCTTCGATCAATGTTGGACCCTCTCCGCGGCGTCCGCGGTCTGCAGCTTCTTTTACTGCTTCATATACAGCCAACGGATCGTTTCCGTCTACGGTAACACCAGGAATGCCATAGCCTAAAGCACGGTCTGAAACATTTTTGCACGCCAGCTGTTTTTGGATCGGTACAGAAATGGCGTATTTATTATTTTCACACATGAAGATAACAGGAAGTTTGTGAACACTGGCAAAGTTGATGCCTTCATGAAAATCTCCCTGATTGGAGGAACCTTCTCCAAAGGTAGTAAATGTAACAAGATCTTTTCCTTCAAGTTTTCCGCCAAGTGCCATACCGACAGCGTGTGGCACTTGAGTCGTAACCGGGGAAGAACCTGTAACGATTCGATATTTTTTTCCTCCAAAGTGACCCGGCATCTGCCTTCCGCCGCTGTTAGGATCTTCTGCTTTTGCAAAACCTGAAAGCATCAAGTCTTTTGCAGTCATCCCAAACCAAAGGACGACTCCCATGTCTCTGTAATACGGCAATGCGAAATCTTTTTCACGGTCCAGCGCCATCGCGGCTCCGACCTGTGCTGCTTCCTGCCCCTGGCAAGAGATAACGAACGGGATTTTACCAGCCCGGTTCAACAGCCACATACGCTCATCGATTTTTCTGGCCATCAGCATCGTTCTATACATTTCAAGGACTTTTTCGTCCGTTAAACCAAGTCTTTCATGGCGGTTTTCGTCCATGATAGATCCCTCCTATTTTTAGAAATGAATCGCTTTTCCATCGACGGCAAGCGCTGCTTCGCCGAACACTTCAGAAAGTGTAGGATGAGGATGTACAGTCTGGGCGATCTCCCATGGTGTAGCATCCAAAACTCTCGCCAGACCTGCTTCAGAAATCATATCGGTAACGTGCGGTCCAATCATATGGACTCCCAAAAGATCGTCCGTTGCTTCATCCACTACCAGTTTAACAAATCCGTCTGATTCTCCATAAACAAGAGCCTTACCGATTGCTTTGAACGGAAACTTTCCGACCTTTACAGTATACCCTTTCTCTTTCGCTTCCTTTTCCGTATATCCCACACTCGCCATTTCCGGGCTGGAGTAAATACACTTAGAGATCATGGAATAATCAATAGGGTGCGGGTTCTGGTTGGAAAGATGCTCAACTGCTGCAATGCCTTCATGTGATGCCACATGAGCAAGCTGCAGCCCACCGATAACATCTCCGATGGCATAGATATGGCTTTCTGCCGTTTGGTAATATTCATTTGTTTCGATAAACCCTTTTTCTACTTTGATCGCTGTGTTCTCCAGGCCAATTCCTTCCACATTTGCCTGGCGTCCAACGGAAACAAGAATTTTTTCTGCTGAAAACGATGCCGTTCCGCCTTTATGCTCAGCATCAATCTGAACAGATTCCTCTTTTTTCAGCGTTTCTGAAAGAACTTTCGCACCTGTAACAAGTTTGATTCCTTTTTTCTTCAAGATGCGCGCAGCTTCCTTGGAAATCTCTTCATCTTCTGTCGGAAGGATTCTGTCCGCATATTCTACAACCGTAACTTCGACACCGAAATCATTGAGCATGGAAGCCCATTCGATGCCGATTACTCCGCCTCCGATGATCAGGATGGATGCTGGAAGAGTCTCCATTTTCAGTGCATCATCTGAAGACATGACCAATGTGCCGTCAATCTCTAACCCAGGCAGTGTACGAGGCCTGGATCCAGTCGCTACAATAACATTCTGCGGAATGAGGATTTCATTCTCGTCTCCATTGTTAAATTCAACCGAAATGGTTCCAGCCATCGGAGAAAAAATGGATGGCCCAAGGATACGGCCTGTCCCTTCGAAGACTTGAATGTCTCCTTTTTTCATGAGGTGCTTTACACCGTTATGAAGCTGATCAACAATTTTTTGTTTGCGTTCCTGTACTTTATTAAAATCAAGGGACACACCTTCAATGGAAACACCGTATTCAGCTGCTTTTTTAGAAGTAGAATAAACTTCTGCACTTCGCAGCAAGGCTTTGCTTGGAATACACCCTTTATGAAGGCAAGTTCCGCCAAGCAATCCTTTTTCCACTATCGCTACTTTTTTGCCTATTTGAGCTGCACGGATGGCTGCAACATAGCCGCCTGTACCTCCGCCGAGGATGACTAAATCAAAATCAGTTGCCATACTGTTTCTCCTTTATCACTTTAATTCGTTCGGACAGAAACATCTGATGCAGGATATTCTTTGGCTTCTTCCTCGCCCTTTAATACGCGAAGCCCTCCTTCGGCCAAAGCCTGAAGCTCATTTTCACCGGGCTGAACGATAACATCAGCAATCCATTCTACACGTTCTGTAATCTTTTTCACAAATTCCTTGCCGTAAGCTAGTCCTCCGGTAATGATGATCGCGTCAACTTGCCCTTCTAATACGGTACTGGAAGCGCCTATCTCCTTTGCCACCTGGTAGGCCATCGCATCGTAGATCAGCGCCGCTTCTTCATTTCCATTCGCGATCATCGCTTCGACCCTTACTGCATCATTCGTGCCAAGGTATCCGACAAGGCCGCCTTGTCCGACCAGTTTCTTCATGATCTCATCGGCATAGTATTCGCCTGAAAAGCATAATTCCACTAAATCTCCGACTGGAACGGTTCCGGCTCGTTCAGGAGAAAATGGACCTTCGCCGTGAAGACCGTTGTTTACATCAATAACCTTGCCGTAAAAATGAGCACCAACGGTAATTCCTCCGCCCATGTGCGTAACAATGAGCCTAAGGCTAGAGTATGGCTTACCAAGTAGAGAGGATACTCTTCTTGCAACAGCTTTTTGGTTCAATGCATGAAAAATACTCTTCCGCTTAATCTCTGGGATTCCCGAGACTCTCGCTAGCGGCTGCATCTCATCGACGACAACAGGATCAATAATAAATGATGGAATGTTTAGTCCGGATGCGATTTCGTATGAGATGATCCCGCCGAGATTAGAAGCATGCTCTCCCGCATAGCCCTTTCTAAGATCCGCAAGCATCAGATCATTAACATGATACGTGCCGCCCTCGATGGGACGCAGCAAACCGCCGCGCCCTACTACCGCACTTAATTTAGAAATGTTGATTCCTTCATGATCAAGGGTTTCGAGAATTGTATTTTTTCGAAATTCATATTGATCGATAATATTTTCAAATTTATTGATACTGTCGCTGTCATGCCGTATAGTTTTTTCAAAAACAGCACGTTCATTGTCGAAAATCCCGATTTTGGTAGAGGTTGATCCTGGATTGATGACGAGTAAGCGATATTCTTTTGTAGGCACCATATAAACCTCCAATGTTCAAACCGAGATTAGCGGGTCCTGCTGGACAGGATATGACGTTCGTTCAAAAGGAACTGGCTTCTGGAATTGCGCATTCTTTCAATTCGTTCTTCAGCGAGCCTGTCAGCAGCCAAATAAGTCGGAATACCATCGCGTTTAGAAATCTCGATAACTTTCGCAATGTTGTCATAGATTGTCTCAACTTTTTTCATTGCACGGTCGCGGTTGTAGCCATTCAATTCATCTGCTACATTGATAACACCGCCCGCATTGATTACATAATCAGGAGCATAAATGATTCCCATTTCGTGGATCGCATCACCATGACGTGTTTCACGAAGCTGGTTGTTTGCGGCACCCGCGATGACTTTTGCCTTAATCTGACCGATCGTTTGGTCATTGATGATCGCACCTAATGCACATGGTGCAAAGATGTCACATTCAACTCCATAGATTTCGTCAGGGTCGACGGCTTTCGCACCAAATTCTTCAACGACACGGTCAACCGCTTCTTTGTTGATATCTGTAACGATTAGTTGTGCGCCTTCTTCGTTTAAATGGCGGCAAAGATTGTAGGCAACATGTCCCACACCTTGAACTGCAATTACTTTCCCTTCAAGTGAATCCGTGCCAAACTCTTCGTTGGCTGCCGCTTTCATTCCGCGGTAAACACCGTAAGCTGTAACTGGTGATGGATTGCCTGAAGAACCGAAAGCAGGAGAGACACCTGTTACGAATGGTGTTTCTTGGTAGATGATATCCATGTCTTCAACCGTTGTACCTACATCCTCAGCTGTAATGTATCGGCCGTTAAGACCTTGAATAAAACGTCCGAACGCACGGAACATTTCTTCATTCTTGTCTTTTTTCGGATCGCCGATAATAACCGTTTTTCCGCCGCCAAGGTTCAGACCTGCAGCCGCATTTTTGTAAGTCATACCCCGTGCGAGTCTAAGTGCATCTTCAAATGCATCTGCTTCAGTGTTGTACGTCCACATTCTTGTCCCGCCTAATGCTGGCCCAAGTGTTGTATCGTGAATAACAACAATGGCTTTTAATCCTGATTGTTTATCTTGGCAAACCACCATTTGCTCATAATCATAAGTTTCCATGTATTTGAATAGTTCCATTTTATTTTTCCTCCTGGTTGTTGTTATTTTTTTCAAGTGATTTTACAGCAAGAGCAATAGAGTACAGCTTGCTTGCAGCCGTATCCGCTCTGGAAGTCAGAACGATTGGTGCACGGGCACCTGCGATTACTGCTCCCACTTTGGCATTTGCAAAATAGATAAGTGATTTATACAAAGCGTTGCCTGTCTCGATCGCAGGAACAACCAGTACATCGGCATGCCCTGCAACCTCGCTGGATATGCCTTTGTGTTCAGCCGCTTTTACTGAAATGGCATTATCCAATGCAAGGGGACCATCGACGATACACCCGCTGATTTGTCCTCTCTTGTTCATCACCATCAGAGCACTCGCATCCAGCGTTGCCTGCATGGCCGGGTTCACGGATTCAACAGCCGCCAAGACCGCAACCTTAGGCATTTCCACTCCGATACTTCTTGCAACCTGCACGGCGTTCTCGATGATCTGGGCTTTTTGCTGAAGATCTGGAGCAATATTCATTCCTGAATCGGTTACAAACAGCAGCCGATCATAGCCCGGAACTTCAAAGGCAGCGACATGTGACAGAATCTTACCCGTCCGCAGCCCGTTTTCTTTGTGAAGGACTGCTTTAAGCAGGTCAGCTGTAGGAATCAGTCCTTTCATCACGATGTCAGCTTGACCGCTACTAACCACTTTCACAGCTTCAAGTGCAGCGTTTTCAGGTTTTGACTCCATAATCAAAAGCTCTTCATTCTGCTCAAGCTTACTTCGCTGTAGCAAAAATTGGATTTTTTCTTTATTTCCAACAAGGATAAATGATGCAACCCCTTTTTCATAGGCCTGCTTCACTGACCGAATGACTTCTTCATCTTCAGCAGCGGCAACTGCCACTACTTTTTTTGATTCCGTTGAAATGGAGTTGAGCAGATGTTCTAGTTTCAATGTTCAGCCTCCTTTTGCCACCCTTCTATTACCATGCAAGAACCATGCCAACTGTTTCCCCCATTTAAATTGGCTAAATTGTTATTTTTCCTATGAATATAATTGCACACCGTGAACAAAATTGCATGCATTTTCATTCATCCTGGCTTATTCCATACTTTTCAAGTTTGTAGTAGAGGCTTCGCAATGAAATGCCGAGTGCTTTTGCGCACTTGGTTTTATTGCCCTGGACACTAGTCAACGTATCCTGCAGGATGTCTCTTTCAACTTTTTCCATCTGCAGCGCTAAGGGTTTAAACTCTCCAGCCAGTATGGGGCGAGACTTTTGATCCTCAGTTTTATCCAGCGATGGCAGATCAATATGGCTGGAGCTGATGGATTGTTTATGATGATCCATATGAATCATCGCTCTTCCGAGAACATTCTCCAACTCCCTGACATTGCCCGGCCATTCATACTGTTTTAGTATTTCTTCAGCTTGATTTGTTATTTCCTCAATATTTTTTCCATAATCCTGATTGAGCTTATGGATAAGGTGGCTTGCCAATAGCCGGATATCCTGTTTTCTGGCACGTAAAGGTGGAATATAAATCGGCATCCGGTTCAGGCGGTAATAGAGATCTTCCCGAAAAGCACCTTCACCAATTTTCCTTTCCAAGTTAATGTTCGTGGCCGCAATGACCCTTACATTTATTGGAACGGACTTTGTTCCACCTACTCTCCTTATTTCCTTTTCCTGAAGCACTCGAAGCAGTTTGGCCTGCATGGCTGGAGCCAGTTCACCGATTTCGTCCAGAAAGATACTTCCTCCGTTGGACTCTTCAAACAGCCCTCTTTTCCCTCCGCGCAATGCGCCAGAAAAAGCTCCTTCTTCATAACCGAACAGCTCACTTTCAAGAAGGGATTCTGATATGGCAGCGCAGTTGACCCTGATAAATTTATTGTACTTTCTGCTGCTCCCATTATGGATGGCGTGGGCGAAAAGTTCCTTCCCTGTTCCAGATTCTCCTCTCAGCAGTACAGTTGCAGGTGTTGAAGCGGCCAGACGGGCCTGCTCGACGGCAAATTTCATTTCCTCAGACTCACCTTTTATATCTTCAAAGGAATATTTAGCTTCAAGTGTACGGATAATTTGTCGGGCACGGCTCAGCTCCTCAGTAAGGGATTTAATTTCCGATACATCATGGATCACGCCGACACTTCCCTTTAGCACACCGTCTACAATAATAGGTGCCACGTTGACGACAACATCGCGCCGCTGCGGCCCAACTTTTAGCCGGGCACCTCTGACAGGCTTTCTCGTTTTAAGGACCTGCATATGTATACTCTCACCTTCAGAGATATCAATCGTAGCAGGCTTTCCAATCACTTTTTCTGATGTTAGTCCGGTAAGCTTCGTATAGGCAGGGTTAATCATCAACCCTTTTCCTTCTTCATCAACAACCGAGATTGCTTCTTCAGAAGACTGAATAATCGCATGAAGCATGGACTGGATGCTTTTCAGATTGGTGACTTCCTCTGCAAGATCAATCATTTCGGTGATATCCTTAAATACTGCAAATGCACCCATCTTGTTGCCAAAATCATCAATAATCGGGATGCGGGTTGTAATAATTTTTGTGCCATTGTCCAGTATTTGTTCCTGGTTGATTTCTTCCTTGCCATCGGACATTACTCTAGGCAGCTGGCTGTTGGGGATCACTTCATGCACAGGATGGCCAAGTACATCTTCTTTCTTGCTCCCCGTCATTTTTTCTGCACTCTTATTAAATAAAGTGACAGATAAATTTTCATTAATAGCAATCATTCCATCATGTGTCGAATCAAGTATAGTATTAATCTTATGGAGTTTGCTTTTATAAGAAGGGATATAATGTTCACTCGCAGACAGCGTCTGGCAGAACTCCCAGGCAATTGAGGATGGGATAATACTGACCCGGTCCCCAAAATGAAGCATTGCCATTTGTCTTGGCAGTTGATTGGTAAAATCGATCAAAAAATCAACAGAACGGTCAGCAGCTCCATCCAAGCTGTCTTCGATCGGGATATTAAATTGCTCTGCCAGCCGGTTTAATCCTTCAGAAGCAGAAGATCTTAAAATTATGGCACTGATTTGAATCACGCGGGACGAAGCCAAAAGGAGTACCAGAGACTCAAGATGCTCCCCTGTCCCGTAAATAACTGCTTTTTGCATACCCAGCTCCTTAGTTTTGCAATTATTTTCACACCCTAATCATACGTTTTTATGAAAAGGTTTGCAAGATTGGGATTTTCATTCGACACCCAACTACAACTGCAGTAAAATGAAGGAGTAAAAGGAGAGGACAACCATGCAACGTTTAATTGCTCTGCTCATTATGGTGATCCCGGGAATTGCAGGTGTAGTCGGAATAAAATTAATGAGAGATGTTTTGTTTGGCATTCATTACGGATTCGGTGCCCTGTGGCTTCAGTTTGCCGCCGGTTTCATCCTGTTTGTATGCGGTCTGTCATTTGTAGCCGGCTTTGTATTTTACCGTGACCGAAAAAGAAATAAAGTTCAGACCCGTTTCCAAAAAAAATAGTCCGCAGAAGAACTATTCTTCCGTGGACTATTTTTTATTGCACACAAAAACAGAAGACTCTTGCGGAGTCTTCTGCGGAATAAGGAGGTATACATTCAAAGGCTAGGAAGGAATTGAATACAAGTTCGTTCTCCCTATTCCCAAAGCCAGGGCGTTAATTTAAACGGTCATACTGGATTTATGTTCGATTCTCAGCTTGTCTGCGACCATGGCGATAAACTCAGAATTGGTCGGTTTTGCTTTTGACATGGACACCGTATAACCGAACAGGGATGAAATACTGTCGATGTTGCCTCGGCTCCACGCTACTTCAATAGCATGGCGGATCGCACGTTCGACTCGGCTGCTGGTTGTATTGAACTTTTTAGCGATATCAGGATAGAGGACCTTTGTAATGGATCCTAGCAATTCAATATCGTTGTATACCATTGATATGGCTTCACGCAGATACATGTATCCTTTAATATGGGCAGGAACCCCAATCTCGTGGATGATGCTCGTGATGCTCGCGTCAAGATTCCGCGGCTGTTTCATTGTATTTAATGCTGCTGATCGAGCAGTTGATGGACGCTGTACAAAAGACTTTTCCGTTCCGCTGATCTGGCGAATCTGACTAGCGAGATTTTCCATATCAAACGGTTTCAATATGAAGTAAGAAGCACCAAGTTCCACTGCTTTTTTTGTTACGTCCTCTTGGCCAAATGCCGTCAGCATAATGACGTTTGGCTGCGGAAGATGATCGTTTGAACGAATTCTTTCAAGTACTGCAAGCCCGTCAAGATGAGGCATGATAATGTCCAGTACAAGGACATCAGGATTTTTATCTTCAAGGACGTTCAGGCACTCCTGACCATTGAAAGCGACACCAATCACTTCCATATCATCCTGATTTGCCAAATATTCTTTTAACAAACTAATTAATTCACGGTTATCGTCAGCTAAACAAACTTTTATTTTTTGCACGGATATTCCTCCCTATCCAACATTTTCTTCGTTTCTCTTATAAGATTTCCACAAAAAACCTGTTTTCCCTTTATTTTTTCTCAAATTTTTAATTTTGGTTAATATATCACATTTTCTCTTCAATTACCTTAGATTTTCGACACTATATCAGTTTTCTTAACCACGCTTGTCGAATTTTCTTTATCTACTATGTATTGTATAAAATATTCATTCAAATGTCTATGAAAAGGAGAAGGTTTTTCCTTTTGATGGAAAAAAAGCAGAGGCTGCTTTTAACTCGCCTTCTGCTTTTGTTTTCCATATATATTTATACCTGCTTCATCCAGCATCCATTCAATATGAACACCATACCCTGAAGTCGGATCATTTACAAACACATGAGTAACCGCACCAATGAGCTTTCCGTTCTGGATGATCGGGCTCCCACTCATCCCCTGAACGATTCCGCCTGTTGTTTTCAAGAGCTTCGGATCGGTAATTTTTATAACCATCCCTTTTGTTGCAGGGAACTTTTGAGGAACTGAACTGACAACTTCCACTTGGAATGCCTGTACTTTCGTTCCGTTAACGACCGTCAGGATCTTGGCGGGTCCTTCTTTTACTTCATCAGAAAAAGCAACCGGCAGGGGTTTATCCCACCGTCCGTTTGATAAACCGTCATTCAGCTTTCCAAAGATACCGAATGGACTGTTTCTCGAAATACTTCCAATGCTTTCATTTTCGTCAGAAAAACGCGCTAATTTCTCGCCAGGATGACCATTGCTTCCCTTTTCAATAGAAGTAACGGTTGATTTTAAAATTTCTCCTTTGTTCACGACTATCGGCTGCTTCGTATCCATATCTGAGATCACATGGCCAAGTGCTCCATACTTATGTGACTGAGGATGAAAGAACGTCAGTGTTCCGACTCCTGCAGCAGAATCTCTGATATATAACCCGATACGATAAGATAAGTCGTGTTTATCCTGGAGCGGCTGTAATGTTCGATGGTACGTTTTTTTGTTTCTGATCACTGTTACATCCAGCATGCCGCCTGATTTACCGGCTTTTCTTACAAATGGGGCAACATCTCCCATTTTTGCAATGCTTTCACCGTTGATTTTAGTAATAATATCACCAACTTGTATATCTGCGATTTCACCTGGTGATCTTTGTCCTTTTTTAGTATCTACAAGATGATGGCCTACGACCAAAACACCTAAGGTATTCAGTTTAACCCCAATTGATTGTCCCCCTGGCACCACTTTCAATTCCGGCAATACACTTATCCCCATTTTTTTCACCGGAAAGCCTCCTGCTTCGAGCGTGACCACAGAATCACCATCCTCATGAGCATTGACTGAAAATGAGTGTCCGCCACTCGATTTGCCTATTGAAAAGATTGCATTTGTTCCTTTTGCTGAAGCAACCTCAGTTCCCGCAGGAAGGTTGGAAACGATACGATCCTGACCTTTAAACACCTTTAGGGCTGAAGGCAGGCCTACATAATCCTGGACCGGCTCAAGGAAACCAATTCCCACCAGGCAACCAAGGAGAATCACACCTAAAATCCGCCTTAATTTATCTTTAACCATCTTTCACTCTCCTCGCTCCTTACCCACACCTCCAACATGGCTGTACTACTAATTTTGCCTTAGAACTGTAAGATTATAACCGCTTAAAAAGAAAAAGCTATCCTTAAATGGATAGCTTTACATACGTATAATGCCCAAAATGACTTTAACGCTTATGATGTTTTTTTTATTTCTTCGGCAAGATCAAGCAGTTCCCTTGCATGCTGTTTTGTCAGCTCTGTGATCTCAACCCCGGAGATCATTCTTCCGATCTCATTGACTTTTTGTGTTGTTTCCAGTGAGACGACATGTGTCGTCGTCCTTTTCTTCGACGTTTCTTTGGAGATATGCAAATGAGTATCTGCCATGGCTGCCACCTGCGGAAGATGAGTAATACAAAGCACCTGGGAACCTTCTGAGACCCGGAAGATTTTTTCAGCAATCGCTTGTGCGACACGCCCGCTTACCCCTGTATCCACCTCATCAAATATAATTGCAGTAATTCCCTGATGATGTGAGAAGATGGATTTCAGCGCTAGAATAACACGGGAAAGCTCTCCTCCAGAAGCCACTTTTGCCAGCGGCTTCAATGGTTCTCCAGGGTTAGTGGAGATGAAGAACTCCACTTGATCAGAGCCGTATTTACCGAAATCCTGTTCACGCAATTGCTCGGCTTCATGTTGCAATGAAGTAATCTTAATGTCGAACACAGTCTTCTCCATATACAGTTCTTTTAATTCTTGAAGAATTTCAGAAGTCAGGCGCTCGGCAAGGTTCTTTCTTTTTTTACTAAGCTTTTGAGCATGTTTCTGAAGGAGTTTTTCCTGTTTTTGAAGCTGCTGTCTTATTGCTTCGATATTGCCGTCCTTATTCTGCAGAATATCTAATTCTTTTTCAATCTTAGATGCATATTCCAATATCTCATTTACAGTGTTGCCATATTTTCGTTTCAACTTGCTGATTTCGTTCAATCTCGTCTCTATAAAATCCAGTCTTGCCGAATCAAATTCCATGGTTTCAAAATAGTTACGGATGGAAAAAGCCGCTTCTTCCAGTGCATAAAAATGATTTGCCACATTCTCCTGCAGCTGGTTCAACTCATCATCGAGATGGGAAATATTCTGAAGATGGCTCAATGCGACAGAAACGTGTTCAATCCCTTTTTGTTCACCATATAGCGACTGATAAGAATCCTGAAGGCTGTTAAAAAGCTTCTCATAGTTCCCGAGCTTCAGTTTCTCTTCCTGCAGTTCTTCATCTTCATTGGGCAATAGTTCGGCGCTGTTGATTTCTTCAAGCTGATACTGGATCAGATCAACCCTTTGGTTCATCTGCTGTTCGTTTTCTGTCAGATTTCTTAACTGCTTCCTCAAATCCTTATATTCATAATAGACGGATTGATATTGGCTTACAAGAAGCTCCATATCATCATCGCCAAAGCTGTCGAGCAACGAAAGATGCATCTCAGGCTGCATTAAGTATTGTGTCTCATGCTGCCCATGGATATCAACCAGAGATTGCCCGCATTCTTTTAAAAGTGACAGCGTCACAAGCTTCCCGTTAATCCTGCATACACTTTTGCCGGACTCCATAATGTCCCTTTTTAAAACGACCATTCCATCCTGTATATCGATCCCCAATTCTTCAGCTTTTGAAAAAACGGGATGAGGAGCATCCACTAAAAATAACCCCTCAATCTCCGCTTTTGGTGTTCCATAGCGTACGAACTCTGAGGAACCTCTCCCTCCGATCAATAGACCGATGGCATCAATAATTATGGATTTACCGGCACCAGTTTCCCCGGTTAGCACGGTGAGCCCTTTATTGAAGGAGATGGTTAATGCATCAATAATCGCAAAATTGCGGATGCTTAATTCTGCCAGCAATTACATCACACCTTACTTTTTAAGCTTTTGAGGTTAGAAACCCATTGATTTTACAGCATGTCAAGAAACCGCTGTGACACGTCGGGAGAAACATCTTTCGAACGGCATATTACCAGAATCGTATCATCACCGCAGATGGTTCCCATAATCTCTTCCCAGTCCAGATTATCGATCAAGGCACCAATCGCGTTGGCATTACCGGGCAGCGTTTTCATAACAATTAAGTGATCAGCCTGGTCGATGCTTACAAAGCTGTCGATCAGTGTCCGCCTTAGCTTTTGCAGCGGGTTGAAACGCTGATCTGCAGGCAGGCTGTATTTGTACCTTCCGTCTGACATCGGCACTTTTACAAGATGCAGTTCTTTAATATCACGGGAAACCGTAGCCTGTGTCACATTAAAATGAGCATTGCGAAGCTGCTCGACCAGGTCATCTTGTGTCTCAATTTCTTTATGTGTAATGATTTCTCTTATTTTAATATGACGTTGGCCTTTGTTCACGTCTTTCACCTCATTTAATATCAATTGGAGCCCAAATTCTTATGTCATCTGCTCTTATCTTATAATATTGTCCGGTACTTGTACATTTTTTCTCTATTCTTACAATAACCACTATGAGCAAAAAAATAACCCGTATCACTGATTTGTAATACGGGCCATTGTTTATTTATTCTTCTGCATCTGTTTTTTTGAATTGAAGGTGAGCTTCCGAAACGACTTTCGCAATATCTTCCTCTTGAAAGGTATCTGCTGTTTCTTCTTCAGACTTTAAGTGAACAAGAAATTCGATGTTTCCTTCCCCGCCAGTTATAGGAGAAAAAGAAAGATGCTTAACACTGTATCCTTCGTTGCGGGAAAATCGGATGATTTCTCCGATAACCCGTTCGTGGGTAGCAGGATCTCGTACGATTCCTTTTTTGCCAACATCCGCTCTCCCGGCTTCAAACTGAGGCTTGATCAAAGCCATGACCTCTCCGCCCGGTTTTAAGATGGTCTTAAGAACAGGCAGAATCAGTTTTAACGAAATGAACGAAACATCAATCGTAGCAAATTCCGGCAGACCAAAGGCAAGATCCTCTGGTTTGACGTACCTGAAATTTGTTCTTTCCATTACAGCTACACGTTCATCCTGTCTGATTTTCCAGGCAAGCTGATTGTATCCGACATCAAGGGCATATACAAACTTCGCCCCATTTTGGAGGGCACAATCGGTAAACCCACCGGTGGATGCCCCGATATCCAGAACTATTTTTCCTTCAAGGTTCAAGCTGAATACCTTGATCGCTTTCTCCAGCTTTAAACCACCCCTGCTCACGTATGGCAGTGCATTGCCCTTTACCGCCAGAGGAGCTTCAATATCGATCTTTAAACCCGGTTTGTCTAATCGCTCGCTTCCCGAATAGACAAGCCCGGCCATTATTGAACGTTTTGCTTTTTCCCTCGTCTCACTCAAACCCCGTTCAACAAGCAAAACGTCGATTCGTTCTTTCTTCATGTATATAGACCCTTTTTCTTTTTTTCTAGAACGAGCTTCTTCGTCCGTTCTACAACCGCTTCTGTCGTCATCCCGATCTCTTCAAGCAGCTTTGTTACACTCCCATGCTCAATGAAGCAATCCGGTATCCCCATCCTGTCTACCATAGATGAGTAGAACTGATGCTCGTTGGCATACTCAAGAACTGCACTGCCGAAACCGCCTTGCAGGACTGCTTCCTCGATTGTGAGGATCGGCAACCCTTCACGAAGGATTCCCATCATCATCTCATGGTCAAAGGGCTTGATGAAGCGGGCGTTGATCACCCTGGCGGAAACACCTTGTTTTGCAAGGATTTCCCAAGCTTCCAATGCCATCGGAACCGTTGTTCCAAATGTAAGAATGACGGCTTCGTTTCCTTCTTTCAATACTTCCCAGCTTCCGATTGGAATCTCTTCCAACTCAGGATCTAATTCAACTCCGAGTCCGTTTCCTCGTGGGAACCGAATTGCAATCGGGCCATCATCGTAATTCACCGCGGAATGGACAAGATGCTGAAGTTCATTCTCATCTTTCCCCATAGCGATCACCAGGTTTGGAATATGGCGCATGAACGCTATATCAAAAACGCCTTGGTGGGTTTCACCATCAGCTCCAACAAGTCCTGCACGGTCAATGGTTAAGATCACATTTAAATTTTGTCTCGCCACATCATGTACGAGCTGATCATATGCCCGCTGCAGGAATGTAGAGTAGATGGAAAGCACGGGCTTCATGTTTTGAGTAGCGAGCCCTGCAGCCATCGTCATGGCATGCTGCTCTGCAATCCCAACATCATACAGCCTGTCAGGGAACTTTTGAGCATACCCTTGAAGCTGTGACCCTAAGATCATGGCAGGTGTGATCACCACAACCCGTTCATCAGTCTCTGACAACGTACTCAGTGTATCACTGACGAGTTTGCTGTAAGAAGGAGCAGCCTGTTTCGCTTTAATCTTCTCTCCGGATTCAATTTTATATGGCCCAACTCCGTGCCAATGATCCGTAAGGTCCTGTTCAGCCGGTTTATAGCCTTTGCCTTTTTTCGTCAATACGTGGACAATAACAGGTCCTTCTGTCTTTTTCGCATAACGAAGGTTTTCTTCCAGATCAGAAAGGTCATGTCCGTCCACAGGGCCAAGGTAGGTATATCCCAGTTCTTCGAAGAACATTCCTGACACAAGCATGTATTTCAGGCTGTCTTTCACCCTTTCAGCAGTTGCTGCGAGCTTTCCGCCAAAAGCAGGGATTTTGCGGATCAGAGATTCCAGTTCATCCTTTGCTTTATTGTATTTTTTAGCTGTCCTCATGCGGCCGAGCACACTGTGCAGAGCACCGACATTCGGGGCAATGGACATCTCATTGTCATTTAAAACGACGATCAGATCTTTCTTCTCGTGCCCGATATGGTTCAGTGCCTCAAGAGCCATACCGCCTGTCAAAGCGCCATCTCCAATAACGGCTACTACTTTTTCATCTGTCCCTTTTAGATCACGGGCAATGGCCATCCCCATAGCAGCTGATAAGGAAGTAGAACTGTGTCCTGTTTCCCAGACATCATGTTCGCTTTCAACTCGTTTCGGAAATCCGCATAAACCTTTATATTGGCGCAATGTATCAAATTGCGATGTTCTGCCTGTCAGCATTTTGTGGATATAAGCCTGGTGGCCGACATCCCAGATCAGCTTGTCCTTCGGGCTGTCAAAAACCTTATGAAGGGCAAGTGTCAGTTCTATTACCCCAAGATTGGCACCGAGATGCCCGCCTGTAACAGAGAGCTTGCTGATTAAAAATTGTCGGATCTCCTGCGCAAGCTTCATAAGCTGTTCTTGATCGTAGGACTTCAAGAACTGAGGGTTTTGAATATCTTCCAGTTTCATGGAAAATCCTCACTTTCCAATTTAATTCCTTCTCTTTCCTCTATTAGAAGAAGTATCAATTAGTTTAATCTTTAATTTTTCCTCAAAAAAATATATTAAACGGCCCACTTGAAAAATAATGGCTGTGGCATGATGGATCGCATATGATTTTCCGAACGCTTTTCCTCCAACCGTAATAGACGCAATAATCCCGGTAAACAAGATGGAAACTGTATGTTCAAACACCGTTCCTTCTCCACGCCCAAGGTTCATTGTCAATTCAACAATTACCGCGGCCGAAGCCGTTCCGCTGATAATGCCTGATATATCTCCAATCACATCATTGCAGAAATTGGCTACCCTGTCAGCATTCCTTGTAATTAGTATGGCATGTCTGGCACCCGGCACTTTTTCAGATGCCATGGCATGAAAGGGAACTTCATTAGCTGCAGTTGATGCTACTCCAATGATATCAAAAAATACCCCAATAAGAACAATAATTAACACAATCACCATACCCATGCCCCATGATACACCACTCAGCAGCAGGGTGGAAGCTACTGAAAAAATTGCCGCTAACACGAGCGTGATAACGGCAATGCCTGTACTCCATTTTAGCGATTTATGAAAAGAATGTTTCATAAAATCTCCCTAAATATAATGAACGCCTTACGCCAAGATCAAACGTAAGGTTCCATTTGAATTATGTAATAGGAGTGGTCATTCAAAAAGTAAACGCTGCGGCTTAGGTCCAGTAGGTTTTCCCAAGAGGAAACGGAAATGTCGCCATCTCCGCGGTTTCCCTTTACTTCCTCCTTAACGATGTCGCCAAACGTTAGACTGGATTGCCACTTAGTCCGCACTATAATCCTTTTTGAATGTCGGTGGGAACAGTCTAGGAGTTTTCCTCAACAGCCCTTCCCCATTTCCCTAGCCTCTTTTGCAGAGATGATTTCATATAGCATGAACAGATTTCAGGCGGCCAACCATCCATCGTCCCTATGACCATAATCCCCTCAAGCTCCACTCAAGGCAGGCTACGCTGCATGTTTCCGCTGTTCGCAGAACATAAACAGGTTCAAACCCCATTTCACAGCAAGGTATTAGAACGCAAGCCGTAAAGATGGGGGTCTCCGCGGAAGCAGGGTCAACGCCCACATGCCATTGTGGATCGCCCTGCGACCTTAACTCCCAGCGTTAACCCAAGGCTGGGCGCCTCAAGCCAACACCAGGAACTTCATCGATGTGCCCTTTGGCGGATTTTTAGGCCCGCCTTCAAGAATGGGAGACTGACTAGAATACTGCACCACTCCAAAGTATTTTCTATCATACCATAAATCTCGAATACCAACAATATGGCTGAAACACTAGTGGTTTCTACTTACAATATAATCCGTGATCCCTTCAAGTATGACAGGATCCACTTTTGTTTTCCGAAGATTATCTTTAGCCAGCTTGATATGATGAGCTAGCTGTACCTTGGCTCCCTCAAGAGTCAGAAGTTTTGGATAGGTGCTTTTATAGTTATGTTCATCGCTTCCGGCTTGTTTGCCCATGAGCTGGGAATCGCCGGTCACATCAAGAATATCATCCTGTATCTGGAAAGCGATTCCCAGATGCCGGCTGAACACTCCGAGGTGCTCGAATTCTTCAGCATCCGCATCTGCCAGTACAGCGCCAAAAAGAACCGATGCTTCAAGCAATCGCCCAGTTTTCCTTTCATGGATCGATTGCAGTTCCTCAATCGTCAGTTCCTGATTTTCTGATTCCATATCCACAGCTTGTCCGGCCACCATTCCCTCTGCCCCGGATGCTTCGGACAGAATGGTAAGAAGGGCCACTTTCTGTTCGGGGGTATACGTGCTGCTGCCAGCAATCATCTGAAAACTGAACGTTAACAGTGCATCCCCTGCCAGTATGGCTGTCGCTTCTCCGAAAGTTTTATGGTTAGTCGGCTTGCCTCTCCTGTAATCATCATCATCCATACAAGGAAGATCATCATGGATCAATGAATATGTATGCACCATCTCAAGTGCACAGGCGGCTTCAATACCAGCTTCCGAATTCTTTCCGAACGCATCAAGAACAGCCAATGTCAAGATGGGTCTCAGCCGTTTTCCTCCTGCTTGAAGCGAATAGAGCATGGAATCTTTTAATAGGCTAGGAATGGATTTTTCAGCTAAAAAGGAAGGGAGATGATCATTGATGAGCTGCCTTTTGCCTTGCAGGTAATGTTGGATATCCATATTATTGATCTTCTTCCTGAATGATAAACGGTGCAGCATCTCCATTATCTTTCATGATGGTATCCATTTTCTTTTCAATGTTCTGCAGTTTAGAATGGCATACTTTCGAAAGAGCCATTCCCTGCTGAAACAGATCTATGCTCTCTTCTAGAGGAACATCCCCTTCTTCCAAACGCTCAACGATTTGTTCAAGCTGTTCCATTGCTTCCTCAAAGGTAATATTATTTTTTTCAGCCATTGTTCTTCTCCTCCAATCCCCAAACCTGGCAATCCAGTTTTCCATCCTGCAGGCGAACCTTAATGGTATCTCCAGGCTGCACCTGGCTCACATTTTTTACGAGCTGCTCGTCTTCCGTATAAACAAGACTGTAGCCCCTTTCCATAACCGCCAGCGGACTCAAGGCATTCAAGCGTGAAAGTTTGCTTTGAAAGCCTGACTGACCGCCCTTTACTTGCTGTTCCATGTATCGAATCAATGATTTCCTAAGCTTCAGCTGCTTCTCTTTCAATTTAAGGATCTGATCTCCAGGGGAGAAATAGGACAGCTGTTTTTGATTCTGGCTGATCCTGTTTTTCTGGGACTCGATATTCCGCTGCACCTCTCTCGTCATCGCTTCAAGCACCCTGTCGAGATCAACCTCTTTTTGCTTGATCAGCTGATCAGGATAGCGAAAGGCATATGACTTTTGCAGCCTTGACAGCTGCTGGCGATTTTGTGAGATTTGGTCACCCATCGCACGGGTCAACCTCAATTTGCGCTGAGCGAGCCTGTCTTCGAGCTCAGCGATATGAGGAACAGCCAATTCAGCAGCTGCAGTCGGGGTAGGCGCTCTCAAGTCAGCTACAAAATCGGCGATGGTAAAATCAGTCTCATGTCCGACAGCAGAAATAACGGGTATCGAGGATTGATAGATCGCCCTAGCTACCAGTTCTTCATTAAAAGCCCAAAGTTCTTCAATGGATCCGCCGCCCCGTCCAACAATCAAGACATTGGCAGAGCCCCTGTTGGCCTTTTCAATCGCATTTGCGATAGAAGCAGCCGCTCCGGCCCCCTGAACAAGCACAGGATAAACGGTTACTTTTGAAATGGGAAAGCGGCGTTTAATCGTTGTCAAAATATCCCTTACCGCTGCTCCGGTCGGTGAAGTGATGACCCCGATTTCATCCGGAAACGAAGGAATTTTCTTTTTCCGGGAAGATTCGAACAGACCCTCCATTTCGAGCTTTTTTTTCAGCTCTTCATAAGCCAGAAACAAATTTCCTACTCCGTCTTTTTTCATGGTCCGGGCATACAGCTGGTATTGGCCCTGCGGTTCATATACCGAGATTTCGCCCTGAATCAGTACCTTCATCCCATCTTCGGGCTGAAAAGAAAGAAAGCGGTTATTGCCGGCAAACATCACGGCATTGACTCTGCTTTGTTCATCTTTTAGTGTGAAATACAAATGACCGCGGCTATGTCGTTTGACATTGGATAGTTCTCCGCGGACCCAGACGTTATTGAGATTGTCATCTTCTTCGAATACCCGCTTAATGTAACGGGTAACTGAACTTATCGTTACATAACGGTCATTTTGCATGAAACGTCTCCTTTTGATTTTGAGCCTACCGCATCTCTTGCAGGTACGTACCCTATTTTGAAAAATGCTGGACAATCTTTACGAGAACACCGTTGACAAAACGGCCTGACTCTTCTCCTCCGAAGATCTTTGCAAGTTCAATCGCTTCATTCATGGATACATTAACGGGAATATCCCCATGAAACTGCATTTCATAAACTGCAAGGCGCAGAACTGCCTTTTCAACGTTCGCTAAACGGGAGAAGCTCCAGTTTTCCAAATGATTGGCGATGATTTCATCTATCTCCTGTTTGTTTTGAACCGTTCCGAACACGAGGGAATGAAGAAATTCGTCCTCTTTTTCTCCTTCTTCCAAAACATGTGCGATTGCAGCTTCCGGTTCAATATCACTGACCTCGATTTGGAATAAAGACTGAAATGCCTTTTCTCTTGCAAGTCTACGTTTCATTTTTTACTTCCTTTCTCGTTCGTACCTTAATATAAGTGAAATCATATCATATGTCCTTAAGAGTTAACAATCGCAAAAAAATAAAGGGGATATGAGAATCCCCTTTATCAGTATGCTTCAGGCGCTTCCAGCGGCTTTTCTTTTGTCTCAAACTGGACACCGACAACAAAAATGTTAATCTCACTTGCCTCAAGGGCTGTCATATTCTTGAGTCCTTGCCGGATATGGTCCTGGATACTCTGTGCCACTTCAGGTATAGAAACACCATAATTCATGATCACATATACACTGATGGCAATACCTTCTTCTCCCAGCTCAACTTTTACGCCCTTGCTATGAGACTTTTTCCCGAAGCGCTCAGCTACACCCGTCGCAAAGTTGCCTCGCATTGAAGCGACACCTTCAACATCAGATGCAGCGATGCTGGCAATCACTTCAATCACTTCGGGAGATATTTCCACTCTTCCAAGTTCAGATTGATGCTCTTCCATCTCAAATGTAAGCTCACTCATCATTGATTACACCTCCGTGCCTAATTTACAGACTTTGACGTCAAGTCGTGAATTTCTAAAAACTTAGTATTAAAGTCGCCGTTTACAAAAGTGGCATGATTTAAAAGGCGCAGATGGAACGGAATGGTGGTATGCACGCCTTCAATGACAAACTCATTCAATGCCCTTTTCATTCGGTCGATTGCTTCTTGTCTCGTATTGCCATATGTGATCACCTTTGCAATCATGGAATCATAATACGGAGGAATCGTGTAGCCCGGATATGCGGCTGAATCCACTCGGACTCCCAACCCGCCCGGAGGCAGGTACATTTCAATCTTGCCTGCAGACGGCATAAAATTCTTTTCGGGATTCTCTGCGTTAATCCGGCACTCGATGGACCAGCCCTGGAATTCAATGTCTTCCTGCGAAACACTTAAATGTTCACCAGAAGCGACACGAATCTGCTGTTTGATCAAATCAATGCCAGTTACCATCTCTGTTACCGGATGTTCAACCTGGATTCGGGTGTTCATTTCCATAAAGTAAAAATCACCGCTGTTATGATCGAAGATAAACTCAACCGTTCCGGCCCCTGAATAGTTTACCGCTTCTGCGGCCTTCACAGCGGCACTTCCCATCTCCTCACGCTTTTCCGGTGAGATGGCCGGTGATGGTGTTTCTTCTAATAGCTTCTGCAGCCGTCTCTGAATACTGCAGTCTCTTTCGCCAAGGTGGATGACATTTCCGTAATTATCAGCAAGAACCTGAATTTCAACATGACGGAAATCTTCAATGAACTTTTCAATGTAAACTCCCGGGTTTCCAAATGCTGTTGCGGCTTCCTGCTGAGTAATGGAGATGCCTTTAATCAGTTCCGCCTCCGTCTTTGCGATACGGATACCCTTTCCTCCGCCCCCGGCAGTGGCTTTAATAATAACAGGATACCCAATTTCTTCCGCAAGTTCAATTGCTTCTTCTTTCCCCGAAATAATTCCGTTTGAACCAGGTACGATCGGCACACCTGCTTCTTTCATCGTTGCACGGGCAACGTCTTTTATGCCCATTTTATTAATGGCTTCAGCACTCGGCCCGACAAACGTAACATTGCATTCTGCACAAATCTCAGCAAAATCAGCATTCTCCGCTAAAAATCCGTAGCCTGGATGAATGGCATCACTGCCTGTCAGCATCGCCGTACTCATGATGTTGGTGAAGTTTAAATAGCTGTCTTTAGAAGACTTAGGCCCAATGCAATACGCTTCATCCGCTAAACGCACATGCAGCGCATCCTTGTCCGCTTCTGAGTAGACAGCGACTGTTTCTATGTTTAATTCTTTACATGCTCTGATGATCCGGACCGCAATTTCTCCCCGGTTGGCAACTAACAGCTTTTTAATCATAGTAGAAGACACCTCTATTCCGCTTTAACTAAAAAGAGGGGCTGTCCATACTCAACGAGCTGCCCGTTTTCAACGAGGATTTCTACGATTTCCCCGTTTACTTCTGCTTCAATTTCATTAAACAGCTTCATCGCCTCAATAATACATACGATGGAGTCTTTGCTGACTTTATCTCCTGTTTTTACATAAGCAGGGTTTTCTGGTGATTGTGATGCGTAAAACGTACCAACCATTGGAGATTCAATCTTATGTAAGTTGGCATCTTCCTTTTTCTCAGTAACAGGAGCTTGAGGAGCTTCTGCCGGAACCGAAGCTTCAGGAGCAGCCTGAGCAGGCGCCGCCTGAATGGCTGCCGGTGCATCAGCTGGTTCATATCCTTGCTGTACACTCGTTTCATTTTTCTTTAGGACGATTTTTTCACCGTCATTTTCATATTGGAATTCATCAATACTGGATTTGTCAATTAGTTTAATCAATTCTCGGATTTCTTGTATTTTCAACACGCAAATTCCACTCCTTTTTCGATCTATACACGGTGTTGTCTGCCGTAGTTTAGCACCTTCTATTGTTACCTGGTACTAGCAAAGCATATCATAATTTAGGTATAAAGAATAGATTAAATCGCTTTACATGTACATACTACATGAATTCTTTCTGCATTGTAAGCGGTTGCTCTATTTTTTCTTCAGTATCATCTTGACCAATGTTACCAATTGCCATACTACCTGGAATAAATGGAAAAAAATAAAAAACCGGGGCATAATCCCCGGCTTACTTTGCAGGTTTTTGAAACTCAACAGCCACTTGTTTGTTCCCCAGCTGTTCTTCAGCCTTTTTCATAATCTTAACTGCTTCTTTAGAAGAATGTTTTCCTTTTACAATGATTCTGACTTCATCATCCATCGTATTTACGAGAGCATCATCGTAGCCCATTGTTTTAATCAAGGTTTCCAATGTAGACTCTTTCATGGTCAGGGACTGCAGTTCTGAAATTTTAGCAAGCGCTTCCGTTTGAACCTCGGCTGAAGCATTTGGTGAAGCGATAGCCGCTGTATACTTGCTGCTTAGTTCGTCGCGTGATTCGTCTCTCTTCATGCGGAGAGCGGTAAATAGATCATCTCCTGCAGCACTTGTAACGGCTGCTTCAGATCCTTTCTTGTTCTTTGCTGCCTGCTCCTGCTTAGATGACGCTGTATTTTTTCCCTTTTCTAAATAAGCAAGGTCATCTCCCGATCCTGGAGCGGTGATATAGTATACGGACAGGACGATGATCAAGCTAAGCATTGTTAATAGCCAAACAGTTTGTTTCTTTAATAGCATTTCTTATTCCCCCTCAAATTTTTTCGGTATCACTGATACTCTGTCGCTTCCAATATCAAATACTTTTGTAACCGCATCTATGATCATTTCCTTTATGCGCAGGTTTTCCGCACCCTCTGCAGCCACGATTACACCACGGACTTTAGGCTTCTCCGTCGTTATGATGATGGGCCTTTCTTCATCACCGCTTTTAATCGTCACCACTTCTTCATCGGTTTTGATGTCATTGATCGTTCGCTCTCCGCCGTTCTTATCCGTTTCTTTGGTCGTCTGATTTTGCCTTCTCTCGTTCTTCTCAATCTCCTTGATCTCCGTAGTATCAAGAGTAACCATCACCCTGACCTTCTTAACACCGGAGATCTGCTCTAAAATGTCTTTCAATTGTGTTTCATAGTTATCTTCGTACGCTCTGAACTTCTTTGAAGTAGAGGTCCCGGAGGATTTAAATACGGTTTTTGCTTCTTCCGGCGCCTTTATGGCAGCCGTTGGCAAGCTACCGTTCTCCGAAGATGGCGGGGTGAAAATTTTACTTGCGATCATAATGGCAAAACCAAGCAGCAGAAGAAGCCAGATATAAGGAGGCGGCCCTTTTTTGCCGTTGCCGCCGGGAAGCAGGTCCAATATTTTTTGAAGCGACCCCTTACTCCTACCCGGCATTTTCCTCTCCTCCTTCCGTAGAGATCAGTACGTTCTCTTTTTTCATCTGCCATTTCTTTGCTAGGAACGTTTGAACAGGATTAGCTTTAATTTGCGTTTCTTTTTCTTTCTGGACAGGTTGATCTGCGTTTATTTCCACGTTCTTAACAGCCGGTACCATTATGTCTTTCTTATCTCCGCCCTGCCCGATGATGACATGGACTGAATCTATGTCATTTGCTTTCAGCTTACCTTGAGCAGGTCCATTTTTAGGGATCAATTGCAGACTTAGTATCGTTACACCATAGTTTGCCTTCAACTCCTCTTTTACTAGGTTTTCCATGTGGACACGCGTTTGTTCTAAAATATATGCAGACTGGGAGTCTTGTATTTCTCTTTTATTCTTTTCTATCGAATTTTTTATATCATTCTCATTGAACTTATGCTCAACACCGATCGCCTCGAATACTTTGTCCACATTGGATCCAGCAATTTTTAGTATCGGGTTGAGGATCGCCAGGATCAGAAGCAGTCCGACCACCATTTTGATATATTTTTGAAAACTGCTATTGGGTATGAGCAAATCCACGATAACAGCAAGGAGAATGATCAGTACGATATTTGAAATCCAGTCTGTCAAAAAATTCATTTTGGCCTCCTGCTAACGGATCATTAATGATAGATTTCCTGCTGCTACAATAACCGTTACCGCAAGAAAGAACATGATGGAGACCGTTGCCAGGGCTGCAAAAATATACAACACGCTTTTTCCGATAATACCCAGGCATTCGATGATCGGTCCGCCTCCCAGCGGCTGAAGGACTGCAGCTGCAAAACTGTAGATAAACCCCAGAGCAAGTACTTTGATGGCTGGAAAAACAGCCAGGAGAAACAAGATGGCAACGCCTGCAATACCAACTGTATTTTTCAATAGTACTGAGGCACTCATGACTGTATCCGTCGCATCCGTGAACATCCGGCCCACGACCGGGATGAAGTTGCCGGTGATAAATTTGGCGGTTTTTACCGTAATTCCGTCAGCTACCGCTGTCGTCGCTCCCTGTACACTGATCACACTTAGAAAAACCGTAAAAAAAACAGCCAGCGCCCCCATTCCAATAGTTCTCAGCAGCTTTGCCAGCTGGGTGACCTTATGATGCTCAGACAGTGTGCTCACAATGCTCAGCAACGCCGACAGGAATAATAGGGGGAGAACAAAATTGTTGATTAAAAGACCGCTCGAATTGACCAGAAACACGATGACCGGGTGAAAAAATGCAACCGATGTCACGCTTCCTACTGTGGCCATCAGAGCGAGCAGGAGAGGAACGAGAGCCATCATAAAGTTCATCATCGTGCTGATCGATTCCTGGGCATATTGCATGGCGATGTGGAAGCTGTTTAAGGCAAGTATGATCAATACCATATAGATGATAGAGTATGCGACCTTGCTGATAGTATGGTGCTCAAAAGCATTTTGGATCGTCTGCAGCAGCATACTGAAAACAGTCAGTAAAATGAGCGTGCCAAGCAGCTTCCCTTGAATAAGAACTTCATAGAATAAATATTTTAAGATGCCTAATGCCCATGCTTTTATACTAAAATCTTTTTCTCCTTTTATGAATTCCATCAGAGACCCTTTTTGCGTTTCCGGCAAAAAGCCTCCGTAGTCTGTCATAATGGTTGTCCAATATTCTTTAATATCCTCTACCCCAAGCTTGGACAGCTGATCATCCATGATGTTTTGGGTGATGGAAGAGGCTCTGGCCGGCTGCACTCCATTGTTCCATGTATAGAGTCCATATAACAAAAGAAATAAAAAGATTAATTTCTTGGATAATAATTCCTGCTGTGCCGTCTTCATCACCTCCTACTTCGGAATCAAGTTAATGACTGTCTCAATAATGATAGACAAGATCGGGATCGCCATGACAAGAATGAGAATTTTGCCCGCAAGTTCGATCTTGGCAGCGATTGCACCCTGCCCGGCGTCCCTCGTAATCTGTGAACCGAACTCGGCAATATATGCAATACCGATGATCTTCATGATCGTTTCAACGTACATAAGATTGATATGTGCTTCTTCAGCCAGGTGCTCCAGCATCCTTAACACTAGAGCAATCTGATCGATCAAGAATAGAAAGATCGTAATTCCTACAACGAGGGTAAGCAAAAAGGCAAAGGACGTTTTTTGTTCTTTCAGAATGAGAGCAAGAAACGTACCTATTAAACCTAATCCTACAATTTGAAGAATCTCAATGTTGGAAACCCCCTTCAGTTACTGAAAAAGAAAGACGCCTTTCACTTTTTGAAACAGGTCGCTTAAAAGTGAAATAACGATAAATAACGCTACTATGAACCCAAGCAGTGTCACCCAATTTGCATAATCTTCTTTTCCAACCATCTTCAGAACACTGTGCAGCATCGCCACAATGATTCCAAGACCAGCAATTTGAAAGACAACGTTCACTTCAAAACCCATCTGATTTCCTCCCATGACTAGAACAATAAGATGATGAGAAGCAGCCCCGCAAGAATACCGAGACTCTTGTACATTCTTTCATATTTCAACTGTGCTTCGTTCGCTTCAGAAAGTTCTCTCTCCAGATGTACGAGTGTTAACTTGATTTGTCTTTGCTGGTTTTCCCGGTCGTGTCTCCCAAGGGTTGCGCCGAACTGCCTGAGGATCTCGATCTCCTCTTTTTTAAAGGCAGAGGCGTCGGACAGACCGGCTAAACCACTCTCCCAAGCATCCAGTACAGAAGAAGCCGATTCCTCCAGCCGATTCGATACATCGAGAAAAAATTCGGCAACCGGCCCTTTCAGCTGGGTACTGAGATGGAGGAAGGCTTCATCAAGCGGAATGAGGCCGTACATGATTTCAGCCTCCAGCGATTGGAGGCCTACTTTCAGCTGTCTAAGCTGTTTCGGCCTTTCTCTTACTTTTTTAGCCAGCTCAAAGCCGATCCATGTAGTCGACAGTAGAATAAGTACCGCTCCAAACCAGTTCATGGCCTGCTCTTCATTTCTGCAGAGATACGCTTCCTGTTCTCATCATAGATCCCTCGGACGGTGCCAGGTTTGCCTGCCCTTGTCAGTTCAATGTACCTGTCAAAAAGCTTCATATCAGCAAGAGGGGAAATGGCAGGACGCCGGAGCGCTTCTTCAAGGGAGTGTCCGTGAACGGTCATCATCATTCCTACCCCTGCGTTCATCGCTTCCAGAATGGCATCCACATCTTCTTTTCTTCCGATCTCATCAACAATCAGCACTTCCGGGCTCATCGACCGGATCATCATCATCATGCCTTCCGCTTTGGGACAGGCATCGAGCACGTCCACTCTTTGTCCCAATACAAACTGCGGCACCCCCTTCACACTCCCTGCAATCTCTGAGCGTTCATCAACAATGCCTACTTTGCTGGATGGTATATTGTTTTCCGGCCATCCTGCACTGACCGCTCTTGCAAGATCCCGCAGCAGCGTTGTTTTTCCTGTCTGAGGCGCTCCCACGATCAAAGTGTTAAGCCACCGGCGGTTATGGTAGAGAACCGAAAGGAAAGGATCAGCGCTTCCGATTTTTTGTCTGGCGATGCGGATGTTATAAGAACCGATATCTCTAATCGCTTTTACTTCACCTTTTTCCGTGATCACTTTACCCGCGAGACCCACCCGGTGTCCGCCTTTGATGGTGATATAGCCTCTCTTCAGTTCTTCTTCCAGAGCGTAAAGGGAATACCGGCTTAGCTTATTGATCAGCTGAACGCCATCTTCCGGACGAACGATATAATATCCGCTTCCGGTGGAAGGGTATTCAGGTTTGCCATTAATGATCAGCTCAAGCGGTTTTTGCAATCGAAAACGGATTTCCTCAAGTTGATCTAACCGCTCCTTCGGGTACTTTATAATCAATTTACAGACAGCTTCCGGCAACACGGCCATTACATTTTCCAAGCGCACCACCCCAAAAAGAAATAGGTATTATACCTTATGCTTGTCAGCACGCTTTATGACCTGAGGAAATACAAAAAAGCTCCATCCCTCCGATGAGGAATGAAGCTTTTTGCATGTGTAAATTTACGCTCTGGAAACGTAGTCACCTGAACGTGTATCAATGATTAATTTGTCGCCTTGGTTAATAAAGAAAGGAACTTGTACAATCAAGCCAGTCTCAAGAGTAGCTGGTTTTGATCCGCCTGAAGCTGTATCGCCTTTAATTCCAGGTTCTGTTTCTGTAACTTCCAATTCTACCGTGTTCGGCAGCTCAACCCCGATGGTTTCGCCTTGATAGGTCATGATCTGAACGACCATGTTCTCAAGCAGGAATTTTAATTCATGCTCAAGCTGAGCGGATGTGAGTTCGGTTTGTTCATACGATTCATTATCCATGAACGTATGTGTATCACCTGAAGCATATAAATATTGCATTTTTCTATTCTCGATGTGAGCTTTAGCTACTTTTTCACCGCCGCGGAACGTTTTTTCCTGAATGCCCCCTGTACGGAGATTGCGGAGCTTAGAACGAACGAAGGCAGCTCCTTTTCCTGGTTTTACGTGCTGGAACTCCATTACCTGCCAAATCCCGCCGTCTACCTCAATGGTCAATCCTGTTCTAAAATCATTAACTGAAATCATCGCTTTTCCTCCTGATCATACTAACCTAAAATAAGCATTTCTTTTGAAGAATGAGTAAGAGATTCATTCCCCTGTTCCGTAATAAGGGCATCATCTTCAATCCTTACTCCGCCTAAACCGGAAACATAGATTCCCGGTTCTACCGTGACGATCATACCCGCCTCAAGAACGATGTCTGAATGGACAGCAAGACTAGGTCCTTCATGAACCTCGAGGCCAATGCCATGACCCGTCGAATGCCCGAAATTTTCACCATATCCCTGTTCGGTAATATAGTCCCTCGTCAAGGCATCTGCCTGCCTTCCAGTCATTCCGGGTTTTATTCCCTGCATTCCCCTTGCCTGTGCTTCATAAACCGTTTCATAAATCTTCCGAAGCTCCGAAGAAATTTCGCCAACAGCAACCGTCCGTGTAATATCCGAGCAATAGCCTTTATAGTATGCTCCAAAATCAAGGGTGACGAGTTCTCCCTCGCTTATTTTCTTCTGAGAAGCTACTCCATGCGGAAGTGCGGAGCGATAGCCTGATGCCACAATAATATCGAAAGAAGAAGACGATGCCCCATTCTTCCTCATGAAAAATTCAAGCTCATTCGAGACCTCAAGCTCAGTTAGGCCAGGTCTTATGTAAGAAGTGATATGAGAGAATGCTGCATCCGCAATTTGTGCGGCTTCCTTTAATATCTTAATCTCTGAATTATCCTTAATCAAGCGTAATTTTTCAATCAGACCGGAAATCGGCACAAGCTCCGTGTCCTGGCTGCAGATGTACTTCTCGTACGTGCGGTATTGCGCAAAGGTGAGATGATCCTGCTCGAACCCGGCTTTCCTTATTCCCATTTCGGCCGCGGCTTGAACAGCTTTTTCCTGAATAGCAGCAGTGTGCTTAATAACCTCAAAGTCTCTCGCTTGTTCTGCTGCCTGATCCATATACCTGAAATCGGTAATGAGTTTCGCTTCTTTTTCAGAGATGACAAGCACACCAGAACTTCCTGTAAATCCGCTGAGGTATCTTCGATTTTTCCCGGATGTTACGATGAGCCCGTCAATATCATGGTTTTGAAATTCCGCTCTAAATTTCTCTAATCTTGACATGCCTTTTCCTCCCCTAATGCCCTATTTTAGCTGAACGAATCAAGCAGTGCTAAAACCGCAAGCTCATAGCCCTTGAACCCGAGACCTGCGATCTGTCCGGCCACAACAGGTGCGATGACCGAATGGTGGCGAAATTCCTCTCTTGCATGAATGTTTGAAATATGTACTTCAACAACCGGGATGTTCACACTAGCAATGGCATCCCGAATTGCATAACTATAATGTGTAAAGGCCCCTGCATTTAAGACGATCCCGCCAAATTTACTCTCTGCTTCTTGAATCCAGTCCAGTAAGATCCCTTCATGATTGGATTGCCTGCACTCTACCTTCACGTTTTTTATCTCTCCGAAATGAATGAGCCGCTGTTCAAGAGAAGCCAGTGTGTCATCACCGTATATGGAGGGCTCCCTTGTACCGAGCCGGTTCAAATTCGGGCCGTTAATGACCAGTATTCGTTCCATGATTGGCCCCCTTAAAAAAATAGAATGTTCCATGAACATTCTATCATACAGGTATTTTTTTGAATAGTTAGGTACTTTCCCCGCTTTTTGAAGGTTGCCGTTCCTGATATTCGAAAGATATGGAGTACCCAACGAAAATGCCATACAGAATATACAGGCACAGTGTAGTGGCAATCGTATTTCTTCCTATTTTACCCATCGGTTCCAAGCCTGGAAATATGGGGTGGAGCAAGTAAAAAACGATGACCCAGAGAACAATACCGAAAAAGAGGCCGCCAGCCATACTTTTTACTTTTGCTAGAAGATATCGGTAACAAATAGCAACGAGAATGGAAAGAAGAGAAATGGCAATGACACCGATGAGCTGGCCAAGCCATAGCGACTTCCATTTTCCAAGCGCCCATGGTGCAAGGATGAGCCCTGGTCCAATCTTGGACAAATTAAGGTAGTATGCAAAATAACCGACAAGCCCCCAGAAAAGCCCCCCAAAGAATCCAACACTGACCACCCTGGCCATAAAGGACATCGGTTCTTCTCGCTTATTCTTGTCCTGTTTAAAATCATCCATTGGAAAAAACACCTCCATCATACAGTATGTCCCGTTTTCTTTCATTGCTTTCAATAAGTTGAGTTCTATTAATATTCCGTGTTAAAAATGTATAAAATGGGAAAAATAAAGATAACGCACGATTGCCTAGAGGTTTATAGCTTTTTCCTGTAGAATTAAGCTAATAAACATAAAGGGTAGAGGTGTAGAAATGACAGAAAACAAAAAACCGGCATACGGCGGCCAGGCAGTCGTCGAAGGGGTGATGTTTGCCGGCAAGCACACATATGTTACCGCCATCCGCAGGAATGATGACAGTATTGAGTATTTCGAAGTGATTAAGCGCTACAGCCCATGGCTGAACAAGATTAAAAAGGTTCCTTTTCTTCGGGGGATCGCGGCTATTCTGGAGGCCAGTTCAAACGGAACCAAACATTTGAACTACTCTACTGAAAGATATAACGTCCCGCCAGGTGAGGAATTAAAAAAGGAAGAGTCCTCCCCATCCAAAGCGATGTTCGTTTTCAGTCTGGCCATTATTGGCATCGTCTCTTTTCTGTTTGCAAAATTTGTTTTTACCCTAGTTCCTGTTTTTCTCGCAGAAGCATTCAGGCCTTGGGTGCAAAGCCATATCGGCCAAAACCTGCTGGAGGGATTCTTTAAATTTCTTTTTCTCCTATCGTACATTTACTTTGTGTCTTTAACGCCAACAATAAAAAGAGTCTTTCAATACCACGGAGCGGAACACAAAGTAATTAATGCCTACGAGAACGGTTTTGAACTTACCGTTGATAATGTAAAGAAGCAAACCAGGCTTCATTACCGCTGCGGAAGCAGTTTCATACTGTTTACGGTAGTGGTCGGAGTCTTTATCTATCTGTTCGTTCCGTCTGATCCTTTATGGCAGCGGGTTGTTTACAGACTAGTGCTGATTCCGGTAGTCCTCGGTGTTTCTTTTGAAGTTTTGCAGATTACGAACAAACTAAGGAATGTCCCTGTTCTCAAATATCTCGGATTTCCTGGCTTATGGCTACAGCTTCTCACCACGAAAGAACCTGACCGTGAACAGACCGAAGTGGCCATCCTGTCATTTACCGAAATGCTCCGCCGGGATGCCGAACATGAAAAAAGAAAACTCGAAAACAGTACAAAAATCGTTTAATTCTTCAAGGAGGTGAACCTGTTGCATCGAAAATCATTTCATCCAGTCATTTGGGTTATTATCGTGTTGGCAGTAATTGGACTTGGGTCACAATTATTCTTTTCACCTCAAAAGTTAATCACGAATTTGCTCATGATCGGCTTGGTTGTTGCTCTTGTTTATTTTATCTTTCAGCGGTTTCGTCCCGGTGAAAACGGAAAATACAAAAAAGCGGTAAAGCAGTCCAAACGAAAATATAATCAATCTGCCCCACCGATTAAGAAGAGTTCAGCTGCAAACAAACCCGCTCCATTCAAAAAACGTAAAAAAGAACACAACCTCACAGTAATTGAAGGAAAAAAGAATAAGAAAAAAAATCGAGCTTCTTTTTAGGCTCGATTTTTATATGGGGTCCATATTTTTTTTCCTGCCACCCACCGGTTTAAAAACTCTGTTCCCTGCAGATACCCAAAATCCATTAAAGCATTTTTCGTTTCCTCTGCCAGTTCGAAATCAACGACTGAAATTTCCTTTACAGGGATAAAAATAATATCACTCGCATCATACTTGGAAATATGGCGGTTATCATGGGCTTCCATCATCGTCTGAAACAGAGCCTTAAACAAGTTAAAGGCATTGTTCACTTTATGCGCCGGAATATTTCCGTACGATGAACTTAACTGAAACCCAAGGACCGGCCGTTCAGACGTTCGGTCTTTTCGCTGAAACAGCCAAATCGGAAAATTGCTTAAAACACCCCCATCTACAATAAAGCTTTTTTGGCCCAGGCGGTTATAAAGGGTGATCGGATAAAAAAAGTAAGGAATGCTGCAGCTCATCCTTACCGCTCTGGCTACCGGAAACTTTTCTTTCAGCAAACCGTATTCCTGCAGGTCATCAGGCAGAACGACCAGCCTTCCACGGGTAATATCTGAAGCTATAATTTTCAGCGATCCGTCCTGAATATCCGCAAAAGTCTCAATGCCTTTTGCCTTTAAAAGCTCCTTAACCCATCTTTCAAGGGCATCCCCTTTATAAAGACCTAATTTCCAATACACCTTCAGCCAATTCATAAACGGTATGGGCACCCATGATTTCTTTTCATCAAGAAACTGTTTCAAATCGACATTGTGAATAAGATCTTTCAGTTCAGCAGAGGTATATCCAGCTGCTACGAGGGAAGCCACGAGCGCCCCGGCACTCGTTCCGGCTACACGTTTGAATTGAAGGCCCCTCTCTTCTGCTGCCTGAATGGCACCTATCAATGATATCCCCTTAATGCCACCGCCTGAGAATACTCCATCCACCATCATCATGAATTCCCCCCTTTATTATCCTAATCACGAGGGGAAGTACAATATTCAACAAAAATAAAAACAATCACAACGCCTGTTATGATTGTTCCTGATTTTTTTGCTGTATCTCTTTTAATACTTCAACTCTTTGCGGATCTTCCTCAAAATATTGCAAAAGATCCCCGATCCTGTCGATGGCATTCCAGCTTAAATGATGCTCGATTCCTTCTACGTCGTCAAAGATTTTTTCCTGGTCAACACCGATAACTTTTAAAAAGCCTTCCAGTAATTCATGCCGGTAAACGAGGCGTTTGCCGAGTTTTTTTCCGTTTGGCGTTAATACGAATCCGCGATACTTTTCATAGACGAGGTACTTTCCTTTATCCAGCTTTTGTATCATTTTTGTAACTGAGGAGGGATGTACTTCCAGACTTTCAGCAAGATCAGAAACCCTGGCATATCCTTTTTCTTCAATTAACGCATAGATTCGTTCAATATAATCTTCCATGCTGGGTGTTGGGGGCATGCTGTTCCCTCCGATTCATTCTTTCTCTGCTCTGTCTAAAATTTTACTATACAAAAGAAAGGGTGACAAGGCTGTTTGATTTTATATGTAACAGAGTGCACTCTGGGCTCTGCGCTTTCGTGATGAATTTACTGCTTTCGGGCGGCTGAGAAGTTTTTTCGGGCGCCTTAAGAAAATATTCGGGCGGCAGTGGGATTTTGCCTTTCCAGTACTTCCGTCCGTAAAAAAAGAGGCCGACCCGCAGGTCATGCCTCTTTTATAAAAGAACTGTTCTTACAATCCACATTTTAGCTGAGTGTTGCAGTTCGTGCACGTGTTGCAGCCGCCGATTTCTTTTACTTTTCCTTTGCGGCAGACTGGGCATGTATTGCCAACCTCGTTTCCGACTGTAACATCTGTTGAGCGAAGATCTGTAATCGTATCTACAAGTACTACTTTACTTTTTTCTTCTTCCCCAAGGTTCATTTCTGTTTGTTCAAATGACTCCTCAGCCTTCAGCGTTAAGACTTGGGCATCACGGCTTCCGTCCACATACACGGTCCCGCCTTTTGCTCCGCCTTTGTATAAACGCTCATACACTTTTTTCACCTGATCGACAGAATAGCCCTTCGGCGCGTTCACCGTTTTACTTATGGAGCTGTCTACCCAGTTTTGGATCACACATTGCGTATCCGCATGCGCTTCAGGAGACAATTCCATAGCTGAAACAAAGAATTCAGGCAGGTTGTTTTCGTCCGCTTCCGGATTCCGATCCAAATATTCTTTGACGATATCCGCTTTCACTTCAATAAATTTACCCAGTCTTCCGCTTCTGAAGTACGAGAAGGAGAAGTAAGGTTCAAGCCCTGTCGAGACACCAACCATGGTCCCGGTGCTTCCTGTAGGAGCCACAGTTAATAAATGCGAGTTTCTGATCCCGTATTTCAAGATGCCTTGTTGGATATCTTCCGGCAGTTTTTTCATATAGCCGGTTTTAATAAAGTTCTCACGAAGCTGTTTCGTTTCTGCTTCTGTCTTTCCCACCAGGAACGGGAAGCTTCCTTTTTCTTTGGCAAGCTCGATGGATGTACGGTATGCGGTAGTGGCGATGGTTTCAAAGATTTTATCCACCATCTTGTTTCCTTCTTCTGAACCGTACATTGTTTCGCAATAGATGAGTAGATCATGAAGACCCATGACACCAAGGCCGACACGGCGCTCACCGAGTGCTTGGATGCGGTTTGGTTCAAGGAAGTAAGGTGTCGCGTCAATTACATTGTCTTGCATTCTAACGCCAACTTCTACTGTGCGCTCCAATTTCTCAAAATCTATCGTTTTGTACTCTTTGTCTGCCATGGTGCCGAGGTTAACAGCAGCAAGGTTACAGACAGAATATGGTGCAAGAGGCTGTTCTCCACATGGATTTGTCGCTACAACCTTCTGCCCATAGGCAACAGCATTGGTCATGTCGTTAGCATTATCGATAAAGAAGATGCCTGGTTCAGCTGAGTAGGTTGCACAAATGTTAATGAGGTTCCAAAGCTCTCTTGCTTTGATCCTTTTATAAACACGGATGCTGTAGCCCTTTTCTTCCCAGACTCTTACATCACCAGCTTCATGCCATTCTTTGTTGTAAGCTCTCATTTCTTCCGGTGTGTAATTTTCAACGTTCGGGAAGCGAAGAGCGTACTCTTCATCATTTTCTACAGCTTCCATAAATTCTTTCGTGATCGTTACTGAGATATTCGCCCCTGTCAGGAATTCGGAATTGTGAACACTGTATGTTCCCCCATCACGCAGCATACGCTCTGCCTCACGGTGAACATCTGCATCAAATCCACCTGTTCCCGGAATCTCTTTGTAACGTAGAATTCCTTCATACATCGCTTTTTCCGTCGGTGTCAGCGGAGTAAATTTAAGCTTGTCCTGAGCGACCTGCTTAATTTTTTCGTCCTCTGTATTTTCGATCAGGTAACGAAGGATTCTTGGGTTTTGCATTTTTGAAATAATAAAATCGATAATGTCAGGGTGCCAATCCGCGAGCATGATCATCTGAGCGCCGCGGCGACTCCCGCCCTGCTCAACCAGATGGGTAAGCTTCGCAATATCATCCAGCCATGATACCGATCCGGATGATTTCCCGTTTACTCCGCGCGCCAGAGCGTTTCTCGGCCTTAAGGTCGAACCGTTTGTTCCTACCCCTCCGCCGCGGCTCATGATCTCCATTACTTGTTTACGATGATCAGAGATTCCTTCTCTTGAATCCTTTACATAAGGCATCACGTAGCAGTTGAAATACGTAACGTCTGTTTCTGCACCGGCACCATATAGAACACGTCCTGCCGGAATAAAGTTCATCTCGGAAAGTTCTTTGTAAAACTTCTCGAAAGATTCCTGACGTTTTTCTTCAGTGGTTTCCACACTTGCTAGCCCTGTCGCATTTCTCTTTGCGATCTGCTCATAAAACACTTCAAGCGGCTTGTCCATCACGTCCAAAGAACGGTTGATAATTCCTGATTCCGCTTCCTCCGGCTTATCAAGGGCAGACTTGAACTCATCTTCTACCCTGACACGCGCAGTTTTCGCTTCCCAATCGATACTGACGATGTATCCAAGTCCTCTCGCAGGGAATTTCGGGTCTTCTTTGACCGTTAATACAACGAAATCTCCTTCCTTTAATGTTTTCCTCTCTGTATCTTTAAAACTGTACCTGTCCAGCATTACAAGACGGGAAACACCTTTATGCGCTGTTTTCATGTCACCTGTTATGGGGTGTACTTGGGGAAATTGTTCAATATCCTTATTCAGCATTTCAATGTTAATTCCTGAAGGGTCATGTACCGCTACTCCCATCATTCTCCTCCTTATGAAAAAATCCAATCTTTTTTCTATATGTTGTATGTAGTTAAGTTACCACTATACTATATATAGGTAAACCTGTTGTCAAAATATTTATCTTGTCAAACTAGAAAATCCAAGCTTTTTTAAGAAAAACATAGAATTTGATGTTTTTCCCGCTTCAAATCCCCTCAATTCTACACATTTAAAGATTGAAAAAAATACCAACGAAAGGAACCTTGTAACATCGGGCTTTATTGAACATCCTTGTGGACAGCCCAAAAATTTTTTCTGGCTTGACAAGTGCAAAAAATAAAAACCGAGACAGCCATCGTTGTCCCGATTTCCACCTTATCTTCTAAACGTCCATTCTTTACTTCTATATCTTGATTCAGCGATCTGTTCTACTTCTTTCTGCTGCTCTTCATTCAAAGTGTACGGCTGCAGATCGAGCTGCAATCCTTCTTCAAACCCGGCATGGAAAGCTTTCTTCGCTTCTTCTTGTGTGACCGGTGTTTCCCTGAGCTGGTTCATGGCTACCGCCTTATTCTTAAAAGCCTTCTGCATCCGCTCACGGACACGTTCACTGGAGTACACAAAAAGATCAAACAGTTTGTCTTCATCCAGATCCAGCAGGATGGAACCATGCTGCAGAATAACCCCTTTTTGGCGGGTTTGAGCACTGCCGGCTACTTTTCTCCCCTCTACCACGAGTTCGTACCAGGAAGGAGCATCAAAACAGACAGCCGAGCGAGGATTTTTCAATCCCGCCTTCTCTTCCTCTGTACGCGGGATGGCAAAATAGGCGTCCAAACCAAGGTTGCGGAAACCTTGCAGAATGCCCTCGGATATAACCCGGTAGGCTTCCGTCACTGTTTTAGGCATGTTAGGATGCTCTTCGGTAACAATCACACTATATGTAAGCTCCTGATCATGGAGAACTCCGCGGCCTCCCGTCGGACGGCGCACAAAGCCAAGGCCGTATTTTTCAACCGCCTCAAGGTTAATCTCCTTTTCGGCCTTTTGAAAGTAGCCAATGGACAGCGTTGCTGGATTCCAGCCATAGAACCGGATGACCGGTGGAATTTTGCCTTCGCTGTGCCACGTCAGTAATGCTTCATCCAATGCCATGTTATAGGCAGGATCACAGTTTCCTGAATCAATGAATAACCACTTTTCTCTCTCCATATAACTATCTCCTTTTTAGTACCCTACTAGTTTATCAAAACTATGACTCCTGTCAAAACATCAAGTACTGCCAATTTTTTTATATTATTCTTTTGATTCTGGCGGGCTGTGAAGATATAATTGAAGGAGATAGAAAAAAGGAGTGCAAATGAAATGGAATGGATTATCGTTCTTGCTATTTTGGCAGCGGTTCTCGTCTACCTCGTAGTGACCGCGCTGTATCAAAAGAAATATTTAACAACGCTAAGCGAAGAGGAATTCAGAGCTGGATACCGTAAAGCACAGCTGGTTGATGTCCGTGAACCGGAGGAATTTAAAAAAGGGCATATACTTGGTGCGCGAAACATTCCTCTGACACAAATGAAACAGCGTAAAATTGAAATTCGCCAGGACAAGCCTGTCTATCTATACTGCGAGAGCGGTATGCGCAGTGCCAGAGCCGCACAATTCCTGCGTAAAAATAAATATACTGACCTTTCTCATTTGAGAGGCGGATTTAAAAAATGGACTGGCAAAGTTAAATCATCATGATAAAAGGTTCGGGAGTAATCTCCCGAACCTTTTTTATTAGTATTCTACTTTACATAACGTAATACTGGTTTACGGGCAGCCATCGCCTCATCCAGTCTTTTGACAACTGTTGAGTGCGGCGCCTCCTGAACGACTTCTGGAGACTTTTCGGCTTCCTTAGCAATTTGGATCATCGCATCGATGAATTCATCCAGCGTCTCTTTTGACTCGGTTTCTGTCGGTTCGATCATAATCGCCTCTTCTACGCTAAGAGGGAAATAGATGGTCGGCGGATGATAACCGAAATCAAGCAGGCGCTTTGCCATGTCCAGTGTACGTACTCCGAGCTTCTTCTGTCTTCTGCCGGACAGTACAAACTCATGTTTGCAATGCTGTGTGAACGGAAGATCAAAATGGGGCTCAAGCCTTCTCATCAAATAGTTGGCGTTTAGCACCGCATACTCTGAAACATTCTTAAGTCCCTTTGGACCCATCGTACGGATATAGGTGTAGGCGCGGACATTTATGCCGAAGTTTCCGTAGTATGGTTTTACTCGGCCGATGGATTGTGGACGATCGTATTCAAATGTGAATCCTTCTTCTTTTTTCACAAGAACAGGTTTTGGCAGGAACGGGATCAAGTCTTTCTTCACTCCAACCGGACCAGATCCAGGTCCGCCGCCGCCGTGAGGGCCTGTGAACGTTTTATGAAGGTTTAAATGCACGACATCAAAACCCATGTCTCCCGGGCGTGTGTAGCCCATGATGGCATTCATATTGGCACCATCGTAGTAAAGTTTTCCTCCGGCTTCATGGACGATAGCCGCCATTTCAAGGATGTGCTCCTCAAAAAGACCGAGTGTATTCGGGTTCGTCAGCATAAGAGCGGCCGTATCTTCCCCTACAACACGGCGAAGGTCGTCAAGGTCAACAAGTCCGCGCTCATCGGATTTAACGGTAATAGAATCAAAACCCGCAACGGTTGCTGATGCAGGATTCGTTCCGTGAGCCGAGTCAGGAACGATGACTTTTGTACGGTGGCTGTCACCATTTGCTTCATGGTAAGCACGGATCATCATTAATCCTGTCCACTCTCCATGGGCACCGGCTGCCGGCTGAAGGGTTACTTCGTCCATCCCCGTAATTTCAGCAAGAGAGGTCTGAAGGTTATAAAGCATCTCCATCGCACCCTGAACAGTTTCTTCGTCCTGAAGAGGGTGGATCTGTGCAAATCCAGGGTATCGTGCCACATCTTCATTAATTTTTGGATTGTACTTCATCGTGCAGGAACCAAGCGGATAGAATCCGGAGTCTACACCGTGGTTGCGTTTAGAAAGAGCCGTATAATGGCGCATAATCTGAAGCTCGGAAACTTCAGGAAGCTCAGCTGGCTCTTCACGGACATAATCAGAAGGAATAAGACTATCCAGGCTTACTTCCGGAACATCAAGATCGGGAAGACTGTAACCGACTCTGCCCTCTTTGGACAATTCAAAAATAAGTGCTGTATCATGATTGTTCATTATAGCCCCTCCAATACCGTTGCCAGTTTATCAATCTCAAGCTTAGTACGCAGTTCAGTAACTGCAATGAGCATGTGATTTTCAAGGTCAGGATAATCCCGGCCCAAATCATATCCGCCGATCATTCCGTTTTCAATCAATTCTTTATTGATGGCTTTTACAGGTTTGTTCAGTTTTACGACAAATTCGTTAAAGAAAGGTGCACTAAATGGAACGGAAAGACCTTTTTCTTCAAGAACATTCTTTGCGTAATGCGCTTTCTGGATATTCTGTCCTGCAATATCTCTGATGCCCTGCTTTCCAAGAGCGGTCATGGCAACAGAAGCAGCCAGGGCATTCAATGCCTGATTCGAACAGATGTTAGAGGTCGCTTTGTCGCGGCGGATATGCTGCTCACGCGCCTGCAGTGTCAATACAAAACCTCTTTTGCCGTTCTCATCGACCGTCTGTCCGACGAGACGTCCCGGAACCTTTCTCATCAGCTTTTGTGTTACGGCAAAATAGCCGCAATGAGGTCCGCCAAACCCTTGAGGAATTCCGAAAACCTGTGCATCTCCCACGACAATGTCTGCTCCAAACTTGCCAGGTGGAGTAAGTACTCCCAATGACAGCGGATTACTCGAAACAACGAACATGGCTTTTTCGCTGTGAACAATTTCCTCAATCTCTTTCAATGATTCCACTTGGCCAAAGAAGTTAGGATATTGTACGAGTACACAGGCGGTCTCTCCATCCACCGCTTCTTTAAGCTGATCCAGATCCGTCAGTCCATCCTTTGTTCCTACCTCAACAACTTCGAGAAACTGTCCGTTAGCGTAGGTTTGAAGAACAGCACGGGATTCCGGGTGAACACTTTTGGATACGATAATCTTTTTGCGTTTTGTTTGTCCTGCAGATAACAATGCCGCTTCTGCAAGGGCTGTTCCCCCATCGTACATGGATGAATTCGCTACATCCATGCCTGTAAGCTCACAGATCATCGTCTGGAATTCGAAGATTGCCTGAAGTTCTCCCTGAGAGATTTCGGGCTGGTACGGTGTATACGCTGTATAGAATTCAGAGCGGAGTGTTACATGGTTTACGATTGATGGTGTGTAATGGTCATAGACACCCGCACCTAAAAAGCTTGGATAGTCTTTCGTATTTTTGTTTTTTTGCGCAAGTCCTGACATGTATTTTACAAGCTCTGGCTCAGAAAAGGCCTTTTCAATCTGAAGTTCTCCTTTAAAGCGGACCTTTTCTGGAATATCTTTGAACAATTCTTCTGTCGATGCTATACCGACAGCTTTCATCATTTCCTTTTTATCTTGCTCTGTCATCGGCAAATAACGAAACGTCATGTGAATATCCTCCCCAGTGGCTAATTTAGCTGCGTTTATAGAACGGCGACTTAACGATAACCGCCTTTAATCGTTTTTGTCTTACTTGTACTTCCACTTCTGTTCCTAATTCAGTAAACTCGCTTTTTATCAGAGCCAGACCCAGATTCTTTTTCAGAGTCGGTGATTGAGTGCCTGTGGTGACTTCTCCGATGCGTTCTCCATCCTTGAAAACTTCATAATGAGACCGTGGAATACCCTTGTCGATCATCTCAATACCCACCAACTTACGAGGTGCGCCTTCTTCTTTCTGTTGTTTGAGGACTTCCTTGCCGATAAAATCTGCTTCTTTATCCGTTTTTACTGCGAAACCGATTCCCGCTTCGATCGGAGTGATGTCTTTTGTCAGCTCCTGGCCGTAAAGCGCAAGTTTCGCTTCAAATCGCAGCGTATCCCTTGCACCTAAACCGCATGGAAGAATTCCCTCTTCTGCACCTGCTTTGAGGATAAGATCCCAAAGCTTGACTGCAGCCTCAGGACGGCAGTAGATTTCAAATCCGTCTTCACCTGTATAGCCCGTGCGTGATACAAGCGCTCTGTTGCTTTGCAGGTCTACATCATTTTTAAATTTAAAAAAGCCAATGGAGGACAGCTCTGTATCAGTCAGCTTCTGAAGAATCTTCTCTGCAGCGGGCCCCTGCAAAGCGAGCTGAGCTGTAGAATCAGAGATATTGGTCAGCTCAACGCCTTCTGTTACATGTGACTCAAGCCAGTTAAAATCCTTTTCGATGTTGGATGCATTCACAACGAGAAGATAATGCTGATCACTGTGCTTATAGACAAGCAGGTCGTCAACAGTGCCCCCGTTTTCAAAGCACATTATGGTATATTGTGCGCTTCCGTCTTTCAGCTTGGAGATGTCATTGGTGAGCATGTACTGCAAGAAGTTCGTTGCTCCTTCACCTTTCACTTCAAATTCACCCATGTGAGATACATCAAAGAGCCCGGCTTTTGTACGGACTGCCTCATGCTCTTCCCCTATACGGGAAAACTGGACAGGAAGCTCCCATCCGCCAAAGTCGATGACTTTGCCGCCATGGCCCTTGTAAACTTCAAAAAGTGGTGTACGCTTTAATTCCCCCATTACTCTTCCTCCTTTTAATCCATCATTGGTAATATTCAAAAAATTCCAAGTAAAAATCACACAAGTTGATCCGTTGAACAGGATATCACAAAAAAGGACAGAGAAATACCTTTGCTAGGTATCCCTCTGTCCTTTAACCAGTAAGTTTCTCAGGGGCTTGCCCCTTCGTTTCTTCGTTGGTGGCCGCGTGACCGCGGACGCTCTCCAGAGACGCGTCAAACAAGAGTCTTTTTGCCTGAGAGTTTCGCTCCCGCTTGCTCCTTCGGCGCTACCGAAATAGTCTCTCCTCTTGCTTTCATTCGCAAGTATGTAATTATATTCCATCGTCCATACTAAATATATGTTTTTACCTTGGAAACACATTATTATCCTATCATTATTTCAGTTTAAAAAGCAACGCCATTTTGGGAATCTGTATACCATTACCTATAGGTGCGCTATCCGTACAGAGAAAGGAAAGCAGTAGATGAATCTCAACATTAACTTTAACCGGGACTGGCATGAAGACTTTGTGAAAAGAATGGAAGATGACGGACCCTGGACAAAATGGGAGTTATATAATCTTGCGCTTGAAGCGGAGAAGAACCTGTCAATCCCTGATTTTCTCGGCCTTCAGGCACCGGATCATCTTCCGCAGCTGACATTTCTCCCCCATCAGCTTGAGGTCGCAAAAACGGTCATTGAAAAAATGAACGGAAAAGCCATTCTTGCAGATGAAGTTGGTCTGGGAAAGACCATTGAAGCAGGCTTGATTATTAAAGAATATATGATCCGGGGACTCGCTAAAAAGGTGCTCATTCTCGTACCGGCATCTCTTGTTCTTCAATGGACAGGAGAACTGAATCAAAAATTTTTCATCCCTGCAATTGCGCAGAAAAAATCCTATGTGTGGGAGCAGTGTGATGTTGTCGTCTCATCGATTGATACGGCAAAAAGGCAGCCCCACCGGGATATTGTACTCAATCAGGATTACGACATCATTGTCATTGATGAAGCACATAAACTTAAAAACAAAAATACGAAAAACTATGAATTCGTACAGCATCTGAAGAAAAAATTCTGTCTGCTGCTTACCGCCACACCTGTACAGAATCGGGTGGAAGAGATTTTTAACTTAGTGACTTTATTGAAACCCGGACATCTTGGCAATCAGGAGAATTTTGATAAAGACTTCCGCAACGATAAACATTCACTGAAAAATGAAGAGAAGCTAAAACAGCTCGTCAATAAAGTTATGGTCCGGAACCGCAGAGAAGAGACCGGCTTAAAATGGCCGAAACGGCTGGTCAAAACGATTCCAATCACACTCTCTGAGAGTGAGAGAGACTTGTACAATAGCATCTCGGATCTTAAAGAGCAGCCAAACTTTAATAGAAGCAAGTTCTCGATCCTGACATTGCAGCGAGAGGTATGCAGTTCAAGAGAAGCCTGCTTTCTCACTTTAAAGAACATGCTACAGAAAGATGCCGGAAACTTCGCTACTGAACAGACCATTCTCCCATTGATGAAAAAGATTGAGAACGTTTCACAGAATTCAAAAGCACTGCAAACACTGGAACTGATTCAGTCCATTAAAAATAAAGTTATAATTTTTACGGAATATAGAGCGACACAGCTATATTTGCAATGGTTTCTTCAGCAGCATGGCATCTCCTCCGTCCCTTTTCGGGGAGGCTTTAAGCGAAGCAAAAAAGACTACATGACCCACTTGTTTAAAAACCATGCACAGGTTCTTATTGCCACTGAAGCAGGTGGCGAAGGAATCAACCTCCAATTTTGCCAGCACATCATTAACTATGATCTTCCCTGGAATCCTATGCGCATTGAACAGCGGATCGGGCGTATACACCGCATTGGACAAAAAGGAGACGTTCATATTTATAATTTCGCGACACAGGACACCATTGAAGAACGAATCTTAAACCTTTTGTATAATAAGATCAATTTGTTTGAAAGTGTAATAGGTGAGCTTGATGAGATCCTTGCAAAATTCGAACTGAAAAACATCGAAACTTATATCTCGGATATCATGCTGAACTCGGAAAGCGAAGGAGAAATAAAAGTAAAAATGGACAATCTTGCCGCTCTTATTAATCTGGACGGAGGCATTAAAAAGAAAGGATGGGAAGAGCATGCAGCAGCACGAGATTCATCATTTTCTTGAACGTTATTTTGAATCGAACGACTGTATCGTAGAGGAAAAAAATCATAGTTACATGAAGATCCAGCTCACCGTTGAGCTGGATAAACTGCTGATGAACCGGCCCTTTTACTGGCACTATCTAGAGAAAACAGGCGGAACACCGAACCCGATGGCTCTTACTCTCATCACAGGCCAGCAGCATCCCCCCGACGCAAATGGGGAGTTTATTCACTTCGGTTCACCGAGGCTGCATCAGATTTTTGCCTCCACCAAGAAACTCGGTTCGTTCATCCGCATGTACGAAGCGATCCGCCAGGACTCCGGGCAGAACATCCCCTTAAATCCATGGCTCTGTGTGAATTTAAAAACCTCCTATCAATGTGACCGTAAAAAAGATATGATCTCTTCTTACGGCATTCATTTGATTACCGGGAAAATAGAAAGCAACTTTCATGAACAGCTTCGTTCACTTCCTCTTACCCGGAAAATCCCGGATTTCTGCTACACACTGTCTCCCTTCATCCGTCCGGTGAGCGGATTAAAACGAATCGAAGCAATCGTTGAGCAGCAAATACATGAAGATGATCACAGCTGGGCGGAGGATGCCGAAAACAGGTGGCGGGAGGATGAAGAACTATTGGATCGGTTTTATGAGGATGAAATCGAAAAGCCGGAATATTATCAGGTAGAAAAAGAGGCACTCCGTACGCAATACGAACCGAAAATTACCGTGGACATAATAAATGGCGGGCTCTTTTATTTGTCTGATACCTTTCTGTCATCATGAACACCAAAAGAATAGTGCAAAAAAAGGGGCTATCTTTAGCCCCCGATATATGACATTTCAATTTTTTCCTTCTTGCCTGCTCCATCTCTTCTCTCATCAGAATAGCGGTCGCTCCGGTTTTCCCAAACATTTGTGATCATGTTATCAAGGTCATCTTTTGTTGCGCCTTCACGAAGTGGTGTCTTAAAATCCATTCCCTTCGAAGCAAAGAGACAAGTGAACACCTTTCCATCTGCAGAAAGCCTTGCCCGTGTACAGGATGAACAGAAAGAATCACTTATTGAAGAGATGATGCCAATCTCATTTTCCCCATCAGCATATTGATAGCGGGAAGCTACCTCCCCGTAATAATTTTCAACTGCCGGGAGAAGAGGAAGTTCAGTTTGAATGGCTTTAAGAATTTCTTCCTTTGTAACTACTTCCTTCATGTTCCAGCCGTTCGTTGTGCCGACATCCATAAATTCAATGAACCGCAGGATGTACGGGGTTTTTTTAAAATAGGCTGCCATCGGCAAAATTTCCTGATCGTTAACACCTTTGCGGACCATCATGTTGACTTTGACTTTAAGTCCGGCTTCGTGGGCTGCCTTCATCCCTTCTAAAACAGGATCGATACCCAGCCCTCTTCCATTAATTCTGCCAAATAGTTCGGAATCCAGAGAATCAAGGCTTACAGTAACCCGATCCATTCCTGCCTTCTTTAAGTCATGAGCGACACGGGGCAGAAGCACGCCATTGGTCGTCAGAGCAAGGTCCTTCAGACCGTGCAGCTGATTCAACCGGCCGATCAGTTCCGGGAGGTTCTTCCTCATAAGAGGCTCACCGCCCGTTATTCTCAGCTTCGTTACACCCAAGGAGATGAAGCGCTCGGCAATCGTTACGATCTCATCGAAGCTCAGCAGCTCTGTTTTTTCTAAGAATGGATAGTCCCCGTCAAAGATTTCTTTCGGCATACAATAGGTGCAGCGAAAATTGCATTGATCAGTGACTGAGATCCGCAAATCTTTAAGCGGTCTTTTCAGCCGATCATAAATCCCATTTTCTATAGCCATCTATACCACACTTCTTCGTTTAAATGATAGTTCAACATTATCATACTTCCAGTAGATTGAAAAATGATAAGAACAAAAGGGAACTTCACTTCCGGCGCTTCTTGAACATCAATCCCAGAGAAAAAGGGACCATGCCAAAAAGCGAAACGAGCACAGGCTGTTTTCGTTCCGCTTTTTGCTGTTTTAACATTTGTTTTTCCTCTGGAGACCTGCTCATTCTCTTAACGATTGCTTCAATGACAAACTTAAAATAGGTATTCATAAGATGACATCACCTTTTTATTGTTTGTCACCAGTTTGCCCGAAATCGGAACGACCTAACCTCGCTGTAATTTCTTCGACCGTTTCTTCTGGCTCATATCCCCCGGTCTCGAGTACCCAATGGCAATCACGGTAAAGAGGAAGCCTCCTATCGTACAGCTTCTCCATCTCTATCTTTTTTTCATGATTGAACAATGGCCGGCTTCTGTCTTCTTTCAGTCTCTCAAAAATGGTATCGAGCGGGCAGCTTAGAAAAATAACAAACCCCTTTTCCAGCATGTATTTCCGGTTTTCCGCTGAAACGGCCATTCCTCCGCCCGTCGTAATGATCGCATCCTGCTGAGGAAGTTCAGGAAGGATAGAAGCTTCATAGCCCCTAAACACTACTTCTCCATGAACTGCAAAGATTTCTGCCACTTTTTGATTGTATTTTTCTTCAATGTAGTGATCGGTATCAACGACCGGCAAGTCTAATCTCTTGCCGAGCAGCGAACCGATCGTGGTTTTGCCGGATCCCATGAATCCTGTTAAAAAAATCGGTTTCAACTTGCACCCTCCACCCACTTCGTAATGCTTTTAGTCTCGCTATTATAATATATAACCACGCTTTTTGTCTGATGGTTTCGCAAACTTGCCGATATTTTTATTTCCATTGCAGGAGGCTGCCCTGTGGACACCACGCAATCCACCACTCCATGGTCGAACGCAAACCGGCCGGCTGGATTCTTATTTTTCTTTATGCTGTTAATCGCATCCCGGCTGGACTTCTCGATCATTGCATCCAGCTGCATCCGTCCCCTCTGTGCGTCAATGAACTGTTTCTCACCGATAAAAATGAGAAGCTGATGTGCTGCCAGCATCGAGAAGATAAGACAAAAAACGAGAACCGCGGGGAAAATATATCCTCGGCTATTCAAGAATTCACCAGAACAATTTCTGCCTGTCTGGCAAACACGCGTTTATAGACATGGGAGGCTGTGTCAGTGATGGATACCGTAACCAGCTGGCCAGTTACAGAAGGGCGAAAACGCTTTACAGAAAACAGCCAGATTTCATATCCTTGTCCATTGATCTGCTTTCGTATCCGGTTTTGATAGAAGGAATAGGTGACGGACTGTCCAGAAGAAGTGGTTAAGGTAAGTTTCTCTTCGCTTGCTTCCGCATTAACCGCTTCCCTTATGGCCTGACCGATCGCTGAATAAAAAGATTCCAATTCTTCCATTGAGACACCGCTTTGCACCGGAGGCGAAAGTACTTTTATGAGCAGCGGTGCAAAGCCCGCCAGCACGATAAAGATGGACAGCGCCACCATTGCTTCAACGAGCGTAAACCCTTTTTGGCTAACCTTCATTGTTTAACAACATCACATTCACGATAGGCTCTTCCATTCTTCCCCGTAAATTCAATGCAGATCCTCCCTTCTTTCTTCTTCCATTGAAACTCTGCCGTACGTCCACGGATTATGGACGTCCCCCCTTCATCATCATTTCCGAATTCAATCAGTTTGTTAGATAAAAGCTCTAAAGCCTCCCTGTCTTGCTTAAGAGTGAAGCGTTCTGTATAAAGGGTGTGCAAGACCGGGCTAACTCCGCTAATTACGATTGACAAGACACTTAAGGCGAGAAGTGCTTCAAGCAAATAGTAACCTTTAGAATCTTTCAGCATAGAACCTGCCTTTTCCCAACAGAAATACCACCTTATATCTGCCAGCATCTGTTTTGATAATCATCGTTCCTGAAGTACTGATGTTTCCTATTTTATTGTACGTAATCTTCAAGGACATCGTTGCAGATTCAAATTGAATCTGCTTTGGGAATTTAACATTCTTATACACTTCGTTCATGCCGGTGGTAATAATATACCGGTTCTCACCCGGGAAAATATGCAAATGAACTAGCTTTTGCTCGTTTATCGCTGTTCGCTGTGTAAAATACAAGTCGCGCTTGAATTGCTCCAGAAAAAAATGCACTTCCCTTCCTTTGTAGTATTTCTGAAGTGAGGCACAGGCAACACTCAACAGGATACTCCCGATCGAAAGAACGATGATCAGCTCCAGCAAGGTATAGCCGTTGATCCGTTTAATCTGCCGTTTCAACGACCGTTCCGCCTTTTAATTCCAGCGCGTTTCCGTTCGGACATTTGACCGTATCCACATACCCTTCCGTCACCAACGTATCTAAATCCGTCAATTTTTCTTCTTTATCGGCTTCATAGGCACCTACCTGGCCCTGAACCAGATCCAGTGTTGCCTTGCATCCGAGATTTTTAGCGACGCCAAGGTTTTTTGCCATGCTCGGCAGCGCTATTAAAAGCAATACAGAAATGATGAGGAGAACTATCATCATTTCGATCAGCGTGAAACCTTTTTCGTTCATATCTTTCATCCTAACTCTCCTTAATTATTGAATGGAATCCATCATTTTAAACATAGGCAAAAGCATCGAAACAAACATGACAAGAATCATGACCCCTATGAATAGAAACAGTACCGGCTGAACCACAACGATGTACTTTGCCATTTTTTCTTCTGCATAAGCGAGCAGTATTTCACTGTAAGCAATCAATTCTTTACCGAGCATTCCGCAGGATTGTCCATGAGCAATAATCATAGACAGCTCAGGAACAAAGTAGCGCTTTTGAGCAACGATATCTTCAAATCTTAGCCCGTTCACGAGCTCTTGTTTCATCAAAGCAGCCTCTGTTCGAAAAAATCGCATGTATTGATTTTGTTCGAGGATCTTTAACGCCTCATTGATCGCCAATCCTCCTTTTAGCAGGCTGCCCAGCTGAATAGAAAATTGATGGGTGATCAGGACAGGAAGTGTTCTTTTTACAATGGGGATTCTTAAGAGCAGCGAGATGCGTTTGGAAGGAGAAATTTTTTTCATTACAGCGATATACGCTGCAGCAGCCGTGACAGTAAACGCAGCAAACAGAAAAAAGAGGAAAGGAACTTTCTTTATTATGGAAATCATTACGATTGTAAAATAAGGGAAATTGATGTCTAAAGAGGAGTACAAAGATAAAAAGTGGGGGATCAGCAAGCGAAACATGATGAAACATATCGACAAAACGACAGCAAATAAGAATATCGGGTACCTTGTCGCTTTAATGAATCGTTCTTTGATTTCTTCCCTCTTCTGCAGCATTTTGGCACCTTCCATGACACTGAAGCGCAAATCACCATGTTTTTCGGACAACTCAAGAAAACCGAGCACATCGCTTGAAAATCTCTCTCGTGCCAATGCTTCATGAAGGGAGTATCCTCTTTTCAGGCAATCATACACTCGGTGAAGACCGTCTTGCATCCAGCGGTTCTGATGCAGCTTAAGTATTGCAATTGCTTTTGGGAGTGTGTAGCCCTGTTCCAGCAGCCTGCCAAGGCGCATCAAAAAAGCTCCCTGCTGTTTGTTCGACCAGTTCCTTCCCTTTTTCACAGCCTGTCCACCCCCCATCTCTCAAGGCTATGGGCAGGCAGAAATCCTAGAGCAATGCCTTGTTTTATAAAATGATTCAATGTTCTCTCACCATCCGGCCGATTCGAGTTGCCCCGAATCCACTCTATACCTTTTTCCAGCCCGGATCCTGACAGCAGTTCAAATAAACCCATTCTTTTATTTTTTCTTCTCATAAAACAATTAGTGTCGCACACTTCACCGCAATAGGGGCAGCTCAGCGAAATCAACCGCTGAGCAACAATGCCGAGCAGTGTTTGTTCAAGTTCCTGAATGGTCAAACCAAATTCGATCAACCGGAATAAACAGCCTAATGTGTCTTCTGCATGGACTGTCGAAAGCACTAAATGCCCCGTCATTCCGGCCCGGACCACGAGCCTGGCTGTAGCTTCATCCCTGATCTCACCGATCATGATAACATCGGGATCATGGCGAAGGAGTGATTTAAAGCCTTCCCCATACGTAATTCCTGCTTTTTCATTCACTTCCATCTGCAAAAACAGATCGACTTTCTTTTCCACGGGATCTTCGAGTGTTAAGATATGGCGGGTATACAAGGATTGGATATGCTGAAGAAGAGAATACATGATGGTCGTTTTTCCTGAACCGGTCGGTCCTGAGAAGAGAATAAGGCCGCTGGCACGCCGCAATAGGGGGGAAAGTCCTTCGAGTGAGTGCGGAAACAGGGCTAAGGATTGAAATTCTGAAGGATGGGTCTGGGGAAGCAAGCGGATGACAAGGCTTTCATGAAAGGCAGTAGGCAGCGTGGAAAGCCTGAGATGAAGGAGATGGTCTTTGATGGTAACATCCATCGAACCGTCCTGTGGCCTGCGGCGTTCACCGATGTCCATACCAGCCTTAAATTTGAAATGGGAAACAAGTCTTTCAAAAAATACATAGGCTAATTCTTCTACCTGATGAAGCTGGCCATCGATCCTGAACTGGATCAGGCCTTTTTCCCTCTTGGGGACAAAATGAATATCTGAGGCATTGGTTCTTGCTGCGAGTTGAAGCAGTTCATCACTTTTCTTTTCAATGGGCAACGCGTTATCACCTTCTTTCTTATCTTAAAGGTAACTTTACGACATAATCTGCTAAATCCCTTCAAATAATTTACACTTTCTTGCATAAAATTTTCGACACAACCCATACTAAAATTATTCCGATGGGCTATAGCCAAGTGGTAAGGCAACGGACTTTGACTCCGTCATTCGTTGGTTCGAATCCAGCTAGCCCAGCCATCTTTTACGAAGAACACCTGCCATGTGTTCTTTTTTTGTTTTTCCAAATCCAGTTAGAATGGCATTTACAATCCAGTAAAAATTCATATATAATACAGAGGGAATGAGTTCTTCGGTGAAAAGGGAGGGATACATATGGCAAGAATGTACAAGGTCTTGGGCTTTTGGACTGGGATTATCGCAGTAATGGCCTATCTTGGGGACTTAACCAACATGTCACTGTTGTTTTTGGGCCAAACTATTTTATTTGTTTCACTAAGCTACTTAAATTTATCTGAGCGTATGTATATTTACATTTTTGGAGCTTATCTAACAGTCTTTTTTGTAGGTTTTACATACTGGACAACGTTCATGATGACTCCCGGAGCGGGTGGCCATTAATCATTAAAAAGAAAAAGAAAACGGTTGCCGTTTAACGGCAGCCGTCTTTTTTTTGGATTAGAACTTGAAAATAAGAGCTGATGGAGTTCTCCATGATCAGGGAACGGATCGCTCTGTTCTTCTTATGCACAGGTGAGAACGGATCTTGGCTGCCAGTATCGCGCAGATGATCTAGAATCCCGTTCTCCAGAAGAAAATCTGTCTGCTTTTGAAAATCATCCGCCCGGAATCCTGCTATTTTACCGATCGTTTTTACACTGTCCCAATGAACATGAGACGTTAGGTCCATCTCCCCGGGGAATTTCAGCGGATCGTTGATTTGCTGATGACGAAAATAACCGCGCAGACTCCCGTTTAAAAGATGGGGCATGTCCCACTCTTCCCTCGTATATCCGTAATCGACGAGCACTACTGCTCCGTTTTCAACCCATCCATAAAGATCGTTAAGCCAGTGTGTCATAGCCAGCGGAACCTCGATGGTCTGCCCGATGGAAAGCCCTCCGAGGTGTTCTGCGATCCACATGCCGAGTTCTGCATTAACCAATGGTTGTTCCTGCTCTACCAGGTTTCCTGTCTCATCTATGGATACCATGATTTCAGTCATACCTGTTTTTTCCTGTTTAACAACATGAACAGGCATCGCATCAAGAAGTTCATTGGCAAATAGAATCCCTTGAAAAAATGGGTATTCAGCCTTCATGTCTTCAAGAGAAAAATAATGGATGAAACGGTCCTCAGAAAGCTTGTCCTTTATTTTTCGTGCATGATAAGGACTCGACTCAACCACGATATATTCCAGATGCGGATAACCATTGGCCACCCATTCATGGAGGACGCTTTTGGCAAACCTGCCGTCCCCTGCTCCGATCTCACAAAGAATAAAAGGTAGCTGCTGTTCCTGGAACATTCTATAAAACGCGTTTGCCCAAACGGCTCCAAAAGCATCGGCAGCTGCACTGCTCGTATAAAAATCCCCGTTCCTTCCAATCTTCACCCGCTCGTTTTGATAATAGCCCATTTGAGGAGCATACAGAGCCAGTCTCATATATTCTTCATAGGATATGACCTGGTTTGGCGAGTTTTTTATCTTCTCCCTGATCAAAGAGAGCATTTTAAAAACCGCTTAAGAAAGGATTGGAATCCATTTCGGCGCCAATTGCTGTCTCCGGTCCGTGGCCCGAAAGAACCATCGTTTCTTCAGGAAGGTTCAAGAGCTTGTCATGAATGCTCTTCAAGAGCAGCTCCTGATTCCCGCCATATAAATCTGTCCTTCCGATACTTCCTGCGAAAAGAGCGTCTCCTGAGAAGACCGTTTCCATGCTTGAAACATAATAAGATACACTGCCAGGAGAATGTCCTGGAGTTTCCAGCACCTGCAGGGAAATGCTGCCGATCTGCAGCTCTCCTTCCTCCGTGATCAGATGGTCTGCTTTTTTTGCTGTTATATCCTGCATGAAATGAGCGGAACCGTTCTTGTTCGGGTCTTCCAGCCAGTCCTTTTCCTTTTTATGGACATAAACAGGAATCTGCCATTTTTCCCTTACATCGTCTACAGCACCGATATGATCAAAATGGGCATGTGTCAGCAACACAGCAAGCGGCTTTACCCCTCGTTTTTCAACCAAGGAGATAATCTTTTTGCTCTCGCCGCCCGGGTCAAAAATGATCCCTTCCTTTTTTTCATTCCATAAAACATATGTATTCTCCTGAACTGGTCCGACAGTCAGCCGTTCCCATTTCATATGTATCCCTCCATTGCAATCTATTTCCCCCTATTTTACACTAAAATTAAAAAAGATGCGGAGGAGATGGCTTTGTCGCTTTGTTATGGAATTGAGATAAAACCGGTTTCTAAAAAACACCCTGCTGCTGCAGCCCAAGTTGTCAGAAAGACAGCCGAACTGGCCAATGTGTTCGACCGGAGCGGAGAGATCATTATTGTAAAAACGATGGAAGAAGCTCTTGCACTAAAAGCCTATTATGAAACGCAGAACTATTTCGAAGAGTTGCATCCCCTTTACTCTCCAGAATCCTTCCAGCCTACAGACCGCTTTTGGGACTATGGATTCCGATCAGCTTCTCAACACTTTTACCTCTTTGAAGACACTGTTCTATCCTTCACGATAAACGGAGGTACCAGCCAGGAGATCAGCATGGCCCTGTTTCAGCTCGACGAACATTTAATTGGGACAGAACAACGGGACTACAGCTCAAAGTACTTCGTTGACAAAGAAGAAAGAGAACTGATCGAAAAATATGCAAGTGCTTACAATATTGCCATTACAGTCCAATCTTAATAAAATGGAGACTGTACAAAAGTTAACAAAACAAGTAAAATAGTACAAGGCAGTACCCGGATTTTTTGCTATACATAGGGAATTCAGTATTTAAGTAGATTACTCCAGAGTAAGGGGGGCATAGGATATGGCTTTAGCCATTATTTTCGCAATTGTTACAATTTTTGCTGCTCTAGGTTTACTGCGGTCATTAAAAATTAAGAATATGTTAGGTTCTGGTTTTGCGTTTCTTACATTTGCAGTATTTGGCTGGTTTACCATCATGACCTTTATCGATTTGTTCACAGGCGGAGGCTCTACAGGCCACTAAACCGAACAGCAAGAAACCATCCGCGAAGTATCGCGGATGGTTTTTTATTTACCCTTGCATTTTGTTCCGTACGCTTTCCAGTTTGGATTTCATCGTAGATTTCTTGTCTCTTCGATCATCAATGCGGATATTTGTAGCCACCCGCTGTATGCCCTCCTGAAAGGGCGCTTCATGCATTTCTTTGATGACGTTTAATAAAACATCCAGCTCCCCTTCTACAATGGTGTTCATCGGAGTCAGTTCGTAGTTAATCTGATCATTATATTTTTCAAGAACACGCTGTATTCCTGCAACATATGTACTGACACTCGGGGATTCTGTCCCGATCGGGATAACCGTAATGTCTATAATAGCCATAATAACCTCCTGAGTTAATAGAATCGAGAATACTAACAGTGTACCATGATTTAACCCATAAGAAAAAACCAGCACCTAGTGAAGTGCCCCCAATCGTTAGTTTGGACTCACAATTGGGGGCAATTCTTTTATGGCTGCTGGTTTCTCCGCTTCTTTACATGTACAGACTGGCCAGAAATATACCAAGCGTATCTTTATAAATTTCCTGGAATTGCGAAAGAGGAAGCGGATTTACACCGATCCCCAGTTCGATAGTAAAACCCGGTTTGCGAAACTCCTGTATGAACCAGTCTTTGTATCCCGCGTAACTGTCTACGTAGCGGACTGCTTTATAGCCGCTTACACGTTCGAATTCTTCGGCGATCTTTTCGGCTTCATCCGGTTCTTCCTTCTCAAAGCCCCAATAAAATTCTTTCCCTTGGGTGTGAAGAGCGATAACACGGTCAAAATTTTCGTCGACCGTCAGATTGGCTATCGCCTTCGCTTCGGGCTCGGAAAGCGGATAATCTCCCGGATAATCTCTTGGAGCCGGTTCTGCCGGCTTTCTAGCTTTTTCGATCTCCCACCGTGCCGGAAGCTGGTTGTTTAAATCCACTCCCCTGATGTTGGCCTTCCAGTCTTTAAAATTGGGATGCTGCTTGTTTAAGGTTTTGACCAGGCTGCGGTACGGCTCTATATCGGGCGGACCCTGCAGGACGAGATCGACACCATCAGGATCGACCATTGGAACGGCTGACAGCGTCGCTGATTCGTACAAAGGCAGCATATTGATTCCCCGGATGGGTGTATTATTTGTCAGCGCCAACAAGTAATCGTTTAAAAAAACCATCAAGATGCCGGTCGTTATCCATTCATTTGCATGAAAAGAGGCATTCACGTGCACCTTCTTTCGCCCTCTTCCGCATTTCAGCTGAACAAGGTCTTTTTTTAATACCGATTGTCCAAAACAGTCAGAGTGAATGAAGGGATAAAGTGAGCATAAACGCTGAAGATCGTATTTCAGAACACTATAATCATACGGCACACCGACTGAAACGACACGGTGTACCGCTCGCTCCGGAACATTCACGACCATTCCCTCTTTGAGAAGCTGTGCATTATTTTCCTGATTCAATATAAACAAGCCATCTAAAGAGACATTGTATCTCCTAGAGAGGGAATGGAATGTGTCTCCTTTTTTTACCGTATGCTCATGATGAAAATAGCCGGGAATGAGCAGCGAAGATCCGGGCAGCAAATATTCGGGATCCGTTTGCAAGTTGGAATCCAGCAGCAGCTGTAAGGGGAGTCCAAATAATTGGCTGTAATAAGAAAACGTATCTCCCTTTCTTACCGTTATTTTCATAAGCTCCTCCTCATCATGTAACTTCTACCTTTCAGTGTATTCATACAGAAGTTAAGTCATGAATGAAAAGAAAAAACCATGCTGGGCATGGTCTTTTAAAAAACTATGGATCGTTTATAAAATAGTTTCCTCATGCAATTTTTTCGCCATCCAGGCTCCCCCGTATACACCTGCATCGTTTCCTAGTGAAGCAATAGCAAATTCCGCTCCTTCTTTTACACGCGGAAGTGCAAACTTATCAAAGTTTTGTTTGACAGGCTGAAGGATTTTATCTCCAGCTTTTGATACTCCGCCGCCAAAAACAATTTTCCCTGGATTGATCGCATTCCCAAGGTTCGCGATCATAAAACCGAGGTGATATCCCACGAGCTCCAAGACATACAGCGCCAGCTCATCCTTCTTATCAGCAGCGTCAAAAACATCCTTAGACGTGATTCCATCCTCTTTTTCCTGTTCTTTATGAAGGATGGAATCCGGATATTTTTCCAAACCTTCACGAGCAAGGCGGCATATGCCTGTAGCAGATGCTATGGTTTCAATACACCCGGTTTTGCCGCAGTTGCATGGTGCACCAACTTCAGGAATGGCTGTAATGTGCCCGATCTCTCCTGCCATTCCGTTGGTTCCGTGAAGAATTTTCCCATTGGCGACGATTCCGCCTCCAACACCCGTACCAAGTGTTACACAAAGGAGGTCTTTGGCTCCATCGCCGGCCCCCCTCCACATTTCTCCGACAGCTGCAAGATTGGCATCATTATCTACGACTACAGGCAGCCCTGTCTCCATTTCCAGACGTTCTTTCAGCGGGAAGTTTACCCAGCCGATGTTGACCGCATGGTAGATAAATCCGCGGGACAGATCTATAAATCCAGGAGCTCCCATGCCGATTCCATTGAGCCTGGATTTCTTTTCGCCAAGCTCCTCCAGAACAGAGTCGATGCTTTTCGCAATATCTGTTGTGATATTTTTTCCTTTTTCAGAGATATCCGTTGGGATCTCCCACTTCTTGATCAGATCACCATAGTCGCTGATAAATGCCATTTTAATTGTTGTTCCGCCAAGATCTACGCCTACATACCATTTCTCAATCATAGCTGTCACCCTTTTATATCAATTTTATTAGCTGAATTTTTGATAGTTAGCTTTAATAATCAGCAGTGCCATCTTAAATTCCTGTTGATCGATCAAACCTGAATCGTACAGGGTTCTTAGTTCATCCTGCATCAGCTCAAGATCAGCCATCCGGTGTCCGGTATAAATAAAGATTCCAAATCTCTTTAAGAGCTGCTGCACATCATATAGCGTTTTCATTTTATCACCCTGATTATTATAGCAGAGACAGAAGAAAAAAACCGCTGAAAAGACAGCGGTTTCTTTCTGTTTCTTATGAAAAAATCTTCAAACTCATCAGACGAGTTCAGACTGCATGTAATGAAGCAGCAAAGTCGCCGTATGCCGCAAGGACTGTACGTGAGTGCGTTCATAGGCATGTGAAGCATCGATCCCTGCTCCTACCAATCCGTGCTTAATGTCATAGCCTGCTTTAATGGCCGCCGATGCATCAGAGCCATAAAAAGGATAGATATCCACACGGTAGTCGACACTATGCTCTTCAGCCAGTTTGACTAAATGTTTGCGCAGTCCGTAATGATAAGGGCCGCTGGAATCTTTCGCACAGATCGACACAGTGTACTCATCGGTCGCCTGCCCGTCACCGATCGCTCCCATGTCGACTGCGATATATTCAACCGTCTCTTCTGAAATATTGGAATTTCCGCCGTACCCGATCTCTTCATTGTTTGAGATAAGGAAATTCACAGTATAAGGCAGTTCAATCCTTTGATCTTTAATCACTTTAATAAGATGCATCAATATACCGACGCTTGCTTTATCATCGAGATGCCTCGATTTAATAAATCCGCTCTCTGTAATTTCCACCCTTGGTTCAAAGGATACGAAATCCCCTACCGAGATACCGAGTTTTTCTGTCTCCTCTTTTGTTTTCACCTGCTGGTCGATCCGAACTTCAATATTCACTTCGTCCCTTTTTGCGTCTCCCGCATCTTTATAAACATGGACAGACGTCTGATGCATTAGGATGGTCCCTGTATAAATTTTTCCGTCAGTTGTATGTATCTTGCAATATTCTCCTTCGACTGCGTTCCAGCGGAATCCTCCGATCATGGTGAGCTTCAGGCGTCCGCTGCCCTTTATCTCTTTCACCATTGCACCCAGCGTATCCACATGCGCCGTCAGCAAACGATGCTTCGAATCGTCCTTTCCTTTAATTGTCGCGATCAGTCCCCCTTTATGGTTAATGTAATAAGGAACGTTTTCCTTTTTCAGGAAATCGCTCACATAGGAAATCGCGTGATCTGTATAGCCCGCTGGGCTTGGAATACTGACTAAGTCACTAATATTCTGAAGTATTTCTTGTTCATTGATCATGATGTGCCTCTCTCCTATAATCGTCTAGTTTTTCACTATAAGAATTTCTTTCCTTCTCATTAAATTCCTTCTTCTTTCTTTAGCCGGCTATGCATAAACATGGAACAACAGTCTGTCCAGCGGGGTGGTTAATTCCTATGAAAATGAGAAATTGGCTTGGTGTCGTTCTGCCTGTTTTTTTCGCAATACTCTTTTTTATGTATTATTTTGGCAGGGAACCTGTTAAAGAAAGTATCATCTTCTTTCCCATAGACACCCAAGTAACCTTCACAAAAGCAACGACGAATGTAACTTTGGGCGGCTCAACTGCTGAAAATTATACACTCAATTGGGATGTATCATCTGAAACGAACAAGCCTGCCTATCTTCGGCAAGATATTTCCATGCTGTATGCGAACGGTGTATTAACAAGCACGATGAACAAATGGGAACAAGACACCAGAACACTTAATCAGTCTAAAAAAGTGCCTGGAGGGAACGATCAATTGTCTCAGAGTGTCAGCTATCACTATGCTGAAATTCATAGAAATGAAGACACCTATCGCAGCGCCCAGGCGATGAGCAAAAAAAATCTTTATGTCTATCACAAAGGCAGCTCCTTCTCTTCTTTCCAAAACCCAAAGAACAGCAGTGAGCGATCTGTAAAAACCAAATTGGATGTTAAGACCTATCCATTTCTTCAGCAGACCTGGAGCGGGGCCAAACAGTTCTACAATGTGAACGGCGCGAATTACAATGCTGTGGCACTAAACGATCTGCCCCAGTACCAAAACAGTCCGCTCCCTGGTTTCACACAAGACCAGACGAATAAAATTATCGGCAACCTGTGGGAAGGACTGTATAAAAATTATTTTCTCGGTGTCAAGAAAAGCAATGGATCCAAAGTGGGCCCCATCGGCAGCAGCATGCCGCTTATCCTGTTCAGCAAGGATAAGACCCATTTGATGGTTCTGTTTAAGCTCAAGGACGGAGAGTATATCCAGCTCATTCAATATACGAGATAAGAAGCTGATTCAGTTCAGAAACCGAAGCAGCTCTTCTGTATTCCAAATGACTGCCTTGTGTTTTCGGCTCACTCCTTCTTGTAGTGAGCCAGACCGCTTTCCATCCGGACACGGTGGCAGGAAAAATATCCTGGTCCCAAGAATCACCGACATAAAGAGGATTGCTGCAATCCGTTTTCTCTTGAATCTTTTCAAATATGGCGGGATTGGGTTTTTGTACATTCATCTCGTCAGATATAAAGACATGTTGAGGCTTTATCCAGTTCGTAAGGTTTAAGGCTGCTATTTTATTTCTCTGAACCGTTTTCTCTCCATTGGTAATGATGCCCATCAACATTTTACGATCACAAAGTTCCTGTAAGATTTGTGAGACCCCTGCATACAGCCTACAATACGATGGGATGTATGTTCTGAGACGTTCTTCAAAAACAGCAGCAGCCCTATGGGATCCTGCTTGCAGTCCGCATGCCTGCAAAGAAGTTATAAATCTTTTGTTCTGATACGCGGTACGGGAAAGATCACCGCACTCATAGCCAGCCCAAAAATGGTCGCAGTATGTTTTGAAAATTTTAAACCAATCCAGTTCAATATTCACTTTGGTGCACCCTACTATCATCCGTTCCCCATACATTTCTGAGAAGCTTTGCATAGCGGCAAGCCCAAAAGCACGGTCATAATCAAAAAGGGTATTATCAAGATCAAAAAAGATTCCGTTTGCTTTCATACCAAAAAGAAGAGGCGCGAACAGCGCCTCAGAACATTTCCTTCATAAATTTATCACGCAAACCCGGAAACGACATCATTCGGCCAACCGCGAATCTTCGGAGCAAAGGCACTCCCAGTATGACATTGAGCAGCCGATATCTGTACTGATAACCTATCAGGATCAAGGCAACAACAAGGGCAAGCTTGAATATAAATCTAGTCACAGAGCATTCCTCCTTGCTCTTACTTTTTGCCATGATTGTGCAAATTATTCCCTTAGCCCTTTTTCAATATAAAGGGAGTAATCTTCCTGTGTATTAATATTTATAAAATCATGTGGATTCCAATCGCCGCAGAGTTCATCGATGTACTTCGTATTTACAGATTGCAGCAAACCATGCATGCTCCTCTTTCCTTCAGTAAGAAGCTGGGATATGACCGGTTTGCAGCTCTTATGGTAAAGTGCGGCAAGCGGCTGCTGGCGTTCTTCCACCACAGGCACAACTGCCTGAATTCCCGGAATACTCAACGCAGCGGTTAAAAGGATCTCATATATTTCAGTTTTCATGAGAGGCATATCACACGTGATGACCGCGTACCAGTCAGCTTCCTCTCTGATGTTCATCGCCGTAAGAATTCCCGCCAGCGGCCCTTGTCCTTGCAGGTATGGAAGGTCCTGGATCACCATTGCAGATGAAGCTGACAGTTTATGGGCGATGGATGGATGCGCAACGAGATAAACAGAGGATACAACAGGTTTCAAACAAGAGACAGCCCTTTCATAAAAATATTCACCATCATAATGAGCAAATGATTTATGAATGGGAAAACGGGATGATTCTCCTCCGGCAAGTACTACACCCGTACAATTCATTTTCATAACCATAGGATAAGCACCCCTGCTGCTAGCCCTGCAGCTGCACTGGAAACAAAATTCACGGCATTGTTTGTGACTGCAGGCGAGCCTTTTAGTTTGCTGCATTTTACACCGCAGTGATCCGCCTCTTCCACTTCAATTCCACATACCTTACATCGGTAGGAAAGCTGAATTGTCCCGCCGATCAGAGTATCGAGAACATTGCCAAAAAATCCGGCAATGCCCACAGCCAAGAAGACGATAAAGGCCCGGGGGCCATGAAAAAACAGCATTGCCCCTGCCACACTGATCACAAAAGAACCCAGTGCTGCTGCCGTGAGCCCAAGGGGAGACACCGCGCCCGATATTCCTCTTTCTACCCTTTGTCTCCGGAGGATATGATATGGTTTTGCTCTAGAGAGGACTCCCACTTCAGAAGCCCAAGTATCAGCTGCGGCTTCTGCCAAACTGCCGAGCAAGAGAAGCAGCCAAAAAGGATGCGGAAACATTAAATAGCCTGCTCCTGCAAAAAACGCGCCGCCTCCATTCGCAAAGACCTGTCCCGCATCTCTCCCTTTTGATTCTTTTACGATCGTTCTCATCTGCTGCTTTTTCACTTTTCCCCATTTACTTAAAAGTGAGGAGCTGATAAAGAAAAGAAGGAGCACGCTCAGCCCGTTGAAACCAAAAGCCCCATAAACAACCATACCCATTCCCCAGCTGGCAAATGCTCCGCTCAGTGTGAGCATTTTAAGTTTAAAGGACGCAAAAACAAAGCAGCCCAGGATGATGCCAAAGACGATCCATCCCATCAAAATTCCGCCTTATGAACACCTAGATCTGTTACAATCCATTGGACAGGAATATCGAACGGTTCAACAGGTATCGAATGTGAGAGCTGAAAGTCGAAAGCCAAAGAAACCGTATTTCCGTCATAGGATGCCAGGTACCTGTCATAAAATCCGCCCCCAAAACCGATGCGGTAACCTTCTGGACTAAAGATCAAGCCAGGTACGATCATCAACTCGATATTATCGGCAGAAGAAAGCTGAGTTTTGGAACGAATGGGTTCATAAAGGTCCATGTATACATTTTCCAGGTCCTCAAAAGAGGTGATCTTATAAAAATCCATCGCCCTCTCCCCATCAGTACTGCACTTTGGAACACTTACTTCTTTTCCTTCAACCCATGCTTTTTTTATAATCTCCCGGGTATCTACTTCAAATCCCCTTGAAATCGTAATCCCGATATGCTCCGCGTTCGACCATAACGGCATGTTGAATAACTGCCTGGCAATATCTTTACTTTTCGTTTTATGTAACGTTGAGTCCAGAGTCAGCAGTTTGTTTTTCATTTCTTTTCTTAAGTTCTTCTTCTCCATACCGCATCTCCTCTTATAAATCATTCTCATTCTTATTTTACCAGTTACTTATCTAACAGCAACTGTATACTGACTGTTATTCCCTGCATCAAAACTTCCTCCATACAGCAAGGACTGCCGTTATCACTCCCTTTAAAGCTATGTGCTCATTATCAAAGGGTAATGGAGAAGTGATGAAGAGAAAAAACGGAAATAAAAAAGCCACCTAATCCCTTGTCTACCAAGGATTTAGGTGGCTTTTCCTTACATTACTTCGTTTCACGGTGCAATGTATATTTTTTTAGTCTTGGGCTGTACTTTTTAAGCTCTAAGCGCTCTGGGTTATTACGTTTGTTTTTCTTCGTAATATAGTTGCGATCACCAGTTTCAGTGCAAGCAAGAGTGATGTTTACACGCATGTATTTTCCCTCCAAACCTTAACCATTACAAAAATGGCGTACTGCTTTGATTGATTTGTTTCCAAATTAATTCATACTTTAATATAATACCAGACACATTTAATTTCAGCAAGTGCATTTTATTCAAGACGTTCATAAGCTTGAATATAATCGACAACGACATCCACGAAGGTCGCGTGGGACCATGTTAATGGTGCGACGGACAGCGGTTCACCAGAGAATGGATGCAGCTGCTCAGGCAGAACTCCGCTTGAAAATGCGTGGGAGACCACCCAGTGCAAGTATTCCCTGCATTGTTTGAGGCCGTTCCGGTCAACGGCTGCAGCAATTTTCCATTTCGCAAGCCACAGTGTACAGATTAGCCAAGGATTGCCTGGCACCTTCTCCACTTCATGGGTCTGCTGAAAATAATAATCGTTAAAATACCTTGCGACTCCGCCAATCGGTGTTTTGATATACAGTTCCCGCTCAATCGCCTCCATCGTAGACTGCACTCTTTCATCATTGGCGGAAAAAACACCGAATGCAAACAAGCCGTACATGCTGCTTTCTATCGTATAATCTTTCGTTATTTCCCGATTTTCCTCGTTCAAGTAAATTCCCCGGAGGAACCGTCCGGCTTCTTGATCGTAAAGATGGTTCTCCATTCCTTTTTTTACGCGCTCTGCTCCCGCTTTGTACCTTGCAGCCCTGTCATCTTCCCCAAATAAAAGAGCAAAAGAGTGAGCTGCCATCAAACCGCCGTAAACAGCTGAGCACGTAAACGAAAAGACTCCCCTTCTTTCTTCCCACAAGTCATAGGACGGATTGGGCAGATCAAGCTCCTCATCCATGAACTGAAGAAGAAAACGGGCACCCGGCCTTATAAGCGATCGGTAAAGAGATTGGGCAAATTCGATATCCCCGGTCTCTTTATAGTGCTCCCAAAACGCCCATAATACGAGTGCCGTTTCATCCTCTTGTATCGGCAGCTGTTCTTTCCCGTCTTTTCCGACAGTCGGATGCCAGCTTGAACCGATCGAGCCGTCTGGATTGTATTTATGGTGCAGAAAACCTTCTTTTGTCAGCACGTCTGCACACCTTCTATAGAAATTTTTCACCATCCCCTGATAGCCGGCTTTGGCGATTGCCGCTGCCACAAGTGCACCGTCCCTCGGCCACATATAGCTGTAATGATCCCGGTTATATTGCTGGATGTCAGAATCATTGGCAGCCATGATATAGCCATTTTCATTAGTCTGAGTACGGACAATGAGCAGGCTCCGTTTATACAGAGCTAAAATCTCTTCCTCCAGATCTGTATCTGGCAGCGGTGATTTATTCGCCCATCTCCTCCAGTAGATCATGATCTTATCAATAGTCAATGATGGTCCGATTTCTTTGATGTATTCGTTCAGTGCAAGGATCTCTTCCCTGTTCCTCCCAATGGTCATCCAATAAAAGGCTTCAACGGTTTCTTCTCCTCGAACTTCATGTTCCACAGAAAAGGTGCTGTCTACAGATCCCTGGGCGATCGGATTAATGTGCAGCGATCCATCCTCGGCATCCTTCCATGTTCCTTCAGCGCTTTGGAACCGTTTGATTCCTGTCGTATACTGTGATATGCCATTATCTCCAAAAAGAGCATTAAACAAAAAATAGCGATTCTTTTTGTAATGGATAATAGACCTTGAATCCGGGGCGTAAAAAGCAGTATCTCCAACCTCTGTCTCATAAATATTTAAATCCTGATGAAAAAAGAGCCGGATTTTCTTTTCCCTCTTCGAGGTGTTCGTCACTTTTATTCGGCGCAAAAACATATTTTCACGCTGATGAACACCGTCTTCAAATACAAGGCGAATGCCCATCTGTTTGTTTTCAGCCGTACAGCAGGTTACAAGAGAATCCTTATGATAGTCCGTATGGACGCTCCAGTGTTCCGAAGACAGCCAGGAGAAATGGCCATCTGACCATATCCCCACTCTGTTTGCATGTCCCTGAACGTGATTTTGCTGTCCGACATAAGGATAATAAATGTCTCTAATCTGAAGGTGCTGATCAATGTTTACGAGAATTTTTCCGTTTCCGGCTACAAGCTGCCTCGGCATGATCCATTAAACCTTCTGATACAGCCGGATTTTATCGATGAACTCAGCTGCAGCTTCTTTCGCCTGATCCATGTTCGATCCCTGCGAATACACAGTGAAGACCGGCTGTTCTACATCCGGAAGAATCAGTGTCCAGCCGCCTTCAGGATGAAAGACTTTGATGCCGTCGACGAGTTCCACTTTATTATCACGGATATCCTCCATAAGCTTTCTCATGACTTTTCCCTTTTTATCCCATGGACAAGGAACATACTCTCTCAGCATATTCACATTTGGCAGCAACCCTACTAGTTCTGACAGTGTGATCTTCTGGGTAGCCATCATCTCCAGGATGTGAATGAGTGCATACTGGGCGTCGTACTGAAAATTCATCACCCCGGTGCCGACTTCCATAATGGATCGAGGATTGGCTTTCGTGCGGATGAGCCTTCCGTTCAAACGGCCTGCCAGGCTGTCAAGGTCAGAAGAACCATAGACCGGGATAGCCATTTCGTGTTGTTTTCCTTCGTAAAACGTCACGAGAACATATAGAGAAAGCATCGTTTCCTCATCGAGCAGTTTTCCAGACTCCGTGATCAGGCTGAGCGTTTCTCCGGCCTCACCGACAAGAATCCCAAGATTGGCATTCGTCACTCTGACAAAGGAAGCCATTTCCTCAGGTCCCGTCTCAGATGGAACGGTCAAGAACTCACAATCCAATTTATGAAAAAGGATAGGAATAAAGCTGAGATACGGCTGGTGATTATAGTTTACAACGATTCGAAACTTTGAATTTCTGATTCTTTTTTTATTGACGGTCTGTAAAAGGGCTTCAATATATTCTTCGTTTTTATAATTGTTGTAGGTACTTTTGCCGATCATGTCAAAAGCGGCACGTCGGTAATCTTCTTGCCAATAAGCATTCTCGATCTTCCGTTCCTGATCAGGATGGATCGGCAGGCCTTTGTGGTCATAGAACTCGATTAACACTTGCTTTTCTCCGCCTCTGTTTGAAAAACGGATGTAGACACCGCCTTGAAGATTATCCATCTCAATCGCAAAACGGACGACAGGAGCTACCGTAGGGCTCGTATCAAGAGTATTTACCCCAGATGACAACAATCCCTGGATAAAGGCCTGTTTAATCATTCCGGAGAAAGAATGAGAATCACTGGCGATCGCGATGTTGGAACCGTAAGGCAGCACAGCTCCATACGCAGAAGCAAGTCTTGCGATATAATCAGGTGTGATCTCTACATTGGCGATCCCTGAGACCCCGCGGCTGCCGAACAATGACTTGGTCGCTTTTCTTCCCCAGATCAATGAAGTATGCACAAGTGCTTCATCATAGATCTCTTTTTCCGGCCAGATTTTCACTTCCGGCTTTAAAGTGGAGCGTTTTCCGATCTTGCAATGATCGCCGACAACAGCATGCTCGTAGATCGCTGCTCCCTGCTCGACCATCGTTCCATTTGCAATGGTTGCACCCCTCAGCTCGCTTTCGGATCCCACATAAACATCATGCCAAAGAATGCTTTTCTTTAATGACGCTTGAGAAGAAATGACATTATTCCGGCCAATGACAGAATAGCTTTTTATATCCGCTCCTGCCCTGACGACTGTTCCATCCGCAATATGTACCGGCCGTTCGAGTTTTGCGCCGTCTTCAATGACAACATTGTTCCCGACCCAGATTCCCTGGTCGATCTCATGCCCTGAGAACGGCAGGTTGACAAGGCCATCCAGCATGTCGCGGTGTGATTGCCGGTACTGATGGAGGCTTCCGATATCCGACCAGTAGCCTTCTGCCGGGTAGCCATACAATGGCCGCTCTTCTTTCATCAGGAGAGGGAACAAGTCTTTGCTGAAATCCGTCTGAAATTCCTTCTCCATATATTGAAAAATTTCCGGTTCGAGGACATAAATGCCGGTGTTGACTGTATCGCTGAATACTTCATTCCAGCTTGGTTTTTCAAGGAAACGGATGATCTCTCCGTTCTGATTGGTCATGATCACACCGTATTCAAGCGGAGATTCGACCTGTTTCATAAAGATCGTAACGAGGGCGTCCTTTTCCTGATGGTATTGGATTCCCTTTAGTAGATCAAAATCCGTCAAGGCATCACCGCTGATCACGATGAAGCGCTCATCCAAGAAATCTTCTGCGTTTTTAATGCTCCCTGCTGTCCCTAGCGGCGTCGTTTCCTCAAAATAATGAAGGTTAACGCCAAAGTCACTGCCATCTCCAAAATAATTTTTGATGGCCTCTGGCATATAATGCAGCGTTACTGCGATATCCGTGATGCCATATTTTTTCAGCAGCTCAATGCTGTACTCCATTACGGGTTTATGCAGCAGCGGCACCATTGGTTTAGGCAGATTGCAAGTCAGTGGACGAAGACGGGTTCCTTTTCCCCCAGCCATTATTACACCTTTCATTTATACACAGCCCCTTATACCGGATTTTTTTCTAAACATTGTTCATACAATGCGCTTGTTTGTTGAGCAATTTCTTTCCAGTTAAATACGGTTTCCGCTTCTCTCTTGCCGTTGATGGCGAGAGTGCGCCGTAAATGTTCATCTTGAGCAAGCGTCAGAACTGCCCATGCCAGACTTTCCGGATTGCCGGGATAGATTTTCAGCCCGGTCTCTTCATGGCGGATAATGTCTCTCAGTCCGCCCGTATCTGAAACAACGGTTGCTTTTCCTGCCACCATCCCTTCCAGGGCAACAATGCCGAACGGTTCATACAGGCTCGGAAATAACGCAATATCGCATTCCGACAGGATCCGGTTTCTGTCATCATCTGATACAAAACCGGTAAAAGTAACGTAATCTTCAAGTCCCTCCCTATGAATTCGATCGCGGTATTCATCCAGCATCGGACCTTTGCCGGCAATCATAAACTTGATGTTGCCCATCCTCTGTTTGACCAGATGAGCGGCTTCGATGATGGTCTGGAATCCTTTTTCTTTTACTACACGCCCTACTGAGAAAACAAGGATTTCATGGTGCTCTTTAAAACGGAAACCATCCAAAACCTCTTCTGTCTGAATCAGTTCAGGATCAACCCCGTTTGGAAGGATATGAATCTTTTCTTCAGGTAACCTGAACACCGCGGCAACTTCTTTTTTCATATATGGGCTGCACACGATGACTTGGCTCGCTTCATAGCAAAGTTCCCACTCTTTTTGATTGATCTCATATTGAAGGGCGTTATGAATTCCATTGTTGCGGCCATGTTCGGTCGCATGGATCGTTGCGATCAGCGGGATATTCAGTTCCTGTTTTAATCCTTTAGCGGCCACACTGACAAGCCAGTCATGGGCATGAATGCAATCAAAATCAATTTTTTTGGAAAGTTCTCTCCCTTGATCGGCGATCGCAAGGTTCAGGCTGCCCGTCCAGTGGAAGAACTCCTCGGTCTGAGGCTGATTGGACCTTACTCGATAAACATATATTCCCTGGTTGATCTCATAGTCAGGGTAACCGTCTACATGGCATGTGACGACATGGACCTCGTGGCCTTGTTTAACAAGCGTTTTGGCTAGATCAAATACATGACGGGCGAGCCCGCCGACTACCATTGGCGGAAACTCCCAGGATAGCATAAGGATTTTTCGTTTTTCTTGTTCAGGCTTCTGGTTGTAGTGCTGCTGTATATAGAGGTCATGCGTAGTTTCAAAATAACTTGTATCAATACTTTTTAAAAATGGGAAATCCTTTTCAAAAGCTTCGATTGATGCAGTATTATTTGGAGTTTGCTGTAACAGTTCCTTGATGGTATGGAATCGTTCAATGTGGGTTTTAAAACGCTCATTGGCATACTGTGCTGATGTTTCATTATCAATGATAAATGCCCAGTCTGAGCTGGCAGCCAGCATCCATTCCCTAATCAACTGTTGAACGTAGCGTTTTGTAACAGGTGTGAGCGGCGAGTGCAGCGCAACGGCTGATATGATCTCTCTTTCACATTTATGCAGATGCCGGTACATCCACGCATTCTTCTCATTTAACCAGACTTCTCCGTATTCATTGCGTCCCCAAGTTGAAAAAGAAGCGTGTACAGTTTCAAGGTCACGATAATGGCGGCTTATAAATTCAGATGGAGTAATCCATTCTACTCTCCCGGCACTTGCCTGCTGAAACGCAGAGATCCAATCTGTACCCTCGAACCACCAGTGCCCGAACAATTCAGCATCAAAAGGTGCCGTAATAAGATGAGGAGGGAAGCATTCGTCTTCCTTTTCTCTGAGCCGGGTTTCTATCGTCTCTGTAAAGTGCTCTGCGTGCTGTCTTATTTTTCCTTCTGCCCATTCACGGACATAGATCTGTTTATCTTCGACGGGACCTGTGATCCGGTGATATTTCAGGCCGGTATCGATCCTGATTCCTTCTGGATGGATATGAGGAAGGATATAATCAAGCTCCCTGTTATAGGCGATATCCCGGTAAAATTCACGGTAGTCTACATCACCCGGATAACCGTTCACCGAACTCCATACTTTTCCGGATATTTCGCGGTTTCTTGGAAATAGTGCCACTCCATGCGGCGAGTAGACGGGGGAACCGATGCCTCGTGCAGATTTGGGGCTGCTGTTCAGGAGCGTTTGTTCATCGACAAATGTGTACAAGATCCCTTTCTGATGGAGCAGCTGATCGATGCCGGGAGTGTACGCACACTCCGGGAGCCAGAATCCTTTAGGTTTTTCACCGAAATGATGTTTAAATGTTGCGATACCCATATCGATTTGAGCATGTAAGGCTTCGCGGGTCTGAACGTAAGGTAAGAACGTATGTGTAGCCGCTGTTGTGAAGCATTCGAGTGCTCCCGCCGAATGGTAATGTTTAAAACCATTGAGCAGATTCTGGTTCCATTTAAAAAATGTGTCCCGAATGTTCTTATAACGCTCACTGTAAAATTGGATGGCTTTCGCTTCGTCTTGATCGAGAGTGCGAAGTTTTTCTTTTTTAATGAGATTTTCCGTACTATCCAGATACTCCAAATATCTTCTTTGCAGTACAGGGTCTGCCAGCATTTCCATCACCGGCGGCGAAAAGGAAATACTCCAGGTGAAGCCTTCAGGCTGACGCTCAAGCACCCAAAGCAGCGGGATGTAGGTCTCTGTCATTGCTTCGAACACCCATCGTTCTTCGAGCCGGTTAGCCTCTCTGTGCTTTACGTAGGGAAGATGGGCATGCAGTATAAATGTGAAATAGCCACTTTTCATTGATTTAGAGCTCCTATCTGATTTTTTGATAGTATGAATAACTGCTGAAATTTTCCATCCATTCTGGTACATCAGCGTTACCATTCTTCCAGTTCATAACGCTCCCGGTACGGTGTTCATTTGACTGGTCCCTTGGTGTCTCTACAGGATTAGATCTAAGCACTGTGAAGAAGCTTCCATCAAACGTTCTTGTTCCTACATCAATGACGTAGGTACGATCAGGTTCCAAGTGCTGGATAAACCAGTTGTTGGTCATCTCAGGGATCTCGATTTCAAAGTTTCGGTGTGCGTTATGACCCTGGAAGATGATATCTGTTACATCATAGATTTTCATTCGTTTAGGCAGTTCACTCCAGGGTGTTCTGAAGTGATGTTCAACCATCTTTTGCTTCATGGACGAAATACTCCAGTATACATAAATACTCGTTGGGGACTGAACCATGGCAAACAAAGTATCTTCGTCAAATTCGTATGGCATCACCCACTGGATGCTATGCTCCTGTTTTGGAGGATCTGCCAGAATCAGTTCCTCTGCATTCTCCTCTTCCCTCACTTTTCCAGCTTCTTGCCGATACTTGTTCCACCGGTATTGCACTTTGCCGAGTGAGAGGTTCATCTTTTCGGCGATCTGCTGAAGGGTAAGACCCTTTTCCTTCATTTTGACGATCTCATTAATCATTTTTTTCCCCCCGGTCGTTTAGTTAGACATTGGTCTATTACATCTTGCAGAATAGTATTTATATGCCTCCCTATTAATTTGAAGTAATCGTATCATCACAAAATTTTTTTCACAATAAACGGAAATTGTAGAAAAATGTAGATTGCTTAGCATGTCTGATAGAATAAGCTTTGTAAATTTTTTGAAACCGTTTGCTTTACAAACTATTTACTGAATAGTATTAAAAATCGTCATTTTTCTACAAATCTTTGAGCAGATGCAGCAGTTTGCTAAATAAGAGGCCGAAGGGGATGTCGAAACACCGCAAAAATTTCGACAATTTGGCGAAAAATCTACTCTTCACATGAATACTATGGTATAAAAATAAGTGGTATGTTTTTATAAGAGGAGGATACAATGGAAATTATCATTTTTTCCCTATTGGCATTAGGAATCATTTTACTCGTCATCTCGTTCCGCAAGGACAAAAGCAATAACCTGGAAGTACAGCTTGAAAACTTTTCGATTCAATTAATGAAAGAAATGTATCAAGTAAGGAAAAAGCTTAAAGTGCTTGAAGATGAAATGATGATCAACGAGAAAGCTAAATAAATTAATTACGAGGGATTCATGATGACAAATAATACATTAAGAGGTTTCTCAGCCGGGATGATCCTGGCTACAGGATTAATTGCAGGAGTTTACTTTACACAGGCTCCTCCGGAGAAAGAAGCCGAATTAAATGACAATACAGTAAATACCTATCTACACTCCAAAAATATGACGGCTATTACCACCGAAGAACTTCAAACCCTCAAAGCAAGCCGGGCAGCTGCCGCTCCAAAAGCGAGTGAGCCTGCTACTGAGGCGAAACCTGCAGAAAAAGTAGTCTACAACACTACTTTGCACGTTTCAAGAGGAATGAGCACAGGAGAGGTTTGTGACTTCCTTGAAAAAGAGAAGATCATCAAGGACGGAAAATCGTTCCTTAAATATCTCCGCAGCCATAAGCTTGAAGGGGAAGTCCGGTTTGGAAGTTATAAGGTGAACAGCAAGATGAATTTCAAAAAGCTTGCTGACACCCTCACCTAATACACTCATTAACAAAATAAAAAAAAGGGGGGCCAGCTTAACTGCTGACTCCCTTTCTGTTGTGCTATTCATTTAAGCCGTAGCGTTTGCCCTTTACGAGATATAAAATGTTTTCAGCGATATTCGTCGCATGGTCTGCCGTTCTTTCAATATAGCGGCATACGAAAGACAGCTGGGTGATCTGAGCGAGAGAATCTGGATGCTGGGTCATCAGCTCTAACAGCTCCTGAATAATCTTTCCATACAGTTCATCGACGGAATCGTCGGTATCAGCAAGGTTTTTCGCCAGTACTATATCTTCGTCAACATATGCTCTGATGGAATCAGAGAGCATGCCGATCGCGATATCAGCCATCCTCGGAAGATCTACGAGTGGTTTGATCAGTGGTTTTTCACCGATTCGAATCGTTGATTTTGCGATATTGACGGCAAAATCAGCCATGCGCTCCACATCGGAAGAGATCTTAATCGCGGCAATGATTCTGCGCAGATCTGAAGCCACTGGTGCCTGCTTGGCGATAAGGAGGATTGCTGCGTCATTGATCTCATCTTCGAGCTGGTTGATCCGCTGGTCATTTTCAATTACCTCAAGAGCTTTATCCACATTTTGTTCCTTTAACGCTTCCATGGATTCTTTTAATGCGTACTCTGTTAATTCACCGATTTCAACGAGCATTTCTTTAAGTTCATTCAATTGGATCTGAAAGTTTTCACGTACCACCATTTTTCGTCACTCCTCTTCTTATTATCCAAAACGTCCGGTCACATAGTCCTCTGTCCGTTTATCTGAAGGAGCGGAAAAGATTTTGCTCGTCAGATCGTATTCAATCAGTTCACCCATCAAGAAGAATGCCGTACGGTCAGAAACCCTTGCCGCCTGCTGCATGTTATGGGTAACCATAACAATGGAATAGTTTTTTTTCAGCTCAAGAGCGAGTTCCTCGATTTTTATAGTTGAGATCGGATCGAGTGCAGATGTTGGTTCATCCATCAAAATGACATCCGGCTTGGTGGCAATGGCTCTGGCAATACATAACCGCTGCTGCTGGCCTCCTGACAAGCCTAAAGCAGATGTATTTAGCCGGTCCTTCACTTCATCCCACAAAAACACATCTCTTAATGAACGTTCTACAATCTCATCCAGTTTCCCTTTTTTCTTTACCCCATGAATTTTGGGTCCGTAGGCTACATTTTCATAGATTGACTTTGGAAAAGGATTGGCTTTCTGGAACACCATACCGACTTTTTTTCTCAAATCGACAAGGTCCACCTTTCCATTAATTAAGTTATGATGGCCGTAATTAATTTCACCGGACATCCTGACTCCCGGGATATTCTGGATCATTAGGTTCAACGTTTTGATAAACGTTGATTTCCCGCATCCCGATGGTCCGATGATTGCTGTTATCTCATTATTGTAAATCGTAAAATCAATATCTTTCAGTGCCAGATTTTTTCCGTACCACAAATTTAAATTCTTGATATCAAAAACCATTTTCTCTGCTGCCAATACTGCTTGTCCCATCATTATCCCCCTTATCCGAAGCGGCCTGTAATATAGTCTTCTGTATCCTTTTTTGATGGATTCGTAAAGATCTTATCTGTCTTATCAAATTCAACCAGCACTCCATTTAAGAAGAAAGCGGTCTTATCTGAAATACGTGAAGCCTGATGCATGTTATGCGTCACAATTACAATGGTATAATCCTTTTTCAGCTCTATGATCAGGTCTTCAACCTTAGCATTAGAAATAGGATCCAATGCAGACGCAGGCTCATCAAGGAGAAGGATGTTCGGTTTCATGGCCAGGGTTCTGGCAATACAAAGGCGCTGCTGCTGCCCGCCAGACAATGATAAAGCCGACTCATGAAGCCTGTCTTTAACTTCATCCCACAAAGCGGCCTTCCGAAGGCTTTCTTCCACAATTTCATCAAGCTTCTTTCTCGAACGGATTCCGTTGAACTTCAAAGCATGCGTAATATTATTGTAGATAGACTTAGGAAATGGATTGGGCTTTTGAAACACCATGCCGATTTCTTTCCGAAGAGCGACAACATTTATGTCATCGCCGATCAGATTAACATCGTCGTAGATGATTCCACCTGTGCTTCGTGCCCCGGGAATCAGGTCATTCATACGGTTAATGGAACGAAGGAAGGTTGATTTTCCGCAGCCTGACGGACCGATCAACGCTGTCACACCGTTCTTCTCGATTGAAAAATTGACCTCTTTTACCGCATGGTTGTCACCGTAATAAATATTCAAGTTTTCGATATTTAAAGCAACCGGATTATTCTCTTTATTCGGTTGTTCAGTTAATGGTTTTGTCTCTTTTTTTTCCATCACAGTTTTCATGTTACCCCACCTATATTCTAAAGTTATTTAGAAGCTGTTATCTTTCTGTGAACCACACTGCCGATCCAGCGGGCCAGCAAGTTAAAGATCAATACAGAGATAATCAGAACTGCTGAGGATCCGTCTGCCACTTCGCGCACATCTGGAATTAACCCTTGTGTGTTAACCGCCCAAATATGCACCGCAAGTGTTTCTGCCGGACGGAACACGTTAAGAGGAGAAGTCGAATCAAACGGATTCCAGTTTGCGAAATCAAGCGTTGGCGTTGTAAGTCCTGCCGTAAAGAGCAATGCTGCAGCTTCACCGAACACACGGCCTGATGCAAGAATCGCTCCAGTTAGAATGCTTGGAAATGCTGCCGGAAGCAGGACCGTTTTGATCGTGTGCCAGTGTGTGATTCCGAGAGCAAGACTAGCTTCTTTTTGGTCTCTTTGAACCGTACGGAGGGCATCTTCACAAACCCTTACCATAACAGGAAGATTAAACACTGTAAGTGCCAGTGCGCCGCCGAGGATTGAATATCCCCAGCCAGTAAGATTAACGAACATTAATAATCCAAACATACCGATGACAATCGATGGCAATGAAGCCAATACTTCAATACATGTTCTGATCGCATTTGTCAGCTTCCCTGGACGTGCATATTCTGCCATGTAAATTCCGCCTCCAAGTCCAAGCGGAATCGTGAACACCATGGTTAGGAAGAGAATATAGAAAGAGTTAAAAAGCTGGTTCCCAATACCTCCGCCTGCTCTGAAGGAGCTTGATGGTGAGGTTAAAAATTCAAGGTTAAGCTTTGAAAAACCATGAAAAATAATATATCCGAGCAGTCCGACTAGAACAGTAACGATCGTTGCTGCGATCAAGTAAAAAATAAAAGTAGCAATGCGGTCTGTAACTTTGCTGTTCATTAGAACTGCCTCCTTGAAGAAAGATAACGAATTAAGATGATAAAGATAAAGGACATCGCTAAAAGAATAAGCGCAAGCGACCAAAGAACATTATTTTCCACGCTACCAAAGGTCGTGTGCCCCATGTTCAACGTAATGATGGTCGTTAATGTAGCTGATGGATCAGTGATCGCAGATGGAAGTGTACGAACGTTTCCGATGACCATCTGAACAGCAAGTGCTTCACCGAACGCACGAGCCATCCCAAGAACAACAGCGGTTAAAAGTGTGGGCATAGCCGCAGGAATCAGTACTCTCCAAATGGTTTGCCAACGTGTCGCACCGATCGCGTAAGAAGATTCCCTTAGCCCCTTTGGCAACGAGCTCATCGCATCTGTAGCGATACTTGTTACTGTAGGGAGAATCATAATGGAAAGGACAATCATACCTGCGAGCAAACTGAATCCTTGTCCGCCCACTGTATCGCGGAGGAACGGAACAAGAACGGAAAGGCCGATGAATCCATAAACAACAGATGGAATACCAACAAGCAATTCAATAACCGGCTGGAGAATCTTTTTTCCCCAGGAAGGCGCAATTTCCGTCATAAAGATTGCACCGCCAATACCAAGAGGTGCTGCAATTAAAGCAGATAGGATGGTAACAGCAAAAGAACCGATTATGAATGGCAGGGCACCATAGGCTGGACTCTCTGCGTTGGTTGGATTCCAGTTCGTGCTGGTTAAAAATTCATAAATACTTACCCCGTTATTAAAAAAGGCTTGTAATCCTTTAGTACCTAGGAAAATCGTAATAGCAATCGTGGCACTTATAATGATCAGCGCACTGATTAACACTATGGACTTCCCCCGCATTTCCATTTGAAGTGCAGACTTGTTTGATTTTTTCAGCAGCCTTTGACTGGCTGTCATTGTCTTATTATCCATTTTCGTACCTCCCCAAAACGCCCTAACAGGGTAAATATCCAATTCAATATGGATACTTACCCTGATTTAGGCCTTCTTAACTTTCTTTATGGTTACTTTTTCGTAACTTTCCCTTCGGCATCACGTTTAACTTTCATTTTGCTTGCAGGGATGTATCCTTGATCAGGAACAAGTTTATTTTGAATGTCATCGCTCATTAAATAATCAAGGAACTGTTTTTCCAAGCCTTTTGGCTCTCCTTTAGTATAAGAGTGCTCATAAGCCCAGATTGGGAATTTACCTGTTTGTACATTTTCATCAGTTGGCTTAACTCCGTCAATGCTAAGTGGTGTCACACCGCTGTTATCTGTGAAGTAAGAGAAAGCAAGGTATCCGACTGCACCAGGAGTTTCTTTGATTAGCTTTTGAACTGTATTAGAAGAATCTTCTGTAGCTGCACCTTCAACAGGTGTGTTGCCGTCAAGACCGTATTTTACGAATGTAGCACGAGTTCCAGAAGAATCAGGACGGTTGATTAAAGCGATCTTTTGGTCTTTTCCGCCAAGCTCTTTCCAGTTTTTAACTTTTCCTGTGAATACTTTGATTAGGTCTTTTTTAGAAATATCTTTAATGCCTACTTCAGGGTTAACTGCTGCAGACATCCCGACTACTGCAACTTGGTGATCTTTAAGCTTGTCAGCTGGGATCCCTTCTTTTTCTTCAGCGAAAACATCAGAGTTACCGATCTTTACAGCGCCTTCAGATACTTGGCTCAAGCCAGTTCCGCTTCCGCCTGCTTGTACTTGAATATCAGCGTCAGGGTTATCTTGTTTAAATTGTTCTGCTGCTGCTGCAACGAGCGGCTGCATTGCACTTGATCCGGAGATAACGATAGAGCCTGATGCTTTTTTGCCGCCATCTGTTGATGCACCTTCATTGTTTTTGTTTCCACATGCTGTAGCGAACACGAGGAGCATAGCGAGTACTGCTAAAAGGTAAGCTGATTTCATTTTCTTCATGTTTTAGGTCCCCCTAGAATGGTTTTAAAAAGATTTTTTGATTTGATAGAGATTTAGCTTCTTCTATGTGTTCCTTGTCTCTATCGCACACCCCCAACAAGTTCTGTTAATCACTTTACATTTCTAGAATAAGCGACGATTATTAACGCTGTTTGAACGGAATGTAAAGAGATTGTAAATAAAGCGAGACTACAGTACTATGTTTTTCTAACTAGAATAATTTATGCACAATAAAAAAACACGCCCAAAGGACGCGTTTTTTATCATCATATCTAGTTAATTTTTCTTATTTCCGTCTTTCTTTAACTTAAAGTACTCATCAAGTGCCGCCGCACCGATCTCATTGTTGAGTGAGCCTTCGCGAATATTCGGCACAACAACGGCAAAAGCCACTTCAGGATGGTCATAAGGAGCATAACCAATTAATGTTTTATTGTTTAAGCGGGATTTCTTGTCCACCTCAGCCGTCCCGGTTTTGCCGGCGGGATTATAACTCTTATGTTTAAAATAAGCTGCGGCAGTCCCCTTGCTTCCGACCATAACCTGGCGGAACCCCTGGTGGACAACATCAAGATATTCCTGCTTCATTTCAATCTTGTTCATAACATTCGGTTCAAACTTATAGACGAGTTTACCCATTTTGCCAGGCTGAACAGATGGCTCGCGCACTTCCTTCAGCAGATGTGGCTGCATGCGGTATCCATTGTTTGCAATGGTTGAGACATACTGAGCCATCTGCAGAGGCGTATACGTATCAAATTGTCCGATCGCAAAAAACATCGCCTGTGCCAATTGGTGACTGACCCCTGTATTATAACCAGTCGCTTCGGACGGCAGATCGATTCCGGTCGGCACACCAAGACCAAACTGGCTGTAAGAATCTCTTAAGGTTTTAAAAGCCTGGTCGACATGGCGGTCAATGTAACGCTTATGGGAATAGTCATAGCCGGCAAGCTTCATGGCGATATTCCACATATAAACGTTCGAGGAAGCTTCCAGCGCTTTAACAGGGCCAATACTGCCCAAGCTTTCATGCGATTTCATCTTTCTGCCATCGCCAAACGTTAGGGGCGCATCGTAAAAATGCGTGTTCGGCGTGATCGCGCCTTGCTGCAAACCGGTAAGCACTGTTGCTCCTTTAACGGCAGAACCCATGGCAAATGAATTATAAACCGTTCCAAATGGAGCATTCTTATATTTTCCTGTTTTCTTATCATATTCCTTACCTGCCATAGAAAGGACTTCTCCGTTTTCCGGATTGAGCATGACGACATAAGCAGACGTCAAATCGCGGTTCGCGTAAGCGGAGCCTCCAGACTTGGCTTGTTTTAGTTCTTTTTCAATAATTTGTTCCACTTTTTGCTGAAGCTGCATGTTCACGGTGAGTATGAGGTCTTTGCCCCTGGATCCATCAACCTCTACCGGATCACCAACCGGATTGCCCGATTTATCGGTCACAAACTCCATTTTCGATTTTTGTCCTCTAAGCAGTGACTCATACTGCTGTTCAAGGAAACTGGTTCCCACTAGATCATTGCGTTCATTTCCCCGTGAAACATAATAATCCATCTTACTCTGCGGGATCTGTTTTACTTGCCCGAACAGTGCCTTGAACGTGTCACCATAAGGATAATCCCTTTTCGCATCAGGCTTTATATCTACTCCCGGCAATTCAGCCAAATGCTCACTTATGGCTGCAATCTCTTTTTGAGTTGCACCAATCTTAATTCGCTGAGGTGTCAGGGCATATCCTCTGTCCATCTCCCGTTTGATGGCCAATACCTCAATTTGATGAGGAGTAAAACTTTTCAGATCCTTCTTAGTGATCCGATCAAGCATAAGATTGTAATAAGCATCATCGCTCAGGCCTTTTTTCTCTTTCAGGCTGATCCTGCTTTCTACTTCTTTTTTATTTAAAAAGATAAAATAATCTTTCTTATCCCGTTCTGTTACGCTTTTTGTATCTTTCTGAATATAGCCCGCCAATTTTTTGGCGATCGCCTGGCGGTCCTCTGCACTCGTCTTCTGAGTGCGGGTATACGTGATGGAATAAAGCGGCTTGTTGTCAACCACCACTCGATCCTGTGTGTCGAACATTTTCCCTCTCGGAGCATCCAGCCTTGCAGTCACATTTTCCTTTTTATCAGCGGACCTGTGATATTCTTCACCTTGTACGATCTGAACATAGCCCAATCTGAAGATCAAAACTGAAAAAAGGAAAAAAACAGCCAGAAACAACGCATTCAGACGAACCGGTACATGATTCTTTTTCTTTTTTTCTTTAGTCATTCATTCCACCCTTACTTATGTATGGAAATAGTTCGATACTATTTTTCCATTTTCGACAAATTGATTTACTAAAATAATTTTAACAGTAAATCAATGTTTCCGAAAGAAAAATGTCATACCCTAGTTCCATCTTCCTTGTCTGAATTGTTCTGTGAATAGTTCGACATGATCTCAGATTTTTGAAGGGTAGCAAACCGAATTGATCTTACACAAAAATAAATGATAAAGTGACCGGCTCCCAGTACAGGCAGCAGCACCGGAATACTGTAGTCTCCATTAAAGTAAGTGATCGTTATAAGCAAAATAACAATAGAAAGAATCCGTCCTGCATTTAAATACAATTCCCTCACGACAATATATTCGACCCTCATCGGCCCAGCGTTATCCGAGCGTCCAATCACATCATATGTCAGGGAAACATACGGAACGAGCAGCAGCGGATAGGCGATGGAAATGACCACACCATAAAAGAGAAGCAGCGGAAACGTGACTTGAAGCAGAAAGAGGAACGGAGAAAGGAATAGGATCAATCCTCCGACAAAGATGGATTTCTTCCTTCTATCTCTGGTCATCATCCGGGAGACGATAAAATAACCAACAAAAGAAACGGCAGATTGAACAAGCCCAAATGTTCCAAGCGCAAATTCACTGTCTGAAATAATGTATACCCATATGACGATCAAAAAAATGAACGTCCCTTCCCTGAATCCCTGAAAAAAATGGGCATTTAGGATTCGGCCCCAATTTAAGTTGGTTTCTCTCGACTTAAGGATCTTCCAGACAAAAAACTTCCCCTCGGCCTTCTGTCTGCTTAAGAAAAAACTGATGATAACCGCACTGAAAAATAAAACCAATGAAACGCTGAAGATGATGCGGTAGCCAGTAAACTTATCCAGCTGCGAGATTAAGAATCCGGAGCTAATCGGACCGACCATACCGGACAAGGAAGTTAGCACCCCAAGGTAGCCGTTAAAGTTATCCCTTGTATCAGGTTCTGTCACTTCAAAGGTCAGCACGTTAAAAGCGAGCCAATAAAATCCAAGCCCAGCTCCGAGCAGTCCGCCAAGAATGAGCAGATACTCACTCGCCTGCTTCCCGAGGAAAAGCACATACAAATAAAAAAGCGATAATATGATGACACCAATCCGCAGTACAATAACCCTGTCAATTTTTTTTGTCAGCTTACCTGCAATAAAAAAAGCAACAGGCTGAATGCACACAATCGATAAATTATACAGAGCGATATCCTTCAGCTCACCAGATTGCTTCCATAAATAAATGTTAACAAACGTATTAGACAGAGCCGTACTCAATGCAAAAAGCCCTCCTACCACAAGCAATAGCAGCAATTCTTTCGTTCTGTCCGTGTCTCCAAACAAATTGAACTTCATTTTGTTCTCGCCCCTTTGCAATTCACATGTAGTTTTCACATCCTGAAAGGGGCTATTCGCCAAACGAAGAATTGGTTTTTATTGTATATCATTAGAAAAAGAGTATAAAAAAACCGGCCAGGGTCTTTTTCAAAGAACCTGGCCGGCTTTACCGCATTATTTTGCTTCGTTATAACGTTTTTCAACTTCATCCCAGTTTACTACATTCCAGAATGCATTAATGTAATCTGGACGTTTGTTTTGATAGTTCAAGTAATATGCATGCTCCCAAACATCAAGACCTAAGATTGGAGTTTTGCCTTCCATCACAGGGTTATCTTGATTCGCTGTGCTTGTTACTTCAAGCTCACCGTTATTAACAACTAGCCAAGCCCAACCAGATCCGAAACGGCCTTTTGCAGCATTTGCAAACTCTTCCTTGAATGAATCAAGGCTTCCGAATTTGCTGTTGATGCGTTCAGCTACTTCACCAGTAGGTTCGTTGGATCCGCCTGGTTTCAGGATTTCCCAGAATAAGCTGTGGTTCGCATGTCCGCCGCCATTGTTGCGTACAGCTGTGCGAATGTTTTCAGGCAATGCATCAAGATTGGAAAGAAGGTCCTCTAGGCCTTTGTTTTCAAACTCAGCTTGGCCTTCAAGCGCTGCGTTCAAGTTATCAACATACGTTTTGTGATGACGGTCGTGGTGAATATTCATTGTAGTCTCATCAATGTGTGGTTCCAGTGCATTTGCAGCATAAGGTAAAGCAGGCAGTTCAAACTTTGCCATGATCAATCTCCTCCTTGGTATGTAAACATTTTTTTATATTTCATTTTGGAGAAAAAACCCCAAAATTGAAAACATAGTTAAGCAACAATAATGTTTAATAAGTATCCCAACTCATACATTATCAGATTTACCCGGAACTTTCAACGATTAACCCTCTTTAATCAAAGCTTATTATGTACATAGCTGGACTTCTTTTATCCCTTGTTATGGGAGATATTAAAACAAAAGTTTTCTCATTAAAAACAAAAAACCTTCACCACGCTGGGCAAAGGTTGACTATGTATGAAAATGGTGGCTCGAGACGGAATCGAACCGCCGACACGAGGATTTTCAGTCCTCTGCTCTACCGACTGAGCTATCGAGCCACTTTAGGTATTATGGTTGCGGGGACAGGATTTGAACCTGCGACCTTTGGGTTATGAGCCCAACGAGCTACCAGACTGCTCCACCCCGCGATGGTATTAAGTTTACGGACGATGTTATTCCTCCGTAATTATTGACTGTCTCTCAGAGGCTTTACCTCTTCCACTACTCGAGTAATCATTGGAGTGTATCCGTCGAGATTACTCACAGCATAATCATGCTGTAACGCTCGTTGCTCCACCCTGCGATGATATAAAAATTAAGAAATTATGGAGGAGGTAGAGGGATTCGAACCCCCGCGGGTTGTTACACCCCTGTCGGTTTTCAAGACCGATCCCTTCAGCCGGACTTGGGTATACCTCCACGTGCTGAAAAATGGTGGACCCTGTAGGACTCGAACCTACGACCAATCGGTTATGAGCCGACCGCTCTGACCAACTGAGCTAAGGGTCCATTTTATGTATTAAGATAGTTATGTAAATAAAAATGGGGCGACCGATGGGAATTGAACCCACGAATGCCGGAATCACAATCCGGTGCGTTAACCACTTCGCCACGATCGCCATCGCCTTAAAAAATATGGTAGCGGCGGAGGGAGTCGAACCCACGACCTCACGGGTATGAACCGTACGCTCTAGCCAGCTGAGCTACACCGCCATATTTTGGCTCCACAGGTAGGACTCGAACCTACGACCGATCGGTTAACAGCCGATAGCTCTACCACTGAGCTACTGTGGAACAATGTTGTCCTCTAAGGGACAAGAATTACTATACCATTTTCAAGCTATGTAAGTCAAACCTTTTTTTCATGACCATTTTGAAAGCCCTCGGTGAGACAGACATAAATATAGCACGTCTCCAACATTTTAGCAAGCACTATTTTTATAATACGACAAAAAGAAAATAGCCAATCATGATCACTTGAATGATGATCTTGGCAACCGTTCCTCCCAAAAAACCAAGAACTGAGCCAAACCCTACCTTAGCCGCTTCTCCTATTGATTTTCGCCCGATGATCAATTCTGCAATAAACGCACCCAGAAACGGTCCGGCGATGATGCCGGCAACAGGAATCACAAATGGGCCAAGGAGCAGGCCGATCGTGCTGCCCCATACGGCCGCTTTGGAACCGCCCCGTTTTTTTACTCCATACAAATTGCTGAAATAATCCACTACAAAAAGAGTTGCCAGCAAAAACACTTCTACCCCGATGAAAAAGGGCGTAAATGGCTGAAAGGAATAAAAAATACCATAGAGCACAAACCCGAGAGCCAGAAAAAGCGCTCCAGGCAGTATGGGAAAGATCAGGGCAGCGAATGCCAGAACGAACGACAGGCCGATTAATATCCAATATACATAATCCATCAGTAAGCCTCCTGTAGTGTTTTAAGTAGGTTTATCGTTCAAGCACTGCTTCTGCAATATTGACAGAATGGTCTCCGATCCGTTCCAGATTGCTGATAAAGTCAACATACACTACACTTTCTTGGCCGGTGCTTAAATTGTTGTTGATGTCCTGAATGTGTTTCTTTCTCAGAGTTTTCTCCATTTCATCAATATCGTCCTCAATGTTCAGAACTTCCTCAGCCATCGGTTTATCGTTCGTCTCAAGAGAAATAATCGCTTTTGTCAGGCAGGATTGGGTCAGGATCATCATGTTTTCAAAGTCGCGTGATGTTACTTCTGAAAGTTTAATATTATTTCGTGCCATAAAGCAGACCAGATCAATCATATTTTTCATATGATCCCCGATTCTTTCGATGTCCTTGCACAGATTTAGAAGCATCGTATGCTCTTTAGATTCATTCTTGGACAATGAATGAATAGAAAGTTTAACGAGAAACTTGGTGATTTGCCTGTCAAACCGGTTAATCTCTTCTTCATACTGCATGGCTGTATCGGCATGCTTATTTTTCCGGGTCTGGAAGAAAAGCAATGCCTGGCTAAGCCCCTCTCTTGAATAGTCAGCCATTTTTAGCAGCTCCTGCCTAGCTTGATGCAGGGCAAATTCCGGAGAACTGTTGATGACTTTCTCGTCCAATTTTACCGTCTTGCTGTCGACAGACCATTGATCATCTTTAATCAATTTTGAGACTGTAAAGACCAGCAATGAAATAAATGGAAACAGGATAATAACATTGCCGATGTTGAAAATTCCGTGCGCAAAGGCAATTTGCATGGGCGGCTCCAGATGGAGACTGCTTGAAATCCATTGGATCAACCCTTTGTAAGGGATAAAGATAATCACAAAAATAATCGTCCCTATGATATTGAACAGCACATGAACCAGTGCTGCTCTCTTGGCATTCTGAGAGGCCCCGAACGATGCAATCACAGCTGTGATGGTGGTTCCGATATTATCACCAAAAAGAACAGCAAGGGCACCGTTTAAATGAATCAGGTCCATTGAAAACATCTGCTGCAGTATGCCCACGGTCGCGCTTGAGGACTGAAGGATCATTGTTGCCAAGGTTCCAATGGCGATGCCCAAAAACGGCTGATCGTTTAAATGTGCCGTGATGTTTTGAAAATCAAGGGAGGACTGCAAAGGTTCCATCCCTGCTCCCATTAGCTGCAGGCCATAAAATAGCCCGCCCAGTCCGAATAAAATTCTTCCGATGAAAACATATTTGTAATTCCGGATAAAAAAAACGAAGAATGCCCCTGCCGCAAGCATGGGCAGACCAAATCCCGCTGCATCAAATCCAATGATAAAGGCAGTGAATGTAGTTCCGATATTGGCCCCCATGATGATCCCAACTGCCTGTCTAAGCGTCAGCATTCTTGCATTTACGAGCCCTACCGTCAAAACCGTGGTGGCAGAACTGGATTGAATGAGCATGGTTACGAATAAGCCAGCCAGAATTCCTGTAAATGTATTGGTCGTCAGACTGTCCAAAAGGTTCCTCAGCCGATCACCGGCAGAGTTTTGCAGACCCTCACCTAAATATTTAATTCCAAATAGAAAAAGGCCGAGCCCGCCTAAGAATTGAAACAGCATATCCTGAACACCCAATTGAATTACAACCCCTTTTATCTAATCATTCTTATGCCATTATCTAGTTTTATGAAGGTGATGTAAAGGCGCTTCGCAAAACCTTTACAAAGGAATGGTCTTCTCATTGTCTGTTTCCACATTATTCGCTAAAATTAATACAGACCATTCAGGAAATGAGGAGTTCAATGAGAATTTTCAACCATTTTTTCAAAAGCCTGTATTCCCCTCCGATGATTGCCCGTCTTCGTTTTCAGGGAATCGGCAAAGCCATAGGCTATGTATTTTTTTTGATCCTGCTGACATCTATCCCGGTGGGTATTGCCTTTTCTTTAGCTTTTAAATCGGGCATAGATGAATTCAAGCAATCAATGACTTCTGAGATTCCTGACTTTTCGCTGCAAAACGGAAAGCTAACATCCGATCTGAAAAAGCCTGTTGTTCATACAGACAGCAGTGAAACCTTCATTTTTGATACAACAGGATCAATAAAAGAAGATGATCTATCAGATTATACAAACGTGATCGCTCTCTTGCATAACGAAGCAATCGTCATATCTGGCGGGGAAACTCAGAAGGTTCCTTACAATACCCTCGGCGATGTGAAGTTGACCAAGAAAGATATCAGCTCCTGGACAAACACCTTATTCGATCTGCTGCCGGTGCTGATACCTTTGTTATTTTTATTTATCTATGTCTTTACGGTCGCGTTAAAGTTTATCGGAGTTACGGTTTTGGCCGTCATCGGATTGGTGCTGCAAAATATCAGCCATCGAAAGCTTTCTTACAGGCAGCTGTGGATCATGTCTGCCTATGCCGTAACACTTCCTACTGTTTTCTTTGCCATCATGAAACTTTTACATACAGACGTCCCCTTCTCTTTTCTCATCTATTGGGCAGTGGCTTCTGTTTTTCTTCATTCTTCCATTAAAGAAACTCCACAGCCAAAAGGATAAAAAAAGAAGGAGCCCTAACTAGGCTCCTTCTTTGCTTTATCTTATTTTTGGAACAGGCCTTTTATGCCATCAATTATGGAAATAATAAAGTCGATGAACTTTTGGAGAAAAGATTGCGTTTCGTCTTTATTTAAAAATCCATCCAGGTTATCACGGACATTCTGCAGCTGATTTTGAACATTATCCCAATTAATGTTAAGATCCTTCATTTTGTTAAATAGTGAAACGAGTCCGTTCAGCTCTTCATCTGTCAGCTGAATTCCGAGACGCTCAGCTACCCGTTTGATGAGATCACGAAGTTCATCTTCATTATTAACCGGATGTTTGGCCAGCTCTTGTTTGATTTCTGTAATAAGCTGTGTGGCTTCCTTCGTTCCGATTCGATCACCAAGCTGTGCCGTTCTTACAACCTCTTCATTGGCAACTTGCTTCTTTTCCTCAGGGATATTCACGTTAGCTTTCTGTTCATAGGCCTTAAGGATTCCTGTAAGAGCAGCTGTTCCAGACACTTCGAACGGAGCAGTAACATAGATGTCTGCATCCTTTACTCCTGCTGTTACAAGAGCATTAACAATCATGCTGTCGGTTACCCAGTTGATGTTTTTCGAATCCACATGCAGCCCTTTCCCCTTCTCAGCAAGTGTGATTTTTGAAGATGAGATAGCACGTGTTCCTAATTGCGCTTTGGAAATATACTTACCGAGATATTGATGCTCTTCTTCGTTCGTTACATTTACGGAATCAACGTTAGAGTCAACACCCATCTCTTCTAAGATTTTTGCCTTTTGGTCCGGTGTCAGATCTTCGCCAAGTGTTACGATTACATCTCCAGGCGCTGCATCAGCAAATGCTTTTAAAGGTACCATGAATGTAAGTACGACCATTATGGGCACTAACCATTTTGCATTCCATTTCATGTTTATACTCCACCTCATTGTTTGTATTTCCCTTTTTGACCCTGTATCTTTCTCTTTTTCTTGCAGATATACTTCCATTTTACACCACATAACTTTCAAGGAGCAATTTAATACTTGAAAAATAGGTGTCTAAAGGAATAAACCGAGAGGCCGCAGCATATATATTCTCCATATATCAAAAGGGGGACAAGCCTTTGAAAAAATTTCTGCTCTTCTGCCTGTCACTAGTTATTGTTTATACCATTGCTTATGATCTCAAAATTGGAACTCTACAGTCCTATAGCTCAAAACCAGCCCCCGTTTCTGCGGTCAGTATAAAAAATAGCACACCTTATAAAAAAGTGAAAGTTTCTTCTGGAGATACAGTTCTTTCGATCATTGAAAAGGTGAACCCCGCTTCCCTTTCCAAGCCAATTCCTGAGATTATTAAGGACTTTCAGAGATATAATCACAATATCCGGCCTGAAAGCATTCAAGTTGGAAAGATGTATAATTTTCCGGTCTATAAAGAACTAAAACACTAGATTTCTTGCCAAACTAAAGGAACCCTTGATAAAATGTACTACTGTACAGATGTTGCTTTTTATCTGTCATACTAGAAATTAAAGGAGCGGTTCACCAATGAGTGAAATTACGCATCGTTCAAAAACGAGACCTGTCAAAGTCGGCCCTTTAACAATCGGCGGCAACGACCAGGTAATCGTTCAAAGCATGACGACTACAAAAACACATGATGTTGAAGCTACTGTTGCAGAAATCAAACGCCTGGAAGAGGCAGGATGCCAAATTGTCCGCGTCGCCTGTCCTGACATGCGCGCAGCAGAGGCTATTGCCGATATAAAAAAACAAATATCCATTCCGCTTGTCGTTGATATTCATTTTGATTATAAGCTCGCTCTTAAAGCGATTGAAGGCGGCGCCGACAAGATCAGAATCAACCCGGGCAACATCGGGCGCAAAGAAAAAGTAGAAGCTGTCGTTAAAGCAGCAAAAGCTAAAGGTATTCCGATTCGTATCGGTGTTAACGCGGGTTCTCTCGAGAAGAAATATCTTGAAAAATACGGATACCCGACAGCAGAAGGCATGGTTGAGAGTGCACTTGATCATATTAAGATTCTCGAAGATCTTGATTTTCATGACATCATCGTGTCCATGAAGGCTTCTGATGTTAACTTGGCAATAGAAGCGTATGAAAAAGCAGCACAAGCCTTTGACTATCCCCTCCATCTCGGCATCACCGAATCCGGTACTCTTTTTGCCGGAACCGTAAAAAGTGCAGCAGGATTGGGTGTTATCCTCAGCAAAGGAATCGGAAACACACTCCGTATATCTTTAAGTGCAGACCCTGTTGAGGAAGTGAAGGTGGCAAGAGAGCTGCTGAAATCGTTCGGATTGCTTTCTGATGCAGCTACACTGATTTCTTGTCCTACATGCGGAAGAATTGAAATTGACCTGATTTCAATCGCCAATGAAGTAGAGGAATATATCTCTAAAATCCGAGCGCCGATTAAGGTTGCTGTACTCGGCTGCGCGGTTAACGGACCAGGAGAAGCGCGCGAAGCTGATATTGGCATCGCAGGCGCAAGAGGCGAAGGTTTGCTTTTCCGCCACGGAGAAATTGTACGCAAGATTCCAGAAGATCAGCTGCTTGATGAACTGAAAAAAGAAATCGATAAATTGGCTGAAGAACATCATGCCAAACAACAAGCTGAATTTGTAAAATAACAAAAAGCCTGCCGGATGAACCGGCAGGCTTTTTTTGCTCCTGTATTTAAAAGAAGGGGGCAAATAATAAACTGATGACAATGGAAGCAATCCCAATTCCGATCGCCCAGTAACCTGAAGTGGTTGCTCCCCGCCTAGCTGCAATAAAACCGCCGATAATACCGGCAGCCCCGAAAAGGACAGGAAGAATGAACAATGACAGAACAGACAGGATAACGGAAAACATTCCGATTACCCTTCCTGCCTGGCCGCGGTCATCTCTTTCTTCATGTCTTTCTCTTTCTACATGCTCACGTTCGTCTCGGGGACGATCATACTCAGGAAGAGCTGCTCCGCTCGTGATCGGGACAACATCAGCAGCCATTTCCTCTCTGTAATCCGAATCCCGGTTAACAGGTTCTCTTCTGTATTCCGATTCAAATTCTTTATCTTCTGCCATACCGAATCCCTCACTTTCTTTGGTGGAGCGTTTTTAGTATGGCTTTAAACAAGGTAAATATAGTTGTTAATTTAATGAAAAGCTGAAGCGGCAAATAAAAAAGGAGCGGTAAACGCTCCTTTTTTATCATTGTTTTCGCTTGAATGTATGGCAGCAGGTTTCAGCCGGTTTATCGGCGTTGTCTTTGTGATTGGCATCTCCGCTCAGTTCACCGCTTGCTTCCATATCGTATCTATTGTTGGCATGCTTATCGATTTCAACAAGGATGGCATCGGCTACACAATTGTTGCCTTCTCCCCAATATGTGCAGTTGGCTACATTACATTTTACTGTTGGCAAAATGACTCTCCTCCTTTACGGCTAGGATGCCACATTTAGAGGAAAGTCATACCTCAATCCTCGATCAGTTTACACATACCTGGCAGATACCATAAATTTCAAATTTATGTCCGGTAACGGTAAAGTCCGACAAATCTGTGGTTACATTTTCCATCGGACAGGCATTGATTTCCTTTGTCTTTCCGCACTTCAAACAGATCAAATGATGATGATGTTCCTGTGTAGGACAAGTGAACCGGAATTTTTTCTCCCCTTCCAGTTCAGTCTCTTCTAATATATCCAGATCTGAGAAGGTAGAAAGATTGCGGTAAATGGTATCAAAACTCAATCCAGGATAATTCTCTTTCAGTGAATCTTGAACATCTCTGGCGCTTAGATACCTTTTTTCATCGGAAAACAATTGAAGGATGTCTTTCCGTTTATCGGTATATTTATAGCCCTTCTTTTTCAATAAATCAATGGCGGTTAAAACGTCCATACTGCACCTCCACTATTGGTTAATCGCTATTTTTCTTCTGGAACGCAGCTTTTTCCACAAGAGCGACAGCAATAAAATGATGACCGAGATCATTACGATAGTGCCTCCAGGGGCAAAGTCCAGATAATAAGACAGAATGAGGCCAAGAATGACCGCTGTTTCGCCAAAGATGACAGACAAAACAAATGTATGCTTAAACCCGTTCGCAAGCCGGATACTGGCTGCAACCGGCAATGTCATCAAAGAAGAAACAAGCAAAATGCCTACAATTTTCATGGAAGAAGCAATGACAAGAGCCACCATGACAATGAATAGAAACTGTATCCACTTTCCTCTAATCCCAGAAACAGTAGCCTGCTCCTCATCAAAGGAGAGCACAAATAATTCTTTATATAAAAACAGTACAAAGGCAAACACAAGCAAAAGAATAAAAAAGATTGTCCATACATCGGATTCTTTAACAGCCAGTACGCTTCCGAATAAATAATTGAATAAGTCCGTGTTAAAACCATTCGCAAGTGAGATAAAAATAACACTCAGTCCGATTCCGGCTGACATGATAATTGGTATGGCAAGTTCTTCATAATGCTTATATACTTTGCGCAGCTGTTCGATCCCCACTGCGCCCCCGACCGAGAATACCATCCCCATATATAGAGGATTCAGCCCGCTGAAAAATGCGACGTTACGGCCCAGCATCAGGTTTGCTGCAATTCCTGCCAGTGTAATATGCGACAGTGCATCTGCAATTAAAGATTGTCTTCTAACAACAATAAATACACCAAGTACAGGGGCCAATAGACCAATCATAATTCCTGTAAGAAATGCATTCTGCAAAAAATCATATTGAAAAAACGGGAATGACATCCACTCTTCCTCCGGTTAATGTTGATGTTCTATTACATGGACATGGTGCCCATACATTTGTGAAAAGCCTTCTTTAGAGGTTTTCTCAAACTCAGCTGTATTTCCATGAAAGTGCAGCTGTTTATTCAAACAGGCCACATGGGTGACATAGTCAGACATGACACCTACATCATGTGTAACAAGGAGCAGTGTCAGGCCTTTCTCGCGGTTCAGGTTTTTCAGCATCTGATAGAAGCTGGAAACCGATGCAGAATCGACACCGACAGTCGGTTCATCCAGGATAAGCAGATTCGGGTCGCTGACAAGCGCTCTCGCGATGAACACCCTTTGCTGCTGGCCGCCCGAAAGTTCACCAATATTTCGGTTCATGTAAGGTGTCATGCCTACGGTTTCAATCGCCTCAATGATTTTCTGCTTATGTTTCTTGGTCAAAAACCGGAACAGGCCAACCTTGCCGAACAGCCCCATCGATACCACCTCATAGACAGTCGCTGGAAAAGCTGTATTAAAACTATTGGCTTTTTGGGACACGTACCCTATCTCATCCCAGTTTCTAAATTGGCTCAAGTGCTCCCCGAACAAAAAAACTTTGCCGGATTGCGGTTTTAACAGCCCTAAAATACATTTGATCAAGGTGGATTTGCCAGAGCCGTTCGGACCGACAAGTCCCATAAACGATCCTTCAGGAATCTCAAATGTAATATGTTCAAGAACGTTTCGGTCTCCATAATGGAAGGAAAGATCCTCTATCTTAACGGCTGGTTTAACAGCTTGCTGTGACATACGCGCCTCCATCTAATAGTAACGGTTACGATTTAAATTCCAATAAAGTATACAAGAAACCTCTCATTTTGTAAAATAGCGAGCTTATCCTCTCAGCTTTCTCAGCAAGTACTCCTTCAACCTCCCATGATCTTTGAGAATTTCATCTGCCCTGGACTGCTTTTCTTCAGGAAGTGTGGTCAGCAGCGCAAGAACATAGGCACCGGAATCATCAGCGGCCTGAATACCAAGCGGTGCGTTTTCAACGACAATCCATTCTTCAGCTGAATACGAAAACTGCTTAAACACTCTTTCATAAGGCTCTGGTGAAGGCTTACCTTTTTTAACATCATCGCCTGTAATTACAGCATCAAATGAGACCCGGAGCTTTTCAAGTACTTCCTGTACAAACTCTTTTCTGCTCCCTGTCGCAAGAGCGATCGGTATCCCTGCTTCCTTTAAAGCCAGGATGGCATCAACGGTTTCGTCATAGAAGGCATAGGTAGAATTTTGTATAAAATGCGACCGTTTATTATGATAGATTTCTTCTTGTTCAGTATCAGATAATTTGAGCAGATGGCGGTTATTGACATGAAGAATGGTCTGCATCCCCGGCATTCCTTCCAGCTCGTAAAAGTAATCTTCACTAATGATGTGGCCCTGCTCACCAAAGGCATAGATCCACGCCTTTGCATGGTCTTTCATCGTATCAACCAATACACCGTCCATATCAAAACATACTGCTTTATATGTCATTTCTATCATCCTTTGCTCTGTTTAATGCTACTTCCCCTCCACTTTGAAACCTTTAAAAAGAAGGAGTAGTCAAGAAGGAGGCATTGCGTTATAATTTTTAATTGGCAGCTCTTGGCTGCTGGGTGGGAGAGGGATATAAGTAAATAAAGAAGGGAAACACTTGAACGTATCAAAATTTTTTCAGTTAGAGAAACACAGCAGTTCCATAAAACAGGAAGTACTTGCGGGTGTTACATCATTTTTCACCATTGCTTATATTATTATCGTCAATCCTTTAATACTGGCTGATGCAGGAATGCCTTATTACGGCGTACTTCTTGCCACTATCCTGACCTCTGTAGCCGGATGCTTTTTTATGGGATTCTATGCGAACGCTCCGATCATTTTAACGCCGGGTATGGGCGTAAACGCCTTTTTTACCTATACCATCATACAAGGTATGGGGCTTTCATGGAGAGAAGCGCTTGCTGCTGTTATCATCTCAGGTATTTTATTTTTGGCTGTTGCCTCAACCCGGCTTAAGGATGTACTGTCAGAAAGTATTCCAGCTTCTTTAAAGCATAGTATAACGGTTGGCATTGGATTATTTCTAGCATTTATCGGTCTGCAAAAAGGCGGAATTATTGAAGCCAGTTCTACTACTTTTGTGAAGCTTGGACATTTAGGGCATCCGACCACTTTGCTCACCATCATAGGGCTGGTCGTAACCTTGTTTCTTTTTTCAAGAAATGTGAAAGGCAGCTTCTTGATTGGAATTGCGCTTACTTGCCTGATCGGTTATCTAACCGGCTGGGCGCATGGCACGGAGGATACTCATAATAAGCTTGAATTGGCGCCCTTTATGGAGCTCTTTTTCGGAGCAGATTTCAAAGGAATCTTCAGCCTTCCATTCTGGATTGCTACGTTTTCACTTACGATGATTGTTACATTTGAAAACATGGGGCTCCTTCACGGCCTTCTGCCAGATCGCGGAAAATTCCCAAAAGCCTTTCAGGCAAATGCTGTTGCATCTCTCATTTCAGGCGTACTTGGTACAAGCCCTACCATTTCTACAGTAGAGAGTGCTGCTGGGATTTCCGAAGGAGGCAGAACGGGTTTGACGAGTGTCGTTACAGGGATCTTGTTCCTTGCCTCGATTGCTGTCACTCCATTCCTCAGCATGATACCAGACGGAGCAATCGCGCCTGTACTGATCATTATTGGCGGTCTTATGGTCCAAAATATACAGCATATCCCGCTTTCTGATTTTACAGAAGGATTTCCTGCGTTTTTGATCATCGCGCTCATCCCCTTAACATACAGCATTGTTGACGGGCTGGCCTTCGGTTTCATCGCTTATCCCGTTTTGAAAATGGCAGTGGGACAGCGCAAGCAGATCCCTGCACCACTGTATGTAATCGCCTTATTATTTCTGATAAATTTCATGTTTCATTCTGTGATATAAATTACTAAAAAGCCGCTCTAAGCGGCTTTTTTCTGTTCACTTTTTTTCCGCTCCTTCATAGGATAGGGTGAATAGGAGGGGATAAAATGAATCCTTTTATGGTCCACATGGTCAACTCGAAATTAAATCAGCTTACTGCCCAGGAACTCGTTCAATTGGCAGGACAGTATCAGTTTCCGGTTTCCATGCAGGAAGCCAATAAAGTGATCGGGATTTTAAGAAGATACAACATTAACATAACAAATGCTGCCCAGCGTGCAGAAATCATTGAAGCGATTGCCGCAGAAGTGAGCCGCGAGAAAGCAAATTACATCCAATACTTAATCAACAATTATTTAAACAGATAAAAAAGAGGCGTTTTTCCGCCTCTTTTTTTATACAGTTAGGAGCTGTTCCTGCAAAGTCGGAACAAACTCTTTATTCTTCAGCATTTCGATCTCCAGTTGATATGGAGGTTTTTTATTGTTCTTATCTGTTCCAACATAAGGTGTCTCTAATATTTTAGGGACATCGCCAAGCTGCGGATGGTGGACGATATAGTTTAATGCATCAAAACCGATCTTTCCGAATCCGATGTTCTCGTGGCGGTCCTTTCGGGCGCCGCGCTCATTCTTGCTGTCATTGATATGAAGAACCTTCAGACGATCAAGGCCGATCAATTTGTCAAATGTGTTCAGCACTCCATCAAAATCATTGATGATATCATATCCAGAGTCATGCGTATGACAAGTATCAAAGCAGATGGAAAGCTTATCGTTAAGGTGAACCCCATCAAAGATAGAGGCCAATTCTTCAAACGTACAGCCGCATTCCGAACCCTTTCCTGCCATAGTCTCCAGTGCAATCTGAACATTTTGTTCAGGTGTCAGCACCTCATTCAAACCTTCAATAATTTTCTTGATCCCATCTTCTGTTCCCGCACCAACATGGGCTCCGGGATGAAGAACGATTTGCTTTCCGCCAATGGCAGCTGTACGTTCGATCTCAGAAGTAAGAAAGTCAACGCCCAGCTGGAAAGTTTCCGGTTTGACTGAGTTTCCGATGTTAATGATGTATGGTGCGTGCACGACCAATTCTGTCATGCCATTTTCTTGCATATGCTTGATACCCGCTTCAATGTTCAGATCTTCAATCTTTTTTCTGCGGGTATTCTGAGGCGCACCAGTATAAACCATGAAAGTATTGGCTCCATAGGAAGCTGCTTCTTCACTTGCCCCAAGAAGCATTTTCTTTCCGCTCATTGATACGTGTGATCCTAGTTTCAGCATACTTGATCTCCTTCTCTAACCTTGATGATTATCTTTTATTGCGATTTTGCTTTTTTTCCATTCTGCGTTTTTCTTCTGCCATCTTCTTTTTATAGCCTGGCTTCACTTTTTTAGGTTTCTGTACACTTACTCCTGAGCTTCCTTTTTGGACAGCGGCCTTTCTTATTCGAAGGGGCACCTCTTTCCATTCCCCGTTCTTCAGCTCTTCTTGAACAAACAAAATTTTACGATTCTGCAGTTTTTGAATAGCTAGCTGATCAGACGGTTCAATGAGGGTTGCCGCGATGCCTGACATTCCAGCACGGCCTGTCCGGCCTGTACGATGGATATAATAATCCAAATCGGCTGGGAGCTCGAAGTTAATGATATGACTTACCCCTTTAATATCAATGCCCCTCGCTGCCAAGTCAGTCGCTACGACATATTGAAACTCAGCTTTCTGCACTCGTTTCATGATATTCTTCCGTTCACGCGGAGGAACATCGCCGTGCAGCCGCTCGGCATTCATGCCTTCTGCGAGCATGGCGTCCGCTACTTCATCTGCTGTTTTCTTCGTGTTGACGAAGATTAAACAAAGATAAGGATTATAAGCTTTTGCAACTTCGATCAAAGTCTTTATTTTGTCCTTATGCTTTAGCGGAATCAAAACATGTTTGATTTCTTTCGCTGTCGCCTGTTCAGGGCTCACATGAACATGGCGCGGATTATTCATATATTTTTTAAGCAGCGGCTGCAGCTTTTCCGGGATTGTCGCGGAAAACACAAGCATTTGAATTTTTGTTGCCATACGTGCTGCCACTTGGTCGACGTCTTCAATGAATCCCATATCGAGCATTTGATCAGCTTCATCAACAACAAGCATCGTTGCCGAAAAGATATTGATTCCTTCATTGTTCACCAAGTCTTTAATGCGCCCCGGTGTACCGATGATCAAATGCGGGGCATTCTTCAGACGGTCAGCCATTCTTTTTCGGTCGGTTCCACCAACGACTGTCTTCGCACGGATGAAATCATCTTCAGGAAAGTATTCTGACAGCTTTTCATACTCCTCAAAGATCTGCTGTGCGAGTTCACGGGTAGGCGCCGTGATGATTGCTTGAATTTCATTTTTTTCGGTATTGATCTTATTCAGTACCGGCAAAAGGAAAGCTAAAGTTTTACCTGAACCGGTCTGTGACTGTCCGATAATGTCATAACCGTTCAGAATTCCCGGAACAACTCGCTCCTGAATATCTGTCGGTTTTTTGAATCCTTGCTCGATCATTGCGTTTAATAAAAACGGTTTTATATTTAAACGGTCAAACGCTGTTTTCATTTTTTATCACCTGACTTTTTTCCATTTGTATTGTCTACTTTTAGTATTATAGATGAAGTCTTGAAAATTAGCTATGAAGATCTGCCGTTTTGCCAAGACATCCGCACACCTTTGAGCCAGACTTTCATATCTTTAAGTGAAGGGTATTTTTCTGAAGGGAGGGTCAAACAATGCATCCATATCCCCCTATAGGTCCTCAGCGCGGACGATCGGCGGGTATACCGCCTGGACAGCGATTCACTCCTCCAGCGGGCATGCGGTCTCTAGCCGGTCTAGGCGGTGCGGCCAGATCGCCGTTGAACGTTCTGACCATGGTGGAAAACGTTCAAAAAATGCTGCAGGTTGCTGAAACAATGGGTCCCATGGTAAAACAGTACGGGCCAATGGTAAAAAATCTACCGGACATGATGAAGTCCTTAAAAGAATTTAGAGATAACACAAACAAAACGATAAAAGAAAAAAAAGAAGCCAGAGACGAAAGAACAAAAGCAAAAAAAGAAGCAGCTCCTCAAAGCAAACCTAAAAAGAAAGAGAAACCCAAAACTGAAGCTAAGCCTGTAAAAGTTGCAGTAGACAGCGAGATGCTGGAAGAAAGCAGCTTTCCTTATGATATACCGGCAGGCACTCCAGAAGACGCTAAAATTATTATCGGTCCTGCAGCCAGAAAAGTAAAAAATGTTGGAAAGCCGCCGAAATCATCGAGTAAAAGACCGGTCACACGCCTGCAGCCTCCACCAAAGCTGTTCATTTAGCTCAAAGTCCGCTTCATTGTTTTCTTATACGCTCTCCTTTATAATGGGAAGAGGTGTTCAGACCATTTCATCTGAACAGCCGATCTTTTTAGTTTATAAGGGAGAGATGAAAATGAAGGTTGTTAGAATATCTCCTCGAGGTTATTGCTATGGCGTAGTTGATGCCATGGTATTAGCAAGACAGGCGGCTAAAGATCCATCATTGCCCCGGCCTATCTATATTTTGGGCATGATTGTTCATAATAAACATGTTACCGATGCTTTTGAAGAAGAGGGAATTATTACGCTGGATGGGAAGAGCCGTTTGGACATCATCCGCAACATTGAGTCGGGCACTGTTATTTACACAGCTCATGGAGTATCTCCAGAAGTGAGACGCATCGCTCATGAAAAAGGGCTGATCGAAATTGATGCAACGTGTCCAGATGTTACCAAAACACATGACTTAATCCGGGAAAAAGAAAAAGAAGGATATGTAGTCATTTATATTGGCAAAAAGGGACACCCTGAGCCGGAAGGTGCGATTGGCATCGCTCCCCATGCGGTTCATTTGATTGAAAATACGCAGGACATTGCCAACCTGACGATTGAGAACGCCAAGATTCTTATTACGAATCAGACGACGATGAGCCAGTGGGATGTAGCTGAGATCATTAAACAGCTGCTGATAAAATACCCTAACGCCGAGGTTCATAAAGAAATCTGTTTGGCTACACAGGTCCGACAAGAAGCTGTTGCAGAGCAGGCAAAAGAATGTGATCTTGTTCTTGTTGTAGGCGATCCGAAAAGCAACAATTCGAACCGTCTGGCACAAGTTTCACAGGAAATTGCAGGAACACCAGCTTACCGTATTGCCGATGTCACTGAAATTGAACTGGATTGGCTTAAAGATGTGAACATCGTCGGCATCACATCCGGCGCCTCCACCCCTACCCCCATCACGAAGGAAGTTATCTCTTTTTTAGAGCAATATGACGATAAAGATCCTTCGACTTGGGAAAAAGAAAGAAAAGTAAGCTTAAGCAAGATCTTGCCAAAAGTAAAAACGAAGCAATAATAAAAAGGGGCTGTCCAGAAAGTCGAAAATTGACCTTCAGGCAGCCCCTTTTTGGCTTGAAAAATCTTCAATGAAAAGTTAATTGAAGTGGAAGATGNGGCTGTCCAGAAAGTCGAAAATTGACCTTCAGGCAGCCCCTTTTTGGCTTGAAAAATCTTCAATGAAAAGTTAATTGAAGTGGAAGATGCGAGACTCCTGCGGGACTAGCGTGACAGGTGAGACTCCCGCCGGTGCTAGCACCAAAAAGTAGGCGTTCACGCCGGTAAGGCTCACCGCACGCCCCGCGGAAAGCGAGCAGCCTGGAACGGAAATCAACAGCTTACAGACTTCTTGGACAGCCCCTTTTATTTTTAATAATTGGCTTTGTTAAAGCATATTGTTGTTTTTCTATCCTATTGAACATCGCATACTGATGATTAAAAGAGACCCTCAAGTCTTTTTTTCAATATTAAGGGGTGATAGCCGGCTTATCAGCGTTTCAGAGGGCGGTTCAATCACACCCCACCCAAAAAGAACAACATTGACTATCTGAGCTTAATAGAAAAGAAATGGATCGGTATGAACTGCAGAAGAAATGACTTTGGTAGTGTAGCCCTTTTTTTTCAATTCTACTGATAAAAAATTAGAGAGTCCTGTTTTCATGATCTTCTCCACATTATGTCCGGGATCGATTATGGACAAGCCTGCTGCCTGGGCATCATGGGCATTATGATAATACATATCCCCTGTTACGAGCACATCTGCCCCCTTCATGATGGCAGCAGATATGAACTTGTTTCCATCACCGCCTACCACAGCAACCTTTCTGACTGGCCTCGAGTGCCCTTTCACCGCACGCAAGGCTGGTACATCCAATGTTTGTTTAACGTGCTGGATAAAATCTTCAAACGGCATTTCTTCCGCAAGACGGCCAATCTTTCCAATCCCGAGGGTTTCTCTTTCGTTTTTCAGTTCATACAGATCATAAGCCACCTCTTCATAGGGATGAGCTTTCTTCATGGAGGATATGACTTGTTTCACCAGGTCTTCAGAAATCACCGTTTCTATTTTGATTTCATTTACCCTTTCAATCTTTCCTTTCGTGCCGATAAAAGGATTTGTCCCCTCAAGAGGCTTGAAGGTACCTTCACCTGACGTATTAAACGTACAATGGCTATATTGACCGATATGACCTGCTCCTGCAGCGGCCATGGCTTCTCTGACAGTATCCGCCTGTTCTTCCGGCACATATACCGCAAGTTTGACAAGGGATATCTCTTTGGTGCCTTTAAGAACTTCTGTCTGTTCGAGGTGCAAGGCCTCAGCCAGCCAGTCGTTCACTCCGCCCTTCGCTACATCCAGATTCGTGTGTGCTGCGTATACTGCTATGTCATTTTTAATGAGCTTTTCAATCATTCTTCCCTGCGGCATGGAGAGATCAATTTTTTTCAGCGGTCGGTAAATCATCGGGTGATGGGCGATGATCAATTCCGCTCCTTTTTCAATCGCTTCATCCACTACTTCTTCCAATACATCCAGGGCAATCATGACTTTTTTTACAGGCTTGTTCAAATTTCCGACCTGCAATCCGATCGGGTCTCCTTCTTCCGCAAGATGTTTTGGTGCCAAGGCATGCAGCTCACCAATGACCGAGTGCCCGTTTGCGTATTTATTCACGATTCCAGCTCCTTCTTTACGGATTCTATTCTTTTCATCAATTGCCGTTTTCGCTCCATCGAATCAGGAGATTGGCTTGATTCCATTTGCTGAAGGATTTTGGTCCACTGCTCAAGCTCGCCTCTCCATTTTTCAATGAATGCCTCATTCTTTTGCTTCATCAAAAAAGGGCCCAGCAATAGTTCAAGCGTTTCATTCTCAGTATATGGCTGGTTCCCTTCTTGGAGATCTGCCACCAGTACTTCATAAATCTTGCCGTCTTCTTTTAAAATTTCCTCCTGAGTTAAGGTCCATCCTTCATTTTTAAGCCAAATTCTGACCGAGTCTGCACCTACATTCGGCTGCAATATTAGTCTTTTAACACCTTCCAGCTTGGATTTCCCTTTTTCTAAAATACTGGCAATCAGTTGACCGCCCATTCCGCAAATGGTGATTACATCCGTTTCGTTGGGAGAGATCACTTCAAGACCGTCTCCTTTGCGGACTGATATTTTAGTCTGGAGGTTCGCTGATTGTACTTCTTTTAATGCTGATTGATAGGGACCCTCATTTACTTCACCCGCAATCGCATATACAACTTGGTGTTCAAGTACTAAATAGCATGGAAGGTAGGCATGATCCGAACCAATATCAGCTATCACTGCCTCCCGGTGCACATAATTTGCTACTGTTTTAAGTCTTAAGGAAAGGTTATCTCGTTTCATTTTTATCCACCTGTTTTTATTATCGTACTACTTATTATTATCATGTCACAGGAAAAAAGTAAAAAAGCCGACTCAATCATAACGCCATAAGGCTGTTGATTGAAGTCAGCTTCTTTTATTTTTTCTCTGAAAGCCATTTTGCAATGATTTGTTGCTCTTCGCCTTTTACGACACCAGCGGGCATTCCGCCAGGTTTACCATTTTTAAGAATATTAGTGATTTGCTCTTTTGAATATTTGGCTCCGACTTTTTGAAGGTTAGGACCAACCGCGCCTTCCAGGTTTTGGCCATGGCAGGAAGAACAGTTTTGTTTAAAAATTGCTGCAGGATCAAGTGCAGCCTGTTCTTTTTCCTTTTTCGCTTGTTCCTGATTATGTATTCCCCAAAATGACATGCCGATAATGAGAATAATGCCAATTACTCCTGTAAAGATAAAAGGAATAAGCGGATTACGTTTCATCATTTTTCCTCCTTCATCTGTTATACATTTGATGTACATTTTGCCTGCTTATGTAAGTGCTAACAATCCATATCCTATTTTACTTGAAAAAAGAGTCGAAGGAAAGAGAAAGTTAAACTTTTACTAGTTTTGTAAAAAGCCTTCAAACTTGGAATTAAACATAGTGTATGGATTTCATATTAAATGATCACCTGATGCAGCAAAGAAAAAACGCCCGCAGTTGCGGACGATCAGGTCACTATACCTTGTTCTGCTTCAATTTGCTTTTTAGCCTCCTCACGCAATTTATACTTTTGAATTTTACCAGATGCCGTCATTGGATATTCGTCTACAAAAATCATGTATTCAGGAATTTTGAACTTGGATATCTTTCCTTGGCAATAGGCAGCCAGTTCTTCTTTCCCAATACTATGCCCCTCTTTTAGCTGGATGCAGGCAGCCACTTTTTCTCCAAATGTTTCGTCCGGAACTCCGATCACCTGAACATCGAGAATTGAAGGATGCGAATATAAAAATTCTTCGACTTCTCGCGGGTAAATGTTTTCACCGCCGCGGATGATCATATCCTTCAAACGGCCTGTGATGGCCACGTAGCCCTCATCGTCCATCACAGCCAGATCACCGGTATGGAGCCAGCCCTCCTGATCAATCGCATCTCTGGTCGCATCAGGCATCTTATAATATCCTTTCATCACGTGGTAGCCTCTTGTACAGAGTTCCCCCTGTTCTCCAAAAGGTACCGTCTTGCCTGTTGCAGGATCGATAACTTTGATTTTAACACCCGGGTGCTTTTTCCCAACCGTCTCCACCCTCTTTTCAATAGGATCATCAGGTGTCGTTTGAGTAAAGACCGGCGAGGTTTCTGTTTGTCCATAAGCAATTGTGATTTCTGACATTCCCATTTTACTGATGACATTCTTCATGACTTCAATTGGACAAGTAGATCCTGCCATCACTCCTGTCCGAAGCGAACTTAAATCGTACTGCTGGAAATTTTCATAATTCAGCTCTGCAATGAACATTGTAGGTACACCGTGAAGCGCCGTGCATTTTTCCTTTTCGACGGTCTCCAGGACTTCCTTTGCACTGAATTGAACGATAGGTACCATAGCTGCTCCAGCGGAAACTGCTGTTAACGTTCCGATCACACACCCAAAGCAGTGAAAGAACGGTACCGGAATACATAGACGGTCCTGTTCAGTTAACCTCATGGCTGCCGCCAAACGATGAGCGTTTCCAAGAATATTACTATGCGTCAGCATGACCCCTTTTGGAAAACCAGTCGTGCCTGACGTGTACTGCATGTTAATGACATCTGAAGGCTCCAGGCATTTTTCTCTCTCTAGGAGTTCCTCATCGGAAATGTTTTCTCCTGAACGAAGCATCTCTTCCCAGTTTGACATCCCTTCTGGCTGGCCATTGCCTATATAAATGAATTGATCCAGCAGAGGGAATTGTTCGTTTTTGGATTGAACAGCCTGAGCCATTTGTACATAGGACGTGTTTTTGAAGCCCTCTATGAGAAATAAGGCTTTTGAATCTGACTGTTTTAGGAGGTATTCCAGTTCAGTCTGCTGGTAGCTGGTATTTACCGTTACTAATACCGCCCCCGCTCTTGCTGAGCCGAATTGCAGCAATATCCATTCCGGCACATTGGTTGCCCAGACTGCAATATGATCTCCCTTTTTAATACCGAGTGACATTAATCCTTTAGCTACTTTCGCAGTTAAATCGTAAAATTTTTTATAGGAATACCGGATTCCTAAATTGCTGTATACAACAGCTTCACGAGAGCCGAATTTCTTCACTTGCTCTTCAAGATATTTTCCAATAGTTACGGATTGCAGCTCTGTCATAATTCACCCCATTCTTTAGAATTAACAGCCGATTTCTCTGGATATTACCATTCTTTGAATCTCAGACGTTCCTTCACCGATTTCAGTCAGCTTAGCATCACGGAAATAGCGCTCTACATGATAGTCTCTCATGTACCCGTAACCACCGTGAATCTGAACCGCTTCCGAACAGATCTGCATGCAAGCCTCTGAAGCGTAAAGCTTCGCCATTGCTGCTTCTTTGGAAAACCTTTTCCCTTGGTCTTTTAACCAGGCGGCTTTGTATACCATGTTCCTCGCCAGTTCAATCTTCATTGCCATGTCAGCAAGTTTGAATTGAATCGCCTGAAATTTAGAAAGAGCGGTCCCAAACTGCTTTCTCTCTTTAGAATAAGCAAGAGCCTTGTCATAGGCAGCCTGTGCAATGCCTACTGCCATCGCACCTATACCAATACGTCCGCCGTCAAGCGTGATCAGAAATTGCTTAAAACCATCTCCACGCTGTCCGAGCAAATTCTCCTCTGGAACTTTTACTTGGTCAAGGATTAATTCAGTAGTGTTTGAAGAATGAAGCCCCAGTTTCTCATAGTTATCGATCACTTTAAAACCTTCAGAGTCAGTTGGAACAATAATGGCACTGATCTCTTTCTTGCCGTCATTTTTCCCTGTAATTGCTGTCAGTGCGAGATGCTTGGCATAGCTTGCATTTGTAATGTAGCACTTGCTTCCGCTGATCACCCATTGATTGCCTTGTTTCACAGCGGTTGTTTGTGTTCCCCCAGCATCTGAGCCAGCGTTCGGTTCAGTCAGACCAAAAGCACCCATCGATTCTCCTGTACAGATTGGCACAAGATATTTTTGCTTCTGCTCTTCTGTTCCAAACAAATAGAGGGGAGCTCCGCCAAGAGAAACATGTGCCGAATACGTGATACCGGCAGAACCGCATGCTCGGCTTAGTTCTTCTACTGCGATCGCAAAAGAAATGGTATCTGCCCCTCCGCCGCCATATTCTTCAGGGAAAGGCAAGCCCATGATTCCCAGCTTCCCTAGCTTCTGAAAAATTTCAACAGGAAACTTTTTTTCTTTGTCCCTCTGTTCTGCGCCAGGCGCAACTTCTTCATCAGCAAATTCCCTCATCATTTTTTGTATCATTGCTTGCTCATCTGTCAATGCGTAATTCATGGATGACCCCACCTTTTGTATAATTTCACCATTGTGTGTAATCGCTTTCAAGTTTATTATAGATATAAAGGCAGAATTTTTACAACATTAACATTATTATTTTTACGTTTATTTTCCCTTCTTTTGGAAGTCCTTTTTTATCAGGGTGATTTGCATTCAGCAAAATTTATCAGTAAAATGGATAATAATAACTGGTAAAAATGTTATTATGTTCTATTTTCCTGCGTTCGTTCAATAAATCATTGAGCAAAATAAAAAAGCCTGCCGGCAAGGGCAGACTTTATCACTGATCTATTTTATTCCAAGAAATCCTTCAATCTCTTGCTTCTGCTTGGATGGCGGAGTTTACGAAGTGCTTTAGCTTCGATTTGGCGGATCCGTTCACGGGTTACTCCGAAGACTTTCCCAACTTCTTCCAGAGTACGTGTACGGCCGTCATCAAGACCGAATCTTAAACGCAAAACATTCTCTTCTCTGTCGGTGAGGGTATCGAGTACATCTTCGAGCTGCTCTTTTAACAGCTCATAAGCTGCAGCTTCAGAAGGAGCTAGTGCGTCCTGGTCTTCAATGAAGTCACCAAGGTGAGAATCGTCTTCTTCACCAATTGGTGTTTCAAGAGAAACAGGTTCCTGGGCGATCTTCAGGATTTCGCGTACTTTGTCCGGAGTGAGATCCATTTCCGCACCAATTTCTTCAGGCGTCGGTTCGCGGCCCAAGTCTTGCAGTAGCTGCCTCTGGACGCGGATCAATTTATTTATTGTCTCTACCATATGAACAGGAATACGGATGGTTCTTGCCTGGTCAGCGATAGCTCGTGTTATAGCCTGTCTGATCCACCATGTGGCATACGTACTGAACTTATAGCCTTTACGGTAATCAAACTTCTCAACCGCTTTAATAAGTCCCATGTTGCCTTCCTGAATAAGATCAAGGAAGAGCATCCCGCGGCCTACGTAACGCTTTGCAATACTTACAACCAGCCTAAGGTTCGCTTCAGCAAGGCGGCGTTTTGCTTCTTCGTCACCTTCTTCGATTCGTTTAGCAAGGGAAATTTCTTCTTCTGCAGAAAGAAGATCCACGCGGCCGATCTCTTTTAAGTACATTCGGACAGGGTCATTAATTTTCACCCCTGGAGGAACGCTGAGATCGTTGAGGTCAAACTCTTCTTCTTCCTTGCCTGCTTCAAATTTAGGCTCTTCTTCATCAGAATCAGATTCATCGGTTACTTCTACACCCTGTTCTTCAAGGAAGTTGTAGAACTCATCCATTTGCTCTGAATCCTGATCAAAAGGCGCTAGTTTGTTGGTAATGACCGTATAGGTCAGCGCACCATTCTTTTTCCCTGCTTCAATTAATTGCTCTTTTACTTGATCGATGGTTAATTCGCCCTCCGTCTCGCGACGGTTTGGTTTCTCAGCCATTCGATCCCCTCCTTCCACACTTCAACAAAAAAATAATCAGCCTTTTAATTCTTTTTTCATTTGAAGTATCTCCATTGCTATTTGGGCCGCCCTGGCAAAATCCTGCCCGCGTTCCGCTTCCTTTTTGTGCTTTTCTTTACCCTGTATCACCAGCCATTTAGGATAGTTGGTGATCTGTCTTATATAATCACTCATTTCCTTATCGGAAAGATGTTCATTGACAGTCAGCATCGCCAGCTCGGAAGCAATCTTTTTTAACCTGTCATCTTCAATGCGCTGCAGGAACAAACCAACATTGGGCAAATTTCCTTCTTCATAGAAGGCATATAAATAAGCTGCAACCGCATTGTGTTCTTCAATGTTAAATGATGCTCCCAGTAACTCCTGAACCCTGATGGCAACGTCTGTGTTTTTCAGCATATGCGCAAGTAGAATCCGTTCAGCATTATGATAGGCAGGCAAAAGCGGTTTGTTATAGTAAGTATTATTCCTAGGATTATTATTCCTGTTTGTGTCAACATTATCCTTTTTTCGCTTTTGCTGCTTAGCTGTATAAAACTGCTGCTGCTTTAGAGCTTCCAGAGAGAGGTTAAATTCATCAGCAAGCTGCCTTAAATAATGGTCTTTTTCAACCGCATTAGGCAATTGGCTGATTTCCTTTATTATCTCTTCGATATAGAGCATTCGTTCTCCTTCATCGTTGAGATTTTTACCTCTTCTGTAATATTGAATTTTAAAAGCCATTACGGTTAAACTTGCCCCTATTACATCCCTGTTAAACTTCTCGGCTCCATATTTTTGGATATAGTCATCGGGATCAAGACCGTCTGGCATTTTCGCAATTTTCACATTGCATCCTGCTTTTAATAAAATCGATGAAGCTCTAAAGGAGGCTTCAACACCTGCATGATCCGAATCATAACAGATAACGACAGAAGGTACATTTCGTTTCAGCAGTTTTGCCTGATCTTCTGTCAAAGAAGTTCCAAGTGTAGCCACCCCATTTTCAACGCCTGCTCTCCAGGCAGCAATCGTATCAACATACCCTTCAAATAGAACAGCCTGCTGTTTTTTCCTCATTTCCGGACGGGATAAATGCAAGGCATACAAGTTCTTGCCTTTATTAAACAGCAAGGTCTCAGGGCTGTTTAAATATTTGGGTTCCCCGCTGTCCAAAATTCTGCCCCCAAAGCCGATGACTTTACCGTTTTTATCCCAGATTGGAAACATGATCCGGTTTCTGAACCGGTCAAAGAATTTACCGTCAAAGTCCCGTTTGCCAAGCAAACCGGCTTTTTCAGAGAGCTCCAGCGAGAAGTTTCTTCTGCTGAGGAAGTTGGTGGCCGCATCCCAGGAATCAGGTGCAAACCCGATTTGAAACCGGGAGATGACTTCATCCGAAAACCCTCTGCCCTTTAAATAGTCGAGAGCTTTCAAACCTTGCTCAGTATTGAGCAGATAATGATGAAATAGTTTCGCCAAAAGTTCATGAGCCTCGCCCATGACTGCCCGGTTATCTGAGGATTTGCTGTTTCCAGACTGCCGTTCCAGTTGAGGTAAATCTATTCCCGTTCGCTGTGCAATATGCTTCACTGACTCAAGAAATGAAAATCCTTCGATATTCATTAGAAAAGAGAAAGCATTACCGCCTGCTCCGCAACCGAAACAGTGGTAGATCTGCTTATCAGGCGAAACAGAAAAGGAAGGGGATTTCTCTCCGTGAAATGGGCATAAGCCAAAATAATTGCGCCCTTGTTTCTTCAAGGTTACATAGTCACTGACTAGTTCAACAATATCTTGAGATGTTCGTACTTTTTCTATCAGTTCGTCCGGAATTCGTTCTGCCATGTTTAAACACCGCTTTATTTACTTTCCTATGTAAAAATCACACAGGTTATAGTTATTCGTTAAGAGTTATTGAAATCCTTCAATATTCGACAACATTTTTTTAAATTGTCCGGAGAAACGTTCAAGATCAGAATCCTGAAACTTCGCTGGTCCTTTTGTACGTTTGCCGGCTCTTCTTTCTTTCCCGGAAATGTACCTTTCAAAAAGCATTTTTTCCATATTTTCCTCCCGGTATAAAAAACCGCGGGGATGGAACGTAATCACACCTTTTGGGACCAGGATACTGGCCAGGCCAAAATCCTGAGTAACCGCAATATCTCCTTTCATTGAATGATTCATTAAATACAGGTCTACTTCTTCACGGTTGGCATCGACCAGAATCCATTCTACACCAGGTGAAGGGGCTGTATAATGGGCATATGAAATGACAAAAAATGCCGATAAATTAAATTCCCGACAATGTTCGATAATAGAATTCCTAATCGGAACCGGGCATGCATCTCCATCTACCCATACTTTTGATTTTGAATTAGACATAAATTAAATTTCTACATCCTCCATAAGAATCCTTCTACAAAATAAACATGTCGAAGAAAACCTTTTTTTGTTTTACGTCTTGTTGAAGAATGCTGTTTCATAGAATCAGTCTGTCCCGTGCTCTGGAAAGAACATTCTTATCCTATTCTAGGTTCCATTGCTAACTTTTAATCACAATTTTATATTATAGCTAAAAATTTATAATAATGCCAGAAAAATAACTTCCGCAGAAAAAAGCGTACAAAATCAAACGATTTCGTACGCGATATGGTTATCGGTAGTTTTTGCCCGTATAAATGTTATAAATGAGATTTGCTGATTCCTCTACGGCTTTGTTTGAAACATCAATGACCCGACAGCCGATCCGGTCTATTGTTTTAGTGAAATAGTCAAGCTCTTGCCTGATGCGGTTGATATTGGCATAATTAGCCTCAGAATTTAACCCAAGAGCCATCAGTCTTTCTCTGCGGATATCGTTTAGTTTTTCAGGAGTGATGCTTAAACCGAAACACTTTTTAGCAGAGACTTTGAACAATTCCTCCGGTGGCTCGACTTCAGGAACAAGCGGAACATTGGCCACTTTCAGTCGTTTGTGAGCCAGATACTGCGACAAAGGTGTTTTAGACGTCCTTGACACTCCTACCAAAACGATATCGGCTTTTAAAATTCCCCTTGGATCTCTTCCATCATCATACTTAACAGCAAACTCGATGGCTTCAACTTTCCGGAAATAATCATCATCCAGCTGATGTACAATTCCTGGCTCATATCTCGGAACCTGCTGAAGAAGCTGCTGCATCTGGTTCATCATCGGACCGATAATATCTACTGCAACCACTCCCGAAACCAGTGCCTGCTGGAGGAGAAACTCCTTCATTTCTGGTATGACAAGTGTAAACGCGATTAGAGCCTGATGTTCTTTAGCTAATGCCACTACTTCTTTAATGGTTTCCTTATCTTCTACATATGGAACCCGCTTAAGCTCAATGGCAGTTGAATTAAATTGGCTGGCCGCGGCTTTTACAACAAGCTCCGCAGTTTCGCCAACAGAATCGGATACAACATAAATCATTGGGCGATTTATATGGTCAGTCATCATTACCTCCTGATTGCGAAGATCAAATAATCATTTCATCCCTGGCCAATTCAACAAAGGCCTTTGTAATATTCGTTTTCGTGATTCTTCCCACTACTTCATACCCTTCGTCATTGGGAGCTTTTTTTACGACCGGCAGCCCGTCAATCTGCTTTTGGATGAGAATATGGGCAACATCCAGTAAATGGTCTTCTTTAAAACAGTATGTGATATTCGGCATCCTGGTCATAATAATGTTGATAGGGACGGCGTTTAATTCCTGTTTTCCCATACTTGCTCTCAATAAGTCTTTTCTTGAAACCACTCCAACAAGATGAGAGTTTTTATTCACAATAAACAAAGTTCCCACGTCTTCAAGGAACATGGTACAGATCGCTTCATATACGGTTGAAGATTCAGGAACCACAACGGGGATCGATGAAAATTCATGGACTTGTATCTTCTTGATTTTTTCAGTCAATAGCTGGGAGCCTGTTTTGCCTGTATAAAAATAGCCAACACGGGGTCTGGCATCCAAATAACCCGCCATCGTTAAAATGGCTAGGTCAGGCCTAAGCGTAGCTCTTGTCAAATGCAAACGGTCTGCAATATGTTCCCCCGTAATAGGTCCATGGTCTTTTACGATCTGCAATATTGTTTGTTGCCTTTTATTCAGTTCGATTGTTCGCACCACCTTAGCAAACTTGAAATGTGTTATACTCTTTATTAAACATTATATACTAATTAAGGGAGCAAACGAAGCTAAAAGGTATAAAAGCAACATTATTATTCAAATTTATTCAATTGATCCAAAAACTTTTTAGATTTGAAGAACATCCCTGAATACTCATCAATGTAGGTAGATAGAATAAACTGGATTTCGTTCTTTGTCTGTTTTTTTAACGATACATTTCCAAGCCGGTTTAAATCAAAATGATAAAACAGGCGAAGGAGTCTTGCAGTTGGTCGAGTCAGCGGAATCCTGTTAGGGTCCAGGTGATAGCACCTGTCACAGAGAAAACCACCTTCCCGCACGGAAAAGGCAAATTCCCCTTCGGTTCTGCCGCAGTTGGCGCAGTGATTTACTTGGGGGCCAATGCCCGCTTGCTGCAGCATTTTCATCTCAAAAATAAACGTGATAACTTCTGGATCTGCACCTTCATTTATAAGGTTGAAAGATTGCCAAACATGTTCAAATAAATAGGGCTGAGTTTTTTTCTCTTCTGTCACCTTATCAAGAAATTCAACCATATAAGCACAATAAGCTGTTTTAAACAAATCTTCCTTGATGCCTCTGAACGAGTCGATGATTTCACCTTGACTCAGAGAACCCAGCCCCCTGCTTTGCTGAAAAACAAAATGACCGTATGTAAAGAGCTGCGCAACAGAAGAGAGGCGACTTTTTGGTTTCTTCGCCCCTCTTGCCATAACTCCTATTTTTCCGTTTTCTCTCGTAAAAAGAGTAAGAATTACGTTTGTTTCACCGTAGTCCACTTTTCTGATAACAATTCCTTCAACCTTTTGCAGCATGATTACACCACCACCAGGTCATTAATGAAGGCACCCTATTGGATGGGAGAGTCAATATGCACTTGCTGATCTTCTAGCTGAGCCACACTTGTTGACATGTCGACCTCAAGTTCTTTAAACAACAAATAGGTATCGATACTGCCCGTTTCGCAAAATACCTTCCAGGTAAATTCTTTCATGGGAATGCTCCACCTTTCAAGTTGTTTTATAAAACTCCCTTGTCCTTAGGTTTGCCTTATATATCTTTTTCATGTGAAGGAAAATATGGAAGATCAATATTCGTCTTCGTTGAATCCGAATTCCTTTAGATTACTCAGCTTGTTTCTCCAATCATTCTGTACTTTCACGAAAAGCTCCAGAAAAACTTTAGATCCAAGCAAGTTTTCAATATCTGTACGGGCTCGTTTTCCGACCTCTTTAAGCATCGAACCTTGTTTTCCTATGATGATCCCTTTTTGAGATTTTCGTTCAACGATGATGGTGGCGTTTATAAATACCACATCACGGTCCTCACGTCGCTGCATCTGTTCAATGACAACAGCAATGGAGTGAGGAATCTCCTCTCTCGTCAGATGCAGTACTTTTTCACGAATCAGCTCACCGGCAATAAATCGTTCAGGATGATCTGTAATCTGGTCTTCTGGATAATATTGCGGACCCTCCTCCAGATATTCTGTAATCTGGTTCATGAGCGTATTCACGTTGTTGCCCTTTAGAGCAGAGATCGGAATCACTTCCTGTACATCAACCTTGCCTCTGTAAAAGTCGATCAGCGGAAGCAGCTGGTCAGGGTGGATCGTATCAATTTTATTGATCACAAGGAAGATCGGCTGTTTGATGTCCTGAAGTTTATCAATGATAAACTGATCTCCTCTGCCATACCCCTCTTCTGCATTGATGACAAAAAGAATCAAATCTACTTCCCTTAATGTCTGCTGAGCGATTTTTGTCATAAAATCGCCTAAACGGTGCTTAGGTTTATGAATACCCGGAGTGTCTATAAAAATAACTTGTGCTTGATCCGTTGTATACACTCCCTGGATCTTATTCCTTGTTGTCTGCGGCTTGTCACTCATAATGGCGATCTTTTGGCCGATGATATGATTTAACAACGTTGATTTCCCAACGTTCGGCCGTCCGATTATAGAAACAAAGCCTGATTTGTAACCTGTTTTATTCATTCAAATCCCCCGGTGAAAACGCCCCTGGAAGCAATTCTTCCACAGTCGTTTCCATGATGTTTCCTTTTAAATTTGTCAAATAAACTCTCATGCCTGGCGGGCATAGTTCTGATATGACTTGTCTGCAAGCTCCGCAGGGCGGAACGGGCCGATCTGTATCTGCTACTACAGCTATGGCAGCAAACTCTTTATCACCTTCAGAAACCGCTTTGAACAATGCTGTCCGTTCTGCGCAGTTTGTTACACTATAAGCAGCATTTTCAATGTTGGATCCTCGATAGACCTTGCCGTCTTTTGTTAAGAGTGCAGCACCCACTTTAAAATTCGAATAAGGCACATAAGCATAATCTCTCGCTGAAACCGCTTCCTCAATCAGTTTTTCTTTTTCCATCTCTTGTTCCACCTTTCAACACCAGCCTTTACTCATTTCAAGCGGCTGATATCTAAGAGAAATAGTGTAAGGCAGGTTTTAAAAATAGCAGTAATCCGATTATAACAGCAATCACCGAAAAAACCAAAACTGCACCCGCCGCCATATCTTTGGCCTGCTTTGCTAACGGGTGGTAATCATTCGTGACCAAATCGACGAGGCGTTCAAGTGCCGTATTTACGATTTCAAGACAAATCACATTCCCAATGACAATCAGCAGAATGGAAAACCTCTCAGCTGAAAATTCAAGGACATAGGCCGCCAGTAAAACGATACAACTCACTGCGAGATGAATTTTAATATTCTGCTCACCTTTAACTGCAGCCTTAATTCCTTCCCAGGCATATCCAAAACTTCTAACAAATCTGCGGGCTGATGGCCGCATCTTATCTGCTGAGACCGTATTCGTTAAGAATTTCATCTTGCCTGCTGAACATTTTCTTTTCTTCTTGTTCGTTCAGGTGATCATAGCCTAAGAGGTGAAGAAAACCATGAACGGTCAAAAAGCCAAGTTCTCTCAAGAATGAGTGTCCGTATTCTTCTGCCTGATTTTTAGCAATCTCTGCTGAAATAATAATGTCGCCAAGAATTCTCGGTAAACCATCTCCAGTTATTTCCAGTTCCCCCTCACCCATTTCTTCCATCGCAAAAGAGATCACATCTGTTGGCGTATCTTTGTTCCGATATTGTTTGTTGATCTCATGGATCCGCTCGTTTGTTACAAAGGTAACAGAAAGCTCAGTCTCATCGGGAATGTCTTCCATGACCGCTGCCTGATTTAAAAGGTTCGTTAACTCCTCGATCTGAGCTGGGGAGATTTGTTCGGTTTCGTCTGTAAAATCAATGTGTAAGCTCATTATAAGTCCACCTTCTTTTTAATTTGCTGCTCAGGATATTCAATTCTTGAATGAAAAATCCCGTTCAATGTTTCACTGAGTGTCTTTGCTACCGTATTTAATTCTTTAAACGTAAGATCACATTCATCAAACTGCCCGTCCTCAAGGCGTTCAGTAATAATCTTGCGGATAATGGCTTCAATTTTAACCGGTGTCGGTTTGGAGAGGGAACGGACAGCTGCTTCCACACCGTCTGCAATTCCTACTACCGCGGCTTCTCTGGATTTAGCTTTCGGACCAGGATACCTGAAATCTGTTTCCTGGATCTCGGCATTACTCAGTTCAACTGCCTTGTGGTAGAAATATTGAAGCAGGGATGTCCCGTGATGCTGTTCAGCTATATCAATAATTTCTCCAGGCAGCTTATATTCTTTCAACATTTCTGCTCCGTCATACGGATGGGCAATAATGATGGTCTTACTAAGCTGCGGTGTCAGTTTATCATGCGGATTCTCCATATTCATCTGGTTCTCAATAAAGAAATGAGGCCTTTTTGTTTTGCCGAGGTCATGATAGTAAGATCCTACTCTGGCAAGAAGGCCGTTAGCTCCAATGGATTCACAGCCGGCTTCTGAAAGGTTGGCCACCATGACAGAATGATGATAAGTGCCAGGAGCTTCAATCAATAGTTTCCTTAACAGCGGGTGATTAGGGTTCGAAAGCTCGATCAGCCGTGTCGTAGATAAGATGCCGAACCAGGATTCAAAAACCGGCATCAGCCCCAAAGCTAGTACAGATGCCAGGCATCCGGATAAAAAGCCAAATCCGATTTCCACCCCAATCTGTACAGGAGAGTACTTTCCATTTTGAAGCAACAGAATGATCAATATGGATAAAATATTGGTAAATGAAACGAGAACACCAGCCTTTAATATTCTTGATTTTAAATGCCGTTTTCCCAGATAAATGATTCCTGCCACACAGCCGAGCAATACGTAGATGCCAAGTGGAAAATTAAATGTTCCGGTAGATCCTTCATTAAAAATAAGTGTCGCGCAAACTGCAAATAGTACACTGGAAAGAATAGCTGTAAATTCGTTGAGCAGCATTTTAATCATCATAGCTCCTGCAGCGATCGGAACCACAAAAAAGATTCCTGTGATCTCCAGTTTATCAATGAAGCTTGTCAGTTTCATTACGATCAAGGAAAACGTAATCAGGATGACATACAGCAGCATCTGTTTTTTTTGCAGAGGCGCCGTAGCTTTTAAAGATTCTTTAATAAAATAATACAGGCCTATGACTAAAATAAGAACAAAAAGTAAAAGACCTAAATACGGATATATCGCAACTTCCTTATCAAGAAGCCCAACCAGCTTAAGCTGCCTGAATTTTTCAGGAGTCACAACGTCTCCCTCTCTGACGATGATCTCTCCTTCTTTAATCTCGACTGGTTCCGCTTCATCGATCGCTTTTTGTTTCGCCAATTTCGTTTTATCAACGTCCAGCAGAAAATTAGAGATGATATTGCTTCGGGTCAGTTCAACAACAGCATTTTTTAAAGAACTCGAAAAATTTGAATTCTGCTGTATTTTATCTTCTGCCCTGTCACGGAAAAATTCGATCTGATCGACCCTGATCTTATTTTTAAGCGTGTCGTTGATCACTGAGCTTGCAAGGTCTCTGCCGGTTCTGAGTTCAGACGGAGAGGCATTAAACAGGGCAGTATACGCTTCGGGAGAGATCTGATCGTTTCCAACCATCCCCTTGATCTGATCTATTTTCTGGTCAAGTGTCAGTGGGTCTTTATCTTTTTTATTCTTGCTCTCCGCTTCGTTGATCTTTTCGATAGCCTTAAAGATTTCATTGGACTTTTCCGCCTGTTTCAGCGGACTGTCTTCATCATAGGAATAAATATTCTCTACTTTGTCCGCTGCATCGTTTTGCTTTTTCAGCGTTTCTTCTTTCATCTCAATCGTGATCGGTGATTGAATATCACGCGGGGAAATGGAGTACGGCCCAACATCCACCGTATCAGGGGTTACATTGCTGAGCAAGCTGGCGTAGATAATAAGAGCTAGCAATCCAAACATAAAAAAATTCCATTTATTATGCAGTCCCTTTTTTATTCGCAAACGTTTTTTGATCTGTTTCGTCACCTCTTACCATCCCCCGCCTGTCTCTCCTATTGCTATCTTCATATTAACAAAAACTGGACATAGAGGATAGCAAAGAAAAAGAATAAAAAATTCAGCATGGATTGAAGTGGTGTCCAGCTCCGGCGCATAAAGCTGAAAACGTTTTTCCTGTTTTCAGCATGGGTCCTCGTTAGATGAAAAGTAAGATCTTCTTTTCATCTTAGTCGTCTTCACTCTTACTTCTCAACACAAAGGAGTGTTGTTGTGTAAGTGTTCCAGCCCTTGTCGGACCTTTGCAGGGTGCTAACGCTTTTCTTCACAAAAAAAGAAAAAGCATTCAGGTTTTCTTTCAAAAACCCTCAAGCTTTTTCTACTTCTCTGTCTTTTCGTATGCTGAAATAATTCGTTGAACAAGCGGGTGCCTTACTACATCCAGCTGCTTTAAGAATATAAATTGAATGCCTGGCACACCATTGAGCGTCCGTTCAGCGATTTTAAGGCCTGATTCTTTTCCTTTCGGAAGATCGATTTGTGTCAGATCCCCCGTGATGACCATCTTAGAGCCGAAACCAAGACGGGTTAAAAACATTTTCATTTGTTCTGGCGATGTATTCTGTGCTTCATCTAAAATGACAAAGCATTCATCCAGCGTCCGTCCCCTCATATAGGCAAGCGGAGCTATTTCAATCGTGCCTCGTTCCAGCAACCGTTCCGTATGCTCCATCCCAAGAAGGTCATGAAGTGCATCATACAAGGGGCGAAGATATGGATCGACCTTTTCTTTTAAGTCACCCGGCAGGAATCCTAAGCTTTCGCCCGCTTCAACCGCCGGCCGTGTAAGAACTATCTTTTTTATTTTTCCTTCTTTTAGAGCAGCAACAGCCATAACAACGGCTAAGTAAGTTTTACCCGTACCTGCTGGACCGATTCCAAAAACGAGGTCTCCTTTTTTCATCGCAGATACGTAATGGCGCTGACCGAGTGTCTTTACCCTGATTGGTTTACCTTTGACGTTGGTTGTAATCTCCTGCTGATACAATTCGGTGATCTCTTCAAGCATCCCCCGTTCAGAAAGCTGAACAGCATAAACAATGTCTCTTTCTGAAATATGGATCCCTTTACGGATAAGGTTTAGAAGTACGATTAAGACATCCTCCACTTTCTGAACCGTGTCGGATGTTCCACTGACAGAAATATCTTCACCTCTAGTGACAATCGTGACTTCAAGCTTATCTTCAATTATCTTCAGAAAAGCATCGTTAGGTCCGAAAAGCGCTTGGGCTTCCCCTTGATTTTCTAGTTGTAATAGCTGTAATTTAATGGGTTCTGACAAACTACTCAGTCTCCTTGTTGGATAAGTATAGGTTGTTCAGATGCAATATTTTCAATTACCTGGTAGTGCATCGATAAATTAACTTTACCATTAGATACTGACTGGCGCAAAATTTTCTCTTCTTTTATCTGAGCATCATGAGCAAGCAGTTTTCTCACTTCTTTTTTTGCCATGGCCCTGCCTGCTTGCACAGCTTCTTCCTTCGTATAGACCCTTTTTACACCATCTGTTTCCCTGATCACTTTTTTAATATATGAGACTGGGAGCGTCCATTTCCAAAACTTCAGAGGTGTTTCGTTTTCACTGACATCTTTGGTTTTATATTCCCCGTCTTTCCATCCCCAAATCGGGATCCTGAGACCAAAAAGGCGGAGTTTATGCTGTGTCACAGTGTTGCCTGTATACGTCTGAAATTTCGTTGCAAGCGGGATGGTCACATTGGTCGTATACCACGTTTCACCAAGGACTACTCCTTTTGCAGTGACAAGCTTGGTTTTTCCTTCTTTACCGATATATCCAGAGACAAGAAGAGCCCCTTTATAAACAAATTGATGCGGAGCCACAACAGGTTGTCCCTTTTCAACGAACATGTCATAGATCACAGCATCTTTTTTTGCCACTAAATGTCTTGGTGATAGAGCTTCTTTCCGCTTGGGGATCTCTTTTTCCACCACTTGAAAGTTATAGGTTGTCCCATTAAGGCTTACTCCGATCCACGTCACATTATCCATGGCGTTCGTTAGCTGCTGCTGAAGCTGCCTGACATTCGGCAGGAGAAAGATAAATTTCCCTTTCTTAATGCCCAGTTCTTTTGCTGCTTTTAGCAGCTGGTATTCTGTTTTAGGATTTGCTCCTGTCACATTAATATTCCAAACCATGTTAGATAATAGGAATAGAATGACTAAAAAGCCTGCAAGACCCAAGATAAGGCCGTTTCTCCTCCACATTCTGGCTGCCCAGAACGGCAAACCGTTCTTTTCTATAAAACGAATTTTGCACCCTGTCTGTTTTAAGAGGGGCCGGAAACCCTTAATATTCTTAGTATAAAGATAAGCTGTTACGGCGTTCTCATTCGTCCGCCTAATGTTCCATATCGAGATATTTTGAGCGAGACATTCGTTAATAAAGTCTTCGATGTTTTCTCCCCGTATTTCAACTTTCACATAACTGTTTATAGGTTCCAGCCAGTCCTTTTTCATAACAGCCTCCTGTCCACAGGTTTACGTGGCTTTGTCATAATAAACTCCATCTATGCTGCCCTCAAGCAGAATTTCTTCCGGCAATATCGTTTTAATTACAAAATCCTGGCCCTTGATCACGAGGTTGCCCTGCTTCAAGCGGAGTTTTAATTCCTCTTTTGAAAAAGCTATGACTCCCCTGTGATTTTCTATATAAATATGTAACTGGCCAATCATTGTAATACGGGGCAAATCCATCATGGCATCCGCAGGGAGATCCAATTTTTCCACAAGCCACTTTGTTACCTGCTGTCTCAACTTTGCCATCCGCAACACCCCTCTCATCTCATTTTTATGAAGACGTGGGATAAACTATCACACCTAAATGAAAAAAAGACCGCCAAATCTGGCAGTCCTTTTCGTCTAATCTTATTTTTTTCTTCCGTGCAGTGGATTGATGGCCCTTGGTTTTCCCAATACCTCTGACCAGATGATACCTTGCACAATGTTCTCTTTTTTTACTTTAACTGTAAAGATCTCATTGCTTCTGTCTTTATAACGGTTACTCTTAAGTGGTTCTATTGTAAAGGTTTCCTGAGCACTTCTTCTGGCTTGCTGGTAGGTCGCTTCAGACAACGGAGGCGCTTTTTCCTTTGATTCTTTCGTCTCAGGATGAGAAAACGTGCTGGCACTTCTTTGCGGCTTGGCCGTGCGCTTTGGAGGGGTTGAAAACTTCTGCTCCAGTCTTTTTTTGATTAATCCTAACAGCCCGACAACCACAAAGATTAAAAAAGGGATCAGGTCACCAATGGCATCCAGGATATGATCCATCGGTTATTTTCCTTTTTTTCCTGGAAGTTCATCGTCACCATTCGGATCTGCAGATTTTCCGATGGACTCCCGCATCGAAGTATCAGCCATCACATTTGTTAAGTTGGCATAATCAAGAACTCCAAGCTTTCCGGAACGAAGCGCTTCAGCCATAGCCAACGGAACTTCAGCTTCAGCTTCCACTACTTTCGCTCGCATCTCCTGTACTTTCGCGATCATTTCCTGTTCGTTTGCAACCGCCATCGCTCTTCTCTCTTCAGCTTTTGCCTGTGCTATATTCTTGTCGGCGAGAGCCTGATCTGTCTGCAGTGCAGCACCTATATTTTTGCCGATGTCAATATCCGCAATATCGATGGATAAAATTTCAAATGCAGTGCCTGAGTCCAGACCTTTTGAAAGAACAGTCTGTGAGATCGTATCAGGGTTCTCCAGCACTTTCTTATGATTTTCACTTGAACCAATGGTGGATACAATCCCTTCACCGACCCTTGCAATAACCGTTTCCTCACCCGCACCGCCGACGAGCCGTTCGATGTTGGCTCTTACGGTAATTCTAGCCTTCGCTTTCACTTCAATCCCATTGAGCGCTACACCGGCAATGAACGGAGTTTCGATGACCTTCGGATTAACACTCATCTGAACCGCTTCCAGTACATCCCTCCCAGCCAGATCAATAGCTGCCGACCGTTCAAAGCTCAGTTCGATATCCGCCCTGTGCGCGGCTATTAAGGCGTTTACAACACGGTCCACATTTCCCCCTGCCAGGTAGTGGCTTTCCAGCTGATTCGTCGTTAAGTTAAGCCCTGCTTTCTGAGCCTTGATCAGCGGATTGATAACTCTGGAAGGGATAACCCTTCTTAGTCTCATTCCAATCAATGTAAAGATGCCAACCCGCACACCTGCAGCCAGTGCAGAAATCCAAAGAGCGACTGGAACAAAGGTAAACAAAACAGCCAGGACGATAACGATGACTCCTATTAGAACCAGTGTAGCAATAGGTCCTGTAAACATTTACATTCCTCCTTCATGATGATCTTTCACTTCTCTTACTACAATTCTTGAACCTTGAACTTTTACAATCTTAATCCGCTTTCCTTTTTGAATGAAAGACCCTTCAGTCACAACATCCAAGTATTCTCCATCCAGTTCTGCTGTTCCGGACGGCCTAAGCGGGGTAATAGACTCTGCAATCCTTCCGGTTAAATCATGCCTCTGCCTGCTTGAAACATAGCCTTTCTCGGTACTCGTGCTGTCGAACAAAACAAGTTTTCGGAGCGGGCCTTTGTATCCGAAGAATTTAAGGAACAAGAATGCTCCAATGATTGTCACGAGTATGGCGATGGCGATTGAGGTCACTATGGTGGTTAATGACCCTGCAGCCATGACCAGGCTGGCAATCACCGCAGTCAGCCCTAATATCCCCACAATACCGCCCGGAACAAAAACTTCAAGCAACAGAAAAATGATTCCTAAAATAAATAAGGCAATCGATTCCCATCCCGCTAGCCCTGCAAGAAGGTGTCCGAAAAAGTATAGAAACATTGAAGAAAGCCCAATGATTCCAGCTACGCCAAAACCAGCTGTGAACAGCTCGATAACCATTCCGAGGAAGCCAATCGAGAGCAAGATCGGAACAACGACCGGACTGGTAACAAACCGGGCAACCCTTTCCGCTAAACTTAAATCTTCTTGTGTGACAGAAGCATCATCCAGTTTTAAATAAGAAAGCAATTCAGAACGGTCTTTTACAATCTTTTCTGCATAGCCGACTTTAACCGCCTGATTAGCAGTCAATGTTAATAATTCTCCTTTTTTTAGGCCGAGCTCTTTTAACTCCATATCATCATCAGCCATCGCACGAGCGTACTTTGGATTTCGGTTATTTAACTCTGCTGCTGCTTCCATTTCCGCGATCCATGCTGATTCTGCTTTTTTTCCAGCTGTATTCCCGCGCGAGTCTATAACAGCTGCTGAACCTATCGTTGTGGAGGGTTTCATCACAATTTCATCTGCATTCAATGCAATATATGCTCCTGCAGAAAAGGCATCCTTCACTATGTATGCTGTAGTAGGTATCTTCGTATCTCTTATCACTTCAGCGATGTTATTTGCTGAATCCACCCTTCCCCCAGGCGTATTGATTTCAAAAATGATATGGTCTGCCCCTGCACTTTCTGCGTCTTTAATACTGCGTTTTAAAAACGCTTCCAGTCCTCTCTCAATTTCCTGCTGAACAGGGATAACGTACACCTTTTTTCCGCTTCCCTCACCGCTTACAGGTTGAATTGAAACCATCAGAGGGATCATGATTAACGCAAGAAAAAATACGAATCGGACTTTTTTCACTATTAGCCCCCCTTTTGCTCCCTCTTTAATGATTACGCTTGACGAGTGAAAAAGTTTCAAATATTGGAAAGAACTCATATTTATTTTACAGGATGTACTCTTGTAGGACCAGAACTTCTCCAGCTTTTAACGCATGCAAAAAGACGCCCTCAAGGCTAGAAACCTTTCAGACGTCTGTTCGAGTTTAAGATAAATTTTGTTGGACAAGGCGATTGACAAGAGCACCATCGGTTTTGCCTTTAACTTTTGGCATTACCGCTCCCATCACTTTCCCCATATCTGCTTTAGATACAGCTCCAACTTGTTCAATTGCTGCCAGGACGATGTCTTTAACTTCTTCTTCACTTAACTGTTCCGGCATGTAATCCGTAATGATGACAATTTCGTCTTTCAACGCATCCGCCAAGTCATTGCGGCCGGCTTTTTCAAATTCTTGGAGGGAGTCTTTTCTTTGTTTCATTTCACGTGCAAGAACAGTGAGCTCTTCTTCTTCATTCAGGTCGTGCCCGAGCTTGATTGACTCGTTTTGAAGAGATGCCTTCAACATACGAATCACAGAAAGCTTTTGCTTGTTTTTGTCCTTCATCGCTTGTTTCATATCCTGGTTTAATCGATCAAGAAGACTCATAACTTACACCTCTCTTAGAACTTGCGCTTTCTTGCTGCCTCAGCCTTCTTCTTACGTTTCACGCTTGGCTTTTCATAATGCTTGCGCTTTTTAACTTCTGCCAAAGTTCCATCTTTGGAAACGGATCTTTTAAAACGACGAAGAGCATCATCAATGGATTCGTTCTTGCGAACACGAGTTTCTGCCATTTTCTTTCCCTCCCTCCAGACCATTCCGGCATGAAAACCATGTCAGGAATGCGTCACATATCTTTTGCCATTATAATATACCAATCGGTAATGGTCAATAAGAAACCGCTTAGTTTTAATAATCAGAATTGGAATCTTCGCCTTTTACAATGGCAATCCCAGCACTTGCACCAATTCTTGATGCACCTGCTTCAACCATAGCCAGTGTGGCCTCTCTGTCGCGTACACCGCCTGAAGCCTTTACACCGATATTAGGACCCACTGTTTTGCGCATTAATTGAATATCTTCAGCTGTAGCCCCTGCAGAAGAAAAACCAGTCGAAGTCTTCACAAAATTAATTCCTGCTTTAACAGCAATTTCACACGCTTTAACTTTTTCTTCATCCGTAAGGAGCGATGTTTCGATAATTGCCTTAGTTAAGGCCTTTCCTTTCGCTGCTTCAACCACAGCCCGTACATCCCGCTCTACAAGATCATAATCCTGCCCTTTTAAAGCTCCAATATTGATGACCATGTCCACTTCGGTCGCACCATTTTCAATGGCATTTCTCGTTTCAAACGCCTTTACTTCCGGCGTGCTCGCTCCAAGTGGAAAGCCGATCACTGTACAGACAGCTACATCTGATCCTTTAAGCTGTTCAAAGGCTGTGTACACCCAGGTTGGATTAACACAGACAGAGAAGAAATTATATTCTTTTGCTTCTGAACAAAGTTTCAGAATATCTTCCTTTGTTGTTTCAGGTTTTAATGCTGTGTGGTCAATTAATTTTGCAAGATCCATAGCAGACATCTTCTATCATCCCTTCAGACATTAGTACATTCTTATATATTTTACCAAAACTTCTCTACAAATTCGAGATAGTTGTGATTAAGCAAAAGAAAGCCCGGTTTCCCGGACTATACGATTGTGAATTTTATAGGTTAACGATCTGTTTTGATGACTGGTCCTCTATCACTTTAACAAATTGTCCATCACTATATGGATAGCCTGCTTTTTCGATTTTTACCAGCACCTGTTTTCCGATCATTTCTTCATTCGCAGGGAATCTAACCTTCAAATAGTTAGGTGTATACCCTACATATAGACCTGTACCGGCTTCTTCCTTGTACGCTTCTTCAGGGATTACTTCTACCACTTCCCCTTCGTAGTCGGATGCATACTCTTTTGCCAGCTGGTCAGAAAGCTCAATCAACCGATGGACGCGTTCGTTCTTAATATCCTCAGGAATCTGATCATCCATTCTTGCCGCCGGAGTGCCTGTCCGTTTTGAATATGGAAAGACATGAAGTTCTGAAAATTTATGATCACGGATGAAATTGTACGTTTCCATAAATTCTTCTTCTGTTTCGCCTGGAAACCCTACAATAACATCTGATGTGATAGCTAGGCCAGGCAAAGCCTTTTTAAGCTGCGTGACCCGATCTGCAAACAGCTCCATCGTATATTTTCTTCGCATTCTTTGCAGCACAGTATTAGAGCCTGACTGCAGTGGAATATGAAGGTGAGGAACGATCTTATCGGAACGATCCATTACTTCAATAACCTCATCAGTAATTTGGCTAGCTTCAATGGATGATATTCGAAGACGCTTTAATCCATCCACTTTTTCATCCAATTCAGAAAGAAGCATGGCAAAATTGTAGTCCTTTAAATCTTCTCCATAGCCGGCAGTATGAATGCCTGTCAGGACGATTTCTTTATATCCTGCATCAACAAGCTGCTGCGCCTGATGGACGACTTCCTTTGAATCCCGGGAACGCAGAAGGCCACGAGCCCATGGGATAATGCAGAACGTACAGAAATTGTTGCATCCTTCCTGAATCTTGAGTGACGCACGAGTACGGTCAGTAAAGGACGGAACATCAAGCTCCTCATAGACGCGTGCTTTCATAATGTTGCTGACCCCGTTTATCGGAAGACGTTCTTCTTTATATTGAGCAATATAAAGAAGCATTTTAGATCGATCCTGTGTTCCTACAACAATATCCACTCCAGGAATCGCCATAATTTCGGCAGGCGAAGTCTGGGCATAGCACCCTGTAACACAGATCACAGCGTCGGGATTTTTTCGGATCGCACGGCGGATGACCTGCCTGCTTTTTTTATCGCCTGTATTCGTAACAGTACATGTATTGATTACATAAACGTCAGCTGCCTGCTCGAACTCCTTACGTTCGTAGCCATCACCTTGAAACAGCTGCCAGATTGCTTCTGTTTCATAATGGTTTACTTTACAGCCTAATGTATGAAAAGCCACTGATGGCATTTCAATCACCTCATTAATTCAAAATGGTAAGATATTGCGGAAAGTATATAAGAGCTTGCCGTTTCCGTACGGAGTATCCTTGGTCCCAGCCCGCATGGGATAAAGCCGGCTTCTTTTAACTCATCAACTTCCTGCTCGCTCAAACCGCCCTCTGGACCGATGGCACACAGGATGGAAGTACCTGGAGCCATTTGGTTAAAAAGCTCAGAAAGACGCTTGGTCTCCCCTATTTTAGCCTCTTCTTCATAGGCAACGATCTTATAGTCAAATTCCGCGGCTTGTTTTAATAAAGACTTAAAAGAAACAGGAGATAAAATGTCGGGTATACGGCTTCGATGCGATTGCTCTGCAGCTTCTTTTGCAATCTTCTCCAGCCGCTGTGTTTTTTTCTGCCCTTTCTTTTCATCCCATTTAACAATACACCTCGAAGAAGAAAAAGGCAAAAAGGCCTTAGCACCCAGTTCTGTGCCTTTTTGGACGATGGTTTCAAGTTTGTCCCCTTTTGGAATTCCCTGGGCAATGGTAACCCGTATTGGACTCTCTTTACTCTCCTGAATGGACTCTACAATGCTGGTCTGTACGGTATCACGATCGATTTCCGTTATTTCGCAAAGCGCCACTCTGCCTTGATTATCAGAACAGATGACATGGTCGCCGATTTCCATTCTCATCACCTTAACAATATGGTTAGCGTCGTCTCCGATAATGGTCACGGAAGAATCATTCATCTCTGCAGATGAGACAAAGTATCTCTGCATGGGTTAAACCTCTTTCGCAAATGGTCCATCATTTCGTGCAATGATGGCTACCCAGTCTTCCATCTCTAAAATTTCAACAATTGAAAAACCGCTGCGTTTCAATTTTTCCTTCACATCATTCTTTTTCCCTTGAATGATGCCTGATGTAATAAATAAACCGCCTTTTTTAAGTACCCTTGCCGCATCTGGAACAAATCGCAAAATAATTTCCGCGAGCAGATTTCCTGCAATTAAATCAACAGGACCTTCAATTCCGTTCAACAGATTATTTTGTTTTACAGTAACAGAAGCGGCTACTTTATTTAATTTTACATTAAGCCTGGCACTCGCAACTGCTACATCATCCAGATCATATGCCTGAACATGCTTTGCTCCCAAGTGGGCCGCAGCGATACTTAAAACCCCGGATCCTGTTCCAACATCAATGACTTCATCATCTTTTTGCAGGTATTTCTCGATCGCCTGCAGACACATGACAGTCGTTGGGTGGGTTCCGGTACCAAATGCCATCCCCGGATCTAGTTCGATGATGACTTCATCAGAGCTAACCGGCTTATAGTCTTCCCATGTCGGCGTAATGGTTATTTTTTCAGAGATCTTAACGGGCTTGTAATATTTCTTCCAAGCCATTGCCCATTCTTCTTCATTTACTTCACTGATCGTAACCTTATTATGTCCAAGGTCAATATCGTAGGTCATGAGATTATTGATAGCTTCTTTAATCTCATCAACCGTTTCCCCGAGAAAGCTGGTCACAGGCAGATAGGCCTTAACAATAACTCCCTCATCAGGATAATCATTAGGATCGAGCTGATAGATTTCCCCATAAACGGATGATCTCTCTTTAACTAAATCTTCCGGGTCCTCAATGACGACTCCGCTTGCACCTGCTTCGTGTAGAATGTTTGAGATTGGTTCAACCGCTTCCTGGGTAGTGTGAATGCTAATTTCTGACCATTTCAATTCTATCAACTCCATTCCTATGATCCTTTACTCGCCTTTAAAGGCTCTTTTCACTTTATCAAAAAATGATTCTTCATGTTCATCAGGCACATCGCCGCCGATTTCAGCAAAATCACGGAGCAGCTGTTTCTGTTTCTCAGATAATTTCGTAGGAGTCAAAACTTTTACCTGGATATGCTGATCACCCTGGCCTCTTCCCCTTACGTTTTGAACTCCTTTGCCTCTTAGGCGGAAATGAGTTCCGGTCTGCGTTCCTGCTGGAATCTTAAGCTTGATCCGGCCATGCAGGGTAGGGACTTCAATTTCGTCACCTAATGCGGCCTGAGCATAGGTAATCGGCATTTCACAGAAAATGTCGTCTCCGTCTCTCTCAAAGAACTCGTGAGGAAGCACCCTGAAGACAACATAAAGGTCGCCGGCTGGACCGCCGTTCACTCCTGGTTCTCCATGCCCTGAAAGACGGATCTGCTGTCCATTGTCCACTCCCGCAGGAATCTTAACTTTGACTTTCTTTGTAGTCGTTACCTTCCCTTTTCCGTGGCATGTTCCGCATTTTTCTTTTATAAGCTTGCCTGTTCCGCTGCAATATTGGCACACACGTTTATTGACAATCCTGCCAAACGGTGTGTTTTGTTCAACATTCAGCTGGCCCGTTCCTTTACAATGGGTACAATTTTCCGGATGGGTACCCGGTTTAGCACCTGAACCGTGGCATGTTCCGCACGTTTCTTCTTTAGGAATTTCAATTTCGGTTTCTTTTCCGAAAACAGCTTCTTCAAATTTCAAGTTCATATTATACTGCAGATCGGATCCCTGGCGAGGAGCATTTGGATTTCTTCTTCCACCACTGCCGCCGCCAAAGAACATATCAAATATGTCTCCAAAACCGCCAAAGTCGGCTCCAGCTCCTCCAAAACCGCCGAAACCCTGGTTTGGATCGGTATGCCCGAATTGGTCATACTGCGCTTTTTTTTGTGGATCCTTTAATGTATCGTATGCTTCACGGACTTCTTTAAACTTTTCAGCTGCATCCGCTTCCTTGTTAACATCCGGATGGTATTGCTTCGTCAATTTCCGGTAAGCTTTTTTTATTTCATCGCTGGATGCGTTTTTATCCAGTCCTAGCACTTCATAGTAATCTCGTTTACTCATAGAAATCCCACTCCCGAATCTTCACATAAAAATTATCTTACCATTGTTCCTTTTCTTTTTTCAAGAAAGATCTTTAAATATGTGAAGGGTTATTTAGTAAAGCGCAAGCGCCCTGCTAGGTCCGACAAGCGCTGGAATTCTTACACAGCAACACGCTTTTTGTGTTGAGGGGTAAGAGTGAAGCGACCAAAGACGAATTGTTTAATTCGTCCTCGAGGACCTATGACGAAAATTGCAATTCATTTTCGTACTAGGCGCTGGAGCTAGACATTACATCTTAAAACGGAAAAAAAGTCAAAGCCAAGATGCTCGCCTGACTTTGACTTTTTCCTCACTGAAAATCAGTTATTATTTCTTTTCGTCGTCGTTCATTTCTTCGTATTCAGCATCGACTACGTTGTCATCGGTTTTTTTCTCGCCTTGTTCTTGGCCTTGAGCTTGCTGTGCTTGTGCAGCCTGCTCATAAAGCTTGACAGAAAGCTGCTGAACGATCTCGTTCAAAGCGTCTTTCGCTGTTTTAATTGCTTCGATATCTTGGCCTTCAAGCGCTTTTTTAAGCTCATCTTTCGCGTCATTTGCTTTTGTTACTTCAGCTTCTTCCACTTTTCCTTCAAGATCCTTCAATGTCTTGTCAGTAGCAAAGATCAGCTGATCAGCTTCGTTTCGAAGATCAATTTCTTCACGTTTCTTTTTATCTGCTTCAGCGTTTTCTTCCGCATCTTTTACCATTTTTTCGATCTCTTCATCTGAAAGGCCAGAAGAAGATTTAATCGTAATGGATTGTTCTTTGTTCGTTCCAAGGTCTTTGGCACGAACATTTACAATTCCGTTTGAATCGATATCAAATGATACTTCGATTTGCGGAACTCCGCGCGGTGCTGGAGGAATATCCGTAAGCTGGAAGCGACCCAATGTTTTATTGTGAGCAGCCATTTCACGCTCACCTTGCAGTACGTGAATGTCTACAGATGGCTGATTGTCTGCTGCTGTTGAGAACACTTGAGACTTCGTTGTAGGGATAGCCGTATTTCGGTCAATAAGCTTCGTAAATACGCCGCCAAGTGTTTCAATTCCTAGAGAAAGTGGAGTTACGTCAACAAGAACAACATCTTTAACGTCTCCTGTGATAACACCGCCTTGAATCGCTGCACCTAGTGCAACTACTTCATCAGGGTTAACCCCTTTAAACGGATCTTTACCAGTAAACTTCTTGATCGCTTCTTGTACAGCAGGAATACGTGTAGAACCACCGACTAAGATGACTTTGTCGATATCGTTTGGAGAGAATCCTGCATCATTAAGCGCCTGACGAGTTGGCCCCATCGTGCGTTCAACAAGGTCAGATGAAAGCTCTTCAAATTTCGCACGGCTCATGGAAACCTCTAAGTGTTTAGGTCCTGTAGCATCTGCTGTGATGAACGGAAGAGAAATTTGAGTTTGTGTAACCCCTGATAATTCCTTTTTCGCTTTTTCAGCAGAATCTTTTAAACGTTGAAGCGCCATTTTGTCTTGAGATAGATCGATGCCGTTCTCTTTTTTGAACTGATCAACAAGATAGTCGATAATGACTTGGTCAAAGTCGTCTCCGCCCAGTTCATTGTCACCAGATGTAGCAATTACATCGAAGTTTCCGTCGCCGATTTCAAGGATGGATACGTCAAATGTACCGCCGCCAAGGTCAAATACTAGAATTTTTTGGTCGTTGTCTTCTTCTAAACCATAAGCTAGTGCAGCTGCTGTAGGTTCGTTAATGATACGTTCAACTTGAAGGCCTGCAATCTGACCGGCATCTTTTGTTGCCTGGCGTTGTGCATCGTTGAAGTATGCTGGAACCGTGATAACGGCGCGCTCTACTTTTTCTCCAAGGTAGCTCTCAGCATCATTTTTCAATTTTTGAAGAATGATTGCAGAGATTTCTTGAGGAGTATACTCTTTTCCTTCTGCATCCACTTTATGGTTTGTTCCCATATGGCGTTTGATGGAGATGATTGTATTTGGGTTCGTGACAGCCTGACGCTTTGCAACTTCCCCTACTGAACGTTCGCCATCTTTAAAGGCGACAACTGAAGGAGTTGTACGGTTTCCTTCAGGATTAGGGATAACTGTTGCTTCTCCGCCTTCCATAACGGCAACACAAGAGTTTGTTGTACCTAAGTCAATTCCAATAATTTTGCTCATGTTACATACCCTCCACTTTTATATGTAATATTAAGAACTTAATATTACTGATTTACTTTAACCATTGCTGGACGAATGACACGATCCTTAAGTCTGTAGCCCTTTTGCAGGGTTTCAACAACGACATTGGATCCGTATTTTTCATCCTGGACTTGCATAACTGCCTGATGCAGTTTTGGATCAAACGCTGAGCCTTCGGAGTCGATCACTTCCAAGCCTTCACTCTTCATGGCCTCAAGCAGCTGGCGGTATACCATCTCCACCCCTTGAAGGACAGAAGCAGCTTGAGCATCCTCAACCTTCACATCCAATGCTCTTTCGAAATTATCAAGAGCAGGCAGAAGCTGTGTCAAAAGGCTCTGTGATTTATATTTTAACTGAGCGGCGTTGTCTTCACGTGTACGCCGCTTAAAGTTTTCAAAGTCAGCCTGTACGCGGAGCAATCGGTTTTCAGTGTCAGCAAGATTGGTTTCAAGCTCTGAAATTCGTTGCTTCTCTTCAGTTGTCTCAGCCGTTTCCCCTTCATTTTCCAAAGGCTCAGAGCCGGCTGTTTGATCAGCTTCCACATAAGTTTCAGCGTTTTCCGTTTGTTCAAATTCAGCAGTTTCCTTTTGTTTGTCTTCCATGTTGTCACCTCCCTAAAATAATCGGAGTTTATTGTTATTGTTAGAACCTAGCGTTAAATAAGTTCGTAAACTCTTTGCTGATCGTGTCAAGCAGACCGATTACGCGTTTATATTCCATTCGGGTAGGACCGATCAAGGAAATCGTGCCGATATGCTTGCCGTGAAACGAATAGGAAGCTTTAATCAGGCTGCAGTTTCTGACAGCTTCTACCTGATTTTCCTGTCCGATCGTTACGGTTATGCCATCATTATTCGCTGAAAGCATCTGTTCAATGACCGCCTTTTCCTCCAGGGCGTCCAAAAGAATACGAACTTTTTCTACATCCCTGAATTCAGGCTGATACAGCATTTTGGTTTTACCGCCAAAAAATATCTTATCTTTGTTGCTCCATTTAAAGATATCATCAATAAACAGGGAAGCCTGCCGATGATTCATCAGATGCTTTCTGAAAACAACGTTGAGTTCATCCTGGATTTTTTTGTGAAGTTCAGCGAGAGGCACCCCTGCCAGCTTCTCATTTAAGATATTGACCAGCTTCTCAATCTCTTCGGGCGCAATTCCTTCGGGCAGGATCACATGCCTGTTTTCAACATGTCCCGTACTCGTCACAAATATAGCAACGGCCTGCTGGGATCCTAAAGGAATCAACTGAATGTGTTTTAATGTCGTTTCAATCGCTTCCGGTCCAAGAATGATTGATGTATAGTTGGTAAGTTCAGAAAGAATTTTAGCTGATTGTTCAAAAATACGTTCGGTTTCTTCCAATTTCTCGTTGAATAGCGCCTGTATATTAAAAATATCCGCTGTCGAAAGAACCGTGGGGCTCAAAAGGTGATCGACGTAAAAGCGATACCCTTTCTCGGACGGAATCCTGCCTGATGAAGTGTGAGTCTTTTCAAGGAATCCCAAATCCTCCAAGTCCGCCAGCTCATTCCGGATGGTCGCCGGGCTGAAATGGACATCTTCTCTTTTGGAAATGGTCCTTGATCCTACAGGTTCAACATGCTGGATGTAATCATCAATCAGCACTTGAAGTATAAAAAGCTGTCTTTCAGATAACATCCTTTCACCTCCGAGGCTGTTAGCACTCCGAAAGAGCGAGTGCTAAATCTAATATTAAATTACCAAAAGCAACTGAAGATTGTCAACGATTAAACCACACCGATAAATTCCTGAAACACTTCATTCCCTAAAAACGTTCCATCCTTCGTCAGTGATACCCTGTCATCGGACTTTTTAAGCCACCCCTTTGCCAGCAGCTGTTCGATCTGCGGGCCAAATACTTCATACATGGACTTTCCGTACCTTTGTTTAAATCGGGTATCAGATACACCATCCATTTTTCTCAATCCCATAAAAAGTTCTTCCTCCATTTTAGCCGATGGAGCCAGCGTTTCAGAATGAACATAAGGAAAGCCTGTCTCATCGATCAACGACATATATTTCTTCAATGGCCCTGCATTGGCCATGCGTTTGCCATTTACATAGCTATGGGCACCGGCTCCTATGCCATAGTATTCGTTATTATCCCAGTATTGCAGATTATGCTTGCTTTCATAACCGGGTCTCGCAAAGTTTGAAATTTCATACTGGACATAACCGTGCTTCTCCATCTGTTCCATAAGGACTTCATACATTTGGGCTTCTTCCTCCTGCTCCGGCAGCAGCAAGTCCCCTTTTACCGCACGATTGTAAAACACCGTCTTTTTTTCAAGCTGAAGGGAGTAGGCCGAGAAATGGGGGACGTTTAATGAAAATGCAATTTCGAGCGTTTCTTTTAGCATATCAACGGTTTGATGGGGCAGTCCGAACATAATATCCAGAGAAATATTCTCGATGCCAACAGCTTTTGCTTCAGAGACTGTTCGAATAACGTCCTTTTTCACATGTGTCCGTCCAAGTTCTTTTAAAAGCTGTTCCTGAAAGGCCTGCACACCAATGCTCAGCCTGTTCACCCCAAAGGCCCCCATGATCTCCAGTTTCTTTCGATCGGTTTGTTCCGGATTAGCTTCTACGGTGAATTCATCGAGTTCGTCAGAAGAAAAGTGTCGGTTCACCATCTTAAGAAACGTTTCAAATTGTTCGTAATCGAGTGCAGTGGGCGTACCTCCGCCGACAAAGATGGTTTTCATCCTGGAATATGGGGTCTGTCTAACTGTGTTGATCATTTCTTTTTCCATATAGGTTAAATATTCGTTAACGGGCTGTCCTTTTAAGAACACCTTGTTAAAATCGCAATAATGGCAAATGTTCACACAGAACGGGATATGAAAATAAGCCGCTTCTGGCATATGATCCCTGCTTTCTTGTCTAAAATTTGTGAAAGACCGCAAAAATATGCGGTCTCGTCCTGTTGCTTATTTTATTTCGTTGTGGAATTAATCGTTGTCCATTCGCAGTACCGCCATGAAGGCTTCCTGCGGCACCTCGACTCGTCCAATGGTTTTCATGCGCTTCTTACCTTCTTTTTGCTTTTCAAGCAATTTTCTTTTACGGGAAATATCTCCGCCGTAACACTTGGCAAGAACGTTTTTACGAAGTGCTTTAATATTGGACCTTGCAATGATCTTTTGTCCGATTGAGGCTTGAATAGGTACCTCAAACTGCTGGCGAGGAATCAGTTCTTTAAGCTTTTCAACGACTACTTTTCCGCGTTCATAAGCAAAATCTTTATGAACGATGACAGAAAGAGCATCGATTTTTTCTCCGTTTAGCAATATATCCATCTTAACCAGCTTGGAAGGCTTGTAGCCGATCAACTCATAGTCAAGTGAAGCATAGCCTTTCGTGCTCGATTTCAGCTGGTCAAAGAAATCATAGACAATTTCAGAGAGAGGGATTTCGTAAAGCACGTTTACCCGGTTATTTTCCAGGTAATCCATCGTCTGGAAAATCCCGCGTTTTTTCTGGCAGATTTCCATGATGGTCCCTACATAATCATTCGGTGTCATAATCGTCGCTTTTACATAAGGTTCTTCTACCTTTTGAAGGAGCTGTGCTTCCGGCATGTTGGCCGGGTTATCAACGATCATCTCTTCACCGTCAGTTAACAAAACATTGTAAATTACACTTGGTGCTGTTGCAATGAGGTCAATGTTAAATTCACGTTCGATCCTCTCCTGAATAATCTCCATGTGAAGCAGCCCCAAGAATCCGCAGCGATAGCCGAACCCGAGTGCTTGAGAGGTCTCAGGTTCATATTGAAGAGCAGAATCATTTAAAACAAGCCGTTCCAATGCCTCGCGCAAATCATTATATTTTGCGTTATCAACTGGATATAATCCGCAATATACCATCGGGTTCATTTTTCGGTACCCAGGCAGCGGTTCGCTGGCTGGTTTGACAGCACTCGTAATGGTATCCCCGACTTGAGTATCGCCTACATTTTTAATGGCAGCAGTCAAGTAGCCTACGTCACCGACTGTTAAGAAATCCTTGTTGACAGCTTTTGGCGTGAACACACCGAGTTCCACTACCTCAAATTCTTTCTCTGTCGCCATCATTTTGATTTTATCGCCGATTTTAACCGTGCCTTCGGTTACACGGATATACGTTACTACTCCCCGGTATGGATCATAAAGCGAGTCGAAAATAAGAGCTTGAAGCGGGCCGTCCGGATCTCCAGATGGCGCTGGCACCTTTTCGACAATCTGTTCCAGTATTTCTTCAATCCCGATCCCAGCTTTCGCTGAAGCTAAAACAGCTTCGGATGCATCAAGCCCGATGATATCTTCAACCTCCTGCCTCACTCTCTCCGGTTCAGCACTCGGAAGGTCGATCTTATTAATGACAGGAAGGATTTCCAGATCATTCTCTAGTGCAAGATAAACATTAGCAAGGGTTTGGGCTTCGATTCCCTGGGCAGCGTCAACAATCAGAAGCGCCCCTTCACAGGCCGCAAGGCTTCTTGATACTTCATACGTGAAGTCAACATGTCCTGGAGTATCAATCAGGTGAAATGTATACACTTCTCCATCTTTAGCTTTGTAGTTTAACTGAACAGCATTCAGCTTTATGGTTATCCCCCGTTCACGTTCAAGGTCCATGGAGTCCAGAAGCTGTTCTTTCATTTCTCTTTGAGTCAAGGCGCTGGTTTTCTCAAGGATCCGGTCAGCCAGCGTTGATTTTCCATGGTCAATATGAGCAATGATGGAAAAATTGCGAATCCTTGATTGCCTGTCCAGTTTTTGTTCTCGATTCATTCATTTCACTCCTACATTTTGCGCAAAGTACACTATTTTAGATTATAGCAATACAAAGACCGTTGTTCAATGCTGAACCAAATGAAAAGTGGAGACGCCTTGAAATGTTCCACTTGATAACAAACATGAAAAAACAGTTATTTTTCTTAAATGAAAATAACTGTCAGCTTAATGATCCAAATATCTGTGAAAGTATTGCGGAGATAAGACCGATGACCGCTCGAAAAAGAGATGAAATGAGAACAGACACTTTCTCACCCAGCGAAGAAAAGAAGTTGAAGGCTTTAGACTCTTCTAATAGTTTCTGTTTCGCCGTTAAATCTTTAGCATCTATTGCAGCCCCCAGTACTTCAGCATCAGTATGTCCTTTGCTTTCCTTTATCGCCAAAGCCTTACCTGTGTCTGAATTGCCTTTTAAATGATTCATCCCTACTGAGGCCCTCTGCATTCCAAGCAGGACACCGAAAAACAAAACAGCCGTGATCAGAAAACACTTCAGCATAAATTTAACCACAGGACCCACCCCGTTTACCATTGGTTTCTTTACATCCTATGAAACAGCTTGTCCTTTTATGTGTCAGTGCGTATAGGAAGAACTATTGGATTGGTCAACCTGCCTGTGAAGCGCTGTGTTCAATCCTACGGCAAGAACATTTGCCATGTCCTCAATAAATGTATCCACCTCTTTTGGCGTTACCATGAGATTATGTCCGATTGGAGAGAGGACCTCCCGAATCAGCATTCTTTTTTCATCTTCATCAAGGGTTCCTATCATTCCCAGGAAGGATTGCCGTTCCGCTTCTGGCGGAAGATCGTCTTCTTTCAGGATTTTCTTTTCCCCAAACGTCATCCATGTTGGTGCGAGAGACTTGGACGGCTTATCCTTTTCTTTGATCTCCCTGCCAAAATGTTTGAGGATATAATCAATGGCATCGCTCGTGATCGTAACGGCATCGACAACGGTAGGAATACCGATCGCGATAACTGGGATACCCAGTGTGTCTTTGCTCAGCTCTTTTCTTTTGTTGCCGACACCAGACCCTGGATGGATTCCACTGTCAGAGATTTGAATAGTCGTGTTTACCCGCTCGAGCGATCTCGAAGCCAGAGCATCGATCGCGATCACAAAATCAGGGTTAACTTTTCGAATGACGCCTTCAATAATATCGCTCGTTTCGATCCCTGTTATCCCCATGACCCCAGGCGAGATGGCACAGACCGGCCGGAACCCTTCTTCCACATTTTCAGGCGACAGAGCAAATAAATGTTTTGTGATCAATAGATTTTCCACTACGTTGGGTCCTAGAGAATCAGGAGTAACATTCCAGTTTCCAAGACCGACAACCAGGCACGTGTCATCATCCTGAATTCCAAGTTCATTAATAAAGTCTTTAAAGTCACGGGCAAAGACCTCCTGCACCCGTTCCTGAAGCTCCGAATCCTTTTCCCTAATCCCCTGCATCTCGAATGTTAAATATGTACCCGGTTTTTTCCCGGTAGCCTGTGCCCCATTTTCATCTATCTCTACCCTCGTATATTTAATTCCATCATGATCCCGTTCTTTAATGATGATGCCTTTAACAGAGCTCTCCTTCTCCTTCATCTTCTCTTCATTTACCAGCATTTCATGTGCTTCGATCGCTAAGTCTGTCCGAATGGAATAGTTGTTCAGATCCAAATCTTTGTTGTTCATTTTGGCACCGTCCTGTGATAGAGATATATTGTCTCTATTTTTGCCATTAAAAAGCCATTTCATTCTTGTATTGCAATTGAAGAATTAAACTGATAAAATACTCTGTGTCCTATTTTTTTGCAATCCAGTTGCAATGTTAGGGAGGTGAATGGATTGGCTAATATTAAATCTGCTATTAAACGTGTAAAAACAAACGATAAGAACCGTGTTCATAATGCTTCTTTAAAGTCTGCTATGCGTACAGCTGTGAAAAACTTTGAAACTAAGGTCGCTAACAAAGATGCTGAAGGTGCTAAAGAAGCTTTCACAGTTGCTACTAAAAAAGTTGATAAAGCGGCAACTAAAGGACTTATCCATAAAAATGCAGCTTCCCGTCAGAAGTCTCGTCTTGCTAAAGCGTTAAACGGAATCAATGCATAATCACGGGAAATGACACGAAACGGCCTTACAGGTCGTTTTTTTCATGTCTTTTTTTGAAAAGCTACTGTTAACAGTCGCTTTTCAAAAAAATGACATTCCATATTAATAATAATAAAAGATTCACCATGTTGTCCGTGATGTTCTGGTTTAAAACGAATGCGTTGAACCCTGTCGTAAGTTGTCGCGTATAAACGACTTGAAAATAAAAGCGTAGATTTTAAACATAAATCAGATTTTTTAAACATAAATCGGTATTTTTCATTTTCCTTCTATAATTGCCAAATGGATGGTTTTTGGCAACCTAAAACAATATCAACAGTATGATTTAACACAGCATGAAAAAAAAATGTCCAGCCGATATCCAATCGGCTGGACGTTTTTTAATTTGCCATCTTCAGCATAATCAGTTCCAAAATAAGCTGTTTATCCATTTTCCCTGTTTTCATCTCATAATCCGCCTCAGCTATGCGATCCAGCATGCTGAGAAGCTCTTCTTCCTCAAAAAGCCTCGCTTGTCTGGAAGCCAGCTTTACTGCATAGGGATGCAGCTTTAAAGCTCCTGCAATCTGTTTTTCTCCATAGCCTTTTGAAAAAAGTTCTTTCACCCCATATATAATACGAAACTGTCTTGCCATTAGGGAGAGAATTTTAATCGGTTCCTCATTCTGCTTGGCTAGGTCATAAAAAGTTCTTAGTGCAGCGTCAATTTTTTTATGAACAATATCATCAATGAGCGAAAAAATATTATCTTCCAGTGTTCTCGGTACAAGTTCATCAATGACGGGTATCGTGATATTTCCGCCATCCCCAACGAATAATGCCAGTTTGTCCATTTCCTGAATGAGTGCCATCAATTCATTTCCTACCTTGGCCGTCAAATATTGCGCTGCATCTGTATCGATGTGCACTTGCCGCTGAATCGCCCGGTCCTTAATCCATTCCACTGCCGAATCACCGCTTAAAGGGAGAGCTGCGATCAGTTCTCCTGACTTTTTCAGCGTTTTAACTATTTTCTTTCGTTCATCTAATTTCTCAGCTGGGACCACGAAAACGAGAAGCGTAAACTCAGCTGGATTCTGAATATATCTTTCAACGGTTGCAAGATCATGCTCAACTTTGCTCTTGTCCTTTACCCCCGTTAGAAAATAAGCATTTTTCACGACGACAACACGCCTGTCCCCCATAAACGGGAGCGTTTCCGCATCTTCCATAATCGCTTGTATAGGAGTTTCCATATAATCATATACAGAGAAGTTAAAATCCTTATCCTCTTCATTCAGCGAATGCTTCACAATGGCGGATATGGCTTGCTCAATAATATAAGATTCAGTTCCGTACAGAACATAATACGGAGAAAATTCCTTCTGTTTCAACTTTTTTTGTAATGGGACGATCGACAAAACCACTCACCTCAAACTTTCTCTGTTCCTATCGTATGCCGTATAGCTGTTTTTTTCAATAGGAATCAAACCAAAAAGAAGAAGCAGCTTTTGCTGCTTCTTCATTTATATTAAACGCTGATCACCAAGACCCCGGGACTCCCAGTGAACAGCGAGTAAACCGCTCTATTCCTTGTAATGTTATGATATCCTATGCCAATCTGCAGTATTGGTGACAACAGGTAGCAAAAAAGGAAAAGAATATGCATTTTATAGACAACGCTTCCAATCAAATATGGATTTTTTTATCTGAATGACTTATACTTATTATCGAAACGGGAGGGTTGCGGAAATGAATCATTTCGAAAAAGACGTCCAAAGCAAACGCAATGATTTAATCGATTCAGGCATGGGCTTCGTTTGGTCCTTTGGTTTTTTCACGTTAATCTTTGCAATTGGAGTTATTATCAAACTTATCGCTACATAATCAATAAAAAGAAGCCTGAAAAAGGCTTCTTTTTATTTGGATCCGGTTACACTGTGATGTATCTTTAACTTGTGACCCAGCATTTGGATCTCGATATCCCCAAGCTGATCGGTACGCAAAATGACCGCAGCATTTTTTTTGAAACGTGACACAACATCCGGATGTGGATGTCCGTACCGATTGTTTTTCCCGGCTGATATGACGGCATAAATGGGATCAACAGCGTCGATAAAAGCCTGTGAGGACGACGTTTTACTCCCATGATGGCCAGCCTTTAAAAAATCTGCCTTTAAAGGGGCATTTCCACTTAAAATACGCTTTTCCCCTTCTTCTTCTAAATCCCCAGTGAATAGAAAGGAAAAACGCTTCATCTTTGCTAATAGGACGATGGATTGGGCATTGCTCTCGGTCTCATCACCATAAGGAGAAAGTACATAAAAAAGATGATCCCCAACCGACCACCTTTGCCCGCGCTGAGTAACACGAATAGGAATATCCAGACTGGCCGCATGATTCAGCACACTGGTTTCCAGCACTCCGTCAATTGTGCCTTTTGGATACAACAATTCACCTATCCTGACTCCAGACAGAACCGTTTCAGCCCCGCCGATGTGATCCATGTCTCCATGCGTCAATATCAATTTATCGATCTTCCGGATCCCCCGCGCTTTTAACGCGGGCAGAACGACCTCTTTCGTAATATTATAATCCACCTTTCTTTTTCTCCATTCTTCCTTTTCAAAATTCAGTGTTCCTCCCGTATCTATTAAATAAACCCCTTGCCTGAATGGAAGTTCAATCAAGGTGCTGTCTCCCTGCCCAACATTTAAATAGGTAATTGTGCTGCTTGGATCAAGGGAATGAACATTCCAATGAAAAACACCGGCCAAAACAAGAAAGGAAGCAGGATAAAGCAGACGCTTATGACATCCATACCTTTCCCATTGAACGAACAAATTGAAGATCCCAAAATAATAGATCGGGATAAGATAGGCAGGAGGCTGTCCAAACACAAAGTTAAGATTGTTCTTCTGCGCGTGAAGAAGGATTGAATTTGTGAATTTCATGAGGATGACAGGAAGATAAAGGATTATTTTAGCTGCATTGAGCGATAGGAACAAAATCGGAAGTGAAAGACAGGCAAGGGGCAGAACCACAAAAGACAGTAAGGGAATAAACAGAAGGTTCAGAGGCACTGACCATAATGACGTTTCATAAAAATGATAGATAATGACGGGGAAAGAAACAATTTGGCATAAGAGGGTAGTTACCAAAGCTTGAGCTAAGTAGGAGGTATATCGGCTGAAAATCAGACGCGATGATATCAGTAAAGCAAACACATTCATAAAAGATAGCTGAAAACCAAGTTGAAAAACGTAATAAGGGTTCATCAGAAGCATAAGAAGGCACACACCGCTCACAGGTGACAACGGATGAATCCTCTTTCTATATCGCCGGAACATCAGCAGCGCCATACCCATAATACCTGCACGGACGATGGAAGCTTCACTGCCGGTCATCACAACATAAAGAGGCAGGACCGAAGCGATACCTAGAGCTGCTCTTTCCCTGGTGATGCCCATTCGAAGACTGCCCGCAAAGAGCATGCCCATGATGATCGCCACATTAAACCCTGATACCGCAAGCAAATGTGACAAACCCATTCGCTGGTAGGCCTCATCAATATCGACCGGTATTTTTTCACGATAGCCAAATACCAAAGCATTGATTATCCCGGAGACATCCTCTTCAACCACTTTTTCTATCAGACGGATGCCCTTTTCACGCAAAGCAGCTGCATGCCCCAATAGATCAGGCGGTTTATCCCGGCAAGCAGAGACTGAAAGATGGGCCGCCTTTATGCTCCAGTGGATTCTCTGGCGTTTTAAGTACGAGGCGTAATCCATTCCTTCGAAATTCCCCCGCCCCTCAGGGACGATCAGTTCACCATCAAACGTACAGACCATCCCCTGATGAAGATGCTGTTTAAGCCGTTTCTGCATCCCATGAGATGGTATGATATGGTGAACAACAAATTTCTCATGTTTTGTTTGAAGTTTGAAGGATAGTAAATCTCCGTCAATCTCCGGAATGGTCATGACGGTCCCGGTAAAGGTTCGTTCATCTCCAGAAAACTTCGTCACATTTTGCTTATCGGTAAACTGGTAATAGACGTAAAAGAATACAAATACGGCTAAGCAAAAGCTGATGGTCAACGTATTCGCACCTTTTTTGCCATAAAAAAGAGCGATGCCTGCGATCGCCCAGATGTAATGGTAAGATGATAAAAAAACGCCTGCTGCCGCACTTATCGCGAAGAAGTATCCGGCTCTCATGTTTTATTCCAAGTGCAAAGAACGGGGATACAGATGCTGCACCTTGCTTTTCAAAGCCTCAAGTTTTTCTTGATCTCCCGCTCCACCTTCCTCTACAGCTCGCAACAGTTCAAAGGTTAATTCCATCTGTTCTATGTAATGAGGGTTGATATTATGGTCATTAAAAGGGACTTGCTTCACAACCAGTCCTGCTTCTTTAAATTGTTCAATTGCGTACGGGTGATTCTTATAATCTTTGGCATAGTAAAGTGTCTTTATTCCGCTTTGAATAATCGTACGGCAGCAATGCAGACAAGGAAAATGGGTGACATACATTTCTGCCCCCTCCACTGGTACACCAAATTTTGCACATTGCAAAATGGCATTCATCTCGGCATGGATCGTCCTCACACAATGGCCGTCTATCACATAACAACCTTCATCTATGCAATGCACGCCCCCGGATATGGAACCATTGTAGCCACCCGCAATGATCCTTTTATCCCTTACGATTGTTGCTCCCACCGCAAGTCTTGTACATGTGCTTCTGTAGGCAAGCAGATGGCTCTGTGCCATAAAATATTCATCCCAGGAAATACGGTCCATCTTTTCTCCTCCAATCTTATTTATTTTTAGTGTAGGCATTTACGCTGCTTTGAGTCAATGATAACTTAGTCAACCTCAATCTGTTCCTTCATGTTTTCCAGAGACTTTTCTCCAATTCCTGGTACATTCAGCAAATCCTCAATTGTTTTAAACGGTCCGTTCTCTTCACGATAGGCCATGATCGCTTTGGCTTTAGAAGGACCTATGCCATTCAGCGTTTCCAGCTCCTGCTCTGCTGCAGAATTAATATTAACCTTTGTTGTGCCACCACCATCCTGTCCTCCTGCATCAGGCCCAACCGGCAACCGTTCTTCGCCTTTAGCTGGGATGTAAAGAAGCATTTCATCCTTCACCCGTGCTGAAAGGTTAACTCCTTTTTCCTCCGCTTTTTTCGAAAAACCTCCTGCTCGATTAACTGCATCAATCACTCGGTCCCCTTGCTTCATCTCGTACACTCCCGGTTTCCTGACTTCACCTTTTATATCGATCTCAATTCTCTGAGAATCTGCATCCTTTGCAATAGGGGTTATTTTACTCGCTGCCCCTTTATTCTCCATCAATTCGACCGGAATGCCTTGCGCAGGCTCTACTTCATCCGGCATTTTTCCTGCAAAATAGAAAATTACGGCTAACAAGCATGCCGCAGCAGGAAGAATGTAGCTGAGTTTGCGAACGGCTCCATCATATTTTCTGATCATCATTCGTCTCCTTTCAATACGTTTATTTCAATTTTCATATTCTGGGCAAATCAAGCATATACATCAAGGTAGGAAAGATAAGGGAGAGGAGGAGTTAAAGTGAAACTAGGTTTTATTGGAACCGGGAACATGGGGAGCATTTTAGTGTCATCTTTTATAGAATCATCGTCTGTACAGCCTTCACGTATTATGGTCACAAACCGGACGCTTTCTAAAGCAGAACGTCTGCAGTCTGCCCACCCCAAACTCCGAGTGGGAGCAACAGCTGAAGAGGTGATCCGTTTTGCCGATATCCTTTTCATCTGTGTAAAGCCGCATCAATTCTATGATGTTCTTTCTGAAAATAAAAAGTTTATATCCAAACATAAACTCGTGGTCTCGATCACAAGCCCCATTTCCTGTGAACAAATTGAAAACTTGCTTGATTGCAGTGTCGCCCGCGCCATTCCAAGCATCACAAACCGTGCCCTTTCTGGAACCTCATTGATCACATTTGGTTCGAAATGCCACACGGAATACAAAGAGAAACTCTTATCATTGATGTCGTTTATCTCTAAACCAGTGATCATCGATGAAAATGTGACACGCATCTCATCCGATATCGCAAGCTGCGGCCCGGCATTCATTGGGTATCTCGTACAATGTTTTGTTGACAGTTCCATTAAAAAAACAGATTTGACAAAAAACCAGGCGACATTGCTTGCCAGTGAAATGATTATTGGAATGGGAAAATTGCTGGAGAACGAAGTGTTTTCTTTGCCTTCACTCATTGAGAAAGTTTGCGTGAAGGGCGGAATTACTGGTGAAGGAATAAGAATATTGAACGAGGGAGCAGGTGATGTTTTCGATAAAGTCATAGACCGTACGCATGCAAAATACCACGATGAGTGTGAAAAAATCAGTGAACAGTTCGAGGTAAAAGAGGAATTAAAGTAATCATTCGGCAGCATTTGAAATATTCCTTCAAGAATAAAATAAAAAATAAGCCAATCCATGGCTTATTTTTTATTTTTTACAGATGAAGAATATCCGTTCGGCTTCAGGCTGAATATCATTCTGAGAGAAATCTCCTGTTACTGCCATAACTCGAAATCCGGTGCTTTGAAGCATCCTTTTATAAACCTCAATTGACAAGGTTCTTTGAATATGTACTTCATCAAATCGTATATAACGGTTTTCGTCCTCTTGAACAAAGAAACTAAGCTCATGTTCAACACTGTCTGGTTCTTCCCCTTCATAGCACTGCCAAATATACGAAAGCGGCTCTTCGTTGGATCCAAACGTGCTGCCCATAAATATGTTATGAATTTTATAAAGACTGTGTACATCGAATAAAAAGAGGCCGTCTTCTTTTAAATGCTGATAAACGGATTGAAACGCAGCCAAGACCTTTTCTTCAGAAAGAATATAATTAAGTGAATCACAAAAAATGACGGCAGCATCAAATTCCTGAAGCCCTTCCAGTTCCGTCATATCCTGCTGAATGTATTGTACGGGCACCTTCTGCTGCAAGGATTTTTCATTTGCCATCACCAGCATGTCCTCAGAAAGGTCAACGCCAGTTACGTCATAACCCTGTTTTGATAAGCGGATGGACACAGACCCTGTACCGCAGCCAAGATCCAGGACACTGCTGACGTTTCCCCCATATGACTGAACGGCCTGTTTAAAAAAAGCAACCCATTGATCATACGGTGCATCTTCCATTAGCTGATCATAGTAATACGCAAATTGTTGATAGCTCATCGCTGCTCCTCAATTAGGAAAGGATCTTATTCAGATCAACGGTAGGGGCGTCTCCCCAAAGCTTCTCCAGGTTATAATAAGATCTCTCATCACGATGGAATACATGGACAACCATATCTCCCATATCAACAAGGACCCATCTCGCCTGGTCATAGCCTTCCATGCGCTTGATGATGATCTCTTTTTCAGCTGCTACATCTTTAATTTCCTTAGCAATGGCCTGCACCTGCTTTTCGGAGTTCCCATGACAGATTAAGAAATAATCAGCAACAAGGGAAATGCCTTTCATATCGAGCATCATAATATCTTCCGCCCGTTTGTCATCCACCGCTTTTACGACTAACTCAATTAGTTCCTGTTCTTTCAAAATTATATTCCTCCATTCACTTTTTGTTTTTCACTTCAGCCAACAAGCTGTTGTACGTATAAATTGTTTCCGGGTATATCAGTTGATTTTGTTTCATTAAGAATCCTACAGTATTTTTTAATGCCTGAATACAAGCGAGGTTCAGGTTTTCCTTAGCCTGTTGACGGACTTCATCAACGCCTGGAAAATTCCTGCCCGGTTCGATATAATCCGCAAGAAAAATAATTTTCTCAAGCGTACCCATCGCTGCTCTGCCCGTCGTGTGATAGGCGATAGCCTCGAGTACCTCAAGGTCTTCGATTCCTGCTTCTTCTTTCACCAGATAAGCACCGACCGGGGCATGCAAAAGTTCTGTACCATAATGAAGGAGGCTCTCTGGCATGCCCTGCTGCATGACTATCTCCCGCATCTCATCCTTTGAACGGAATTTGGCATAATCATGAAATATGGCTGCAAGTTCGGCTTTTTCCTTGCTTGCTCCATATCGGTCTGCAAGCTCGATAGCCGTTTCCATTACACCAAGTGTATGAATGTACCGATGTTCCGTTAATTGAGCCTTAACAATTTCAAGGGCTTTTTCTCGATCCATAAAGTCCCTTCACCTCTATAATTTTTCTTACATCATCCGGAATTAAATATTTTGTGTTCTCTCCAGCTGCTATTCTCTTTCTGATCAGGGTCGAAGAAACATCAAAAACCGGTACTTCCAGCAACTGGACTCCATAAGGATTATGGTTATCATCAAGGGGATGGCCACTGCGGTTAATACCGATAAAGGTTACAAGCCGGCTAAGCTCCTCGATCCCATGCCAAGTGGATAACGAATCAGCCATGTCCCCGCCAATAATGAAAAAATAATGATGGTTCGGTTCCCTCTTTTTCAGTTCCCTGATGGTATCTATAGTATATGAAGGGCCTTCCCTTTCAAACTCTATAAGAGAGAGGGAAAATTTAGAATTTCCCTGGATGGCAGCTTTCACTAAGTCGATCCGGTCCTCTGCTGAAACACCTGATACCAAATCCTTATGAGGCGGATGGCTTGCCGGTAGCCATTCAACCCTATCAAGTGAAAATGCGGCTAATGCCTCCTGGGCAATGAGAAGATGCCCGTTATGCGGAGGGTGGAAAGAGCCGCCGAAAATACCGATTCTCGCCATGTAATCAATCCTTTACGGAAGTACAATCTCTTTATTTTCTTTAGATTCTTTATAGAGAATAATGACATTTCCAATCACTTGCACGAGGTTGGCCTTTGCGCCTTTAACCAATGCCTGAGCGACGTCTTCCTTGCTTTCCTCGCAATTTTGCAGGATGCTGATCTTGATTAACTCACGCGCCTCAAGTGCATCTTCAATTTGCTTGACCATATTACTGTTGACTCCGCCTTTTCCTACTTGAAAAATAGGCTGAATCGGATTTGCTTTTGAACGTAAAAAACGTTTTTGTTTACCTGTTAACATAATTTCCTCCCAATTTCTCGATCACGATCGTTTCCATCAGTTCGATGTCTGGCTGCATACCTGTCCACTTCTCAAAAGAAAGAGCACCTTGAAGAACCAGCATGGACACTCCGTTGTCAATAACTGCTCCCCGCTTCTCACCTTCCTGCAAAAAAGCAGTTTTATACGGGTTGTATATGATATCGGAGAGCACTGTACCCGGTGCAAGATGAAGGAGATCGATAGGAGTGCTCCCATCATTTTTCATTCCGATAGACGTCGTGTTAATTACGATTTGAAAATCTGAAAGAACGGCAGCTGCTTCTTGTAAGCTCATCACCTTGTCATGCTCTCTCAAACACTCTTTTTGAATATCTCTTGCTTTTTCCATCGTCCGGTTAGCAATGACGATGGATTTAGGAGCCGTTTGCGCCAGAGCATAACCAATGGCTCTAGATGCCCCGCCTGCTCCAATAATAAGAACCTTCGCTTGCTCAATAGGAAAATGGACATGCCGCATTAATCCTTTTACAAAACCGGCCCCGTCCGTATTGTATCCAATCAGCTTTCCGTTCTCATTCACCACCGTATTTACGGCTCCGATCTTTTTAGCCTCGTCCGAAATTTCGTCCAGATAAGGCATAATGGTTTGTTTATGCGGAATCGTCACATTCCAGCCTGCAAAACCCTTTGTTCTCATATTGTAAACTGCCTCTTCCAAACGATCAGGATGAACTTCATATTTGTCATAATAAAAAGGAAGCCCTGATTTTTGGAAAGCTGCGTTATGCATCTCCGGTGACATGGAATGGCTGACAGGATATCCAATTAGACCGACTAATTTTTTCATTTTGATCACTCCCGGCTATATGAGTGAAGGCCTCAATGTTACCGCAACGCCTTCAGGTGCATAAGCTGCGATTTGAGCGCCCGGTTCTTTAACCGACACCCATCCAAGTCCAGAAAAGACAACATCAGTATCTTTATCTTTGATCTTAAATTCATGTCTTCTGAGCGGCGGCAAATTCTCCGCTTCTGAAGGAGGCGATAAAAGATCACCCAGGTGGTTCTTGTATAGTTCATCCGCCTTTTCAAGCTTGGTTCTATGAATGGTTAACTCATTGGAAACGTGGCAGACAAATGATCTTCGTCCCCCACTGATGTAATCAAACCTGGCCAGTCCGCCTAAAAATAAAGTCTGGCCTTCATTTACCTGATAAACCATCGGCTTAATCTCTTTTTTGGGCATGATGATTTTCAATTCATTCTTCCCGACAAAGTGAGCCATCTGGTGATGGTTGATGATTCCCGGCGTATCATACAGTGCTGTTTCAGCATCAAGTGGTATATCGATCAAATTCAATGTTGTACCAGGAAAGTGAGAGGTTGTGATAATATCATCCTTCTCTGTTCCAAGCTGTTTGATCAGACCATTAATGAAAGTGGACTTTCCTACATTGGTACAGCCGACAACGTAGACATCCTTGCCATCTCTCAGTTCATCAATCCGTTCAGCTACGTTCAACAGGCCGGTGCCTTTCACTGCAGAAACAAGATGTACTTCTTCTGCCTTTACACCAAGTTCCTTTGCCATAGTTGACATCCATTGAGTCATCCTGTTTTTATTGACCGATTTTGGAAGCAAATCCACCTTGTTTCCTACAAGTATAAGCTTATTGCGTCCAATGTAGCGGTGAATACCAGGAAGCCACGAGCCGTTGAAATCAAAGATATCTACAATTTTGACGACAAGGGCATCTGTTTCTCCAATGCCTGACAAAATTTTCCGGTAATCATCATCGGTAAGACTGACATCTTGAATCTCGTTATAATGCTTAAGACGGAAACAACGCTGGCAGATCACAGCATCCCTTTTTAAACTGGACGGCGGTGCATAGCCTAGCTCGTCCTTATTTTCGGTCTGAATGGGTGCTCCGCATCCAATACACTTAATTTGTTCCTTCAATCTTATTCCTCCCAGTTAAGCATGCCTTTCCTTTTCATCCATGATAAAATCATTCTTTCAATTTTCCTGTTTACTCTTGTCCATAGACCATCGGTGCTTGCCACAGGTACAACCATGATCGTATGGAGATCCAGCCGATTCCCGCCAAGGACATCCGTCAGGAGCTGATCGCCGATAACTACAATTTCTTCTCGTTGAAGTTTCATATCGCGAATAGCCCGCTTGAATGCACGGGACATTGGTTTTCTGGCACTATAAATAAACGGGATTTTAACAGGATCGGAGAAGCTGCTCACACGCTGCTGCGTGTTATTTGAAACAATGGTAATTAAAATTCCCTTCTCTTTAAAAGAGCTAAACCATTTTAAAAGTTCAGGAGTAGCTTCCGGCCGATCCCATTCAACCAGGGTATTATCCAGGTCTGTAATGATCCCTTTTACATTTCGTTTCACTAGCATTTCAGGGGTTATATCAAAAATGCTCTGGACATGTTCATCCGGCAAAAAATTTTTTAACATGCTGGACACCTCTATACTATTCATTCAGATTACACTTTTACATTGTACCAGTTATTCGACGGGTAACAACTTTTTTATTGTTTTCAGTTACATTTGCCTTGAAAGGATGCATCCTTTTAAAGAAAAGTTTTCGACAAAATGTTCGCATTCCGACAATGTGGATAACTTTATTAACATTGTTCCTCTATGCAATGAGCAGAATTTTCTGTCTTATCTACAGTCTACCCACAAGTTATCCACCAAACATTGTGGATAATCGAACGATTGTTCTGTTTCATGTTTCATGTTAAGCTGATTTTAGAAAACTACCAGAACATATAGTTTATGCGGATCTATGAGAAATCATGACACATACAGCGATGAAAATGCATCAATATGCATTAAAAACAGGAGGTGAACATGCCACCCGATTGGCATCTCACTTATGGAAAACTTATCGGACGAACTGTTGATCGAATCTTATTTTAAAGCGAAAGAACTTCAATTAAGTACAGACTTTATTTCATTAATTCAAAAAGAGATCGAACGCAGATCACTTCAGACCCGTCTCAGCACTCACTTTTGGAAAGCCCATCACTAAAAAATGGGCTTTTTTTTATGTTTTAATAGTAGGCATGTTTTCTTGAATGATACAGTGTTCTATTCCAAAGTCTTACCTTTTTTTATTTTTCTATTAAATAGGAAGAAACAGAAACAGGGACTTATTCCCAATTATCCCCTTTCCAATTTTATAAAATTAACATATAATGATAAGAATCAAATATATTTCATTAACAGTGAATAATATTAATACACAAGTACTCTTTCCATTCAGATGAAGAAAGGTACAGGGAGCGATGTGATGTTATGTCCATGATTGCAAGAGAGCGGGTTGACTCTACAGTTAAGAAAATGAAAGGCCAAACGGCCAACGTTCTTACGCTGATCAACCTTTCACTAGGTGCTCTCGCTTTGATGTTTATTTTTAAAGATGATTTAAAAGTTGGCTTTATTCTAATTTTTCTAGCAGGCCTTTTTGACAGATTTGATGGTATGGTTGCACGGAAATTAAACATAGAATCAGAATTTGGTAAGCAGCTGGATTCACTTTGTGACTTAATTTCCTTCGGGATTGCACCTGCATTCTTGCTGTATCAGGGCTCTCTTTTCAATTTTGGGGTTCCCGGCATTATTTTTACCATTCTATTTATCGTGTGTGGAGCGATCCGTCTGGCACGATTCAATATTACCGAATTCAACGGTTCCTTCGTTGGTGTTCCAATCACAGTGGCAGGATGTATCATCGCCATGTGCTATCTTCTTATCCCTTTTGTTCCAGGATATGTTTTTATGTTTTTCATCATCGCTTTTGCTTTTCTAATGATCAGTTCGATCTCCATCCAGAAACGGTAATTAAAAACCATGGCCGACTTGGGCCATGGTTTTGTTGTGGCTTATTATTTTGTCAGATCAAGAAATTCCTTCACATCTTCCATTGCAACCTCTATGCCCTTTTTCCAGAACGCCGGTTTGGTTACATCTTCATTCAAGTGTTTCATCGCCAATTCTTCGACCGTCATGCTTGCCGTGTCTCTGAGAAGAGCGATGTACTTCTCTTCGAAACTGCTGCCTTCTATTTTGGCAATCGCATAAATGCAGGCACTGAACAAATACCCAAACGTATATGGGAAATTGTAAAATGGAACGTCGGTAATATAGAAATGAAGCTTTGAAGCCCAGAAATATGGATGATAGCTTTCAAGAGAGCCGCAGAAGGCTTCTTTTTGTGCTTCAGCCATCAGTTCATTCAAACGCTCAACAGGTACAAGCCCTTTTTTGCGCTCTTCATAAAATCTTGTCTCAAACAAGAACCTGGCATGAATGTTCATAAAAAAGGCTACAGAGCGCTGTGCTTTATCTTCTAGCAGGGCAATCTTTTCTTCTTTTGTTTTCGCAGTCTTTACTGCAGCATCTGATACGACCATTTCAGCGAAAGTAGACGCAGTTTCTGCGACATTCATCGCATAGTCCGTAGCCAGATAAGGCATATCTTCCATTACATATGAGTGGAAGGCATGGCCAAGTTCATGTGCTAGAGTAGAGACATTGCTTGGTGTGCCCGAAAACGTCATGAAAATTCGTGTTTCGTTCTTTACTGGGAAACCAGTACAGAACCCACCAGGCCTTTTACCTGTACGGTCCTCAGCTTCAATCCATTGCTTTTCGAACGCTTGTTTTGAGAACTCTGCCATCTTAGGGCTGAAGGACTGAAACTGCTCGACAATAAAGTTGGCTGCTTCATCATAGCTCATTTTGCTGTCGGCACTTGATAATGGTGCATCAACATCGTGCCAGCTTAATTTATCCAAGCCAAGGAGAGAAGCTTTTCTGTCCAGGTAGGACACGAAAAGACCTTTATTCTCTTCGATTGCCTGCCACATGGCGTTCAGCGTATCAGCGGACATGCGGTTGATATCAAGCGGTTCTTTCAGTACTTCGTCCCACTTGCGATGCTTATATAGGCTGTTTCGGAATCCTGCAATATGATTTAAAGCTTCTGCACAATAATCACCCTGCTGATCCCATGCTTCCGTATATTTAGCGAAAACCGTTTCTCTTTCCTGCCTGTCCGCACTAGTCATCCGGTTTTCTGCCTGGCCGACAGAAAGCGTTTCATTCTTGCCGTTCAGTTCTACCTCGATGCCGATTTTCCCTACGACTGTGTCATAGAGGGTAGACCAGCTATGATATCCATCCACAGCCAGGTCATTCATCAAAGCTTCTTGTTCATAAGACAATTTTTGAGATGCTAGATTACGTCTCTCATTTAACGAAAATGCAATGCTGGACAAATATTCGCTTTGAAGGGCTTCGTTCCACTCTTCATCCGGAATTTCAGCCATTTTATTATCAAGAAGCACCAGAATGGTAGTGTAGGCCGCATTCATAGACTCGAGCTTTCCGCGAAGATTTAAAGCCTGTTTGTCATTAACATCTTGAGCAGCAAGACACCCAACATAGGATATACATTCATTCAATAAGGCAGCTGTTTCTTGAACATCCTTCATGATCACCTGAAATGATTCCTTTGAAAATTGAAAGTCTTCTACCTTTTTGTTTAGAGCCGCAAGCTGTGCTTCAATGCTGGAGATAGCAGATAAAAGCTCTTCCGATCGGCTTCCTCCGCTGAATATAGAATCCAAATCCCAGCTCTCGCGCAATCCCTGTAATAACATGGTAATCCCCCTTGTAAATAAAGTATTCGATCTTTTTCCATTATAATGAAATTCCCAATAAAAATCGACTATTTAGTTTATTTAAAATAAAAAAACTCTTCTCCCTTACAGGAAAAGAGCAAAAAACCTATTCTGCGATGCAAAGATACATGAAATAGACTAGTGTCAGGATCATAACTGCAAATAACAAAACTTCCTGCATATTCCGCAGCCTCCTTATGTATATTTCTTACTTCATCTATTCCCTTTAATAATAGGTTCAATCCTAATTCCTGTTTTCCTTTTTAATTAAATTGTAAATTTCTTACTATTTGGTTATATTTCAAGAGAGCTTGCTTAATTCATTTTTTTAAAGGGGGAGCACATTGAAAAGGAAAAATAAAAATTTTCATGCTGCCGGTATTATCCTTACTCACCATCCTCTCGATGACACTTGTCCAAAACTTAAAAAAGGAGCGTTCACTCCCCGATCCTCATTGGAGCCGCTCCGTATCTTTGCCTCTCGTTACCAGTGAAAAGCAAATTGCCTTCACTGAAGTAAAAAACGGAAAGTATCAACTCTATCTAGTGGGTGTCCGAGAAACGAAGCATGAATGACAAATTGCCTCTTTCTCCGCTTCAGCTGTCCGGAAAAACGATGATCTGGCTTGACTTTGCCGGAGAAGAAAAACAAAATGAAGACCTCTACACGTTAAAAGGAACTACGACTGATCCAAAAGAAATTGAGATCCGCCGAACTTTGACCAAACAAGATTGGATCAACGCTTGTTATTCTACCCTGATGTCTGTCATCTTCTTCTTTCTCATGCTGGTCACTGCATTAGTCTGGGTCGTACCCACGATTATTTTTCTATTCATTAAGTATATAGTAAATACCAATCGAAAAACTCCTGCCTGGATTTCCAATGCAGTAATAATGTTGTACGTAATTACACAATTTATCGTTATATAGATGTTTTTTAATCACACCTTTTATTCTTTTGCTCCGAAGTACTTGACCTTCTCTGGCGAAGGATAAGGATTGAGGTATTCTTGAAACCGTTGTACTTTAACAGGATGAAAGGAAGCATATATTCCGATGCTTCCTTTTTTATTTCTTATTTGTTGCATTTTCCTGATTACTCGCATATATTATAGTCAAATCTCAAAAAGTTGAACAAAGGAAACTTTTTAACCTGAAGGACACCCTGTGACCTATTTTGCAAGGAAGGTGAGCAACAATGAATAGTAAAGCACTGGCTGCTGCTATCCCAAAGAAGGGTAAATTTCGCAGAGCGTTTCCTTTTCTTGGACCAGCGTTTCTTGTGAGTGTGGGCTATATCGACCCTGGTAACTGGGCAACGAACATTGAAGGCGGCGCCACGTTTGGCTATACGCTGTTATGGGTTCTCCTGCTTAGTAATTTAATGGCGATTCTTTTACAGATTACAGCTGCCAAACTCGGAGTAGCTACAGGAAAATCATTGGCAGAAAACTGCCGCCAGCATTTTTCAAAGCCGGTTGCTGTTTTTTTATGGATAACAGCAGAACTTGCTGCCATGGCTACCGATCTTGCAGAGTTTCTCGGTGCTGCACTCGGGATCTATATACTTCTTGGGATCCCTTTATTTCCAGCCGCATTAATCGGAGCTGCTGTTACATTTGGAATCTTGCTTCTTCATAAGTATGGATATCGTTTCATCGAACAGATCATACTGGCTTTCGTGTTAGTCGTAGCCGCTGTTTATATCATGGAATTACTTTATGCTAAACCAGATTTTGCCCAAGTAGGCTATCATATGGTTGTGCCTCAACTTAATTCAGCCAGCATCTTAGTGGCCATCGGTATGCTCGGTGCGACCGTGATGCCGCATAATATCTTTCTTCACTCTTCGGTAGTGAAAAATCGTTTGAAGAAGGACCAGCCAAAACATAATCATCGCGTATATAAGTTTGCCATCGTAGATTCCCTTCTTGCTTTGAACATTGCCTGGTTCATTAACTCGGCCATGATCATTGTCGCAGCTGCAGTCTTTTTCAAAAATGGAGTGAGCGTCAAATCGATCGAGGATGCCTATTCAACGCTTACTCCTCTGCTTGGCGGGTTTGCCAGCCTTGCTTTTGCGATCGCGCTGCTCTCAGCCGGCTTATCGTCCTCAGTAACAGGAACAATGGCAGGACAGTATATATTGGAAGGATTCTTGAATGTAAAACTGCCAATCTGGGTTAGAAGGGTTGTAACGATGATTCCCGCTCTTATCATCATTGGGATGGGAATTGATACGTGGAAAGCACTCGTTGTCAGCCAGGTTGTGCTCAGCATGCAGCTGCCGTTTACAATCATTCCGCTTATCATGTTTACACGCAATAAAAAGATTATGGGCAAATATGCGAATCGTCCATTGACGAACGTTTTATTATGTATTGTAGCCACACTCATTATCTTTTTGAATGCCCTTCTGATTTACCAGACATTCGGCGGGAATTTCTAATAAACAAGAAACAAGCCAGCATAGACTGGCTTGTTTTATTTCGCTTCATTATAAGAACTTGCTGATAATAATGGCAATAACACCCAGGAGGTTCTTTAATTTAGACCCGGCAGATTTGTGAAACAAATGAATGCCCGAACAGATGAGAAAATGCTTGCATATACCCTTCTGCTTTTCAATCGGCGCTTCAATCACAACCTACAACAAATCAATAAAATCGACTAAAAGAACTTTAACAAAAATAAAAGTACTGAGTCCATTCTCTGGCCAGTACTTTTATTGTATTTAATTAATAGGAGGGCTTTTCTTTCTGCCCCTGCTGCCGGCTTCGGTAAAACTCATGAAACAGTTTCATTAAGGCCCGCTTTTCAATCCTTGATACATAGCTCCTGGAGATTCCCAGCATTTTCGCGATCTCCCGCTGTGTTTTTTCCTTCTGAAGATCCAGTCCGAACCGACCGACGATGACTTCTTTCTCCCGATCATCCAAAACATGAATGTAATCATAGATTTTCTTTTTCTGCATTTTCAGCTGAATGGCATCGACGACATCCTCGGTTTCCGCTTTCAGGACATCAATCAAGGTGATTTCATTGCCTTCCTTATCGGTACCGATCGGATCATGAAGAGAAACATCTTTCTTGGTCTTCTTTAACGCACGCAAATGCATAAGAATCTCATTTTCGATACATCGCGCAGCGTACGTCGCAAGCTTCGTTCCCTTCCCTCTCGAATAGCTTTCTATTGCCTTGATCAGCCCGATGGTTCCGATTGAAATCAGATCTTCGGTATCTTCACCTGTATTTTCAAATTTCTTTACAATATGTGCAACCAAACGCAAGTTGTGTTCGATCAGTTTGCTTCTGGCCTCCTGATCTCCCTCGGCCATCAGCTTTAAGTATTCTTTCTCCTCATTTTCGGAGAGGGGTTGCGGAAACGCATTGTTTTTTACATACGAAACAAACAGCATTACCTCTTTGAAAAAGTACGCTAACACGGCTAGCAACCCGGACATACAGACACCTCCCGGCTTTTTTCGTTACTCTTATCTGTATGCCGGGTTGGGCTTGTTAGGTGTCTGTACCAAAGAGGAATGATTGCCACACTTAAAATATATAAAAGCTCAGTACCATATTAATCTGTACCCCTTGTAAAGGACATTGTAAAAAAAGCTAGGCTACTTTAAGAAGATGATCTCTAAAGTTGATTTGATTCTACTTCCACGTGCCACCCAGCATACTATTATTATGCCATCTTTCCTTTAATATACTTGGAATCAGTGCCGGCACAAAGGGACTGAGAGTTAGTCATGGTGCGGATGGAAAGACACGGGTAACTGCATCGATTCCTGGTACAGGTCCTAAAAAGGAACCCAAGGTGTCTCGAACTAAAAATCGCTCACATAATCCTTCTGACTTGCTATACCAATTTGAGGGGCTCTGCCCTTCTGGAGCATGCTGCTCAAACAGCGAAAGCCGGTGAGGTTTATGAGGCAATCGATATCTATGCTAATGCGCTAGCAATTGAAGAGCGGCTGAAAGAAATGTATCGCAAATTCCCCTTGGTTAACGTACCTAAATTAGGAAATCTTCAATAGCTATGCTATACTGAGTTAAACCATTTAAACGAGCCTCACTTTACTTGTACCATTTACCTGCTCTTGCGTTGAGCGGGTTTTTTAATGTACTTTTTTAAACAAAAAAACAGATCCTTTTAAAAAGGACCTGTTTTTATATAATTTATTATGCTTTTTGAACGTTTGCAGCTTGAGGTCCACGAGCACCTTGCTCAACGTCAAAAGTAACTTTTTGACCTTCGTCTAATGATTTGAAACCTTCAGATTGGATAGCAGAGAAATGAACGAATACGTCCTCTCCACCTTCGCGTTCGATAAATCCGAAACCTTTTTCTGCATTAAACCATTTAACTGTACCTTGTTCCAAAATTATTTCCTCCTAGTGCGTCAAACACACAAAATGTTACTATTCTTGCCCAAAGTGATCATCAAGATGAAAAGTCGAATACTTAAACTGCTTTTACACCGAACAAAAATAATTCTTTTTTATTTTAACAGAAAATAGAAGTGAAACCAAGGCAAAAGAAAATAGGTACCAATAATATTTATAACCAACGTTATATTATGACCTTCGTTTAACCTATTCCTTCAAATCCAGACAGCCAAAGAATAGCCCTGGTATCTAAAACCCTGCTGAGATTTAGAAGCAAAACCGACTTTTCATTTAATTGCAAATTTTAAATTTTTTTCATGAACTTGTTTCTTTTATCTACTCGCAAAAAGAGCCGCGGAGCTTTTGGGCAAAAGAAGAAAACTAAAGTAGTTTGATTCTAAATTAATGCATTTCGTAGTGTTTTAACAAACGAGGGTTTTTTTCCCCAACGTATAAAAAAACGTTCAAACGAAAAAGGTAAAGGCATCCAAGATTGATATGGATGCCTTTGCTTTCATTTGTTCTCTTGAAGCCATTAGCACTACTTTCCATTCACTGGTGTTAATGGCCCTTAATCTAAACTTTTCGATTTATTGTTCTCTAGAGTTTTTGGAATGTATTCGAAAATCTCTTGGGATTCAAACAAGGTTACGACACGGCCGAGCCAATTCATATATTCGAGGCCGGCATACAGCTTCTCTAAATCTTTCTCTATCAACGCTTTTGTTTCCACGTCTAATCCTTCATTCCCTAATAACTCATTTAATTCATCGATTGATTTTTTCATAGGGTTTAATTTAAGCGTTAATATTTTTCGCCAATGATAACAAAAGTACTTAATGAAGCTTTGATAATTATCCTCTTCGACCTTATATAGATCTTTACGTTCTCCTTTTTTCCATACCTTTTCCACCAACCCGATATCGAGCAGTTCCCTGACAGAGTTACTCATACTGGCTTTGCTCATCCCAAGAAGCTCTGTCATATCATCTAATGTCATGGATTTTTCATAATAATACATTACGGACATTAAACGTTTAACCGTATGATTCATTCCAAATAATGTCTGATTTTCAGAGTTATGCTCAATGATTCGGTCTCTCGCCTTTTTAAATTGTTCATTCAAGCGGTTTCCCACCTTTGCTGTCAAAACTTAAAATTCATGAATCTATAAAATTAATCTACAGTATAAAAAATTTGTTGTAAAGCAATAGATTGGCAATGGAGTCAGGGTTTGAAAGTGAAAATACCTTTTAACTATTTAGAACGGCTGAGATGAATATTTTGCCTATAATGATCATTGATTTCTCATCGACATCAAATTTTGGATGATGATGCGGGTATATCGCATCGAGATCAGGATTTCCTCCACCTACCCAGAAGAATGTACCTGGTACAGCATCCACATAATAAGCAAAGTCTTCTCCACCCATATCCGGTAGTTTAATGGTTACATTTTTTTCTCCCACAATCTCAGTTGATAGTTTCCTGATAAATTCTGTTTCCTTCGGATGATTATACAGTGATATATAACCCTTTGTATAATTCACTTCGATTTCAGCCCCATGTTGTTCCCCCGTTTTTTGAGCGATCAGCGTGAGCTCCTTCTCTACCTGAAGTCTTACAACTGGATCATAGGTCCTTACCGTTCCCTTCAAATAGGCTTTATCTGGTATGACATTATGAGCGTCTCCGCTATGGAACGAACCTACAGTAACCAGTGCCTGTTGAAGAGGATCAACACGTCTGCTCACGATATTTTGCAAGTTGACTACCAGATGGCTCCCAATCACAAGAGGATCAATACAACGATGAGGTTCTGCACCATGCCCTCCTTTGCCATAAATGGTGATATTGAATGCATCTGAAGCTGCATGAACGTATCCATCGTTAAGGGCCACTTGGCCAATAGGAAAATTCACTTCAACGTGTGCTCCGTATACAGCGTCAACCCCTACTAAACATCCATCTTCAATCATGCTTTTTGCTCCACCCGGTGCAAGCTCTTCAGCATGCTGATGAATAAAAACTACATTTCCTTCAATGTCATCTTTCACATGGCTCAGTACGTTCGCTACTCCAAGTAAAGCTGCTGTATGTATATCGTGACCACATGCATGCATTACTCCGGGAACCGTAGATTTATATGGAACATTTTTTTCATCCGTGATCGGCAAAGCATCAAAATCAGCACGAAGAGCAATCGTCTTACCTGGCTTACCTCCTTTCAAAAAGCCGACAACCCCATGACCGCCCACTTTAGTCCTCACCTCTAAACCTATATCTTTAAGATAATTGGCGATAAACTCAGAGGTTCTTATCTCTTGAAAGGAAAGTTCCGGGTTCATATGTAAATCTCTTCGTATTCCAACCATTTCGGTATAGATTCGTTCTAGGTGATCAAATGTTTTTTGTAACAAGGGTAAAACTCCCTTCTGCTCCTTAATTACCATTGATGAGAACTTTTTAAAACTATTTCATTTAGAGATAGAAGGGCTACTCCCAAGAAGCCGCCCCTCTCTCTCATTTCCCAGCGCCACTCTCTATTTGAATGCAATCTTTGTTGTAATGACTCTTCCTGTCGGATGGGGATCGAAACCAGTAATATCCGCTCTAGCTGCCAACGCGGGTGTTGTATGAACTAATGGAAGAATCGGCGCATCCTCGTGCATGATTTCTTGTGCTCGACGGTAGAGCTGTTTGCGCTTTTCTTGATCTATACTTGTTCTTGCTTCATCTAACAGGCTATTTAGTTCCTTATTCGCATAGAAGGTTGAATTCATGCTTCCAATGTTTTTTTCATGCCATAACGTGTAAATGAAGTCATCCGCATCTCCGTTAGCGCCTGTCCATCCAAGAAGAAATGAATCAGCTTCCCCGCCTTTTACCTTATCTAGGTACGTGCCCCATTCGTAGGTGACTATTTTTGCCTTAACGCCGATTTTTTCAAAGCTTGACTGCAGGAATTCAGCCACTCTGTCGGCATCAGGCATATATGGACGAGATACAGGCATAGCCCATAATTCCATTTTAAAACCATCCGGATAACCCGCCTTTTTTAATAGAGCTTTTGCTTTTTGAGGGTCATAAGGATAAGCATCTATCTCATTATTGTAGCCATCGATCGTAGGCGGAATTGGGTTTTTCGCGGGAATCGCCTGATCGGCAAAAAATGATTTGATCATTGCTTTCTTATCTACAGCAATATTTAGCGCTTGGCGAACCAACTTATTGTCGAATGGTTTTCTTTTTACATTAAACCCTAAATATCCAATGTTAAGAGGAGGTCTATTCAAAATTTGAAAATCTTTATTGTTTTGAATTTGTTCAATATTCCCAGAATCAAGTCCGTCCGCCATATCGACTTCCCCACTCCGTAATGCATTTAAGCGTGCACTGTTTTCTTTGATGGTTCGAAATATGACCTGATCCAGCTTTGGAAATCCTTTTAACCAATAATTTTTATTTTTGGATAATACTATTCGATCGTCTCGTTTCCATTCTTTAAAGATAAATGGACCCGTTCCAACTGGATGACTGCCATATTTATCTCCTTGTTTCTTAATCGCTGAAGGGCTAGAAATAGAAAATGGGGTTAATGCAAGATCTTTTAAAAATGTGGGTTTTGGATATTTCAATTTAAATGTAACGGTATGGGGATCAACCGCATCCACTGCTTCAATGGCATGATTTTTATCACCGCTGAAGCCGCCAAAAACTGAACCATACATGTAAAATTTGTCATGGTCTTTTGCATTCATCCAGCGGTTGAAATTGTACTCGACGGCTTTGGCATTAAAATCTGTTCCATCCTGAAATTTTACCCCTTTACGAAGTTTGAATGTGTAGGTCAAGCCATCATCTGACATGGACCATTTCGTTGCCAATAGAGGTTTAACGGTGGTTTTCCCTTCAGCAAAGGTTACTAGTGTTTCTAAAATACTCTGAGAAACATTCTCTGACTCGCTGTCAGTGACTTCTGAAGGATCCAGGGAAACGGCATCTCCTCCACGCGCAAAAATGAAAACGCCTTTCGAACCCGTTTGTTCACTGTTTGATCTCTTGCTTGAACACGCAGCTAGCGAGAAGCTAAGCAACAGAATCATCAGTAGTGAGATAAGCTTACGGCTTTTGTTCATTGATACCTCTCCTTCGAAAGTTTATTTTAGTTAAACATCTTAAGGGTGGTACAGCATACAGTTAACTTGTTTTCTTGAACTCATGCTTTTATTTCATATCAATAAACATACGACCATAAATAGGGGAGAAAACGCTTTGTCCCGATTTGCCGTTAACGATTCGATTCATTTAACAATTAAGTCATTAGATAGATTGGTTAGAAGTTCACATCCGTTTTCTGTTATTCTTATCGATTCGCTTACCACAAACCCAATTTCTGCTTGAAAGAGACCAGGGAGAACATGAAAGGTCATGTTCTTTTGTAAAATACTTGTATCACCAGCACGAATACTTACGGTCTGTTCACCCCAATCGGGCGGATAGCCGATTCCAATGGGGTAACCGACTCGGGATTCCTTCGTAACGCTCGATTGAGATAATACTTTATTCCATTCTTCCGCAACCTCAGCGCACGTGATCCCCGGTTTTATGAATTCTAGCATGTTATTTAAGCCTTCTTGTACGACATTGACAATGTCCATGTATTCTTGTGAGGGAGCTCCTATGTATATCGTTCTTGCTAATGGTGTGTGATAACGATGCAAACAACCTGACAACTCGATAGAAACAATATCATCTCTTTTATAACGACGGTTCGTCCATGATAGATGTGGAGCTGATACTTTCTCACCAGAAGACAATAATGGAATAATCGCTGGATAGTCTCCAGCATATTCACCCGTGCCTCTGATTAAGGTCTGATAGATGTCTGCCGCTACATCAGATTCCCTCATTCCCTCGCCAATTGCATCGATGGCAACCTTCATAGCATTCACAGTGATATTACCTGCTATTTTCATATAGTTAATCTCTGTTTCCGATTTAATCATTCTCACTTGATTGATTAGAAATGATGCATCGGTAAACTTACAATCGGGCATCTTTTTTTGCAATTCATTATAAGATGTAACATTAAAGGAATCTTGGCCCCATTCGAGCCCGATCCTTTGGTTGGTTATCCCTCGCTCTTTTAAAATATCAGCAAAAAAATGCATCGGATGTTTGGTGTCTGACTGAAAATAATCATCTTCATATCCTCGTATATTTTCTCCACTTAACCACGTGGAAAACAAAGCACCAGGAACATCCATATTCCTTCCAATCCAGATGGGTTCTGGTTCATCCAACAGTACCACCAGCCCTTGGACGACATAAAACGAATAACCATCATAGCCTGATAGATAATTTATGTTAGCCGGATTCGTGCTAATCAAAAGTTCGATTCCTCTCTTTTGCATCTCAATTTTAGTCTTATTTAATCGGATTTTAAATTCACACTTTTCAAACGGCAATACAACTCCCTCCCCTTCAATTTGTTCAATTTGTTTAAAATATATTAAACGTATTGAATAAATTATACTGAAAACTTCGAATATTGTAAATATATGAATCTTGTTTATTAACGGTAAAAAGTTTTCCAATCATGCAGTTTAAGGGATTATGTCAAGGCCGGTAAAAACTTCACCAAAATGTCCGGTTTAAAAATCCCCAGAAGGAGTTCTTACGAACCCTTCTGTTTTTCATTTTGAAGCTTTTTTTCTTTCATTAGATAAATTTCTCCATTTAAGTTAAAGATTAATTGAATGATGTAAGAGATGATTGTGCTTGACGGGTCATTTGTAGATGGCATACATGTCCATTATTTGTGGGAAACAGAAAATAATTTTAAAATTAGTTGACCATTGAAAAAGCTCCCTCTATTGGGAGCTTTCAGAACGTCGACAAACCCCTCTACCAATATAAAATTGGAGAGGGGTTTGTCTCGTTCTGACTTGTGGTATATTTAGGCGGCTACAACTTTAGTTGCCATCTTTGCAAAAACTGTTCAAAGCCCGAATTTTTGAATTTTTTTATAAAAGGTGCTTCGCGGGATTTCACACAGTTTTGCAGCGAGCGTCACGTTTCCTTTTGTTTTCTTTAGTGCGTCCATGATCACATCACGCTGTACTTTATCGCGAAAGGAAAAAGATGGTTCCTCTTTTACGGGGAATCCGTAGTCTGTTTCCTGATGTTCCAATGGCAGCAGCAGACGATTCAGTTGATCCGTGTCCATTGCGGCCGCAGGCAAAATATGCAGCCGTTCGATCACATTAAACAACTCTCTGATGTTGCCGGGCCAGTGGTAGGCCATCATTTTTTCCATAAAATGCTCCGGCCAGTTTGGAACAATGCCGTTTTTCTCGCAATAATACCGGATAAGATCTGGGATATCTTCCTTTCTCTCGCGGAGTGCAGGAACAGCCAGCGGATAGACGTGAAGCCGATAAAATAAATCTTTCCTAAAAGACCCTTTCTGAACGAGCTGTCCCAGATCCTGATGAGTGGCACAGATCACCCGGAAATCGACCGGGGTTTCCTTAGTCCCTCCTACAAGGGTGACTTTTTTCTCCTGAAGCACTCTCAGAAGAGCCACCTGCATGGATGGTGGAATTTCCCCGATTTCATCAAGAAAAATGGTTCCTCCGTCCGCCTGCTGAAATTTCCCTTCGGTCCCTTGTTTTTTTGCGCCTGTAAATGCACCCGGTGCATAGCCGAATAGTTCACTTTCCAGCAGTTCTGCCGAAAGTGCCCCGCAGTTTACGGCGACGAACGGTCCTTTTTTTCTTGGACTGTTTTCATGAATCGCACGCGCCACCAGCTCTTTTCCTGTACCGGTTTCTCCTGAAATATAGACACTCAGAGAACGGGGCGCAACCCGTTGGATCTCTTCGATCGTTTGTTGAAAGGCAGCACTTCTGCCCGTTTCGCCAGGGAAGGCAAAAGAAGAACTGACGGCTGTGTTCCGGCCTTGAAATCGCGGGCTCTGCTGATTGGGCACAAGACGGACACAATAGCCAATGATGCTTTTTTGGTCATTATATAATGGCACTTGGGTTTCCTTGATCAGGCCAAATTGAATGGCCTCAGTGATTTTCATTCCAGCCAAATCCGTACATCTTCGGCGAAGGGCTTGGCCCATGGCTAAAATCTTACCGGAAGGGCTGCAGATCACCAGGTTGGGATGGGTTTCAATCATGTCCATGGACTGCTGGATGAGTTCCATCTCCATCTGGCAGGTCTGGATTCTCAGTTCCTGTTCAATGGCCTGTGAAATCGAAGCCACAACACCGAGCATATACGGATGAGCTGAATCTACCGGGCAGGAAACATCCAAAACACCGAGTATCCTGCCTTCAGGGTCACGCACAGGCACGGCAGAACAGCTCCATTGATGTGATGCGATGGAGTAGTGCTCTGTTCCGCTGACAAATACGGCCTCTTTGGTTTGAAGGGCCGTACCGATGGCATTGGTGCCCACTTCTTCTTCCGTCCATTTGACCCCTTCGATAAAATTGATTTTCGAGGCGTCAGCAATAATCTTCCGGCTGCCGGTGAGTGACAGAACATAGCCTTCGGAATCAATTAAAAGCGCCATCATTCCAAGCTCATGGATAGCCTCTTTCATTCGTGTGACATGGGGCTGGGCCGCTTCTAAAAAGAAGGAACTTTTCTTTTTATGATGGAGCAGCTCCTGCTGTGATAAAATATGGCGTCCCTTGGTCAGATAAGGATCCACTTTGACATCTTTGCACCTGTGCCAGGATTCCTGAATGCGCTTATTCAACCGGGATGGATCGAGAACTCCTTCATGTACAAACCGCTTCCAAGTGCTCAAATAACAGTTAGACGCAAGCATTTTGACCTCCTCTATCCTAATAAGAGTGCGGGAAACAAAGCTTGTCCAACAACCAAAATATTTTAGAATTTTCCGTGTGTTTTTCTTATTATATCGGAGATTTAAAACGCTTACAATCAGCATGAAAAGAGGGCACGTAAATGCCGTGCCCGTAAGCGGCGCTAATGATCTGAATTTTTCAGGAAAAAACGACACCGCCATCAATCATTATGGATTGGCCAGTCATGTAGTTAGAATCATCGGAAGCCAGATAAGAAACAAATTGTGCGACATCCTCCGGTTTTTCCGGACGGCCCAGGGCAATTCCCTCAGAAAACTGCCTGAACGCTTCCCCTCTTTTTAAATCCATATATTCTGCCATTCGTTCATCGATATGTTCCCACATTCGTGTTCCGACAATGCCGGGACAATAGGCGTTTACCGTAATCCCAAACTGTGCCAGTTCCTGGGCAGCCGCCTGTGTCAGCCCCCTGACCGCAAATTTGGTAGCTGAATACACACCAAGGAGGCTAAAGCCTTTATAACCGGCAATGCTGCAGGCACTAATAATTTTGCCGCTCTGCTGTTTTTTCATCTGCTCTGCAGCTGCCTGAATACCGTACAACACACCAAATACATTCACATTAAAAATGTGCTCCAAATCTTCTTTGGTTACCTCGAGCAGGGGCTTTACCTGGGCGATCCCTGCATTGGAAACCATTACATCCACACTGCCGAACGCTTCTTGAGCCTGTGATACGATACCGAAAACCTCGTCCCTATTGCTGACATCCGCTTGAACGGCCAGACCTTTTCTTCCAAGACGTTCGATTTCCTCTGCGACGCTTTCTGCTTTCCCCTTATCAACATCATTGATTACTACGTTAAACCCGTCACTTGCCAGCCGCAATGCAATGGCTCGCCCAATGCCCTGGCCGGATCCGGTGACGATGGCTGTTTTGGTTTCCTGCATCTATCTTCATCCCTTCCTTTTTAAATCAGGCATGGACCGCCTGACCGATTGTACTGGCAATGGCTTCTGAAATGGCTTCAGACAGAGTGGGATGGGCAGCGATGAAATCCTCAAGAGCGTCCACGGTTAACTCGCCGTGAAGCATGAGCGTTCCCTGCCCAATCAGTTCAGTCGCACGCGGACCGACAATGGAAATGCCGAGCACTTCATTGTACTCCGGATCAATCACTACTTTTACCTTTCCAAAAGGCTCATTGAGAATCAATGCTTTTCCGTTGGCTCCAAAAGAGAACTCCCCTGTTTTCACGTCCCCGTATTGTTCTTGTGCCTGCCTCTGTGTCAAGCCGACACTGGCGATTTCTGGAGATGTGTAAATACACCGGGGGACCGCTTTGTAATTCACTTGTTTGCGGGTGCCGCAGGCATTTAATGCAGCTACCGTCCCTTCATGAAAGGCCACATGGGCAAGCAGAATTCCTCCTGTCACATCGCCTGCAGCAAAAATGTGCGGCAAGTTCGTCCGCATGTACTCATTGACTTGAATTCCGCCTTTTTCAGTCACTATGCCAATATCGTCAAGGCCCAGGCCGGTTACACGAGGTATCCTTCCCACAGAAACCATAACTTTATCAGGTTTCATTTCAATCCGCTGTCCATCAGCTTCGTAAATGGCGGTCTTCGTATGTGCCTCAAGCATTTTTAATGAGGCAGACGTATGTACTTCTACACCGTCCCTTCTCAGCCTGTCCTCAAGCACAGCGGCAATGTCCCGGTCTTCGCCCGGCAGCAACTGATCTGCCATCTCAATCATCGTTACCTTCGTTCCAAACCGGCTGTAAATACTGGCAAACTCGCAGCCTATCACTCCTCCTCCAACAATGAGAAGCGTTTGCGGAATGGCTTTGAGCTCCATGGCCTGGCCGCTGTGAAAAACCCATTCTCCGTCAAACGGAGCAAACGGAAGCTCAGCTGGCTCCGACCCTGCGGCGATGATGCAAGAATCAAAATCTATGAATCGTTCAGAGCCGCTGTTTTCATCAACCCTCAACGTGTTCGCTGTAACAAACCTGGCTTTTCCATGAATCACGGTCACCTGGTTCTTTTTCATCAAATACTGAATGCCCGAGACAAGCTGATTTTTAATCGAGTTCTTGCGCTGTTGAACTTTGTCCCAGTTAATGACAGCTTCTGCAGAGGAGATCGAGACGCCAAATTCCTCTGCATGCTGAATTTTCTCCAGCACTTCCGCGGTTTCCAGAAGTGTTTTTGTGGGCATACAGCCTTTATTTAAGCAGGTGCCTCCCAAGGCTGTTTGATCCATCAGGATAACCTCTTTCCCCTGCTGTGCTGCGGTGATTGCAGCAACGTAACCAGCAGGCCCGCCTCCGATCACTGCGATTGTTTCCATCACGTCCACCTTCTTTCTATACAAGCATTGCAAACGGCTCTTCTAAATACTGTTTAATTGTCCTTAAAAAGGCGGCAGCCGGCGCTCCATCCACTATCCGGTGATCAAATGTCAGGCTCAGCGGCAGAATGCTGCAGCGTTCAAGCTGTTCTCCTTTATACACCGGCTGGTCTTCTGCTGCCCCTACGCCCAGAATTCCGCTTTCCGGAGGGTTCAGAATTGGCGTAAAATGCTCTACTCCATACGCTCCGAGGTTGGTTACCGTAAAGGTTGAGCCCTTCATCTCTTCATTGCTGAGCTTCCCTTCTCTTGCTTGATCTGCCGCGGTCCGGATGGCTGCGGACAATTGCGACAAAGAAAGTGATTCCGCATTTTTAATCACCGGAACAACGAGTCCATTTGCAAGTGCAACCGCCATGCCAAGATGGACGTTTTCACTTTCCTGAATGGAATTTTCAATGAAAGTGCTATTCATCACAGGGTGTTCTTGCAACGATAAAACAATCGCCCGGGCAATAAAATCATTCAACGTGAGTTTCGCTCCAAACCTGCGTTGTACAGATGGCGCGCTTTGAGCCTGGAGCGTTTTCAATTCGGTAATATCCACCTTCATGTTGATGGTCAGCTGGGCAGTGTTCAGAAGACTTCTTTGCATCCGTTCTGCAATGACCTTGCGTATGCCGGAAAGGGGCCTTGATGGCTGATCCGCCAAAGCTGGCGATTCGTTTTGTTTAAGAGCAGCCGGTTCTGGCTGGGACATTTGAGATTTTGTCTCCAGTGCCTTTTGCACATCTTCTTTTGTAATCCTTCCTCCCGGCCCTGTTCCCGTCAGGTTTTGGATGTCCAGATTGGCCTGGGCGGCCATTTTTCTGGCAACAGGCGAAATTCTGACCTTTTCACCAGCAGCAGGAGAATCTGTCTTTTCTTGCTCCTTTACCGTCAGGGTTTGCCTCTTTGGCTCTGCGGTGATACTGGCTGCTGCCTCTTCCCTGGCCTCGTTTTTTACGATCGTTTCATTCGGCTGCCCGATATAGGCGATCGGAGTTCCAGGCGGCACGCCCTGTCCCTCTTCTACCGCAATCTCCAGAAGGACTCCTTCTCCAGGCGACTCAATTTCCTTTTCTATTTTTTCAGAATTGATGCTGGCGATCAGTTCTCCTTTTTGTACCGAATCGCCTACTTTTTTGTTCCAGACGGAAACGGTTCCTTCTTTCATCGCCATACCGAGCTTTGGCATGATAACATTTATGGCCATGTTCGTTCCTCTCCCTTCCTTGATCGTTACACGCTGAGTGCGTTTTCTCCCAGTAATTCTGATACCACTGCCACCACTTTTTCCGCTGTCGGAAGGTAAAGGTCTTCCAGCGGAGGCGAAAATGGAACCGGTGTATGAGGAGCCGTGACACGCTTGATCGGAGCATCCAGTGAATCAAATCCTTTATCGGCAATGAGTGCCGCAATGTCTGTCGCCATGCTGCAGCGCGGATTCGCTTCATCAATGACCACCACGCGGTTTGTTTTGGCTACGGATCCGAGTATAGTGTTTTCATCAAGAGGCGATAGACTCCTTGGATCCACAACCTCAGCCTGTATTCCTTTTGATGCCAACTGATCAGCTGCTGTCAGCGCGACCTGAACCATTTTGCCGATCGCCACAATGGTAAGGTCGGTTCCTTCTCGTTTAATATCCGCCTCACCGAATGGAATGGTATAGTAATTTTCCGGCACGTCTCCTGTCATGTTATAAAGCGTCTTGTCTTCAAAAAAGATTACCGGATCATCATCTTCAATGGCCTTCAGGAGCAGTCCTTTGGCATCGTAAGGAGTGGAAGGAACCACCACTTTAATTCCGGGAATGGCCGTGAACAACGCATAGAGACTTTGGGAATGCTGGGCTGCTGCCCGAAAGCCGGCTCCGTGTGTCGTCCGTATGGTAATCGGTACTTTTGCTTTCCCACCAAACATGTAGCGAAACTTCGCCCCCTGATTGAGCACCTGATCCAGGCATGTGCCGATAAAGTCGTTAAACATCAGCTCGGCAATCGGACGAAGACCAGTGGATGCGGCAGCCATCGCTGCGCCGACATAGCCGGCCTCTGTAATCGGTGTATCCAGCACCCGCTCCCTTCCAAATTCCTGAACGAGCCCTTTGGTTACGCCAAGCACACCGCCCCAGGCCTCATCATCCTGTAGATGGTCCACTTGTGCACCGCCGGCAACGTCTTCTCCCAGAAGGAGTACATTTTCATCTTTTCTCATCGCGAGCTTCATCGCCTCATTAATTGCATCGGACATACTGATTGTTCTTCCCATTATCGTTGCCTCCTTTTTGTTTAATAGCTTACATACACATCATTCAATAAATCGGACGCATCCGGATATTCACTGTCTTCGCTGAATCTTACCGCTTCTTCAATTGCCAGATCAACGGCATTCTCCATTTCCACCAGCTCATTTTCAGCAAACAGGCCATTTTCCAGCACATGCTTTCTGAAATTAATAATCGCATCTTTTGTCTCTTTCTGTTCTTTCTTGTCCTGCTCCAGCTTGTATTTCTCTGCATCTCCTTCAAAGTGGCCATAATTGCGGTAGGTCACGCACTCAATTAATGTTGGCCCCTCGCCACGTCGCGCCCGTTCCACTGCTTCTTCTGCCGCTTTGTATACAGCCAGAACATCTTTTCCATCCACGGTAATACCAGGAATGCTGTAGCCTGCCGCACGGTCTGCGATGGTTTTGCAGCTGGAGGCATAGGAGAATGGTGTGGCTTCACCGTAGCCATTGTTTTCTGCGACAAACACGACCGGCAGTTTCCAGACAGCAGCTAAATTAATGCCCTCATGAAACGTTCCCTGGTTGTTGGCCCCGTCACCAAAAAAGCAAACGCTTACATTATTGGTCTTTTTATACTTGGCTGTCAGGGCTGCTCCGCAGGCTAATGGAAAGCCTCCGCCGACAATTCCATTGGCTCCAAGCATGCCCCTGTCAAAATCAGCAATATGCATGGATCCTCCCTTTCCTTTACAGAGCCCTGTTACTTTTCCAAAAATCTCAGCCATCATGCCGTTTAATCCGCATTCCTTGGCAATACAATGGCCGTGCCCCCGGTGCGTACTCGTAATGCTGTCACGGTCGGACAGGTGCGCACATACACCCACTGCCACCGCTTCCTCCCCGGCATAAAGGTGAACGAATCCAGGCAATTTCCCGAGCGAGAACAATTCATGCACCCTGTCTTCAAACTTGCGGATCTCCAGCATCTTCCGATAAATCCACTGCGCCTTGTCCCGTGTTAATGTTTCTTTGTTTTGACTTTGCGTCGTTTCCATACGTCAGCCTCCTGTCTTTCCTTGTTTTAAAACTGCACTTTACTAAGTAGCAAGATTCATGCCAACATAAAAAACCCCTCAGCAAAAGGCATTTGCAGATTCACAGACATAAAAAACGAGACAAAACGAGACGGTTGTCTCATTTTGTCTCGTCCTGTCCCATTGTCTTTTTAATAGGATACTCTCTTCAGGTATGAAGACACTTTTTATATCGACTCGTAAAAAAGCACTTCGAGAGCTCACGCCTTGTCAGTAAACAACGTATGACATAGTTACTACTTATGGGAACACCCTTGAATGCCATAGCCCCGCTCATTTTCAGCTTCCTTAAGCATATTAACAACTTCATCTATTTATTTTTTTAGTGTGGTATACCCCCTATTTTTTGAACATTGTCTATTAAGTTCCTAAGCTGTTGGACAATGATCAATTAAAAAATTTCGAAACGAAGCTCTAAGATGACCAAATATTTCTGGTTAATGTCCAATTCCTCCCGACCTTCGGTTTTTTAATTAAGATCTAGGTATGAAACAGGCATTCATACCTATTTCATACCTGTTTTCAGGGAATCTTAGGTAATGAGTTGAATCTTATGTTACTAATTCGGTAAAAGATAAGATGCTGCAGAACTAGCTGTTTTAAAATTTAAAACAAATCCAGGAAAGTATAATGGTGTTAACGTCCCTTTTCTAAAACGTCAACATGCAATGCCTCCCGTAAAGCTGAACGATGGACCATGAAGCTAAAACAAGCAGCCATCTCTTTTCACATTGCTCATTAAAAACACAGTGAGCGTTTTCACCTCATACAAGGGCATTCTTTTGCAGGCAGTCAGTTCTTTCGCTTAATAACAATGGGCAGGTATAGAAAGTGAATAGAAAATTCATTTTTTTTTTGATAAAATTACGGTACGTGAAATTATAGTCATTTAAAGGGGCATATTCCGAAAAACGATTTAGACCGTTTCTTCTATTCTTCCTATCATAAAAATTCCCCATTAAAAAGAATTTATGTCGAAAGATCGACACAAGTTCTAAAATGCCTATTGAATTGTCAGCACCCCTGTAATAGGAAGTCTTATTACATCCCTATTTAAGAAGTAACGATCTCATATTTCTATTTCGTTCTAATCTTTCCAATTCATCAACTAAATCATATTTTTTGAGAAGATGAAACATCTCATTTAAGGTGGGTTGTGAGTTATTCCTGTTTAAAAAATCATCAAATAACCCACAAATATCTTCTGGAAGTTCTTCCTTCCGTGCCTCGTATTTACGTTTGACATCATCTTTTGAGTGATCCATGTTACACTTGCTCATAACATCCCTCCTTTTCCTCAAAAGACTATTTCCACAACGTGAACTAAATAACCTTTTAAATGATAGAAAACAAAGATACCATCATATTAGCAGGTGCTACAACTAGCGGGAGTATTCGAGCCACTACCATTGATCGTTGTAGAAAAGCGGATACACGATGTGGTGAAAAGCTTATGTGGGAGAGATTGCATATAACCGTAATTTCTTTAATAATTCCTGATTACAACTTTCTGGCTCTGGAGTGGTTAAACGTTCCCCATACGTGAGTGGAAGAAAACAAATATCGTCGCAAGCAAGTTTGGTTAACATAGGAGGTCGATGTCTCATCAAATTAATTCAAAAAAAAGAGCATGAACCGAAACTGGGGTGATTGTTCAAAATGAACAAAAAAAAGGGAATTGTCGAAACAATAGGACAAAATAAGGGTTAATTTTTGTTAAAAACGTTACTATAATTGTACATAAAGTGTCTGATCGGTTAGAAAGGAATGGTACAGATGACTTTAGACAAGATGTCTAACAAATCTCTAATGAAGGCTTATGTTGAAGCTAAAAATCTAATGTTAGCCCCGGATTTTATTGACTTACTCGCTAAAGAATTAAAAAAAAGAAATATAAAAAGGGAATTACAAAGAATTTAACTGGATGTTTCGTCATCTCGTTCATTGGAGAGAATGTCTTTTAAGAAATCGATTTCTTTTGGGAGTAACTCCCTTTTAAGCTTTTCCTCAAAGTCCTTTATCAGTTCCCTTAAAACAATCTCTACGTTCATGATTTCCCTCTTTTCTCCTTATTTCCATAAATTTCATTTTGCTGTTGTTTTTTGGTACCACTATGTTTAACTACCGATTTTGAATCTTCTTGTACCTCTGATACCATCCAAATCGTTGTATCTATTACAACCATATTTTGTCATACATTCCACTGTGTTTATTGGCTCTTAACGATGGTATACTCTTCTTTGTATATTCTTTAGTACAAGCCAATATAAAAGCTTCTTGTGTAAAAATATAATTTTTTTGTGATACGTGGTGATTAAGTCCCTTCTTGAATATTGGGGGATACGCTTTTATTATAGATTTGTGTCTATTTAAATTTTATAAGAAGCGCTTTCATTCATCAATAACCTTCTTTAACTAGAATGGAAAATTCAGATTAAAGGGAGAAAGTTGAACATTCAACAATGTAATAAATGGCGTAAACTCTTGACATCAACTATCATCATCAAAAGCATAACCAGTCTCGTGTTGGACAGCTCAATTGTAAATGTCAAAGAAAATAGGTTAACACCGCCAATGCAAAACACTGGTTCCATCAAATTGTTTGATTGTGCTTAACGGGTAATTTGTAGATGGCACACATGCCCATTATTTGTGGGAGACAGATAATACTCTTAAAATTAGTTGATCCCATTGAAAAAGCTCCCTCTATTGGGAGCTTTGCTTTTATCTTGGTCTTTTAAATGTTGTTAGTTTAATTGCTCGTCATACATCTAATTCCCGACTGTCGTGAGCCTTACCTTACCACAGTAATTGTTTGGTCGCTCGATGCCAGTTGTGAAGAAGCTTTTCGGTATTTATAAATCCAGTTTAAAAATTTTTTGTTCAAAACAACGATTGTTATGTAGTAAATTTACATTTATTTAACACAAAAAATGGATATTTATTTATCCTTTTGTTGATGTTAATGATTATTGGGATAACATTCAGTCTGCTTCGCCATTGTAGACCTCCTCTTGTTATCCCTTTGCTCTTTTAAAAAAGGAGATCTAGTTTTGAATCGAAAATACGGAAAGGCTACCTATTTTTTTAGCAGCCTGATCTATTTATGTTTTGTTTAAGAGAAGTAAAACTTATACATTATTACCTACAATTAACGAGATGCTCCACCAAAACCTCCGGAAAGTTGCGATTGTGCTTGAGCAACAAGACGTTTTGTAATCTCACCACCTACTGAACCGTTAGCACGAGAAACTGTGTCAGCTCCAAGTTGCACACCAAATTCAGTTGCGATTTCATATTTCATTTGATCAAGTGCTTGTTGTGCACCTTGTACTAATACTTGATTACGATTACCACCACTACGATTTGCCATTATGTACTCACCTCCTTTTTTACATAACATCTCAATTTAAACTATTTTTTATGCAATAATTTCTAAAATGTTTCCTATTTTTATATTAAATGGTGCGGTAAGGGTTTACCTACAATTGCACTTTTCCCTGTTTTCTTTGTTTTTCGCAAAGTTTTGTAAACCGGTATCAGCTGCATACCAGGCAGGAAAAAGCAGGCGGCTCTGTGTCCAAGAAAATACCTACTGATTTTTAATTCCTAGTAAAATACGGCTTGACAAGCTTTGAATACTCTTATTCAAAATGGATATTATAAAAAAATGGAACAGGCCAAGGTGAATCTAAGGAAGTAATAAAGGATGGACTTTGAATTTAAAACAAGCATTTTTTAAGAGAGGAATATAAATGATGGCAAACAACTTATATCAAAGGGAAAACTTACGTCATCTTGCTAAGCTGGGCGAATTAGCCCCTGCACAACAGCAAGCGTACGAAAATTTTAGTAGAACCGTAATGCAAGAAGGCGTTCTTACAAAAAAGGATAAAGAAATTATTGCTGTCGCTGTGGCGCACGCAACTGAGTGTCCTTATTGTATTGATGTGCATACCCGTAATGCCAAAACATCGGGTGCATCCCTCGAAGAATTGGTAGAAGCAGTGTTTGTAACAGCTGCACTTGAAGCCGGAGGAGCAGTTACTCATAGCACTCATATGCAAAATGCCCTTGATCAAGATGCCAATGATACCCTCTATCGCCGATCCAATCTTAAAAAGTTAGCCAATTTGAAACAATTAATCCCTAATGGTTTTAGCGCATATTCCCGTTTCAGCACTGAAGCAACCAAAGAAGGAAAATTAAATGCAAAGTTAAAAGAATTAATAGCAGTTTCAATAGCCCATACCACAGAATGCCCGTACTGCATTGACGTTCATACAAAATCTGCCCAACGAGCAGGATCAACAAAAGAAGAGCTATCAGAAGCTATTTTAGTTGCAGCTGCTCTGTTGGCAGGTGGTGCTTATGCCCATATGGCCAACCTGATTGAAAGCTACGGGGAATAATTCGCATCACTCAATAAAAAAGAGGCATTTATAATTTTCAAAAACTGGTTATAACATAATTCTTCTTTGGGTGCTACACAGCAAAAAAATAGAAAACACCCCCAACGAATAAGAAAGGACATAGCACAAAGTGATAATGCCATGTCCCTAACTACTATAAACATTTAAACATTTGTTTAAAGTAGAAACACAAACATTTTCAAACCTTCTATAAAGGGATATATCGATCATTACAAGAACCAACTGAAGAACAAGTCTAGTATGATACCTTCGGGTAAAATTTATTAAGGTGTTTCATTCATCCTTTTATGGATCTCCATAAAAGGAAAGGAACCCTTGAATACAAGGGTTCTCCAGCTATTTTTTCTGTTAATAGACTTAAAATACCTGTACAAAACCTGAACGACTTGAGGATAATCGTTACCACTTGTTAGATAAAACGATTTTGCCTATTGCCTTCCCGGACTCCAGGTAATCGTCCGCTTTCGAGACTTCATCAAACGTAAAGCTGATGGAATCAACGAGCGGGCGAAGCTTCCCCTCCTCAACTACTTGGGCAACTCTTTTCAAAATCTCACCATGATGTTTTCGCCCTACCGCACTTAGAATGTTTAATTTCATAAAGGTGACATGCAGGGAAAGCCCCTTTGCATGCATTGGTGAAAGATTATGTGGTGAGCGGGCTGCAATGGCTGACCGTTCCATGCATCGCGGCGGCTTCAAAAGAACGATTGAGGTTTTCTCCCCCTACCGTGTCAAATACTTTTCAAACCCTTTTCCGTTTGAATAATTTGTGCTTTCATTCCAGCCGCAATGGCATCGATTGGTAATTCCACCATCCAAGGCTATTTGACTGTTCTATGGTAAATCACATTTTTCTCATGAACTTCATATCCAATTACAAATGTTATTTCAAGAATATTGCAACAAAAAAACTTGCAAGCACGGTCATATGACCGAGCCTGCAAGTCCTTTGAAAATATATCATGTTTTATTTTTTTTTGCTTTTTGAAAAGATTTCTTTTAAAATTCGGTTGTTTTCATCAAATCGTCTGGCTTTTTCCTCGATAAATCGCTTTCCAGCATTCAATGATCCGGAGGAGGAAAGCAGACGCGCGTCTGCTTTTTTTATGTCTCTTTTTGTATTTCACCCTTTTGCGTTACGAATCGTAAATTTTCAGCTGGCTATAACTCTTTCACTGTTTATACGCATCTATTTCCTTCGTCTGGTTGAAATAGTGGTTTCAAGTCGATCATGATATCCCTAACTCATCTGAATTTTGTTTAACACTCACAACTAAATCTATCTATCAGGGGTATTTTCGGAAAATTTGAATAATATATGTTGACTAATAGAGTACCGTTCTAATAAACTTAAATTAACTTTAAATTCGGAAGCGCTACCATAATAATAAGTTTATGCAGGTGTTCAAATTTTCATTACTCTCATCTATGCTTTATTGCTTTTACATACTTCCAATCGTAAAAAGTTACACAAAATTATAATAGGAGGTTTTAATTATGGGAAAGACTTATCCTAAATTCCGTGCTGCAGCTGTTCAAGCAGCCCCTGTATTTCTAGATTTAGATGCTACTGTTGAGAAAACATGTAAATTGATAGAAGAAGCTGCAAACAATGGAGCGACTCTAGTAGCTTTTCCTGAATCTTTTATTCCTGGTTACCCATGGTGGATCTGGTTAGGTGATCCCGGCGCATATGGTGCCCCATATTATGCAGAATTATATAAAAACGCAGTTGAGATTCCAGGCAAAGCGGTAAGCAAGATTAGTGAAGCTGCTAAAAATACTGGAACTTACGTTTGTGTTTCCGTAACTGAACTTGACGGAGGTTCTCTCTATCTCACCCAACTTTGGTTTGATCCGAATGGAAATTTGATGGGGAAACATCGTAAGCTGAAGCCAACAGGTGCTGAACGCTACATATGGGGCGAAGGTGATGGGAGCATGATGAAGGTTTTCGACACTGAAATTGGAAATTTAGGTGGACTCCAATGCTGGGAACATATGATTCCATTAAATATTGCTGCAATGAATTCATTAAATGAACAGGTTCATGTAGGATCATGGCCAGCCTTTAGCTGCAACATAGGTACCCTATTTACAGAAGGACCAAATGTGACGGCAAGTAAATATTACTCAGCAGCAGCGGGTTGCTTTACGTTAATGTCTACACAAATTATTACACAAGAAATGATTGATAAACTCTGTCAAAATGATTATCAAAGACAAATTATCCAGCAAGGTGGTGGATGTACACAAATCATCTCACCTGAGAGTACGGTAATCAGTAATATTGTTCCGAAAAATGAAGAGGGTTTTGCATATGCAGATATTGACCTTGAAATGATCGTTTATTGCAAATACGCAGTAGACCCGGCAGGTCATTATTCTGTTCCTGGTATACTAAGTCTTGATTTTAATCAAAACTACCAGCCAGCCGTTAGAAAATCTGGACAAAATATAGATTTAAGTATTTCGTACAATACCTTGCAGAAATCAGAAAGTACTGTATTAAATAAGTAGAAGAATATGGTTAGGAATAGTTAGATATCCGTCGACAACCCTCTCTCAATAGTTTCATTTTGAGAGGGGTTTTCTTATTTTTTATAATATAGATATTTATCATTAAAAATCAATGGATAAAATGCTAACAATCATAATGCACTGGTAATAACATTTAATACCTTCAACAAAGATATTTAGTTTGGTGAATAGGTCAAAATTAGCTAATTTGCTTTATAATCGAGTAGGAGGGGGTGACTAACCCCCGACTCCGGGTAGAAGGGCCAGCCTAAACCGGAGCCATCTTCTCACCACCTAAGAGTCTTTTATTACTGTCTATTATTAACCTTACGCTTCTAAATTCTAATTCTTCTTCCAAACGGTATGAATGTCAATGTTAGCATCTACAAAAAGATTATAAACCGGGCATCTGCGCTCCACCTCTTGTTTCAATTGTTGAACTCTCTCTTCGCTTTCCTCTGTTTGTAAATCCACTTGAAAACGAATTTTTTGAAAATGCGGTGATACTCCTTCTTCTCCCATGAGTCCGCGTGTATCTAAAATTCCGCTCGTTTTGAAGTCAATTCCAGTGAAAGTAAAGCCCATTTCTTGGGCTACTAACGGAATCATTACCCCATTGCAACCATTAAGAGCTGCAGCCACATATTCAATCGGATTTGGCGAGGTATCAGTACCTCCTAATTCTACAGGTTCGTCCATCGAAAAAGGGGAAAATTGTCGTACAGAATGATTGGTTTTAACGCCGGATTCCCACTTGCCGGTAGCGGATACTTTAACCAATGTTGAAGTTTGAGCCATTGTTTTTTCCTCCCTTAAACACCGCAATTTTATATGAATAATGCAAATTATATAAAAACAGCGACCTAGTGTAAAGGAATAGTTTGAATATTACTGAAATTAACTTAATTTTTGTACAGTAAGCGGAAGTGCAAATTGGAGTTTGCAATGTGGAACTAGGTTAATGGTGGCGCTTTGCGGAATTTCTTAAAACCATGGTATCGACTGGAATTTGAGGAACAATATAAAAGTCACTTTTTTGCCCGTTTGGGAGGTAATTGAAATCACTCAAGTCGCTCTAGTCTGGTAAGGCGGTATAGGCGTAACCAACATGTTCTACAAAAAAAACAGATTCAGGGCAAACTGAATAAGACCTATTGGCTAGGGGTAATTAATAAAGCCGACTTGTTTTATAACCGTTAGCATAGGCGCCGCTGTTGTGTCTTTAAAGAACGACTTAATGCTAGTTTTCTATACATCGCGAGTAAATAACTGTTAGTCCTAATCGCTTGTTTAATCCTCCATATCCTTCAAAACAGGAGCTGTTTCATCTTTAATCAAAACAGCTCCTCTGGTTTGCTATTCGATACGGTTTTTAGGAACTAGCCCTTTCGGAATATTAACCCTATTGATTTTTTTATTCTTAACAAACCTTTCTATCCTATTTAATCCTTCTTCTAATTGTTGAAGAGAATTAGCAAAAGAGATTCGGATGAAACCTTCTCCGAAAGGTGTAAATGCATCACCAGGCACCACCCCCACTCCCTCAGATCGAAGCAACTGCATGGCGAAATCAAACGATTTCATGTTCCACTTTTTAATAGAAGGAAAGAGGTAAAAGGCACCGTCTGGTTTAACGACATCAAACCCCATATTGAACAGCCGCTCATACATGTAATCTCTCCGCTTTTTGTATTCCTTTCTCATTTCCAATGGATCATTCGTTCCATTAGTTAACGCTTCAATGGCAGCGTATTGACTGATAGAACTAGCACAAACGGAATTATACATATGAACTTTCAACATTTCCTCCGCCAGGTACGAGGGTGCACAGACGTAGCCGATTCGCCAACCGGTCATGGAATGAGATTTGGATATACCGTTCACTACAATGGTTTTGGCACGTAAACTAGAATACGAAGCAATGGAATGATGGCTTCCGTCATAAACCAGTTCGCTGTAGATTTCATCTGAAATGACAAAAATTTCTTTATCGATAAGAAGCCGCGCGATCTTTTCGAGCTCTCCCTCACCTATTACTTTCCCTGTGGGGTTTGACGGATAGGTTAATACGATACAACGGGTTTTCTTTGTCACATGTTTTTCTATCATCTCTGCAGTCAGTAAAAATCCGTTTCTACTCGTATCTAGATAAACGGGTACGGCCCCACAAAGTTCGATTAACGGCTCATATCCTGGATAAGTCGGCGCTGGCAAGATAACTTCACAGCCTTCTTCTAGTATGGTACGGAAAGCCGTATCGATCGCCTCACTCGCTCCATTCGTTATAATGATCTCGTTTTCAGGGTTGTAGGCTAGCCTGTACTTATCATACATAATATTACTTACGGCTGTTCTCAGCTCAAGCAATCCGGCGTTCATTGTATAATCTGTTTTATTTTCGATAATGGCGGATATTCCTATGTTCTTAATATGGTCTGGTGTATGAAAGTCTGGCTGTCCAAGCGTTAAATTAATGGCTTCGGGGTAATCCACTAACATGTTCGAAAATTTTCGTATACCTGTGACCTCTAACTTTTTTACCCTTTTATTCACCAGATGTTTCATGCCGAACCTCCAACTTAACTCAGTGTAAAGAGGAAGCTTGATACCCTCTTATCCTGTTTTCAACGTTCTGGATATGTGTTTTCATCGCTCTACCCGCTTCCTCTGGATTTCCTTTTTGAAGGGCCTTTAAAATGGATACATGTTCTTCGTATGCCGTTTTGGAACCATACTCCAATGTCTTTGACAGTATTAGATACCGGCGATGGAGGTTATTGTTCAGTTGTTCAATAAATTGCTGGAGTTTTTGATTTGGATTCAGCTTCGCTAATGAAAGGTGAAATTCGGCATCCAGCTGAATAAATTGGTACAAATCGTTATCTTCAATGGCTTTTTTCTGTTCTTCCACCAATTCAACAAGCTCGCTCATCTTCTCCTCCGAGATTGGTATTCTAACAATCTGTTCAACATTGAAGGGCTCCAACAGCACACGCAGCTGCAGAAAGTTTTCGATATCATTGGGGGTGTACTCCGCCACTCGAGCGATCTTTCCGGAGCGCAAATCTACTAAACCTTCATATGATAGTTTTTCAATGGCTTTTTTTAGAGGAGTCCTGCTAATACCTAACATCGAAGCGATCGCTTCCTCGGGTAAATGTTCACCTGGAGAAAACCTCCCTTCGATGATGGCCTGCTTGATTTCACGATATGCCTTTTCTGCCAATGTTTCTGATTGAGTTAATTTTTTCAGCATATTGTCTCACTCCTGTCCTTCCCTGCTTATCGTCAGTCGACTTCAACACTTGTAATTACCCTGCACCTAGATAAACCTCTTTGATTTTCTCTAATTCGTTATCATTCATTTCTTGGGATTCATAAACCATTCTTCCCATATCCATGACATAAAGCCGATCAATTACATTTAAAGCTGCCACAGCATTTTGCTCCACCAATAATATCGTAGTCCCGTCTTGTGCAATTTTCTTTACCGCGTTAAATACGGATCTGACAATGATAGGAGCTAAGCCCATCGATGGTTCATCTAGGATCAACAAGGTGGGTTTTGTCACGAGTGCTCGCGCGATCGCCAGCATCTGCTGCTCTCCCCCGCTTAACGTTCCACCGAGTTGATTCCATCTTTCCTTAAGCTTAGGAAATAACTCTAAGGCATAATCCAGCTGTTCTTGTGGGTTGACTCTTTTTTTTACATTGTCTAACCCGACGTAAAGATTCTCAGCCACTGTCATCTTAGAGAAAATGTTCCTGCCCTGAGGAACATGGGCGATCCCAAGATTGAGGAGTTTAGATGGCGGGACTTGCGTTAAGTTTTTCCCCTGATAGTTTATCGTTCCGGCACGTGTTTTTATTAAATTGGAAATGGTTTTTAATAAGGTGGTTTTACCCACCCCATTAGCTCCTAAAATCCCCACGATTTCCCCTGAGTTTACATTCAAGCTAACACCCTGTAACACAGTAATGTCGCCATAACCGCTCCGTAATCCTTGGATCTCAAGCATGGTCTTCCCCTCCTAAATAAGCCCGAATGACCAACTCATCTTCAGAAATCTCCTTCGGTGTGCCATCTGCAATTTTTTGTCCGTGGTCGAGCACGATGATTCGATCAGCTAATGACATAATGACCTTCATATTGTGTTCAACGAGAACAACAGAGACCCCACGATTTCGAATGGAGAGAATAAGTTCGCATAATTGATCGGATTCTTGCGGACTAAATCCTGCGCCCGGTTCATCGAGCAAAAGAACCTTCGGGCGAGTCATAAGAGCCCTCGCAATCTCAACCCTTCTTCTCTCCTCCAAGGAAAGGGCACTTATTTCTTCCTGCGCTTTATGCCCAATCCCCAGCAGCTGCAGAAGTTCCATTGCTTTATTGGTGATTTGCTGTTCCGTTTTTCTCCATCGAACGGTCCTACCCAAAACGTCAAGTAATCCCCGTTTCGTATATAAATGTCCTCCGATTAATAAATTTTCGATCACTGTCAATTCGTTGAGAAGACGAATGGTTTGAAAACTGCGGCCGATCCCCATTTTCACCATTTGCCAGGCGTCCTTCTTGGAAACATATCCGTTATCTATTTGGATCTGCCCCGCAGATGGCCGCTGTAGGCCAGTCAATACATTCAACAATGTGGACTTTCCTGCTCCGTTGGGACCGATAATTCCTAGAATCTCACCCGCTTTTACGTCCACATCCACTTCTTTAACCGCCCAGAGTCCACCAAATTTTACAGATACCTGTTCAGCTTTGACTAAAATCTTGCTCATCCAATTCCCTCCTACGGTCCTTTAACTTTAGTTGGGACGCAATACCCCTTTTTCTCAATTTCTTACTGATAAAGGGATAGATTCCTTCTGGAAGGAAAACGATAACAGTTACAAGAATCGCTCCGTATATGATGAGGCGAAGTTCGTTTAAAGCCCTCAGAGATTCACTAAGAACGGTCAATACCCCTGCTCCCACTAATGGACCAAACAACGTACCTGGCCCCCCGAGAATGGCCGTCGTGATAATGGTAATGGATTGGTTTAAATCAAACGTTTCCGGACTGATAAACGTCATGAATCCCGCATAAAGACCGCCTGCTATCCCAGCAATCCCCCCACTTAAGGAAAACGCCATGAGTTTATAACCGTAAACATTGATCCCGCTCACTTGTGCAGATATTTCATCATGCCGAATACATTTCCACGCTCTCCCGATGGCTGAATTAACCACGAGATGAACCATTAACACAACCACCATTAAACAAAAAAGGGAAAACCCTAAAAAGTAGTTCTCATACTGTAATGAAATACCGAACAACTCCGGTGGAGCTATTCCTCTTATTCCGTTGGGTCCACCCGTTAACGATGTCCAGTTGTTAAAAATCACATTGACAATAATCCCAAAACCAAGTGTTGCTATCCCCAGGAAGTGCCCTTTAAGCTGCGTGGTAGGCAATCCTAGAATTAACCCGGTAAGACTTGTCAAAATGAAAGCAGCTAACAAGGCCAGCCAAAAGGACCAGTGCCATTGTGTGGTCAAAAGGCCGACCGTGTATGCACCTATGCCATAAAACCCAGCTTGTCCGAGTGAGACCTGACCTGTATAACCCACCAGAAGGTTCACACTTACCGCTAGCATGGCCGCAATGACTGCAAAAACCGCTACGCGCAAAATATAAAGGTTTTGCAAATACAGGCTAGATAGGATACAGATCATTCCTACAAGAATACACGTCCAAAACAGGATCCGGTTCCGATTCATACCTTCTCCCCCTGCACTTTGGTAAGAATCCCTTGAGGTTTTAAAATTAGGACTACAAATAAAACCGTAAACACGATGGCATCCTGAAAACCGGTCGAAATGTAGCCCCCGGCAAAGCTCTCAATCAGCCCTACAATAACTCCTCCGGCGATCGCACCTGATACATTTCCCATCCCTCCAAGAACCACTACCACGAATGCCTTTAAAGTAAGGGAAATTCCCATGGTGGGATACACATTATAAACAGGAGCAAGCAATGCGCCGGCGATACCCGTCAACGCCACTCCCAATATGAAGGTCATGAAGGATATTCGTTTCGTTGGGACCCCATAAAGTGTCGCTGTATCAGGATCAAGAGAAGCGGCTTGAACGGAACGCCCAAATTTTGTATGTTTTAACAATAGGAACGTGGCCAAACACAGAATAAAGCTAATAACCACAATTAACACCCGCTGCTGCGAAATAAAGATGCCTCCCAGGTTAAAACTTTCTCCAGATAAAGGGCTTTTTACGACCTGAGGGTTAGGAGAGAATAAATATTGAGCAAGATTGACCAGGAAAAGAGAAACCCCTAATGAACTAAGCATCATATTAATATGATTGCTTTGCCGCAGTGGATAAAACGCTAAAAGATGTACGAGCAGTCCTATGATTCCTGCCACTGCAAAACCGATGATTACGGCCAGCGGATAGGACACACCTTCTTGAACAAGGAAAAAAGCGCTGAATCCTCCAATCATCGCAAATTCCCCTTGTGCAAAATTGGCCAAGCCCATCACTCCATAAATCAATGTTAATCCCAAAGCAACCAGTGAATACAAGGCTCCTAAAACGAGCCCATTAACAAGAGTCTGCGCAAATTCAACCATCCTTGCCTCCTGTAAAAGTAATTTATTCTGGACGGAAAATAACCGTTTGTGCACCATCTTTGATTTGTGCCATCCAAACTTTTGTGGTGGCTTGTCCGTCTTCCTGGAACGAAATGCTTCCCATGACACCCTGATAATTACTGATGGAGTGAAGTGCGTCATTCACTTTTTTGTTATCTAATGTCTTTGCCTTTTTAACTCCTTCTGCATACAGGTTTACCGCATCATAAGTTGCCGCGGAATAATAAGCATCGGGTTTGTCACCAAATTTGGTTTTATAAGCATTTACAAACGTCTCAATCTTTTTGTCCCCTTTAATGGGCGTGAAATACTCGGTATGAATCATACCGTCTGCCGCTTTTCCGGCTAACTTAATAGGCGCCGCTCCACTAAAACCGCCAAAGCTATACCATTGTGTTTTCATACCCAAATCCTGGGCCTGTTTTAAAACAAGAGCACCTTCGGCGACAAGTCCACTGATGACAATCCCGTCTGGTTTCTTGCCCTTAATTTTTGTCAATTGGTCGTTAAATTCCTTTTGTCCAACGTTGTAATATTCAACGTTAACAATTTCCCCGCCACCTTTTTCAAAGAATCTTTTAAAATCTTCAGACAGCCCTCTTCCGTAATCTGTATTTTCAGCAATGATTGCAAGCTTCTTATGCGGCTGTTTCTTCAATATGTAGTCTACGAACATCTTGGCCTGCATGGAGTTGTTGGCTACGTTTCGGTAGACATTGGTATAGTCAGATTCTGTTATGGAGTTTGCAACCGCCACAGGGACAAAACTAGGAATGTCTTGTTTGGAGGTAATTCCGATATCCGTTAAGGTATCCGAACTCTTCAGGGTTCCAATCCATGCATTGATGCGATCCTCTGTCACTAACCGTTGGGTCACCTTTACGGATTCACTTGGATTGGCCTGATCATCCTGGATAATGAGCTTTATTTTTTTCCCAAAAATGCCGCCCTTCTTATTAATCTCATCCACTGCTAACTTGGCCCCATTTTCCATTTGTTTCCCGTACAATGCTCCGCCGCCAGAAAGCTGTGAAACGAAGCCAATTTTAATCTCCTCTTTTGAACCGGATGATTTACTCGATGATGCTTGATCCGCGCCTTTTGGTGGAGCACAGGCATTGAGTAAACTCAATACTAAGATTGCTGTTCCACACATTCCAACCTTTTTCAATCGCCATTTTTTCAAGTTCATTCCTCCTCATCCATTTTACGTTCTGTATACCAAATCCTGTATACAGAAAATTATATAGTGTGCTACTATGGGTGTAAACAGAATTTTCAGTATATTCACAAATTTACTTTTGCGTATCAATCCACTAAAGGAGGGCTGGGAATGATTCTTGCTGAGGAGCTAACCAAGATCCTTTCTTCTGATCAAGTCACACAGAACCTGACGATTCTTCAACAACATAGCCAAGATGAGTCCTTCCATGAACCTCATCTTCCGGATGTTGTCGTTTTCCCCAAAAGCTCTAACGACGTTAGCCGAATTCTATCGTTTGCAAATGAACACAGAATTCCTGTTGTTCCATTTGGAGCAGGGTCTGGACTGGAAGGGCACGCCATTCCCGTTCAGGGAGGAATCACCCTGGATTTTGCTTTAATGAATCGAATCTTAAAGATTTATCCTTCTGATTTTTGTGTGAAAGTACAACCGGGAGTGACCCGGTTGCAGTTAAATAAAGAACTGAAAAAATATGGCTTATTCTTTTCTGTAGACCCTGGAGCTGATGCAACCTTAGGAGGAATGGCTGCCACGAACGCGAGCGGTACAACGGCCGTACGCTATGGGATCATGCGTGACCAGGTACGAGATCTAGAGGTTGTTTTAGCGGATGGGCGTACAATTCATACTGGAGGCCAAGCTGCAAAATCATCGTCTGGTTACAATTTGAATGGGCTGTTTACGGGATCAGAGGGAACGTTAGGCGTATTTACGGAACTAACATTGAAAGTTTATGGTATTCCAGAATGTGTGATGGCGGCCAGAGCCGCCTTTCCTACTGTAAAACAAGCCCTAAATACTGCAACCTCCATATTAACTGCCGGCATTCCCATTGCTAAAATGGAATTGGTCGATTCACGCTCCATCTTACAGATGAATCGATTTCAAGAGACAGACTATCCAGTCATGCCCACTCTTTTCTTAGAATTTCATGGTAACGACAACGGATTAGAGCAGGAAACAGCGTTTACCAGACTTATAGCGGAAGAACAAGCATGTGTGGATTTTATTTACGAGTCAGACTCTAAAGAAAGAAAAAAACTGTGGGAGGCACGACATCACCTATCCTATGCATTTCGGCATGGATCTCCAGGGAAGCATATTGAAGGAACGGATGTCTGTGTGCCTCTCTCATGCCTTGCAGATTCCATTGAACATGCCAGAAAGAAAATGGAAGAGGCCGATATAGATGGTGCAGTTATTGGCCACATTGGCGATGGAAATTACCATACGCTTCTAGTCATCGATCCTGATGACCCCAATGATAGGAAGCAAGCACATGAGATCAACAAGGCTATCGTAGAATTTGCCTTACAACATGGAGGCACATGTACAGGGGAACACGGTGTAGGTCTAGGAAAAATAAGGTATCAGCGGGCAGAGCATGGAAATGCTCTTGATGTAATGATGGACCTAAAGAGATTACTAGATCCAAACCATATCTTAAATCCAGGAAAACTCTTTCCAATGAAATCCCCTTCTTCCATAAATATTAATTGAACAGAAGAGAGAGGTCATTGAGTTATTTTCTTGCTAAAACGAAATTTCATTACTCACAAAGCAGCTAGTACAACGTATCTTCCATATCATGCAATTGTTGATTTGCTTTTTTCATTATAAAACACATCTCTTTACTTAATGTGTAAAGAGATGTGTTTACCAGTACATTGCTTTTCATACATTTAAGATTCATTCATGAAGACAATTGAGACCTTATATATTAAGGAAAAAACACATGTGTATTTGCGCATGTGTTTTCACTTCCGTATTCGATTGTGCATATATTTATACCTGTTAAAGCGCATGTATTTACACAGTTAAAAACTAAAACGAATACCTTTGTAAAACATAAACACAATTTCAACCTGCCCTGATTTATCTCTTGTAACAATGAAAAAACAGATTTTTGATGATCAATAAACGCACCCGACCGTTGAAGAAAAACAGACACCATTCTTAAACTAACCTGCCCTTTAGCTCAATAAGAAAAGCTGCCTGAGATGGAAGCTAAGATCTTAAAGGAATTCACCAGTTATCTTAATAAAAATTAGAGCCTAATTTTAGGATTCTTATGTATTTAGGATATAAACACAGCTTTAGTAATGACATTAGAATCTCATTTTCGATACATCGCGCAGCGTACGTCGCAAGCTTCGTTCCCTTCCCTCTCGAATAGCTTTCTATTGCCTTGATCAGTCCGATGGTTCCGATTGAAATCAGATCTTCGGTATCTTCACCTGTATTTTCAAATTTCTTTACAATATGTGCAACCAAACGCAAGTTGTGTTCGATCAGTTTGCTTCTGGCCTCCTGATCTCCCTCGGCCATCAGCTTTAAGTATTCTTTCTCCTCATTTTCGGAGAGGGGTTGCGGAAACGCATTGTTTTTTACATACGAAACAAACAGCATTACCTCTTTGAAAAAGTACGCTAACACGGCTAGCAACCCGGACATACAGACACCTCCCGGCTTTTTTCGTTACTCTTATCTGTATGCCGGGTTGGGCTTGTTAGGTGTCTGTACCAAAGAGGAATGATTGCCACACTTAAAATATATAAAAGCTCAGTACCATATTAATCTGTACCCCTTGTAAAGGACATTGTAAAAAAAGCTAGGCTACTTTAAGAAGATGATCTCTGTATTGAACAGGGGTCATCTTTTTCATATTCCATTGGTATCTGTCGTAATTGTAATAGCGAATGGCATCTTTTACTTCTTGTTGGAGCTCTTTTAAGGTTTCACAGACCCCTTTCGGCAAAGCGAATCTTTTTTAATAGTTCGTTCTCTGCTTTCAACAAATTATTTTCGGCCTCTAGTCGAGCAAACTTATCTTCGACGGATAACTCTCCGTCCTTTGATCGGCCTGAATTGCCTGCCCTTGTATCACGGAGTCCCATAACACCTTGATTACGATAAGCCAATCGCCACCTGTTGGCCGCAGCCTTAATCCGTTCCATTCCAACAATCTCTATATCAAATCCACAATCTTCGAAGGTCTCTCTCGGAAACTTTCCCTGATTATTTTGAGTGATAAAGATCTCTTTAAATTCGTCTGTATAGGTAATTCCTTTGGTGCTTACTGACTTTACATAAGGCATCTTTTAGAATCAGACCTGATCAAGTCAGCTAAATCGATTGAAGATGGGATTCTTACTTATGTTGATGAAAAAGCCGTGGGTTCTCGCAATGCCGGCTTTTGTTTTGAAATGGTTGGCTTTAAACGAATCGGTCGTACAAAGAAAAAGAACCTTCTTATTTACCAACTAACTGAAGAATCTTTGACTACATATTTTGAATTACTGCACCAAGACCAGGAGCAAAAACAAAAGTTCTCTGCCCTTCTGGAGCATGCTGCTCAAACAGCGAAAGCCGGTGAGGTTTATGAGGCAATCGATATCTATGCTAATGCGCTAGCAATTGAAGAGCGTCCNCTCTGCCCTTCTGGAGCATGCTGCTCAAACAGCGAAAGCCGGTGAGGTTTATGAGGCAATCGATATCTATGCTAATGCGCTAGCAATTGAAGAGCGGCTGAAAGAAATGTATCGCAAATTCCCCTTGGTTAACGTACCTAAATTAGGAAATCTTCAATAGCTATGCTATACTGAGTTAAACCATTTAAACGAGCCTCACTTTACTTGTACCATTTACCTGCTCTTGCGTTGAGCGGGTTTTTTAATGTACTTTTTTAAACAAAAAAACAGATCCTTTTAAAAAGGACCTGTTTTTATATAATTTATTATGCTTTTTGAACGTTTGCAGCTTGAGGTCCACGAGCACCTTGCTCAACGTCAAAAGTAACTTTTTGACCTTCGTCTAATGATTTGAAACCTTCAGATTGGATAGCAGAGAAATGAACGAATACGTCCTCTCCACCTTCGCGTTCGATAAATCCGAAACCTTTTTCTGCATTAAACCATTTAACTGTACCTTGTTCCANGGATAGCAGAGAAATGAACGAATACGTCCTCTCCACCTTCGCGTTCGATAAATCCGAAACCTTTTTCTGCATTAAACCATTTAACTGTACCTTGTTCCATAATTATTTCCTCCTAATGCGTTAAACACACAAAATGTTACTATCCTTGCCCAAAGTGATCATCAAGATGAAAAATCGAATACTTAAACTTCTTTTACACCGAACAAAAATAATCCTTTTTTATTCTAACAGAAAATAGAAGTGAAAGCAAAATTTTAAGAAAATAAATAATATTTAAAACCAACGTGAAGTATGTCCTTTGTTTAACCTCTTCTCTAATTGAGACAGCAAAAGAAGAGAAGAGCCCTGGTATCTAAAACAGATGGAGCTTTCTTGATGTTTTAAATAAAAAAAATTGTTCCTTTACATCTGAGAGGGTTCTTCCTGTCCAACGCAAAAATTATATTCCCCTTCTTTTTCCTTTTTCATACATGAAGGTAGAGTAATTTACATACGTATTCATCAACTCCCTCAGTTTAATACGATTTTCTTGCGAATACTCGCTTATTCACAGGATTTCATCAGGCTTAGAAGCTGCACGAGCAAGAGGAAGAAAAGGAGGAAGACCACCAAAAGAAGTAAAAAGGGTGGAACTAGCTATCAGTTTGTATGATAGTAAGCGATATTCTATCAACCAAATTAAAGAAATGACAGGAGTTAGTCGAAGTACATTATATCGATACTTAGAAAAAAGATGACTTTTATAGAAGCTATATATAATAGATGAAACAGATCTTACCTGCCCTTTGAAGCATTATTACGTACCTGAAGTCTTAATTGTAGGCAAGGTCGTCCCTTGCCTACATTCTTCACATTATCCCCGTATCCAAAATATTATTTTAACTAGTTTGAATAGCTTTTTATTATGATTACTTGTTGTTTTTTTTATACATATTGTAACTCATGTTCGAGGATCCCCAATAATTCTTTATCTACATGGTCTATGAATAAATTAAATTCATGGGAAGTATTCTCTTGAAACCAACATATAAGGGCGCCATGCAGAATTATTAATTGACCAATTAATTTTCTTTAAATTAGCAATTTCTTCTTCCCAATTAACAATCCATGTGAAGGTTTTGGTACTCTCAGAGATAATTCTTTTATTTAAATATAATGCACTAGCATTTTGTAAAGCTCATGACCTACTACATATTTTAAAACATTACCTGGATTAGATGGCATCACTTCCATAAATACAAAGAAAAACCTTTCTAAAAAGCTAAGTATGTCATCATAATTATCCATGACGAGTTGGTTTCGTTAGGTTGCTGTCCAGTGTCAGATACTTTCCGTAAGGCGCTATCTGTAAGCGGGACTCCTGAAGATGCCTTCATTTGTAGATATCGTTTAATGGAAATTGTTCTATAACTAAATGTCTTTATTCTATTTGGTATTACACTTTAATGGATTAACCAAAATGGGAAAGAACTTCTCTTTGTACTCGTCAATAAGAGTAATGGTACTCATCTTATCAATGGCGTTTATTACATCTTTTACTAGTGTATTCATTCTGATATAGTTTCCCTCATCAGATATTGTAGGATGGTCAAAATGTTCTCTTAATATTATGCTGTTTAAGATGCACATACTATAGGAAATTGCCGCCTTTACTTCATGCAGTTCACCAGAAATAAAAACACCCGTATTGGCTAAATGAGCTTGATCTCCGCAATGTTCAAAGGTCTTCCCAGCTTGTTTAAACGCAAATCGAATAAAGGTTTCGTATTTTAATTTTTCTGTTGCTCCCATAGCGCAACCTCCTTTCATAGTCTATAAACTAAGTTAATAATTAAATAACTGATCTATACGATCTATACAGAGGCATTAATAATGCTTAATAAGACGATTTACAGCTTCCCAGAAAGATGTGAGTTAAATTTCGAATAGTTTTTTTTGAATCGATTTTCTTTGAACATTTTTACGTAACACCAGCAAGCTTAACAAAGGTCCTAAAGCTAAAATACTAAAAGCGAGGCCCCAACCAACTTTTTCATTAGGAGAGATATTTAATATATATCCAAATATACTGGGTGAGATTATAGTGACGCTATAGCCCAATACCTGTTGTATTCCCAATGCCAGTCCAACTGAGTTGGTTGCACTTAGCTCACTAATAGCTACTGAATAAATAGGCGAATCACCGACTACCGTTATACCGTAAATGATTCCTATCAGAATGGTTATTGGTAATAAGCTGCTCGAAAGCCAGCCAAAGCCCAATGAACAGAATAGACCAATGAAAAGCAAGGGTTTCAAAGCTGGTATTCTTCCTTTAATATCGGAAATTTGCCCCCCTAGCCATGTTCCAATAGCCCCTATCACAACGAAGATACCTGCCCAAAAATTCCCTAATTGCTGGGCTTGGATTATATCATATCCTCGGGATAAAGAGACATACACCATGAAGGGTCCTACCCAACCCCAAAAAGCATAAAGTTCCCACATATGTCCTGCATAAGCTAGATTCATTCTAACTAATTTCTTGTTCAAAAAAATAGGTTTAAATGATTTCCATTTCAACGATGTTACTGAAGTAGGTGGAGAAATAGGCGGATCGACACGGTACCTTAACATCATTGCCGCAGCCAAAAATGCACCGATAGAGGTAATTATGACAACAATCCTCCAGCCAAAAAACGAAATTAGAGGAGAAGAAATCAATAAGGAACCTCCCGATCCTACTACAAGGGCCCCCACATAGATGCCGAAAATTTTACCTCTCGTATGGGGGGGATAAAGGCCGGATAAATATTTCAAACCTGGAACATATATCCCACCTAGACCAATTCCGGCTATGAAACGGTAGAGCAAACCGCTCCAGAAACCATTTGCAAAAAGTCCAAACATTACTCCCCCTATTCCGGAAACGATTGCAGAAAGGATGAAGATTATACGGGGATTGTAGCGGTCTGATAAATGACCTAGAATAAGCACAGAAACCAAATAGCCACATTGAAACGAGGACAAAATAATCCCTGCATTTCCAGAAGTCAATCCCCACTCTTCTTTTACCGACGGCAGAATTGCTGAGTAATTGAACCAGATCAACATGGTCAACAATTGTGAAAAAGAAACCAACCATAATGGATATAACGATCTCTCTTGCACTAAGCTTCTCACCCCTTGTTCATCAATTAATATTCAAGAAGAAAAAAAGAGGGTATACCCCCTCTTTACTTCTGATTATGTGGTCCTTGTCCAAAAGCAAGCTAAAACAGCGCTAGAGATATGATAATCTCATCAAATAGACATGAACGGAATCGCTTTTTATTAATGGTACAAAGGACTTAACGCTTGCTCTGCTATATGGAGTTCTTAAATATCTCTTTCAGAAATACCCCTTACTCCTCCGATATAATGATAATAAACACATACATTCCTCTCTCTACTCACCCAACTAAATGAGAGGAGGAGACAGTAATATCAGATATACTTTTATTTAACTCTTACTCTTCAATTACTAAATTCGGAATTATTTCAATAGAATTCGCTATCGTTGCACGGTTTGGTGAGCTTCGAATGACCGTATCATGAATTTTCTCGAATTGTTCTTTTGTGCCGTTTCCTTTGACGATAATGCTATATTTTACATTCTTAAACCCAATCGGGGAGTCCGGATTGACTTCCAGAAAACCACGTAAATCAAGGCCCGCATCCAGGTGGATTTCAAGTTTTTCTAGGGTAATCCCCATGAAGGAAGCACCAACAGAATAGCCTACCATCATACATGCGCCCATTCCACCTAGTAGGTATTCTTGCGGTGTAGGCTGAGTATTCTCACCTAATAATTGTTGAGGTTCATCGATAATAAATGAGAAGTTGCGATCGAGTTTTTGATTGCCCAACTGGATTCCTTCAGTTGTTACCTTTGATTTGGTCCCTCCCTGCCATTCAAGTTTCACTTTATAATCAATCATTGCACTTTCAGGGAATTGTTTGACCTCTTCGATGAATCCTTTTAAAGCAGGGACATTAATACCATTTGGATATGTTTCAACACTTTTTGTCATTAAACTATTCCTCCTTATTTTTATCATTAAATCCTTCATTTGCCTTATCCACGAATGCTCGTAAACCATTTTCCCTAATTGTTTTTCCTACTTCGGCCACATTCTTTTCGGGATTGAGAAAGAACATAGAAATAGCTGCCTCCAAGTTGAAGTCGAGCGCATCTTTTATGTTCATCATTTCATAAATTTTATTGATTGTGACTTTAGTAATTTTCAAGGCGGATGTAGGAATTTTTGCCATTCGCTCACCAAGGTCAATCGCTTCATTTAGTAGCTTTTCTTGGGAAACGACTCGATTATAAATACCGATACGGTATCCCTCCTGTGCATCTACAGAATCACCTGTAAAAAGTAGCTCTTTTGCTTTTCTCATACCGACAATCCACGGCATCATCAAAGTAGGAGGGGCAGCCCCAAATCGGATTTCTGGCTCCCCTATTATCGCGTCGTTGGAGGCAATCGCCAAATCAGCAGCAAAGACCCAATCCGCCGCACCACCGAGTGCATAACCATCTACAGCCGCGATGACCGGTTTTTTTAAATCCCACATTTTAAGCGACACTCTAAGTAGGGACTCTAGATGTTCTCGCCACACTTCAGATGGTTCTTGGCCAATAGGTGAAGGCATACCAAATGCTTCTTTCAAATCAACACCCGCTGAAAAGTTGTTGTTTGAGCCCGTCAGTACAACTGCCTTTACATCCTTATCCCTTTCTGCATGGTCCAGGGCATCACATACATCATAAGTGAGCTGCTCATTAATAGCATTGAGCTGTTTAGGGCGATTTAGCGTAATTACAGCAACATTCCCTTTCACATCATACAAAACTGTTTCAAATCTTTTTCCAACCTCTGTTTGCATAAAAAATCCACCTTTCATATTAAAGTATTATTAAATCTTTCATATTTTAAATATTTGCAATATTCATGCCAAATTTATTTTTCACTTTTTCCACTGATTTTGCTTGATAATACGGTGCTGACTGAGTCACTTTTTGAGTCATAAGTCAATTGTTATTTGACTTACTTGACTTATTTTAAAAAAGGTTCAATAGCTAACTTTTTTATCGGGATGCCATATGGACAAGGGATATCACCAGCACCCCGGTATTTTTCTACCCCAAGTTTTTTCGCTTTTGCTGTGAAATCTTTTCGATTATGGGGATGATTTTGGAGTAGAGCCAGTTTAACAAAAAATAAGGGACCTTCACATTCATCCCTTTGATCATAGTCATAAATACCACACGATGATAGACAGGATAGGCAATCAGTGCATTTACTCAATATTTTAAACTCTTCTTTGATTTCCTCATTTGTTGCCAAATCAAAGTCAATTGGATAGATTTCGTTTTTTTTCATCGTCTCGGTAATAAACGCTCGCTCTACAATCAAATCTCTTACCACAGGAATCTTAAGTAGTGGCTCAATCCTCATTTGGTCTTTAACTTTAGTTAGACAGGCCATTCTTGAATTTCCATTAATGGTTACCGCACATAGCCCACAGCTTTTAAAACGGCACCCATAGCGGATAGCCAAGGTGCCGTCTTGTTCCTCACGAATACTTTCTAAAACTTCTAGTACTGTTGATTTTCCAGATACTGAATTCACTGAATAGGGAACAAAATCTTTCATCCCGTCTGAATCCCTTTTAATAAAAATTGTTATACCATCCATGTGTCATCCCTCCAGAACCTCAACCTGCCAATCATCTCTATTAAATCGGACTGTTATGTTTTTTCGTTCCCAGTGGGTTTGACTCACTGGATAATCGATACGATAATGACTTCCTCTAGACTCTTGTCGGTGTAGAGCGCTAAGGGTCACTGCCCTTGAGGCTAGAAGCAAAAATTGCAGCTCGATACTTTCTAGCAGAAGGAAATCTTCCCTCTTATGATATGGTTGCTTAGTCTTTTGAATGTTTTCTCCTATATCCTCAAGTTGTTGATAGGCGCGCTCTAGGCCTTCACGGTCACGTAAAATGCCAACATCACGCCACATAATTTTACCTATCTTCCGCTTTATCCTCGCAGGGGAGAGATCCTCATGATATGCTGGAAACAAATTATACATTTGCTGTTTTTGTTCTACTAAATCCGCATGGGAAAGTTTTTCGATTGAATATGCCTTCCTAGCTGCCTCTCTTCCAACCAATCTACCAAATACCAAGCCTTCGAATAGGGACAATGAACCCATCCGACCAGCTCCATGCAGCCCTCCTGCGTTCTCCCCTACGGCCATAAGTCCGGGAACCTTGGTACTTCCCGTTTTATCAATGGCAATCCCCCCCATCATATAATGTTGCGTAGGGGTTACTTCAAACGGCTCCAACCACTGAAATGATTTAGGTCCATATGCCATACGTAAAGGCTCTAGGGAACCAATTGACTTCCAGTTTTCCCAGGCCTGTTGTCCCTCTAAATGCTTCCGGTTTTCTGTTGGATCCAGCCATACACCACCATGGGAAGTTCCTCGACCCTGTTTTACTTCCAAAGCAATGATCCGGCTAACATGTTCCCTTGTTTTGTTGGGCAAGTCTGTAACAATCACTTCCCCCTTGTTATTTTTTAATACCCCATAAGGTCCGGCTGCCGAAGTATCTCCTAATTCTAAACCAACCATTCCGTTTGGATGGGACACACCAAATGGCATGAACTGCACTTGTTCCATATCGATCAGCTTAGCACCAGCTAATAAACCGAGCGCATATCCGTCACCTGTTGCACTGCGCATATTATCGGTATAGGGATTGTACATGATCCCAGCTCCCCCGCACGCTAATATGGTTTGTCCCGCGATGACGCCAATCCATTCCTTGCAACCCCAGTTATAGGCGATGAGGCCGCAGATTTTTTTATTAACCTTAATCCAATCACAAGCGATTGCCTCTTCAACAACATCAATTTTTTTTTCTAGTAGTTTATTTCTTAAAATATTGGCCAAAGAAAGACCACGGTGGTGGGAAATATACGTCCGTGGCATTGAATGTCCCCCAGGTTTTATTGTAATCTTTTCTCTGGGGTTTTCTTTCGATCGTAAGTAGAGGTGTCCCCAGCCCTCCATCAAAAAATGTATGTTCTCACTGTTCTCCAGTAATGCCTCAACCAAGGAGTCTTGATTAAGATATGCCCCCGCTTCTAGCATATCGCGATACAAATCGTCTCCATCCGATCCCCGATCAGCGATGATTCCTCCGGAGATACGAGTGTTTCCCCAACTCAATGGCTCCTTCGTAATGATACAGACCCGGGCTCCCTCATGGGCTGCGGCAATACTAGCCATCATTCCCGCAACACCACTCCCAATACATACCACATCATAATTTAAAATGCGCATGTCGATTATATTCCTAAGTAGCCTTGTCTGATCTCGTCACTGTTTAGTAACTTCTCAGACTGTCCAGAAGTCAAGATTTTCCCGTTACTCAACATGTATACTCTGTCGGCAATTTGCAAGGACTGCCTAACATTCTGTTCCACAAGTAGTACTGTCATTCCCATCTGCCGAAGATCCTGAATGGTTACAAAGATTTGCTTTACAAGGAGCGGCGCCAGGCCCAGAGTGGGCTCATCCAACATAATAAGCTTTGGCATAGTCATTAAACCTCTCGCGATGGCGCACATCTGCTGCTCTCCCCCAGACATAGTACCTGCAAGCTGTTTTTCTCTTTCCTTTAGCTTGGGAAATAATGTAAACACTTTCTCTAAATTTTCCTTTACATGGAGCCGGGCTTTCTTTGTATATGCACCCATTTCTAAATTTTCCCTAACTGAAAGAAAAGGAAATAGCTTCCGGCCTTCAGGCACTTGCACGAGCCCCATTTCCACACGTTCAAAGGCAGGAATATTACTGATCTTTTCCTCTTGAAAATAGATCTCCCCTTTCATTTTCTCAATGATCCCGGATATTGATTTAACTGTTGTCGATTTCCCAGCTGCATTAGCTCCCAATAGGGCAACGATTTCTCCAGACTTAACTTCTAGATTAACGTTTCTAACAGCTTGTAGATCCCCATAGAAGGCGTTAAGACTATCAACACGAAGCATGCTATTCCCTCCCTAGATAAGCGTCTATCACATCTTTATTTGTTGAAATTTCTTCCGGATTTCCTTCTGCCAACTTTTGCCCATAACACAGGACAACCACCCGTTCCGATAAGGACATAAGGGCATGCATGTTGTGCTCAATAATGACAATTGTCAATCCCTCTTTATGTAGGCCCTTTATTATTTGGATCATTTCTTCAGTTTCCTCATCGTTTAAGCCGCCCATTACTTCATCGAGCAAAACCAATTCTGGTTTTGTTGCAAGTGCCCGAGCCAATTCCAAGCGTTTTCGGTTGCCAATCGATAAAGAATTAGCAGGCATATCCAAAAACCTAGACAGCCCGGCTAAATCGACATAATACTTAGCCTTTTCCCGAGCCTTGATTACGTTATTTTCATAGGTTAGAAGACCCACCATTACATTTTCTAGTACTGACAGATGGCCGAATGGCTTGACAATCTGGAATGTCCTAGCAATGCCTCTCTGGCAGATAGCTGGCGGCTTGTGATTGGTAACTTGTTGATCCTTAAAGTAAACGTCACCCTCCGTGGGATTAAGAAAGCCAGTAATCATATTAAAAAGAGTAGTTTTCCCTGCGCCATTCGGTCCGATAATCCCAATCATTTCTCCTTGTTTAACGTCTAAATCTACATCTTTGATTGCCCAGTTCCCACCAAATCGCTTACCAATGCCTTTCAGTTGTAGATACGTTTTTGTTGTACTCACCCTTTCTCCTCCATTTCAATTTCAAATGTAATTTTTTCTTAAACAAATTATTCAAACTGTGGGCTATTCCGTTTGGCATATACAAAACTACTAGCACCAGGATCAACCCGTAAATGAACAAATGCAGACCAGAGATTTCTGTTGCGTACCCCCTTAGTAAAATGCCAATTGGCGTCAGAAGGATAGAACCAATAATCGGACCGGCAGCAGAGCCCATTCCTCCGACAATCGCAATCATAGCAATTTGAATGGATATTGAAAGTGATAGAACGTTTTCTGGTTCGATAAATAAAATATATTGCGCTAAAAAGGTTCCACAAACTCCCGTCAAAAAAGCGCTCAAGCATGTAGATGACATTTTCACCAATGTAATTTTAACCCCCAACGAACTGGCCGCATCTGAATCTTCCCGCATGGCAGTTAGGAAGTATCCCCATTTTGAGTTTTGAATATATGAGGAGATGGAATAAATGATCAGCAACAGAAGGAGGAAAAGATATGCATACGTCTTGGGATCATCAAAAATCATGCTAGTCCATCCGGATTCGAATGGAATTTGGAGACCCATAGATCCCTTGGTAACATCTCTGAGTTGAGTTGTAGAAATATGAATCAGTTCGGCAAACGAGATGGTAGCTAATGTATAAAAGGGACCTTTCAAACGAAAGCATAAGACACCGATAATAAATGCAAAAAGAGCAGAGGCTAATCCACCTATAAGAATACTAATCCATGGGGAAATTTGAAAATTCAGAAAAAGAAGTGTAGATGTATAGGCTCCAATTCCCAAGTATCCTGCATGACCCAATGAAAACATCCCTGCAAATCCCCCTGAAATATTCCAAGCACTAGCTATTGCCCCCCATATCAAAGTCATGATCACGATATCAATGTAATATGGATCATGCAAAAAAGGCAACGTCAGGAATATCGTAAACAGGAAAAAGTAAAATTTTGGGATCTTAGATATTAATAGCATATCTACAACTCCTCCGCTCCAATTTGTCCGAAAAACCCTTGCGGTCTAACAACCAATAATATGATAAATACACCGAAGTAAATAGCCTGTTTCCATCCAGGATCAAATACATAAGCACTCATCGTTTCAATAATACCAATCGACAACCCTCCCAATAAAGCGCCGGGAATGCTTCCTAATCCACCCATAACAACAACAACAAATGTCATTAAAACAAAGTTAAGACCAATTGTCGGAAATACTGGGTACATCGGCATTAATAAGGCCGCACATAAACCAGTTAGTGCTGTCCCAATAGCAAAGGTCAGCATATAAATTTTGTTAATGTTAACTCCCATTAAGGTTGCAGATTCTCGATTTTGTGCCGTAGAACGAATTGCTTTTCCGGTATAAGAGTGATGAAGAAAGTAATACAAAAGGGTATAGACTCCCATAGAGATAACAAATGCAATGATTTGAGGAACCCCGATCAGCAGTGAGCCCATGTGAAGCGATTTAGTTGAATAACTAGTGGGTACCTGCAAAAAATCCGCATTAAACAGCATTAGTGCAGAGCTCATTAGCATCTGACTCAATCCCACCGTGACAAAAATCTGGACTACTGCCGGTTTACCCACTACCTTTTTAATTAGAAAGAAATTTATAAGCCATCCAATCAGAAACATACACGGGGTAACTATGAATATAGCGACATAAGGATTCATGTTGAAAAAGGAATAGAGAAAAAACGTCATATACATTCCAACCATTACAAAATCGCCATGAGCAAAATTGACGATACGAATCACACCAAAAATTAATGTTAACCCGACTGCCATTAAAGCGTAAACGCCACCAAGAAGAACGCCATTAATCAACAACTGTACGAACAAGTAAAGCACCTCCTGTTTTAAAAGATGGAGGGCTTATGCCCCCCTAAAAAACTATTGGTGTAACGGAATCTTAATGGGCTGCGAATTTGAGAATTTATCTGGCCATACCAATTTAAATGATCCTTTTTGCCATTGCATTATGACAATTTTTGCCCGACTGTTCTGCCCTGGGTTTTTGGAATCCGGTCTATTGAACTTCACGCCGATTCCATTCGGAAGTTCACCTTCCGCAATGTCTACGTTCAGCAAGGCTTGGCGGATTCCTTCCGAATCGAGGGTTTTAGCTTTGGGCAGCGCCTCATGAAATAATACCCAAGCTGCGTTGAACGCACGCCAGGTCAATCCAGTGGGATCTGAGCCTTTTTGATTTTTCCATCGTTTTATAAACTCTTGCTGAAGTTTTTGAGCATTTTTTGAAAGCGATTTCGGATTAGGGTTAGATGGAGCTTCTGCTACAAAAATGCCATCTGAATCCTGTCCTAATTTTTGCGCAAAATCTGCTAATGCAAAACCAGCCGCTGTACCGATGATCGCCTTTGGCTTGAACTCCATTTGTTTGGATTGCTTGATGAACAGAATGGCATCATTGATGTAAGACGTTGCGATCACGATATCTGGATTCAGTTTCTTATATTTCAAAATGGTAGATGAAAGATCATTAGTTGTACTTTTGTAGCTATCTTTGGAAATAATTTGCATTCCATTCGCCTTCACCTTTTTTTCCACCACTTCGGCTACTGAGCTGCCAAAAGACGAGTCTTCATGCATAATAGCAACTTTTAGTTTTTTAGGATTTATTCCTAGTTTAACTGACAGAACCTGTTGGGCGAAATCCGCAGCGCCCTTTCCCATCATTGAAGCATTATCAGTGACACGCATAGTATATTTATAGCCCCGGGAGGTGATGCTATCTGCAACTGCATTTGCCTCCACATAAACCACTCTATTGCGTTCAGCAACCTGAGTAGAAGCCATTGACAGGCCACTTGCATACGTACCTAGAATGGCTTGTACTTTTTCCTTTTTGATTAAGCGGTTTGCCTCATTACTGGCTGCTGTAGCATCGGGAGCATCCACTTTAACCAATTTAATTTTCTTACCATTCACTCCGCCTTTGTCATTTACCATTTCTGCAACGATTTTTACCGCATCGTATGAATCATTGCCTAAAAGTGCCAACGATCCTGTTAGTGGAAACAATGCCCCAACACGAATGGAATCACCTTTAACCGTTGCACTGCTTTCATTAGAGCACCCACTTATCAAGGAAATTAGGAGCAATAAAATTACGAATACAATGAGCATTCTTTTCTTCAATTTAAATCCCCCTTATCCATTTTCATAGCATCACGATTGCTTACCCACGACTCCTTCCTTTCTGGTTCATACATGACCCTGTCAAGTAAAGATTCTACATTGCTTTCTTAAACAGTTTCCGTTAGCGTACCCCTCTTTTTAGTCGACAATGTGCTTCATCCGCAACTCTTCAATACTACCAATCTGTCGACAGCACAGCATCCTTTGTCTTATGCAGTACGAGTCCAGAGTCGATTTCAACCTCTGTATGGGTTCCTTGTTGATCACTTTCCTGCGATTCATTAATCTACCTCCTTCTTAATTAGGTAACAGCCTGTTCCATTTCCACTTGCTTTAATACCACCAGTCCGTCCACTGCGCGGCACCCTTTACCTTTAGGCAATACGAGTAAAGGGTTGATTTCAACCTCCTGAATCGTTTCTCTATGGTCAGATGCTAGGTGCGACAACTTTATTAATACGTCAATCAATGCATCAATATCTGCTTGTGGCTTTCCTCTGTATCCTGACAGAAGTTTGAATGCTTTGGTCTCCCTGATCATCTGCTCAGCCTCTATTTCGTTAATCGTCTCTAATCGCAGGCTGATATCCTTCAAAACTTCTACGAGTATGCCGCCGGATCCAACCATGACTATGGGACCAAACATCGGATCGATTTTTGCTCCTACTATCATTTCGATTCCTTCCGAAACCATTTCTTCCACCACGATACCGTTAACGTAGGCATCTGGATATTTTTCGTAAACTGAAACCATGATGTCTTTAAATGACTGTTCTACTTCTGCAGCTGATTTCAGATTTAGCTTGACACCACCGGCATCAGACTTATGAGGAATTTCAGCAGATTCTATTTTCATCACCACTGGATAACCAATTGACTCGGCGGCTTGTACAGCTTCCAGAGGCGAAGAAACAAGGATCTTCTCTGGGACGTCGATTCCATAATTCTTTAAAAACATTTGACTCTCCCGTTCCGTTAAAACTCCTTTGGTGCTATAAGGTAAGTCCTTTTTATCCATTTTAATTACTGGAATATTTTTCAGCTTTTCCGTTTGTTGTATCGTAGATGAATACCAAATTAAATTTCGGATGGCTTTAAACGCAGATCGAGCACCGACTAGAAGAGGAATACCTTTTTTAATCAGTTCCAATCCGACCTTTTCATCCGCTCCTCCTGCGTTCGGAGTAAAAAGCACGACCGGCTTGTTATAGGTTTTAGAGCATTCCTCAATACTCTTTACAATTACCTGTGTCGCTTTGTTATGGTTTAAGGCGTTTTCAGTTATATCCATTTGCGAGACCGCTATCACATCAACGTTTGGGTCCTCAGCCAGGGCATTTAGGCAAGCGTTGTACAGATTTAAGTCGAGCGCTGCATTACCTGTTGTATCAAGCGGATTCCCGATGCTTCCAAATTCCGGCATAATCGATTCTAACTTTTGATTAGTTTCCGGTTGGAAGTTAGGAAAATGTACACCAATTTCCTCACCTATATCAGCATATATACCCGCTTCCCCTCCTGAGGTAGTCGTAATGGCTACTCCCTTACCATTAGGAAACCTATTGTTGGAAAATAAAATAACGGTTTCAATTAATTCATCGACATCGCTTACACGTATGATCCCTTTTTGTTTAAAAAGTGTATCGATCACTTTGTCGCTACCCGTCATGCTTCCCGTGTGCGCAATGGCCGCGTGGGCTGCTTTTTCTGACTTCCCAACCTTAATAAGGATAATGGGCTTTTTGTTTTTAAAAGCAATATCTGCAGCTTTCACAAAATGGTTGGGGTCTTTGATCCCTTCAACAAAAGCCATAATTACATCTGTATTCGGATCATTCGCAAGATACTCAATGTAGTGACTTGTATTCACAACCGTTTCATTTCCGCTGGAAACAATGGTGCTGATGCCCACACCGCGTCGGCCCAATTCTCCTACTATTGCATGCATTAAACCACCGCTCTGGAAGATACCACCAACCCGTCCCCTCTTTAATCCATCCGGGAAGAAAAATCCATATGAAGAAAAATTATTGGCCGAACTGATTAAGCCAAGGCAATTGGGTCCACATACGGCAAAATTGTTTTCCTTAGAAAACTGGATCATTTCCCTCGTTTTTTCTATACCAGCGCCTTCCCCTTCTCCAAAGCCACTAGAGATAACAACAGCTCCTCTGGCTCCTTTTTCTTTAGCTTCCCGTAAAGTTCGCAAAACGTGTTCCCCTGGAATACTGACATATAGGGCATCAATGGTATCAGGTATTTCCTTGATGCTGGAATAACACTTTTCCCCATGAACCCTTTCATATTTGGCATTCACAAAATAAATCTTTCCCTTATAGCCAATATGCAACAAATTTTGATAAGCTAATGTGGCCCTATTGCTCTTCGGTGAAATTCCAATAATCGCCACCGATTCCGGTTTAAAAAGGGCGTCAAGATCCATCCCTATGCTCCTCCCTTTATCCCATAATTGACTTCCTTGATAACTCTTCCTTTTCAAGACTAGGTATTTTCACGCACCTTTCCATTTAGTTTCAATTTTCTATCTATTATTAATATTTGCAATATTCATGCCAAAATTTAATCTTCACATTTCACTATAATTTTGTGCATTGTTTTGATTTCTATTAAGTCAATTATGATTTACAAGTCATCCCGGGAATGACTTAATGTGACTTATCTCCTATTGAATGATTTCCTTTAAAAGCCTTTTTAATAGCTTGCCAGATTTATTCCTAGGTAGCTTGTCTACGAGTTCAAACACGGTTGGGCATTTAAACTTAGCCAAATATTTTCTCGTGTATGCTGCCAATTCATTCTGGCTAAGAAAGGATCCAGGCTTTATTACAAGATAAGCCTTAATAATTTCTCCTCGCTCCGAATCAGGCATCCCTACGACCGCTGAATCAATAATTAACGGATGGCGAGAGAGAACTTCTTCAACTTCATGAGGCACCACAACAAACCCTGCAGTTTGAATGATATCCTTCCGGCGGTCCACAATAAAAAAATTGCCGTTTATATCCTGATACGCCATATCTCCTGTATGAAACCATCCATTCTTCAGGCTCTCATTTTGCTTTAACTCATTTTTAAAATATCCCTGCATCACACTTTTGGAACGAATCGCAATTTCACCAATTTGACCTGGGGGCAATTCCAATCCAAATTCATCTAGAATTTGTACATCATTATTGGCAATCGGCTTACCGATAGAGCCAGGCTTTCGCACATCTCCGGGCTGTTCTATAATTACGCATGCTGTTGTTTCGGTTAGACCATAGGAATCAAGGAGTTTAATTCCGTACTTCGCTTCAAACTCTTTTTTTAAATGAATGGAAATATTCGATCCTCCGGTAATTGCATAGCGCAGCTGGCTTATATGTTTTTCTTTCGAGGGCCTATCAATTTGTTTCAAACGGTAATATGTGGTCGGAATGCTCATCATCACCGTGGGATTATGATTCTCCATCATCTCCAAAACGTTATTTACGGATTCTTCGTCGAGTAAAATAAGAGTGGATTGCCGCCAGATACTAAGGTGCATCGACATTACTTGACCATACACATAGACGATTGGGAGACCACACAAGATGCGATCCTCAGAGGTGAGATCCATCGCGTCATTTAACGGATGCATTTTCTGCACGATATTGCGATGGGAGATCATGACCCCTTTTGGCATGCCCATGGTACCTGAGGTATAAAAAATCACAGCGATATCATATTCGGTCACTTTTATGCAATCGTCGTCTGCTGGTTTATTTGGGCAATTACTAAGGAAATCGTCCATATTCAAAAAAGATCGACCAAGACCATCTAATGGTTTGTCCATATTATTAACAATGCAGTGTTCGATATGAGACTCCCTTTTCGTCAGGACCATTTCCACTTCGTCCAAATAAGAGCTGTCCGTGATTAAAATACTAGCTTCCGAGTCTTCAAAGATATACATCATTTCATGGCATTTTAACGAGCCATGTATCGGTACAACAATGGCGCCAATTTTTAAGATCCCGTAGTAAGCTACTATATGACGTACATTGTTGGGAAGCATTAAAGCGATTCGATCTCCCGGTTTAGCCTGACATCGTTGGATCAGTTGCTCAGCAAAACGATTCGACATGTCATGTAGCCATTGATAGGAAAACTGGCCTTCCTTTGTAATTAATGCAATTTTCTCGGGACATTGGATAGTGGCTTTTTCTAGCCAAGAATGAATGATATGCAATGATTACACCACCTTTATTAGATATACATTTTATTAATTGCAAGATTTATGCCAATTCCTTTGATTTTCCTTGGGAAGCGTTTTCGTAAGTTTAGCAGTTTTTCTCTTTATACCTACGCAACTTTCTGGAAAACGTGGATTGACTCATTCCTAAAGCTTTAGCAGCCTTATATGTGCTCATATATTTTTTATATGCTGTAAATATTTTTTCAGCCTCAACCTCTTCGACGTATTCTGTTAATGTATTTTCATTGGTGGACAACAAGGAAGAAACTTTTTGAATGTATTCCGGTAAATCTAACACTGTGATTGTTTCATTCGCAGAGGTAATTACTATACGTTCGATAATATTTTGCAATTCTCTAACATTTCCTGGCCATGAATATTTGACAAGTTTATCCAATGCGTCGGGTGCTAATGTTTTTTCTATACCGTATTGTTTTTGATTCAATTGTAAAAAGTGTTTGATTAAAGACAGAATATCTTCTTTTCTATTGCGTAGTGGAGGAAGTTTGATGGGGATAACATTTAATCGGTAATACAAATCTTCTCTGAAGGTTCCGATGTGGATCATCTCTTCTAGGTTCTTATTGGTTGCAGCAATTACTCTCGCATTAACATGAATAGGTTTAGAGCTTCCAACTCTAGTAATGTATTTTCCTTGTAAAAAGTGTAACAACTTAACTTGCAAAATTTTTGGTAATTCTCCAATTTCATCTAAAAAGATTGTTCCCTTGTCAGCATTTTCAATAAGACCTTTTCTTCCTTCCTTCTTTGCCCCTGTAAAAGCCCCAGGCTCATATCCGAACAATTCAGATTCCAGCAGTGTTTCAGAGATAGCTCCGCAATTCACTTCAATATAAGGACCATGTGCCCGCGAACAATTTTCATGAATGTATCTGGCCAATATATTTTTCCCAACACCGGATTCTCCCAAGATCAAGACCGTTGAATCAAACTTGGCAACCCTTAATCCCATGTCAAAAGAACTACGAATACTTGAACTTCTTAAAACAATCGAACTACCACTTACATGAATTACTTCCTGTAACTTAGTTTCATATTCATGCTTCATTTTCTCCGCTTCTTCGATCTTCAATTTAAGAGTCATCAATTCAGTCATATCACGTAAGTTACAGACTACTCTAACAATTTTGTTTTCTTCATTCATAACTGGTGTTGCCGTAACCAAAATCTCCCTCTTAAATTGGAATACTTCCGTCATCGATATTCTCATTCCTGTCCTTAATGCTCGCCTTGCTGCATCTGGAGATAAAACATTCAAATCTTCTAGTTCCTCGATATTTTTTCCTAACATCTGCTCTTGTGGAAAACCATAGAATCGAGAACAGGCCGGGTTTACACGAAGAACAATGCCATTACCGTCAATAACATACATAGGGTCATAAGAAAACTCAAAAACAGTTTCAAGCTCTTTATTTATGACATCTTCCATTGAATTGTGCAAAGTATTGCAAAGTCTTTCACTCATCATCTTCACCTCTCCCATGTGTTATGTTGTTTTAAAATGGTTAACCGCTAAAACCACTGAGTTTTTCCAAACTTAAACTTTTTATAATAGAATCGAATCTGTATCCCCGCTAGTTTTTGTTAAAATGTCAATTAATTACACCTGTTTACACTTTTCAACAAACTTTTCCTTAAAATTCTGTTAATAAGTTGTAACTCCTTCTAGATAAAGATGGGTGTTAGCTTAAAAACCTATTTTATTTTTTATGAAAATTCAAAATAATTTCTCTAACGCTGATAAAATAAACAAGAATATTATTGAAAATTCCCCACTAAAAATGGACAAATATCTCCCGAATTTGAGATGTTTGTCCATTTTTAGATTTTTGTTTTCTGTTATTTTGTAATATATGGAGTTTGGGATAAATACCAAATAAGATTAAGTGAGAAGGATAATGAAAAATTAAATAAAATTTTCATCATTCATCCCGAAAAATACTTTTATTTTATGGGAGATGCAGTAGACAATCTCTCCATTTTGTCTATCGCTTTTAAATTTACCAAGGGATGTCGGTCTCTCCATTCATAATGAAAAAAGGAATCAACATGCTCTTCAGTTATGTCTTCCAATGCTGAAGGATTCCATTTCGGAGCGCGATCTTTATCGATAAGTACCGAACGAACCCCCTCATAGAAGTCGTTAGATTTAATAAAATTCATCGCTAAACTCATTTCCATTTCAAAACATTCAAGAAGGTTTTTTTCTTTTCCTTCTTGAATTTGGCACAGCGTTACTTTTAATGATGTCGGTGATATAGAAAGTATTGTTTTCAGTGTCTTTTCCGCCCATTGGTCCCCCTTCTCTGCTTCTTTTTTAAGAGACGATACAATTTCTTCGATCGTATCAAACTGGAAATGAGCATCAATCTTTTCCTGCTGTAATAACAAAGATGATGGAGGAGTTGAGGATGTACAATGTTGTTTAAGAAGGTGATCGAGCTCCTGCTTTGCTGAATCGAGTGTCCAAGCACGATTTTCCATTTCCTGTTTTATCGTCTGCCACTTTACGCTTTCTAAATAATAATCAGCTGCATCAATATAGATAACATCCCCAGCATTTAAAATTGCAGAAGTTAAGGAAAGATAACACCCGGTATATCCTGGCATTTTATTCAAAAAAAAGCTTGCCCCAACATCAGGGAAAAAGCCAATATTCATTTCAGGCATTGCCCATTTTGTCGTTTCCGTTACGATACGATGTGATGCTCCGATGGAAATCCCGACACCTCCACCCATGACTATGTTGTCCATATAGATAACGATAGGCTTAGGATAATGATGAATTTCATAGTCCATTATATACTCGGTGGAAAAGAACTGTTCGGCATATGGTTCAACTTCATTTTCTTTTAAATTGAAAAATGCTCGCATATCTCCACCCGCACATAAACCTTTTTTTCCTTCTCCATAAATACAAATCAAAGCAATTTGGTTGTCATTCTTCCACTCTTTTAGTTTGCTATAAATAGCATCTACCATTTCTACATTTAACGAGTTTAATGCACTTGGACGATTAAGTTTTATCCACCCGATACCATTTATAGTTTCGGTTACAACGCTAGGTTGGTTCAATGTAATCACCGCCTAAACTCTGTTCTAAGGGATTCTCATTTTTGATTAATAACGTGCTGTTAACATTTTCTTCCTTGTGTAAAATTCAACTCCATCCTTTCCGTTTGCATGAAGGTCGCCATAAAAAGAGTTTTTATAGCCTGAGAATGGAAAAAAGGCCATTGGTGCGGGTACACCAAGGTTTACCCCTAACATGCCAGCATCGATTTCTTCTCGGAATTGTCGAATTGCTTTTGCACTATCCGTATAAATACATGCACCATTTGCAAACTCAGAACTATTGGTAATCTCAATTGCTTCATCAAGGTCTTTGGCACGGACAATCGATAACACTGGTGCAAAGATTTCATCCTTCCAAATTTTCATACCTGGTTTAACATGGTCAAAAAGCGTCGGTCCAACAAAATAGCCTTTTTGATCCACGAAATCTTGTCGTCCGTCTCGAACTAGACAAGCTCCATCTTCTTCACCAATTCTAATGTAGTTTTCCGTACGCTCTTTATGCGTATCACGAATGACTGGACCAAGGAAAACGTCTTTTTCCATGCCGTTCCCGATTATAATTTCATCTGCTGCTTTTTTAAGGCGATCCACTAGTTCGTTTGCAACGTCGCCAACGGTAACTACAACTGAACAAGCCATGCAGCGTTCACCAGCTGAACCGAACGCTGCACCAATAATATTTTGTACCGAATTGTCTAGATCTGCATCGGGCATAACTATCGAATGGTTTTTAGCGCCGGCGAGCGCCTGCACCCGTTTTCCGTTTGCTGCAGCTGTTTTATAAATGTATTCCGCAACAGGTTGCGAACCTACAAACGATACGGCTTTTACATCTTTGTTTTCCAGTATACCGTTTACAACATCATGCGCCCCATGAACGATATTTAATACTCCATCAGGAAGGCCGGCTTCTTTAAACAATTCTGCAAGACGATTCGCAAGGATTGGTGTACGCTCCGAAGGCTTTAATACAAATGTATTGCCACAGGCAATTGCAAGTGGAAACATCCAGCATGGCACCATCATCGGAAAGTTAAACGGTGTAATTCCTCCGATAACACCTAAAGGATACCGATACATGCCTGATTCAACACCTGTTGCGATATCGGGTAACTGATTACCCATCATAAGAGTCGGAGCTCCCGCAGCAAATTCTACACATTCAATTCCACGTTGTACTTCCCCGTATGCTTCTTCATAGCTTTTTCCATTTTCCATTGTTATTATCTCAGCTAGCTCTTCCCAATGTTCTACAAGCTGCTGCTGATAGGAGAACAATATCCTTGCTCGTCGCGGAACCGCTGTTTTGCTCCATTTTATGTAGGATTCATTTGCAACGGTAACTGCATAGTCAAGATCTTCACGTGAAGAAATTGGTACAATGGCAATATTTTCACCTGTTGCTGGATTTGGAACTGATTCAAATTTGTCAGTTTTGGCATCCTCCCACTTGCCACCGATAAAGTTTTTTAAAGTCATCAAACCTGTTGTCATTACCATTATTTAAAAACTCCTTTCTATAGTAGATTTATTGTGTACTCATATTTAGTTCAACGTTAAAGTTATAGTCATAACACATTTCATAAAGATTGATAATTTCTTCATGAGTTGGTACCACTGGATTATTGGCAGGGCTGCCACTTGAAATCGCATCGTGCGCCATTTTTGAAAGCACTCTTTTAAACCTTTTTTGATCAAGTCCGTATGTTTTCATGTTTGGAATATTTAATTCAAGGCAAAGTTTTTTTATCTCATGAATAACACAATCTGCAAGCTCTTTAGTTGTTTTGTCTTTGGATTCTGGTATAATTTGTCGCCCAATAACGGCAAGCCGTTCTAACGTATGATCCTTTGTAAATTCAAGCACTACTGGAAGAAGCATTGCATTTGAAATACCGTGAGGCACATGAAAGAGCGCTCCGATTGGACGTGACATACCATGCACGAGTGCCACCGATGCATTAGAGAATGCCGCACCTGCAAGCATTGAACCCAGCGCCAATTTATCTCTTGCTTCCATATCTTGACCATCATTGTATGCGCGGCGAAGATACAGCATAATTTTTTCAATTGCCGAAAGTGCAAGCGTATCGGTGACAGGGTGTGCTTTTTTCGAAATAAACGCTTCAATTGCATGGCTAAGTGCATCAATACCTGTTGCTGCAGTTACATTTCTCGGACAAGTAAGCGTAAGGTTTGGATCAACAATCGCAACTTCCGGTAAAAGTTCAGAACTAGCGATCATCATTTTCACATCTGTTTTTGTATCAGTAATTACAGTCACCTTCGTCACTTCTGAGCCGGTACCGGCCGTAGTGGGTGCGGCAATTAACGGAAGAGGCTTTTTTTCAAACTTCTTTTGAGTCCCGAAATAATCGGCGACCGTTCCCCCGTTTGTCATTAATACAGCAACAGCTTTTGCGGTATCGATGCAACTTCCCCCACCGATTGCGACAATCACGTCACATCCTTCATCTGAACACACCTTCATGGCGTCTTTCACATGAATATCGGTCGGTTCTGTATCGACCCCTAAGTATTTCGAATATAAAATGTTTGCTGTTTGGAAAAGACATTCACAATCCTCGACAATTCCGACTTTTTCCATAATTGGATCACTAATTATTAATGCCTTTTTACCAAGTATTTTTGTTTGTTTTCCAACTTCTTGAAAAGCCCCTTTTCCATATATTACTCTACTTGGCATTAAAAGCTCGTAAACAGAATCTTCCACATGCACATCTCCCTTGAATTTGTCGTGTGTGGCATCAACCTTAATGTAACTACTCACCCATGTGATTTATTTATCTTGAAACCGTGCCTTCCGCTTTTCCATGAATGCATTTACCCCTTCTTTCATATCTTCTGTACTAAAAAGATTTGCCCAGAGGTCTGATTCAATTTCTAACCCTTCTTCAAGCGTTACTTCTAAGCCTTTGTTCACTGACTCAATTGTGGCTGAAATAGACAGTTGGCTTTTGTTAAGAGCAATTGCTTCAGCAAGCCGTTTGGCTTCATACATTAACTCAGAAAGCGGTACGGATTTGTTTACAAGTCCAATACGTTCTGCTTCTTTCCCATCAATAAATTGACCGGTCAGAATTAATTCAAGTGCTTTAGCCTTATTCGTCAGACGCGGCAGACGCTGTGTTCCACCAAAGCCAGGAATTAATCCTAAGTTTAGTTCAGGTTGTCCAAGTTTCGCTTCATCTGCTGCGATACGTAAGTGGCAGCTCATCGCAAGCTCTAATCCACCACCAAGGCATGCACCGTTGATTACTGCTATCACAGGTTTTGAAAGCTGTTCTATTTTATTTAATACAGTCTGTGCTTTAACGGATAAAGTCCTGCCTTTTTCTTTATCGTCAAAAGCGGTTGTAAATTCTTTAATATCAGCCCCCGCTACAAAGAACTTTCCTTCACCTGTAACCACGATTGCCTTTACTTCCGGTTCCATGACTAAGTAATCGAAGCATTGCGATAAGCCCATAACCGTTGCTGAACTTATTGTATTTGCGGGCGGATTGTTGATTGCAATATAAGCGACTCTGTTCTCTATATTTACACTAACATTCGTAAATTCTTTTAAATTTACCATTTCCATCATATTCACTCCATTTCTATTTTCATCAACAAAATCTGCTATTTAATACAACGTTTACAGATTTAGATTTTTCAATTACAAAATTCATTCCTCCAATCAAAATATTTTATGAATAATTTGAAAATTTAATTAAATTATATTTCAGATTTTCTGTCCGGTCAATATAATTTTGACCGGACATTATATTTTTTTTATAATAGTGATAATGATTAATTCCCCGAGGATTATTCTAACTGGTCATTTTTTGTTGTATAACAATCATACGAAGAAGGAATGGTGATTTTCTATGAGTAGAAGAGCTGAGGAGCGACGAAAACAAATATTACGAGCTGCATTTACAGCTGTTTCCGATAAAGGCTTCGACAGCGTAACACTGCAGGATATCGCAGATTATGCTGATGTTAGCAAGGGAGTGACAAGCTACTATTTCGACAATAAAAAAGATGTATTTTGTCACCTACTTGAATGGGTAACCGCAAAAATCTTTCAAAATGAATACTCAGCGATTAGCAAAGAACAAACAGCACTTGAAAAGCTACGCGCGTATATCGATGCAGTCTTTGTAAATCCAAATGATAACCGAAAATTTTACCGGGTCTACTTAGAATTTCTAGCCCAAGCAAATCACAATGCAGAATTCAGAAAAATTAATGACCAGTTTTATGAAAACTGCTGGTCAATTGGACGCGAAATTATTGAAATTGGACAAAAAGAAGGTATCTTTGCAAAAGTGGATATTAATACAGCATCCTACATGATTCGAGCATTAATCGACGGCTCACTTATTCAATGGTTAATGCGAAATAATGATGATCTGCACGAATTCTACCGTGAAAATTGTTTTCAAACAGTTACTAGTTACTTAACGAATAAAAGTTTTGAAAGTGATCAGCCACTTCAAATAAATATCTAATGCAAAAATGACTCATCTACAAAACCACGCGCATATTTGTTGTTTATAGGTGCTTTGGTTTCCCTAATTAATGATTATGAGCATTTAAATATTGTTCGGATGACATTACTACAATAAAGTAGTAGTGTTTTTCTTCGTTTAGCAGAATACATATAGTTAAAAAATCTTTAAGTGCCCCTAAGTCGGGCAGCCCGAACTTCAGATTCTCTATTTGAGGGAACTTGGAACAACTAATTAACAGTAAACATAGCTACCCGGATGATAATTAACTAGTGCCTTTAAGTGATTGCGTCGGTAGCAAACAGAAAGACATGGGCAACTCACTTGCCATTTATTGCTTAGCTGCTGGTCTATCCACATTTATCGGCCCCGTTGCATTTTAATTACTACTATCTATCAATTTTTTTTATGTTTGTCAGCTATAAATAGCCTAACCATGGCCACCACGTTAATGCTAACACGTAAGTTAAAACGGTGGTAATGATTGTTAAACATATTCCTGGTTTAATGAAATCTCGTTGAGTAACCCACCCGGTTTGTTGGACCATTACATTAGGAATCGTTTCTACTACAAACAGAAAACCGAATAAGCATGTTATTCCGGCGGTAAATCCTAATAAGAGAGGTGATGATGATTGTCCTGCATGCTGCGCTAAAGAAATCACCACAGGGACGGTAGCAATCACAGCCGTTGAAACATTTGAGGTTACTTTATGTATCAATTGTGTTAGGATGGCCACAGTTAATACAGATAAAGCCGGTTGTGAAAAAAGATACAGGGTATAGTCATTTTCTAACCACTGGGAAATATGTTTAATCGCACCCGTTTCAAAAAGGGCACGTCCCAAAGAAAGGGTTACCGCTAGCAGGATTAACGGACCAAATTTAATGTCAAGAAGTTTTTCCCAGTTCGCGATTTTGATACCTGGCGTAGCCATTAGTATCACCCCGATAAAAGTGGGGATCACTGGGGGCCAACCGGTGATATCTTCCATAGCCCACATCACAAAAACAAGCGTTAAAATCAATAAAGTTCTTTTTTCTTGAGCTGTAATTGGTCCGAGTTCAACTATCAACCTTTTCATCTCTTTCTTGAGCCCCTTCGGGACTTTCTCCTCCTTTGGGAAAGTACGATTAAGCACCCACCAAGAGACCGGTATTAAAATCAACCACAGGGGAAGGCTCAGGATCAGCCAATCCATATAAGTGATATGTTGTTTCAAATAGTAATTAATAAGATCTACGGTGACTACGTTTCCTATGGCAGCAGGAAGAATCCCCGTTCCGCTAACATTGCACCCTATTGCTGCGCCCAACATAAACTTTTTTCCTTGTACATCACCTTTTTCTATGCCCAAAATTGAAAAAACTGAGAATACGATTGGCAATAGCATAGTCGTTCTTACAGCTGCAGCAGGAATAAAAATAGCCATGATTTGTGGAATTAAGATAATTCCAGCTAATATACCTCCACGTTTTTCACCAAACCAGTATAAAAGTTGAAAAGCCATTCGCTTGCCAAGTGAAGTTTGTTCTAACCCACAGGCCAGCATCATTCCAGCTAAAATTAGAAAAATGGCTGGGGAAGCAAATCCCGACAAAACCAGGTCCATGGAAACCGCGCCAGATACAGGAAGCAAGATCAAAATTAAAATGGCTGTCATTGAAAAAGGTATGGGTTCTAGAACCCAAAGAGCGATAGCCCCTGTACTTATAGCCAGAGTCGCCCTAGGTTCATAGTCTACATTTGCAGGCAATTGTGTGTAGACTAGGATCGATAACAAAATGGGCACAACCATAAAAATCGGACTTTTTAGTACAACCAGCCATCGGCCTCTTTTAAGTGGAACTTCCAAATCTTCTTGTCGAATATCGACGTTTGCCATAGCTCTCTCCCCACTTCAGATAAATAATTCATTAACAATACCTATTAACTCGAAGCATGCCGTTATACTCCATGCCGTTGATCGACGCACTCATGGTGAAAAACAATGCCGACAATCCCTCTCGCCCAAAATTAAGCAAGAGTCCATGTCGGCAGATGTGAATGTTATAATGAATTCGTTTTTTTCATTAGTTGATGATCTCCATCAACTTCATCAGGTTGATTATCTTCTGTTTCCATAGCTGGATTGAATTCATTTTCAGATTTGGAAATGACCAGCGATGCCACCCCGTTACCAATCAAATTGGTTACACCACGAGCTTCGGCTAAGAAACGGTCTACACCAAGAAGGATGGCAAGACCTTCTATGGGTACCATTGGAAAAGCAGTGAGTGTGGCACCAAGTGTGATGAAGCCTCCACCTGTTACGGCAGCTGCCCCCTTGGATGTTAGCATCATCACACCCAATAAAGTTAATTGTTGCCATAAACTTAAATCTATTCCGTATGCTTGTCCGATAAAAAGAGCTGCTAAAGTTAAGTAAATAGCAGTCCCATCGAGATTAAATGCATAACCAGTAGGAGTTACAAATCCAACCACCGATTTGGAACAACCGTACTTCTCCAATTTCTTCATTAAATCAGGCAATACTGGCTCTGAAGAACAAGTACTAAACGTTAAGAAAATTTCTTCTTTTATATATGCAAGAAACTTAAAGATATTAACTCCATATAATTTTAAGATCAAACCTAATACACCAATAATAAAGAGAAACATACATGCATAGACACTTACAATGAGTTTTCCCATTGCGAATAAAGTGCCTGTACAAAATTCTCCAATGGTGTTTGCCATTGGCCCAAATGCAGCGAATGGAGAAAACTTCATGATGATATGAACGACCTTAAAAAATACATGCATTAATTTGTCAAATAAAGTGATGACAGGTTTAGCTGTATCTTTCTTGGGTGCCAATGCCAGTCCAAACAAAACAGAAATGAATAGTACAGGCAACATTTCTCCGCTAGCGAACGCCCCGATCAGATTATCTGGAATAAGTCCAACTATAAAATCAATAAAACCATGTTCCGACTCTTTTGCTTCCTTGGTAAAACTTGACACATCCACTTTTCCGCCAGAATGTATATCAACGTCTGCACCGGGTTTCTCAAGATTCTTCCACTGTCTTATAGGAAGCAATTCGTCATTTTTTGTAACCGTTTTCAAAATCCGTATTGAGTAAGATATACTACACCAAAGTGCTGAGAATATGCCATGTGGACCACAAGGTTAGTCCAATCAAGAGAAGTAACAGCACGTTTTCCCACCATTTATTAGCAAACTGACCTAACAGTTCTTTACGGTTTGTTAAAACCATCAATCCTATCGCAACTGCAGGTAATAGTACAATTTGGAACGCATTGACTATAATTGTTAGATATACAAACCCTGGCATGGATGGAAGTGCCCAAATGACAGGTAAAACAACCGTCACGAGAAGTGTGAGTTTGTATATTGGATCTTTTGTATACTCACGGTTATATTTCTTTCCTCTTTCAGGGAAGGTAGTATGAATCGCGTCTACAAAAAGAGTGCCAAAACCAAGGGCATAAACGATAACCGTTTTAAAGCAAGCTCCCAAAACGCCGAGATAAAAAAGAATACCGCCAAGCATGCCTAATGTTAATGTAAGCATTTGGGCCATATCTGAGACGCTTTCAATTGTTAAACCTTTTGGATAGAGAATTTCAGCACCAAGAGTCCATACCGCTAGATCGATAATAATGATCATGACTACTCCAAACAAAAGATCATAGCGTTGCAGTTTCAGATACTGTGGACCCTGCCAACCCTTTTCCTTAAATAGATAAGGATAAATCAAGTTTGACATGGAACCGGCAACTGCACCGATTAACGAAAACACAAAAACCAAAGTATCAACGCCACCTACATTTTTAGGGACACTAAATGCAATCGTTCCTTTTGCTATAGCTGGCAGATCTGGCCCCACCCATATGGCACTTCCTACCAAACTGACAACCATTAAAACGAGAACGCCTTTAATGGTAATCTCTACGAAATTATAAATTCCATTGATAACTAAAAGGATAGCAGCTATGACAACAATGCTCGACCACATAAATGTCGTACCAATGTTGGTGAGATACAGAAGCGCTTCCCCTGCCCCTTTAACTAGATATGCTGCATAAAAGTGTGCCAGCAAAAGGCTGGCTATACCGAAAAACAGAGGCAAATATTTATACAATCGATAATACCCTTGAATAATGGTTTCCTCATGAACATTGGTTAGTGCGTATTTGGAAATGACATTTACCAGGATATATCTTAAAACCAAAGCGATAATCATACCCCACATCAGGTTATATCCATAGTGGGCACCAGAAACTGACATATCAACCAAGTCACCTGCACCCAGCCAACTTAGAACCATTACGATTCCTGGACCAAACGAAATCATGTATTCCCGGAAGCTGGATGGAATGCTTGATAAAGGTTGTTGCTCGGGCTTGCGAACCTTTTGAACTGGAATTGACATTGGAACTTACACTCCCTAAATTGAATTTTCACATATAAATCACTACTTCTTGTCGTTCCATCAAGTAATTGATCTAGATGCAAGATTTCTTTTTTAGGGTATATCACCTCCTCAGGGCAATCCTTTGAATTATGCTAAATCATTAGTTATCTTCTCTGAAGTTTTCGGAAAGGATCGAGGTTAACACTTTCTTAGCAGTTGTAAGGTGCTTATGCAACACCTGAACAGCTCCTTCTGTGTTACCTTTTTTCAAACACTGGACGATATCCCAATGCTCACTTTCCGATTTTCCCGCCCATTTGTCATTTGTTAAAGAATACATTTGATAACGGACAATTGTATCTTGAAGTGTATCAACAAACTGCTCTAAGTAACGATTGTTCAGACTTGAGATAAGTGTAGAGTGAAACTCAGAATTTCTTTGGGCGAATTCCACAGAGTCGCTATCCTGATGCTGAGCAGCATTTTCTAAGCATTTCTCCAGCTGCCGGATAATCGAATGATTTTCCGAGGTAATATTCCGTAAAGCATCTGTTTCTACCATTAATCGAATTTGATATATTTCTTCGATGTCCTGTATCCTAGGGATGGAGACAATGATCCTCCGTCCGGGCATTATCGTCACCAAATTGTCTGTTTCTAACATTCTTAGCGCCTCACGTACTGGTGTTCGGCTGACTGACAATTTAGTTGCAACTTTATTTTCGATTAATAACTGACCAGGTTTTAATGAACCATTTAAAATTGACTTTTTTAGAGTTTGGTAAACAGCTTCACGTAATGGTACATACGGCGGGAATTTTCCCGGTGAATCTATATTAAGATCATCTTCAAATATTAATGGTTCCTTACTAATCTCCATATTGTTCCTCCAGTTTTTCAAAGATGTAAAATAATTTTGTCACTGCTTAACTCGGGATCCAAGAAAGACTCCCTGTTTCTCGAGAATACCTTGGAGCTTCGCAACATCTAATTTAGGCATCGTCACATTGTCTTTTGCTCCAAGGGCTGCTGCAACGCCGGCACTTTCCCCCATAACCAAACAAGGTGCCATATTGCGCGTTGCACCGTGTGCAAAAGAAGTGGCTGAAATGCAACGTCCAGCTACGATGATATTCTCCAGACCTTTTGGAATCATAGCACGGTAGGGAATATCAAAGGCCCCGTCGTCTCCTATCTCATAGAAGTGTGCTTGGCCAGTATCAGGATCGTGAATATCAACAGGAAAACAAATTTGACCTATAGTATCTTCAAATTTTCTTCCAACTGAAACATCTTCATCAGTAATTTCATAGAGCCCTTCAATTCTTCTAGTTTCCCGTACACCTGCAAATGAGGATGGAACAAAAGATGCATTTTCGAACCCTGGCACATGGTCTTTTAGAAATTGACTAATTTTATAGATTTGTTTTGTTAATTTTACGGTGGCACTTGATAACGAAATAGGGTCCGTACCGTCAACTCCCACTACTGCGGATGTGTTTACATTGATGTTATTCGGCCAAACAGTATTAAAAAATACTTTATGATCTTCATTCGGGAAAATATTGTTCTCACGAATAATGTCATTCCACTGACTGAATGCTCCATTAAAATAGACGGGAATAGGCTCCGGATAATCACTGCGAGTGGCCATTGCTGGCGTTGAGATGGCGATCGCATCGGCTATTTGCTGATTGTTCGTACCAAAACAACGAAGCACCATGGAGACGGGCTGCATTTTTCCAGTTTTTCGATCGCCTTTCGTGTAATTTGCTCCTGCGGATACTGCAACGTCTGCATCACCACTAGCATCAATATAGGTTTTTGCTCTAAGGGTTTTTATCCCTCCCTTTACAGCTACCTGAACACCAGTAATATTTCCTCCATCAACTTCGGTTCCAACCACATTTACCCCTAATAAAACCATTACTCCTGCTTCATCCAATAATTCGGTGGATAACGTCCGAAAAAGTTCTCCGTCAACTGGAGTCACAGAATGAACAAAGCTGCCGTATGGAATATGGCCGACAGCCCCTCCCATTGTTATGAGCCGATCAACCATTTCCTGAGCTATTCCAAATACGACCTGACGTCCATTTTTTGTGATGTAATTATGAAGACAAAGACCGGTAGTGGCATTTCCCCCAATAAACGGCTTGGACTCTAGCAGAATCGTTTTTGCTCCATTTCGCGCTGCAGCTGTGGCTGCAGCTACGCCGGTCACACCCCCACCAACAACTAGAACATCGCAATCTAACATAATTTGTTTTCCTCTCCTTCTTTTAATAATGTATACCGGTATACCGGTATAATACTGAATTTTCAGTAAAATGTAAACACCTATTTTTCCATGGTATGAAAAAAGATATGAAAATTGCATTGATGAAGACATTAATAATAAGGTGGAAAGTAATTAGGTATAATTAAACTTGGTCAAATTTCTAATCGGTTCAATAAGTAACCCCGGGGTTGCCCCGGGGTTTGATATTTTCCGCTATTGGTTTCATTATTAAATCTGAACTTTAATAGAATCTACTATTTTAGCAACTGCAACAACCGAATTACGAAGTGTGCCAATATTAGTAACCGTACACTCAATGATATCTCCATCTTTTAAAAATTCCGCCCCAAGCGGTGCACCAGTTAAAATGACATCACCAGGAAAGAGTGTCATTACACTTGATAGGTATGAAACCATTTTTTGTATCGGTATAATCATTAATTCCGTGGAACTGTTTTGTTTTTCAACATCGTTCAGTTTGGATGACACTTTAACGGTAAATGGATCCAGCTCAGTTTCAATCACAGGGCCTAACGGAGTAAAGGTGTCAAAAGATTTACCAACGGTCCAGTGGCCGTCTTGATGAAAATATTGGGGGGCGGTTACATCGTTTCCGACAGTATAGCCGAATACATAATCTAACACCTCTTCTTCCCGAACATTTTTTGCCTCTTTTCCGATGACAACCGCAAGCTCTGATTCGAACTTTACTTGATCAATATTGCCAGGTATGATGATTTCTTCTTCAGGACCAATAACAGAAGAGGTTGGTTTGAAGAAAAATACCGGAATTTCAGGCAGCTCCCGGGGCAGTTCGTCAACCTTTGAAACGTAGTTGGCTCCGATTCCAATGATTTGGTTCGGCTCAAGCGGTGAAAGAAATTTTACTTCCGTATTGGAAAAAGTTTTTCCTGTATATTCCCATTCACCAAATATATCCCCCTGAATTTCCCTTATGGTATTATTGTCCGTGATAACCCCTTTGGATACTGAAGAATGAACAGTAAATCGTGTAAATTTCATCCTAATACTCCTCTCAGCTATTAATATGTTGTTCGATGTTCATTTTCCGGGCAACTCCCGTGGTAATAGCGGTATCTGCAACTGCATTTGCTACTGCTTCTACTACTCTCTTATCAAAGGCATGAGGAATCACGTAATCATATGTAAGCTCTTCAGATGTAATTAAGTTTGCAATGGCGAAAACAGCCGACAGCTTCATTTCTTCATTGATTTCAGACGCGAACACTTGTAAAGCACCTTTAAAAATACCTGGGAACGCAAGAACATTATTTACTTGGTTCGGTAGATCTGAACGGCCGGTCCCCACTACTGCCGCACCGGCTCCCTTTGCAACTTCAGGCATAATCTCTGGTATGGGGTTAGCCATAGCAAAAATAATAGCGTCTTTACCCATGGACTCTACCATTTCCGGCGAAACGGCATCAGCAACGGAAACCCCAATAAACACGTCTGCTCCTTTAATAACGTCTTTCAATGTCCCTTCTATGTTATTTCGGTTGGTGAGTACAGAAATCCACTCTTTAATAGAATTCATTCCATAACGGCGTCCTTCATAAATAGCACCCTTGGAGTCACAAAGAATGAGGTCTTTGACACCCATATTAATTAGCAGCTTCGTAACGGCAATACCGGCCGCCCCCGCACCATTTACAACAATTTTTGAATCTTCAATGCGTTTGTTAACCACCTTTAGCGCGTTAATTAACCCCGCTGCTGTCACAATGGCGGTTCCATGCTGGTCATCATGAAAAACAGGAATATTCATTTCCTTTTTAAGACGTTCTTCAATGATGAAACAGTTTGGTGCTGAAATATCTTCTAAATTAATTCCACCAAATGTTGGTTCCAATGATTTCACAATTTGAACGATCTGCTCGACATCATTTGTGTTTAAACAGATGGGGAAACCATCAATCCCTGCAAATGCCTTAAACAACGCTGCTTTCCCTTCCATAACCGGCATTGACGCCCCTGCGCCGATATTGCCTAAACCCAAAACAGCCGAACCATCAGAAACTACAGCTACCAGGTTTCCTTTAATGGTATACTCATAGATTTTCTGGGGATCCTGGTAAATTTCTTTACACGGCTCTGCTACACCCGGAGAATAGGCTAAACTCAAATCATCCGCATCTTCTATCGAAACCTTGACTTCCACACTTAGTTTTCCTTTAGACCGTTTGTGAAGTTCCAGCGACTCTTCTCTTAAGTTTTGCATATCCTCAACTCCTAAAAATTTGTTAAACAGTAATCTCACTGCGTATGCAATGAGATTACTGTTTCAAATGTGCTCATTTCCGTTTCATGGGTTCCAAGTGGATCGGAGTAATTAGATGCTACTGTTTTACGGAAAATTTTGTCTTTGCCTCTAAACGCCGGTGGTGCAAGATAGGCTCCGTGTAACCATTTGGCTGTTCATGGCCTTTAAAAACAAGATCACAGGCTGCCTGGAATGCTACTGAATTTTCATAGTCCCTTGACATAAAACGGTAAGACGGGTCGTTAGCGTTTTGTTCATCTACTACTTTGGCCATACGCTGTAAAGTCTCCAACACTTGTTCTTTCGTACATATTCCGTGGTGCAGCCAGTTTGCCATATGCTGGCTGGAAATTCTAAGGGTTGCTCTGTCTTCCATCAGGCCTACGTTGTGGTAATCGGGCACTTTGGAACAGCCGACGCCCTGTTCTACCCAGCGGACTACGTAGCCCAATATTCCTTGCGCGTTGTTGTCCAATTCCTGCTGAATTTCATCAGAGCTCCAGTTGTGGTTTTTCACTGCAGGAAATTCTAAAATGTCATCTCGCAAATCGTTGGAATCCTTTACGAGCTCATTTTGTACCTTTGAAACATCAATTTGATGATAATGCAGAGCATGCAATGTAGCTGCCGTAGGTGAAGGAACCCAGGCAGTATTCGCCCCTGCTTTCAAGTGGCCAATCTTCTGCTTCAGCATATCAGCCATCAAATCCGGCATCGCCCACATACCTTTTCCGATCTGGGCACGGCCCTGGAAACCAGCAGTCAACCCTACGAGTACGTTAGATTTTTCATATCCTTGCAGCCATTTTGATGATTTCATGTCATTCTTAGGAATCATAGGGCCGGCTTCCATTGATGTATGGATCTCGTCACCTGTCCGATCGAGAAAGCCTGTATTAATAAAAGCAACTCTATCCTTAACTTCACGAATGCAAGCTTTCAAGTTTAGTGAAGTTCGGCGTTCTTCGTCCATTACACCGATTTTTATCGTATTCCGTTCTAGTCCGAGCATGTTTTCTACGCGGTCAAGGAGCTCATTAGCAAAACCCACCTCTTCTGATCCATGCATTTTCGGCTTAACAATGTATATCGATCCCTTGGAAGAGTTTTGATAAGGGCCATTTTCTAATAGAGAATGCTTAGCGAGAAGGCTCGTGATGACACCGTCAAGAATCCCTTCTTGAATCTCCTGCCCATCCTCAAGCAGGATCGCGTTATTCGTCATCAAGTGGCCAACATTGCGGACAAACATCAGAGATCTTCCTGACAATGTGAATTCCTCTCCAGTCGGAGAAACGTAAATGCGATCCGGATTGAGACTCCGTGTCATTGATTTGCTTCCCTTTTGAAAGGTAGCAGCTAAATCACCCTTCATCAGACCAAGCCAGTTGCGGTAGACTAGCACTTTATCCTCAGCATCTACGGCGGTTACGGAGTCTTCACAATCCATGATCGTTGTGATTGCTGCTTCGATCAGAATGTCTTTAATGCCTGCATCATCTGTTTTACCAATGGGGTGATTGCGGTCAATCTGGATTTCAAAATGAAGCCTGTTGTTTTTGAGCAGAACGGCGGTTGGGTTTTCCAGATCTCCCTGAACGCCCACAAGCTTTGAAGGGACTTTAAGCCTGGTGGTCTTCCCGTTATTAAGCGTAACGGATAATCCCCCATCAACAATCTGATACTGAACCGCGTCTTCATGCGAGGCATCATTTAAAGGTACTGACTGGTCGAGAAATTCTCTGCCAAAGGCGATAACCTTCTCACCTCGCACCGCATTATAACGATCCCCTCGCTTGGCCTCATTTTCTTCACTGATGACATCAGTTCCGTAAAGAGCATCGTAGAGGCTCCCCCAGCGGGCATTAGCCGCGTTAATGGCATAACGGGCATTGTTCACCGGAACGACGAGTTGTGGCCCTGCTTGGACAGCAATTTCATCGTCTACCCCTTGTGTTGTAATTACAAAATCTTCTACTTGTGGTTCGAGATAGCCAATTTCTTGGAGAAAGGATTTATACGCATCAAAATTGAACCGTTCCCTATTTTCCACATGCCATTTATTTACTTGGTCTTGGATCTCATCACGGCGAGCTAATAATTCTTTGTTTTTTGGTGTTAACTCTTTGACCAATACTCCAAAATCAAACCAAAACTTTTCACGATCCACGCCGCTTCCTGGTAGCGCTTCTAAGTTAATAAATTCATAAAGCTTTGGAGCCACTTGAAGATTACCCACTTTTACATAGTTTGTCATTGTCATGTCCTCCTTTGATTAAGATAGGCTAAGTCATTAAACAAAACAAATTAAAATAGTTTTATTATTTTAAATTTTATAATAAAATTAGATATACTCAAAATACATATTTAGAATGTGGTTTATGCATTTTGGTTATAACGTTTTTTGGAAATTAAATAGGAGTGATTATTTTGGAGATTCGGCATTTAGAATATTTCTCAGAAGTTGCTAAACAATTAAGTTTTACCAAAGCTGCTTCTGTTTTGCATGTTTCCCAACCTTCAATTAGTAAAGCAATTAAAAATTTAGAAGAGGAACTAGGGGTGCATCTGTTTGATCGAACCAAGAATTTAGAATTAACCGATGCTGGTAAAGCTGTGTTGTACAATGCCCAAAAGGTGCTTGAAACTTTTTATAACTTAACTTCAGAGCTTAATGATGTCATGGATTTAAAAAAAGGGGAAATTAAAATTGGTATTCCCCCGATTATAGGAGCTGCTTTTTTTTCAAAACTTGTCAGTCAGTATATAGAATTCTATCCCTTAATAAAAATAACTCTTAATGAAGTGGGATCAAAAAAAATAAAAAACGAAGTAGAAGACGGTTCATTAGACATCGGATTAATTTGTAATTTACCAATTAACAAAGGAAATTTAGAAATAATTAAGGTTATTACAGATCCATTAATGTTGATTGTTAACAGGGAAAATCCACTGGCAAAACAAAAAATTATAGACTTATCAAATTTAGAAAATGAGCCATTTATTTTATATAGACAGGACTTTACTCTTTATGATCGTATTCTTGAGGAATGTACAAAAAAAGGCTTCTCTCCAAACGTTGTATGCCAGAGTTCTCAGATGGATTTCATGATTGAAATGGTTGATTCAAAACTGGGTGTAGCGTTATTACCTAGTAAAATTGCAAAGGCAATAAATAATCCGAACATTACGGCACTAAAAGTGTCCAATTCTAATATAAACTTAGAATTAGGAATGGTATGGAAAAAAAACAAATACCTATCTACAGCACTGCGTGAATTTATTTCACTATCAAAACAGTTTGCAGACAACCTAACCAATGATTAACAATGTTATACATACCAATAGGAAAAAGGTATACAGCCTTCTTAACGTAATCCTTTGTGAACATCAGCATGCAAAGTAAACCTGTTCAGTAAGATAATTAAACCCCGCCTTCTTAAGAAAGTGGGGTTTATTCTTTCCACACAGTCAAAGAATTTTTCAAGGCGCTGCCGCTAAAATCTGACACATGGTTGCGATATTTTTCTTCCTACCTATGACTAGAGGTGCTGTCTCTTTGCCAAAAGCGGATAAAGAGGAAATTCATCTCTTTTTGTTCAAGGAGTTTTAGGTAGTTGTGGTAGGGATTCGAACACCACTCAGCCATTTGAATTAACAACCATTGCAAACTTCATGATTTAATAAGTGCCGTGGAATCTCACCCCTTAAAGGACTTTTTTCTAAGAAAAAGTTTAAGCGGTTTCGGCCCTGAAGATTCTCTTCCATATTGGCTTAGCTATGAAGCCTATTCAGAATACTTCCGTTGTTTCAACAACCCAGCTGCTATATCTGCAATGTGCGAAGACTATCGAGCAAGCGCAGGGATTGATCTGATTTTGGACAGGGCTGACCGGGAAACAGGGAAGAAAATAGAATGCGAGGTATTGGTGCTCTGGGGAGAAAAAGGAGTGGTCGAAAAATATTATGATCCTATAATGGAATGGCGGAATGCTGCTAATAGAGTACAAGGAAATAAGCTGCCTTGTGGGCATTTTATTCCTGAAGAAGTCCCGGAATTGCTTCTTCAGGAACTGTTAACCTTTCTAAGATCTTAATCTTATAGGGGGAATCCCATTTAATAAAGGATATATGAAATTTTGATTTTGCTTGATAAATGTTTGGCTTATACATTATTAAACTTAGAAAAAAACTCAAACTACCTGTTTCCAGTAAGAGGAACGGAGACAAGTAGTGAGTTTTGAGAATACTATATGCTCAATCCTTTAAGTTGCATTTTTGTGAATTAGACCGGTTTCAGCAAGCTGGAGGTGCTACTGTCCAAAAGTTTATCCCATTTATCCAATAATACCTTCTGATAACTAGCAGTATCTTAGAAGATAGACTGTGCACATTTGCCTGAAAATGAGTATAATGTCGTCAAATAGTTTAGACAAATTTATGCGTGGTTACAGCATCCTTTGAGGTTCCTAACGGAATATTGTATTTAGATAGCTCCTGTTGGACTTCTTTAACATCAACATCACGTGGCAAAACTCCATTTTTTACTGCCAATGAAGCTGCAACAGCTACCGCCTCTCCTGTTAACGCACATGCAGGTACGTTTCTAGTAGAGCCAAAAGCTATTTCATCTACCGAAATGCACCTTCCAGCAACAAGGAGCCCCTCAACATCTTTTGGAATTAAGCATCTAAAAATATACCTGCTGTTGCGCAGGACTTTGAGGAACATAAAGAAGACATGTGGGAACTAGTTGTACCGGAAAAAAAGGAAGCGACTGTACGCTAAAAAAGATGGTTTTAATTAGATTATACCTAAAAACCATATAACACCTACATTTAAAAGTCTAAAATATGACGTAATGGGTTGTGTAAGTCCATCCTTTTCCCTTCCAAGCATGAATTCTGCCCCGGCCAAACGTATTAACGCCTTGTCGGGCTGCACGTATAGACGCTACAACACCCGTTATTCCCGCACCTACAACAGTTAAATTCATGATAATCCTAGATGGCATTACTTACCACAAGTTACTAGCTAAAAAAACCCATTATCAATTTCATTGTCCCCCAAAAAGCAAGGATAGTAGTTACGACTAAGATTAAGTTTTCAAACCAATTGTTACGATATTTTCCCAGCTCCTTTTTGTTGGAAAGAATTAAAATTCCTATGGAAATAACCGGTATACCTATAACTGATAGAGCACTTACATATAAGGTAACGGTAACAAACCCAGGCATACCTGGAATGGCCCATAATATGGGTGTAATTAGAATAAATAAACTAAACCATTTGAACAGGGGATCATTATCAAGCTTTTCGCCGAATTTCTCTTTTCGTTCATGCTTAATGATCTGAAGAGAATCAATAGCCAGTTTTGGAAGACCATTCGCATTTCCAATATAGCTGCTATATAAGGCACCAAATACGCCAAGATAAAATAGGAAAGACCCGAAATAACCAAAGTGTATAGATAATATATTTGATAAATCATTTAACCCTATAACTTGAATTCCGTTGGGTTTTAATATTTCGGCCCCTACGATCCATATCGACAGAGTTATGAGGATGGTCATTATGATGCCAAACAACAAATCATTTCGTTGAAGTCTTTTGTCTAGGGGGTTTGACCAACCTTTATCTTTGATGAAATACATATAAGAAAAATTATTAATGGATCCAGCAACTGTACCAATAAGTGAGAGAACAAGAAGCAACGCGCCATATGCACCAACATTAGCCGGGATGTCAAATCCAATTGTACCTTTTACAAGATTGCCTACACTTGGAGTTGACCAAATTGCTAAACCGACAATTGAAATAGTCATAACAGCTAGCAATACCTTCATCACGTTTTCAATGGTATTGAAGATGTTCTTTCTAATAATGAATAAGGAGACAATCCCAGTGAAAACCGACCACATAAAAGGAGGGCCAAAGTTGAAAATCCAAGCAAGAACCTCTCCGGTCCCAATGATTACAGAGGCATTGTACAAATGACCCATAATAAGGGCATATAAGCCTAAAAAGTAAGGTAAAGACTTATGCAGCCGACTAAAACCTTGTAGAATTGAAATTCCCTCTGAGTTGCAAAGCTGGTAGCGCGCCATAATATTGACAATAGCAAACCGAATTAGCAAAGACAGAGCAAGGGCCCACATCAGACCATAACCATACGAGGCACCAGCAACGGAAGCACTTACTAAATCTCCCGCACCAAGCCAAGTTAATGCAACAACAATTCCCGGTCCATAATTTCGCATAATTCCTCTTTTAACAGGAGATTCCTTTTCTATATGACTTGTCTTCAGCTCTACGGTCATTCATCCATCCTCCCAAAAAAGTTAGTATCGATCATACCCATTTTGTAACCGAACTTGAGTCGCAGGAAAAACGCAGAGAGAAAAACTAGTTGTTTTTACATGGTGGAGGCCTGCACTGCAATTCTACTTGTATAAAATCCATCCCATTAGTTAACCTCCTTCCTATTGGGAACGCTTTCAAAATAATCTATGTTTACTTAATACTTGTTACTAAAAGGAAAAAGCTAGCATCATCGTGGTGTGGGTTTGTTTGAGGCGTACAGTTCGGGATAGCAGTATTGTTGTAATTTGGCTCATACAAACAGTAGTGGTATTTCTTATTCGCTTTCATTAAATGACTGCTAACGTTTTCACGTCAATCTGATTAAGCTAAACTGTTTTTTTATACATGGTTTTCTTGTCTTTAAGGGGAATATATTATTTATGATTACGCCTTTTTGCAGCACGGAATTGTTTAGCATATTTTGCAGCCAGCTTAATGGCCTCCTCCATACTAACTGAACCCGCAAGTCCATTTCCAGCAATATCGAAGGCTGTTCCTTGATCGACAGACGTGCGAAGGAATGGCAAACCATTGGTAATCGTCCGTGCAATATGCCCTTGATCATGGTAAATAGATAGAACAGCGTCATATTTTCCGTGCCTAATGGAATACGGAATCATCCGGTGAAATCGGCAAAACAACTGCAAGAAGATGGAAAGATAGAAGTACTTGAGTATGGAACCCAAGAAGGATATGATGGCCTGTATTTAAAGACCAATACACTTAATAGATCGTGGCTACCTTGACCTGATTAATGCACCCTGACTAAAAGAGAGTTCGCTGATTATTTTTGACAAAAACGATTCCCTCAGTTGGCATAATTTCAGGAAAAAGCGGCCACATAGCGTTTTGAATGTACACTCGATATTTAAGATGTTTTATTCCTTTGGACTGTTTTCAAAAATTACCGAATGTAATTTACCCTATATTATATTAATTTTCTATCAATCGTTGTAAACTAATAGTATAAAATACTGATTTGGGTTATTTTAGTAATCGAGGGAGAACTGGCATAGTTCTCCCTCGTTTTCCTCTATGTTCTTGGACAAAAAAACCGTCAGGTTTGGGTCAAAAAGAACCGTCAATATTAGGACAAAATCTTATGTCATTAACAATTAAAGATTACGCATTTGTTGTTAGCAGGAAGTTAGCTTACTCATCAGTTCTCTCTTCAGCAACAATGACTTTTTTCATCCAGCTATTGGGTCTTGGCCAGTTGAAAGGATCCTTTTTCATTCCGATAATAGGCATCAAACCCTTACTTTTTAACGCTATATAAGTCAACTTTTAATGGTTTGATACCGGCGTACACGTAAAAGCGCTTGTTCCCTATGACCCATAAAATTTTCTAATTCACACAAACGAGCAGCATATTCTCCAATAAAAACACTTGCTTCTGGTGTACACTTTTGATAGGTACAAGTTTTTATAAATTTACCTACCCATAGTCCTCCTGTATAGCGAGCTGCCCCCTTTGTGGGAAGAGTGTGATTTGTTCCGATCACCTTATCCCCATAGGCAACATTTGTTTCCTTGCCAAGGAATAAGGCACCATAATTTGTCATGTTGTTCAAATAATAATCCGGATTCTCAGTAAGTACCTCTACATGCTCATATGATAACTTATCAGCTTCGAACACTGCTTCTTCTTCATTTTCAACCAAAATTATGATTCCGTTCTCTTCCCACGCAACTCGTGCAACATCTGCCGTTGGGAGAGTTGTTAATTGGCGTTGAATTTCCTCAAGGGTTTCCTCAGCTAATTTTTCAGAAGTGGTGATAAGAGCCCCAGGAGAAGTCGGTCCGTGTTCAGCTTGACCCAATATATCACAAGCAACCATTTCCGCATCTGCTGTATCGTCCCCAATAACTAAGACCTCAGTTGGTCCTGCAAGCAGGTCAATTCCAACTCGACCGAAAAGCTGTCTTTTAGCTTCGGCCACGTATGCATTCCCGGGACCTACAAGCATATCGACAGGAGCTATGGTGTCTGTTCCTAGGGCCATAGCCGCCAGTGCCTGAACTCCTCCAAGAATATATATCTCATCTGCACCCGCTAAATGCATGGCAGTAACAGTAGCAGCAGGAATTTCGCCGTTAATCGGGGGCGTACAGGCAATGATACGTTTAACTCCAGCCACTTTAGCTGTAACTATACTCATATGGGCGGATGCGACCATAGGATACCGTCCCCCTGGGATATAACAACCCACACTGTTGACTGGAATATTCTTATGACCTAATGTAACCCCCGGGAGGGTCTCCACTTCAACATCCTTTATGGAAGACCTTTGTTCCTCGGCAAATCTACGTATTTGAGCTTGAGCAAATTTGATGTCATCTATCGTTTTCTCTGAGACTGTTTTAATTATTTCCTCAATTTCTAATCGGGACAGTCGAAAACTCTCAGGAGACCATTGATCGAACTTATTAGACAGTTCTCGTATAGCCTTATCACCGTTACTTGTTACATTATTAATGATTCCACGTACAGTTTCATATACTTGTGCTTCTGCCCTTTGCTGTTCTTCCATATTCTTGCCCGTTTTTAAGAATCTCGCCAAGGTTAATTCCTCCTCTTATTTATTTGGAATTATTCTGTTATATCTTTAGAACTCCCTTACTCTGTTTAATCCGGTTGTCTTACGTATAATTAGTTCTGGTTGAAGCACAATCTGTCGGGGTTGACTGACTGTTTCTCTTTGTTCAATCATATCAAACAGATTATCAGCAGCAATTTCGCCCATCTTAAATTTAGAGTTTCCAACAGTAGTCAACTGAATCGCATGATGAGAAGCCATGCCTACGTTATCCATCCCTGCCAGACTAATGTCCTCTGGAATTCGAAGCCCCATGGATAGTATTGCATCCATACAGGAAAATGCTATCGCTGTTGAACCGCAAATAATAGCAGTCGGCCGTTCACTCATGTGCATTAACTTTAAGGTTACCTTTTCTATATCGTCTGGTTTTGTATCAACAATATGGAACAATCCCGGATGAATAGGAATTTCCTCCCTGTTCATTACGCTTTCAAAACCAAGTTTTCGTTCGTAATGAGTCGAAACATGGATACCCCCTGAAATGTAGGCAATTCTTTTGTGTCCTAATTCCAAGATATGTTGGGTAATGATTTCTCCAGCTAAAATATTGTCCAAAACAACATAATTACCCCCGCTTTTCGGTCGCCTGTTAAACAGCATATATGGAATGCCTGAGTTCTCAATCTCATGAAAAATAGGGTCTTCCAATTTAATTGATGACATCAGAACGCCCTCTAACTTGTTCCCTCTGATCGTATCAATTACATCACGGAATGGCATCGCCTCTTCGAAGTAAACCATCGTTTTAAAACCACGGCTTGTTGCTAAATTAACAATTGAAGTTGTAGTTTCTACATAAAACCCGTTATAAAGCGTGCCAGTGATTAGAGCTAACGTCCTTGTGCTATTGGTAACAAGGCTGCGAGCTATTAGGTTAGGCTGATAACTAAGATCCTTCATAGCATGTAAAACTACATTGCGTGTTGCTGGTTTGACACTTTCAGGGTTATTTAGTACCCGAGAAACAGTAGATTGAGAAACACCCGCTATCTTTGCAACATCTTTTGATGATACCATAATCCAATACCTACTCCTTGCCAATCATATATGAATACGTAACCAAATTTACTTATTAAGTATAAAATAACAATTCATTGTGTTCAACAAAACCGCCCAAAAAATGAGCGGTTTCCATACAAGAAGTCAATCTTAAATAGGATTATAAGTAGTTTCTGGAGTTCCTAAAGGAATGTTATGTTCGATCAGTCCTCTCTGAACTTCTTTAATTGGAACCTCTCGCGGCAATAAGCTATTTTGAACCGCAATTGCGGCGGTTACAGCAGCAGCTTCACCTGTTAAAGCACATGCAGGAACGTTTCGAGTTGAACCAAAAGCTATTTCGTCTACCGAAATGCACCTTCCGGCAACCAGAAGTCCGTCCACTTCTTTCGGAATTAAACATCTTAAAGGAATGCCATACCCTTTTCCGACGTTATCCATAATTGCTTTTTCTCCGCCAGGTTCATGCACGTCAACAGGGCAATTACTGAGTCCGATTGCATCTTCAAATCGGGCTTCACTTCTCACATCATTTTCGGTCAATATATATTCTCCCACTATTCTACGAGTTTCTCTAATGCCAAGTTTCGGCGCAACTTCAAGAAATATGGAGGTTTCAAAGCCCCGTACGTATTTTTTTAGAAAATCAAATGCACTATAAGCTTGTTTGCGAATTTCGATTTCCGCACGGCTCAATGTGCGCTCGTCTAACCCGTTTCCATGGAACCTTGTGACATTGATATTTAATTCACCCGGAATAAGTCCCGCTTTAAACGTTATATGGTTTTTGGGGATAATCCAGTCGAAACCGTCTTTCTTCGCTTCCTCAATACGCTTCGACAAACCTGTGGCAAAAAAGACGATTGCATAATCTTCGTTTGTTGCTCCCTCTTTATCAGGAACTACAAGCTCCCACATATCTTCTTTATTTTCTTTAAAATCCTGAGCTACGGCAGGTATGTCTACGTTTAATACTCTAAAATAGGAAGTAATAGGTTGCGTTAGTCCGTCCTGTGGCCGGCCGAGCATGAATTCGGCACCCGCTAAGCTGGCTACATCACCATCCCCGGATGAGTCGATTACAACTTTAGCCAATAAAAGCTTGGTTCCTGACTTCGTACGAATCTGAATCCCCTTCAATTGTTTACCTTCACGGACTACATCCGTGACGTGGGCATGCAGCAGTACTTCCACGCCTGCTTCCTCCACCACATCGATAATCACACGTTGCATGACTTCAGCGTCGAAAACTCCAGTATAACTTCCCCAATATGAACGTCTAGTTTGGTTGTCTGCCCCTTTATACTCCGCTGCGCGATTAATCAATTCCTTAAATACTCCACCGTTAACCAAACCGGTTGGCTTTGTCAATCGGCCTCCGGTAACAAGGCCTCCTAAAACTCCACTTCCCTCAACCAGCAAGGTTTTCATGCCTTCACGCGCTGCCCGGATAGAAGCTACAACACCAGTTACCCCTGCACCTACAACAACCACATCATATTCACCGAATAGATCCATTTCTATCACTCCTTATCAAATTTAAACAAATGACTTCAAAGAGGTTTCGCTTTACCTTATGAAAATTGTTTACTTGTAAACCTGTTTGAATGCGTATTCATAAATTCCTGAAATAACTCTAAACGATTTTATATTTCCACATCATGGGCAAGAATTGACCTTTTTTTCTTTATTTCGCTAAATAGACTAATAACGACTATGAGTAATGTGACCGTAATAAGAATGGCGGAAATTGGTCTATCAAAAAAGATCAGAAAGCCGTCTTCTGAGATAGTTAAAGACCTCAATAAAGAAGATTCAATTTGTTTTCCCAGAACGAATGTTAATACAGTAGGTGCAAGTGGAAAGTCCATTTTTTTCATAAAATAACCAAGAACCCCAAATATGATCATAGCACCAACATCCCAAAGGCTGTTTTTCACACTATAAGCTCCTACCATAGAAATAATTAAAATAAGTGGAAACAATAGTTTATAAGGTATCAAAGCGATTTTTGCCCAGACTCCGGCTAATGGAAGATTCATGATAAGGAGAAGTACATTACCAATCAGCATGCTGGCAATCACCGCCCATACAAAATGTGAATTGTTCTGGAATAGGGCTGGGCCCGGTGTTAAACCATGCATAATAAATGCTCCTAATAGCACAGCCACAGTAGGCGAACTGGGTAAACCCAACGTTAACAACGGGATTAGAGCAGCTCCACTGTATGCGTTGTTTGCCGTTTCAGGACCTGCCACACCTTCTATTGCTCCTTTCCCAAAACGGGACGGTTCTTTTGAAAATTTTTTCTCAGCTGAATAAGATACAAGTGACGCGATCACGGCATTAGCTCCAGGTATCAGTCCCAAGAAAAATCCAATGGCAGTCCCTCTGGTAATTGACATCATTGAAATTTTCCATTCATCTTTTTTAGGAAACAATCCCTTAATTTTTGGTACTTTCTCCGATTTTGCTATATTCTCAGCACCAATTAATATTTCAGAAACACCGAACAATCCCATAGCCACTATGACAAAATCAAAACCATTCATTAACTCCATTTGACCAAAGGAAAACCGCGCAACACCTGAAACTGAGTCAGTTCCAACCAAGGATAGAATTAGTCCAATAACGGCAGCTATTAACCCTCGTAGCAATGATTTCCCCATCAGTCCCAACAACATCATTAAACCTAGGGTCATTAGGGCAAAAAACTCAGGAGGACCAAAACTCAAAGCGAATTTGGCAAGAGGCGGTCCTATAAACGTAAGCCCTATAATCGCAATCGTTCCTCCAATAAATGAACCGATTGCCGCAATTCCAAGAGCTGCTCCTGCCCTGCCTTGTTTAGCCATTTGATGTCCATCTATACAAGTGATAACAGACGCAGCCTCCCCTGGTGTATTGATTAAGACAGATGTTATTGTCCCACCATACATTGCACCATAAAATATCCCCGACAACATTATTATTGCAGACACAGGTTCCATTCCAAACGTAATCGGTAGCAATATCGCTGTTCCTGCAGTTGGCCCAAGTCCAGGCATCACACCTACTAGCATTCCAACTATAACTCCGAGTAAGCAATAGAGCAGGTTCCACCAGGTGAGCGCTGTTTCAAATCCTTGTAATAATTGAAGAAGCGAATCCATTCTCCTCCCCCCTTTTATTTTTTAGAAACCAAAATTGTTAACCGGCAGAGGAACACTTAGAAGTCCATGAAACACCCAAAATAACAAAATGGTTACTCCAATAGATATTAATAAATTTATATACCATCTGTATTCACCTGACAGGAGAATAAATAGAAATATAATCCCTGCCATAATAAAACCAATAAACGGTACAATCAGAATAAATCCCACTAACGCTGTAAGTACTTTCAAAAGTTGTTTTGAGTCTTTCCCTTTAGGTAATATCTCTGCAAATGTGATTCTTTCTTTTCTGATTGATCTGATGATATACAAAAAAGAAAAGACAATTAGAATACCACTTAACCACAACGGAAACATTCCTGGACCAGGTCCCAACTTGCTTGAATATTGATAAGAAAGAGACTGAACAAACATTAATCCTCCAAAAATCAAAATAATTAAACCAGCCCATACTCCTGCATTTTGGCTTCTCATTTTCCCCCCTCTTTCATAAGGAAATTTTTTTTAAAAGAAAAAATAATTTACTGCTCTACTGTTTCTCGGATAACCCTGATTTTTTCATTATCTCGGCACTTGTTTTTGTAGATGCTTTTATAATCTTCTTGAATTCTTCGGGGCCAGCGTAAGTCGGTTCTGTACCAATTTTTTTAAATTGAGCCAATACTTCTGGCTGTTGTAATGCTTTTTCGAATGCCTTGTCTAAGGCCTGAACAATATCCTTAGGCGTGTTTTTTGGTGCCAGTATACCAGTCCATGTATCAAACCCTGGATAACCTTTCTCTTTCAAGAACGGTGCATCTTTATAAACATCTGTTTTTGATGAACCCAAGTTAGCTAATACTCTCATTTTGCCTGCATCTGTATGGGGTTTCGCTTCCTGTACCCCTACTATCGCTCCCATGATATGTCCTCCTAGTAGAGCGGTTATAGACTCCGCGGAACCATCAAAACCAACATGCTTGGTTTTAACTTCGTAAGTAACATTTAACGTCTCCATGGCCACATGCTTTGTATCCCCTGTACCTGCAGTTCCATAGGTGAATTTAGACGGATTTTTCTTTACGTAGTCCAACCACTCATCAAATGTCTTCCATGGAGCATCACTTTTTACCACTAACAGATTTGGAGCGGAGTTTAACAGTGATATCGGTGCAAAATCGTTAGACTTATATGGTGTATTTCCCATATTTGGTTGGATAATAAGATTACCCGTTGTCACTGATCCTAGCTTGTACCCGTCCGGCTTTTGTTGAAAGACTTCCGCTAATTGAATGGATCCACTTGCCCCAGTTTTGTTCGATACAACAATGGACTCCTTGTTTGGGAGATATTTACTGGCAGCTTCTGCCACAATGCGCGTAACAATATCCGCTTGCCCTCCCGCCGCAAATCCGACGGTCATTTCAATGGGCTTTTTCGGATAACCGGTATTATTGGTTTCAGAAGCATTTGACGTTTTAGATTGCGAACATCCCACTGACATAGAGCTAATCAATATTAACGCAATGATAACAGTTAATATTTTTTTACTTGCTTTCATCCTGTAAACCCCCTCATCAAATTGGTAGCGCTCTCATAAAAAGAAACTTCAATCTTCCGAATAATAACAAACTTCAATTTAAAATGATCAAGCTTGGTCCTAAAAACTTAAAGATCACCTCTTATTGGTAAAATTTTGTAAAAATTATGCTGACTGGAGTTTTGAATACGTATTCATAAAACAAGTATATATTTCCTGTTTGTAATTTGTCTAGTGTATTCTGAAAATTTTGTAAAATATAAAAACACATTTTTCAGGAAGTACAAAATATGAGGAAGAACTGCCCCCTTAACACTCTGAACAATGAATATGGATAAACCTACCTGTAGTAATACCCTTAATTTGTTTAAATTAGTGTGATAAGGTGAATATAGATGGTTTTTCCAACGAATCCCCATCAACCGTTGTGTCCCTCGTTTAGTCGGATTTCACTAAAAGAGGGATCTTTTTTTATTTTTGATTTCAACCGATGTTAAATATTTGAGTCATTCATAGTGGCCTACTTTTATGTACTTTCATCAGTTCATTGCAAAAATAAACGGCCGTGAAATCGCGTGGTTTATGAGGTTTTTGACAAATAAAAAATGGGGACCAATTGTCAAATCACCCATAGGATAGAAATACGGAGAGAACCGACGAAAATGAAAAGAGGAGGCCCTGACCGAAATCAAGGATAGCTTTAGTACACGATAGATTTCTTTCAATGCTTTTTTCCTTTCCATTGCGTTCTTGATATTATGTAAAGCCAAACTAGACACAACCACATCAAAGTAATGATCAGAAAATGGTAGGTCTCGCGCATCTGCATGGTGTATTTCGATACGTTCAGCGACTTCTTCAGCCTTATCATTGTTATAGGTTGCTTCAGGACTATTTCCAGATTGATCTTGCTGATTCCAAATATTGATACCAATAGCTTTGCCTGTTGTTACCCGTGAAGAAGGATTAGAACGCTAATCACTCAAGAAGTGGGAAGATGACTCATCGTGTAACGTCTGATGAAATTTCAAGAGCCAGGGAGATCCATTTGATCGACTATCTAGTAGCAAAAGGTGAACCTATAAAATCAGAAGGCGTTCGTCAGAGGTTTTATCGCCACCAGGAACATGACCCCAACTGTGGGTTTGCCCTTTATTTCAAATAAAAACGGTTCCGCTTCCATTCAATCCAAATGAGCCTAAAAAGGTCAAGCCCCTGATCATCCAGAGAAATGTTTGTGAAGACAGAAGAACCTTTTGCCTGAAGAGAGTTGTACAAAGCGAGATTCAGTTGTCTTGAATAGTCATAGCGGTAATTTCCTGCATAATTAGCATATTTGCTTCCTTCTGTTGTTCGAGGATTAGGAACAAATTGCGCGGAATGGACATCGTTAAATCTTCATCAGTGCCTTCAATTTTGTAAAATCCCTAGTGGTGCAGATCTAGGAACACATCCACACGACCAAATATTGAATTCGGTAGTTGCCCGCTTTTTTGTACGGTATTTTAGGATTAGACCAAGATCGTCAAAACTAGTACTTTTACGACAAATTAACCCAGTACCTATAAATAAATTATTATGAAATAATAAAATCATCCCAAGTACAGACTGCATTTAAGATCTCCTTAAGGAAAATGTGAAAATGATTTGTTCGTGCTTGAGGTACTGGCTAGCTTTGCAAAACTTGTCAGAGCAGATTTATATTTAAGAACGGGTTTGTGTAAACATACCCAACTTTATAAAATGGTCTCGTTCTTCTTAACAATTCGAGGGTATTTTTGTACTAATTGTGATTTGAAGAACACCATTGATCCCCTTCTTTCTTTTTTGATTCCAAGTTTCTTTTCACTTTCATAACTAACAAGTCCGTCCACTTTGTTGAACTTTAGGAGGATCATCCTGTTAACCATTAAATGGGGGATTAGATAGTATGTATTTTTTATATTCTGTTTTATCGATCATGGGGAATTGATGATGTGAATGTCTATAAAAAGATTAAAGTCATTTAGTTATAACAAAAGCCAATTCATCGTCCCTACATATAACCTACGCTAATACACTATATAAAGTTAAGGATGAATTTTCTGGCCAATTCTACTCTTGGGGGGAAAACAAATGAATCTTAAAATTAAACATGAACATTTAAACGATTCACATTATTTAGTATTGTATGGAGAAATTGATGTCTATACTGCACCAAAGTTAAAAGAAGTACTTATACCACTATCAGAAGAAAAAAAGAAAGACATTATTATCGATCTTCAACAAATTGACTTCATGGACAACACGGGGTTGGGTATTTTCATTAAAGTTCTTAAGTCCTTGAAAAAGAACGACAGTACGCTAAAGCTAAGAGGGTTGACGGATCGTGTCCACCGATTATTTGACGTATCCGGTCTTACAGAAGTGATGGACATAGGGAAGAAAACGGAATTCTTCCCCCAAAAGGTATAATTTATTATCCCCTTCTACCTTATAAACGTCCTTCTTTATATTACATATAGAATATACGACAGCAAAACGCGTAGGGTATACTAAGACGATTCGGTCTTTTCGGAAAGAGGATATACTCTCTTGATTCAAACATAAAATTATGGAGGGATACGTTTGATCCGTTCGCATCCTCTTTAATTTTTTCCTTTTGTGGAATCACAAAGACTATAAGTTCCTTTCTGGCTCTGTTGAGGAATTCACTTGGAAATGGTCTGTTTTATCTTTGGTCAACTTTCACTGGATTTATCGGGAGTGACGCTATATAAACATAATCCGGATCGTGACCTTCCTGAGGTACAGCTAATTCTATTACTTTATGAAAGGTATGCCTTAGTCGTCCGACGAATTCCGGCGATGGAGAAGCACTCCAAAAAGTAATAACACCATTTGAAGCCAATAAGTCTGACAACGCAACAAGACTGTCCTTCTGATATAACCTAGCATTGGCTTCGGTCACTGTCCAATCAGGCCCATTGTCAATATCTAAACAAATAACTTCAAATTGACCCTCTCTCCGGTGAATCCATTCGAGGAGATCAGCGTGAACTACTTCTGTTCGATAATCCTCTAAGCTGTTATTTGAAAAGGGCGCAAGATAGGATTGATTCCATTCGATAACTTTATCAACTATCTCGATAACCTTTACTTGACTTACACGTCGATCATTTAATGCCTCTGCCAACGAAAATCCAACACCTAATCCTCCAATAAGAACACGTTCCGGAGTTAATGCTACATCCAGCGCCGCCTTTACTAGTAATCTTTCGGACTCATCATTGTATGTTGCCATTAAAAACGTTCCATTACTTATAATCTCGTAGTGATTTCCGCGGCGCTGAAGTTGAATTTCACCGCGGGGGGTATTGCAGCGCTCTATTACGTCTGGAGGGATATACAAGAGAACACTACCTTTCTATATAATTTCTAAAGATAATCTTGTTGAATAACTTTATATTTAAATTTCAACATAAATTGTAAGGAACCTTGTTAAAATATTGAAATTGGTCAAGAAAAGTCTATACGAAAACAGCCAAATAAAAGAATACGTTCCAAAAACGATCGTTATTGGTGTTTTAATAACGGACCCAGAACCATGTGATCCCGCAATGGGTGCTCATACACTTGATTTACAATATCCATATTAATGTTGCCTAAAATGAGAAATTATTTTCATGGTTCATACCTCTTTATGTTTATTCTCTTACTTGGCGATTGATTTAATAGATTCCTTATATATGGGTACATTCATTCGAACGACGGTCCCTTCGCTTTCCCTATAAAATAAGTTAATAGGTGGTCATAAAGAATAAAGAGCTTAGCAACAGCAAACTCTTTTGATATCTTGATACATACATATCCTCTTCGTATTGTGCAACCACAATATTCGCTAATATTTGCCAAACTCTCTTATAACTATCAAGCTTTTAATATGTTATGCTTGATAAAAATAAATGGGACCTTTGAGACTTCTCTTAGTCAACCTCCCTTACAGAAGGGAGACTATGACGACATGTCCAAAGACCTCATAGAAACAATCTTAAAATCTCTAAAAAAGTACAGTTTTTCTGTAATAACACTAACTTTCAAAAACAAGCATCAGGTTCCCTTATTGTTAGTATGCTACCTAAACAAGTGTTTTCAACTAACCTATTTGAATAATCAAACTATCGAAACTTATGATGATATTGAACCGACAGTTTTAGCTATTGAAAAAGTTGTGCAATCTGAATTACAAATAGCCTTTAAAAGTTGTGCAATCTAAAATACAAGTTAGCCTCTAAAGTGGTACATGAAAAACCGCATCGACTTTATTTGGATACGATTTTCCTTTTTTATTCTTGGGCTTAAACGCCCTATAAGTATGTAATGTGTTATCTTCAAATAAATCAAGCCCCCAACATGGGTATATTGTTGGAGGCTTAATTACTTAAGGGAAAAGAGAAGTGAATTATTTACCTTTGAATCCAGTAGCTGGCCATTTTACCGAACAAATTGGCCTACCGTACGTCTAAATAATATTGCAGAACCCTTGGGCGGTTCTTGGGATGATACAAGAAGTTCTAGCGATCTAGGGTTTTCTTCAACTAAACTTATTGTACAAACTTTACAAAAAAACAGGAATTCTTAAAAGTCCCGCCTTTGTTTAATTCCTATATTTCACGGTGCAGCAAACTTCAGGTTTTAGATATACAACATCCTTCATTTCGTTCGAAACGAAATCTTCCGCTATTTGATAAAGTTCCCTTCGAGCCCTGTGGAGGTACGAATTCGGTCACACCAAGTGGTCTTGTTACATCGTCCTCCCCTTTACCAAGTATCCAGCCAAATTCTTTCTTAAGATAACCAATAACGAATACATCTTCATATTGATAGTTAATCACTTTCTGCCAAGAATGAGAACGACGGTCTTTTTCATAAATTGAATTTTAACACAATCAGTTACTACACAATCCTGCTACGTTTGTTCAATAAGTTCCATAAAAAAGAGCATTTCTCCTTCTTAAAGAAATGCACCCGATCGTTGAAGAACAATATTAACAATCGTTCTAGAAATTCCGTCATTTTTTTTTCGTTGACCATATATTTAGATGTTACCAACTGGAGTATCTCCATTATGAAAAGAAGATAAACAATTACTATTCACAGACACAGTGGATGTAAGAAATTCTTAATGATAGAGATGAGATTGATTGTTTTTTCTTCTAGAAATAATCACTTAGATATACCTAAAACAATGAAAGCCCTACCTCTCTTCCATCCTTACGGTTCCTTGTCCGTGCCAGTGTGAATCAGTATTACAAATATCAAATGATTATTATATCGAGTTTTTTGATAAAACTTCAATTGTTTGTGAGGAAGTTTAAATAATAAAAATGGATTAGATTGTAGAAATAACAAAAGAGGTTAATGTTCTAAAAGGAAGTGAAGAAGTTGAATGTCTTTGAAATGATAATCATAATATCCGCGAAAAATTTCAGATATTTTTTAGAATGCAATACTTTATCTATAATTAACCTTAACAGAAACTTTTTATTTGATTTTCAGTGATTCCTTTAATTACTTCCAGTTCACTAATCAAAAATTCATATGCATTATCCAACATTTTTTTTTCGCTTCCATTAAGTGCTTTATCTTTTTTCATACGCATTAAATCACGTACAACTTCAGCACCTTCCTGTATTTCACCCGTTTTTAGTTTATCCGTGTTTACTTTATACCTTTGTTTCCACGGTAGTAATCTATCTGATTCTCCATGCTGAAAAATGTGTATAATTTGTTTTAATGCAAGTAGATCAGTAACTGGTCGTATACTTGAACTCAATATTTTACACGTTGGAATCATAACTTGCATATTACTGATTGACATTTTTATAACATAATACTGTTGTTTTTCCTCTGGGAATTCTATTTCTTCTATGGCTTCAATTATACCTACTCCGTGCATTGGATAAACAATGTTATCGCCAATTTGGAACAAATAATCCACCTCCATATATGGTAACCTTCTAAATGATACCATATATGCGTTTTTTTATCAAATATTTAATAATAACATGAGGTTATTTTCAGTGTCAATAACTTTTTTCAATAAATCAGATCAAGCAAAAACAACAACAAAACAATAGGGAACGTGTCGGATTCCCAATATAGAGGGAAGGTCAATTGTTCGGTGAATATCCTGAAACCTCGACTAATTAACATAGATCAGTTTTTTCTTGAAGGTCAAAATTGTGGGTAAACTGTTTAGTTTCATTGAACTCCTTCTTCAATAAAACTGCCCTTTAATTCAATAAGAAAGTGCATTTCTCCTTCTTGAAGAAATGCACCCGTTTATGGAATAAAACAGTTTAGCTCATATTTACCTCCCTAAAAAGATGCATTCTTCAACAATCCTGCCCTTTAGCATTCCTGTAGAGAGTTAATTTTAAGCTTTGATAAAGAAAGATTTACGACGGTTTCTAGATGGACGATATCTGAACTTTACTCATGACTTATTCGGTAGGAAATGACTTAAGCATCAAAGTCACTTAGTTGATAGCTATCTACTAAACATGTTGGATCAGTGTTAACAGAAATACTCACATTAGAGAAAGTTTCATCTTTCTCTACGATTCCTAGACCCTCTTCCTTTATTTTCAAACATGATTATTTGGTCGGTTAAATAGGGTGACATCGAAAGCAGATTGTTTTAGTTTCCCTCCAAATAGACAGCTCATAGTACCTACACCGACTACCAGAACTTTCATATTTTCACCCCTTGTCATTCTTGCCAACACTATTATAGGCTTATAATCTTCCTGAAACCGCTTTCATTAATTGCTTTGACTTATTCTTCATCAGCCCAGTTAGGAATAAACAAGTAAGAGAAATGACACCAATACAAACGATATAAAGTGCAACCGGAACCCAAGAATTGTTATAGGCAGCGAGTAAGGCAGTTGCGATAGGCTTTATGAATTTCGTGGGTTTGTCCTGGTTGTAGCTGCAACATCAGATCTTCCATGTCTAATTGAATATACTCCGACTGTTTTTTCATTCTTCCGTCCTTAAAATATTCTGGATTAGGATTCTTCTGCTAAATTCGGGTGTTTAATTTTAAGCGAGAGATATAACAGGCTCCTTTCTCATTCATTTGATGGAGATCTTCCAGGTCAAAATATCCTAAGTCACGTATACATAAGTCACCTGTTTGCACTGTTTTCAAGCACGTGGAACCATAGGTTCGATCATTTTGTTACCTGGGCCGAGTGCACATGCAGGAATTGGCCGCTGAGAAGATCGTATTCCAATTGGATTTTCACGCCAGCTGTATGACTACTTCCTCCTGATCCTTGGTAAGTTGAAGCAAAAACATCTGGAAGTTGAAACGTCGTAGAATCCAAGATTCGTATACGCTGAAACTGAGATGCATAACGATGAGAAAGAGCCTGATAAGTTTGTATCTTCTGAGTAAAATACGTTTCGTAGGAGCCTGACTGCTGAAGGATTGAATCGTTGATTGAGTCCTTCGGGACTCATTAATACACCAGTTGAAGATTCTAGACAGCAACATAGCTGAGTTAAGGAAGTATTCGCTACCTTTTGGCTTAACCATATGCACAAAGCAACTAAATCTTTCGCTTGATACTTACTGGATCTCTGAACAAAACCTACCTTTTTGGCCAGCTGTTGAAGAGCTTGAGGAGATAAAGAACTTTGTAATTCCTGTGAAAAGAGAGTAAGTTCATCTGATACCTCACGACACATAATAAACACCGTCCTTTCTGTTCGTTTATCATAAAGATTCTACTCTTACAAACACAATTAACACAGTTCGAATAAATCGAACTGTGTTAATTGTGTTTAATATTCTTTTAACCTAGTCCCATTTTGAACAATCAATTACAGCATTTTATATATTTCAATTAAGTTATCATCAGGGTCACGAAAATGTGCAACACGCGCTCGCCATTCCTTACGATCATGAGGTTCATTAACAAATTCAATTTCTTTTTCTCTGAAACGGTTATACGTCTTATCGACATCTTCAACTTGAAATTGAAGTAAGAATCTTGATTGAGACTCAGCTTCTAAAGGCTTATTTTCTTCTCTGACCAATTCGGCCATAACTTTTCGAGATACAAGCTCAATTTTTGTTTCCCCATTATTGAAAAGCGCATATTCCATGTCTTCATCGTACCAACTTACTGGAAATTCCAATAAATCTCTGTAAAACATGGCACTTTTCTTAAAATCTTTGACCAAAAGTCTTATTTGCAACAACTTCAAGTCAATCACCTCCTGAAAAATATTATTGAAGAGCCGACACCATCACCACTCATTGAACATTTCGTTACTGATTCCAATATTCCTTCATGTTTAATGTAACTATCCTGCTCTGTTATCTGCATAAGAAATGAAACAACATTATTATCAGTCAATACTTTCTATCATAATACAGAAAGAATAGTGTTTTTTTCATTTTTGGGGTAATAATTTGCCTTAGCGCATGTGGCGGTACCCCTAAAAGAGAGTTCGGTTCGCTGATTATTTTTGACAAAAACGATTCCCTCAGTTGGCATAATTTCAGGAAAAAGCGGCCACATAGCGTTTTGAATGTACACTCTATATTTAAGATGTTTTATTCCTTTGGACTGTTTTCAAAAATTACCGAATGTAATTTACCCTATATTATATTAATTTTCTATCAATCGTTGTAAACTAATAGTATAAAATACTGATTTGGGTTATTTTTGACTTTACTTAGTCATTTCCCATTTAGATGGGAGGCGCAATGCGCAATGCTACCTATGGATCCGTTGTCTTCCGAACAGATAATCAATATGTTAGTAAAATTTAAGCTTTACGATGAACTAAGTGAAATCACACATACCTTTTCAATTCAACAGGAGAGAAAATTCTCGATATCGTATAGTCATAAAAATAAAGTATATAATCTAATACATTTTGATAAAGATTTTTCAGAGAATTTCAGCACAAACCTTGAAGCCGTTTTCGCTGTAAAAAAACTCCTTGATCTTGAAAATCCGGTGACTTAATCTACTGAATTAGTTTTTTTACAATTGAGGGTTTAAAGTAGTTAGCCCCCATTTTGCACCAATAACAATCTTACTGTCTCTTGATATGATAAACACAAATATAAAAAAGGAGGCAAGCCATTGAGCTTTCCTCCTTTTTATTTACATTGCTTTTATCTCCATAAAGGCTTGATGTAAATTACCCTGTACTTTAATTCTATCAAGGTCTAACCCCAATACAACCATTGTTTGTGCTACCTCTGGACGAATGCCAGTTAAAATTGTTGTAACACCTAACAAGGATAAAGCATCTATTACTTTAAACAACTGGTCAGCTACCATCGTATCGACAATCATGACACCTGATAAGTCGATAATTAAATGCTCCAATTTTAATTTCACAGCTTGTTTCGTCGTTTCGTCCATTAATAACTGAGCTCTTTCCGTATCCATGTTACCAATTAACGGCAGTACACCTGTCCCTTTGATTAGAGGAACGATGGGAACAGACAATTCTAAGAAAGCTGACTTTGCTTGTTCAAGCACTTTTTGATAAGACTGAACATAGTTCAGACTAAAATAATAAACAGCATGATCCAAGAGTGGATCTATGATTTCAATAACATCAAATATGGAAGCGGCCGATAACCCATGAGTAGTTGCCTCTTCTTTAATGGCTTTCCAAATGAAATCCCGATAATAGCTTGTATCTTTTAATGCTTCATCAAGGGGAGCTCCCAACTGAAACAAGTATTGTCCCGTCTCTTTTCCCCACCGCTGTACATTTTCAATGGATTTATGAAAATCAACGTGATCAGTTAACGCTTCCCCAAAAAGGCGGATAAACTCAGCTCTTATTTCCATAAATTTTGGCTCTATTTTCTGGAAGTTCTGCTTTTCCGCTTGCAACATCGCCACCCCTGACATTCGATTGGTATGAACAGATTCAGCGATTTCATGCCTCCGGTTGATAATCATTTCCCCAAGCAACTGCATTTCGTTCTTCATTACTTACCTCCCAGAACTTTATAACCCTATATAAAATCATTATACTTTATAAAAATCAGAACTAATATTTTTAAACTCATGGTAAAAATTACTTTTCAACAATCAGATCTTCAATTAAGCACCCGATAGTTGAAGAATGAAATTAAAGCCTTTCACTAGGTAATTAGTACTGAAATTCAAATTAGGCTGCTGTGCATCCGGTTTCATTGCTCATCTATCATCCTGTCAATAAGTCTCGATCACCATCAAGATTTCAGTTATACCAGATGACAATTCGAGGAATTTCCCATGTTAGTCAATTGATACATTTAGAAAAAACTCATCCAAGATTATTAATTTGTGAGGAAATGACAAATTACTCCCTTAAAAGGATTTGGAAAGAATTTTTTATGAATATGATGGATGATCTCAATTACAAAGCAACGATGTTCATTTTCCCACAATCCGACTCCTTATTTATTTCATATTCATCGTATTAAAATACGGTACGTGAAATTATATTTTAAAGCTATCCGTACGATGTTCGTTCTGTTCCAACAATCTTTACTCCTTTGCTTAAGGTACATTTCTTTCGGGACTGGACCGTCTGAATGAATATGAAGATTAGCAGCATTTTTATACCGTTCGGTGGAGCGTAATCACCACTGAATGTTTAAGGAAATTCAGGAGCGATCCGCTTCTAAATACAATTACTTTTGTATTTGTGTCCATATTCGCTTCCGTAAACGATTGTGTTTGTATGAAAGTAATATCTCGTTCCTATATAATTCATCTCTTTAAAGGGCACATTTTCATTTTAAAAAGGGGAAAAATGGACAAAATTGAAAAAACGCTCCGATTATAAGGGGCACTGAAAACTCTCTGAGCCATTAAGCGCTAGGATCCCCACCTTAGAATAAACCTCCTGCTCTCCCAAAAGAGAAATTTCCTCAAATAAGGGATGCATAACAAAACGGTTTTCGCTTAACGGTAAAGGTTAGCTCTTGAGCATTTGCGATTGTCTTAAATTTTTCGAACTGTTTTAATCGCTCATCTCTCAGTAACGATCCCTTAAAATCAGATAAAACCCCAAAACGTAAAAAACACTATCCTCCCCTGGTTATTAATTCCATCTTCTGTCACTATGACCAAAAGTTGTATACTTACATAACTATTTACACATGTTAGAGAATAAAAAAGGAGGGGATTTGTTGATGTGGATTCTTTGGCTATACATAATAAATACGATCTTTATGTTAATCATAGCGATTCGTGAGGTTCGCCGGCCAGCCAAGGCCTTGAATTGGCTAGCTTTCTGCCTCATTTTGCCTATCATCGGTTTTGCACTTTATCTCAGTACAACGAATCCTGTTCGTATTCGTCGAAAAAGATTGACTTCTCCGCATCATGAATCACGCCAGTTGCCTGATTCATTTAGCCCCTCTGCCTCGGTCATCGCACATGCTTTAGGGAAATTGAGCGTGCAGGGACTTAGGGCCGGCAAAGTCCAAATACTTATAAACGGTATTAAAACCTATGGAAAGCTTCTTGAATCGCTGAAGAGCGCCCAAAAAAAAATTGATCTGGAATATTACATCTACCGAGATGATCAGATTGGCAGACAGATCACGGACCTGCTGCTCGAACAGGCTGCAGCTGGCGTGAAGATCCGCTTTGTGAGAGACGGTTTTGGAAGCCGTCAATTTCCACAGCATAAGATCACTGAGATGATGAATGCAGGGATTGAATGCCGGACCATATTTCCATTGCGTTTCCCTTGGATGTTCTCCAACTGGAATTATCGAGATCATTGTAAGATTGTTCTAATCGACGGAAAGGAAGCATTTACAGGTGGGATCAACATAGGGTATGAGTATACAGGTTTAAAGCCAGAAGTGGGATTCTGGCGTGACACTCATTTGCGAATCACAGGTGAAGCGCCTGTCGATTTGCAGACTATTTTCGACACCCACTGGAACATCGCAGCGCCGGAAAGGATCAAGTCGTATACACAACAAGATCAAGAAAAGCACCAAAACATTCCAAAATCGCAGATACCGGGCAAGACAGGTGTTTCCGCAGGGTCGGCACAATGGCGTACTGAAATGGACACGTTAGAGGGTATAGACAATTTCTCAAGGATGGAACCATTGCAGAAAGCGTACATTCAAACGTTAGAAGGCAATCCTGGCATTCCAACGCCGGTCGTCCGGGAGGCCTACTTTATTCTGGTGACACAAGCTACCAAAACCATTGATATCACTACACCTTATTTTGTGCCCGATGAAGATATTATCCTTGCTATAAAGACAGCTGTGGCCCGTGGTGTCCGAGTAAGACTACTGGTTCCTCGCCACGTAGATCAAAAAATCGTGGGTCTTGCAAGCCCCACCTTTTACGGAGAGCTGTTGGAATCCGGGGTTCAAATCTACCTGTACGACAAAGGGTTGTTACATGCGAAGGTCATGATTGTCGATGAGGAGATTGCTGAAGTTGGCGCTGCAAATTACGATATGAGAAGCTTTCGGCTTAATTACGAGGTGTGTGAAGTCGTTTACAGTATCGATGTAGCACGGGATCTCACAGAGCAATTCGAGCTTGATCTTAGTGATTCGTTGCAGTTGACCATGGAAGATTTACAGCAGCGCTCTCTTTCACATCGGATAATTCAGCAGGGAGCTCGCCTGCTTTCTCCATTGTTATAAGTAAAATGTAAAAGAAAAAGCATGGGACCCATTTAATTTTACTTTATCCGGTATGTAAGAAAACATGATGCTGTCTTCACATACGGTCCCATAGATATTTGAGGATGATCAATAATCTGTCTGTCTATGTTGACCCCTTTTCCCACGGGTTTTATTAAATCCACCCATACCACGGACATCCACAATTAACGGGGTAGCAACCATAGTTTGCAGGATAACCATAGTAATATCCTTTATAATGTCCAGGTGGATGGTGACCAGGGTTAGACCCTGTACTATGATGAGACTGCGTCCCGGAATCAACAAGTTGCTGAATCAGTTGTAATTGCTGTGTTGTAAGTATGTATCCTGTTGGTGGCGCCGTACCCCAATACGGAAATTCCCGTGGAAGAATCATCCCCAGCCCCTGTTGTGGGTTATCAACGTAGTTTGTTATCAAATTATGATTATTCATTGTGTCCTCCTTCAAGGTTTCGCTAATCCTCTTCAGTGTATGTGATTTTTGACAAATTGCATTAGGTAAAGCACCAATTTTGTTAAAGCACTTCCATAGAAACAGGGAGTGTTTTTTTGTTTATTTGACGAATTCTATATAGTGTTAAATAGATTTTTTCGCAATTAAAACTGAACGGGGACTGTATCTCATAAAAAGCCACTATTGATTAAGAAGACTTAACTTTATCCGTAGGTCTCATTGTGCAGCCTTAATTATTTTCCAATATTCTAACCATCGATTTTTCAATGCTAAATTTAATAAACAAAAAGATCTGAAAAATTCACACTGGGTTGTATTTAATATCAGTGCTCACATTCCTTACTCAGGTCTAAAAGGTTGCAATATCTAAATCTTCGTAGGGTGCATCTCCATAATAGAAATACGCTCCCCAAGTCGAGTTACCATTTCGAATGGTCAAAAGAAATTCAACACTTACACCAAGGCTCCTTTTTATAAAATTGAAGAACAATAAATAGAGCCCAATCCTAGCTGATTCCTTTACTTGTAAAAGATAAAAACAAATTATATAATTAGATTAGAGAAGGCATAATATAAAAAGAACCCTGATGCGGGAACATCAGAGTTCTACAGCTACCCGCAAGAAGTGCGGCGGCTCGAATCGAACATGAGAAGAAAAAGTAACCACCCTGTCTGGCCAGACAGGGTGGTTACTTTTTTGTGTTTGAGATGATTATTACGGTTAAGGTTGCGAATGCTATCATGAGTGTTAAAGCTTCGTAAGTAGTCATCATCGGTTACACCCCCCTTCTTTCGGGGATGCCACCGCCACCCTGCTTATGTAACTGCATTTTAATTTTACATACCATATCAGCCTTAAAATCAACTTGAAGACCCCATTTTGGCAGGGTTTTAATTTGATACTTTTACATAACCAGCATTACTGACTTTATTATAGTCTCTATTATTAATAATAAAGAATAATACATGATCCTCTGTAACTATAGTTTCATTTTTCCCTAAATCACTCTTCGCAGTTACTAGCGAGTCATATAAGAACCCTCTAACCTTTTCTCCTTCAATACTTAACATCATAAACACTCCAATTAACGATTTACTATTATTTGAATGATATGCACAAAAAGCGAACATACGCTCTAAGTATACACTATTCTTGTAGGTAAAAGTACAGCTATATATAGCTTTAGCACACACTTTTCTTATTCGAAGAAAATCTCTCCATAATACGATAAACTTCTTCTAGTCTTATGAAACTAATTTAAGCAACGGTCAATAAAAATGATCCGGTCCTCTAGTTTTTGCTGCTACAGGACAAACCTGTAGGAAAAAATATCTCTTCAACTAAACCAAATCTAATGTTCCAATTACTTATAAATACAATTCCTTGTTACGCCACCCAATGGCAGCTAACGGAACGGATCTTTGCCCTTTTGTTGAACACATCCAGTACTCGGTACATATTTAAAATCCTACGAATTCCTCAATATTCAATGATGGAGCATAACTGGGAAGAACAAAGGAGGAAAAAGGCAGCCAATCTCCTTTTTACTAACTTTTATTGGTTTATTCGACAAAATACAAATGTACACATAATCGTATATGCAAGCATAAACGATTGTAAAATATTTGATCATACAACATGGTTATTTGAGTTGTATTAGTTCTCACACATTCAAAAAAACGCCATTTTCCTAGATGAATTTGGTGATATGATATACCATCTCCAGGCTAAGCTGTTGAGGGTTCTGCAGCAAAAAGAGTTAGTCTGAGTCGGCAGAACTGAAGTAATACTTTTGATGTACGTTTGATTGCGGCAACAAATCGAGATTTAGAGACTATAATATAATAATAAAAATGTTCTTTTTGTTGATTTTTACATATGATTTAGGCATTATCATCAGAACAGTTTTTCTATACGTTTATAAACTGATAGAGAAGTCCTTCTAATTCAAATTGAATGAAGGGAGGTTTTTGATTGGTTAATCGACACCAGCAGCCTGGCTCATGGATTCCAGGAGGAGTGATGGTGCAACAACAACATAGTCATCATAGCAGCCAGCATAGTCAGCATCACATGCCACACACCCAGCACGCTCAATGGCCGTATGGACATCATCCCCATCATGTTCATCATCCCCATTATATCCATTGGTCACATGGACACCATGTACCTCATCCTCACACCCATCCGGCACATTGGACACCTGTACAACATGGTTTGCACACTCATCCAGTACATTGGACACCTGGGCACCAGGGACAGCATCAGTCCCATCCTATACATTTTGTGCCTGGACAGCAGGGGCAGCCCCAGTCACAGCCAATTCACTTTATGCCCGGTCAGTACCGGGCATCGGCCACTAACTGATACTCCTAAGCACAGCTATTCTGCAAGAAGTGCAGTGCCTAAGTAAATAAGGCAACAAAAAAGTAACCTATACCTACATTGGCCGTGCAGGGTGGGTTACTTTTTGTGTTGATAACCGCTATTACTACAACGTTCAGTGATGCGAAAGAAATCATGAGCATTAGTTTATCAGTAACAGTAACCATCAGCGACACCCCTTCTAATTAAGGGATTGCCACTTCCCACCCTGCAAATGAAGCTGTACCAGTAAATTAAAAAGTATTTTACCCATAATAAAAACACAACTGTTTACGTATGGGTACAAATAAACAATTTAATTTATGCGGGTTGGAATCGCCAAGTACCAACTTTATTACTTTACTTACCTGTTTTTTGAACTTTTTTACGAGATACCTCGAAAAGGGATTGTATCTCATTATATTTAATGATAGTATACTATTTAAATAAAATAGTATAACACATATACATTTTAATAAGATAAATAGTATAACATAATTTAATCAAAGGATGAAAAAGTGGATCTGTATTTCATTTAGCAATATCACTGGTAGGTAGTTATTACAAGTTTAATGTTTTACCTTCCTTATCTATTGGGACGAGAGCATTGACTGTTTCAAACACAATAGTGAAGCTTATTTCTATAGCAAAAATTCTAATTAATTGTTAAATAGATTCACTATTTGGTGTAAGTGAATGGAGTACATGTAAGATGATCTTCTTATCGATTACCAAACGACGATTACATAAGAATTGCTGAAGTGATGACATTAAAATGCAAGAATAGGAGATTCGGATGTGAATAAAAAAAAGTTTGTCTATGTCGTTTCTGACTCGGTTGGAGAAACAGCTGAGTTGATGGTAAAAGCAGTTGCGTCTCAATTTAATGGGGAAGATATTGAAATCCAAAATTTTTCCTATGTAGAGGATAACAAAGATCTTAATAATGTCATTGCTGTATCGAAGTATAGTAATTGCATCATTGCCTACACGATTGTCATTCCATCTTTAAAGGAATATCTCGATCGAAAGGCGCGTGAAGAAGGGATTGTCGCAGTTGATTTAATGAATCCGCTTATGACAGCATTTAGTCAAAAATTTAATAAAGAACCTAAAGGCGAACCTAGATTAATGAGGAAATTGGATGATAACTATTTCCGAAGAGTTGAAGCGATTGAGTTCGCCGTAAAATATGATGATGGACAAGAGGTACAAGGGATTACAAGGGCAGATATTGTATTAATTGGGGTTTCTAGAACATCAAAGACCCCCCTTTCTATGTATTTAGCTAATAAGAAGTATAAGGTGGCCAATGTACCTTTAGTCCCTGAAATAACACCTCCTGACGAGCTTTTTGATATTCCAAGAAACAAATGCGTGGGTTTAGTCATTACACCAGATAAACTGAATGAAATCAGAAAGGAACGATTAAAGAATTTAGGGTTAGCAACTCAAGCAAATTATGCAAATTTAGATCGGATTCTTGAGGAATTAGATTATGCTGAGAAAATCATGAAACGCATCGGCTGTCCAGTTATTAATGTCTCAAATAAAGCGGTTGAAGAGACCGCTGATTCAATATTAGCCATATTAAAAAAAGAGAGGTATTTGCTGATATGATGACTAAATTTGTATATATGTTTGACGAGGGGAACAGCAAAAAAAAGGACCTATTAGGAGGTAAGGGAGCAAACCTGGCAGAAATGACGAAAATCGGGTTACCTGTCCCTTATGGTTTTACCCTTTCCACTGAGGCCTGTAATTTATATTATGAGGACGGAAAATCGATTTCTACAGAGGTCAAATTTCAGGTATTAGAAGCTCTTGGTAAACTTGAAGAAAAAACAGGTAAAAAACTTGGAGACCCATCGAACCCCCTTCTTGTTTCTGTACGTTCTGGTGCTGTACACTCCATGCCCGGAATGATGGATACCGTATTAAACCTTGGTATGAATGATGACACTGTGGAAGGATTGGCCAAGCTTACAGAAAATCCGCGTTTTGCCTATGACTCCTACCGTAGGTTCATTCAAATGTTTAGTGATGTTGTCCTCGATGTGGACAGTTATTATTTTGAGCAACTTTTAGAGGAAACGAGAGAAAATAAGGGATATACTTCAGATCCCGAAATGACTGAAGAAGATTGGCGAGAAGTGATTAAAGGATATAAAGAAATTGTTATGAAGCATGCGAGAAGAACTTTTCCAGAGGATCCAAAGGAACAATTATTCCTTTCCATCAGTGCCGTTTTTGATTCCTGGAATAATCAACGTGCGATTGTATACCGCCGTCTTCAAAAAATTCCTGGTCACCTTGGTACAGCAGTAAATATTCAAAGTATGGTTTTTGGAAATATGAGTAACGATTCTGGTACTGGCGTTGCCTTTACACGTAACCCGTCTACAGGAGAAGCTAAGCTTTATGGTGAATATTTGATCAATGCACAGGGAGAGGATGTTGTTGCTGGAATTCGTACACCTCAACCCATTGCGACGCTTCAATATGAAATGCCCGAAGTTTATCAGCAGTTTGTTGATACTTGTCAACTGCTTGAAAAGCACTATCAAGACATGCAGGACATTGAGTTCACGGTAGAGCGAGGTGAGCTATTTATTCTTCAGACGCGGACAGGTAAAAGAACAGCTCAAGCGGCCATTCGAATAGCCGTTGAATTAGTAGAAGAACAAATTATTAATAAGAAAGAAGCCATTTTACGTGTAGATCCCGACCAGCTTAATCAGCTACTCCATCGTCGAATTGATGATTCCTATGAAAGAAAACAGATTGCTAAAGGGCTACCTGCCTCTCCTGGGGCAGCAACAGGAGAAGTCGTATTTGATGCGGATGAAGCAGAGAGATTAGCGAAAGATGGCAAAAAAATCATTCTTGTTCGCTCAGAAACTACACCTGATGATATTCATGGAATTGTTGCTGCTCAAGCCGTTATCACAAGCCGTGGAGGAATGACTAGCCATGCAGCCGTTGTTGCAAGGGGTATGGGAAAAGCTTGTATATGTGGCTGTGATTCATTAAAAATTGATTTAAAATCAAAGCTTTTTAAAGTAGGAACTACGACGGTTAACCAAGGCGATATGATTACGATTGATGGTTCAACAGGTGAAATCATGTTAGGTGAGATCCCAATGATCGATCCACAGCTTTCGGACCAGTTCCAAGTGTTGCTTACTTGGGCCGATGAGGAACGAAAACTTGGTGTAAGAGCAAATGCTGACAATCCCGAGGATGCCAAAAAAGCGGCTGAATTTGGAGCAGGTGGAATTGGATTGTGCCGTACAGAACATATGTTTATGGACATCAATCGAATCCCTATTGTTCAGGATATGATTCTGGCTGAAACATACGAGGAGCGTGAAGAGGCTCTTCATAAGCTATTACCAATGCAACAAAATGATTTTGAAGGAATTTTTGAAGCGATGGGAGGGTCCCCTGTAACGATTCGTTTATTAGATCCCCCTCTTCACGAGTTCTTGCCGGATAAGGAAGAACTGCTTGTTGAAGTGACAAAGCTTCAGATGACAGACATAAATTCTAAAGATTTAAAGGAGAAGGAACATCTTCTGAGAAAAGTACGTCAATTAGATGAATTTAATCCTATGTTAGGGCACCGTGGCTGCAGAATGGGCATGATTTACCCCGAAATTTATGTAATGCAGGCAAAAGCAATCTTTTATGCAATCACTGCAGTCATGAAAAAAGGAATCGACGTAAAACCAGAAATAATGATTCCTTTGGTTGGTCATGTTAATGAGTTAAAAGAAATGCGTCGATTGGTCATTAATGCGGGGCTGCAAGTTCAGGAAGAAACAGGACAGGAATACGATTACCTCATAGGTACGATGGTTGAAGTTCCACGAGCGGCCTTAACAGCTGACCAAATTGCTCAGGAGGCAGACTTTTTTTCCTTTGGAACAAATGATTTAACTCAAACTACTTTTGGATATAGTCGCGATGACGCAGAGGGTAAGTTCCTTCAGGCCTATATTGACAACAAAATTCTACCGAAAAACCCATTCGCCTCTCTTGACCAAGAAGGCGTAGGGAAACTTGTAGAAATTGGCGTAAAACTCGGTAGAGAAACAAAGCCAGGGTTAAAAACAGGAATTTGCGGAGAACATGGAGGAGAAAAAAGCTCGATCCAATTCTTCCATGATGCAGGATTAGATTACGTAAGCTGCTCACCATATCGAGTGCCTCTTGCTCGCCTAGCAGCAGCTCAAGCTAATATTAAAAATGAACAAAAACAGCGTGTGAATGAACGTCAAACCATCCTAAATCTTTAAGCAGCCAAACGGCTGCTTTTCTTGCTTTTATCATAATCGGAAGTTATTTATACTTTAATTACCCGTTCACGTTCACACTAGCCCAATGGGAAAACGAGTTTCAGCTTGCCTCAATGGACATACACAAATGCTGATAAAACAGCATGGCCTCATTATACTGAAAAAACAAGAGGCATGTCTTAACATTTCCATGCCTTTGTTAACTCAACAGTACAAGCAACTAGTCTCGTTCACATCATAAAAGGACATCTCCTTCTCTTTGGAAAAATGAACCTTGAAGGAAGGAACGGCGTGGGGAATACGACTTTATTACGGACATTGTCGGCATTCTTGATCCGGATGACGGGGAAGTTACTTTTGATGGGATCTCTATACATACAAAACCGGAAATAAAGCAAAACATTGTATATGTCTCTGACTCGGTAAATCTGCTAAAGCAGTTATTCTTAAAGAGATTATCTTCCGAGCACGCTACGAATATGGAAGATATTTTTTATTGGAGTCGGTCACATATACATCCAATCGAACTTTCCTCTAGTATCGTCCGTGGAGATCGTTCGAAATTTGTAATGGAGAGGTACTATATGAACAAGTAAGATGCACTTTTCACAAAAAAGAAGCTCATTACTACTGAGCTTCTTTTTTTTCATTTTCATTAAATAATGGAGTGTACTCTCTTTTTGTTCCAATGTAGAACTTTTTTAAAATGGAGGTAAGGGTTACTCTCTAGAAGCAACTTCTTTAAGTGAATACCACTTTGAACCTTAGCAAGCTCAGGTTCTACTGCTTCAACCGCACTCGGTGCTATAACCGATAGCTTTTCCACAAGAGAACAAGCAACGCTGTTATTATCAGATCACATTAGTTACTTTCTGGCCAGATTTTCGCCCCTGGTTCAAGAAGCCATTTATGTTCTTCCTCCATAATGCGATCCGTCCAAGGATTTTGCTCTAAGTGACGGATCATCCAGCAAAAATACATGGCATACCCGGGTGCCGTAGCTTGCGGATGGTCAAGCTCCCCGGGAATGGTGATATAGCTGTTATGCTCCACACGGTAAGCTTCGGGACCGACCATGGCACAGCCGAACCCTTGAGGTTTGTTAAACCGGTAATAATAAACTTCCGGCTGATCATGATGATGGGGAGGATAGCTCGACCAGCGGCCGGGATAGGAGATGACTTCCCCGATGACCAGATTGGAGTATGGAGCGTTCGTATAGTCGAAAATGGTACGTATCACGCGCTCAGCGGTTCCGTTCCAGACTCCTTCCCCTGCTACTGTGCTTTGGCAATCCTCCGGTGTATACAGCTTTGGCTCGAATTCTTTCTCATTATCTGTTTTTTGCAGGAGCACTTCACTGGCGGATTGTGCTGTAATCTTCACTTCCATGCCTTTTGGTACATGCAGGCACCATGGGTCTTCTTCAAAAAGGGATTCACGCTGAATCAACCGGGAGTTGCCATTCCATTCCAGCACGATTTTCCCTCCTAGAAGAAGAAGGGCTGCCTCTTTTTCTTCGTCCAAAAGAATCTGTTCACTTCCTTCAGATAAAGTGTAGATCCCAATATCCTGAAGCATATCCGTATGCTTTGTTTTCATGTCGGTGATTGTAGTATAGCCTTCCTTTAATTCTCCAAGTCTCTCATACATGCTGTTACCCTCCTATAGTCGTCCGTCACTTTTGAACATGCGCATATGGCGTTTTACATTTTCTTTAGCAGCAGCTGTTACCTGTTCATGGTAAGAAAAGTAATCCGAAAAAGGCACATTTTCATTCACTATTCTGAGCACTTGGTTAAACGTGGCAGTGGCCACATTTATTTTGCGTATGCCAAGCCCGATGCTTCTTCTGAAACCATCCTCGGAAATTCCGGATCCCCCGTGAAGCACGAGCGGAACATCTACCTCATTATGAATTTCTTCAAGACGGTCAAAACGCAGCTGAGGTTCTCCTTTGTACATTCCGTGTGCATTGCCAATCGCTACAGCTAAAGCATCAATCTCTGTTGCAGCCGTGAATTCTTGAGCCTCTTTTACACCGGTCAGCAGGACTTCAAGATCCACTGAACCATCTTCACTTCCTCCGACCTGTCCCAGTTCCGCCTCAACCGTTGCCCCGTATTCCCTCGCAAGTGCAGCCATTTTTTTGGTTTGAGCAATGTTTTCGTCCAGGGAATGATGAGAACCATCGTACATCACAGAGGAAAAACCGGTTTTAAGCGCCTCATGAATTTTTTCTTCCGATAAGCCATGATCAAAATGAACGGCTACCGGAACCTCTGCTTTTTTTGCCGCCGCCACCATGGACGGCCCGATTAAGTGCAGCGGAGAGTGCTTCAGCCTCACTTCTGCAATCTGCAAAATCAGCGGAGACCGGAGTTCTTCAGCGGCAGAGACCGCACCCATAATCATTTCCATGCTGGCCACACTAAAAGCCCCTACACCGTATCGATGTTCCTCCGCATGAGCCAATATTTCTTTCATTTTTACTAAAGGCATGGTACCCCTCCTTGGCTAACCAGTCTTGTCCGGCTTCTTTTCAGGCAGTCCTCTCACAGACCACTTTGTTCTTTGATATACCGCCGTGCTTTCACTGCATATTCAAAAGGATTGGCCATGGAAGGGTCTTGTTCTGCCTCTACGACAAACCAGCCTTGATAGCCTGCTCCATCCAGCTCTTCAAACACTGGCTTGAAGTCAATTACACCATCTCCAGGTACGGTAAACACACCATTCTTTACAGCCTGAAGAAAGCTCAGCTTTTGTTCCCGGACAGCATTTGCAGTTTCCATGCGCACATCCTTTAAGTGAACATGATGAATCCGGTCCATGTGCTTCTTCAAAACATGGATAGGATCCTCGCCCGAAAACACCAGATGCCCTGTATCGTATAAAAGCGACACTTTTCCAGGATCCGTTTCGGCCATCAGGCGATCGATTTCGTCTGTCGTTTGAACGCCTGTACCCATGTGGTGATGGTAAACAATTTTCATGCCTTTTTCTGCCGCAATATCCCCAAGCCTGTGCAGTCCGGCCACCATTAACTCCCATTCGCTTTCTGTAAAGACCGGCTTTTGTTCAAACAACGGTGTTTCCATCTGCCCTTGTATGCTGTTCCCCTGTTCTGAAACAACGATGACTTTTGCACCCATTTCATGCAGAAAGTCTCGATGTCCCTTGAAGGCGGCGATGTTTTCTTCCAGCGGTCTGGATGTCAGGAACGCGCTGAACCAGGCGCTCGCAATTTCCAGCCCACGCAGGTGGAGCGCTTTTTTCAATACCTCAGGATCTCGCGGATACTTATTGCCCACTTCGCTTCCCGTAAATCCCGAAAGGGCCATTTCACTGATGCATTGCTCAAAGGTAATTTCTCCGCCAAGCTCCGGCAAATCATCATTGGTCCAGCCGATGGGTGCAATCGCCAGCTTTACTCGATTGTTCTCAAACATGATTCCTGCTCCCTTATTTATGTTTTGTTATTTAATACGAGCGTGCTCTGGACAAATTTTCTTCTTTGTTATGAAAGGCAGATTTTATGCTTTCCTTATCCGATACCTCAGCTACCCCTACATGCCACCAAGAATCATAGCCGTGTGTCATCGTTTTCGGAAGCACCTTAATGTCAATCAGCGTACTTATGTTTTGCTCTTTCGAATCAAGGATGGCGGCTTCCAGCTCTTGTGCCGTTCGTACTGTATAGGTTTTAAGGCCATAGCCCTCTGCCACTTTTGCATAATCCACTCCCATTACAGGGCCATCGAGTTTACCTGTTTCTGGATTACGCCGGCGGAATTCCGTTCCAAAGCTCCCCATCCCATTTTCCATCTGCAGATTATTGATGCAGCCGAACCCTGAATTATCAAACAACAGAAGATTTATTTTTTTACCTTCCTGCAGGCTGGTCACAAGTTCACTATGAAGCATTAAAAAGCTGCCATCACCAACCATCGCATAAACTTCTTTTTCCGGCTCCGCCAACTTTACGCCTAAAGCTCCTGCGATCTCGTAACCCATGCAGGAATAGCCGTATTCCATGTTGTAGGTGTTCCGGCTTTTCGCTTTCCACATCCGCTGCAGATCTCCGGGGAGGCTTCCCGCTGCGCCGACAATAATCGCTTGAGAATCAATGAGCTCATTCACTTTTCCAATCACACTCGTTTGAGTTAAAGCCGAATCAAACAGCTCCCTGTATTCCGAAAGCTGATCATCGAGCTGTCCAGCAACCTCTGGTGTAAAACCTTCAGTCCAGGTTATTTCATGAAGGCGGTTCAGCTCTTTTTCCCAGCCTTCTTTTGCTTGAGCAATTTCGTTCTTATAGCCTGAGCTGTAATCCCCAAGTGCTTCATCAATAGCGGTCAGCCCTGCCTGGGCATCGCTGACGACTTGAACCGCGTCCAGTTTTGAAGCATGAAATTCGGAAATATTGATGGTAAGTATTTCTCCTTCTGAGAAAAGCTGCTTGGATGCTGTTGTAAAATCCGTAAACCGGGTTCCCACGCCAATGATCAGATCGGCTTCTTTAGCCAGCGTGTTTGCCGCCGAATTTCCGGTTACACCGACTCCCCCCATGTTTAATGGGTGATCGCTATCGATCCCGCTTTTGCCAGCCTGGGTTTCACCAAATGGGATGTTAAACTTCTCTGCAAACTGGCGGAAGGTTTCTGCCGCTTCTGAATAACGGACTCCTCCTCCAAAAATTAAAAACGGCTTCTTTTTGGATTGAATGAGCGCCGCAGCTTCATGAACACTTTCAACCGACGGCTGGCGGCGGCTGATGCGGTGAATGCGCTTGGCAAAAAAGCTTTCGGGAAAATCCCATGCTTCACTCTGTACATCCTGGGGAAGCGCAATGGTGACCGCCCCTGTATCTGCCGCATTCGTAAGCACCCTCATGGCATTCAGCATGGCGGACATCAGCTGCTCCGGACGGCTGACCCTGTCCCAATATTTGCTTACTGCACGGAAAGCATCATTGGTGGAAATAGACAAATCATGGGTTTGTTCAATCTGCTGCAGCACCGGATCCGGCTGGCGTGTCGCAAACACATCACCAGGCAGCAAAAGAACAGGGATATTATTTGCTGTGGCAGTGGCTGCAGCGGTTACCATGTTGGCTGCCCCCGGTCCGACAGATGAAGTGGCCGCCATGATCTGTTTGCGGTGCTTCTGCTTGGCATACGCCATTGCCGCATGGGCCATTCCTTGTTCATTGCGCCCCTGATATACTTCCAATTCACCCGGATTCTCTTCCAGCGCCTGTCCAAGACCGAGTACATTTCCATGTCCAAAAATCGTAAAAATCCCTTTTACAAACCGCTGCTGCACGCCATCGAATTCAATGTATTGCTGATTTAAAAATTTTATGAGGGCCTGTGCTGTAGTTAAACGGATGGTGTTCACTGAAAAGTCCCCTTTCCATTATGGTTTAAGGTATATGTACAAAAGGGAAGCGGCATGGACCGCTCCGTCCCTCCACTTCCCAATTGGTCATATGCATTACTTCAAGTATCGAGCGGTGACCATTTTCTTCCTTGTATAAAATTCAACACCATCTGTGCCATTGGCGTGCAGGTCTCCATAGAAAGAGTCTTTGTAGCCGGAGAACGGGAAGAAAGCCATCGGAGCCGGAACACCAATGTTGATTCCAAGCATGCCAGCATCAATGGTTTCACGGAACTGCCTCACCGCTGATGCACTGTCAGTGAATAAGCATGCACCGTTGGCAAAAGGAGAAGCGTTGGTAAATTCAACGGCATCCGCTAAGTCTTTCACACGCACAATGGAAAGGACGGGAGCGAAAATTTCGTCCTGCCAGATCTGCATATCCTGTGTTACACCTTCAAAGATAGTTGGCCCGACAAAATATCCTTCTCCGTTTACTGCTTCGTCGTTGCGGCCATCCCGTACTAAAACAGCTCCTTCTTCAACTCCCTTTTCGATGTATCCGATTGTACGCTGTTTATGGTTTTCCCTGATAACCGGGCCAAGGAAGACACCCTCGTCAAGGCCATTACCGATTCTGAGAACATCAGCCTCTTCTTTAAGCTTTACAATTAATTCGTCGGCAACAGCATCTTCCACAACGACTACTGAAGCAGCCATGCACCGCTCACCGGCAGAACCAAAGGCAGCTCCCGTAATTTGTTGTGCTGCATTATTCATATTGGCATCAGCAAGAACAATCGCGTGGTTTTTCGCGCCGGAAAGGGCCTGGACCCGCTTTAAGTTGGCGGATGCTGTTTTGTATACGTATTCTGCAACCGGCTGTGAACCCACGAAGGAAATCGCTTTGACCAGCTTGTGCTCCAAGAGGCCGTTAACGACGTCATGAGCTCCGTTCACGATATTTAACACACCATTTGGAAGGCCTGCTTCCACAAACAGTTCAACTAATCGCTGTGCAAGAAGAGGTGTCCGTTCGGATGGCTTCAGCACAAATGTATTTCCGCACGCGATGGCCAGAGGGAACATCCAGCATGGTACCATCATTGGGAAGTTAAATGGTGTAATACCGCCTACAACACCAATCGGATAGCGGTACATTCCGGACTCCAGGCCAGCCGCAATATCCGGCAGCTGTTTCCCCATCATTAAAGTCGGAATGCCTGCTGCAAACTCCACACATTCAATTCCACGGAGAACTTCGCCGTGTGCTTCAACAAAGCTTTTACCATTTTCAATGGTTACGAGTCTTGCAAGCTCGTCCCAGTGTTCCACCAGTAGCTGCTGGTACTTGAAAAGGATGCGCGCTCTTTTCGGGACAGCAACCTGGGACCAGCTTTCAAATGCTTCCTGTGCCGCCCTGACCGCTTTGTCCACTTCTTCCTTTGTAGAGATCGGAACAATAGCAAGTTCCTCCCCTGTTGCAGGATTGTATACTGCCTCCGTTTTGTCTGAAGCGGATTCTACCCATTCCCCGCCAATAAAGTTTTTCAATGTTTTTACAGTAGTGGTTGCCATTTTAGAAAACTCCTTTACTTTTATAATTTTTTATAAATTACTGAACTGTCTCATATCGTGCCGTTTCAATATAATTCATCAGCTCTTCAGTCGTCGGCATGGCATCGGAACAGCTATGCCTGGAAATCACAATGGAGGCAGAAGCGCTGCCCATTTTCATAGCTTCAGAGACATCTTTTCCATTCATTAATCCATAGATAAAGGCGGATGCATAAGAGTCGCCTGCACCAAACGTTTTAAGCACGGTGGTCGGGAATATACCGCTTCGGTGAGATTCTCCATCCTTGGTATAGGCGATGGATCCTGCGCCCCCATGTTTGATGACAACCAGTTTGGCACGGCGGGAGAACCATCTGGCGGCTGTATCCTCATCATTGGATTCCGCCGTGTTCAGCAGCTTTTCCATCATGTCAAACTCTTCACGCGTCCCCATAATCACATCGCATTTTTCAGCGGCAAGGTTGTAATAAACGGCGGTTTCCGCTTCATCTGTCCATGTGTAGGGACGGTAATCCAGATCAAAAAATACGGTTACATCATTCTTTACGGCATATTCCAATGCGAGGAACGCCGCTTCCCGTGACGGGCTCTTTGCAAGAGCCGTTCCGGAGACCAACAAGGCTTTTGACTGTTTGATATAATCCTCATCTACATCATATGGATGGAGATTCAAATCAGCTGCGTTATCACGGTACATGAGAATACTGCAATCATCAGGACTTTTAATTTCCGTAAATGCAAGTCCTGTAACCGCACCCTTTTGGTCAACCGATACACCGCTCGTATCAATTTTGTTCTTCTTTAAATATTCGGTAATGAACCGTCCCATCTGATCATTGGAAACTTTCCCGATAAAACCTGCCTTCTGGCCCAGCCGTGCCGATCCAATGGCAATATTCGCAGGAGAGCCGCCGACATACTTGGTGAAGGTGAGAGTTTCTTCCATCGGACGGTTAATCTCATTTGCATTTAAATCAATGCATAGCCGGCCAATCGCTATAACATCAAGCGGCCGATCTTGTTTAAAGCTAAGAGGATTCATATGGCTTGACTCCTTCCTGATTTTTATTAAATAGCGGCTTGTCGGCTCACTTGGTCCAGCAATACCGGCACTCCGGTTTCCAGGGATTTCTTAGCTGCTTTGGCAATCCGCTGTGCTTGAAGGCCGTCAAATCCGCTGCAAACGACCGGCTTATCATAAAGAATGGCTTCAGCAAACTCGCTTACTTCATCAATGTAGGCTTGTGTATAGCGTTCCAGGAAAAAATGCAGTGGTTTGTCTTTTGAAACGGATTCAGCGGTGGATACCTCCACGTTTGTCGGCCGGTTGTTCTCGGCTTGGGCGGCCCCATTGCTTCCAAACACCTCCAGGCGCTGATCATATCCATATACCGCTTGGCGGCTGTTGTCGATCACTCCCAGTGCCCCATTTGCAAACTTTAGCGATACAATGGCGGTATCGATGTCACCGGCTTCGCCTATGGACGGATCCACCAAAACAGCTCCATAGGCCGAAACTTCTACAACTTCGCTGCCCATGATATACCGGGCCATATCAAAATCGTGGATCATCATATCCATAAACAGTCCGCCTGATGTTTTTATGTAGTCCACTCCCGGCGGCTGGGGATCACGCGATGTAATACGCAAAACATGAGGCGCACCCACGGCTCCGTCCTGGACAAGCGAGCGTATTTTCCTGAAATTCGGATCAAACCGGCGGTTGAATCCGACTTGAAGTTTTACCTCTGCCTTCTCCGCTGCACTAAGGGCGGCTTCCGTTTCTTTAAGGGAAAAGCTTACTGGTTTTTCACAGAAAATATGTTTTCCTGCGGCAGCCGCTTCCATGATCATTCCGGCATGTGTATTGGTCGGAGAACAAATAAAGACTGCATCGATCTCGGGATCATTCAAAATTTGGCGGTAATCTGAGGTTAATACTTTAATTTGTTTGTCCTTCGCCCATAATTCAAGGTGATCCACTACTATATCTGACACACTCTTCACCAAAATATCAGGTACCAGCCTTAAGTTATCCACATGCAATTTGCCAATTCTTCCAGCACCAATTACTCCTACATTCAAACTCATGTTTCTCCTCCTCCTTAAGCTGTTTCCATTTTTGAGTTAAGCGCTTTCCTTAAACTTTAATCCCGCCTGGTAATTTATACCACGATAAGAAAGTCATTATTTTAGTTAAGCGCTTAACTTAAAGGCCAAATAAAAGTGCCGATTAATGTACCGGCCTTTTTATACATCCCTTACGTCAATAACCGATTCACGCTCAATTAATCTCGGTGTCAATAAAATTCGATGTCCTTGCAAATCCGGCTGTTCTATAGATTTCAGCAGCTGCTGAATGGAATAACGGGCCAGATCCGAAATGGGCTGGGCGATCGTAGTCAACCCAGGGTCTGCAATTTCGGCATGAATGGTATTATCAAAACCGATCACAGAAATATCATATGGAATGGAAACATTCGCTTTGCGCGCTTCATTCATGAATACGGCTGCGATTAGATCGGTTGAAGCAAAAACGGCAGTGGGCTTTTCCTCCATCTGAAGAATTTTGCTGGCCGCTTGTTTTGCATTCTCAATTTTTGATACCGCATCAATAACGGACGAGCCTTCCAATTCAATCCCCTGATCATGAAGTGCCTGTTTAAATCCTTTTAGCCGAAGCAGGCCGCTTGCTCTATTCAGCTCTGTAATGACTGCCATTCTGCGATGCCCTTTAGCCAGCAAGTAGCTTCCTGCAAGGTATCCGCCTCTCATGTCATCCGTGCTTACCACCTGGGCAGACAAAGCCATATGGTCAATCGAAAACATGACATGAGGGACCTTACGGTTCTGCAGCCTTTGAAATGCACTTAAGTCTTTAGGCTCGGTGGCAATAATAATGCCGTCCACCTGTTTTTTTAACAGCAGTTCGAGATATTCTTGTTCCCGTTCCATTTGGTAATCTGTACTGCATAAAATAATTGAATAGCCAATTTCGCGTGCATTATTTTCAAGCGCTCGGGCTACCTCAGCAAAAAATGGATTGGCAATATCAGGGACAAGCACACCAATCGTATATGTTCTTTTTCCGGTAAGCGCAGCAGCCAGGCTGCTAGGCTGATATTCAAGCTGCCGCATGATATCAACCACTTTTTTCTTCGTCTTGTCACTGATATGCCCGGTATTATTTACTACTTTGGAAACCGTAGCTATTGAGACACCCGCCTTTTCGGCTACATCATAAATGGTAGGCTTCATGTTGGTTTAAACTCCTCAAAACTTTCCTTTTCACTATTCTATCATGCCAGAAAAACACGGGTTAGTTTCGGTTTTTATTTTGAAATCTTCTTCAGGAATTCCAGTTTTTCTTCTGCATTTTCTTTTGTAATTATATCAATCCCGCTGTCGATGCGGTTCTTAACTTTTTTCCCTTTAATGGCTTTCAAGGCATTCTCAACCCCTTTGTAGCCCATGTTATACGGGCTTTGGGCAATTGTTCCTGCAAGGCCGCCGTCTAAAATGGATTTTACCGCTTCCTCTGTTCCGTCCGTCCCAATGATTTTTACATCCAGATTCTTGGCTTTTACAGCGCGAAGCGCACCAAGGGCCATATCGTCATTTGCGGAGAACACACCTTTAACATCCTCATTTTTTTCCAGGATATTCTCCATTACAGACATTGCCTTTGTTTTATCGCTGTCAGCAGGCTGTTTGGATACCACTTCCATTCCGGCTTTTTTAAGAGCTTCCTCTGCCCCTTTAATCCGTTCGTCCGTGGCCGGGTTTCCAAGAGCCCCCTGGATCAGCACGACTTTATCCCCTTTTTTGAGCATGGAGGCCAGCAATTTACCGCCTTCTTGTCCCGCGGTAAAGTTTTCTGTTCCGATAAATGTTGTCTTCCCTTTAAAATCTGCATTTGAATCAATCAGTAGAACCGGCACTTTGGATTTAACGGCACTTTCCAGGGACGGCGCAACCGTTTCAGGCTGTGACGGTGCAACAACAATGGCTCCCGGAGACTGGCTTAACTGGTCTTCAATCATGTTCACCTGCTGCATGACTTCCGATTCCGCGTTGGGACCTACTACATTAACATTGACACCATGCTTTTTACCTGCAGCTTTCGCCCCCGCCTCGACGTATTTCCAATATGGGCTGGATAACGTTTTCAAAACAACGGAAACATTTTCATCTCCTCCCCCTGAACCATTTGCTTTATCGCCGCTGCAGCCAGCAGTCAGTGCCATGCAAGAAACAGCTACTGCTGCACCAAACAGTTTAAACTTTTTACTTATCATGATTGAATTCCCCCATTTTTTGATTTTCAAATCTTCAATCCTACTTCTTTTTGTTTTTGCGCTGGCGAAGAACGTCTACATAAACAGCCGCGATAATAACCGCACCAATTATTGTCATCTGGAAATCGGCGGATACGTTCAGCAAGTTAAGCCCGTTTCTCAGCACGGCGATAATGAGAGCACCAATTAATGTACCCCATACAGTACCCACGCCCCCCAGGAAACTAGCTCCACCGATAATGACGGCAGCTATGGCATCAAGTTCGTAGGAAAGTCCTGCAAGCGGGAAGGCAGAGTTAACACGGCCAACCATGACGAGGCCTGCAAGTCCTGCCATCAAACCACTGATCGTATAAACAATAATCAGTACCCGATCCACATTGATCCCAGAAAGGCGGGCCGCTTCAGGATTTCCACCAATCGCATAGATATAGCGCCCGGTTTGTGTTCTTGTTAAAAAAATATGGAAGATGACATACACTGCAATGACGAGTATAAAACTCACAGGGATAGGACCGACAAATTCTCTTCCGATAAATTGAATCATGTACGGAAAGCCAGCAATCGGTGCAGCCGCTGTAATGATCAGCGCGATCCCGCGGGCAATGTTCATCGTTCCCAAAGTTGAAATGAACGGATGCGGAAGACGAAGTTTGGTTAATAATATTCCGTTAAACCAGCCGAACCCCGAACCCACGCCAAGACAGACGAGAATCCCGATAAAAGGATTGCTGCCCATGTTCACTGTGGTAACACCCATCAGCATCACTGAGATAGCCAGTACCGAACCAACAGACAAGTCGATCCCTGCGGTTAAAATCGGAAGCAGCATTCCGATGGCCAGCAGCGAATTGATCGAGGACTGGCGTGCAATGTTCATCACATTGTTTACCGTCAGGAACCTGTCAGACAATACTGTTAAGACGACTACCAATAAGACGAGGCCAATCAGCGGCGCGAACTTGCTTAGTATATTTTTGATCGTTAGGTTCTTTTTTACTGTACCATTTTCCTTTTGAACAACGATTTCACTCATATTTTCACCCTCCTGTAGCCGCTTTCATAATTTTCTCCTGAGAGGCATCTTCAATTTTAAAATTAGCGGTAAATTTCCCCTCACTCATGACAAGCACACGGTCGCACATTCCGAGAATTTCTGGCAGCTCTGACGAAATCATAATGACAATCGCTCCGTTTTCAACAAGTCGGTTCATTAAGCGGTATACCTCCACCTTTGCCCCTACGTCAATTCCTCTTGTCGGTTCATCAAAGATGAAAACTTTTGCTTGGGTGCACAGCCATTTGGCAATGACGATCTTCTGCTGGTTCCCGCCGCTTAAGTTGCGGGCATTCAATTCCAGGTTATTCGGCCGAACCTTCAGTTCTTTAATATAATTTTCCGATTCCTCACGTATGGCATTCAAATCAATCAATCTGGATTTACCAGTAAATTTCTTCATGTTTGCCATAACGATATTGAAGTCCAGCTTTTGATCAAGAAGAAGCCCTTCCCCTTTCCTGTCCTCTGTGATAAAAGCAATCCCGGAATTAATGGCATCCCTTGGAGACTTGATCTTTACTTCTTTCCCATCAATAAAGATCTTGCCATTCTTGCTTGAATCCGCTCCGAAAATGGCTCTTGCAAGCTCCGTACGCCCGGCGCCAACCAGGCCTGAAATACCTATGATCTCGCCATACCGGACAGAAAATCCGACAGGTTCCTGAGTCCCTTCCACTTCAAGGCCCTCGACCCTGAACCCTTCTTTCCCAAGTGTAAAGTTTTGTTTGGGGAATTTCTCATCCAAAGAACGTCCAACCATCAATTCTATCCAGTAATCCGTTTCTGTTGTTCTCACTTGTAATGTATCAATCTTGAAGCCATCTCTTAGAATGGTAATCCGATCGCCCAGCCTTCTGATCTCTTCCAACCGGTGGGAAATGAAAACAATAGCAATCCCTTTCGCCTTCAGAGACTCCACACAGTTATACAGCTGGTCTACTTCCTGGGCACTGAGGCTGGAAGTAGGCTCGTCCATAATAATCAGTTTTGCATCCAAAGCAAGCGCTTTGGCTACTTCAACGAGCTGCTGCTGGCCGATCCCCAGTCTCGAAACCTGCATATCTGCAATATTAGGGTTTTGGCCGAGCATCTTTAAGCAACGCTTCGCTTCCTCATGCATGGCGTTGTGATCAAGCAAAGATCGTTTTCCACTGCGCTTTAATTCCCTGCCAAGAAAAATATTTTCATAAACTTTGAGCTGGGGAATGAGGTTCAGCTCCTGATAGATGGTCGCAATCCCTATATTCATGGCATCAACGGGAGTATTAAGGTCTACCATTCTACCTTCCCAGTAAATCTCCCCTGCATCTTTCTGATAGGCTCCAGTTAATATTTTAATAAGTGTAGATTTTCCGGCCCCATTTTCACCGAGCAGAACATGGACTTCCCCCGCTTTTACATCAAAATCAATCCCTTTGAGCACATGGTTTTGATCGAAACTCTTTTTAATTCCTCTGATCTCGAGAAGACTTTTTGTTTCAACGGCCATATCCAAGCCCCTTTCTTTTTAAACGTCTACCAAACGAAGGAAAGCGCTTACCTTTAATGCCTAAAAATTAACCAACGTTCACCAAAATCGAATTATTCTCCAGTGATTCATAGCTTTTTTCCAGATAGCGAGCCATGTCCACTGAATGAGCTGCATTATAGGCCGGCTGTTTATTCTTGAGGATGCATTCATGAAAATGCTCGACTTGGTTTAAATATTGGTCATCCGAATGACTTTCCAGCAATATTACATGATAATTGCTGTCCCTTACCGTTACCTTCCCAAACCCATCACTGGATTCATCCGGACGGAAGGAGGAATCCACTGTTATGGAGCCCTTAGAACCGATAATTTCATAACGGTTAATGAATGGCATCTCCATTGATGCAAAGATCTCAGCTGTCCGCCCATTTTCATCAGCCATTACACAGGTGGACGTAATATCAACTCCATACTTTGAAGGAATTCGTGCCGTCATGGAGAGGTTTGCCGGTCTAAAGCCAACGATCTGGGTTACAGCATGAATTCCATAACAACCTACATCCCGCATCGCTCCTCCACCAAGTTCCCTGGATAGGCGGATGTCCTCATCGTTATCAAGCATCCAGGAAAAATGGGCTTTTACATGGCGCCATTCACCGATTACTTCTGATACAAGAAGCTCTTTTACTCTTTCATGCTGTTTATGAAACTGATACATGAAAGCTTCCATAAAGACAACATCATTTTTATCGGCCGCCTCTTTAATGGCAACCATCTCAGCCTCTGTCAATGCCGCTGGTTTCTCCAGAAGAACATGCTTTCCATGATTCATCGCCTTCACTGCCCATTCTGCATGGAGAGCATTAGGTAGCGGTATATATACAGCATCTATGTTCGGGGCTTTTAAGAGTGCATCATACCTTTCGTAGATTTCAGGGACTTGAAAACGTTCTGCTTTCCCTTTGTTTTTGGAAGCAACTGCAGTCACAAATCCATGGCCTGATCGTCTGAGGGCTGGAACAAGCTGATCATAAGCAATATTGGCTGCACTCAGAATTCCCCATTTAATCTGCGTCATAAATAATTGATCCTCCTCTCATCAGCGAACCAAAGGAGGGGCTGTAACAGGATACTGGACGGTTTTAAGCTCCCCCGTTTCAAAGGCTTCTTTGCATGCGTAGCCCAAACAAGTAGAAAGAACGCCGTCTTCAACAGTAACTTCAGGCTGCCTGTTTTCCAGAATGCAGGATATAAACTCTTCCGCTTCACTTAAATAGGCCTGTTCAAAACGTTCAAGGAAGCCGTCTGAACATTCATTTACCGCTCCGCTTTCGTCAAAGACCGTAACCCTGTTCTTTTCAGGAACCGTCCCGATTCTCAAACTGCCTTTTGTACCGATAATTTCAGTTTCAATATGGTAACCATGCGCACAATTCCGGCTGGCCACAAAAATGCCCATTTTATTATTTTCAAATTTAACGAGAGCAGCTCCCGTTTCTGCATCATTCAGCTCTTCAAATTCTGTATAGGCATAATTCCCACCGATCGCCCACACCTGCCGGGCCTCCGCATTCAGAAACCAACGTGCCAGATCCAAATCATGAACGGCCATGTCCAGGAATAAACCGCCGCTGTAATTCTTTTTGGCAAACTTCATAAATCCGTCCATCGCCTTTGCGGGATCAAGCCCATAACAGCGGATTAAAACAGGCTCGCCAATCTTGCCTTCCTCTATCTTCTTTTTCGCATAAGCATAGGAATGGTCGTATCTCCTCATAAAACCGAGCATAAACACCTTTTCTTTATTTCTGTTTACCGCTTTCTGAACCCGAATCGCTTCCTCCAAGTATAAACCAAGTGGTTTTTCACTGAACACGTGAAAACCGGCGTGTAGTGCTTTTTCAATTTGCTCACAGTGAAAACCGGACGGAGTTGCAATGAAAATGGCATCCAGTTCTTTATTAGCCAGCATCTCATCGTAATCTGTGTAAGCATATGGAACATTCCACTCTTTTTTCACCTGTTTCACGGCTTCAGAGTCTATGCTGCAAACAGCGGCCAACTCACAAAAAGGAATCCGGAATGCCAAGTTTTCCGCATGCTGCCTGCCCAGCCTGCCCAGTCCGACAATCCCCACTTTAACTATTGTTTTATGCAAGAGCTTCACCTCACTTCAATTAATTAAGCGCTTTCCTAAAATAAAAAAGTATCTATTCCTAAACGGACAATAAAACTATGCAATTAAAAACTATTTTTGCACTAGTTGTAGGAAGTAAAACAGGAAAGCGCTTTCCTTTTTACTTATTATACTTTTCTGACTATTTATGAGTCAATATAAATTTTTGAATTCAGAATGAAATACCTTTGTGCATCACTACTTATGAACGATCCCTCTTGGCAAAAGCCGATAATCTCGCCCTATACTGAGACCCTTCTGAAGGACCACTTTTCCACAGAGCAAGCATAAAATTCAAGCTATCAGACACAAGATATGAGTACAGCAGGTATGAAAAGAATTGTGGGAACTAAACTATAGGGTTGAAATAAGTTCAGGAGAGAAGTGAGGAATAAAACCATTTAGCACAGCTATTAAAAAAGTAACTTTTGTTTCTTTATTGCATTAACAATCTCATCCGCTGTTACCAAATAGGCATATCTTCTCGGGAAAGTGAGGGGGAAGAACGGCGTTTGGGGTTCTTTAAGGAAATCAATATGCGATAAACGCTTCTCATATCCATGGACAATTGAAAATTATAAAAAACAATGAAGAAGAAGTGAGTGCAACTCACTTCTTCTTTAGATTCCTTACATCATACCTTTAACCGGAAAGTAACCTATTTCTCTTTAAGAAACGATCCATTCGATTCAAATTATTTTGGCAGTGTGAAAAACTCTGTACTTACACTATAATTCCCTGCATATCTACCGAGTGCACTTAACTTCTCTAAGTTAACCTTATAATTACCCAAATAGTATTGATCTTGGATGTGATAACGAATCATTTGTCCAATGACTAAATGGTCAGTGCCAAGTGGAATGATTTTCTCTAGCCGGCATTCCATCTGGATCGGTGCTTCCTTTACACGCATTGGCTTCACTAAGTCACTAGGAATGGGAGTTAACTGCGCCTCCTCAAATTCATTAACATGACTGGCGGAATTTTCAGCTGTTTTCTGCATTTGATTTCCTAATTCAGAAGATACCACGTTAATGACAAATTCTTTTTGTGAGCGTATATTCACTAGAGTGTCCTTAACTGTTCCTTCACGCTCGTCTGTTCCCTCTCCTATTGAAATACATAACAGGGGAGGTTGCCTTGATGCCACTGTGAAGAAACTGTATGGAGCGAGATTTAATTCCCCTTCTTCAGAAATCGTCGATACCCATGCGATTGGCCGAGGAACAACTGCACCTGTTAACAATTTGTATACGTCTTTTGCTGCGAGCTGAGATGGGTTAAATTGCACGGGCTTTCTCTCCTTTTCCTTCACTTTTTCATTGTAATAAAACGTTCCACCCCTACTTTTAACGGATGAAAAGATTAGTATTCATTTAGTTGTAACTGGGATAGGCGATAAGTATGATGATCACTAGAACATGGCTGCCCAGTCGAAATCTCAAACGTCTTTTTTGATAGATTCATAACGATCGAAAAAACGGTACAACTGGCTGAAATCCGTCCTAAGTCTACTGGATATAAATCACCATGGCGGCAAATTGAATCTGGGTAGCCGAAGTGATCTGTAAATATATGATTGAGTGTCTGCTCATCGATATCAGATTTATGTGTGGATAATAAATTAAGAGAACGCCAATAACGGACAAAGGTGTCTGGGAATTTTTCTCTGGCAGTATCTAAAAAATCCATCCGCTTACTTACAAAATGATTGGTATGGTTGATTGTCCCTGCAGATGGATACAATACATCAAAATCTGTACATGTTGATTCAATATCGAATGCCACTCCTTCATCATCCGCAACGAGAAAATTAGCAGCGGTTCCGCGTCGTAATCTCGCCACTTGTCCGACTGCTTGAGAGATCGATTTGCTGTTTAAAATCCCCCGAAGGACGATATGAATGGGAACTCCCACGGTATTGTTTTGTGTCCCAAGCAAATTTAAGCAAACACCTAGACCTTCACTATTCATTCCAATCTTCCCGACAATTCCTGCTTCTGTAGCCATTAGTATTTTTGGACGCGGGGCCTGATCAATTTCTAGAATGATGATTCCTGGCTTAATAACATCATTCCAATCCCAATTTTGACCAAGTAATGTTTCATTGTTTTTAGTAACTTCTGGCAGAACAGCAACACTTGTGCAGCCATCTGTATTTAAAATAATTTCACTTCTTGAATTTAATGCTACAATATCCAGCAATGGCTGATTCGATCCTTCGCTTATTCCAATGATCTCATTCATGATTTCCTGGTCATATTTTTCAATCCAAGGAATATAATCGGCAGCACGGTTTGTCGCGGTAGTCCAATCTACACCAGCCATATCCATGAAAATCTTTTTGTAGGTATTTATATTGTGAACGATTTGCTTTTTAGCTTTCATTCCAATTTGCCGGCCGCGTTCAAGCGCAGAGCCACTTACTTTGATCAATTGAAAAGGCTGCAATGTGGTTCCCCCTAATCAAGAATATGGTAACTTCGTAATTTTGGACCTATACTCTTAAATCTCTACTAACTGTTCACTGCGATATAAAATTTCACCATCAATCATGGTGATTTCGACATGTAAATCTTTGATCTTGGTTTGATCAACTTTTAAAATGCTTTCGTTTAAGACAACGATATCTGCCAGTTTGCCGACTTCAAGGCTCCCTTTAACCTTTTCATCAAAACTGGCATATGCCCCGTTCCAAGTGTATGCACGAATCGCCTCGACTACATCTACACATTGATTCTCTCCTACCATTTTTCCTGACTTCGATCTTCTATTAACTGCGGCATGAATACCAAGCAAAGGATCACTGTAGGTCACTGGAGTATCAGAACCAAAAGCAGCGATGATCCCTTTATCAATATAATCACGGGCGGGATACATCACGTTCACACGCTCTCCATAATACTGCCTATATACATCACCGTTGACGTACATAAACACTGGATTTGGAATAATAACGACACCAAGATCTTTCATTCTCTGCTGTAGATCAGGAGAAGCGATCCCAGCATGCTCAATACGGTGTCGATGGTCATCACGGGGATGCTCTTGTAGTGCCGTTTCGATACAGTTTAGAAACATTTCAATGGCGCGATCACCTTGTGCATGTGCTGTTATTTGAAATCCCTTTTTATGGGCATTACCTAAAATACGATTTAACTCTTCTTGACTGTAGTAAATAATACCATGGTCATTTGGATTACTAGTATAAGGTTCTCGTGTAGCGATCGTTGGTCCGGTGCTGCTGCCATCGGTAAAAAGTTTGGCTGGTCCAATTTTAAAATGATCATCTCCAAGACCTGTTATCGGGCCTGCTTCAACCATTTGATTAACGAAATCATGTGAATTAGTTAAGGAGCCAATCAACGCATACACCCTTACTCGTATATCTTTTGACTGAACGGCCTGTTGCATAATACGAATATTTTGAGAGCCTTCACCATATCCACCTGCATCATGAATGCTTGTTATCCCTGCCCGGATGAACTCATCTGAAGCAAGCTTCATTGATTTTTTGAGCTCTTCTTCACTGTATTTAGCTACCTGAAACATTTGCATATGCGCGTTTTCAATCAGTTTCCCCGTTAATTTGCCATTATCATCCCGCTCTATAATGCCACCTCCAGGATCGGGTGTAGTTTCATTCATGTTAGCCAGTTCCAATGCTTTGCTATTAGCTATGCACGTATGATTACACGTACGAATGATTACAATTGGATGATCAGTTGAAATTTCATCTAATTCTTCTCTAGTCGGGAAACGGCTTTCGTCTATCTCTTTTTCATCAAATCCCGAAGCACGCACCCAGTTTCCTTTAGGTGTTTCTTCTGCCTTTTTTCGTAAATCTGCAAATATATCACGAAGAGATGTAATATGAGGATTAATACAGCTTACCCCTAATAGGTTTGTCCCATAAATAGTAAGGTGCAAATGAGAATCTATAAAGCCAGGCAGAAGAGTCTTCCCTTGCAGGTCAATCACTTCTGTTGCTTCTCCGATAAATTCCGTAACCTCCTGATTAGATCCGACAGCCACAATGCGGTTATCCTTTACGGCTATAGCTTCTACTATTGAATTCTTTTCATCTACTGTTATTACTTCCCCATTGACAAACACAACATCGGCTTTCATAAACACATCCCTTTCTACTTTTAAAGTATTCTGAATGTCGTTTTATGCATCCCTGTTCCCAAACCAATATCGTCGTAAAAAGCACATTCCTTTGGGAGATAATTAATTTCATCTTTGACTGTCGAAAGACGAGAAAAAATGAAGTTTAGGAAATACTGCTTTTCTTAATTTCATTTGCATGAAGTGTGCTAACAGCAATATTTTTAGTGAGAAGACTAACTACAATCATAACAATTACATTTATTATTAATGCTACAACTCCTGTACTAATGTCGTTTATTGCGTGTGGTACATTTGGAAAGAATGTGCTTACCTTTACCCCTGTTATCGTCACATAAAGAACTACAATAACTCCTGCAACTATACCTGCGATTGCACCGTATTTATTGGCAACATTGTTTTTCGATAAGCTGAAAAACAACGCTGGCGCCAATTGAGTGATAAGACTATACGCTACGATGTTCAAAATGGCCAAAGCTTCTCCGCCAGTTATAGTTAAAATTAAAGCGATAGAAGACAGTCCGAGAATAAAAACCTTTGATGCAGTCAATTGTTGTTTTTGGGTGGCTGATGGGACAATCACTTTATAAAAGCTTTTTGTTAAACCAACCGATGCAGCCATGAGCATAACAGAAGCAGGAACTAAAGCGGTCAATAGACCAGCTCCTCCGATAATGCCGATTACCCAAGGATTAAATGTGTGAATGGCCAGCCTTAAAAGCGAAAGGTCCCCATCGGCTCCTTGCAATCCTGGAATTTGCAGTACTGCGGCAAAGCCTATAAAAAAGACAAAAAGCAACAATAACGTGTACAAAGGTAAAGTGATCGCATTTTTACGAATGGTTTTTTCCCCATCTGCGGCTATAACAACCATGAATGAATTCGGCAATAAATAAAAGCCAACAGCGTTTAAAAGAACGGTTGAGATAAACCAAGAATTACTAAGACCCAGGTCCGGCAAAGTTAACAATTCAGGTTTAACGGCCTGTACGGACTCAAACATCGGCTGAATCCCGCCAAAATAATGCATGGGAATAAATATACCCATAAACACGACAACCGCCAAAATCATAAAATCCTTCACCACTGCTGTCCAGGCAGAGCCATGGATACCAGATACCATTACATAAGTGGTTACGACTATTGCACCTATAACGCTGGCAGCTACAGGGGAAATCGCTCCGTAAGAAGCCTCCGCAACAATGATTCCTAATCCTTTAAATTGAATGACTATATACGGAACAAGGGCTAAGCATCCCACAATAGCCACAATCACGCCCATTGCACTGCTTTTGTACTTCGATGCAAAAAAGTCAGGCTGCGATATAATATTATTTTCTTTAGAATATCTCCAAATTTTTGGCGCCAACCAATAAGATAGTACATACGCTAAAAAAATATATGTAGGTACATAATAAGCCGCTGCTCCTTTAGAGTAGGCCCATCCGCTTCCTCCTAAAAACGTAAACGTCGTATAAACCTCACCAGCAATCAGCAAAAAAATAAACAAAGTTCCGAAGCCCCTGCCTCCAACGGCAAATTGCTCCATATTCATATCTTTTCCTTTTCTTGCACGTATGCCTAAATAAAGAGCCAGGATCAGGAACAGAAAAATGATACATAATGATAGATTCATTCTACATCGCTCCCTTTATTATCAGGATCAAGCTTATAAACAATCATCAAAATAGCAGCAGACAGCACCATCCAAGATACAATCCAAAATAAGAGAAAAGGCATCCCTAGTACATAAGGCTCGATCCTGTTTGCTAACGGCATGAAACCTAATACTCCGATAAAAGGCAAAAAGAGCAACAGTTTAATGGATTTCAAAACATACCCTCCTTTTAGATACTATTTACTGAATCTATGATTTTGTGTATTTCCAAAATGGATCTTTATTTCACAAAACATCCGATTCATGAACAATCTGATTTTTCACTAACCCTTTACTTTGGTATACTATTTCACCATCAATCATCGTTGTCTCCACGCGTAGATCTTTAATTTTAGTTAGATCCGCATGTAAGATGCTGTCATTTAAAATAACGAGATCAGCTAACTTTCCAACCTCAATGCTTCCTTTTATGTCTTCATCAAAACTCGCATATGCCCCGTTCCGTGTGTATAGTCGAATAGCTTCCATTACGCTGATTGATTGATCCTTCCCTATCTCCATGCCTGATCGGCTTTTTCGATTAACCGCCACATGAATTCCTAGTAAAGGATTATAATCGGTAACTGGTGCATCTGATCCGCCGGCTGTCATGATGCCATTATCAATAAAATCACGTACAGCATACATGTGATTCACACGATCACCATAATGGTGGACATATATGTCTCCAAATTCATATGGAAATGGAGGATTTGGAATGGGTATTACCCCTAGCTTTTTCATTCTCTCCTGTAAATCAGGAGCAGAAATGCCCGCATGTTCGATTCGATGGCGATGGTTTTCCCTAGGAGATTCCTCCAGTGCCCTCTCGACACAATTCAAATACATCTCGATGGCTTTATCCCCTTGTGCATGTACAGTAATTTGATAGCCTTTTTTGTGTGCTTGACCTAAAACTAGATAGATTTCCTCCTCACTATAGTAAAGAATTCCTGAATTATTAGAATCACTGGTATATGGAACACGGGTGGCAATTGTAGGTCCGGTGCTGCTACCATCCATAAACAATTTAGCGGATCCCACTTTGAATCTCGCATTTCCTGTCCCTGTCACGACACCCGCTTTGATCATTTTATCTACAAATTCATGGGAATTATTTAGGGAACAAATCATGGCATATATGCGAACACGGATATCATTATCCATCACAGCTTGCTGGAGCAATCGGTAACTGTCTGGACCATATCCGCCTGCATCATGAATACTTGTAATACCAGCTGCAACGAAATGATCCGAGGAAATTTTCATGGCCTTTCTTAATTCACCATCTGTGTAACTGGCAACTTCATTTATTGCCATGTTTGCCGCTTCAATCAATCGTCCTGTCAGTCCTCCTCCTTGATCACGCTCATAAACTCCTCCTTTAGGGTCCTCTGTATTTTCGCTAATTTGCGCTAGCTCTAATGCCTTGCGATTTACTACACTAATATGTCCGCAAGTTCTCGAAACGATAATAGGATGTTCTACTGAAATGGCATCCAGTTCACCGATCGTTGGATAACGCTTTTCTTCTACAGCCGTCTCATTGAAACCCCAGGCACGTATCCATTCACCTTTAGGAGTTTCCAGAGCTTTTTTTCGCAGGTCATCTAACATAACCGCAACAGAGTCGACGTGCTCAGCTTTACAGCTTACCGCTAACTGGTTTACGCCATATAATATAAGATGAAGATGAGAATCGATGAATCCCGGAAGGAGCGTTTTTCCTTGTAGATCAAATATTTCTGTTTGTGTGCCGATACAATCTTTAACTTCCTCATTTGAACCGACAATTACGATTCGATTTGACTTTACCGCTACAGCCTCAACAACTGTATTTCTTTCATCTACTGTTATAACTTCCCCATTTATAAACACCACATCGGCCTTCATAAAAACATCCCTTCTACCTTTAGATTGAAAGAGTCTTTGGAGGTACCGTTGTTCCCAATGATGAAATTTCGTAAGAATTTGGAACTTCACTTGAGCTTATACAGGTAAATATTTCCATAAAATTAGTTTAAATGTATGATGGAAATTCATTGTTTGGCTGAAGATTCTTGAGGCATGATTTTCTTCATGTATGCGGAGGATTTTTTACATAAAAAGAGAATGCTTAAGGGTCTCCTGCCGATAAGCGGCGATTCTCCAATTACTATATAACGATTATAAAATTCTGAATATTTTAACTATACCTCCTTTACCATAATTTTTCACTATACATTACGTAAAAACATTTGGATGCTAAACTTTACATATTGTCGAAAAACTATGTTAATTAGACAAAAAAATTATCTCAATTCGTTCTTTTCGCGTTATTCTTAGTAGTCATTGCAGTCTCATGTTGAAGATTCGAATTGGGTTTCAAGCATCTGTCTAAAAAAACCGCAAGGCAGGCGTAAGCGCCTGAAATAGTCACAAATCATATACAGTCAATCCACTCATTTACATTAAAAAAACCTTCAGTTAATGAAGGTTTTTTTAATGTAAGCTATATCTTAAACAATGCTTCAATATTAAAAAGCAGTGCGTTTCTTATGAAATCGCACTGCTTTTTTGAGTGTATAAAGGGAGCTTGCCCATCAAAACTACTTTTTGTTCTTCTTCCATCCTCATCGCACCTGAGAAAAGGCCCGATAAAGGGCCTTTTTCGACTAAATACTTATGTTCTTTATTAATGTAATTATATTATGTGGTTAAAATGAATCGGTGTTAAGCCCTTATTCAGTTAATGCATATCAATAAGTCACTGTCATATAAAACAGCCTCTCTGTTCTTACCGCTAAATGAAACATAGCAGACTGTTTTACCTTCCCTGGTTTGCTCCATTTTTATGACTTTTCCTTTGCCTTTTAAAAAATCTTCCTTGTAGCTTCGATCCTCTGTTGTATCAGCTTTGTTTATGATTACCTTTACTTCATCGCCAATTACTACACTTGTAATCTCGCTATAAGGTTCATCTACTGTAGCTTCGTAATCAGCTTCCGTCATTACTTCGAATAGGTCTATTTGTTCCATATGCAAGCTTATCCCCTTGTTTTTCGTCATTACTTCCTTAAGGTAGATCCTCAAAAAATTGATAAAGTAATCCAGTATATTCTCCACGCCTTGATCTTAAACGATGGATATCTCAGGTGACAAGTGAAAGTTTTTGAAAGCGACTGGTTTGAATATGGTTAATGATTAAATTCATTCGTCTTTAAGCTCCAATAACCTGCTTAAAGTGATAAACCCATCGTATTTTTATATGTATTTTTCATTACTTAATTTTTACTCATTTCTCTTCAGCTTCCAGCCCTTTAATTCAAATTAGCACTTGCTGGCCTATGTAAAACAGAACTTACAAATAAGCGTTTAAGTAAGATCTAGGAGTTTAGTAGTATTTTAAAATAATCCTATAACAGTTGTTGACGATTCTTATCTGTTATAATACAATGAATTTAATAAAAAAACAGGAGGTAATGCTGAATGTTGACGTTGGAATTTTATCGTAATTTGCCAAAGAAGCAATGCCGGGAATGCGGAAAAACGATTGAGGAACAGCACGAATCATACGTTTATGAATGTGAGAGATGCATGGGACAACATGAAGCATAGGTGATCGTCAATGAATAATTTATGCAACTCCTAATACCCTGTTTGCCGTGAAAAGGTGAGCAGGGTATTATCTGTTATAAAACAGTTTAGTTTCATAGAGAACAAGATTCTCCAGTAATGAGAAAACCGCCCACCTAAAGGAGACGGTTCTCTTAACCTGTAAAGTGCTATACCCATTAATTGAAAATCAAGAATACTGCAAGGAATGAAATCCCCATTCCTAAGATAAAAAAGAATAACATGTTTTGCCATTTCCGAACAATCGAGTCCACTTTGCACATCAAGTTTATGTTACTTTCGTTCAGACGTATCACTGAGCAAATAAAAAGACAGGTCTTGGTGACCTGCCCTTTCTTGATTAATTTAGTGTCTTTAGTGTCAATAACTTATATAAGCTATTATTCTCAATCCTCTTCGCCCTCGTCTTTGTAACGATTTTTTGTGCCATGCCTGGTTTTCCTGGTTTCAATGACATTGATGATTCCCCTCTCATTTGTTAACTAACTTTTTCATCATAATGTATTAAAATGAAGAAATTGATAGATTTACCCAATATTTAAAAATTATTACAATCTTAATTTGGATTTACAAAGCCGGCAATCGGGAAAACAGCATTATACTACTTGTTTTACATAAACTTTTATCAACTCTTGATTCCCCCTGTTTGCGCTTATAGGCATCTTGTGGGCCTTTTATAGATTCATAGAGTATGTATCTTTCCACAATCAAAAAGCCCTTTAAATTGTAGAATACAAGGCTTTCAAATTTCTTTTCCTTGTTATTACTTAGATACACTAATTCTCCCTTCCGTTTTTATATTGATAACACCCAACTTCTTTGCGTACTCTATCAATACTTCAGCATCCGTTCTAGCATTGGCCGCATCAACGATGAGATCGCTTGGACTAAACATAGTAAACCCATCTCCCCCGTAAAACATATAATTTGGCATAGCTACCTTATATGTTTGCTGAAGATTAAGGGGTTCGTGGTTAACTAGGATATCTCCTACTCGCTCTCTAACAGGTTTATAGGGTTATAGGAATATTGCATGCCTGAAACTTGTAAAAATCCCCCACTCAGATTTTCTACTCTTGAAACCCCATTCTCAAGCGCAGCACGAATGGTTTCTCCTTTTACATTCGCTAGAATGACTTTATTTCGAAAAGGAAGAATCGTGAAGGCATCACGAAGGGTAAAGTCTCCGGCAGGAATACTAGATCGGATCCCACCACCCTGCATGAAACCGATATCGGCATTGTAATAAGAGCGATAACTATCCGATACAAAATTACCGATATTGGTTTCCTGATACCTCGATTCATGGTTATTCCCATAAATAAGAGGAGTCTCTAATTGGGCGATGGTTTTTCCAAGTTCCTCCTCTAACTTGTTTTGATAATAAGTTGCAAGCTCTTTTAATTTGGGATCCTCTGGTACAGTATGATCGACCTCCAATATTTCTGGTTTCAATTGAATGTCTTTTCCGTGTTTTGTGATATCTAACCGAACCACTGACCCAATGTTTCCTTCTGGAGCCAATATGTAACGATTCTCAAATTTATATATAAATGATTGATCTTCCGCATTTTCTTCTGTAAATACGGCATTAATTTCGGGAACAGCGGCTAATAACTGTTTGTCTTTTTCAACCGTTTCTTGTGTTAGAGCAAAAATGATGTCTACTTTTTCCGATTCCTTCATCCCTTTAACCTCCATATTATCTTCCAATGGTACAAGCTTTTAATGAAATCAACGTTAATCTGGCTAACTTCGGACAGCATGATTTTGATTTTGGATCGGATGTAGCGAAGAAACTAGTCGAGCAGTCAAATTTCCAATGGATCTCTTCTAATTTAATAGATTCTTATGGAAAACGTTTTGCCAATGTTCCAACAAAATTATTAAAAGTAAGGGAATCCTTGAAACACACCGTCAAATAGCGTTCGGCCCCCGAGATCTCCGCCGAATGTTACAATTGTCTTTTGGTTCTCTTCTCGAACACGATCAATAACTGTTTTAAGTCTCGCAACACCACCGCGATCTCCGTATTGATTCACAACTGGACTTATTTCATGCGCATCATTAAAATACAGCACCGTTGCTTTTTGCGGGTTTTCTTTTGCTGCCGCTCTAAAATCACTCATTAGAAAAGAGCAAATAGCGATGACAGAACTTAATAGGACAAGAAAAAAGCGATTCATAGACATTCTCCTTTGTATTTATTCTATTAAAGTATACAAGTGGTTTGTAACATGAATGTTAAGGAGTAGTTAAATTTAACAGAATAGTAATAAAAAAACAGAAGAAAAGAGATCGGCTATAAGCCTGTCTGTTCTGAAAACGGAGACGAGTCGCTCTGAATCTGAAAGATAAAAAAAAGACCCTTCATCCGAAAGGTCTAGCTATCGATTTCATGCCGCCTGGATAGTCAAACTGGTGAGTAGAAACAATCTATTATTTTCCTTCATCAAAACAAGTGGTTTTATGACAAAATAACCCTCTACTTGATATAACTGTATTGTGTAACAATGAAATTAAGAGAACCGTGAAGTCTTCAGGAGAAGGGAGAGTAGGAATTATGAACATTTTATCTTTCAAGGTATCCGCTTCTGCATTTACGATCTTGAAAATTGTAGACTTTTATCGACTATCCAAAGCAATTGATAGTGACATTTACCTATATAAAAAAAACGGAGAGTCGTTCAGAGTGGACTGCATTCCAAAAATCGTTTCTTTTATCCTAACCATTAAGGAACGTGATGTTCTTCTTATTATTGTCGATGGAATCAACGCTATCAAGGACGGAGAACGCCTAAAACAAGTTCTTTGCTGAACAACATTAGCTTATTAGCTTACCGCATCTTTTGAAGGCGTGATTAGCGCAGCGTACCTCCGCTTCCATCTACATATGGCGGTTCATGTTGGATCGTAACAACACAAAAACCTTTCCAACGGATGAGAAGGAAAGGTGGTATTGTTATTGAGTTCAAGGATATATCGGAGCCATGCATTCGTAAACTTCCAAGGCTTATCATATAACAATCCATGAAGGTGAGTATTATTGTCTTTTTCATTAATAGTAAAACCGGTATGTTTTTTGATTGTATGTGAATTCACCGCGGTCAATGCGATTTGGCGGAAATAAAATAGGAATACCATATAAATAAGGCTTTGAGATGTATTCCTCTTTTGTGGAGGGAGTTCTTAATAGTTCTAAGTTTCCCTTTTTCCATTTTAGAGAAATAAGGTTACTTCCCCATTTAGGTACCAGAACTACCTCCAGATACTCATTTCCGGCCCTAATCGCCGCTTCATTAAAACATACTATCTCTTCAATGTAGGCTGTCATCGAACTCCCTTAATCTCTACATTTTGTTGCGGCATTGCTGCAGGGCGACTGCATGTACTTTGCATTAAATAATGTTTACCTTCAAGAGATGCATTATGGAAACCTTGCATCGCTTCCAAAACATGATACGCCATATCTCCATGAGCTCTATGATCATCACTTTCTGTAATGGCTCGTGCGAGGTCCGCAACGCTGATTCCTCGGTTATTATCGGTATATCCGTGCGTAAGTGGCAACGCCGGGATATTTCTTTAAATTGGTAATATAGATGCGGCTAATATACCCACAGCCTATAATTCCCACTTTAATTTGTTTCATTTTTTAAAGCCTCCCTTATTATTTAGCAGCCCATAAAAATCCACGGCGCATTAGTTCCTTAACGGGTGGCATTGCCACAATGTCCGAGACTGTTGTAGTACATCCTGCCCTTCCCCCATTTTTCTGTCCAAACAACGGGCATTTTTACGTCACTAAAACTCGTTGTTGCATGAACGTTCACAGCAGGATCGATATGCATGTAATACTGCTCTGACTTCACTTCAAAATCTTCGATCCCTTTGGTGAGAGGATTCTCCGGGTCTTTCATATTCACTTCATACAAAACACCGTCATTGCCAGGATGAGCTACCCACTGTCCACCGACCATGTATTGATAATCAACTTCATTGCGAAATGAATCTCCCATACCACCGTGGCAGCCAGCAATTCCGCACCCGGTTCATCATCCTGAAAAAATACTTCGAGGTTATTCATGTTCTCCATATCCCAGCGGATGGACCCTTTTTCTCCTTTAATTTCGAAACGGTTGCCATTTCGGTTTCCGCCAGCAAAACGAGTCGCTTCAAACGTACCAATCGCACCATTTTCAAACCGGGCCATAAACACGCTTGCATCATCTACATCCACTTCTCCCATTTGATCACTCGATGCTTTTCCGCTTAAACCGGAGCTGTCTTCGACAATAGGCCGCTGTTTAATAAATGTTTCCAGGATCCCGTTTACTTCTTTAAACTCACCGACTAAGAACCTTGCCAGATCGATGCTGTGTGCGGCCAGGTCCCCCAAAAAAAAGATTTAAGAAGAAATTTGAAAACTATAAATGTTTATATTATATATATAAGGAATATAGTAGAAAAAGGGAGTTGGGGCCCTAACCAAAACTCCCAGTATGAAGTGCAGTGGCTAAGTAAAAAAGGCAACAAAAAAGTAATCTATACCTGCATTGGCCATGCAGTGTGGGTTGTTTTTTTGTGTTGGTAACCGCGGATTACTACGACAATCAGTGAAGCGAAGGAAATCATGAGTGATAGTTATCAGTAACACTAACCTTCATTTCACTTTTAACCAATTAAATTTATCCCTTCTGTTCCATTTCTCGTAAACGCAATCTCACTGGAATTTTCGCCTAAAAGGTCTGCTACCTTTTTTCTGATGTCATTGACTGTTTGATAAATGTGTTTTCGAAATGTAGGATGATACGTTCTCAAATTACTCGTCTTTTCTAAATAGTCCACCATTTGTTCCACTACTTGACGAGGCGGTGTGGAGGCGGCAGCCGTATCAAAATATGAATATTGTTGATGTAAAGGGGTGTCTGTTCTGACTTTCTCAAGATTCAACTCTAGAACACTCCCCGTTTAATATGATTAATTCTTTTGTATAAGTCATAAGGTTCGTCACTCCGTGGTTGTTAATTACGATGTTGTCCTCAATACGAACTCCTCCTTTGTGTGGAAGATAAATACCCGGTTCAATGGTAAAAGTCATTCCAGGTTTTAAAACAAGCTGGTTTGTTTGCATAATATATGGCTGTTCATGACCGTTTAAGCCAATACCGTGTCCTGTACGATGAGTGAAAAATTCCCCATAACCTTTATGTCTAATCACCTTTCGGGCGGCCTCGTCCACTTCATGAGAGGTTATACCAGCTTTAGCTGCATTTATAGCTGCCTGCTGCGCTTCCTTCACGATGTCATAAATCTCTTTAAACTCATTTGAAATCTCACCAACAGCCACCGTTCTAGTTATATCAGCTACATAACCTTGGAAAACCGCACCGAAATCAAGAACCACTAATTCTCCGTTTTGAATCTGTTTTTCAGATGCACGTCCATGAGGTAGAGCACCTCGATAACCGGAAGCCACTATTGTCTCAAAAGGAGTCGCTTGGGAACCTCTTTTACGCATTTCATATTCTAATCGAGCAGCTATTTCTGTTTCCTTTACTCCCGGTTTAATAAAAGGTAAAGTGTTATGTAAACTTTCTTCTACTATATTTACGGCCTTTTTACACATATCAATTTCTTGTTCATCTTTATATAACCTAAGTGAGTCAACAAGATCGCTAATATCGTCAATAGTGATAGGATCCAAAGATTCTACTGCTTTTAATTCCTTAACTGTCATCCTGCCATATTCAATTCCTACTTTTTCAAGCGTCCCCGATTTCGATAAAAATTCTGTTAACGCTTTAGTAGCTCCTTGCTCATCGGTATACCAAAAAACAAGTCCACTTCCTTCCATTTCGAACTTACTTTTCTCGACTTGCGGAACAATAAAAAATAAATCCCCATTTGTAGTTATCACGGTTAGAATTAACCGTTCAGTTTGTTTTAAGGATATTCCTGTAAAATAGCTCATATTGGCTCCGGGTACAATTACTACTGCGTCTAAGCCTTTTTCTTTCAGACGTTCTACCAATTTGCCTCTCCTGGTTTCTATCATATGGCATCATTCCTTCTTTTAGGATTTTTACTGTTTTGTATAGAAAACGATCTATAAAACAATTGCCAGTCAGATGACTGGCAACGAGTGGATTACGTATGATTTACCTGCTATTTGCTTATTTTAAAAATGGAACTAAAGAAACTGTATAGAGCATCTCCTGCAATGAATCCAGCGGCCAAAATACTCATTGGAGTTTCGGCCTGTTGCCCCTTTACCTTCAAGACAATTACACGGATAAGAATTCCTGCAATCACTGCCCATCCAGCCATAGGATAAAAAATTAGTAATCCTGTGGCAAACAAAACACCCATTTGTCGTTTGGTTCCTCCGAAAAATTGTAACAATGCTCCTGGAATGGCCCATAGGAATAATTCCCATGCTATATGCTTAGACACACCCGCTTCAATAGTGGCTACGTAAACTTTGTCTACGGGAGCTACTAAGTTTTGAGCAAAATAACTGTTATAGGCAAAGAAAACGACGAGAGTGGCCACGACAAAAGCAATCATCGATGTAATGTATTGTTGTTTTCTCCCTGATAATTCAAATTCTCGATCTTTCCCATTACCCCTTAACATGTAGCCTGTTTTAAGATCATAACCCATATCCGCAAACGCTGGGCCGGTTGCTGCACTAAAGCCTACAAGTAACCCGAGTGCAACCGGAGGGAATCCTATTAACATACCTATAATTAAAGTAATAAGTGCTACGGCGAATGCCGGAAACCATCCAGAATGCATGGCCGCTATCCCTACTATGATTTCATGTACAAAGGCAGCGAACGATGCAAAAAGTAAATAGATAATGAACATACCCAGGGACATATCTGTTAGGATTCCACCCATTATGGCTAGAATGAACGCGACTGCCAAGTACGCTAAGAAACCATATCCGAATGCTTTTGATATATCCTTATCTGTTCTTGTCTCATCCGGAATGGGTGAATCTACGGAAGCAGCAATCTCTTTTTTAGAAACATTTACACTCTTATTCTTCTTAAATATAATAAGTGCTACTTGTATTAAGGCTACTAATCCTGCACCGATCATAAAACCATGAGGAATGTAGGATTTGTTTAAGTCTACACCGAATAAAGGGCCGGAATATGCCCGAAGTAGAAGACCTATGCCGAACATGGTAATAGCCCATATATTACCGATAAATGCTACACCAAAAGCAGACATTGGGACACCTAAAAATGAACCGAATATCCCTCCAGCAGCACCAATACCTAGGAGTCCTGCCCTTTTTCCTCCCTGATCGCCAGCAACAATGGATTCTGCAGTGGCAACACCAGGTGGCCAGGTTTCTGAAGCAGGAAATATCTTTGTATCAAATAGCTTGTATAAAATGGTGGCATCCAGCAGCATTGCAAGTGCGGCCCCAATAAGCATCGGAAGAATTAAGCCGGTTTCCCCCATGATAAATGGAATTCCAATTGGTATCATTAGGCTGTTAGCAGCCCCAAATGTTGCGGATGATATCGAGGTTTGTATAAGGTTTTGACGATGTACCGAACGATATTTATTTAAAACTCGAATAGGAATCCTCGATATAACCATAGCAAGTAAAGCACCAATAATAGCCGTATTAGCTGAAATCCCGAGTGTAACGATAAGTTGTAACCCTATAATTGCCCCAATGACAGCCGTTGCTATCGTTAAAAATAATGTAAATGGATCCGTAGCTTTGGGATGATTCTTTTTTTCCTTTAATTCCTCATTTTGTTTTTTCATTGGTTTTTTCCCCCTTTACAATAATCTTTAGTATTGTTAAAAGCCAAAACACCAGATGCATTGTTTACCAGTTGATGGGCAAATCACCCCCTTGTTAGACGTACATGAAACTATAATTTTTTAAATGGCTTTGAATTTTTTGTGCTTCCATTTGAAGTATTTCTAAAGCATTTGGGACTTTATGTTCCGGCATTCGAAATTCAGGTCCTGCCATGGTTAAAGAAGCAATAATTTCATTCTTACTATTAAATAAGGGTACACCTAATCCAAATACGGATTCTGAGTATTCCCCAATGGAATAACACCACCCTTTTTTCCGTATATCTTGTAAATCCATCAGCAATTTTTCAGTGTCAAGGATAGTTTTATCAGTAAATGGTGCAATCCCTTTATGAACAATCTCCGTTTGTTTTTCTTTTGGTAGAAAAGCCATGATGACTTTACAAGATGCACCAGCATATAGAGGAGTTCTTGTTCCTAAAGACACGGCAAATTTAATTCTTTGATTACTTTCTGCAATCTCAACGGTGATGCCTTCCATTGCATCAAGCCAAGTAAGAAAAATAGATTCCTCCGTTTTCTCCGATAGCCCTTTCATAATAGGGAAAATAACATCTGATAAACGCATTTTGTCTTGAACTATATGACCGTATTCTAAGAAGCGGATACCCAATTCGTATTTTTTCGATTCTTTATTTTGAACCAAGAACCCATGATTTTGAAATGTAGCCAAAATCCTATAAACAATAGAATGGCTAATACCGATTTCTTTTGCTAATTCACGAACGCCCCAAGATGGATGTTGCTTTGTAAAATACTTAAGAAGTTCTAATGAATTGTCTAATGTTTTTAATGCCATTATGCACCTCTGTTGTCTCTATATAAGAACCAACGTTTCCTTTTATTATGATTATTTTAGCTTTCAAAATAAAAATAATCAATATATTTGTTGAATTTTCTGAAATTTAATTGCTAAATAACATAACAAAAGCTCTATCAATCAGAGCTTTTGTTCTCTCGACGTAACTTTATTTTTTTCGGTCACGCATTAACTCCTGTACTTCAAAATTATCCGGGTTAATAATGACACCGAATATTTCTTTTGCCTTTTCCAATGGAATATAGCCATTTTTTACATCGTTAACGACCTTTTCAACCGGCCGGTCATACGGATTACCGTATCCGCCGCCTGTTGCCGTCACTAGTTGGACCAGATCCCCTTCATCTAACGGGAATCTTGCGGAAATCCCAAAAGGGCCTGCCGTTTCGCCGTTTGCTTTTTGTATGACCACGTAGTTTGGAGATCCATTCTCGCCAGAGTTCATTCCCCATGGCGCAAATTGATGACGGCCAAAGTTAACGGACAACTTTTGATTATTGCTTAAAGCACGGTAAGAACGAATTACCCCTGACCCGCCATTATACTTCCCTAACCCAGCTCCATCACAGCGCAATGCGTAGTCCTCAACTAATACACCGTATCTGGTTTCGGCAACTTCGATTGGAACGTTATAAGTCTCACCATTCCCCATACAAAATTGCCCACGCTCGCCATCCTTGCCTTTTCCTGCTCCCCATCCTCCGACAGACGGTTCTACTATTAAAAATGGCTCATTTGAATCCTGATGGTTACCAGTTAATACTACTGAGCAGACTGAGAGCAAGTTACCTGCCGTTAATCGTTCGGGAAGCAACGGTGCTAGAGCTTGCCAAATGACATCTGCTCCTCCCATTCGAGCTTCAAAGTTCATGGATACTGGTGCTGGTCGTTTAGCAGAAACAATGGATCCTTCGTCTGTGATGATTTTTAATGGAAGGAACATTCCCTCATTTACATCTTGGCTCGGTTTAATTACCGCAAGAAACATTACCCGCACACTGGCCAATAAAGCATAGGAAGAACAATTGACGGGTGATATCACTTGTGGGTGGCTACCTCGAAAATCACAAATGAATTCATCTTCAGTAATAGTCACCTTAACTTGAATAGGAAATGGCCCGCCCGTTGCTCCATCATCCTCAATATAGCTTTTTGCCGTATACGTTCCCATCGGCAATTTTTTAAGTTCCTTTATGGCGAATTGTTCTCCTTGTTGCAATAAGTGCTCAATAGAGGAAACCACCATTTCCTTTCCATATTTTTCGCATAGCTCAAGAAATCTTCTTTCTCCTGTGCGTAAGGCAGCGATTTGGGCCCACATATCACCAAGAGAAAGTTGAGGAAACCTTACATTTGTCTCAATAATATCAACCACTGCTTGATTTAAACGGCCTTCATCAAAGAGTTTGATTCCGGGAAGCTGTAGCCCTTCTTGGTAGATTTCTGTAGAGTCACTTGTAAACGATCCGGGGTCTTTTCCTCCCACTTCCGTCCAGTGACCTTTATTTGCTGAAAAAGCCACCAATTCCCCATCATAAAAAATCGGCATAACCAAACCGACATCGGACAAATGGGAGCCACCACCGACATAAGGATCGTTGATGATAATAATATCCCCCTGCTTTAAGGTCTTACCGTCGTGAAACTTTTGTAATACATGCTGAACCATTGGGCTTAACATACCGATAAAACTGGTTACACCATTTCCTTGACTTACTAATTTGCCTTTGGCATCCGTTAAACCACAAGCATAATCGAGCACCTCGTATATAATCGGGCTCATCGATGTGCGAGCGAGTGCATGGAACATTTCATCACCAATGGAAATAAGCGAATCCTTAATGATCTCTATGGTAAACGGATTAATTTTGTTCTTTATGTTAGACGGCATCTTATTCAACTCCTGTTTCAATAATAAGATTTCCATATTGATCAACTTCAAGGGACTGTCCTGGATAAATGACGGTCGAAGCCGAAGATTCTTCTATGATTGCTGGCCCTACTACTTTCAGTAGAGGTTCCAATTTATCACGATTATAGACTTCAGCTTCTAGCCATCCCTCTTCCTCAAAAAACACTGGTCGCTTTTCTTTCAAAGCCTCTTTTAACGATCCGCCCTTTGATTCCAATATTCGCAACTCTGGTTTGTCTACCTTTCCAAAAGCGGTTAAGTGCAAATTGACAATCTCTGTTGGTGATTCAGGCAGTTGAAAAGTGTAATTTTGCTCATGAAGATAATGGAATTTTTCGATCGTGTGTTTTAAATCATCCTCTGTCCATTCGCCATTTGGTACCGGTACCTTAACGGTATGCTCTTGGCCTAAATACCTCATATCGGCAAAACGACTGCAGACAACACGGATCGCTTGTACACCTTCCTCCATGAATTGAGCTATGGCCTCGGACTCTAACTTATTCCATTCCGAGTTTAATGCATGTAAATCTACATTGGTTAATCGTTTGATATGAGTTTGAATATAGTCGTGACGTAAATCGGTCATCAACATACCCCATGAGGAAAAAACGGAGGAAGCCACAGGGACAATGACCTTTTTGACGCCCAATTCTTTGGCCAAGGCAGCTGCATGCATGGAACCTCCTCCTCCAAACGCCATGAGCGAAAAATCTCGTGGATCATAACCTTTTCGGACAGATATTAATTTTAATGCATTAAGCATGTTCGAATTAGCAATCTGTATAATTCCAAGTGCGGCTTCTTCTATCGTGGTCTCATAATGTTTTGCTACTTTGTTATTTATAGCGTCTTTAACCTTTTCTAGGTCTACTTCGTAATCAAAATTTTCTTTGGACAGACGGCCGGTGATAAGGTTAGCATCTGTTGTTGTGGGCTCTGTTCCTCCCTGTCCATATGCAACTGGACCTGGTATCGATCCTGCGGACTGTGGCCCAACCTTAAGCGAGCCGGTTTCATCAATCCAAGCAATGGAGCCGCCACCATTTCCGATTTCTACTATGTCAACAACTGGGACTTTGATTGGATAACCAGCGTTTTTATCTGTCTTTTCTACATAATAATCGGTTGTTATTTTTACTTCCCCTTTATTGATTAACGAACATTTTGCCGTTGTTCCTCCAATGTCGAAGGCAATTATGTTCTCTTCTCCTAAAATTTCACCCAAAACGGCCGCTCCATAAACCCCGGCAACTGGCCCCGATTCCACCATATTAATGGGTGTTTGTTTCGCATAATCAAAGGTTGTGGTGCCCCCATTCGATTGCATTATGTAATTGTTTCCGTTTATATCAACGTCACGAAGTCGGTCATGAAGCCTATCCACGTAGGAAGCAGCAATCGGTTTTACGTAGGAGTTAAAAACAGTGGTGTTTGTTCTTTCGTATTCGCGCCATTCTTTCGTAACCTCATGTGAAGCAGTGACCGCGACTTCAGGCCATAATAGTTGTATCAGTTCAACCGTTTGTTTTTCATGTATTGGATTTACATATGAGTGCAAATAAGTTACTGCAATCGCTTGTACATTTTCTTTTTTAAAGAAAGAAACAATCTCTTTTATTTGTTCTACGTTTAAGGGAGTGATCACTTCCCCTTTGTAATTCAACCGTTCCCCTACTTCCCTGCGCAAATATCGTTCAACAAACGGTTTTGGTTTTTGGTAACGAAAATTATAAAGATCCGGCCTGTTGCCTCTGGCTATTTCTAAAACATCTCTTGTTCCTTTTGTTGTAATTAATCCTGTTTTTACTCCTTTACGTTCCGTAAGAGCATTGATGATGACAGTAGAACCATGAATAAACGTTTGAACCGTTTTCAAATCAATTCCACTTTTCTCAATAACATCGATGACTCCTTTTTCGAAATAAGGTGGAGTAGTATGAGCTTTGGCATGACCAAACACACCCTTGTCATCAACATAAACAAGGTCAGTAAATGTCCCGCCAATATCTGTAGAAATTCGCATATGTATCACCTTTCATTTTTAATTTTGTCTTTTTAAGCGGATGAAATGTAAAAAAACAAGTCCAATTCCAAAAAATAGAACTATTTTGTCTCTATTTGAGAACCGATGGTTCTATTTAATTATACACCAAATATTATAAATAGACAAAATATTATTAATATTATTTTTTCTTTTGTGAGCGAGATATCAGGGAATTCTAATCAACCAAAAAAGGCTGTCGGAAAATAACGACAACCTCTAACTCATTTTTATGATTCGGTAAGATTAAGTATCAAAAACACTCATTAATATCTGAGTGTTTACCAGGCGGCCTCTTCAATTTTAAACGAGTGGGTAATTCAATCCATTATATACAAAAATTTAGTTTACGATTCGTTTAATTGTCCGTTTTTCATAATTAATTGTTCATCGATATAGATATCTGGTTTTATGACGACTCCATCAATGTGAACACCTGCCGAAATCGTTCCTCCAAAGGTATTATTGCTTCCAAAAGCAACATGGATCGTTCCGTATACTTTTTCATCTTCAAGCACTACGCCTGTAATCCTCGCTTTGTCATTGGTGCCTATACCAAACTCTCCAAGAAGCCTTCCGTCGCTGTCTCCTAAGATGTTCATTAATTCTTCTGCTGCTTCTCCTTCTGCTCCTACAATTCGACCCTGTTCAATGTTCAGCAGCAACGGAGATTGTAATCTTCCGATTCCAGCCACAGACCCATCTATTAAAACTTGGCCAGATGCGGTCCCTTCTACTGGAGCAATATACGATTCACCCGAGGGTAGATTACCAGATTCACCCGGATTTAAATACATTCCAGTACTAGGTATCCCTTTTCGATCAGTAATGCAGAACGAAAGGGTATATCCCCCTTTTTGAATCCTCACATTGTTTCCTTTTGTCAAAAATTCGGTAACACGTTCCGTCAATTCTTTTACTTTTGAATAGTCAGCGGAAATAGCACCTTGTAGAAACATATCCTCAGTAATTCCGGGCATCGTGGCCAACCGGGCACCAGCAGCAGCAGCATTCTTGCGGGCATGTGTATGGGTTAAAGAATGTTCAGTTATGCAAACAACTACATTGGCTTGTGTCATGGCAGTGGCAACTGAACTAGGCGGTTCTTGCCCTGATTTTTCTCTTTCCTTCATGACGAGGAGAATAGATTCTGCCCCCAGCGCTTTGCCTGCTTCATATAATGATGACGCAAGATCCTTCTTACTATCATCAGTCACAACAAGAAACGTTTCCTGTTCTTGAAGACCAAGACAGTCTTTTAGAACGGTTTTACTGATTATAGTCATCTGCTCGTTCATTTTTTATCATCCTTTGTTAAATCATTTCTGATACCAATTTTGCCATCATCGAATTAGAAAGTAGAACCGGCAATCCCATAGCATTTGATAACAACTCTCTTGCTTTCTCAGTGTAACCCATACAGTCGAGTAAAATAATGTCCACTTTGCCCTTAAGCTCACTTGCTGCTTCAATAAAGCTAGCTTCATCATTTTCATAGGGGGAAGCGACTGCAAAGACTGGTTCCAGTCCAAATGGGGAATATTTTGGTTTCAGAATGTATTTTTGCTCAACAAGAGGCACAATTACGCCAAAACGGCGCCTAGCAACGAGTGCATTTACTGTTGGCGGAATGATACGATCCGGTTCAATCAAGTAGGAATTGCTAGTTGTAAGTCCCGGGAAAACGCCTGTACAAAGAAGCAACATTTGTTTGATTCCTATTTCTTCAAGGTAGTTAATTTTTGCTTGTAAAATAGGTTTAATTTTCTCTCGAGACATGACGACAGATTCATTTGAGACCAATCTGGATGTTAACACATAGTCATCGGATTCTGGATATAAATGCTGTTCAATCTGCTCTTTTGTCATTCCGTCCAAGACTCCAACCTGAACAAGTTCAGCTCGCCCATCCAAAAATTTTTCAATAATTGGAGCTATATCAGTCCTCGGAGCTTGGCCGATTGTAATCATTCCTAGTCTCTCCATCTCCTGACCCCCATTGTTTAATGAATACAGGGGAAACTCCCCTGATTATCCATGATGAGAAGCTTTTTCGCCCATGGTCTGTAACATTTTCATAGAACCGTAGAGTTGTGTGATTTGGTCAAATTCATTTTTGCTATAAAATTGACATGTGCCATTCGTAGTTTCCTTTGCCACCTCTATGGCGAAACGAGCAGCATCTGCGATGTCATTTTCATGACTAGCCCCCGTACCGCAGCCAGGCACTATAGATTGTGCGGTGATCGCTACTCCCACTACTGGAGAATCGGTGGCTACAGCCGGCTGTAAAATCGAATTCAAGTGATAGAGACCGTTTCCATAGGGTGTAATATCCTGTGTGGTTATTGGGAATGTGACAGCAAATTGCCCTGTTGTCATCTCTATAATCCGGAGCAGATCATCACTGATACGAAGGATATACCCTTCCTTCACCGTTGGCGATATGGCAATTCCCTTATGGTTGATAATACGATTTCCCTTGGTCGTATCAATCGAAAGAATCGCATCCATCTCCGGTAACACTTCATGTTTATTCATAGTCAAGATATCGACTGGGGAATCCATAAAGTCTACTGGTTCATGTGGAAGTGTCGGTGCATTTGGACAAATGTGAGTAGTGACAATAACATCTCCTTCCAAGGTATCTCCTTTGGTTTGCATGTCCGCAAGTTTCAAAGCAGAAGCAATTGTGGCCGCTGCACCATCACCGTCGGAAACCATACCAATGCGACTAGGGCGCGCTCCGACTCCACCAAGACGGCCGATAATTCCAAAGGTAGGCGTGTCCCCGCCTTTGATTTTTCCCCTGGTTCCCGGAATGACAATCTTAATAAAATCAGTGCTCCCCCTTTCGCTAGTAACTGTTTTAACCGTTACAGAAACATCGGGATATTTATTGAACAATTCTTGCACAATTCCCCCATCGACATAAGCACTGTCCAGCGTATCTAGTGCGATCAGAGTTTGTTTCAGTACCATTTTTATCGTCCCCCGTTTTCTTAATAACTATATTGAAGAATGGATTTCTTTATAATGTCTTCAACCGGTTTCATCAACTTTTCATTTCTCATTGTACTGCTAAGAATTAAATTTTCCTTTGGAATTGCAATGACGGCAATTTGCTGTCCCTTTTCGATGGCTGCTGAAACAATAGGTTTTGCGGTTTTTGCGTCAAAGGTCATAATAAGATCAGGGAATGTGCCATAGCGCTCTCCATTTCGTTCCAGCGTCATGTACTCGTTCCAGAAAGTCATTTCGTACGTGTCATTGATCGTGACTGTTCCTACATCAAATCCCCCTGTCGTTTCCAGGGTGTGATCAGTAACTGTTCCTTCAGCAACAACTTTACCGCCTAGTTTTGTCACAACAGCATCAAGGGCAGCTTCGCCTTGATAGCTTAACAGGGCTTTACCAACTTCAATAGCTTGCTGAATGGCTCCAGCCGCACCATGTTGTTTAGCATAACCGATGGTAACAGGGTTTCTCGCAACAGCTAAAAGGCCGCCTGCTTCTATTGATGCTTGACGGATCATTGTAGACGCCTTGTCAAGGGAACCTGAAATGCTCATTTCCAGATAATTAGTACCTTTTCCGCCTGCCGCAGCCTGGTGAGAAACATAGTCGGATTGTTCCGATAAATTCATCGATCCCATTGAACCCGTCGGATGTGCTCGTCCGTTACAAGGAATATCAATTACGGGGATTCCAGTTACTGCCGATTGAAACCATCCATTAACTGTTGTTCCAGCTCCATTTTCATTTGTAATAATGCCTTGGATAGGTTTAGCGATTTTTTCAGTAAGAATTTCCAATGCTCTCGCATAATGAATCGGTTTTACGAATTTATCTTTGGCAGCAGGGGCACCTACTAACGATACCGTTACAACCAAGTCTTTATCTTTAAGCTCATCTACGGTATAAAGTTCTGGCTCGCCAATTTCAGTCGCCAGACGTCCAATTTGAAGACCATCTTCAATCCAGCCGCCTCCACCGCCTCCCAGGATAGCTCCCCCATAAACCGCATACTTAACTAATTCTTCATCTAATTTAATCTTTGCCATAGTTTCCCGCCTCACTTTTTGAATACAGAATTAAAGTTTTTTCACTGACTGTAAAAATTGGCGAACAAGATAATTGGCAGCCCAAATAAAAACACAAACAAAAAGAAGGTAAGATTTCGCCAAAGGTACACCTTCTTTCAGTTCTATCAGAGTAGAACCCGCTTAACTGGATAGCTGAAATTTAACACTGAGAAACAGACCTACTGATATAATGACGCTGCATACAATCCCTCTGCTTCCACAGCATCAATTATATAAACATTTAATGTCTTCCTCAATACATCAGCGAGCCCAATCGTAGAAAAACCGGTACAGGCAAACACAATACCTTTCGCTCCCTGGTCTAATAGTGATCGAGCTGCTTCCAGTCCTTTTTCTCTTCCGGAAGGTGTCATCAAGTCTGTTGTATTTGAAACGCCCTCCGGCCTTGCGTATCCAATCATCAAATCACCTAAGAGATTTTTAATGATCGCTGGGGGAGTGTCTGTGATACCTAAGACACCGACCGGTTGCCCTATAGCTAAAGCAGTGAGAGAAGCAGAGCTGCCTGCCCCAATTACCGGAATTGTTACTTCACTGCGAAGCTCCTCTATCGCGGGATCCGCTGCACAACTAATAACCAAAACCTCACAGCCATCTTGTTGCAATATTTTTCCTAATTCCACTATTTTTGGAACAGCGATTTTTTCAGTCTCGTCATTAAAGATCCCTAATGGCTGATTAGGTATGCATTTATTTATCGTTGGAACTCTATAACGATCTGAAATCACCTTACCATGCTGTTCAAGAACTTCATCATCTTCCGTCGTAAATACACGTATAACACCAATCATAAGATGTATCCCCTTTCTTTAAGTAGTAACTATAAATTTCTGAAAAAAGAGAATATATTGAATACTTACAACAATTGTATAGATTTCTGATATCTCCTACAATGTCCCCATTAACCAAAATAAATAGAGCCCATTGTCCTTCCAGCACAATGGGCGAAAAGATACTTCTATTTTTTTAATAGATGGTAAGTAAGGCAACAATAATACACAAATCGCTCTCTAAAATTTTCTAAATCGATGCCGACAATATCTCGAATTTTGTTCATTCGGTACTTAACAGAATTTCGATGAATGAAAAGATGATTTGCTGTGTGGATTAAGCTACCACCTGATGCTAAATAGTAATAAAATGTTGATACAAGATCTGTTCCATTTTCCTTGTCATGTTGACATAGCATTCCGATTTTTTTCTCCACAAATGTATCCATATTGATATAATCAGCAGCATCCAACAACATTTGGAACATTTCTATCTCTTTAAACATGAACACTTTCCCATGTTTTTCCATCCTCATCCCGATCATTATGGACTTTTTGGCTTCCAAATAACTCCTCTGGACTTCCCATAAAAAACACTTCTCCCCAAAACCGATACAAATCCCGCTCTGTTCTTCAATAAGGGGAGTGAAAATTTGTTTCCAACTTTCAGAGTTCTCATGACTTAAAGTCTGATTTATAGAGGAATCTTCTAACCTTGGGGAAGCAAGCAATAGTACTAACCGTTGTCCTTGTTTGTGGATATGCGCTTTAATCTGCCCTTTTGGTAATTCTTGTTTCAATCGTTCATGTAATTGCATTAAAAAAGGGGAACCCTCATCAAAAAGGCAGTTTTCCGCTTCAATGATAGCGATCTCCCATATCCACCCTGGCATCAAACCGAATTTTGCGCCTTTACTTTCTACTTCTTGTTTTGAAAAAGGCAAACCGGTTAATAGTTCTTCAATAAAATCGCCTCTTAATTTATTTTCCGTGTCCAAAACTGTTTTTCTTCTCATTAATTCTAGAGAAAACACGAGTCGTGCTTGTTCCACACAAACTACCTCTAAATCATCTAATTGTTCCTTATTTAAGATTAATTTACCAACAAATTGTTTATCTACCGTAATATCCCAACAACGTGTATTATCCCGCGTCTGAGGAGAAGCCAGTGTAGAAGGTGATGAAACGATGGTCTCTCCAGATTTATCAATTACCCAGATCGGCGATTTTACTAAGGCTGAAACATTATCCGCCACTGCTTGAATGCCACTATTCTCAAGTACTAAGGTCGTTAAAGTTTTGAAAATTTCATCTGATCTTCTCAGCAGGGATGCTTGCTTGTCTATGATTTGTTCCATAACTGAATGGGTTATATCCATGTAGGGTACCCCGCTAGGAAGTTCGATAATAGGTAAATTGTGATGATTGCTCACCTTTATCATTTCCAACGGCATATCATAAATAAATCTTTCCGGTTTAATAGCTAAAGCTGCGGCACCAGCTTGCACTAGCTGCTCCACTAACTCCGAAAGTAAGGCGGTATCATGGCGGATAGAATAGGCAGTGGTGAGTAGTAATTCGCCCTCCCTAAGCCAACCCTCAACATCAGGGACTTCCATAATGTCCACGAAGCGAACGATACGGCTTAATCCTTTTTCACCACTTATTACTTTGGCATCTTTTAAAACAGGAAGGCGGAGCAATTCTCTTATTGTGACACCAGCTAAATGCATCTCATTCACCTATTTCTTAATAAGATATAGGTCCAGTGTAGCAAATTAATTACTATAGGTAATCGTTTTTCAGTTTTCACACTTTTAATTCGCATGTGCTTCTTATTCTACTTCTCCATGCTAAACTTTATATCTCAAAGGATTTGGAGGAAATCAATAGAGGTTGACTAAAGACCAATACGTAAATAAATTTAGCAACATGCGAGCTTCGGTCACGTCACTATTGGTTTATTCGCAAATTTTCTTATGGTATGGTTCCCTGCCTTTATGCTGTCAACCCCTTCCATTGCTTCGGCAAGCGGGTTTCATCACCCTGAAAATTGGAAACACAATTCTGTTCTTAAGCAAGGCAAGGCGAACAAAGAGGTTAGGAATATGCAGTATGTTCTTAACGTAATGTCTTATTACACTGAAACTGGACTCGTTGATGTTGATGGCATATTTGGACCGAAAACAGCAGCAGGTGTAAAGAAGTATCAAAAAGAAAATGGATTAACTGCCGATGGCATCGTCGGTCCAAAAACCTGGAACAGCTTTTCACAGTATATAAAGAAGAAAAACACTTCCACCTACGGAGCTGGTGGGTTTATGGGTCTAAGATTGGAATGGAAGTATGACAATAAGTCAGATTCCTCTCCTTCAACTGCGACCATCTTCGGTAATGGAACGGATAAAACTGACGGATATCGGCTATACGCCAAGTAAATAACAAAACCCCATTGGTTTAAAAACCCAATGGGTTTTGTTATTTATCAGAAAGAGCGCTTTTTTTTATTTACACTTTTAAACGTTTGTTTAAAAGCTGGCATGTTCTCTCCAAATTTTAATACAGTTTCAGTAACAAAAACCAACAGCAAAACTGTAGTTTTTATGTGAGTATTTCCACCCTTTTTACGGCGAATGATATGGTTTCCCTCTACATTGGTTGACCATTCGTATCTACTCTGTTGCTTCATATTGAGCACGCCAGTGGTCGCTTATTTAAAACGCAAAAAGTCTTGTATATATTTGCTCGTTTCTTCTAAATCAGGGAAATGAGCGTTTGAGACAAAACCGTCAGCCATCCAAATACAGGTTTAATGTGTACTTAATAATTCTTTATAATCTACACATTAATCTTTTATATTTGTGTATTAAACTATAACTGAAAGAACGGTCATGAATGCCTTTTCCCCTTTACGCAATAATCAACGAGCCCTGGTATAAACAGGTGCCCTACAATTGCGATAAAGTTGACTAATCTTTCTCCTGGAGGTTTGCCTTATGACGATGTCAATGGAGATTGTTATGGATCTTAAAATTACACATGAAAAATCGAACGGCACACATTATTTAAAATTAGTGGGAGACGTTCAGAGCTACACGGCACCGAAGTTAAAAAAAATACTTGTCCCATTATCAGAACAAACAAAACAAGTAATAATTATTGATGTTGAGCAAATTGATTTCATAGATAGTGTTGGATTAGGAGTTTTCGCTGGAGTGATTAGTTCAACGATCAGGAACAACAGTACGTTAATGCTAAAAGGCATGACGAATCGCGTCCGTCGACTATTTGAGATAACAGGGCTTATGGAAATGATGGAAGGCAAGAACAATAAGACCATAGATACCTTTGCCTAAACTCCGCCTTGAAAAAAAGAAGTATAGCAAATGAAAGCAATGGTTTATCCAAAATGGAAGGCGGTCACTCAAACTGGATTTATACAAACGATTGTGAAACGTGAAGCCTTATGAACTCCTTACCTATTACAACCAACCATGAATTCAAACGATGCTTCGTTGGAGCACAGTGAATCAGATAGTACCCTATCCTTACAAAGATCCTAAAAGTCAAAAACCCACTCTCAAATGATAATTTGAAAGCGGGTATTGTTCCGTTTGTTAAATTCAAATGTATAAGGTTTAATTCCTAATTCCTGCTCTTCCAAAAGCACCCTACGGCACCAGGGAATTAGTCGTTCAGATGTTCTGCGACATTCATGTGCAGGAGTTTGAAGCTGTCCTTTTCGAGATCAAAGATATTTATACCGGTGTTTTCCTGATAAAGTCGGCGATAATGCTTGAACGGCATCTCGAGGGCACCTGCTATATAAATACGGTTAACGGTACTATGGGCGACGACAAGTACGGTTTCATCCGGATGATTTTTGGAAATTTCATCAAAAAATGATTTCATGCGGCTAAAGATCTTCTCCGCTGTCTCACCGGTCTTCCCAGCCGGATTGCTTTTGGGATCAATCACCCATGCCTCCCAGCTTTGCGGGTCTTCTTGTTCAAATTCTGTTCTTGTTTTTCCTTCCCACAACCCGAAATCGGCTTCCACAATCCGGTCGTCTTTTTGAACAGACAGGTAGTGTTTTTTCGCAATGATTTGAGCTGTATTATACGCACGGCATAAAGTAGAAGAATAGGCAGCATCAAACTTAATATCCTTTAAATAGGCAGCAGCGCACTCTGCCTGTATGCCCCCTTGCTTGGAAAGATCGATATCTGTTAAGCCGCAATAGCGGTCTCCTGCCGCGTTCCACTCGGTAACTCCGTGTCGCAATAAATAGATTTTAGCCAAGAACCTTCCCCCTTTTGGTGATGTAGCCCTTTTGTTCTAAAGATTTGATTAAGATCATAAGATCCGCCTCCCTTTGGATAAACCGCCACGACTTTTTCGGAAAACCCTTCTGCCTTCAAAAGTATAGCACTCGAGGTAAGCCACTTTCCATGTTATCCATAAATGCTTGCACCTTTGATATCCCTTCTAGTTCAACTCTTCTTGACAGTATGTTTCATACCCCAAATTATAAACTTCAATATCCTTATACCAAACCTCTGGATAAGTATAAAAGTTGAATTGATAGGAACCGTATGATAAAGGAGGTTGATCGACTATAAATTGTCGGTATAAACAAATGGGAACGCACATAATCGCCTCCGAAGGCAAGTCTAATAGTAGTTAGAGCGATGTAAAAAATACATTAAGAAAGGAAACCTGTTGCAACATCCCCTTGCAGTAAGTAACAATTTGGACAATAGAAATTATAATTGATTGAAATAGAAAACTAACGTTAATACTGTGGTTGAGAAAGGAGTTGACTCTTTTGGCGGAGGAAAGAAGTGAAAAACCGAATGAAATTACTAACCATATGGATGATGAACAACTATTAATGGTTGTTAAAAAAACCTATGAACATATAGAAGTTATTAAATACCAAGATGATAAATAGTTCCCTATGGATTATTTCAGGAAACTGCTAACTTCCTATAAAAAGAAAAGAAAGGTCGTTATTTTATGATAGATCAAAAAAAATGCAGGGATTCTTTTGTAGTAAAAACGAGCATTGTGTTACCACCTGATACAAACAATCATGGAACGTTGTTTGGTGGAAAACTAATGGCTTATATAGATGATGTAGCTTCAATTGCCGCAATGCGCCATTCCCGTAGAAATACTGTTACAGCTTCGACTGATTCTGTAGACTTCTTGCACCCTATTCATGTCAGTCATGCCGTCTGTCTAGAGGCTTTTGTTACATATGCAGGCAGAACATCAATGGAAGTATTTGTTAAAGTAATAGCAGAGGACTTACTATCAGGAGAACGGAATGTATGCGCACTTTCTTTTTTAACAATGGTCGCAGTTGATCAAGACGGTAAGCCTACCCACGTGCCAAAAGTCATTCCAGAAACGAATGAGGAAAAAGGATTATTCAATTCTGCAGCGGAGAGAGCAGCGAACCGAAAAAAAAGAAGAAAAGAAAGTGGGAACCTGGCAAAGGACTTCGGTACCGGTTTGCCATGGTGAAAAGCCTGATCTTTAATTAGAATGCATATTTGCAGCTTTACTGATCTCGTTAAGTTAATGTAAATAATTCAAGTTGTCAGTAAGAGTGCAGACTTTTCTTCCATGTCCCCACTTCATTTACTCTGTGACAACCTTTGGCAGTAAGGACTTTGGCTTGTATGGCAGCCTCATCCAATGTCACCTAGCCTCGTATGAAGTTCGTGTTCCTGGGGCGGAAGTTTGCCGCCGACTTCCTTCAGCTATGCGAGTCCCTCGCACCATCTTGTCTTAGGCTTCTACTACTACTGCCTTCACAGTTCAGGACTTTCACGCTATAGCCTGCACCCATGCCGGGCACACCACGACAAACCCCTTTTCAAAAAAATTGAAAAGGGGTTTGTCTACGGTCTGACAGGTCCTTTTTAAAGAAGGGACCTGTTTTTTTTATTAAATAATGTATTATGCTGCTTTTTTAACGTTTGCAGCTTGAGCTCCACGGGCACCTTGCTCAACGTCAAAAGTAACTTTTTGACCTTCGTCTAATGATTTGAAACCTTCAGTTTGGATAGCAGAGAAATGAACGAATACGTCGTCTCCATCTTCGCGTTCTATAAATCCGAAACCTTTTTCTGCATTAAACCATTTAACTGTACCTTGTTCCATATTTGTTGCCTCCTAGTGCGTTAAACGCACAATGTGTTACTATCCTTGCCCAAAGTAATCATCAAGATGAAAAGTCGAATACATATATGCTTTTACACCGAACAAAAATAATTCTTTTTTATTATAACAGAACAAAGAAGTCAAAGCAAATTAATAGATAGGTGTTCTAGTTAAAAATTCAGCTGAAATTGAGAGAAATATGGTGGTAATAGTTAAAAAAACACTTTTTAATTCGAAAATTAAACCAAGCAAATAATCTCAACGCATCACAGTTGGCTGTAAGGATTGAGAAAGAAATCCATTCCTTTATTCAAACAGATAAGACAACAAAAGAAGTTCGCCATGATCCTTATAAAATCAAAGTGTTCAACAAGGATAATAAGAAGATAAATTAGGCACTAATCCAAAACATAGACCGACAGATTTAACAGTCTTTTATATTTTACTGCCAATAAACTCCCTTAATTTTTAAAGAGAGTTTATTGTTTCAAAGCAAACTTCGGCTGATACTTTTTGATCAGTATGGAAAACAGAGCTAAATAATAAGGAACTAATAATAGCCTTATACCTGCGAAATCACTCGATAACCCACTCGAAAAATGCTGGATAAATTCATCGAGTGTGTATTATATACATATTAAATAGACAATTCGGAATCTTGTGCCATATAATTAGACTCAAAGGAGGCTGATTATTGATGAGAGAATACGTAAGGTTTGATCAAGTCAGGGATCAGAGCGCACTTCATAAACTTCAGCAACAAGGATGGGAAGTTTTTGATACCGCGAAAGTTAGAGTTGATGGGATCGATGAACAAATTTGGTATCATGTTGGATTGCCGTACAAAACTTACGTTAAACAATTGCAGGAAATAATAACTGCTTATGAAGAAGTTGGCCTAAAAGAGGAATTATTCAAGAAGATCGCAGAAAAGAACGGAGAAGAATACGATGATTTCGAAGAAGGTCATGGTTACTTCCAACAAGGTTCACAATTACCGACAGCTAAATTTATGACAAGTTACGATAGAGTCGTAAAAGGTAGCTCAGCGGTATTCGCTTCAAAGGAAAATAAAGAAGAATATGAATTTTAACAATAGTGACCTCTGCCTCCTTGAACTGCACCCCAAATTTTAGACACATTCTAAAATTTGGAGGTGCTTTTCTTATGGCTAAATTTTCGAAGGAAGAAAAATTGGAAGCTGTAAAACAGTATTTAGAAGGAAGTGAGGGGCTTGGGTCTATTTCCAAAGAGATAGGCGCGAATAAAAGGAGCCTCCAATACTGGGTGAAAAGATACGAATACCATGGAGAACGTGCTTTTATCAAAAGCTATCCAAATTATTCCGTAGACTTTAAACTAGACGTACTTACCTATATGAACGAACATGGGACGTCTTTCTTTGAAACAGCTGCGTTCTTTAATCTGTCTTCTCATACTCCTCTTTTGGACTGGCAAAACAGAGTAAAGACGCTGGGATGGGCTGCCCTACAATTTTTTTAAAAAAAGGGGCGTCCTGAAATGAAGAAATAAAACCAAAAATCCTCCGAGAAATCAACACCGGCTGAAGGATCTGTAGAAGCCCTCCAACAGGAGCTAGAAGCGTTACGTATGGAAAATGCGTATTTAAAAAAGTTGAATTCCTTAGTTCAAAACAAAGAAAAATCACCAAACAAGACAAAGCGCAAGTAGTCTATGAGTTAAGGCATGAATTTCCGGTGAAAGCTCTTATCCAGCTCGCAGAAATCCCACGCAGTTCCTATTATTATTGGTTGAAACATAAAGATCGTCCCGATCCGGATGCGGAGTTAAAGAAACGGATATAGGCGATTTATGATGAACATGAAGGCCGGTTTGGCTATCGCCGGATTCGCGATGAACTTAGACATCAAGGAGACCCAGTGAATCATAAAAAGGTGTGCGTCTCATGGAGGAATTGGGCTTAAAGTGCCTCGTACGCGTGAAAAAATATCGTTCGTACAAAGGAGAAGTTAGCAGGATCGCACCCAATCTTTTAAAGATTGCGCTATTTAGAACTCATTTCGAACAAAGTTTTTTTAGATTCTTTAAGTTCTCCGTTCAAGAATTTTCACTGTCCAATCGTCTCTATTTTTTTCTACGGTGACCTTATTTCCATCTCCTGCTAGATAACCCGCTACAAAACAAGCCTCATCATACTCTTTAAACGTTTTTTCATCGAGATCGGACGACCGCTTCATTGCTTCAATGGCCCTTCTTAAATAGCCCTCCCCTACACTGAAGAACATGTTGATCTTGATTGATTTCATATGTTGATTTCCCCTTTATGTATCTACTAGCCTTAAACCATCGAACAGCATTAGTCTTGGGAAGACTCCGGTTCTTGTGGTTCCTTTATTGAATGCTTCCAATCTTTGTAGTCCGGCTCGTCAAGCTCATAGATATCCATTTTACCATCAAACTTACATTGGTCATACTTCGTTTCATATTCTCGGATGGATTTCTTAATTTCGTTTACAACCTCTGTTTGTTAAGGTTAGGTTATTGCCGTTATTCATTTTAGAACTAACTTCGTCAATCTTACTTTCTATATTATTCTGTTGTTTGTTTCGATTGCTTTGACTTCTAAATAACAATACAACCATAGTAATAAGAAATGCAAAGAATACGACGAACATCAATTGAACTATTATGTCTCCTGTATTCAATCAAATCTCCTCTCTAAAATTATTCTCTTCTTTGTTTTTATGTACATTTTCATATCCCGTCTCAAGTTCTCCCGCTTCCTAACCTCTTTAACTTTTCTGTGCGGGAATATAAAGAGAAACTGATTCAAGTGGTTCCCAATTGTTATCATACAATTGAAAATGAACTAGGCGGCCTTCCTCGTTATAAAAAGAATGGCGGGATCCGACTATATTTCCGTTTACATTATAAAGATATTTAGTAATTGACACGATTTTTTGCTCTTTTCTAAATTCTTCATGTTCTATATCCAGTTCATTTTCTTTGTACTCTTTCCACTTTTCTACTGGCAGTGTTATTTGGTGCAGTCTCCGATTACTAGTATATACTTCTAATACGATGGAATTAGGATTCATAACATTTCTTCCTTCCTTTCATATAAAACTTATTATTTGCACAATTTTCTGTATTTAAGAGTTTCAGTACAAATCAATTATTTTTATCAGAATACCAATAACGCGAATAATCAGTCGTGACAACGTCCATTACCATTTCAGACAAACTCGTTTTGCGTTTCTCTTCCCATGGAATATTAAGAACCCTCAACTTTTCAAAATCCTCTGGCTGGTTTAAAAATTCTTGATACCTCTGAGATAAAATGTAAAACAACCTATCCATTTCTTCAATAGCTTTCCCTTCCCCTGTTTCTTTCTGCTTCCAATGGGCATATCTTTACCAGAAATAATATGAAACCAAAGTTGATCGACGATGTACATGTGAGAAACCACTTTCAATATAGAGGGGAAAACGCTCTGAATTTCTTGATGGTAAACATCATCAGAAAGCTCTTTTAATCTTTTAAATTTAATGCATCCAATAATAATTACTTTATTAACTTCTTCTGTAATAATTCCAGAAAACCTTCTTCAACTAAACGCCAGTTAGTTCAATAAAAAAAAGCTGCCATGCAGCCCTGTTTAGATTTATAGTTTCCTGCTTTATTAGACAGGTTGCTTACATTATTATACGCCCTCTTTCAGGTTTACTTCCTGATGAAACATCTGGAGCACAATTTTTTAGTAATTAGTAGTTTGTCCATACCAACGTCTCTCTATATGCATTTAATAGAGTAGGAGGTGCATTTAAATGGGAGAAAAAAAGAAATCTCGAAAAAAGATTTATTGTGAACCGGAATATATTGTTAAAGACGTATATACCGAAAAAGAAGTAATATTCGTTCACCCTATCATCCGTATTAAAAAAGAGCATATCAAATATGTCCCTCGCCATGTCTATAAAGAAGAATCAATACATGAGATCATAGACCCTGGCTTTCCAAAATGTGATTGCAAGAAGAAAAAGAAGAAAGAATTTGATGAGTCTAGTTCCAGTTCCAGCTCCAGCAAAAAGCACGTTGAGTCGAGCTCCAGCTCCAGCCCCATCAAAAAACACGTTGAGTCGAGCTCCAGCTCCAGCCCCATCAAAAAACACGTTGAGTCGAGCTCCAGCTCCAGCCCCATCAAAAAACACGTTGAATCGAGCTCCAGCTCCAGCTCCAGCTCCAGCAAAAAGAAAAAGAAAAAGAAGAAATTTCAAGATGACATCAAAGACCCTGGCTTTCCAAAATGTAATTGCAAAATTTGCAAAAAGAAAAAGAAGAAAAATCGCTGGTAATTTAATATTTCTAGAGAACGCCTTTAGGCGTTCTTTTATGTATAGGGAGCTGATCATCACGTTTGATATGCAGATAGACACCCACCACATGTAACCTTTTTCCGTTGCTATGACCTCAGTCAAATTTAAAAGAAACCGCCTCTAAAGGCGATCATTCACAGCAATGGTAATGACATTAGAATCTCATTTTCGATACATCGCGCAGCGTACGTCGCAAGCTTCGTTCCCTTCCCTCTCGAATAGCTTTCTATTGCCTTGATCAGCCCAATGGTTCCGATTGAAATCAGATCTTCGGTATCTTCACCTGTATTTTCAAATTTCTTTACAATATGTGCAACCAAACGCAAGTTGTGTTCGATCAGTTTGCTTCTGGCCTCCTGATCTCCCTCGGCCATCAGCTTTAAGTATTCTTTCTCCTCATTTTCGGAGAGGGGTTGCATACAAACGCTCTCTATCTGTTTTCTTTTTAACTATTTTTAAACAATTTTGAGCGTTTGTTTATTAAGGAATCCTCTACAGTATAGCTTACTGAGAGCTACTGCATCATTATTTAATTTCACCAAACTGCCCGTCCAAGCTTAAACAAATAGAAAAATCCACGAGATAAAATGATCGCTAATCTCTGCCTGTATTATTTTTACACCAATTTCCTTGTTTCCCTCTAAGTATGTTCTGAAGAAACGATGGATACCTAATGATACCCCTGCTTAAAAATAATATTAAAAAAAAGAAGCCAGTGTCGATTATAAAATCGGACTGGCATCTCTCTTTTGATGGTTATGCGTGAATAGCCTCAGGAATTTCCATGTGAAGGGGAGGAGGAACCAACCATCCTTTTTCTTTCATCATCCTCAAGAGCCGTACGCCAAACTGTGCTTTATTCATGTGGAACTGTCCAAACATAGCTCCGATATCTTCCCTGATGGATTGGCCCATAATCTGGCTGCAAGCGACTAATCCTGCTGCTCCATCTTTTGCAACGGACGCAGCAATTTCAGGATCGCTAAAGCGAGCTCCTGCAGGAATGCTTTCTAAAGACGCAGCTGGACGTTCAGGAGGTGCTGGCGGTATACCAATTCCATTGGCCTTCAAGACCTTTTCGACCTGTTCAATTTCTTGTTTCATTGCTTGAACAGAGTCTTCCAGGAATTTTTTCAAGTCCCCGTCTCCAGTATGATTTATTAGCGTTTCATAGCCTGCGACATATCCCTTATTTCCAGCAAGATAAGTCCACATACTAAAAACTTCCCCATAATGCATTGGTTCATTTTGCGGATTTCCGCTTAAGATTCCCATAATCGTCCTCCCTATTTGCAGTAAATTCGATTTATTCAATGTGGACCACCTCTCTCTTGATATCAGGCCACAATGTATAGAATTGTCTAGACGACTAAAAGATATCCGTGAAATATTTTACTGCAAAAGGTAAAAATTTGTCCTTGCTTTAAGGAATAAAGCTTTACTTTTAGGAAACATTATAGATGTTTGGAAAGGAGGGATAACTGATGAATAAAATAACTACTTTAATATGTGCCATTGCTATTTCCATTGTTACATTTTCTATGCCAGCTTACGCAGAACGTGGAACGGACATGATGGACCGCAGTGACGATAATTATAATCGCACTCCAGCTACTAGAAATGTCTCAACAGTTAACGATAACAACGATAATGATTCAAACTGGGAATGGATTGGGCTACTTGGATTAGTTGGACTTTTAGGACTAAGACGCCGAGATCGAGAAGAAGCACACAAATAAGTAAAGACTGCTACAAGATTTTTCTTGTAGCTTTTTTATTGAAAAACGTCGGAGATTCTCTTCCCATCATATTAAGTAAGGTGTTTTTCAAGTTCCTTAGGGAATCGGTAAGTATTAACAATTAATTTTATCAAGAAACAAATAGCTAATATACCTGAAAATCATTCTCTCTTTATTATTTTCCTTATTAAGTATTTTCCCCTAAATTAATCTCCCCCTTAATATAGTCCATCTTAGGTTGTTTACTGTCTGTCATAAGAAATTTCCCCAATTCCAATTGAGTAAGTTGGTCCAATTCTTGTTCAAGAAGCGTCCAAACAGAAAGTTACTCCGTGTACTGAACAGTTGTAACGTAGAATTGCTGATTTTTTTGTGTTAAGCTGTTCTTCGTATCTCCATCCTGTTTATTCATATATTGCTTTATTACTCCATAGCTTTTTAATCCTCTTTCACAGCTGGAATCACAGTTAAAATAACAACAAAAAACACCGAATAATGAAAACTATTCGGTGTACACTTTTGCTAATACGAAAGGATAATGTAGAAGGTAAATGACCTCATTACGGTCAGAATCCTTTGAAATAATCACATCTCTTTTGTAATTATAGATATCGTATTTAAGGTTTAATTTTTCACCGCTAATTTTTACAATATTTTTCGAAAGCCATTTTATGTTGTTTTTATCTTCTGGATAATTAAAATAAATGACCTTTTTTGTATTTTGCTATTCTTCATTAATAAAGTTATTTTACCTGAATAGACCTGGCTTTAATTACATAAGGAAGGAGTTGTTCTACAGCATGTTTTTGACTCTCATACACTTCAAGTATTTCAAGTTTTTGCTTTAATATATCCACTTGTAATACTTCTTCTAGCGATAAATCAAACATAAATAAGTTTTCTTTTACTATAGAGTTCATAATTTCAGAAAGAGCTTTATGTTCAGGGTGGCCGTATTCACCTTGTAAATTGTGCGTAACAATTTTGCGATAGGGGCGCTCGTGGATTATCCGTTGTAACTCCTGTTCTAATTTCGGCCGGTTAACGTGTTCTGTCCATGCATCCTTAAAACTCCAGATTTCATATTCGGCTTCTACCTTTTTCATAGCTGCTTTAAATTCTTGTGAACGAGTATCATTATTTCCTTCTGAGATACAAATCACTTTCCAACCTTTTTCCTGTATCAATTCATCCCCGCCAAAAATAATTTCATCATCTGGGTGGGCTACAACCATTAATTTATTAATTTCCGCCATAATTACCTCCACTTAAAAGTGATCGCTTCTCCAAAAAATATAAGGACGATGTATAAAGGTGTCTCTTAATATCGATTTGTCTTTTGTCGTCATTTCTTTTGTGTCTTTTCCCTGTAAAAAAAACGTTAAAAAGTCCGAATGTGACAATCTGGTCCATACTTCATTCTTATAAAAACCATCTATATAATGATCTTTTGTTTTAATATATTCTAATCCGTTATCCTTCTTAATTAGGTCGTTTACTTGGTTGGTGAATGAAGATTTGGATATAATTTTCCACATGGATTCATGATTTTCAAAAGGGTATAACGTTTGATGGCTAAGATGAGTAAACAATTCATGATGCGGAGGGAGAAATAAAATCACTTTATTTTCTTCCTGTGAAAGTGCGGCCTGGTACAAGCGAAACACGGTATTGGAGCAGCTCTGATGACATAATTCAATAATATCAATAGTCGCATCTGCTTTTTGAAAACGGATATACCCTGTCACTTGGTTGTGGTGTTTCGCTACTAAAAAATGATCATGTTCTTTCATACTGTTTAGCTGCTGGGTCCAATATTCCTTTGTCCGTACCATCGGCCCGTTTAGCCGCTGGGAATAGTTTTGATAGATTTCCATTATTTCTGGCAAATCACTATGCTGTACGGGTGTAATTTTCATTCCATCTTCAAGAGTCTGCTCTTCACATTTATCATAAAGGTAGTGATAATTTTCAGGGATTGAGTGCCAGCCCGCTTTTTCATAAAAGGATGGAATACCGGTATATAAAAGCGATAAATCAAACGCCTCCTCTTCCATCCAAGAGAGGGCTTTATCCAATAAGCGGTGGCCTAATTTCTGTCCACGGTTAGCCGGCATAGTAGCAACATTCCCAATACCAGCTACATTAATTGTAAGAGGAGGAACATTGATACAAAAAGGAAAAACTTGAAGTACCGAACTAATCTTTCCATTAACTATGGCAACCCATGTTGTCTTCAGGTGGTAAGCAGGATTACTCTTAATTCGTTCTTCAAAAAAAGCTCTATCTTTATTGAATACCTTTTCCAACAGGACAAATACATCTTCTAGTTCACATTTGTTTTTTATACTACGGAATTCTACAGTCATACTCACCCTCCTTACTGATTTATTCCCAAATTGCAAAAACGAAAACACACCGGAAGACAACATTCTATTGATGACAGAACAGAAAAAGGAGGAAATCCCTCCGCAAATGTGTATGGAGTATAGAAAGACTGGGTCCTCCTATTAATGGGGCAAACGCACATCTTCCTACTGCGATTGCGATATCTCTACCCTCAAAAGGGTCCTGGTGTCTGCTTATGTAGGAGACACAGTATACGGAAATTGTAGTAAACGTACAAGAGTCCTAGATCATCTCTTTTGCATTATGCGGGCATCGATAGGCTTTGGATCATACCAAGATAAAACCAGTGTCCGTTACCGACACTGGTTTTTTAAATATCTTATCAGTTGATCGATTTTGCTCTTAATCGAAGGATATTTTGCTATTCTTGTAAAAACCTATTCAACAATCTGGCCCTAAAATGAAAATAAGCGCTAATCCTTATTTCAGGTAAGCGCCCGTTTCATGAAGATCTTTAGTTAAACTGCGTTCATGGTTAAACCAGTCAAGGTGGCGAACCAATTAACTTTGGTCAGTCGCCAGCGTCTGTGGAGTTCCCCCAGTCCACGTATATGTTTGCTCTTTGTTCATGACATCATCATATTTGCTCATTCAGTAAAGGCTGCGAGATTCTCCAAAGTGGATCATTTTTCATTTTCAGAACGTTTACAGGTTTTTCAAACTCAATCGGCACGCGAGTAAATCTAATATCCCAAATTTACTTAGCAATACAATCCAAAGAGAATTAACGCATCCATATATTAAATGACTAACTATTCAAGTATATAATTATAGTTCTTTTCCACTATATTTACCACAGAGTTTTCTAAAAGTGTGAAGTGTTTATAGGTTTTAAAAAATGTTCAGTATTCCAATAAACAACCCGACCCTTTAAACGACCAGGAATAGATAAACTGGATAGCCCTGTTAATTTGATGGTTCTGTCCATCTTAAGAGAGCTGAGCGAATCCGCGACAAGTACCGCTCCCTGCTTAAAGGTTGTTCTTTAACCTTCTGAACAGATTTGCCTGTAGTCTCCGAACCAATGGTATCTGGAGCTAGATTCTGTGCCCCAACTGAGTTAAGAAATGAAGTAAATTCTGATCGTACAAAAAAACCGGCAGGTGCCGGCTTTTTTGCATCATAACAATATCAGCACTTTTGAGCATTCATTGCTTCCCATTCTTCTTTGCTAGGGCCATATACGCCAGGAACTTTCAAGTCAGCTTGTCTCATTAAGACAGTCAATTGTCCGCGATGATGAGCCTGATGCTGAATGAGCAGACGGAAAACAGCCTGAACAGGCATGTCCATTCCAAATAAATTCACCATTTCGTTCATTTTTTCATCTGAAACCTGTTCAGAAAACTCTTGTGTTAACCGCTCACTTACTGTTTTGTATGTCTCACTGATTTCTGCAGCTGATTTGGGTGTCTCTTTTTGAAGATCAGGAATCTCAAATATTAATCCAACCTGTGAAGGAAAGTAGTAAGCTGCTCCAGTAATGTGCCAAGCCAGGCTTCCAATGCTGTATAATCCTCGAGAAACCTCCTGATTCAACGATTCATCCGTCAGCACATCCAGCACTTTCTGGGTAACAGCTGCTTCTTGTTTCCATTCGTTTAAGAAATCATTTACTGATGTAAACATTCCATTTCCTCCTTAAATTAGTAAATCCTTCATTTTTCAAACAAGCCTTTCAATTTCATTGTATCATGGTCAGTAACCATCCGCTTCTCTCAAAGGCATATTAAGCGAAGGAGATTTTGCTATTCACTTTTCAAGCATCCTTTACTTCTTGAAGCTTTTTCTTTATTTAATTCCTCTGTTCATTTTCCTGTTTGATGGCTATCTTATCAGTAGATCGATTTATCTCTTCAACTCATTGTCTTACGAATTACTTCGCTCTAAACGGAGTCTGTCCAGCCTATAATCCTCGATTAATTCGATATTCCTTTTGTTTTTAATATAGTTCTTAATTTGCTGATTAATATTGGGTATCAGTAAAATCGAGTCTAGTTCTTCTAGAGGGATCCATTTCACCCCAGATTGATGGGGATCTGGAAATTGTGGTAATCGTGGTATTGAGTTATTCTTCAATGTACATTCAAAAATGAGGTGTAGTCCTTGTTTCTCATTGATGTTGAAGATATCCATCAATTTTTTTATCAAGCTGGTATTTCTCCCAAGCTTTCGATAATAACATTTGCTTCACTCTCCCAGTTTATGAACCAAGTAATCTTTTTTAGTCTAGCCTGGAAGTGGAGTCGATGTGGCACATGAAAAAAGGCGCTTACCTAATTAAAGATAAACGCCCGATTGTGGAAGATTGATAATTTAGAAGTTCTGCAAAAATGGCTTCTAAGTTATTTTACTAACGAAATCAGTTCAACCAGAAGCTCATTCTTTAATTTAGCAACCTTTATATCAATAATAATTTGTTAAAAGAACCATTTTTGCCGTGGTACAGGGAAGTATTCGCCGGCGACAAGCTCTGGAGGTACTGCTTCTTCAATTCGTAAAAGATCGTTTGAACTTAAGTTCAGGTTAACTGCACCCAGTGAATCCTGTAGTTGTGATTGCTTTCTTGCCCCAACCAATGGGATAACATCTTCACCACGAGATAGAACCCATGCGATAGCAAGCTGCGCAACGGTTACCTGCTTTTCTTCAGCAATTTCACGCAATGCTTCTACAAGGGCTAAATTCTTTTCAATATTTTCGTTGGCAAACCGAGGACCATTTCTGCGTTTATCATCCAAATCTAACATCCGGTCTTTTGACCATGTACCGCTCAACAAACCTCTTGAGAGAACACCATAAGCCGAAAGAGAAATACCTAATTCCCTTAGTGTCGGCAAAATATTTGATTCAACACTCCGATTAAATAGTGAGTATTCCATTTGTAGCCAACTAATTGGATGTACAGCGTGTGCGCGGCGAATTGTTTCCACTCCTACTTCTGAAAGACCAATGCAACGCACATATCCCTCCTTTACCATATCTGCAATTGCACCAACCGTTTCTTCAATTGGTACGTTTGGATCGAGGCAGGCTGTCCCTGGTTGATAAAGATCAATGTATTCAACACCTAGGCGCATTAGGGTATCCTCAAGGAAATTCTTTATTGTGTGAGGATGGTTTTCACCCTCCCGATGGCTCTTGCCTTGTGAGTGTAGCTTACCATCGAATTTTACTGAAATGAACGCTCTTTCTCGTTGAATTCCTTGAAAGGCTTCACGTAGAAGTAATTCATTGTGTCCATCGCCATAGAAATCACCTGTATCAAAGAGTGTAATGCCTTCCTCAAATGCCGCGTGAATTGTTGCAATGCTTTCCCTTCGGTCAGCATTACCATATAGCCATGACATCCCCATACAACCGAGACCAATCTCTGAAACCAGTGGACCGTTATAACCAATTGCTCGCTTTTTCATTGGTATATTCCCCCTATCATCGTGAATCAAAAATATATGCGAATTTCCCCTATCGTATACCAAGTGAACCAATCTGTAACCAGTTTCGTTCCGAAGCCCTATTCCACCCTTGCATTTTTCTAAATTTATTCTTTCTTTACTAAAATCCAAATTCCTTTATTTTATGATACTAATTGTTAGCTAACCTGCATACGCCGGTTTAAGCAAACCTTCACAATCTGAGACCTATTGTTTTCGAAAGTTTTCCTCATCATTCTGGCCCTAAAATTAAAAAAGCGCTGTTCCTTGTTACAGGAAAGCGCCCGATTGTTGAAGATCAAAGTATTGCATAATTTGATTACTATATTTAACTTGTGATACGGTTCACCGTAACGCTTTAAAGGTAGCAAAAAGTTAAGAATTATAAAGATTACGTATAAAATTTCATGGCGACCAATGTTAGAACCCCTGTAGGTTAAATCCACATGTCTGGAATGCTATCTGTAGATACTTAAAAAAATTAGATGTAGCAGTAGTTCACCCCCTGTTATTTTTTAATTTATTTTGATTTTTAAAGACCGGGTTGTGTCCCTTTTCCGGACTCGGCTATACTACTCAGCTAAAGACTCACGAAGTTGCTTGATATCGCTTAATGGAGGCAGACCAAACATTCGAGCGTATTCACGGCTGAACTGGGAAGGACTTTCATAACCCACTTGGAATCCGGCATTCGCCGCTTCAGGTATATCTAAAAGCAATAGGCGGCGAGCTTCCTGCAATCTTAATTGCTTTTGAAATTGCAAGGGGCTCATTGCGGTAACCTCTTTGAAATGAAAGTGTAATGAAGATGGGCTCATGCTTGCGACTTTTGCCAACTCATCCATACGTAAAGGCTTAGCGAAATTGCGGTTTATGAAACTAATCACTTTTGCAATCCTCTCAGCATGGCTGCCGGCCACGGCGAACTGCCGGATCGAAGCCCCTCCCTGTTCATCTTGCAAAATCCAGTACAGAATTTCACGAATGACCAAAGGAGCAAGAGCAGGAATATGTCGATCCGAATCTAGAAGCCGAACTAATCTCAATACAGCGTCAAGAAGAGACTGGCTCGTTTGGCTCACCAACAGGCCTCGCCCCAAGCCTTCCTTATCACCCCATTCCGAATGAGACGCTTTGATAATATCTACGATCTGATCCGTACTAAAATTCAGTTGAAGGCTTAAGTAAGGATGCTGGTGAGAAGCTTGAATGATTTGTCCGGTAATCGGCAAATTTACGGAGGCAACCAAATAGGACGCTGGATTATAGTCATAGCATTCTTGTCCTAACATCACCATTTTTGCTCCTTGTGCGACAATGCACAACGCAGGATCATAGACCGAATAGATCGGTTGCTTCTCTCCTTGATAGCGAAATAATTTTAAAGAAGAAATAGCTGTATCATGTTTTCCAGAGTTAGGTGTATGGCGATCGATAAGACTTGCCAATTCCTGCTGTTGTCTCGTGATTTCCTCATTCATTGTCATGTAATTATCATACACTCCCTTTCTTTCGCTCCGATAGCTCTTACATATATTTTTATACATTTTGGACGATTGTGCAATAACTCTCTCCGAATCGGCTACCGTATCTACCCCAATATCCTCCATACTGTTTGAGAAGTAACCTTCACAAACCACAGTAAAAGGAGAAATCACAAATGGAAAAAAGAAACAATGAAGAACAAACATCTTATGTAGGCATGTGGGTTACCCGTGACGGATATATCCGACATGAGCTTCTGCCTAACGGACGTTACGACGAGGCGCGTGGCAATCGGAAAAGCGCCTATCAAGGCCGCTATATTATTAATGGGGATCATATCGATTATGTAGACGATACCGGTTTCACAGCTGACGGGGATTTTCGTAATGGCGTTCTCTACCACGCAGGGATGATTTTATATCGAGAAAAATAAGTAAACAAGGGGAAATGAACAACATGTCCAGTACCTTAAAGATCTACACATTAGCGGTTCTTAGTTTTTTAGTTGGAACGTCGGAGTATATCATCGCCGGCATTCTAGATAAGATTGCGGAATCAACGGGAGTCACATTGGTAACAGCCGGCCAGTTAATTACTATTTTTTCACTCTCTTACGCTTTTGGCACTCCAATTGTTATGGCTTTAACAGCACGTATGGAACGACGGAAACTGTTACTTTATGCTCTAACCTTATTTGTCATCAGCAATGTACTCGCCTATATGTTAACGGGATATGAACTTCTTATCGCTTCCCGGATCCTCATGGGTATAAGCGCAGGGGTCACGGTTGTTGCCTCCCTTACGATAGCGACCAAGGTCGCGCTGCCAGGCAAGGAAGGAAGTGCGATTGCGGCCGTCCTTATGGGCTTCACGGCTTCCTTGATTCTTGGTGTCCCAATTGGGAGAGTGATTTCCTCGGCTTACGAATGGAAGGCAATTTTCGGGGGAATTGGTTTAGTCGGACTATTAGCGCTATTCATTATTGCAATAACAATTCCGCGAATGGCTGCAGAAGCTCCTGTACCCTTGCGGAGTCAGCTCGCATTACTGAAGCAACCAAAAATGTTGATTGGATTATCTGTATCTTTCTTCTGGATTGTCGGATACTCCATTTTTTACTCCTACATTTCACCGTTCCTTCTTACAGTAACCGGAATGAGTGATAAAACTTTGAGCATCACTTTATTTGCGGTTGGTATCGCAAGCTTGATCGGGTCTAAGTTTGGAGGTTTCGGCACGGACAAATGGGGCATTCATCGTACCCTAATCGGAGGATTATCACTTAATGTCGCAGCATTACTTCTAATCATGCTTTTTGCCCAATCACCGGTGATTTTGATCTCGGTGTTAGTCATATGGTCATGCTCAACATGGTCTCCGGGTCCTCCGCAGCAATTACACTTAATCAGGCTAGCACCTGAATCTTCAGGCATAATGCTTAGCTTGAATAATTCAACCATTCAGCTTGCCATGGCAGCTGGAGCTGGAATCGGTGGTGCTGCCGTAGAGCAAATATCACTCTCTTCTGTTACCTGGGTCGCGGCGGTGGGTACCGCTTTTGCGGTGGGAGCAGTGTTCTTATCACGTAGATATGACAGATCTACTTCCAGCCAAGCGCTAGGTGGACAATCCATTATCAACTCATAGGTTCGTAAATTGAAATTTCGTTGAGCCAAGCAACCAAAACCGGTAACAACCCCTTTCGGCCAACTGAACGGGACGGGTTTCTTAATGGTTGTTAAAGTATGTAAAGAAATCGAGAAAAAGTGAGAAAATCTAAGGGGGAAAAAACATGTCTAACATTGCAGGGAAAGTTGTAGTAATTACGGGGGCAAGCAGCGGTATCGGTAAAGCTACTGCACGTCTTCTTGCTCAAAACGGTGCACATGTTGTATTAGGAGCAAGACGCACGGAAAAACTAGAGGCTATTACATCCGCAATTCGTTCAGAAGGTGGCTTAGCGGATTATAGGTTACTGGATGTCACCAAAAGGGATCAAATGGAAGAACTCATCAACTATGTGAAAAACAGATTTGGAAAAGTTGATGTGATCGTGAATAACGCAGGAGTGATGCCCCTCTCAAAACTTGAAGCTCTGAAGGTTGACGAATGGGATCGTATGATCGACGTTAATGTTCGCGGCGTACTTCATGGCATTGCAGCAGGGCTTCCAATTATGAAGGAACAAGGTTTTGGTCAATTCATTAATATCTCTTCAATTGGGGGACACACCGTTTCACCGACTGCGGCTGTGTATTGTGCAACTAAATTTGCAGTCCGGGCTATATCTGAAGGGCTTCGTATGGAGGTTTGCGATGATATCCGCGTAACCATCGTTTCACCGGGGGTAACCGAATCTGAACTGGCTGATAGTATTACGGATGACGAAGCAAGTCAGGTGATGAAAGAGTATCGGAAGATTGCTATTTCACCAGATGCTATTGCTCGCACAATCTTATTTGCGATTGAGCAACCTGCAGACGTTGATGTAAACGAGATAATTGTAAGACCAACTGCAGCTAATTAAAACTTAAATATACGGTATAAAGGGAAATGAGATATAACAAAAATTATCAATCTTAATTGAAGTCATTTCTATTAATTAATGTGATTAAGAGCCTGTTTTTTTCAATCTTTTTCGAAAAACAGGCTCTTTCTATTTGTTTTTTATCAAGGTCTATACTCAAAATGTCCACTATTCAGGTTATGGAAAAATAAATGAAGTTTTTGTCTTTATGAAAAAGTAAGTCACTCCAAAATTGAACACTAATAATATTAAAGCCTATGCAAGGTGAATTACCTTTTGCATAGGCTCTATTCTCATTTTATCAGATAAACTCATTTACTTATGATACGGTTCACCTCTATTAATCTTAAACTAATTTACCTTCTGTAAATTCGGCAACTCCTTTTCAACAATCTGGCCCAATTCTTTAATAAGGAAAATTGGATAACTTTAAATAGGTAGTAACATTAAATTTAAAAATTCTATTAAAAGATAAAGTAAAATATTTTAGATTGGGAGATAATCCAGTACATAAAACAAGTCACATAAAAAATGTGAATCGGCAAGAAATAGGCACACGGTTCATTTAGACATAAAAAAGCCTTAGTATATTCCTTATATACCAAGTTTTTTCAGACGTTATCCGATAGAACCTTCCATCTCGAACTTGATAAATTAACACTTTTATCATGTTTTGTATAGATGTAAAAACATTGATAAATCAACATTTTGAAAATGCAACTTTTCAAAAAATTCCATAGTTTATTAAACTCAGTCGGCACAAAATTACGAAAAACTGGAACCACAAAAGAGGACGGGTTCCGTATTCGCAAAAATCGAAATTGTAATCAAAATTGAATCTGAATTTGTAATGTGTTTTGTATCAATATTTTTACTAAAAAAGCAAACGGCTCAGTCCTTTCCAATACGTTAGCTTAATACTAAAAAAACATTTGGTCTTACATTTCCTCTAACACTTTTTTAAGTTCTTCGCCCATTTTCGCCATACCATATTTCGCACCATTGAACGCTTGATCTTCTCTTTCGAATCCTGTTTGTTCAAGATGTAAGTAGGTTGTTCCATCCTCTTGCTTCAATCTCCATGTGACTATAGTGTTCATCGGACCACCTACCCATGTGTAAGATAACTCATAAGATTCCACTACTAATACTTCACAATCTACAATAAATTCCATTGGTCATTTCATTCTCTATCATTAAATATATAAGTGCCCTCTAATCATTTAATCCCTTTCCATTGAGAATTTGCTGCATACATTTTTCAACCCTTGACTCTCGAGTTTTAGATTGTTTGGGTGCAGAAAAATAAAGAATATATGCTCTTTGCCGTCCCGGAGTCAATGCATCAAAAGCAGTTTTCAAGGTAGGGATTTCATCTAATTTATTTTGAAATTCTTCAGGAATTATGAATTCTGTATTCTTTTTAAAATTCACTTCCAAACCGGCTTTTTCAACTTCAATGGCTTCAAAAATATAGGCTTTCAAGATGGTTTCCATTTCAACTATTTCTTGAACATTTGTGAACCGAATCTGGCGCGCCGCCTGTACATTCTCCGTTTGTTGGATTAGAATCCCATGGGCATCCTTTAACAAGGCACCTTTGTGAAACAGAAGAGCACAATATTCTTTAAATCCATGTATTAAAACGATGTTTTTTTTCTCAAACGTGTAACAAGGATGCATCCACTTAAATTCTTCGGTCAGCTCACAGTCAAGAACGATATTTCTCAACTTCTCATATTCTCCCTTCCACTTTTTAGCTTTACTTAAAAATTCATCAACCTTAGGATTCATTCTCCTATTTGTCATCAAGGAACACTCCTCTTTTGCTTTGATTGGCATGCTTAAATAAAAGGTAGATTTTCTACCTTTTTTTATCTATCTAGATTGACACTTTTAATCTTTTAAACCAACAAGCTCCTCTTCAGAATAGCATAAATACTCATTTGCAATTTATTATTGCAAATGAGTTTTCTTCACTGACTGACATCTAGCTCTGTATTAAAATAATTCTAATTTAATTATTTTGCTCAAGGAATTGGTAAATCGCCATCATATCTCGTTTATTCAACTCACGAATACGCTTGAAAATTGGAATATCTGCAACAGCCTCAAGATTTAAGCTTTCAGCAACAACATCACTTACTTTGCCAGTTAGCCATGTTTGCACGTCTATGCCATCGACGTTTTCCTTACGCCCTTCATAATTGATGCCACTTGCATAACAACTAACACATGGTACCGATAATTTTTGCACGCCATCATGGAGTCCATCTTCCGAAATTACTTTCTTCCCTTTACAGAATGGACATGGATGACTTGCTTTAATCTTATTAATTAGGGTGACAATTTTTTTGTAACCAAACGCTTCATAGACATAGGTAAGTATTTTGTATTTTCCATTGGTGAAATACTTATCAATGATGGTTTCTCTCGTTACGGTAATATTGGCAAAATCACAGATGGTGATCCGATTATTAATGCTGATGGATTCGATATTGCCGCTAATACTGCCCCAGAATTGCAGGACATTTTGTAAAACCATTTCATAGGGGGCAAAGCTTGCCTGCTCCAGTTCAAAACATTTTCAGAGCGACTTGTGTTTCCCTAGGCAACAGGGAGACATCTTCCGTTAAAGTCATATCGCCGCCAACTATGGCTTTCATTTTTTCCAGTTCCTGTAACTTCCCAACAGTTTTCATGACTTGATCAAGAGTCTGGTGAATAATCTCACGAATATCAACGAGAGGGGTTGGAAAGATACCGTCCGTGCCAATCCCGGGCAGGTTACCCGTATCATTGCACGTTTTGGGCCATTTACAGAAATCTACCCGTTGCACTGCCACATCCTTGAACATGAAGACCATGAAATGATGAGACCATACGAAGTTCGCGATAATCACAAGTTTAACCCATGTAAACCGATCCCTAAGCAGTGTCCTGATGATTCGTTCGCTCCAATGTTTTGACTGTGGTCAAATTCCAAAACGGAAATAAAACCAAAAATACATGAAAAAGATGAAAAGCGTCCGGTACTACAAAAATTGAAAGTTTGCTACTCCACAATCTGGCCCGAAATTGTTGAACAGCCTTTTAGGATAATTTTGTATTAGCTTTCTTCTGTTAAAATTTTATATAAAACTTTTGATTCTTGTTCGTTTAACTCAACATATTTTCCACTGTCTGTAACAATCTCGATTTTCTTTCCATTCGAGTTTACCCAAAGTGAATAAGAAGCTATTTTATCTTCACTTCCGTTTCTACTCTTAAACGGGAATTGGAACTTATAATCAGGGTAACGGGACAGTTCTACTTTTATAGATGTCCAACCTGCATTTTTTACTATTTTAATTGCCTTTTGAACCTTGTTTTCATAAGTGATTTCGTTAAAATCTTCATAATTTTCACTCTCAGTGATTTGTTTTTGTACAGTTATCTTTTGGTCTGTTGATTTAACCAAATTATTTAAATCACTATTGGAGCAACCTGTCATTAATAAAAAAAGCTATAATTGCTGTAAATAAGAATTTTTTTAATGTCAATAGTATGCCCCCCTTTTCTGATAAGACGTTTAATTCCCATCGGTGTTTCATTACTCTTATTCAACAATCCTGCTACGTTTGTCCAATAAGCTCAATAAAAAAGTGCAAATCTCCTTCATCGAGAAATGCACCCATTCGTAATATAAGGTTAGCCAGAATTTCTGGTTGACCTTTTTATGGAATAAGATTAACAGTAATAATCAATGTTTGTACTATATAAATCTCCATATAAAAAACCTTGGCATATTCCTACACCAAGGCTTTTCGTTATTTAACCGATTGAACCTTCCATCTCGAACTTGATTAGTTCGAGAAAGTCGAGAACCCGCTTGATCACAAGTTTCGTCGCGTCAGCATCGTAAGATGGTAAACTGCTGTCGGTGAAGAGATGTTCCTTGCCTTCGTACAGAAAAAGTTCAGCGTGATTGGCCGACGCCACAAGCTCACGGGCCGCGTTGATGTCGCCGTCTTCAACGAAAAAAGGATCTGCACTCATGGCGTGAATTTGCACAGGCAAGTCGGCCGGCCACTGAGATTCGAACGCCGAGGTCGGGAGGCAGGCATGAAAAAACAGTGCGCCTCTGGCGCCTTCACGAGTTTGAGCGAGCTGCTGTGCTGCCGGGACACCGAGTGAAAAACCAGCATAGACGACATCGCGTGAAAGCTCGCTGGCTGCCCGAACGCCGCGCGCCGTCACTTCTTCAAATCCGATTTCCTTAACAAATACCAAGCCTTCCTCCAGCGAGGAAAACATGCGGCCGTCAAATAAATCTGGCACGTGCACAGTATGCCCCGCATCTCTCAGTTGATCGGCGATTGCTTCAATCCCCTTTGTTCGGCCTAAAACATGGTGTAACAACAAAACTTCTGCCATAGTTTTTTCCTCCAATTTAATAAATTTCATATGTCTAAGTTTCTACAAGAAAGCCTGTTTGACCTGCCAGAACTTTACGATTTAGAAATATCTACCTTAATAAAACCCACCCATTGCTTATTCAATAATCCTGCTCGTTTGTTCAATAAGTTCAATAAAAAAAGTACAGATCTCCTTCTTAGAGAAATGCACCCGTTTGTGGAAGATCCAATCTTAACGACACGATCACCCGACAAACTGAATTAGACTGACTCGTAAAAAAAGCAGTGACGGACTAGGAACTCGAAAGACCTAGACTGCCGCTGCTTTTATTGTGCAAACGTAATCCGGTTAGCGTAATCTACTTTAGGAGACAAGTTCATCTAACCGTCTGGTAAACGAGGCCTATGGCTCCAGAATCAAATGTCTTGTTTTCGATAAGTTTAAGATTGATCTTCTCCTTGAGATCTTGGAATAACGGCAACCCGCTGCCAATCAGGACGGGTGAAACCGTAATTTTATACTCATCTATTAAATCAAGCTGCATAAGGTAGTGTGCGAACCTAGGACTTCCGAGGATGACCATATCCTTGCCTGGCTGCTCTTTGAGGTTCTTGATCTCTTTCTCGACATCTTCTTTCACCAGTCTGGAATTGTTCCATTCGACTTTCTCCAGAGTCGTGGAAAAAACGATTTTGGATGTCTTTTCGATCCACTCGGCATGATCCCGTTCATGCTGCGAAGCTGATGGGTTCGAAGGCACAGATGGCCAGTAATTGTGCATCATCTGATAAGTCCCACGTCCCCAAATAACAGTGTCGGCAGTACTCAGAATTTCTTTCGCGTGTTTCTCCAATTCAGCATCGTAGGAAACCCAGCCAATGTCCATTTCGCCGTTCGGCCCTTCTACAAAACCATCAAGCGATGCGTGCAGAAATAGAACGAGCTTTCTCATTTTCAGTTCTCCTTTGTTCATAATATTTTTGAATTAGATATGTAGAGGGTGCATATGACGTTGTTTATGATTTGGGTTGCTTTCAACATATTGCTCCTCACCGTAGAATGAACTACATAGGTCTAATCAAGAAAGCTTTAAAACCGAATGGCTTCTTTGCAATCACCTGTTTTCTACAAGGTGGAGACTTAGGCGTAGCAGACATATACGATTGGAAAGTCTTGCAACAAAGAATCCAACATTGTTAAAACATCTTCATACCCATAAATTGTCTCGTCCAAAAATACCCCTTCCATCATACCCACACCCCACTGATCCTAATGTCTTAATATTAGATCTATTCTAACTTAAATTTCCTTTAATTAACAGAGATATCCAGTGTCCGTTATTCCATAATCCTGCTCGTTTGTTGAATAAGAACATAATATTTTATCCTAAATTGTATTCTAGAAAGATACCGCTCAATCCTTCAGAGTAAATAAGAATACAAGTAAGATTACATCAAAAAACCTCGTCATTTATAAACGAGGTTTCGTACTTTATTGTGCTATTACTTTTAAAAATATTTACTATATAAATCATGTCTTAACTTGCCACTAAATTGTGCATACACCTTTGTTGTTTCGCTTTTCTCATGGCCAAGTAAACTCTGAATTACCTCAAGTGGCGCTCCGTTATTCATCATATGAGTGGCATAGCTGTGACGCAACTGGTGTGGATGAATTCTCTTCTTAATTCCGGTACGATCTGATGTACGGGTTATAATATATCTCATTAGATCAATACTCATTCTTCTTTTGGGTCTTCTTTCTGTAATAAATAAGCAAGGGTAAAGATCATCACGTGAACCTTGGTATCTCTTTAACCATAAAGAACAGCGAGTATTAAAGTATACCTCACGTTCTTTATCACCTTTTCCATGAACAATTACAGAATTTGTTGTGAAATTAATATCATCACGATTAAGTTTTACTACTTCCCCAATGCGACAACCTGTGGAGTAAAAGAACTCAAACAATGCATTTTCCATAGCGTTTTCACAAGATTCCCTGAGATGTTCGATTTCAAGTTCAGTAAGGAATTTGGGAATCCTCTTCCCAAGTTTGGGTTCCTTTAATTTAGCTGCAGGATTATTCTTAATAAACCCTTCGTCAAAAGCCCACTTGAACAAAGAACGAATGAATCGAACACGGTGGCCTAAGCTTAAGGGCTTTAAGTGTTCTCCTTCCTCAATTAAATAGGTCTTTAGCTGATCTGTTGTAACACTATTAAAATCAATATCTCCAAAATATCGAAGCAACATATTGAACTGAAAGGAATAGGTTTTTAATGTTAATGCTGATATTTGTCCCATCCAATTGATAATAACATCTTACTCACTCTCCAATTAAAGAACCAATTACACTATATTCTAGTATTGGCGTGATGAACAATTATCATACTATAGTTGTTCAACAATCTATTAAATGCGGTTTCTCATAATCATTACGAAACAAAGAAAACAGGTGCCTCTTTTAATCAAGAATTTCACCCGTTTGTGGAATAACTAATGCTTATAATAAAGAGACAACCTTTTGGTCTAAAAACTCTTGTACTGTCATATTAAACTTTTCTGGTTCCTCTAAATCGGGGAAATGAGCACTATTGTTAAACAATACAATGTCACTGTTCCTTAATCCTTTATGGATTATCTTTGAAATAGATATTCCAGTATTACGATCATATACACCAGTAATGATTAAGGATTGTTGTTGAATTTCCTTCAATCGATCTAATAGAGGAATTTTTACAGGATTTTTTTGTAATGCCTTAAACATTAGTCCTGTGTTAACTAGGTTACTTTCCTCCCACAGTCCTATTCTTTTTTCCTATTTCTTGATTTTCGAACAATAATAAATCAACAGATTTACTATCCACCAGCTCCCAAAACGTGTTATATGTTTCATCAATAGTTAATCCCTCTTTAAGAACATTTTGCATCTGTTTATACATTTGGTTATCAACTACCGAACAAAAGCCTGTAATCTGAACCATCTTGTTTATCTCTGAATTTATTAAACTTGGTCCGGATAGAACAATTTTATTTATCACTTTTGGATCAGCATGAGCAACCTCTAGAGCTAACTCTCCCCCAAATGAATACCCCAGTAGATCTAATTTCTTAACTTCTAACCATTTCCGTAAAGATTTAAAATCCTCAATCAACAAATCTATAGAGTACTTAGTATCATCAGAAGGTTTTTCAGTCCTACCACATCCACGCTGCTCATAATAAATAACTGTCCTACTATTTGAGAGTAAAAGTCCAATAGTTCGTTCAAATACATACTGATTGCCACCTGGACCGCCGTGTAAAATAACTAAAGGAGTGGTGTTATTTTTACTCCCTGCAACCCTTATCCAATGGGTAATTCCATTTAATTTTACTTTATATTCTCCATCCATAAGACTCTTCAATTAAAGACACCTCGTATATGTGTAAAGTTGCTAGCTTTTATTAGTTCAATAAAAAAGAGCACATTCCTTTCTTAAAGAAACACACCCGTTTGTGGATTAATCGATAGTTATAAAGAATAGTAATGATTGACTATTTCCATCAGAAGTTCAGATTTTTCTGATGATACGTTTTCAGACAATCTTGCCCCTGCTATAATTGGAGCCCATTGGAAAACTTCATCTTTTGTCAAACCACATTTCTCACAATAAATTCGCATACATATCAGCTTATACTGTTTGTATGCCAAGAATTTTTCAACTTTCAAATGCAATGCTCTATATGACTAAAAATACTTATGGTAATTTGACAATTGGTAATGAAATACAGTAAAAAGCCGATTGCCAGTGAAGTACCGGCCATCAGCTCAATGTGTTGTCATGATTTATAATATCCTCTATTGCCATCCAAAACCGCTTCGATCTCGTCATAACTTTTCAGATGGGACTTTATACAGCAGAATAATATTCCTTAAGCTCCTTGATCAAGGCGTCCCAAGTTTCAGCCTGATCATCAGATATTTCCTTTCCTTTTAACGAAGCAATCTGGTTTTGTAAACTGTTAAGACCCTGAATGGCCCTGTCATTTTGCTCTTCAAAGTGGTAGTTCATAATATCAGCTGCCTTTTTAAGGAGGCTGCTTTTTGTCGCAGCTTCAACATTTGAAGTGTAAATGGAAGAATACAATTCATATGTCGCGTAGGAAACCTTTATATGATTATAAGCACGCTCACGTCTCTGCTCATCATATTGCAAAATTTCTCCGATGATTCCGGAATAATTAGATGAGAAATTCCAGCTGCCGTTATCGGCAAAGTTTGCGTTATTCACGGTAAAACCAACAGGCTGCAGTGCATCAAAACCTGCGTACGTCCAGAAGTTATTTACTCCCTTATTCTCATAAAAACGGAACGATACATCAGCCCAGGATTTGCCGGCAAGATAGGGTTTAAGGTCTACAGTAATGGGTTTCCAAAGGAGGTCGGGAACAATTTCAGCCGTATCCTGTTCCCAGACCAACTTTCCATCAATCAGCAACTGTTTTTTATGGTAACCAGATACGTCTGCTCCAAGGTTCATCGTCTGGAACGTTAACGAATAGTTGTCGGCTTTATTCACACGTACTCTTTGAGTAGCTTGTGCGTAATTGCCAGCTGAGCTTGGGACGCCACTGCCGATAAAAAAGTTTAAATAGCCTGTGTCGTCATATGCCTTATCGTCGGTTGGTTCTGGTTCAAAGTTCTTTTTGAGGACGTAGGAGATAGTCCCTTCGATTTTTCCCTTCTTCATGTTCTCCAAGGCGATTTGGGCCACTTTTCTTACATAGTCTGCCGAAGGATTGGCAGGAGTTTTGGATAATTGAGAGGCATAAATCATCCAATACAACGGTAAGTTATATTTGCTAAGTAAACTATAAGCGCTGTCAATTTGTTCCTGTTCGGACGCATATACCTGGGTATTCCGGTAGATTCCATCCCTGAAAGCAAGGATGACGCCATCGATATATGCTCCCCGTGTCTGAAGAAAAGATTCATTTAATGAATCGGTATACATGAGAGGAGAAAAAAACAGATCAGGATTAATTGCTTCGGACGTTTTCTTCATTTGGTCCATATATTCTGGGGTGAATTTATTAAGGTTATGATTAAAATCATCGATTGCCCAGCCGATTACATTTGGATATTGAACAGACAGTTTTGCTATTTCTCTGGACCAGGCAAGGTAATCTGTCGTATAAGGATAGGATTTCCGTTCACCGGTTGATTCAGTTGGGGGGACAACATAGACGACCACATCAATCCCGGCTTTTTTGGCAGCAGGCAAAAATTCGTTTCTCAGATCATCCCAATCTGTTTTCTCGTCCCAAATCAGATAATAATAAGTGTTAATATGTAATTCCTTCATCTTTTCGATGGAACGGGGTGTATCAATATGATAGATTCCATCGGAGCGGGGAGTGGTTTCGCGTACTACTCCGGCATAATCTCCAAGGATTTTTCCTGGTTTAGCCGTTTCTGCTGCGTCCGCTGATTTAGGTGCGGAAAACCCTGTGAAAAGGCTGAGAACAAATGATGATAGTAGAAAATAAAACCCCAATCGTTTCATAAATGTTTCCTCCTCTAAATTTTATTAAATAAACACAATGGAAATTGCTTATATGCCACGGAGCATACGGTGAACATTATAACATGCCCTCAATAGACAATTTTTATATAGAACACGTCAAATTTCCCACACATCGTTGATATCAGTATGCATAAACGAATGATTTATATAGAATGTAAACTTTATTTAAGGATTTTTAACGGACGGTTAAAATGCCAATATGAAAACATCTTTTATGGTACGGAAAAGGTCAAGCCATATATTTTTATTTAAGACGAAATACAATTCTTTTTTGAGTCTAGTTTTTCTCTTAATTACGGTTTCTTCATAATGAATCGTCTGTCAATACAGAAAGTTACCAACAAAGCTAGTAAGCCGATTAGAAGTACATTGCCGTAAGTTTCAAGTGGAAATGGTTTGCCCTCAAAATGGATACCATTCGCACGATATTCAAATCGTTTTACAGCATGCTTGGCAGTTAAAAGGTCTTCTTGGCTACTTCCTGATAATGTTTTTCAATGGCTAACGAGAAAATAATAACAGCTGGTATAACAATCAATACAATCCAAGCTCCGCCTGTAAACTTTGTATATGCAACAACAATCGTAACAACAGCTGTAACGATAGCACCAATTGTATTTATCGCTAGTTTCATATGCCAATGAGATCCTATTACACGTTTCCAACGCCTCATCAGTCCAAACTGAGCAATGGTAAAGGATAGGAAGACCCCAATCGCGTATAAAGGAATTAAGGCATTAGTGTGTGCCTGGAATGCGATGATCAGTAAGCTGGCACATGCGGCCAAATAATAGCATTTCTTTGTAATGAGAAATGCTTATTATTTTTGTCAAAATTAAAGGATATTTAAATAACAATAATAATATAATAAAAAAACAATATGAATTTATTGTAAAACGATAAATCATATGATAAAATCATGTTGTCATTAAATAAGTGAGGTGTTTTAAATGAATGTTAAACGAGGTTCAACCACTTTCTTAAAGGTAATTATTTTTCTGGCTGGAATTGCAGTGCTTGCTTTATGTATATTTTTAGTGCCCTATATGGCGAATTTCGCGGCAAAATTGTATCCAAATATTGTCCCAATGAAATATCTCGTTTTCATCGTGATGTATGGAGCGGCTGTGCCTTTTTACTTTGCTCTCTATCAGGCTTTCAAGCTTTTATGGTACATTGACGAGAACACAGCGTTCTCGGAATTATCTGTAAAGGCATTAAAGAACATAAAGTGCTGTGCGAATACAATCAGTGGTTTGTATGTATTAGGTTTGCCACTCTTTCGTTTTATAGCGAAGAAAGTTGACCCTCCTATTGGATTAATGGGACTCATCATCATTTTCGCTTCGTTGGTTATCGCTGTTTTTGCCGCTATCCTCCAACGGCTTCTACAAGAAGCGATTAACATAAAATCAGAAAATGATTTGACGGTCTGAGGTGGATGATATGGCAATTATTATTAATATTGATGTGATGTTAGCAAAACGAAAAATGAGCGTAACGGAGCTTTCGGAGAGGGTTGGAATTACTATGGCGAATCTTTCCATTCTGAAAAATGGGAAAGCAAAAGCGGTTCGTTTTTCAACATTAGAAGCGATATGTAAGACTTTGGATTGTCAGCCAGGTGATATTTTGGAGTACAAAAGTGACGAAGACACTTAATAAAAACAGACAACAACTTTCTTCAACCAACGGGATTAGATAGTGAAATAAAAATGAAGGGATAGCGATTAAGCTATCCCTTCTCTGCGTTTATTATTGTTATTTAATTAGAGAATTCCATTGATATCAGTGACAAAAAATGTGATGTGCTTTGCAATGTTTGCACCTCAAAAGGGAACCCGTTAGTTTTCACCTACTGTCTTTTTGTACTTTAATCTACCTTATGACTGCTCTTCCCCCGAAATACAACACTACAATTACAACCGTTCCCTCAACAGCACCAACAGGATTAATCATTTTGTTAGCCTCCTATATACAGAAAGATCATCCAAATGGATAATTTGTCAAAGGTTCATCTGATTCAATCTCTTCTCTAAAACGTAACCATTTCATCTTCAGTTCACCCTCTACCGTTCTCCAGTCATTACGTTGGTGCCAAACGTTGTAATAGAGCAACCGAAGATAACATAGTAATTTCGGCATAGCTTTTAGCCACCAATTATCCAAGGTGTGTACCTCTTGATAGCCTTTTAGAAACCCGTCGAGGAACCAGGCAACGTGGTCATCGAGAGTATCACCCTTTTTATCTTGTCGGTTGTATTTTATGATGACCGAGTAAAGAATTATGGCGATGTCAAAAGCGAACCAATGATAGCAACAATCATCAAAGTCAAATGCCGTAATCGCACCGTCATTAGTTACGAAAAAGTTGTGTGCATGAAGGTCACAGTGGACAAGACCATAGTTTTTCATATCTTCTTTTGGAAGAGTCTCTAACCAATTTAACAACTCCATAGCTTTTTGCCGAACAATCGGCTCTTCATATGGTAGGTGTCGCATCATATCCATCCAGGGTTCCTGTTTCCAATCACGGCGTTTAGCATCTTGTAGAGGGACATAGGATTGGGTAAGTAAGTGCATCTGTCCCACTATGCGTCCCCAATTTACAAACATTCTCTGGTTCCAGTCTTCTTCAGTAGGGATTCGACCAGGAGCTTTGGTGAACATAGAGGCGTGATAACCACCCGTTACATTTTCAACCCATTTTCCTGCTTTTGATGGGAGTATCTCAGGAACAGAAACGCCGTTATCAAACAAATAGTCCATGAAATGCAGCTCGGCATATGCCTCTTTTTCTTTCATTACGCCACTTCTGATTTGTCAAACGTAATATCCGTGAAGGATGCCCATTTTGTGCTGGGTATTGATATACATCATTAACCATGCCGCCAACATGTGTAAGCAGACTCAAATTAAGTCCAAATGCATTTGTTGCTGTTTGTAACACAATTTCCTCCAGCATTCCATTCCCTCTTTCAGATTCTTAATCCATAATTTTCATTACTACCGCAATCCATTATTGCGTATTATCACCAGGTTGGGTCTCAAGAGTAGAAGAGGTTCCTTTAGATCTCTTTTGGAGTTGTGTCTCGTTTACCATATCGTCAATTGGACAATCTTCGACCAAATTTGAAATGGCCGCTTGATCTTTAAGTAAGGCTCTTTTCGTAAAGAGTGTTGCTATTCAAACAAAAACATGCTGTTGAACTAATATCTGATTGGAAGTCTTTGGGAGATTTCACATCAAAAGTTGAAAAGAGTACTTGGTTTTATTCTTTTTTCGTAACTCTTATCTATATGCCGTTTTAGGCTTGTTAGGCGTCTGTACCATGTATAAACATTACCACTAAAAACTGAAGTACTTTAGTGTGCTTTTACGAACAGGACTTAAAAATCCATTTATGATACCTCCGTCTGATTGTTGATTTATTGCATCGTTACTTTTACCGAATCCCTTAAACAAATAAACCATTCCAAAGATGGAATGGCCCAATTTTGACATTCAGTTACCAGCGGTCTGTTCTTACCCTAACGAGTGATTAAAGTTGAATCCCTAATTCTTTTGCAGCCTTCTGGAGGCTGTCACGATTAATTTTTACATTGGTTAGGATCTGAGATTTGTCCTTGCTGTTAATCGCTTCTTCTAATGCATCAAACTTCCCGTGCATATCCTCTCCCATTTTTTTATTTTTTGCTTCGATCGGAGGAAGGACGGCAGAATGATATTCTTCATGCATCGACTCAAATTGGTCAGCAGCACTTTTAAAATCCTTTTTATTAACATTTTTTTCGATGACATCCAGTCCATTAAGTTCTTCTTTGATGGCCTTGCCGGTTTGGCTGTTATTTGGCTTGCTGGTATTGGTGTCTTTATGCTCGTGTTTCGAGTGATCATGGCCAGCATCCTGGGAAGTGCCGCATCCTGCAAGACCAAGGCTTATTGCGAAAGTAAGCGGAATTAGTAGAAATCCTTTTGTTTTCATGTTTTAATTCATTCTCCTTTTTATACGGTCTATTCATTTCCTTTTGGCCATTCGGCTTCCTTTAAACCATAACCAAATGCCCGTCAAACTAAATACAATCATACAAACGGCACCAAGATCTGTTAACCATACAATGGAAGTATGGCCAAAAAAGCCCGAGTGAAGTCCGAATACCCATTTCTGCAGTTTCAATTCGTTAGTAGAACCATACCCAATCCAGGAACGGTGGTTCAATAATAAGCCTGTTATCGCCATTAATAGGACAAGCAAAGATCCGATGATGCCAAATGTTCTATGAATGGTTTTCATTAATCGATACATACAAGACTCCTAACTTCATACCATTATTCACCTTGATTATGAACGCTGGAGCGAGATTCTCCCTCTTTCACTATGCCGCGATATTTTGAAAAAAGAACTAATAAGAGTATAGAGGTTACTTAGAAGGGCTGTCATCACCCCAACGAGTGATTTTCTCACTTCTTATGACAAAAAAGACCACTTATTTTTTAATCATATGAGCCATTATTGGACCAACCTTAAGAAAATGGAGTAAGGTGGACAGTATCAATGTTTCCATATCATTCTTATAAAATTCTTGCCTTTTCATTTAAAAGGGCTTCCAACTGTTTTCTATTTTATTGAATACCGCACCATAAAGGTGTTCAGCCAACATTTTTTCTATATCTGTGTTATCGCGTTATTGTTAACCTAAAACGGAATTGCTGTCCCCTCTACATTTACTGCTTTACTCGTACACCAGCCTTAAAATTCTCACAAGTCCCTCCAATTATTATTACTCAGGTTCTGCTAGCCGTTTTAAAACCTCGTTAATATATTCCTTTAAGGTCCTATTTTAAGGATCTGTGATTATTGGATAGCCAATTTTCTACATACTTAGCTGAAAATGCAGGATTCCGTATAATATGCCCACTTTGATTTCGTTTCCAAATTCTGGTATAAGAAGGCAAACCCAAGATAATCTTTTTAGTTGGTATTCCAGTTTCTATAAACTCTACTATAGAGTCTTTCAGCCAAGGTCTGGAGGTAACAGGCCCTGGAATGGGATCGGTAGACCAATGCTCGTCATACCCCATAAATACAACAAAGTCACAATATTTTCCAAGAATGGTGTGATTGAATGGAGCATTATTATTATTCTTATAATTATTAGAATCTGGTGGAATATCGATAGAAAGCTCTTTAATCCAGCCGGCCGACTGAAGTGGCTTCCCATGTATACAATTCTTTCTATTATTCTTTCAGCCTGTTCTGAACAAAACAAAACCAGTTCAGCAGATGTTTCAGCTGATCAAAAGAATAAGAAATTACATATCACTACTACTATTTTTCCTCTCAAAGACTTTGCGGCAAAAATCGGTGGTAAGTATGTAGATGTTCAAAATGTAGTACCTGCAGGCGTTGAACCCCACGATTACGAACCTACAATCCAAACGATGTCGAAACTGTCAGACGCAGATATTTTCATCTACAATGGAGCTGGGATGGAAGGCTTTGCCGATAAAGCTATCGACACGTTGGATAAAGATAAAACGAATGTAGTTAAAGCTTCAGAAGGGATTCAGCTTGCTGCTCCTGAGGAGGAACATCATAATGGCCATGAGGAAAAACATGCCCATGAACATGGGGACGTTGATCCCATGTGTTTATTGATCCCATAAATTCTATAAAGATGGCAGAAAACATTAAAAATGCGATGGTGAAAAAAGATTCCTCACATAAAAAATACTACGAGAAAAACTTTGAAGAGTTAAAATCTCAGCTCACAGCTCTTGATCAAGACTTCAAAACCCTTATGAATAAAAGCGATAAGAAAGAAATCCTTGTGTCTCACGCTGCTTATGGTTATTGGGAGAAACGATATGGATTAATACAGATTCCAATTTCCGGATTATCGCCGTCCAATGAACCAACCCAGAAACAGCTCCAGCAAATTATTGATCTTTCCAAGAAACATCATATTCGTTATGTTTTGTTTGAAGATAACGTGAAACCTCGGGTGGCTGATCCTGTAAAATCTGAAGTGGGTGCCGAAGCCCTCTCCTTCCATAACATGGAGTCCCCCGCCCAAAAAGATATTGAGAGTAAAGAGGATTATATTAGCCTAATGGAAAAAAACCTCACCATTCCAAAGAAAGTTCTTCAATAAATCTAACAAATCAAAGGTTGCTATGGAGATGTTCCAAATATTAAAACAGCAAAGGAAAACCCAGACACGATGTGTAATGTCTGGGTTTTTTATTACGCACTTAAGTACTTTTTCATGAATCGGACTTTCTTAATAACAAACCAATCTAAGATTAGTACGATGAGTAATGATACTCCGACTAACGGGAAAAACAAGCCAAATGCAACAATGATGAGGGCCACACCTTTCATTAACTTAAAACTTTTAGGAATTGAAGGCGCTCCTAGTTTACCCTGCGGCTTTCTCTTCCACCACATGATGAGTCCGGTAACCGCTACACCGGTTAATCCTAGACAGACCAATGCGCCAAGAATCTGGTTCGGCAATCCAAAATAATGTCCCTCGTGCAATGCAATCCCAACTTCAATAAACTTCGCCATCACTCCATAATCCTTATAACGAAGATCCGCGAGAATCTTCCCGCTGTATTGATCGATATGCAGAGTTGCTTGGTCTTTTGGTAATGGAGGGAAAACCGAGACGGTATAGACTCCTTTTTTCCCTTGTGGCAAATTAATGCTGTAGCCCGAATGCACTTTTTGTTTATTGGCCATACTTATCACTTGATCTACCGAAAGCGATTGAATGTTTTTGCCGGCTTTTGATTTGGGCATCGACATATTTTCAGCTGACCATGGAACTTTTATGGATACATTCTTTGTAGGTACAGTAGATTCTGGCACACTGTCCCATAGGCCTGTTGGATAACCTGATTGAGTAGAAGTTGCTAATTTGTTTACATTATTTCCCCAGAATCCCGCCCATGGGAGACCTGTCATAATGAGAATGGCAGCAAACAACGAGAGCCAGAAAGCAGGTACAGCATGCAAATCACGCCAGAAGATACGCTTCCCTTTTGTAAATCTTGGGAGTAATGTACCAAATAGTTTTGCTTGTCCTTCACGCGGCCACCATAGGTAAACTCCTGTGACTAATAAGATCATGACCCAGCATGCAGACAGTTCTACAATTCGATCCCCAATTGTACCAACCATAATCTCCCCATGCAGCTTTTTCATAACCTCCATGAGCTTTCCTTCGTTATCCAGTGTACCAACGATTTTATTTGTGTATGGATTCACAAAAACTGTCATTTCATTTTTTTGATTTACAATTCCTACTTCAGAGGTGCGCCTTCGTTCATCTGATGGGCGGAAACTTAATATCGTTGCTCTAGGATACGTTTCCTTCACTTGTTTTATTTGCTGATCGGCTGAGACCTCTTGCTTTCCTTGATGAACATAATATAAATCCTTATAGAGGATAGGTTCAATTTGAGGTTTAAATAAATATACCCCGCCTGTTACAGCCAGCATGATCAAAATTGGAGCAAATAATATACCTGCATAAAAGTGCCAACGCCATATAGCCTGGTACAAACTTTTCCCTCTTTGTGATTGCTTGTTCGCCGTATCCTCGGGAACTTCTTTTCTTACTACGTTTGTAGAATACATTTTTCCAACTACCTCCCCGTTAAGCTATGCTGAGTATAGTGTAAAATTATTTTCCTCGTCATCACTCTAAAGGGGGATAATTAGCAAAAGGTGAGCGGATTGTTAGACTAAATAGTGAACGCTTCCAATCTTATTGACTATTAAATTTCAAATCACCGTATTCACTCTTAAGAGGGATATTCTCATGTGCAAAGATATGACATGATAAAAAAAGCTATGTTTTTTCCAGGATGAAGATAATGAAAACGTTTGAAAGAAGGTATCTTTAGTGAAAAAATTCAATTTCTTAGTCTTAATTATTTCTTTATTGTTTTTATTGTCGGCTTGTATCAACACCACCAGTGAACATCCAAATAAAAATGCTTCAAATGATTCCCTGAACTGGAAAGTCCAATCGTTTTCTTATACGGATCAGAATGAGAAAACATTTTCAATTGACAAATTAAAGGGTAAGGTTTGGCTGGCTAATTTTATTTTTACAAATTGTGAAACTGTTTGTCCTCCCATGACAGCCCACATGGCAAAACTGCAAAAAATGTTAGCAGATCAAAAAGTTGATACACAAATCGTATCCTTTAGTGTTGATCCAAAAAGGGATACGCCGGAAAATTTATTCGCTTTTGGAAAAAAATTCGGTGCAGACTTTTCACACTGGCACTTCTTGACCGGCTACGAACAGAAGGAAATTGAGACGTTCGCCAAAAATTCTTTCAAGACTGCTGTTTCCGCTGATCCTACCTCCGACCAATTTGTTCATGGAACCTCGTTTTACCTGGTGAACCAAGAAAAAAAAGTCGTAAAAAGATATGATGGTGTTCAAAATGTGCCCTTTGATCAAATTGTTAAAGATGCCAAAAAAGTCTTAAATCAACCGAGGTGAAATTGACATGCAACTCAAATCTAAACTTGTACTTTTTCTAAGTTCAATCCTTGTATTAACGGCCTGTGGAAATCCTAAACATCAAACCCACCAGCAATCTACAAGTGAAAGTGAAAATTCACTAATGCCTGTTCAGGTTAAAATTAATATTGATCCCAATCAGCCAAAGACAAATAAACCTTTCAGAATCCAGGCCAAGGTCACACAAAACGGTCATGCTGTAAATGATGCAGATGATGTTCAATTTGAAATTTGGAAAGACGGGAATCGAAAACATAAAAAGGTTAAGGTGGAGAAAGCAAAAAAGGGAGTCTATTCTATTCAAAGTACATATAGTAAGGCTGGCAACTATCATGTGATTTCTCATGTTACAGCCAGAGATATGCACACGATGCCGCAAAAACAGTTTACGATTAAATAAAAAAATCAGACACTTGTCTGATTTTTTTACTATTATTTATGTTCATGATGATTTTCATGTTTTGTATGAAGTGAACATGCACTTAACAGCATGTAGGTAGTAAATCCACTGATCCATATTTTTCTTCATTAGTTAAGCGACTTTTTTTCAGACTTTTTTTCCAGGAATTTTCAGCATTCAATATGACTTTATTAATCATTTTTATGTTATTCAATCCACCCTTTGCTGTAAGCATAACTAGTCAATTGAACACGGTTATCCAGATGAAGCTTGCTTAGAATGTTCTTTAGATGGCTTTTCACCGTATGCTCTGAAATAAAGATAGTTTCAGCGATGTCACGGTTTGATTTACCCTGGGCAACCAGTTGTAAAACTTCTTTTTCACGCTCGGATAAAGGAGTTTGTTCTATTTGTTTTTTGCTCTGTGTGAATTCTTCCAGAATTCGAAATGCCATATTTTGTGACATGGGTGCTTCATCTACAGCAAAAGCACGCAAGTAACTGTACCATTCATTTGAATTTAAGTTTTTTAATAAATAACCTTGCGCGCCTCGTTTGACCGCTTCAAATAAATCGGTAATATCATCTGAAACTGTCATAATAACGATTTTTATCGTTGGGTATTTAAATTTTATGATTTTAGTAGCTTCCAGACCATCCAATACTGGCATCCGAATGTCCATCAAGATTAAGTCCGGTTGCAGTTCAGCAGCTAATTCAATCGCTTCTGAGCCATTTGTTGCTTCACCGATAATTTGAAACTCTTCATATTCCTCTAGAAGTTCTTGGATTCCTTCTCTTGCATGTTGGTGATCGTCCACCAACAAAAGACGAATGGGTTCTTGCATAATCTATATCTCCTTTACAAAAGCAATGAGCATTTCTCCATCCTGGACATGAATACTTAGATCGCTTCCCATCGCCTTGGCTCTGTCTTTTAATATTTGCAACCCATAACCCTTATGGCTGTTAACTAAGGATTGTTGGTCTGTTTTATTCTTTATGATGCAGGTCCACCCCGTTTTTGTTTCATGGGCATCAATCCAAACTTGATTAGTCCTTGCATGTTTAACAACGTTTATCAGTGCTTCTTTTATGCAAGCATATAACTCAACCTTATCTTTCGTTGAAAACAAAGATTCTCCAATCTCCCAAGTCATTTGAACTTTGAATTGATGTTCTTTTTCCATACTTTGGATATGATTTAATAACGTATCTGTCCAATTAAAGTTTGATTCTACAGGTGGCACACGTAAATTGTTAATAGCTTGTCTAGTATCCTCATGGATATGTTGAAGTGTTTTTTTCATTTTGATGAAATGAGGATTGTTATCCAGATTAGCCTGTTTGCCTATTTTATTTATCTTAATAGATAATAGAAATAGTGATTGTGCGATTCCATCATGAAGTTCTCTTGAAATCTTAGCCCTCTCCTGCAAAGCTCCTTTTTGAGATCGCTCTTCATTTAATTCCGCTTGAATCTTTTCCAGCATATTAAAAAGTTTCAATAGGAAAATTATGGTGACCCCAAAAACAATCAATGGAGATAAAAAATTACCTGTTTCCATCGATATATAAGGCATTAGCAAGGTATGTCTTAAATACTCCCATATTCCTATAGATACAGTAGGCAGCATTAAAATTAACCATTTAATTTGTTTATAAGTCATCTTTTTCACCACTCAGCATATATTTCATATTCCTTCCCTATCTTGACATATTTCTAAAAAAAATCTATCACTATTTCGAGGGAGATATATTAAAGTTCAATCATTGCTAATTTATTATTTTTCATTTTTCTTCTGTAGTAAGCACAAAAATCTCCTTAAGCATCACTTGATCTGCTTAAACAAACCTCTCTTCCAAGTCAGGGGTACATAACCACATAACCTTGTCCTCTTTTTCCACAAATATATCAAGGTAATGTTCATTTTCCAAATCTATTTTTGCAGTGATTTCAAGTACATATTGATTTTTACTAAAACTACTCTTGTAGAAATAATGAATAATTAGGTAATTCATATTGGTGAACAACCTATACTTTTAAAATAAAAATGAATAGTATGAATGGATTGAAGCAGGAAATCAGGATGGCCAAATCATCAGATAGGGACATCGAGAAAGTAGGATTTCTATCTAGTAACATGATAAATAAAAAAGGTGATAAGATGGCAAAAAGAAACAAGTCCAATAATAAAAAAAAGTGTTTAATCGGACCTTTAAATGGACAAAAGCGCAGTGAGAAAGCATTTCGTATTCGTCATAAGGCAGCATGTTCACAAATGGAGCTTCCCCTTACTGAACATCCATGTAATGGTGACGAACAATTGTATCCAACTAAAATTGCCAGCTTTTCTAAGGGGCTGCCACATAATTCCCTTGGCGAGGTTGACCTTCAGGCCTATAACCAACTAATTAAGGCTCTAAAAACCGGTAACAAAGACCATTTAGAATCCATTCCTCTCGGCGGTGACGTCAAGATTGCAAATCCTCAAGCCGCATATGTATTTGATCTTGCGGGAACGGATTGCCACAACTTGGATATTGCTGTTCCTCCTTCCTTCAAAAGTGCTTGGGCGGCTGGTGAGATGGCTGAACTATATTGGCAGGCGCTGACCCGCGATGTGTCTTTTCATGAGTACCGCACCAATCCACTGACCATTGAGGCAGCTTCAGAGTTATCGTCATTCACTGATTTTCGCGGGCCAAAAACCGGCGGCAAAGTCACAACGAGTACGCTATTTCGCGGGATTACACCTGGTGACCTAACAGGTCCCTATATTTCGCAATTTCTTTTGAAAAACGTCCCCTATGGCGGGACAACAATCGTTCAGCGTTATCGTACAACCTTGGCGGGGTCTGATCATATGACATCCTATGATCAATGGCTGAAGATCCAGAACGGCTCAACTCCTGCTGCACCGTTATTCGACCCCACACCCCGCTATATCCGCAATGGAAGGGATCTGGGTGAATATGTTCATCAGGACTTTTCCTTCCAGGGTCCGCTTTCCGCTTGTTTAGTTCTGCTCAGTTTCGGCAGGGAAGCATTGGATATATACAATCCCTACCTTAAATCAGAAACCCAGGATGGTTTTATTACCTTCGGCGCCCCGCATATTCTGGATTTAGTTACTAAAGTGGCGCGGGCAGCACTTGAGGCCGCTTGGTTCCAAAAGTATCTTGTCCACCGCAGACTCCGTCCCGAGGAGTTCGGAGGACGCGTCCACAACCATTTGATGGGTGCCGCAAGCTACCCGATAAACTCAGAACTCCTCCATTCCCAGGTCATTTCAAAAGTGTTCAGCCAGTTCCGCAGCTACTTGCTTCCTATGGCCTATCCGGAAGGCTGCCCCATTCATCCGGCTTATCCAGCAGGCCACGCAGCCATCGTTGGGGCCGGAGCCACCGTTCTCAAAGCATTCTTTAAAGAATCATTTAAAATTCCAAATCCAGTCACCGCCAGTTGGGATGGCCTCTCATTGCTTCCTTATTCAGGAAAACCATTGACCATAGGCGGGGAATTGAATAAACTTGCCGCCAATATCTCTCTAGGCCGCAACACAGCCGGCGTCCATTGGCGTTCAGATGGGATCGAGGGGATAAAGCTTGGGGAAGCTGTCGCAATCAGCATTCTTAGGGACTATAGCGCGACCTACCATGAGAAATTCACTGGTTTCTCATTTACTAAGTTTGATGGGACTCGGATCACAATCAAGTAGGTTAGCAACAAACTTTACGAAAACAGCCTAATTTTAAATTCGATTTCCACAAAAGAAAAACCCTCATCTTCCTTTGTGTTCAAGAATGTTTCCCAGTCGGTTTTATCTTCCTTGTAACTTTCTTCGGTATATACTTATACTTCAGGTTACTCGTATAAAGAGCCTTCCATACTGCGACATGTCCCTCGTTATCTGTAATCTGAGCATATTTCACATACCCTTGTTCAGTATAAATCACATAATTTTTCATCAATTCTCTTTGCTCTTCCTTTTGTTTTTTTGTAGCAAGATTTGCTTCTTCTCATAAATTATGTCACCAAATTGACAAATGACATTAGATAATGGGAGAAAACCTAAATAAAATGGAAAACCGCCCTTTCGACTTTCATTCCTTGTGTATTTCAGAAACCCTGAATTTGACCTTATTTGGTCAATTTCAGGGTTTTGCTTGTTCACTTAGTAACTACCGAAATTAAAAGAGAGACAAAAAGGAAAGGCTGTGCTGGCTCAGTGACTCCCTATTAATGTTTCTCTGTGAATTTTTACGGTAATTACTCATATCTTGTTAGTGACAGGTTACCTAGGAGGCGAAACAATTGCATATAAATGAAAAAACGTATCGAGAGTCATTATTGAAATGGTGTGAAGATATCAAAATAACTTGGGAATCAGTTCGAGAACAGTTAATAAATATCGAAAATCCTATTCTTCAACAATGGGAAGACACCTTCTTATTATTAAAAAATGAGATAGAAATGGAAAACCGCATACATGATCATCATGAATTAAGTAAGAAAGCAGCCTCCTTATATGATAACCTTAATGGCTTCTTAAACCGAGCTGAACCGTTATCCGGTCATAACGAAGATGAAAGAATTCAAGTCGTCCCAATTGGGGGACATCGATTACCTCCTCTTCCTTATCCATATAATGGTTTAGAGCCTGTCATTTCAGAAGAAATCATGAGATTACATCATGATAAACATCATCAAAGCTATGTAGATGGACTTAATAAAGCAGAATTAGAAATGCAAAAAGCACGTGAAAATGGAGACTTTCATTTGATTAAGCATTGGGAAAGAGAAGCAGCGTTTCACGGTTCCGGTCACTATTTACACACAATTTTCTGGAGTATTATGAGCCCGCATGGCGGGGGTATACCATCAGAACATCTAAGTAGAGCTATATATAACACATTTGGAAGCTTTGAAAAATTTAAAAAGCAATTCTCCGAAGCAGCAAAAAATGTTGAAGCTGTTGGTTGGGCGATTCTCGTTTGGGCCCCCCGATCCCATCGTTTAGAGATTTTAACTGCTGAAAAGCATCAGAATCTGACTCAATGGGATGTTATTCCGTTGCTTGTTCTAGATGTTTGGGAACATGCCTACTACCTGCAATATAAAAATGAACGAGCTAAATATATTGATAATTGGTGGAAAATCGTGGATTGGAGAGAAGTGGAGCAACGATACAATCAAGCAAAAACAATTGTATGGCAGCCATTTTAAAAGGTCAATATTTCGATGTAGAAAGCGTTATTAATCTTTTGACAATCAATCTTCTGAAGTGATTATTACTTTTTTCAAAAAGAGCAAAAATTTACAGCGGTTTAGGTCATACTGATGACAGGAAAAAATTAATAATTTAGAGATACCAGAAGAGTTTGTAGCCAAAAGGATAACAGCACAAAAAGAAGCCTTAAAATAGGCTTTTTTTTTTAGATATTTGTTTTTTTTGTGAGTTCTCAATTTATAGCTTTATTTTTTCAATGTTTGGAGGTATTGCTATACACGGAGGATTGATCGGAGGATTTACAATTATTTTTATCTATGCTTGAACCAAAGGGATTTCTCAGTAGAGATTGCAGATATTAATTAGGACAGTCTATAGGGCGCTGGGAATCAATAAAATTATCTTTCCTTCATGTTTTAAAATTACCTGAAATATTTATAGATGGTTTTTATCGTCACCCCACTATCTTCTTTCTAATCATCTACCCCTGTACTCATTAAGTATGATTTCTTTATGGATAGCTAAAAATAAAGAAATACTCAAGTCGTTACTGATGATGGAGGAAAACATGATTTATATTTATAATGACTATGGTGGAACGCATACTACTTCTTTAGCTGCTGCCTATCACTTAAAAGAATTACAAAGTAACAAACCTCTTACAACCGAAGATATCTTAAGCGTCAGATATTTTAATAAACTTAATACATCAGATATGGGTAAAATTATATTTCATGGTATTGATGAAGACGGAGATTCAGTTTATACAATTGGTCGAGGAAATTCAAAAGTTTTAGTTCCAAGCCTCAAAAATTTAAGTTTATTGTTACAGGAAAAATTTAATAGTAATGAAAAGATTATTTTTTCGAATACATCACCAACGGTACCATTATCCATGACAATTGGAGGCTTATTATCTAGAAGGCTAAAAATCGATTCATTGGGTGTTCCCTTATTAGTAAAGGGTGCCAAGCAGGCTCAGGGTGAAATTATAAGATTAGTTCATCATACAAAAGAAAAGGCTCATTCTACCCAAGAAAAGGTACTAGTGTTAGAAAACACCCATATTCAGTAATAGTTTCTGTTTTTTGTTTAATAAAGTGAAATGTCTTTTAGGCAATCCAAATGAAAAAAAAGAGAAAGACATGGAGTTCTCCCTCTTTCTCTACTTCTTATTCACTTACATATTTTTTTAATGGTTTCCAGTAATTTTCTTCCCATCCTTGCTTCAAGTGCTCCCCTTGTCCTTCAGGAAAACCGATATGATTGAAGTATAATAAAGTATTTTCTCCTTCTGAAAACAATTCGAAATTCACTATTGAATAAACTCCTGAATCCCAGTTTCCTGCACGCCATGCTTGAACAATTCGTTTATTAGGAATGAGCTCAATCATTCTTCCCGCAATCATTCCACCGAAACAGGAAAAAGATCCTCCTTCTTCAGAATGAATTTCTGCAGGTGCACCAGTTAAATCGCTGAACTTCTTGGAATCCGTTAGCGCTTGATATAGTCTTTCTGGAGTGGTGTTAAATTTGATTTTTTCTTGAATAGTTGTAGACATAATTTTCCCTCCCTTTATTTACCTTGTACTGACCAAGGATCTGCTCCGAGATCATTTCCTTCTCCTAAATGTTTGATACGGTCAATATAATGAGTCCATCCTTTTTGATTAGTGGGTACTTTTTCAACAGGGATGTCATAATGATTTAATATTAAAAGAGTACCCTGATATTGTGGTTTCAACAAAAATTCAACCGTCGTTGATCCGGGGGGCATTACCTCAGAATCTTTCCATCCCCAAGTAAGTACAACCTTTTCATTTGGAATGAGCTCTTTGTACTCACCAGTAGCGACGTTTTCACCGTTTATGTCAATCCAGTACTTCCCTCCGATTTTTGGCTCCAGCAATACATGTCTTCCCATCCACCGGTTCATTTTGTCGGGATCTGTAAAAAAAGTGAATAACGTACTAGGACTACAATCAATCCAAATTTCTTTTCTAAGATTTTCGGTAGGCTTACTCATGTTTTCTCCTTTCTTCCTCTTCAGCTGCTACCTTCAAGGCGAACAGGCTATTGTCCCAGAACTGATCTACGAATTCTTTTAAATCTGCGAAACCTTCCCTTCTGATTCGATAATAACGTTTAGTTCCTGATTTGCGGACAACCACCATGCCTGAGTCATGCAGCACTTTCAAATGCTGAGATATTGCAGGCGCTGATAACTCAAAGTGTGAAGCAATGTCACTAGAAGCCAACTCTCGACCTCTCAATACATCTAATATGGCACGACGTGTAGGTACGGATAATGAATGAATCGCTTTTTCAATCATACATATAATTTAGCATTGACTTAATTAAGTGTCAACTTAAATATCCTATTTAAAAAAGGGGCTGTCCAAGAAGTCTGTAAGCTGTTGATTTCCGTTCCAGGCTGCTCGCTTTCCGCGGGGCGTGCGGTGAGCCTTACCGGCGTGAACGCCTACTTTTTGGTGCAAGNAGTCTCACCTGTCACGCTAGTCCCGCAGGACAAGGAAGGCTCCGGCAGCTTTTTATCGCACGAAGAAAATGTGAAGTTCATTTTCGAGGAGTCTCGCATCTTCCACTTCAATTAACTTTTCATTGAAGATTTTTCAAGCCAAAAAGGGACTGCCTGAAGGTCAATTTTCGACTTTCTGGACAGCCCCTTTTTCTATAAAATAAATGTACCCAAAAGCTATTTGTTTGTACCGTGCTGCTTATTTGGCAGCTTGGTCCCTGGATTACCTTTGCCTTGATGCTTTTTATTTTTTTCGGCTTTTTCCTGGTTTTCGTGCAATTTTTCTACAAAATCACTTGTGTTTTCCACTGATACACAGCCCCCTCTCATTATTTCCTTTGTTACTTTTTCCATTTGGAAGTAAAATTACTCATACTTCTTTAAATTCGTTTTCGACACTGAAAAAATTCCAACAAATATCAAGAATTTTTTAACTTTAAAACTGTTAATTTAATCACCACTTAACTGTGCAAATATAAGCTCATCTGTCTAATATGATTGGTTAGTCCTGATCTTTTCAAATTCGGCAATTTTAGATTTTGATGAATAATTCAACAAGCTTAGCAGACGTTATGAATAGTATTTCAAGCTGAGGTGAATGATTTTCATGCCACTACTGGATGTTGGGGACGTTAAACTGTACTATACTGTTCAAGGAGAAGGGATTCCCATTGTTTTTATTCATCCTCCCGTACTTACTTCCTTAAATTTTACATATCAGGCAGAGGGGCTATCCACAAAGTATAAGATTATCACTTTTGATATTAGAGGTCATGGACGAAGCCAGTATTCAAAACAGCCACTGACCTATCCACTCATTGTTGATGATATTATCAGCCTGTTGGATCATCTTGAAATTAAAAAAGCATTTATTTGCGGATACTCGACGGGCGGCTCTATCGTTTTGGAGTATTTGCAAAGTAATTCGAGCCGGGCGCTTGGGGGAATAATTATTGGAGGGATTTCTGAAGTAAAGGACAGAAAGCTTAAGGATAAGATTTCTGCAGGAGTCAAGCTCGCGGAAATAGGTGCTGTCCCCGTTTTGGCTTTGTCCACTTCTTGGACCAATTCGATTACAAAAGAGCTGTTTATACAGATGTTTCAAGTTGGCCGGAGAGGATCTTCTCATAATATCAAGGAGTATTACACTTCTAGTTTGCACTATAATTGCACCAAGCAGCTGGCAAACATTAATCTTCCCATCCTGCTGGTCTATGGTAAAAAAGATAAGCCCTTTCACATTTATGCTAAGCTCCTTCATGAAAATTTGCCTTATAATGAACTAAAGTTCATTCCCAAAGTCAAACACCAGATCCCTACAAAAGCAGCGGATGAACTAAATCGGCTGATTGTACAGTTTGTTGAGAACTATACAGAATGAATAAAACTATTCAAATAAGGTCTTATTGCCAGCCATAAAAAAATGAGGAAAGAGTGATTTTCTCTTTTTCCTCATTTTTTAGTCCGAAATTTTTATCTTTGTGTTGGGAATAATCTGCGAACCATCTCGCTGAATTGTTCAAAGAAACCTTTGACAGGTTTTCCGGCCTGAACATCGTTCACGTACTTTTGAACACGATCCACAAAGTCAGGGTTAGTGGACACAAATACGTCTTTGATATCAGGATCTGTGCTTTTTACTCTGTCTGCTATTTTTTTCTCGGTTTCCTTTGTCAGCTTTCCGTTTGTTCCATCTTCCAAAACAGCTGCCACATAGGCATTATTACCCGTAACGATGACGTTCGCCTGACGTACTTCCGGAAGCTGGACAACTTGATCAGCAGCCTCATCTGCAACATCCAGTCGGTTGTCTTGGTTATTATTGTCACCTGTATTTTCATCAGTACTGATATTCCTCATATTTCTGTTCTGATTATCCATTCCCTGCTTATTATCTCGGTTATTCATACAGGCTGTTAAAACAGCTACCATGAAAACGATCACCAAAAATTGAATAAGATTTCGTTTTTTATTCATATGTTCTCTCCTTTCTTTTATCGTTATCTTTTGGAATTCCCCCCGGATTATGCATCAAAGGAGAATTTCTCCGATTATTATTCATTGGTAATAATCGACTTAATTTATTCAGTTTGTTTTAGACAAAATAATATGGTTCAGCAATGGACAAAAATCTAAAATGGGATGATGTAGATGAAAACAAATATAAATACGATTTTACCAATTATCGCTTCGGTAGGAGTGGGTATTGCTGTGTATCAAATGCTGAGTGGCAATGGAGGAAAAATGAAAAACATGATGCCGCTTGCTTCAAATATGATGGGATTGGGAACTGATATGCAGGGACAGAATCAACAACAGTCCAATAATCAGTAATGCTTTATAAAGCGGAAAATTAGGAGGGGATAAATGATGAACTCTAAACATGATACTCATGGTCGGATAAGAATTCTTGCCTCTGATCAGAAGCAAGAGGAACCAGAGAAAATAACCAGTAATGATACTTCAACTACTGGTTTAGTGAAAGATGGGACGATATCCAGTCTGAACGAAGATTAGTCGGATATAAATATAAACGGACGAAAAATCAGGTTTAAGACATTTTTTGCCTGTTCTGATTTCAAAATCTATATAGGACAGCAAAACAGTGTTTCATTAAACACTGATTTGCTGTCCCTCTTTATAAACAAAACGATGAGGCATAATTCAAAAAAAAGAGCCACTTTTTATGGCTCGTGTGAAACATGGGCCCTTATGCCCCATTGCTCCATCGGCAATCAAAATCCGATGACCTTCTATTTTGCAAGTGCCTGGATCGTGCTTTGAGCTAATGCGAACTCGAAATCAGCAATCAGGTCTTCAGGGTCTTCAAGCCCTGCTGAAAAACGGAAAAGCGTATTGGTAATTCCTCTCTTCCTTCGTTCATGCTCTGGCATTGCAGCATGTGACATTTTTGCCGGATAAGACAATATGGACTCTACTGCTCCAAGGCTTACCGCTAATACCGGAATCTGAAGGTGCGAAGTGAACGGCCTTACCAGCTGTTCGCTTTCAAGCTCGAAGGAAAAGACAGCTCCAGGCCCTTCTGCTTGCCGGCGCTGCAATTGATAACCGGAATGCTCTTTCAGCCCCGGGTAATGTATCTTTTTAACAAGAGGATGATGATTTAGGTAATCAGCGAGTTTACCAGCTGCCTCTGAGGAATGGCGAAGCCGGACATACAACGTTTTCAAACCGCGCATGAGAAGCCAGGCATCCTGTACCCCTAACACGGCTCCGAAGGAATTTTGCAGAAAATAAAGGCGTTCTGCCAGCTCTCCATCCCTTACAACCGCAAGTCCTGCAACGACATCACTATGGCCGGCAAGAAACTTCGTAGCACTGTGAAGAACGATATCTGCACCAAGCTGCAAAGGCTGCTGAAGAGCCGGTGTTAAGAACGTATTATCCACAAACGTCAGTGCTCCTTGTTCTTTTGCAAGCTCGCTTACCGCCTGTATATCCGTTACTTTCAACAGTGGATTGGATGGTGTCTCGATGTAAAAAGCTTTTGTATTCGGACGAATGGCTCTCTCAACTGCATCCAGATCAGTCATGTCTACAAAAGTATGGGTAATCCCCAGTCTTGTGAGCACTTCCGTTACCATTCGGAAAGTACCGCCATAAACATCTTCTGAAATCACAACATGATCACCCTGAGAAAGGAGCAGAAAAGCTGTCGATATAGCGGCCATTCCTGAAGAGAAAGCGAATCCCCGGCAGCCTCCCTCCAAGAGAGCGATCTGCTCCTCCAACGCTTCTCTTGTCGGGTTGGCTGACCGGCTGTAGTCATATTTTCCGAAACTGTCGAGATCCTCCTGATGAAACGTTGAAGAAAGGTGCATCGGTACACTGACCGCACCAGTTGTCGGATCGGTCTTATGCTTATGATGCAGCAATTTGGTTTGAAAATGATAACAGGAATAGTCACTCATGGGGGATTGCCTCCTTCTGAACAATTTGAAGTGCTTGCGATAAGTCATCTATAAGGTCATTTTCATCTTCAATTCCAACAGACAGCCGAAGGAGCCGGTTGCACACCCCTCGCTTGATGCGAATGTCATCCGGAATATCGGCATGGGTCTGAGTGGCCGGATAGGTGACGAAGCTTTCGACTCCGCCCAAGCTTTCCGCAAATGTGATCAGTGAAACAGCCTTCAGAAAGCCAGGCACCCACTCTTCTTTACGAAGGCGAAAGGAGATCATTCCTCCTCTTCCCGGGTAAAGCACATCCGCAACGGCTTCATGTTCTTGGAGAAAACCGACGACCGCCTTTGCGTTTTCTTCATGCTTTTTCATCCTTAATGCCAAGGTTTTCATGCCTCTCATCAACAGCCAGGCGTCAAAAGGGCTTAAAACGGCACCCGTAGCATTATGATGATAGGACAATTCTTCACATAATTTTTCTCCTTTTGCAGCAACGAGTCCTGCGAGTACATCGTTGTGTCCACCAAGATATTTTGTCGCACTATGGATGACGATATCTGCCCCAAGTTCAATCGGCTTTTGAAGCAAAGGCGTGTAGAATGTATTGTCTACAATCACGAGGAGACCATGTTCCTTTCCAATAGAAGCAATCGCCTGGATATCACAAGTTTCCATTAAAGGATTTGTCGGGGTCTCCAGAAAAATCGCTTTGGTATTCTCAGTAATCGCCTGTTTAATTTCAAGAGGATTCGCCGTGTCTGCGTATTTACAGGACAGCCCCCATTTTTTATAGCCTTCTTCCAATAACCGATAAGTACCGCCGTATAAATCGCTGGATACGATCCATTCATCCCCTGATTGAAAAAGGGAGAGGATGGTGGCGATCGCGGCCATTCCCGAACTGCAAGCAAAGCCTTGGTCCGCTCCCTCCAGGTCCGCGATCGCCTGTTCAAGCAGCTGGCGTGTCGGATTGCCGGTGCGTATGTAATCATACCCGCTTGATTCTCCTATCCCGGTATGGCGATAAGCGGTTGAAAAATAAACGGGCGGATTAACTGATCCTGTCCGGTCTTCACTTCGGTTGCCAATCTGAGCAAGCTTTGTTTCCGTTTTATACATGGAGATCCTCCTAATAAATAAAATAAAAAAAGCCTTCTAAGAAGAAGACTTTTGAGAAATATCAATTGTCGTTCTTCTTATCTTTCAAGTTCATTAACGAACTTGATGGATTTAGCACCTTTTCAGCCATCCGCGGCTGAAGGTTGCTGAGGTATCATCGGGCCATTCCCTCTACCTCTCTTGATAAGAAAACAAATCACGTATCAAATTGTAATTTATACTCTACAATAATATTCTGAATGTTTCAATAGATATTTCAAAAAATATTGCTTTTTTAAAATTCCAATTAACCTTTATTACATTGGCGGCTGTATTGGTAAGGTACTCGAAAGTTAAAACACGGGACGTACTTTAGTAAAAGGGCTAACTCTTCTGATAAACGATGAGATACTTTTTTCTTTTTTTGTTTTTCTCAATCAGCACCTACCTTTATTACATTTTCACCTGATGATTTTAGTCCTGTATTTAAAGAGGTTTTCTGAAAACACTGGTTCCATTTACCATATTCGCAGGTAAATAGTCGGTTTACGCACAGAAATTAAGCAAATAAAAGCTTTTAACCTAAATCTTCTGAGTAAAATTGAAACGTTTTTATCAGTTTGAAAAAATGTTAGGAATGGTAATATTTATTAAAAACTACTAATTAAGGGAGTCTGACAGTTGATAGTTGAGACAGATAAATACTATATGCCTGGTAAAAATCGTGTCATCTTGCTGCCTGCCATTTGGAGAGAGGAATTTAATATAACAGAAAATGACCTCCTCACTGTATGTAAAAAAGACGACTCGATCATCATTCAAGCCAATACCATAAACGAAGTAAAGGGAGCCAAATATATAAAGATTAATAAAAAAGGAGTGATAACCATTCCGAAATCTATAGATGAACAGCTGGATATTCGATTACATCAACTGTTCATTAATTCAAAATACTGTTCCTTTTTTATTGCACCTGTAAAATAGAAATGTGCCCTTCGTTTTGAATGAAAGGATGAAACATGCTATCTCCAAAGTCATAAATTTGGTGATGGCATGTTGGCCTCTTATCTGCTTTATATGGTGCTGCCTTGGTTGGCAGGTGTATTACTTTTAAATAAGAAATGTAAACTCGTGTTATTGGTCACCCCCTTCACTTCGGTCCTTGCATTCATTATTGATGGCTGGGGAACCCTTTATCATTACTGGAAAGCAGCTCCCTCGTCAATAAACCTGTTACGTTCCAATAAAAATAGAGATACGCGTATCTCCATTTGCATTTTAATAGTTAATGAATCTGATCTATTCCGGCATTAACCTTGTGGAAACTCCAATGCGGTTCCATGCATTGATGGTTACGATTTGCATGATGATTTCCGCTATTTGTTTTTCCTCAAAATGTTCAGCTACTTCCCTATATACTTCATCTGGAACATGGGAGTCAGCTACGAGTGTGATCGATTCAGTCAGCGCTGGCACTGCTCGTTCTTCAGGAGAAAAGAACGCAGGTTCAACATTGCCTCATAACCTCCTGGATTGACCTTTCCCATTAAAAATCTTGTTTCCATACTCAATTCCTCCTTAATTTGCAATCACTAATAAGACAATTAACTCCCTCTTTTTGTGACAAAAATTAAAGGGTAATTAAAATTTATTTATTCACCAAGCAGGGATTAGTGGAAATGGCTGTGCAAAACAATATTGCCAGTTTCGTGACTTGGTTCCGTCAACATTGGGATATTTAATCAAAAAACTAGGCCAGTCCCTTTCGGAGCTGGCCTTGTTTCACTTTTACTTAATCTCTTTTATTATCAAATAAGCTGTTTACTGTATCTGTTGCTTTTTCTTTGGCATCGCCATAACCTTCACGGATGTTTCCTTTTGCTTTGTCTTTGTTGCCTTCTGCTTCTGTTCTCTCATCTCCAGTGAGCTTGCCTAGCTCTCTTTTTGCTTCACCTTTGGCCTGATCCATTTTCCCTTTTGTTTGATCTTCATTCATCGTCTATTCCTCCTTCATTTTATATCCGTCTACATAGAGTGTTTACCCTCTATTAAGCCATTTTAATCTTGTTAAGCCTAAGCCATATTTTCTGTTTTTAAATCATAAGATAGGGGAAAACTAAAAATTAATGGAAATTTGCTGAAGGAGTGTACATATGAAAAAAAGCTGGATATGGCCTGTAGTCATCATAGGTGTTATCATTATTTGGTTTGTAGCAAGCTACAACGGTTTTGTCAACAAGGAAGAGGATGTTGATCAGTCCTACTCGCAGATTGAGACTCAGCTGCAAAGACGTGTAGATTTGGTGCCTAACCTTGTAAATACCGTCAAAGGCTATGCTTCACATGAAAAGAAGGTCATAAAGGATATTTCCGATGCGCGTGCCCGCCTGGCCGGTGCACAATCAACTCAGGAAAAGGCACAAGCCAATGACCAATTAACCGGCGCTTTAAGCAGGCTTCTTGTCATTCAGGAGCGGTACCCGAACCTTAAAGCTGATAAACAGTTTACTCAACTTATGGATGAACTTGCAGGTACCGAAAACCGGATCGCCGTAGCCAGAAGGGATTACAACCAGGAAGTCGCTTCCTATAATAAAAAAGTAAAACGATTTCCTGGAGCGTTAATTGCTGGGATAGGAGGATTTGATAAAAAAGAATACTTTAAGGCCAATGCCAACGCAAAAGAGCCCCCTAAAGTAGACTTTGGAGGAAACGGATAATGCTTTCCAAAAGATTCTCCCTCCTTTTGATGGTGTTTCTCTTTTTCACCATACTAACAGCCAGAGAACCGGTATCAGCAGCAAAGATACCTGCTCCAACGGGAGATATTTATGTTCAGGACTTCGCGAACATCTTAAATCAACAGCAAGAAGCAGAGTTGCTGTCATTGGGAAGACAGCTGGAAGATCAGACGACAGCACAGCTTGCTGTTCTGACCGTTAAGTCTATTGGAAGTGAACCCATTGAGAACTATGCGAATAAAGCCTATAGGACGTACGGGCTTGGCACGAAAAAAGCGGACAACGGCGTACTGCTCGTCGTTGCCATGTCACAGAAGAAAATCAGGATTGAAGTTGGATATGGTCTTGAGGGTGCTATTCCAGACGGAAAAGCTGGAAGGATTCTGGACGAAAATGCGATTCCCTATATGAAACAAGGGAAGCCTGACTCGGCTGTCACACAAACGTATCAGGCTCTTGCTAAAGAGATCACACAAGAATACAAGGGACAGGATAACCCTCCTCCTAACGAAAAGAAAAAAGATCCTTTCTCGTGGTTTTACATTCTTATCATCGTAGTGGTTATCTTTTTGGATGTAAAATTTTTTAATGGGTTTCTGACTTACATGATCCTCTCCATGATATCCAGAGGCGGTGGCGGTGGACGGCGCGGTGGTGGTGGCGGGTCTTCCGGCGGTGGCGGGGCAGGAAGAGGCTGGTAAAGTTATTCTTCTTCCAGCCACTTTTTGATGTGATCCTTTGGTTCCCAGCAGTTGAATTTATAGGAAGGCTGGGTTTCATATCCAAGCCTTGTACACTCATATTTCATCCCCTGCTCCGTTCTTGAAACCTTAAAATTGATGCAGGTGGCACAGCAATGAATATCTTTTTTCATGAACGTTCAACCCTTTTAACCCTTCTTTATGATTTATATCTTCATCATACAGCAAAAGCCCTGCCTCGCACTATAATTTGCGCAAGCCAGGGCTTTTTTCTATCTATTAACGAATGTAATTCGCGTCGATTGCTTTTGCATGAGCAGCATCGAACAAGTCATTTACATTTTGCTGGTGCACATATTCTTTGTACGTCATTTCATTCTTGTTTAATGAAATGGTAATCGTAGCAAAGAAAAGGTTTAGTGTAAACATACAGGTTCCTCCTTTCCTTCCTGGTTATCCTTTCAGGTCGTATCTTTCTCCGTTATGATCCAATTTAGAAACGCCAGGTATCTTTTTACCATCATATTTATCCCTCCATTAATTTTTATTGTCAAACTTTACTAAAAGGTTAGGACCGTATTCACGACTTTATCGCGGCTGGCTTCGAACCTCTCATTCACCTCTTGCTGATGTACAACTTCTTGATGCGTTCTGATTTTTCGTTTGAAAGAAACAGTAATTGTGCCAAAAAATAATTGTCGTGTAAACATAGTAAATCCTCCTTTAATTTTAAAATCAACAGGTCATATCCTTCTCCAAAGAGAACCAAGTCAACAAAGCAATACTAATCATCATTTTTCTCTCCTCCCTCAAGTTGATATTTATAAAAAAAGGCCGCAGTACAAGATCCCCTGCGGCCAACCCAAAAATGGGCACAAAAAAGCCACAGGCATCGTTCAGCCTGCGGCGCTTTTTTATCCAAATGAATTGTTAAAAAAGACTACTGTCCAACGGCCGAACATCTATTTGATTTATTCAGTTGCTTCAGAGTTGAAATTGTTTTACTTTGCATCATGGTGTTCGACCTCCTTCAATAAATTCTGATTTTTCTTACATGGTAATTATAACCACATCATGGTAACTTGTAAACCTCTTTTACCAAACAATTTATTTATATGCATCCTCCTTATGAAAGATACCCGTTGTTTTGCGGAATTTCATAGAAAGAAAAACATTCCATACTTACCATCACAAATTTCATTTTTTGTATAAAACACAAGCATTATGTGTACTTTTTCACAAACATTTGTTTTATAATGGATATGCCTAATAATTTGTATTTCGTAAGATAGGGGGAACGATTATGATAAGCCCTAAGACTATATTGGCCTCTACCCGGCCATTTTCATTGACGGCTTCTATCATACCTGTGCTTTTCGGTACCATTCTCGCCATGAAATGGACGGAGATCAACTGGGGAATCTTTTTATTAACACTCGCAGGCGCTATATTCATGCAGTGCGGGACCAACTTGGTGAACGACTACTTTGATTATAAAAAAGGTGCTGACCAGCCTGGCTCGCTCAGCCCGTCCGGAGTGATTGACCGTAAGGAAATGACACCTGTGCAAGTCCATATTACAGGACTCATCTTCTTTGCTTTAGGAAGTATTATCGGATTAATTTTGGCCAGTCTGACAGGCAGCTTTATTTTATATATCGGAATTCCTTCTCTCCTGATTGGGTACTTTTATACAGCTACCCGCTATGCGCTAGCATACAATGGCTTTGGGGAATTTGCTTCAGGAACGACACTTGGAGTTTTGGCTGTTATTGGCTCCTACTACGTCCAGACGCTAACGGTTCACTGGGAAACGGTACTTATTTCACTTCCAAATGCATTCTTGATCATGGCCATATTGCACGCCAATAACCTGAGGGACATCGATACGGATAAATTGATCAATAAGATTACGATTGCAGGATTAATCGGCAAAAAAGGAGCTCGAATCGAGTATTATATTTTAATGCTTGGTACGTATATTATCCTGTTGCTGCTCGTAATTGCTTCACTGCTTCCTGCATGGAGTTTGATCGCCATCGTTTCTTTGCCGATTGCATTAAAAGCAGTAGGAATAGCAGCCCGCACCTGGGAGCCTAAAGAACTGAACAAAGCACTCGGACTCACAGCAATGCTTCATTTAGGCTTTGGTCTTCTGCTATGCATCGGTACATTCATCGGTATTTCAATATAAGACTTATAAGCTTTAGTGCCTTGTTCTGGCGCTAAATCCAGATAAAAAAATCCGGCGGCCCATCATGGCTGCCGGATTTTTTTATTTATTGTATCTCTTGTAAACGTTTCTTTAATCTCTTCGCTTGATAATACATAAGAGCAGTAAAACCAAGCCCTGTCATGGAAGTTGCTCCGCAGACAATCGCATCTGCTGTATCTTTCCCTGCAAAAGGAATCACAGTTCCTAAATAAAGAAACGAGCTTAATGATAAAAGGATAATCCCGTAGTGCTGATAATCCTGAATTTTAACTTTAATATCTTGAATAACTTTTGAATCCATTACTTAATCAGCCTCCTAACCTCTTATTTTACAATAACATATATCAGGTGGCTGCCGACTACGTAATATTTGACAAATATATAAAAAAACTCCCGGTTCTATCTGCCGGGAGTTTTTTCTCTTATTGAAGCGCCTGCTTCAAATCTTCAATTAAGTCATCTGCATCTTCAATTCCGACTGAGATGCGGATTAATCCATCAGTGATTCCCAGTTCTGCTCTGCGGTCAGAAGGAATTGACGCATGCGTCATCTGAGCAGGAACAGAAATCAGGCTTTCTACTGCACCAAGGCTTTCTGCTAAGGTAAAGTAATGTACCTTTTTCAAGACTTGGGCAGCTTTCTCGCCACTACCTACATCGAATGATACCATCCCGCCAAAGCCACCTGCCTGCGCTTTTGCGATGCTATGCTGAGGATGGCTTTCAAGTCCAGGGTAATAAATTTTTTCAACGCTTGGATGATTGGACAGAAACTCTACAATTTTCTTCGTATTGGCCTCGTGGGCTTCCATACGAAGACCGAGCGTCTTAATACCTCTGATAAGGAGCCAAGAGTCCTGCGGCCCTAAGATCCCGCCTGTAGAATTCTGAACAAAGTGAAGATCCTCAGCCAGCTTATCATCGTTTACAACGACGATACCTGCCACGACATCACTATGCCCTCCAATATATTTAGTAGCCGAATGAAGAACAATATCAGCTCCTAATGTAATTGGTGTTTGCCAATACGGAGTGCTGAACGTATTGTCCACGATAAATAACAGGTTGTTTTCTTTCGCCAATTGGGAAGCTGCTTTTAAATCGGTTACTTTTAACAATGGGTTTGTCGGTGTTTCAACATATAATGCTTTTGTATTCGGTTTGATCGCTTCTTTTACTGCATTTAAATCGGTTGTATCAACAAAAGTGGCTTCAATACCAATTCGGTTGAGGACTTTAGATACAACGCGGTATGTCCCGCCATATACATCATCCGTCAGGATCACATGGTCACCTGAACTGAACAGCATCATAACAGCTGTAATGGCTGCCATACCAGAACCGAAAGCGAAACCTCTTTTTCCTTCTTCAAGGTCTTTAACAAGCTCTTCTAGTGCAAAACGGGTCGGATTTCCTGTTCGGGAATATTCATATCCTTTATGAACACCCACTTCTTCTTGTTTGTAGGTGCTTACTTGGTAAATCGGAAACGACACGGCACCTGTAGCTGGATCACCCGGAATTCCGCCGTGTATCAATTTTGTTTTCCTTTTCATGTTAAATGCCTCCTTCGTATATCTTTTTGCTTAAATATCGGTCACTTCCATCGGGGAAGATTGTTACGATTGACGAACCTGCAGGAGCTGTTTCTGCTTCCAGCAATGCAGCATGAAGAGCAGCACCTGAAGAACTGGCAGCAAGAATGCCTTCTTTTTGTGCCAATTCTTTCACCCTGTTAAATGCGTCAACATCGCTAACTGTATGGATCGCTTGAAAATAAGAAGAATCCATGTAGCCTGGCAAGAATTCCATACCGATTCCTTCTGTTTTATGAGGTCCTGACTGGCCGCCGTTCAAAATCGACCCTTCTGGCTCTACAATGACCGTTTTAATTTCCGATTTCTTTTCTTTTAGGAACTGTGCGGTACCCATGAATGTACCGCCAGTGCCGGCTCCTGCAACAAAGATGTCAACCTCGCCGTTTAAGTCCTGCCAAATTTCTGGTCCAAGTGTTTTATAGTACGTAGCAGGATTGGCCGGATTGGAAAACTGAGCTGGAGTAAAGGAGTTAGGAATCTCAGTAAGAAGCTGTTCAGTCTTCTTTATCGCTCCCTTTATACCTTCCTCTGTTGGCGTATTAATAATGGTTGCGCCTAGAGCTCTCATGATGTCCTGCTTTTCCATACTGAACTTTTCAGGGATAACAAACGTAACGTTAATACCTCTGTTAATAGCTGCCAATGCCAGACCAATTCCTGTATTGCCGGCTGTCGGTTCAATGATGGTACCGCCCTCCACCAGTTTTCCTGTACGGAACGCTTCATCCAGTAATTCTTTCCCCAGCCGGTCTTTCACGCTTCCTCCAGGATTGAAATATTCAAGTTTGGCAAATAGCCGCACCCCATTTGGCAACTGGAACTGAGTCAGTTGGACCATCGGTGTATTACCGATTAACTCATGTATATTTTTATAAACCGTCATCACACAAACTCCTCTTATTCAGCAAACACCTTGTTCCACTCATCTTTTTTCGCTAACATTTTTTCTGCAATCTCTTTTGCGCCTTCCAAGCTGTGATTGGCAGCCCATCCGCATTGAACTTCGTTGCAGGCAGGTACTTCCTCCGCTTTTAGAACATCATGCAATGTTTTTTCTAGGACCTCAAGGATTTCATCATAGTTGTCATGGTTAATGACTGAAAGATAGAATCCGGTTTGGCAGCCCATTGGACTGATATCCACCACTGAATCATGATGGTTACGGATATTTTCCGCCATTAAATGTTCGATTGAATGAAGCCCCGCCATATCCATATGATCTTTGTTCGGCTGGCAAAAGCGAATATCATATTTATGGATAACATCTCCATTTTTACCTTGGGTTGTACCAGCAAGACGTACATAAGGTGCTGCAACTTTAGTATGATCAAGATTGAAGCTTTCTACATTCATTTTTTTAACCATTATGTTTCAACTCCTCTATCATTAATAAAATCAATTCTGCCGAGTGCTTGGAGGCAGTATCTAAAAATTGGTCATAAGATACGCGGGCATCTTTACCGGCTATATCTGAAAGAGATCGGATAATGACAAACGGCACCTTGAACTGATAGGCAACCTGAGCAATCGCCGCCGCTTCCATTTCTGCTGCATACAATCCCGTAAGCTTTGTCCGGATAAATTCCACTCGTTCATGATCGCTCATGAACGAGTCACCTGAAGCGATCAGACCTTTTGCTACTTGTATTCCGCTTACCTTCTCTGCACTTTTTACAGCGATGGAAACAAGATCGGCATCCGGTACATAGTAGGCCGGCATCTGTGGAACCTGCCCATATTCATAGCCAAAGATGGTTGCATCCACATCATGATGGCGAACTTCCGTTGAGATGACGACATCTCCAACATTCAGGTCTTTGTGGAACCCTCCAGCCGATCCTGTATTGATAATGCAGTCTGGTTGAAACATCTCAATCATCAACGTTGTTCCAATAGCGGCATTTACTTTACCGATACCCGATTTCAGGAGAATGATATCAAGTCCATCAATCTTCCCAGTATAAAATTCACAGCCGGCGAGCGTTTTGTCCTGCCTGTGTGATAGTTTATCCCGAAGAATGATGACCTCTTCTTCCATAGCACCGATTATTCCAATTTTCATAGCGACAACTCCAATATATTCTGTTAAATTTTTTTCGTTTTAACAGCTTCCATCAGCCAGACATAGGTATTTAATTTTTCAAAAGAAACTTCAAAACCATGTTTCTGAAAAATTTCATTCAGCACTTCAAGCGTCGTATAATATTCCGTCTGAAGATCCTGCAGCAGGTTTAAATAACCTTGTTCTTTTACGATGCGGTACCTTTCCTGCCGGTCCGCCTCATTAATGAAAGCTGTATCCGCAAATACAATTTTACCATTTTCCTTTAAAATCTGGCTATATAATTGGATAGCAGAGTCTTTTTCTTTATCTGTAAGGTGATGGAAAGCATAGGTGCTTACGATAGCATCAATCTCTCCAGGAAGTTCTGGAAATGCCAAAAAGTCTCCATCAAAAAGCTGGAGGTCTGTAAAACGGGCTTTTGTCTTTTCCCGCATGCCTTTTGAAGGTTCAATACCATAAACCGTTCTCCCGGCATCCAGCAGTTTTTCGGTCAGGTTTCCAGTACCCACTCCAAATTCTGCGACAGTTCCTGTCGTCCTTGAGGCAACCGCTTCAAGAATTTCTCCATATCGTTCAAATACTTCCTTATATTCTTCATCTTGGCCTGACACTGATTGATCGTATGATTCTGCCCACTCATCAAATAACGAAATAAATTCTCTGCCCATTTATCCCACTCCGTCTATTTAAAATATATAATTCCTATCACTATACTATGAATTAAAACTTTACAGGTTCCAAGATATCACAGAAATCAGGAATAATCAATCAAACGGCACTCTCATTTTGGGGCTTAAATTAACGAAAAAGCCGTCTGAACAAATGTTCAGACGGCTTATGCTTTTATTAATTTTTTGTAACGCTTGTGGGTTTCCAGCCTTTGCCGTCTTCCCATTGAAGCTGAACTTCATAGCGGCTTCCATCTTCCTTTGAAAGGACACGTCCTACCGATTTGTCCGGTGCCCCTCCATTACCCAGCCACAATAATGTCATTTGATCCTCGGGTATTCCTGTTGCATAGGATAAAGCCTTTGTTTGTTCGTTCCAGTCCGGAGTTCCTTTATCGTACGATTTGGTGTGTGCGCCTGTTTGTGAAGTTCCCACAGGATCCCATGGACCATCTGGGCCTCCCCCTTCAGGTTTATCGGTCTCTTTTTTAGCCGAATCATCTTTATTTTTATCTTCGCTGTCATCTTTCTGCGAAGAAGAATTCTGATCCGTACCAGAGGAATCTTTGTTCTTATCTTCATCTACGACGATCGAGTCGTCTTTCTTTGTTGTATCGGTTTTAGAGGAAGAGGAATGGTTTTTCTTATCCTGATTACCGTGAGCAGGAGAAGAAGACGTCTGGCTGCTGCCTCCGTTCATGAATATGTTAGCTCCGACAATTATAATCAAGAGGATAACTACTCCGATTGCAATGTTTAACGTTCGATTTTGTTTTCGCTTTTCAAAGCGAGAACGGTATTGTTTTCTGCTCATACAAACCTCCTAAAAAAGTTTTGCTATATCAATTTTACCACGATAAACGAATTCGACAAGTTTGAGATTTTGAGTATGTAGCAGAACTTATTATTTTTCTTTATCGTTATTGTAAATCCTTTTCACAATGTCGGCATAAGTCGAAATAACAGTTGTACGTGCACCTGTATAATCTAAATCAATAACAACGAGCGCATATTTTGGATGGTCGGCAGGAAAATAACCGGCAAACCATTTATTTGAAGTATTAGCTTTCCCTTTTTCTGCCGTTCCGGACTTGCCCGCGACTGCATATGGCAGACCCTGTAACGCCCTCCCTGTTCCCTTTGGATCGGTTACAACGCCACGAAGCAGCATCTGAAGCTTTTGTGCAGTATAAGGCTGTATTTCTGCTTTTTTCTTATGGTCTTGAAAAGTAAGCAAGGTATTCCCGTTTTTATACAGGATTTTTGTCGCACCTTTCACTTCCTCCACTTTTCCTCCACGAGCGATGCCAGCTATCATATTTGCAACGGATAAAGGTGTAACCTGGACATCTTTTTGGCCGATTGCCGTTTGAGAGATGGCTAATGGCTGATTTTTGTCGTAGCGGTCAGCCCAGATCGTTGCATACTCTTCTTCCGGAAACTGTTTGAAGTCTTGATAATGATAAACTTGCCCGTTCCAGCCTGATCTGCCGGTCAAGCCAAGCTTCTTGGCATAGTCATCCAACATGCTATGATCTTTTTTCATCATATCATTAGCCAGCAGGCCGAATGTCCGATTGCAGCTTTGTGAGAAACTGCTGTTAAAGTCCAAATTTCCTAGTGGATGCTTGGCCTTCTTCCCATCAATCCCGAGGTCACAGTCAAACGTCCTCTCTTTTTGAAGATCTTTATGATCAATGGCAGCGGCCGCCGTCACGATTTTAAAAACAGAACCCGGAGCATGCCGAGTCAGCATCTGGTTTTTGCTTAAGCCTGTTTTGTATGGCCGGCTTACCATACCAAGCAGTTCATTGCTCGAAACATCCAGCATTACAGCTCCGCCATTTTTTATGCCGCTTACGTCAACAGCACGCTCAAGAATGGCCTGCAGCTTGCTGTCTACCGTGGTTTTCACACTAACTGGATAAAAGGGATTGGATGGAGCAAGGTATTTAACGTCCAGACCGAAAAGGGGAGACCCTGACCGGTCAACATGATAGATCAGCTTCGTCTCTCCTTCAGAGATCAAGAACGGATCAAACGCCTGCTGAAATCCCGTTTTTCCAATTTTTGTATTAACATTGATCATCCCTTTATCAAGTTTATCTTTATAATTTTTCTTGATCACTTCCGGGGCTTGTCCCGTTACGCCGAGCAAGGAACTGGCAAACTCCGAGTGCTTATTTCTTGCAATATAATGAGCATAAACTCCTGGAAGCTTTAATTTATTGATTCTTTCCATTGTCTGGGTCGTAATATCATCTTTCTCATCAGCGATAACGAAGGGTTCTTCGTGCTCTTCAACCGTTCTCCGAATTACAGAAGGACTTTTTCCCAGCACATCCGCCACTTTATCGATGGCCTTCGCTTCACCCTGCAAAAAAGGGAATAAAATAACAGCTGGCTTTAATTCCGCGGAGATCATCTCGCCATTTCGGTCAAGCAGCAGCCCTCTTCCTTCATTGATTGTAAAGGAATGTGTGCGTTGTCTTACACTCTCGTCAATTAGATTGACCTTATGTTTTGAAAAGGATTCTGTAGATACTAGCTGTATCTGAATCAGGCGCCCGGCAAGGAGAAACAAACCCAAAAGAAATAGCGAGCCGGAAATCACTATGCGTTTATGAATGATTTTCATAAAGACCACCTCATTTTCATTGTGGTCTCTCCCGGCTTTAAATAAACTTGCTGCCTGCCTAAAACAAAAAACAGCGTCATCTAAGACGCTGTTTTCCTTATTTTACTTCTAAAATTCGTACACTTATTTCTCCGCCTGGAGTTTGTACTGAAACCTGCTCTCCGACTTTCTTGCCTAAAAGGCTTTTTGCCATCGGAGAATCATTTGAGATTTTCCCTTCAAACGGATCGGCTTCCGCGCTTCCGACAATCATATAAGTTTCTTCGTCACCATCTGGAAGCTCAAGAAACTTTACAGATTTTCCGATGGATACGCTGTCTCCTGCCGCTTTATTTTCTTCAATGATCACGGCATCGCGTACCATTTTCTCCAATTGAACGATTCTGGCTTCAACAAAAGCCTGTTCGTCTTTTGCAGCATCATACTCCGAGTTTTCGGAAAGATCACCGAAGCTGCGAGCGATTTTTATACGTTCTACTACTTCTTTTCTTTTTTCAGTCTTTAAATGTTCTAATTCGTTCTCTAATTTTTGCTTGCCTTCAAGCGTCATATAATGTTTTTTCTCTTCTGACATTCTGAATTCACTCCTTCAATTAATCAGTACCCTTGATAACTATATATGTCGTCAAACAGATCTGATATGTATATCGGATTTCTTACACCTTACTAAAAAATAAAGCGCTTGCCAAATTTATTGGTGGTATTAAACCGAACCATGCGGAAAAAATGAGGACTCAGCCTCATTTTTTTAGGATTGCTTTTTCTTCAAGGATAGTTTGAATTTTGGTGACCATCAAATCGATCGCTACCCGGTTTTGTCCGCCTTCCGGGATAATGATATCCGCATACCGTTTTGTAGGTTCAATGAACTGGTTATGCATCGGACGGACTACTGATGTATACTGATCGATCACTGATTCGAGCGTACGTCCTCTGTCACGGGTGTCCCTGACCATACGCCGGATAATCCGGACATCGGCATCCGTGTCGACAAATAGTTTGATATCCATTAGGTCCCTTAGACGCTCATCTTCCAAAATTAAAATACCTTCAAGAATGATTACATCTTTCGGTTCGACTGGGATAATTTTATCACTTCTTGTATGTGCTGTATAGTCATAAACCGGCTTTTCTATGGATTTATATTCCAAAAGGTCGTTTATTTGGCGAATAAGCAATTCATTGTCAAAAGCCAGAGGATGATCATAATTTGTTTTGAGACGCTCGTCCATCGTCTTGTCGGATTGATCTCTGTAATATGAATCCTGCTCTATAATCAGAATCGACTGATCGGCAAACTGGCGGTAGATTTCCTTGGCAACTGTAGTTTTTCCAGAGCCTGAACCCCCGGCTACCCCTATGACAATCGGTTTTTGTACCATGTTCTTTCTCCTTCCAAACTCTCTAACGCTGCTCTTTATCCTTTTTCATGCTGATGGCTAAGCCGTCGCCGACAGGCAGAATGGCAGTTGTATACTCTTCGTTGTTCATGAGAAACTCATTGTAAGAACGAATCTTTCTTACTAAGGATGCCAGCCGTCTCGTTCCAACCTCGCTGTCATCGGCAACATAGCCTTTAAAGAGAATATTATCTGAGATCATGATGCCTTTCGGCCGAAGTTGTCTTCCATAGTTCTCAAAAAAACGCTGGTATTGTCCTTTTGCGGCATCTATAAATACAACATCGAAGGGTGCATGTTTTTCTGCCTCTGCTGCTAATTCATTGGCGTCACCCAGCAATACAGTTATTCTGTCCGTAAATCCTAGTTCCTTAATATTGGCCACAGCCAGCTCGTATCGTTCCGGATCTTTCTCAATGGTAACGATCGAAGCATCCGGTACAGCTTCTGCCATACGAATCGCAGAATACCCTATGGCTGTCCCTACCTCCAAGATTTTTTTCGGCTGGATAATTCGGAGGTGCTGAAGCAAGGCTTCAATGCCGACGAGCTCCATGATCGGAACACTATGCTCTTTTGCATACTCCTCAATTTCCACTATTCTCGGATCTCGATCAGGAATTAATTCTTCGATATAGTCCTGTACTTCTTTTGTGATCAAGGCGATGCCTCCTTACTTAACCCGGAACATTATATCATAAAAGCATAATGTTATGTTTTCTTTTTAGCTTTTCCTTGCGTGCGCCTGCCATTCATCCCGGTATTTTTGAACGACCTTTGTATGTTCCTTGTATGTTTTTGTATAAATCACTTGACCGTTTGGGCGGGCATAGAAAAAGTAATATCCCGACGGTTCTGGCTTCAGTGCAGCTTTAATCGATTCTTCTCCTGGAGATGCCACCGGGCCAATGGGCAGCCCTGGATATTTATACGTATTATAAGGTGAGTCATACTTTAGTTCTTTGTAGAGAACTTGTACTTTAAAGTTTTTACGTGCATATTTAACGGTTGGGTCGGAATCAAGCGTCATTTTCCTTTTTAACCGGTTGTAAAAAACACCTGATATTTTAGGCCGATCTTCTGGCCTTTGAGCTTCCTCTTCAATCATTGATGCTAAAGTCAGAACTTCATAAGGCTTTTTCTTGCTTTTATTAATTTCAGCCTGGTAGTTATCCATTATCCTTTGCGTTTTTTCCACCATTTTCTTTATAACCGCTTTTACATCAGGTTTTTTCTCATCGAACTCATATTTTGCAGGGAACAAATATCCTTCAAGAGGATAATAGACCTTTTTGTCATAAACTTTATTATCAATAATAGGAAACTGTGCCTGCAGCTCTTTCACAAATCTTCTGTCGTTCATAATCTTCATTACTTGTTCTTTGCTTTGGCCGGTGTTTTTCGCCACTACTTCGGCTACTTGCGGAATGATAAACCCTTCAGGTATGGTGAAGGAGGTTTCAGGATGGCGAAATACTTTACCGTTCTTTAAAGCGGCGATCAGCTGATCGACATTCATTGAAGGCTTAAGGTCATAGACGCCAGCCTGCAAATTTCCAGACTCTTTAGATTTGGCATACACCTGAAAGACCATGCTGCTGGTGATCAGCCCTTTGTCTTCTAAAATTTTTCCGATAGTGGAAACTGAAGAACCAATCGGTATATCTACCGTAATCTTTTTATCGTTATGTTTGTTTACAGGTCCAAGCGCATCTTTTATGTATGTATATCCATATAAAGCAGCTGCGGCAATGATCACAAAGATCAGAAATAGAACGACTGCTGTATTTCTTTTTCGGTTTTTCCCGCCGGAATCAAGAGGGCCTCCCGAAACCGTATTTAATATTAACACCCTTTTTCTCTCCCTTCATCTGCTTAATTATACTGATAAGTAAAAATCATGTCTAGCTTCCATAATTAAGAAAAGCGCAAGCGTCTCTGTTAAAGTCCGATATAGAATAAGTTCATCATTAATCGATGCCGGACTTATGCCCTGCGGATACTATCGCTGCAGCCAGACAAAACTCCCAGATAAAGGGATTTAAAGTGATAAGACCTTTAGTATGCTCCAATGTCATAAAAAAAAGCAGCTAAAGTTAGACTTTAGCTGCCAATCGATTATTCTTCTTCATCTTGAAAAGCGTTTAGTGTTTCTTCGATCATTTGCCATTCTTCATCTGTTTCAAGAGGGAAAAGCTCGATATCGTCTTCCTCTTCACCCTTGTCTACAAAACGGAAAGGAAAAACTTCCTGCTCTTCGCTCTCCTCATCTTCTTGATCGTCACCAGCTGGTACGAGCAGAATGTAAGAATGGCCTGTCGGAGTGGTGCTTCCGTCAATCGTCATTAGTACTTCAAACAGATTTTCTTCTCCATCTTCTCCTGGAATGATAATGTGCTCTTTTTCTTCATTTGCCATTTGAATCACCTCAATCTTTTAATTGGCGGCTGTCTAAATAACCTTGCAGAATCAAAACCGCTGCCATCTTATCAATCACTTGTTTCCTCTTCTTGCGGCTGACATCTGCTGAAATCAGCATTTTTTCTGCAGCCATCGTCGTTAACCGCTCGTCCCATAACACGACGGGAAGTTCAAACCGCTTTTCAGCCTCTCGGGCAAATTCCTGGCATGCTTCACCGCTCGGACCAATGGATCCGTTCATGTTTTTGGGTAAGCCTACTACAATTTCTTCAACTTCGTACTGTTTGACCCACTCGCCAATACGTTCAAAGACTTCGTCGGGCTGATGCGGTTTTCTCCTGACCGTCTCAATTCCCTGAGCAGTCCAGCCCATGGCATCGCTGACAGCCACTCCAACCGTGTGGGAACCCACATCAAGTCCTAGAATTCTGGTCATTAGAGAGAATCCTTTTCCTTCGTATCAAGATAGGATTTAACCAGTTCTTCAATAAGTTCATCCCGTTCAATTTTACGAATCATCGTTCTGGCATCCTTATGGCGTGGAATATAGGCTGGGTCTCCTGATAACAGATACCCGACAATTTGATTAATCGGGTTATAGCCTTTTTCCTGCAGTGCTTCATAAACGGAGAATAGCACTTTTTGTACATTTGGATCCATTGAATCGTCATGAAAATTAAACTTCATTGTTTTATCCATAGAACTCACGGCCAACACCTCTTTCTCTAACTTCTCCCTTTTGACTGAATGTATTTTCCCTTTATACAGTCATTGTACCCTTAATGCTGTGATTAGCAAACAGATTTAACTGCTTCAATCACCGATTCCAATGCAGATTCCAATTTTTCGGGATCTTTTCCTCCAGCTTGCGCCATGTCAGGACGGCCTCCGCCGCCTCCGCCGCAGCGTGAAGCTACTTCTTTTACAAGATTGCCGGCATTGTAGCCTTTTGAAATCAAATCTTTTGTAACTCCGGCTACAATGTTTACTTTATCATTATTTACTGCTCCGAGTACTACAATTCCGCTCGAAAGTTTATTTTTTAAATCATCAACAATGGACCGCAGGCCATTCATATCTGCAGCATTTACTTTTTTAACGATCAGAGAAACACCATTGACCTCTACTTTTTCGTTGATTAAGCTTCCTGCTTCCAAGTTGCCTAATTTAGAAGACAAAGCTTCCTTCTCACGAAGAAGTTCGCGAACTTGGCTTTGAAGTGTTTCGATGCGGTGCGGCACTTCTTTTGTATTGGTTTTCAGTATAGCAGCAGCGTCACGAAGAACCTGAACCTGTTCCTTCATCGCCTGGTATGCTTCTTGTCCTGTTACAGCTTCAATCCTTCTTGTTCCAGCACCGATTCCTGTCTCAGAAAGGATCTTAAACAATCCGATCTCAGATGTATTATGAACATGGCATCCACCGCAAAGCTCAAGGCTGTAATCCCCAATCTGAACGACACGGACCACTTTTCCGTACTTTTCACCGAATAAAGCCATTGCACCCATAGATTTTGCTTCATCGATTGGTTTCAGCATCTTATCCACTGCGATCGTCTTCCAGATTTTCTGATTGACGATTTCCTCGATGCGCTCCAGTTCCTCAGGAGAAATACTTCCGAAGTGAGAGAAGTCAAATCTAAGTCTTCCTGGGGCGACGAGAGAACCAGCCTGATTAACATGGGTTCCCAGAACATCTTTCAGCGCCTGATGCAGAAGGTGGGTAGCCGTATGATTTTTTACAATGGCAGCACGCTTTTCAGCATCTACTTGTGCCACGACTTCAATCCCTTTGCGCAAGCTTCCTTTCACTACCGTTACAGTATGAAGGTTCTGACCGTTCGGCGCCTTCTGTACATCCTTCACGTACAGTTCTACACCTTCTCCAATAATAGTTCCCTGATCGGCTACCTGACCGCCGCTTTCAGCGTAAAACGGAGTGAGATCCAAGATGACCTGCCCCTCTTCTCCTTCGCCTAGCAGGTCTACCCGCTCACCGTTTTGAAGAGTCTCCAGCACTTTTGAAGTACTTCTTTCTTTATCATAACCGACAAATTCACTGTTGGTTTTGATATCGCTGAGTACGCCTCCCTGCACTTGCATGGAATCTACATCCTGGCGCGCAGAACGAGCACGTTCACGCTGTGCTTCCATCTCTTTTTCAAAACCGGCACGGTCGACTTCCATATTGTGTTCAGCAGCGTACTCTTCGGTCAGTTCAAAAGGAAAACCGAATGTATCATAGAGTTTAAACGCATCTTTTCCTGCAATCGTGCTGCTGCCTGATGCTTTTTCTTTTTGGATGACATCCTCAAGAATCGCCAATCCTTCATTGATGGTTTCATGGAAACGTTCCTCTTCGTTCTTGATGACGCGCTGAATAAAAGGAACTTTTTCTTTCACTTCAGGATAAAAATCAACCATTATGTCAGCAACAGTCGGTACAAGTTCAAACATGAACGGACGATCTAAGCCTATCTGTTTAGCGAAGCGTGTCGCTCTTCTGATCAGGCGGCGAAGAATATAACCGCGTCCTTCATTTGAAGGCAGAGCATTATCTGAAACCGCAAAAGCAACCGTTCGAATATGGTCAGCAATTACCTTAAACGCCGTATCCGTTTCCTTGCTTACTCCATACTTGCTGCCTGAAAGCTGTTCAGTCAGCCGAATCACAGGAATGAAGAGATCTGTGTCATAGTTGGTTGGAACGTTCTGGATGACGGAAACCATGCGCTCAAGGCCCATTCCTGTATCAATATTCTTCTTTGGAAGTGGAGTATACGTTCCATCAGGATTATGGTTGAACTCGGAAAAAACAAGGTTCCATACTTCAAGATAACGGTCATTTTCTCCACCCGGGTAAAGTTCCGGATCTTCTGGGTCATTACCGTACTTTTCTCCTCGGTCATAGAAGATCTCTGTGTTTGGCCCACTCGGCCCTTCTCCGATATCCCAGAAGTTTCCTTCCAGACGGATGATTCGTTCTGCAGGCACCCCTACTGTCTTGTTCCAGATATCGAATGCTTCATCATCTTCCGGATGAATGGTTACAGAAAGCATTTCAGGATCAAAACCAATCCATTTTGGATCTGTTAGAAACTCCCAAGCCCAAATGATGGCTTCTTCTTTAAAATAGTCCCCGATAGAAAAGTTCCCAAGCATCTCAAAGAATGTGTGGTGTCTTGCTGTGATTCCTACATTTTCAATATCATTTGTACGGATTGATTTCTGCGCATTCACGATTCTTGGATTTTCAGGGATGACCCTGCCGTCAAAGTATTTTTTCAGCGTTGCTACTCCACTATTAATCCATAGCAAAGACGGATCTTCGTGGGGGACGAGTGATGCACTTGGCTCGACACTGTGGCCCTTCTCCTGGAAAAAATCCAGAAACATTTGTCTTACTTGAGCAGACGTTAAAGTTTTCATCTTTCCTATCTCCTTTCTGGTGTAAAAACGACAGGCAAATAAAAAAACTCCCGTTCCTGATCTGCATCAGGGACGAGAGTTGTTATTCACGCGGTACCACCCTGGTTATGAACCCGCTTTCAATGGGGATCATCACCTTAAATAAACGTTAACGGGGTTTAACCGGCAGGTATTAATTGCACTCGGGAGTAGCTTTCCGTTCCTCTTACTTTTAGAAACCTTTCAGCCGAGGGTTTCCTCTCTATAAAGGGTAGAAACGTACTTATCTCCATCATCGTTTTGCTTTATCTTGCAGTAAGTATAATTCCTTCTAGGGCATTTTGTCAATCTTTGCCGTAAGTCTGTGATCACGTATGTGAACAACGATCACTTTAAGTATAGAAAACACAGGAACAGCTAGGATCAAGCCAAGAATTCCACCAATTTCTCCGCCTGCAAGGAGGGCGAGGATAATCAGAGCTGGATGGATATGAAGGCTTTTGCCAACGATCAGAGGCCCTAAAATATTTCCTTCTATAAATTGAAGCACAAGCATAATTCCTGCAACAATCAGCACCATTTTTACAGAGATCGTGAATGCGATGAATATAACCGGAACAGCACCAAGAATTGGTCCAAAATAAGGGATCACATCGGTTATGGCAATAATAATCCCAAGAATAATCGGATAAGGCATGCCTGCCAGCCAGAGAGCGAGCACAGCAGCTGCACCGAGAAGACTCCCGACAAACAGCTGCCCGCGTATATAGCCGCCAAGTGACCGGTCAATATCTTTCAATAAGTGAATGCCTTCTTTCCGCCATTTTCTCGGGGTTATATACCAGCATGCTCGTTTAATTGCATCAATATCCTTTAAAAAATAAAAGACAAGGAACGGAATGATAATCAAGATAAAAAAATAATCGACAATTTTTTTTATGGATCCGATCACATTGGCCGCACTTTTTTCCAAGTATTGTTCAGCCGATTGGATATAATCTTCAATGCGGAGATGGATGGAACGAGGCAGCCGGGAGGTATGGTGGTCCACTTCCAGCAGCCAGTTACGGTACGTTTTTGATATGGCAGGTATATTTGAGACGAGTTCCCGTATCTGAAGCACCATGTATGGGATGCCTTTGTATACTCCGTAGCCGATACCGCCAAAAAACAAAACGTAGATAAACAGAATCGCCAGCGTCCGCGGAACGCCCCAATGATGCAGTTTTTCTACGAGGGGATGAAGCAAGTAGGTGATGAACACCGCAATAAAAAAAGGGATAAACACCGCTTTGACCGTTGTCAGCACAGGTGTCCAGAAAGGGGCAAGTTTAAGCAGCAGCCAGCCGCACAGAAACAAAAGTACCAACAGAGACAGGCGGATGATCCACTTCATATACTTTTCTCGATGTATAGTAATCACCTCCATTTATATTGTTGCCCCAACCTCTCATTTCATGAAAAAAAGTCCATGCTTTTTTTAGCATGGACTTTCATTTCTTTAATAAATGGCTTTTGCCAGTCTCTTACGCATTTTTCTTACTCTTTTAGAAGATAACAGGTCGTCCATCCTCATAAAATTCATCCCGTTTTTTCTGGATGATTTCATTCCTTTGAAAGCTGCCCAGATGCCTAGGGCAAGTAATGGTTTTAAAATGTTATTCATGTTGTCACCCACCCATTCATTAAGATCACTTAACGTTATTGTGCATCGGCATTAAAGGATAAATCTTGATCTTCAAAAAGATCATCAAGCGAAGTCAGACTGCCGTCTTCTTCCACTTGGTGAAGGGACAGCATGCCATTTACAATGGACAGTTCGATAAAACAATTCCAGCAATAATACTGATTGACACCGATCTTGCCTATATCCTTGCAGCTGCAGTTCGGGCATTTCAAATTGAGGGCCCTCCTTTATAGCACTTATCGTACAAAAAGTGACTGCTTCCCAATGGTTAACGGCTCGTGGGAATAGATGAGAGATCTTCCATCCGTCCAATCGGAAAACAAACCTTTTGTCACTTCAATTGCTACAATCCTGCCCCAATCATCAGAAAAATATACATCCTCTACTACGGCATTCGTTTCTCCGTCTTTTGAAAGGAGAGCCTGCTTTAAAATACAGCGAGGATGTTTTGCCATCGTAAAAGTCCCCTTAGCTTGGAAGGGTATCTTGTACGGCCTGCAGCTGCACAGCAATACAGAATCCTGGCCAGCCATCGACACAGAAGTGTAAGGCACATACTTCTTTCGAAAGGAAAAGGAAAGCCTTTTTTCACAAATTATGAAACCAAGCACGTTTCCTTTAGAATCTGCCACCACATCTTCTACTCGTCCGATGATTTTTTGGCTATCGGCATGCATTGCTCTTTGTCCTTTTAAAAAAGAAAATGTCCGCAAAGTAACCCCCACCCTTCCGAACATTCTTATCATTCCACGACTTCTAAGGGTTCATGCTTGAAACGTTTTCCATGTTAAACTGAGTCAGCCGCTCCTTCAGTCTCGAATACCTGGCAGATTCATCATTACGCTGAACAGCAAGTTCAAAGGCGGATTCTTCTCCGCACAGAATTAAAAATTCTCGGCTTCTTGTAATTCCGGTATAGATCAAGTTTCTTCGCAGCATACGGAAATAACTTTTCACCACTGGCATGATCACGATCGGAAATTCACTTCCCTGAGACTTATGGATCGAACAGCAGTAGGCATGTGTTATATGATGAAAATCTGATCGTGTATACACGACTTCCACATCATCAAACGCAACCACGAGCTGATCTTCCTTATCCGTCGTTTCTTTTGCATAAATAATGGATACAATCTCTCCCATATCGCCGTTGTACACGTTATCTTCCGGTTGATTAACGAGCTGCAGAACCTTATCCCCAACCCTGAAAGCCACCTGCTGAATATTCAACTCGCGTTTTTGCGGCCCTGAAGGATTAAAGAGTTCCTGCAGCGTCTGATTCAGAATATCGATACCTGCATTGCCCTTGTACATGGGAGCCAGGACTTGAATATCCCTGGGCGTATACCCTTTTTGCCTCGCGTTTAGGCACACCTGTTTCACCACTTCCAGAACTTGCTGCGGCTGGCAAGAAAAGAAGCTTCGGTCCGCTTTTCTTTTTCTCAGATCATTCGGAAGTACGCCGTTCTTCATGTTATGAGCCAATTCAATGATGGAAGAGCCTTCTGCCTGCCTGTAAATGTCTTTAAGTTCAACCGTGGGAATCACTTTTGATGCAATCAGATCCCGCAGCACTTGGCCAGGACCAACAGAAGGCAGCTGATCTTCGTCCCCGACAATAATGATTTGAATATTGCCTGGAACTGCTTTAAAGAGGGCATGTGCAAGCCAAATGTCAACCATTGACATCTCATCTACTATAAGGAGTTTTCCTTCCAGCGGGTTCTCATCACTATGTTCAAAGCCCGCTCCGCCTTTCCACCCTAACAGACGATGGATCGTAAATGCTGGAATACCCGTGGATTCTGACATCCGTTTTGCGGCCCTGCCGGTTGGAGCAACAAGCAGCACAGGGAACGGTTCATCCTTCTTATAGGATGTAGGGTCCAATGAAACACCGTGCAGTTCTGCATATACTTCGACAATCCCTTTAATAACGGTAGTCTTACCCGTACCTGGACCGCCTGTAAGCACCATGACCGGTGAATAAACAGCCGTCTCGATCGCCTGCTTTTGTGATGGCGCATACTCGATTCCCAGTCTTTCTTCCAGTTCACCCAGTGCTTTTAGGAATTCGGAATGAGGAAAAGCTTCCTGATACTCCTCCTGGCTGGCAATGCCTGTTACCGATTCTGCAAGCCCTTTTTCAGAAAAATACAGTGAGGGCAGATAGAGCCTGTCATCCTCCATGACGATTTTTTGATCCTCTCTTAGGGCCTCAATCTCACGGAAAATATCTGAATCGTTGATCGGAGCTTCTCCATTGGTGAGCAGTTTTTTCACTTCTTCCATCACAAGTTCAGAAGGAAGATAAACGTGGCCGGCGTCCGTTCCCCTCTCCTGAAGGATATATAAACAGCCTGCTCTGATCCGTTCCGGATGGTTGTAAGACAGCCCAATCCCTTTACCAAGCTCGTCAGCACGCTGAAAACCAATTCCTTCAATGTCATAGATGAGCTGGTATGGATTATTTTGAATGATATGAAGAGCTTCTTCCTTATACGTTTGATAAATTTTCATGGAGAGCTGAGGACCGATACCAAATGGATTCAGCGTCACCATAACCTGCTCAAGCCCTTGGTGCTCAATAAGAACGTCATACAAATTCTTTGCTTTTTCTTCATTCAGCTGCGGGATGCCATTCAACACATCCGGATTTTCCAATATCGCAGAAATGGCGTTTTTCCCCAGATGATTGACGATTGCTTCGGCTGTTTTCTTGCCGATTCCATGGAAGAGGTCACCAGAAAGATATTGAACCATTCCTTCTTTGGTCTGCGGCATATCTTTGCGGAACTGTGCCACATGATATTGTTTTCCGTATTTCGGATGTTCTTTGAAATGGCCAAAGAAAATATAGCGTTCATCCTGATACAGCGGAGGAAGAGTACCTGTGATTATTGCCTCCTTCTCATCGTACGATTCATTCGTCTCATGCACGCGGATGCGTGCGACAGTGTACAAGTTTTCCTGATTAAAGAAAATGGTGGTAAGCAGCGTGCCTTTTAAATATTTTGCTTGTTCATCGAATAAATCGAAAGAAGACTGTTTATCCATCTTTGGTCTCCTGACTTTAAAATAATTCAGACTGCACAGCTTTTTTCTCCACAGCCATTATTGCATTTTATTTTCCACGTTCTTTTTTCCGTTTGCAGCGAGATAATGATCGGGCTGTATACTGAGCGCCTTGCTGAAAGCATGATTGGCAGCGTCCAGTTCATCGAAGTAAACACAGGCCACACCAAGGTTATAAAATGCATCTGCATGACCCGGATCTTTTTCAGTTACCGTTAAAAAAACGTTTTTTGCCTGTTTTACCTGCTCGAGCTGAGCGAGACAGAGCCCATATTGAAAAAGAGACTCTGTGTCGTTTTCGTTCATTTCTGATGCACGCAGAAAATGCGGCAGAGCCCTGATTTGTTCCCCTTTTTGGACAAAGCACATACCGAGCATAAAATGAACGTCGCCCTCATTCACCCCTTTTTCCATCGCCTTGAGAAAGAATTCTCTTGCTTCTTGAAACCTTTCAAGCTGATAGAATGCGATGCCCGTACTATAAAGAGCAGCTCCTGCTTCCGAATCAAGCTCAAGAGCTTTTTCGAAAAAAACGAGGGCTTTCTCGTGCTCGTGGACAGCCGATAACAAATTCCCATAGTTAATATAAGGTACCGGGTTGCCCGGTTCTTTTTCAATCTGCTGTTCAAGTGCTTTTGCCGTTTCCTCTAATTTACCCTTTTTAAAATAATCCTGTTCCACTGCCATCCTCCTGAAATCTGTTCTGATTAAAGTATAACAAAGAATGGAGCACCTTAATAAAAAAACCAGTCCTTCATATACAAAAGGACTGGTCGGCTTATAAATAAGAAATAGGTTCTCCGTTTTTGATAACCTCATCAATGGTAGCACCGCCAAGGCAGACATCTCCGTCATAGAAGACAACGGCCTGGCCCGGCGTAATCGCACGCTGTGGTTCATCAAATACCACCTCAAGGGTCCCATTATCCAGTTGAGTGACGGTAACACCTTTATCAGGCTGACGGTATCTGAATTTTGCTGTACAATGAAATGTTTTTTCTTTTGGCTGCGGACTTACCCAGCTTGGTTTAACTGCAACCAGACTTTCACTGTAGAGCGCTTCATGATCAAAGCCCTGTTCCACGAAAAGAACGTTCTCCTTCAAGTCTTTGCCAACAACAAACCACGGATCTCCGCTTCCTCCGATGCCAAGGCCATGGCGCTGTCCGATGGTATAATACATCAACCCGTCATGCTTGCCTTTTACATCTCCATTGAGCGTACGCATCTCACCTGGTTTTGCTGGAAGATAATTGCTGAGGAACTCTTTAAAATCCCGTTCTCCAATAAAACAGATGCCTGTGGAATCCTTTTTCTTCGCTGTGGCCAGCCCGGCTTCAGCAGCAATTTTGCGAATCTCCGGCTTGTTCAATTCACCGATCGGGAACATCGTTTTCTCAATCTGCTCCTGTGACAGCTGATTCAGGAAGTAGGTCTGATCTTTGTTCTCATCAACACCTCGAAGCATCTTTGCTTCTCCTTCTTCTTCCACAACACGGGCATAGTGGCCTGTTGCAACGAAATCAGCTCCTAGGTTCATGGCATGATCAAGAAATGCCTTAAACTTAATTTCTTTATTGCAGATAACATCCGGGTTCGGAGTTCTTCCCGCTTTATATTCTTCAAGGAAATAGGTAAAAACCTTGTCCCAATATTCTTTTTCAAAATTAACGGCGTAATAAGGAATTCCAATCTGATTCGCAACCGCGATTACATCATTGTAATCCTCTGTTGCCGTACAGACACCGAATTCATCTGTATCATCCCAGTTTTTCATAAAAATCCCGATGACGTCATAGCCTTGCTGTTTAAGCAAGAGTGCTGCAACAGAAGAATCCACACCGCCCGACATCCCAATGACGACGCGTGTTTCTGCAGGTGATTTTGATTGTCGTGCTGACATTCTCTTTCACCCCCCTTTCATTTTCAATGGCTCGTAAAATCTATTGAGAGCATGTCTTATGCTTTTTTGAAAAAATGCATATTTTAGAGTTTACCTTATTTTTGCAGACGTTTCACTATTTTTGCTGTCTCACGTGCCGTTTTCTCGATTTGTTCCTCTGTATTATGCAATCCAAAACTGAATCGGATCGCATTCTTTGTTCGATCTGTCTTTCCGAACATTGCCGTGAGTACATGGGAAGGCTCAATCGATCCTGCTGTGCAGGCTGATCCGCTAGAAGCCGCAATTCCTGCCAGATCAAGGTTTACGAGCAGCACTTCTGTTTTCACACCCGGAAAGCTGACATTTAAGATATGAGGCAGCCCATGTTCAGCAGAACCATTTACCATGTGTTCAATGCCTTCTTCCTTAAATATGGACAACATGGTCTTTTTAAAACCTTCATATGTTTCTGCTTTTTGAGGACCTTCTTCAGCCATTATGGAAATGGCCTTCGCGAAACCCGCAATTCCAGCAACATTTTCTGTTCCTGCCCGGCGTTTCCGCTCTTGTTCTCCGCCAAAAAAGGATGGTGCAATGGAGACCCCATCACCAATATAAAGATATCCCGTTCCCTTTGGTCCGTTAATCTTGTGGCCAGATACACTCAGCAGATCGACCTGCAATTCTTGAACGTTTAGTGAGAGAACTCCGTATGCCTGCACGGCATCTGTATGGAAATAGGCGTGGTGATCTTTTAAAATCTCCCCGATCGCCTGTATATCCTGGATTGTTCCTACCTCATTGTTTCCATACATGACCGTGACAAGAATCGTATCTTCTCTCAACGCTTTTTTTAGAGCTTGAATAGAAATTCTCCCTGTTTCATCTACAGGCAGGTATGTTACCTCAAACCCTTGACGTTCAAGCTCCTCGCAAGCATGAAGTACGGCATGATGCTCGATCTGCGTGGTGATGATGTGCTTGCCATGTTCGCTATTGGCATAAACTGTGCCAAAAATTGCGGCATTATCCGCTTCCGTTCCCCCGCTCGTAAACATGATCTGGTTGGGATGGGCGCCGATGCTTTTTGCTGCTGTAATTCTCGCTTCATCGAGCAGCTGGCGTGTTTTTCTGCCAAATTGATGAATGCTGGAAGGATTTCCGAAGTGTTCTGTAAAATAAGGCAGCATTTCCTGCACAACGTCCGGATGAATCGGGGACGTTGCTGCATGGTCTACATAGATGCGATCCATAGGATCACCCGCTTTCTTTTCATTCATTAAATGTAAAACATGTAAGAGTCTTGTTCTCCTTCGCCTTGATAGTTCGCAAGATCATCCAATGTTGTGTTATCGAGTACATCTTTTACTGCATCACGGATCTTTATCCAAAGATCACGCTTTGCCGGCTCTTCGTCTTCCATAACCTCTACAGGGCTGATCGGCCCCTCGAGAACCCGAATGATGTCCCCGGCAGTGATGGTTTTCGCGTCTTGAGCAAGAACATAGCCTCCATAGGCACCCCTGATGCTTTTTACAAGCCCGGCATTCCTTAGCGGAGAGATCAGCTGCTCCAGGTAGTGCTCAGACAAACTGTGTTCTTTCGCAATCAATTTTAAAGCGACAGGCCCTTCACCGAACTTTTTTGCCAAGGCCATCATGATGGTCAAGCCATATCGTCCTTTTGTTGAGATCTTCATCATACACGCTCCGTTCTATCCAATAGTTAACGATTTTTTTACAAAAAAACAAGGTATATCCCACAATACTGCCAATGGATACACAAAACAGGATGGTACCGAGGGAAACGGGTCCCTTTAGCAGCCACCCTCCTGCCAAAACAAAAAGTTCCATGAACAGCCTGATGTGGGCAACCTTTTTGCCGGTTTTCTCTGTCAATGCCAGCATTAAGCTGTCCCGCGGACCGGCGCCGCAGTCACTTGCAATGTATAGCCCGATTCCAAAACCGTTAATGACTAGCTCGGCTGCTAACATAATAATTGCCGCAGCAGTTGAATCAGGTGTTTTAAAAAACGGCAGCATCAAGTAACCATCTATAAATATCCCTACAAACAGCATGTTCAGAAAGGCTACGGCCTGCGGCCGTTTTTTAGTAAGCCAAGAGGTCGCACCAATGATAAGAAATCCAATAATAATTGACCAAGTACCGATTGATAAACCAAACTGATAATACAAACCGATATGTAAAACATCCCACGGGGCACTGCCTAAATTGGCTTTAATCATGAGAGAGATTCCAAATGACATGATCAGCAGACCCATAAATAAAACAAGCAATTTGACAAAGAAGGGCCTTGCGAAGCGGTTTACTATTTTCATTAGTATTTCCTTCCCTGTGCCTGTTTTTGCATATAAACCCAAACTATTATAGCATGAAACAGCTTATTCTTGCATTCAAATGAACGGTATAGTACCTTTTGATTACAAAAGAATGAGATGCAGGAATGTCTAGCTTCAGCGCTTGCAGGGCCTTATCAGGGCGCTTGCGCTTTTCTTATTAGGAGGATTCAAATGGATTTGTTCAGTGATCACCAATCTCATGAAAAAAAAGCGATGGGACCGCTCGCAAGCCGAATGAGGCCCCGGTCAATAAAAGAATTTATCGGCCAATCCCATATTGTAGGTGAAGGAAAGCTTTTAAGGAGAGCTATCGAAGCGGATCAGCTCACACCGATGATTTTTTTTGGGCCGCCCGGAACAGGAAAAACGACGCTTGCGAAAATCATCGCCAATTCCACATCTGCCTACTTTGAGCAATTAAACGCCGTCACTTCCGGAGTTGCTGACATCAAAAGGGTGACGAGTGAAGCGAAAGAACGGCTGTTGATGGATGAAAAGAAAACGGTTCTTTTTATAGATGAAATACACCGCTTCAATAAAAGCCAGCAGGACGCCCTCCTGCCTTTCGTTGAAGATGGAACGGTAATTTTAATCGGTGCAACTACGGAAAGTCCAATGTTTGAAATCAACCCCGCCTTGCTTTCTCGATCACGCTTGTTCCGTTTTGAACATTTAACAGATGAACACACACGCTCTGTAATCCTTCATACACTTGAAGATAAAGAGAGAGGCTACGGAAAATACAATATTACAATGGATGATGATGCACTCAGCCACCTCGTGTCTGTAGCCAACGGAGATGCCAGGACTGCATTGAACGCTTTGGAGCTCGCTGTTCTGACGACAAAACCAGATGCTTCTGGGCAGATTCGCATAAACCTGGAAATTGCAGAAGAAAGCATTCAGCAGCGGGTGCTGCAGTACGACAAAAAAGGGGACAACCATTATGATACGATCTCTGCTTTTATAAAAAGCATTAGAGGCTCTGATCCAGATGCCGCCCTATATTGGCTGGCTAAGATGATCTATGCCGGTGAAGATCCAAGGTTCATCGCCCGGAGGATTTATGTCCACGCAGCTGAGGACATCGGCCTCGCTGATCCGAACGCCCTTCTCGTTGCGCAAGCTGCAGCTTACGCGGTGGATTTCGTCGGAATGCCTGAAGCTAGGATTCCTCTGGCCGAAGCGGTAGTTTATCTCGCTACCGCTCCAAAGAGCAATGCAGTTATCATGGGCATCGATAATGCACTTCAGGCTGTAAAGAAAGAAAAAAGCGGACAGGTTCCCATCCATTTACGTGATGCGCATTATAAAGGGGCTAGCCAGCTAGAGCATGGCAAAGATTATCAATATCCTCATAACTTCCAGGATGGGTATGTCGTTCAGCAATACTTGCCAGACCACTTGAAGAACAAAACCTTTTACGAGCCGACTGGCAGAGGTTTTGAAAAAAGCATACAGAAAAGGCTTGAGTACTTTAACGAAAGAAAACGAAGTGAAACGTAATCTAGCACTCTGCTAATAAAAAACTATCAATTTTTGCTGAGCACGTATAGAATCCTCTCCTTTTGCTCAAAATGAGAACATAAACTCGTACATTATGAATCAAGGAGAGGATATATATGATAAAAGTAAGACAGGATGCCTGGTCTGAAGAAGATGATCTGCTTCTTGCGGAAACTGTATTGCGTCATGTGCGCGAAGGCAGTACGCAGCTCCATGCCTTTGAGGAAGTCGGCGATAAACTGGAGCGCACGAGCGCAGCTGTAGGCTTCCGGTGGAATGCGATCGTAAGGAAGAAATACGAACAAGCATTGAAGATTGCCAAAAAACAGCGAAAAGAACGGCAGCGGGCGATCGCTAAAGGCCAGCAGCAAAGCAAACCAGTAAAACCTCCGGTTAAACAGGCGGTACCAGCAGATGATGAAGTATATCATCCTGAAGAATTTTTCAGAACACCGTTCACCTCTACTGCCCCTCTGCAGGAGCTGGCTGAACCTGCCTATACAGCAGCAGTGCCTGTTCCAAGCATTCAGCCTGCTCAGGCATCCTACCAGACCTATCAGACAGAGAATATATGCCTTAATGACGTGATTGATTACTTATCGGAAATCAATAGAAACGGTCTCGCAAATGGGCGAATAGAAGGCGAGAATGCCTCACTAAAACGGCAAAATGAAGAACTTTTCCATCAAAACCAGAAGCTTACTGAGCAGCTGAACAAGGTGGAAAAAGACTTTGCGGCCATGAAAGAAGATTACCAGGCACTGCTGCAGATTATGGACCGTGCAAGAAGAATGGTGCTGCTGCAGGATGATGCCGCAGATAACCAAAGTTTCAGAATGGACAAAAATGGAAACCTCGAAAAACTTGCAAAATAAAGGGGCTGTCCAAGAAGTCTGTAAGCTGTTGATTTCCGTTCCAGGGTGCTCGCTTTCCGCGGGGCGTGCGGTGAGCCTTACCGGCGTGAACGCCTACTTTTTGGCGCTAGCGCCTGCGGGAGTCTCACCTGTCACGCTAGTCCCGCAGGAGTCTCGCACCTTCCACTTCAATCAACTTTTCATTGAAGATTTTCAAGCCAAAAAGGAGCTGCTGAAGGTCAATTTTCGACTTTCAGGACAGCCCCTTTTTTGCATGAATCAATTCATTCTATTAATGGTAATGTTATGAATTTCAAGCAGTTTGTTTACCACGTGGCCAGCCATAAACAGTCCCGAAACGGATGGAACAAAAGAATTGGAGGACGGCGGCATTTTAGCTTTTCTGATTCCTGGAGCATTTTCAGGAACAATTTTCTCCCGGATGTCTTCTCTGATCTGAACGGGTTTTTCATCGGAGAAAACTACTGTTACTCCTTTATGGATGCCTTCCTTCCGAAGACGCTGCCTCATTACCCTGGCAATCGGATCATACGACGTTTTTGAAATATCCGCAATGCGAAGTCTAGTCGGATCCAGCTTATTCGCCACTCCCATGCTGGCAATGATCGGAATCTTTCTTGTCAGGCACTCCTTTGCAAGATGCACTTTATAGGTGATCGTATCCGATGCATCCACAACAAAATCAAGGCCGTACGCAAAAAACTGTTCATACGTCTCTTCTGTATAAAACATCTGTAATGCTATCACTTCGCATTCGGGATTAATATCCGCAATGCGCTGTTTCATAAGTTCTACTTTGGACTGGCCTACCGTGGACAATAAAGCATGGATCTGCCGGTTGACATTCGTGATATCCACAACATCCTTATCCACAAGGATAAGTTTGCCGATTCCAGCTCGAGCAAGCGCTTCAGCTGAAAAAGAACCGACTCCTCCAATACCAAGAATTCCGACAGTGCTTCCTTTTAAAGCGGCTAATCCATCTTCGCCAATGGCGAGCTCATTTCTTGAAAACTGATGTAACATGAACCTTCTCCTTTCAAGTCTAGAAAAGCGCAAGCGACTTGCTAAGGTCCGACAAGTGCTGGAACTCTTACTCAGCAACACTGAAAACTGAAATTCATTTTCATCCCTAGGCGCTGAAGCTAGACATTACTTCATAGTACCTTCTTAGCTTACTTCCTAAAAAGAATATACTATTTCCCTGTCATGTACAACCTTTACTCAAATCCTGCAGCAAAAAACAACAAAAACCCGGACAAACCGTCCGGGTTTCCTCTATATTCTTGTATTAGATTAAGTGTTGGATGAGAGTCCCAACTGTGCCGTCAGTTCCTAAGTTTTGAACCTGCTCTCGCAGGTGGGTGCCCTGTTCCGCAATTTATGCGTCCTCTTCGCGGAGGCATGCACGCCTTGCAGAAACACTGACTCCCGAATAAAAAGTGTTGGCTCAAAACATTCGGTATTAACGAACACATCAGGACTCTTATTGGTATAAATCATACCACATCGTTTTATTGAAAACAAGCGAATCGGAGCGTATTATTTAAATTTTCTAACAGTTCAAACTTCTTACCTATGCCTTTTGTCCGTTCTCTTTTTCCACTTTTACGGCGAGGTGAAGTTCATTGAGCTGTTTTTCACTAACATGTGATGGAGCATTCGTTAACAGACAGCTTGCGCTGGCTGTTTTCGGGAATGCGATCGTATCTCTCAAGTTGTTTCTGCCGGCAAGAATCATCACGAGTCTGTCTAGGCCTAAAGCAATACCGCCATGCGGTGGCGTACCATATTCAAAAGCATCCATTAAGAAACCGAACTCTTCCTTTGCTGCCTCTTCAGTAAATCCGAGCGTCTTGAACATTTTTTCCTGAAGATCACGCTGATAAATACGCTGAGATCCTCCGCCAAGTTCATACCCATTTAATACAAGGTCGTACGCTTTTGCACGAACAGCTCCGGGATTGCTCTCAAGCTGATCAAGATCTTCTTCTTTCGGCATCGTGAACGGATGGTGAAGAGCAACGTAACGGTTTGCATCTTCATCATATTCAACAAGCGGGAAATCAACGACCCAAAGGAAGTTCAACACACTTTCGTCGATAAGATCAAGGTCTTTACCCAGCTTTAGGCGAAGTGCTCCAAGAGCATCGGCAACTACTTTTTTGCTGTCAGCGACGAACAGGAATAAATCTCCCTCTTCACCTTCTAAAGCAGCAAGAAGGCCTTGTTTTTCTTCATCAGTAAAGAATTTCGCGATCGGCCCTTTTAATTCATTCTCTTCAAACTTGAGCCATGCCAATCCTTTTGCGCCATACCGTTTCACGAATTCAGTAAGCAGATCAATGTCTTTTCGAGAGTAATTGCCCGCTTGCCCTTTTACGTTGATGGCTTTGACTTCTCCACCATCCAAAACGGTAGAAGCAAATACCTTAAACCCTGATTCTTTTACAATTTCAGAAACGTTAATCAGTTCCATCCCAAAACGTGTATCCGGTTTGTCAGATCCGTAGCGCTCCATTGCTTCTGCATAAGTAAGGCGAGGCAGAGGAGTCTGTACGGAGAATCCGCGGACTTCACTTGCCATTTGAACCATAAGGTCTTCCATCATGCTCATCAAGCCTTCTTGACCAAGGAATGAAGTCTCGATATCGATCTGTGTAAACTCAGGCTGGCGGTCCGCCCGTAAGTCTTCATCACGGAAGCAGCGGACGACTTGGAAATAGCGTTCAAATCCAGATACCATCAAGAGCTGCTTAAAGAGCTGAGGAGACTGCGGCAGGGCATAGAATTGTCCTGGGTGCACCCGGCTTGGCACCAAATAGTCTCTGGCTCCTTCTGGAGTACTTTTTGTCAGCATTGGTGTTTCAATTTCCATAAACTCCTGCTTATCTAGAAAATCACGAATCATTTTTGTCACACGGTAACGCAGTTTCATCGTCTCCTGCATGACCGGCCTTCTCAAATCCAGATAACGATATTTTAAACGGACATCTTCGTTAATTTCATTATCATCCGAAATGGAAAAAGGAGGTGTTTTTGAACTGTTGATGATTTCAAGTTCTTTACCTTGAATCTCAATTCGGCCGGTCGGTACATTTTCATTAATAGTACCTTCCTCACGTGCAATTACAGTTCCTTTAACAGAGAGAACAAATTCACTTCTTACTTTTTCAGCAATATCTAATGCTTCACTGGATACTTCGGGGTTAAAAACAACCTGAACCTGTCCTGAACGGTCGCGAAGGTCGATGAATATCAATCCTCCAAGATCTCTTCGCTTCTGTACCCAGCCGGTAAGCTTTACTTCTTCTCCGACATGCTTCTCAGTTAATGTTCCGCATTGATGCGTTCTTTCCGACATGATGTTATTCCTCCTCAAATTTGCTTCAGTATATATTCTGTGACTTGGTCGAGTGCGACTTCCGTTTGTTCACCAGACTCCATATCCTTAACAGAGATGACGCCATTCGCAAGTTCATCATCGCCAAGGACCGCAACAAATTTGGCATTTGTCCTGTCTGCAGCTTTGAACTGAGCTTTCATCTTTTTATCCAGATAATCTTTATCTGCTTTTAATCCGGCTTTACGGAATCGATAGAGAAGAGACGGTGCTTGCTCTTTCGCCTGATCGCCCATGGTAATGAGGTAACAGTCAAGAGAATCTTCGATCGGCAGCTTAACACCCTCTGCATCTAAAGCGAGTAATAATCGTTCAAGGCTCATTGCAAATCCAATCCCTGGTGTGGCTGGGCCGCCAACTTCTTCTGCAAGGCCGTTGTATCTGCCGCCTCCGCTTAACGTTGTGATAGCTCCAAAGCCTTCCGCATCGCTCATGATTTCAAAAGCGGTATGGTTGTAGTAATCCAAGCCCCGTACGAGTTTAGGATCGATCACATATTCGATTCCCATTGCCGTCAATGTCGACTTGACTGTTTCGAAATATTCCCGTGACTCTTCGTTCAAATAATCATGAATCGATGGAGCTGTTTTCATCAGTTCATGATCCCGGTCCTTTTTACAATCCAAGATTCTGAGCGGATTGGTTTGAAGACGGTTCTGGCAGTCATGGCAGAACTCTCCGATCCGCGGTTCAAAGTGCGCCACAAGCGCTTCTCTATGCGCTTTTCGGCTTTCTTTGTCTCCTAAAGTATTTAAGACGAGACGAAGACTTTTTAATCCAAGTTCCTTGTAGACGTCCATCGCCAGTGCCATGACTTCCGCATCGATGGATGGGTCATCGCTGCCCATGGCTTCAATGCCAAACTGTACAAACTGACGGTATCTTCCAGCCTGTGGCCTTTCATAACGGAACATTGGGCCGATGTAATATAATTTAGTAGGCTGCTGAGCCAGGCCAAATAATTTGTTCTCGACGTAAGCCCTGACTGTGCTTGCCGTTCCTTCCGGACGCAGTGTCAGGCTCCTATCGCCGCGGTCCGTGAACGTGTACATTTCCTTTTGAACGATGTCAGTTGTATCACCGACACTTCTTAAAAACAGTTCTGTATGTTCAAAAATCGGTGTTCTGATTTCCTTGTAATTGTATCTGCTGCAGATTTCTCGTGCTTTCTCTTCTATAAACTGCCATTTTTCAACTGTACCCGGTAAAATATCCTGGGTTCCTCTCGGGATTTGATAACCCATCCTTCATCCTCCTTGCATCCTGGTTAACCAATAATCTTTCGTGAAAAATAAAAAACTCCCGTCCCTATTATTATCTGAATAATAATAGGGACGGGAGTTATATACCCGCGGTGCCACCCTGGTTGAAGCTCATGCTTCCGCTCATAATTGCACGTAACGCCTGCATGCGTCCAACTCTACTGGGCATTGTCCATTTTCCGTTCGAATTGAAACCTCGGGAGTGTCTTTCACTAAATCATCATGCAGAAATGCTTGCAGCCTCTGGCATTTCCTCTCTTGGCATGTGGAGTTTACCTACTTTTCTCCGTCACTGGTGATTTCATTGAATTGTTATTTATCTTACTCATCAAAAAGAGCTATGTCAATCCCTTTTGCAAAAAAGTTGCAGTCAGCGTTTCATTTTTTTGCGAAGGCTGATCACACTGCGTAGAGGGACTCCAAATTCCTCAGCGAGTTCCATCGTGCTCGAAGACGCCTCTTTCTGTATAAAGTCATGAAAGTCAATCCCCATCAGCTGGTTTATATGCGAATTGACATGTTCACTCTTTTCTCCGTGCCGCATCATCATCTTCCTTTCACCTTTTGCTATAGTTTTTCCAAAAGGTAAAGGTTTTAACAGGACTTATTCCCTGCTGTCGAGAATGAGCGTTACTGGACCGTTATTGGTGAATGCAACATCCATCATCGCTCCAAAGATTCCGGTTTTGACCTCAATGCCCTTTTCACGGAGCATATCGTTGAATTTATCATACAAATCAAAAGCATGATCAGGTTTGGCAGCACCCATGAAATTTGGGCGGCGGCCTTTTCTGCAGTCACCATATAGCGTAAACTGTGAAACCGATAATATGGAACCTCCCACGTCTATGAGTGACAGGTTCATTTTTTGCTGATCATCTTCAAAGATGCGGAGATTTACTGCTTTTTCAGCAAGAAAAGCCGCATCTTTTTCTGTATCTTCATGCGTCACTCCGACAAGGAGCATCAAGCCGTGGCCGATCTGGCCGACCACTTTTCCCTCTACCGTAACGGCAGCATCTGTGACGCGCTGCAATACTATTCGCATGTTGCACTCCTTTAATTGTATCTTTATTGCATCACTCGGCGGACCGCATAAATGTCCGGTATCTGTTTAATCCGTTCCACCACTTTTTGCAGGTGGTTTACATTGTGAATGGAAATGGACATACTAATCGTCGCCATCTTGTTGCGGTCTGAACGGCCTGATACGGCTGTAATGTTCGTCTTGGTTTCGCCTACAGCATGAAGAACCTCATTGAGCAGGCCTCTTCGATCAAAGCCGCTGATTTCAATATCCACATTGTAGCTCTTCGGTTTTTCGATGCTGCCCTCCCATTCTACCGGCAGTAGCCTAACCTGTGCATCATCTGTGTTGACGTTAACACAGTCTTTGCGGTGTACCGAAACTCCGCGCCCTTTAGTAATATAACCGACGATGTCATCCCCAGGTACAGGATTGCAGCATTTGGAAAGACGGATCAGAAGGTTGTCTATCCCTTTCACAACGATTCCTGAATCAGTTTTTTTGGTTGATGGCAAGCTCTTCGATTCTGAAATGGCATCAAGGATTTCTTTGTTGTCCTGTTCCTGATCTTTTTTGCGGCGGAGTTTGTCCGTCAGGCGTGTCGCGATCTGTGCACCGGTAATTCCGTTATAACCGACAGCAGCATACATATCTTCTTCGTTCGCAAAATTATATTTTCTAATAACCGTCTGAAGATTTTCCTGTGTGAAGACATCCTTCAGTTCGAAGCCCCGTCCGGTAACTTCTTTTTCGATCATTTCTTTCCCTTTGGCGACGTTCTCTTCACGGCGTTCCCGCTTGAAGAACTGGCGGATTTTATTTTTGGCATGAGAGCTTTGCGTGATCTTCAGCCAGTCCTGGCTCGGCCCGTAGGAATGCTTGCTCGTCATGATCTCAATAATGTCACCGGTCTTCAGCGTATAATCAAGGGTTACCATCTTGCCATTCACTTTGGCACCGATGCAGCGGTTGCCGATCTCTGTATGGATGCGATAAGCAAAATCAAGAGGAACCGAACCGGCAGGAAGTTCGATTACATCACCTTTTGGCGTGAACACGAACACCATGTCTGAAAACAAATCCACTTTTAGAGATTCCATGAATTCTTCGGCATCTGCCACATCGTTCTGCCACTCAAGGATCTCCCTGAACCACGTTAACTTATTTTCAAACGTGTTGACCGGAGCCTTCTTGGAACCATCTTTATACGCCCAGTGAGCCGCGATCCCGTACTCGGCTACTCTGTGCATCTCGCTTGTACGGATCTGCACTTCGAGAGGATCTCCTTTAGGGCCGATTACTGTCGTATGAAGAGACTGATACATATTGGCTTTCGGCATAGCGATATAATCTTTGAACCGTCCCGGCATCGGCTTCCATGCAGTATGAATGATGCCTAACGCGGCATAGCAGTCTTTAATGTTATGAACGATAACCCTCACTGCAAGCAGATCATAGATTTCATTAAACTGTTTGTTCTGCTTCACCATTTTTCGGTAGATGCTGTAAATATGCTTCGGACGTCCGGAGATATCCGCCTTGATCTGAACCTCGGAAAGCCGGCTGCTGATCTCTCCCATTACTTCCTGGACGTATTGCTCACGCTCTGCGCGCTTTTGCTTCATTAAATTTACAATTCGATAGTATTGCTGTGGATTAAGATACCTTAAAGAAACATCCTCTAGTTCCCATTTAATAGTAGAAATTCCGAGCCTGTGTGCCAATGGAGCGAATATTTCAAGTGTTTCATTAGCTTTCTGAATCTGTTTTTCTTTTGGCATATGCTTAAGTGTCCGCATATTATGAAGACGGTCTGCGAGTTTAATCAAAATACAGCGGATATCCTGGGCCATTGCTACGAACATTTTACGGTGATTTTCGGCTTGCTGCTCTTCTTTTGACTTAAACTTGATCTTCTTCAGCTTCGTGACGCCATCAACAAGCATGGCCACTTCTTCATTGAACCGGTCGCTGATATCTTTCAGCGTAATCGGCGTGTCTTCCACTACATCATGAAGAAACCCGGCTGCAACAGTTACCGGATCCATTTGAAGATCGACCAAAATACCAGCTACTTCAACCGGATGCTGAATGTATGGTTCACCCGATTTTCGAAACTGGCCTTCATGCGCTTCTTTAGCGTATTCATACGCTTTTCGTAAAAGCTGTATATCGTCATGGGAAAGATAGCTTTCCGCGTTTTGTAACACTTCATCTATGGTCATTGAAAATCACCTAACGTCAAAAATTGTATATTGCTTCTATTATCATGAAAAAAAGTGAAGCTGTAAAGTAAAAAACGAAAAATGTCGAATTTCCTTTATTTACAATTCCATATGAAAAAGAAAGAGTACTCTGTTTTCAGAGAGCACCCTTTCGATCTTTTAATATTGCGTTAACGTAAAAATATCATATCCGGATAACTTTTTTCGTCCGTCCAAATACGTAAGTTCAATCATGAAAGCTATCCCTGCGACAACTCCACCAAGTTCTTCTACAAGTTGAATGGTCGCACCGATTGTTCCACCTGTCGCCAGCAGGTCATCCGTAATCAGGACTCTTTGTCCCGGTTTAATAGAATCCTTGTGCATTGTCAGCACGTCTTTGCCGTATTCAAGGCCGTAGCTTACTTTTACCACTTCACGAGGAAGTTTTCCATCTTTTCGAACCGGCACAAAACCATGCCCCAATTTATAAGCAACCGGGCAGCCAACAATAAAGCCCCTCGCTTCGGGACCTACGATTACATCTATGTTTAGATCCTTTGCATAGTCTGCAATATCATCTACAGCTTTAGCGTAAGCTTCGCCATCTTGCATAAGTGTGGTAATATCTTTAAACCGAATACCCTTAAGCGGAAAATCTTCCACTACAGATATATATTTTTTGTAATCCATCTTCTATTTTCCTCCTGTATCAACGCCTGATTATTTCCCTTTATACTGATCAAAGCAGTTCTTCAAATCCTGATAGGAAGAATAGACAAGTTGATTTTCAATCTCCGCTTGTTCTAATTTACTCCTATATGTATATGAATGCTTCAGGTCTTTTTTGTCAGGACGATCATTAATCGAAATAACACCATCTTCTATTGTAACAAAATCCAGCTCAAAAAACACTTTTGACATAAATGGCACTGCTTCACGCGACCAGCCCTTAAGTCTAGCCAGTTCCTCCCCGTGCTTGCTGGCATCAAATGTTTTACGTTTGGTTAAGAACGCATAAAACCATCTGAACTGCTCTCTTGTCGGAACAGTGGAAAAGAACTGATCATTTTCCTGGTGGAAGATGACATATGTTCTTTCCGGTTCTGGATTGCTTTCCAGCAGATAAAAGAATTCTTCCCTTGTTTTTGGAACATCGAGAAAAACAACATACTTTTCTTCAAAATTCAGGCTTTCTTTTTCCTGCGGATAAAGCCGGATCTGCTCTTTCAAGTCTGAAAACGCAGGATGTTCCTTCGTATCTGCCTCAAAAGCGATGAGAAGAACCTTGTCCTTAGGGAGGCCGGACAGTTTTTTCTGAGCGTCCCTTATCCCTCTCAGATCAAATAATTGCCATTCTTTTACGGCCAGATCACTAAGCATAAGCTGCGGTTTCCGGAACCCGTTCCATTCATTGATTGATAGCTCTCCTACCGCTGAGAGCGGGGAATGATAGCTTAGCTCATCCATTAGCGGGCCTTTATGAAAACCAATCGCATCCAGCTTGGATTTGCCATCTGAGAATTGTATTTTCAAATGGTTGGACTGGCTGCCGATCTTCTTGATCTCGCTGATTCTAACATCAGGTATCAGTACGCGCGGAGTAGGGTTACTGACACCAAAAGGAGCCAATTTGTTCATTTGTTCAATGGTTTCAATGGATACTTCATCAAGTGAGCATTCCAAATCAATAGAAGTCACGGGTTTAAAATCTTCTTCTGTTAATTGTTCACCAGCCTGGCGGTTAAGCCGGCTTCTCAGTTCATCCAGATCACTTACGGCCAAAGTCATGCCTGCCGCCATAGGATGCCCTCCAAAGTGTGGAAGTATATCACGGCTCAGCGATAAGTTCTCAAACATATCAAAGCCCTCAATGCTCCTTGCCGATCCTTTGGCAAGGCCCTTCTCTTCATCGATGCTTAAAACGATTGTCGGACGGTAAAATTGTTCGACTAGCCGGGAAGCTACGATACCGATGACTCCTGCGTTCCATCCTTCCTTTGCGACAACAAGAACATTGTTTTTATCAGGTGGATACTTTTGTTCCACCAATTCAATGGCTTCCTTTGTGATCTCAGATACAATGGTTTGACGTGTTTTGTTCAATTGATCAATTTCAGCGGCAAGCATGGCAGCTTCTTCCTTGTCATCAGTCGTAAAAAGCTCAACCGCAGGAACTGCAGAATCCAGTCTTCCAACCGCATTAACACGGGGGCCAATCGCAAACCCTACATGCTCTGCATTCAGCACCGTATCTTTTAAACCAGCAACTTCGAGAAGTGCTTTTAATCCTGTCTTAGTGGTTCTCTCTAGTGCCTTTATTCCTTCTTTTGCAATGATGCGGTTTTCATCCACAAGAGGAACCAGATCAGCAATCGTGCCAATGGAGGCAATATCCAATAAGTGAAGCGGAGCTTTGCCAAGCAGAGCATGCGCAACTTTGAACGCGACACCTACTCCCGCCAGCCCTTTAAAAGGATATGGGCATCCAGGTTTTTTGGGATTGATAATACTATAAGCATCAGGCAGAACAGGCGGAGGCTCATGATGGTCAGTGATGATAAAATCCAGTCCCATCTCTTTCGCCGCACGTGCTTCATTCACAGCTGAAATCCCCGTATCGACTGTAATAACAAGACTGAAACCTTGTTCCTTCGCCCATCTTAACGCGGGTTCATTTGGTCCATAGCCTTCTGTAAAACGATTTGGTATGTAAAAACCAAAATTGGCGTCTAACGCCTTTAATGTATATACCATAACAGATGTACTGCTTACTCCATCTGCATCATAATCACCAAAAATAAGAATCTTTTCTTGGCTGGCAACAGCCTGTTGGATCCGATCAACAGCTTCTCTCATCCCATCCATTAAGAAGGGATCATAAAAAGCCTCCGTTCCACTGGACAAAAACTGTTCAGCACTAGTTTTTGTTTCCATTCCCCTTGCAACTAATAGGTTGGCTACTAACTTTGGGATTTTTAAAGAAGAGGCTAATTCCTTTACTTTATCTTCATCTAAAGTTCGGACATTCCACCTCGTTCGTGCTTTCAACATAAAAAAATCACCTCATAACCTATTTATTATACAAAATGGGTTACGAGGTGACAATGAATTCCTATGCCTGATTATTGGCAGAACTGAATTTAAGTTTTTTCAACTGTCTGGATTTAAGTACAAACCAGAGCTGAGAAGCAATACAAATAGATGCATACGTTCCAAAAACCAGTCCGATCAACAGGGCGATCGAGAAGTTCATGATGGACGCGTTTCCGAAGATCAGCAATGCAACTACCGTGAGCACTACGGCAAATACCGTATTAATGGAACGGGTAAGAGTCTGCATAATACTGTCGTTGATCACCTTGTAGAGGGTCTCAACATTTTTCACCTTCGTAAACTTCATGTTTTCGCGGATTCGGTCAAACGTGATGATCGTATCATGTACCGAGTAACCTACGATGGTTAATACGGCTGCTATAAACGTAAGATCCACTTCAAGCCGCAGAATGCTGAACACGGCTACAATCAAAAATGCGTTGTGCAATAATCCAACAACCGCTGCCAATGACATAAGCCATTCAAAACGCAGGCTGATGTAGATGATGATTCCGATGGAGGCAATCAGTACAGAAATGATCGCATTCCTGGCCATTTCCCGGCCAACCGTTGGTGATACTGTATTGATGTTCGGCTCATCTCCGTATTTCTGTTTAATGGCCGTATTCACTTTTGCCACTTCTTCACGTGAGAGCATACCAACAAAGGATACTGTCGCTCTGTCACTATTTTTACCAGAGATCAGCGGCTGGCCATCCGGTTTAAGACCTAAGTCTTCAAAATCTTTCTTGAGCTCAGCAGCTTTTAAATGGTTCCCGCTGATTTCAACCCTCGTTCCGCTTTCAAAATCGATACTTAATTTCAAACCTATGGTTAAAAGGCAAATGAGCCCTACGATGGTTAAAAGAGAGGAGAAAATAAAAAATTTCTTCCGCTGTTTTACAACATCAAAATGAAAATTCGGGTTTCTAAAGCTCATGTATATCACTCTCTTTCACTCCGAAGTAACCCGGTTTTTTGTTCAAGAACTTGCTGTTTACCCAGAGGCCCAGCAAAATTCGGGAGACGTACACATTGGTAAAGAAGCTGGTTACAACACTCACAATTAGTACGAGAGCGAATCCCTTAACTGAACTTGTACCATATGCAAATAGAACTGCTGCTGTGATGATGGAGGTTAAATTCGCATCAAAGATCGGAGCAAACGAGCGCTTTGACCCCGACTTATAAGCGGAAGCGATTGATTTTCCGGAACGAATTTCTTCTTTAATTCTTTCAGAGGTTATAATATTTGCATCTACAGCCATACCTACTCCAAGGATAAAGGCAGCGATTCCCGGAAGTGTCAGTACCGCATCCATCCAATCAAAAATGAGAAGGTTTAAATAAATATAAAAACTGAGTGTGACAATAGCGATAAGGCCTGGGAACCGGTAGTAAAACGCCATAAAAAGGAAGACGAGAGCAATACCGATAATTCCGGCAGTGACCGTTTCATCCAAAGCCTGTTTCCCGAATTTAGCACCAACAGAATTCGAATAGTTTTCATCCAATTTCACAGGAAGTGCCCCGGCATTCAGGATAGAAGACAGGTTATTCGCTTCTTCCTGGGAAAAATGTCCAGTAATAACAACAGTTTTCTGATCCAATTCTTTAGTGACAGATGGCGCAGAGATAAATTTAGGTTTTTTCTTTGTCGCCTCTTCTTTATATGAATCGCCTTTTTTATAATCAAGCCAGATGACGAGCTGATTTTGTCCAGGCCCCATGTTCATGACTTTTCTCGTTACTTTAGCAAACTTATTCGGATCTTTCAGAGTCAGCTGAACGATCGGCTGGTTCGGATTGTTCTGGTCAAAGGTTACTTTTGAACCGCCGCCTTTAAGGTCCGATCCATCAAGCAATACCTTGTCATTGACATCTCTGAAGGTCAACTGAGCCTGTGTAGAAAGGAGTTTTCTTGCTTTGTTCTGATCCTTGATTCCTGCAAGCTGAACCCGGATCCGATTTTTCCCTTCGATTGTGATGTTCGGCTCCGAAACACCAAGTACGTTTACCCGTCGATCGAGTGCTTCTACCGCACTTTTTAGAACATCGTTTGTAATCTTTTGGCCTTCTTTGGCTGGTTTTACATCGTAAAGTACTTCAAATCCCCCTTGTAAATCCAGACCGAGCTTAATATTATTTACAATCCCCTTTGTTGTCATGCCGATCAGACCAACAATTACGGCAAGGATTATAAAAAATGTAAGGATCTTGCTCTTCTTCACCATTCCTTCTTTCCTCCTTCATGCTGCCGACACACTTTTAAGCACGATAATGAATATGTATAGAAAAGTGCAATCTTCCCCATTATAGCGACAGTTGTTTTTTTCTGTCAATTTCATTCCGAAAACTTTGTAAAACTTTACATAATCCTATCTTTTGCGTTTCTTTGATAAACAGCAAAGAAGGGTACCCCGCCGGGGATGGCCCTTTTATTCCACATCCCTCTTAAACGCTTCGAGTGTCAGCCAGTTCATAAAATCGGTCAATGATAAACCAAGTATCAGACCAACAAGAACATGCAATTTTGCTTCCTCTTTTTTCTTTTGAGCCTTACGCATCACACAATTCCATACTTCTTCATTCGAAACACTCTCGTACCCAAGAAAATGAAACTCCTCGGCTTTGCATTGCAGAGCTGGTTCAACCTCTGTTTTCATGTCTTCAAAACTCATCACATCCAATGATTCGTTCACCTCTCCTGCGTTTTGCGGATAAAAAACAACTTGTCATGCTTTGTCCATTTTCTCCATATAAATGGGTTACACGGAAAACCGATGTTACACGGAAAACCGATGGCAAACTCATTTCTGATAAGAAAGTAGGGCCCGATATGTCAAAACAAACCCTTATCCAGGGAACACTGCTGCTCATTCTCGCCGGATTGATCACACGGATCCTTGGGTTTATCAATCGCATCGTTGTCGCCCGGGTGATGGGACAGGAAGGCGTCGGCCTTTATATGATGGCTGTGCCGACGATGCTATTAGCCATCACCTTGACACGAATGGGGCTTCCCATCGCCATCTCTAAACTAGTGGCCGAGGCCGATGCGAAAGGCGACCGCCAAAAGATCAAAAAGATACTGATCGTCTCCCTGGCCGTAACTGGTGTGCTCAGCATCATTTTTACAACTGCCATGATCGCGGCTGCTCCTATATTGTCTCATTATTTCTTTACAGACAAAAGAACCTTTTACCCTTTAATCGCAATTGCACCGGTAGTGCCCGTCATCGCTGCATCTTCTGTGCTGAGAGGATACTTTCAAGGACTTCAGAATATGCGTCCTTCCGCCTATTCCCAGGTCATTGAGCAGATTGTGCGGATTACTCTTGTAGCACTTCTTACCGGACTCTTTCTTCCTTATGGTGTCGAGTATGCAGCGGCCGGAGCGATGATCTCAGTTATCATCGGAGAGCTCGCTTCCCTTTTATATATGTTCTCCATGTTTAAGTTAAAAAAAAACATGAAGGTCCGAAAAGGATTTTTCGGACAGCTAAAAGGCGGTCGCTCCACATTAAACGAACTGCTCGGAATCGCTCTTCCGACCACCGGAAGCCAGCTGATTGGTTCTGTTTCTTACTTTTTTGAACCGATTGTGGTTGTTCGGAGTCTGGCGATTGCCGGGGTGAGCACCATTGCCGCAACAAGACAGTACGGGGAACTGGCAGGTTATGTCATTCCCTTGCTTTACTTGCCTACATTTATTACCTATTCGTTATCTGTTTCACTCGTCCCTGCCATCAGTGAAGCAAACGCCAATAAAAAGTATTCCTTGATTGAACACCGGCTGAATCAGTCTTTGCGGCTTTCCATGCTGTCTGGAGGCATCGCCGCGGTAATTACCTACGTGTATGCCGTTCCAATCATGGACCTTATGTATAACTCTCCTGCTTCTGCTTCTTATTTAAAGGTCATGACACCGCTGTTTTTCTTTTTATATTTTCAGGGGCCTCTTCAGGCAGTGTTACAGGCCATGAATCTTGCCAGAGCGGCTATGATGAACAGCCTGATCGGATCAGCCGTCAAACTTGCTGCTGTCTTTGCTCTTGCTACAAGGCCTGAATTCGGCATCATGGGCGTGGCTATGGCCATCGTTCTAGGCATCGTCGTAGTCACTCTCCTTCATTTTGCAAGTGTGGCCAAAGCGATCAGCTATACGATCAAAGCCAAGGATTTCATCTACGGTTTCTTTTCCATCATGATCACCGGATTTGTTTCACAGCTCATCTATACGTATATCTTCCCTCAGTTCTCAAGGGTGGCAGGAATGTGCCTCTGCCTCGTCTTAACTAGTATCGTTTATCTTCTTGCTCTGTTGTTTTTCCGCTTGGTGAAGAGAGAAGACCTCGCTCACCTTCCGCTTATTAAAAGATGGATCGCATAAAACAAGGGGCTGGCTAGAAAGTCGAAAATTGACCTTCAGGCAGCCCCTTTTTGGCTTGAAAAATCTTCAATGAAAAGTGAATTGAAGTGGAAGATGCGAGACTCCTCGAAAATGAACTTCACATTTTCTTCGTGCGATAAAAAGCTGCCGGAGCCTTCCTTGTCCTGCGGGACTAGCGTGACAGGTGAGACTCCCGTCGGTGNCTAGCACCAAAAAGTAGGCGTTCACGCCGGTAAGGCTCACCGCACGCCCCGCGGAAAGCGAGCAGCCTGGAACGGAAATCAACAGCTTACAGACTTCTTGGACAGCCCCTTAATCATCTTTTTTGTCTACATACAGCGAGTCATTATTATTTATCGTACAGATAGAGATATTTTTTGTATCTCTGATTCCCATCTTGCGCAGTTCCTGGCGTAGCCATAAAGAGGTTTTATCCAGTTTTTTTAGATGGTCTTCCTGAATTTTCCCATCCAATATCACCGGGAACACCAGAGGGAGCGGGCTTACTGCTGAATTTGTTTTCCTGTCACACTCAACTTCTCTTGTAATGACGGAAAGTTTCCCTGTTGATTCCAGAATTCCAAATTCTACATCCGCCACATTCTTTATGTTGTTCTCCCTTAATTGAGTCAGCAGGTCATCAAAATTATAGCGCTGTTTTTTCATTTCAGATTCATTAATTTGTCCGTTCTCAATGATAATGGAAGGCTTGCCGTCAACGATCTCTCGAACCTTTTTGCTTTTTAATGAAAGGAACGCAAGGAAAATTTGAATGAGAAACAGTACAAAAATTCCAACCAGATGCTTAAGCATCGGTACTTTCGGATCTTCAATCGAGATGACCGCCAGTTCGGCGATCATAATGGAAACAACAAAGTCCAGTACAGATAATTTTCCAATTTCCCGTTTTCCCATCAGCCGAAATACGCCAATCAAAATAAAATAAACAAAGATGGTCCTCAAAATAATTGTATAATATTCCATTGCTTTCCCTCCTTTCATTTTCATCATAATTAGTTTGACCATCGTGATGAATGAACATGAGGCGAATGTTTTGGTAATTGAATTAAATAATGGGCATTTTCCAGGGGAGAAGGACAAAAAATGTTCGTCTATTTTTCGGGACGGTGAATATGGATATAAGGAAGGCTTGTATGTAAAGGAGGACGAATCCAAGTGGCTGTTCGACATATGTTTTCTTCAATGATAAAAGGTGTTGCCACAATTTTAGTTGCCATTATCATAAGCAGTCTTATTCTTTCTCTTCTATTGCGGTTCACTTCTCTGACAGAATCATCTTTAAAATGGGTGACGACTGGTCTTTCCTTTCTTTCTCTCTTTATTGGAGGATTTCTTTCAGGTAAAAAGGGAAAAGAAAAAGGCATTATGCTTGGTTCCGGTACAGCCCTGCTTTTCTCCTTGCTCGTGTTTTTAGTGCAATATTTAGGATACCAAACCACATTTACATCCATGCAGTACATGTATCACGGAATCTTTTTACTCCTTTGTATGCTGGGAGCCATCATGGGCGTCAATTTCAGCAGCCATAAATAGCTCAATAAAAAATGGCAGGAAGCAACGGGGCTTCTGCCATTTTTTATTTTTATTGTACTTCTCTTGATTCACGGATCGCGTTACGGTCAAACGTAAGCGCTGAACCGTCCTTCGATTTGATAACCACCGTGTTTTCTTCCAGCACTTCAATCGTGCCGTGAAGACCGCCGATCGTTACGACGTAATCACCTTTTTTCAAGCCGCTCTGCATGGTTTTAACAGACTTTTGTCTCTTCTGCTGAGGTCTGATCAGCAAAAAGTAAAAAATGACAAACATCAGTAAAATTGGTAAAAGAGAACCTAAAGAACCCATTATTTTCACCCCTTTCTATTAGTTAAAGCCAGTTAAAAGTTTTTGGCGTCAGGTTTATTAAAGCCGTATTGTTCAAAAAATTCCTCACGGAAATCAAGCAGCCTGTCTTCGCGGATGGCCTGCTTCACCTGTTCCATTAAGTTTACCAAAAAATAAAGGTTATGGTAACTTGTGAGGCGGAAACCAAATGTTTCGTTGCTCTTCACCAGATGGCGGATATAAGCACGTGAATAGTTTCGGCACGTATAGCAATCACAATTTTCATCAAGAGGCCTGAAATCACGTGCATATTTCGCATTCCGGACGACGAGGCGGCCTTCACTTGTCATAAGCGTTCCGTTTCTTGCAATACGTGTAGGCAGTACGCAGTCAAACATATCAATACCGCGGATCGCTCCATCAATCAGCGAGTCAGGCGATCCGACACCCATTAAATACCTTGGTTTGTTGTCAGGCAGGTACGGCGTCGTAAACTCTAGCACTCGGTTCATAACATCCTTAGGTTCACCGACAGAAAGCCCGCCGACCGCGTAACCCGGAAAATCAAGAGAAACAAGGTCCTCTGCGCTTTGACGGCGTAGATCTTCGTATTCACCACCCTGAACGATTCCGAAAAGCCCCTGGTCATTCGGACGTTCATGGGAAGCCAGACACCTTTCAGCCCAGCGGCTCGTCCTTTCTACAGAGGATTTCATGTATTCATACTCAGCTGGATACGGCGGGCATTCATCGAATGCCATCATGATGTCCGAGCCTAAGGCATTCTGAATCTCCATGGCTCCTTCAGGACTCAGGAACAGCTTTTCTCCGTTCAGATGGTTCCTGAAATGCACGCCTTCTTCTGTGATCTTTCTCAAATCACTTAAGCTGAATACCTGAAAACCGCCGGAATCCGTTAAGATGGAACGGTCCCAGTTCATGAATTTATGAAGGCCGCCAGCTTCACGGATGATCTCATGTCCCGGACGAAGCCAGAGATGATACGTGTTGCTCAAAATAATATTGGCGCCAAGGTCTTTTAACTCCTCAGGGCTCATTGTTTTAACGGTAGCGAGTGTTCCTACCGGCATGAATACCGGAGTCTCAAATACGCCATGGGGCGTGTGGACTTTTCCGAGCCTAGCTCCTGACTGCTTACAAGTTTTGATTAATTCATACCGGACGGCTGCTGTCATGTTTGTACTCCCCTTCTAAAATCAGCATGGCATCTCCAAAGCTAAAGAAGCGGTACCGTTGACGCACAGCTTCATTATAGGCTTTCAGGACATTCTCGCGGCCCGCAAGCGCGCTGATCAGCATAATCAGTGTAGACTTAGGCAAATGGAAATTAGTAATCATTCCGTCAATCGCCTTAAAGCGATATCCTGGATAAATAAAGATATCCGTCCATCCGGAATCTTCTCGGAATTCTCCGTGTTTTCCAGCGACTGTCTCTAAGGTGCGGGTAGAGGTCGTTCCAACCGAGATAACCCGTCCTCCATTGTTTCTGACTTCATTTAGAAGTGCAGCCGTGCCTTTCGTCAACTGGTAGTACTCGGCATGCATGTCGTGCTCTTGAATATTTTCAACAGAAACAGGGCGGAATGTTCCCAGCCCTACATGAAGAGTAATAAAAGCAACATGTATACCCTTTTTCTTAATCTCTTCAAGCAGTGTTTCAGTAAAGTGCAGACCTGCTGTTGGTGCAGCTGCCGAGCCTTGGTGTTTGGCAAACACAGTCTGATACCGCTCCCGCTCTTCCAGCTGCTCTTTTATATAAGGAGGCAATGGCATCTCGCCAAGAGCGTCCAGAATTTCATAAAAAATACCCTCATATTCAAATTTAAAGGTACGCCCGCCCTGATCAGTTTCCTCCAGACAAACAGCTTTAAGCAAACCGTTTCCAAAAGAAACGACGGTGCCTGGCTTTACTCTTTTTGCCGGTTTCACGAGGGTTTCCCAAGTATCGCTGCCTGTTTCCTTCAACAGCAAAATCTCAATCTTAGCCTTAGTGTCTACTTTCTCACCAAGAAGCCTTGCCGGCAGAACTCTTGTATCATTCAGGATTAAGCAATCACCTGGATTTAGATAATCAATCACATTTTTAAACGTATTGTGTTGAATCTGTCCGGATACCGGGTCAAGCACCATCAGCCTTGAAGCAGTACGGTCTTTCAGCGGTGTCTGAGCAATCAGCTCTTCCGGCAGATCAAAATCAAACATATTGATGTCCATTTTCTTCTCCTGTTTCTCTCACCTATTTAAATCGCCCGATCACATAAAATATCAATGACAAAATGACACTGATAATAATCGATGTGACAATGGGAAAATAAAATGTAGTGTTCTCTTTTTTAAAAACGATGTCGCCGGGAATCTTGCCGACGAACGTCCATAAACCACCGATAATGATCAAGATGACTCCCATCAGTATTAACAGCCGGGGTATTCCCATTAAGGATTCGGCACCTCCATATTAAAATGCTCATAAGCAAGGGCAGTCACCACTCTCCCCCTAGGGGTGCGCTGTATAAAGCCAATCTGCAGCAGGTAGGGTTCATAAACATCTTCAATCGTATGGGATTCCTCACCGATCGTAGCTGAAATGGTTTCAAGACCTACCGGGCCGCCTTTATATTTATGGATGATCCCTTGTAATAATTTATGGTCAATATGATCCAATCCTAAACGGTCAACTTGAAGCATTTCCAGCGCCCTGTCTGCGAGGCTGATACTCACCGTATCCGTCCCATCAACCTGAGCAAAGTCCCGTACTCTTTTGAAGAGACGATTGGCGATTCTCGGCGTCCCTCTTGAACGGCGGGCTATCTCTTGGGCAGAAGGCTTGTCAATCTTCATGCCAAATACTTCACTGGTCCGTGTAACAATTTCGGTTAAATCTTCATTATTGTAGTATTCCAGACGTGCCAGCACACCAAATCGGTCACGGAGCGGTGAAGACAGAGACCCGGCACGGGTAGTCGCCCCTACTAACGTAAATGGAGGCAGATCCAGCCGGACAGATCGAGCTGTTTCGCCCTTTCCGATTACAATATCCAGACAGAAGTCTTCCATCGCGGAATAGAGCACTTCCTCGATCGCTCTTGATAGCCTGTGAATTTCATCAATAAACAGCACATCCCCAGGTTCAAGTGCTGTGAGGATAGCTGCCAGATCACCCGGCCGCTCAATTGCGGGACCGCTTGTTGTTCTGAAATTGACGTTCATTTCTTTCGCAATGATAGATGCGAGCGTCGTTTTCCCAAGACCTGGCGGCCCGTATAGCAAAACATGGTCAAGGGCTTCATTTCTAAGCTTAGCCGCCTGAATAAAGATATTTAGATTTTCTTTTACTTTTTCTTGGCCTATGTATTGTTGCAAATATTCCGGACGCAAACTCAATTCAAAAAAATCGTCCCTTGAGCTTTCACCCGATACTATTCTGTCGTCCAAAGCGATCACGCCCCTAATGGTTCACTAGCTTCTGCAGCGCTTTCCTTATGTACTGATCTGTTGTCAGATCTTCCTTTTTAAGGGAAGGCAGCACTTTATTAATTTCTTTCTTGGCATACCCTAAAGCCGTTAACGCTTCAACCGCTTCATCAAGCTGTTCTGAACTGTCGGAAGCCGGGCCGGCAAATAATCCTTCCATTGGCTCTTCAGTGAAGATCGAAAGCTTTCCTTTAAGGTCCAATATCATCTGGCGGGCCGTCTTCTTCCCTACTCCCGGAAATTTCACAAGAAACCCTTCATCCTCAGCTTCAATGGCCCGAATCACTTGTTCTGGCTGTCCGAATGCCATGATGGCTAAGGCTCCTTTTGGGCCTATTCCTGATACGTTTAATAATTTTAAGAATAAATCTCGCTCTTTGCGTGTTTTAAACCCATACAGCGCAATCAAATCTTCCCTCACATAATGATATGTGTAGATCGTCTCAGCTTGACCGGGACGATAGATGAATGGATTCGGACAAAAAATTTGGTATCCAATCCCATTGGCTTCAAGAACTGCATATTCAGCAGACACGTGTTCAATCTTTCCATTTATATGTTCAATCAATCATGTTCTCTCCTTAAAAAAGCGACCATACGTTTCTGTCAGTATTGTATCACAGAGTCAGCCCGAACGGGGAGTTTAACACAAAAATCGCAATGCTCCTGTTCAAAGAAATAAAAAAAGAGAACAGAAAAAATCCTGTTCTCTATCGATTATTTTCGAAAGGACGTTTTACTGCATCTCCTAAGTTGGTGCCTGCTTTTCCGATATCCGACATAATTCCTTTGATGTCAGAGCTGACTTCATTGGTTGTTTTGCCGTCACGGAGATTATTATCTACGTTTTTGATTCGATTCACGATCGAGTCATCAGTTGTCACGCGAACATCCCGGTTGGGAACCAGCTTTTTCACTTCTCTATACACTCTCTGATTGACAGCGCTTTTATCGTTTTCACTGGTATCTATTCCGACAATGACGTTGTTATCATTCAAAATAACGTGAGCATCGTCTACATTGTTCATACTGTTAACCCGGTTCCTGATCTTCTCGGCAAGCGCACCATCATAGTCCTCATGATACGTTACATTATGATCGGTACGGTTATTATCCATCATGTCAGTAACAGGGCCTTTACTGCGGTCCAAATCCCCGCGGTTATCACCCTCGTTGGAATAATATCCGATCGGCCTTACATCATTATCGTTGCGGTCGAGCGCACCTTTGTTGTTGTTACAGCCCATCAGACCTGCTGTTAATGCAAGAACCGTTATACCGCTTAGTATAATCTTCAATGCAAAAACCTCCTTTCACCACTAGAATGGCATTCGGAGGTTCTTTTTACTCTGTCACATACCGGTAAGACATATAATTTCTGGATATTACGTGGGATTCTTGACCAATTCCTGTATTGTTTTTATAAACTTTCTCCGGAACGGAAGATCTTCTTCTGTAAAGGTCGTCATTTCTTTGATCTGATCTTTACCCGCTTCGAATGCACGATTCCATTCTCTGTAAAGATCCGTCGGAAAAACAAGGGCGATTAAAAACCATTTTTTACGAAGAAGCGATTCCAGCTCAGGGTCTTGGCATTTTCGCAATATGGATGGGGACCAATCCCAATATGGCAAGATCCGGTTTACATATTGAAGAATGTCATAATCATGCGGAACGACGGAAAACAGGTCGTAATCGATTAAGATAACGGTGTCTCCGCTTAAGCGCATAAAATTATGAGGAGCAACATCTCCGTGGCATACTTCACCCTTTTGTCTTGCGTTCTGTTCCATTTTTTCCAGTTCTCTTCGGTTCAAATGGCTCAATGACCATTTCCCCCACGCAATCATTTCCTGAAAAGCTTCACTCATCTCATGAGAAATATGATGTTTTTTGCTGTTTCTTTTAAAAGCATTAAATCGTTTGGTCCACTTTTCGATAAGTGAATAGCTCGATAGAAGCGAGAGATAGGAGTCAGACTGAAAGATACTCTGGCGGTGGAACTTTCGAATCGCATGGATTCCGTCTCTTATGTCCTTTTCGTCATTCAGATCAAGTTCATCACCTTTATAAAAAGGCATGATGCCCCAATACATGTTCTCATAGTAATGTATTTTCTTTCCGGTCGGAAAAGCCGTATATATTCCCATCATCGGACTTGATTGCTGAGAATACCACCGGGACAGCTTCAATTGCTCCTGACATTCTTCCTTTCTGGAGAACCCTTTAAGCACATAAGTTCCTGCTTTGGTTTCAATAATACAAACATTGTGTTTCACAAAATAATGGTTTTTAATATCCAGCCCTTTCTCAGTAAGGCTATTTAAGAAGAGACGCTTTCTTTTGAAACCGTCTCCGTATGAATTACTCTTCATCTTGATCTTGGCTGTCTAACGAGCCATCACGGTATTGCGCCTGTGAGTATGGATTTGGCATTCCTTGCATCTGACCCATTTGTCCTTGCTGCGCTGGGGGATTAACGCCGTAAGATCCTTGCCCTCCGGACATATCACCATAACCTTGAGAAACTTGGCCTGGCGGATATTCACCATACATTTGCTGACCTTGCATTCCTTGGCCCATCTGCTGGCCGCCATATGGCTGACCTTGCATTCCCTGGCCCATCTGCTGGCCGCCATATGGCTGACCCTGTATTCCCTGGCTCATCGGCTGGCTGCCATATGGCTGACCTTGCATTCCCTGGCTCATCGGCTGGCCGCCATATGGCTGACCTTGCATTCCCTGGCTCATCGGCTGGCTGCCATATGGCTGACCTTGCATTCCCTGGCTCATCGGCTGGCCGCCATATGGCTGACCCTGCATTCCCTGGCTCATCGGCTGGCTGCCATATGGCTGACCTTGCATTCCCTGGCCCATCTGCTGGCCGCCGTATGGCTGACCTTGCATTCCTTGGCCCATCGGCTGACCTTGCATCGGCATAAACGTAGCATATGGATTTTGCTGCTGATCCTGCGATAGCATCATTCCGTGCTGGGATGCCATATTAGGCTGCTGTTGCATTCCAGTCTGAGGCATGCTGCTGTATCCCATCTGGCCTGAACCTGGCGCCCCCATACCCATTTGTAAACCGCCTGGGGGACCTTGAGGATAAGATCCTGCCTGCTGTCCCTGGCCTTGATAAGGCATGGCACTGAATGGCGGCATTCCTGCCCCTGCACCTCCATATACTGGAGCAGTGTACCCCTGAGGCTGTTCAAACATCGGCGGAACACCTGAATACATCTGGTTCATTACAGAAGATGACTCTTCACCCAAGAATGGATGTTTATGCTGTTTCCCCATTCCAAACTGGTCTTTTCCATGGACGAGCCCCGGGGAAAGATAGGCAGGCGGCACATAGTTCATTTGAGGTTCTTTATAGTGAATCGGCTCGTGGTGATGTCCCCATTTCATATGTGAAGATGAGGATGATTCCATAAACGCCGCAAAATCTTTATGAGACATAGGGGCAAGCGGTTTTGGTGATTTCATGGACGATTCTTTGTAATCTTTTTTCGGAAGCAATGGATTAAATGGCATATCCTTTTTTGCCGGTGCCGGCTTTAACGGCATGATGGGTTCTGCTTTCATCGGCATTTTATGCTCGGCCTTTGGCGCCATTTTAGGTTCAGCTTTTAGGATTATCGGTGCTGCTTTTGCGATTATCGGTGCTGCTTTTGCGATTATTGGTGCTGCTTTTGGGATAATCGGTGCTGCTTTAGGCGGAGCTGGAATAGGTGCAGGTTTTGGCGGCGGTGGCGGCGGGGCTGGAACCGGAATTTCCTGAACTGGAGCTGCTGGCATTTCTTTTTTGGGCATTTCTTTTTTCTTCGGCTGCTCTTTTTTAGAACCTGGCATCTTAAACGGCATCTTTGCTTTCTCTCCGCGTCCGATCGGCACTTGTTCAGAAGGAATCTTTACTTTTGATCCTCTTTCAAGAGCGCCTGAAAATAAACCGAAATTCACTCTTCTTAAGTCTTCTGAAGTTACATTATACTTATCGGCGATTTTTTCGAGAGTATCACCTTTTTGAACGATATGAATTCTCACGTAAACAAAACTCCCTCCTGCCAAATTTCTATACAGTATATGAGAATCTGGGCATTGTGCTACTACCTATTTCAGTAGTCGGTCTTTTACCAATTTATGCCCTGAAAATCAGCTGTATGACTTTGACAGGAAGGAGTTATCTACGCTCTTGCTAACATTCTCTCAAGGGCTTTTACTGCGTATTCAGTTGTTTCGCTGTCCACTGTTATGATGTTTTGAGGATCTTCCTGTGCGATTTTTTCAAGCGCATATGTCAGATGAGGAAGATCAATGCGGTTCATCGTCAGACAGGGGCACATATTGGGATTTAAAGAAATTATCCGTTTATCCGGATGATTTTTTTTCAGGCGGTTGACGAGATTCATCTCTGTCCCAATCGCCCAAGCGCTGTTTGGCTCAGCGTTTTGTATCGTCTGAATAATATAATGAGTGGAGCCCGCCATATCCGATTGCTGAACGACTTCATGGCTGCACTCTGGATGGACGATGATCTTCATCTTTGGATCGTTCACACGCAAGGATCGGATATTATCAACTGTGAATTTTTCATGGACCGAACAGTGTCCTTTCCAGAGAATCACTTTAACTGCATCCAGTTCTCCGTCATATTCTAATTTATTAGCAATTGGATCCCATACAGCCATTTGCTCTAATGGAACGCCCAGCGTATAGGCAGTGTTCCGGCCCAAGTGCTGATCGGGAAGAAAAAGGATTCTTTCTTTTTGTGCAAACGCCCATTCCAGCATTCGCTCTGCATTTGATGAGGTTACGGTTGCTCCGCCATTCTTACCGCAGAATGCTTTGATGGCTGCCGTAGAATTGACATACGTGAGCGGCAGGAGCGTATCACCGAACAAGGACTGTAATCGGTCCCAGGCTTTCTCTGTCTGATGGATATCCGCCATGTCCGCCATGGAACATCCGGCTCTCATATCCGGAAGGATCACTTTTTGATGAGATTCCGTCAGCATATCTGCTGTTTCCGCCATGAAGTGCACACCGCAAAATACGATGAATTCCGCATCATGGTTATTGGCCGACTGCTGGGCGAGCTGGAGCGAATCTCCCGACGTATCAGCAAATTGAATCACTTCATCTTTTTGATAGTGATGTCCTGGAATATACAAACGGTCTCCGAGTTTCTTCTTAACTGCTCTGACCCGTTCGATCATATCTTCTTCCGTCATCGTGAAATAGGTTTCAGGAATTCCGGATTTCAGCTTGAAGGCTTCCAGTAAGCTCATCTTTTAACCCCCCTGTAATGTTTAAACTGATGTCGAGTGATACCGCTGAGTGAGTGAGCAATCCAAGCGAAATAAAATTCACTCCTGTTTTCCCATAATGACGAAGTTCATCAAGGGATATGCCTCCGGAAGCTTCCGTAATGATATGACCAGGAACATGATGTTTCCATGCTCCAATCTCTTCTGGTGTGCGGTTATCGAACATAATCACATCAGCACCTGCGCTTACAGCTTCTTTCACCTGTTCAAGATTCTCTGTTTCTACTTCCACTTTCACCATGTGTCCCAGACTGGACTTCACAGTATTTACGGCTTCAGTTATACCGCCAGCCCGGGCGATATGATTGTCTTTGACCATCACCCCGTCATAAAGGCCGAAACGGTGGTTATACCCTCCGCCGCAGCGGACAGCGTATTTCTCGAACATCCTGAGCCCTGGTGTGGTTTTACGCGTGTCGCAAATTTTCGTTGTTTCACTGTTTAGAACGGTTACTGCTTCATTCGTTAGCGTCGCTATCCCTGACATCCTCTGCACGAGATTCAGAATGACTCGTTCTCCGCCAAAAATAGCAGATGCAGGACCTTTCACCTCCGCAAGAATCTGTCCAGGTTTAATAACATCGCCGTCTTTCACATTAGGAACAACTGTACAATTTTCGCTTAGCAGCCGGTACCCTTCGGAAATCACATCCATTCCCGAAAATACACCGGATTTTTTAGCGATAAAGCGCGCTTCTGTCTCCTCATCCTCCGGAAACAGCAATCCGCATGTGATGTCCCCTTCTCCAAGATCTTCAAGAAAAAATTCCTGCAGCTGCTTTTTTAGCTTCAGCTTGTTCATTTTGTTCCTTCTTTCTGTATACTTGTTTTTTCAGCCAGCAGTTATCATCGTTGGACGGAAAATCACTTCTGTAATGGCCGCCCCTGCTCTCTGTCCGCAAGCGAGCAGATGTAACGATCAGCCAGCCGGTTTGCAGCATGTTAATCCTTTCAATTTCATCGGGTTTACAGTGATAATCCGGCTTTTCTATGGAGAAATTTTCAAACCAGCGGATCGCTTCACCCAGGCCTTCCCTTGTCCGGACAATCCCTGCATACTGTGTCATTTGTCTTTGAATCTCATGTTTCTCCGGCCATCTTCTCTTCTGTTGTTCTGTATATTCCCATTTAACCGGGTACAGGGAGGCTTCATGCTCTTTCAAAGCCATAATCCTTGCAGCTGTCCGTTTGGCGAAGACTACACCTTCAAGCAGTGAGTTGCTCGCAAGCCTGTTGGCGCCATGCACGCCGGTTCGGGAAGCTTCCCCAACAGCATACAGATGAGGAACTGTCGTTTCCCCCCATTGGTTTGTGACCGCTCCTCCCATTGTAAAATGAGCACCCGGGGCAACAGGAATTCTGCCTTCGTTAAGTACAATTCCAGCGTTTCGGCAATTTGCTGTTATGGCAGGAAACCGGTTTGTGAAGCTTTTCACTTTTGAAACATCAAGAAAAATTTCATATCCCTTTTGAATGAATTCAAAAATAGTCCTCGAAACGATATCTCGAGGTGCCAAGTCACCCATCTCATGGACACCAGACATCAAGGGTGTTCCTTCGGAAGTAACCAATGAGCCCCCTTCTCCTCTTACCGCTTCCGATACTAAACCGAAAGATGCCCCATTCGTAAATAGCATCGTTGGATGAAACTGTATAAATTCCAGGTCAGAGAGTACCGCACCTGCTCGAAATGCAAGGGCGATGCTGTCTCCTGTAATGCTTTTGTCGTTGGAATTGACGGTATAAAGACCAGCTGCGCCTCCGGAAGCAAGAATGACAGAATCTGCGAAATAAACAGTAATCTTACCGTCCGCATTCTTTGTCCAGGCACCAACGCATTTTCCTTGCTTAATGATAAGGTCCCCAGCTATTTCAAATTCTTTGACCGTAATATGATGTGAGATTCTTTGATAAAGGGCATCAACTATTTTTGAACCTGTTCTATCACCGCCAGCATGGACGATCCGTGCCCGCCGATGTCCTCCTTCCCTGCCGAGCGTGAGACTGCCATCTTTGTTGCGGTCAAAGGGAACCTTCCAATCCTCCATCGTTCGGATCATGTCCGGACCTTCTTTGACCAGAATCTCGGTGAGAGTTTCTTCATTGTGAAAACTTCCTGCTTTTACGGTATCTATAAAGTGTTCAGCCCAGTGGTCTTCTTTTTCAGTGACCGCTGCAATCCCTCCTTGGGCATGATAAGAATTGCTGTTCTGGAAGGAAGACTTTGTGATGATTGTCACATTCTTATGCGAGCGTAAACATTCGGCTGTCATTAATCCAGCAATGCCGGAGCCGATAATGAGAACGTCTGTAGACTCTACGTTCATGACGAAACCCCCGTTCATTTTCTTTACAGGTGTCTTGACACTTATATTTACATAGAATTACACTTATGACAAGAGTTTTTTACGAGAGGCGGTTTAAGAATGATTTATCTTGATTACGCAGCAACGACTCCTATGTCAGAAGAAGCACTGTATGCTTTTACAGAAACAGCAAAAATGTACTTTGGAAATACCTCGAGCCTGCATGACCAAGGATCACAGGCTGCAGATCTGGTCAATCTGGCACGTGCTGAACTGGCCGGGATGATTGGCTGCAATAGTGAAGGGATCTACTTTACAGGAGGAGGGTCCGACGGTAATTTTCTTGCGCTCACAAGCCTTGCTTTTGGAAACAAGGAAAAAGGAAACCACATCATCACTTCACCGCTAGAGCATGGATCCGTGCAGCAGGCCCTTGCTTTTCTAGAAAATGAAGGCTTTGAAATCACCGTACTTCCTGTTGATCAGAACGGGAGGATCGCTTTAAACGATCTTCGCAGCGCCATTCGAAAAGAGACCATTCTCGCTACGATTACTCATGGAAACAGTGAGATAGGCGTTATCCAGCCATTAGGTGAAATCGGAGCTTTGCTGAAAGAAGAGAATGTCATTTTCCATAGTGACTGTGTCCAGACGTTCGGAAAGATCCCTCTTCATGCGGTGGAAATGAATATTGGTGCTCTTACTGTTTCTTCTCATAAAATTCATGGCCCTAAAGGTGTAGGTGCTGTATATATTTCCCCCACTCTCACCTGGCAGCCGCTGCTCAAGAACGGTACACATGAAAAAGGGTTTCGCCCTGGAACAATCAACACTCCGGGAATCGTTTCTTTTATTACAGCGGCAAGCAATCACGTGAATCGTATGGTAGAATGGAAGACAAATGTAGAAGAATTAAAAAACTACTTTCTTTCCCTGACAGAAGAAGATGAATGTTTAATCATTGAAGGAGACAGCCATACGACGCTGCCACATTTTCTGGCCATTCGTCTGAAAGGGATTGAAGGGCAGTATGTCATGCTAGAATTAAACCGCCAGAAGATCGCTGTTTCAACCGGTTCAGCTTGTAAAGCAGGACAGCAGGAACCTTCCAAAACGCTCCTTGCGATGGGGCGATCAGCGGATGAAGCACATGAACTCGTGCGGATTACACTCGGAAAAGAAACAACAAAAGAGGAAATTAAGGCTTTGGCTGCAGCCATCCATGATCTTACACAACGCTTTTATTATCAAACAGGGAGTTGAAAATGTGTAATGGAGACTCCAAAAAAACCAGGAGACGAAAGAAGAGACCTCATACTAAAGTGGTTAAAAGAGAGCAAGAGCCCAATCAAAGGCGGTGAACTCGCACTTAAAACAAATGTCAGCCGCCAGGTTATTGTTGGCGACATCTCGCTGTTAAAAGCAAAAAATGAACCGATTATTGCCACTTCCCAAGGATACCTCTATTTAAAAACGGAAGAAAAAGATGTTCCACATAGACATTTGATTGTTTCCAACCATTCTCCTGAGCAAACGAAAGATGAACTTTTTACAATTGTCGATCATGGAGTGACTGTTAAGAATGTAATTGTCGAACACCCGATTTACGGAGACCTGACTGCATCTCTTCTTCTCAGTACCCGAAGGGATGTAGAGGATTTTCTCGGCAAATTGTCATCAACAAACGCTGCATTGCTCAGTACATTAACAGAGGGCATCCACCTTCATATGCTCGAGGCACCAACGAAAGAGCAGCTGGATAACGTATGCAGGGAGCTTAAACAAAAAGGATATTTGCATTCATAAAAAAAGGGGCTGTCCAAGAAGTCTGTAAGCTGTTGATTTCCGTTCCAGTCTGCTCGCTTTCCGCGGGGCGTGCGGTGAGCCTCTTGGTGCAAGCACCGGCGGGAGTCTCACCTGTCACGCTAGTCCCGCAGGAGTCTTGCATCTTCCACTTCAATTAACTTTTCATTGAAGATTTTTCAAGCCAAAAAGGGGCTGCCTGAAGGTCAATTTTCGACTTTCTGGACAGCCCCCTTTTTTGTTGTTATGCCCCGGTTCCAATCACTTCGACTCGCTCTACAGCTTCCATACGATTCAATGTGGTCAGCAGTTCATTGATTTCACCACGAAGGCCGTTGGTTTCAATCGTCAGCATCACATTGGCTCTCCCTTGCAGCGGTATGGTCTGGTTAATGGTGAGCACATTGCAGCCAACAGAGGCAACAATGGTGAGAAGGCTTGACAACGCACCTGAACGGTCTTCGAGATTGATGGAAAGGGTGATGATCTTTTCTTTGATCATCGTATGAAAAGGAAAAATTCCATCCCTGTACTTATAGAACGCACTCCTGCTGAGGCCCACTTTTTCAGCAGCCTCCGCGACAGTTTTTACCTTGCCACGGTCTAACAAGGATTTTGCTTCAAGCGTTTTTTGCATGGATTCTGAAAGAACATCTTCCCTGACCATGTAAAATTGCCTTTCTTTCATATGTAACCTCCAAAACGAGCTTTTTCATAAGTATATCCAATGAGATAACCATATGTCTATCCCATATAGACAAAAAATAGACTGCCCTCAAGCGCAGCCTATTCGATAAATTCAAATTCATATTTCAAGATTCGGATGGTATCCCCGTGTTCCGCACCTTTTTCACGAAGCGCTTCGTCCACACCCATGGAACGCATCTGGCGTGCAAACCGTTTTACTGACTCGTCTCTTGTAAAGTCTGTCATTTTGAATAGTTTTTCGATCTTTGGTCCGTTGATGATAAATGTACCATCAGAATCCCGTGTAATATAAAAACCGGACTCTTCCTTTTCGTGGCGGTACAGCACCCGGCTCTCTTCTTTTTCCTCATGGATCAGCGGGAACTCAGGTGTGTTTTCCAGAAGATCAGCTGTTGTGTAAAGGACCTCTTTTAATCCTTGTCTTGTAACTGCTGATATCGGATAAACAGGAATATCCTCAGATAGCCTCTGTTTAAATTCTTCCAGGTTTTCTTCCGCACCCGGAATATCCATTTTGTTGGCTACAACAATCTGCGGACGTTCTGTAAGCCTTAAATTGTATTGCTTTAGTTCTTCATTAATTTTAATGAAGTCCTCGTATGGATCTCTTCCTTCCATGCCGGACATGTCGATCACATGAAGGATAACCCTTGTCCGTTCAATATGGCGAAGGAACTGATGTCCGAGGCCAACGCCTTCATGCGCGCCTTCAATCAACCCTGGCAGGTCAGCCATCACAAAGCTTCTGCCGTCATCTACTGCCACTACGCCTAAATTAGGAGTGATGGTCGTAAAGTGGTATTCTGCAATCTTTGGCCTAGCCGCGGATACAACAGAAAGAAGCGTGGACTTCCCTACGCTCGGGAATCCAACAAGCCCAACATCCGCTAGTACTTTTAATTCTAAAACAACTTCTCTTTCTTCACCTGGTTCCCCGTTTTCCGAAAGCTCAGGAGCAGGGTTTGCCGGTGTAGCAAAACGGGTATTTCCCCGTCCTCCTCGTCCGCCTTTGGCAATAACAGCACGCTGTTCATGATGAACAAGGTCTGCTAGTACTTGTCCTGTTTCAGCATCTGTTACGACAGTGCCAGGTGGTACTTTTACGATCATATCTTCTGAATTTTTGCCATGCATGCCTTTGGACATGCCATGTTCACCGCGCTTGGCTTTAAAATGCTTGTTAAAGCGAAAGTCCATTAACGTACGCAGACCCTCTTCTACCTCAAAAATAACATTAGCGCCTTTACCGCCGTCTCCGCCGGCAGGTCCGCCGTTAGGTACGTATTTTTCACGGCGAAACGCAACCATTCCGTTTCCACCGTCTCCGGCTTTCACAAAAATTTTGACCTGATCCACGAACATGTTTGCTCGCCTCCTTCTATAATTTCTTTACTGTTTCATCTGTAAAACAAGAAATACTTCATGGGGTTGAATATAGCTTTCGATTACGTCTAATAATTTATGTGCTGAAATGACATCCTTCAGCTCCGACTCAAATTCCTCTGTATTATGTATACTGCCCGTTAAGAGAAACATAAAAGCGGAAGGATGCTGTTGGTTTGAGATCGTGAAAACAAGCCGATTTTCAGCCAGCGGATTAACCGAGCGGTTCATGACGGCAAAAAGAGACTGGCAAGCCTCAAGGATGACCTTCCCAACCTTTGAGAGGTCTCTCGCCTCACCGGCAACTTCCGTTTCAAGTACAATGGGGTGTTTCAGCCAGTTGAAGGTTATGAGGTACTCTGCCAATTCAGGAACTTTCAAATTCATGAGGTTTGATTCGTGCCTGGAAATAAGAATGATTTCCTCGATAATCTCCTTTGCCCGTTCGGTCCGACCCATAGAGAGGTTTGCCTTAATAAGCTGGAGCTGATTGAGCCAGTCATGGCGGGCATGCCTTAATAATTCTATCGTTGACCAATCTTTACCCATATTTGCACTCCTGTTTGAATAGTTAAATTGCCATTTCCTCTGCTTCAATGGTATTAGATCCAAAAGCCTGTTAATAAATACCCATTTACAAAAGAAAAAGCTCTAACCAACCCGGTTAGAGCTATCTTCTTACGCTTCGTTTGCGATTGGGTATACACTTACTTGTTTGCGGTCACGTCCAAGACGCTCAAAACGAACAACTCCGTCCACTTTCGCAAAAAGAGTGTCATCTCCGCCACGGCCAACATTCATACCAGGATAGATTTTTGTACCGCGCTGACGGTAAAGAATAGATCCGCCTGATACCATTTGACCATCCGCTCTCTTAGCACCAAGGCGCTTTGATTGGGAATCACGACCGTTCTTTGTGCTACCTACTCCCTTTTTGGAAGCAAAGTATTGAAGGTTTAATTTTAGCATTCGTCCCACCTCCTCATTCGGTGATTTGCAGCAAACCAAGACTATGCTTGTTTTTCCTGCAATGAAATAAATCGACCATAGTCGTTTTCGATTGTTTTTAAGGAAACAACCATACCTTCCAGAAGAAGCTGCACTTTTTCATGGATATGGTCTTCAAGATGATTCGGAGCACGGAAAACCAGGTAGCCTCCATCCTGTTGTGTTTCCACATCAGGTGTAATGCTGCACAGGACTTCCATCGCATTGATCGCTCCAAAAGAGACGGCTGATGCACCGGCACAGACAAGATCTTGTCCATAAGGGCCGGAATCGGCATGTCCACTCATTGAAAACGAACGAATGTGATGCTGTTCATCTCTGTAGATGGTTACCTTAATCATTGGAATTAACCGTTGATTTTGTCGATAACTACTTTAGTGTAAGGCTGACGGTGACCTTGTTTACGACGGTAGTTCTTTTTCGCTTTGAACTTGTAAACGACCACTTTTTGGCCTCGGCCATGTTTTTCAACTTTACCTGTTACAGTTACTCCATCAAGCAAAGGAGCTCCTACTTTCAGGCTGTCTCCACCAACCATAAGAACATCCTCGAATGTTACAGTATCGCCAGCTTCCACATCAAGCTTTTCAACATAGATCACTTGACCTTCTTCAACTCTTACTTGTTTGCCACCAGTTTGAATAATTGCGTACATCACGTGCACCTCCTTGTAAACTCAGACTCGCCATCACAGGTGCTTATGTAAGCTTGAAAACCTGTTCCTGAGCGGTTGGAGCGGGTGCTCCAATAAACTAACAGAAGAATCATACCATGTTGTGTTCTGCCATGTCAATTTATCTTTTCATTCTTTCTTCAATTTCATTAATCGGCCCGATATGGCGGATAGCATAGGATGGGATGGAATCGTGGCCGCTTTCACTTATATAAATCCGATACGAGAGAAGCGACTCAAGATTTTGAAGATGTTCACTGTTTATCCCTCTTAGATGGCGGGCTACTTCAGGAGTAGCTTCGATCCACAGAGCTTCATCATCCATGTGGCGGTATTCCCGCAGCGCCAGTTCTGCCTGATTGGCGACTGTTCTTGCAGACTGCACCCTGCCTGTGCCCTTACAGACAGAACAAGGCTCGGTCAGTACATGGAACAGTGGCTTTTTCTCTTTTTTGCGAGTCATTTCAAATACGCCCATTCGGGTAAATCCGTGAACCACGGTAGTTGTTCCATCGAGAGCAAGTGCAGCTTTTAAAGCTTCCTCTACACGCTGCTGATCCTCTGGCTCGTTCATCGTAATGAAATCAATGACAATCATGCCGGAAATGTTTCTAAGCCGAAGCTGTTTCGCAATCTCCTCAGCCGCTTGAAGGTTCGTTTGAAGAACAGTTTCCCTCCGGCTTGATTTCCCTGTGAATTTATCCGTGTTAACATCAATAACAGACATGGCTTCGGTGTGATCAATCCGCAAAGAACCTCCGTTTTTGAGCCAGACATGCGGTCGGAGTGCTTTTTCCCATTGTGCGTCAACTCCGTAATAGGAGAAGATATTCTCCTTCCCGCTGTACAAAACGATATTCTTTTGAAGCAGCGGAAAAGGCTTGGCCAGCCAGATCAGTTTCCTGAATTCCGCTCCGTCATCAATGATGATCTCCGTTTCGTCTTCATACGCATGGTCACGGATAATCTTATTCAGATAATCACCTTCATCATGCAAAAGAGCAGGAGCTGCCGCTTGTTCCGCCCGTGCCGCCAGATGGCGGTGCCTCTCTACAAGTCCGTCGAACTCCGCTTGTATATCATCTTCCGATTGTCCCGTGCATGCGGTACGAAAAATCACGCCATCTTCGCCCTTCACAAGAGAATGGCCAAATAGACGCCATTTTTCCTTCTCATTCCTGCTCATTTTCTTGGATACACCGATATGAGAAGCGTTCGGAAGGAAAACAAGCCGTGAGCCCGGGATTGCCAGCATCCCGGTCAGCCTCGCTCCCTTTGAATCTGTTTCTTCCTTTATTACCTGGACGATCAGTTCTTCCCCCTCTTTCACGAAAGAACTGATGGATGTCCCTTTCTTATCTTCTGGTGCCATATACGTCTGCTGATAGGAAAGCAGGTCATCACGATGAATGAATCCGTTCTTCTCAGCTCCAATGTCCACAAAGGCCGCCTGCATGCCAGGCAGCACTTTCTTTACCCTGCCTTTATAGATGCTTCCAGGTACAGTCTGATCGGATGAATCATCAACTTGAAGTTCTATCGCTTCATCGAAATCCATGACTGCTGTTCTTTTGATTTGGGTTAAAGCATTAATAATAATTTTTTTCACATCTACTTACCTCGCTTACGTCACTCATCCTTTTATTTTAACGAAAAAGATGTCCGATTGCACATCTGACCTGATTGGATGAAAAAAACATGTTAAGCACCTGCTTCTCTTCCACGATCCTGTTTGTTTCCGAAGCCTGGATGACGATAAAATGACGGACCCCTTTTCGAAACAGACTGATGACGTCATAAAGCGCTGCATCCGAGGGAACATGTATGGGCTTTGTCAGCCAGCCCGATCTCCTGTCATCCACAATCCTCGACATCAAGAAGCGAAGGAAGACAAACTGCCGCCTTTTCCACTCGATATAATGAGAGACACCAAGGAAGATCGTCACGAACCATAGATTTAAATGCAGGGGATCCCGGGGTAAAAATGAAAAGAACAGGATCAGCATGATGGAGAAAGAGGTTAATAAAAATACAGTATGTGCTTTTTTAAATGGAAAAATGCTGGCTGCAGCGGCAAACATCAGTTTTCCTCCATCAAGGGGCCATACCGGCAGCAGATTAAAAACCAGAAGAGTTACGTTCATTTTAATAAACCACTCAAAGTCCTGAGGATTCCACCAGCCAAGCTGAAATAAGAAAAAAGCGGCCAGCATAAGCCAGAGATGCTGCACAGGGCCCAGCAGTGTAACGATCACTTCTTCACGGAACGGCCGGTTTCCATGTTCCTCTACTTCCGCAACTCCGCCAAACGGAAAAAGTTCGATTTTCTTTACACGCCATTGAAAAAGATGGGCCCCCGCATAATGACCCATCTCATGTATAAAAACTGCCAGAAACAGCAATATGATTTCACGAAAATGTCCGGTGATGATTGAGAGCCCAATGATTAACCAAAAAAGGGGGTTAATCTTTACTTTGCTGAAAAATTGAAAAACAGGATTATTCAAAAGGGATCACCTTGCTCGGATCAACAAATGTGTTGCCTTTTTTCAGGGCAAAGTAAAATTTACCTGTTTTTCCGTCCTTATTCGGTGTCACTTTACCAAGGTGTTTTTTGCTTTCCATATAGCTGTAGAGCTTTACATCGGGATCAATGCTGTCCAACTCGCCATACCAAGATTCTTCCCCATTGCTGTGCTGGATGACGACGGTATTTCCAAGGTCTTTCTTTTTGCCGATAAAAATGACATATCCTTCTTTTACGGTATCCACGTTCGATGTTTTTCCCGTCTCCATCATAATGCCTTTTCCGTTCGTCTCAAAGGATTCATACACTCTTCCAGATGCAGGCTGGGCATAATCTTCGTTTTTATTTGCAGCTGTTGCATTCTTGCCTGGTTCAATTTGTTTTTCAGGCAATAACGCCAGTGGTTTCCCAAATTGATTCTCGTACCATTTTTTCGCGGCTGCAAACTGAAACTCACTGTGGTACATTTTCTTAATCAAACTCTGCCCTTTTGCCGAAAGCTCACTGTCATTTTTAAATAGAATTCCCGCCCCAAGAAAAAGGCACACGGACATCATGATCTGAAATAAAAAGAACGACCCGTTAAATCGGGGCCCTTTCTTCTTTTCCTCCATTGAAGCTGTACTCCCTGTATACAAGCTGGTTCTGAACGTTTCATTCTCTCCTTGAGCAAGCCTGTCTGCATACCGCCGTCTTATATCATCCGCACTGTTTCTCATCATCCATTCCTCCGCATCATGTTATACCACATCTTATGACTTGTCCGCGGGCCTTATGACAGAGGAAGAAAGGGTCTTTGCCTGAAGAATAAAAAATCCTCCAAGTCCGGGGAAGGGCAGATGGACTGCCTCCCTTTCAATGAAGGAAATTCGGGAATGAATTATCTCATTCCCAGCAACGTTTTAATTTTTGAGAAGAATCCTTTTTCCTCATCAATCGTAGTCAGAGGGACAGATTCTCCAAGAATTCGTCTTGCGATATTCCGATAGGCGATGGACGCTTTGCTATCGGGGTTCATCGCGATCGGTTCACCTTTATTTGCCGCTTTGATGACATTCTCATCATCAACGACCACGCCGATCAGCTCAATGGCAAGGATGGATACAATCTCATCCACATCAAGCATGTCACCGCTTTTAGCCAGGTGGTTTCGTACTCTGTTAACGATCAGTTTAGGAGCTTCCACTTCTTCTTGTTCAAGCAGCCCGATAATACGGTCAGCATCACGAACCGAAGAAATTTCAGGATTCGTCACCACGATGGACTTGTCCGCACCTGCAACTGCATTCTTGAATCCTTGTTCGATACCAGCAGGACAGTCGATGATGACGTAATCATAATCCTGTTTTAATTCTGTAATGATTTTCTTTATCTGTTCCGGTTGAACGGAGCTTTTATCCTTGGTCTGCGCGGCAGGAAGAAGGAATAAACATTCAAACCGTTTATCTTTAATCAGCGCCTGGTGAAGCTTGCAGCGCTCTTCGACGACGTCAACCAGATCATAAATGATTCGATTTTCCAGACCCATTAACACATCCAGATTGCGAAGGCCGATGTCAGTATCAACAAGACATACTTTTTTACCAGAAAGGGCAAGGGACGTACCGATATTCGCAGAAGTCGTAGTTTTACCGACTCCCCCTTTCCCAGAAGTAATGACTATTGCCTCTCCCATGATTCATTCCCCTTTCTTACTATAAACGATTCAAATTGGGCCTGATTCTATGTACTGTACTGATTCGGTCAATCAAAATTTGATTTTCTTCATCAGAAATATAGGCGCATTCCATTTCATGCCCAATTTCCGGATAATGGTCAGGCGCCCGGCTGATCAGATCCGCAATTCTTAGCTGAGTGGGTTTCATGACAGAAGCGGCAATAACCGCTTCACGGTTACCGGATGATCCTCCGTGGGCGATGCCTTTTAACGAACCCATCACAAAAATATTGCCGGTTGCCATTATCGTGCCGCCTGGATTTACATCTCCGATCAGCAAAAGATCCCCCTGAACACTTAACACCTGGCCGGAACGGATGACTTTTGAAACTCTCATGATCTGAGCTTCTTTCTTCATTTCCTCCGCTTCAGCCACCGTAATGACATTGGATTCAAACCGCTTGATGTCCAGGTTCTGCTTTTGTCCGATAATTCCACGCACCAGCTCCGACTGCTGGTCTGATAAATACCGGTTGCCGGTTTTGACAATGACTGAAATAAGCGGTCCATTCAGCAACTGTCCATGGTCGTCGGATAATTTATCATGTAGCTCCTCGACCAGCTGCTCAAATGAGCATAGGTCGTCCAACAGCAGGACAAGACCGTCTTTCGTGCCTTTTATTGTAACATTATGTTGGAGTTTTTGTGCCATTGCCATCGTTCACCTCAACATACTTTCATTCGACAACTTTATAAATAATCCTCTTTTTATGTCCATTAGTTTTCATGGATGGTTTTCTTCACCTTTTTCAGCAGCTTAACAAACGGATAATAAACGAGAATCGTAAACACAGCGTTCAAGATCAGCGTGGGAAGCAGCCTGTCATAAAAGAAGGAGTCTATACTTGTATCGGCAATACCAATTAAAGAGTTTAATCCATAAACCATAAATTCAAGTCCTGCCACCCCGGCTGCACTTAAAAGTATAGCAACAAAAAAGTTGCTGAAAAGATAGCGGGATAAAACAGAAATAAAGTAAGCCACCAATGCGGTAGAAAACATGTACACACCGATCAGATCTGTATAGATAAGATCGGTAAGAAGCCCAAAGATCATCCCGTACACGATGCCAAACGAAGGTTTAAGATAGCATGACATCAGAATAATCAGGACAAGAGAAAAATGCGGAATCAACAGGAAGCCCCATCCATAATGTTCGGGTGCCAGCACCTGCATGAACGTACTCTCAGCCACAAACGCAATATAGGTAATAAAAGGAAGAAGAATCCTATTCATTATTCTTCCTCCTTTGCTTTAAATTCGTTTTCATCGACTTGAGGCATCGACCGGTCAAGAATCATCACATGATCAAGATCATAAAGATTAGCAGACGGCTTTAAATATGCGGTTTTTGTCAGCCCATATTCATCCGGCTTTACTTTCTTGACTGTTCCGATCAGCAGCCCTCGCGGAAAGACCTCGCCAAGACCCGATGTAATCACCTTCTGGCCTTTTTCCAGCTTGGCATTTACCGGTATCTTTTTAAACAGCAATGCCTGTTTCTTAGAATCATAGCCTTCAATCATTCCGAAAATACGCTTATTGCTTTCAGCGATAGCGGAAATACGGTTCGTCCTGTCGTTGTCGCTGATCAGCTGTATCGTGGAATGGAAAGCAGATACCTTCGCCACTTTGCCGATGAATCCTTCAGGTGAAACTACAGCCATCTTGGATTTGACACCGTCTCTGTATCCTTTATTCACAAAGATGAATTTGTTCCATCGATCAGGAGAGCGTCCGATGACAGAAGCCTCCTTCACCTTATACTCCGTAAGATCAGCCTCTTTTTCGAGCTGGCTCTTTAATGTTTTGTTTTCCTTTTTCAGTTCCTGCACATCCACAGACAGCTGTGCATATTCATCCAGCTTGGATTTCAGCAGTTTGTTCTCATGATACATATGCTTCATTTCTGTCAGGTTCTCAAAGAAACCCGCTATAGAGTTAGCGGGTTTATAAAACAGCGACTGGCTTACACCAACCGTATCTTTTAAAAATTGTTCCGGCCAGCTTAATTCTTCACGATCTTTCATAGAAAAACCGATCATTGCCACCAAGACTATGATACTCGCAAGAAGAATAATTAGCCGCTTGTTTGAGAAAAATTGTGGCACGATCTAAACACCTACTTAAGCCTTTGTTTTCGAACGAGAAGTAATCCCGGCCTTTGAACGGAAAAGATGCAAGTTTTCAAGTGCGCGTCCTGTTCCGACAGCGACACAGTCCAATGCGTTCTCAGCAACGATGACAGGCATCTTGGTTTCTTCACTGATCACCTTATCCAGGTTACGAAGCAAAGCTCCTCCTCCAGTAAGTACAATTCCGCGGTCCATGATGTCAGCTGCAAGTTCAGGAGGTGTTTTTTCAAGCGTCACTTTTACTGCCTCCATGATGCTGTTAACCGTATCTCTAAGAGCGCTGGAAACTTCTTCAGCCGAAATCGTAATGGTTTTCGGCAGGCCTGTCAATAAATCACGGCCGCGGATGTCCATGTTCTCAATTCCGTCTGCAGAACCGGCAGAACCGATCTCAAGTTTAAGCGTTTCAGCTGTACGCTCACCAATCATCAAGTTGTAGGTTTTCTTAATATACTGAATAATTGCATCGTCCATCTCATCTCCAGCAATACGGATCGATTGGCTCGTTACAATTCCTCCAAGGGAAATGATCGCCACTTCTGTAGTACCGCCGCCGATGTCAACGACCATGCTTCCTGTAGGCTCCCATACCGGAAGATCTGCACCGATTGCTGCTGCAAAAGGCTCTTCGATCGTATACGCTTCACGGGCTCCAGCTTGTTTTGTTGCATCTTCTACTGCACGTTTTTCAACCGCTGTAATTCCAGAAGGAACACAGACCATAACATTTGGTTTTCTAGCAAATACAGAACGGTTCTTCTGTGCCTGCTGAATAAAATACTTCATCATTGTTGCTGTTGTTTCAAAATCCGCAATGACTCCGTCTTTCATTGGACGAACCGCTACAATGTTTCCTGGTGTACGGCCAATCATATTTTTTGCGTCGTTCCCTACTGCTTCAATTGATCCTGTATCAGTTCGTAATGCCACCACGGAAGGTTCACGCACAACAACACCCTTACCCTTCACGTAAACAAGAGTGTTAGCAGTCCCTAAATCAATCCCTAAATCTCTTGAAAATCCACCAAACATTTATGTAACTCCTTTCATCAAGCAAAACTCATAAATATGATTATACGCTAACAAAAGCGCAAATGACAATGTTAAACATAACCTTTTTCTTTTAAACTTACATATTTTAAATCGCCGATAATAATATGGTCCAAAAGCTCAATTCCGAGCATTTTTCCGCATTCTACTAATCTTTTTGTAACGTCGATGTCTTCCCTGCTCGGAGCGGGGTCACCGCTTGGGTGATTGTGGAAACAAATAATGGAAGCCGCAGACCTTCTGAATCCTTCCTTGAAAACTTCCCTAGGATGGACGATCGATGAATTCAGGCTTCCAATGAAAATCGTTTTCTTGTGGATGATTTGATTTTTCGTATTTAAATAGAGACAGACAAAATGCTCCTGCTGAAGGAAGCGCAGTTCATCCATCATGTATTGAGCCCCATCGTCAGGTGAGCGGATCGCAAACCGTTCGTCAAACGGCAATCGGCTGATGCGCCTTCCCAATTCAATGGCCGCGAGAAGCTCAACGGCTTTCGCATCCCCAATTCCGTGAATTTCTTTCAATTCACCAATCGTTGCGTCTTTCAAAAAACGAAGCCCTTCAAAATGCTGAATGATTCGGTTCGCAAGCTGAATGACAGATTCGTTCTTTGATCCTGTTCTCAATAATATAGCCAGGAGTTCATGGTTCGCCAGGGTTTCCGGTCCGCTGTTGAGCATTCGCTCACGCGGCCGTTCTTGTACAGGATAATCTCGAATCATAAGCGGTGTTTCGCCCACTTACGTATTCCTCCTTAAATGTCATCTTCCTGACTGACTGCGCTGATTCCAAAGCTTTCAAGCTCCCTTACTACTCTGGATACTGGCAATCCCACCACGCTGTAAAAATCTCCGGCGATCGACTGGACGAGCCTTGCGCCCAATCCCTGGATCCCATAACTGCCGGCTTTATCAAACGGTTCTCCGCTGTTCACATAATATTCGATCTCTGCTTCTGTTAGCTCCCAAAACGTTACGTCTGTAGAAACTGAAAACAAACGTTCTACGCCTTCGGACAGAATGCAGACACCTGTATACACGGTATGAGTCCGGCCTGAGAGCGAACGGAGAGCAGCGACGGCTTCTTCCCTTCCAGCCGGTTTTCCCAATACGGTACCATTGTTCACAACAATCGTATCTGCACCAAGCACCACATGTTCCGAGTGCAGCCCAAATACATCTTCCGCTTTTTGCCTGGCAAGCGAACAAACAAGCTCTTCAGGTGACAATGAGGGATCCATGACCTCTTGAATTGTACTTGGAATAACTTCGTACGAGAGAAGGTTCATTGAAAGAAGTTCTTTTCTTCGAGGTGAAGAAGAGGCTAGTATGAGGCGTTTCATATAATCACCCTTTTAATTAGCGGTTCACTAAAACTGTCTAACTTCAAGAGAGATTGAATTAAGCATATCAAAATCTCCAAAGTTAGACAATAAGTAATCCGTTTATCATGATTGTTCTATTAATTTTTCGCCAAACCTTGTCTGTTTATGTCTTGATTTAACATTTTATTTTAAAATTTGTCGGATTTCTTTTATATGGAAAACATAAATGAAGCAAGGCAGGTTCACCCCGCTTTGCTTCATTATAGGCTATTTTAAGGTTTCAAGGAGCTTTGTATAGGACACAAAGCTGTCGAGCACAGATTGCTGCAGCGGCCAGTCAGCCTCGTCAGACCGGTTTGCCGTCAGCTTGGTTAACGCCCGGGAAATATCCTCCTCATAGTTTTTAACAGCCTTTTCCTGTTTGGCTGGCCATTGTTCATGCTGCTTATCACCGTATGCTTTCCATCCTTCATAATCTTTCATGATCGAATCCTTCGCTTTCTTGCTGAGCGACGGCACCTGGGAAAGGGTAATCACATTCTGCAGGAGAATCTTGCCGTTCACGATAAATGGTTCATCCATCTTGTGCGGAATTTTCAAGTTCGTATAGGAAGCATCGAGCTGTTTTGGCCACACTTCCATTCCTTTAAGCTTATAAACATCCGCCAGTGATTGGGCTTCTTCTTTTTTATTGCCTAGCCCGATGAGGACAGAATAGTTTGCCCCTTGTTTGTAAACAGCCGCTGCATATCCTTGATCTTTAATGCTCTCGCTTATTTCCTTCGCTTTTTTCTCTGTGGAAAAGAGTCCATTCTGAGCGGCATGAAAGTCCATGGAGATATTTGAAATTGTTGCCGGAGCCTGTGCTCTGGAGCTCGCATTGCCAGGTTGGGCAGCCACTGTCTGGCTCTGGGTCGATGCCGTTTCACCGGTAAAAAGCATAAGGATAATGGCTCCAAACGTGCAGCCTGTTACAATCGCAGCAAGGACTGCAGTCATAAATTTTTTTGAGAACAGACTGGTGTTCCTTTTATGATCCATGAGTATCATTCTGCGTTTGGACCACTTTTTCCGTAAGGTCGACGGGCGAAGAACGGGGGAAATTACTTTTTTGAAATCAAGCACTTTGCCGGCGCCTTCCGAATCAATAATCTCCCACCCTGCTGCTTCTTCTGTATAAACAGCCGCCGCGATTTCCTTCGTCGAAGTCTCCTGCTCTTTCTGCACTTCTTTATAGGCAGTGGCTTTGCCGTTGATCAATACCGTGATCGGCTTTTGGTCCTTCATAACATCCGCTCCTTTGTTCTATCATCTAGTAAACATGGTATGCAGATCACCCATTTCATAGAACTAAAAGAATGTTATTTACTAGAATAGAAAAGAAAAAGACAAAACACTCCAAAGAGCGCTTTGTCCTTATTTTTTCTTTTCATTTGGAAGCTCAGCATTTGTGAGCGGATCCTTTTTTTCTACTGGCTGATCAAACTTCAATTTCGGCAGATCTTTCATATATTGCGTCAGCTCCGGCAAATAGTAGGCGCTGATTAAAATTTTAAAAGATAGTCCTTCAGGCTGATCCTCTGCCATTAAAGGCGTATCTTCTGTCGATGGAAGTTCTTCCTCCGGACCAGTAAAAGCGACTCCCTCAATAATCGAGATCCGCTTCAGTTTTTCAACCTCTTTTACAAACCGGGCTAGCCCATTATAGTCCTTTGAAGTAACAGTAAGCTCCACACTGGTTTTTTTTACGCCTTCAGGAAGAGGCGCTCCAGCAAGAGGAACAGCTGCTGTTTCTTTATCGGAACCCGTCTTTGGATCTTCCGTTTTTTCAGTTTGTGAAGCTGTTGTTGAATTCGTTTCTGAAGTGTTAGATGAGTTCTGGGAAGAAGAACCAGTACTAGCTGACTGGGAAGTTTGCTGTCCCAGAGGAGGAGCCGCCGATCCATCCTCTCCTTTAAATTCCATTCCTTCAATAATACTGTCAGAAAGGACCTCCGCTTTTTCCAGCTGAAGCATGAATTGGTCAACGAGAGGTTTGACCGGCACCTCTTGCTGAAGAGCATACGTATTTTCAATCATGGATGGAGCTGAAGCTTCATGGACGACTGGCATCTCGTTCTGCTTCTTCAGCAGCTTGGTCTCCGTTTCATTATGGTTGGCTTCTTCATGCAAAGGAGTAATAACCCCAACATAAAACAAGGCGCCAGCAAACAGGACGATAACAGCTGAAAACGGAAGAATGTATTTTTTTAGTGATTCGGTCATTGTTTTCCGCCATCCTTTAAGTCTTTAAATGCCGCTTCGTTTAACGTCAGCTTATAGGTCGCCAAGTATCTTGGAAGTATATTTTTTTCACCTTTAAGATCATCAGTTTCCAATTTTTTCGATTCCACTTTTTCAAGCTCCGCATCCGTAAAATTCGGTGATGTTGACAGCTCATGCAAGTACTGTGCAGAATCAGGCAATGTATCAAACTGAACAGCTATGGAAATATCTTTACCGCCATCATATTTGTACGTTATAAAATAGCCGCGCTCCGGCAGGAAAGAGACAAGATGCTGAAGCAGTTCAGCTGCAGGTATGTCCATACCTTTAATATAGTCGATCTTTTCCTGAAGCGGCGCGCTCGCTACGGCAGGATTTGTGCTTTTCGCATTCTGCTTTTGAATATCAGCCATTTGCTTTTCTTGTTTAAGGTCATTCCTCGTCTGATTAACCTCTTGCTTTGCAAGAAAATAATCCACCCCAAGCCAGATGCTTCCCAAAAGCAGAAGGGCTAGGACACCAATAGACAGCAGCTTGGACGAAAAGTCGGTCCGCTCTTTTCGCGGCAGCAGATTGATATCAACTAACATGCTGCACCTCTTTCAAACCAAGGCCAAGCACGACATCAAACCTGGATGGAAGATCTGCTGAAATTCTCTGGTTGGATTCAGAAGAAATAATTACAATTGGAACGGAAAACCGGGCAGAAAGCTTCTCTTTCACATAAACCAGTTCTGGGTGTTCACCGGTCAGCAGAATTTTCGTCACACTTTCTTGTCCCGAGCTTAAATTGTTTCGATAGTGTCCGGCAATCCGGTCAATTTCCAGCATCATATCATCAATTTCACCATGCAAATATCCAGGTTCTCCGTCCCAAAAGGCCGCTTGGCTGTTATGTGCATGGTTAAATGTAACTTTTGACAGATCCACATCCATTTTCAAATGATTGAAGAAGTATGGTTTATGCTGATGAAAGATACTAAGCTGAATCGACTGGATATCAAACTGAAGGCAAAGGACGTGTTCCTCTTGATCCGCCAAACTGCGATGAAAAATATAACGGTATAGCGCCAAGAAGGAAGCATCCGCAACAACGGGCTTCAATTTCGCCTGTTCAAGCATCGAGGTGTAATCCAACACAATTTCTTCTGCCGCCGCAAACAGCAATATTTCAAGAGAAGACTCCGATCGTTTAAGGATCACATAATCAAATACAGGGTTATCAAACGGCACATGGATGGAGGAACCCAATTCCAAATAAAGGTATCCCTTGAGCTCCTCCTCTTTCAATTCAGCGGGCAGGTTTTGTTTGCGCATCACGAGTTTTGCATCGGGCACATTAAATTGCACTTCTCTTCCTTTAATCCCCCAGTCACTAACACACTCGTCCAAAATAAGAGACAGTGTTTCATGATCCTGAATTTTACCATCTTTAATAAGCCCTTCAGGCAGATACTTTTCCCCAAATTGACGAATATCGAGCGTTTCCGGCTGCTTAAATTCCACGAAACGAATGACATGATCCTGTATGAATAAGTTTGCTTTCCTGCGGTTAAATGAAGCCAATCCCCATGCCATTTCTCTACACCTCTGTCTATGTTCCATTCAGTTCATTAATTGAAAGTACCAGTTGATGATCTCGTGATAAAAAAAGTAGGATACGAGAGTGCCAAGTACAATATAGGGGCCAAATGGAATCGGCTGCCCTCTTTTCACAAGCTTTAACGCCAAACCCGCAACCCCGAGCACTGATCCAAACAGCGTGGCCAGCATAAACGCTAGCAACGTTGCCTTCCAGCCAAGGACGATGCCAAGAACTCCCATCAGCTTGATGTCTCCGCCGCCCATTCCTCCTTTTGATACAACAGCAATGAGGAACAGCAGCCCGAAGCCGAGAGCAAAGCCAGCAACAGGATCCCACCAAGGATCAAGCGGAATAAAAACGCGCAAAACAATAAAAACGGGAGTAAAGAATAATATCACCTTATCTGGAATGATCATGTATTTGATATCTGAAACCGTGATAATAACAAGGAGCGAGATCAGACACCAGGAAATCAGCAGTTCCTTTGACCATCCCACCAATAATGGCGAAATCGTAAAAAGAATTGCGGTGGATAATTCGATTACTGGGTAGAGAGCTGATATTTTCGTTTGGCAGCCTCGGCATTTTCCCTTTTGGAAAACCCATGAAAAAACTGGGATGAGTTCGTACCAGTTAAGGTTACGGTCGCAGGTTGTGCAGTGGGAGCCTGGATGTACGATCGATTCGTTGTTTGGGATGCGCAGGCCGACTACGTTGAAGAAGGAGCCTAAGTTAAATGCAATAATCAATATGATTACTAAATAAATTACAATCATTTAAGACCTCGTAGTTTAATTAAAGGGGCTGTCCTGAAAGTCGAAAATTGACCTTCAGCAGCTCCTTTTTGGCTTGAAAATCTTCAATGAAAAGTTGATTGAAGTGGAAGGTGCGAGACTCCTGCGGGACTAGCGTGACAGGTGAGACTCCCGCAGGCGCTAGCGCCAAGAGGCTCACCGCACGCCCCGCGGAAAGCGAGCACCCTGGAACGGAAATCAACAGCTTACAGACTTCTTGGACAGCCCCTTTAATTAATTATTTTAATGCAACAATTCCTCTTCCGTCAGCATCTAATTCATCCTGTGTCTTATTATCAATATAAGCCGTTCCAGAAGCAGGACTTAAAGTAACTTTAAATTCAAAAGCACTTGTTTCAGTAGTTGTAGTTCCTGTGGTTTTAGCTTTATTAGTAACTATAACTTTACTTTTTGCTGTATCATAATCCCCTTTTTTCCCTGGAGATTTTGGCACAGTTTCTAAATATCCACCGTCCACTAATTCTTGTAAAGTATAAGTTTTTGGTCCAGCATCTTCTGTAACTGCCATTCTTGCCGCACTAATCATCTGTTTCGCATTTGCAAGGTGTGCATCTTTCTTGGAATTATCTAATAACCCACCAATACTAACAACAGCAATCGCCGCAATAATCCCCAAAATAACTACGACAACCAAAAGCTCGATCAGCGTTAAACCTTTTTCATTCTTTAAATACTTTTGCATTAACTTACGCATCCGTATTCCTCCTTTTTTCTTATATATCGGTTTGCTCCAGGAAATTTTTATAACTTTCCGACTACTTTCCGACGGAATCATAGATTTTAAACATAGGCACAATGATGGATATAACTATTGTCCCGACCACTGAGGCGAGAAAGATGATCATAAGCGGTTCAATTAAGGATTTGAGCCGATCGGTCGCGGTTTCAACCTCTTTTTCATAGAAATCAGCTACTTTTCCAAGCATCGCATCGAGCGATCCTGTTTCCTCACCGATCGCGATCATCTGTGTAACAAGCGGTGGAAAGATCCAGTGTTCTTTCATCGGTTCAGCTAAACGCTGCCCTCTCTCAAGTGCGCCTCTTGATTGTCTCAGTACTCGGGCAACCACCTCGTTTTCTACTACCTTTTCCACTATTGATAGAGCCTGCAGCACAGGCACGGAACTGGAGAACAGTGAACTTAAGGTACGAGCCATCCGTGCCAATGAGGACTTTTGTAACATTTTACCGAATAATGGTAATTTCAATATAGCATAATCTAGGTAATATTTACCATATGGTTTTTTTCTGATGAGATAGATTGATAGAGAAAATAGAAAAACAAGCACCAAGATAATCCACCAATATCCCTGAACAAAATGACTGGCTGAGAGAACGAACTTTGTAATACCCGGAAGCTCTCCTCCAGCCTCTTCAAGCATGGAAGCAAACGTCGGCACAACCTTTGCCAGCAAGAATATAACTACCCCAACGGCGACGACTCCGACGATGGCCGGATACGTCATCGCTGAAATGATCTTCTGCCTCGTGTAGTGCTGCTTCTCAAAAAAATCAGCAAGTCTGGATAACGTTTCCTCCAAACTGCCCCCAAGTTCTCCAGCTGCAATCATATTGATGACGATGGAAGGAAAGATGGAAGGGTGTTTCCCCATCGCTGCCGAGAGTGGATTCCCCTGTCTCAGCTCTTCTTCCAAATCAATCAGTACCTTTTTCAATGCCTTGCTTTCGGTCTGGCCGGCAAGGATTGAAGTTGAGTCAACCACTGAGACACCGGCTTTCAGCAAGGTGGAAAACTGCCGAAGAAAAATAACAAACTGCTGGGACTTTACCCGCGGCCCGATGGAAATCTCCTTGTTCAGGAGAGTCTGCTTTGCTTCATTCAGCTCCATGACCGCGATGCCTTTCTTACGGAGCTTGAGCACCACTTCCCGTTTAGAAATTCCGATAATGGTCCCGGTTTTCTTTTTGCCGGTCCTGTCCCTGCCGGTATATTGAAATTGCGGCATGCTAGTAACTCCTCTCCTGAAGGTAAGGCTCAGCCGACTCTTTTAATATTTCCTGCCGTTCCAACGCTTCCTTCAGCGACATCTCAAAGGTATGCATGCCCGATGCCTTGCTCGTCTGCATGACATTATGGATCTGGTGAATTTTCTCATTGCGGATCAAGTTGGCAACTGCAGAGTTGTTTAAAAGAATTTCTGTTACGGCTTTTCTTCCATTCTTATCAGGAGTTGGGAACAAACGCTGTGAAAGAATACCGACAAGCACGGAAGCCAGCTGAATGCGGATCTGTCCCTGCTGATTCGGCGGAAACACGTCTATGATCCGGTCGATCGTGGACGGTGCACTGCTTGTATGAAGCGTTCCTAACACCAAATGTCCCGTTTCCGCAGCTGTTATGGCTGTTGAGATCGTCTCCAAATCTCTCATTTCCCCCAGCAGAATGACATCAGGATCCTGTCTGAGCGATGAACGAAGCCCGTTAGCAAAGTTAGCCGTATCAAACCCGACTTCACGCTGGTCGATGATGCACGTATTGTGCCGGTGCAAGTACTCAATCGGGTCTTCAAGTGTGATGATATGGCGTCGCATTGTGCGGTTCATATAATCAATGATAGAAGCTTGAGTGGTTGATTTCCCGCTTCCCGTCGGCCCTGTTACCAGGATCAGCCCTTGCGGCTTTGCTGCCATCTTTTTTAACGTATCCGGAAGGGCAAGATCCTCCAGAGTCGGGATGCTTGTAGGAATAACCCGGATTGCCAGACTTACACACGACCGCTGATGGTATGTATTGATCCTGAAACGGGATACTCCTTTTATGCCGTAGGAAAAATCAAGTTCTCCCTTTTCTTTGAATGTTTCATAGCTTTCAGAAGGAATAATCGACCGGGCAATCCCGTACGTGTCTTCCGGCAGCAGCGGCTCGGTTCCGTATTTTTTTAAATCACCATTGATTCGGAAAACCGGCGGCATGCCAACGGTTAAGTGAACATCCGATGCTCTCAGCTGAAAAGCTGCCCTCAGCCATAATTCCAATTTTTCTTTCATCATTTACACCTACTCACTCGTGGCTACCCGCAGGATCTCTTCAGTAGTTGTTAGTCCTTTTTTCACTTTAAGCAGCCCGTCATCGATCAAAAAGATAGTGCCGCTCTTTAAGGCATATTCACGGACTTCAAGCATCGGACGGTTATTCATGATAAGCTGCCGGATATGCTCGTCCACGACTAAGATCTCGTGAATAGCAAGGCGCCCTTTGTAGCCTGTCATGTTGCATGTTCCGCATCCTTTGCCGCGAGTTACAACCTCGATTTTCATGCCCCTCTTGGAAAAGATTTCTTTTTCACGTTCTGTCGCTTTATATTGCTTCTGGCAGTCCCGGCAGACTCTGCGGACGAGGCGCTGTGCGACGATTCCGGAAAGAGAAGCGGCCACGAGGAACGGCTCAACGCCCATATCCGTTAATCGGGCAATAGTGCCGATCGAATCGTTCGTATGAATCGTACTTAATACAAGGTGTCCTGTTAAGGAAGCCCGCACGGCGATTTCTGCTGTTTCCGTATCCCGGATCTCACCGACCATGACAACATCGGGATCCTGCCTCAGAATCGCTCTCAGACCGTTGGCAAATGTCAGTCCGACATTGCTGTTTACTTGAATCTGGTTGATGCCCTCGAGCTGGTATTCTACCGGGTCTTCAACCGTAACAATGTTAGACTCTTCATCGTTCAGACGATTAAGCGCGGCATACAGCGTGGATGACTTTCCGGAACCCGTCGGACCTGTGATCAATACGATGCCGTTTGGCTGCTCGATCAGCTGCGTAAACCTTTGATAGTTCAGCTTGTTGAAGCCGAGGTTATCCAAATTGTTCAGAGAGCTTCCCAGATCCAGGATACGAAGAACGATTTTTTCTCCATATATGGTCGGAAGCGTGGAGACACGCAGATCTACCGGATGCATATCCGCGTTCATTTTTATCCTGCCGTCCTGAGGCAGCCGGCTTTCGGTAATGTTCAAGTTAGCCATGATTTTAATTCTGGCAGTCAGCATGTTCTGCATGTGTTTCGGCAGATTCCGGTCTGTTTTCAGCATACCGTCGATCCTGTAGCGCACAGCTAATTTCGTTTCCTGCGGATCAAAATGGATGTCTGACGCCTTTTGAAGCACCGCCTGCAGGATGATCTGGTTAACGAGCTTTACGATCGGCGAATCTTCTTCCATGATGCGGCTCTCATCGCTCAAAACTGAACCTTGCGGAAGCAGGTCCATTAGCTCGCTCATCGATTCATCCATGTTATAAAACTTGTTATGCGCCTTTAAGATATCGTCTTTCGTTGCAATGGCACGCTCAATCTGAAATCCCGTCGACAGACGCAGGTCATCGATCGCTGTAAAATCCATCGGATCAGCCATCGCGACGAGCAGTTTGTCTCCTTCTTTTTTTAGAGGAATGAGCTGGTACCTCTTGGCCACGTCGCCTGGCACAATCGATACGATCGGTTCCTCGATGGGGTAGCGGAAAAGGCTGATATGCGGTATGCCGAGCTGAAATTCAAGCACTTCGATCAGCTGCTGCTCTGTGATGTAACCTCTCTCGATAAGCGCATCGCCGAGCTTTTGTGATTTTATTTTCTCCTTTAACGTCTGCATCAACTGCTCTTCCGAAAGGAGTCCGGCTTCAACCAAAATGTCACCAAGTCTTTTTCGCTGGCTTATCATTCCGCTCACTCCTGTTTATCTCCTTTATCCGACTGAACGTTATTCTGGCCAGCCGCAGACTGTGTGTTTGAATCATTCAATCTTTTTCTCCCGATATCACCTGAGGGTATTTCGGGTAACGGCGGATACGTTACGGTTCCGGAAGTTCCTGGAACAGCAGGTGTTGAAGGCCCCGGGTCCGTTGATGATCCGGGATCTGTTGATGTTCCGGGATCTGTTGAACTGCCATGATCCGTCGTTCCCGGATCGGCAGGAGATGTACCGTCAGTTGCCGTTTCTATCGGAAACCCACGTTTTTCCATCCGAGGAACCGGAGGATAGAAGTCCTCTGAAAGCTTTGTTTTTTCAACGACTTTGCCTGCCCCATCATAAGATACTCTGAAAACCGCAGCCAAAATCCCCTTCTCTCCCGCCTGTAAAAGCTCGATAGCGCCAGGGTCCATATCTTTGTTATATTGAACGATTGTCCTTGGATCATATACTGTTTTCTTAACCGCTGTTTTATATGTAAACGGAAATGGAGCTCCGACAAGAGAGACTTTAACCGTTTTCTTTTTATAGCTCATGCCAAGGATATAAGAACCCGGATTCGGATTTTGGAATACGAGATCCTGCTCATCCGGATCAACTGCTGCTTCAAAGCCCAGTTTAATAAAACCAGGAAGCTCCCTAGAAGTATTCCTTTCAATCATTCCAAAATTGGACTTAGCTACCACCGAATAAATTGAGCTTGCAAGAAGAGCCAGATCATCAGAATCTTTCGGCTGAAGGCCCTTTTTCTCCATGACTTCACGCAAAGAAAAGATAGCACCCGGTTCAATTTGATAGCCGTTAAGTGCTTTGACCCAGTCCTCCAATAAAAAATATTCATATTCCAATGGCACTTTAGCTGTGCTTACTTTAACTGGTTCAAGATTTTGTTCAGCATAAAAGTCTCCAAGTTTAAGTACGGTCTGGCCGGAAGCAAGGATGGATGCCGTCTCTCTTATTTGGTGGAGAAGCAAATCCATATTCAATGATTTTTCCAGACCTTTATCTTTAAACTTTTTTAAAGAGGCTGTCACTTTTTCCTGCTTTACATCAACGAGAAGAGGATTGTCACCTTCTTTCGCCTGGTTCAGGCTTTCGGAGATCCGAAAAGCCACGGCTCCAGCAGGGAGAATAACTTGTTTTTCGTTATAAGCCAAAAGGATGCTTGAACTCTTTTTCCAATCAGCAACCTTCTGATCAAGTAACCCTAGTGCATCTGCGTTTGTTTTATTTTCTAAAGAAACCGGCCCTACTTGGACCCCCTTATTTTTTATTTCTTCTCCGAATGATTTATTGTATAATTTTGAGCCGTAGAGAGAAACGCCAAAAATAAAAAAGGAGGAAAGGAAAAGAATACCAAAAATCATTAGGAACCGTGTGTTCTTAAATTCTGGTTGCGCCAAATTCCCTCCCCCTTTTTTAGTCAGCCACGTTCATGGATAGCTCAACCATGACAGAAGGGCCTTCCTCACGAGCTTTTACAATATCTTCTCTGCTGAGCAGTGTTCCGCTTGGGATAATTAAATTACCTGTTTTTGAATAAATGTCTTTGGAAGCACGCTTACCATTTAACAGTTCTAACTGTTTTTCTTTTAGCGGATCTTCGTTCGCGAATCGATCGAGTGTCAATTCTTCTAAAGTCTGTTCAGGCTCGATTAGCTGTTCTGGTTCATTTAAAAAATGCAACTGGCTTTCTTCCTTCACCACGATTAAATCACGTCCAAAGGTCACCACAAATTCCGATTTCAAGACTGCCTCTTTATCATTCATACCGATCGTCAGACCAAGGATCGATCCGTTATCTTCGTTAATATAAAATTCACCGACTTCACCAAGCAGCTGCCCTTTGCGGTCAATGACTCTAGCTCCCGAAATACTGATTTTTTTCTGTACGAGTTCGTTGGCAATCGGTATCTCTGTTAAATCGAAAATAGAATTGCGGTCTTCGATGGTTACAGCAAATTCACCGACACCCACGATTTTTTTAAACGGAACCGCCCTTACACTGATCTGCCAGTCCTCATGTTCTACAGTTAAAAAGTCAACGCTCCCCTGCTGTGCGTTGATCACCAGGGACTTCACTGTTCCGATTTCTGCTCCTTCATTGATGCTGATAATCGGCAAGCCGACAAATTGGTTGCTCTTCTTCACACTCATCACTCAATTCTATCTAAAATGGTAATATTATCATTAAACACCAAATTATTGTACTATATCTTCAAGAATTAGGTAAGTAGTAAAATAGTACTCTATTTCATTTTTTATCACACCATATTCCGAATAGCGTTCTTTCAACTCTGATAACAATGATGCAAGCTTGAGATTTTCCTTTTCCTGAATATAAAAATCCCTCAGTAAACCGGAAAAGATATAATAATCTTTAGGTGAAAGCTGCTGCTGCAAAACCGTTTTCAGCACGCTTTCGAATTCTGCTCTCTCGCCATGTTCCCTCACCCAGCTCACCTGTTCGATCATAAATTCAAGAATGTCTGGTGACAGATCTGCCTTTTTTTCTTCCATAACATCTGGCAATACGGCCTCTGCCTCATTCTCCTCAGAATCCTCTGAATCTTGTTCAGTCAACACATCAAGTTGGATCAAGTCTTCCAAATCTTCAAGCTTATCTTCAAGCTCACTTGCAGCTTGAACTTCAGTCTCTTCCAAATCCTCTGGCTGAGCGATGTCTGTTGTTTTTTCCTCAGCAGATGCCTGGTCTTCAATTTCTGATACCTGTACTTCAGACAACTCTCCTAGCTCTTCCAATTCTCCCAGCAGCTGCTCGCGTCCGTGAGCAATCTCAGCAGAATGTTCCTCAGGCTGCGTCTCTTCCTCCATAACCGGCTCTGTCTTTCGTCCTTTTACGAGGAAATCAAATTCATCCGTATTTTCTGCTTCTTCCAGAATGGTTTCAGGTTCAACAGGAACAGCTATTTCCTCACGTTCCGGAATTTCCACGTTCTCAAGTTGGTTCGGCAAGTCCTGAAATACTTCAAGCTCTTGTTCAACTTCACTCTCCACTGGTAATGGAGACTGTTGTTGAGCAGTGTCCACATGGTGAACCACTTGAATACTGCGGCTCTCGGGCCCTAGTAAACTATCGTTTTGTGTTAATCCGGCCGGCTCCGCTGTTAACGGAATTGCTTCCCATCCAGCCTGATAGGCAGGGATGGCTCCCAGTTTTTTCTCCGTGATGTAGGCGGCAATAAATGAGAGTCCCGCCATGAGAACTGCTGTAAGCCAAAACGGCAGGTAACCTGCAGCAACCAATCCAATGAACGAGAGTACGATTGCGGTCCCAGCCAGCAACAATTTATTTTTCTTCGGTATGAAGCCCGGTCCAAAATAAAGCAAGGCTGTAACAAGTATCGCGCCTACTATTGCTATAAAATAATGAGCCAATTGCCTCCATCCCCATCTGTAAAATTCAACCATTTGATAAAATTCTTTCTTTTATTACAAAATATATCAAATTTCTGTAAACAAATTGTATAATAAAAACTATTAATTGGAAAGAACCTTTGCGGGGGGATTTTTTTTGAAGAAGACAGCCGAATCCGGTTTTACATTAGTAGAAGTACTTATTTCCTTTACAATTCTTATCATTCTAACGGCTGCTGTTTCCCGTTTATTCTTGCAGGCCAACGCCTATTCCGAACAAAACAACAAGAAATTGGTGGCAGTCAACCTTGCCAGACAAATTGTTGAGGCCGTCGAAGCGTCTCCGCCTAAGGATGTGACAGCACTTACACCTGCCGTTCAACAAGCGGCTAACATGAACTATGATACTTGTGTTCAAACGAGTCTTTTAACTCAGGATCAATGCTCTGGTTTCTATAAGCACTTGATCAATAACACAAACTATACCGTAAAGCTTTTGATTACAAACGGACAGACGGACGAATGGAATGAAAAACTCGTTCCGTTTACAGCAAGAGTTGACTATAACGACGGCAGGGACCGATTTGTTACTGTTGAGGGCAATTATTTGAATACCAAATGGAAAGGGACTTCAACTCCATGATAAAAAGAATAAAAAATGAAGGCGGTTTAACCCTTGTGGAGCTATTGCTTAGCCTGTCGATCATGCTCATCATATCAGCCGTCGCTTATTTTGTTTTTTTAAACGGCATGAACAGCTACAAAAAAACATATACAGAAACCCTGATTCGTGATGAAGCCGATGTCATCATGACCCAATTTATGAACGCCGTCTACCCAGCTAAAGACGCTTTACTTTCAACCGATAAAAATAATGTCATCATTCTGGACAAAGGGAAACAGACCGAACAAAAATTTGGCTTCGACGGCTCGAACGCTGTCCTTAATTCCACTGCGCTCAACAATTCAGATTTTGATCTCAGCGGTTCGGTGCTTGAGCTGGATACGACGGCTAATACGATAAAGATCAAGATGAAAATAAAAAGCACAAAATCAGATAAAGCGAAGCCATTGGCATTGAACAGTCAGATCAGCCTGCTGGGGGGAGGCGGAAACTAGTGAGGTTCCGTTTAGATGAAAAAGGATCAACATTAACTCTTGTACTATTAATCTCTGCAGTGTTCGCCATAATAGGATTGACGTTAATCAGCACGACGATAAACGGGGAAAAAAAAACGAATACGAGGGAAGCTGAAGTTCAAGCCACCTATCTTGCCGAAAAAGGCATGGATTATACCTCAGCCAAGATTAACAATAAACTCAAAACAGATATAGGAAATGGAATTCTGGTCAGCCAGTTCCCAGCCACCTTCACAAACGTAATTAATTTTGTCAAAGGAAAAGTTATCGGGAAAACCATCAATCCAAGCGGAAATGGAACGTATACAGTAAAAGATATACAGTTTACAGATACGAGCAGCACAACTCCTAACCGGAAAAGTGTCACGATTCAAGTGGAAGCTAACGTCAAGAACCAGACAAAGCTATTGAAACGAACCATATTTTTTGGAACTGGTAATGCTCCTGAGATATTGAAGTATGCATTGGGTTCGTTTTGTTTATCAAAGAATTGTCTTCCAGGAGAAGGAAATATGTACCTTCAAGGAGCTTCTCAAATAAAAGGTGATCTCTATGTAGCGAATAATTTATTTGTAAAAGACAGCGGCCCTACAGTTTACAATTATAATTATCGTTATGGAACTTATACTGTTCCTTACTGGAACGATACGCTTTCACCACAGCTTATTCCTAATGATTCTTCAACAAAATCAAAAATAGCATTAGGAGGTAACCTTTTTACTTTTACAGACGCAGCTCCTTTTTTTAATTTTAACTTTTCAGGATTAAAATATGAGAGTGAGTATAAAAGTATCAGCAACTATTATCAAGCCCATTTAAACACGCCGGATGTTACAAATAGTTTTTACCAGAATGTAACCAATTCCCCCGCTAATTATTTTACCTCTTCCGTTCCGTCGATTGTTAAAAGTAATTTCCGGCCTCCTATTATAGAAATTGCAGGTAAAAGAAACAGTTATAAATATAATTGGAATGATTCAGGTGTTTCCCCCATTCCTTTACCAAACAACAGAATGAATGATTCAAATACTTTATATAAGAGTTTGAAGATTTATCCCTACGATAAAAATGGAACGAACTTTGATTCATTTATACTTGAGGGAAACAACACGATCAATCAGTTTTCTTTTCCAGGCAATACCGAGATCACTGGACAAAGCAATAAAATCTCCAGATTAGAGTTTACAAATGGAGCTTATATTGGAGGGGATTTAGAGATTGGGTCAAAAAGTGCTTCAAATAATCCTAATACTTATCCAACTATTCAAATCAGAGGTCCTATTTTTGTTGACGGTGACTTAACCATTAATAATGTAAATGGACAGTTTGCATCACTCATCTATGTAACCGGAAAAACAACCATTGAGTATTCAACATTAAATGGTTTAAATGGTTTAAATGAATCTTTAAAACCTCCTGGTTCCTTGATTGTTTTCAGCAAAGGAGATATTAATATTCAAAACAACAGTCTATACGATGATAACCCAAGCTACTTAAAAGGATTTTTTTATTCCGAGAGAGATATTGAAATGTATGGGGTAGGATCAAACATTTCTATAGATGGAGGCTTGTCGGCAAGGAAAATCATTTTGAATGCACTGGCTGGAAAGTACGCTAACCAGGGCCAAGAAGCTCTCATAAAATCCAGTGATATTAACTTATCACGGTTAAAAATCAATTACGATCCGGATATCATTGAAACATACGCCAACCTTAAAGAATCCGAACCGATGATTACAGATCTTGATGAGCCTGCAATCGCTGAACCTCATATGAAATAAAAAAAGGGGCTGTCCTGAAAGTCGAAAATTGACCTTCAGCAGCTCCTTTTTGGCTTGAAAATCTTCAATGAAAAGTTGATTGAAGTGGAAGGTGCGAGACTCCTGCGGGACTAGCGTGACAGGTGAGACTCCCGCAGGCGCTAGCGCCAAGAGGCTCACCGCACGCCCCGCGGAAAGCGAGCACCCTGGAACGGAAATCAACAGCTTACAGACTTCTTGGACAGCCCCTTTTTGCTACCCTACATACCTTGCTACCTTGTTCCTGCCCTGCTGTTTGGCGCCGGTGTACATGGCGCGGTCTGCATTGCGCAGGAGAGTGAGCGGATCCTCGCCCTGAAGTGGAGCAGTAGAAATACCGATGCTGGCGGTAATGTAGATTTGATGATGGCGTTTGTCTTTTAGATCATCTTTAATGAGAAACGGATGCAGGGATATAATGCTCCGCAGCTCTTCTGCCACGCGATAGCAAGTCATCTCATTCGTATGAGGAAGCAAGATGACGAATTCTTCCCCCCCATATCTTGCCACTTTACCGTTTTCCCCAATGTATTGTTCAAGACGGCGTGCCAATTGAATTAACACTTCGTTACCGCTTTGATGTCCATAGGTATCGTTAACTTTTTTAAAATGGTCAATGTCCATCAGGATGACTGAAAACTCCCGTTGAAAATAATTAAACTCATCATACATTTGAGAGAGGAGATTCTCAAAATATCGGTAATTAAAGAGTCCCGTCAAAGGGCATTGCTCGCTTTTGAGCTTTGTTGTTTCATAATTTTTTGCATTATCAATAGCTACCGCTAAATAGTTGGCCAGAATTTCCATAATCATCAGATGGTGTTTTTGAAACGTTTTTTTCTTCTGGTTCATAAACGTAATGACACCAACAATCTTCTGGCTTCGAATCATCGGAACGGAAATAATAGATTCTCCGTGCCCGTTAAAATGGCTCTCAGAAGTATCTCTCCATTGTTTTTTTGATGAGTAGAGTATACTCTTCCCAGTTGCCCAAACTTTTCCGCTCACCCCTTCTGTACGGAGGAGTTTAATATTATGTTTGATCATGCCCTCATTTTTCTCGTATTTCCGGATGAGTTTAAAATATTCTCCTGACTCTGCATCAAAGATATAAGCCCCATCGACCAAAATAAACGAAGTCAGCTTATCAATGAACACATCCAGTATGTCATTTACTTGCAGATGCTCAGACAGCTGCTGGCCGATCTCACTGGATTTTTGCAGGAGATCATTGACCTGCTGGCTCGCATGGTACAAGTTGATGATGATGGACAGGCTTAAAAATGGAAAACCCACGTAAAAAATGGCCGGTGTACCAATCTGCGAATAGAGAACATAAAGGAGTACGCCGACAGGAATGACCAGCATCTCAAAAATAATATCGACCCAAAGATCTTTTTCAATAAAACGAACTTTTTGTGCAAACGCATATGTTCTTACCACATATAAAAAGAGATGGTTCAATAAGAAATGTGCCAATATGTATCCGGCAATCGGTATTAAGTAAAATCCTTTGTTAAGGTCGTATGGGCCGGTATGCCCCCCGAGCAGCTCAAATATGATGCCGGATCCAACCGATATCCAGGCAAACATCAATGTATTGGTTAAATACCGATAATGCTCATTCGTACTGAAATACACCTTAAGAGTTAATGAGAATACCGCAATCTGAGTAATGATCAGGGAGAGAAATAATCCATAGTAAAGGAAAATCGCTAGCGAGATGCCGGTAATGAGCGAAATATTGGAGTTTAATACTCTGATCGGGAAAAGTGAAACGACCACGGTGAGTACCGTTAATACCGAAATATCAAAAAAAGAAATGGATGCAGGAAAATCATTCAGGGAGTAGCCTGTCCAAATTGCTGCTGGATAGAATATAACCCATACTATCCACATAACAAGCCGCCTTTTTTTATCCATGTTCCCTCGGTCCCCCTTCATGAGCCAAAAGTTCTATACCCTGCAAACAGCTAGGTAAATACTATTATCTACTTATTGTAACAAAAGTTTGGAAAATTTCAATTACTTACCAATTATTTTCTTTAAAAAATTCTTACACGCCCCAATAAAGTAGAGGGAGCCTGTGATTAGCAGGATATCTTGCTCATTACCTGTTTCAAGAAAATTAATAAGAACGGTCTCAAAATCCTCATCGTATTGCTTTTTTTTCATAGTACTTTTTTCATATAAGGATTGTGCACTGTCCGCTCGATGATGCTCAAACGAAGTAAACATCATGGATGAACTGATCTCCTCCAACGGTTTGAGCATGCTTCCAGTGTCTTTATCCCTTAATGCAGCAAACAGCACATGAATGGCTTTTCCGGGAAAATGGCTTTTTAACGTTTCCGTTAAGGCCAGGATGCCCTCGGGATTGTGGGCTCCATCCAAAATTATTTTTGGGCGGTCGTTTACAACCTCAAATCGGCCAGCCCACTTCGCCTTTTTTATTCCACTGGTGATAGATTCCTCATCGATCACCCACCCTATCTCATATTTCAGGAGATCCATTGCCATTAAAGCTAATCCCGCATTGCTGACTTGGTGCTTTCCTGGCATGGTAATTTCCATAAGTGTTCGGTTTGAATAAGGTGATCTATAGGAAAATATCTCATTCCCTTCTGACGCCTTTATACGCTCCGTGTACATTTCTTTACCCAGTCTGTAGCATTTCGAGTGATTGTCCTTGGCTGTTTTTTCAATTACAGACAGAGCCTCAGTCTGATCAGCACCTGTAATGACAGGAACAGAAGGCTTGATGATCCCCGCTTTATGATGGGCGATCTCTGAAAGGCTTGAGCCAAGAAGATTCATATGGTCGTAGCCAATGCTGGTAATGATAGAAAGCAAAGGCACGATCACGTTCGTTGAATCGGTCCGTCCTCCAAGTCCGGATTCTACTAGGCAAAAATCCGGTGCACGTTGGCTGAAAAAAACATAAGCGGCAACTGTCACCGCCTCAAACTCGGACAGGCTGCCTAATCCTTCGTTTTCCACGTCCCTGACAAGAGGCTTCATCTTCTCTATGATTCTTTCCAATTCCTTATCTGTAATCCATTTACCATCAAGCTGAATATGTTCTCTGACGTTAACTAGAAAAGGAGACGTAAATGTGCCTACAGAATATCCTTGTTCACGGAGAATGGCTTGAATCATCTGGATGGTAGAACCCTTCCCATTCGTTCCTGCCACATGGATGCAGCGCAAGGTTTTCTCCGGATTACCGAGTTTCTGAAGGATTGCCTTCATGCGTTCGAGGCCCATCTTCATCTCTCCTGCATCTGTCAGTTCCAGTTCATGGTTGATGTCTTCATAAGATGTAAACATCCACGCTTCCCCTTTCGTATTGTGATATATTCTTGGGAACGATAAAATAACGGTATAGTATTTGTAACACGGACGGAGGACAACAATGGCACAACCATCCTGCTGGATCATCTATAACGGAAACCTGCACCAAAAAAAATTCATGGACTTTGCCGAGTGGACGGCCAAAGCGGCTGAAAAAAAAGGCATTAAGCCCACCATCATTAAAAACAATGACCTGCTCGTTACATTTAAGAACGGAAAATCTATGATTTCTGGAAGCTATAAAAATAGCTCTCCTGATTTTGTGATCTTTGGAGACAAGGATATCTTCCTTGCCAAACAACTCGAAAAATTAGGTATTCCACTATATAATTCTGCCGATTCCATTGAAATCTGCGATAACAAGTCGAGAATGTACCAAACCCTCGCAGACCGCGGAATCCTTTTTCCAAAAACCATTATAGCACCAAAAGTATTTGGAGACCTTCATGATGAAAGCCATTATTCTGCTATTGCAAAGGAAATCGGCTTTCCGATGGTTATTAAAGAAGCCTACGGATCGTTTGGTATGCAGGTTCACCTAGTAGAAAATGAACCGGAACTGCTTGACCTGATGAAATCTCTAAAAAACACCGAATATGTATTCCAGGAATTGATCAAGTCCAGCTACGGACGGGATGTACGCATCAATATCGTAGGCGGCAAGGCTGTTGCTTCCATGCTGAGAAAATCCGAGACAGATTTCCGGGCAAATGTCAGTTTCGGCGGAAAAACAAAGCCTTATACACCGACCAAAGAACAAATCGATCTGGCGGCAGTCTGTGCGGAAGTTACAGGGACATCATTTGCTGGAGTCGACCTGCTGTTTGGCAATGATGGCTCTCCCCTCGTCTGTGAGATCAACTCCAACGCTCATATCCGCAGCATTTATGAATGTACAGGAATTGATGTAGCTCTGCATATGATGGATTTCATCCTCAATGATCTAAAAGAAAGAGGACTCTCACATGAATAAAAAGGGATGGTTGATTTACAGTGTACAAGATGCTGAAAAGAATGCCTCCTTTATAAGCTGGATGACTGAGGAGGCTGCAGCAGCCGGGTTAGACCTTGAACTTCGATACACTGAAAGATTTGCATTTGGTATAACGAAAAATCAGCTTTCAATTTATTACGAAAAGCGTCAGGACCCTTTGCCAGCGTTTGCTGTGGTCCGTACGATTCACCATCTCTTCTCTCAGCAGCTTGAACAGTTGGGTGTAAAAGTCTTTAACTCTTCTTTTGTTTCCATGGTAGCCAATGATAAGGCAAGAACACACCAGCTTCTGGCGGAGGCTGGTATTCCGATGATGGACACCCTTTTCATCTCTCCTTCTTTATATCGTCCTGATTCTTTGCCTTTTGACTTTCCTTTAATTGCAAAGTTATCTTCAGGAAGGGGCGGATCACAGGTCCACCTTGTAACAGACGAACAAGAATTGCGTGAGGCCCTTTCCACCTATCCCCATCAAGAATGGGTGATTCAAAAACCTGCGGCTCATCCTGGCAGAGATGTCCGGGTATTTGTCGTCGGAGATCAGATCGTCGGCGCAGTCCTTCGAAGTTCTGACGAAGATTTCAGAGCGAACTTTTCACTCGGCGGAAAAGCTCAGTTCTACGATTTAAATGAGGAACAAAAAGTATTGGCCCAAAAAGTAATGTCCCATTTTGAGATGGGAATGGCCGGAATCGACTTCTTACTGGATAAAGACGATTCTTTTATTTTTAACGAAGTGGAGGACGTGGTGGGCAGCCGCACGTTAAGTGCTACATCAGACATCAACATCGTTAGGACCTATATGGCCCACATCGCCGGACAAATAAAAGAGCCTGAAAGTGACTGATCACTTTCAGGCTTTCTTTTTATGCTTTCAGTTCTTGAATGCGCTGGCGGACTTTATCGCGTTTTTCGCTATAGTCCTTTTCTTTTGCACGCTCTTCTTCGATTACTTTTTCAGGCGCTTTCTTCATGAAGCCTTCGTTGCTTAGTTTCTTCTGTACACGCTCGACTTCTTTGTTGTATTTTTCAACTTCTTTTTCAAGACGCTGAATTTCTTCGTCTAAATTAATCAATCCTTCAAGCGGCAGATACATTTCAACCCCGGTAAGTACAGCACTCATTGATTTATTCGGTGCAGATAGATCTGTTCCGAGTGTCAATGTGCTTGGGTTACAGAACTTTTCAAGATAGCTGCGGTTTGCCTCAAGCGCGTTCAGCACTTCCTCACTCTTGGCATTGATCTGAAGCTCGATCGGTTTGCTCGGTGCAACGTTCATCTCAGAACGGATGTTACGTACTGTACGGATGATTTCCGTTACGAGATTCATATCTCTGGCGGCTTCCGGGAAATGGAGATCTTCACGCTTCGCTGGCCACTGAGCCACTGTGATGGATTCACCCTCATGAGGAAGATGCTGCCAGATTTCCTCGGTAATAAATGGCATGATCGGGTGAAGCAGTCTCAATGTGTGATCCAGGACATAAGCCAATACAGATCGAGTCGTTTTCTTTGCTGCTTCATCTTCTCCATAAAGCGGCAGTTTCGCCATCTCGATATACCAGTCACACAAGTCATCCCAGATAAAGTTATAAAGGAGACGGCCAACTTCTCCAAATTCATACGTATCGATCAGCCTTGTTACATTTTCAGCGGTTTCGTTGAAACGGGTTAAAATCCATTTATCCGCCAGGTTCAGCTCTCCAGTAAGATCAATTTCCTCAACTTTCATTCCGTCCATGTTCATAAGGGCAAATCGGGAAGCATTCCAAATCTTATTGGCAAAGTTCCAAGTAGATTCTACCTTTTCCCAGTAAAAACGAAGATCGTTTCCTGGTGAGCTGCCTGTGGATAGGAAGAAACGAAGAGCATCCGCTCCGTATTTTTCAATAACATCCATCGGGTCAACACCATTGCCAAGAGATTTACTCATCTTACGGCCTTCGGAATCACGTACAAGTCCGTGGATCAATACATCATTGAACGGCCTTTTTTCTGTAAACTCCATGCCTTGGAAGATCATGCGTGCTACCCAGAAATAAATGATGTCATAGCCGGTAACCAATGCATTGGTCGGGTAATAACGCTTGTAATCAATCGCTTCTTCATCCGGCCACCCCATTGTGGAGAACGGCCATAATGCGGATGAGAACCATGTATCCAATACATCTGTATCCTGCTCCCAGTTTTCTTCATCTTTCGGCGCCTCGTGGCCTACGTATACTTCGCCTGTTTCTTTATGGTACCAGGCAGGAATTCGGTGCCCCCACCACAGCTGTCTTGAAATACACCAGTCACGGATGTTTTCAATCCAGTGAAGATACGTTTTCTCAAAACGCTCCGGTACAAAGTTTACTTTGTCCTCTGTTTTTTGAAGCTCGATCGCCTTTTCTGCCAAAGGCTTCATCTTAACAAACCATTGTGTGGAAAGATAAGGCTCAACTATTGCTCCACTTCTCTCAGAGTGCCCTACGGAATGCATGTGGTCTTCGATCTTGAAAAGAACTCCTGCATCTTCCAGGTCTTGAACAATTTGTTTACGGCATTCGAAGCGATCCATGCCTTGGTACTTTCCGGCATTTTCATTCATTTTTCCGCCTTCATCCATAACAAGGACACGCTCAAGGTTGTGGCGGTTTCCAATTTCAAAATCATTCGGGTCATGAGCAGGTGTGATTTTTACAGCACCTGATCCAAATTCCATATCTACATAGTCGTCCCCGACAATCTCAATCTCGCGCCCGACAATTGGGAGAATTGCTTTTTTGCCAATCAAATGCTTGTAGCGCTCATCTTCCGGATGAACGGCAATGGCGGTATCACCAAGCATCGTTTCCGGCCTTGTTGTTGCGATTTCAATATGGCCGGATCCGTCAGCAAGAGGGTATCTCATATGGTAGAACGCACCCTGTACATCCTGATGGATAACTTCAATATCAGAAAGAGCTGTTTTTGTCTGCGGATCCCAGTTGATGATGTATTCGCCTCGGTAAATCAGTCCTTTGTTGTAAAGCGTTACAAACACTTCACGAACAGCATCAGACAAACCTTCATCAAGGGTAAAGCGCTCACGCGAGTAATCGAGGCCAAGTCCAAGCTTTGACCATTGATTGCGGATAAAGTCAGCATACTCTTCCTTCCACTCCCAGGCTTTCTCAAGGAACTTTTCTCTGCCAAGATCGTAGCGGGAAGTGCCTTGTTCACGGAGTCTCGCTTCAACTTTAGCTTGTGTGGCGATTCCGGCATGGTCCATTCCAGGAAGCCAGAGTACATCATAGCCCTGCATTCTTTTTGCTCGGCTCAGGATATCTTGCAGTGTTGTATCCCATGCATGGCCAAGATGCAGTTTGCCGGTAACGTTCGGCGGCGGAATGACAATGGTATATGGCGTTTTGGATTCATCACCCGTTGCCTCAAAAAATTTGCCGTCCACCCAATATTTATACCAGGATTCTTCGGTTGCCTTTGGATCATATTTCGTTGGCATTGTAAGTTCTTGCTTTTCAGTAGACATGAACGTCTCCTCCTTCTCAATACAAATAAAAAAGCCCCCTCCGTCTCAAAGGACGAAAGAAGCATTGTTCGCGGTACCACCTTTGTTTGCAGAAAGCAGAAATAAACGCCTTTTGCACACTCATTGCCGGATAACGGTTCTTCGCCGTCTTCTTCTAGAAAGGCCGTCTGCCTTTGTTCAAAGAAGCTGCTCCAGGGCGACCTTCCATCGCTGTTTCCTTAGGAAATCTCTCAGCCATCTGATTTCCCTCTCTTTAAGGACAGTCGTTGTACTCTTCCCTTTCAAAGCAAGTTATATGATTTCATTGGTTCTATTTTAACTAGTAAAACAGGAAAACGTCAATAGTTTTCCCATTTGTTGTAACAATTATTCTATTCTTATACAAGAAATATGTGCATTCCGGCAATATTCACGAATAGGCAGGCTGGTGAATACCATGATATCAACCTAGATGTACGAAAGAAGGATAGTTATGGCCAGACGTTATTTTAAAAGAAACCGCACGCCGTTTAAATTTCAGGTTCCCGATTGGCTTCGGACAGCAAGGGATATCGTAAGCCAATTTACAATACCTCTGATCGTGTTCCAGATCATCCGTACCATTCTGTTCCCATCCGGCATTGATTTTGTAATCATGCTTATTTTAATCATTCTTCACTTTTGCTTTTCCTATGAGGTGTTATAAAGAAAAGCGGAAAATAAAAAAAGATCACATATAGGCTACTATATGTGATCAGTATTTTCATTCATATCGAGCGGTTCCGGCGGCGGCGGGGTCAGGATCAGATCACAGAAATCCCTGATGTGCCTCATCGCTGAAATTCGTTTTTCCAAACGGTGGACAAACTCGATTTGGCTGTATCGTTCCCTTTGATGACGATATAAATCAACGGAGTTAAAGATCGGTTCGGGATAGCTCATATAGCTGACCAAGAGGCTTTTTTCCTCCTCGAGGAGTGGAATGTGCCTTTGATACAGCGAGAGCAGCCTCCCGCCCTCTTCTCTCGTCCAGTTCGAAAGGTGTACTGCTTTTCTGAAGAAGATCGCCAAATCTCTTACAGGCGTATCAAGCACTGCTTTTTCAAAATTGAGGAGATGTGGTTCCCCATGATGAGAGAATAACAGATGATTTCGTGATAGTTTGCCGTGGCAAAGTGCACTGCGATACCTTTTTTCCGCATGGCAGGCATCATACCAGTCTTTCAAACGGCGTTTTGCTTCCTCCGCCATTTTCATCATGTGGTGAAAATGGCTTAAATACGTCAGCTCAAAAGGAGACATGTACGGCATGCGTTCGGATTCTTCAGCAAACCTCTCCATTTCAAGCTGGCGTGTTTCCCATCTCTGCATTAAATACTGAAAAGAATGGTCTACCACTTCTGGCGAGAAATCCTGTTCTTTCAGGGTCAGATAATGAATTTTTCCGATCTCATCGATCATCACTTCTTCCCGCATCTGGCCGAGCCGTTCACCACCTGCAAACCACGGCATGAGATAGTACGTTTTGTTTCCATGCTGTACGGTATAATCACCGTATTTAGTTGGATAGAGCGGCACCACCTGATGATAGCCGATTTCCGACAATCGGTGAACGACATGGGTAAACCAGTTCGATTCTTCTTCGTTTAAACTCGTTTCCTTTAAAGCAAACGTGCCTCTTTTTGATATCACTTTTTTCACTTTGCCGAACGCTTCGATTTTCTCTGGATAAAGATCGTACTGAAATAAAACCGGACCATAATTGACGTTTTCACTTGAATGGCTCACAAAGCCACCCTCTTTCGTTTATCGTCCATCCAGTCAGTAAAACAGTGAAGCAGGATTCTGTTAAAATCCCAATCCTGTTCAAAAGATTCAACGCAAGCAACAATGTGTGAAAGCTCTTTATTCTTTAACTGATCCACACAATCCTGAAGTTCCCATGGTGTCAAGATCTCTGCCAGAAGCAAATATCCCTGTTCCCGTTCCAAAGAGAAATGTTCATTGATGCAGGTTAATAATTTCCGCAGTGAGTAGGGGCCGCATTCCTTTAGCCACTCGGTCAAAAAATTGCGGAGCGGGCGATAACCCTGTTCAGGATAACCATTGCTTCCCCGGTAAAATAATATATTAAAAATTTGTGCTCCATTGCTCATGTGTGTATCAGAATCAAGGAGCGGAAGCGGCACATTAGAGGATGCCTGTTTGAGTTCCATGGCAAGGTTCAGTCTTTTATTTGCTTCAGGCAAAGAATTTCTGACACTGACAAGTTCATTGTAATCCTTGCTTAGTTTGTGGATCGCCGCCAGGCAGGCGTCAAAGGAATAGTGATCAGCATGGGTAATGGAACCAAACTCTTTTTGCAGATCTAGGCCCGCTTGAAGCATGTTGCCCAAGAGAAGGCCCCACCTTTTTTCATGGCCTCCCCTTTCATGCCGGCCTTCTACATAATCATGCAGGGTAAGGTACCTGCCTTCCAGCTCAACCCATGGATTTCCATCCGCCGTCCTGATCATTCGGTCTGCTACAGCCAAACTGTTCTTGCCGACTTCATCCCTCCATCGGACATGCCAGTTTAAAAGGTTCAGATCATTCCAGATCCTGATCCGTTTGACCCCGCAATCAGTGTCCACCAGGCTTTCTTTATCTTTCCATGTCACGGTTTGAAGATCATAATGCTTCTTGATTTCATGTAATAGGGTCATCGCTTCCACCCGACCTTAACGGCTTTGTGAAACTGGGATGTAAATAATTTGGCCTACTGCGACCTCTTCCTGATTGATCCTGTTGACTCTCATCAGAGAATGAATAGAGATATCATAGCGTTCACAAATGCTGTCAAGCGATTCCCCACGCTGTATAATATACATTTTTACCTTTGAAAACCTTTCTTCATTTCCAGAAAGCATTTTTGTTAAATATAATGCATTTTCCTCTTTCCTTGCCTCAGTGGAGGAAACTTTCTCTTGTTCCTCCTCCCGCTCCTGCTCCTGTTCAAATGCTTCTTGAGGCGGCTGCTGATTGTAGTTATAAGCTTCCTGTTCTTCCGAATGTATATTGATCTGCTCGATTTGAGGCAAAGCAGGCGGCGGTGGCGGCGGTGTATAGGAAGGTGTATAGTAAGAAAGTGACTTTAAAGCCGGAATCCCATTGTCAGCCGGTTCTTCCTGATATTCTTCCTGATATTCTTCCTGATATTCTTCCTGATATTCTTCCTGCTCTTCTTGCTCTTCTTGCTCTTCCATTGCTTCCGCTTCAGCAAAGGTTGGGGTTGGATAGGCTGCCGGTTCATCGTCTTGACGGTTGTAATTGATCGCTGGCTCTGTGAATTCTGCTTGCGCAGGTTCGCTTTCCGGTTCAATGACCGGCATCTCGTACAGCTTCTTGGCTTCAAATTGGAAAGGAGCAAATATTTCTTGTTCTTCCGTTCTTGCTTCCTCTTCTGAATTCATCTCATCCTGCTGCTCATTCTCTTCAAACCTGGCTTCAAATACGGGAACTTGGAACGGCTCGTATTCCGTTTCTTCATTCATCGGCGACTCCTCAAATGTCATGCCCTCATCTTCCATCGCCTGACCCTGAAAAGATTCTTGCTCCTCTTGGGCAGGTTCTTCATTCCCATCCTGAATGCCTGAGATGGAAATGGATGCAGTTAACTCCAGGCAGGTTGGATTGGGAAGCTCATAATCAAAGGCATCAACAAGAACAAACACCTCTTCAAGCTTTTGGACCCGTGTTGAAGGGATCGTGATGTCAACAGGGAACCGATGATCCAGCTCTGCTATCCCCTCATCGTTCATTTTCAGCTGTGTCAGCGAACGATAGGAAACCTGCTCTCTGAGCGAGCCTGTTTCCAAATTGAGAGAATTCCCATCATCCATTGCACATGGACGGTACTCTCCATGCAGCTTTAAAGCTCCTTTAACACAAACCTGGCCGCCTTCTTCAGTGATCTGAATATCAGGCTCCAGTGCCATTGATAAAACTTCTGCAACTTCCTGTCCTTTCTTTAACCAGACAGACTCCTCTATGGAGAAACGCAGCTTCGATGGATTCATGCCTTTCTCCTCCTTTCAGCCAAATATCTCATACGTTACAGGATTATGACCAACTTGGTAAAAATATGATTGGAAAGAGAAGAACAAAAAAAACTGCTCCTCAAAGGAGCAGTTTGTCTTTATAGTCTGGAGAAGGCTTTTTCACATGCAGCAATGGTTTTCTCAATATCCTCAACACTGTGTTCAGTTGATAGGAAGAGACCTTCAAACTGGGAAGGAGGAAGTGAGATTCCTTCTTCCAGCATATATTTAAAGTAGCGTGTGAAGTAATCAAGGTTAGATGATTTCGCAGTTTCGTAGTTCACCACGTCCTCATCGGTAAAGAAAAATCCGATCATAGAGCCCGCACGGTTCAAGCTATGCGGAATGCGGTATTTTTCTGCAGCCGCTGCAATCCCCTCAGCAAGGCGGTCGCCTTTTTTTACAAAGTCCTGATACGATTCCGGTGTAAGCTGAGACAGAGTCTCATAACCCGCTGCCATCGCCAGAGGATTTCCTGAGAGAGTTCCTGCCTGATAGATTGGACCGCTTGGTGCGATCTGCTCCATGATCTCCTTCTTCCCGCCGTACGCGCCGACAGGAAGGCCTCCGCCAATGACCTTGCCAAGGCAGGTAAGATCAGGAGTAACGCCAAAATATCCTTGCGCACAATGGTAATCCACACGAAAACCGGTCATGACTTCATCAAAGATTAAAAGAGATCCATATTGTTTGGTTACCTCTCGAAGACCTTCCAAGAATCCTTTTTTGGGAGGGACTACGCCCATGTTTCCGGCAACCGGCTCGACGATAATACACGCAATGTCATCACCGAACTGCTCAAACGCATAGCGTACACTTTCAAGATCATTGTAAGGGACAGTAATGGTGTTCTTAGCGACCGACTCAGGAACTCCCGGGCTGTCAGGAAGTCCAAGCGTAGCCACACCTGACCCTGCTTTAATGAGCAATGAATCGCCATGGCCATGGTAACATCCTTCAAATTTCAGGATTTTGTCTCTGCCTGTATAACCGCGGGCAAGGCGAAGCACACTCATCGTCGCTTCTGTTCCGGAGTTCACCATTCGGACGATTTCAATGGAAGGGACCCTTTCTACAACAAGCTTGGCGAGCATCGTTTCCCACTCGTTCGGAGCTCCAAAGCTCGTACCAAGCTCGGCTGTTTTTTTAAGGGCATCCACTACTTTTTCATTGGCATGTCCAAGGATTAAAGGACCCCAGGATAGCACGTAATCTATATACTCATTTCCATCGATGTCATAGATTTTGGAACCTTTTCCGCGTTCCATGTATACAGGATCCATGTTTACCGATTTAAACGCACGCACAGGGCTGTTGACACCGCCTGGCATGTATTTCTTGGCTTCCTGAAAGGCTGAACTTGATTTTTCAAAGCTTCTCATGTTTAAATCCTCCTGTCCTAGCGGTTTAACCAGCGTGATACATCTTTCGCATGATACGTAATGATCAGATCAGCACCTGCACGCTTCATGCCTGTCAATGTTTCCATCACGATGCTTTCTTCATCAATCCAGCCGTTTTGGGCAGCGGCTTTGATCATGGAATATTCACCACTCACATTATAGGCGACAAGCGGAAGAGGGTAACGGTCTTTCAGTTCACGCAGTACATCCAAATATGCAAGCGCCGGTTTTACCATAAGGAAGTCTGCTCCTTCTTCAATATCCGACTCTGCTTCACGCAGTGCTTCCAGGCGATTGGCCGGGTCCATCTGATAAGATTTGCGGTCCCCGAACTGAGGAGAGCTGTGAGCAGCCTCTCTGAACGGCCCATAATAGGCAGAGGAATATTTTACAGAGTATGACATGATCGGCACATTGATAAAACCTGCTTCGTCCAGTCCTTCACGAATTGCTGCAACAAACCCATCCATCATATTGGAAGGAGCAATGATGTCCGCTCCAGCTTTTGCTTGAGAAACTGCTGTGTTTGCAAGCGCAGAGAGTGATTCATCATTCAGAACTTCTCCGTCCCGAATGATCCCGCAATGTCCATGGTCCGTATATTGGCAAAGGCATGTATCAGCAATAACGGTAAGCTGCGGAAAACCATTTTTTATTTTCTTGATCGCTTTTTGTACAATTCCATTATGGTCATACGCCGAGCTTCCTGCATCATCCTTATGGTCGGGTACTCCGAAAACCATAACAGAACGGATGTTTAGGTCCACAAGCTCCTGCATTTCCTCTTCTAGATAATCAAGTGATACGTGGTATACACCAGGCATGGAAGGGACTTCCTGCTTAATGCGCTCACCTTCTACAAAAAAGATCGGATAAATCAAATCGTCTGTTCTTACATGCGTTTCCCTCACGAGTGCACGCATGCTCTCACTGCTTCGCAATCTTCTATGACGCTGAAAATTCATATTATTTCTCCTCTCCGATAAAACTCTTCACAGCCTCTATTATACCTTCTTCTGTATAATCAGTGGCACTGATCCGCTTATGAAACCCGGATTGTTTCGCTTTCGCCTCTGTTACTGGCCCTACACAGGCTGCCCAAGTGTTCTTCTGGTACATTGCCCGGCGATCACCAGCCGCTTCACCGAAATAAACAACACTGGAAGGGCTCATAAAAATGATCACGTCCACCTTCTCGGGTAGCTGGTGTATTGATACTTCTGCCTTCTTCGTCTCGTAAACGATGATCTCGGTTACTTGAGCAAGGTCATGTAGCGTATTTGCCACCGTCTGCTTCGCAAGGCTGCCTTTTGGAACGAGTACTTTGGAACCCGGTTTCACTCTTTTCTTTAATTCTACCGCCAGTTCTTTCCCTTCATACTTCCCCGGCATCAGATCAATAGAAACTCCATTCTCCTCAAGCCTTCTACCGGTTTTTGGGCCGACCGCCGCTATTTTCTGAGAAGTAAACGTCTTCCCGGTCTCCTGAAGCATTTGAAGAAAATAACGTACCCCGTTCGCACTAGTAAAGACCACCCAATCAAACTGCTCCAGCTGCTGAAGCACAGCTTCTTCTTCTGAATCCATGGTTGCTTTTGCTATGTGCAGTACCGGAAAGCTGACAGCCTCTGCCCCTTCTTCTTCAAGCTTTGCAAGAAGACTTGCAGATTGATGAGCCGGCCTTGTGACGACAACCGTCTTTCCCGCTAAAGGCCGGGACTTCATATTCCCAGGTCTTTCTTTACTTTCTCAAGGATCTCAAGTGCACCTTTCTCCTGAAGCTTAACAGCTAGTGTCACTCCGAGCATGTTAGGATCATCCGAGACAGCCTGCTCCTTGATTACTGTTTTGCCATCAGGAGTAGCAACAAGCCCAGTTAAGGAGATCTCCCTCTCTTCTGTTCTTTCTGCGTAGGCCGCAATCGGCACCTGGCATCCGCCTTCAAGCGTGTGAAGGAATGCGCGTTCTGCCATCACCGTTTTGTACGTGTCTTCATCATTCAAATGCTGAAGAAGAGCTCTAAGCTCAGCATCGTCTCCCCTGCATTCAATGGACAGAGATCCCTGTCCTACCGCAGGAAGGCTCAGTGACACTGGCAGGTATTCAGTCACCGTATCCGCTGACCAGCCCATTCTTTCAAGACCTGCAGCCGCAAGAATGATAGCATCAAACTCACCAGATTTTAATTTACCAAGACGTGTATCGATGTTTCCTCTGATTGATTTAATTTCAAGATCCGGACGGACATGCAAAAGCTGTGCAGCCCGGCGGAGTGAGCTCGTACCGACAATCGATCCTGCCGGAAGCTCTTCTAACGAGTTATATTTTTCTGAAATAAAGGCATCCCTTGGGTCAACACGTTTAGGTGTGCAGCCGATGATCAGCCCATCCGGCAGAACAGAGGGCATGTCCTTCATACTATGTACTGCCATATCAATCTCTTTATCAAGCATGGCCTGTTCAATTTCTTTCACAAACAGCCCTTTACCTCCTACTTTTGAGAGAGTGACATCAAGGATCACATCTCCCTTGGTCACGATTTCCTTCACCTCGAACTCAAAAGGAAGGCCAAGCGCCTTCAATTGGTCAATGAACCAGTTTGTTTGAGTGAGTGCCAGTTTGCTTCGTCTTGAACCTACTATTATTTTTCTCATCTATAAAAACCTCCTAAAAGAGTGACCGTTGGCCTTATTGATACCAAAAATGAAATTCAGTAAGGGTAGATGCCAGAAAATAATTGATCAGAACGATAAGAAAAGCTCCCGTGTTCCAGATCGCCAAAGTCTTTCCTTGAAGACCCTTCGCCACTTTTTGATATAAAAACACACTGTATACTGCGATGACGATAAAAGACGTAATGACTTTGGCGTCAAGCAGTGAAAAGCTCTGTATCTTTAAGAATGCCCAGATTACGCCTAGTATTAAACTTAAAAGCAGAATTGGAACACCTGTCATATTCAGTACAAAGGATAGCCTTTCAAGTCTAGACAGGCTTCCAAGACGCTGCAGCCTCTTGCTCCACTTTTTCTGCTTTAAGAGCCTGTGCTGAAGCAGATACATGATCGAAAAGATAAAAGAGAGGGTGAATGCACCATAGGAAACGAAGGCCATCGTAACATGGATCACCAGCAGCTCCGAAATGAGACGGGTCGACATCTCATCACTCACCTGTTCTCCAGGAGCAAAAAGATTAATAGACATAATCAAAAATCCGAGCACGTTCGTAAAGAATACTAAGAAATCGATCCTGAAAAAATAGTTCATGACCAAAGAGAAAGTCACTAAGATCCAGGCATAAAAAAACAAGCCTTCAAAAGGCGTTAAAATAGGCGGACGGCCTACTTCTATCATTCTCTGGACAAAAAATACCGTCTGCAGCATCCAGACAATAGAAAGCAACCAGAAGGCCATTCGGTTAGCCTTCCGGTTGTTTTGTAAAAAGTCGATAAAATAACCTATTATGCTTAAAGCATACAAGATGATTGTTGTATCATATATCCAATTTGCGTTCTGCATATCAGAAACTCCTCTCTAGGAGCCCAGTGACATTCCCGTTACAGAGGCAATGAAGGGGATGTTTCACTTAACTTTGTTGATTCCATTTCACTTTTTAGCTCTTGCCGTTTAACCTCTTCTTCAAGCGCGAAGATCTTTGTGAAAAATTCAAGCGCCTGATCCGCCCCAGGTTCTCCGGCTTGCTCTTTAATCCTTACGATTGGATCGCGCAGCAGCTGATTCACTATGCTTTTGGTATGCTTGCTCAACACTTTTTTCTCACGGTCCGTTAACTGAGGCATTTTACGCTCAATGCTCTGCATTGTTTCCGCTTGTACAGCGAGCGCTTTTTCACGCAATGCAGTTATCACCGGCACAACTCCAAGCATGTTGACCCATGAATGGAAGCCTATAATTTCTTCTTCGATCATGATCTCGATCTTTTCAGCTTCTTTCTTTCGCTCAGCCAAATTGGCTTCTACGATGCCTTCCAGATCATCTATATCGTAAAGAAAAACGCTTTCCAGTTCGTCCAATGATGGATCCAAATCACGTGGAACGGCGATGTCCACCATGAACAAAGGACGGCCTTTTCTTTGCTTAAGTACAGATTGAACCATCTCTTTTGTAATAACGTAGGAATCCGATCCGGTTGAAGTAATGACGATATCGGCATGTGCCAGCACAGATGTTAAATGCTCCACAGGGTGAGCCGTTCCTTCAAACCGCCCAGCCAGTTCTGACGCTTTTTCAAACGTTCGGTTGACGACATGGACACTGGCTACGCCATTGCTGTGAAGATGCTTGGCAGTCAGTTCACCCATCTTGCCTGCACCCACGATTAAGATGTCTTTCTTTTCAAGCCCGCCAAAGATTTTCTTTGCAAGCTCAACAGCAGCATAACTTACAGATACAGCATTTTCCCCAATTTCTGTTTCCGAGTGGGATCGTTTTGCAAGTGTTATTGCCTGTTTGAACAGATGGTTAAAGATTGTGCCTGTTGTTCCTTCCTGTTGTGCAAGAAGGAAGCTGTCACGAACCTGTCCGAGAATTTGCGTTTCTCCGAGAACCATAGAATCAAGACCCGCAGCAACTCTGAAAAGATGCTCGACAGCGATCTCTTCTTCACGGATAAACAAGAACGGATTCAGTTCATTTGTATCAATAGAAAACCATTCTGCGAGGAAAGACTTCATGTAATAGCGCCCTGTATGGATCTGATCCACCACGGCGTATACTTCTGTCCGGTTGCATGTTGAAACAATCGTACATTCCAATATGCTTTTCCTTTCCCGCAAAGCCTTCAAAGCCTGGTCCATCTCATTTGGGTTGAATGCAACTTTTTCTCGAATCTCAACAGGTGCTGTCTTATAATTTAAACCGACAACAAGGATGTGCATCCCACTCACCCCCTTTATCTCTATCGTAAATACCACAGTAAATATCCATAATCATTATAACATGTACTATGAAATAATCATTTTAAAATTGTGAACAGAATATGAATCGTATGCTATGATAGGACAAGCGAAATAGTTCTTCCCTATTCTGTCCAAACCGTAACAAACTATAAAAAAATAGCGCTAATTAAAAAAAATAATAAACTAATACCCATATAAAAATAACAAATTTCGACCCTTTTAGCAAAGGATTGATTTACTCGTTTCAAATCGTTTGGAGGTTGTAATGAAAGGTAAAGGAAATTTTTCAGGAATTGTATTGCTGGGAATCGGGCTATTTTTCTTAGCTCGGCAAATGAACGTTACATATGTACTTCCCTATTTAACTTGGCCAACTTTTCTAATCATCATCGGCTTGGCCTTTCTTGTTCAAAGTGCAAGCGGGAAAGAGGGCCCAAGTGCTTTTTCTGCGATCCTGCTGCTTGGCTTAGGCATCCATTTTCACGCCATATCTCATATTGACGGCTGGCCCAAGGAGCCTGCCATGATCATCCTTATTATAGCTCTTGCCTTTTTATATATGTATAAGCAAACCAAAGAGGGCTTGCTGGCAGGCATTGTACTGCTTGCCATCTCAGGATGGAGCTTCTTCAACAAATCAGACACACCCTCGATCAAAGAATGGTTTTCGTCCATTGAAGGATTTTGGCCGTTCATCCTGATCGGAGTCGGTGCTTATTTTATCTTTATCAAGAAAAAATAAACCAGAGCAGATGCTCTGGTTTATTTTTTTTGTGTGTATCCAAGGATGGTGCTCCATGCAGCATCCTTCCCATAGCCCGTTTCAGAAGAAAAAAGAATCAGCGGATCGTCTGGTTTCTTTTTCAATGTGTCACGGACGACTTTTAAATGTTTTTCCCATTTTCCTTTTGGAATCTTGTCACACTTGGTGGCGACAACGATGACAGGGATGTCATGATATTTCAGCCAATCATACATTATCACATCGTCTTTGGACGGTGCATGGCGTATATCAACGAGCTGGACAACAGCTTTCAGCTGTGGCCTTTCCATGATATAACGTTCAATCATCCTGCCCCAGGCTTCTCTCTCGCTCTTTGAAACTTTAGCAAATCCGTATCCAGGAACATCCACGAAATAGAGCTGCTCATTGATGATGTAGAAATTAAGAGTTTGCGTCTTACCTGGCCGTGATGATGTTCTGGCCAGGTTTTTGCGTGCAATCATTTTATTAATAAATGAAGACTTCCCAACGTTTGAACGGCCGGCGAGGCCGATTTCCGGTAGCTGGTCTTCAGGATACTGCTCAGGCTTTACTGCCGAAATGACGATATCTGCTTTTGTTACTTTCATTTACTATCTCCCACTAACGCATGTTTTAACACTTCATCCAGATGAGATACCGGTATAAACGCAAGACTGCTGCGGACACTTTCCGGGATATCATCTATGTCTTTTTCATTTTCTTTAGGCATGATAACAGTTTGGATTCCTGCACGATGGGCGCTTAATGATTTTTCTTTTAAGCCGCCGATCGGCAGAACACGGCCGCGAAGTGTGATTTCACCCGTCATGCCTACATCCTTGCGAACAGGCTTTCCTGAAAGTGCGGATACCAATGCCGTTGCGATGGTAATACCTGCAGAAGGCCCGTCCTTCGGTGTTGCTCCCTCCGGAACGTGAATATGAATGTCCGTCTTTTCATAAAAGTCCGGATCAATTTCGAACTCCTCTGCTCTGGAACGAACGTAGCTCAGCGCCGCCTGGGCGGATTCCTTCATTACGTCTCCGAGCTTACCGGTAAGAATCAATTTCCCTTTTCCAGGCGTAAGAGCGACTTCAATAGACAGCGTATCGCCGCCTGCGGTTGTATACGCCAAGCCTGTAGCTGCTCCTACCTGATCTTCCATCTCAGCCTGGCCATATCGGAAGCGCGGTTTTCCAATATAGCTCTCGAGGTTTTTGTCAGTGATGGTAACCCTTTTCTTCTCTCCTGACACGATCTGTTTGGCCGCTTTTCTGCATAAGCCTGCAATCTGGCGCTCCATGCTCCTAACGCCTGCTTCTCTCGTATAGCTTCGAACGAGTTTTAGAATGGCATCTTCTTTCAACTGAAACTGTGATTTTGTCAAGCCGTGCTCTTTTAATTGTTTTGGAATAAGGTGATTTTTAGCGATATGAACTTTTTCCACTTCTGTATACCCTGCGATTGAAATGATCTCCATACGGTCAAGCAGCGGGCCAGGGATGGTCGCCAGGCTGTTCGCTGTTGTAATGAACATAACCTTGGAAAGATCATAAGGTTCTTCGATGAAATGGTCGCTGAACGAATTATTTTGTTCCGGATCCAGGACTTCCAATAGGGCAGAGGATGGATCGCCTCTGAAGTCATTGGACATTTTATCGATCTCATCAAGAAGGAACACTGGATTGATCGTACCTGCCTTCTTCATTCCCTGTATGAGTCGGCCAGGCATCGCACCGACATATGTTCTGCGATGGCCTCGGATTTCCGCTTCATCACGCACTCCTCCAAGGGAAATGCGGACAAAATTTCTTCCGATCGCTTTTCCAATGGAACGCGCGAGCGACGTTTTACCGACACCAGGCGGTCCGACAAGACAAAGGATGGGCCCTTTCAATGAATTGGTTAACTGCTGAACAGCCAAATACTCCAGCACACGCTCTTTTACTTTTTCAAGTCCGTAATGATCTTCGTTTAAGATCTTTTCTGTACGGATGATGTCCAGCTGATCTTTCGTTTCCTTTGTCCAAGGCAAATTGATCAGCCAGTCGATATAGTTTCGAATGACCGAGCTCTCAGCAGAAGACCCTGGCATTTTTTCATAGCGATCCAATTCTTTAAGTGCAATCTCCTGCACATTTTCAGGCATATCCGATTTTTCAATTCTTTCTTTGAGCGAGGAGATTTCGCCTGTTTTGCCCTCTTTATCTCCAAGTTCTTTCTGAATGGCTTTCATCTGTTCACGAAGGTAATATTCCTTCTGTGTCTTTTCCATCGCCTTTTTGACGCGCTGGCCGATCTTCTTCTCCAACCCTAATACTTCTTTTTCATTGTTCAGGATGGAAATAAGATGATTCAATCGTTCCTTTACGTCAACAATTTCAAGAATATGCTGTTTTTCTTTAATTTTTAACGATAGATGGGAAGAAATCACATCTGCCAATCGTCCCGGTTCTTCAATATCTTGCACAGAAGCAAACGTTTCAGGTGTTACCTTTTTGGAAAGGTTTATGTACTGTTCAAATTGCTGAAGAGCCGTTCTCATAAGGGCCTGAATTTCCAAATCCTTTTCGCCCTTGTCTTCTATCAGTTCTACTTCTACCTCCAAGTATTCCTCACGGTCGATGAACTGCTTTATTTTTCCGCGCTTAATACCTTCAACGAGCACACGGATCGTGCCGTTCGGGAGCTTTAGCATCTGATTTACTTTTGAAAGGGTTCCGATTTCATATATTTGTTCACCGCTCGGATCTTCTACAGCTACTTCCTTTTGTGTTGAAAGGAAAATATGCTGATCATCAAGCATGACTTGCTCCAATGCCTGTACGGATTTTTCCCTTCCTACATCAAGGTGAAGCACCATGGTGGGATACACCAGCAGGCCGCGAAGAGGAAGGAGGGGAAGGATGCGGGTTGTTTGTTCGTCCATTTAACACACCTCCGAATACTGCTTAATGTATTGAATGATTTCAAATTCATGCAGCCTATTTTTATTAATGGCATTTTCAGCTTCACAGCAGTATTGAGTTCGCCTCAGAGAGCTTTAACATACAATTGTAATGCCACAAGACAATGAAGAAATTTCTTCAGTCTTTGTACAATTCTACCTATAAAGAGCCATTTTGTCTAATTGGAGCTCATTTTCATACTCGAAAGCAAAGCCCCCTCTTCAGACAGATTTAGGAGGGGACTGTAAAAAGGCTGAAGCAGGAATGGCCTGCTGATTACCTTTATCCATTTCAGGAAAAGCGAGTTGAAACACCTGAGATAATTTTGTCACTGGAATGATCTCTATGCCAGTTATCTCCCGAAGTATAGCCTGATCGTTATCTTTTGGAATGATGACCTTCTTGACTCCCGCAAGTTTAGCGGCTAATACTTTGGCCATCACGCCTCCGACCGGCTTCACTTTTCCATGTACGCTTAATTCACCGGTCATAGCCAGTTCATTATCAATCTCCACATTGTGGATCGCTGAATAAATTGAAGTCGCGATCGCGATCCCTGCTGACGGCCCATCGACCGGCCCGCCGCCTGGAAAATTGACATGAATATCATACAGCGCAGAATCTACTCCCATATTTCGAAGGACGGTCAGTACATTTTCGACCGATCCTTTTGCCAGGCTTTTTCTTCTGATTGACTTTGTATTATTGCCGATCGATTCTTCTTCCACTATACCTGTTATCGTAATCGTACCCTGTTTTTTCGCAGGTAAAACGGTGACTTCAATCTCCAGCAATGATCCGCTGTTAGGGCCGTAGACTGCAAGTCCGTTTACTAGCCCCACCTTTGGTTCTTCAGAGATCTTACTCTCTGGACGCGGAGTCATCTGGCTGGAATGGATGACCCATTCCAAATCCGCTTTTTTGATGAAATTTCGGTCTTCTGTAATCGCCAGCCCTGCTGCAATCTGCATCATATTTACGGCTTCACGGCCATTTTTAGCATACTTGGAGAGCAGCTCGACCGAATCTTCTTCTACATTCATGGTTACTTTATCTGCTGCTTTCATAGCGATCTGCTGAATTTCGGGAGGCTGAAGCTCTCTAAAGAAGACTTCCAAACAACGTGATCGGATAGCAGGCGGAATTTCATCTGGCGTTCGTGTGGTTGCCCCAATTAGCCTAAAATCAGCAGGAAGGCCATTTTGAAAAATATCATGGATGTGTGAAGGTATGTTTGTATTTTCTTCATTATAATAAGCGCTCTCTAAAAATACTTTTCGGTCTTCTAGTACTTTGAGCAATTTATTCATCTGAATCGGGTGAAGTTCTCCAATTTCATCAATAAAAAGGACGCCGCCGTGAGCGTTTGTTACCGCTCCTTGTTTTGGCTGTGGAATTCCGGCCTGCCCCATCGCCCCCGCTCCCTGATAGATTGGGTCATGAACGGAACCGATCAAAGGATCTGCAATCCCACGTTCGTCAAATCTGGCTGTCGTTGCATCCAATTCAACGAATACCGAAGTGGGACGGAATGGTGACTTCTTATTCCGCTTCGCCTCTTCGAGTACGAGACGTGCTGCAGCGGTTTTTCCGACACCTGGAGGTCCATAAACAATCACATGCTGTGGATTAGGTCCGCAAAGCGCAGCATGCAGAGCCTTGATACCATCCTGCTGGCCGACGATATCAGCAAACTTCCCCGGTCTGACTCGTTCAGACAGCGGTTCAGTCAAAGAGATCGACCGCATCTTCCGCAATTGGTCCATTTCCTTCTTTGATTCTTTATCAATACTCACTTTCTGAGTGCGCTGGCTCTTCAACAAGTTCCAAAAGTAAAGTCCAATTACAATTCCAAAAAACAGCTGAATGAGTAAAGCGATTCCAGTCCAGTTCATTTCTTCCTCCCGAATTTTTTTTATGCTCCTAGTATCTCCGAGTGGGTACTGGACTAAACAGAGAAAATGGAAAAGGTGAGGAGGTTATGCTATAGAATCGCTCAAGTTTTCATAGATAAAAACATATGACTCAAAACAAAAAAACCAGCCCCTAGAGGCTGGTTTTAATTCTTCTTACGCACTTTCTTTCGGTGTTTCCTTTTTAGGTTCCACAATTGTGCCGTCCTCAAGTTCGAGTTTTGGCGGAACTTTATCAGCTACCGTTTCTTTTGTAATGATACACTTAGCCACGTCTTCACGGGAAGGAAGTTCGAACATAACGTCCAGCATCATTCCTTCAATGATAGAACGCAGACCACGTGCACCAGTTTTGCGTTCGATAGCCTGATTAGCAATTTCAGTAAGAGCTTCTTCGTTGAACTCAAGTTCAACACCATCAAGATCAAGAAGCTTTTGGTATTGCTTAACTAGCGCATTTTTTGGTTTTGTCAAAATTTCAACAAGTGCATCCTCATCAAGCGGAGTTAGACTTGCAGTCACAGGCAGACGGCCGATGAATTCCGGGATAAGACCAAAGCGAAGCAAATCTTCAGGCAATACTTTTGCCAGGTATTCTCCTGCTTTAAGTTCTGCCTGTCTGGATTCAGAGCTGAATCCGATGACTTTTTTCCCTAAACGGCGTTTGATGATTTGTTCGATGCCATCAAATGCACCACCGCAAATAAATAGAATATTTGTGGTATCGATTTGAATGAACTCCTGATGCGGATGCTTTCTTCCGCCTTGCGGAGGTACGCTTGCAACGGTACCTTCTAAGATTTTAAGAAGGGCCTGCTGTACACCTTCACCAGATACATCACGGGTAATGGAAGGATTTTCAGACTTTCTGGCAATTTTATCGATTTCATCAATGTAAATAATGCCTTTTTCAGCTTTTTCTACATCGTAATCAGCCGCTTGAATCAATTTAAGCAAAATGTTCTCAACGTCTTCGCCCACATAACCGGCTTCTGTTAAAGAAGTCGCATCAGCAATAGCGAAAGGAACATTTAGGATTCTGGCAAGCGTTTGAGCCAATAGCGTTTTACCGCTTCCTGTTGGCCCGATCATGGCGATGTTACTTTTTGCAAGCTCCACTTCATCGGACTTTTGTGAAGAATTAATGCGTTTGTAGTGGTTATATACTGCTACGGAAAGAGACTTCTTAGCCTGTTCCTGGCCAATGACATATTCATCGAGAATCTTGCGGATTTCCATTGGCTTCGGAACTTCCTTAAGCTCTACATCCTCTTCTGTACCAAGCTCCTCTTCCACAATTTCAGTGCATAGCTCGATACACTCGTCACAAATATATACACCTGGTCCTGCTACCAGTTTACGAACTTGATCCTGCGTTTTTCCACAAAAGGAACATTTCAGCTGCCCTTTTTCGTCATTGAATTTAAACAATGAAATCACCCCTAAACCTTAAATTGGATGAAACCAATTACCTTTTCATACCGTTTCCAGATATGCTTGTTTCATTACACCGTAAGCAATTATTTCAAGTGCTTACTGATTTCATTTCCGCAAGTTTATGTATTGGATTGTATCATATATCCCCTAATGAACGGAAATAAAAACCCTTCCTTGACAATTAATAGTATGTATTTGGCTGGAATCAATGTGTTCTATAAGTATTAACCTTATGGCTTATTTTAAAACCTTAATCCTAAAATAAAGCCTTTAAAAAAGTTTCAATAAAAAAGCGCTTTTTCCTGCCAAGAATGATAAATAATTATATAAAACAAGGCACGAAAAGTTCGTGCCTTGCCAGACCTTACTCTATCTTATGCAATTGTTTTGCTGTTATCCACTAGCAGGTCAATAGCTTTTCTGATTTTAAGATCAGCTGCTACTGCGTCGTTTCCGCCTTGCATAGCAAGCATTTGCGTAATTTTCTCCACGTCCATGTTGTACATTTCAGCCATTTTCTTAAGCTCTTCATTGATTTCTTCTTCCGTAGCTTCAATTTTTTCAGCTTCAGAGATCGCTTCAAGTACTAGGTTCGTTTTCACGCGTTTTCCAGCATCTTCTTTCATTTGCTCACGAAGAGCAGCTTCATCCGTGCCAGAGAACTGGAAGTAAAGGTCAAGGTTCATACCTTGCATTTGCAGACGTTGTCCAAATTCTTGAACCATACGGTCTAATTCTGTGTTGACCATTGCTTCTGGAATATCCACTTCTGCTGCATCAACCGCTTTGTCAACGACTGTATCGCGAGTGTGGTGCTCAGCTTCATGCTTTTTGCTTTCTTCAAGCTTCGTACGGATGCTTGCTTTAAGAGCGTCAAGCGTTTCAACTTCTGCATCAGCTTCTTTAGCAAATTCGTCGTTTAGCTCAGGAAGCTGTTTTGATTTAATTTCATGGATTTTCACTTTGAAGACTGCAGGCTTACCAGCAAGCTCAGTTGCATGGTATTCTTCAGGGAACGTAATGTTAACCTCTTTTTCAGTACCTGCTTTGTCTCCGATCAATTGCTCTTCAAATCCAGGGATGAAAGAACCAGATCCGATTTCAAGTGGATAGTTCTCAGCTTTTCCGCCTTCGAACGCTTCTCCGTCAACGAATCCTTCGAAATCGATAACAGCTGTATCACCGTTTTCTACTTCGCCTTCTTCTTTTACAACAAGCTCAGCTTGCTGCTCTTGAAGACGCTTGATTTCGCTGTCAACATCTTCGTCTGTTACAGATGCGTCGAATTCAGTAACTTCAAGCCCTTTATATTCACCAAGCTTAACTTCAGGTTTTACTGTAACTTTAGCAGTGAAAACAAGGTTGCTTCCTTTTTCCATTTGCTCGATGTCAACCTCTGGACGGTCAACTGGATCAATCCCAGCTTCTTCTACAGCTTGGCTGTATGCTTGCGGCAAGATGATGTCCAGAGCATCTTGGTATAGAGATTCTACTCCAAAACGCTGTTCAAACATTTTTCTTGGCATTTTTCCTTTACGGAAACCTGGTACGTTTACCTGTTTAACCACTTTTTTAAATGCCTGGTCAAGAGCTGTATCTACTTCAGAAGCCTCAACTTCAATCGTTAAGACACCTTGATTACCTTCTAACTTTTCCCATTTTGCACTCATTCAAAGTTCCCTCCAACATTACGTATTTCATTGAAAATCTTACATTTTCGTTACAACCATTCCATTATATCATAACAGACTTGTATTTCAACAAAGACCCGGATTGTTTCCGTATTAGTATCCTTGAAATTTATTCGGGCCGAACGTAAACCTCTCAATATCAAGGAGCTGTTCGACCGCTTTTTCTAAACTTTCAGGATGGATCTCGATTTCGGATTCTATGGCATCACAGGTGTCCATACCGCTCAGTTTACCAGCTGCACACTGAAGGGCACGTGCCCAATAATGAGAATCTGCCGGTTCGGGCACCTGAGGATAAATAGCAAGTATGTAGTCCCACCAAATCGTAACAGCAAATTCTGTCAGAGTCGGATTATCCTGTTCCAGCCGATCCTCCAATTCTTTTTTTACTTCAAGGTTAAATGGATCTTCATAGACATCGTGAAGTTCCTGAATGTTGATGGAATAGGTATTTCCAAACTTATGTAAGGTTACGGTTTCCTGTATGTCCTTTGATTTTAAATAGTTTAGTGCCATGGTCTTGATGCCTGGGTTACCCTCTTCATTTTCTAAGAACTCCCGGTAAACCGCTATAGTATCCTCTGGATTCATATAGCTTAATTGCTGCATGGCAATCCACTGGTTATGTATTTCACCACTTGTCATCATGTTCCGAAGGGTTTCAATTTCTTTGGAACGGTCCTGGTGCGGCTCTGGTGATAGATCAATCGGCGGTTCTGAATCATCTGTCATCTTCCGGCTGAAATGCAAAAGCTGATAAAAGGATTCTGCCTGAGCGGCTGGAAGCTGATGTTCCTCAAGCACCGCTTCAACAACTGACACGACGGATTCATATTCTGAAAGCTGAATAAGGACAGAAAGATAAATCTGCAATACATCAAAATATTCTCCGATTCCCTGCTTGAGCATTTTATCTGCTCTTATTTTCGCTTCTTGAAGCTGGCCAAGTTCAATCAGGCTTAACACAACACCCAGATGTCCCTGAGAATGTCCCGGTTCTATCTCCAGCAGCTGAAGAAAACAGGATAAAGATTCCTTAAATTGCTTTGCTTTTAGGGAAGACATTCCTTTTTCAAGCAATCTGGCCGGCAAATTAGGGAACAGTACGACATTGCTGATTTTCTTACCTTTTTTTTCATTAGCCATTAGGTTTCTTCACTTCCAGTTTCTATTTGCATCAGTTTAACAGTTTAAAGGCGTAAACTCAAGATGAGTCAGTCTTCAGGAAGTAACAATAAATCCTGCACAGCCATTGTGCAGGATTGCTCATATGTACAAATTTCCCTATAAGGGATAGGGAATAATAGGATAGAAGGCTTACGCCATCCCGATGCCACTAAACACTATTATTCCCGCCTAACTGTTATTCAAACCAAATGGCCGGATCTTGGAAGTGAACGGCTGCATTTGGCTGTTAGACTACTCCCATCTTGTTCTCGAATTGGCTGATCTCTTCATCATACCGCATGGTGATTGAAATTTCATCCCAGCCGTTCTGCAGCATCTCTTTCCAATAGGGATCAAAATCGAACGAAGCTGCCACCTTTGTACCTGCAGAGATTTCCTGGCGGTCCAGGCTGACGGTTAACTTCTTATTCCCGTTTTCCAAACTGGTTTTCAATTGATCAATCACCGGTTTAGGCAGGGTGATGACGAGAATGCCATTCTTCAAAGAGTTATTATAGAAGATATCCGCAAAGTCAGGAGCGATAATGACTTTGAATCCATAATCCTTCAGTGCCCATGGAGCGTGCTCTCTCGAAGATCCGCATCCGAAATTTGCACCTGCGATTAAAACCTCAGCTCCCTCTGCATCCTCCTGATTCAGTTCAAATTCAGTGTTCGGGGTGCCATCACGGTTGAAACGCCAATCGAAAAACAAATACTGGCCAAACCCACTGCGCTCGACCCGTTTTAGGAATTGCTTAGGAATAATCTGATCTGTATCCACATTTTCACGGTCTAATACGGCTGCTGTTCCGGTAAAAGTCTTAAATCCTGGCATACGCTTCACCTTCTCTCGTACCTGAAACAAATTTTCGGACGTCCACGAATTTACCTTCAATGGCAGCTGCTGCGGCCATCGCCGGACTCACAAGATGAGTTCTCGCTCCTTTGCCCTGCCTGCCCTCAAAGTTTCTGTTGGATGTGGAGGCACATCTCTCGCCTTCCGGAACGATATCCGGGTTCATCCCAAGACACATGGAGCATCCTGAATCTCTCCATTCAAAGCCTGCTTCCTGAAAAACATGGTGCAGACCTTCTTCTTCTGCCTTAACTTTTACTTGCTGTGAACCAGGAACCACAATCGCGTTGACCCCATCGTGAACTTTTTTTCCTTTAATGACTTGAGCTGCAGCCTTCAGATCACTTAGCCTTGAATTTGTACAAGACCCGATGAATACGTGCTGAACAGGTACTTCAGTCAGAGACTGTCCCGGTGCTAGACCCATATAGGCAAGTGCTTTTTGCAGGGATTCTCTCTCTCTTTCTGGTTGCCCTTCTTTAAATGAAGGAACATTCTCAGAGATTCCCACACCCATTGACGGATTCGTTCCCCAGGTGACCATCGGTTCAACTTCTGATGCATCGATCTCGATAACTTTGTCGTATGAGGCATTGGAATCCGACTTAAGATCCTCCCACTGCTTCACTTTTTCTTCAAATTCATAATCTTTAGGAGCGTATTTTCTTCCTCTAATATACTCATACGTTGTATCATCTGGTTCAATCAAACCTGCTTTCGCACCCGCTTCAATGGACATGTTGCACAATGTCATCCGTTCTTCCATTGTGAAATTTCTTACCGTCTCTCCCGTAAATTCAATGACATGTCCCGCACCGGCGTTAGTACCATGGCTGGCAATAAGAGCAAGTACAATGTCTTTGGCTGTTACGCCGAATCCTGGTTTTCCTTCAATATTCACTTTGAGCTGCTTCGGTTTTTGCTGCCAAAGTGTCTGGGTGGCCAGAACATGCTCCACTTCGCTCGTTCCAATCCCAAAAGCCAAGGCACCAAACGCTCCGTGTGTAGAAGTATGGCTGTCTCCGCATACGATAGTTTTGCCGGGTACCGTCAGGCCAAGCTCCGGACCGATGACATGTACGATTCCCTGGTCAGCAGAGTCAAGACCTTCCAAATGAATACCATATTCTTTGCAGTTTTCCTCAAGGGTTTGAATTTGCTTCAGCGCGATGCGGTCATCAATGACAAACCGATTTTTGGTCGGTATGTTATGATCCATCGTTGCAAAACAAAGGCCGGGTTTTCGGACTTTTCTATTTTTTTCCCGCAAGCCGGCAAAGGCTTGTGGGGAAGTCACCTCATGAAGGAGGTGCAGGTCAATATATAAAAGAGCGGGCTTGTTCATTTCCTGAATGACTGCGTGATTGTCCCAGATTTTATCTATGATTGTTTTTGCCATTTTGCGCCTTCCTCCTTACACATATACTTCAAGCAGCGTTGCGGCCGCCGCGTTTTCCTCCAGCCGGTAAACCAACTGTTCCACCATTTCATCTGTTGTAGAGACTCTGCTCTTTTTGGTTTGTATGTCACCCGTACGGAATTTCGCGTTCAGGACTTCCTGAACAGCCATTTCAATGGCATCCGCCTCTTCGTTCATATGAAAGGAATGTCTGAGCATCATTGCTGCTGAAAGGACCATTCCCAGCGGATTGGCCGTATTAGTTCCTGCAATATCAGGAGCTGAACCATGAACGGGTTCATACAATCCTGCACCTTCTTCACTCAATGATGCCGAAGCAAGCATTCCAAGAGATCCCGTAATCATGGAGGCTTCATCAGACAAGATGTCGCCAAACATATTCTCTGTCACGATGACATCAAATTGTGCAGGGTTCCGGACAAGCTGCATGGCCGCATTGTCAACAAGCATGTGTTCAACTTTAACATCTGGAAAGCTCTTCGCTATTTCGTTTACAACTTCCCTCCATAGTTTGCTTGATTCCAGCACATTGGCTTTATCCACTGAAGTCAGCTTTCCGGTTCTGGAAGCCGCGAGTTCAAACGCCTTTTTCACTACTCTCTCAATCTCTTGCCTATGATAGTACAGCGTGTCTACCGCTTCATCGGATCCTGTTCTTCCTTTTGGCTGAGCGAAATACAAGCCACCTGTCAGTTCTCTTACAAACACCAAGTCTACATTTTTGATCAGTTCAGGTTTTAGCGGAGAAATATCTGCTAATGGACTGAATGCTTTAACCGGCCTCAGATTGGCGAAAACGTTAAGTTCCTTACGGATTTGGAGCAGTCCGTGTTCGGGACGCTGATCCATGCCATCCCATTTAGGTCCACCCACGGCTCCCAAAAGAACCGCGTCACTCTTCTTGCATTGTTCAAGCGTTTCAGGGGGCAGTGGATTTCCTGTCTCATCGATGGCTTTACCGCCGATCGGCATCTCGGTCACTGTAAAACGATGCTGAAATCGGGATTCAATGGCTCTGAGCACCCGCAATGCCCCTTTCATTACTTCCGGTCCGATTCCGTCACCCGGCAAGACTGTAATTGTTTTTTCCATCTTGACCCCTCCTCATAAAATTTATAGACTGACTTTCACTAATTCTTCTTTTTGAACGTTCATAATCGTTTTGTTTAACGCATGAACGTATGCTTTTGCTGATGCTTGAAGAACATCCTGAGCGGTTCCGCTTCCGTTGATTTCCTGTTCCTCGTACTTTAGCAGAACATAGACCTGTGCTAATGCATCTCTTCCTGAACCGACGGATTGAATACGGTAATCTTTCAGCTGTACAGGCAGCGGCAGCATTTTATCCAATGTATTGTAAATGGCCTCTACACTTCCTGAGCCCGTGCCTGCTTCCTGGATGCTCTTTCCGTCTGGCGCTTTTAGGGTAATGGTTGCAGTAGGAATATTGTTCGTGCCATAGTTCACCTGAATATCACCTAACTGGTACATAGGGACTGGCGGCTGGATTTGATGTTCGAGAAGGAGGGCCAGAATGTCTTCTTCTGTGAGCTCCTTCTTCCGGTCGGCCAGTGCTTTAAATTCGTTGAACAGTTCATTAAGCTGTTCCTCACCGGGTTCAAAGCCCAGTTTGTTAATATGTTTCCGGAATGCGTGCCTCCCTGAATGCTTTCCGAGAACGAGCTGGTTGGAGGATACTCCAACAAGTTCGGGAGTGATAATCTCATACGTTGATTTTTCTTTTAGCACACCATCCTGATGGATTCCAGATTCATGAGCAAAGGCATTTCTTCCGACTACAGCCTTATTCGGCGGAACGCTGATTCCTGTCAGTCTGCTGACGAGTCCGCTCGTGCGGCTGATCTCTTTCAGTTCCAAACGTGTTTCCGCTTTATAAAAGGTATTTCGGATGGCGAGTGCTACGGCAATTTCTTCTAATGAAGCATTGCCCGCTCTTTCACCGATTCCGTTGATCGTACATTCAATCTGATCGGCTCCGTTCTCGATCGCTGCTAATGAATTAGCAACAGCCATGCCAAGGTCATCATGGCAATGAGCAGATAATTTCGCCTTATGGATGTTTGGTACATGCTCTCTCACGTACCGGAAAAGATGCCCATATTCAGCAGGGCTGTAATAGCCAACAGTATCCGGAAGATTAATGACGGTGGCACCGGCATCAATCACTTGCTCAATGATTTTTACGAGAAAAGCCAGATCTGACCGGCAAGCATCTTCTGCCGACCATTGTACGATTGGAAAACGCTCGCGTGCGTATTTCACAGATCGAACGGCTGTTTCAACCACTTCATCCGGAGTTTTCTTTAGTTTATATGTCATGTGGATCGGCGATGTTGCTAAGAAAACATGCAGCCGAGGTTCAGGTGATCCTTTTAATGCTTCCCATGCCGCATCAATATCCTTTGTCGTCGAACGGGCGAGGCCAGTTACCGAACTGTTCTTGATTTCATCGGAGATTTTTTTTACCGCTGCAAGATCACCAGGGGAGGCAGCCGGGAACCCTGCTTCAATGACATCTACACCGAGCCTCTCGAGCTGTTTGGCTATCTCAAGTTTTTCCTGGGCATTCAAGTTCACTCCTGCCGTTTGCTCTCCGTCTCTCAATGTTGTGTCAAAGATATCAATTTTTCGCACTTGTCACCGCCTCCTTCGTTTTTTCCTTTTGTTGTTTAACAAAAGGCATCATTGCTCTTAACTCGCGGCCGACTACTTCAATCGGATGATGTTTTTCACTCTCATTGATGGCATGGAACACTGGGCGGTTTGCCTGATTTTCCAAGATCCAGCCTTTAGCAAACTCTCCGCTTTGGATATCCTTCAGAACCGCTCTCATTTTCGTTCTTGTATCCTCATCTACGACTCTTGGACCGGATTGGAAATCGCCCCATTGAGCTGTATCAGAAATGGAATATCTCATTCCTTCAAGGCCGCCTTCGTACATCAAGTCAACAATCAGCTTCAGCTCGTGCAGACATTCAAAGTAGGCGACTTCTGGCTGGTACCCGGCTTCTACAAGAGTTTCAAAACCTGTCTTAACAAGTGAAGTCAATCCTCCGCACAAGACAGCCTGCTCACCGAACAGATCCGTTTCGGTTTCTTCTTTAAAGGTTGTTTCAAGAACGCCGGCTCTTGCAGCTCCAATCCCTTTTGCATATTCAAGCGCCGTTTCTTTCGCAGTTCCCGTCACATCCTGATAAACTGCGATCAGCGCAGGAACCCCAGCTCCAGCTTCATAAGTGCGTCTTACAAGATGTCCCGGTCCTTTAGGAGCAACAAGGAATACATCCACGAAATCCGGCGGAACGATCTGATGGAAATGAACATTGAAACCATGCGCAAAAACAAGTGCCTTCCCTGGAGTCAGCGCCGGTTCGATCTCCTTTTTATAGACTTGAGGCTGAAGTTCATCCGGCAGAAGAATCATGATGACATCCGCTTCATTGGAAGCTTCTTCTACAGATGCTACTCGGACACCATCTTCAACCGCCTGGTCAAATGATTTCCCCTGTCTTACACCAACTACAACGTCATATCCGCTTTCTTTCAAGTTCAAAGCGTGGGCATGCCCTTGAGATCCATATCCAATAACTGCTACCTTTTTTCCGTTTAAGTATTGATCAGCGATTTCCTTGTCATAATAAACTTTTGCCATTTTTACATCTCTCCCTAGGTTTTATAGTTATTTTTAGATAATAGAAAACTGATTCAGGTTATACACTGTTTTTTGTGTTCCGCGCGGCATTGCGGTAAGCCCTGTTCTGGAAATTTCCTTAATTCCGTATGGCCGCAGCAGCTCGATCAATGCCTCTACTTTTTCATTGTCGCCTGTCACCTCAATCGTGACGTTTTCAAGGCTTACATCAATGATGGCTGCTCTGAAAGGCTCAATAATAACTTTAATCTCACTCCGTGTATCTGGTGTGGTAATCACTTTAATCAGTGCCAATTCCCTGGCTACAAGTGCCATATCGGTGAGATCTTTTACTTTCAGCACATCGATCTGTTTATGCAGCTGTTTAAGCAGCTGTTCGAGTTTTCTGTCATCCTCGACCTGCACAACAATCGTAATTTTTGATATCCCCGGATCATCGGAATGTCCTACTGTGATGCTCTCAATGTTAAATTGCCTTTTTGTCAGGAGTCCTGTCAGCCGGTTTAACACACCGCTCTGGTTTAAAACGGTAGCTGTTATAATGCGCCTCATGGTTTCACCCCAATCATTTGATGAATCCCTTTCCCGGGAGCAATCATCGGATAGACATTTTCATCCGAAGTTACCCTGCAGTCGAGAAGGAAAGGAGAATTGGACTCCAGTGCCTGTGCAAGCTTCACTTTGGCATCCTCTTCTGTAGTAACAACCGCAGCGTCAATGCCATATGCGGCTGCCAGTTTTACAAAGTCAGGCTGAACAGGAATGAGGGATTGTGAATAACGTTCTTCATAAAAGATCTCCTGCCACTGCCTAACCATTCCAAGTGACTGGTTATTAACGATGACAATGATGACAGGCAGCTTCAATTCTTGAAGAACAGATAGCTCTTGTAATGTCATTTGGAATCCGCCATCACCTGTTACAGCAACAACAGGAAGTTCTGGATTTCCAATTTTCGCCCCGATTGCTGCCGGAAATCCGAATCCCATCGTTCCTAATCCTCCTGAAGTTACCCAGCGGTTTGGTTTGGAAAAACCATAATATTGCGCTGTCCACATCTGATGCTGTCCCACATCTGTCGTAATGACCGCTTCCCCTTTTGTTTCCTCATGAATGATTTCAAGCAATCTCTGGGGTTTTAGCGTTTCACCGTCTTTTTTATACCAGAGCGGATAACTGCTCTTCAGCTCAGATAAATGATAGACCCATTCTGTCGTATCTCCTGACGATGTGCTTTCTCGAAGCAATGCTGAAACGGTATGCTTTGCACAACCGACAATCGGAATCAGAGTTTCCACGTTCTTGCCGATCTCAGCCGGATCAATGTCAATATGGGCAACGGCTGCTTTCTTGGCGAAGTGATTTAGATCACCTGTCAAACGGTCATCGAACCGTGCTCCGATTCCAATCAGGAGATCACATTCGTGCAGAGCAATATTCGAGGCATAGGTGCCATGCATACCGGCCATTCCCAGGAAAAGGGGATGATCGGATGGGAAGCTGCCAAGCCCGAGCAATGTATTGGCGACCGGAATCCGATGCTGTTCAGCCAAGGTAAGGATTTCATTCTCTGCTCCAGCGAACAGCACACCCGCACCTGCAAGAATGACAGGTTTTTTTGCAGTGGCAATGGCGTCTGCCAGCCGTTTTACTTGGAGAAGGTTCGGCATGACTGTTGGCTGGTAACCTGGCAGTGTGACTTCTTTCGGTGTAGAAAATGCCCCTAAAGCAGTCGAAATATCTTTTGGAATGTCTACCAGAACCGGACCTGGCCTTCCTGTCTGAGCGATATGAAAGGCTTCCTGGACGATCCCGGGGAGGTCTTCCACTCTTCTTACCTGGTAGTTATGTTTGGTGATAGGCATCGTTACACCGACAATATCAGCTTCCTGGAAAGCGTCCGTACCGATTACAGTTGTTGCCACCTGCCCGGTGAAGATGACAAGCGGGAGAGAATCAATCATGGCATCAGCAATTCCAGTAACGAGATTGGTTGCCCCCGGCCCCGAGGTGGCGATGACAACTCCTGCTTTTCCGGTAACCCTTGCAAACCCTTGAGCTGCATGGATGGCTCCTTGCTCATGGCGGGTTAAAATATGTCTGATATTTTTCTTGTAAAGGGCATCATAGATTGGAAGGACAGCACCTCCAGGATAGCCGAACAAGACGTCTACCCCTTCTTTTTCAAGTGCCTCCATCAGCATGTCTGCTCCTGACATCATTTGAACTTTGCTTTTCTCTTCATCAGCCACCCAGCTGGCTTTCATTCCTGATTCCTCCCTTATAAAATCATAATAAAAAGCCTTCCCACCCAAAATGACAGTGTAATCCTGTCAAAGGGGTGAAAAGGCTTCTTTTCACGGTACCACCCTTCTTCGCGGCTATGCTGCTTGGCCGCCTCATGGACGAATACGTTCGCCCGGTTTGATAACAAGTTAACTCCTCTTTCGGGTTAACTCGGCCTGCCCTACTGGCCAATGGCTTTCGGACAGACACTCAGGGGTGAGGTCCTGATAAGAGCATTACCGGTTCCCAGCGCTTCCGGCTCTCTGTGAATACTCTGTTATCATTCTTCCCCTTCATCGATTTTGAATTATTTAACTTTTTTTACTAAAAGTTTATATTTTTAGAACTCCGCCAGTATTGGCTGAAGTAACCAGCTTGGAGTAACGGGCGAGATAGCCTTGTTTAATTTTGGGTTCAGGCTGTCTCCAATCCGTCTTTCTGCTTTCCAGTTCTTCGTTGCTCAGCATGATGTTGATCGATCTTTGAGTCAAATCAATGAAAATGTGGTCTCCGTTCTCCAGGAATGCGATTGGACCGCCTTCAGCTGCTTCAGGAGAAATATGACCGATGGAAATTCCCCTGGATGCTCCTGAAAATCTTCCGTCTGTAATTAAAGCGACCTTTGTGCTTAGTCCCATTCCAGCGATTGCGGAGGTCGGTGAAAGCATCTCAGGCATTCCAGGTCCGCCTTTGGGGCCTTCATACCGGATAACCACAACGTGGCCTTCTTTTACTTTTCCGCTGTTGATGCCTTCTAACGCTTCATCCTGTGATTCAAAGACGATGGCTTCTCCTTCAAAATATTTGATCGATGGATCTACACCGCCCACCTTGATCACACAGCCGTCAGGTGCAAGGTTTCCATATAGAATGGAGAGTCCTCCTACAGGACTGTAGGCGTTATCAGGATATCTGATTACATCGCTGTTTGTAATGGAAGCATCTTTTATATTTTCATAGAGAGTTTTCCCCGAAATCGTGATCCGGTCTTTATGAACTGCTCCTTCAATGTGGCAGAGCTGTTTCATGATGGCACTGACTCCACCGGCATCATGGACATCCTGCATCGTGTAGTCGGATGCGGGACTGATCTTTGATAAATAAGGAACCCTCTCAGCTACTTCATTAATTCGTTTAAGATCGTATTCGATCCCCGCCTCATGTGCGATGGCCAGCATATGAAGTACGGTGTTTGTTGATCCTCCCATGGCCATATCCAATGCAAAAGCATCATCTATGGCTTCTTTTGTAATAATGTCTCTTGGCCGGATATCGCGTTCGACCAGATCCATCAAACAGGAGGCAGCATCTTTATAGAGCTTATCCCGCTCTTTCGAAGTGGCGACGAGTGTCCCGTTTCCCGGCAATGTAATTCCGAGCATTTCCATAATGGAGTTCATGCTGTTTGCGGTGAACATTCCGGAACAGGATCCGCAGGTCGGACAGGCGCTTGTTTCAAGCTCCAGCAGTTCTTCCCTCGACATCTTACCGGAAAGATGTGATCCGACTCCTTCGAATACAGAAACGAGCGAAAGTGATTTTCCAGTGGATGACTTCCCTGCTTCCATCGGGCCGCCTGAAACGAATACGGCAGGTACATTCGTTCTAACTGCTGCCATCAGCATGCCCGGCGTTATCTTGTCACAGTTTGGAATAAAAAAGACTCCGTCAAACCAGTGAGCATTAATGACTGTTTCCGCTGAATCAGCAATAATTTCCCGGCTCGGAAGCGAATAACGCATCCCGATGTGCCCCATGGCAATCCCATCATCGACGCCGATGGTATTAAACTCAAACGGGACACCGCCTGCTTCACGGATGGCTTGCTTAACTTGTTCGCCCACTTTATTGAGGTGCATATGTCCCGGAATGATATCTACATACGAGTTACAGACCCCGATAAATGGCTTGTTCATGTCTTCCTCTTTGACACCGGCAGCATGCAGCAAGCTGCGATGCGGTGCCCGGTCAATTCCTTTTTTTATCATGTTACTGCGCATAGACCACAACTCCTGTTACGTATGATTAGCCCGCTTGTACGGTAGTGGAAGCCGGATAGACTTTGACTCCCTCTTCGACAACTCTTTGCCTGAACGCTTGCAATAAAATGTTCGTGTGTTTTCCAGGAACACCTTCACCGATTACCCTGCCGTCCACTTTGATAACAGCAATGACTTCAGCAGCCGTCCCTGTAAGAAACACTTCATCAGCCACGTACACATCGTGTCTTGTAAATGGCTCTTCGCTAACGTTGTAGCCAAGTTCTGCAGCAATCTCAACGATAGCGTTCCTCGTAATTCCTTCAAGCGCCCCCAGGTAACCCGGCGGTGTTTTGATGCTATTTCCTTTAACAATAAATACGTTATCTGCAGAACCTTCGGCGACATAACCTTGGTCGTTCAGCATAAGCGCTTCGCTGACACCCGCCAGATTGGCTTCAATTTTGACGAGTATGTTGTTTAAGTAATTCAATGATTTTACTTTTGGACTCAAGACATCTGCGCGGTTCCTGCGGCTCGCAACTGTCACAATTTCGATTCCAGTCTCATAAAGTTTTTTAGGGAAGAGAGCCAGCTGTTCTGCAATGATGATAACCCCCGGTTTTTCGCAGGTAAATGGGTCCAGGCCAAGATTCCCTCTTCCACGGGATATGACTAAACGGATGTAGGCATCACGATATTGGTTTTTTTGGAGCGTCTCGACGATAATTTTTGTCAGCTCCTCTTTTGTGTGCGGAATGGTTAACATGATGGATTGAGCTGATTCAAACAGACGCTGTAGATGTTCATCAAGCCGATAAACATTTCCATTGTAGACTCGAATGCCTTCAAACACCCCATCTCCGTACAAAAAGCCGTGATCATAAACAGAGATTTTGGCATCTTCTTTCAAGACAAATTCACCGTCTACATAAACCCATTGTTCTAACATCGTGATCCTCCTTTTCTCCTTCGTAAATTGTTCGAATATTTAAATAGAATCTGATAATTGTTGATTATGTTACGCCCCTTTTTGTTCTAGGTCAACCACCTTTTTTGAAAAAAATTAATTTTCAGTTAATTCAGTTTTTTTGTATCCGCTTACATCCTTTGTGCCAAAGAGAAAAGAAAACGAAACGTGTCATTTGTAAACATTTTTGAAGCGCTTACAAAAATAGTCCAAGCACTCTTTAGTTAAGCAAAAGAAGACAAAAAAAAGACACCTTTTTCAGTACATTTAATCGATGTACTGAAAAAGGTGTCTATAGTATGTATGTTAGATGGCGTCCCAGGAGAGATTCGAACTCCCGACCGTACGCTTAGAAGGCGTATGCTCTATCCGGCTGAGCTACTGGGACATATGTATTTTAGAGCCCTTTCCGCTTAGCAATGCAACTTCATGCGATTGCAGAGCGCTGCGGGCACACAGTTTTGTTTTCCTCGGGGAAAACGTTATGATCAATCAATTCTCTTTGACTTTTCCAGTATAAAAAAGTCTTGCCTGTTTGTTTCCATTGCGACGTGAGAAATAGCAAATGGAGCGGGTGATGAGAATCGAACTCACGACCAGAGCTTGGAAGGCTCTTGTTTTACCACTAAACTACACCCGCAAGTAGGTAAATTAGGTCACTAACATCAGCGACATAAGTAAATATACTATATCCCATTCAGTATGTCAACAGATTTGGGGAGAAAAATCTCCCCATTGTTAAGAAAGCTGAAATTCACTTCTAAGGTCTTCTACTTCTTTTCCTTCAAGGTCCAAAAAGTATACATTCACCGTACTGCCTTCAACCTCAAAGATCGCGTAGGTTTTTTCAAAACGTTCTCTTGGCATTCTGATGCTGCCTGGATTGATATAGATATGGCCGTTCTTCTCAAAGCTGTGCGCTGTGTGAGAGTGTCCGTAACAAATAACCTTAGCTCCCGTTTCTTCTCCTCGGTAGGTTAGTGATACGAGTGACATTTTCACATTATACAGGTGGCCGTGCGTGACATAAAAGCAAGTGTCCCCAATCAGCTCTATAGCTTCTGTAGGAAGGTCAGGCGCAGCATAATCCATATTGCCCTGCACCGTGATAAAATCCTTTAATTCGCGGGAATCAGCAGTAAGCTCGGAATCTCCGCAATGAATCATTGCTTCTACTTCTCCTCGGTGACGGTCTTTGATCATTTCCAGTTCCTTTTTATATCCGTGGCTGTCACTGACGATTAAAACTTTCACAGTTGGCTAACCTCCTAAAACAGCAGATGCATCTGATCCTTAAGCTTCGCCATTGCATTTGCACGATGGCTGATTTTGTTTTTCTCTTCTTTTGTGAGCTCTGCCATAGTGGACGAAGTATGCCCGACGACAAAGATTGGATCATAGCCGAAGCCGTTGCTTCCTGTTTTTTTATAGCCGATCTCACCTTCACAATGCCCTTCAACGATCAGTGTTTCCCTACCTGGACTTGCAACGGCGAGTGCGCACACAAATCTCGCACTGCGCTCTTCTGGCGGTACGCTTCGCATCTCGTCAAGCACTTTGTCCATATTTTTATTATCGTCTTTTTCTATTCCCGCATATCGGGCCGAGAAAACACCCGGCCTGCCGTCTAAAGCGTCTATAACAAGTCCTGAATCATCCGCGATAACAGGAATATTGTAAAGTTCTGAGATTTCTTCTGCTTTTAATGCTGCATTTTCAGCAAATGTGGTTCCTGTTTCTTCAACATCCGGAGTGTTCTCCACATCCAGCAGAGAGGTCACTTCCAATCCCATCTCTGAGAACATAAATGTAAATTCTTTTACTTTACCTTCGTTCTTCGTCGCAATCAGTACTTTTTTCATCATCAATACCTGCCTTACTTAATTAGTTTCGCCAGATCACCGAGCACTTCCTTCTGAATGCCGATCAATTCAGTGACACCTTTATTCCCTAATTCGAGCAGTGTCTGCAGCTGCTGATAAGAAAAAGTCGCTTCCTCTCCTGTTCCTTGAAGCTCGACAAATTCTCCGCTGCCGGTCATGACAATATTCATGTCTACTGAAGCAGTCGAATCTTCGGCATAATTCAAATCCAGCAGGGCTCCTTCTTTTTCGTCAATACCTGCAGAAGTAGCAGCAAGAAAATCACTTACCGGCATTTGCTTGATCGCTTTGGTCTCCAAAAGCTTACCAAACGCTAATACCATCGCAACAAACGCTCCTGTAATGGAAGCCGTCCGCGTCCCTCCGTCAGCTTGAATGACATCACAATCCACCCAGATTGTCCGTTCTCCGATTTTGGAAAGGTCAACAACGGAACGGAGCGCTCTTCCGATCAGACGCTGGATCTCCATTGTGCGGCCCGTTACTTTCCCCTTGCTAGACTCACGGATCGTACGCTGTTCTGTCGCTCGCGGAAGCATCGAATATTCAGCTGTTATCCAGCCTTTGCCCTGCCCTCTCATAAACGGAGGAACTCTCTCTTCGATGCTTGCAGTACAAATCACTTTTGTGTCACCTACTGCTATGAGGACAGCTCCTTCCGGATGTTTTATGTAATCTTTATCCATCTTTACGGGCCTTAGTTCGTTGTTCGCCCTTCCGTCATTCCTCATCATAAACCTCCTGCGTTATCTTGCTCACTTTCATTGCCTGATCTTATTTTTCGTTTTATGCCATACAAAAAAAGAGAAGGCTTAAGCCGTCTCTTTTATCCTACCACAAGTTATTCATAGATTAAAATTCGCCGGTGTTTACTATTGCAGGTCTTGAAACTGGAGCTGTGATTGACTTTCCGTCTTCGGACTTCAGTTTTGTTTTCCCGTTAACATGAATGGCTACTTTTTTCACATCATTTAATTCTGTCAAGGATAATACGATCGATTTCAACACAGCATCGTCAATCGTATTTTCCGATTTATTATCCAAGATGGCTTTATTGAAATTCAGCGTGGCTACCCCGTTTTTAACAACTGGTGCATCGAGTAATTTCACATCATTTCTGAATCCGGTTAAAAGTCTGCTTTGTTCTCCAGGTCCTTGAATCAGTTCTTGGACAGCTGCAGTTATTTTATCGCTGTCATTTTTCGCTACCCTGCGTGTAACCGGAACATAATATTCTTGAGTACCATTTTCCGCAACAAAATACAGCGTTGCTGTATCACTGCCGGTCATGTCGACTACATCTCCATTTTCAATATTAATGCCGTCAGCACGGCTGACTCCGTCATTGATCGGTGTATGATTGACAGGCATAACGTCTTGGTTCTTGCCGTCTATTTGAATTTTCACATTTTTAATTGAATGAAATTGAGTAAGCGTGAAAGTGATCGACTGTAAAAGCCTTTGTTCATCCTGGCCTCGGTAATCCTTGAATTCTTTGGAAAAATTCGCGGTTGCCGTACCGTCTTTACCGACGACAACGTCCAGTACTTGCGTATCAGGCGGCAGCACAGCCTGGAATCCGTTTGGCAGGATATTGGATACCGGCCCGTCTTTTACTAAGTACTCTAATACTTGTTTTGCAGCAGTGCCCGATTTTGGCAGGTTCATCATTTGAGGCACGACCAGCCCATTGCTGTCCAATAAAAACAGCTGGCGTTTCACGGAGTTTTTAGTGGCTTTGGCAGTTGTTTCTTTATCAAGAGACTTGCCTTCCTTCACGTAGTTCACTTTCGGGGGATCTAGCTCATTTCCTGCTTTTTCTCCCCCCAGTCCACACCCCGCCATCAGCATTGACACTGATAGGAGAAGCAGCGGCGCTCCTGCCCTCATTTTTTTGTACATACTTTTCCCTCCCCAAGTGGTTGTACTACTATGTATACGGGCTGTACCGCCTTTTAGACCACCCATGGAAAAATAAATAGGACAAAACCACTCAATGGTTTTGGCCCCCAAAAGCTAAAAGGACAAAACCACTCAATGGTTTTGGCCCCCAAAAACTAAAAGGACAAAACCACTCAGCGGTTTTGTCCTAATTTAATAAAATGCACGTGCTCTACTTTTTCTTCCATCCAATGATTCGCGATCTCAAGGAAATGTCCGTTATCTGAAGTAGAAAAGAATTCATGGCCTGGAACCCGGTCGCCGGTATACAAAAGACCGCTGTGATCCAGAATGGCTGAAACCTCTCTTGCTGTTTCAGCACCTGAGGAGATCAGCTTGATCTCTTCTCCCATTACTTTTTGAATGACAGGCCGTAATAACGGATAATGTGTACATCCGAGAATAAGAGTATCGATCGGGGTTTCTTTTAACGGCTGAAGAACTTCAAGAACCGTTCTGTACGTATCCTCTCCGGACAGTTCGCCGTTCTCAACGAGTGGGACAAACGGCGGACAGGCAAGACTGTGCACAGTAATATCGCCCTTGATCTCCTTTAACGCAGTCTCGTAAGCACCGCTTTTTACTGTTCCGACGGTCCCGATGATTCCGATCTGCTGATTCCTCGTTACTTTCAGGGCTGTTCTCGCTCCAGGGTGTATGACACCTATAACCGGTATACTGAGCCTTTTTTTCACTTCATCCAAAATGGCTGCTGTCGCTGTGTTGCATGCGATGACAAGCATCTTTATCTCCTTGCTGAGAAGGAACTCAATCATCTCCAATGTGTATTGTCTTACTTCCTCCATTGGTCTGGGTCCATACGGACAGCGTGCAGTATCACCCAAATAATAAATTTCTTCCTTAGGCAGCTGCCGGATGATCTCCCTCGCTACCGTTAAACCGCCTACACCTGAGTCGATCACGCCTATTGGTTTATCCATTTGTTCGCCTCTTCCTTCTTTCGGTGTATATTCATGTTGTATGCTGAAATTCACACCGCTCTAACCAAAAAAATCCTACCAAAGAATAAAATAAAAACGATGTTCTTGTCAACTCCAGCCAAAGAAGAAAAGCCGATTCCCTTTCGCTGCACTAAGGCAGTGAAAGGGAAATCAGCTTTACTTTGTTTTAGAAATTTTCGTTAACAAACTTCACAACATCTTCAGCAGTATCCATGTTTAAAATGGTGTCTACATGTTTTTCTGCTTGCGCTTTGGAAAGTTTGGAAAGCTGGCTTCTCGCAGGAAGGACTGATGTTGCACTCATGGAGAATTCATCAAGTCCAAGGCCCAGAAGAATAGGAATCGCAATCGGATCGCCGGCCATCTCACCGCACATTCCAACCCATTTTCCTTCTTTATGGGCAGCAGTAATCACCATTTGGATCAACCGAAGGATTGCCGGATTGTATGGCTGGTAAAGGTAAGAAACCCTTTCGTTCATCCTGTCTGCTGCCATCGTGTACTGGATAAGGTCGTTCGTACCAATGGAAAAGAAATCGACTTCTTTTGCAAAACGGTCAGAAAGGACAGCGGTGGAAGGAATCTCTACCATGATTCCGATTTCGATGTTCTCTGAAACGGATACTCCTTCTTTTACAAGTTTTTCTTTTTCTTCAAGTAGAACTTGCTTAGCCGATCGGAATTCAACCAATGTTGCAATCATCGGAAACATGATTTTCAAGTTTCCGTAAGCACTCGCACGAAGCAAAGCTCTCAGCTGTGTTCTGAAGATCTCTTGTTGTTCCAGGCAAAGGCGAATCGCTCTAAAGCCAAGGAACGGATTCATTTCCTTTGGAAGATCAAGGTATGGAAGCTCTTTGTCTCCACCGATGTCAAGCGTACGGATAACGACAGGTTTTCCTTCCATTTTTTCAAGGACTTCTTTATATGCCTTAAACTGCTCTTCTTCCGTCGGTAACTGGTCGCGACCCATGTACAAGAATTCGGTACGGTAAAGACCGACGCCTTCTGCACCGTTTTCAAGAACACCTTTAACATCCTGTGGTGTACCGATATTAGCAGCAAGTTCAGCATGGTGTCCGTCAGCCGTTGTCGTTTGTTCGTTTACGAGTTTCGCCCACTCAGCTTTTTGCGCTTTGTATTCCTCTTGCTTCTTCTTATAGAGTTCAAGCTCTTCATTGGATGGATCAACGATGACTTCACCATCAAGTCCATCAATAATAAGCAGGGTTCCGCTGGAGATTTTTTCTGTTACTGTTTTCGTCCCAACAACTGCCGGGATTTCCATGGAACGGGACATGATGGCTGAATGAGAGGTTCTGCCGCCAATATCCGTCGCAAATCCAAGAACAAACCTACGGTTAAGCTGTGCTGTATCGGATGGCGTCAAGTCTTCGGCAATGATCACTACTTCCTCTGAGATGCTTGCCGGAGAAGAGAATTGAACGCCCAGCAAATGAGCGAGGACGCGCTTGGATACATCACGGATATCCGCCGCACGTTCTTTCATATACTCATTATCCATCTGCTCAAACATGCTGATAAACATTCCTGAAATCTCATCCATCGCACTCTCAGCGTTGACATTTTCATTCTGAATTTTGGTTTTAACTGCATCAATTAGCTCTGGGTCCTCAAGGACAAGAAGATGGGCAGCAAAAATCGCTGCCTTATCTTCTCCTAATTCTTTTAATGCATTTTCTTTAATAACCTGAAGTTCGCCTTTCGCTTTTTCTACTGCAGCCGAAAACCGTTCAACCTCAAGACCGGTATTTTCAACCGGCTTTTTTTCAATGATTAATTCAGGGTTTTCAAGAATAAATGCTTTGGCAATCGCAATGCCAGCTGATGCAGCAATACCTGAAATCTTTTCAGACATTACTCACCAAGTCCTTCCTTTTTCATTACATCTTCAATAGCAGCCAATGCTTCATCAGCATCAGAACCTTCAGCTTTGATTGTGATTTCAGAACCGCTTTGGATACCAAGGCTCATTACACCCATGATGGATTTAAGGTTTACGTTTTTCCCGTTATAACCAAGTGTAATGTCAGAGCTGAATTGCCCTGCTTGGTTTACTAATACAGTTGCCGGACGTGCGTGAATTCCCGAGTCACTTGTTACTTTAAAAGTTTTTTCTGCCATGATTGAAAACTCCTTCGTTATTTTTATTTGATAGTAATAATATCTTCTTCACCTTTAGACACGATTCCTGTTTTTTCAAGGTGAATGCTTTCTCCTTCAGCAAGGTTCGTAAACACGATCGGTGTAATTACTGACGGAGTGTTTTCCTTAACAAATTCAAGATTAACTTTCATTAATTCTTGTCCTTGTTCTATGATGTCACCCTCATTTACAAACGATTCGAAGCCTTCACCTTTAAGTTTGACCGTATCGATTCCAAAATGGATCAAAATTTCACGGCCGCCGTCAGATTCAATTCCAATCGCATGCTTCGTTGGGAATACATTGATGATTTTTCCGTTTACCGGTGATACTACCGTTCCATTTGAAGGTTCGACTGCAAAGCCGTCACCCATCATTTTACCTGAAAAGACTTGGTCAGGCACTTCTGTGATAGGGATGATTTTCCCTTCAAGCGGAGAAACGAAACGCTCAGCTACCGCAGGAGCTGGAACTTCCATTTCTGTTTTTTGGGTTAATGGCTCTTTTTTAGCCGCTACCACTTTACCGTCCATAATGTCTTTGATCTCGCTCTTGATGGTATCAGAACGTGTCCCAAAGATGGCTTGGATGTTGTTCCCCATTTCAAGAACTCCAGATGCACCTAATTTTTTGAGGCGATCTTTATCGACATTTTTCGCATCATTTACAGCAACACGCAAACGTGTAATACATGCATCAAGATCTTTAATGTTCTCTTTTCCGCCTAGTCCTTCAAGGATATTAGCAGCTAAAGACCCTTCGTTGCTCACGCTGACGTTTGTTTCAACCTCATCGTCCACCACTTCGCGTCCTGGAGTCTTAAGATCCCATTTACGGATGACGAATCGGAATCCAAAGTAATAAATGACTGCAAAGACTAAACCAACTGGAATAACCAGCCACCAAGCAGTACGGTTAGGCAGAACTCCGAATAGAAGATAGTCAATGACTCCACCAGAGAATGTCATACCGATTTTAACATTTAACAGCTGCATTGTCATAAATGACAACCCGGCGAAGATTGCATGAATTCCGAATAGAACTGGAGCAACAAACAAGAATGTAAACTCGATTGGTTCTGTAATTCCTGTTAGGAAAGAAGTTAATGCTGCAGAACCCATGATACCGGCTACAATTTTTTTGTGCTCAGGACGAGCTTCGTGATACATCGCAAGTGCTGCTGCAGGCAGACCAAACATCATGAATGGGAATTTACCTGTCATGAAAGTACCTGCTGTTAATGGTGCACCATCTTTAATCTGTGCAAAGAAGATCTTTTGGTCACCTCGGACAATGTCTCCGGCTTTGTCTGTGTACTGTCCAAACTCAAACCAGAATGGAGAGTAGAAGATGTGGTGAAGTCCAAAAGGAATTAACGAACGTTCGATTACTCCAAAAACGAAAGCAGCCAATGTTCGGTTTGAGTCTAGCATAAAGTGTGAGAAAGAGTTTAATCCGTTTTGAGCATATGGCCATACACCAATCATGATGATACCAAGAACCAATGATGAAACCGCTGTAATAATTGGGACAAATCGTTTACCTGCAAAGAATCCTAAGTATGAAGGTAGTTCAATCTTATAGAACCGTTTATAAAGATAGGAGGCAAGAATACCAACGATGATACCGCCAAAAACTCCTGTTTGCAGGGTGGGTATACCCAGCACATTTGCAAACTCCGGGTTGTCTTTGATCATATCAGGCGTAATGCCTTTTAACGTACCCATCGTTACATTCATAATTAGATATCCAATAATGGCAGCAAGTCCTGCTACACCTTCTCCGCCAGCTAGTCCGACGGCAACACCGACTGCAAAAAGCAGGGACAGGTTAGAAAACACAATATTCCCCGAGTTTTCCATAACGCTTGCTACAAGCTGGAACCAGCCTGCTTTTAAAGCAGGTAACTTATCGAGCAATGCAGGGTTTTTGAACGCGTTACCAAATGCGAGCAGCAAACCAGCTGCAGGCAGGATGGCTACAGGAAGCATCAATGCTTTACCTACCCTCTGCAGGACTCCAAAAATACTTTTCCACACGGGACTTTCCTCCTTAAATTTGTTTTTACTTTGTGCTGGAAGCTGAATAAACCAAAAAAAGGCATGAGTGACAAAAAAGCGCATACAAAAGCTAATCAGATATAGAATATCCGAATTAAGCCCTTACTACACTTTTTTCTTCACTCATGCCTGATCGAATCAGTAACACGTAAAGCAAAAGCACGATGTATAAAATTAAGTAAGCCTTTGCAAATGCATCGTTAGATACACTGCTTCCGCCTCTGGTATCGGTTTATTTAAAGTATTTTGCATTACCTTAATTAACTTCCAAGCAAGATTGTAGCACAAAGGGTATTCCTCTTTCAACACCTTTGCTAATTTTTCTTGCTTATCCACTTGCTCTCCCATCTCCATACGTTCGATCGTATGGCGCAGATGCCTGACAAGCCTGAGATAGTTGATGCTCTTATGGTCCAGTTTAATGGAGAGAGATTCCTCAATAATCGCAGCCAGACTGTTAATCATCCTGGAGTGTTCGTTAATATCGCTTAAACTTTTATTGGTAACCGCACTATGGATATGCAGTGCAACAAAGCCGATCTCGCCTTCTGGCAGGTGAATGCCGAGTGTCTGGTTGATCTGTTCGATCACCTCTTCAGCTACCGTGTATTCCTTTGGGTAAAGGGTTTGGGTCTCAGAAAGAAAAGGATTTCGAATATCCATTCCCTGCTCCAGTCGCTTAACAGCAAATGCAACATGATCGGTCAGCGCGACATGAATATGTTCATTTAGCGTAGTTTGCATTCGTTCCTCTATATGGGTTATCACATCATTCAGCAGTTCGATAAAGGACTCATCAAGAGAATGCACAAGAGTTTTGTACTGCTCCTGCTCTTTTTCATTGGTTAAAATATAAAGTTTATCAATGGCATCATCCGTTATGACATCGCCCATTTTCTTGCCGAAGCCAATTCCCTTTCCGATGATAATCAGTTCCTGGCAGGAGGCATTTGATGCAACAACCGCATTATTATTGAGTGTTTTTTGTATATGAAAGGGACCATTCATCCTTATTCAATCCTTTCAAGCAGAAGCCCAAATTTCGCAATGCCTACATCATAGCCCAAAAAAGTATGTTTATCAATTAAGAAAACTACTTATGAAGTCAAGACTTAAAGTGTGAAGCTCAAAAGACGGTATGGAATTTGAATGCACCTTTGAATATAAAAAAGAAAACGGCTTTCATGGAAAGCCGTTTCCCGACTAAATTTCTAGTTCTCCAAGCCTCAGTAATTCTACGACGGCTTGAGATCGCCCTTTTACCCCAAGCTTTTGCATCGTGTTGGAAATATGGTTACGAACGGTCTTCTCGCTGATAAAAAGCTGTTCTGCGATTTCTTTTGTCGTCTTGTCTTGGACCAATAGTTCAAAAACTTCTCTTTCTCGTTTTGTAAGTAGAGGCTTCGGTCGGTAGTGTTTCTCTTTCAATGATTTCACCCCTCCTTGCTAGGGTTTAAAGAACTGCCAATGCACAATTTGCAAATTGGAAGTATTTAGTCAACATATACTATGTTAAGAAGTTTTTAGGAGTGACTTGGTTCAAAGAAAAAGTAATGGTTTTTTGTCCCCTTCTTTCAAAAAATGAAGCCCATTTTTATTCAATTGCTGGATGGATGCCCCAAAACCTGTCCGCTTTTGCCTGAGAAATAAAAAAAGGCCTCTTCTGAGTTGAAGAGGCCTGATTTTTATTAAACTCTGTCGCTTCCGAAAAAGTTCTTGAATGCTTGGAATGTTGTATCCCTGTTTAGAGCAGCAATCGATGTTGTCAAAGGAATTCCTTTCGGGCATGATTGTACGCAGTTTTGCGAGTTACCGCAAGACGCTAGCCCGCCGTCAGTCATCAATGCATTTAAACGCTCTTCTTTATTCATTGCTCCAGTTGGATGCGCATTGAAGAGACGAACCTGAGATAAAGGCGCTGGGCCAATAAAATCAGATTTGCTGTTAACGTTCGGACATGCTTCAAGACAAACACCGCATGTCATACATTTAGAAAGTTCATATGCCCATTGACGCTTGGTTTCAGGCATACGAGGTCCTGGACCTAAATCATAAGTACCGTCAATCGGAATCCACGCTTTAACTCTTTTCAAAGCATCAAACATGCGGCTTCTGTCAACAGCCAAGTCACGGACTACCGGGAAAGTTTTCATTGGTTCCAAGCGGATCGGCTGCTCAAGCTTATCAACAAGAGCTGTACATGATTGACGCGGTTTCCCGTTAATAACCATAGAACAGGCTCCGCATACTTCCTCAAGGCAGTTCATTTCCCATGTGATCGGAGTCGTTGCTTCCCCTTTTGCGTTCACAGGATTACGGCGGATCTCCATCAATGCGGAAATGACGTTCATGTTCGGGCGGTATGAAAGCTCGAATTCTTCTTGGTATGGGGCGGATTCAGGACTGTTTTGTCTTGTGATGATAAACTTAATTGTTTTTGCGCTCATCCTTATTTCGCCTCAGCTTTCTTTTTAGAATAATCACGTTTACGCGGCTTGATATATTGAATGTCGACTTCTTCATAAGAGAAATCAGGACCATTCGTCGCAGCATTAAATGTTGCTTTCGTTGTTTTTAGCCACTCATCATCATTACGGTCCGGGAAGTCTGGTTTGTAGTGCGCTCCACGGCTTTCGTCACGGTTTAGAGCACCAAGTGTGATAACGCGTCCCAGCTGAAGCATGTGCCATAGCTGGCGGGTAAAGGAAGCCCCTTGGTTACTCCATTTCGACGTATCGTTAATGTTGATCTTCTTGTATCGCTCCATAAGCTCAAGGATCTTATCATCCGTTTGTTTTAACTTGTTGTTATAACGGACAACCGTTACATTATCCGTCATCCACTCACCGAGCTCTTTATGAAGGACGTAAGCATTTTCGTTTCCGTCCATGCTCATGATATTGTCGTATTTTTCTTGTTCTTTGCGAACCTGATGTTCAAATACAGTGGATGCAACATCATCAGAAGACTTCTCAAGTCCGCTGACATATGCCGCTGCTGCAGGGCCAGCTTGCATTCCGCCGAAGATTGCAGATAGAAGGGAATTCGCACCCAAACGGTTTGCACCATGATATTGGTACTCACATTCACCCGCAGCAAAAAGACCAGGAATGTTGGTCATCTGATTAAAGTCAACCCACATGCCGCCCATTGAATAGTGGACTGCAGGGAAGATTTTCATCGGAACTTTTCGAGGGTCATCACCCATGAACTTTTCATAGATTTCTATAATTCCGCCAAGCTTGATATCAAGCTCTTTCGGATCTTTATGTGAAAGGTCAAGATAAACCATGTTTTCGCCGTTGATTCCAAGTTTTTCGTCAACACACACATGGAAAATCTCACGTGTTGCGATATCACGAGGCACAAGGTTACCGTAAGCTGGATATTTTTCTTCAAGGAAGTACCAAGGTTTACCGTCTTTATACGTCCATACACGGCCGCCTTCTCCACGTGCGGATTCACTCATTAAACGAAGTTTGTCATCTCCAGGAATCGCTGTCGGATGAATTTGAATAAACTCGCCGTTTGCGTAATCAACACCTTGCTGATAAAGAGATGCTGCTGCTGCCCCGGTATTGATGACAGAGTTCGTAGATTTACCGAAAATGATTCCAGGTCCTCCAGTAGCCATAATAACAGCATCCGCTGCAAAGCTGTGGATTTCCATAGATTTTAAGTTTTGAGCTGTGATTCCTCGGCAAACACCTTCATCATCCACGATAGCAGATAGGAATTCCCAGTTTTCATACTTTGTAACAAGACCTGCAACTTCATGGCGTCTTACTTGCTCATCCAGCGCATACAAAAGCTGCTGTCCTGTAGTTGCACCGGCAAATGCGGTGCGGTGATGCTGTGTGCCCCCGAAACGGCGGAAGTCCAGCAATCCTTCTGGAGTACGGTTGAACATAACTCCCATACGGTCCATAAGGTGGATGATTCCTGGAGCCGCTTCACACATCGCTTTAACCGGACTCTGGTTCGCAAGGAAGTCTCCTCCATAAATGGAATCGTCAAAATGCACATAAGGAGAGTCGCCTTCTCCTTTTGTATTTACAGCACCGTTAATTCCGCCCTGCGCACAAACAGAGTGAGAGCGCTTAACAGGAACTAGTGAAAACAAGTCAACGTTCATGCCGGCTTCTGCTGCTTTAATGGTAGCCATTAGCCCTGCAAGACCTCCACCGACGATAATAATATTTCCTTTACTCAAGATGGTTCACCCCTTCTTAAATGAATGCAAAAATAGTTCGAACGCTAACGAATGCAAGTGCTAGGAAAACTGCCATCGTTACGTAAGTTGAAACTCTCTGTGATCGAGGCGAAACCGTAAGACCCCAGCTGACAAAAAATGACCATAATCCGTTCGCAAAATGAAAGACTGCGGATAATACCCCAACCAAATAAAAGGCCACCATAAATGGTGAGCTTAAGATGTCTGACATCATCGAAAAGTTAACTTCTGCTCCAAATGCTGCTGCAATACGAGTTTCCCAAACATGCCAGGAAACAAAAATTAGCGTAATTACGCCAGTTACACGCTGTAAGAGGAACATCCAGTTACGGAAATATCCAAAACGGCTTGCGTTGTTTTTAGCCGTGAAGGTAATATAAAGTCCGTAAATCGCATGGAAATAAAGAGGAATAAAAATTATAACCGCTTCCAGAACATAACGGAAAGGTAAATGTCCCATAAAATTCGCTGCATTATTAAATGATTCTGCCCCTCTTGTTGCAAAGTTGTTCACAACAAGATGCTGGAGCAGGAATAAGCCAACCGGGATTACGCCCAGTAAAGAATGTAGTCTTCTCGTGTTAAAATTGCGACTGCCTGCCATACAATTTGCCCCTTTCTAAGTTCCCTCTGTCTTTTTCTGAAACCATTGGTTTCTATCCATTCCGTTTAAGCGTTTCCTCTCCGCTTGCAGTAAATAAGATGAACATTAAAGCGTTAACTAATAACATGTTTCATTTTACTCCCATCGTTTGACACCGTCAAGAAACCGGTAACATAAAAAGTTCAAAAATCTGTTGATTTTCCTAACTTTTTTCAAGGCAGACCCTCACTTAAATTTCGACAAATGTGTGACTTTTTATAGAGATATTATTTTATTCAAGCTATAATGGAACAAGTAGAAAGCGGGGAGATCTAAATGGAACAACATGAGGACATCCAACACAACGAAGAAGAAACAACCGAGAAGGACAGTAAGCCTGCTGCAGGAGTTTCTGTATTCGCATATGAGCTGCTGAAAAACATTCTGATCCCGGATCTGCTGGGAAAAGAAGAACGGAACATCCTATATTGGGCAGGAAGAAACCTGGCAAGGAAATTCCCATTGGGTTCCACTGAAGAAATTGTTCATTTTTTCTCGGAAGCCGGCTGGGGCAATCTGATCATCGCTGAAATGAATAAGAACGAGATGGTACTCGAACTGTCTTCCTCTCTTATCAACAAACGATTCGATTTGCAGGATAATCCTACATTCGGTCTCGAGGCTGGATTTATCGCAGAACAAATCCAAAATCAAAGAAAATGTGTTACAGAAACCTATGAAACTTTGAAACGAAAGAACAAAATCCAATTTACCGTCCAATGGGACCGTAAAGACGAAACCGCAGGCTCACAAGGAGCCTGAAAATAGAAAGAGAATACTCTTTTCTCTCAAAAAACCGGCATATGCCGGTTTTTTTTGCGTTGACAATACAAAACAGCTGGCATAATGTTAACCTATACATAAAATCAGTTAACATTAAGGAGGCATCACCTATGAATTGGATGGAACTTGGAAAAGAAGTGATCGAAGGTAAAGAACTGAACGAGACAGAAGCCTTATCCATATTGGAATCAGACGATGACGAGCTGCTTAGCCTGCTGCAAGGTGCGTTTATGATCAGGAAGCATTATTTCGGAAAAAAGGTGAAACTGAATAAGATCATTAATACAAAGTCAGGCCTGTGCCCTGAGGATTGCGGATATTGTTCACAGTCTTCAGTTTCCACAGCGCCGATCGAAAAATATGCGATGATGGATAAAGACACGATTGTTGAAGGTGCGGAAAGGGCATATAAACAAAACGTGAGAACCTATTGTATCGTCGCAAGCGGAAGAGGACCTCTGAATCGGGACTTGAACACCGTCATTGAAGCTGTAAAAGAGATTAAATCCAATTATAATATGAAAATATGCGCATGCCTCGGCATTTTAAATGATAAGCAGGCACAGTCCCTTAAAGAGGCGGGCGTCGAAAGATATAACCATAATATCAACACATCCTCAGACCACCACAGCCAGATAACAAACTCTCATACATACGAAGACAGAGTGGCTACTCTGGAAAAAGTAAAAACAGCAGGAATCTCCCCATGTTCAGGCGTTATCGTAGGAATGGGCGAAAGCCGGCACGACATCATTAAGATGGCTGAAGCGCTAAGAGAGATCAATGCAGATTCTATCCCTGTTAATTTTTTGCATGCTATACCAGGTACTCCTCTCGAGCATCTTGACGAGCTGAACCCCCGTTATTGTTTAAAAGTGCTCGCCTTGTTCCGTTATATTAATCCAACGAAAGAGATTCGGATCTCAGGCGGCAGAGAGGTAAATCTCCGCAGCCTTCAGCCGCTGGGCCTTTATGCTGCAAATTCTATTTTCGTGGGCGACTATCTGACCACCGACGGACAGGAAACAAATGCTGACCACCAAATCCTTGAGGACCTCGGATTTGAGATCGACTTCTTAAACGAACCTGTACAGGTTTAATCCTGCAGCGAATTTTTTCCATTTACAAAAAAATCCGGGCAGCTTCGCCCGGATTTTTCTTATTATAACTGCTGAACCGGCTGCCTTGCGTCCAGTTCAAAGACGTCGTGCAGCGTTTCAATCGCTTTGATCATATCCTGCTGATCAACGACCGTAGAAACTTTAATCTCTGATGTGCTGACCATTTTAATCATAATATCCTGCTCAGAAAGAGCCTTAAACATCTGTGCAGCTACTCCTGGATTAGAAATCATTCCTGAACCAACAATAGATACTTTAGCCAATCCATCTTCATGCTGGATGGAACCAAACTGAAGCGAACTCTTATATCTTTCTAGAAGCTCAATTGTTTCATCTAAGATCGCTGTTTCAATGGAGAACGATATGTTTGTTCTTTCCTGCTTGTTTACACTCTGAATAATAATATCTACATTAACACCGTTCTCTGCCAACAAAGAAAAAACAGAAGACAGTGTGTTTAAGCCATTCGGCAGGTCTTCAATCGTAATTTTTGTTACGTTTCCTTCAAAAGCCAATCCTCTCACTACTAAATTATTCTCCATTGTTGCTTCCTCCTCCACTAGTGTTCCGTTTTCTTTCTCTGTGCTCGAACGAACTTCAAGTCTTACTCCGAAATTCTTTGCGAATTCTACGGCTCTCGGATGCAGCACACCCGCTCCGAGATTCGCCATTTCAAGCATTTCATCATAGGAGATGGAAGGCAGCTTTCTGGCATGTTTCACCACCCGCGGGTCTGTTGTAAATACACCAGTAACGTCTGTGTAGATTTCGCATTTATCGGCACGAAGAGCAGCTGCCAGAGCAACGGCCGTCGTATCTGATCCTCCCCGTCCCAGTGTTGCAATATTATCCGATGAGGTTAATCCTTGAAAACCGGCAACTACTGCAATCTTCCCGTCTGCAAGCATTTGCTGGATTCTTTTTGTATCGATATTTAAGATGCGCGCGTTGCCATGAACATCTTCTGTTTCAACTCCAGCCTGCCAGCCAGTCAGAGACTCGGCTTCGTACCCGGCATCCTGAAGGGCCATCGCAAGCAGTGAAATCGTGATCTGTTCTCCTGTCGTCAAAAGCATATCCATTTCACGTTTGGAAGGCCTTGCTGTTATTTCACCTGCCAGCCGCACAAGATCATCCGTTGTTTTTCCCATTGCTGAGACAACCGTTACTACTTGATTCCCCTCGTTTGCCGCTTGAATGATCCGACTTGCCGCGTTTCTGATTTTATCCGGTGTGCCGACACTTGTACCTCCGAATTTTTGAATGATTAAAGCCACAATGTCCATCCTTTCTCATCAATGAAATCGAATTTATTGCCTTCCTGCAAAAGGCACCCAGATATGGCCAGCCTGTCTCGGCTTCCACTACGCAACAAACTGAAATGCAAAAATAAATACAAAAAAGCAGCAATAAGGAAAATACCTTATTGCTGCTTGGTATATGCAACAGTAAGCCAGCTTGTTTTCCCCTCTTGTGAGATAGTCCTCCACACACCCTCCGGGCAAGAATGTGTGACAGCTCTGCATTTATTCAATGCAGGTCCAGCCGTAAGAAACAGGAGTTTCTTAAAGCTTCGGCAAAAATCCCCTTTCAGCTACCATCATTAGAGCTCCTTCTCTTCAGATAGCTTACTATTGGTTTTTGCTCCTCTACCATCACTTCAAAACTGAAGTATGGCGCTCTATTAAAATTTGTTTTAAGTTTAGCAAAGGACTTCTGAAAAATCAATACCTTTATAAAGGTTCATTTTGAAGTGCCTGAATAATTTCTTCTGCAACACTTAATGGAATGCCTGCCGCATGAAAATCCTCAAGAGTGGCTTCTCTCATTTTCTTGATGGAACCGAATTTTTTCAGCAAAAGTTTTTTCCTTTTTTCACCGACTCCAGGAATGTTATCGAGACTTGATTGAAACATGCCTTTCGCACGCACTTGACGATGAAATGAGATCGCAAACCTGTGGACTTCATCCTGTATACGCTGCAGCAGATAAAATTCCTGGCTGTTTCTGAGCAGCGGTATAATTTCAGGTGGATTTCCCATCAAGAGCTGGGATGTACGGTGCTTATCATCCTTAGCAAGTCCTCCGACCGGGATATCAAGGTTCAGCTCGTTTTCAAGAACATCCTGCGCAGCAGCGATCTGTCCTTTCCCTCCATCAATAATAATCAAATCCGGCAGCTGCCCATTCTCTTTTAAGATGCGGGAGTAACGCCTGCGGACTACTTCTTTCATGGAGGCGTAGTCATCAGGGCCTGTCACCGTTTTAATTTTATATTTCCGGTATTCTTTTTTGTTCGGTTTACCGTCTTCAAATACAATCATCGCAGATACTGGATTTGTCCCATGAATGTTGGAATTATCAAATGCTTCAATCCGGTATGGAGCTGGAATGTTTAATTGCAGCCCCAGATTTTCAACCGCTTTTACCGTACGTTCCTCATCACGCTCGATCAGTGCAAATTTTTCGTACAGAGCGAGCTGTGCATTCTTCGTTGCAAGTTCAACAAACTCTTTCTTTTGCCCGCGTTTCGGCTGTATCACTTTCACGCCGAGAAGATCCTTGACCAATTCGCCGTCCGCCTCAGGAGGCAGCAAAAGTTCCCGCGGGAGAATATGATTTTTTTGAAGATAAAATTGTCCAATAAACGATAAAAAGTCTTCGATGGCATCTCCATAGAAAGGAAAGAGGGAAACATCACGTTCAATAAGCTTTCCTTGGCGGATAAAGAAGACTTGGACGCACATCCAGCCTTTATCGTAATGAAAACCAAAAACGTCTTTATCCACCATGTCAGCGGTCATCATTTTCTGTTTCTGCATGACCGCATCAATATGCTGGATCTGATCCCTCAGTTCTTTCGCCCGTTCAAAATTAAGGTCTTCCGAAGCGGCCAGCATTTTCTCGGTCAATTCCTCCTTCACTTCAGGAAAGCCTCCGTTCAGAAACTTAACGATTTCATCGACCATCTTCTTGTTTTGTTCTTCGGTAATATCATAAACACATGGGCCGAGGCATTGGCCGATATGGTAATATAGGCAAACTTTGTTAGGCATATGATCACATTTGCGCAACGGATACAGCCGGTCCAGCAGTTTTTTCGTTTCTTGTGCGGCAAAGGCATTAACGAACGGACCAAAGTATTTGCCCTTGTCTTTTCTAATCTTTCTGGTGTACAAGAGCCGGGGCTGCTGTTCAGCAGTAATCTTTAAATACGGATACGTTTTATCATCTTTCAGCATGACATTAAATTTAGGGTCATGTTTTTTGATCAGGTTCATTTCAAGAAGGAGAGCTTCTAGCTCTGAGGAGGTGATGATGTATTCAAAATCGGAAATATTTGCGACTAAACGCTGTGTTTTCCCGTCGTGTGAACCGGTAAAATAAGATCTTACACGGTTTTTTAATACTTTTGCTTTCCCCACATAGATGACTTTTCCGAATTGGTCTTTCATTAAGTAACATCCGGGCTGATCCGGAAGTACAGCCAGCTTCTCTCTAATGGTGTCCACGTTGTCTCTCCCCTCCTTTTTCTATGTAACATCATAGCATGATATCCTTATTTTTGGCAGTTAAAATACGAAAATCCAGTACCAAACTTTAATACAAAAAAAGGCCAGCCATTAGAGGCCAGCCTTAATTATGTTCGTTATTATTTGTGTTTGTTTAAAAGCTCGCCAAGCGCTTCTTTCGGCTGAAAACCTACGACTTGGTCAACAACTTCGCCGTCTTTGAAAACGATCAATGTAGGGATGCTCATTACTCCGTATTTTCCGGCTACTTCTTGGTTTTCATCTACGTCAAGTTTAACTACTTTTAAGTCTTCATTTTCGCTTGCTAGTTCTTCTAGAACCGGCGCGATCATTTTACAAGGTCCGCACCAAGGTGCCCAAAAATCAGCAAGTACTAGACCTTCACTAGTTTCTTGACTGAACGTTTGATCAGTTGCATTTACGATTGCCATATTAAAATTGCCTCCTTAGTTTCATCGTGTAAAAAGAGTATATCATCAAACCTAATTTACATCTATTTGTTTGCTCAAGATTTATCGTTCCCAACTTGCACTTTAATCAAACCAAATAATTAACCGTGTGGCTGCTTCAAATGCACATCACAATTAAAGAGGGAACATGCCCACTGCCGCTCCACATGATGTAATATACTCACTGACGTATTAACGAGTGAAACATCATACTCATCGCTTGCCAGCAGGCCTTTTAGCATGGTGCCGATGAAAGCGCCGTGGCTGACCACGATGATTTTTTTGCCCTGTTGATGCTGTGTCAGCTCTTCAAGAAATTCGTTTCCTCTTTTTAATACCTGTTCTTTTTTCTCTTTTCCATGTTCCAGGGTACTCCAGTCAGCTCCCCACCGTTTTATACGGGCCTGCTCATCCGTACCTTCCAGCCTGCCAAAGTTAACCTCCTGGATTCGCTTGTCGGTATGAATCGGAAACCCGAGTACCTCTCCGATGATTGAGCCTGTTTCACGGGCACGTGCCAGCTGGCTAGTAAAGACCATATCCCAATGTTCTTTCCCGAACCTTTTGGCTAATGCCGCAGCCTGTGCACGCCCTTCTACATTTAATGGAATATCCATGATGCCCTGAATTCTTCTCTCAGCGTTCCAATCGGTTACGCCATGCCTTACAAAAGCAATTGTTGTCACCAGCGTCCACTCATTTCTTTCGTATATTTCATCATTCATGATGGACTCATTGTATAAAAAGAGGCCGGCTTTGTCAGCCAGCCCAGCCAAATCTTTTATGATTTAACTAAAACATTCTTAAATTCTTCCGTAAGCAACGGGACAACTTCGAACAGATCTCCTACGATGCCGTAGTCTGCAACAGAAAAGATGCTTGCTTCCGGATCTTTGTTGATCGCAACAATAACTTTGGAATTGGACATACCCGCTAAATGCTGGATCGCTCCGGAAATTCCGCAGGCAATGTAAAGGTCAGGTGTAACAACTTTTCCTGTTTGTCCGATTTGAAGAGAGTAGTCACAATAATCGGCATCACACGCACCGCGGGATGCACCGACTGCAGCCCCAAGCACATCAGCCAATTCTTGAAGCGGTTTGAATCCATCCTCGGATTTCACACCGCGCCCTCCGGCAACGACAATTTTTGCTTCAGATAAATCAACGCCTGTAGAAGCTTTGCGGACAACATCTTTAACAATGGTGCGCAGATCCTTCACATCAACCGCTAGAGAAGACACATCTCCAGAACGGCTTTCGTCTTTTTCAAGCGGAGCAATATTGTTCGGACGGATGGTTACAAATACAAGACCGTCCGTAATTACTTTTTTCTCGAACGCTTTCCCGGAGTATATTGGACGAGTAAAAACAACATTGTCTCCTGCTTGTTCAAGAGAGGTTACGTCTGAAATTAAACCCGATTGAAGGCGTGCAGCAAGTCTTGGTGAAAGATCCTTACCAAGGGCTGTGTGGCCTAATACCAATCCGTCAGGCTTCTCCTGGCCGATGACTTGAAGCAATGCCTGAACGTATCCGTCTGTAGAATACGTTGATAGCAGGCTGTGCTCAGCAAGAATGACTCGGTCTGCTCCATAATGGACTAAAGATTTTCCCGCTTCATTTAAACCTTCGCCGCAAAGCACGGCAACCACTTCACCGCCAGAGGAAATTTCCTTAGCGGCACCAATGGCCTCGTAGGATACATTTCTTAATTCACCGTCACGGACTTCCGCAAGTACAAGAACTTTTTTAGACATGTAGCATTCCTCCTTATATCACTTTTGCTTCTGAGCGTAGTAATGAAACTAATTCTTTCACTTGGTCGTTGACTTCTCCGCTTAAAATTTTTCCAGCTTCTTTTTTAGGCGGCAAGAATACTTCAACGGTCTTTGTTTTTGCTTCAACATCTTCTTCATCGATATCTAGATCATCGATTTCGAGTGTTTCAAGAGGCTTTTTCTTTGCTTTCATGATCCCTGGCAACGATGGATAGCGAGGTTCGTTCAAACCTTGCTGAGCTGTGACGAGCAAAGGAAGCTTCGTTTCAATTTTCTCAACGTCTCCTTCCACATCACGCTCAATCGCTACGTCCGTTCCATTGATTTCAATTTTCGTAATGGTTGTGACTTGCGGGATTCCCAATAGTTCAGCCAAACGCGGCCCGACTTGTCCGGAACCATTATCAATCGCAACGTTTCCTCCAAGGATTAGATCATATTCTTTATCCTTGAAAAACTCAGCCAGCACTGCAGATGTTGTATATTGGTCGGAGCTCTCAAGATCTTCGTTATCAATTAAAACTGCTTTGTCTGCACCCATAGCCAACGCCGTACGAAGTTCTTTTTCTGACTCTTCGGTTCCTACGGTTACAACCGTCACTTCACCGCCATGAGCATCGCGAAGGGTAATCGCTTCTTCAATCGCATATTCATCATAAGGATTAATGATATACTCGGCACTATCATGAGAAATCTGTCCGTTAGAAATGCTGATCTTTTCTTCGGTATCAAATGTACGTTTTAAGATTACATAAAGATTCATGCTAATCCCTCCAACTATTTTTTAGTTTTGGCTGTTTTCTTAACCTTTGTTGCTCTTAGGAATAGTTGATTTCCGTTTCAGGATGCTCGCTTTCCGCGGGGGGCGCGCGGTGAGCCTTACCCGCGCAAACGCCTACCTCCTCAGCGTATGCGCCTGTGGTCTCACCTGTCCCGCTTCTCCCGCAGGACAAGGAAGGCTTCGGCAGCGTTATATCGCACGAAGAAAATGTGAAATTCATTTTCGAGGAGTCTCGCACCTTGCACTCCAATCAACTGTCAATGAAAAAAGAGCCTTAGTTTTTAAAATTTGGCTGCCTTTTTTCAACAAAGGCTTGAACTCCTTCTTGTCCATCTTCAGAAACGAAGACTTTTCCGAAGTACTCGGATTCTTTCTTTGCCCCCTCGCTGTACTGTCCACGAGCCGCATACTGCAAAAGCTCGAGGGTGTAGCGAATGGACAAGGAACTCTTCGCTGCCGCTTTCGACGCCAGGTTGTAAGCCTTTTCAAAAAGCTCTGCATCAGGATAAGCGGCAGTTGCTAACCCCCATTTCACTGCTTCCTCTCCGGTAATCGGGTCAGAAGTAACGAGCATTTCGGCCGCTTTAGCAGTTCCTACGTATCTTGGAAGTCTTTGTGTCCCAGCAAAACCTGGAATCAATCCAAGCTGCAGTTCCGGCAAGCCAAGCTTGGCTTCACTGGAAACGAGCCGGATATGGCAAGCCATCGCGAGTTCAAGTCCCCCGCCCAGTGCTGCACCGTGAATAGCTGCGATAATCAGCTTTGGATAATTTTCCATTCGGTCAAAGAGCTGCTGTCCAAAAGCCCCCAAATCAGCAAAATCGGCTTCATTTTCAATCGTTGTAAATTCTTTAATATCTGCTCCAGCCGAAAAGAACCGGCCTTCACCTTTGATCAGGATGACTTTTGTTTCGCTGTCATTCTCCAGTTCTTCAAAGACCGCGGACAATTCGCGGATCAGCTGGGTGGACAACGCGTTCGCCGGAGGACGATTCAGTTGAATTGTGGCTATTTTATTCTCTTTTTGAACCTGTAAAAATCCCATTCTCTCACACTCCTTAGTTGAATCTATTCTTGCGCGGGGATAGCCCCTGCATTGTTGCTTAAACCATTAACAAGCATTCGATGTACAGGCTGAGCAAGTGACGGCAAATCATACCTATGATCATTCATAACCCAGTTTGTGGCGGTTTCATCAATGGTTCCAAAAATCATCTGTCGTGCCAGCCGGGTATCCATGTTCTTGTCAAAAGCCCTTTCCTCCATCCCTTCTTTCAGGATGAGGTCGATCAGTGATAAATATCGTTTAAGCACTTCCCCAATTTTTGCCCTTAACGCCCTGTTTGTCTGCCGAAGTTCCAGCTGTGTTACGATAGAAAGCTGGTGGTCAGCATCCAACAGGCAAAAATGCATTTCAATGAGGGTTAACAGTTTTTCAATCGCCGACCCTTTGCTTTTCAGCTCGTTCCCCGTTCTTTCGATAAAGGTTCCCATTTTTTCATTAAAAACAGAAACAAGCAGATCCTCTTTATTTTTAAAATAGAGATAGATCGTCCCATCTGCTACAGACGCCTGCTTTGCAATTTTAGACACTTGGGACTGATGATACCCATGAACTGCAATAACACTAACCGCGGCATCAATTATTTTGTCGTACTTTGGGCCTTTACGTTTCACGATAATCTCCTCACTTCAAAACGAGCTGCTGTAAACTGAATGATTGTTCATTCATAATTTAATTGTAAAACAAGTCGTTTTTTTCTGTCAATTCTATTATTCCTTTGTTTTAACAAAAAAACAAGGACCTTTTTAAAAAAGGTCCCTATATCTCTTGTGTTTCCCGCTCTTTCGCTTTCTCTTCCTCCAATAAAACTCTTCTTAAAATTTTTCCGACCATCGTTTTTGGAAGCTCGCTTCTAAATTCATACACCCTTGGTACCTTAAAGGCAGCAAGGTTTTCTCTGCAATATTTGTTAAGCTGATCCTCCGTACAAACAGCGTTCTCTTTCAACACGACAAAAGCCTTTACGGTTTCACCGCGGTACGGATCCGGGATTCCAACAACGACGGCTTCCTTTACCGCTTCATGCTCATAAAGAACTTCTTCAATTTCGCGGGGATATATATTATATCCTCCTGCAATGATCAAATCTTTCTTTCGGTCCACGATATAAAAATATCCATTCTCATCCATATATCCCATATCACCGGTCATGAGCCAGTCATTTTTAAAAACAGCAGCTGTTTCCTCCGGCTGATTCCAATACCCTTTCATCACCTGAGGCCCCCGCACCAATAACTCGCCAACTTCCCCAATTTCCGCAAACTCTCCGCGCTCGGTGGAATAGATGGCCGCTTCCGTATTCGGCCACGGAAGACCGATACTTCCTTTAATCTGCTTTCCATAGATCAGATTGGCATGCGTTACAGGTGAAGCTTCTGTGAGGCCATAGCCTTCCACAAGACTTCCAGAGATGATCGCCTGGAACTTCTGCTGAACTTCCATCGGGAGCGGTGCAGAACCACTGATGCAAGCCTGGATGGAAGAAAGGTCATACTTCATCAAATCAGGATGGTTCAGCAACGCAATATACATGGTCGGTGCGCCAGGGAACAATGTTGGACGCTGTTTATGGATCGTCTGCAGCACTTGTTTCGGATCAAAACGAGGAAGGATGATCAGTTTTGCCTGTGTCATGATCGCCTGATTCATCACAACCGTCATGCCATACACATGGAAAAAAGGCAATGCAGCCAGCACAACTTCTTCTCCAACCCGGTGCTTATAAATCCAGATGCTGCATTGTTTCGAATTGACGACCAAATTAGCATGTGTCAGCATCACACCTTTTGCAGGGCCAGTCGTTCCTCCTGTATACTGCAGCAATGCCACATCCTCTTTTGGGTGGACGTCAACAGGGATTCGCCGGTTTTCGCTTTTGCTGATCAGTTCCTTAAACGAGTGGACACTTCCGCCATACTGAACATCAACCACCGTAAATGGCTTTTGTTTTTTCTGAACAAACGGATAGAGCACATTTTTTGGAAATGGCAAATAATCTTTAATGCCCGTCACAATCACATGCTTCAGCTGTGTCAATTCTTTTACAGCAGCTACCCTCGAAAAGAGCTGATCCAGACAAACGATAGCCGCTGCCCCGCTGTCCTCCAGCTGATGGCTCAGCTCTCGTTCCGTATAAAGGGGATTGGTCTGGACCACGATTCCTCCAGCGAGAAGGATGCCATAATAAGCAATAACCGCCTGCGGACAGTTCGGCAGCATAATCGCCACCCGGTCGCCCTTGCCCATTCCGAGTGCAGACAGTCCGTTGGAAAACCGGACAGCACTTTCGTAAAGCTGTTGATACGACATTTCTTTACCTAAAAAATGAAGAGCAACCTTTTCTGGGTTTTTAATAGCTGCTTCTTCTAAATACGTGAATAAAGGTTGTTCTTTATACTCAACCTCACTGGGGATTTCTGGTGGATAATGGTTAAGCCATCTTCTTTCCACTTTTATCTCCTCCTTAATTCACGCCTTTCTTAAAAAAACTCTCTCATACTTCATTATAAATGAAAACGCATTCAATTTAATATATTTTTTTAAAAATTAAAAATTTTATAGTGCTTTTGGCACTTTTTTGCGGGGATGATGCAGTTTTTCCCGCTGCATACTAAACAATAAAGCAAAGGAGGGAACAGTATGACTCATTCAAAAGCGAGAAGAGATGGGGCTTTGAAAGCCGGTAAAGAAACACAGAATCCACATGGCAAAATCAAATCACAGCAGGAAATCTCGAGTGAAATCGGCATGAAAGACACCAATCAGCTGACCGCACAGCCAGCAGATTATGATGAAATCGAATACTGAGTAACATCGGCAGGTTTCGCTTTCCTTCGATCCCGCACGATTTACTATAATCATGTTTTGGCGGGTAAAATGTTCGTTTGGCGAGTAAATTTTTATTTTGGACAGTATTTTCTTTATTACGGCGGGTAAATGCCTCATTTTCGCAGGTATTTCCACTGTCACTTTAAAAAAGCATACAAAAAACCAGCCTGGAGGCTGGTTTTTTGCTAAAAAGCAGCAGAAATGCAGCTTTCATTAATTCCATTCCATTATGATAAGAAAAGTAAATAAACGATGCCGAAAAGAATAAAAATTCCGCTGCAAATGAATAAAACTTTCCATAACGTATCCACTGATGCTTCACTCCTATTCAATCCCTGAACCGATCACGAACGACAGGCCAATGGATATGACCATGGAGATCAGGCCCACTGCGCGATTATCGTTTTCGATCTCTTCATCAATGTTAAATCTCGGGGTTAAAAATTCAAAGATAAAATAACCGGCAAGAAGCAGAACAAATCCGAACAGACCCCAAGCCATCATCTGAGGAAGTGAATCGTTCTGTGCGATGGAATAGCGAAAAATATTGGCGATGCCGAATATTTTCCCTCCGGTTGCCATCGCTACGGCCAGGTTGCCTTTTTTAATCTCCACCCAGTTCTCATACCGGGTGACCATTTCAAATACTGCCAGAAAAATAACGAGGAACAGTACGACTACGCTGTAATATGCCGCCGTTTGGATAAACGGATTGTGGGATACGTCCATCTCTAACCTCCAATTATTTTAATAGCGCAACGGTTATGCCGCTTCCACCTTCATTTGCCGCTCCCATGCGTGTCGATTTAACGTTGGGATGTGATTTGAGCAGCTGCTGAACACCGGAGCGCAGAGCACCGGTTCCTTTCCCATGAATAATAGAAACTTGAGGATATCCGGCTAACATCGCTTCATCCAAATACTTATCCACTTCTAGCATCGCATCCTCATACCGCTTGCCGCGGAGATCAAGTTCAGGACGGACCGAGTCATCGCTTCCCTGCACTTTTACAAACGATCTCGGCTCTGGTTTTTTCTCTTTCGTCTGTTTGATCAATTCAAGGTCGCTGAGTGATACGTTCATTTTTAAAATACCGATCTGTACCTGATATTCGTTGTTGCTGACTTTATTGATAATATGGCCTTTTTGGCCGAAACTCAGCACTTTCACTTCATCGCCTGGTTTAAACGAAGCAGATTTCGGTTTGGAAGCTGCTGCCTTTTTCTTCTTCGACCGAAGGGCAGGCGTTGCTTCCTCCAGCTTTTTACGGGCATCGATCAATCGGTGTTCCTTCACATTGCCCGCTTCTTTCTGATATTCTTTAAGTTCTTTAATGACTTCTTCAGCGGTCCTTCGTGCATTCGCTACTGCTTCTTCCGCTTTTCGCTCCGCTTCTTCAAGCAATCGGTCACGATCCCGCTCCAGATGCTGAAGTTCTGCTTCCAGCTCAGCTTTTAGCTGTTCGGCTTCCTGCCTGATTTTAATGGCATTCTCCCGTTCTTCTTCTGCACGCTTTTGGTTATCCTCAAGCGAACGGATCATGTTATCAATCTTGTTGTCCTCATCACTGATTTGCGATTTTGCTTCATCAATAATGGAGGGCTCCAAACCGAGGCGTCTGGAAATCTCAAAGGCGTTGCTTCTGCCCGGAACTCCGATCAGCAGTTTGTAGGTCGGCCGCAGCGTCTCCACGTTAAATTCAACGCTCGCATTGATGACGCCATTGCGGTTATAAGCATAAGCTTTCAACTCACTGTAGTGGGTGGTTGCGATTACTTTCGCTCCCCGTTCAAACACATAATCAAGGATGGAGATAGCAAGTGCCGCTCCTTCCTGTGGATCAGTTCCAGCTCCTAGTTCATCAAACAGAACCAGGCTTTTAAAATTCACTGTTTTCAGGATATCGACAATGTTCACCATATGAGAGGAGAACGTACTTAATGACTGTTCAATCGATTGCTCATCACCGATGTCGGCATGAATGGCTTCAAACACCGTCATCTCAGACTCTTCTTCTGCAGGAACCTGAAGTCCGGATTGGGCCATTAACGATAACAGGCCGATCGTTTTTAAAGTAACCGTTTTACCCCCTGTATTGGGACCGGTAATGATCAATGATTGAAAAACACCGCCAAGCTCCACATCGATTGGTACTACAGCGTCCTGATCGATGAGCGGATGCCTCGCTTTACGGAGAGAGATGTATTCTCTGTCGTTCATGATTGGTTTCGTCGCCTTCAGTTCACGGCTGTACTGCGCTTTTGCAAAAATAAAATCAATCTCTGCCAGAATCTTCACATTATGGGCTAAGGCTTCAGCTGATTCCCCGACCAGCAATGAAAGTTCTTTTAAAATCTTTTCAATCTCTCTTGCTTCTTTAGCTTTCGCATCTTTCAGCTGATTATTGATCGCAACGACAGCTTGAGGCTCAATAAAGAGTGTGGCTCCTGAAGAGGACTGGTCATGCACCATACCACCAAAGCTGCCGCGGTATTCCTGTTTAACAGGCAGCACGAAGCGGTCATTTCGAATCGTGATGATCGCATCGGATAGCATTTTTTGATAGCTCGAGGAACGGACCATACTTTCCAATTTCTCACGCACTCTAGCCTCGAACGTGCGCAGCTGGCTTCTAATTGTACGCAAAGCCGGACTGGCACTGTCCATAACATGGCCGTTGTCGTCTATGCAAGCTTTAATCTCTTGCTCCAGTTCAATCAGCGGTTCAATCTGCGCAACAAGGCTGTCAAGGATCGGCAGTTCAATTCCATCCTCCGCCATTCCCTCTGTAAACCGCTTAAAGCGCCTTCCGCCATATATTGTAGTCGCAATATCGAGAAGTTCATCCGTATTCAGCAGCCCGCCAATCTGCGACCTCTTCAGGCTTGCACGGATATCTCGTATTCCACCAAGCGGTGCCTGCCCTTTTAACCGGAGGACTTTTGCACCTTCATCTGTGCTGTCCTGCCAATGGCTGATCTCGGCAAAATTTACAGAAGGCTGAAGCTGTTCAACCTTTTGTTTGCCCAGACTTGAACTTGCGTGTTTTTTTAACTGCTCAATGATTTTTGTATATTCTAAGACTCGAAGTACTCGTTCTTGCAAAATTAGTTCCTCCTCCCAGGAGACGTTCTATTCTTTTTTATCATTTCGTTTTAAAAAGGAAGTTAACTCATCAAGTGTCATTGCGTTCAGGACGTTTTCCCGGCGAATATAGCCCTTTCTCGCCACAGAAACTCCTATGTCCATATGCCCCAGAGTATCACGGTAATGGGCATCCGTATTGATCGTGATTTTTACACCTTTATCCTGTGCTTTCTTAAGCCATTCAGGGGCCAGATCGAGCCGGCTCGGATGAGCGTTCAGTTCAAGGGCTGTATTGGTTTCAGCTGCTACATCGATGAGCATCTCCAAATCAACATCATACCCGGGACGCCTTCCGATAATTCTTCCCGTCGGATGGGCAATAATATCCACATGATGGCTTTTGAGCGCTGTCTTCATCCTCTTCATGATCGTCTCTCTGTTTTGAGAAAAAGATGAATGGATGGAGGCGATCACAAGGTCCATTTCGGCCAGGAGGTCGTCATCAAAATCGAGTGTTCCATCCGGCAGAATGTCCATCTCAACGCCTGCCAGAATTTTAAAATCACTATATTTCCCGTTCAGCCTGTCAATCTCTTTCCGCTGCTCACGAAGCCGCTCTGCTGTAAGGCCGTTGGCTACCCTTAAATACTGAGAATGATCGGTAATTGCCATAAACGAGTATCCTTTTTCCCTTGCTGCTTCTGCCATTTCTTCAATCGTGTTGGCCCCGTCGCTCCATGTGGAGTGCATATGCAGATCTCCTTGGATATCTTCCTGTTCAATCAGCCGCTGAGGTTCACGAAACTTTTCAAGTTCATCCCCGCCCTCACGCACTTCCGGCGGAATCCACTGAAGTCCAAAGTGTCCATAGAATTCTTCTTCAGTGGAAAAGGTCGTTATCTCACCTGTTCCTGTATTTTCAACACCATATTCGCTGATTTTTTCATTGCGTTCTTTCGCCAGCTGCCTCATCTTAACGTTATGTTCCATGGAACCGGTAAAATGATGCAAGGCAGAGGCATACTGCTCTTGGGATACGAGCCTGAAATCGACTGAAACGGGATAATCATAATGAAATTGGAGTGAAACTTTTGTATCTCCTTTTGCGATGATATCCGTAACGCCTTCCAGCTGGACGAGCTGTTTTTTCACTTTAGCCGCATCGGAAACTGCGAGAATAAAATCCAGATCCTTGATCGTCTCACGAAAACGGCGGAGGCTGCCTGCCAAGGAAAACTTCAGAATACCTTTTATATCTTTCAGCTGTTCTTCAATTTTTTCTGCGACCGGAAGCATAAATGCAATCGGCAGCCGTTCAGGGCGCTTACCGAGTTCCTCGACCGCTGCCAGTATTTTCTCTTCTGTTTTTGTTCCGAACCCTGCGAGACCTCTAACTTTTTCTTTTTCACACGCTTCTTTAAGGCCCTTGATGTCCGTTACTCCGAGCTCCTGAAAAAGCTTCGCAATTTTTTTCCCGCCAAGCCCCGGTATGTCGAGCATGGTCAGAAGGCCTGAAGGAACCGCTGCCTGCAATTCTTCAAGCAGCGATGATTTGCCTGTCTCAAGAAGTTCAGTAATGACAGTAGCCGTCCCTTTTCCAATTCCTTTTAATTTGGACGGATCCCCGATCTGCTCCATGTTCCGGTCATCCGATTCCAACGCTTGAGCCGCTCTTCGGTAAGCCGAAGTTTTAAAGGAGTTCTCGCCTTTGATCTCTAAATAAACGGCGATCATTTCAAGGACATTAACAACCTGCTTCTTATTCAAATGAACACCCTCTTTCACAAAACTTGTACCGCATTGCCGATTACTATGGACGGTAAAAAAACTTCTCTGTTAAAGAGAAGTTTTACCCCATATTTTTTGACCATAAATCTTTAATCGTTTCAGAGAATACTGGAGTATTTTCAACCATTCCCTGTCCGATAAAGGAATCCTGGTAAGCCGTATGGATGGAACCAGACGGAATCAACGAAGCGACATATAGCAATAAGAATAAAATCAGATAAACTTCGATAAATCCCAGGACTCCTCCGAGCCAGCGGTTTACCGTGCGGAGCAGCGGCAGGTCAGCTACAAAGTTAAGCATGTTTCCTACGATCTGCAAGATGATCTTCGTTCCGAAGAACAAGAGAGCAAAGGCGATGGCACGATAGTATACATCCTCTAAGGAAATGCTGCTCAGTATCGTTGACATCGGGCTGTCATTACCGATCGAAGGATATGGAATCCACAATTTTAAATGAGGCGCCAAGTCGTCAAAATATAGATAAGCCACGACGTAAGCCGCTATAAACCCAACGAGATGGACAACCTGCATGACCAAACCTCGTTTCAGTCCGATAAAAAAACCGGCAATCAATATAACAATTAAAATAATATCTAGCATTTATTTATCCTCTTTCCTAATCTGCTGTTGCAATTTTTCCAGCTCTTCTTTAGTCTTTAAGTATTCGTTCATCAGATTAACAGCTGTCAGAACGGCAAGCTGTTTCGTATCCAATACTGCATTATATTGCTGGATATCCCGCATCTTTTCGTCAACCATAGCAGCTACCGAACGAATGTGGCTGGAAGTCTCAGTTCCTATTACTGTGTATTTTTGACCAAAGATTTCTACAATGGTCCTTGCTTTCATATTGTCTTCCGCCACGAAATTACCTCCAATCATAGTTCCACTTGCAAAAAAGCTATGAACTCTAATCATTATCTTAACAGAAAGCGAACGGTTATGAAAATATTTGTTCTAAAACCAGCTATCATTTTATCCAAATTCTACTAAAAAATAAAACGAAAGAAAAGGAACATAAAGATGGCAAATACTGTATTAAAAGTAACATCCCAAGAGATCAATAAAATGAAGGAAGCTTACCAAGCATACATCCAGCCTTCTTCCCCGCCTGGCAGCATATTTACGGCTAAGCCTGCAGGCTGCACGGTAACGGCCTATAAATCAGGCAAGGTTCTTTTTCAGGGAAAGACAGCTGAAATCGAGGCTGGAAAATGGGGTTCTCCTCCACCCGCAGCTTCTCCGAAACCAGCTAAAGCAAAGCCGCCCCATGCCTTTGCTCCTCCCGAAAACGTGAGTACACTCTCTCTTATTGGAAGCGATGAAGTGGGAACGGGAGATTACTTTGGCCCGATTACCGTCGTGGCCTCCTATGTTCCAGCGGCACAGCTTGAACTGCTAAAAGAACTTGGAGTAAAGGATTCAAAGTTTCTGAACGACAAACAGATCGTATCCATCGCCAAGGACCTTCTGCATACCATCCCTTACAGCCTGCTCGTCCTTCCCAACAGGAGGTACAATGAACTTCAGGCAAAAGGGATGAGCCAAGGAAAAATGAAAGCTCTTCTGCATAATAAAGCTCTTCTTAACGTGCTGGAAAAAACAAAAGACTTCCACGTGGACGGTATATTGATCGATCAGTTCTGCGAGCCGGGTGTTTATTATAATTATCTCTCAAGAGAGGGAAACATCGTAAAAGACAAAGTGTTCTTTGCTACAAAAGGCGAATCGCTTCATCTGTCCGTGGCCGCCTCATCAATTCTCGCCCGCTATGCTTTTATTAAAGAGATGGATAAAATCAGTGCTAAAACAGGCATTGAGATCCCGAAAGGCGCCGGCAGCAAAGTGGATTTAAAAGCAGCGGAAATGATCCGCAAGTATGGTGCAGATTATCTGACTGACATCGCAAAGATTCATTTCGCAAACACAAAAAAAGCACTCAATCTAGCAAACGGCAAGCGGAGCTAAACTTTATTTTCATAACAAAACCCGCAGTCTCAAGAGAGACATGCGGGTTTCTGTTTGGCTTACTATTTTCGAAGCTCAGCTCCAAAACGTTCTTCCAGACTGCGCAGGATGTTATCATGAGCTTTTGTCACTTCTTCATCCGTAAGTGTACGTTCCGGATCAAAATATTTCAAAGAAAAGGCGAGTGATTTTTTGCCTTCTTCCATATGTTCTCCTTCGTACAGATCAAACAGGCTGCTTTCCTTGAGGAGAGCTCCTCCCGCTTCATAAATCACAGTGTTTAAGTCTCCTGCAGGCAGGTTCTTATCAACCACCAATGCAATATCCCGTGTAATGGAAGGGAATCTAGGAAGCGGCTGATAAACGGTAGGTTCTACCGTGGCCTGGATAAGCTGATCCAGATCCAATTCAAACACGTACGTCTCGTTTAAATCCCACTCTTTTTGAGTTCCAGGATGAATCTGGCCGATCAAGCCGATGGTGATGCTGTCGAGTTTAATTACTGCTGTTCTTCCAGGATGCATCCCTTTCAAACTTTCGCTTTCAAAGGTGATACGGCTGTACAATCCGAGTTCTTCGAATAACCCTTCAAGGATTCCTTTTGCAACAAAGAAGTCTGTTTTCTTCTTTTCACCCTGCCAAGGATGGATATTCCACAAGCCTGTCAGTGCACCGGAGAGATATGTTTTCTCTTCAGGCAGAACAGAGATCTGCTGTTCGTAGGCAAAGAAGACAGAACTGATTTCAAAGACACCTACATCATCAATTGAACGGTGATGATTGTGGCGCACTACTTCAAGAAGCTGCGGAATCAGTGTACTGCGAAGAGTGCTGCGCTCCTCGCTCATCGGGTGGGAAACCGAGATGGTTTGAACGTTTTCCTGCTCCTCCTTCACAAAAGAGAAACTGGTTGATTTTTCAGGAGTCGTCAGTGCATATGTTACAGTCTGATAGAGCCCGGCGCCTTCAAGATAACGCATAACCTTTCTGCGAGCTGCCTGATAGGGGCTCAATCCTCCTGGACGGCCTTCCGTTACAAGGTACGTTGTGGGAATACGGTCATAACCGTAGATTCTTCCCACTTCCTCTACAAGATCCGCATCGATGGTAATATCCGGCCTTCGGGCTGGAACGGTAACCTTGAATGTTTCTCCTTGTACCTCAAATTGGAAACGAAGTCTCGTAAAGATTTCAATGATCTGTTCGTTTTCAATAGAAGTTCCGAGCAAGCTGTTAATCCTTGTTTGGGTGACTTCAGCTCTTCCTTCACTTACCAAGCGTTCGCCATCTTCTACGATGCCTTCTGCCACTTCTCCTCCGGCATATTTCGCCATTAAGGAAGCAGCACGTTGAGCAGCCTCATATACACGGTTGCGGTCGATGCCTTTTTCATAGCGTGCACTTGCTTCACTTCGAAGTCCAAGATCCTTGGATGCTGCTCTTACACGCTGTCCTTCAAAATAAGCAGCTTCCAGCAGTACAGTCGTCGTATCTTCCTGAACTTCTGATGTTGCTCCGCCCATTACACCGGCCACAGCAACAGGTACTTCTCCATTGGTGATCACAAGATGGCTGCTGTTTAAAATTCGTACAGCATCATCAAGCGTCACAATTTCTTCTCCGTCTTTCGCCCGGCGGATAACTACTTCCTTTGATCCGAAACGGTCATAGTCAAAGGCGTGGAGCGGCTGTCCGTATTCGAGCAATACGTAGTTCGTTATATCGACCACATTATTGATTGGACGGATTCCTGCTGCAATCAAACGGTTTTGCAGCCAAAGAGGTGATGGCGCGATCGAAACATTCTTGATCACCATAGCTCCGTAGTAAGGATTATCTTCTTTTGCATCAACTTTTACCGAAATATATTCTGAAGCTTTTTCAGCTGTATAATCTACGGAAACTTCAGGAAGACGAAGCTCCTCATTTAGAATGGCAGCAACCTCGTAAGCCACACCAATCATGTTTAAGCAGTCGGCACGGTTTGGTGTCAATCCGAGTTCAAGAACATAGTCATCCAGGTTCAAATAACTCAAGGCATCGCTGCCAACTTCCGCATCGGAAGGCATAACGAAAATCCCTGTTGAATACTCTTTCGGCACCAATTTCGTTTCCACACCAAGTTCAGTAAGTGAACAGATCATTCCATGAGACGCTTCTCCGCGAAGTTTCGCTTTCTTAATCTTGAAGTTTCCAGGAAGTACAGCACCTACTTGCGCTACCGGCACTTTTTGGCCAGCAGCCACGTTTGGAGCACCGCACACGATTTGTACCGGGTCTTCTTCACCGATTTCGACTTTACAGACACGGAGTTTATCGGCATTTGGATGCTGAACACATTCCAGCACATGTCCGACGACCACTCCTGTAATCCCTTTGTTGAGGGATTCCACGATTTCTACTTCAATTCCGCTTTTCGTAATTTTTTCACCAAGCTCTGCAGCACTGATATTAATATTTACATACTCTTTCAGCCAGTTATATGAAACTAACACAGGGTTCCCCTCCTTATGCCTTTTTAAATTGTTTTAAGAAACGAAGATCGTTTGTGTAAAAATGACGGATATCATCAATGCCATACTTCAGCATCGCAATCCGTTCAGGGCCCATTCCAAATGCAAACCCTGTGTATTTCTTAGAGTCGAAGCCTGCCATCTCCAATACGTTCGGATGGACCATACCTGCTCCAAGAATCTCAATCCAGCCAGTATGCTTACAGATCGAGCAGCCTTTTCCACCACATTTAAAACAGGAAATATCCATCTCGACAGACGGTTCTGTGAATGGGAAAAAGCTTGGGCGCAATCGGATTTTGCGCTCTTCGCCGAACATTTTTTTAGCGAAGGTTTCAAGAACACCTTTTAAGTCACTCAAGCGGACATTCTCATCGACGACAAGTCCTTCGATCTGCATGAACTGATGAGAGTGAGTCGCATCATCGTCATCCCTTCTGTACACTTTCCCCGGAGAAATTATTTTTACCGGGCCTCTTCCGTGATGTTTTTCCATCGTTCTTGCCTGCACCGGAGAAGTCTGTGTACGAAGCAGAATGTCTTCTGTAATAAAGAATGAATCCTGCATGTCTCTTGCCGGATGTCCTTTCGGAAGGTTCAGTGCTTCAAAATTGTAATAATCGGTTTCCACTTCAGGGCCTTCTGCCACCGTGAAGCCCATCGTTAAGAAAAGATCTTCAATCTCTTCAACGACTGCCGTTAACGGATGAGAGTTCCCCTTTCTGACCGGCCGGCCCGGAAGTGTAACATCGATCGATTCTTTTTTCAGCTTTTCTTCAATAGCAGCCTGTTCCATCTGGCTGATTTTAGTATCAAGCGCAGCTGTGATCGCATCCCTTACTTCATTCGCATAAGCCCCAATAACAGGACGTTCTTCCAGAGATAGTTTCCCCATCCCTTTCAGTACTTCTGTGATCGGCCCTTTTTTACCCAAATAAGATACTTTGATGTCCTGTAATTCTTTCAGCTCATTTGCTTGCTGAATTTTCACCAATGCTTCTTCCTTTAATGCCTGCAATCGGTCCTGCATAACATCTTGCCTCCTTTAGAAATAAAAAAACCCCGTCCATAAAAGGGACGAGGATTCGCGGTACCACCCAGATTAATCAAGAATTCAGGCCAACGCCATCATACTTGTTCACTTCGTTTTCATAACGGACTTGGTCCGGTCCACCCTACTTGTAGGTTCAGGCGACTGCTCAGGAGCGAATTCGATAAATTCTACCGGAGAAACACTTTCAGTCAAGGTGTTTCCTCCCTTTGCCGGCGAGCTCTTATTTACTACTCTCCATCGATGCATTTTATTCATGCAGTTGTCTTCTTATTATAGTTGAACTTCCTTATCTGTGCAATTGCCAATCTAATTTATAATGTATTCCTTTTTGTTATTTCCTGTTCTTCTGAAGTTCATACAGCATGATTCCAGCCGCAACAGCAACGTTTAGTGATTCAGCATTCCCGAACATAGGGATATAGACAAGCTGGTCTGCGGATTCCATAATTTCCATCCTCACTCCGCTGCCTTCGTTTCCTACAACGAGCGCAAACGTTCCTGAAGATTGCACGTCATGCAATGATTGGGCACCTTTTAGTGCAGAAACGAAAACAGGTACATGTTCCTGTCTGCATGCTGCGATCCAATCCTGAAGATTTCCTTTTACAACGGGAAGATGGAACAGCGAACCTTGTGTAGAGCGAAGAACCTTGCTGTTATAAACATCGACAGTTCCTTCACCAAGCACAATCCCGTCCAGACCTGCAGCGTCTGCGGTTCTAATTATTGTACCAAGGTTTCCAGGATCCTGAACGCCGTCCACAAGCAGGTATTTTCCGCCGGTTTTTACTTGTAACTCCTTTGAACTCATACGGCAAATTGCCAAAACTCCCTGCGGATGTTCAGTATCACTTAGGATTCCCATGATTTTTTTAGAAACTACCCATGGGTCCAGGCGAAGCTGTTCCCATTCATTCGGCATCGGGTAGGATTCCTCTATAATCAGATGAGCAATCTGGACGTTATGGTTCATTGCTTCTTCAATCAGATGAGGCCCTTCAATAATGTATTGTCCTAATTTATCCCGTTCTTTTCTCGTGTATAGTTTTTTCCATTGTTTTATGGAAGCATTTTGTTCTGATTCAATCCGTTTCATTTGGTTCAACCATCCTTTAATCTCTTTCAACTTTTTTTATTATATCTTCAAAATGATACATAATCCATCGGCCCTTAATAAAAACTAGGGAATAGTCACAAACTTAATGAAATAAATCTGTTTGAGGTGATAATGATGGATATCGATATCCGTAAAGCAGTTCTTGCCAATGTTTCCGGAAACAATAAAGAACAATTGGAAAGTACAATCGTTGATGCGATCCAAAGCGGTGAAGAAAAAATGCTTCCCGGTCTTGGTGTACTGTTTGAAGTGATCTGGAAAGAATCCGACAACCAGAAAAAAGAAGAACTGCTTTCCACACTTTCCAGCGGTTTAAAATAAAAAAGTTTCCCGTGAGATTCACGGGAAACTTTTTTCCTTTACTATTAATACCCTTTCTTTTGCCTTTCATGGTTCTCCTCATTTTTTTTACAGTACCCAATAAAAATCTCTTGCTCTGAAAATTCCAGCATAGCACCTAATCCTAGGTATGTAGAAATAAGTTTATTATAAATTTCTTTTTCTTTATTTTCCTGGAGCATTGTTATTATTTTATAAAGATATAAAAATTGTGAGACTAAATTGTTATTAATACACTTATCAATATCTTCATACTTCGTAAAACCTAAATCAAGACCTATTGATAAAATAAAGTGCAATCCGTCAACATACTCTTCCAAAATAACGGAATGTTCAGAAGGTGGTTTAACACTCCAATATTTAAAACATCGAGTTTCATTTGCTAGTTCTCCAATTTCAACAATCAGTGCAAATAAATGTTCATAGTAAAGTTCTTTATTTTGCAATTGATGAGCATTAATAATTTTATCATTTAATTTTTTTTGCATTAAATATAGTTGTTCAAAATCCAATACTGCTACCTCCCTTATTCAAACTTATTATAACAAAGCTTATTTGTTAAACATAATAATAATAAAAAAAGATGCTGTTTTTATCAGCATCTTTTTTTATTGAATATAATGAAATTAATACTTTAAATACACTGTGGCTCAATCACTATTATTTATAAAAAATATTTAGTAGTGCAATTGCTGATGCAACTAATAAGCTAATAAAACCCCAATACGGACCTGTAATAAAATCTTTTATAGTATTATTCATCTTACCTTTAGGATTACTTTCTAATTGCTTGGGTTCTTTGTCATATACCCTTATACCATCAGGTAAAACGTCTTGAATTATTAAACTGCAAAATTTTTCACCCTTTTTCAGCTTTACAGTTCTTTTACCTAAATTAAATACAGTGATTAATAATTTCCCTCTATATCCGGGATCTATCTTAGAAGTCGTGTTAGATATTCCTACACGAAGTAAACCGACCTTAGGGAGGATTTGTCCAAATCTATACCGCGGAAATTGTATGTACTCTTCAGTTTCAATAATAACTGCTGCTCCAGGATTAAGTGTAATATAATCATCATCAGTCAGCCTCATTTGCCGCGTTTCTCTATGATCAAGATATTCATTACCAACTCTTAAATCGTAAGATGTATTGGCTTCATGCCTTTCTTTAATCTGATCAATATCTAGATTAATCAATAAAATTTTAGTTCCTTCTAATGAAAATTCTTCTTGAGAAGTGACCACACTTTGGTGTTCTTTCTCCATGATAAAAGGTACAACAGACATTAATAATCCCCCATTAATAGTGTTTATTTAAAATTCCTTAAATAGATAGCTTGGTTGGATTCCCTTATTATTTTGATATTTATCACTATAATTTTCATGTTCCCCCTCAATCAAATGATAATATATTTGGCAAATACTAATACCCGCATAAATTTTTAGTGGTTGAGTGCAAGATAATTCAAGTGTCCAATATCCTTTAAAGCCAACATTCCCATAGGGTGAAGAAAAGTGAATTTGCAATCCTAAACGCCCAACTGAAGATCGTCCCTCTAATGTTGGAATGTAATTATAGGTCTCTGTATATTCAATTGTCTTTCCTAGATATATTTTACCGGGCTCCAAAACTAAACCATCTGGAGGAATTTTAATACTTTTTGTAATATTTTCTTTTTTCATATCCAACGTCATTTCTTCATAAATAAGGAGTTCATTATCCAAGCGTAAATTATAACTATTTGGATTTAACTGGTTATCATCATATGGAGTTATAATAATATCCTTACCCATTCTTTTTTTTATTTCTTTTCCCGATAAAATCAAAATAAAAGCCCCTTTGTAAATATAATCCATAATTTATTCCGGTATGTAAATAATATACAAAATCGTTTAATGCCACAACCTTTATTTACATTTTTATGATAATAGTTGTTTTGCTTTTAAATTTTCCTGGAAAATTGAAGAAAGTAATACTTTTTTATAAAACACAAAGAGCTAACCTGGAAATTTTCAGGTTAACTCACTTCTTTAATTATTATCAAGCACTTTTCGCTACTGATTTTTCTTTTTCAAAAAAGTCATCCCATTTTACAATCCATTCTTTTCTTCGTAAAAGGTGGAAAAGTATGAGCATTGTTGCAGCAATTCCGAGCCCCCATACGATGGAAAGATTGAAAATATAATGGCCGAACGTGGAGTACATAAAAGCCAGTGGAGCATTTGAGACGACACTTGCTTTCGTATATTCTTTAAAACTCTTCGTCATCTCAAGGACACATAATGACAATAAGTGAAAATGAATAAACGGTACGAGCTTTAAGATGGCAATTTGGCCAAGAGAGAACGGCCTTCTCTTGCCAACGACTTTTTGTTTGATCTTCAAGAATTTATTCAAGTATTTCGGCATCTTTTTCAGCAGACCATAGAAAATCACACTCGACAAGGTAATTCCGATGATGGAGTACAGCGTCCCATACACCGATCCAAACAATACTCCTCCTGCCATACAGATCAAACCGACCGGCAAAAATAAAAACTGTCTCATCATATGGAGAAGGATAAAAAACAACGGAGCAAAAATTCCGGCAAACTTAAGGATACTCATGATTTCAGAAAGCTCATGCTGCATGTTTCAACCCTCCTTTATCGCCATCTTATGACATAAGACGAGCAGTTATGCTCTTCCTTCTTCCAGATCCATGAATATTTCCATAACTTTTATGACAGGTTAAAGATTAGAAAAGCTGGTTTTCTTTTACAGATAACCATTAGGTTGAGGAGTGGTTTTCATGGATACGGTCGTGTTGGCTCGTGCCTTTTTCGGAACGTCTCTTGCCTTTCATATCATTTTTGCAACGCTTGGTGTTGGTATTCCCCTCATGATCGTCATCGCAGAAATTCTTCATCAAGTAAAAAAAGACAATGATTATGCCATAATGGCTAAACGCTGGACAAAGGCCTTTGCTGTTCTGCTCGGTGTGGCTATCCCTTCAGGAACGATCGTCGGGGTCCAGCTTTCTTTGCTTTGGCCAGGTTTTATGGAGATTGTAGGAAAGGTTATCTCGCTTCCTTTCCAGATTGAACTTTTCGCCTTCTTTATTGAAGCTTTGTTCATGTCCATCTACGTTTACGCAGCAGACAGGCTGCCAAAGTATTTCAGGATCATCTCTGTCATCTTGGTGGCGTTTGGAGCTGTAGCATCCGCCATTCTAATCACCGCTGTCAATACGTGGATGAATACACCTGACGGATTTAAGATAACAAAGGACGGCACTATTTATGATGTCAATCCATGGGATGCCTTTTTCAATCCGAGTTTTCTTTCAACAGCCTTCCATGTATCCGTGACCGCGTATATGACTGGCGGTTTTGCCCTGGCTTCTGTAGGGGCTTATAAGCTTTTAAGAGGGAATCTTACGAAGAAAGAATCTGTCTATCATAAAAAAGGATTTTTAATGGCCATTGTCGTTGGTTTGATTTTTTCATTGATTTCAAGTTTTTCAGGTCATCACTCTGCACAGATCCTGCATGAACACTCACCCGAGAAGCTAGCCGCAGCCGAAGGCTTATTTGAAACCCAGCGATATGCTCCTCTTGCGATCGGAGGTTTCACCGATCCCAAAACAGAAGAAGTGAAATATGGAATTGAGATCCCATGGATGCTCAGCTGGCTCGCTGCCGGCAAGTTTGATACCGAAGTCAAAGGCCTCTATGAATTCCCGCGTGAAACCTGGCCTCCTTTTTATGTGCACACCCTGTTTAATATCATGGTTGGGATTGGGTTTTTCCTGTTGGGACTGGCTGCAGTCGCTTTGTTTTTCTGGTGGTATTACGGCAAAAGAAAACAGAAGCCTTTTCCAAAATGGCTTCTGTTCACCTTAATCTTTTCCGGTCCACTTTCCATGCTTGGCATTGAATTCGGATGGATTTTCAGCTGCAGCGGAAGACAGCCCTGGACGATTTACAGGGTCCAGACCACAGCAGAAGCAGCTACCCAATCAGAAAATCTTGCTCCCTTGTTTCTATTGTTCATCGGTCTCTACCTGCTTCTGAGCGTCCTGACGATCCTGATTCTTACAAGCTATTTTAAAAGGCATCCGGTATCCAAGGACTTTGAAAAATACTCTGGCTATTAAATGACGAAAGAGGGAGCATAATGAACGAAGAAGTTATTGCCATATTGGTCTTATGGACCTTTATCTTCATCTATAGCATTTTTGGATCGATTGATTTCGGGGCAGGATTCTGGGCGATGATTTACAATGACCATCGGACCTTTGCAGGAAAAATAGCCAACCGATTTCTTTCACCGACCTGGGAAATCACAAATGTTTTTCTTGTTCTTCTCGTAGTCGCCTTTGTTGGTTTTTTTCCGAAAGGCGCCTTTACACTCGGAACCGTGCTGCTGATCCCGATTTCGCTGATCTTGTTTCTGCTTTCCATACGGAGTGCCTTTATGGTTTTTTCTTATTCCGTTCAAGGATACAGAAAGACGATGTTCTTTATTTCCGGTGTGTGCGGAGTTTTGATACCGGCACTCCTGATCACGGTACTCCCTGTAAGCCAGGGTGGTTTTATTGAAGGTATGAACGGAAAAGATACCCTTCTCCTTGGAAAGCTGTTTACGAGCCCTTCCTTATATATGTACATTTTGTTCGGGCTTACTTCTGAACTGTTCTTGTCATCCTTGTTTCTCGCGGATTACTCAAGAGTCTCTAAACAAGAAGGCGCCTATAGGCTCTACAGAGGGAACGTACTGATTCTTGGCCCTTCCACCCTTCTTGCTGCTGTGATCACACTGCTGGTCATACAGCCTGAGGCCGGGTGGCTGCTCGATAATCTGTATGAACAAAGGATATGGTTCATCCTTTCCACCCTGGCATTCATCGTCGGCTATGCCTCTCTATGGCTCAGTAACAAAGATGGGAAAGCAGCAGGTAAACCCCGTGTGGCTCTGCTCGCAACTGTCGCACAATACGGCTTGGCGAGTTACGGATATGGAATGGCTCACCTGCCTTACATCGTTTATCCGAGCCTGACCATATACGATGCCTTTACAGCGAAAGAAACGTTCTATTCGCTCATGATCATGTATGCTGTTGGTTTAGCGATCCTTACTCCCGGCTTTTATGTGTTTTGGAGGCTCTTCCTTAAGGATAAACGCTATCTGCAGCAGGATTAAGAGTGCAGATTAAATGAAGTACCTGGCAATGATGAAAATGTCGGCAAGCACAAGCAATGGCACTCCGACTTGAAAGCTTGGATGCTTTGTTTTATGCCGAAATTGCACCATCCCTGCCCAAATCCCGCAGGCGCCTCCTATGATCGCAAACAGCCACAGGCGGCGTTCCGGCGTCCGCCACTTCCCTGCCTTGGCCGCTTCCTTATCATGATGCATCAGCCAAAAGGCAATAACGTTAACGAGAATTAAATAAATGTAGATCATACAAACTAAATCTCCTTTTATAGAAAAAAGCCATTTCCTTCATGGAAAATGGCTTTTTGGTTCTTAATTTATGCTTTTAGGCTGTCTTTTGCTTTAGAAGCAAGTTCACCGAATGCTTTTTCATCAGAAACAGCGATTTCAGCGAGCATTTTACGGTTGATGTCGATGCCTGCAACTTTTAGGCCATGCATTAAACGGCTGTAAGAAAGACCGTTTGTGCGAGCTGCCGCGTTGATACGAGTGATCCAAAGTTTACGGAAATCACGTTTCTTTTGACGGCGGTCACGGTATGCATACATAAGAGATTTGAAAACTTGCTGTTGAGCAACTTTAAATAACTTATGTTTGGATCCGAAATAACCTTTAGCTAACTTTAATACTTTTTTACGACGACGACGTGACACATAGCCACCTTTTACTCTTGGCATTTTAATACCCTCCTAGATATATACGATCAGTTATTATTATTTTTTCTTGTAAGTTAATAGTGTACGGATACGTTTGTAATCTCCGCTTGTAACAATCTTCGCTTTGCGAAGTTTACGCTTGGCTTTAGTAGATTTGTTAGCGAACATATGGCTTGTAAACGCACGTGCACGCTTAAGTTTACCTGTTCCAGTCTTTCTGAAGCGCTTTGCAGCACCTTTATGTGTTTTCATTTTAGGCATGATTGGATTCCTCCCTGGTAAGTAATTATTTTTCGGTTGTTGGTGCTAAAATGAGGAACATGCTTCGGCCTTCCATTTTTGGTCGAACTTCAACCGTAGCAACGTCTTCACATTCTTTAGCTAATTTTTCAAGCACAGTTTTTCCGATCGAGGAGTGCGTGATGGCACGGCCCCGGAAACGAATGCTTGCTTTCACTTTATCGCCTTTTTCAAGGAACTTGCGGGCATTTTTAAGCTTTGTGTTAAAATCATGCTCCTCAATTGTAGGGCTTAAGCGAATTTCTTTCGTTGTAACAATCTTTTGATTCTTACGTGCTTCTCTGTCTTTTTTCTGCTGCTCAAACTTAAACTTACCATAGTCCATGATACGGCACACTGGCGGTTTAGCGGTTGGTGCAACAAGTACAAGATCAAGATTGGCATTTGCCGCAATATCAAGAGCTTCATGACGTGTTTTAATCCCTAGCTGGCTGCCATCAGCCCCGATAAGTCTTACTTCACGAGCACGTATGCCCTCATTGACAGACATGTCCTTACTAATAGTAAGTCACCTCCAAGAAATTTATGTGAGTCATTAACTCAGCACTTTGTAAACAAATAAAAAAAGCGTCGGCACATACTGCACCCACACGACCTCATCATCATTTCTGAAAGTTCGGTTGACCAGCCAACAGCACAATGCGTTGATCAGGTGAGAAGCGGGTGCTTCTGCTTTTGTTCGAAACTCAACTTATTTAATTACCTAAATTAATATACCATTGACAAGAACCTCTTGTCAACTAATGTTCTTTGTTCTTCACAACAGAATTTATTTTACAGTACTACTTGTTGTTTTGCAAGCACTAAAATAGTTTTTTCCTCGCACTCAAGTGATTAAAGAAGGGAAAATCAATTTACTGGCCAAAATTGATATTTACCCGCCGAAATGAAGGATTTACCCTCCAAAACATCAGGCTTTACCCGCTACAACTCAGTTATGTAAACAGGGTGCCAGGCACCGCTAAAGGGCTGCAAAAAAAAGAACTGCGAATGAATTCGCAGTTCTCTAATTTTATCCTCTTTTATTCACTCGCTCAAGAATGCTTGTTTTGAACGCATCAAAGGATACAGTTTCTGATTTTTGCTCACCGTATTTACGGACGTTGACGGCTTGATCGGAAATTTCCTGATCACCGAGCACGAGCATGTATGGGATTTTTTGCATTTGCGCTTCACGGATTTTATATCCCAGCTTTTCATCGCGGTTGTCGACTTCGACGCGAATGCCTTCTTCCAGCAGTTCCTCACTAATCTTTCTTGCGTACTCTTCATGAACAGTGGATACAGGAATAATCTGTACCTGTACAGGAGCAAGCCATACCGGGAACGCACCCTTGTATTCTTCGATCAGGAAGGCGACAAAACGTTCCATTGTGGAAACGACTCCGCGGTGGATAACGACCGGACGGTGATCCTTTCCGTCGCTTCCTTTGTACGTTAGGTCAAAGCGTTCAGGCAAGTGGAAATCAAGCTGTACAGTAGACAGCGTCTCTTCTTTTCCGAGCGCAGTCTTCACCTGAACATCAAGCTTCGGCCCGTAGAACGCGGCTTCCCCTTCTGCTTCTACATAATCCAAGTCCATATCTTCCATAGTTTCTTTAAGAAGAGCCTGTGCTTTTTCCCACATCTCATCGTTGTTTACGTATTTTTCTTTGTCCTCAGGATCACGGTAAGAAAGACGGAACTTGTATTCTGTAATGCCAAAGTCATTGTACACACGCTGGATGAGCTTTACTACGCGGATAAACTCATCTTTTAATTGATCCGGGCGGGCAAAGATATGAGCATCATTCAATGTCATGGAACGGACACGCTGAAGGCCAGCCAATGCTCCTGACATCTCATGGCGATGCATCGTTCCAAGCTCAGCAATACGGATTGGAAGATCACGGTAGCTGTGCATGCTGTTCTTGAACACCATCATGTGATGCGGACAGTTCATCGGACGAAGAACAAGCTGCTCGTTGTCCATTTCAATCGCAGGATACATATCTTCTTTATAATGATCCCAGTGTCCTGATGTTTTATAGAGCTCTACACTGCCTAGATGAGGAGTGTAGACATGGTCGTAGCCAAGTCTTACTTCTGTGTCGACAATATAACGCTCGATGATACGGCGAATCGTCGCACCCTTTGGAAGCCAGACCGGCAAACCTTGTCCAATCTTCTGGGAAACAGTGAAAAGATCCAGCTCTTTTCCAATTTTCCGGTGATCTCGCTCTTTCGCCTCTTGAAGGTAGACAAGATGCTGATCCAGCTCTTTCTGGTTAAGAAAAGCTGCTCCATAGATGCGCTGAAGCATCTGGTTATCGCTGTCTCCTCTCCAATAAGCGCCTGAGATGCTCATCAATTTAAAGGACTTGATTTTTCCAGTGGATGGAAGATGCGGCCCGCGGCAAAGGTCAAAAAACTCGCCTTGTTCGTAAATGGTAATAACCGCATCCTCCGGAAGATCACGGATGAGCTCCAATTTTAAATGGTCGTCAATGCCTTCAAAAATCGCGATGGCTTCTTCCCTGGTCACTTCTTTTCGGATGATCGGCAGGTTTTCGCTTACGATCTTTTTCATTTCCTTCTCAATCCTAGGCAAATCTTCAGGTGTTAAAGCTTCTTGAAGATCGATATCATAATAAAAACCGTTCTCGATGACTGGCCCGATGCCGAGTTTGACATCCTTATAGATGCGTTTGATCGCCTGTGCCATCAAATGGGCTGTACTGTGGCGTGTCATCTCGAGTCCTTCAGGTGAATCTTGTGGAACGATCTCAATGGATGCATCCGCCTCGATCGGGCGTGTGAAATCGTACAATTCCCCGTTTACTTTACCGGCAACGGACTTTTTCTTCAGGCTGGAGCTGATGGATTCTGCTACTTGTTCTGCAGTGATTCCTTTCGGATACTCACGGATAGAACCATCAGGAAAAGTAAGCTTAATGTCTGTCATTCATAATCTCTCCTTGTTCAAAATAAAATACAAAAAACACCCGTCCACAAAAAGGGACGAGTGTTGTACTCGTGGTTCCACCCTTGTTCCACTGCAGGATTCTGCAATGGCACTCGGTCAAGATTTAACGGCTTTGGGCCGTCAGCGATTACTCTGCCTTCACCGCTGAAGTTCAAAGGGGGTAAGACATTTTTCCGTGTTAGAATGCTTTCAGCCTCAGGCATCCCTCTCTATAAACCGTAAAAAATATCCGTTGTCCTTATCTTTACTGATTTTGGTATCCAATTTATACAATTATTATATTCATACTATCCTGCAAAATCAAGAGCAATCCTTATCTACCGTCCATCTTTTCGATAAATTTGTTTCTTGAACCATAAAACAGCTGAAGGGGCCTTTTAATCAGTCTCTCCTGGAATACGTTCTGCAATGTATGTATCATGCCGTGATTTTCTTCTTCCAGGTACAAATACAACACTTCCGGAGCTAAACCCATGATCGGACCCAGCACTTTTTCGTCGAGATTAAACTCCTTGGTCAGAACCAATGCTCTTTCATGCATAAGCTGAAGCATTTTTTCACTGTATAGCCGGTATTCCTCATCATACAGCTTAAATTTGCCGTCGAAGGCCACGTGAACCTCCGCTGTGAGAAACGGCTGATCGGCTGCACACTTACGCAATTGATCGATGAAGGACTGGTATTCAAGCTCGAGTTTGTATTCATCGATCGCACATTCGACGTAAATTTGTAGAAGATCAAGGTACTCCCGTAAACGGAACTGTACAAAAGACTCAAATGTAAATGATAGCCCTTCTTCGGTTAAGATTTTTCTCCAGGCTTCTTTCACATGATAATCGCACGTATCCAGATCTTTTACCGCCGGCACTTCCTCCCGTTCCTGTTCGATAAATTCCTTGGCGATCGCTGCAATTTCTGCTTGCTCCTGCTTATCCGTGAAATAAAAAAAATGTTCAATAAAAAACAGGATTCGTGATTCCTCCAGTTTTTTACGAGTATAGCAAGCCAGCACCTGAACAATTGAATCCAGATGCTCTTTTGTATTCAATAATAATGAACGGCTTTCGGATTCTAAAAAGGAAGGTTTTATGTTAAGTGATCGAGCCATCTGCTTCAGTTCCTTTTGTAATTGGTTACATTCTTCATGATCTGCAAATATAAGTTCTGCCAACCCTGTCCCTCCCCCAAACACTCGATGTTACACTATATGGGACAACGTCATGAAAAATGAACTCTTTTAAAAGATTAATAAAAAAACAGCAGGTTTCCCTGCTGCCGGTTAATCCAGTGCATATTTGCGTTCAAGAAAGTTTAGCAGTTGTGTCAACGTAAGAGTAAGAATCAGATAAATAAGCGCTACCGTCAAAAAAGGTTCCCAAGGACGATAGTATTCTCCCATCATCGCTCTTCCCCAGTACATCAGTTCTTCAGTCGCAATGACGGCTGCCAGTGAAGAATCTTTAATTAAAACAATGAATTCATTTCCTAAAGGAGGAATCATGCGTTTAGATGCCTGAGGAATGATAATATGCCTCATTGTCTGTCTATGCGTCATCCCCAGCGAACGGGCTGCCTCGGTCTGGCCTTTATCAATAGATTGGATACCCGCTCTAAAGATCTCCGCGATGTAGGCCGCTGCATTTAAGGAGAGAGCCGTAATGGCAGAAACAAGTGCAATAGGAGGCTTCATGAAAAGCGGCATGACCGCAAAGTGAATCAAGAAAAGTTGAACAAGTAGCGGTGTTCCCCGAAAAAAGTTTATATACCAAATGAACGGCTGCCGAATCACCTGGACTGAAGACATTTTTCCGAGTGCGATGAATAGTCCCAAGAGGGTTCCGAAAATAATGCTCGCAACTGAAATTTCGATCGTAACCCATGTTCCTTTAATAAAAAAAGGTAAATATTTCTCTACGAGATCAAATTTATAGAAATCCATGTGTTCCTCCGGTCATTCTGAGTAGGTTTATTTTTTCAGCACATCCAGGTTTGGTTCTACTTTAAACCACTGTTTATAAATTTTGGTGTAGGTTCCATCAGCAATGACCTTCTTCAAAGCTTTGTCAACTTTTGCTTTATCTTTGCTGCCCTTAGGAAAAGCAATACCATAGAATTCAGATTCAAAGTTTGTTTTATCATTTACGACTGAGAGCTTTTTGTCCGGATTGTTTTTTGCATACTCATCTACAACGGTGTTATCAGCAACAACCGCATCCACTTCACCGCTTATTAGTGCCTGAATAGCCAACACATTACTGTCGTATTTTTTGACATTGGTATTTTCTTTCCCAAATTTCTTTTCCAAGGCAGCTTGTCCGGTCGTTCCATTTTGAACACTGACCTTCTTTCCTTTTAAATCATCCACACTTTTTATCGGTGACCCTTCTTTTGTAAGAATCTTATTAATGGACTCAAAATATGGAGATGAGAAGTCATATGATTTTTTTCGATCATCATTAATGGTTATCGCTGAAATACCAGCCTGGACCTGTTCGCTTTGTAAAGAGGTAAACAGAGGATCCCATCCTGTGTTTTTCAACTTATAATCCAGCTTTGCTTCCTTCATAACGGCCTTGAGCAAATCAACATCAAAACCGACAATCTTCCCATCTTTTAAATACTCAAATGGAGCATATGCAGCGTCTGTTCCTACAACCAATTTCTCAGACGGGCTTCCTGACGTGGATTTTCCTCCACATGCTGCCAATGTCAGCAAACTCCCAAGCAATAATAACAACACTACTTTTTTCATCTTTGTCCCCCTTAAATTATGTAATCCTCTTTATTATAACAAAATTATCAAAAATGAGAATATTCCAATAATTAATTGCGCAAAAAAACCCAGCCCTCTACAAGAAAGGCCGGGATTCTATGTTTTTCTATCAGTTCTGCATGACAAAGTCTTTTTCTGCGGTTTCTTCTTCGTCGAACACACGCAGCGTTTCGTATTTGGTGTTGCGCTGTGCCGGGATTTTACCCGCTTCCCGTATGAGGCGCAGTGTCAGATTCGTATTGACTTTATGGGTCGTTCCGGCAGCTGAGACCACGTTCTCTTCCATCATCGTGCTTCCGAAGTCGTTGCAGCCGTAATGAAGAGACTTTTTGCCAACCTCAGGTCCCATCGTCACCCAGGAAGACTGGAAGTTTGAAATGTTATCCAAGAAGAGGCGTGAGATTGCCACATTTTTAAGATATTCTCTTGGCGTTGTTTTCTCACCCTTTAAGTTCGTGTTATCTGGCTGGAACGTCCATGAGATAAAGGCTAAGAAACAGTTGGTCTCATCTTGAGCATCACGGACACGCTGAAGATGCAATGCTCTCTCTTCAAAGGTCTCGCCGAAACCGATAACCATGGTAGCCGTGGAATGAAGACCGACTTTCTTCGCCGTTTTCATGCAGTCGATCCACTCTGTCCATGATCCTTTTAAGCGGCTGATTTTTTTCCTCGTACGGTCATCAAGGATCTCGGCTCCGCCGCCAGGCAGAGAGTCAAGTCCTGCATCCTTCAGCTCTTTTAGGACTTCTTCCAGTGAGAGGCCTGAAACTTCGACCATCTTCCAGATCTCAGCCGGAGAGAAGGAGTGCATCGTAATATCAAAGCGCTTTTTAATATTGCGGAGCAGATCAGTGTAATAAGAGAACGGCAGATTCGGGTTTGTTCCACCCTGCATCAAGATCTCTGTTCCGCCTACATCGATCGTTTCCTGGATTTTTTGGAAGATCACTTCATCATCCAGCACATAACCTTCCTTGCTTCCAGGCGGACGGTAGAATGCACAGAAACGGCAGTATGTATCACAAAAATTGGTATAGTTCACGTTTCGCCCGATAACAAAAGTAGTAATCGGTTCTGGATGCCACCGCTTCATGATGACGTCGGCCGCCTCACCCATTTTTTCAACTTCATCACTCTCATACAGAGCAACAGCATCCTTAACGGTCAATCGTGTACCATCAAGGGCTTTCTGCAAAATCGCATCAATGCTCATCTATATTACCTCCAGTTACGGACATCTTATGTAGCATTCTATTATCCTATCACATTTTAAAAAATTTTGCGAAATGAATACAGCTGCAGGAATGCAATGATAAAAGAGAAAGACAAACCGAGCAAGCCGGTTTGTCTTAGTTCGTTTCATCTTAATTATTTAAGGCTTATCCCCGGCCAGCCTGGAAAGAAGGATATAATGTCATTCCTCCATCAGCAATGAGCGTATGTCCTGTTACATATCTTGATTCCTTGGAAGCGAGCCACACGGCGACAGAAGAAATTTCGTCAGGTTCAGCGATATAGCCCATTGGAATTAGTTTTTCTACATCCGATTTTTTGCCAGGATCTGAAAACTTTTCGGCATTGATTGGTGTGTTGATGGCACCTGGCGCAATGGCATTTACCCTGATTTTCTTTGGTGCATATTCCATCGCTAGCGTCTGAGTCATTAGCTTTACACCGCCCTTACTCGCTGCGTAGTGCACAAAGTGCGGCCAAGGGATGATCTCATGAACGCTCGACATGTTAATAATACTGCCTTCAATATTATTCTTCAGAAAATACGAGATTGCTTCACGGCAGCCAAGAAATTGCCCCGTCAAATTCGTGGAGATAACCTTATTCCAATCTTCAAGAGATAGCTCGTGTGACGGAACTTCATTTTCAATCCCCGCGTTGTTAATCATAATATCCAGTCTTCCAAAGGATTCCACTGTGCGTTCGACCAGATTTTTAATATCTTCTTCCTTTGTCACATCTCCCTGAACAGCGATCGCGTCTCCGCCGAGATCTCTTAATTCCTGGAGAAGTTCTTCCACTTCATTACCCTTTTCACTAAAATAATTTACAGTGATCTTTGCTTTTTCTTTTGCAAAACGTTGGGCACAGGCCTTTCCGATTCCTGTACTCGCTCCTGTGATAATGACTGCTTTTCCTTCTAGATCTTTAAACATGTTTTTCATTCGCTCCTTAACGTTTTGTAATCCCGAGCATAACACCGCCCGCGATAATAAGTAGACATCCTGCAATAACGAAGATGATCTGCCGTTTTGATTTCTTTTCTTTTAAAATAAAAATTCCGCCGAGAGTGGAGATGATGATTCCCGTTTGTGAAAGCGAAAAACTTGTCGCTACACCAATCTTCGGCAATGAAAGCAACAAAGTGATGTTTCCTGTACTCCAGAGAATTCCGGTTAAAATATTTCTTACAGCAAATTTATTAAACGGTTTACCTGTAAAAGTGAGAAGTAAACCGCCGATAAACATACCCGCTGCTTGTGGAAGTATCGCTTCCCATCCTCCAACCTTAAACCAATTGACAATAACCACATAGCCAACATAGCCTGCGGTGGATAGCAGCAAGATAAGGTAACCTCTTTTATAATTGGTCCCGCCGTCCTCTTTGTTGTTCTTATCCCTGATCGATGTAAAGACGGCTCCTAAAATGATAACAACGATAGCGATGATTCCAATAATGATCTCTGTTTTTGTTTTCCACTCATGAAACACGAGTACGCCAAAGAGTGTTGTTCCAAATAGCTGCATACCCGTTGAGAGAGGCACCGTTTTTGCCACACCGAGGTGGTCAACAGTCGCAAATTGAAACCGTTGGCCGACAACCCATAAGGCACCCGAAATCGCTCCTACAATGATTACAAGAGAGTTCATATCAGGTTGAACGATAAAAAATGTAATTACCGAAAAGACAAGGGCACCGATGGTCATCCCCAATGTCTGGCTGTATGAATCTCCCCCCAGTTTTTGGCTGACCAATACAATGCTTCCCCAGCAAACTGCTGTGATGACTGCAAGAATTATTCCCATATTCATTTCCTTTCTGTCTGCTGATTCTATAGGTAGTATTTGCATCTTCCCGAAGATTCATCAGACTAAACAAAAAACCTCTATCTTTTATGATAGAGGTTAATCAAGTAGATCTATTTTACTGAAAAGTTCTGAAGTTTTTATCTCCACCGATAAAGATCGGCACGGCAAGATGGCGAATACGCTCCATGATCCGTTTTGCTTTTGCTTGCTCGAGGCCGCCTTTTTGCGAGTAGGAAAAATGCTCTTCAAGCAAGGTAAAATCATAATTGGAGGAGTACAGCGTCGGCAGCCTCTCCATCATACGATATTGAAGTATGACACCAATGATTTCATCCCTGACCCAATTTGTCATGTTTTCGGCACCAAGATCGTCAAGCATGAGGACAGGAACGGTTTTGAGCAGCTCCATTTTTTCGTTGAAACTTCCGTCAGAAAGGCTGCTTTTCATCTCCCGCAAAAACTCGGGAGTATGAACGAGCAATGAAGGAATCTGCCGCTCAGCCAACGCGTTGGCTATCGCACCCAGCAGATAAGTCTTTCCAACACCAAACTTGCCGTAAAAGTAAATCCCTTTCGCCCCTTCTCCAGAAGAAGCCGCTTTGACAAAATCCCATGCAGCACCAATCGCTTCTCTTCTGTCTTGATCAATGCTGTGAAGACGGTCAAAGGATGCCTGCAGGATATCTTTCGGGATAAAATAACTTCGGATGAGGGCACTCATCGACTTCTGTTTTTCATCCTGTTTTTTCAGCGAACATTTTTCATAATAAATTTCTATCGTATTTCTTTCTGCCGCCAGTTCCGGCTGATACCCTTGCATCAGGTTTGGGCAAAGATTCAGCCCTGGGCAATTGGAACAATGGTTCTTTTCCTTGGAATATTCATAGAGCTTCGTCAATCCTTTTTCAATGCTTGATTGGTTCAAATCAGGGTTCTGCTCCAGGAATGAGATAACATAAGGATCTGTGAGTACATGCTGCTTAATTCGGTCATATTCCTTTTTAAGCTGACCGTACCCTTCCATTTTTTTAACGGCGTCCATAATCGATTCCATTTTCGTTCCCCCCTTTAGATTTCTTTAAGCAGGTTTTCAAGCCATTGCTGGTTTTGCTCTTCAAGCTCATTATTATTATTGTTCTTTTCTTTTTTCTCTGCCGTTGCCTCTTCATCCTTCAGCCAGTCTGGCAGACGGGCGCTCTTTTTCTGGGTTCCATTACGCTTATAATTTGTATTCTTACGCTCCTGCCACTCTTTGTACTTCTTCTGTTCTGAACGAGCTAGCGCCATGGCTTCCTGAACGGTTTGTACTTTTTTCCTGGCCCAGTGGCTCGCAATTTTTTCGACGAACGAACGTGTAAGTTTTAGATCATTGGTCTTCAGTACATAGTCGATCAAAACATTGACCACACCCGGAGTCATTTTTTGCTCCAGCATGAGATACGTAACAATATTCAAATCCACTTCCGCCGGCTTTGTTCCAGATTGGAGTTCCAGCAATTGAAAAGGTGATACTTCTTCAAAGAATTTTATCACTTTTTCTTCTTCTGTGACAGGCTCTCTGCCTGCAGCTGATTTTAAGCTCTGCGGCTGAGTACGGAGAGCCATCTGCGGCAGCTGGTTGTTGTTTTCAATCCTGTACCATTTTTGAACTTCCTTCCGGAGATTTTCGGCAGTCAACTCTCCATGAAGATGGTACGCGTTTTGGATTTGCCTGCTCATCTCAAGCGGTCCCATCTGGTAAACGTATGCCAGTTTAAGGATCGATTCCCTTATGGAAGGAGTTATGACCTCTTTCGGAAGAATAAAGCTTGAAATGCTGGAGATCAACAAATCAAAATCAAAGTCCTCAGAAGTGATGGACAACGGATTGCCTGGTTTTCTTTCTGCCAGACTTCCGCCTGATCCCTCCTGAATTTCCGAATAAGTCCCTGCTGTCATTTCAGAGGGATGAAGCGATACGAAAACATCATTAAATGATGACGTCATATCCACGTATTCTTCCATCTCAGTTTCCTCTTGAATAAAATGGTCTCGCATCTCGCAATATTTTGTTTTGCCTAATCGATTATAAAGATAGATGTTCAAGACCCCATCGTTGAAAAATCCATCCGGTGACAGAGGGGTTTGCAATTCATATAAGTAAACCCTCGAATCTTCTTTATCCCGTTTATAAGTTTTCAGCAGGCCGATGGCTTCCAGCTTTTTTCGGGCAGCAATAATATCCTTCAATGAAAATTGGGTAACATTCATGAGCCTCTGATGCGTTTGCTCTTTTGGCGTTTTCATTTCGGCATCACACCAAAATGTCATATATAAACTATAGGCAAAAGCGCCTATTAACGGCTGGTACAGCATGGTCAATACTTTGCGGTCTATATTATGGAGATAGCCGCTAAATTGAACCTCATATGTATCCACCGGGACAATTTCTTTCCAGTGTACACTCATGGTTCTCACCTTTCAAAAAAAAGTTTTTTTCTAAGTCTATAGAGAAAAACAAGCATTCCGATAAAAAAAAGCGTAAAACTGGTACTGTCTTACGCAAGTTAGTGCTCGTCTTTTTTTATTAATTCTTTCAGTTCCTGTATGAATACATTGATGTCCTTAAATTGCCGGTAGACCGAAGCAAATCGGACATAAGCTACTTCGTCCGTGTCCGCAAGATAATCCATGACTTTTTCGCCGACTTCTTTGCTGTTTATTTCAGAAACCCCTTGGTTCCGCAGGTCCTTTTCTATGTTGTCCACGATATTTTCAAGAACTTCTAAAGGTACAGGGCGTTTCTCACAAGCTTTTATAAGTCCGCGAAGAATTTTTTCACGGCTGAATTCTTCCCGGGCACCTTCCTTTTTCACAACAATCAGCGGTATTTCTTCAACCGTTTCAAAGGTTGTAAATCGATAGGTGCATGACTCGCATTCCCGCCTGCGGCGAATCGATCTCCCCGAATGGACCGGTCTAGAATCAAGCACTTTTGTACCGTTATACTGACAGGACGGACAACGCAAAGCAGATCAACTCCAAAAATTAATTAACCTCTATTATAATTCTATCTTAGACAAAAGGAGGGCATGTGACAAGAATTAATTGTTTTCAAGCAGAGATGTGCCAATAAATTCAAGCTTTCCTTTCAATCCTTCATTAATAGCAAGGATCACCTTTCTGCTGTATCCAAAATCGATCGGAAGCGGCGATTCAGACGTGACATTAATATCGACTGCCGTTTTAAATGGTCTGAGAGAGGTCGCAGTGATCACGGCAAAAGCCTTCCTTGGAGCTGTAACTTCAAAAGATAGCTCGCCCCGTTCTTTTGATGATTCAAGCAGTTTATAATGGCTTTGCTGCCGGACAAGTTCTTCAATGGCATCCATGACTTTCGTGCGGTTCGCTTTAAAATAATGGGTTTGCAGTAAAGGATCTTGGTGGTTCTCGGAAGTTTCCGAATGATTCTTCAAGATATTTTGCAATTGTCTAAGCATGGTACTCCTCCTCTAAACTCCTCTATGCAAAAGCGGAAAGTAAAAAAAGAGGTGCAAATAACACACCTCTTTTTCGACTTAGCATTCATTTTTATTTATTAGCGGCAACTTTGTTTTTAGCAACTTTAACAGGACCCATTCCACGTGGAACTTCTAAATTTTCACGGCTGTTCGCTTCCAAAGCCTGTGAAATGTAATCAGCAGCCACATTTGGATCAATACGATCCCCACAAGTGTATACGTCAATGCTTGCATAACCATGCTCTGGAAAACTGTGGATTGTCAAATGTGATTCAGAAATAATAACAACCCCACTCACGCCATGCGGCGCAAACTTATGAAAAGCAACCTCACGAATTTCTGCACCTGCTTTAAGGGCAGCGTCAACAAACGTCTCTTCAATAAACCTCATATCATTTAGCTTTTCACTGTTGCATCCCCATAGTTCAGCAATTACGTGTCTTCCCATTGTATCCATATTAGCATAGTCCCCCTTAAAAATTTTTCATGCCTTCAAGCATGCGGTATTGAACATCTACCACGGGGGAAAGTTAGTCCTAAGAGGTCCTAACCCTTTAAGTAGAATCCAACGCCTTGGTTTGCTTTATTTGAAGTTCACGAATCATAGTATACTTGTTTTATTTTTCATTTGCAATAACTTGTTTGAAATTCCCCTCTAAATTTTCCTATGAAAACTATTGACATAAAATGGGTGGAATTTGTTTAAAAACAAAAAGAACGGACAGCGCCAGAAACTGGCTCCATCCGTTCTTTTTTAATTTTTGCTTTATGAAGGAATCCTCATATCCGCCTTTTGAGCTAAACCTGCAGCAACAAGACCTGCCAGATCAACAACACGGCAAGAATAGCCCCATTCATTGTCATACCAGGCAAGCACTTTTACTTTTTTATTCTCAATAACCATTGTTGATAAACCATCAATGATTGAAGAATTCTCATTACCGTTATAATCAATGGAAACCAGCGGCTGTTCGCTGTATCCAAGAATACCGTTTAATGCACCCTCAGACGCAGTTCTTAAAGCCACATTTACCATCTCTTCTGTCACATCCGTTTTTAGATCGACCACTAAATCAACTAATGATACATTTGGAGTCGGGACTCGGAGTGCCATTCCATTCAATTTTCCTGTGAGATGAGGAAGAACCTTGGAGATTGCTTTTGCCGCCCCGGTAGACGTTGGAATGATGGATTGGCCGCAAGCTCTTGCACGTCTGAGGTCCTTATGCGGGTTATCAATATTATTTTGATCATTTGTATAGGCATGTACAGTAGTCATCATTCCTGATTCAATCCCGAACTGTTCATCGAGTACTTTTACTACAGGTGCCAGACAGTTCGTTGTGCATGAAGCATTGGATAAGATATGATGTTCGTCCGCTTTGTAATCGCTGTCATTTACACCCATAACAATTGTGATGTCTTCATCTTTTCCAGGTGCAGTAATAATAACCTTCTTCGCTCCAGCTTGCAGATGGTAGCCTGCCATTTCCTTTGTTTTGAATTTTCCAGTGGCTTCAATCACGATATCGATGCCGAGCCCTTTCCATGGCAGTTCTCTTGGGTCGCGGGAATTAAGCAAAAGCACTTTTTGCCCGTCCACCATTAAGTAGCCTTCATGGGCACTAACTTCACCAACAAACATTCCGTGAATTGAGTCATACTTAATCATATGTGCTAACGTTTCAGGAGGATAGCTTGCGTTGATTGCTACAACCTCAAACTCGTTATTTTCCTCCATCATCTTACGAAATACCATTCTTCCGATCCGCCCGAGTCCATTAATCGCTACTTTTGCTTTCATGGTGTGCTCCCTCCATATATGTTATACTTTTTTGCCTCTTTTTCTACAATTAGTATAGCATATTTAAATAAAAAAAGAACATCATTTTATAAAAACGGGCAAAAAATAAACCCTCTGCCTAGACAGAGGGCTAAATAATATTCCATTCCTTAAGCTGAGCATCCAGTTTCACTTTGAGCTCTTCCAAAGATCCATTGTTTGTGATCACCGCATCCGCCAGCTTTACTTTATCTTTAAGGGGCATCTGGGAAGCAATCCTGCTCCTTGCCTCATCCTCCGTGAAGTGGTCTCTCATAACTAATCGGCTGAACTGGACTTCTTCATCAACAAATATCAGGAGTGTGCGGTCCACCATATGGGTCAAATCGCTCTCAAACAACAGTGGAATATCCATGACCACATGGCTGAATCCATCATTAAGATAATGTGCTGCCTGGCTCTTCATTTCATGCCGTACAGCCGGATGAACAATCTCATTCAGCACCTTCCGTTTGGCAGAATCATTGAATATGACGCTGCCAAGTTTTTTTCGATCGAGGTTCTTTTCTTCATCTATTACTTCTACCCCAAAGTTCTCGACAATTTTAACGTAGGCGGGCTGGCCTTGCTCCACAACCTGACGCGCGATTAAATCTGCATCAACAACAGGTATGTTATAGCTCCGCAAAAGATTGGAAACTGTGCTTTTTCCACTGGCAATCCCGCCGGTCAGGCCTATGATCATGATTTTACGATCCTCCTGTTACATTTTCAGTAATCCTATAATAATCAGTAATATCCCTGGAAGGAAGGTAAGCTTCTTCATCCACGTAATCCTGGACACTGCAAACCCTAATTTCATGCCACCAAGTACAAATATCGAGCTCATGGAGGCTACCGTAAATGCTGTAAGAAAAGGAGGCATATCAACCATCGCTGCTCCGATTCCCGCTCCGAAAGCATCCAATGAAAGCGCGACGCCCAGCAAGACCGCCTCCCAGCCATTGATAGAGCCGGATTTATCAAGATCTGCGATTGTCGGCTTACTTAAGATTTGAATCATGATTCCCAGAGATTTTATTTCTAATTTTACAATAGTCTTCTCTTCAGGTACAGCCGCGGCCTTTTTTTCAGGCTTGGCTACTTGGTACAAAAAATATGAACCGAGACCTAAAAGGATCAAGCCGCCTGTTACCTGCCCGGCATGCGGCGATAAAAAGCGTTCTAAAAAATGGCCGAACCCCATTGCAATAAAAAAGGTAATGGCCGAACATGAGGAAATGATAATGACCGATTTTAACGGAATCTTTATTTCCTTCATGCCATACGTCAGCCCCGTACCAAAGCTGTCAAGACTTACTGCAAACGCCAGTAAGAGCATCGAAAAGGACACCATAACGGCAAAAGCTCCTTTCATACCACGTTCTGTAGTATATGAGAGGAGCTTGGAAACTGTTATTTTTGGCAGCTGCTGCAAAAATGAGTGCCTCGTCCTGCAACAACGGATCTAGTAATTTCACGGCCGCATTTTTTGCATGGCTCTCCCTTTTTTCCATAAACAAAAAGCTCCAGTTGAAAGTTACCTGCTTTCCCTTCGGAATTCACATAAGAGCGAATCGTACTGCCGCCTTTTTCGACCGACTCTTTCAGGATCGATACCATGTTTTCCTGCAGCTTTTTTAATCGCTGCAGCGATAATCCGTTCGCTTTTTGTTCGGGGTGTATACCCGATGCAAAAAGAATTTCATCCACATAGATGTTTCCCAGACCTGTTATGAGAGACTGGTCCAGCAGGACTGCTTTCACCGACCTGCTTGTCTTTGAGAACATCTTCTTTAAAAGAGATGGAGTAAGTTCTGCGGAAAAAGGCTCATAACCGAGTTTGGATAACGGCTGCCGCTGTTCTTCTTCCCCTTTTGGATACAGATGCATCGTACCGAATTTCCTGACATCCCGGTACCGGAGTTCACTTCCGTCAGTAAACTCAAAGAGAACATGCGTATGTTTATCAAACGGTTCTTCCTTTTGGTTTAACGCATACTTCCCCTCCATTCTCAGATGGGAAACAAGAACGTCATCATCAAGAAAAATCTTAAGGAACTTGCCTCTTCGCTCTACATGTTCTATGGTCTGGCCGCTGAGCCGGATTTTGAATTCATCGAGCTCAGGATGTTTAATAATATTGCTCCATAAGACTCTAACTTCTTTAATCGTTTTTCCGCCAACCAGTCTGTTCAGTGTGTTTTTTACGTTTTCTACCTCTGGCAATTCAGGCATATCTTTCACCTCAAATCAAACGGAAAACAGCCAAATCGGCTGTTTTCTCTTCTCTTTTTTTTATTTTGCGTCGTACCATGTATCTCCGTAATTCAAATCAACTTTTAATGGAACATCAAGGCAGAGTGCAGATTCCATCACTTGCGGAACGAGAGTACACAGCTTTTCAATTTCATTTTCCGGTACCTCAAAGATCAGCTCATCATGCACCTGAAGCAGCATCAAGGATTCCAGATTTTCGTCTTTCAGCACCTGATCCATTTCAACCATCGCCTTTTTAATAATGTCAGCCGCTGTTCCCTGAATCGGAGTATTCATGGCTGTACGTTCAGCAAAACTTCTTAAATTGAAGTTTCTGCTCGTAATCTCTGGCAGGTAACGGCGGCGGTGCATAAGCGTTGAAACATAGCCGTCCTGTTTCGCCTGTCGGACGATCGATTCCATATATTCTTTTACACCAGGGAAAGTTTTCAAATACTGTTCAATGAACTCTCCGGCTTCTTTTCTTGTAATATTCAAGCTTTGCGACAAGCCATAGTCACTAATTCCGTATACGATACCGAAGTTAACTGCTTTGGCATGCCTTCTCATTTCTGAGGTCACTTCATCCATCCCCACATGAAAAACATCCATCGCGGTCTTCGTATGAACGTCCATTTCCTTTTTAAAGGCTTCCATCAGGTTTTCGTCCTGTGAAATATGGGCAAGGACACGAAGCTCAATTTGAGAATAGTCAGCGGCAAGAATTTTCCAGCCTGGTTTTGAAGCAACGAAGGCTTCCCTGATCTTTCTTCCCGCTTCAAGCCTTATCGGGATATTTTGCAGATTTGGTTCTGTTGAACTCAGCCGTCCTGTTTGAGTCAGCGCCTGGTTAAAGCGTGTGTGGATCTTATCAGTATCTTCGTCGACAACCTTCAGAAGCCCCTCAATATAGGTAGAGCTTAATTTTCCAAGCTGGCGGTAAACAAGGATTTTCCTGATGATCTCATGCTTGCCTTCCAGTTTCTCAAGCACATCCACCGAAGTACTGTAACCGGTCTTTGTCTTTTTAATGGCCGGCAGATTCAGCTTTTCAAACAAGATCTCTCCTAACTGTTTCGGAGAATTTATATTAAAAGATACTCCGGCAAGTTCATGAATCTCTCCTTCAAGTATTTTCAGTTGCTCTGTGAGCTCGTGTCCCATCGCTTGAAGCCTGCCGACGTCCACCTTCACTCCTGTTGTTTCCATTTCACCCAGCACCAGTGATAATGGGAGTTCAAGTTCGGCAAAAAGTTCATACTGTTCGTTTTCCTTCAGTTCTCCAGAAAGCTTGTCCTGAAGAGAAAAAATAGCATTCGCTTTGCGAACGAGATGTTCGGATAGAATTTCTTCTTCAGGCACCTTTCGTTTGGCACCTTTTCCGTACACCGCTTCTTCTGTATCAGTGTCATGTATACCGTAGCGTTTTGCAATTCCAGCTACATCGTCCCCGGACTCGGACGGATTCAGCAGATAAGAGGCGATCATTAGATCAAATTCTACACCCTTCAATGAAATACCGTTCCAGTCCAATGCGACGTACGCTCTTTTGGCGTCAAACACGTATTTAATTTTACTTTCATCTTCCGCCCATTCCTTAAACGATGCTGAAGAGAGCGCTGTTTCAGCAGGAATAAAATACTTTCCGTTGCTGTTTACGATCGCCAGACCGTTGACCGGAGCTTTATGGTAGGTTTCCGGTGTTGTTTCTACTATAAGAGCGGCATGTGATGATAAGATTTCATGACTGAGTTCTTCAGCCTTTTCAAAGGAAATCTCTTCTTTTTCCTGTCCGCTCAGCTGTGTTTCTTCACTGTCCCCGCCGATTCGTTCCAGCAGCGAGTTGAAGCCAAGATCTTTAAAGAATGGAATCAGCTGTTCTGTTTGGTACCCTTCGTAAAGAGAATCGTTTATGGAGATTTCAATTGGTGCCTCATGCGTGATCGTTGCCAGCTCTTTGCTCATCAAGGCCTGTTCCTTATTGTCCTTGAGTTTCTCCTTCAGCTTTGCACCTGAAACCTGATCAATTGATTCCAGCGTTTCCTCCAGAGTGCCGAACTGTTTGATTAGTTTAATGGCTGTTTTTTCCCCGACTCCCGGAACTCCAGGGATGTTATCGGATGGATCGCCCATGAGGCCCTTCATGTCGATAATCTGGTGAGGAGTTAAGCCATATCTCTCTTCCACCTGTTGAAGGTCATAAGCCTCTACTTCCGAGATCCCTTTGCGGGTCAGTGCAACCTTGACGTTTTCTGTTACAAGCTGAAGCAAGTCCTTATCACCAGTAAAGACTTTAACGTCCCAGTCACCATTTTCAGCCTGTTTAGAAAGCGTGCCGATAATATCATCCGCTTCATAATTTTCAAGCTCGTACCGTTTAATTCCGAACCCGTCCAAAAGCTGGCGGATCAGCGGAAATTGTTCGGAAAGCTCAGAAGGAGTTTTCTGGCGTCCTCCTTTATATTCGGTAAACGTTTTATGCCTGAAGGTTGTTTTCCCCGCATCAAATGCAACAAGCACGTGGCTGGGCTTTTCATCTTCCAATATTTTAAGCAGCATCGTCGTAAATCCGTATACTGCATTTGTATAGACACCTTTATCATTGTTGAGCAGAGGAAGCGCGAAGAACGCACGATATGCGATACTGTTTCCATCAATCAAAACTAATTTATTTGCCAAAATAATACCCCCTGATCGGTTGTTTTCTAATCTTTATTGTACCATTCGGCTATAAGAAAAGAAAATTGGCCAGCCAGCGTCTGTTCGAAGATTAGAACAAAAAAAGAGAGAACCCGTAATGGATTCTCTTAAAGGGGGTACTGAAAAAGGATACTTAAAGCATAACGATAAACTGTTAAGCTGGCACGAATGCAGTGTTAATAGTTTGTAAATTCAATCATTAAATTCTTTTTTGAAAACAAGTGTGAATGTCGAGCCTTCTCCCGGCTTGCTTTTCACATGGATACGGCCCCTGTGTGCTTCTACCAAGTGCTTGACGATCGCAAGGCCAAGCCCCGTACCGCCAGAGTTCCTGCTTCTCGCTTTATCTACTCTGTAGAATCGTTCGAAAATACGCGAGACTTCCTCTTTATGGATACCAATACCGGTGTCGGATACACTGAAGGTTACTTTTTCACTGCTTTCCTTCAGGCGGATTGTGATCCTTCCGCCTTTTGGAGTGTAGTTTAAGCTATTGTTTATAAGGTTGATGAAAACCTGCTTTAATCTCGGTGAATCACCTTCAATCATGGTGTTCCCTTCTGCAGAATACTTGATCGTTATCTCTTTTTCCTGCGCTTTTGTTTCAAGCATGACGATCACTTCTTCTACGATCGTCGACAGGCTGACTTTTTGCAGGTTCAAAGAAAATCCTTGTTCCACCTTAGAGAGATCAAGCAGATCTTGAATGAGGTTCTGCAGCCTGTCGCTCTCATTCCACATGATTGTAAGAAATTTTTTACGGATTTCCGGATTGCCGTCCGCTCCATCCAGCAGCGTTTCAGCAAAACCTTTCAAAGAAGTGACCGGGGTTTTCAATTCATGGGATACGTTGGCAACAAAATCCTTTCTCATCTGTTCAAGTTTTTTCAATTCCGTAATGTCATGAAAAACGAGAACAATGCCGCGGAGCTTCCCGAGACTGTTGAGGACCGGTGCGCTGTAAACATCAAAGTTCTTTCTCTCAATATGAATAGGAAGCACGACTTGTTTCCGTATGTTGGTTTCCATAATAAATGTATCTTCAACGATTTCTTTAATTTCTTTATATGGAAAGACTTCATGAAACAAGTGGCTCGTCCAGGAATCGGTGTACTCTTTAAAAATTTCCTTAAAGGCTCGGTTAACAATCGTGATGTAGCCATCAGAATCGATGAGAATGAGACCGCTGCCCATGTTCTCGATCAGTGTCTTCAGACGGTCCTGCTGCGATTCATAGGACTTTGTCATCTTCTCAAGGTTTCTTGCAAGCACATTTAAAGAAAAGTTCAGTTCACCGACATCTCCCTTATATTCATAAGTTCTAGCCTTAAAATTCCCTCTCGCCAGCTCCTTCGCTGTGCTCGTTGCCTCTTCTACTGGTTTAACAATCCGATTCAGCACACGGATTGAGACAAAGAGGATGATGACCAGGCTGATGAGAAAACCAAGAGACATGGCAAGCCAAATGGATCTCTCCGTGCTGTTGGCTGTCTTTTCAGGAATAACTAGCTGGACATACCCTTCAAGTGAACCGGATGTTTGATTTTTAACCGGCAGTGTATAAACGAGACGGTCCATATCTTTCGTTGAAACCAGTGAACTGCCTTTATATTCGTCCAATCCATTTAAAGGCTGATCAGGAACAGCTTCTTTCTCACTTTTTGATTGCGCCAAAACTTTGCCTTTGGGAGATAAATAGAGAAGTTTTCCACCTAAATCTTTTTCAGCCCGATCCAACTGCTTTTCCAAGAGGCCAGTATCCTTATTAACAGCAGCAAGGGAAACAAGCTGGAGCTCACTTTGGTAAGATTGCAGACGCTTTTCCTTTACGTTATAGTGCACCAGACCTCCGACAATTAGAGCAAGCAGGATAAAAACAAGCATAATTCCAACCAGGAAAAAAGAGAGTACCCGGTTTTTAAAATCTGGCATTATTGCGGAACCTCAAGCTTATAGCCCATTCCCCTGATGGTTTTAATATAGACCGGTTTTCTTGTATTCTCTTCTATTTTTTCCCGCAGGTGGCTGATATGCACATCAACAATCCTTGTGTCGCCGACAAAATCATAATTCCATACAGCAGACAGAAGCTGTTCCCTGGTGAGTACCCTGTTTTTATTCTTTGAGAGGTACACCAGCAGTTCAAACTCTTTCGGAGTCAATTCAAGTGCTGTCCCTTTATAAAAAGCTTCATAGTTCTCGGGATAAACTTCTACTTCTCCAATCGTCAGCTTTTCCGATTCCTCTGCTTGAGCAGGTTCCTCGATAGCCGCCTGCTTGGTACGCCGAAGGATGGCTTTCACCCGGGCAACCACTTCACGGGGACTAAACGGCTTTGTCATATAATCATCTGCCCCTAATTCCAATCCTAACACCTTATCAAATTCATCGTCTTTTGCAGTCAGCATGAGTATGGGAATAAAAAGCTGCTTTTGTCTCAAGTTTTTACAAACCTCGAGACCATCCATTTCAGGCAGCATAAGATCAAGAACCATTAAATCCGGTTTTTCCATTTCAGCCAATTCAAGGCCCTTTCGTCCATCCATTGCGGTGATCACTTCAAAACCAGCTTGTTCTAAATTAAATTGCAATAATGTTGAGATCGATAATTCGTCCTCGACTACCATGATTTTCTGGCTCATCTTTTCCCACCCTTTTTTAGTTACGTTTCACCTTTATTCATTACAATCATACTATTTTTTTCTTCCAAGCACAAAAGGGTCAGATTAAAGATTTCGTAAAGTTTGTAAATTTTGAAAAGCTGAAGCGCCCAAAGACGAAATGTGTTTATATTTCGTCCTTCGAGGACCTAAGATGAAATAAGACTCATATTTCATCATTTAAGACAAAAATAGAATTCAATTTTCATCCTCGGGCGCTAAAGCTAGACACTGCTTCTATGCCAACAAAATCTTATACTTTCCTTCAATAAAAAAGGCTGTTTTCGTAACCTTTGTTGCTCTTAGGAGTAGTTGATTTCCTTTTCAGGATGCTCGCTTTCGCGGGGCGCACGGTGAGCCTTACCGGCGCCAGCGCCTGTTGGTCTCACCTGTCCCGCTTCTCCCGCAGGACAAGGAAGGCTGCGGCAGCGTTATATCGCACGAAGAAAATGTGAAATTCATTTTCGAGGAGTCTCCGCACCTTGCACTACAATCAACTTGTCAATGAAGACTCTTTACAAAAATGACCCAAAAGCAACAATCTTTTAGAAAAGAGCCATAAAAAAAGACCGGCTGCCCGGTCTAGAAGTTGTCCAACGTGTTGGAGGTTATGGATTTCGGCTGATATGGAGGGCAAATTTCAAGATCCCCTTCCATTACCAGCTCGCTTTTTTCATTTTTCCCCTCAACCCTCATCTTGATGGAATGAGCTTCCTGGTCAATGTCTGTCACCTGAAACAAAAAATGAACTTTGCCGTAATGATAAACAGGTTTTGGAAAAGATAAAGATTGTTTTTTTATGCTGCTTCCTGGTCCAGGTAAATACTTGGACACCGCAGCTGTTACCATGCCAATAAGCATAACCTGCGGAACAATTGGTTTTTTAAATGGCGTCATGGATGCATAATCATGTTGAATGAATAAAGGGTTGTTGTCATTGGTGAGTCCGAGGTACAAAAGCAAATCCTTATCTTCAATCGTTTCGGAAAGTTCGAGTTTTTCCCCTGTTTGGATCTTTTCTATTTTTCTGCCCAGTTTACGCTTTTTTCCTAACAACATACAAGACCACCCCTCATCAAGCCCTAAGTAAACGCTTACATTTGTGAAGTGATAAAAAGATCCGGAAAAACCCGAACCTTTTTACCTAATGATTTATGCTAATACGTTCATTACGCTTTTCACAGATTCTGCAGAACGGTCTAGCGCTGCTTTTTCATCTGCTGATAATTCAAGCTCAATGATTTCTTCAAGGCCGTTTCCGCCTACGATTGTAGGAACGCCAAGGCAAATTCCATCATAGCCATATTCGCCTTCGAGGTAAGCGATAGTCGGAAGAACACGTCTTTGGTCTTTCAATACCGCTTCTACCATTTCAACCAATGAAGCAGCAGGAGCGTAATAAGCGCTTCCGTTTCCAAGAAGGTTTACGATTTCTCCTCCGCCTTTGCGAGTACGTTCAACAATCGCATCCAAACGTTCTTGTGGAATTAATTTTTCTAATGGAATTCCGCCTGCATAAGAGTAGCGTACGAGCGGCACCATGTCGTCCCCGTGTCCGCCAAGAACAAAACCGGTAATATCTTTTACAGAGAGGTTCAATTCTTGAGAGATGAACGTACGGAAACGAGCAGAATCAAGGATACCGGATTGGCCGATTACACGGCTTTTCGGGAAACCGGATTCTTTAAGAACTGTGTAAGTCATCGCATCAACCGGGTTAGTTAGAACGATGATTACAGTGTTCGGAGAATATTTCACGATTTCCTGTGTAACGCTTTTCATGACTTTTGCATTTGTGTTCACAAGATCATCACGGCTCATACCTGGTTTACGTGCAATTCCTGCAGTGATAACTACTACATCGGAATCTTTTGTATCTTCATAGTTGGAAGTACCAATGATGTTCGCATCGAATCCTTGTACAGGGCTTGCTTCAAGCATGTCCAACGCTTTTCCTTTAGTAGGATTTTCTGCTTGAGGAATGTCAACAAGCACTACATCCCCAAGTTCTTTTTGTGCTGCGATAAATGCTGTTGTTGCTCCTGTAAAACCTGCACCAATGACTGAAATCTTTTTGCGTGAGTTCACTGCCATAAAGAATCCCTCCAAATTATCCTGGTTCTATTTAGAAAAGCGCAAGCGCCCATTTTTTGGTTTGAAAAGCGCTGGAGCTAGACTTGACTTCCTTGATTTAAACAGTGGCCCCGGCGAGCCGGGGCCATCTTTTATTACATGTTGCTGATGAGTTCGTCGGCAAACTCAGAACATTTCACTTCTGTAGCGCCGTCCATCAAACGAGCGAAATCATAAGTGACTACTTTGCCGGCAATCGCTTTTTCCATAGCATTTGTAATGAGTTTAGCTGCTTCTTGCCATCCAAGGTGTTCAAGCATTAATACACCTGAAAGGATAACAGAAGAAGGGTTAACTTTATCCAAGCCCGCATATTTAGGAGCTGTACCATGTGTAGCTTCAAAGATCGCATGTCCAGTTTCATAGTTGATGTTTGCTCCAGGAGCAATTCCGATTCCGCCTACTTGTGCAGCAAGTGCATCAGAAATGTAGTCTCCGTTAAGGTTCATTGTCGCTACAACATCGAACTCTGCAGGACGAGTAAGGATCTGTTGAAGGAAGATATCAGCAATAGAATCTTTTACGATAATTTTGCCAGCAGCTTCTGCATCAGCTTGTGCTTTATTCGCAGCATCTTTTCCTTGCTCTTCAACAATACGGTCATATTGAGCCCAAGTGAATACTTTATCGCCGAATTCTTGTTCAGCAAGCTCGTAGCCCCAGTTTTTGAAAGCACCTTCTGTAAATTTCATGATGTTTCCTTTGTGGACAAGTGTTAAGCTCTTGCGTCCTTCGCTGATTGCATACTGAAGGGCAGCACGAACAAGACGTTTTGTCCCTTCAGAAGAAACCGGCTTAATTCCGATACCTGAAGTTTCAGGGAAACGGATTTTCTTTACTCCCATTTCTTCCTGAAGGAAAGAGATAACCTTCTTCACTTCATCAGAACCGCTCGCATATTCAATTCCAGCATAGATATCTTCTGTATTTTCACGGAAGATGACCATGTCTGTGTCTTCCGGACGCTTAACAGGTGAAGGTACACCTTGGAAATAACGAACCGGGCGAAGACAAGTGAATAAGTCCAGCTCCTGGCGAAGCGCCACGTTTAATGAACGGATACCTCCGCCAACCGGCGTTGTAAGAGGTCCTTTAATTGCGATTATGTAATCGCGGATCACATCAAGTGTTTCTGACGGAAGCCATTCACCAGTTTCGTTGAATGCCTTTTCTCCGGCAAGAACTTCTTTCCAGACGATTTTCTTTTCACCGTTGTATGCTTTGTCTACTGCTGCTTCAAGAACACGTGATGCTGCCGCCCAAATATCAGGGCCAGTCCCATCTCCCTCAATAAAAGGAATAATTGGCTGGTTAGGTACGTTTAATACCCCGTTATCTACTGTAATACGCTCTCCATTTGACATGTTGCTCGTCCTCCTATCTAAAATCTCTTACTTTTCTATCCTACTAAAATAACTTTCAAAAGAGAAGAGTAACCCCTCTTCTCTTTTCTTTCTAAGAATTAGCGTTCAGAAAGCGGTGTGTACTTTTGCATGGATGGTCCGGTATAATCTGCACGCGGACGAATCAGACGGTTATTCTCATATTGTTCAAGAATGTGGGCAATCCAGCCTGATACACGGCTCACCGCAAAAATCGGTGTGAAAATATCGTGAGGGATGCTTAGGCTGTGGTATACGCTTGCAGAATAGAAGTCTACATTCGGAAGAAGTCCTTTTTCTTCTTTCAGCAGCTCTTCTAATTTCACAGACATGTTATACCATTTTTCTTCACCTGTTGTTGTTGTCAGCTGTTTGCTCATTTCACGAAGATGTTTCGCGCGAGGGTCCCCGCTCTTATATACACGGTGCCCAAAGCCCATGATCTTTTGTTTGTTATCGATCGCATTTCTTAAGTAGCTTTCCACGTTCTCTTCACTGTTGATTTCGCTGAGCATTTTCATAACTTGCTCGTTTGCTCCTCCGTGAAGAGGTCCTTTTAGGGCACTGATTGCTGCAGTAACACCAGAATACATGTCAGATAATGTAGCCACCGCAACACGTGCTGTAAATGTTGAAGCATTTAGCTCATGGTCCGCATGAAGAACCAAAGCCTTGTTAAACGCTTCCACTGCAACTTCGTCTGGCTCATTGCCAGTAAGCATGTATAGGAAGTTTGCCGCGAGACCGAGATCCTTGCGCGGAGCAACCGGTTCTTTTCCTTCACGGATCCTTGCAAACGCTGTGACAACTGTTGAAATCTGCGCTTGAAGTTTTACCGCTTTTCTGTAATTTCCTTCGGTAGACATATCCTCAGCATCTTCATCATACATTCCAAGCATGGAAACCGCTGTACGAAGAATGGCCATTGGATGTACACCTTTTAAAGGAAGCGATTTCAAATGTTGGATTAAATCATCAGATACAGCGGCTTGCTCAGCAAGCTCTGCTTTGAATTGATCAAGTTCCTTTTCATTAGGAAGTTTTCCATTCCACAATAAATATACTACTTCCTCAAATGTTGCGTGGTCTGCCAAGTCATCAATACTGTACCCTCTGTATGTCAGTACATCATCAATGATTGAGCTGACAGATGAGGTTGTGGCTACTACACCTTCTAATCCTCTTGTTGCTGTCATGGTTATCTCTCCCTTTCTAAATTCTCTTTCTCCTTTAATAGAAAAGCACAAAACCAAAAAACTCTTATAAGTAAGAGCTTACATTTCTAGCATATAAAGAAATGTAGACTATTTAAAGGAATTGGAACATATAAGTCAATTATAAACAATAAACAGGGCTTTGTGAATGGAAATGGCTTTTTTCGTTGTTTACGCACTGAAAAATTCGACAACTTTCATTGCCATATACGCAATTCCTGCCCCGATTAATGGGCCTACAGCAACTCCGTTTAAGAAAGCTACAGCAAGAATGGTGCCGAAAACAAGAGCTGCTGTTATATGCGGATCATCTTGAAGAAGGGTGATCCCTTTTGATGCGATGATGGCTACAAAAATTCCTGAAAGCAAGGCAATCCACGCAAAGGAGGACTTCAAAGCTTCCTGAAGCTGCTTAAATCCGATGTCACCTGTAGCGATCGGAATCAAAACGGCAATCGTGATGATCGTAACGCCCCAATTGATGCCTTTCTGTTGGATCAGCGGAAAGACCTTATCTCCAATGCCTGTAAATTTAAGGACAAGCAGTACAGAGAGAGCAATAATCAGGGACTGATTTTTCGCTATGATTCCAATGGCCAGCAAGATGACCAAAAATAATGTTGACTGCATGATGGGTAGCCCTTCTTTCTATTTTGCTAGTGACCGGGAACGGATGGTGAAGATATGAACAATGAGTATTTGCACCGAATTCTGCGCTTCTTCCTCATAGTATGTTTATTTTCCATTGTCTTACTTGCCTGTTTTTTTCTTTCCAAAGTGACGTACCCTTTTATCCTTGGTGGAATCATCGCCATGTCCATCAATCCATTCGTTAACTTTTTAGAAGAAAAGGGTAAAATGCACCGGGGATTTGCCGTTTTTACAGCTCTTCTGCTTCTTATTGCCGCACTTGCAGGAGCGGTTTTGCTCCTGATGCGAGAAATTTTTTCAGGTTTCGCCTACTTGGCACATGTTCTTCCTGATTACAGTAAAACGCTGGTACAATACATGGAAATCTATTTCAAAAATAAAATCCTGCCGCTTTATAATGACATCAACCGCATGTTTAACAATCTCGACAACGGCCACCAGCAGACAATCATGAAAAATATCGATGAAGTCGGAACCCACATTACTACAACAGTCAGCAACCTGGCGCAGGATACCGTCAACCTGATTTCTGCTGTTCTTGTCAGTCTTCCAAGCCTTGTTTCTGTGCTCGTATTTTCAATTCTCGCTGCTTTTTTTGTTTGCAAAGACTGGTATCGTCTTTCCGGATATCTCCGAAAGATTTCTTCCGATAAGTGGATAGCGAGTACCCGGACCGTCTATATCGAGCTCCGCAAAGCACTGTTTGGTTTTGCGAAAGCTCAATTGACGCTCATATCCATTACAGCCTTTATCGTATTAATCGGCCTATTGCTTCTTCGGATAGAATATGCCATTACGATTGCTTTGTTAATTGGTGCGGTGGACCTGCTGCCCTATTTAGGAACAGGAGCGGTATTCATGCCCTGGATCGCCTATACTTTTGTTTCCGGCAATTACCCGTTAACTGTCGGGCTTTCCGTCCTCTATGGCGTGGTCATCATCCAGCGTCAGCTGACTGAACCAAAAATCCTTTCCTCGACCATAGGGCTCGATCCTCTTGCCACACTCATTGTTCTGTTTGTCGGGTTCCAATGGTTCGGATTCCTCGGCCTTCTGATTGGACCAGCCTTCCTTGTTATCATCCGTGCCCTGCACCAGGCTCAGTTCTTTCATGAAGTGTATTATTTTATTAAAGGGAAGAGCTGAAACGCCTGTTTCGGGTTGGTTGTTTACCATAAATGTGTTTTGGCGGATAAAAGAACGATTTCGGCGGGTAAACCTCTCATTTCCGCGCGTATTCAGATGACGCTCCAATTTAAACCCCAGCCAACACCTTGAATAAACTTATTTGTTCAAAAAACAAGAAGAGAGCCTCCGAATGGATGCTCTTTTATCGTTTCCAATAGAAATTATACTGTCCGGACTTAATTTTCCGCTGAAAATAACGCAATAGCTGAACTTTAGCTATTGAACGCGTCGGCGGAAAAAGCAGCAGGAAGCCGAAAATGTCAGAGATGAACCCTGGGGTGAACAAAAATACGCCTCCCGCAAGGATACAGATACCGTCAATCAGTACGGTGCCTGGCACCTGGCCGTTTTGCAGCTGGCTCTGTGCATTTCTGAGAGCGTTAAGCCCCTCTCTCTTGGCCAGCCATGCTCCCAAAAGGCCTGTGAAAATGATTAATGCTACGGTAGGAATCGGGCCAATCAGATTCCCTACCCACACCAATATTCCTATTTCAGCGGCGGGTATGATCAGCAGCAATACAAATAAGATCCTGAACATAAAAGTTGCTCCTTTTAGAAAGGTTTCCATTTTGAAAATCAACAATTTGGATTAACAAAGCCTAAGAAAAAAGAGAAGGATGGACTCCTTCTCTTTTTATGATAAATTATAGAACGTTTTTATGCCCGTCGTAGATATCGCCTTTAGAAGCGTCAACTGTAATTTCCTGTCCGTCTTTTAGAAGCTTTGTAGCGTCTTGAAGGCCGACAATAACTGGTTTGCCCAGGCTGATGCCGACTACTGCTGCATGGCTGGTCAAACCGCCTTCTTCAGTAATGATCGCCGCAGCTTTTTCTATTGCTGGCATCATTTCACGGTCTGTTCCGATGGTTACCAGGATGTCGCCTTCGTTAACGTTTGAAGCTTCTTCTGCATTTCGTGCAATAACAACCTTACCAGTTGCAGATTGCTGTCCGATGCCTTGTCCCTTAGCAAGTACATCACCGATAACGTGAACTTTCATAAGGTTGGTTGAACCTGTTTTGCCTACAGGAACTCCAGCCGTAATTACGACTATGTTTCCATGTACAACCAGGTTGCTTTCAAGTGAAGAATCGATTGCAATCTGGAACATTTCATCCGTAGTATTGGCTTTCTTCCCTTTAACAGGGTGTACTCCCCATACGAGTGATAGCTTTCTCATTACATCTTCATGGCTTGTCACCGCGATAAGAGGTGCCTTTGGGCGGTATTTAGAGATCATGCGTGCTGTCATTCCGCGTTCAGTCGCAGTGATCACCGCATCTGCTTCAAGATTTAAAGCTGTAAAGGAAACCGATTGAGAAATGGCATCGGTGATCGTTGTTTTGCTTTCCTTGCTGCGCTGAGATAGGATGTTTCGATAATCTAATGCAGATTCTGCACGTTTAGCAATCTTATGCATCGTTTGAACCGCTTCAACTGGATACGTTCCTGCAGCTGTTTCACCAGAAAGCATGATCGCATCTGTACCGTCAAAGATTGCATTAGCCACATCACTTGCTTCTGCACGTGTCGGACGAGGGTTGCGCTGCATGGAATCAAGCATTTGGGTTGCTGTGATGACAGGTTTCCCTAGTTCATTACATTTTTTGATCAGCATTTTTTGTACAAGAGGCACTTCCTCAGCAGGAATCTCCACGCCTAAGTCACCGCGGGCAACCATCAAGCCGTCAGATACTGCCAGAATCTCATCAATATTTTCGACACCTTCTTGGTTTTCGATCTTAGGGATGATTTGAATGCTTTGTGCATTGTTTTTTTCAAGGATCTCACGGATCTCTAGAACATCTGTTGCACGGCGTACAAAGGAAGCAGCGATGAAATCAATTCCCTGCTCGATACCAAACTCAATGTCCTTAGCGTCCTTTTCTGTAATACCTGGAAGCTTCACGCTTACGTTTGGAACGTTTACGCCTTTTTTATTTTTTAAAGTTCCGCTGTTCAAAATCTTTGTCGTGATTTCTTTGGAACCAACATGTGTAACTTCAAGCTCAATCAGGCCATCGTCAAGCAGGATTTTAGAGCCGACATGAACATCATCAACAAGTCCCGGGTAGGTTACAGAAATCTTCTGGCTTGTCCCTATTACTTCTTCCATAGAAATAACAAGCTCTTCACCTGACTGAAGTTCCGCAACTCCGCCTTCAAGTGTTTGTGTACGGATTTCCGGGCCTTTTGTATCTAAAAGAATCGCAACAGTCTTACCAAGCTTGGCAGACGCTTCTCTAATATTTTTGATACGCGCCCCATGTTCTTCAAAATCTCCGTGGGAAAAGTTTAGACGAGCCACATTCATACCTGTTTCAATGAGCTGTGTTAACTTCTCCACACTTTCACTTGCAGGTCCGATCGTACAGACTATTTTTGTTTTACGCATGGGTCTTCCTCCTGTATTTTGCACTTCATAAAACATGCATTTAGTTAAATTAGATAGATAGTTCTTGAGACAGACGATACATGCCTTGGTCGATCTGGTGTTTGCTTGCCAATACTTCTGTAATGTCATGATCTACCAAAACATTTTTTTGCACACCAACTGTTCGTCCGGCTTTGCCTTCGAGCAGCAATTCAACAGCTCTGGCGCCCAGACGGCTTGCAAGCACGCGGTCAAATGCCGTAGGAGATCCTCCGCGCTGGATGTGCCCCAACACCGTAACCCGTGTCTCAAGGTTTGTTTTTTCTTCGATCTGCTTGCCGATCTCAACCCCGCTGCACACACCTTCAGCCACAATGATAATACTGTGTTTCTTGCCACGTTCAATTCCAAGTTTCAATCGATTGATAATCTGTTCCATTTCATGCTTTTCTTCAGGTATAAGAATGGATTCTGCGCCATCGGCAAGACCAGCCCATAAAGCAAGGTCCCCCGCGTCACGCCCCATAACTTCAATAACATAGGTTCTGTCATGAGAAGTTGCAGTATCACGAATTTTATCAATCGCTTCAATGATCGTGTTTAAAGCAGTATCAAATCCAATGGTAAAGTCGGTGCCCGGAATATCGTTGTCAATCGTACCAGGAAGTCCAATCGTAGGAAAACCGTGTTCAGTGAGTTTCTTCGCCCCTTGGAACGATCCGTCTCCGCCGATCACGACAAGGCCTTCAATACCATATTTTTTTAGCTGTTCAATCCCTTTAGCTTGTCCTTCAGGTGTTTTGAACTCTTCACATCGTGCGGTACGAAGCATCGTGCCTCCTCTGTGAATGATATCCCCAACAGAACCAACCTCAAGCTTTGTAATGTTACCAGCGATTAATCCTGCATAACCATTGTATATGCCATAAACTTCAAGATCATGAAAAATCCCCTTACGAACTACAGCACGAATGGCAGCGTTCATACCTGGTGAATCTCCTCCACTTGTAAGAACCCCAATTCGCTTCATCTAATTTCCACCTCTCAAGTATTCTCATCTTATTAAAATATCATGTTCAAAACTTCAGCACAATAGACAACAAAAGACAAAAAATGCGCTCTCTCACTAGGGAGAGAGCACATTCCTTATTTCATCGCAATGGAACCGTTTACAAACGTAAATTGTCCCATTTTTTTGTATTTTTCATATCGCTGTTCAACAAGCTCTTCTTCTGACATTTTTTGGAGGTTGGAGAGTGATTGCTGTAAAACAGCATCGATACGCCTTGCCTGTTCAGCAGAATCATGATGGGCGCCGCCTTTAACTTCTTCGATCACTTCGTCGATTACACCAAGTTTCTTTAGATCAGGAGCTGTAATTTTCATAGACTCTGCAGCCAATTTTGCTTTTGTAGAATCTTTCCAAAGGATTGAAGCGGCTCCTTCAGGAGAAATAACGGAGTACCAGGAGTTTTCCAGCATATGAACATGATTCCCTACTCCAAGGGCTAAGGCCCCGCCGCTGGCTCCTTCACCGATGATGATGCAGATGATCGGTACAGTAAGCCCTGCCATCTCTATAAGGTTCCTTGCGATCGCTTCGCTCTGTCCTCTTTCTTCAGCTGACTTCCCGGGAAATGCTCCTTTCGTATCAAGAAGGCAAATGACCGGGCGGGAAAACTTTTCAGCCTGTTTCATCAATCGAAGAGCTTTGCGGTAACCTTCCGGATGCGGCATCCCAAAGTTTCTTCTGATGTTTTCTTTCGTATCTCTTCCGCGCTGCTGTCCGATCACCGTTACCGGCTGGCCATGGAACATTCCGATACCGCCGACAATGGCTTCATCTTCACCAAACAGACGGTCCCCATGAAGCTCAATAAAGTCTGTAAACAGGGAAGGGATGTAGTCTAGTGTTGTTGGACGCTCAGGATGGCGGGCAACTAGTACACGGTCCCATGGAGTCATATTCTCATACGTATCATTTTGAAGAGCGCTCAGCCTCTCTTCCAAAGAGCTGATTTCATCAGTTAAATCGATGCCTTTTTCCTGCATGAATGACTTTAACTCAGCGATTTTCTTTTTAAGCTCTGTGATAGGACGTTCGAATTCTAATTCTCCGACCATGTCTATTCCCCCCTTCCTGAATGGATTTTTAATACTGTAGTCAATGTATCTTTCATTTCGTCTCTTGGAATAACTTTATCGAGCTGTCCATGCTTAAGCAAGAACTCTGATGTCTGGAAATCTTCTGGCAAATCTTCGCGAATGGTCTGTTCGATGACCCTGCGGCCGGCAAAACCGATCAATGCCTTAGGCTCTGCAAAATTATAATCTCCAACCGATGCAAAGCTTGCGGAAACGCCGCCGGTAGTCGGATGCGTCATGACCGATATAAATAACAGTCCCCGGTCGCTCAGCTTTTTAAGTGCCACACTTGTTTTGGCCATCTGCATTAAGCTAAGAATTCCTTCCTGCATCCTGGCTCCTCCGGAGGCAGTGAAAATGAGAAATGGAATCTCTTTTTCAATGGCTTGTTCGATCGCTCGTGTAATTTTTTCTCCAACGACCGATCCCATGCTGCCCATCCTGAAGCGTGAATCCATGACAGCGATAACGGCCGGATAGCTGTTAATCGTGCCGTCACCTGTAACAACAGCTTCGTTTATCTTTGTTTTTTTTCTGTCACTGTCTAATTTTTCAAGATAACCCGGAAATTCAAGCGGGTTTACTGAGACCATATCCTGATCGTATTCTGTAAAGCTGCCTTCATCTACAAGGCTTCCAATTCTCTCATAAGAGGACATCGGATAATGATAGTTGCAGGATTGGCATACGAGCAGATTCTTTTTCAGTTCTTTTGTGTACATAATGTGTTTGCATTCAGGACACATGGTCATGAGTCCCTCAGGCACATCCTGTTTCATTTTTTCGGTTGGAATTGTGGCATATTTCTTCTTCTTGGCGAAAAAATCCTTTAACAAAATAACACCACCTATACTATAAACTTAATGTCACAATTCACTAGACATTAGCTGAATGACTTTCTTGCTGTCCCCGTTTATTAAATGCTCCACAATCTGTGAGCATTCCCCTGAGTCAAGAAGAAATGTATTCCCATGCAGCGATAAACCATAACCGGACAATTCAATCCAGAGCCTGTAAAGCAAATGATTATCGCATAATTTAATCACAGTATCCTTAAATTGATAAGAAAGCTGCTGAAGTTGATTGGGATGATCCACTTCGTTTATTTGTTGAAGCAAATCATTCAGGCTTTCAACATCTGCATCATTGATTCGTTGTACAGCAAGTTCTATACAATCACGGATGATAATCGATTTTGTTTCTAAGAGATCCTGCTTCGCTTTTTTGTCGTGCAAAATAAACGAAGCAAGAACCTCTACAAGCCGGTGGCCTGTAGCGGGCTTTATGAACGTGCCCTCTCCCCTTCTCGTTTCAATCAGTCCAAGAAGCTCCAGAGACCTTAAAGCTTCTCTTACGGAAGACCGTCCAACATGCAGACGGTCTGTGAGTTCACGTTCTGACGGCAGCTTGTCACCGGCCTGAAGGTTATCTTCTTCAATAATCGTTTTAATCTTCTTTATGATCTCAACATAGACTTTTTCAGATGTTCCTGACAACTGTCCAGCCTCCCCTGAGAACCTTTTATTCTTTTCCAATCAATGAAAGCTGCATCGTTTTTTCAGCAATTTTCTCAGGATCTACTTTAATCCGTGCAACTCCTGTTTCCATAGCTGCTTTGGCAACGGCTGCTGCAACAGCAGGCGCAACACGCGGATCGAATGGAGCCGGAATCACATAGTCCGGATTTAATTCACTTTCGGCAACAAGATTAGCAATCGCGTTAACCGCGGCAATCTTCATTTCTTCGTTTATGTGCGTTGCTCTTACGTCAAGAGCACCCCGGAAAATCCCTGGAAAGGCTAGCACGTTATTAACCTGGTTAGGAAAATCGGAACGACCTGTACCAATTACCATCGCGCCTGCTGCTCTGGCGTTCTGCGGCATAATTTCCGGATTCGGATTAGCCATCGCAAAAATGATTGGGTTCTCATTCATGGAACCGATCATCTCTTCAGTCAGTGCTCCCTCAACGGATACTCCGACGAATAGATCGGTTCCGTCAATAACCTCTTTAAGTGAACCTTCTTTTTTGGAACGATTAGTAAACTTGGCCACTTCGCTTTTTACACTGTTCATTCCAAAAGGACGGCCTTCGTAGATCGCACCTTTAGTATCACACATCACGATGTCTTTTACACCGAAACGGTCCAGCAGCTTAATGATAGCGATACCTGCAGCTCCGGCGCCGTTAACGACAACTTTAATCTCTGACATCGAACGATTAGAGAGTTTAAGTGCGTTAACGAGACCTGCCAATGTAACGATCGCTGTACCATGCTGATCATCATGGAAGATCGGAATATTGGTCTCTTTTTTCAGACGTTCTTCCACAAGAAAGCAGTTAGGGGCTGCGATATCTTCCAGGTTTACACCGCCGAATGTAGGCTCAAGAAACTTTACGGTCTCAACAATTTTATCCACATCTGTTGTGTTCAGACAAATCGGAAACGCATCTACGCCCGCAAAGCTTTTGAAAAGAACTGCTTTTCCTTCCATGACCGGCAATGCTGCTTCCGGACCGATATTTCCCAGTCCGAGAACAGCTGTACCATCAGAAACTACAGCAACAGTATTGCCCTTCATCGTATATTCATAGACCTTGGACTTGTCATCATAGATATCTTTGCACGGCTCTGCCACTCCCGGAGAGTAAGCAAGACTCAAATCCTTTGCATTTCTGACAGGAACTTTAGGAGTAGATTCCAGCTTTCCTTTGTTCACTCTGTGCATATGCAGGGCTTCTTCTCGTAAAATAGACATCATTTCATCTCCTAATTTTATTAAGTTAAGTAATATCAAATGGTTTGGTGAAGCAATGTCCTTAATTGGCAATGTGTGCTTATATCCATCATAAAACAATCTAATTGGTGGTCAGACCACCATTCATTGACTTATTTATTATAACAGATGCATGCAGGCTGTAAAGACATTACTTCCCTTTTAAAACCACGTTTTCAGCCCCAATAAGCTCTTTAATTTTCGAGAGAAGCTCTGTGGTGGGGGCAATCAATTGGGATAGCTTTACGCTTTTGCGGTCCTGTTCATAATACAGAATGACTTCGGCATTTCCATGGCTGGAACGCAGAAGATCCTTGAGATGATTCAAGCGGGTAGAAGAGGGATTCTCTTGTATTTTTAAATACAGCACTTGCTGTAGTTCTTGAACTTCTTCCCGTTCATTGAGGGAGGAGAGCAGTCCCGCTTTATTAAGCAGTACCTGCCTTACTCCTTCCTTCTCCTCAAGAGTACCTTCAACTAGCAGAAATTCACCTTTCTGCAAAAGTTCGTGATAGGCTTTGTAAACCTTAGGAAAGACGACAAATTCTATTTCTCCAGACTCATCGCTTCCCGATAAGAAAGCCATCAGTTCGCCTTTTTTCGTCTTAATGGTTCTTGCTTTGGTCACCATGATGCCTAAACGTACTGCGGATTTGGCACTTTGCCTTAGCGCCTGCCCGATCGAAACGGCACTGAATCTGTCAAGGACAGGCTGATATTTTTTCAGAGGATGGCCGGATAGATAAAACCCGAGCGCCTCTTGTTCAAACTTCAAGCGTTCTGTCTCTTGAAAAGGAGGAACTTCCACATATTCCGGCTTCCTGATGCTGTCCTGTTCTTCAAACAGCTGAAATTGATTTTCTTCACGATAAGCCTGCACTTTATCTCCATACTCTATCGCCCGGTCCAAAGAGGCGAGAAGACAAGCTCTATCCTGTCCAAAATCGTCAAGCGCTCCCGCGAAGATCAACGATTCGAGCGTGCGCTTGTTTACAGCCTTGGCAGGAGAAAAGGCACAAACATCGAACAAATCGTGAAACGGATGCTGTTCCCTTACGGCAATAACATGTTTAATTGCTTGATAACCGGCGTTTTTTATGCACAACAGACCAAATCTAACACAATCTCCTTCAACAGTAAAATGGAGAAAACTGCTAATAATCGAAGGAGGCTTTACCGTGATGTTTTTCTCTGCACATTCTTTAATGTATTGTTCAATTTTTTCAGGATTGCCGGTGACGCTTGATAATAGAGCGGCCATAAAGTAGAGCGGGTAATTGGATTTTAGATAAGCAAGCTGGTAGGCGATGACACTGTATGCTGCAGCGTGGCTTCTATTAAATCCGTAATCCGCAAACCGGACGATTAAGTCATAGAGGCCGTTCGCGGTATGCTCATCATGTCCTTTTGTTAGACAGCCCCGCACAAAGTGCTCCCGTTCCCGATCGAGTACATCCCGCTTTTTTTTACTTACCGCTCGCCTCAGAAGGTCAGCTTCACCAAGAGAGAAACCTGCCATTTCCGAAGCAATTTTCATGATCTGTTCTTGATAAACGATAACTCCGTAAGTGGGTTTCAGGATCGGTTCAAGATCGGGATGGCGGTACTCCACACTGCGCTGTTTATGTTTTCCGGCAATATAATCCGGGATGTTCTGCATCGGACCCGGCCTGTAAAGCGCATTTACTGCCACGATGTCTTCAAATTCTGTCGGCTTTAATTGCTGAAGCACCCTTCTCATCCCGTCTGATTCCAGCTGAAAAATGCCAGTCGTATCTCCTTTGCTCAGCATTTCAAATGTAGATGAATCATTAAAAGGAATTTCGCTAAGATTGATCTTCCTTCCTGTTCCTTTCTGTACCAGCGAGCATATTTCTTCCAGCAAGGTAAGATTTCTCAGTCCAAGAAAATCCATCTTCAGCAGTCCGATCTCTTCAAGCCATTCCATGCTGAATTGAGTCAGAGGAATTCCTTCATTTCCAGCCTGCAGAGGAGTGTATTCGGTTAACGGTCGGCCGCTGATAATAACGCCCGCCGCATGGGTGGAAGCATGACGGGGCAGCCCTTCGAGCGTGCCTGCAACTTCAAGGAGTTTTTGGACCTGAGGTGATTCTTTTATCTGCTTCTGCAGTCCGAATGATTCCTCTGCTGCCCTTGACAGGGTCATCCCTGGACGAGAAGGAATCTGCCTGGATACCGAATCCACCAAGTTTCCCGGCAAATTAAGCACTCTTGCTGTATCACGGATCGCTGCTTTTGCCGCGAGTGTCCCAAACGTAATAATCTGTGCTACACGCTCATTCCCATACTTTTCTTTTACATATTGAAGCACTTCATCTCTTCTGATGTCCGGAAAATCAATATCGATATCGGGCATCGTGACCCTTTCAGGATTTAAAAACCGTTCAAACAGGAGATCATGCTTAATCGGGTCAACGTCCGTAATACGCAATACATAAGCTACGAGCGACCCTGCTGCTGATCCCCGCCCCGGACCGGTTTTCATTCCTGATCCATGGGCAAATTTCATAAAATCCCAGACGATTAAAAAGTAATCATCGAACTTCATCTTATGGATAATGTCCAGTTCATAATTGAGCCGTTGAAGTACCTTTTCATTTGTTTCACCGTATCGTACTGCTGCACCCTGCAGACAAAGCTCTCTCAAATATACTGAAGAATCAGTGCCTTCAGGAAGTGGAAACTCGGGAATCAGCTGCTGGCCGAACGCCAATTCCACATTACAGTCGGCAGCAATCTTCGCGGTTGCGTCAATGGCACCAGCCAGATGATTAAACCGCCGTTGCATTTCCTCAGAAGAGATCAAATAGAACTCCTCTGTCGGCAGAACTTCCCGCTCTGGTTCATTGAGCTTCTGCCCGTTCTTGATGCAGAGCAGCACTTCGTGTGATTCGGCTTCTTCTGGATGAATGTAGTATGTTTCATGGGTGGCTGCGAGAAGAATATTTTCTTCTTTCGAAAAATGTTCAATCTCAAAATTTATATTTTTTTCTTTTCCTGTTCCATGGTCCTCTACCCCTAGATAAAAATGAGGGCCAAACCAATTCCGGTATAGCCGGCAAGCCTCTTTCGCCCTGTCTTCTTCTCCCCTTGCGATAAACTGCTGAATTTCCCCTTCTGCTCCGGAAGAAATGGCCAGAAGCCCGCCATTATGGCCCTTCAGCACGTCTTTTTGCAATGCGGGCACCGCAGACGTTTCTTGCATGAGTTTCGTGCTGATCTTCAATAAGTTCTGATATCCTTCATTATTTCTGGCGTAAAGCAGGAGCTTGCCGATCTCCGGTTTTTGCCGTTTGTCAAACACTGGGCTGAGCAGGAGATTTACCTCAAGCCCAATAATCGGTTTGATGCCCTGCTTCATACATTCTCTATAAAAAGGGATAACCCCGTACATGTTCAGCTTATCCGTGATGGCAAGAGCACGGAATCCAAGTTCCTTTGCCCGATGAATAAGCGGCTTCAGCCGGCAGGAACTTTCAAGCAAACTGTATTCTGTATGTATATGCAACGGAACAAATGTCATTGCACCACTTCCTAACATCTCATTTAATTCTTATTATAATACATCATCCTAACGTATAGAAAACATGCATATTCCCTTCAGCGTGTCCATAAAAATAATACAAAAGGGAGGATGGCGTATGAGGGATTTTCTGTCCACGATCATTATTACTTTTTTTATTGCATTCGGCGTCATTCTTGGAGGAGCCATCATCGGCGGCCTTGCTTCTTTTCTTGTTGGAAAAGCCCCCTTGATGGAAACAGTCGACCTGGCCAAAAAGCTGAAGATCTGGGCAATTGTTGCTGCAATGGGCGGTACGTTTGATACCATAACAAACTTTGAGCGCAGTTTTTTAAACGGTGCTACCTATGAAATTGTGAAACAGCTGGTCATCATTTTCATCGCGATGGCAGGTGCCAACACAGCGATGCTGCTGCTGCAATGGCTGACTCAGGAGAATTTGAACTAACATGAGAATTCCTCCTTATTTCAACCGAAAAGGCTATCAGCGTTTCTTTTCAGGAATAATGCTGGGATTCATTATCGGATGGCTCTTTTTCTTAATGCAGTACGGTATGACTGTCGAACATTACGTCAGCACGATAAAGGAACAATCCCATCATATCGCTGATCTTAAAGAGCAGATCGCCCAGTGGAAGAGCACCTATGAAAAAAGCAACGAAGACAATGAAAAAAAGCTGCGCGTACAAAAAATAAAAGTATTCGTCACCAACAATCATACACTTAAACTTTCACAATTAACGATTTACGAGATCTCTGAATCTGTGCAGGATCAGCTTGAAAACCTGCTTGGAGAAGATATTGAATCCATTTATAAAACGCGGATGCTCCTCTATAAGGCGATTGAAAACAAGAACTATGTAGTTGATGGCGAAAAATACAAAGTTGTCGTCGATCAGTTATTTTTATACACAACCGTGGAAGTTCATGTGAAAATCATACCCGAAGGATGAACCGGCATGTCCTGAAAATAATCCAGTTTTACTGTTTTGTGACAATTCAAACAATCTGATAGCATTTTTATGCAGGATTGTTTAAAATATAAGAAAAGAAAGCAAGACAGAGGGGGTATTTTGCTTGATTATTAATCGTAAAGAAATCGCGCGTGAGCAGGTCAAAAAAATACAGAACGGTTTTTCTGCCTTTGCCGAAACAAAAGAAGTAGCCGAACTCATAAAAAAAGAACTGATGAAGCTGAATATTCCCGTTCATGAAGATGTGACGGATATCGGTTCATGGTTCATCCCGGAAAAATCCTAAACATAAAGACCCTGACTAGCAGGGTCTTTTTGTTTGCTTTTAGTTTGCAGATTGATAATCTTTGCATAGCTTTACCAGGTCTTGGACCAGTCGTTTTGATTCTTCTTCACTGTAGATGGTAGCACCTGATGCTCTCGGATGCCCTCCCCCGTTATAACGCATCGCAAGCGTATTGATCACTGGCCCTTTAGAGCGAAGCCGTGCTCTGATCTGTCCGGGCTCGTCAACGAAAAACACCCACGCCAGCATTCCTTCCACATTGGCAAACGCGTTGACAAGCAAAGAAGCTTCACTGACCGTAACGCCATACTCTTTTAAAATCTCCGCCGGCAGATGAATATACCCTGCGCATCCATCAATAATTTTAAAGTTCTGCAGAACATAACCATTCAGCCTTGCCGTATTCTCATGAACTTTATAAAGATTATCAAATATCTCCTGAGGATTGATCCCTTTCTTTACGAGTTCTCCTGCTGCATAATAGGTTTTCACAGTCGTATTGCTGTATAAAAATCGGCCGGTATCACTTACAATTCCCGCGTACAGCAAACGTGCAGCATCCTTGGTTAAAACCAGTCCTTTTTCCTTCCCATGTTCGTACCATTCATAAATCATCTCGCTCACGGAACTGGCCCCCGTATCGACCCATATCTCATCGCCGTATGGATCTTCATTCGGATGATGATCGATCTTAATCAGTTTCTCTCCCAGTTTAAACCGTTCATCACTGATTCGTGGTGAATTTGCTGTATCACAGACAATGACCAGCGCACCCTTATAGGTCTCATCTGTAATCTCATCCATTTTCACGAGAAAGGTTAGTGAAGGATCTTCCTCACCAGTTAGATAAATTTCTTTTTTCGGAAAGCTTGCTTTGATGATCTCGGCAAGTCCTCCCTGTGAACCAAGTGCATCCGGATCTGGCCGTATATGCCGGTGTATAATGATTTTATCGTAAGCTTTAATCATTTCCAGTATCTTGTCTTTCATCGAATATCTCTCCCTTTTCTTTCCTAAGCTTCTGGCAATTCTTTTCTTCAACGATTACAATGGAATAGGATTACTAACATGGAGGTCAGAAGAAATATGCCGTTATTTGTAATTTTAATTGTGGTTTCTCTTTCATTTTACATCTTTTATAAAGTAAAAGAAGTCCGATCTAAAGCTTCCTATGAAAAAAGCTGGATTGGTTCTAAAGCAAAAGTGGCATTGGGCGTATTCTTACTTTCATTCGGACTGAATGAATTCACGATGGTGGATGACAAAATCCAGCTTTGGATCGCTATCGTTTTTTCAGTGTACGGCTTGTTTATGATGGTTGCCGGATATAAAATGTACAAGCATTTTCTTCCCCTGGCCATTGAGGAAGCAGAGAATTCCCGTTCGGTTCAATGAATAAAAAAAGGGTGACTCAAGTGAATACAAGCTTGAGCCATCCTTTTTTTTGAATTTAAGACAAAGAAGTAGTGTCCAGCTTCAGCGCTTGCCGGACCAAAACATGAGCGCTTGCGCTTTTCTTATTATGACCGGTGACCGATCAATTGTGCCAGGAGCAGCGCCTTGCCAACGACCGCTCCATCATGATAGAGCTCAACATCCACTTTTCCAAACTTTCTGCTGACCTCAAGTACCCGCGGAACAATCTCAATCATACTTTCCATCTGCACAGGTTTGATAAAATAGAACGTTAGATTCTCGACGACAATGTCGCCTTTTTTTATCTTTCTCAGTGCCCGGCTTGCCCCTTCAATAACCAGTGTTGTCATAACGCCGTAGGATACCGTCCCCAGGTAATTCGTCATCTGCGGAGTCACTTCGAATTTATACTTTGGGCCTTGTCCATCTTTAACCTCTGAGATGGAAGCGGTGATCAGATCGTCAAACGTTTCACCGACCTGAGGCTGCTTTTGAATCATCTGCAAAGATTTCAGGACATCTTGCCGTGTCAAAATCCCAAGCAGTTTTTGGCTGTTATTAACTACAGGTAAAAGCTCGATCCCTTCCCAGATCATAATGTGAGCGCAGGAAGCTACCGAAGTCTTATGGTTCACTGTGATCGGCGAACGGGTCATGACCTTGTCAACGGGTGTATACCTGTCCATTCCAATAATATCCTTTGACGTAACAATGCCGACTACCTTCATCTGACTGTCAATGACAGGGTACCGGCTATGCTTGGTTTCATGATTCAGCTCATACCACTTTTCTATGTCATCTGCTGTGGTCAGCAAATGGGTGTTCTCAGCCGGTATCAAAATATCGGAAGCCAAAACGATTTCCTTTTTGATCAATTGGTCATAGATGGCTCTGTTGATCATGGTTGCTACTGTAAATGAATCATAGCTCGTTGAAATGACAGGAAGCTTAAGTGAATCAGCAAGCCTTTTCACCTCTTCTGTCGTGTCAAACCCACCCGTGATCAGTACAGCTGCCCCGGCGTTCAGTGCCAGCTCATGGACTTTCTCCCGGTTCCCGACAATCAGAAGGCTGCCCGGGTCGACATATTTCATCATGGCATCGAGCTTCATCGCACCGATGACAAATTTGTTCAGTGTTTTATGTAATCCTTCCCTGCCGCCAAGCACTTGGCCGTCCACAATATTAACAACCTCGGCAAAGGTCAGTTTTTCAATGTTCTCTTTTAACTTCCGCTCAATCCGTATCGTCCCCACCCGTTCAATCGTGCTGACGACTCCCTGGTTCTCAGCTTCCTTGATCGCCCGGTAAGCTGTACCTTCACTGACAGATAAGGCTTTTGCTATCTGCCGGACCGAGATTTTGGAACCGATCTCAAGAGACTCAATATATTCAATAATTTGCTCATGTTTGGTAGCCACGTTTTTCCACCGTTCCTTTGGCTTCTGTTTTATCTGTTCTACTAAGATTGATTAATACAGATTATACAGACATTAAAACAGAAACTCAATAATTCTTAAGGCGGGTTTCCCTAGAATCCTCATTATATTCACTCTTGCGCTGTTTTGGATCTTCCAATAATTCCCCCAGTGCCATCCAAAAACCTTTCGTCTGTGCTATAAAAGCAATGCAAGCAAATGTGAGCCAAATGACAGAAAATACAAAAGAAGGACTGCCGGACTTTGAAAAATGCAGGTGGGGTATTCCATATACAAGAAGCGCCAACAGAGATAAAGCTTTTAACGTACGGTTACTGGCCATAATAAAAACCTCCTTATCCCATGCTTATGCATCATGACAAGGAGGCAGACTAAACATACAGCTATCTTTCGATGGATTCACCCGGTTTCAGAACTTTACCTTCCACTTTTAAAGAAGATACAAACTGATCAGCATCCTGCTCGATGAGTGGGAACGTATTATAATGGATCGGCACCGTAATCTTGGCGTTCACCCATTCAGCAGCTGTGGCAGCGTCTTCCGGCCCCATCGTAAAATTGTCACCGATCGGCAAAAACGCCACATCAACATTATTTCTCTCACCAATCAGCTTCATATCCGAAAATAAAGCTGTATCACCTGCATGATAGATGGTCTTTCCTTCAGCAGTAAATAGGATACCTGCAGGCATCCCGGCGTATACGACCGTGCCGTCTTCTTCCGTAAAGCTGGAGCCGTGGAAAGCCTGGGTCCATTTCACATGGCCCCACTCAAATTGATGGCCGCCTCCGATGTGCATCGGATGGACGTTCAGCCCCTTGGTTCCAAAATATTCAGCCAGTTCAAATGGGGCAACAATTAAACTGTTATTCTTTCTTGCGATTTCTTCCGCATCGCCTGCATGGTCATTGTGTCCATGTGTCAGCAGGATGACATCCGGCTTTACATCCTCAATATCCACCACAGCAGTATCATTGCCTTTAATAAAAGGATCAATCCAGATGGAATGTTTTTCGGTCTGGATCTCTACCGCAGATTGTCCGTGAAAAGTCAGCTTCATTTTCAACATCTCCTTTTACTTTCTCATTTCTACAATTCGGAATAGTACCTTCATTTCCTTCTCATTTCCGTTTTTTCTGCTCCTTAAACGCCGCTTTTCTTGAGGGGCTTCGTTTACATCCCATATCCATAGTGATACATTGAAAGTATAGGATATCTCCACCGTTACCAATATAATCCGTCATACATAAGAAAGGAAGATAAAGATCATGCGAAAAATTGAAGCACTCTCAACTTGGCTGAAAGAACAAAATATTCAAGGGGCTTTTGTTACGTCAACGGCCAATGTTTACTATTTGTCCGGTTTTCGGTGTTTTCCACACGAGCGCCTTCTAGGAGTTTTTGTTTTCCAGGACAAAGAACCAATTCTTGTCTGTCCCGGAATGGAAGAGCTGCAGGCAAGAAACGCCGGATGGAAGCACGAGATTATTGGTTTCTCAGATACTGACAACCCTTGGGAGATGCTTTCTGAACGCATCAATGATCGAGGCATTACTTCAGTGGATTCCATCGCCGTTGAAAAAGAACACCTTTCTTATCATCGCGGCATGCAGCTGTTAAACCTGTTCCCTAATGCATCCCTCGTTTCAGTGGAGCATGAACTGAACGCCATGCGGCTGATCAAAAGCGAGGACGAAATCTCTATTCTTCGTGAAGCAGCCCGTCTTGCAGATTTTGGAGTAGAAACGGGCATTGCCGCTATCGGAAAAGGCGTTACTGAACTTGAACTCGTTGCAACCGTGGAATACGCACTTAAGAAAAAGGGAGCAGCAGAAATGTCGTTTTCAACCACCATTCTGGCAGGGGAAAAATCGGCCATGCCTCACGGAAACCCTGGAATGAAAGAGATCCAGCCCGGAGATTTTGTCTTGTTTGATCTTGGTGTAGTCGTGGACGGATATTGTTCAGATATTACAAGAACAGTCGCTTATCAGTCTGTTTCTGAAAAGCAAAAAGAAATTTATGAAATCGTTAAGAAAGCACAGCAGGCATCTCTTGATCTCAGTAAACCAGGCACCCGTGTCGGAGATCTCGACCTGGCCGCAAGAAAAGTGATTGAAGATGCCGGCTATGGCCAATATTTCCCGCATCGCATCGGCCACGGCCTTGGTCTTGATGTTCATGAGCATCCTTCCATGAACGAAAAAAATAACGATAAGCTGACCAAAGGCATGGTCTACACGATCGAACCAGGGATTTACCTCCCAGAAGTTGGCGGCGTCCGAATTGAAGATGATGTGTATATCACTGAAAACGGCCATGAGTGCCTCACTCAGTTTACGAAAGAACTGGTAATCGTTAAATAAGAACAGACATAAAAAAGCGGATCCGCAAAGGATCCGCTTTTCTTTATTTATCAATAAACTCGTGCACAGATTTATATTCCAGTCCATGAGCTTCTGCTACGGCTTCGTATGTGACATACCCTTCCAATGTATTGATTCCTTTTAAAAGAGCTTCATTTTTCCGGCAAGCTTCTTTATATCCCAGATTGGCGATCTGCACGGCATATGGGACGGTTACATTCGTAAGAGCGATCGTTGAAGTTCTAGGCACCGCTCCAGGCATATTGGCTACAGCATAATGAAGAACACCATGCTTTTCATAGGTTGGATTGTCATGCGTTGTGATCTTATCTACCGTTTCAAAAATTCCGCCTTGGTCAATGGCTACGTCAACTATCACTGATCCCGGCTTCATGGATTTGATCATTTCCTCAGTAACCAGCTTTGGTGCCCGAGCTCCCGGAATAAGAACTGCACCGATCACCAGGTCTGATTCACTGACCGCCAGTGCGATATTTAAAGGATTGGAGATCAGGGTATTAATTTCCGCACCAAAAATGTCATCCAGATGTCTTAGCCTTTCAGGGCTTAAATCAATGATCGTAACATCTGCCCCGAGACCCATTGCAATTTTCGCTGCATTCGTTCCGACGACACCGCCGCCGATAACGGTTACTTTTCCTCGTTTTACTCCCGGTACGCCGCCAAGCAGAATTCCTTTTCCGCCTTTTGGCTTCTCAAGGAATTGAGCACCGATCTGTGCAGACATCCGTCCCGCCACTTCACTCATTGGCGTCAAAAGAGGAAGTGAACGGTTGGGCAATTGTACCGTTTCATAAGCAATGCCCACTACTTTGTTATCAATCAGCGCTTTTGTTAACTCAGGTTCAGGAGCAAGGTGCAGGTAAGTGAAAAGAATGAGTCCTTCCCTAAAATATCCGTATTCCTCAGGAAGAGGCTCTTTCACCTTCATGACCATATCCATGGACCAAGCCTGATCTGCGGTCTGAACAACCGTACCTCCTGCCTTTTCATACTCGCTGTCATGAAAACCCGAACCTTCTCCCGCACCGGTCTGAATGTATACCTCATGGCCGGAAGCCACTAAGTTCAAGACGCCTGCGGGTGTCATTGCCACACGGTTTTCATTATTTTTCACTTCTGTAGGAACACCGATCTTCATTTTTTCATCCTCCTCATTGTATGCCAATGATTAATTATGTAAAAACGTGTCAATGTCTATTGTTAACATACCACTAAAAAAATAATATAAAAGCCAATTAATTATTTACGATGCCTATTGATCACATCGAGCCCCCCGGTAGCTGAAATGATGCTGCCTGTTACCATGTCTGAGTTCTCTTCGCAGAGAAACGCGATCAGGCGGGCGATATCCTCCCCTGTGCCAGAACGTCCAATCGGAGTGTCTTTATCTTTTAAAACTCTCGCTTCTTCAATTCCGGCTTCCTTCATGTCACCGATAATATTTCCTGGACAGACCATATTTGCCGTTATGCCATGCTCTGCTTCCTCTAGCGCGATCGTTTTTGTTAAAGATACGAGACCCACTTTCGCTGCGCTGAAGGCTGAACGGTACACCCAGCCAGGAGTATATTCTGCATCCTGGAATCCATAGGTGATGATGCGGCCAAAGCCATTTTTCCTCATCACTGGTATTGTTAATTTGAGGAAATGGTATACGGAGCTCAGATTTCCATCGATCATCTCATACCATTCATGGTCTTCGTAATCGGCAAGTTTTTTCCGTTCAAACACATAAGGACCTGCATTATTGATGAGATAGTCGATGCGTCCAAACCTTTCCATTGCTGATTCACAAATGTGCCGGATATCTTCTTTTTTTGTCACATCACCTTTTATAAACTGTATCCGGTCCTCATCGCTTTTCCATTCCCGCTTTAGCTGACTCACCGCATTTTCGTCACTTCGATAGTTTACAGTGATGGAACACCCCTGCTTGATTAGCTGTTCTGACACTTTTTTGCCCAGTCCTTTAGATCCTGCTGTAACAATGGCATGCCTCACCGTTCCACCTCCCAGAAGCCTCGTGTAATAATAATGTCTGAATGTCTTATCTTACTACTTCATTATCATTGTAACCATTTCCACATAACTAAGTCTATTCAGGACCATAGCGATCCGATATTAAATACAGACAAAAAGGTAAATTAAAAAAAGCAGAATGACAAAGGTCATCCTGCTTTTTCTGTCTTTCTAATTATTGGAGGCTTTCTTCATCTTCAGCTTTTGATTCAGACTTTCCTTGATCGAGGTAGTCCACTACCCCGCTTTGGTAGGATTCGTTGATCTGCTGCTGTACGGTAATTTCATTTTCCTGATCAAAATCCACAAATGATGCTGGTTTTTTTTCTGGCATGCTCATCCTCCTTCATGATTTTAACCATATTGTTCTCTAATGAAGGAGAAAATAGTGTGCCACAATCTGGGTAATCAGATCTTAGTTTTAGCAATCTCAAGCGCAGCTCGAACGGCTTCAAACCCTGTTCCGCCTGCGGAATTTCGTCTAGAAACAACGGTCTTCGCCTGAAGGACATCAAACACATCCTTTTCAAAACAAGATGAAGCCGCTAGGTATTGATCAAACGAAAGATCCAGCAGGTACACGTTCTTCTGGATACAAGTCAGCACCAGTTTACCTACAATTTCATGCGCCTCACGGAATGGGATGCCTTTGTTAACAAGATAATCAGCAAGTTCTGTCGCATTGGAAAAATCGGATGAGACCGCTTTTTGCATGTTTTCCTGGCGGACCGTAATGCTCTCTATCATGCCGGTAAAGATGGACAATGAACCCTTTAATGTTGTAACCGCATCAAATAAAGGCTCTTTATCCTCCTGCATATCTTTGTTGTAAGCAAGTGGAAGTCCTTTCAACACCGTAAGCAATGTGGTAAGGCTTCCATATACACGGCCTGTTTTGCCGCGGATCAGTTCAGCCATATCCGGGTTCTTCTTCTGCGGCATCATGCTGCTTCCTGTTGCAAAGGAATCACTGATCTCAACAAATTGAAATTCCTGAGATGACCAAAGAATCAGCTCTTCGCAGAATCGTGACAAATGCATCATCACAAGGGAAGCATTACTGCAGAACTCGACCAAAAAGTCACGGTCGCTTACTGCATCTAGGCTGTTTTGATAGATATCTTCAAAGCCCAGAAGCTGAGCTGTGAACGCTCTGTCGATCGGAAAAGTCGTTCCCGCAAGTGCACCGGCACCGAGAGGACATAGATCGATACGCTTCATGCTGTCAGAAAGACGTTCCTTGTCACGCTGAAACATCCAGAAATAAGCCATAATATGGTGAGCAAAGGATACAGGCTGAGCTCTTTGAAGATGTGTATAACCTGGCAAGATGGTTTCCACGTGCTCTTCAGCAAGAGACACTAATACTGTTTGAAGCTGATTGATCTGCTCGATGAACGAAGAGACCTGCTTTTTCATGTAGAGGTGGATGTCAGTGGCTACCTGGTCATTCCTGCTTCTTGCGGTATGAAGCTTACCGCCAACAGGGCCCACCTCGTCTGTCAAAAGCTTTTCCAGGTTTAGATGGATGTCTTCATAGTCCACTTTGTACTCCAGTTCACCGTTTTGTGCTTTTTTTAACAGCGTCTGTAGTCCGCCTCTGATTGTCTCTGCTTCTTCCTCTGTAATGATTCCGCATTTGGAAAGCATTGTAACATGGGCAATGCTTCCCGCGAGATCTTCTTCTACTAGTTCTTTATCAAATGAAATGGACGCACCGAATTCATCGACCCATTGTTCAGCCGCTTCGGTAAATCTTCCTCCCCATAATTTAGTTGTCATACTTTCACCCCGTTATGCTGCACCTTGCTGCTCACTTTTGTGGGAAGCCCCCATAGGGAGATGAAACCAACAGCATCCTGATGGTTAAATGTATCCTGTGTTGAGTAAGTTGCAAGTTTTTCATCATAGAGAGAGAACGGTGACTTACGGCCTTCTACGATGGCATGCCCTTTGAACAGCTTAACACGTACAACACCTGTCACATGTTTTTGTGTTTCCTGTAAAAAGGCTTGCAGTGCCTGGCGGATTGGAGAGAACCAAAGACCTTCATAAATAACTTCTGTAAGCTTCTTCTCAACGACCGGTTTAAAGTGTGCCACTTCTTTCACAAGCGTGATGTCTTCCAGCTCACTGTGTGCTTTCAGCAATGTAACCGCAGCAGGACATTCATATATTTCTCTTGATTTAATACCCACCAAACGATTTTCCACATGATCGATACGTCCGATGCCATGGGCTCCGGCCACTTTATTCAATTGCTGGATCAGCTGTTCCAAGCTGTAAGGAATGCCATTTAAAGCTACCGGAACACCTTCTTCAAATGTAATTTCGATCATATCCGGTGTGTCAGGTGCTTCCTCCAGAGGAGCCGTTAAATCATATGCATCCTCTGGGGGAGCCACCCATGGGTCTTCCAATATTCCGCATTCGTTGGCTCTGCCCCAAAGGTTTTGATCGACAGAATAAGGACTGTCCAGTGTGGCAGGAATCGGGATATTATGTTTTTTTGCATATTCAATCTCTTCATCACGCGACCATCCCCACTCACGTACAGGAGCAATGACTTCAAGATCAGGGTTCAACGCAGAAATGGAAACTTCAAATCGAACCTGATCGTTTCCTTTCCCGGTACAGCCATGGGCCACAGCATGAGCTCCGTACTGTTCTGCAACCTCGACCAATTTTTTAGCGATCAGCGGTCGGGAAAGCGCTGAAAGTACAGGGTATTTCCCTTCATACATTGCATGGCCTTGAAGAGCCGGCAGTACATAGTCCTGAGCAAACTCTTTTTTTACATCTAAGCTAATGGATTCGATGGCTCCAACCATCAGAGCCTTCTCTTTAACAAACTCCAGGTCCTTTCCTTCTCCTACATCAAGACCAAGTGCGATCACATCGTATCCTTTTTCTTGAAGCCATTTAATTGCTACTGAAGTATCCAATCCGCCTGAATATGCCAATACCACTTTTTTATTTGCCATCTATAAAACTCCTTTGCATTAAAATACTTAATTATAAATTTTTATACATTCATAAATAAAAATAAAAGAAGCTGCTCACTGCAACTTCAGATTATATCTTCTGAAACCACTATAACAACATTAGAGTATTTTTTCAATAATTATTTATCAAAATGTATAAATATTAGTTTTTATTCATTCGCAGCAACATGCTTTTTCATGTAAAATAAAGAAGAGGTGATACACGTGGCAACCGAATTTGTTTTTAATGAACGGCTTGGCATTGAGCTTCCCTTATTGCAAAAGGCTTGGGAAGACTACGCTCCCGCCAGACAGGAAAGAATATTGGCACAATGGGAATCCATACGGGGTACCATTCCTGACCGAATCCACGACATTGAACAGATCATCAATACAAAACAGGATCAGCTCGGTGTTGAAGAAAACTTCGAACGCTCATGCAAACTCAATTGGGAGATCGCTGAACTAGCATCTGTAATTAATGATTTATGGCTTTGGTACAGAACCCATCAAGATATTAACTTAAAGCTGCATTTATAAAAGAATAGCACAAGTGCCCTGTTAAAATCCTCGCAATGGAGCTATCCATTACATCATTGGATACAAAAACACCCGGATAAAGATTCTGGGTGTTTTTGTATGCTGTATGCATACTAATTATGATTGTTTCTCCAAAAGAAAACGCTTTTGATAAAATTTTTGAGCGAATTCTGTTACTTCTCTGGACTTTTGATAGTTCATGGCAGCTCCAAACAAAACACCAAGCAAAGGAATACCCTGTACCATCTTTTTCTTGAGCATGGTAATAATGATTCCCTTCATTCCCTGTTTAAGCGGCATAGAAAGCCAGGATACATCTGCAACGGATTCATCACCAACATAAAAGAACGAATCACGCTCACCGTTCGAAATCTCCTCAAGGAGTTCGTTCCAGCTTACATACTGATACCGTTTTGGAAGCGTGGAAGCATGAAATACCTTCAACGACATCATCATTTCAGACGGTTTCTGTATATCATATCCGTAATTCATTGCGATGTATTGTATGGAACGTACTTGCAAAGCAATCATTGCCGGTATATCCATCCCGAGCAGCAAGAGTCCCCCTGTTCCAGAAAGCCCCCCTTGCGCTAAAGAAAGCATCCGGCTTCTTGCGATTTGCTGCTGCGCAATATATGTAAGCTGATCAATCGTACATGATTGTAAATCTTCAATAATCTCCACTTCGGGATTAAAAATACGTGCTTCTGACAGCAGCCTCTCTCTTACATCCGTTTGGTATCTTGAATTCTGAATCAATGCGTGAACATGAAACAATGCAGAATCAATGAAATTATTCATTTTTTCAATGAGTGCCGGGTTCAGTTGGTTCAGCTGATTTTTAATCCATCGTTCATAGGTCGCTTCAAAATCTGTCGGCTCATAATCAAAATAACTGGACTCCCACTGGGTGATGGATTGCCATACTTTTTCCTCTCTTGAAGTTAAGCTCACAATTCAACCTCCTGCCATTTGCACATTTATAAGATGATATCTGTCGAAGTGCTGTCTAGCTTCAGTGCCTAGGGCAGAAAACATGTTTCTTGTTTTCTGCATTGGTCCTCTGAGGACGAATCGAACAATTCGTCTTTGGTCGCTTCACTCCCACAACACAAAAAGCGTGTTGCTGTATAAGAGTTCCAGCGCTTTTCGAACCTAAGCAAGGCACTTACGCTTTTCTTAATAGTATTATACATTCTTTTGATCCATAAAAACAAAAAACCGGCAGAAGAGTTTTACCAACGCCCCGTATCCCAACATGAAAAGTGAAAGTTGGATACCTATAAAAAAAGAGCTGGTACCTGATACCAGCTCTATTAACATTATTATTTAGATAGTCTTACTGTATCTCTTGCAATCATCACTTCTTCATTCGTAGGTATGATAATAACCTTAACCGGTGAATGAGGATAGCTTATGAATGCTTCTTTTCCGCGTACTTTGTTTAATGCAGGGTCCCAGTATACGCCCATAAATTCTAAACCGCGAAGAACACGCGCACGAATGGTATCACTGTTTTCACCAATTCCAGCTGTAAAGATAATCGCATCGATGCCAGCCATACGAGCAGCATAAGAACCGATGTATTTATGGATTCGGGAAGCAAAAACTTCCAGAGCAAGTTCTGCTCTTTCATTTCCTTCATTTGCCTTCTGCTCAATATCACGAAGATCAGAAGAGAAGCCTGATACACCTAGCATTCCGCTCTTATTATTCAAAACGTTTAGTACCTCTTCAGCCGTTTGGCCTGTTTTTTGCATGATATAAGGAATCAATGCTGGGTCAATGTTTCCAGAACGCGTTCCCATCGTAACACCCGCCAATGGCGTGAAGCCCATAGAAGTGTCAATGGATTTTCCGCCTTCAATGGCAGCAATACTCGCACCGTTACCTAAGTGGCAGGATAGAAGGCGAAGCTGTTCGACCGGACGGCCAAGCAGTTCAGCTGCACGTTCTGTAACATACTTATGAGAGGTACCATGGAAACCATATTTACGGATGCCGTACTTTTCATAATATTCATATGGTAAACTATACAAAAATGAGAGCTCAGGCATGGATTGGTGAAACGCCGTGTCAAAAACAGCCACAGCCGGTACGTTTGGCAAAATTTCTTTGAACGCTCTGATACCGACAACGTTCGCCGGATTATGAAGAGGTGCCAAGAAAGACAGTTCCTCAATTTCCTCCAAGACCTGGTCAGTGATTACAGCTGAATCATTGAACTTTTCACCGCCATGAACAACACGGTGCCCGATCCCTTCAATCTCATCATAAGAAGAGATGACCTGGTGGGCCGCCGTCAATTTTTCAAGCAGCATTTTAACTGCTACCCCATGATCAGGAATATCTGTTACTTCTTTTATTTTTTCTCCATTTACTTCAATGGTAAAAATGGAGTCATTTAATCCGATACGCTCAACTACACCTTTTGTTAGAACTTTCTCTTCAGGCATTTCAAGCAGCTGAAATTTCAGTGAAGAACTCCCAGCGTTGATTGCGATAATTTTAGCCATTCTTTTTAGCTCCTTAACTGCAATGAAAAAAGAAGTGCACGAATGACATGAACTTCTTTCCCATTATAAATTCATAATATCCTTAACCATTTAAACACCCTTGCACACTTATTTCAAGTTTGTTAAGTGTTTTCCAGGCATATTCATTATATTCAGAAATGAATTCGTTTCCACAGAAGGAGTTTTTCATCATTTTTATTATGAACGTTTTAGTTCAGAGCTAAACCACGCATTCATCTGGCTCATTACGCTCCCCATCGCTTGCTTTTTAGAAAAGGATGGCAAATTAACAAGGAGTGCCTGTTTTGGTTTGATGGTGTGTTCTCCGTTTTTTTGCAGCAGCAGAATGCTTTTTGCATGGCTTTCCTGTTTAAAGAGCGACATTGGCAGCTGGATCATGCCTAAAATTACTGCACGTTCCTTCAGCATGTCTTGAAGCAAATGAGCTTGTTCGCTCGAAAACAACGAATTAGGAACGAGGAAAACGCCAAAGCCGGATTCTTTTAAATAATTGATGCTTTGTTCGATGAGTAAATGATGTGCGTACGTATGGCCCTTCTCTGCAAATACCTTGAATTCTTTCGCAGTTTCATCCCCTGGATAAAAGCCAACAGGCAGATCCGCAACAACGATATCTACAGGATCTACATACAAAGGCTTAATGCTGTCCTGATGATATAATTCTACATTATGTTTCTGCAAATTGGCGACGATCCAAGCTAATCGCAGCAGCGTCTCATCCACTTCAACACCAAAGCTTTGGACTTCTTCGCCAAACTGGTTCAAAACTGTTGTAAGCAGGTTGCCCGATCCGACTGCGGGATCCAAAAGCACAAATTCTTTCTTCTGCTGCATGAGTTTTTGTACAAGGTACCCAACAAAGAGACCTACAGCATCCGGTGTCATGGCATGATGCGGCTGTATGGCTTCTTTCATTCCTTTTAAGACGGCGAGCTGGAATGCTTTCCGAATTTCTTCAGCTCCCATCGTTTCGAGATTGATTTTCGCGTATTCTTTTTCTAAAAAAGCTTTTGTCACTTGTGATACGTCTTCCGGTATCTCTTGATGAAATAAGTTTTCACCTGTATCCACAAGCGCCTCAAGATAGGTTAATTCTTCTTCTTGTTTAATTCTCTCAGATGACTGATCAATAACCGTAAAAAGCTTCTCTACATTCGAAAGGCTGCTCATATTACTTCCTCCTATATCCTTACCCCGCATTCAGCATGCGTTTCGTTCTATATTAATCAATGAAGCGTTACATGGGAGATGGAACACCGTTAAAAAACTCCGGAGCATGCCTCCGGAGTTTTTCGTTTAATTAGCAGCTTTTGCAGCTTCGATGGCAGCTTCATAATTTGGATGGTTGGTCACTTCATCCACATATTCCACATAAGTGACTTTGTCTGAACTGTCTACGACAAAAACAGCCCGTGCAAGGAGGCGCAATTCTTCAATCGCCACTCCGTAAGCTTGGCCGAAAGACAAATCACGGTGATCAGAAAGTGTCTGCACGTTCTCTACACCAGCAGCGGCGCACCAGCGTTTTTGAGCGAATGGAAGATCCACTGAGACAGTTAAGATCTTAACATTATCCAATTTCGACGCTTCCTCGTTAAAACGGCGAGTTTGCGCATCACAAACGCCTGTATCAATGGAAGGTACGGCAGAAATCAATCGAACAGATCCTTTAGAATCCGCTAGTGTCACTTCTGACATGTCGTTGGCCAGAACCTTAAAATCTGGAGCCTGGTCACCAGCCTTTACTTGCTTCCCTGCTAACGTAACCGGTTTTTCCTTAAATGTTACTCCCATGAAAAAGCCTCCTTTATATGATTATGTACAAGTTTCATAATATATCGAAGAAAGCGATTGTGCAAATAATACGTAATGCTGAAACGGCCGTTGAAAAGCGTGAGACGTTGGAACTCTCAAACTTCAACACTGTCTTTGTGTTGGGGTGAGAGAGTGAAACGACCAAGCTTTTGGCCAGTTGAAGCTGGATCAAGTAATGGTGAAGCGCCTGGTTAGAGACGAAAAGCGGTAAAGATGAAAAGAAAAAAGCTAACTGATGGACAGTTAACTTAAAAAGGGTTTTGCTGTTGATTTTGCTGTTGATTTTGCTTTTGCTGCTGATTTTGGTTTTGCTGAACGTTTCTTTGTCTGTTTCGGTTGTTCATCATATGCTGAATCTTTTCCACAACACTTGGAGCCAAATCTAGAAGGCGTTCATAAAGATGAGTGCTGTTATCCAAGTGAATGGTTTTGATACCTGTTGAACCAACGATTAAAAAAGCAATCGGAGTGATGGAAACACCGCCGCCGCTTCCTCCCCCAAACGGAAGTTCTTCACCGGAATCCTGCTGGCCTTGCTGGCCTCCACCCTGGCTTTGATGATCACCGCTGCTGAATTCACTTCCTCCTGCTGCAAAGCCAAAACCTACTTTGGAAACAGTTAAGATTACACTTCCATCAGGCGTTTCTACCGGATCGCCGATAATGGTATTCACATCGATCATTTGTTTTAGATTTTCCATCGCCGTTTTCATAAGGCCTTCAATAGGATGCTCAGACATGTGATGTTCCTCCTGCTATATATTTTTTTGATTTTTTACTTTTGCTGGAGCTTATTTTTCTCCAATGTTTCAACATCTGTAACATGACGACAATAGCATGCCCGATTTTAAAAGAAATCATACAGGACAGCCTGGTTTGCGTAAGAGTCCCTCGATAAACAGGTATGACCTGAATGGAAGGCACTCCTTTTAAAGAAACAAAGTGCGACAGCATGCCAAGGGCATTGCCTTTTAAAGCCCAGACCATGCCTGATGCAACAGCTGTTGAAGCCGCATCTCCAAGGCCGAAACGGCTGTCCCACCTTACCTGTGAAATTGTAACTTTCTTTAAGAATCGGCGAAGAATTCTATAAAAGCCCGTCACATGGACAAGGAGCCTGCTGTATTTCCTGTAGCTTTCCTTAATGGTCTGTACGGTGATTTTTGTTTTCTTCTTTTTGACCCCTGCAGCCCCATTTGATTTTTTTTTCGCTTCAATCTTTTTTTCGGAAGTATTGACTTTAACTTCGGGCACCACGACAGAATAGGAGATCACTTTCCACAGGGAAACTTTAATACGCAAAAAATCATCGTCCCCTTTGTGTGTGTATAAAAAGGAAACGTGTACTGTTGAAAAAAGCAGAATGATAAATAAGAGCAGTAAAATAATGAGTACGATAAAAAAAATCATCACAGGCCATACTTCCTTTCATTACCATTATGGTCGGCATAAAGAAAAATAAACCTGTTTCGATTCACAAAAGGATTTACAAAGTGAAAGAGCAATGAGAAAGCTGACATTTAAGTTTGAACAGGACAATAACCAGTACCCAATCATCGGCATTGATAATGAAGCACTAAGCATCAGGCATTCAGAAGTGATCCGTTTTGAGCTGTCCGATCGAAAAGTAAAAACGGTTAAACTCAAAGACAACTCGTTTTGGCATAAAGTCAGGAGAAGTTTCTTATAAGCTCAAAGATAGCTTCTAACAAAAAACAACCAGCCCGGTAGTTGCGGGTTGGTTGTTTTTGTATATGGCTTAGTGGTGGAAGGCGCTGAATTCGATCGAATTATCAATGATCGTATAAAGGACTTTTGCTTCGAGGATTTCATTCGGATCACTGGCAAGGATATCTCTGTCCAGCACAGTAAAATCCGCTTCGAATCCCGCTTCGATCCGTCCTCTTGTATGTTCTTTGCTGATCGCATAAGCACTTCCCGCGGTATACAGTTGAACCGCCTGGTAGGCTGTAAGTTTTTCTTCCTTCTGATACCCTTCATGGTTCTCATCCGGTTTTTTCCTTGTCACCGCAGCGTAAATTCCCTCTAATGGATTCACTGCCTCTATTGGAGCATCGGAACCGCCTGCACAGTGAAGCCCATGATCAATGAGGGTTTTCCATGCTAATGCATACGGTATTCTTTCAAGGCCTAACCTTTCGATCAGCCATGGAAAATCAGACGGAACAAAGCTTGGCTGTATATCGATAACGATCGGCAGCTGTTTCATTTGCTCAATCAGATCAGGCCTGACGAGTCCAGCATGAATGATCCGGTCCCTCTTCTCGGTTACGGCCGGATGTGCCCGGATCGCCTCAAGTGTGTATTCTAAGGAAAGATCACCTATCGTATGGACAGCGACAGCCATCATATGATTTCTTGCAAGGTGAACAAGTTCTTTTAACTCTTCCGGCCGATGGATTGCAACACCTGAAGTATCCGGAGCGTCGTTATACGGTTTGCTTAACAGCGCGGTTCGGCCTCCGAACGCTCCGTCACTGAAGATTTTCATTGCCCCAAATTCAATATACGGAGAATCTGTGTCGGAAAGCTTTGATTCTTGATAATCACTGACCACACTATGATGAACAAGAAGATGTGCTTTAAATTTTATAGAATCACCATTCAGCACTCTCCTGAATGCGGACACCGTCTTTTCAAAGCCGCCGTAATACCCTAAGTCTTCGGTATGTCCTCCTGTAAGCCCTAATGAGAGCAAATCATGCACAGAAGAAGTTAGGGCATTCGATATGTATTTTTCCGTCACAGGCGGCACAGCCTTTTTGACAAGGTCTGCAGCGCTGTCCAGGAGATAACCTGTTGCCTCACCGTTTACATCACGGACGATAATGCCTCCCGGAGGATTTTCTGTTTCTTTCGTAATTCCCGCAAGTTCCAAGGCTGCACTGTTGGCCAAAAAAGCATGTCGGCAAACACGTGAAAGGAGCATTGGATGATGAGGTGACAGCTCATCAAGCTCAAGCCTATGGAAGATCTTTCTGTCCAAAAAATTATTTTCATTCCATCCATCACCGATGATCCAATTTCCTGGCTTTTCTTTTTCTGCCTCGCTTTTTAGATAGTCTCCCATCTCTTCTGCTGAAGTAAAATGAGACAGATCTCTTCTGATCAGCTTCTCTCCATGTCCGATGATGTGAAGATGGCTGTCTACAAACCCAGGAAACATCACAGCCCCTCCCAGATCAATAGATGAATCAATTTCATCGCTGTACTTTTTTAATAACGACTGAGCTGTTCCAGTTTCTTTTATTGTTTTGCCTGCTACATATACCGCTTCTACGGTCTCACCTTCTTGAGCAAGCGTGTAAATGATGCCATTCGAATATAACGTTCCCATGCCACACCTCTTTATGTCTAAGCTTTCCCTTATTGCACGCCGCGGTATTTTTCCGCACATAAAAGGGCAGGCCTTTTGCCTGCCTTCATTTTCAGCTGCCTTTTACTTCTTTTTGCCGCAGTTCGATTCGCCGTATTTTTCCAGACGTCGTTTTTGGCAAATCTGAAACAAATTCAATGCTGCGCGGATATTTATATGGAGCTGTTAATGACTTCACATGCTCCTGCAAATCCTTTATTAAAGTCTCCTGATTTTGTGGTTTCTCATCTTTCAGCACCACATAGGCTTTCACAATATGGCCTCTGATCTCATCAGGGCTGGCTACCACCGCACATTCTTTAACCGCAGGGTGTTTAACAAGAGCATCTTCTACCTCAAACGGCCCAATCGTATAACCTGAACTGATGATAATATCATCACCCCTTCCTTCAAACCAGAAATATCCGTCAGCGTCTTTCTTCGCCTTGTCTCCCGTTAAGTAATATTCACCGCGGAACGCCCTTTTCGTTCTTTCCGGATCTTTATAATAGGTTTTAAAAAGAGCCGGTGAACTTTGATGCACCGCGATATCTCCTACTTCGTTAATTCCGGCAGGCACCCCATCCTCATTAATGATGTCCACCCGATTCCCAGGCGTCGGTTTCCCCATAGAACCTGGGCGGAGCTCCATTCCGTCCATCATGCCGACAAGAAGTGTATTCTCCGTTTGACCGTATCCATCTCGTACAGTGACATTGAAACAGCGGACAAACGTGTCAATCACTTCTCGGTTCAATGGCTCTCCTGCAGAAACTGCACTGCGGAGATACGGCAGCGAGTACTGTTCGAGGCCATCGGCTTTCGCCATCAGTCGGTATTCTGTCGGTGTACAGCAGAGAACAGAAATTTCTTGTTCCTGCAATAAGCTGAGATACGTTGAAGGATCAAACTTCCCATTATATACAAACCCTGTCGCTCCGCAGCCCAACACAGACACAAAGGGGCTCCAAATCCACTTCTGCCAGCCTGGCCCGGCTGTCGCCCACACTTTATCTCCTTCTTTGATGCCAAGCCATCCTTTTGCGGCTGTCCTTAAATGAGCAAAAGCCCAACCATGTGTATGTACAGCACCTTTTGGCTGGCCTGTCGTTCCGGATGTATAGGATAAAAAGGCCATATCATCTTTTTCGGTTTTCTCCCCTTCATAGAAACCGTTTTCATTCTGTGATAAATCATCAAGTGAGGCCCAGCCGTTCGCATGTCCGCCCACAGACAATTTGTGTTGAAGAGAAGGCAATTCATCTTCGATGGCGTCGATACTGGAAAGGAAAGCAAGGTCCGAGATGACAGCCTTTGCTTCACTATGGCTGATGCGGTAGCTTAAATCCTTTGGCCGAAGCATTTCTGAAGAAGGAATGACAACAATACCAGCTTTCAGGCATGCCAGATATACAACATACGTTTCAATCTTTCTCGGCATCACAACAAGAGTTCTGTCACCTTTAGACAAACCGAGCTTTTTAAGTGCATTTGCCGTTTTGTTGCATGCTTCAAAGAGAGCTTTATAGGTCAATTCTTTGATGGTTCCTTTATCGTCTTTCCAGATCAGTGCTTTGCGTGAAGCATCCTGTGCGAATTTCTCCATTTCCTCTGTTACATTATAGACAGGCGGTGCTTGTAAATCTAAAAGATTCTCCATTTCCGTAATCCTCCTCTATGTATGCAAACCGTGTTCTTCTTCTTTAGTATACAATATTTTTGGAATATTTTTAACATTTACTGCAGGAGTATGCAGAAACATAAATGGAGCGGGCAGCAGCCCGCTCCTAAGCCATCTTGTATTCAATTGGTTATTTTTGTTGAGATCCGCTAAATTGCTGCTGAGACATTGCCACTAAGCGTTTTGTGATCTCTCCTCCTACAGAACCGTTAGAACGGGAAGAGTTGTCAGCACTAAGGTTTACACCTAATTCAGAAGCGATTTCGAATTTCATTTGATCAATCGCCTGTTGTACACCAGGTACAAGAAGTTGGTTTGAGTTGTTGTTTGCCATGTTGTTTCACCTCCTGTACCTATAGATTGTGAAGGAAACAAGGATTGCAACCGTGGTAAATATTAAATGAAGTACCAAAAAAAAACCTGCAGAGAGATTCTGCAGGCTAAAATAAATCTTCAAATTCCTTAGCTTCTTTTTGTTCTTCAAACGAGATGGTTTCGATCGTGGAAAGCGCTTCTTCAATCAGCTCTTCCATGTTTTCGATATTCTGCTCAAAACGATTGGCTTTTTCGCGTTTCGGCTTTGTTTTAGGAGCAGCTGGAACAAAAATAGTGCAGCAGTCTTCATATGGACGGATGGAGATATCATAAGTCCCGATTTTCTGAGAAATGTCAATGATCTCGAGCTTATCCATCGTAACCACCGGCCGTATGATGGGAAGGTTGGTCACTTCGTTGATCGTATGCATGCTGTACATCGTCTGGCTAGCCACCTGTCCAAGATTTTCTCCGTTTGTGATCGCCATCGCATTTCGTTCCTCAGCCAGCCGCTCAGTAATGCGAAGCATCATGCGCCTCATAATGGTCATGCTGTAGCTTGCTGGAATTTTGTCTTTTATGATTTGCTGTATTTTTGTAAAGTGAACCACATGCAGTTTCATCTTACCGCCAAAGCGTGTTAATTCCTGCATCAAATCTTCTGCTTTCTGTTTGGCGCGGTCGCTTGTGAACGGGGGGCTGTGAAAATGGACAGCTTCTATACGCACTCCGCGTTTCATGGTCAAATACCCGGCAACAGGGCTGTCAATTCCACCAGACAGCATCAGCATCGCTTTCCCGCCAACTCCGATTGGCAATCCTCCGGCACCAGGATAGGTTTTGCAGCTGATGAACGTACCGTTATCTTTAACTTCTACTTTAACTTCAACATCAGGATGATGGACATTGACAGAAACATTTTCTGTGTGGATTAAAATATAACCGCCGACTTGACGGTTGAGCTCCATCGAACCGACCGGGAAATGCTTATCACTTCTGCGTGCAGACACCTTAAATGTCTTTGGAGCAGCCCCGTTTTCAAGGAAAGCGGCTAATGCAGCTTCCTTGATTGCTTCAATTTCACTTTCCGTTCTGATCGCCAGGCTGATGGCATGAATCCCAAAAACCTCCTGCAATTTAGCGATCATCTTCTCGTGATCTTCTCCATTGATCTCTACAAGAATCCGGTCATATGATTTTAGAACCACTGCATTTGGAAATACAGATAACTTTCTGCGTACCGTTTCCCTCAGCTGGCTCTCAAAATGTCTTCGGTTTTTCCCTTTTAATGATAACTCACCAAAACGGATAACAATGTGATTATATTGCATTCTATTTACCCCATTACTGTTTGCAGCTGAACCACTGCGTTTTTTAATTCTTTAAGCACAACTTCTGCTTCGTCTAACGTATTATCGAACGACAGGCTCATCCGTATAGCTGTACCTGCCTTCTTCTCCCCAAGCCCCATTGCGAGCAGAATCCGGCTCGCTCCTGCCTGTTTAGATGAACAAGCAGAACGGGTGGAAACATAAATTTCCTTTTGATCAAGGGTATGGATCATTACCTCTGGCTTTACTCCATGAATCGAAAAATTGATGATATGGGGAGCAGATTTTGATGGTGTATTGATCGTTATACCTTCCATAACAGACAGTTCATCCATCATTCTTTGTTTAACCGTCTCCATAGACCGTATTCCGTATTCCATACGATCAAACGTCATGCGCAGCGCTTTCGCGATGGAAACAATACCCGCGACATTTTCAGTTCCCGCACGCACGCTGGCTTCTTGCACTCCACCAGTCAGAAGGGGTGAAAGGGTAACACCTTCTCTTTTGTAAAGGATACCCGTTCCTTTTAAACCGTGGAATTTATGCCCAGACATCGTGCAAAGATCGATTGCTGCTTCCTTAAATGGCAATGGTATTTTTCCAATTCCCTGAACATGGTCGACATGAAAAAATACCTTAGGAAAATTCTTCAGGATTTTCCCTGCATCCACGATTGGCTGTATCGTGCCGACTTCATTATTTACATGGATCAGTGAGACTAGAATTGTATCTTTTCTGATGCTCTTCTCCAGTTCTTCCAAGGAAATTTCTCCAGAAGAGTTTACCGGCAGATACGTCACTTCAAAGCCAAGCGACTCCAGATAATGAAATGTTTCGTAAGAGGAAGCATGTTCTACCTCACTTGTGATCAAATGTTTGCCGCGCTCCTGATGCTTTAATGCAATTCCTTTAATGGCTGTATTATTGCCTTCCGTTCCTCCGGAAGTAAATATAATTTCGGCTGGTTTTACTTTCAGCAGTCCTGCTACAGTTTTTCGAGCCTGGTATATAAGCCGTTCTGTTTCTCCGCCCTTGGAATGAATGGAGGATGGATTGGCGAAATAATTCTGAGAAACAGTAACAAATGCATCCAGTACTTCTTTATATGGTTTCGTTGTTGCACTATTGTCAAAATAAATCATGGTTGACTCCTCCGCCTAGCTCACTTATTCTACACATCAATCTATAATACCACAACCGAATAAAAGAAAAAATTGTATTTTAAACAGAAAACTGTTTTGCATATCTCTCTTTATCCTTCCATAAATCCCTCTAAATTAATGGATGGCATCAATGAAATCAAAAAGATATTTTGATTTTCAGAATCCGATTTCCTCAAGCTGCTGTACTCATACTATTACGCACAGAAAAAGCTGGAACTTTGAGGTCCCAGCTTTCACATCAAATCTTTTGCTTTAAATTGATTTCCATTTCTTTTAGGATTCCCGGCTGTACGCTTTCGATGGCAGTTCCTGCAATGGTAAGTGCTTCTTCATATTGGTAATTACGGAAAGCAATTTCCGCTTCGATGAGCCGTACTGAAACAGATGAATAAGAGCTTCTGTACCGGTTTCCATATTGGATAAGCTTTTCTGCCAGCAGCGCTGTTTCGATAATCTCAGCAGTTTCCCTGTAGCCCTCTTCAACGGCTTCCAGTGCTTTTTCGAGAACTTCTGTTACATCTGCAATTTCCAAAGGCTTATCATCAAGCCGTTTAGAAACTTCTATAATATAGCTTTCAGCTTTTTCAATCGTGACCAGATAGTGATCAGGAAGTCCTGGCAGGTTGCTTTTTTGTACCATTCTTCTTGCCTCAAGCAGCTTCCTGCGGAGTTCTTTCAGCCTTTCTTTTGTCTGTAGCTCATCTTTTCTCAGGCTGATCAGTTTTTCTTGATACTCATGGTTTGATTTTTTCACATCTTCCAGCTGAACCGCCATCTCTTCCATCATTTCACGGATGACCGAATACGAGTCCTTCTTTTCTTCGATAGACTGTTCAATGATGGAGAACCTGGTTTGGAGCTTAGTGAACAATTTTTCTAATCGCTTATGAACTTCTACATCGGAGTGATCAAGCTGGTAGCTGAGCGCTACCATATCAGCTTCAGCACGGATCTTTTCCATATCCAGCTGAAGATCAGAAAGTGATTGAAGGATGACTTCCTTCTCTTTAATCACAAACTGCTTTGAGACCACTTCATTTTCAAGAAGATCGTACAATTGATCGATTTCGGCGTTTAATTGTTCAATGCCTTTTTGCGTTTCATCGATTTCCAGTGCGTATACCTTCTCGAGCAATTTGGTGATCGTCTCATTCATCGCTGTAATTTCTTTATCGATCCCAATGTGATTGAGAACATAGCCTTGCTGTTCCATATCAAAGAATCCATCCTGAAGATCCTTAAGGCTTGAAGGCAAATCAGATAAAAGCATGACTAGCAGTTCAGGAACTGATTCCATTTTCGATCTGGCTTCTTTTAATTTTTCAATACTTTCAACGAGAATTTTTCGGGCTTCGAGGTGGTTGCCCTGTGAGGTCAATTCATCAAACTGAACAAATTTTGCATTGACTTCTGTAAACTCCTCTTCAAACAGAACGGCTGTTTTCCCCAAAGACCGGGAATGTGTCAGAAAGTACTTCTTAGCCTCACTGAATTGTTCCTTGGCCTCAATAATGTCTTCCCTGTTTAATTCTTCGCTTGTGATCAGTTCGTCAATCTCAGCTGATATTGCTTTGATCCGCTCTTCCATGGCTTGCATCCGGGATTCAATATGATGCAGAATCCCTTTTGCCTTTCCAAACCGGTATTTGTCCGCACTTTCCTCGGCATCAAACAGAGCCTCTTCCATATTTGGAAGTTCAACTGTGACCATCTCATCCCAGTCGCTGCGCCATGACTCAAATTTCTCTTCTGTTTCACCAACCATTGTAAGCCCTTTGACCTTTGAAATCTCTTCTGTTAGCGGACGGTTCATGATATCCATTTTCCAGGATTCCAGACGGTCAATCTGCTTATAAATCCGTTTGCGTGAAAAGGAGCCAAAAACAACGACAGCTATTAAAACAACTACTGCGGCAATTATGTATGTCATAGGAAGCACCCTTTCTTCCTTTCTGCAAAACTGCAAAATCTATGTAATAATGATGTTACAATTGTTTAATTTTAATTGTAATAATTAATGAGTGCAATTTTTTTATTGAATGCCAGTGTTTTACAGTGCTTTTCACTTGTCCAAAGCTAACTCAATGTTCTTATGATAACATGTAAAACTGAATTTTGACTAAAAAAAAATGAAAAAAACCATAATTTTTTTCCATAAATATCAAAGCTTTCTTATCCTTTAACAAAACTCAGGAGGTTAACGATGTCTACTTTTTATGATGGCCATGTCCATACCCCGTATTGTCCGCATGGCACCGCCGACCCGATTTCTCTATATATTGAACGGGCAATTGAATCAGGATTATCCGGAATGACCTTTACCGAACACGCCCCCTTGCCTTCAGGGTTCATTGATCCGGTACCAGAAAAAGATTCAGGCATGGAATTAAGCAGGCTATCTTCCTACTTGGACGAACTGGGAGCTGCAAAACAATATTACAGCAAGACGATCTCCATAAATATCGGATTAGAGGTAGACTTTATTGATGGATTTGAAAAGGAAACAAAAGATTTTTTAAATGAAGTCGGTCCCCGGCTTGATGATGCCATTCTTTCCGTCCATTTCATTAAGCAGGAAAGCTCCTATTTCTGCATTGATTACAGCGAGGACATGTTCGGTGAAATGGTTCGTTCATTCGGCAGCACAGACAAGGTATACAGTGCCTATTATAAGACACTATCAAAGTCCATCACATCAGACTTGGGAAATTACAAGCCAAAACGGATCGGCCATATGACCCTTGCCCAGAAATTTAAGAAGCAGTATCCAACGGATCAATCTTATCAGGAAGAAATCCGAACGATTTTGGAACTGATTAAGCTGCACGGCTATGAACTTGACTACAATGGAGCGGGATTATTCAAGCCATTGTGTGGAGAGTCCTATCCTCCCCATTGGGTGATTGAGGAGGCCATAAAACAGAAAATCCCTTTTGTCTATGGTTCAGATGCCCATAGTGCAAAGGGATTGGGACAAGGCTATGATATACTCATCCACCAAGATCTTTTATCCGTTCCATTTTCCCTGCAAAGAAAATAGCGGATTCTGCACAGCAGACAGAAGCGGATTCTTTTTAGGCGGGATACAAACCGACTGCTCCAGCCATTTATTGATGAAACTCACATAAGACGTAACGAATAAGGGATCATGTGGAGCCGTATAGAAGACTTCAGATATATATAACGGATGAAGGAAAGGCATGATGAGCAGATTTCTCAGCTGCATGGTCAGGAGCATGACAGGCTGTTTATGAAACTCCCTTTGTTTCATGCCTTTTTCAAATAGGGTGTCATAAAAATATTTTTCTTTAGAGAGGTAAGTGGTCATCACTTCCCTTACTAATGTAGAATCAAGCGTCATTTCCCGATGGACAAAACGTGACAGATCAGGCTGCTTCAGCTGGTAATGCAGGACACTTTCAATCATGGTCAAAAGCTGATCTTTAACTGTATAGTCCATCGATGTATGGTACACCACTTCAATCTTGCGAATATACCCTTCATAAAATGATGAAATCAGCTCTTCAAGCAAGCCTTGCTTCCCGCCAAAATGATAGGAAACGAGAGCAAGGTTAACACCGGCCCTCTTGGCAATCTGCCTGACCGAGGTGCCCTGATACCCCTGGTTTGTAAACAATTCAATCGCAGCTTCGGCAATTTTAATTTTGGTAGCCATCTGATCTTTTGACATTTAGTATCCACCACCCTTCTTATTACTTATTTTTCGTTGGAAAACCTGATATTCCCTTTAATAATCGCTCGACAAATACACCTGTTCGGATGTAATCTTCTACAATTTTTGATAAGATAGGGAAAGACGGCTAGCATAAAAAGGGGGATGTTCATGTTTACAGTCGAAAAATACAGTCAAAATCGCGAAGAGGGATACGATCTGCTCCTCAAGCAGCTCCGTGCTCTTTTAGAAGGGGAGACAAGCATTACCGCTAACCTGGCGAACGCCTCAGCACTTTTAAACCAGTTCCTCCCTGCTATTAATTGGGTTGGATTTTATGAATATGAAGAACTGTCAGACCAGCTCGTCCTCGGACCGTTTCAAGGACTGCCGGCCTGTGTAAGAATTCCTTTGGGAAAAGGTGTCTGCGGTACGGCTGCAAAAGACCAGCAATCACTGGTTGTGGAAGACGTTCACCAGTTTCCCGGGCATATCGCATGCGATGCTGCATCCCGATCTGAGATTGTTGTGCCCATTGTAAAAAATGGCCAGCTGTTTGGCGTGCTTGATATTGACAGCCCTGAAAAAAACAGGTTTGATGAGATCGACAAAGTATGGCTCGAACGGTTTGTTGATGAACTGAACAAGCATATATAGAAAAGAGTAAGCGACCTAAGACGAATTGTGAGTTATTAGATCGTCCTCCGAGGACTAGGGATGATTTCATCATTATGCTGAAAACAAGAAACACGTTTTCAGCCCTGGGCACTGAAGCTAGACATTACTTCTATGTGAAAGAACGGCTCCGGAAAACTTCCGGGCCGTTCTTTTTTTTATCTTACGACCTGATTTTCTTTTTGATAAACACTCTGAAGAGCCTGCTCGAGATCTGCCCATATATCCTGCCAGGCTTCAAGCCCCACGGATAAGCGCAGCAGATTCTGTTTGATCCCCATCTTCTCCCGTTCCTGTTCAGGCACTACGGCATGTGTCATCGTCGCCGGATGCTGGATAAGCGTCTCAGCGTCCCCAAGACTTACAGCAATTTTGACAAGCTTTAATGCATTCATCATCTGCTGAGCTTCCGGCTTGCCTCCTTTTATCAAAAAGCTGATCATTCCGCCTGCCTTTTTCATCTGCCTCTTCCCTGCCTCATACTGAGCAAAGTCCGGATCTCCCGGAAAAAAGATAGACTCAATAGAGGGATGGCGTTTTAAAAGAACAGCGATCCTTTCGGCATTATCACAGTGGCGGTCCATTCTTACAGGCAGCGTTTTAATGCCCCTTAAAAGCAGCCATGCTTCAAAAGGGGACATGATCCCACCGATATCCTTCTGGGCGGTCATTGCAATCTGCTGCATCACGTCCTGCCTTCCAACTGCAACGCCTCCGATGACATCTCCATGGCCGCAAAGATACTTCGTCGCACTGTGCACGACAATGTCACAGCCCATTTTCAGAGGCTGCTGCAAATACGGAGAACAAAACGTGTTGTCCACAATGACTGGAATGTTCTTTTCTCTGGCAACTCTAGACACCATTTCTAAATCTACAAGTTTCATTGTCGGGTTGATCGGCGACTCGATGTAAATAAGTGAGGTGTTAGGCAAAATCGCAGCTTCTAAAGCGGCTTCATTCTCCATTAGAATAAGGGAGTGCCCGATCTGAAGATGATCTTCCATATATTGCAGAAGCCCGAAGGTACATCCATAGACCCCTTCCGAACAAAGGATATGGTCCCCTGTTTTCAACAGGCCGAGCAATACTGCTGATACTGCGGCCATACCGGATGCAAAAGCCAGACCCTTCTCCCCGCCTTCCAGTTCTGCCATTCGCTCCTCAAACATAACCACTGTCGGATTTTTCAGCCGGGAATAAACATATCCTGCTTCATTTCCGGCAAATCTCCGCTCGCCCGTTTCTGCATCCGGAAAAACAAAAGTCGAGGTCTGGTAGATCGGGGGAGACAGACTTCCTCCATGCTTGCTGTCCTCATACCCAGCGTGTATGGCATTGGTTTCAAAATACTTGGACTTCATAGATATGCACCCCTTTTTTATTTGTAAGCGCTTTCTATAAACTTTCTCCCACAGAAACGCAATTCCTTCCACTTTGCCATTATTGTATTCAGCCATCACTGCCATGGCGCCTTTATATTAAGACTAGCCCTTGACTTGTTTCCCGAAAAAACATATACTAATCATTGTGTAAAATAAAGCGGCACTGTGTTCGTCATTTGTTTTATTTTGTTACATGTTTGAAGAAGCATGGTATATCTCGTAGCTTCAAAGGCTGCTGAAGTGAAGGTATAGGCAAATAAAATATGCAGATGAAAAGAAAACAGTCACTGTTGTGTTTTACTAAAACAAAACAAGTGAAGGAGGAGTCATTCATGGCTCGATATACTGGCTCTACATGGAAGATTTCCCGTCGTTTAGGTATTTCCCTAAGCGGAACTGGAAAAGAATTAGCAAAGCGTCCTTACGCTCCTGGACAACATGGTCCTAACCAACGTAAAAAACTTTCTGAATACGGTTTACAATTACAAGAGAAGCAAAAGCTTCGTCATATGTATGGTGTAAACGAGCGTCAATTCCGCCGTATCTTCAACGATGCAGGCAAAATGACAGGAATTCATGGTGAAAACTTCATGATCCTTCTTGAGTCTCGTTTAGACAGCATCGTTTACCGTCTTGGTCTTGCTCGCACTCGCCGTGCAGCTCGTCAATTGGTAAACCATGGCCATGTTACTGTAAACGGAAAGCGCGTTGATATTCCATCTTTCCGCGTAGCACCTGGTTCAGTTATCGGTGTTCGTGAAAAGTCACAAAACCTTAGCGCTATTAAAGAAGCAATCGAAGTGAACAACTTTGTTCCTGACTTCTTGACTTTTGACGAAAACAAACTAGAAGGTACATTCACTCGCTTACCAGAGCGTTCTGAATTACCGGCTGAAATTTCAGAACAGCTTATCGTTGAGTACTACTCTCGTTAAGTTTAAGAAAACGCTCCGTTTTTACGGAGCGTTTTTTTATTGCAAATATCAGCAGACAGCGAAGAACTGCAGCAGTTCGACTTTTTAGGATCATTTTTAAAAAAATCGAACCCTTTCATGAGAAGTTTTAAGGGTGCACCTAATAATTCGTTATCGAAAATCGGATTTTATTATCGATACAATTTTTTTATTATCGAAAACGCACTTTTTATTATCGAACACAAAAAGGGGCTGTCCTGAAAGTCGAAAATTGACCTTCAGGCAGCTCCTTTGACGTGAAAAATCTTCAATGAAAAGTTGATTGGAGTGCAAGGTGCGAGACTCCAGCGGGACTAGCGTGACAGGTGAGACTCCCGCAGGCGCTTGCGCCAAGAGGCTCACCGCACGCCCCGCGGAAAGCGAGCAGCCTGGAGTGGAGATCAACAGCTACCAGACTTCTTGGACAGCCCCCTCCTTATTCAGCATAATTAGTATCGGATCAAGAAATATTTCTTCTTCCCTCTTCTGATGACGACGAATCGATCATCAATACGAGAGCTTCTTCCCACCACTTTTTCAAGGTCCTGGCAACGTTCGCCATTGATTGAGATCGCTCCATTGGTTATATCCTCACGAGCTTGGCGTTTTGATGGAGAAATTTTACTTGCTACAAGCAGGTCGATCAGACCGATATCCTCTTTAGACTCCATTTCAAAGGAAGGCACGTCTTTAAAGCCTTGCTCAATTTCAGCTCCAGTCAATTCAGAAAGCTGTCCGCTGAACAGTGCCTGAGAGATTTTGATGGCTTGTTCCAATGACTGTTCTCCATGCACAAGAGCAGTCAGTTCTTCTGCAAGCGCCTTTTGCGCAGCACGTTTTTCAGGTGCGCTCTGCACTTGTTCAATAAGTTCGTTGATCTCTTCATGGCTCTTGAATGAGAAGTACTTCAAGAATTTAATCACATCACGGTCATCCGTGTTGATCCAGAATTGATAGAACTCGTAAGGAGTGGTTTTCTCCGGATCAAGCCAGATCGCTCCGCCTTCTGTTTTCCCGAATTTCGTTCCATCACTCTTCGTTACGAGCGGAATGGTTAATCCGAATGCTCTCTCTTCTTCTCCGGCTTTGCGGATCAATTCCAGACCAGCTGTGATGTTGCCCCATTGGTCGCTTCCGCCAAGCTGCATACGGCACCCTTCCTGGCGGTACAATTGAAGGAAGTCATAAGACTGAAGGATCATGTACGTAAACTCTGTAAAAGAAATCCCAGCTTCCAAACGGGATTCTACGGAATCTTTTGCAAGCATATAGTTCAGCGGAAAGTATTTACCTACATCACGCAAGAATGAAATAACGTCCATGCTGCCGATCCACTCATAGTTGTTGGCGATTTTCGCAGGATTATCCTGAGCGTTAAAGTCCAAAAACTTAGAAAGCTGCTGTTTAATTCGTTCGCTCCATTGTTGAACCACACCGGCCTCATTTAACGTCCGCTCTGCCTTCTTCCCGCTTGGGTCCCCAATCATTCCTGTCGCTCCTCCCACAAGAGGGATCGGCTGATGGCCTGCCTGCTGAAGGCGCCGCATCGTCATGATCACAAGCAGATGGCCCACATGCAGGCTGTCTGCTGTCGGGTCAAAACCGCAATAAAAAGGGGTTTTCCCGCTCTGCAGCTTTTCTTCCAAACCTTCCCGGTCAGTCACTTGATTGATGAGACCTCGAAATTCCAAGTCTTGTAAAATTGTCATTATAGTTGCTCCTTTCAGTTTCTGGATGAAGACAAATAAAAAACGCCCCTGTAATAAGGGACGTGATTACCGCGGTACCACCCTCGTTGAAGGAAACGTATTTCCTCCCACTCATATCCATTAACGGCTTTTCAACCGGTCTTTGCTACTTTCATTTCACAAAGAAAGCTCCAGGGTGTAATTCATAAACTGTCTATGTACTGGTTTGCAGCGGCCACCAGCTTTCTGTAACAGGGAGACGGTTACTACTAAATCCTATCTTCGCTTCTGCTTTATCCAATTGACATATATTCTTCATTTTTACCACAGGTTATACGCATTGTCAATTCCTCATCCACTGACAAAATTGTCTTAAGTCCCCCTTCAAACGACATGGGATATGATATAATTAGTCAGATAGGGGGGAATTTACAAATGTCTCATCTAGAGGAAATTAAGGAAAAATGGAGGCGCTTTATTGCGTATCTAAATGAGAAAAAAATTATACAGGCCGCAGATAAAACATACACATTCACCTGGAACTTATTCTTAATTATCGTGGTATTGTTCTTGCTTTGCGGCTGTTTGGCTGCTGGAGCAGGGGCTGGCTTTCTGGCCTCGCTTGTAAAAAACGAGCCAGTCAGAGCTTACAGCACCATGAAGGATGACATTTACAATTACGAAGAAACGAGTACGATGTATTTTGACAAAGATCAACTGATCGGCAAGCTGCGTGCTGACCTTGACCGCCAGGAGGTTCCTTTAAAGGAAATCTCACCATTCGTAAAAGATGCCGTTATTTCAACGGAGGATCAATATTTCTATGAGCATGACGGGATTGTTCCAAAGGCTATCCTCCGGGCAACGCTTCAGGAAGTAACAGGCTCCGATAACCGTTCGGGCGGGAGTACTCTTACTCAGCAGCTCATTAAAAACCAGATCTTAACGAACGAGGTTTCCTTCGACAGAAAAGCGAAAGAAATCCTGCTCGCACTCAGACTCGAGCACTTGTTTACAAAAGAGCAAATCCTTGAAGCATATTTAAACATCGTTCCATTCGGACGTAACTCATCCGGCAGAAACGTAGCCGGCATCCAGGCGGCCGCTCAGGGAGTTTTCGGTGTTGACGCTGACAAACTGAACTTGCCGCAGGCAGCTTTCCTTGCAGGCATGCCGCAAAACCCGTTTGTATATTCTCCATTTACACAACAAGGAGCAGTTAAAAAAGATATTACATATGGTACCAACCGCATGAAAACGGTTTTGAACCGCATGCTGACAAATGGAGCCATCACACCTGAACAATACGATAAAGCACTGAAATATAATGTGAGAAGACACTTTGTAACGAAGAAGGAATCTTCTTACGAAAAATATCCTTACTTAAGCATTGAAGTCGAGCGCCGTTCAGCAGATATCCTTGCAAGGCTCGCCGCGAAAAAAGACGGCAAGAACTTTGACAAGCTTAAGCAGAACACAAAAGATGATTACCGTCAGAATGCTTTTGTACAGCTGCGCCAAAAAGGCCTGAAAATTCATACGACAATCAATAAAAAGATCTATGAGGAAATGGAGAAAACAGCGAAGAACAAATATCTCTTCGGCTCTACCCACCTCGTCCGTGTGAAGAATGCCAAAGGAAAATGGATCTATGAAAAGCAGCCGCAGGAAGTAGGCTCCATACTGATCGAAAATAAAACAGGAGCTATCATCAGCTTTGTCGGAGGGCGTGATTACAACCGTGAACAGCTGAACCATGCAACTCAGGCATTAAGACAGAATGGTTCAACGATGAAGCCGCTGCTCGCATATGCTCCGGCCATTGAGGAAGGTAAAGTGCAGCCGGGTTACATCATTCCTGATACACCGCTGACCATTGGCAATTACGCACCAAACAACTATGATAACCGTTTTCATGGACTCCTTTCCGCAAGGACCGCACTTGCCAAGTCTTATAATATTCCTGCACTGCGCAGCTTCATGAGAGCGAATCGGGCCGATGCCTTCAATCGATTGGAGAAAATGGGATTCACAACAATTACTGATACAGACAGATCGGCTACATCTGTTGCCATCGGGGGGTTGACCCACGGGGTAACCGTAGAAGAGAATACGAACGCTTTCGCAACCTTTGCTAACCAAGGCAAGTTTGTGGATGCCTACCTTATTGAAAAAATTGAAGACAAACATGGAAAAGTTCTATATAAACATAAATCTAAGCTGGTGCCAGTATATTCTCCGCAAACCTCTTATCTTATCCTTGATATGATGAGGGATGTACTGAAGCCAGGCGGAACCGCAGCAAGCATTCCAGGCAGACTGAACTTTTATGCAGATTGGGCCGGAAAAACCGGTACCACATCCTCTGCCAAGGATTCTTGGTTTGTAGCGACAAATCCTAACGTAACGCTTGGTGTATGGCACGGATATGATAAACCTGAAGCACTTCCAACAGGACAACAGCATATTAGCCAGACCCTGTGGGCAGCTTTTGCCAATGATGCCTATAAATACGCGCCATCACTCATGGCCCCGAAGCATCGTTTCTCCATGCCTTCGGGAATTGTCAGGAAAGAAATTTGCGGGATCTCCGGAAAACTTCCGTCTGATCTCTGCCGGTCAGCAGGTCTTGTAACAACAGATCTATTCAATGTAAAATATGCTCCAGATTCAACAGATAACAGCTTGGATACCGGGCTTTATGTTATTGCAAACGGAAAGAAATACAAAGCGTCCGAATCGACACCAAAAGAATTTACTCAAAAGGGCGTCCTCATCGACGATGCGCTGTTTGACGGAGTCGACTTGAAGAAAGTGGCCGGAGAAGAAAATTCTGACCATCTTCTTCCTAAGACAAACCTTCCAGAGAACGGAAAAAACCCTGATACAGTCAGCGGACTGTCATCCAAAGGCGGGAAGCTATCCTGGTCTGCGTCAGGAGAAAGTGATGTAGTCGGCTACCGTGTCTATTATTCTGCTACCGGAAACGGTCCGTTTAAGAAAATCGGCAGTCTAACATCAGATAAAACCTCTCTATCTGCCCCATCAGGCGTGCTGTATGTTACAGCAGTAGACGTCTCGGGCAAGGAATCGGCGCCATCTGAGAAGATTAAAAGCGGCAAAGAAAAAGCAGATCCAAAGAAACCAGACAAACCGGGAACGGATGACAAAAAAACGGATGATCCAACGGCAGGCAAAAAGCCGAAGGATCCTCCTCCCCAAAATGATGATAAAAAGAAACCAAAAAAGCCCGCGAATTAATTCGCGGGCTTTTTGCTTTAAATGATTAGTCTTCCATCGTGGACAAGTCGCCTGTCGGCAGATCCAATTCCCATGCCTTGAGTACACGGCGCATGATCTTGCCGCTTCTTGTCTTAGGCAGCTTGTCTCTGAACTCGATTTCTCTTGGCGCAGAGTGAGCGGCCAAACCAGATTTCACAAACGATCTGATTTCCTGAATCAATTCTTCGCTCGGAGAATAACCCTCACGCAGTGCGATGAATGCTTTAATGACTTCACCGCGAACCGGGTCTGGCTTCCCGATTACCCCCGCCTCGGCAACTGCAGGGTGTTCGACAAGCTTGCTTTCTACCTCAAAAGGCCCTACCCTTTCACCCGATGTCATAATAACATCATCAATACGGCCTTGGAACCAGAAGTAGCCATCCTCATCCATATAGGCTGAGTCCCCAGACACATACCAGCCGCCAGGGGTAAAGTAAGATTCATATTTTTGCGGATTGTTCCAGATCGCTCTCATCATGGAAGGCCATCCTTTTTTAATCGCCAGGTTCCCCATTCGGTTAGGCGGCAGGATATTATCCTGATCATCGATGATAGCCGCTTCAATGCCCGGGAATGGTTTGCCCATTGAGCCCGGCTTAACTTCAACTGCCGGGAAATTGCTGATGAGCTGAGCTCCTGTTTCTGTCATCCACCAGTTATCATGAATTCTAAGATTAAAGACCTTCATTCCCCAGCGGACTACTTCAGCATTCAGCGGCTCGCCAACACTCAGGATGTGTCGGAGCGAAGAAAGATCAAAGCGTTTTACGACCTCATCCCCGGCTCCCATAAGCATACGGAATGCGGTTGGTGCACTGTACCAAACCGTTACGCCATACTTTGCGATCGTACCGTACCAATCTTCCGGGCTAAACCTGCCGCCCCGGACCACATTGGAGGCACCGTTCAGCCAAGGTCCGAAAATACCATAGGAGGTTCCTGTCACCCAGCCGGGATCGGCCGTGCACCAGTAAACATCCGATTCTTTAAGATCAAGTACCCATTTAGCGGTCTGATAATGCTGAATCATCGCATTATGAACATGGAGGACGCCTTTTGGTTTACCGGTTGAGCCTGATGTATAGTGAAGGATCAGCCCGTCTTCACGGTCTACCCATTCCAAATCGAGCTCCTTGTCCGCTTTTTCCATTCGGCTGAAATAATCGACATACGGCCCTTCTTCCTTCACGTCCTCACCAACGAGCACAACGTGTTTTAAATAAGGAAGTTCGCTGACTGGCACGCGCTCCAAAAGCTGAGGAGTTGTGATCAGTACTTTAGCTTCGCTGTCTTCCAGACGGTCTCTGACTGCCCCTTCCATAAATGCTTCAAACAGCGGGCCGACGATGGCTCCCAGTTTGATTGCCCCGAGCAGTGAAAAATACAGCTCAGGAGAACGCGGCATAAAAATAAACACCCTGTCCCCTTTTTCAACATCAAGCTGGCGGAGCATATTGCCGGCCCGATTAGATTGTTCCTTCATCTCTTTAAATGTATACTTCTCGTCTCTTTTCTGATCTGAGAAATAAAGTGCTACTTTATTTTTTCTATCGCCTTCTGCATGTCTGTCAACCGCTTCATAGGCTAGATTGACTCGCCCCGTTTCATACCAGGAAAATTCTTTTTCTATGCTTTTCCAGTCAAATGCGTCATATGCTGCTTGATAGTCTTCAAGGTTAAAGTTACCCTTTACACTCGGAAGCGTTTCCACTTTCATTAGCCAATCTCCTCCTATGCCAAGATATTCAAAGCCATTATATCATAATCGTTCTAAATTTTTAAATTTATTAGAATTGTCACACCAAATAAGTTGAAAGCCCTTACAAACGGCCTTGTTTATGTATAATAGAATTGGATAACTTTCAAATTGGGTGGTGTATAAATGAACCATAAGAAAACATACAACTGCCTTGCCATTGATACACCTTTGGGCAAGGTCATTATCGAAGGGCCGATTTCGCCTGAACATCTGGCAGGCTACGAGTTTCATGCCGGCTTAAAGGCGTTCAGGCCACCGCACCAGCAGCGTGAAGCTCTCATTGAGATTGCAGGACTTGATGAAGGAAGAATCATAATCGCCAGAAATAAAGAGACAATTATCGGCTATGTGACCTATGTCTATCCTGATCCGATGGAAAGATGGTCACAAGGAAACATGGAGAACCTGCTTGAACTTGGTGCCATTGAAGTCATTGCGGATTACCGCAACTGTAAAATAGGGAAAAGCCTATTAAAAGTATCGATGATGGATGATGCGATGGAAGATTATATCCTTATCACAACGGAATATTATTGGCATTGGGATCTGAAAGGAACCGGCTTGTCGGTTTGGGATTACAGGAAAGTAATGGAGAAAATGATGAATGCCGGAGGCCTGGAATATATGGCAACAGACGATCCGGAGATCAGCTCACATCCCGCAAACTGTTTAATGGTCAGGATCGGAAAGAGAATAACGATGAATTCTGTACAGCAATTCGATAAAATCCGTTTCCAGAACCGCTTTATGTATTGACCGGAGAAAGGAGAAATAAAGATGATTGTTCAGGACATGATGAATAAACAGGCTGTTACAGCCATGCCACAAACTACGATTAAGGAAGCTCTGATTCTTTTAAAAACTCACCGCATCCGCCATTTGCCGATTGTTGATGAAGAAGGATTGCTTGTCGGCATTATTTCTGATCGTGATTTAAGAGACGCCAGCCCGTCCATCTTTGATGCTGCCGATCATCCTGAAGAATTTCAGCGGCCCGTTTCTGAGATAATGAAACGTGATGTAATCACTGCACATTCACTTGATTTTGCCGAAGACCTTCTTGGTGTTTTTTACGAGCATCAGATCGGCTGCATCCCCGTCCTTGAGAAGAAAAAACTGGTAGGGGTCATCACTGAACGGGACATGCTGTACACTCTCATACAGCTTACAGGTGCCCATCAGCCCAGCTCACACCTTGAGGTTAAGGTTGAAAATACCGCTGGCAAACTGGCTGATGTTGCTTCTCTGATCAAGAATTTTAAAATTAACATCAACAGTGTTCTCGTCTATCCGGACAAACAAGAAGAACACCAAAAGATTCTGGTGTTCCGGATCGGGACAATGAATCCATACCGCATCGCTTCTGAACTAAGGCAGAATGGTTATGACGTCATTTGGCCGCAGGAACCGGAAGTGGAAAGATGAAGAAACCGGTTTTTATCTATTCCGAGGACATGCTTCGCTATAAATTCAATGAAGATCATCCCTTTAACCAGCTGCGTGTCCAATTAACATATGAACTTCTGCGTTCTTCCGGTGCCTTGGAGGACAGCCAGATCGTAAAACCGAGGATGGCTACTGACGAAGAAATCGGCCTCATACATGACGAAGCATATATTGAGGCAGTAAAAAAAGCAGGCGAAGGAACATTGAACGCTGTTTCCGCTGAAAATTACGGCCTTGGAACAGAGGACACGCCCATTTTTCCCGGCATGCATGAAGCCAGTGCACTTATTGTCGGAGCTACCTTAACTGCTGCAGATATGGTCATGGAGGGCAAAGCTTCTTATGGTTTCAACGCCAGCGGAGGCCTTCATCACGGATTCAGAGGGAAGGCATCCGGTTTTTGCGTCTATAATGACTGCGCGGTGGCTATTGCATATTTAAAAAAGAAGTATGGCGTGAAAGTGCTGTATGTGGATACTGATGCCCATCACGGTGACGGAGTCCAATGGGCGTTTTATGAGGATCCGGATGCCTGTACGCTATCCATTCATGAAACAGGCAGATACCTGTTTCCCGGAACCGGAAATGTGACAGAAAAAGGCCAGAGTGACGGATACGGCTACTCTTTCAATTTACCGGTAGACGCCTTTACGGAAGATGAGTCCTGGCTCAGCCTCTATGAAACCGCCCTGAATGAAGTAACCGCCTTCTTTAAGCCCGATGTGATCCTCACCCAGAACGGTGCTGACGCCCACTACCTTGACCCGCTGACACACCTGTCAGTTACGATGAACTCGTTCCACGCCATACCGAGGATCGCGAAAAAAGCAGCAGACCGGTACTGCGGTGGAAAATGGATTGCTACAGGAGGCGGCGGATATGACATCTGGCGTGTCGTGCCGCGGGCATGGTCGGAAATCTGGCTTGCCATGAACGATATCGACTTAAAAGGGTCTTTGCCGATGGAGTGGGTGGAAAAGTGGCAAAAACAAGCACCTGTCACGCTTCCTCTTATTTGGGAGGATCCTGACAAGCTGTATAAACCGATTCCCCGCAAACAGGAGATCACAGAAAAAAATGCGCTGACCCTTTCAAAGGCACTTCACCATATTCGGGATTATACAAAAAACACCTGATGGAATCTCTCTATCAGGTGTTTCATTTTTTCTATTAAATCGTCTTTAGCATTTCTTCAACAATGGAGGATGATCGTTCGGCAGCAAGCTTAGTGAATTCTGTGAAATTTACCGTTGCTTCCCCGTTGGCTTTGTCTGAAATCGAACGAATGACCACAAACGGAACATCATTTAAAAAGGCAGTCTGCGCTACAGCTGAGCCTTCCATCTCAATACATGCGCCATCAAACTGCTGAAAATACTTTTCAACGGTCTCCCGGCTGGCAATGAATTGATCCCCGCTTAAAATTCTTCCTTTGCGGACATGAATATCCCGTATCTTTGCAGCTGCCTGTTCAGCAAGCTCAACAAGGCTCGGACAAGCTGTAAAATCAGATTCATAATCGAACATCGGTATCGTTCCCTGTGGAAAATGCGGCCCAAGAGCCGAAGCATCCATATCATGCTGCAGTGCGCTGGTGGAGATGACAATATCCCCAATCTCAAGCTCAGGATGAAGAGCTCCTGCAACTCCTGTAAATAAAATATGAGTCACTTTAAAACGGTCGATCAAAACCTGTGTGGTAATCGCAGCATTCACTTTTCCCACACCTGATTTACAAAGGACTACTTCTTTAGTTCCATAGGTGCCTTCATAATATTTACCTTTGGCATGAACGCTTTCCCCATAAATATCAAGGGCTTGTCTCATGTAATGAATTTCTTCATCCATGGCCCCAATTATGCCAATTTTCAATTCTTCTCCCACCTTTATCTTCTTGGCTTTGTTAAAAGGGCTGATTTGTGAAACAAATGAAGCGCCAGAAAAGCAGATGGGTAGAAGCTTGCCTGTTCCCTTCTGTTTTTCAGAGGCGCTTCAATCACACCAATTTTATTAATCGTTGTTCTTTGTTGTGTTGCGGAACTGAATACGGTGAGGAAGAACGACTGTGTTCTCTTCCACCTTTTCTTTGTTCATCAATTTTGTCAATAGGCGCATCGCAACTGCACCGATATCATACATCGGCTGTACGACGGTTGAAAGGGTTGGTCTGACCATCGTTGCAAGCCTTGTATTGTCAAAACCGATTACTTCAAGGTCCCCCGGTACAGTCAATCCTTTATCCTGTGCGCCGTGGATAACACCAAGTGCCATTTCATCTGTGCCGACAAAAATCGCTGTAGGCATGTTTCCACTCTCAAGGAATGTTTCAACTGCTTCAATACCGGAATCATACGTGTAATCACCGACAAAAATCTGCTTTTCGTCAACTGTTTTTCCTGCGTCCTCCATCGCTTTACGGAAACCCGTAAACTTATGGTAGCCATTGATCGGGTCTTCAAGTGGACCAGTGACCATAGCTACTGATTCATGGCCAGATTTCAGAAGATGCTCCACTGCATCATACACGGCTTGCTGATAGTCAATGTTAACGGATGGTATTTCCTTTTCCATATCAACCGTTGCAGCCATTACAACCGGCACAGGGGATTTTTTAAATTCTTCTACAAGCTCTTCTGTAATTTTACCGCCCATAAAAACGATTCCATCCACTTGCTTGCCAAGCAATGTATTGAGAAGGTGTATTTCTTTTTCTTTGTTTTGATCCGAATTACACAAAATAATATTGTATTTATACATCGTAGCAATGTCTTCAATTCCACGGGCAAGTTCAGCGAAAAAGATGCTTGCAATATCAGGGATGATCACACCTACTGTTGTTGTCTTCTTGCTCGCAAGTCCTCTTGCAACAGCGTTAGGACGGTATCCTAGGCGTTCGATTGCTTCAAGCACCTTTTTTCTTGTAGATGGTTTTACATTCGGGTTTCCATTTACGACACGTGAAACAGTTGCCATAGAGACTCCTGCTTCACGGGCGACATCATAAATTGTTGTATTCAATTTGATAATCCTCCTTTAATTCCACAATCCAGACAGGTTATGTAATGTTATTGATATCATACAGTAAAGGACTGCAGTTAGGCAACGAAAAGCAGTGACAGCGCTGTAATCCAGCGGGGAAAAGTGAATATTTTACAAATTCTTTTGTATAGTTTTCTCCATTCCCCGTAAGTACATACAAAACAGCAAAAACCGGCTGAAATCAGCCGGTTAATTTTACTGTTATTTTGTTTCTTGGTTTGGGACAATTTTTCCGTCTTTAAAGAATCGGAGTAAGTCTCCATAAACCACTTTATCTGACAGATTCAGGTCTTTTTCAGCCTTTTCTTTTGCAGGCTTACATAGCTTATTAGCCACTTCTTTTCCATCTGTCTGATTGTAGCATTTTTCTTTTTCTCCGGAATAAACATAATCTTTCGTAATCGCACTTCCGTCCCTTTGAACGGTGAAATCATCACGTTCAGGAGAGAAAAGGTCAGAGCCGAACTGAATATCACCTTTTGTTTTTATACCGAGCAGATGCAGAATGGTCGGTTTCAAATCAACCTCTCCGCCGATCGTATGCATCGTTTTTCCTTTTTCGCCCGGAACATGAATGAACAATGGTGTTTTTTGAAGCTTAAGATGCTCATAAGGTGTAACTTCTTTTCCTAAAATCTTGCTCATCGCTTTATTATGGTTTTCTGAAATACCATAATGATCTCCGTACAAGATGACAACTGAGTTATCATAAAGCCCTGAAGCTTTCAGCTGCTGGAAGAACTGTTTTAATGCCTCATCCTGGTATCGAGCGGTAACAAAGTAATTATCCACTGTAGGATCTCCTGTGTTAGCCGGCTGGATCGACTTTTCCTGATCATTGTTCAAAATGAAAGGATGATGATTTGTCAATGTGATGAATTTACTGTAGAACGGCTGTTTGAGATTTTCAAGCATCGGCATGGATTGCTTGAAGAACTCCTTATCTTTTAAGCCATAGTTTACTGAGTTCTGGTCCGTAACATGGAAATAAGGCTTTGAATAAAACTTGTTGTAGCCTAACGTATCATACATAATATCGCGGTTCCAGAAGCTTTTATTGTTTGCATGGAAAACGACCGGATTGTAGCCCCTCTGTTTTACAATTTCAGGTGTTGCATGAAATTTGTTTTGAGCTTTTGTCGTATAAACGGCACCGCCTGGCAGCCCATATAACGAGTTATCAATCAAAAACTCTGCATCGGACGTTTTACCCTGTCCGGTATTATGATAAAAATTATCAAAGTAATAACTGCTTTTCGTTAAATCGTTCAAAAATGGCGTTACTTCCTGCCCATTTATTTTCTTGTTGATCAGGAAGTTCTGTGTTGATTCCATCGACACGAGGATTACGTTCTTTCCTTTCGCCGCACCAAACATTTTATCATCTGGTTTTTTATAATCGGAATCCACATAATTCTTAACGTCTGAAAGGTCGTTGCTGTCAGCTAACGCCCGCTGTGTTGACGATTTCGTGCTCATTACTGCGTCATATACATGATAATTGTATATCCCCATTAGCTTTACAAGAATGGCACGGTCAAACGTCCTTGTTAACAACTCTGGACGCTGAATTTCTGCCATGCCGATGTTGGCAATAAAGATACTTAAAGCAGATGCAAATACAAGGCCAATGGTTTTCTTTTTAATCTTTTCAGCAGGCTTAACTTTTTTAAGCAATACGATGGTCAATAACAGTAGAAAGTCCAAGAAATATAGAACATCAAGCGGGTGCATTAAGCTTTGTGCGCTGCCGCCGAGATCCCCAAAGTTCTTAAATTGAAACAGTACTGGAATGGTAATAAAATCATCAAAAAACCGATGGTATACAACATTCGCATATAAAATAAATGACATGATAAAGTGAATGGTTAATAATGCTTTATTTCTGCTCTTTGCCGGTGCAAACAAACTCAAGCCCAGAAAGAAAATCGCAGAACTTAGCGGTGTAATCACCAAAATGATCTGCTGCATAACATTTTCAAGATCAAGATTTAATCCAAATTGAAAAGCTAAGTAGGATTTAATCCAAAGCATTGTTACGGCAAGCAGGAAAAAATGCAATGATTGTTTCGTTGTTGTTTTTGTGTTTGACTCAAGGTTTTTCATCAAGTTTTCCCTCCTCTAAAAGGTAAGGACATTGCTACAAATTGACCAATTTGCAGTCGTTTTCTGGTTCACCCTACCCATTATACGCAGTTCAAACAAGAAGTAAAAATACCTTTATCTTGATTATCAGGCAAATAAACATTCATATGAAGATAGCACATGTCTGACTGGAGCGATTCTTTAAATTCCTTACATATGCTCTTTTATGCTCAGGTATTGCTGTTTTTCTTTTCCTTTATATTCATGGCCAGCCATATTAATGAAAAAACCCTCCACTAGGGAGAGTTTTTTGGTTAGGCTGTTTTCGTAACCTTTGTTGCTCTTAGGAGTAGTTGATTTCCGTTTCAGGATGCTCGCTTTCCGCGGGGCGGGCGCTAAGCCTTACAAAGACTCTTTTCAAAAAAGTTCCCAAAGCAACAATCTTTTAGAAAAAAGCCTTTGGTTAAGCGTAGATTCCCGTTCTTTTATATAAACCGCTGCTGCTTAGCTCATCGACAAACAGTTGAAATTCTTGAGGATTCATTTGCTGTGCAGAATCGGATAAGGCAAGCTCAGGATGAGGATGAACTTCTGCCATAATGCCGTCTGCACCGATTGCCAGCGCTGCCTTTGCAGCAGGAACGAGCAGATCCTTCCTTCCGGTCGAATGGGTAACATCCACAAAGACTGGGAGGTGCGTCTCTTGCTTAAGAATCGGAACAGCAGTAATGTCCAATGTATTTCTCGTCGCCTTCTCATAGGTCCTTATTCCTCGCTCACATAAAATGATCTGATCATTTCCGCTTGCCATGACATATTCAGCACTATATATAAATTCCTCAATGGTAGCCGCAAGTCCGCGCTTTAACAGGACTGGCTTGCTCATTTTGCCGGCTTCTTTCAGCAGTTCAAAATTTTGCATATTCCTTGCACCAATTTGAATGATATCCAAATACTCTTCGGCCGCCTCAAGGTCTCTGGGGTCAACGATCTCGCTTATAACAGCCAAGCCATGTTTGTTACCGGCTTGCCTCAATAACTTAAGACCCTCAATTCCCAGACCTTGAAAATCATAAGGTGACGTTCTTGGCTTGAAAGCTCCGCCTCGCATAAACGTAAGTCCCTGTGCTTTTACAGCTTTAGCCGCTTCATCCAGCTGCTGTTCACTTTCCACTGCACATGGACCGGCGATCAGATGGGGAATACCATTCCCAATTTTTTCTCCTTTGATCGAAAATACCGTGTTTTCAGGATGTCTTTTTCTTGAAACAAGAAGATGGCGGGCTTGCATTTGATCAAGATTCTGTCCAGCATCTTCGAGTACTTTAATAATGTTCAATAGCACGTCTTTGCACAAAGGCCCTTCCTTTTGCCTTTTGGCCTTATCACGCAGTGCAATCGTACTTTCCAGCCTTAGGGCTTCATTCTCTTGCAGCATCGCTTCCCGTCTATTCAACAGGTCCAGCAGCTGCAGGTCCAGACCTTTCACCAGGTCTCTCAGCTCGTCTAACTTACCTATGCTCATGTTAACCTCTCCTATGCTCTGTTTTTAAAACACATACATTATAGTCGAAACCAAGAGGAACTGTCACCTGTAAAAAATATAAAAAAACCTGTTTTGCTCGGCTGAATCCGGGCAAAACAGGGATATATTATTGATTAACCTTATCCTGCAGCGCAGAATAGGTGATAGACCAATGGGAATCGTTCCATTTTACCTCACCATTCTCAAAAAGCAAGACCTGAGGAGATTCATGTTTGATTCCATAAGCCTCGGCAATTTCATTGGAAAGCGGCCGCGCTTCCTGAACGTTCAAGTAGTATAAGTTCCCACTTTGATCTTCAGCAAATTTTTTGTACTCTTCAAAAGCCGCATGACTGATCGGGCAAGTTGTGCTGTTCTTCAGTACAAACACTCTCCCATTTTCACTTATCGCCTTTTTAAAAGCTTCTGAATCTGAAATTTTCGTTAATGGCATATCGTTTCCTCCCTTATATAAAAAAAAACGGAGAAGATCATCTTCTCCGCTTATCATTTCACATTTATTCAGATGGTATCAATATTTGTGCTCAACAAGTTCTTCTTCAGTTACCGTATTCGGCTGACGGTTAACTTCAGTTTCTGCTTGGCTTGTAATTTCACCATATGCATCAGCACTCTCATCCATCACATCTTTGCCTTTATTTCTCCAATTATCAAGGTCTCGGCGGATGCTGGTCGTTAACTCCTTCACCTTGCCAGCCACTTGATTGGACTGCTCGGAAACGGTACGAGCAATATTGGATGATTTATCTTTCGCCATCGCAGACCATTCAGTGCTCTTATCCTTAATTGTGCCTGCCTGCTCATTGATGTCATTCCTTAATTCCTTACCGCTTTTAGGAGCCATCAATAGTGCAGAAGCAGCACCTACAATTCCACCCACAAGAGCACCAATAATAAAATCTTTACTGTTAATGTTTTGGTTGTTGTTTTCGTTACTCATGATTCTCCTCCTTATTGGTATTGTTTTCTTCGGGAAGATTCCAATTTGGATTTTTTAATCTTCCATTTTTCCCAAAGGTTGATTGCAACGTTACCCCATTTAACCGCCTGGGAAATATTCTCAGACTGCCGCTCAGCACCAATAGAAATTTTCTCTGTTACCTTGCGGACAGATTGATTCACATTATGAATAGAGCTTCCTAAATCCTGTACGGCAGAAAACACGGTGTTCAAGGAATCTGCCTTGGTTTGGACATCTTCAGCAAGTTTGTTTGTTTTGTGAAGCAGCTGAGCTGTCTCTGAAGTCACTCCGTTTAATTGGGTTTCTAGCCCATCTAATGTTTTCGCTACGTTATCAAGTGTTCCCTGCAAGGATTTTAAAGTACGGGCTAAGAAAAACACGAGGACAACAAATGCGAGGGCAATGATTGCGACACTTATTGGAATCAGTACGTTCATATTTCCGCGACACCTCCAGATATGATTGGTTTTAAAATTACCCTATGCCCATAAAACTAAACATATATCCTACTATTCTACAATATTTACCGATTTCCTTCTAGAATTGGGGTTTGAACATTACAAATTGTTTAAATTGAGTTAAAATAGATACGTTAGGCCTATCAACATAATTCGAGGGGGAAATTTCTTTGAGAGATCCACGCATTCAACAATTAGCCAAAAATCTAATTACATACTCTGTTAATCTCCAAAAAGGGGAAAAGGTTCTTATTGAAAACTTCGGCTTTCAAAAAGAGCTTGTCAATGCACTTATACAAGAAGCATACGCAGCAGGCGGATATCCTTTCGTATTGCTGAAAGATCATTCCGTGATGCGCCAGCAATACATGGAAGCGTCTGAGGATCAGATGCAACTTATCGCTAAGCATGAAGGCGATCTTATGTCGCAAATGGACGCGTACATCGGTCTGCGTTCAGGAGACAATATCAACGAATTATCTGATGTGCCTGCTGAAAAAATGGCGCTCTATGAAAGAACAGTCTTCGCAATGCACCGCGATATTCGTATTAAGAAAACGAAATGGGTCGTTCTTCGTTACCCTAACGCATCCATGGCTCAGCTTGCCAGCATGAGCACCGATGCTTTTGAAGACTTCTACTTCCAAGTATGCAACCTGGATTACGGCAATATGAACGAAGCGATGAAATCTCTGGAAGATCTTATGAACAGAACGGATAAAGTCCATCTTAAAGGACCTGGAACCGATCTTACTTTCTCTATTAAAGACATTCCGGCAATCCGCTGTGCGGGAGCCAACAATATTCCAGACGGAGAAGTATTCACTGCGCCAGTGCGCGACTCTGTAAATGGAACGATCACGTACAATACTCCTTCTCCATATCAAGGCTATACGTTTGAAAACGTATCTCTTACTTTCGAAAACGGTAAAATCGTAAATGCGACTGCCAATGATTCAGAGCGCATCAACAAAATCTTTGATACAGATGAAGGATCCCGCTATATCGGAGAATTTGCCATCGGTGTAAATCCTTTCATCCAGCATCCGATGAAAGACATCCTGTTTGATGAGAAGATTGACGGAAGCTTTCACTTCACACCTGGACAAGCATATGAAGAAGCATATAACGGCAATGACTCTAACATCCACTGGGATATGGTTATGATCCAGCGCCCTGACTATGGCGGCGGAGAAATCTATTTTGATGATGTATTGATCCGTAAGGACGGACGTTTTATTCTTCCTGAGCTTGACAAGCTTAACCCTGAGAACCTTAAATAAGTGATATTAAAAGCGCCGGAGGATAAACCTTCCGGCGCTTTTTTTACTGGAGTTCATTTTCATTCATATAAAAAAAGGGGGACTCTTCCCGAGTCCCCTTTTTCATCGTTATCCAATTCGTGTACTTTTCCCTTTGTTTTCTTCAACTTCCTGTTCATAGGACTTTTGAAACTTTTGAATATCTCCAGCACCCATAAACAATAGAATACCGTCTTTGTGCTGTTCCAGAATGCCTACTTCATTCTCTGTGAGAAGCTGTGCATTCGGAATTAGGTCCTGCAGGTCTTTTATCGTGAGTGTACCTGCATTTTCACGTGCGGAACCGAAGATATCACACAGATAAACATAATCGGCTTTGCTTAAGCTATCACCGAATTCTTGCAGAAACGTTTTCGTTCTCGTGAAAGTATGGGGCTGAAAAATCGCCACAACATCACGGTCTTTGTACTTATATTTAGTGGCTTCAATTGTAGCACTGATTTCTGTTGGATGATGAGCATAGTCATCGACCAATACTTGATTGCCAAACGGCTTTTCAGAATAACGGCGCTTTACACCACTAAACGTTTTTAGACGGTCAGAAATAATATCAACGGGTACATCCTCATAGTGGCACAAAGCAATAACCGCTAACGCATTGAGAATGTTGTGGGTTCCATACCCCGTAATCGTAAATGTGTTATAAAAAGTGTTGCGCACAAAAACATCAAATGTAGTGCCGATCTCATCACGCTTAATATTGGCTGCCTGAAAATCGTTGTGTTCTTCAAGGCCATAAAATACGACGGGTACGTTTGCATGGATCTTCTGCAGATGCTGATCATCACCGCAAGCGATGATTCCTTTTGTTACCTGCATGGCCATCGCCTGAAACGCGCTGATCACATCATCGATATCCTTAAAATAATCAGGATGGTCGAAGTCAATGTTCGTCATGATTCCGTATGCGGGCTCATAGGAAAGAAAATGGCGGCGGTATTCACAAGCCTCGAATACGAAAAATTCGCTGTCTTCTACCCCTCTGCCCGTTCCGTCACCGATAAGAAACGAAGTCGGCTTCGCTCCTCCAAGAACATGAGCAAGCAGGCCTGTCGTTGATGTTTTACCGTGCGAGCCTGTTACGGCAACGCCTGTATACTTCTTAACAAAGTCGCCAAGGAAGTGATGATAACGGTAGATCGGCAAGCCAATCTCCCTTGCTGCTATCAGTTCTTCATTGTCATCCGGGAACGCATTTCCAGCAATAATCGTCTGGCCTTCTTTAATATTGTTTTTATCAAAAGGAAGTATTGTAATCCCGCGCTCGTCTAGAGCCTGCTGGGTAAAAAAATACTTTTCAACGTCAGACCCCTGAACCTCATTTTGCATATCATGAAGTATTTGAGCCAAAGCACTCATTCCGGTACCTTTAATTCCTACAAAGTGATAATGTGTCATGTTAAGACCTCCACAATCAAAAACCTTCTCAGAACCGCCTGTTCAGGCAGTCCATTTTTCAAGGCCTATTTTCTGTCAGTATATGCCTGCTTATAAAGTAATGATAATCATCAAAAAGCAAAGCGGTAACCGACTCATTTTCTCATTATAGCAAAAAACAATGTCTATCTCCATTACTTCTGGAGGATTGGCCAAAAGAGGCATTTAGTTACAGATTCTTTCCTATTTTGCTCTCGTTTTCCAAATTTATATAGTCCTAAATGAGGGAAAAACTCTTAGACATAAATCTAAGAGTTTCTACTCTATTTTTTCAAGACGGGCATTTGGGCGATAGATCCGGCCCGCTTTCGCTTGAGGCTTTCCATGCATCAAAACGTTATCCCCGGTAAACCCAATATTAATTTTAAGGAGATTGCTCCCTACTCCATATATATCGACTGGTACACCATGTTTTTCAAAAGAAGTGATCCGTTCTTCAGTAAAGCCGCCGCTGACCACGATTTTAACATGCTGAAATCCTTCCTGATCAAGCGCTTTTCTCAATGCAAAAATCAGTTCGGGGTTTACTCCCCGCGGATCGAAGCTGCCTAAAACCTCAGGATTGCGGAAGAAATGCTGATCGACCATCGTTCGGGATGTGTCGATACGCACCCCTTTTAAAACACTGCCAAATTCTCTCGCTACTTTCAGAGCGTCTGTGATCGCATCATTGTTGTAATCAACCAGCGCCATCAGTTCATCTTCCGGATAGGTTTCGTGATAAGCTTTTGTCGCTTCAACAATGTCCCCGCCAAACAGTTGAATAAGAGCATGAGGCATCGTCCCCATTCCCTGCTTCCCCCACCATTCATTCATCGCATGGGTGGCCTGAGCTGTTGAACCGCCGATGTATGCAGCGTATCCGTCACCAGCCTGCTGAGCGAAGTGGTCGTCGCGGTCACCCATAAAGATAACGGGCTTTTGAACACCCGATATACTGGCCGCTTTAACTACGTTATATACATTTGTCGCCACAGACGTCCTTCTCGCTAAGATCCCATCAAGCATCCCTTCAAGAAATCCAAAATGCTGATAAGGTCCGGTAATGGTAAAGACCGTCTCAAAAGGAGAAATCTTATCGCCATCCTTGAGCGAATAAATTTCCAGGTCATCCGCATTTTTTGCAAATGTCTTGATTAAGGCAATTGCTTCATCTGTTCCGCAAAGAACAGACTCGTTTTTTTGAAAAAATTGCATCGTTACTATATTGTCGGGCTTGAATTTTTTTACGATTTCACATGTTTTCAGGAAGTACACAGCCGAGAACCAGCCGTCACCCGCCCGTTCATCAAATTTGAACGTCTGATTGGTCAAGCGCTTGATTTTTCCCTGTAACTTCAATTCAATCTCTTTCATATAAACTCCTCATCACCTGGTCAAGAAATTTGCAATTTGCTGTTTTCTTTATCTTAATAAAACCTGCAAGACTCATACTTTCTTATAATATAGAACTACTCTTCAGAAAACAAGAGAAACTGATTAGTATCCTTGCTGGCAATGAAGCCGAAAAAAGAGGCGTCCTTTGGAAAGCCGCTTGGCTGTCCCAGGACACCTTTTTTAACGATCACAATTAAACTTCTGCTTCGCTGTACATTTTGCTTTGGAATTCTTCTTGTGACATGAGGACGTTTCTCGGCTTGCTTCCCATCGCTTCCGATACAAGACCGAACGCTTCCATCATTTCTACGAGGCGGGCGGCACGGTTATAGCCCACCCTGAACCTCCTCTGGATGCTTGATGACGAGGCTGCGCCAACATCCAGTACATAATAACATGCTTCTTCAAAAAGATCGTCTTCCTGTTCAACCGTCTGATTGGACTGGATCAATTCTTCTCTGCTGAACAAATAATGCGTCGGATACTGTTCTTTGACGAAAGCCGTAACTCGTTCGATCTCTTCATCAGAAACAAAGTTTCCTTGAATGCGGACCGCTTTGCTCGAACCATTTTCCATGAACAGCATATCTCCGCGGCCGAGCAGACGTTCTGCCCCGCTGATATCAATGATAGTTCTGGAATCAATCGCTGATGACACAGCGAACGCTGCGCGAGTCGGGATATTCGCTTTAATCAAGCCAGTAATGACGTCAACTGAAGGCCTCTGGGTTGCCAGCAGGAGATGAATGCCGCAGGCTCTGGCTTTTTGGGCAATCCTGCAGATCGCTTCTTCTACGTCCTGCGGTGACACCATCATAAGATCTGCCAGTTCGTCTATCACCACCACGATGTAAGGCATCTTGTTGGCATAGAGCTGTTCACTCTTCATTTTGTCATTATATCGTTTAATATCGCGAACGCCATTTCTGGCAAAAGCTTCATATCGGCGCTCCATCTCCTCTACTGTCCATTTCAGGGCCGTTGTCGCTTCCTTTGGATCTGTAATAACAGGAGTTACGAGGTGCGGTATGGCATTATAAGGAGCCAGCTCCACCATTTTAGGATCAACCAGAAGAAGGCGAACATCCTCTGGTGATGCCTTATACATTAAAGAAACCAAAATGGAGTTGATGCATACACTTTTACCCGATCCGGTTGCTCCTGCTATAAGTCCATGGGGCATCTTCTGCAGATCGGTCACGATAGGTGAACCTGAAAGATCCAGCCCCAGTGCCACGGTAAGTGGAGAAGAGCTTTCCCTGAATTCCTCACTCTGCAGAATTTCACGCAAATACACGGCCTGGCTGTGACGGTTTGGAACTTCAATTCCTATCGTGTTTTTTCCGGGAATCGGCGCTTCAATCCGGATATCCTTAGCGGACAAGCTTAATTTAATGTCATCGCTAAGATTCGTAATTTTGTTAACCTTTACGCCGGGTGCGGGCTGAACTTCCAGTCTTGTAACGGAAGGGCCCTTGGTCATATTTACTACTCTGGCGTTCACATTAAAGTTATCAAGCGTCAGCTGAAGGAGGTCTCTCTGTTCTTCCATCCAAAGGCTGTCATCCTCTTCCTGTACGGGCGGATGATGCAGCAGGTCCAGCTGAGGAAATGAAGAAGCAGAAACAGGTTCCGGCGAATGTCTTACAGCTTGTTCTTTCTTCACAAGCGAATTTTTCACCTCTGGCTGCCGATCTGCCGGTTTGCGGTCTTTTTTCAACATCAGAACATTAAAGGGAACATAGGAGCCCCCAGGCTTTTTCACCGGCTCTTTTTGGTGCTCAGCAACTTCCCGTTGTCTCTCTTCAACAGCGGGTGATAGTATTTTTTCTGGCTGTTCATGATACTCTTCCATTGGTTCTGATTCTAGCTCTGTTTCTGATTCTGGTTCTGCAGATGCAGATTCCATTACTATAGGTTCTGAATTCAAAGATTCATAAACCGTTTCCGTTTCTAGTGCTGGAAGGCTTTCTTCCATTCTCTGTTCAAGTGCTGTTCGTTCTGTCTTAAGTTCCGGGGAGCTCTCCAGCTGAATTACTGGTTCAGATGGTTCAGTCAGCTCGATCGTATCTTTTTTAAATTCATCAAGCAGGAGAATCGGTTCATCTTTGGAACGGACGAGTCCAAGCGGTTGTTCCTCCTTCTCTTCATGCAATACAGGCGGCTCAACTTCCTCATCTCTCTGAAGTACGACAGGTTCTTTAACGGTAATCGGTTCTTTTAACAGCTCTTCCATCAATTCATTATCCGGAATTTTTTTCTTTTGAATTTCTGATAGCTTCCATAGCCCCGGATTTAAAATTGTGTCAGGTCTTCTTTCACCATAACCATATATTGGAGATGGTACCTGTGACGGCTTAAAATTGCTTTTTGGCCGTTCCTCATATGCAGTGGGAATGCTTTCTTCCTTATTGTCCTTGCTGCTCTTATCCCTGCTGCCAAACCCATAAATGGGTGAAGGAATCTCGGTCGGCCTAAACTGGCTTTTTGAAGAAGGATTGCTGTATCGATTATCAGCCGTATTCGAGTTTTCCTTTCCAATTCGCCCTTCCCTGCTGCCAAATCCGTAGATGGGCGAAGGGATCTCAGAAGGCTTGAATACTCTTGCCTTTTCTTCTTTGGATGCTGATGCCTGTTTTTCCTTTATAGGGATTTCTTTTTTTTGTTCTAACGCAGGTTGATAGGTCTCTTTCACATTCTTATAAGCTGGTGCCTTTGAATAGCTGGGTTTATTCGCTCTGGCTGACCTGTATGTACCTAGTTCTTCTTCATCTGATACGAGCGGAAAACGAAATTTCCCTTCGGATGGATAGCGGCTGACCATCCGAGGTGCAGAATTGTATTGGCCGTTCTGAAAACGACCAACCGTGCGTTGATTTCCAGATTCTGTTTTCTCTTGCTTATGTATTTCTTGATTTATTGATTCTTCTGTTTCAGAAGGTTCATCATCAAACATAAAATTCATCATCTTTTTAAACCACGACATTGCCATCACCTTCTTTTTTTCTAGGTCTATCTTTTTATTGTAGCGGAATTTGTCACATTCTTTAAGAAAAAATTGCCAACAAATTCAAAAAATATAAAAACCACTAGATTTCTCTAGCGGTTATGGATAAAGGCGAGCTTACCGGCCATTGAACAGCCACCTAAACTGGAGGAAAAAAGCCGCCTAAAACTTCCTGTCATTCAGCAAGATTCGGGTGATTCTGCTTTTCTTCAACATACCTTATAATAAATTTCGGTCTAAGACAAGCTTTTATGACTTTTTTACAGCCATTTTTACCAAGAATTTCTTTGGTTTCCTACTCTCCTTCTGTTTCATCGACAGGCTTGTTTTTTGCCAAGATGAAAACAGGTTCAAGTTCACCGTTCTCATAAAGGAAAGGCAGGGCGGTTACTGGCACACGGCCGTTCATAAAGAACTGCATCGCCATCTGAGCCAAGATATCATACCCCTGGTTATTCCGAATATCTGCCAAGATGAGGACGTCCTGATGCGGAACGGCAGCAGCAAGAGTACCCGACACTTCCTTTTCCATTCGGTCAAGCAAAGCCGAGTTGAGAATTCTGCTCGCATCATATCCATCATTATGGTTGATAAAGTAGAAGGTGTTGCCCGCAACCTCATCTCTCTTCATCTCTGTATCCAGGGAACGAACATTAAAACGGGCGATCTCCATTAACTGTTCTCTGCTGATGTTTAAATCCTGAAGCATTTTTTCACTAATAAGCCGGTATGTGTTCCCAAGATCCAGAGCATAAAAGACGGATGTTTCAGCTGTATGCTCCTCATGGATTAACGCGTCTCCTTCAGGCGATTCTGTCGGAAAAGAAGTTGACCGGATGACAGGAAAGATATTCTTTTCCTTTTTGGTTTCAGGAGATGCCTCGATGGCATTGAGAGCTTCTTCCACATGGTAAACAAGCTCATCCAAAAAGGCGTCCTTTTTCTTTTGCCATTCCACAGTCAGCCCAGGAAGAGAAAGGGTAATTCCCTTCTGATGCTCTTTATGTTCTATTCTAAGCTGTTCGTTTTCACGGTCATACGACAATTGCCATTCAGGCCGGTTCAGCCTTTCTTCAAGCACCTTTTTCAGTTTAAGGCTTGTACTCATGCTATCCCTCCAGTTATGAAAGCATAAAAACCTCCTGAACGGAGGTTTTTTGAAGTAAATTCGTTGATGTGATGTCCCGCGCAAGTTCTTAATCAGGAAACTGCGCTTTTCTCACTAGTCTTGTTTATATTCTACAACAACTTCAGTGCCTAATCCTCCGCGTGCATTCCATGTCGCGACAATTTTAAGGTACTTTGGTTTAAGAAGGTCAACAAGGTCTTCCTTCATTTTGTTTGTTGCATGCTCCTGATAGATCCCTACGTTTCTGTATGAAGTCAGATAGTATTTTAATGATTTCATCTCTACTAAATCTCCGTTCGGGATATAGCTGATGATGATGTCCGCAAAGTCAGGAAGGCCAGACCATGGACAAACAGAGGTAAACTCTGTTGTTGGAATGGTAACCAGTGTATCCTTGCCAGCATACTCGTAAGGAATGGTTTCTAAAATATCGACCAAAATGACGCTTTCATCTTCTATATCAAAACGAATGCCTTCGTATTTCTTATGATTTACTTCTACCTTTGCCATTATTAAACGCCCTCTCTAAATGTAATTCCCGACGTATAAACGTACTGTTACGATTTTAACATATTTCTCTTATTCGTTGGCGTTTACAGGCAAATTATTTATAAATGCGGTGATTTGCTCTTTTGTTTTGCGCTCCTTGTCTACATACCTGCCGATTTCTTTTCCTACATGGAAAGCGACAAAGCTTGGGATACCGAAAATATCAAGTTCCTGGCAAAGCTCAATATGCTGGTCACGGTCAACAAAGACAAATGTATATTGGCTGAATTCCTGTTCGAGTTCAGGAAGAAATGGTTTAATAAACACGCAATCCGGGCACCAGCCTGCCGAGAAAACAGCAATAACGGTTCCCTGCATCGTCAATTCTTTAAATTCTCCGATTGATTCAAGCGTTCTCATGAAAAATCTCTCCTCTTACTGGTTTATTTTCATATCTCCTGGCTTAATGTATCCTTTTTTCCTCATCCATTCTGAAATTACCAGACTAATCAGTATTGGTCCAGCAAAATGCAACAGAAAAATATATAGGATCACATGCCAGCTGAATCCCATGGACCGAAGCGTCATGATCTGTCCAACGAGCCCGCTGGTCCCCATCCCCGCTCCTGCTGGAATGTTGACCATATGAAATACCAGCGTACCGATTGGGGCCAGTATGATTCCTGCCAGGGTTGGGGGAATTAATATTTTCGGATTGCGGACTACATTCGGAAACTGCAGCTTCGAAGTTCCAATTCCTTGAGTGATCCATCCTCCAAACCCATTGTCTCTGTAACTGATGGTGGCGAACCCGATCATCTGTGCCGCACATCCGATGGTAGCCGCTCCCGCAGCCACGCCTTCTAATCCAAGCATGATAGCAATTGCCGCACTCGAGACCGGGCCAGTAAGAGCTAAACCGAGCAGTACCGCCACAAGGATGCTCATGATCAGCGGCCGCTGTTCGGTGGCCCACATGACAAGGTGTCCGAACGCTTTCATGAAATGTTCGATGCCTGGCCCTGCAAAATAGGCCACTGAATAACCGGCCAGAATGGTCACTGCCGGAGTAATAAGGATATCCACTTTTGTTTCCTTGGACACCAGTTTCCCGGCTTCAACCGCGACTAATGTTGCAGCAAAACAGCCGGCTACACTTCCAAGCTCGGCTCCTGCAGAACCTGCCACGACTGAAGCAAACAGGACGAGGGGCGGAGCTTCAAGCCCATATGCGACAGCTGCGCCAATTGCTGGACCGAGCAACGTCATGGCAAGACTGCCCATTTTTATAAAGAAAGGCCAGTGTGCCTGCTCTCCGATTGTTTTTAAGATCAAACCGATCACCAGTGACGACATCAAACCAAGGGCAAAGTAACTGAAGCTGGTTATAAAGTAAACTTTTGGTGAAAGAGAAACCCCTTTTCTTTTCATGAAATGACCCACATTTATTCTCCTCTTTTTTCTTAAATGGTTGATGAATAAGTTCAAAAACAACTCATTTATTATACAAGAGTAATAACATCTGTAAAGACAGATGGGATTTTTTCGAAAAATTCACATTACAGACCAATACCTTAATAAACAAAATTAAAAAGATTCCGATAGTAAGGATATAAAGGGGGAACACAATGAACATGTCTATACGCAACAGGGTAAGAACCATGCTATTTATGAGCTTGATCGGATTGCTGATTATGATCGGATTTACGGCATGTTATGTCTGGTTAAGCGGGAAAATGGATCATGAAAAGGAACAATTGCAGCAAAACAGCAATCATAGCAAAGAAATATACAATGATCTAACAACCATCCGCAAAAAAGAACAGGATTATTTACGGCTTCCTTCCACAGAAAAAGCAAACGAAATCAACTCTTCTGTTCTTACATTGCAAAAGAAAGTAGAAAATTATTCAAAGAAAGCAAATAATGCTTCCATAAAGAAAGAATATAAAAACATCTCAAAAAAAATTGAACAATATGGTACATCCTTTGACTCTACTTCTTCTATGGCTGCTCAGATCAGCGGGCTGAAAGATTTGATGGCAGAAACGTCTATAACCTTTGAGAAGAAAGTTTCCGGTATGAAGGACCTTAAACTATATAATGAGTTTCTCATCATGAACAAATACGAAAAAGAATTTTATTTGTCCTTAAACGAAGAGAATGTAGCAAAATTCCAGGAATCTGCCGGCAAGTTTGAAAAACAGCTTGATAAATCCTCTCTTCCGGAAGATGAATTATCCGATTTCAAAACAAAACTGTTAAAATACACGTCCTCGGCTGGTAATATCCAAACGACATCTAAGCAGATCAAAGAAATGACAAGTGAATTTGAATCGATTGCAGCCAATGTTGAGACTTCCATCATGAAAATCGAGAAATCCAATGATCAGAAACGAGCAGAGCTGACAGACAAACAATCCGGATTAAAATCATTGCTCACCTGGCTCTTGATCGGTATCTCTGCAATCGTTATTACAGGCATGACTGTAGCTGGAATCTGGCTGACCCGTTCTATCGCCCGCTCCATTTCATTATTAAAAGAAGGAGCCACAGTCATCGGCAACGGAAATCTAGATTACCGGGTACAAACAGCCTCCAATGATGAGATGGGTGAGCTTGCTGAGACCTTTAACGCCATGGCAGAAAAAATGCAGCGGTCCATGAGTGAAGTGCAGCGTGCTTCTGAACAGCTGGCTGCATCCTCCCAGCACCTTGCCGCGATATCTGAAGAAACGACCGCACAGACAGAGGAAGTTTCAGACGCAGTACAGCAAGTATCCATTGGTGCACAAAGCCAGGCGGATCATTTGCATGAAAGCACTCTGCTATTGACGGAAGTTACAGATGCCATCCAAGAAACTGCTTCCATCAGTGAACAGATCGCAATAGATACCCTTCAGGCGGAAGAAGACGGTAAGTCTGGAATGGAGACTGTTCAGCAGCTCAATACACATTCTGAAAAATTCACTTCGCTCGCGAATGATCTTATTTCTGAAATACAAGATGCCAATGCACAGTCCAAACAGATCCATTCTATCGTACATACCATACAAGAAATCGCGAGAAGCACTGATCTGCTTGCTTTAAATGCTGCCATCGAATCCGCGAGAGCCGGCGAGGCTGGCAGAGGCTTTTCCGTTGTAGCGGCTGAAGTCCGAAAGCTGGCTGAACGCTCCAAAAATGAAGCACAGCAGATTCAGCAGCTTGTTAAACTGATGGGAAGCCAGATGGATAATCTTACTCAGGAAACGGCTAGATTTGAGGACTACCGTAATGAGCAGCTTCAGTCTGTTTCCATGACCAAGCAGGCCTTTGAGTCCATCGTAACCAATGTTGCTGCAATTCACGGAAAGATCAGCCAGATCCAGACGTCGATCCGGCATGTTGGTGAAGCGAATATCGGCCTTTCTGAAAAACTTCATGAAGTCAGTGCCATCTCACAAGAATCAGTGGCTACAAGTGAACAAGTCAGTGAATCAAGTATCCACCAGAAACAGGCGATCAATGAAGTGAACTATGCGGCAAACGAACTACAGGAAATTGCGCTTAATTTGCAGAATGAAGTTCAGCAGTTCCATCTTGGAGAATCAGTTAATCATGATATCGAAGAGCAAACGGTCCATGAAGCTGTAGAAGAAGCGTTCCTTGAAGCGGCTCCTGCTCAGCATGAGGAGGAAGTTTCCTATGATGAGAGTGAAGAAGAGTTGAATCACGGTGATGAGATATCTCTGAATCCTCCCCTTAACACTGAGGACGATGAAGAAGTAAAATAGAAAAGAAAAAAAGCTCCCGAAATAGGGAGCTTTTTTTCTGCTATCTTTTTTGATAATACTCATATTGCCCGTAGAGCATCTTGACAATATGTTCAAACATCTCGTCTCTCGAAAGCCGGCCATTCGTAAAAATTCCGATGGCACCCGCTTTTTTTCGAATGTCTTTATCTGATGTGAAGCTGGCCATCACATCGCCTAGTTCATGGCCTTTTCTGATTGGTTCAGCGATTTCCTCCGGCAGCGGAATCTTTGCACCGCTTGCCACGAGAACGTTCCCTTCCCTGTCAGACAAAGCCCCCCAGTTGCATAAATACAGTGTTCCCTCAGTCTCTGAAACACCGCCTTCTAAGCCGAATCCCAGCTCTGCACCGTTTTTAACACAAGCCTTTGCCCGGTTAACGGCTCCCAGCCTAGTCTCCTCGTCGGAGAAAGGCTGGGGAGAAACGCCAGAAGGCACATCCATCGATTGAACAGGCTCGTTCACTACATGTTCAACCGCTTTTATTTTTGCGGGATTTGCTGAACCTACTGCAAACTTCATAACATCACCCTTGTTTGCTGTTAATCGTTCAATATACTGTTCAATGTTGTTTGATCTGTGCTCTTTACGAGCTTGATCAGCAGTTCTTTTGCTGCCGCATAATCATCAATATGGACGATGGATCCGTGCGTATGAATATAACGGGAACAAATACCTACTACGGCTGAAGGAACTCCTTTTCCTGAAAGGTGGACACTTCCTGCGTCCGTTCCACCTGGCGAAATAAAGTATTGATAAGGAATTTTGTTGGTTTCAGCCGTATCTAAAATAAAGTCTCGAAGCCCTTTATGCGTGATCATCGTACGATCTAGGATACGAAGCAAAGTCCCTTTTCCCAAATGGCCAAACTCGTTTTCATTGCCTGTCATGTCGTTGGCCGGACTTGCATCCAGTGCATAGAAAATATCAGGCTCAATCAGGTTGGCGGCTGTTTTCGAGCCCCTGAGACCAGCCTCTTCCTGGACTGTAGCTCCTGAATAGAGCTGATTCGGCAGTTTCGTATCCTTTACTTCTTTTAGAAGTTCGATCGCCAGGCCTACGCCATAACGGTTATCCCACGCTTTAGCAAGAATCTTTTTGGGATTGGCCATCGGTGTGAAAGGACAGATCGGCACAACCTGCTGTCCTGGACGGATGCCGATTTTCTCAGCATCTTGCTTGTTGTCTGCACCGATATCAATATACATGTGCTTGATATCCATTGGCTTCTTCCGCTGCTCCTCAAGAAGCAGATGAGGCGGTACCGAACCAATCACACCAACGACAGGACCCTGATCCGTGATGATCTGAACTCTTTGTGCGAGCAGGACCTGGCTCCACCAGCCGCCAAGCGTTTCAAAATGGATCATACCAGTTTTCGTAATTCTTGTTACCATAAAGCCGACTTCATCCATATGGCCGGCGACCATTACTCTTGGCCCTTCGCCATGCTTCACGCCAAAGATGCTGCCAAGTCCGTCTTGAATAATCTCATCGGACAGCGGTTCAATTTCTCTTCTGACAAACTTCCGGACTTCATGCTCAAATCCCGGAGCGCCAGGAAGCTCTGTTAATGTTCTAAACAACTCCAGCGTTTCAGTATTCATTGTTTCTCCTTTCGGAAAGCTAGTATATGTATATCCCTATTGTAACGCTGGAAACAATAATTTTCCAATGCAGCAATAGGGGTGGTTGTTCAAATAATTATTTATAAGGAATCGGATCAGCGGCGCCTGCTTCTTCAAATCCTTTTAAACGCAGCTGGCAGCTGTCACATTCTCCGCACGCTTCTTCTTCTCCGTTATAACAAGAGGTCGTCAGACGGTACGGGACTTCCAGTTCAAGACCCTTTTCGATAGTCTCTTTTTTCGTTAAATGCATAAGAGGTGCACAGATTGAAATCTTTTCACCGGTTGTTCCTGCTTTTGTTGCCAGGTTGATGGTTTCATTCATGCTTTTAATGAATTCAGGACGGCAATCTGGATATCCGCTGTAATCAACTGCTGACACACCGATATAAACAGATTCAGCACCAATCACTTCCGCATAAGCACTCGCCAGTGAAAGAAAAATCATATTTCGGGCCGGTACATACGTTGATGGAATTTCTTCCTTGTCATCCTTTTCAGTCGGCACATCAATCGAGGAATCTGTCAATGCACTGCCGCCGATCTGATTCAGAAACGCGATGTCCACAATACGGTGTTCATTCACGTTATAATGTTGGGCTACCTTTTTTGCCTGAAGCACCTCACGGCTATGCCTCTGACCATAATGGAAGGTTAGCGGATACAGCTCATACCCTTCATTTGCCGCAATCCCCATACAAGTTGTACTGTCCAATCCACCGCTTAAAACAATAACCGCTTTTTTCATCTTATACCCCTCTCTTATCCGGATGCCAAATGATTTTATGGAGCTGCATACTGACTTTGATATCTGACATGCGCTCTTCAAGGACTTTGTTTACAAGCTTTTCAGGCGGCATTGTTTCCCAGACCGGACTGAACAATACCTGTCCTTGTTTGTGATGTTGATTGACTACAGATGCAGCAAGTTCAAAATCTTCATCACTGCCGATTACAAATTTAATTTCGTCCTGCGGTTCCAAATGATCGAAATTCTCATGAACCATGCGATCCATCTCTTCAGAAGCCGGCAGTTTATAATCCATTACAAACCTTGCTTTGTTTTTAATTAATGGGTCGCTCTCCCTTAATAACTGAAACGCTTCAAGAGCAATAGCACCATTGGTCTCTATATGAATATCTTCAATTCTTTCAATTTCCGCCATCGCTTTTAAGAGCGCAGCCGATTTTTCTCTGTGGATCAGCGGCTCCCCGCCCGTAAAGCAGATCCGTTTTGATGCAAAAGAATTGATTCTCTGAATGATTTCTTCAATCGTTGCCTCAAATTCCGGCTTGGCTGGCGCATAGCTATAAGGAGTATCACACCATGTGCAGCGTAAGTTACAATGAAATACACGTACAAAAATGGTTGGAAAGCCTGCGGCCATTCCTTCGCCTTCAATAGTCTCGAAGATCTCTACCATCGGGACTTTCCACTGGGAGTAGACATCTGAGGATGGTAAGTTAAAGTGATTCGTCATGTTCCATCCACTCCCTTTTTAAGGTCGCATAGCTCGTGGGGGTTTCATATAAAACGATCTCTTCCAATCGGAATCCTTTATCTTTCCAACGATATTCCGTTAATTTTTTATCAAACTCTTCCCAGATCCAAACGATCATATTTTCAGCCGTTGTGTTCATCGGCGGCAGCACTTCATTTAAATAACGATGATCAAGCCTGCTCTCGATCGCCTCTTTATAAATTTTCTTAATGTCCCCAAAATCCATTGAGATTCCTACAGGGTCAACGAATCCGCTAATCGTTAGCACCAGCTTATACGTATGCCCATGCAGATTCTTGCATTTCCCTTCATAACAGTGAAGGTGGTGGGCGGCGTCAAATGTGAATTCTTTCGTTACAGCTACCCGTTTATGATGATACTTCAGCTTGCTTCGCTCAATATCCTCATCTATTTTTTGAACCTTTTTTGGAATTTCAAACTCCATATATTTTCATCCTTCCAAGAACATGGATAACCAATAAAAAAATCCCCATACAAACAGACGTATCGGGAGAGAGTGAAAGATTTTATAAGTTTCCACGCTCCCTAGTTTTTTTTAGCGAGGGGTGGGAATTTCGAACCCTCATTCATTGACTGCCCTTTAAGAATAGCAAAAAAGTCAGAAAAACTAAAGCTTTCTGTTATACTGGATGGGGAAAAGCTTACATAAGAAAAGGAGATGCTGAAAATGAAAGCAAGCAAATGGATTCTTGCCGGAGTCGCAGGCTTCGCAGCAGGATATGTAGCAGCAAAGCGAGCACCTCAGAACCTGACTCCTGAAAAAGCATTAAAACTGGTAAAGAGCCAGACCAAGGACGAATTTATGGTTACAGGTTCATGGATCAGCGTACATCCTGAAGAAGTAAAGCGCTTCGGGCTGCCGTTTACAGTATACAAAGGAGGCCTTTCCAGCACACTCAACTCCACCCTCACTCAATTTGATTTCATGATTGATGCCAAAACCGGAACGCTCCTTGATATCTCTAAACACGGTGAAAAAGCTAAAGTAATGGTATAGACACAAAAAAGCGCCGCAAACACTGCGGCGCCTTTTTTAGTTAAAGTTTTTCATATGATTGTACAAGTTGTTTTTAATTTTAAATTTAGTTGTTAGGTACTGGCCTTTCTCCCATATGGTAAGGAGGTATAGCGGTACAAGCAAGACAAGGGAGAGAAGCAGTATGATCACAACAAAATCCATCTTCGTGCCTACTTGATCCTCATGTGTTTTTTTGAACTGCTGCAGTTCTGGACCGGCTTTTGCCACTTCCTGCTCTGTCAGCATCTTATTGTCTTTCGCATTGTAAAAGACAATATCTTTGTGCTTGAAATAAAAAATGTTATCTCTAAGTGTCTTGTAGGAACCCATGCCTACGACGATCTCAGAAGTATCAAGCTTTGGATCATTGTTCGGAACAGTCTTAAGATCTGTAATCTCAATACTGTCTTTCTTGTAATCATAGTGCTTTTCTTTCAGGCCTTTTTCAATGGCTGCTTTCATTTCATTGTCTGCTGTCGCTCCAGCTGCAGAAGCGATAGAGGCAAAGGAAAAAACAAGAGTAAAAACGGATAATAGTGCAATAATCTTCCTTTTCATTATAATCCTCCTTGCTTTCAGTACAATTCCAATTCCAGTTCTAATCTCTTCCATCATATCATATTTTTCCTTTTTATTTGCCCACTTGAATTTGGAAATAATGTGACGGATTTTTGACAACTTAATCATTTGGGCGAGCAATGCCCTCGATCAGTTTTCCTTGATCATCCCATTTGACTGCTCTGTACACCGCATCATGGTAAAAAAAGTACCACGTATCTGACTTGATCCATTTTTGTTTTTCATAAATCGAAGTCATCGGATAATCATCATAAGCAAGCACCCAAAGCGGATTTTTATGCGCATGGGTCGGCATGATATCACCCAGATGATAGAGCACGGTTCCTTCTGTCTGTATTTCAATAATGCTGTGGCCGTCACTATGGCCTCCGGTATGAATCATCCTGATTCCAGGCAGAGGCTCAAATGATTCATTAAACGTTGTCACCTGATGCTCGATTGGCCTCCAATTTTCTTCCCAATATGTATTACTTGAACGGATATTCGGATCCTTCAGTTCCTTCCATTCGGTTTCAGAGGTATAGATGACAGCGTTTTCAAAAACAGGCTTTAGTTCGCCGTCTGCCATTTTCGTTAATCCGGAGGCATGATCAAAGTGCATGTGTGTCATCAAAACAATATCAATATCCCCCGCTGACATGCCCAAGGCTTCAAGACTTTCTTCAATCACAGATTCTTCATGAACGCCATAGTTCCGTTTTTGTTTGTCACTTAACTTCCCGCTGCCTATTCCTGATTCAATGAGAATATTCTTTCCGAATCCCTGCAGCAAAATCGGTTCTGTTCGTAATTCAATCTGATTCAGCTCATTCACAGCATACTTTTTACTCCATAGCGGTTTTGGAACCACTCCAAACATGGCTCCCCCATCCATATGGGTTACTCCGCCATCCAGCCAAGTTAACGTTAACTTGCCTACCTTCCAATGATCCATTGTGAGACTCTCCTTTGCAACTTTAAAAATAATCTGAATTCAGTGTACCATACTTTTTTTAATGCAAGCTACCTGCTGAATGTCTGGAACATAAAAAAAACCGGGAGTTATCCCGGGTTTTTTGAACGGAATTGCGCTTCAGTCCGATAGATCCTGTAGCCTTTGGAAGAAAATTTCTCTTCGTATTCCGTCATGATATTACCTTCATAATCACTTTTATGCAAATCAAGCCACACTTGTTTTAGAATCATGCCATATTTTGAGAAACTATGGAGAGAATACTCAAATAATCCTTGGTTATCGGTTTTAAAATGAATTTCTCCTTCGTCTTTAAGGATGGTTTCGAAAATGAAAAGGAACGATTCGTACGTTAGACGGCGCTTTTCATGCTTGTTTTTCGGCCAGGGATCCGAAAAGTTAAGATATACTCTGTCCACTTCACCCTGCTCAAAAAAATCAGTCAGCTTTTGGGCATTTTCTCTGATCAGTTTAACGTTGTCGATCTCTTCCGTAACAATTTTTTCTAATCCAGAGACAATGATGCTATCGTAAATTTCCATGCCGATATAGTTGATATCCGGATGAGCCTTTCCCATTCCTGTAACAAAACTTCCTTTACCCGTTCCTACTTCAATATGAATCGGATGATCGTTCCCAAAATATTCGTGCCATTTGCCTTTTAAATCAGCAGGATTCGGGGCAACAACCTCTGGATACTCATTTAGCTTTTCTTTTGCCCATGGTTTAAAACGCTGACGCATACTGATCTCCCTTTCTAACATCAAATACCATTTAACACCTTCGACATTTTAACATGAAACGCTGTTCAGAAAAAGGCTTCAATAAAGCCTACATTCAAAAAAAAAGAACCCGCAGCTTACGTCGCGGATAAATTCTTCCGTATTCCATACCCTATGATTACTGAATTTCATCAACAGTTTAAAAGAAGGACGTGAAGATATATGCCGCTTGATTATACCCATCAACTGACACTGTTAAGAGATATTCTTCAAGATCATCACACCGATTGCAAGGGCACGCCTCAGGAATGCGCCCAACTGGAGCGCCTGGCTACCCGGCTGATGCAGGATGGGAGTGTAAATAATGAAATCAAGGATGTCTTGGGTCTCATTAACACGTACAGTCACGATGGTTCAACTCATGAGAACCTTGAAGAACATATAACAAATCATAAGCCCCATATCGAAAATTGGCTGAATACCATTCAACCATTTCAAACTTCATAGCAAATTAACAAGGATTACCCGGGCAATAAATGAAAATTGTCGAACTTTTTAATTTATATAATAGCTTTCCTGCAAGACTTGCTTTAAAAAATTGTACCAGTATTCTTTTTCAGCTTCCTGTTTTCTCTCACTGTGCCAAAATACCGACAAAATGGTTTGTGCGATAATATACCAATGCATTCTCCGCTGAAGGTCCACGGTTAGTTCGACTCCATAGGTGGACAGCCATTTAGACCAATTTTCACGAGGAATATACCAGTATAGAAGCATACCAAGATCAAGAGCGGGATCAGCAATCATCGCACCGTCCCAGTCTATAAGATATAACTCGTTGGTTTCACTCAGCAGCCAGTTATTATGATTAACGTCACAATGGCAGACGACTTTATCGTCATGCTGGATGACGTTTTTTTGCAATTTTAAATAACGGACAGCCTCCTTTATTTTTGGAGGACATACCTGTTCTGCCTGGATATTTGTTTCAATATCATCAATAATCAGATCAGGAGTGAGCGGCTGTTTACCCAAGCGTTTTAACATATCAAGAAGTTCAGAAGACTTATGTATTCTGCCTAAAAGTCTCCCCACGCCATCATTCAGCATTTCAGATGCTTTTAATTCCCTTCCGTTCAGCCACTTTTGTGCCGTAATTACATCTCCGTTGCCCAATCTTTTTGTCCATAATAATTTCGGAACAATTCCTTCCGCAGAAAGTACCGCGAGAAAAGGTGACGAATTGCGCTTTAGAAAAAGAGTCTGATCTTCATATTTAGCTTGATATGCTTCTCCTGTTGCCCCACCAGCCGGCATAATCTTCCAGCCTTTGCCTAGTATGTGTTCCAAAACGTTCACCTTCAATCTCATGCGGAAAATTATTATGTCCTCTTTTATATCGGTTAACATACACTTTGTTTAAAATTAAAACCTCTATGAATACATTATTTTAACACAGCCTGAAGAAAAATCGTAGATATTTATGTTTCGTTAAAATTTTTCGCTATACTGAACGGCCATTGTAAATCCAAGGGGCGGAATGATGAGCGTCTCGGCATCTGTTTTATACAGCCCATCCTCTTTCACTTCCATTGCCTCTGCCGTAACTGTCCATTGGCCTGGAAACGGCAGCTGGTAAACCTTCTCGCTCTGATGGCCGTTGTATAAAAGGATAATATGCTTCCATGAATCCAGCTCGCCTATGTTCTTGATCATGTACCCGAACAATCCATCAGGCAGGTATTGAAGAAGAGATAAGCAGTCGGCAATTACCTCAGGTTGATCGATTCGGAAGGCGGGATGCTTCTTTCTAATTTGAATGAGTTCAGCCACATATTGTACGTCTGCTTCATATTTTGCTTTCCGTTCCCAATCAAGCCTGTTGATAATATCACCCGATTTATAGCTGTTGCCGTCTCCTTGCTTTGTTCTGAAAAACTCTTGGCCTGCATGAATGAATGGAACTCCCTGTGAAAAGATAGCAAGTGCTGTACCGAGCAAATGCCGTTTTCGCAGGACTGTCTCTTCTTCATAGGGATGCAGCGCACGAAGCCGGTCCCATAACGTGTGGTTATCATGGCATTCAATATAATTAATGCTTTGGCCTGGTGTTATGAACAACCCTTGCTCTCCCGAATTTCCGGATGCATTTTCATACATCCCTGCAATTTGGGAGGCGTCCCCATTAATGAATCCTTCATGTGCGTCATGAAAGATATTCCCTTTAACATGGTCACGGAAACGATCATTAAAGAATGAGATTCCCGGCATCTTAACTGCAGAATCAATACATGCCTTTTGGTCTTCATCCAGCCACGTATTCATCTTCCAGCCTTCTCCTAAAATAAAAACAGCAGGATTTACTTCCGCAAGTTCCCTGTAAATTTCGTTCATCGTTTTGATATCATGAATACCCATTAAATCAAACCGGAAACCATCTACTTTATATTCTTTCGTCCAAAACATCACTGAATCCATCATGAATTTCCTCATCATATATCGTTCTGAGGCTGTATCATTTCCTACGCCTGTTCCATTGACAGGATTCCCTCCATAATCAAACCTAAAGTAATAGCCAGGCACAATCTTTTCAAAATCAGATGTCTCCCTGATAAAAACATGGTTATAAACAACATCCATAATGACACGAAGACCATTTACGTGCATAGATGAAATCAGTGCTTTAAATTCCTTGATTCTTGAAATCGGATCTGCGGGATCGGTCGCATAAGAGCCTTCAGGCACATTGAAATGGAGCGGATCATAACCCCAGTTGTACTCCGTATCTGCCTTTGTTTCATCAATACTTCCGTAATCATTGACGGGCAAAAGCTGGACATGCGTAACACCCAGCTTTTTCAAGTGATCGATTCCTGTAACAGAATGGCCAGGACCTGCAGTGCCTGTTTCTGTAAACGCAAGGAATTTACCTTTATGCTGCATGCCGCTTAACGGATGAATAGAAAAATCCCTGACATGGACTTCATATATGATACTGTCTGTCTTTTTGATGGGAGGAGGGGTAAGAGCAGTATCCCAGCCCACAGGATCGGTCTTGCTTAAGTCGATCACAACTCCCCTTTTTCCATTGATCGTCACGGCTTTCGCATAGGGGTCCACAGCTTCATTGACCGCATGATTTACTCTGACAAGGTAACAATATTCATTTAAATGGTGATCACCTGCTATCTCCGTTTCCCATACCCCTCTATCTCCCAATCTCATCGGGTGTTCAAAGGCTGTACTCACACTCGTAAACAGCTTCAGCCGAACAGAAGAAGCGGTCGGCGCCCAGACTTTAAAACTGGTTTTTTCAGAGGTATACAAAGTGCCAAGATCACTTTTTTCATACGCGAAGACTTCATCAAACTCTTTTGTTCTTACAACCGCCCCCGTCTTTAACGGGATTCTTCCTCCGTTAGGGTACACAACCCAATAATCCCGTTGGATAGGAATTTTCTGATCAAGCACCATATGAAAAAGCAGCCGGTCCTCCAACCGCTGTTCAGAAATCTTTTTTAATGGGTAAACCCTTTCAAGGTCTGTTACGTAAAAATAGGCCTCCCTCGGCACTTCGGTAAAAATGACGAGTGTGACCATTGTAAATGTATCAAGATAGGCTTCGATCTGTTCTGCTTCCGCAACACGTTTATGATTGTTCAAAATGCCGATCCACCCCCTAAATAACCAATGCTTTCCGAGAATCACGCAGTATTCACCGTTCATTACAGTCTATGTATAACAGGCTCGTCGGGTTTTTTTGTCCAAAAAAACCCGACGAGCCTATCAGACGATACACTCTTCTTATTTTATCCAAATGATAGAAAAACAGAATTCACTTTGCTCAACTTTCCCGCGAAATTAAACTTTTATAGACAGTGCAGAGGGAATGACGGAACATTCAACAGGTGTTGTGCCGAGCAATTCTCCATCCGCCTGAACCGTTAACGGCTCTTTACTTGCTATGGAGATCCGTCTTCCTTCGAGAATGGTTACACCATCCAGCTCCTTATGGTTACCCGAGAATACGGTAACAAAAAGAAATAGCAGCTTTAATGGGTGCAGGCCGTGGACAATACACAGCTCAAGCAGGCCATCATCCGGTCTTGCAGAAGGGCATATTTTCATTCCGCCCCCGTAATAGGGCATATTGCCGGCAGCGATCAGCCAAACCGATGAAAACTGGTGCTCGCAGCCATCCACAGTAACGGCAGCATCCACCGGTGTATAGGAAAAAAGAAGACGGAACATGCTTACGGTATAGGCAAAGTTTCCTGCACCGAAGCGCTGGAACCATTTCTTGTACCATGATCGATTGGTCAGCTTGGTCACTTCCCCGTCAAACCCGATTCCGGCTGTACTCACGAATAATTCATTTCGTCTTTTATTGCCTGGAAAGCTGAGAACCCCAGCGTCAATGACTTTATTAGGGTTCTGTTTATTTAAAAGGCTTCTTTTTAAAATATAGGCCAGACTCTTTTTCTTATTGAACCCCAACCCCCGAATAATGTCATTGCCAGATCCGCCTGGGAGAAAGCCGACCGGTACTTCAGGCATATCCTTCAGTCCGTTGATTACTTCATGGATGGTCCCATCCCCGCCTACAGTAATGATAGCTTCGATCTGATCCCGATTAATGTAGGAGATCTTTTTGGCAATTTCAAGCGCATGACCCTCACTCTCCGTATAGTAGGAGCGGTAAGGAACATCCTCGGCTGAAAGAATCTTTTTTACGGCCTTCCAGGTTTTTTGAGCCTTTTTATTGTTTGCATGAATAATAAATAAATAGAGTTTCATTTGCAGTCCTTATCCTTTAAATATGAATAAGATAGAATTCGACATAGACCGTCATTACTCCTCTAATCTGCTGTTTCCTTCCCATTCCGGCTGCAGAAGGGAGTTGGTGACAGAAGCCTTTAGCAGGGCATCGATGAATTTTAATTGGTGGCTCTTCGGCGGGCTTGGATCACCAGCCACTCTGGTATACCAAGATCCAAAGGTACGCTTATCGACCACCTGGACATCAATCCACTTCGGCGGGATATCGACATAACCGTTCTGGCATAAAACTGCTTTTTTCAACTGCAGCCTGTCTTTGTAGGGCTCCAGATAAGGCTTAAGCACAAAATCCATTCTTTCCAGTGCGATAAAAGGATTGACTACCTTTTTACTCTTCTGTCCATCATCAGTACGCTTCCAAAAGTGTTTTGTGTCCTCCTGATAAATGGCATCTTTCCCCTCCAGCAGCACGATACACCAGATCGCCCCCGGCCCAGCCAGAATGACTTCCAATTCTACCGGTGCCTCTTTATGCAGGATAGCTGGTTTGTAAAATAAAAAATAGCTATCCGGAATTTTAGTAGTTAAAAATTGCAGCTGTTCGTCGTTCAAATAGCATGGGTCCAAATTTGAGAATTCTTTAACCGTCGAGCTTGCCCACTTAAGCTGGGAGGTAAAAATCTTTCTTGAAATGGAAGTCCTTTGATTCTTCCCTTCTTCAGCCCGCCTTTTTTTTAGCGCAACAAATCGGCTCTGGTAGTGATAAAGATTTAATTCATACCGAGACACATAGTCTTCAAGTTTTACGAGCTGAGCCAAATGCCATCTCCCTCTCCTTTTTATATTAAGGTGATTCTATAAAAACCATGCCGCAAAAAGCGGCACGAGAACGGAAGCAATAATGCAGCTCAATCCCATTGCCACTGAGCTGTATGCCGCTGTTTCTTCACCGAACTCCATCGCTTTGGATGTGCCGATCGCATGGGATGACGTTCCAATTCCTAATCCCCTGGCCAGGGGAGTCTTCAGCCTCAGCCAGTTGAACCACCTTGGCGCAAAAACAGCACCGGAAATTCCGGCAATTATCACAAAAACAGAAGCAAGCGCAGGTGAGCCATGGGTTAATCGGGCAATTTCCATCGCGACTGGTGTGGTTACAGATTTCGGAAGCATGGAGAGGATGATCCTTTTGTTCGTTCCAATCGCACTGGCAAAGAGAAAAACAGTAAGAACACCTACAAGGGTACCTGTAAATACGCCTACAATTATGGATACAAGGTGGCGTTTTAAACTTTCTCTGTATAAATACAGAGGATAAGCGAGAGCTACCACACCGGGTCCGAGCAGCTCTTCAATCCATTTTCCTCCTGCCATATACTTCTCATATGGAATATGAGTGAAAAGAAGTAGCAGGATCATGACAAACGTCGTTGTCAGAACAGGGATAAGAAAAGGCGAGTTCCATTTTTCATATACCTTTTTCATAGCGATAAAAAGGAGCACAGTTATGAGAATAAAAATAAGACTAGTCCAGAACATTGCTGACAGACTCCTTCTTTGACATGAGACGTTCACTCGACCAGCCTGTGGCAGCTACAACTAATAACGTAGATACCGCCGTTGCGGCAATGAGCAGCAGTCCTTTCACGGAAAAAAGGGTTGGATAGTTCATGATTCCTACAGTGACAGGGATAAAGAACAGCGGCAGATAGGCTAGCATAAATTGCGCACCCGAGCTCACCCAGGTGCTTTTAAATTTCCCTGTACAGAGGGCTATAAACAATAAAATCATTCCGACAACACTTCCTGGAATGAATAAATGCAAACTTTCTGATATCCAAACACCTAGCATATGAAACAAATACAAAACACCAATCTGAAATACAATCACAAAGGCTTTCAATGTTCGTCCTCTCCTTTAAGATTAAACTCTTCGATGACATTATACTTAGGCACTTTATCCAGGTGAGTTTCGTAAAGCACAATGGAGCGAACTTCAAACGTCAGCCCGGCAACCGGATTGATCATGTTTTCATCAAAAACGCTATTAATGGAGGCTTCAGCGTCCTCCCACCTCTTAGCAATAGTAATATGGGGAGAATACGGCCTGGTTTCTACCGGAAAGCCCGCTTTCTGGCAAAGGCCGTGTACCGTTCTCTGCAAAGTAAAAAGGCCCGCCTCTTTTTCTACTCCGAGCCAGAATATACGGGGCTGGCCCAGCTTGCCGAAAAATCCTGCTCTTGATACCGTAAGAGAAAAAGATGGAAGATCATGAATATTCATATGAAACGATTCTTTTAGATTGATAAGCTGATTTTGACTGGTTTGTCCAAGAAAAGCCAGCGTCAGATGCAGATCCTCTTGATGAACCCATTGTTTAAAAGGTAGCTTTTCTTTGAGCACTTCGGATAATTCACCAATCGTGCGTTTTACATGAGAAGGAATTGGAACGGCAGCAAAAATATGTCTATTCATACATTCTTTCATCTCCTTTAAAAAGGAATTATTCCTATCTTACCAAAAAGCATCACCGTACAACCATCCAAAAGCTTTCATGTTTTATTTTAAAAGTTGGATTTGTTATACTTTTTGTAATTAGTTAAAGACAGGGATGTGCAAATCATCATGAAAGTTGTTCAAAACATAGCCGAATTAATTGGAGATACTCCTCTTGTCCGATTGAATCATATACCTGACCCAGACGGGGCCTCCATCTATGTGAAACTCGAATATTATAATCCAAGCCGGAGCCTAAAGGACAGGGCTGCCTATAACATGGTCATTGAAGCGGAAAAATCAGGTCAATTAAAACCTGGGGATACGATTATTGAACCGACATCCGGAAACACGGGAATCGGTCTGGCGATGAACGCGGCAGCCCGAGGGTACAAGACAGTGATCGTTATGCCAGATACAATGACGGCCGAGAGAATCAATCTTCTCAAAGCTTATGGTGCAGAAGTCGTGCTCACACCAGGAGACGAAAAGATGCCTGGGGCCATCAATAAGGCAAGAGAACTGCTGGCCGAAAACCCTGAAAACAGTTTTATGCCAATGCAGTTCGAAAACGCTGCGAATCCAGATGCCCACCGCACAACCACTGCCGTTGAAATCATTGAAGCGATGCAAGAGCTGAAAAAGCCGTTGAGCGCCTTCGTTGCTCCTGCCGGCACGGGAGGTACCATTACCGGGACTGGCGAAACACTAAAAGCAGCTTTCCCCGACATGACAGTGCATGTGGTAGAGCCGGCGGGTTCTCCTGTTTTATCAGGAGGCAAACCAGGCAAACATAAGCTGGTAGGAACCAGCCCTGGTTTTATACCGTCAATCTTAAATCAGAACGTCTATGACGAAATCATAAATGTAGAGGATGAACCGGCTTATACGACCGTCAGAAGACTCGCTGCAGAAGAAGGTATCCTCGTTGGCCCATCGTCCGGGGCAGCAGTCTATGGTGCCGTTCAAACCGCCAAAAAGCTTTCCAAGGATGACGTTGTTGTCTGTATCACCTGTGATTCTGGAGAGCGTTATCTATCCACTGATCTGTTCCAATTCGAATAAAAAGAAAAAAGACGGCTCAAGGTCCACATGTGGGATCATGAGCCGTCTTTTTATACACCAGAACTGAGTCCAAGCTTATCTTTGGACTGCAGCCGCAATAATATTCCAATCATAAAGAGGCCTGCAAAAGAAAGAATACCGAAGAAAAGATAGGTGCAAAAGATTGAATACTTATCAAAGATAATGCCTCCCAAAAACGTACAGAACCATGAACCGAGTCCATTACCTACAGCAGTATATAAGGAAACCGCTGTAGCCCGCACATCAGAGGGAGTATTCTCCCGGATGTATTCCATTGCCGCCGGAATAAACAAACCGACGGAAAAGCCCTGGACAACAGTCGTTAAGAGCACAACAGTGATTGACGGCTGAAAGAAATAAAAGGTCCATCTTAAACCAGAAACCGCTGCCGCAAACATCATGATTTGGATAACACCATACTTTCTCAGTGCGATGCCCGACAGTTTCATGAATGGCGCTTCACTGCCGGCCGCAAGCAGGAATGCGATACCTACTCCAGTCAGGGTTCCGCCAATTCCCTGGATATAAAAGCTGAAATAAAAATTGTTCGCAAAGATAGGACCAAAAATAAGAAATGTGGTTATTAAAAACACCATATACTTCGGCATTCTAATCAACGCAGAAAGGCCGGAAAGCAAATCCACTTTCAGCAACTCACCTTCTCTCGGCATGCTTCTAATCAGCAGCAAACAAAGAAGCAAGCTTAGAGCGAACGAATAAAAGATGATGGAAATGCCCGACATCTCCGATAACTTTCCCATAATGAATACAGCTACTGCAAAACCAATCGCCCCAAACAGCCGGTAATTCCCGTACTCCTGCTTAGTCTGGTTTACGTAATTCAAAAGAATACTGTCTGATATCGGTACGATCGCACTTTGAAATAACGCCAGCAGGATCAGTATGATGAACAGCCAACCGTACGTGCCAATAAACAGCACGGCATAGCCGATTAATCCCGTAAGAAGAAGCGATACAGCGAGTACATGCTTCGGCTTTTTCGTATAATCTGTAATGATTCCCCACATCGGCTGCGCAAAAATCATCACTATAGGGCTCAATGACATTAACGTACCGATCTCAGTTCCCGAAAGCCCGGCCTCTTCCTTAAAGTAAACACCGAGCAAAGGAAACAAGCTGCCAAAGGCAAAGAAAGTAAATAAATAAAAACCTTTCTGGCTTAAAGAAGTTCTTTTCTGACTAACCACTTTTGTCCCTTCTCCCCAATCCCTTTTCTCTCAATCAAACGTATGGACACAGATTATCTGGCCAATTCATAAATAGCCTGTGCATAAATGGCTGCAGCACTGAATAAATCGTCCAGGAACATGTATTCATCTTTTTGGTGAGCAACATCTTCCCTCCCAGGAAATAATGCCCCAAACGCCACACCCGCTTCTAATGATCGTGCGTATGTCCCGCCTCCGATAGCGATAGGATTACCAGGCTGGCCCGTTTGTTCTTCATACACCTTTTTTAATGTCTGAACCAACTCATGATTTTCATCTACAAAATGAGGCTTCGTATGCTTTGTCACCTCTAGGGAAAAACCTTTTACATCCACCAGTTTTTGAAGTGTATTCAATACCGTTTCTCCTGAATGCTTGACAGGATACCTGATATTCAGACCGATGGTCCCTCCGGCTTCCCGGCTGTAATCAAACACCCCTGGATTTAACGTTAAAATTCCGCTAACATCATCCTCTGCCTTAATTCCAAGCTCTTCACCTGAAATGCTTCCAAGATTATCCTTAACAAAACCAATGTAGGCTTTTCCCTGTTCATCAAGATCTGCTCCAGATAAAAATGAAGCAAGCAAGACTCCCGCATTCACACCGAATTCAGGCGTACTTCCGTGCGCAGACTTCCCGATTAGAGTTAGAGTTAGGCCAACATCATTTTTGGAGGAGGAACCGGTTAAATTGCGGCTTTTTAAAAATTGTTGAAAGCTTTCTTCAAGCTCTTCACTTCCTGATATCACCGCTTCCGCCTGATCTGGCACCATATTGAGCCTGCGTCCAGAAGAAAAGGATTCAAGCACATTAGGATGCTGGCGATTATCGGCGGCAGCTCCCTGCTTTAAATCAATGTTAAGCATCCCTTTCTCGGCATGGATAATTGGAAAATCGGCATCCGGCGCAAACCCGGATGAAGGCATTTCTTCATGCTTAAAGTAATGATCCACACAGCGCCATAGGCTTTCCTCATCCGTTCCAAGAATCAGCCTGACTCGCTTGGATAAAGGCAGGCCAAGTTCCTTTATCATCTTCATCCCGTAAAAAGCAGCCATCGTTGGACCTTTATCATCAATGGCACCCCTGGCAAAGATCTTACCATCCTTAATCTCTCCTCCGAACGGATCCACCGTCCATCCATCACCGTCGGGAACAACATCAAGATGGCCGAGAATTCCGATTAATTCTTGTCCTTCTCCTATTTCAATATGTCCGGCAAAGCCGTCAACATTTTTAGTCTGCATACCCTGTGCATTGCCCAGTTCAAGCATGTAATCCAAGGCCATTTCAATCCCAGGCCCAAATGGAGCTTTAGCAGTGACTTTATCTTCATCCAGCACACTCCTGATCTGCAGCAGGCCCTGTGTATCCTTAAGCAGATTTTCCTTCCTTTTTTCGATTTCTTCTTTCCAATTTACATTTTTCATACTGCTCACCTTTCTCCATTCAATTCTTATGTACCATCTCATGTTTCAGTACTACTAGGTACTCGTTCAAACGAAAAACCACTCTTTATTTTAGCTTATATTACCAAAAAGGTAAAAAAACACAGAATAATGACGATATAAAGACTGCTCATTTGCTTTTTTTTCTGAAATAAAGTATAATATCGCGTAAATAGGAGGTGTGGTTGTTAAAACGTAAACGATGAATGCTTTGTTTTGTTTATTAAACAAGCGGTCATTACATGCTGCGAAGCCGCCAATCACCTGAGAAATAGAGAGAGAAATCATGATATGAAATCATGGCCAAGCAGCGAAGAACCGGATTGTGGAGTCTTCGCTTTTTATTTTAATCTCATATTTAATGAAAATTTAAACATTTTATCATAATAAATTAATGATCTTTTACTATAATTTATTATGAACGACAATACTGTATAGGGAGTGGTTTTTTGAGTCCTTCAACTAACCGTATGTTGAACCGTGTAAAATCCATGTATCTTTTTATAAAAAGGAAAGGGACTGTTACAACACGAGAATTGGTTGAAGAATTTGGGACTACGCAGCGCACTATCCAGAGGGATCTAAATGTATTGGCTTATAACAACCTGGTCACCAGCCCGAGCAGAGGCTTGTGGCAAACAACTTCTAAAAAAGTAAAAGTATCTTAACTAGGAAAAGCAAAAAGCGCCCCGTTTAAGTCCTCGAGGGCGCTGCAGCTAGACATCACCTCTTGTGAAGTGCTTTTCTAATGAGATAACCCCCATCCACATGGAAAGGGGGTTTTTGTTTGCTATTCTTTAAAAAAGCGGCTTAATGTCATCCTTATCATTCACCAAGTGGTCTTTGAGCTCCGGCTCAACGACCCACTTCTCTTCCACCCAGTTTGGTTGGCCTGCGATCGGCATGTATTTGTTGCCTTCACCTAAAAGTTTTGACCAAAACCCCTCAGCGATCTCAAGGGCAACTGCTTTTTTTGAAATGGTATCCAGGATGACATCTTTAATCTTGCCGATTTTTTCTCCGTCAATGGTTTCAACTGTCCACCCATCAAATATGGAGGAGGCCATGCACTCTTCAGGCTCTTCGATTTGACGTTCGTTACCTTGGTAGACAATGTCGTCATCAAGTGAAATGATATCGTGCAATGGAATATAATACGTTTCTTTATAATAAGACCTTGCAGCGACCGGATAGCCTGTACCGCTCAGCGGCGTGCTTTGTGAACCGATGCCGCTCGTTGCTGCTTGCATGTTCAGCACATTTTTATCAATAGGATCAAAAGATTCTTCATTTCCGGGATCGGCAGGAACTGTTTCCTCAAACGACAGGTAACAGAGCGAAAAATCATATTTATTCAGAAGAATGCCATTTAAGTCAATGTTATCTTCCTTTGTTTCTGCGTGCTTTACTTTTTTTCCGAGTAAATCGTTAGCTTTTAATAGCATAAAACATTCCTCCTTTTTTTAGCTATTACCCGAAATTACCTTTTAAAAAACCTCTCTCTCCGATAAACGTTCCAGTTCTTCTGCTGTCAGTTCTCTGTATTCTCCGAGCTTCAGCTTCTCATCGAGCTTTAGTCCTCCCATTTGAATGCGCTTTAAATAGGTGACTTTTTTCCCGACCGCTTCAAACATTCTTTTCACCTGATGAAATTTCCCTTCTGTAATGATAAGCTCAATTTCTGACACCTCTCCTGAATGGAGGATGGAAAGAACTCCAGGGTTGGTCTTGTATCCATCTTCAAGAGTAACTCCATCATTGAACGCATCCACATCTTCCTGTGTTACAACTCCTTTAATTTTCGCATAATAGGTTTTAGGTACATGCTTTTTAGGGGATAAAAGCGAATGGGACAATTGTCCGTCATTCGTTAGTATGAGGAGACCTTCTGTATCTTTATCCAGGCGGCCGACAGGAAAAGGTGAAAGAATCTGATCCTGCTCTTCCAGAAGATCGATGACCGTCTCCTGTACATGATCCTCCGTTGCCGATATTACCCCAGGCGGTTTATTCATCATGAGGTAAATGGTATCTTTAAAGACCACTTCTTCTCCGTGTACAGTTACCTTCTGCATTTCAGGATTCACTTTTGTCTTGCTGTCTTTCACAGGTACTCCGTCCACGAAGACAGCACCTTTCTTCAGAAGCTGTTTCACTTCTTTTCTGGTTCCGAATCCCATATTGGCTAATAATTTATCAATTCGCATTTTTTTATTGGACCTCATTTCTTTTTATAAGTATATTTTCCTATAAATTTACAAAATTTTGCTTTATAATTAGTAAACGCGGGTATTTTAGTACTATAGGAGGAGATTGTTAGATGAAACGGAAAATCGGCCTGCTGGCGACTGCCAGAAAGAAACTGAACCATCCCGCAGCAGCTATAGATTTATACATAAGTCCTTTGTTCTTAAAATCTGTTCATTTTGCAAAGCAGAATTATGACGCATTTTATTTTTACAGCGCAAAAGAAGGGTTTCTTACTCAGGATCAGTGGATCGAGCCCTATAATGTTTCGATTAAGAATTTTTCCCCCAAGGAAAAGCACGATTGGGCGCGGAAAGTCGTAAAAGAGCTGCTAAATCATGAAAAACCGGAAGAATGCACCGTTTATTTGCATGGAGGCTGGGTTTACAGAGAACATCTTCAGCCAGAGCTGGCTAAGGCCGGTTTCCAGTTTGAAGTGCCACTCGAAGGCTATAGTATCGGCAATCAGCTGAAATGGTACGATGAACAAAAGGATTAATGCCAGAAAAGAAGGCCCATAAAGGACCTTCTTTTTACGTTGCTTTCTGTTTTTTTCTTTTCAGGAAACTGAACCGCTGTCCCAATACAATCTGTATCAAACCAGATTTGTAGGATAGGGCGAAATAAACGAGCCCTCCTAAGAGAATGCCAGCTGCCAGAACGGCAATGCCTCTGGTCTTCGTATAAACCCCATGAAATGAACTTTCAATCGGAGCTTTGATGACATAAACAGCGGCTGCCATAGCCAAACCGAAAGCAATGATCAGGATGGCGCGGCGGAATACCCACTTGAACGAGAATTCTCCATATTTCTTAATCACATACAGATTGATTAAAATGGAAACCGTGTACCCGATGTTGGTTGCAATTATTGAGCCGACGCCTTTCCATAAATAAATGAGAGGAATGTTTAGGGTCAGCTTAAACAAGATGCCGACTAAAAGACTGAACAGCGCGTATTTTTGCCGGTTTAAACCCTGCATGATCGCCGCGGTAACCGTAAACATCGCAAACCATATTCCCGATAGAGAATACCAGCGCAGAAGCTCGCCGCCCAGCTTGATGTCGTTGAGTGTAAAGAGCGTTCCATAGGCTGGATAAGAAAGGACCGATAAACCGACTGCTGCTGGCACTGTTAAAAACAAAGTGATCTGAAAAGATTGTGTGATCTGCTTGTTTAACGCGTCATAATCCCCTTCTGTATAAGACTTTGTGATGATGGGGATAAGGGTTAGAGCAAATGCCGTCGCAAGGGACACCGGAATCATAACAAGCTGATGTGATGTCTGTGTGACCATCGCAAATACATCTTCTGCCTTTGGCTGGCTGTAGCCCGTCCGCTGCAGTGTGTTAACAATCGTAAACTGATCAATAATTTTATAGAGCGGGATTGCAAGTCCAACGGCTACAAAAGGCACCGCATACGAAACAATCTCGCGATAGATTGCTGGCAGGGAAACCCCCGAATCCACAGTGGACTGTTCGTACATTTTTTTCAAATAAGGACGCCGTCTGTTCCAGTACCAAAGGAGAACAAGCAGTCCTCCCACTGCCCCTACCGTCGCTGCAAAAGTGGCAAGGCCTACCGCAGTGGTCAAGGTGCCGTTCAGCACATGGATGACAACGTAGCTCGCAATAAGAATAAATAATATTCGTATAACCTGTTCAACCACTTGGGAAACTGCTGTTGGACCCATGGATTGAAATCCTTGAAAATAACCTCTGATCAGGCTCATGGAAGGAACAAAGATCAGAGCAGTACTTACCATCCGAATAACAAAGGTAATATCATCTACAGTATTTCCGTTTCCGCCATGTTTTCCAAGGATGTTTGACGATAACACGGGAGCGATGAAATAAAGCACAAGGAATGCGGCAAAGCCGGTCAACGTCATGATGAACAATCCAGATTTCAGCAGCTTCCGGCCTGTGGCGTAATCGCCGAGAGCGTTATATTTTGATACGAACTTTGAAACGGCCAGCGGTACGCCCATCGTTGCGATACTTAGAAGAATCGTGTAAGGATTATAAGCGTATCCGTATAGTGCAAGACCTTTTGTTCCAACAAGAGCATTAAACGGAACAATATAAATCAATCCGATAAATTTTGAAAAGAATGTTGCTGCAGTTAAAATTAACGTTCCTCGCAATAACCGAGACATGAATCCATCTCCTACTATTTAGTGCTGCAAATAAGCATACTTTAATTTAATCTTCTTGAACAACATTAGTATTGTAACATAAGCACTCTGCCGAGACAGAGTTTTTCATTTCACAAAATTTATGGTATCTTTTTGGTTGTAATAAAAGGAAGCAGGTGCATACATGAAATATGATGTAGTGGTTATTGGAGGAGGCCCTTCCGGTTTGATGGCCTCGGTCGCTGCAGCATCAAAGGGCAGCCGCGTGCTGCTCATTGATAAAGGAGACAAGCTTGGCAGAAAGCTTGCTATTTCAGGAGGAGGCCGGTGCAATGTAACGAATCGGCTCCCGATTGATGAAATTATTAAACATATCCCCGGCAACGGGCGTTTTTTATACAGTGCGTTTTCAATCTTTAACAATGAAGACATCATCTCTTTTTTTGAAGGGCTTGGTATCGCTCTGAAAGAAGAAGACAACGGGAGGATGTTCCCTGTCAGCAACAAGGCCGGCGATGTTGTGGCTGCCCTTTTAAAGAAAATTGAATCACTGAACGTAAAAATCTGGACAAACACCCCAGTAGATACCGTCAATTACACAGACGATCATGTAAAAGAAGTTGTTCTAAAAAACGGTACCGTCATTCCTGCGAAAGCTGTCATTATTGCAGTCGGAGGAAAATCGGTCCCTCATACCGGGTCAACAGGAGACGGCTATGCCTGGGCAAAAAAAGCAGGGCACACCATTACAGAACTGTATCCTACAGAAGTTCCGATCACCTCTTCCGAACCTTTTGTTAAATCCAAAACACTGCAGGGTATTTCTCTCCGCCAGGCAGACCTTTCCGTTTGGAATCCGAAGGGAAAGCTGATCAAATCTCATAGAGGGGACATGATCTTCACACATTTCGGAATTTCCGGACCTGCTGCCCTGCGATCAAGCCAGTATGTTGTAAAAGCACTGAAAAAGTTTGAAACCAAATCGATAACGATGTCCATTGATTCTTTTCCGGATCAAAAAGAAGAAGAACTGTTTCAATCCGTAAATAGCCTCTTAAAAGAAGATCCGAAAAAAGCGATAAAAAATGTTCTGAAAGGCTTTCTGCCAGAACGATATTTGCTGTTCTTATTGGAGAAAGCGAACATATCGCTTGATGTGACGAGTGAACACCTTAACAAACAAAGCCTGCGCCAGTTCGTCTCAATGCTTAAACGGTTTTCATTTGAAGTGAACGGCACACTTTCCATCGAGAAAGCGTTCGTAACAGGCGGCGGTGTTTCCATCAAGGAAATTGAACCAAAGAGCATGGCCTCAAAGAAGAAAGAAGGACTTTATTTCTGCGGAGAAGTTTTAGATCTGCATGGCTATACCGGTGGCTATAACATAACGGTTGCCTTCGTTACCGGACATTTGGCAGGTACGAATGCTGCAACACATTAAGAAAAGGAAACTCCTCAGCTCATGCCGAGGGAGTTCCCTTTTTTTATTCAATATAAATAACCATTATAGAGTAGGAGTATATGGTAGGTTCCTCTTCCTCCCTTAAACTGTCACTGATCGAAACCTGATACTTGATATCTTTGATGTTCGATTCATGGAGGTTCTCCAAAAAGCCGTTAACCGCTTCTTCCAGATCAGCTTCATGTTCTTCATCAAACAACTTTATTTTCAGCATACTCCAGCACCTCCTGGGTATGTTTTCCCTATCACTTAAGTCGAATCCTTTGTAAAAACTCCACTAGTTTTGAAGAGTGAACCCCGTTTTGTCGACAAGGAAAAATGAAATTTATCTTATTTTCACCTTGGTAATAAATGTTTCTGGAAGAATTCTTCGCATTCTGTCGGAGATAACGGCTCGCTGAAAAAATACCCTTGCCCGATCAAACAGCCTTGAGAAAGCAGAAATTCCACCTGCATCCGATCTTCTATACCTTCTGCGATCACATTAAACTGTAAGTTGATTCCCATATCAATAATCGTTTTGACAAGTGCTTGCCCCCGAAAGCTTTCGAGGCTATCATCCAAAAATGATTTATCGATTTTCAAAGTGTCGATCGGAAGCACCTTTAAGTAGCTTAATGAGGAATAACCGGTTCCAAAATCATCGATGGATATTTTTAAACCTAGATCTTTCAGTCTTTTGATATTAGGAATGGAAGAATCAAAGTCTTGCATCATCCCTTCTGTGATCTCCAGTTCAAGAAAAGAAGGTTCCATGTCAAAAGAAGCAAGAATCTTTTTTATCCTGTCAGGAAACCCCGGATCCTCCAGCTGTTTCACCGAAATATTCACAGCGATGCCCAGTTTTTCATGCCCTTCGTTCTGCCAAACTTTATTTTGCCGGCATGCTTCTTCTATCACCCAATCACCAATGGGAATGATCAGCCCTGTATCTTCAGCCACCGGGATAAAATCAGATGGCGGGATGTTGCCGAATTCCGGATGTTCCCAGCGGATTAACGCCTCTGTACCAATGATCCGCCCCGTCGGCAGGTAAATTAAGGGCTGGTAACAAAGGGTAAACTCTTGGCGATGAACGGCTTTGCGAAGGCCATTCTCCAGATGCATCTTCACCCTCATTGATTCGTTAAGAGCAGCATTGAAAAATTGATAATTATCCCTGCCTTTTTCTTTTGCATCGTACATGGCAGTGTCAGCATTTTTGATGAGTTCGTCCACATCAAGTCCATGTCCCGGGTAAAAGGAGATACCAAGGCTAAGCGTACTGAAAATCTCATGACCTCTGATCAGGATGGGCTTTTTAAACTGATTCAAAATACGCAAAGAAAGCTGTTTCACTTCCGCTTCGTCCGTATTTTCAATCAATAGAATAAATTCATCTCCGCCTCGGCGAAACACGTGGTCCGTAGGGCGGACAAGATTTTTTAGCTGAAAGGAAACCTGCTGAAGCAATAAGTCACCAAAGCGGTGGCCGAGCGTATCATTTATTATTTTGAAACGGTCTAAATCAACGAACATCACAGCGATCCTGCTTTTGCTGATATCTGCTTCAAACATTTTCTGTTCCAGCACTTCCTGAAACCTGTGCCTGTTCGGCAATCCAGTCAAATCATCATGATAAGCCATGTGGTCAATCGTGCTCTCTGCCTGTTTTCGATTGGTGATATCATAAAGGATTGAACTGAAGTCAACCAGTTCACCCGATTCGTCAAGGATTGGAATCCCACGGTCCTGAATCCATCGTATTTCTCCGTTTGGCCGCGTAATACGGTACTCGCTGGTCACCGTTTCTCCACGCGCTATCTTCTTCGCTCTCTTTTCAATGATTGGATAATCTTCGGGATGAATGACTTTCTTCCAAAGTTCAACATCTTGAATGAACGTATCCAAGCTGTATCCATAAAGTTTTTCAATTCCCTGGGTGATCATCAGTTTGTTTTGTTTAAGATTATGTGACCAGATGGCAACATCAATCGTATCAAAAATATCCTGAAGCCTTTCCCGGCTTTTTCTAAGCTCATCCATCGTGGACTTGTGCTCTTCAATTTCTTTTTCAAGAAAAGCGCTGTTTTGCTTATGTTTTTTAGAAACCCGGAAATACATAAATATGAGAATAAGAGCAAACACTGCATCAAATAAAAGGTCAGCCATATCGTTTTGCAAATAGCCAGTTAAATAGCCAGTTTGTCCAATAAACATGCGGGCTGCGAATAGAAGTATGAAAAAATAGAGTAGGTTTTGTTTATGCATTCTATCCCCCAGAGTCGTTATATTCTTATATCGGCTCATTCGTTAAGTTTATTGAAGAAAAAATAGAGGTAATTTATGTAAAAAAACGAAACCGCATGAAAAGAACCGGCTGCTCAATAGCAGCCGGTTCTTTTATGTCTTAACTATAGTTATTCTGAATCCTTGCCATAGGCCATCATGCCGCCGACCATGCTCTTCACTTTATAACCGTTTTCCTGTAAAAAGTGAGCTACATTCTCGCTTCTTTTTCCTGAGCGGCAGATGAGGATATGCTCCTCGTCTTTGTTGATCTCGTCTAAACGATTTGGAACTTCCATCATTTTGATGTGCTTCGCCTCGGCAATTTTTCCTTCAGCGACTTCTTCATCCTCACGAACATCGATGAGAGAAATTGTTTCACCCTTTTTTAGCTTGCTTTTCACTTCTTCGGGAGTGATCGTATTGATTTGATCTTCCATTCCATTCACCTCTGTCAAAGTCTTTATTAATTGGCTACGATGTTTACGAGCTTGCCAGGAACCGCAATCACTTTACGGACCGTTTTGCCTTCGATGCTGCTTCGAACCGCATCGCTATCCATCGCTGCCTGCTCCATGTCTTCTCTCGTTATATCAGCCGGTACGCTAAGCTTAGCTTTTACTTTACCGTTGATCTGTACAACGATTTCCACTTCTTTTTCCACTAGTTTCGCTTCGTCCCACACCGGCCATGATTCGTATGCGATAGACCCGCTGTGCCCTAGTTTTTCCCATAACTCCTCAGCAATATGCGGAGCGATCGGGGAAAGCAGCTTCACAAACCCTTCAGCAGCATACTTCGGAAGAACGTTTTGCTTATTGGCTTCGTTAACGAATACCATCAATTGAGAGATTCCTGTGTTAAAGCGAAGCCCCTCAAAATCTTCGGTGATTTTTTTCACCGTTTGATGATATACACGTTCAAAGGAATCTGTACCATGCTGATCTTGAATGGACGTGTTAAGCTCTCCATTATCCGCAACAAGCAGACGCCATACACGGTCAAGGAATCTGCGGGATCCGTCCAAGCCGGTCGTACTCCATGCGATGGATGCATCTAGCGGTCCCATGAACATTTCATACATACGCAGAGTATCTGCTCCGTGGGAAGCTACGATTTCATCCGGGTTAACCACATTTCCTTTGGATTTACTCATTTTTTCATTGTTCTCACCAAGAATCATTCCCTGGTTGAACAACCGCTGAAACGGCTCTTTTGTGGAAACTACGCCTAGATCGTAAAGAACCTTATGCCAGAATCGCGCGTACAGCAAGTGAAGTACCGCATGCTCTGCACCGCCGATATAGATGTCCACCGGCAGCCAGTGCTTGATTTTCTCTGGATCTGCTAAAGCTCCACTGTTTTTAGGATCGATGTACCTTAGATAGTACCAGCAGCTTCCTGCCCATTGCGGCATGGTATTCGTTTCACGGCGTCCTTTCTTGCCGGTTTCCGGATCAACGACATTCACCCAGTCTTCTACGTTAGCTAAAGGAGATTCACCTGTGCCGGACGGCTTGATCTCTTTGACGATTGGCAAGCGCAGCGGAAGCTCTTCTTCTGGGACGTGTGTCATTGTTCCATCTTCCCAAAGGATGATTGGGATTGGTTCTCCCCAATAACGCTGGCGGGAGAACAGCCAGTCACGCAAACGGTACGTGATTTTCTTTTCACCCTTGTTATTCTCTACAAGCCAGCTGTTCATTTTCTCAATGGCTTCTTCTTTTTCAAGACCGTTCAAGAAATCCGAATTAACATGTTTGCCGTCGCCTGCGTAGGCAGCTGTCTGTACGTCTCCGCCTTCTACGACTTCGATAATCGGAAGGTCAAATTTCACAGCAAATTCATGGTCACGCTCATCATGCCCAGGAACAGCCATGATCGCACCTGTACCATAGGTTGCAAGTACATAATCAGCGATCCAGATTGGCACCTTCTTGCCGTTTACCGGATTAACGGCATATGCGCCTGTGAACACACCGGTTTTTTCTTTGGCAAGCTCTGTACGCTCAAGATCGGATTTGGTTACGACATCATTTTTATATTGTTCTACTGCTTCACTCTGCTCTTCTGTTGTAATCTCATTCACATAAGAGTGCTCAGGAGCAAGGACAAGGTATGTCGCCCCAAATAGCGTATCCGGACGAGTCGTAAACACCGTTACCTGTTTGTCATGTCCGTCAATTCCAAAATGAACTTCCGCACCTTCTGAACGGCCGATCCAGTTTCTTTGCATCTCTTTCAAGCTTTCAGGCCAATCAAGCTCTTCCAAATCTTCAAGCAAACGGTCCGCATAAGCCGTAATTTTCAGCATCCACTGTCTCATCGGCTTACGGACGACGGGATGGCCGCCCCGCTCGCTCTTGCCGTCGATGACTTCTTCATTGGCAAGTACTGTGCCAAGCGCCTCACACCAGTTAACAGGCACTTCATCAACATAGGCCAATCCTTTTTTATACAGCTGGATGAAAATCCACTGTGTCCATTTGTAGTATTCCGGATCAGTTGTGTTTACTTCACGGTCCCAGTCATAAGAGAAGCCTAACTCTTTGATCTGGCGACGGAATGTATTGATGTTCTTTTCAGTAAACTCGGCAGGGTCATTACCGGTATCAAGTGCATATTGCTCAGCCGGAAGACCGAACGCATCCCATCCCATTGGGTGAAGCACGTTATAATCCTGCATGCGTTTCATTCGGGAGAGGATGTCCGTTGCTGTATAACCTTCCGGATGTCCTACGTGAAGACCGGCTCCAGACGGGTAAGGAAACATATCCAATGCATAAAATTTCTTCTTGGAGTATTCCTCTTCCGTTTTGAACGTTTTATTCTTTTCCCAGTACTGCTGCCATTTCGGCTCAATCTTTTTGTGATCGTAATGCATATTTTCTCTTCCTCCCTGTCACTCACATTCATCCTTTAGCAAATTAAAGGCAAAATAAAAAACCTTCCGCCCCTAAATCATTCAGGGACGAAAGGTTGTGTTTATGTCATCATAACCTGCCGCGGTACCACCCACATTAGCGCAAAAGAACACGCTCGCTCATTGGTCCCTTAACGCGGGTGTACGGCAAAAGCTAAAGCTTTCTTTTCACTTTTGCAACTACAAGGTGAGTTCAAAAAGGTTCAGGGTTGACTTGCACCGTCCGTCAACTCTCTAGATCCCTCTGCTTTTTTACTGATCCTTATCATCGTAATTTACCATATTTAACTTGTATTGTATGAATTCAAACGTAAAATGTCAAGTCTGTTTGCTACTCAGCTTAGCCCTTTTTTCCTAGTTATATACCAGATTCAAAGAATGGCCGGATCAAGCTGTCCACCAAGTTCGCCACATAAGGAACGATCGTATTAAAAATCGGATAGATGGTATATCTGTCCAGCGGCGTAATGATGAGGATCAAAAAAATGATCACACCAATATGTTCATATTGAATCATCTTGGCCCTGATTCGGTTAGGCGCCAAATCTTCCAGTACACGGTAGCCATCCAAAGGCGGGATCGGCAATAAATTAAACACAAACAGCAGAACATTCAAATAAACGAGCATATTGATCATCTTGTCGATAAAGTCGACTCCCTTTTCCGGCACACTGTCCACTACACCGGTTGAAAAGAGGGCATAAAAGATGATAACTCCTATTATTGCAATTAAAATATTGCTCAGAGGTCCGGCGATCGATACGAGAATGCTATATAAATGAGGACGTTTAAAATTCCTGCGGTCCACAGGCACTGGCCGGGCCCAGCCGAAACCGGCGATCAATAAAAGGATCGTACCGATCGGATCAAGGTGGGCAACAGGTGAGAGCGTCAAGCGCCCCTGGTCTTTAGCCGTAGAATCACCGCACAGATACGCCGCATAAGCATGAGCAAATTCATGAACCGTAAACGCAATAACCAATGAAATAATGACAAAAGGCATCTCTTGTAAGTTAAAAGCCAAGAAGTTTTCCATTCAGCTCTCCTATCTAACCTGTCTTTTTCTGTGAAAGACCTCCAACAGCAATCTTCCGGTCATAGATTTGAGTAAGCACAATACTGATCATAAACAAAACAAAAATTACCCCGAAAACAGTCTTCATTCCCCAAACATCAGCAAGAATGCCGCCAAAAGACGGGCCTATCATCCGCCCCGCCGTCGCCGTACTGTTGACGATTCCCTGATAAAAACCTACCCTTCCTGCCGGAGCCAGATCATTGGCGATGGACGGCACACCCGGCCAGACGAACATTTCACCTATCGTCAAAATAACCATGGCTCCCATAAAACCTGAGAATGCTTCGGCACGGCTGACCGTTACAAATGAAACGATAAAAATAAGATAGCCTACGAGAATTTGAGTTTTCGTTGAAGTAATCCAGTGTTTTAATATGTAGGCCAGCACGGGCTGCAGCAATACGATCAATGCTCCGTTGACCGTCCAAAGCAAGCTGTACAGCTTCAGGCTGATACCTGCTTCCTGCGTGAAAACGGCGATGGTCGATTGCCATTGCACATAGCTGATCCAGGCCAGCAAGTAACCGCCGCACAAAATCAGGAGCCCGGTAAAGATGGTTTTGTTCTTAATCTTAGAATCTTGCGTTAAAATCGTTTCTGGCGAAATTTCGGAAGCTTTATTGCTGATTCCTTTATACCCAAACAGAACGAGCAGGAAAAACAGCGCACAAAGCAATGCGTTACCAATAAAAGACCATTGAAAGGAATAGGAAGCAACAAACCCACCACATGCCGCACCGGCAGCAACACCGACGTTCTGAGCGACATAGATAGCGTTAAACGCTTTTCTTCCTCCTTCTTTCCAAACGGTTCCCGCCATCGCGTACATCGATGGAAAAGTAATACCCATGCCAAAACCGATAACAGCCAACAGAGAAGCGTAGAACATAAAACCATGATAAAAAACAAGCATAATAAGGGCTGCCAATGTGACAGATACACCAGTGAGTATGGCTCTGTATCCCCCAAGGCGGTCAAACACCAGACCCCCGGCAAGATTCCCAAGAACCCCCGCTCCTGAGTTACACATGAGCACGATGCCGGCGACAGTCAATGACTTGTCTAGATGCTCATGGATATAAATGGTATTCACCGGCCACAAAAACGATGCTCCCGTTACATTCAGGACCATTCCAATCACCAGCAGCCAAAGCGGTCTAGGCAATCAAAGCCCCCCTAACAAGAAAGAAATACCCCTAAGTATTGTAGAGCTTTTTATGCCCGGTGACAATCCGCAGACACGCCTTTTCCCATAAACAGCTCTTTTTCTTCCTGTTGGAGATTTGCTCCCCCCGTGCTAAAATGGCTTGTAGTGTGTAAGAAGGGGCTTGGGTAGCCCGGTATTGGTGTTTGAGTGCCTGGCAGGTTGGCGGCTGGGCGGTGTTTTTTTGCATGGCGCCCGAATGCGGGATTTCAGCGCTAAACGGGCGCTTCAGCTTTTCTAACTAAGGAGTGACACAATGTCTCAATCGATTATTCCCGCCCATTATGGCGATAAACGTTTTTATACATGGAATCAGCATCTGCGGAGCCATTTTAATGAGAAGATTATTAAGATTACGCTGGATGGCGGGTTTGACTGCCCAAACCGTGACGGGAAAGCTGCTTATGGCGGCTGTACGTTCTGTTCTCAGAGCGGGTCCGGTGATTTTGCCGGAGACCGGCGTGATGACTTGATCACCCAGTTCAACACCGTCAAAGAACGCATGCACCGTAAATGGAAAAAGGGGAAATATCTTGGGTATTTTCAAGCCTTCTCCAACACGTACGCACCAGTTGAAAAACTTCGGGAAATGTTTGAGACGGTCTTGGAACAGGAAGGTGTAGTTGGCCTTGCGATCGCGACCCGCCCGGATTGTCTCCCTGATGATGTAGTCGAATATCTCGCCGAACTGAACGAACGGACCTATCTATGGGTGGAGCTTGGTCTGCAAACGGTCCATGAACGGACTGCTCTGCTTATTAACCGTGCACACGATTATCAAACGTATGTTGATGGCGTTAATAAGCTCCGTAAGCATAATATTCGTGTATGCTCCCACATTATTAACGGGCTTCCCCTGGAAACACCTGAAATGATGATGAAAACCGCGAAAGAAGTCGCCAAGCTCGATGTGCAGGGCATAAAGATCCATCTGCTGCACTTGTTGAAAAAAACGCCGATGGTAAAGCAATATGACCAGGGAATGCTGGAATTTTTAGATTTTGATACGTATGTCGGGCTCGTTTGCGACCAGCTCGAAATCCTTCCCCCTGACATGATGATCCACCGTCTCACTGGTGACGGACCGCCTGATCTGCTGATCGGGCCGATGTGGAGCATGAACAAGTGGAAAGTACTGAATGCCATTGAATCCGAAATGAAACGCAGGGACAGCTTTCAAGGGAAATTTTATAAAAAGGAAACGGTACAACCACTATGAAGATCCAGGGTATACTTCCGTTTGCACGGACATTGCTGGAAAGTGCGGCTGTAAAAGGCAGTGCTGTCATTGACGCCACATGCGGGAATGGCCATGACACATTATTCCTTTCCCGCCTCGTCGGTATCGAGGGCAATGTTTTTGGTTTTGATATACAAGAAGAGGCGATTGAAAACACTAGAAAACGTCTGCTGGAGCATGGGGCCGAAGATAATGTAACGCTTTTTAACACCGGACATCATCATATGAAATCATATATCCCAGATTCGTATCACGGGAAAATTGCCTGTGCTGTTTTTAATCTCGGCTATTTGCCTGGCGGAGATAAAGAAATTGTAACTCAGAGTGAATCCACCATCGAAGCCATAAATCAGCTTTTTGACCTGCTGGCGCCGGGAGGCCTTGCTGTATTGGTGATCTACCACGGACACCCGGAAGGAAAAGTGGAAAAAGACGCAGTCATGGAATATGCTCAAGGCCTCGATCAGCAAATGGCTCATGTCCTGCAGTACGGATTCATCAACCAAAAGAACGATCCTCCCTATATTGTCGCCATTGAGAAAAAATAAAAAGGAGTGGAAGCTGCCGCAGCAGTTTCCGCTCCTTTTTTAGATGGAAGGTCTTAATCTTTGCATTAGTCTTCGGTTCATATAGAAAAAGAGAGTATAGCTTCCGCCCATTCTCATGATTTTCCCTGCCGTCTTTTTAATTCCCGGATGGCGGTCGACTTTTTGGTCAGCCAGATAGATGCCTAATAGACCACGGTTGATCAATTTATGAAACTTGCGGTCTGGCAGGCGGTCAATGCTGTTATCCGCTTGCTGGACGAAATGACCAAACCGCTCAAGAAGCTGATTGCCATTTTCATAATATGAGCAAAAATTAAGGTCGCCGCCCTCTTTATCTTCTTCCTGATCCACAAAATAGTCGAGCAGTATATGAAGGCCTTGCACCCACGGAAAGTAGCCGTTCTTAATGACTTTCACTTGTTCCTTCGTAAGGTTTTGCTGTGATGCATACGAAACGAGGCAAAAAATACCGAGCGTTGAACCTGTACAAGCTGAAAACTCATACCAGCTCATCGCTGGGATAGAATCTTTATGGCTGCTGAACCAAGCCTGCAGCCGCGGAACTCTTTCTTCAATGATCACGTGCTTATGTATTTGCAGATCACAATAATAGTGAGCCAAATCAAGCAATGAATCCGAGATTGAACCGTAATGCGGTATTTCACTAAGAATGTTCTGACAGGTTTGAACAAGGCTCCATAAATAATCCCCGTCATTCTGATCATCCCTCATGCGATAATAATTTTTGCGGTCTGCACCCGGTGTAAGCGCATGGATCATTGATTCGTGAAGAGCCTCAAAATCCAGCGGGTCCAGCGATGTGCTTCTGTCACAAAGATTATCCAGATAGTCGCTGATCGTCTGATAAGCCACTACAAATTCGATCACTCTTTTTCTTTGATCTCCGGCCAGGAGGGCCAGAATCGCTCCTCCCTGGCAGTGAAATTCCTTCGTATCAATGCTCATCAACGCTTGTTTTCTAAGTTCATCGTTCGGAATCAATTCTGCTTTTTCACGCCATTGTTCAAGAAAGAGAGAAACATCGGGCAGAACATTGCGATAGATGCGATACATTAATGCCCATGGTTGATTCGGTACACTCATTCAATTCCCACCCCTAGCAATTATCAAAAATCAAAAATGCAGATTCAAATAGGATTTAATAAATTTAAACACGTCATCCCTTTCCGGTTCATTCAGTACTTCATGATACAGTCCGGGATATTCTTTGTACATTTTGTCGTGCAGTTCTATCCGGTTAAACCAGTCACGGACAGCCAGTTTGTCGACGATCCGGTCATCTCCTGCCTGAATGACGAGCAGCGGAATGTTTGGAAACCGGCCGGTATGTGTATGGGCCATCTTCATTGCATTCACAAGCTCCCGGTACCATCTGACAGATACACGGTCTACAAGAAGGGTGTCCGTTGAATCCCTGAGCAATACCTGCTCATTCCTTGTTTTATTTACGGGCTCAATGTTTGCAGCAAATTTAACAGATGGCGCCACTTTATTCAATACTCTTGATAAGGTGTCAATTCCCTTTGACGGCTGGCTCGCGAGTCCAAGGCATGGAGAAGAAAGAATGATGCCCTTGATATTAAAGGATCTTTCCGTAACCGCACGGATCGAAGCAAGCCCGCCCATGCTGTGTCCGAAGAGAAATACGGGCAGGTAGTAGTGAGCAGCTTCACCAATCCACGTCTCGATGGCCGTGATGTATTCATCAAACGAGTCGATGTGCCCCCTGCGGCGAGTCGTCGTTCCCTGTCCCGGAAGATCTCCCATAAGGACGTGAAAGCCAGCCAGATTAAATTGCTGAATGACCCATTCATAGCGCCCATGGTATTCTCCAGCGCCATGGACCATAATGACGACACCCTTAGCTTCCTCCTTAGTTTCCCACTTCCACATAACCCCATCCCCTTCTCGAAATAATTTTCAATTAATCTTTCATTTGATAGAATAAGTTGAAAAGCTGAGGCGGCTTGGTCAAAAGCGAAGGCTGTTGGAGCTCTTGAACACAAATACGCTTTTTGTATTTTGTGAAAGAGCGAAACGACCAGGCTTTTAGCCGCTGAAGCTGGATCAAGAAAAGCTGAAACGCCTTGTTTTTATTATTTTATACAAAATAGGATGTGATATTTTGATTTACCCTTACAATGGCAAACACCCGGTTATCGCAGAGAATGCCTATATTGCAGATTATGTAACCATTACCGGCGATGTTACGATCGGTGAATACAGCTCTATTTGGTTTAACACGTCGATACGCGGAGATGTTTCTCCTACCATTATCGGCAATAGCGTCAATGTTCAGGATAATTCTGTTCTTCACCAGAGCCCTAATCGGCCTCTTATTCTGGAAGACGGAGTAACCGTTGGGCACAGCGTGATCTTACATAGCAGCATCATTCGAAAAAACGCACTGATCGGCATGGGATCTCTTGTACTTGATGGCGCTGAAATCGGTGAAGGAGCGTTTATCGGGGCCGGCAGCCTCGTACCTCCGGGCAAAAAGATTCCGCCGAACACCCTTGCATTCGGCCGTCCTGCCAAAGTGATACGGGAACTGAACGCAGAAGATATTGCCGACATGGACAGGATCCGCCGCGAATACCAAGAAAAAGGGCAATATTATAAATCACTTTCAGAAACAGACTGACGCTCTCCGTTAAATTCTATTAAATTTCCATCTGGATCACTGACATAAACCTGATGCCACGGTGTTTTATTATCCGGCTTATTTAAATAAGGTATTTGATGGTGGTCCAGCTTTTTTAACAGTCTCGGAATATCTGTAACACGGATGGCAAAATGGCCATCCCTGCTATCCAATTCATCCGTTCCTCTCAAAGCCTTGCCTTTTGCGTTTGCGATCAAATGAAGCTGTGTTGCCCCAAAATCGTACCAAACACCTGGAAAGCCGAACTGAGGCCGCTCTTTGCTCGCCGAAAAACCCAAGATTCCCTCATAAAAATAAAGTGCTTTTTTCAAATCAGTAACTACTAGTGATACATGATGGACTCCTTCGTACATGGCTTCCCCTTTCTTTCCTCTTTATTTTCCGTTCATCACTTTTCTGTTCTTGATAAATCATACCATAAGATGTTTTCTTATTTAAATTGTAGGCTCTATCCTGATAAAATCCACATAATTGCCACCGTTAGAAAATAATTTAGTAAGAGTACGATTGTCGGAGGTGAAATCCTTTGAAACATGTAAAATCCTATGTTCCTTTCCATAGCAATTTCGATCCATGCCAGCCGATCGGAAGAAAGTATTATTCTACTCCTCCTCACTTATATATGACATTCCAGCCCTATAACCTGCCGCAGTTCTCACCACAGGAAGCATTAAAAAAAGGAACGCTTTGGCCGGCATTTTATGATTACTATGAAAATCCTTATGAAAGAAGGAGTTGATCAGGAATGGAAACAGGCCTTCCAGCTGAGTATTATCAGCTCCTCGAGGAATTACAGGCGGTTGATTTTGTACTTGTTGAATTAACCCTGTATTTAGATACCCATCCAAATGACACAGCCAGCATCCATCAGTTCAATCATTTCGCCCAGGAACGAAAAAAATTGAAGAAAGCCATTGAGTCAAAATATGGGCCGATGCAGCAATACGGAAACAGTTATTCAGGTGCTCCCTGGGATTGGAACAAAGGACCTTGGCCGTGGCAGGTATAAAAGTAAAACCATGGGAGGGCAACTATGTGGATTTATGAAAAAAAGTTGCAATATCCTGTTAAAGTCAGCACATGCAATCCGAAGCTGGCTAAGTTTTTGGTTGAACAATATGGCGGGGCAGACGGTGAGCTTGCTGCTGCATTACGGTATTTGAATCAACGGTATACGATCCCTGACAAGGTCATCGGCTTGCTCACCGACATAGGAACAGAGGAGTTTGCCCATCTTGAGATGATTGCCACGATGATCTATAAATTGACAAAGGATGCCACTCCCCAGCAGATGAAGGATGCCGGGCTCGATACCCACTATGCCAATCATGACAGCGCGCTCTTTTATCATAATGCAGACGGTGTGCCATTTACTACAGCTTATATTCAAGCCAAAGGAGATCCGATCGCTGACCTGTACGAAGACATTGCAGCAGAGGAAAAAGCACGTGCTACGTATCAATGGCTGATCGACATGTCGGATGATCCAGATCTCAATGACGGGCTGAGATTTTTGAGGGAAAGGGAGATCATCCACTCCATGCGGTTCCGTGAAGCTGTTGAAATTCTAAAAGAAGAGCGTGATCAGAAGGTTTTCTTTTAACCTCATTTATACCGGAAGCTGCAAACCGCTTGAATTCATCCAGGCGGTTTTTTCATTTATTTACAATTTCTTCACACTGCCTTTAAACAGCGGCAATAAACCTCTTGTAATCTGAAAAGGAAATCGTTATAAAGCAAGGAGGACTTCCATGGCAAGAGTAACCGGCTGGATCTATGAAAAGGAATGTGATGTATTTAAATGGGTGAACGGCAGACTGCAGCACCGTTTGCTGGATAAGTATTTCAATGGGATCACTCACATTGGCGGAGCAACGTGCACCATTCTAACTACACTGCTTCTCCTGCTTACCATTCCTGCCGATCTGAAGAAATTTGCTGCTGCAGGAATCCTGTCTCTTATTCTCAGCCATATTCCTGTTGCGATCTCAAAGAAATGCTATCCACGGAAACGCCCTTATCTGATGATCGCGGGTACCAAGACCTTCAGTAATCCGCTGAAAGACCATTCTTTCCCTTCAGGACATACGACCGCGATCTTTTCGGTCATCATCCCGCTCGCTTTCATCCATCCAGGATTGCTTACCTTACTGCTTCCGCTCGGGTTGTCTGTTGGCATCTCGCGTATGTATCTAGGCCTTCATTACCCAACCGACGTGCTCGCCGGTATGATCCTCGGGATCAGCTCAGGAATCTTTTCCGTGTTTTTACTCAACGTTTATCTCGTTCCTTACTTTTTATAAAATTTAGGAGGGGTTACATGAAAAAAGCACCACAGGAAAACCGTTTGATGATTGTGCAAGAAATCAGTCCGAATCTCAATCCAAGAATCGCTCTAGCAGCAATCTTCAAGCTTCCTGTATTCATGAAAACCTTTGAGCATAAACCACCGGATTTAATTGTAAAGGCACCTTTTCAAAAATAAACACTTAAATCGATTCGTAAAATAACAAATCGATAATAAACTAGTCGATTTCAATAATAAATTTAGTTTTTCGATAATATAATCTGTTTATCGATAATAAAAAAGATTTATCGATAATAAGTTCTTCTCAAAACTCTACTTACATAAAGAAATTCACTTTGTTACTTGCAAAATCCTCGTTATTTCCATATCAAGGGTCGGCTCACCATCATTTCACTCAATAAGTAGTCTCTTTACTCGTAAAACTGGTCAATCATTGCCTATTTTGATCAAAATAACTTTATTTCAAAAGAAAAACCGGCCCAAAGGCCGGTTTTTTCAATGTATTATGCGTTTGCTTGATCTTTAAGTGCTTCTGCTTTATCTGTTTTTTCCCAAGGAAGCTCAACGTCTGTACGGCCAAAGTGTCCGTATGCCGCTGTCTGTTTGTAGATTGGACGGCGAAGGTCAAGCATTTTAATGATTCCCGCAGGACGAAGGTCGAAGTTTTGGCGCACAAGATCAACCAATACTTCTTCAGAAACTTTTCCTGTTTCGAATGTGTTGACAGCGATCGATACAGGCTGTGCTACACCGATTGCATATGCAAGCTGAACTTCTACTTTGTCAGCAAGTCCGGAAGCAACGATGTTTTTCGCTACGTAACGAGCGGCGTACGCTGCAGAACGGTCAACTTTAGTTGCATCTTTACCGGAGAATGCTCCACCACCGTGGCGAGCATATCCGCCATACGTATCAACAATGATCTTACGGCCAGTTAATCCAGCATCACCTTGTGGTCCGCCGATAACGAAACGGCCAGTCGGATTAATGAAGTATTTTGTGTTTTCGTCGATCAATTCTGCAGGTACAACAGGCTTGATGACTTGTTCTTTAATGTCGGCTTGAATTTGCTCAAGTGTAATTTCTGGATGGTGCTGAGTGGAGATAACAATCGTATCGATACGAACCGGTTTGTCATCCTCATCATATTCCACCGTTACTTGAGTTTTACCATCCGGACGAAGGTAAGGAACTTCTTCGGTTTTACGCACTTCAGCCAATCGGCGGGACAGGCGGTGTGCCAAAGAGATCGGAAGCGGCATAAGTTCAGGTGTTTCATTGTTGGCATAACCAAACATAAGACCTTGGTCACCAGCACCGATCGCTTCGATTTCTTCATCAGTCATTGAGCCTTCACGAGCTTCAAGCGCTTGGTCAACACCCATCGCGATATCCGCAGACTGCTCATCAATGGATGTAAGAACTGCGCATGTTTCAGAATCGAAACCGTATTTTGCACGGTCATAGCCGATTTCTTTGATCGTTTCGCGAACGACTTTTGGAATATCAACATAAGTAGATGTGGTGATTTCACCAGCAACAAGCACAAGGCCTGTCGTTACGGATGTTTCACAAGCGACACGTGCGTTCGGGTCGTTTGCAAGGATTTCATCCAGGATCGCATCGGAAATTTGGTCACAAATTTTATCCGGATGCCCTTCCGTTACTGATTCAGATGTAAAAAGACGACGACTTTTAGACAATTGAAATCCTCCTTCTCTATTGAAAGCATAGAGCAATTTTTTTATAAGATACGGTACTCATTCCTATATGGATACTTTGTTTTGTAAAATATTCAGGTTCAAACTGTTTAAGACATAAAAAAAGCCTTTCCCTGGACCTAAAATACGCGAGGGAAAAGGTCTTATGTCTACGCCTTCACCTCTTATTTTCAAGGTTTTTCACCTTGCAGGTTAGCACCTTTTCACTTCACTGCACAAGATGCATATGTGATGATGAAGTGTCGGTTGCTGGGTTTCATAGGGCCTGTCCCTCCACCTACTCAGAATAAGAGTAGCCGTTCCCGAAATATAATAGCGCAGTTCGACAAACCTGTCAACTTGAAAAGCTATACTCTCCCTCTCCGGCGGGAGTCTGGGCGATCCTTCAAACGGAATTAAGTACCTATTATAAATGAAAGATTATGCTTTTAAAAACAAAGAGCCTGATTTATGAACCAATTTACAATTTGCTAAATAAAATAGTATACATTATTTGTTTCAATGTGTTATACTAATTTCGAATTTACTTACGATATTAATGATAAATATATTTCTTAAAAGGATGGTTTTGCGAACATGAATACGGTTGATTTAACGACGACTTTAGATGACATTCTATCCAGCGCTGCTACTCATGAAAATCTACCTGTACCTATGCTTGTTGAAAAGGCGCTGCTCCGAAATGAAGGCATTTTATCTTCAACCGGTGCTCTCAGGGCCACTACTGGAAAATATACTGGACGTTCTCCCGAAGACAAATTCATCGTGGACGAAGCTAGCACACAAGATAAAATAAACTGGGGCAGAATCAATAAGCCCTTTAACGAAGAGAAATTTGAGCAGCTCTATAAAAAAGTACTTCATTACTTAGGACAAAAAGAGGAATTGTTTGTATTCAAAGGATTCGCTGGTGCCGACCACGCGTACAGGCTGCCTATTCAGGTGATTAATGAATTCGCTTGGCATAACCTGTTTGCCCACCAAATGTTCATCCGTCCGACAGCTGAAGAACTAAAAGGAATCGAAGCGGGATTCACCGTGGTATCTGCACCAGGATTTCAGGCAGATCCTGCTGTAGACGGGACCAATTCTGAAACCTTCATTATTATATCATTTGAGAAGCGTATCGTATTGATCGGAGGAACTGAATATGCAGGAGAAATTAAAAAGTCCATCTTCTCAGTAATGAACTACATTCTTCCTGAAAAAGGGATCCTTTCTATGCATTGCTCCGCAAATGTCGGGCAGGAAGGCGATGTAGCTCTGTTCTTCGGATTATCCGGTACCGGGAAAACTACGCTCTCTGCTGATCCGCATCGTTCATTGATCGGTGACGACGAACATGGCTGGGCTAATACTGGTGTTTTTAACATTGAAGGCGGCTGCTATGCAAAATGCATCAACCTCTCTGAAGAAAAAGAACCGCAGATCTGGAATGCGATCCGTTTTGGAAGCGTTCTCGAAAATGTCGTTCTTGACCATAAAACTCGCGTAGGTGATTATAGCGACGGTACGTTCACTGAAAATACTAGGGCTGCCTATCCAATTCAGGCGATCCCGAATATTATCCAGCCAAGTGTTGCTGGTCATCCGAACACGATCATCTTCCTGACAGCTGATGCATTCGGCGTATTGCCTCCGATCAGCAAACTGACAAAAGAACAGGCCATGTATCATTTCCTTTCCGGCTACACGAGCAAACTTGCCGGAACAGAACGAGGAATCACATCTCCTCAAGCGACCTTCTCAACATGCTTCGGTGCGCCGTTCCTTCCATTGGAAGCAACTGTATATGCCGAAATGCTCGGAGAAAAAATCGATCATCATGAAGTAGAAGTATACCTGGTGAATACCGGATGGTCAGGCGGAGAATATGGTGCCGGCAAGCGCATGAACCTTTCCTACACAAGAGCCATGGTTCAGGCTGCCCTTCAAGGGGAATTAAAATCTGTAGAAACGATAACCGACCCTATTTTTGGACTGCATACACCAGTACATTGCCCAGGTGTTCCTGATCAAGTACTTCAGCCGAAAAAGACTTGGGAGAACCCGGAAGATTACGACCGCAAAGCAAAAGAGCTTGCAGGTAAGTTCAAGGAAAACTTCGAAAAATTCAACAATGTGCCAGCAGAAATTAAAAGTGCAGGACCGCTTTGCTAAGTTAAGAAAAACGTAAGTGCCCAGGGCTGAAAACGAACTTCAGTTTTCAGCCCTGGGCACTAAAGCTAGATCCAAAACTCCTACAAACCGCTTCCCAGCCGAAGCGGTTTTTTTATTTTCCATAAAAAGGTTGAAATCGACACTTATGTCATTTATAATAACGACATAAGTGTCATTTTAATTCCCAGGAGTGATCTCATGGAAAAGAAAGCAGTTAATACATTAAGGCAGAACAAATCTTTTAAGTTTTTAATGTCGGCACAGGTCATTTCCAATCTTGGTGACTGGCTTAGCATCATGGCTATTTTTTCATTGATGGCTTTTAAATGGAATGCCTCACCGCTGGAGATGTCATTTGTCATTATTTCACTTGGACTCCCCATGACGGTTCTTGGACCGGTTGCTGGCGTGATCGCCGATCGCATGAACCGTAAAACCATCATGTTCTGTTCTGATTTTTTCCGCTGTATCATTATTCTTGGTTTGATCATTGCATCTGTGCCTTGGCATGTGTACATTCTGCTCATTCTTCTGGGAATTTTCTCCTCTCTTTTTACTCCCGCCAAAAGCGGCATGCTGAAAGAAATCGTGTCCGATGACGATATGCAGCAGGCTGCTTCGATCAGCTCTGTCATCCAGGACGCGACGAAGATTATCGGTCCTGCCATCAGCGGATTTTTAGTAACTACGGCTGGAATCAGCAGCGTTTTTATTCTTGATTCAGCCAGCTTTCTCTTGTCCGCTTTGCTGCTGTTCGTGCTTCCAGGTGTTAAACCGCTTCACGTAAAAGAAAAACGCACAAAAGGATCTGTTATATCAGATTTAAAAGAAGGCTTTCAATATATGAAAACCGTGCGCTTTATTTTGTTTGGCACTGGTCTCATGTTTGTTTCCATGTTGATCTTGCAGATGGCGGATGCCCAGTTTTCCGTTCTGATCCGATTACTCGAGACGGGCAGCCCGGCATTGGTAGGTTTAGTGGTCACCTGCTCAGGAGTTGGCTTTCTCGTGACCGGCCTATGTTTGACAAAATGGCAGATCAGATCTCCATGGCTGGCGATGACGATCGGTATCTTCTCGCTTGGAGGCGGTTTTATGATCATGGGATATCTGGCTTCTCTCCAGCTTCCCCACCCATTTATCTGGGCTCCTGCGCTAACCTTCTTAGCTGCCTCAGGCGCAGGTTTAATCTTCATCCCTTTCAATACAGCCGTTCAGAGACTAACACCCGTTCATATGACAGGAAGAGTATTTGGCCTGACGGGAAGCATTATAATGCTAGCGACACTTATAGGCCCGGTGACTGGCGGATTTGCTGGAAATCAATTCGGAGTGATCTCCGTATTTATTGTTTCTGGCGCTGGACTTGTTACAATAAGCATAGCGGCATTGTTTTTACGAAAATCGATTGAACGGAGCGATCAGTATGTCACCGAAAGTGCCTCACGAGCACAAGGAACAACGACAGCGTGAAATTTTAATGGCATCTAAAAAAGTGTTTGCCCAAAAAGGCTATGAAGCTGCCTCTATTAAAGACATCATGGATGCCACATCCATCAGCAGGGGCGGGATCTATGCCTACTTCTCAAACAAAGAGCACATCTTTCTTTCTCTATTGGAACAAATGATGGAGGATAACCGCAAGGAGCTGGATGAGCTCCTTCAAAAGAATAATGGATCCGTTTGGAAAACTCTCCTTACCTTATTGGATGACTACAGAAGGGCTGAATACGAAGACACGGAAAATCTTTTTAGTGCGGCAATCGTTGAATATGGAATTACGCATTGGCGAAAACCGGAAAACAGAGATTACATCGAAAAACGATACGAAGGTGCAGCCAGTATTTTTAGCGTTCTAATCCAAAGGGGTGTGGACGCCGGTGAGTTTAAACCGATTGCCCCGGTTGATGATATTAGCCGGTTCATGATTAGCTTTCTTGATGGGCTAGCCATTTCAGCGATTAGTCTGACTCATGACCTCATGCGTACCGGAAAACAGATGGATCTTTTTGAATCCACATTAAAAATGATGCTCAACGTACAAAAGCCGGACTTGTCACAAAGGTGACAGCTCCGGCTTTTCTTTGTTTTGCGTTTTCATCCACTCACAAAAAGCATAGGTTATTTTCCGGTTTTCCTGCGGCGGAAAATGATGGGTATATTGCGGGTAGAACCAGGATTCTACGTTTTTCTTTGGCTCCAGGCATTCTTTCAGCATTAAAGAATGCTTGATTCCAACATTTTCATCACGGCTTCCATGGATTAATAAGAGCGGAACGTTAAGTTCGTCGCAGAAATATACAGGTGAACGTGTCCTATACCCCTCCGGATTTTTAGCAGGTGTTCCGCCGATGACCCTTTTCATCATTTTGCGGAGGTCTACTCGTTCTTCATAGGTAAGGACCATGTCAGAAACGCCTCCCCATATGACGAGTGAGCGGGCTTCAGGAAACTTTAACGCTGTAAAAAACGCCATCGGTCCGCCTCTGGAAAACCCAAAGATATGGAGCTGATCCTGATCAACAGAAGGCAGTGATCGGAGCACCTCAAACGCATGAAATGCATCGCACCGGTCTTCCCCGCAAAAATCTTCACGCCCCTCTCCCCCTTCATTTCCCCGATAAAACGGGGCCATTACAACAAACCCCTGTGAAGCAAGCTGGATGATTCTCGGAATCCGTACCATCCCTACTTTTTTAATCCCTCCCCGTAAATATAAAAATCCAGGAAGAGGCTGTGTCTGATGTTCAGGGATAGCTAACAGCCCTTTTACAGTTAATCCTTCACTCTTATATGTAATCTTGAATAACGTAATCTGTGGATGCGGAGATGGAAATCGTTGTGCATGAGTGATCAGGCTGCTTCCTAACAACGCGCATTCCTCCTTTTTTTCATTAGGCCAACACACAATTTTTCAACTCACATAAAGTATTACATGAAAAGCAAAACTTCATTCGAACATAAAGGAGGCACACCGCTTGAAACGGATAAAAGCTCATATCATGCTCTGCTTAACACTGCTTCTCACTGCCTGTCTGCTATTGTCGGCATGCTCATCTGATAACTCCGAAAAGCAAAAACGCGATAAAGTAAGAATTGCCGAAGTGACCCGCTCCATTTTCTATGCTCCCCAATATGTTGCCATAGAAAAAGGGTTCTTTAAAGATGAGGGAATTGATATCGATTTAAAAACCACTTGGGGCGGCGATAAAACGATGACGACCCTGCTGTCTAACGGAGCTGATATTGCCCTCGTAGGCTCTGAAACTTCCATTTACGTTGATGCCCAAGGCTCCAGTGATCCGGTCATCAACTTTGCACAGCTGACTCAAACGGACGGAACCTTTTTGGTCGCAAGGAAAAAACCAAACTATTTTTCATGGAATCAGTTAAAAGGCAGTACGTTTCTCGGACAGAGGAAAGGCGGAATGCCGCAGATGGCCGGCGAGTTCAGTTTGAAGAAGCACGGCATTGACCCTCATAAAGATGTGAAGCTGATCCAGAACATCGACTTTGCGAATATCGCTAACGCCTTCGCCTCAGGAACCGGCGACTATGTACAGCTGTTCGAACCCCAAGCCAGTCTTTTTGAGCAGAAGGGCATCGGCCATGTTGTTGCGTCATTTGGTGAAGAATCCGGCAAACTTCCCTACACTTCTTACATGTCAAAACAAAGCTATATAAAAAAACACGGAGATGTGCTGAAACGCTTTACGAAGGCCCTCTATAAAGCCCAGCTGTATGTTGAAACACATTCTGCAAAAGAAACCGCCACTCTCATTGCTCCGTATTTTGAAGATACATCGGTTGATCTCATCGAAAAGGTAGTCGACCGCTATAAAGGACAGCACAGCTATGCGGTCAATCCGATCCTTGAAGAAGGAGCATGGAGCAACCTGCAAGCCGTTATGAAAGAAGCGGGAGAACTTCCAAAGAAAGCTGATTACAACAAACTGGTTAACACCACTTTTTCCCGTGATGCAACGAAATAAACCATAAATAGTAATGGAGGGATCACAGTGGCCTTCTTACAATTAAAATCGGTTGGTCAAACCTACTTTTCCAAGCATACGGCCACGACTGCACTGGAGGACATCACTCTCTCTGTTTCCGAGGGAGAGTTTGTTTCTTTTCTTGGACCGAGCGGATGCGGAAAATCAACACTTCTATCCATCATCTCGGGACTTCTTAGCCCCACAGCGGGAACCGTTACACTAAGAAATCAGATCATTAAAGAACCTCATCCCAAGATCGGTTATATGCTGCAGCAAGATTACTTGTTTCCTTGGAAAACCATCAAGGATAATATCGTGCTGGGGCTGAAGCTTCAGCATTGCCTTACTGAAGAACGACTACACTATACATTTTCTCTTATGAAGGAAATTGGACTGTACGATACACTCGACAAGTATCCGAGCGAATTATCCGGCGGGATGAGGCAGCGCGTCGCTTTAGTGAGGACACTGGCGACCAATCCCCATATCCTATTGCTGGATGAACCTTTCTCCGCACTAGACTTCCAGACTAAGCTTAAACTGGAGGACCTGGTATCCTCTACGCTCAATGAACATGGCAAAACCGCCATTCTTGTCACTCACGATATCGGTGAAGCGATCGCCATGAGCGACCGTATTATCTTGTTTTCCACGAAACCCGGCCGTATCTTCCGGACGTTTCCTGTATCCGGCCATCTGCGTAAGCGCCTGCCGTTCGAAGCCCGCCAGCATCCGGAATACGCGGTCATGTTTCAACAAATTTGGGAGGAGTTGGAGCAAATTGAGCAAAACGATACTGAATAAAGCCCACTCCGACTACTTACTGAATTTGCGCAGAAGAACGATTAAAGTCAGACTTTCACAGCTTCTCATCTTTGTTGTATTTTTTGGCTTATGGCAATACAGCTCGGATCATAAATGGATTGATCCTCTCCTCTTTAGTTCGCCTGCAAAAATAGCAGCCTTGCTGGCGGAAAAAATTTCTGACGGAAGCGTATTTGTGCATATTGGCATGACGCTGACAGAGACAGTCATCGGATTCTTGCTCGGAACGTTGATCGGAACATCACTGGCTGCACTGATCTGGTGGTTCCCTTTTCTGTCAAGAGTACTTGATCCGTACCTGGTTATTTTAAATGCCATGCCTAAGGTTGCTATCGGTCCCATCCTGATTGTTGCTCTGGGGCCGAACCTTTCGTCTATCGTTGCCATGGGTGTATTGATCTCAGTCATTATTACCACAATCGTCATCTACACGTCGTTTACGAATGTTGAACCGAATTATGTAAAGGTCATTCGATCATTCGGCGGCTCTAAATTTCAGTGTTTTAAAGAAGTCATCCTTCCCGCCTGCTTCCCTGCCATCATCTCTACCTTAAAAGTAAACGTTGGCTTGTCCTGGGTCGGAGTCATTGTCGGAGAATTTCTTGTATCGAAGGAAGGACTGGGGTACCTCATCATATATGGGTTTCAGGTCTTCAACTTCACGCTTGTACTGATGAGCCTTCTGATTATTGCAATTTTAGCAACGGTCATGTATCAGCTGGTTGAGGCACTTGAAAAGAAATTAATCAAGAACCGTGAATCATAACCAATAGACAAAAAAACAGCAGACTGCTAATACAGCTGCTGTTTTTATTTTATAAAAATTTTTCTTTTGTATGCTGAAGACTCTGGATCAGCACTTGATCCTTCATCATGAAACTGAATTTCCTGCTGCCCTCAAAGGTTTCCGGAATCGTTTCAAAGAATACCGGACCATTTGTTTCATAATAGCGCTCTTTCAGCAATATTTTATCTACTGTAGCGTAATAGATATTTTTTATAATAAGGCCGCCCTTTCCGTCTACCTTGTATTGTCCAAGATAGTGTAGGGAAGATACGTGGCCTCCGGTCTCCTCAAAAACCTCCCGGACTGCAGCCTCCTCCGCTGTTTCTCCAGGTTCAACCTTGCCGCCGGGAAACTCAATTCCGCGCCGCGGATGTTCAGTCAAAAGCCATTGGCCTCTGAAACGGCACAGCACCCAGACGTGCTTCGGATCTTTTGAGAACGGGTGATCTTCAAAGGAAAGCTTTACCGTATTATCGTAGTAATCTTTAAAAATTATCGGTTCCATTGTTTAGTTACTCCAAATCCCTAGGTTATGTTCATTGTAAAGAAGGAGGCATGCATTTGTCCAATCTCATAAAAGACTTCATGACTATTATTTTATTTTCGTTTCATTTTTATGAAATGATCTTTAGTAACTCAATGGCGAATGCAGGGGATGGGATTGAAGAGCCAATTGAAAAGCAGATGCGATAAGCGAACTTTTCCACGTCTGCTTTTCAAGCTCTTCATTTTTTTCCACAAAATCCGCTGACTCCAACTGTCGTCAGCTATCCCATCCATTCTCCTGAAAAAAACTTGAGGGTCTCTTTCAAGCATCAGAATGCGATGCTTGATAGGAAAGAAATTCAACTATATGCTTAACATGGCAAAAGACGCATGAGAGATCTCATGCGTCTTTTGGCATCAGGTCACGGAAGCAAAAGTAATGACCCAATGGCTATTAACTTTTTCAAAACCAAGTGTTATACTATACTCCCCATATAAATCACTCTTATTTTTTTGAATGAGGTGATAAGATGTATCAGATAATTTCTTCAGCTCATAAGGTTTGTCTTTCTCCACCCACGGAGGAAGATCTGTAGGTATGATATACAGTTTACCGTTTTTTTCTTCGAACATTCCATTCACATAATCGCTTGCTACTTTTTTAGAAGCGATGTGGCTCAAATTACGAATAAGTTCCTCTTTACTGGAATAACCTTTCACTTTATATTGATCATCAACTTCAGGAGTAAGCTTATGAATAAATTCTTGGGATAATAATTTGGCATCCGGTTTAGAAGCTGTTGTTTCCTCGGCCAGAGCACGCTGTTCCATAAATGATACCGGCTTACCTTTAGAACCAGGTGAATCTGTCAAATAGTTTGGAGATGCAAAAACAGCCAACATTGCTATTAAAAAACTGGTTGCATAATACTTCACATCGGTTCACCACCCTGTATTTTTTAATAAAATGTGTACTTAAAGTAAAACATTCCTTAAATGGGTCAAAGGAAAACCTCTTTTTCAAACGATTTCATTTTTGGTTGTTAAAGTATTCTTCAATTCTTTATCTAATCCTTGTATTCTTGCTGAAATCACATCTATCTTCCCACACAAAAAAATACGACTATGGCTATAGTCGTATCATGCAAGACGATCTATCCTGCTTTCCGGTTTACTTTTCCTGAGCTTCTTTTACCCAGTTCATACAATCCAGTAGCGGCAAGTCCAGCGATTCCTCCGGACCATACTCTAAGAACAACCGTCATTTCGGTAAATGGATAAGCAAGGATTCCGACAAATATTCCAATGAAAAAGCTGTTTAATGGAATGAATCTTTTCTTTATAGGGAAAGTACTTTTTAGCAGCTGTACCAAGCCCGTCACTAGAGGCGTTAAAAGTGAGGCAAACGTCACAATATGTCCCATTCCTCATCCTCCTTTGCTTTTTCATCTTCTTATGTTGATTCACAAACGATAGTTAATAAGTTCAACCCCAAGATTAAAATACCTTCTATATTAAAAAATCCATATTGTCCTGTACCGCTTCAATACCCTTGCATAAACTAAATTTGTTGGAAACGATTTACGATCCATGGATTTGTGCATACTAAGCGAGAGATATAGAAACAAAGCATAACAGGAGTGAAATGCATGAGAAGAGAAGATGATTTGTATTTAATAATGCTAGAATCCAATGAACTGACGTGGTGGGAATATGCAAGAAAAGTATCTCCCAACATGCGGCCCAAACAGTACAAAACCTATTGGTCATTTCTAAAAAACAAAGGCAGGCTTCCTAAAAGATTAGTAAAAGAAGCGGAATGGAGAATGGAAGCCCGGCGAAAAGGATTGCTCGATTCATAAAAAATAACCCCTCTCTTATAAAAAGGGGTTATTTTCGTTTCAATATCCTGTTTTATGTAATACCATAAGCAAGTCGTTCAATTTCTTTACCCGGTCATTTTCCGCTTCTCTTAAACCGAGTTCGATTTCCATCAATTCAGATTGAACCAGTTCTTTCGCATACTTTTGAGTTAACGCAAGATCTGCCAATAACAGCTTGTCAGCTTCGCACAGTTGATTCATAGAAATCCCTCCCTCCATCTATTATATAGAGATAAAGGGAAAAACGGCGTGTTCAAAATATGGTAATTCCAAAGCCCTTACATGCTAACATTGTCTTTGCCCTGAACGGAACTCCATTCTCTTTCCAATTCGGACAATGTAAATTCTTGCAAAAGCCGGTGTTCCTGCAGAATAAAGCCATGGTGAAGCAACTTCTGGATAAGAAACTGTTTTCGTTTTTCAACCGCCCGACGCAATTGTCCTTGAGGAACATTCATCATTGAACAGGTATCCTTTCGTTTTTATATACAGTTCTCTCCAGCTTTTGCATTTTGCATTCCTTTCAAGATTCAAAAAAATCCCTTCAATAGAACGGATCTCATTATTTAGCCTGCGAATTGCTCCATTCCTCCACTACGGATTGAGGAGCACTCCAGCACAGCCAAGATACCATTGTCTTCAATCCAGACTTGCTAACATACCAATATTCATAGCGTCGTTTCGAAAGGTTTTCATAGATGCCCGTTTTCTTTACTTTTCCATCCATCATTAACGCCTCCCGTCTTTACACTATAGAATTCTACCTTGCTCTCTAACTTCCTTCTTAAAACATACCCAAAATTCTGACAATTGCAAACCTGCAGATACGACAGGGTTCCATTCAAAATAAGGGTATAAAAAGGATAAGCATATGTTTTTCGTACTGGAGGATTACTTATGAATGAGAAACTATTTGAACTCCCTACACTAAAGCTCGCTAAAACATTGTTAGGAATGGAACTGGTTCATCAAACAGATGAAGGGCTGGCCTCTGGCATCATCGCAGAAACAGAAGCCTACATGGGGCCCGAAGATATGGCCGCCCATTCATTTGGAGGCAAAAGAACGCCGCGAACCGAGATCATGTATGCAGAGCCAGGCCATGTTTATGTTTACTTCATTTACGGCATGCATACATGCTTTAATATTGTTTCCGGTCCTCTCCATAAGCCTGAAGCCATCTTGATCCGTGCCCTTGAGCCGAAAGAAGGGATTCCCTTAATGATGCACCGCAGATCCATGAAAATCCCTGTCTTGGAAAACGGAGCCTGGAAACCTGGACAATTAAAAAAACTGACAAACGGTCCAGGAAAACTGTGCAAAGCGATGGGAATATCGTTAAACGACTACGGGCTGAAACTCAATGCGGAACATCTTTACCTGAAAGAATACAAGACCTTATCTGAAGAAGACATTGTCTCCGGTCCGCGGATTAACGTGGATTATGCAGGAGAGGCGGTTCACTATCCTTATCGTTTTTGGATCAAAGACAACATCTATGTATCAAAATAAAAGAGCATTCCGCTCAGGAATGCTCTTTTATCATTTTTCCTTCAAAATAAGGAGCATCAGACGGTTCTTCATCCGGTTCAAACGGATCGTGAAGCTTTTCATTTAAACAGGCCAGCACAACGCCGTCGAGCTGAGCAAATGTACGGATTCTTTTATTCATCCACAAATGCGCAATCACAAACCAAACGAGCAGAAGCAGAACGGTTTTTACTGTACTCTCCTGAGAAAACGAAAGACCTTCCAGGTGAAGGATATCCATCGCGATGCTGGTAAACAATCCGATCAGGATCCCAATGGTATAACCGACCGCCTTTCCGTTCTTCATCGTTCTCGTGTTGGTCTTTAAGTACGTATGAAACAGCCGAAGCTCAGTCGGCCTCATCTGTATTAACCGGCTGCGCAAATAGTTTAAGTTCGGCAGCAGTCCCCGTGAAATCTCACGTTTCATCGAAGTTTGCAGAAAAAGATCTAAATCCGCCGGCGAACCAAGGCTGTTTTTTAATTTACGATGCACAAAGTTATGGTAATAATAATAACGGATGGAAAGCTCAATGATTTTCACGGTTAACATCCCGATGATAATCGCAGCTGAAAATTGCACCCAGAAATTTTGAAACAAAACTTCAATCAGCACGCCCAGCGCAAAAAATCCAGCTGCGGCTTTTGCCCATAACAGCTTACTCACTAATACGATCAGTTGCCAAAGTTGATCCACTCTATTTCCCCCTGACAGAAGAATTCCTATTTATCATGATACCATCTTTTTTATACAGAAAGGTAAAATTTTACGTTGATTCAGAAAAAAAGACAGCATAAGAAAAAGACAAATCGAATGAGGATTTTATTCACAAACTAAAAATATTTTACCAATCTCTTTTTATCTTTTTATCTTTTTATCTTTGGGGGAAGAATAGAGTCATGCTCCTAAATTAAATCATAGATTTACCCCGACAGCTTTTTTAATTAGGGCGAAATATATAAGGAATAGACAGAAATTCCTAAATAGGAGGCAGAACGATGAGAATTGTTTTTTTTGAAAAAGGAGATTTAAGTATTATTGTAGGATCTTCCCGACTAAAAGGTGAGTTGACTATAGAGCAGATCAAGAATGAAAGTGAAAAGAAGGCAAAAGAATTAAGCCAGCTCCTTGGCCGTGAAATTGGCTTTATGATTGATATGAATGGCAAGCTTGAAAACGATATCAAGCGTTAATACTTAAAGAACGATAAGTACTTCTAGTCAATGATGCTAGTATTATTGAGGAATGGGATTTGCATGATCTTCGCCTAACACTTGAGGGTCTCTTTTACCAACAGTATGTGATGCATAATAGAAAGTCCCTCAATACTAAGCGCTTTACTAGCGAGAAACCCCCGGACAGGCCAAGCCTGTCCGGGGGTTTGCATGATAAGAATATTATCTGAGTTTCAGTTCACCGAGCACCCGCTGTGCGATCCGGTAATACCCTTTCGGATTCGGGTGGATGGAATCTGAGAAATAATCCTGTTTTTGAATGCCTACGAACAGTTCATAGGTGGAAATGTAAGTCGAGTTCGGTGTCTCTGCGCTGACTTGCTGAATGGATCCGTTCCACCGCTTGATGACACGGGAGGATACCTCATCATAAAAGTTTTCCGTGTAAGGATTATACAAACCGAGAATATAAATATGTGCCCTCTTATTCTGATTTCTAAGCTCGGCAGTTATCTTCTCCAGATTGCTATACAGAACCTTCTGACCGATCGCCATTTCCTTCTGATTAATATTCCTGAAGTTCCACCCCGCCGTTTTTCTGTAATCGTTCGTTCCGATAAACAAGAAGATGTAGTTCGCCTGGCGCACGGATCGTGACACCATTCCATTGCTTAATTGCTTGTACAGCTGGTCAGACCGCTGTCCGCTGATCCCATAGTTGTTAAGCACGACCGGGCGCTTCAATTCCTCTTGCATGCCCTGTCTGACTAAGCCGATATACCCTTTACGCCGAGGATCTCCTCTCCCATAAGTCAGAGAGTCACCAAGCGCGACAATTCTTATTTGTTTTGGTCTAGGTTGTTTAATGTGTGTGTTTGGTGATTTTTTTTGTTCATTCCCCTGATTCTTTTCATGACTTTTTACAGAATAAAAGATAAAAAGAACGGCTGCTGCGACAACAACCGCACTAAGGGTATAAATCACCTTTTTTCGGTTCCCCAAAAAAATCCTCCTCTATCTGATAACCATAAAGCTGTAAAAAACATACGTTCAGCTATGTTATTGAGTTCCCTTTTGCTAATCCATTAAAACAGCAATTCGGCATCTTTTCAAGTTTCATGGCATATTTCGAATAACCAATTCATCATTTCCCATTACGCGCCTGTTGGCTACATGGTTTTGTAAGTTTATAGAAAAAAACTCCTCTTATCAAGGAGTTCTCTCTACTTCAAATTATAGTCATCTGATGTATACTCCCGGTCTTCCCACAAATTATCGATATCATAGCGACTGGTATCAGATTTTACGAGAGAACTGATCAGCAGGGCGGCGCCTCCGCACACTAAAAAAACAGGCACGAGCACAAGAACAAAGGAACCCATATTCTCACTCCTCTTCTTTTTCTCATTTATATGAATGAAAGGATGAAGATATGAGACATGGCAAAAAGTAAAAGAGAAGAGAAATCTAGTTCTCTTCTCTCCAGATGATCCAATCGTTCATTTCAAGCATTTCAATAAATTTAGCAAGCCTAGGAACAACAGGAGCTGCTTCTTCCCCAAAAGCTCTCTCCAGACCGGCAGCGATATCCTCGATCTTTTTTGTTCCATCGATTTGCGCTGCAACGAACGTACCGAGCGCATCGAGCTTGACCGGAAAGAACGAAGGCTGTTTTAAAAAACGGATAGACAGCCTTTCTATAGGATTGGTCCGGGGAATCATCAGGTATACCTTATCGTCCTTCCGTGTCTCTGTATGAATGCCCTGCTTGAACTGAGGGATCATCTTTAAAAGGTTTTTCTTTGTCTTTTTACGTGATATGAAAAGATCCATTATTTTGTTTTATCCACTTTCGCTCTGGCAGAGAACCAATAGAGCAGCCAGCAAACGAACAAGAAGATCACAAATGGAATTAATCGATTATCCGTCATTGGTGTCGTTGGAATTTTGACCTTAAAGAAGATAAGCACTGCGATTAAGACGCCGAGCAGAGATTCTCCTGCGATCAGCCCTGAGGCAAACAAAACACCTCTATCAGATCTTTCCTGGCGTTCTTCTTTTGATTTTGCCTTCACATCAACGAGCCAGCGTACCGCTCCACCAAACATGACCGGTGCCGATACATGAATTGGAAGATATAAACCGACAGCAACAACTAATGAGTTGAGGCCAAGGAACTCAATAACAATGGCTACAGCTGCACCGATAAAGATCAAACTCCATGGCAGATCTCCGCCAAATATTCCTTGAACAAGTACTTTCATGATCGCAGCTTTTGGAGCCGGAAGCTGCTGTGAACCCATTCCATAGGATTTATCAAGAACAACCAGGATAACTCCAATCACAAGTCCTGATGCGATAACACCGATCATCATGGCCACCTGCTGCTTCCAAGGTGTTCCGCCGACAAGATGTCCAGTTTTTAAATCCTGAGAGATGTCGCCTGCAACAGCAAGAGCTGTACAAACGATAGCCGCAACCGTTAAGGCAGCCTTCATCCCTTCCATACCATGCAAGCCTGTTACTTTATAAACAAGGGTTACAATTAATAATGTAGCAATCGTCATTCCTGAAACAGGAGACGAGGAGCTACCGACAATTCCAACGATTCTTGAAGCTACGGCAACAAACAAGAAGCCAAATATCGCAATAGCGATTGCCCCGATAAATCCAACGTTTGTAATCGGTGCTGCACCAATAATGATCACTAGCGCAACAATTCCTAAGATGACATAACGGAACGGCATATCTTTATCTGTACGCTCAATGCTTCCCCCTGTTGCACCATCTGATAAACCTTTCACGGTTTTGGATGCTGTGGAGATTAGAGTCGGCAACGTTTTAAGCAGTGTAATCAGTCCGGCTACAGCTACCGCACCAGCACCAATGTACTTAATATAGTTGTTCCAGATACCCCAAGCATCAAGTTTCCCGATTGGATCTTCCGCAGGGAAGATCGCCGCAGTGCTGTCCGCACCAAAAAAGGCGATCGCCGGAATTAACACGATCCAGGCAAGGAGTCCGCCTGCCAGCATCTGTCCGGCAATCCGTGGACCGATAATATAGCCCACACCGAGCAATGCCGGGAAGATATCCATACCAACTACCGTATTTTTTAGCTTTCCGACCTGAGTTTCGATTTCTGTTTTAAAAAGCATGAAACCGTCACCTAAAACCTTTACAAGTCCGCCGAACAAAAACCCGATGGCGACCGTTTTGGCATTGGCTCCCCCCTTTTCTCCTGATTTTAGAACCTCGGCACAAGCCGTTCCTTCAGGATAAGGAAGATTTCCATGCTCCTTGACAATGAGCATCTGCCGTAAAGGAACCATCATAAAAACCCCAAGAAGGCCCCCAGTCAGTACGATAAAAATAATAACGGTCTGAGAAAGATTAATATTCAGCAGGAAGAATGCGGGCAGGGTAAACACAGCACCTGCTCCAATCGCTTCCCCTGCGGTTGTCATAGTCTGTACAATGTTGTTTTCCAAGATGGAATCTCTTCGGAAAATCCCTCTAAGTACACCCATGGATATAACCGCTGCAGGAATAGAAGCAGAAACAGTCAATCCAACTTTAAGTCCCAAATACGCATTGGCTGCACCGAAAACAATGGCTAAAATAATACCAAAAATGATAGCAACCATGGTAAGTTCCGGCAATGAACGTGATGAGGGAACATAGGGAACAAAGGATGAGGACTTCTCTTGGTTGTTGTTCATCATAAACACCGCCTAATCATCAGAAATTTTCAACAGTAACTATTATAGCACAATTCGACAAAAACTGAGTTTTTCAATTATTACTCCAACAGGGGAGTAGCACTAACTCTTACAAGCTTCCCTTTCTTGAAAGATTGTTATCCACTTTTTAGAAAAAAATTTAAGATAAGCGATTGTCCTTCTTTAAGCAGCCCGAATGTTTATAAAACGAAACACAGGGTACGTTAATAAATGAACTTAGGAGGGATGACAAGTGGAAAACAATGAGAAGAAATCAAATGAAAATGGAAAGAAAGAAACTAAGAAAGATATAAAAGATATGTTTGAACAAGGCGCAATTGAACAGCGGGAATCCGTTGATACAGATACGCAAAAAGAAAAAGACAAAAAGCAGAAGTAAAGGAGAACTGAAGAAGTGATACGCACTATCTTATTAATTATCGGAATTATTGTCGTTGCAGGTTTCATAATTAACAACCTATAGGGAGGACAAACAGCAATGATCCGCACCATTCTTATCATTATAGGAGCCATCGCCGTTATCGCTTTTTTGGCTAATTCCTTATAAAAATAAATGAAAGAAGGACCAGCATTTTCTGCTGGTCCTTCTTTTCCTATCTCATATAAAAACCTGCAACTTTCTCCTGCAGGTTAACAAACATCTTTTATGTAAGTTGGCACAAATTTTAAAAGTATGGAGATGATACTGTTATATTGATCCGGTGATACATGGATGCCGTCTTTCGCGATTAATTCTTCCTTTAATTTAACGATACAGTCTAACTCCTCAACTGTGGCTTCACTCGCCATATAGTCAATGGTATTAATAAGCTCTAAAAGTTGGTTGTTTTTGTTCGTTATATAATATGTGGATTCCAACTTTATCACCCCCTCCACTTTATTATTAAAGATATGAGGTCATTTTCCTACAAAAACATTTCGTCAAATGACGACATATCTTACTTTTTCTGGATTACCGGACCCTTTTTCCTATTGGTCATGTCGTATCTTGTCGTTTTTATCAACTTATTGTCCTATTAAGAGAGAAAATGTTGATGACCAAAGTTTTATAAATATAGTTCCCGAAAACGTTTTGTTTTATCCAAATAATTTAGAAAGCGAGGCAAATGGAGATTGTACTCCATCCTCCTCCTCATCCTTGGACTGATAAACCAGCTTCTCAGGTTCGAAGATTTTCGACTCCAAGTAAGAATTCGGATTCTTCTCAAGCTTGATGTCTTTATGGATGGAAACAAAAATCTTTGCAGTATTCATGGCATCGTCCAATGCCCTGTGCTGAGAACCATCCAGAGAAATTTGAAGCTTGTTCAAAGCACGGGACAGGCCGTAGCGGAAGCCCTTCTCACTGTCATGGAGAATACTGAACAAAAATTGAAGGTCATTGTGATTGATGATCCAATCAATCGGAGTGTTGTGGAACGTGGAATCTGTAATTAGCGCCCATTTATCTTCCGGCCCCCAGGAGCACAGATAATACTCTCCCTCACCGATCCAATCCCTAAACTCTTTAATGACCGTCGTAAACGGCTGGGCATTGATCAAATCTTTCTTCGTAATTCCTGTCAGGTTAGTAATTCTCGTATTTAAAATATCCATCTTAGGCTGAACAAAGGATTGAAAGTGGTCAGTCACTGCTAGTTCCCCATTTGCCATACGCACCCGTACGGCGCCAATCTCAATAATTTCCGATAACCTGTTCGTCATTTCCAGATCATACACAATATAATCCATTATCTTCACTCCATCCCATTCTTCTTGCCTGCAGTGTCTGCTTTTTACTTTCTATTTTAGTTAATTTTTGAAGGTATTGGAATGATGTTGCCATTATTTTTATACGTTCTGCTGGTCATATTTTTTATTGTATGTCGGCAGTGCTGATTATTGCCTATACCATCAAGAAAAAACCTGGGTTGGCAGGCTTCATTTCTTCCGTTATAATATTCAGAAATAAATAATTATTCACATTTGAATAAAAAGGGTGATAAGCATGACATCTCAACCATGGAATGAAAATGAAGCAATCCTCCATTCTCTTCAGGATGATATTCTCGTTACTAATCTTGATGGTACCATTTTAAAAGTGAGCGAGGCGACTGGAAAAGTATACGGAGTATCCTCTGAAAGTCTGCTCGGGAAATCAGTCTATGACCTGGCAGCAAAAGGCATGTTTACCCCGATCGCTACCCCTATGGTCCTGAAGGAAAAGAAAAAAATCACGTTCGTTCAGACGACAAATACCGGAAAGAAATTGCTTGTGACCGGCATCCCTGTGCTTGATGAGAACGGAAAAATATATAGAGTGGTCAGCTACTCGCATGATGTGACAGAGCTGCTGGAGCTGAAGAAGTTCCTCCAGACGATGGAGGGAGAAATGGAACGGGTAAAAAGCGAGCTGGATCTATTGCGCAGCCGCCAGCTTTACGACAGCGGCATTATTGCCAACAGCACAGAGATGAAGAACGTCATCACCACTTCCCTCCAAGTAGCAGAAGTAGATGTGAACGTCCTGCTGCTAGGGGAATCAGGCGTCGGCAAATCGCTGATCGCAAAATTTATTCATAACAAAGGCAGCCGGAATAAGGGAGCGTTTATTGAAGTGAACTGCGGAGCAATTCCTGAGAACTTATTTGAGGCTGAGTTTTTCGGATATGAAGCAGGGGCTTTTACAGGAGCGAATCGGAAGGGAAAGCTGGGACTGGCTGAACTGGCTGATGGAGGCACTTTATTTCTGGATGAAATCGGCGAACTGCCTCTTGCCCACCAGGTGAAGGTATTGAAGTGTATACAAGAAAAACAGTTTTACAGAGTAGGAGGAACAAAGCCGATCTCTGTCGATTTCCGACTGATCTCGGCGACCAATAAGGATCTTCTCAAGGCCATTCAAGAAAGAACGTTCCGTGAAGATTTGTATTTCCGGCTCAACGTTGTTCCATTAACCATTCCACCGATCAGAAAAAGACCTGAAGATATCATCCCTTTAATCCACTATGTACTCGATGTTTTTCAAGAAAAATATAAACGGGAAAAACGGCTCGATGAAGCGGTTCTCCACCATTTTCTTCAATATGACTGGAAAGGAAATGTCCGTGAACTTATTAATCTCATAGAACGCCTTGTTGTCATTTCCCCCGCCACGCTTATTACAACCGAACATCTTCCCGATTACATAAAAGCCTCTCATTCTATCCCTGCTCCCCCCTCCAATCTGTCAAAGCCTCTGAAAGAAGTGTTAGAGGATGTGGAAAAACAGATGCTGCAAAGAGCGCGCAGAGACTATAAAACTACCGTACAGATGGCAGAGGCGCTAGGGATCAGCCAGCCTTCCGTCGTACGAAAAATGCAGAAATATGACATTGATTAAACAGATTGGCACAATACTTGCAAGATAAAAAAGTAAGACTGCAAATGTCCCCTTAGAATCAAACACATGAGGAGGTACGTGATTGTGCCACAAGAACTAAACACATTGATGAACGAGCTTTCCGATTTGCTGGCTCCGACCATGGCCAAGGACCACCCAAATCTGCCTGTCGTAAAAGAAGAAGGCTGCTATTACTACGGACTGGATGGCAAAACATACCTGGATTTCACCTCTGGAATTGCTACCGCTAACACCGGCCACCGCCATCCGAAAGTGGTCAAGGCCATTAAAAAAGCAGCAGATGAACTGATGCACGGTCCTTCAGGTGTCATCATGTACGAATCCATCCTCAAGCTGGCAAAGGAACTGCGTACGGTCCTGCCTGCAGGATTGGATTGCTTTTTCTTCGCCAACAGCGGAACCGAGGCCATTGAAGGGGCGATCAAGCTTGCCAAGCATGTGACCCGCCGGCCGTATGTCGTTTCTTTCACCGGCTGTTTCCACGGCAGAAGCCTCGGAGCTTTAAGCGTCACCACATCAAAGGCCAAGTACCGAAAGTATTTGCAGCCAAGCGGTCTGACATATCAAGTTCCTTACGCTTCAACAGAAGGATGTCCAAAAGGTATGGACCCCGGCAAATTTGCAGCTGACAAGCTGGAGAAAGACTTAACTTCTCTTTTCAAGCACCAGGTTACACCGGAAGAAGTCGCCTGTATGATTGTCGAACCCGTTCTAGGTGAAGGCGGATATGTTGTGCCCCCTGCTGCATGGCTGAAAAAAATGAGGGAAATCTGCAGCAAGCACGGGATCCTTCTCATTTTTGACGAAGTACAGACAGGTTTTGGCCGTACTGGAGAATGGTTTGCGGCTCAGACTTTCGGTGTAACACCGGATATCATGGCGATCGCTAAAGGCATCGCGTCCGGGCTGCCCTTAAGCGCTACTGTCGCCTCAAAAGAACTGATGAAACAATGGCCGCTCGGAAGCCACGGGACTACATTCGGCGGCAACCCTATTGCCTGCTCTGCCGGACTGGCTACTCTTGAAGTTCTAAAAGAAGAAAAGCTGGTGGAAAACTCAAAGGCGATGGGAGCCTACGCGCGTGAAAAGCTTTTAGAAGTAAAAGAAAGACATTCGGTTGTAGGCAGCATCCGTTCCATCGGGCTGATGATCGGCATTGAAATCATGGATCCGGCTACCGGTGCTCCAGATGGTGAAGGCGTGATCTCCATCCTTAACAAGTGTCTTGAAAAAGGAGTATTGTTTTATCTTTGCGGCAACGAAGGAGAAGTCATCCGGATGATTCCTCCGCTGACCGTCAGCCAGGATCAGATCAACGAAGGCATTGCCGTGCTGGAAGAGTCGATTGCAGAATACGAAGCAGAACGGCTACCGGGGCGCAAACTGCAAAATGTATAACAGCTGAAAGGAGACAGTATCCATGTATAAACCAAAAGATTCTTCAGCCTCTCCCCGCTTTTGCGGTGTGAAGACATTTATGCGGCTGGAACATGTTCAGACAACCGAAGATGTCGATTTCGCGGTGATTGGTGTGCCATTCGATACGGGTGCTTCCAACCGTACAGGCCAGCGGAATGGCCCGCAGCATATCCGCAACTTTTCCACCCTTCTCCGCCCGTACAACCCTGATCAGGACATTAACATTTTTGATCATTGCGGCGGTGTGGATTATGGGGACATCGACGTAGTGCCCGGCAACATCCATCAAACGTACAGCAACATGGAGAACTTTTTGCAGCCTCTGCTTTCTTCAGGGGTCACTCCTGTCATCATGGGAGGCGACCACTCCATCTCGCTCGGCAACCTGAGAGCATTTGCTAAACAATACGGACCAGTGTCACTTGTGCACTTTGACTCTCACAGTGATACGTGGGATCACTATTTTGGCGAAAAATACACCCATGGCACGCCATTCCGGAGAGCTGTGGAAGAAGGGTTGATCGATGTCGAACATTCCATCCAGGTCGGCATGAGAGGTCCTCTTTACGGACAGGAAGATATTCAGGATGCACGCGATCTCGGATTTGAAGTGTTAACTATGAGAGACGTCCGCAAGCTCGGCTACGATGAGGTAATCCGGAAAATCCATGAGCGCACAGGGGACAAGCCTGTTTTTGTATCCTTTGATATTGATTTCGTTGATCCTGCTTACGCACCGGGAACAGGAACACCTGAAGCTGCCGGTCCGACGAGCCATGAAGCGCTCGACCTCGTCCGCAATCTTGATGGGCTAAATCTGGTCGGCTTTGATCTTGTTGAAGTACTTCCTGCCTATGACAGCGGAGAAATCACAGCCATGCTCGCAAGTACTGTGATGTTTGAAATGATTACATTGATTGCTCTGAAAAAAGCAAGACTGACATCAAGAGTGGAACAAGCAGCACAGCAGTAACTATTCAAAAATGAATAAAGGAGGGCATTAAAATGGGGATCTTGGACACAGTTATCATTTTTCTTTATTTTGCAGTGTTAATTGCGGTAGGTATCATCGGTTCAACGAAGGCTAAAACGACAGAGGAATTCGCTCTCGCCGGCCGTAACCTCGGGCTTTTCATGTATCTTGGCTGTTTGTCTGCTGTTATTTTGGGTGGAGCGTCGACCATTGGTACCGCCAAGCTGGGCTATGAATTCGGAATTTCAGGCATCTGGTTCGTTACGATGATCGGCCTTGGCATCATTCTTTTGGGAACATTTTTTATTAAACGCATCTCCAAGTATAAAGTAACAACGATCAGTGAACTGCTCGGAAAAAAATACAAATCCGAAGCAAGGCTCATCACTGCTATCGTCGCCTCCATTTACACACTCATGGTCGCGGTTACCCAGGTCATCGGGATGGGCACAATCATCAATGTGCTTCTCGGCTGGAATTTGACAACCTCCATGTTTGTAGGCGGCGGAATCGTTCTGTTCTACACCATCCTTGGCGGAATGTGGAGCGTTACCGTAACAGACATCATCCAATTCGTCGTCATGACCATCGGAATCTTTGCCATCATGCTTCCAATGAGTATTGTGAAGGCAGATGGAATTGGCAATCTGCTAACAAAATTGCCGGAATCTCATCTCAGCCTGACATCGATCGGCTATCAGCAGATCTTTCAGTACTTTTTACTGTATACGCTTGGCATGGTTGTTTCACAAGACATCTGGCAGCGTGTATTCACAGCCAAAAACCCGTCCATCGCGAAAAAAGGTTCTATGTATGCCGGCCTCTATTCCATCGCCTATGCTTTGGCAGGCAGCATCATCGGGATGTGTGCGTTTATCATCCTGCCAAACATCGACAACACTCAGAATACCTTTGCCATGCTGGCTTTAAAGATCTTGCCAACGGGCATCCTCGGGCTTGTGCTCGCGAGCGTGATCTCAGCGCTCATGTCAACGGCTTCCGGCACCTTGCTCGCTTCGTCCACCCTGATCACTAACGATATTCTGCGCCAATATTTTATTAAAGATATCAGCGACAAGAAGTTTTTGGTGCTCTCTCGTGTGACGACACTTGCTGTCGGCCTGCTCGCCATTACGTTTGCAGTATGGATTCAGGACGTTCTCGTCGCTCTTGATGTTGCCTATGCTATTCTTTCCGGCGCGATTTTCGTACCTGTGCTGCTCATGTTCTTCTGGAAGAAATCAACGGCCAACGCCGGTTTTTATTCTATTCTTGCCAGCACGGTCGTTGTCATCGGCGGATTGCTCATTGAAGGGCTCTCTTCCACCAATCCGATCATGTACGGCATCGTCACTGGCTTCGTGGTTTTGGTAGGAATCTCCCTGATGACCAACTACCGAAACAAAGAATCCCTCGTCGGATCGTTCAGCAACACGAAACAAGGCTAACTTATAGCCGTCGCCGCTAAAAATCCGCTCATGCCTCGGTTTCTCAGCCTGCTTGGTATCATATGATGTATGGAGGAGGAGGGCAACCTCTTAAATAAAATAATCCGGGAGTGAAGATAATGTCTGGTGGTATCTTTAACAACTTTAGTTTAATTGTTGTCCTATTCATCCTGCTGATTATTGTTGGATGCACCTGTTACGGCGGTTACGGCGGCTTCGGCGGCTTCGGCTACGGGTACGGATATTAAAAAGCAGGAAAACCGGTCTTCTATGGAAGGCCGGTTTTTTTGGTTCTTTTGGTACATTTTGAGCGTTGCGGTGATAAAGTAAATTGGAGAGACGAAGAAGTGTGAATATTTAGATCGGTTTAATTCCATATTTTCCACCACAAAAAAGAACCCTCAGCACAGCTGAGAGCCCTTTTCTTACCCTATGAAACTCGTTCTTCTTTGGAAATGATCTTTCTCATGGCTTCTGCCACTGCTTCAACGTCCGTTCCGACGACTACCTGGACATCGGTGGAGCTCAATTTGAGTACTGCTCTTGCTCCCGCCTTCTTCAATTCGGGCTCATTCACTTTCTCAACATCTATTACTTTTAATCGCAGCCTTGTGACACAGTTATCCAGAACCTCAAGATTATCTGCACCGCCTAAGGCAGCAAGATAACGCGCCGCAATTCTATCGTACTTGTCATCGCCTCCTCCTTCACTCGTATCTTCAACGATGCTTTCATCATCTTCATCTTCACGGCCCGGAGTCTTCAAGTTCAACTTAACAATCAAAGCATAGAAGACGACATAATAAACCGCTGCAAAGACAAGTCCGAGCAGGACCAGAAGCCATGGCCGTGTTGCAAGATCCAGGTTTAAGAAGTAATCAATGGCTCCCGCGGAAAACGTAAAACCATGATGAATGTTTAATAGAACCGCAACCGCCATGGAAACTGCCGTGAGAAGTGCATGAATCACGTATAAAAGCGGGGATAAGAACATGAATGAAAACTCAATCGGTTCCGTAATTCCTGTTAAAAAGGAGGTAAATGCCAAACCAAGGAGCATTCCGGCAACAGCTTTACGCTTTTCCTTTTTAGCCGCCATGATCATCGCGAGACAAGCAGCCGGCAAACCGAACATCATGATTGGGAAGAAACCAGCCATATAGAATCCTGCAGAAGGATCTCCTGCAAAGAAACGCCATAGATCACCATGGGCATTTTTGTAATCGCCGAACACGAACCAGATAAAATTATTTAAGACGTGGTGAAGGCCTAGAGGAATCAAAAGACGGTTTAAGAATCCGAAAACAGCAGCACCAAAAGCACCTGCGTTAACAACCCAGTGTCCGATCGCTTCAATGCCATCCTGAATAGGCGGCCAGGCAAACCCAAACACCCCTGCTAGTACGACCATGGCCCCGGCGGTGACTATGGGGACAAACCGCTTTCCTGCAAAGAAGCCGAGATAGTCTGGAAGTTTAATATTATGGAACCGGTTATAAAGAAGTCCTGCCACGATCCCCGAAACAATACCTCCCAGCACTCCAACATTGATGGTCTTATCGATGGCAGTTGCCCCGCTCGTCAAAACAAAATACCCGATAGCACCTGCAAGAGCTGCTGCTCCATTCCCATCCTTTGAAAAACCAATCGCCACACCAATCGCAAACAAGATAGCCAGATTTTCAAAAATGGAATTCCCCGCTTTTTCCATGAACGGAATATGCCATAGTGCACCGAGTCTTAATACAAGCCCCGCTGCCGGCAGTACCGCGATCGGCAGCATGAGCGCGCGGCCGATCCGTTGTAAAAAACCTAACATTGTAGGTCCCCCCTATTTTTAGTTTTGATAATGAGAATTTATCCCTTAAATTCCTTGAGCGACTGTTTCAGCATGCCGTTTTTCTTTTCCAAAAGTGTTTTCGTTTCACTTGGAGAAAGCTCAGTTAACAGCTGCAGAATCGCTCCTTTCGCATAACCATCATGATCAGAAAGCGCCTGTTCCGCTTCTTCAGGTGAACAGCCCGTCGCTTCGACCACGATATTCTTCGCACGCTGGACGAGTTTCTTATTGGACGGCTGTACATCTACCATCAAATTACTGTACACTTTGCCGATTCCGATCATTGATGCTGTGCTGATCATGTTCAGAACCAGTTTTTGCGCGGTTCCCGCTTTCATGCGGGTAGATCCAGTCACCACTTCCGGACCGACGACCGCAGCGATCGTGTGTTGTGCCACCTTGCTCATTTCGGAATCAGATGAGCAGACTAAAGCAGCACTCACCGCCCCGATCTCATTCGCATACTCCAGAGCACCGATCGCATAAGGCGTCCTTCCGCTGGCAGCGATGGCAACGACGACATCGTCCTTTGTTAGGTCAAGGTTTTTCAGATCATTCATACCAGCTTCTTTGTCATCCTCAGCTCCTTCAACGGCCGTATGGATTGCTTGGCCGCCTCCTGCAATAATGCCGATGACCATCTCAGGCGGTGTTCCATAAGTTGGAGGACATTCCGAAGCATCAAGAATTCCCAGCCTTCCGCTTGTTCCCGCTCCTGTATAGATGAGCCGTCCTCCATTGCGGAACGCTGCAACGACCTGGTCTACGACAGACGCGATCTCAGGCAGCACCTTTTCAATCGCTGCCGGGACCGTTTGATCCTCGTTATTGATTTTTCGTACGACTTCAAGGCTCGAACATTCATCGATGTCCAAAGTATTTGGATTTCTTTTCTCAGTTGTTAGGTGATTAATTTTCATGAAAATTCCTTTCACAGCACTAAAAATTTTTGTCCCGGACCAATATAGGGAAGCAGCATCAGATCTTCTTCACGAACTTGGCCGAACACGTTCACTCGTTCATCAGCCGGCAAATCGGTCTTCGTAATCTGAAGTTCCCCCGCATATCTCCCGTATTTTTCATTATCGATCGTGATACTTCCTAACGGACGGGGCAACGGCGGATTCTGAGGCGCAGCTTTTTCACCATTGTTCAACGCATACGACCGGGATTCCACGGAACGAATCACATCCCGTGCGGCATCCTGACGATTCGTATGAACCCCCGATACAGACTCTCCCTCCATCCAATCTACTCTCAACGTTAAAATGCCGTCCTTCCATGCTGAAAGTCGCTCCAGCGTCTCGTCACTGGCTTCCACATCACCAATTAAAATGTGATCAGTCTGAAGGCTGCCCAGCTCGACAGCGGCGTGAAAAGGATTGGCTTTCCGGTGCTTTTCAAGAGTTGGAAGCCCTTCAAAAACAGGCCCTCTGAGGGTCTTGTCACCGGGTACAAAAGCCGCCGTTTGGAGCCCGAGCGATTTTAAAAAGATATTTTTCTCCCGCAAGAATGACGAGGGGATGCCTGTGTTTTGGCGCGGATAAAAATTATGCCACGCTTCCACATTTTCAGTCAGCAATCCGTTATCTTTCCAGTTGTTCACCGTTTCTTCATCAAGGGTACTCGCGTTGATTCCTACTTTCATTTCCTGTGACAAGGTGATGATCTCTTTATCAGAAAAACCGTAATCAGCACGGATCCCATCAATGTTCCATTCACGCAGGTGCCCGATCGAATCCATGCTGATGCCGATGCTCTTCAGCGATTGCGGCCCTGCATCTGCCATGAGGGCCATACCAGCCTTTCCTGCCGCTTTTCCGAGAAGAATCAGCCTCTCCCGCAAAAGAGAGGCGTCTTCCTCAGGAATATGAAGCGAGGTGAAGATTTTTCGAAAACCGCAGGAGCCGGCTTTTTGGATCCACTTTATGTTCTGGTCAGGATCATTCCCGAGATAGACTGAAATTCCTAACATGCCTGCCACTCCCTGCTATTTATTGCTTTAGATATTCTTGGCCATTGACTCTTTGTAGCCAAACAGCCATGTGAAGATGAATCCGAAAATATACGCTAGTAAAAGTCCGACGATATAAAGAATGATCTGGTTCGTATTTTTAATCAGGAACGCCAACGGAAGTCCGGAAACACCAATCGCGATCGTGCCAATTTTAAAGAAGGCCTGGAACGCACCACCGACAGCTGCACCCAGACACGCTGTAAGGAACGGACGTCCTAGCGGAAGGGTTACACCGAATATCAGAGGCTCTCCGATTCCGAGGATACCAACTGGCAGGCCGCCTTTGATGACGCGTTTCAGCTTGGCATTTTTTGTTTTAAAGTAGATAGCAAAGGCTGCACCAACTTGGCCTGCTCCACCCATCGCCAGAATCGGAAGCAAAGGATCCACTTTAATCGAGTTCAATAATTCCATATGAACAGGTGTCAAACCTTGATGCAAACCGGTAACAACAAGCGGAAGGAAGGTACCTGCAAGGACGATTCCGGCAAAGATACCGCCAATATCAAGAAGGTTTAATAATCCTTTTGTGATCAAGTCAGAGATGAAGCCACCGACAGGCTGTAGAACGAACAGTGTCGCGATTCCGGTAGCCAGCAAAGCTAATGTAGGAGTTACAATAATATCAACTGCAGCTGGTACGAAACGGCGGATTCGTTTTTCACTCCAGGCAATAAAGACAGCAGCAAGCATGACACCGATCAGACCGCCTCGGCCTGGCAATAGCTTTTCGCCAAACAATGTGATGTTGGCAAGCGCCGGGTTGATGAGCATGATTCCGGCCGCGCCGCCAAGTGCCGGTGTTCCGCCAAATTCTTTTGCGGTGTTGATTCCGACGAAGATCGCAAGGTAACCAAAAAGCCCCCATCCGATCATATCGAGCATCTGCATAATTGGTACTTCTTTTGGAACACCGCTTCGGACCAAAACGTTAGTAATACCGGCAATCAATCCGGAACCGACAATCGCCGGGATTAACGGAATAAAGATGCTGGCGATTTTACGAAGAAACAGCTTAAACGGTGTAGCGTTTTTCCGGTTGATTTCATCTTTTGTAGTCTTGGCGAGATCATCTTCTCCATCTTCATCCAGTGCTGAAACTTGAAGTCCCGTATTTCTGGACATCTCATCGGCTACCCGGTTGACTGTTCCAGGTCCGACAATGATTTGAAGGGTCTCATCCCCTACAACACCCATGACCCCGTCGATGTCTTTGATGCCTGCTCTGTCCACTTTGGATTCATCCTTCGGCGTTACGCGAAGCCGTGTCATACAGTACGTTAAGCTATGAATGTTTTCGGCGCCGCCCAGTTTTTCAGTTATCTGCTGCGCCATTAATTGTTCTTTTTTCATGATCTTATCCCCCTTTTAAGAAAAGCGTAGCGTCCCGTTAAGGTCCGACAAGCGCTGGAACTCTTACACAGCAACACGCTTTTTGTGTTGAGGGGTAAGAGTGAAGCGACCAAAGACGAATTGTGTTTTTCAATTCGTCCTCCGAGGACCTATGCTGAAAACAAGAAACACGTTTTCTGCTTTGGACGCTGGAGCTAGACATCACTTCTATGCGAGTTCAAATACAAAAAAGCGCTTACATCATCCCCGCTGCATATCGATGATGAATTTATAGCGGTCCCCTCGGTAAATTGACTGCACGAGCTCCAACGGACGCCCGTCTGTCAGGTAGGTGTATCTTCGAATAAATAAAACCGGTGATCCCTTCGCGATTCCAAGAATCTCGCTTTCAGCTTCGCGGGCGACAGAGGCTTCGAGCTCCTGTGTTGCATAATCAATGCTGAGTCCAAGCTCCTCCTCTACGTATTGATAGAGTGAACCTTGTACGATCTTTTCGTTCAGTCCTCTGACCAAGTCAGCCGACAGGAACGTGGTTTCAAGCGCCATCGGTATTTGATCGGCGAGCCTGACCCGCTGGATCTCATACACCGCAGCCTCCGCTTGAATTCCTAAACCTGTGGCCGTTTTCCCCTGGGCTTCACTCAGTTTAAAATCCAATAGTTTGATAGATGGCGAGAGCCCTCTGGCCTTCATGTCTTCTGTGAAGCTCGTCAGGCCGACCAGCTTTTGCTCAATCTTTTTGTTGGCGACAAAGGTTCCCTTGCCTTTTCGGCGGGTCAGGTAACCATCATTGACGAGGTTGGTTATCGCCTGTCTGACAGTCATCCGGCTGATTCCGTAAGTTTCAGCGTATTCCCGCTCGGAAGGAATCATCTCCCCTTCTTGAAGTTCTCCTTTTTCAATCCGTCCTTTGATCGCTTCTTCAATTTGAAAATAGATCGGCAGTGGTGAGTATTTATCAATCATTTCTGTATCACTTCCCTAACGAGTTCACCAGTTTTAATGCCTGTGAATCTGCAATAATGGTTACATTTCCATGCATGTTCAAGGCCGATGCCGGTACGGTTTCTGTAATTTCTCCGCGCAACAGATGGAACAGCGCGTCCTGTTTCTTTTCTCCCGAGGCGAGAAGAAGGATTTCCTTGCTTTGCAAAATGGTGGAGATGCCCATCGTGAGTGCTCGTGTTGGCTGTTTGGAGAGATCTGTAAAATACTCCGCGTTTGCCTCAAGCGTCGATGGCGTTAAGTCCACCACATGTGTTTTTGATGAAAAAGGCGTTCCCGGTTCATTAAACCCGATGTGCCCGTTCTGCCCGATACCGAGCAGCTGCAGGTCGACGCCACCGATGCTCTCAATCAGTGAGTCATAGCGCAAGCATTCTTGAAGGAGTTCCTCAGCCGATCCGTTTGGAATGTTCGTTTGATCAAGCGGAATGCTCACCCGGTTAAAAAGGTGCTCACACATGTAGGAAAGATAGCTTTCCGGATCGCTTGACGAAAGTCCCACATATTCATCGAGATTGTACGTGTGCACATGGTCATACCGCGTTCCGTTTTCCTCATGATCCCTAACGAGCTCCTTGTACGTGCCAAGCGGTGTGCCGCCTGTCGCAAGTCCCAGTGTGACATGTTCCTGGCTCTTGACTTTTTCCAACATAATTTGGGCACTAACCCTGCTCATTTCCTCGTAATCCGCAACTTCAATGATTTTCATGTTATACGTCCTCCCTCCGCTGATAAGAAAGTTTTCCACGGCAGAAGGTGAAGATAACGTCTTTTTCCTCGTTAAGCACGACAACATCGGCATCCTTGCCTGCTGTCAAACTTCCCTTGCGTTCATAAACTCCAAGCTCTTTCGCCTGGTTAATGGCGGTCATCTGAATGATGTCCTCCGTGGAACACCCGGTAAACTCCCTCATGTTTCGGGCCGCGTCCTTCATCTTTAAGATACTGCCGGCAAGCGTACCGTCTGCCAGCGTCGCTTCGTTTCCATCGACCGTTACGTCCTGCCCGCCAAGTGTATATGAACCATTGCCCATACACTTTGCCCGCATGGAATCGGTAATGAGTACGACCCGCTCGCTGCCTTTGTTGCGGTAGGCGAACTTCACCATCTCAGGCCGGGAATGAATGCCGTCGACGATGATTTCTGTTGTGATCTCATCATGCAGCAGAATCGCTCCTGCCACTCCGGGTTCACGGTGGTGAAGACCCCTCATTCCGTTATACAGATGAGTCGCATGCGTAACACCTGAATCAATGCTCTTCACAACCTCCTCATACACCGCGTCAGAATGGCCGATCGATGCGACAACTCCAGTTTCTTTTAAATAGGAAGACAGCTCGTATCCACCCGGTTCTTCGGGTGCCAAAGTTACGAGTTTAATCGAGTTGCCAGAAAGCTCCTGCCATTTCTGAAACAGCTGGACGTCCGGATTTTTAATATGGTCCAAAGGCTGGGCTCCTGCACGCTTCGGGGAAATAAACGGCCCTTCTAAATGAAGGCCGATGATCTCCGCCTCCCCGGGAGAATTGTTTTTCCCCATGTACTCTCTGACGTTTTGCAGTGCGCTTTCAATTTCCTTTTCGCCTTGCGTCATCGTCGTTGCAAGAAAGCCCGTCGTTCCTTCTTGTGGAAGGGTAACTGCCATCGTTTTTAGGGCTTCCTCTGTCCCGTCCATCACATCTGCGCCAGCAGCACCATGAATGTGCAGATCAATCATTCCGGGAACAACAGATGACTTGCCGGGCAGCTCAAGAACATCATAATCTTCAAGATTTAATGCATCAGCTCCTTTGCCCACCTCTGCTATTTGCTGGTCTTTAATTATGAGGTATCCATTTTCCAGCTCACCATTTTCTGTATAAATGGTACCTCCTGTTAATAGTAATGGTTTCATCTCCACTCACCATCCTTATTATCTCTATGCACAGGGTACCATGCTTATAACTAGTCGTCTATACCAGTCGAACTATTTTGTTAATTCAGAAAATAGTTCTTATCACCTTATTTATAGAGAAGGTAGTGCTTTCTGATCTTTTTGAACTGGTCAAGCTCAGGCATCCACTTCTGTCTGATCTCTTTTAAAGATGTTCCCTTTTCGATTTCTTCCCGTACCCAGCCGTTTCCGATCAGGTTATCAAAATATGAAATTCCCTGGCTGTTTTCTGCTCTGAACTGAAAATCATTAGGATACAGATCATGTATCGTTTTCACAACCGCAAGCCCTGTATCCACAGAATTATAGGAACCATAATCGGTCACATGAATCTGAACACCGTTCGACAGCACATTTGCAAATTTTGAGAACGTTGGGGTGAAGGAATTTGAACGGAACATCACTCCCGGAAGCTTCAGTTCGTTCAATTTTTGTGCGAGCACATCTCCGTCAATGAACGGGGCTCCGATCGTTTCAAACGGCCTCGTCGTTCCTCTTCCTTCTGACACATTTGTTCCTTCAATCAATCCTGCTCCAGGATAGACGAACGCGGTGTCCACAGTTGGCATGTTAGGCGAAGGCATCACCCACTGAAGCGGTGTTTCGTAATACGTCTTCCAGCGGTGCCAGCCTTTCATTTTAACAACCTTCAGATCCGCATTGATATTGAACTCCTTGTTAAAAAGCATCGCGAGTTCACCGACCGTCATCCCGTGGCGAAGAGGAATCGGATATAAGCCGACAAACGTTGCATACTTCGGCTCAAGCACCGGCCCTTCCACTGCTTCCCCGCCGAGCGGATTCGGACGGTCAAGCACGACAAACTCGATGTTGTTTTCCTTCGCCGCTTCCATCGCGTACGCCATCGTATAGATGTACGTGTAAAAACGGGTACCCACATCCTGGATGTCAAAAACGAGAACATCAATGCCCTTCAGCATCTCCGGGGTTGGTTTTTTCGTTTTCCCGTAAAGGCTGTAAACCGGAAGCTGTGTTTTCTTATCAATGTAAAAATCAACATACGACCCTGCCTGCTCGCTTCCCCGAACTCCATGTTCCGGACCGTATAAGGCTTTCAGTTCAAAGTTCGGGTTGTTGTGCATCGCGTCGACGATACTGTTCAGCTTACCGTCAACTCCTGTTGGGTTCGTGATGAGCCCGACACGCTTCCCTTTTAAAAGGTCTTGTTGGTCTTGAAGCAGCACTTCTGCACCCGTTTTAAAATTTCGCGGTGAATTTTTATGATGATTGTCATCCTCTGCCATCGCCGACGACAGCAAGGTGATCACCAAAACAAATAACATCCCTGCACTCAACCACTTTTTCATCTTATTTCACCCCTTAATAAGATAGTCCGTGCCCGTATGGATACAATGTTTCTTTGTTGCTGTTATAGATGGTTACTGGCAGCTTTCCCGACGGATTATTCTTGCCGAAAATAGTATCCGCCACTGCTGCAAAGCTTGCTGTTCGGAAGCTGTATTGTGCGAGATATGCATCTACATCAGGAAACGCCATAATGTCATATGGATTTCGGATCCCGACCGCAATGACTGGTTTGTCACTTTCACTGTTCACTTGATTCACCATTTTCATTTGGGCACTGTCAGGGGCTCGTCCTGCTACAGAAGATGTGTACGTTCCAACGATGACAGCTTTTGCTGATTTTACCGTTTGAAGCTGATCATTCGTTAATGGGCCAGCGGCTTTAATCATGACACTGTTTGGATACAGCCGTTTCACTTGAGCAGCCAAATCTTCTACATACGTGTTGCCGATCACGACAACTGGTGCACCCGGATCCGTACTCAATGGAAGAGTATTTTGGTTTTTAACGAGTGTAATCGACTTTTCTGCTGTTTCCTTTTCGATCTGTTTATGTGCAGGGGAACCGACGACTTGTTGAGCATTTTCAATGAGCTTGTTTACATCTGCAGATTTTTCAGCTTTAAAGATGCTGCGTTTCACTTTCAATGTAAGAAGCCGTTCAACAGACTGGTTCAAGCGTTCCTGTGTAATTTCACCTTTATGGACCGCATCATATAAACCATTCGCTACGGCCTCAAGACCGACAGGCATGAGTACGATATCCGTTCCAGCGTTTACCGCACGGATGGCAGAGTCTACAGGTCCAAAGTTGTCAGAGATCGCCTGCATGTTCATCGCGTCGGTTGTAATGACACCTTTATAGCCCATGTCCTCTCTCATCAGTTCTGTCAGCACTTTATGGGAAAGTGTGGCTGGGATGGCAATCGTGCTGCCGTCTTTCTTGGAAATAGCGGTAGATGGATCGATTTTTGGGAACGTCACATGAGCAGTCATGATTGCGTCCACCCCAGCATCCATCGCTTTTTGGAAAGGAAACAGCTCTACTTTTTTCAAGCGCTCCAAGTCATAGGGTACTTCCGGAAGGCCGATATGGGAATCAACTGCTGTGTCCCCATGGCCCGGGAAATGTTTTGCTGCACCCGCGGTGTTTGTGGACTGCAAGCCTTTGATGTAAGCAGTTCCTAAATCTGTAACGAGCTGAGGATCTTCTCCAAAGGAACGAGTTCCAATAACAGGGTTGTCCTGATTGTTGTTTACATCAAGCGAAGGTGCAAGATTAAAGTTGATCCCAAGCGCGTTTAGTTCTTCACCAATCGCTTTCCCTACCTTTTCAGCTAACTCAGGAGATCTTGTTGCACCAAGTGCCATGTTTCCTGGAAAATCTGTTCCGCTTTGAAGGCGGGTAACAATACCACCCTCTTGGTCAATCGAAATAAGCAATCCGTTCTTTTCTGAAGCTTCCTGATAATTGGCCACAAGTTTGGTTGTCTGTTCTGTCGTTACAACATTTTCACGGAACAAGATGATGCCGCCTAGATGATATTTCTTCACGAGGGCTTTAATCTCTGGTGTGACCTCTGTTACGTTCTTGCCATTAAACGTTCGGAAGTCCGGCATTAGCATCTGACCTACCTTTTCTTCCATACTCATCTGTTTGATGGCTGCCGGAATCACATTGTACTTTTTCCCTTTTTGCTTTTGGATTACAGCTGTCTTTGTTCCTTTATGGTCTTTCACGGAGATTTGTGTATGGTCGATCTTTCGTCCGTCCGTCACAAAAATGCGAGTTTCGCCGCTGTGGCCTTTAAGTGTTACAAGTCCTTTGGGGTCTACTGTGGCAACCCGCGGATTTGCCGACCACCATCTTAAAGCTTCCGTCTCCGTGAAATGGCCGTCCACTTTATACACATGAAGAGCATGAAGCTGGATTTGACCACCATTAACCTCCTTTAACGCCTGTGGAATGTTGCTGGAGATGATCAAATCTTTTTGATCAGGATGGCTTGCTGCAGCTGTCTGCTTTGGAACCGCTCCAAGGAACGAAGCAACGACGAGCATACAGGCCATCGCATATAAAAACGCTAGTCTTTTCTTCATTGCATGTTATCCTCCTTTAGTTTTATGAACGATACTTCTTTCTGGAGGAATTTGTCGTTTCCTTTCGACTCAGGCGAAAACAAAGCAATAGGCCCAGGAAGGTTTTCTGCCATATAGTTCTAGTTGTCTATACCAGTTAACTTTATTCACAAAAGAGTGGTAATAAATCCTTATAAAGGAAAAAAGCTGTGGAAGGAGCTCCACAGCTTTTAATAACTTTGTCTTTATTGCGTGGGTGGGTTATGAGGAAACTGGGACATGTACCCGGTAAACTGCTGGGCAGCCTGCTGCAGCTTCTGCGGCTGTTCCGGCGTCAGCGCATACCAGCCTTTTTGGAACATAAGCTCATAGAGTTCACGCTGCATGTTCTTCGTCTCATCAAAAATCGAATGAATCTCCTGATAGAGCGCGTCATGGCTCGCTTCATTCATGGCTGTTGAATACGAAGCGGTCATGTACTTTTCATAGGAAAGAATGTCATTCAGGAAATCCCGGTCATTCATCTGAGGCGTTTTCGGCACCTGAGACTCTGGATTTTGAATTTTGTTCTGATTGTTATTCATCTTCCGTTCCCCCTATTGATTCATATTCTGGCTTCCGCCGGATTGAAGTTTCTGCAAGATCTGCTGATAATGCTTTTCGTGCATGTGGCACGCCTTCTCAAGCGCCGCACTCACCTGCTGGTCCTGACACTGGCTCGCTGCAAAATGCGCCTTCTTAAATCCAAGCAAATTCCATGAAAGCATGTCGGTTAAGTAGTTAAAGTCTTTCCCTGTGATCACATTCGGCGGCTGTTGATACATTGGCTGCTGGTTCTGTCCCTGATTCGGTTGCTGCTGTTGCATACGTACGTCCTCCTTTATTCCTTGATTTACCATGTTAGCTTTCCATCTTTTTGAGAAAGTATGCCAATAAGTTGGTAAATTAATGGAACTTGAAAAGATGAGCCCTGTTAAGGCTCATCCCTCATTGAAAGAATTTTTAATAAAGAGGCTTGCTTTTCTTTCTGCTTCTGTTATATAATTTTTCTTGTCAGCAACAACCATCGTGGGGGCTTAGCTCAGCTGGGAGAGCGTTTGGCTGGCAGCCAAAAGGTCAGCGGTTCGATCCCGCTAGTCTCCACCATATATAAATTATCCAAACCCTTGGTAATCCAAGGGTTTTTATTTATGTTTCGCTTTGCATGGTTACGCATATGAAAAAAGTTACAATGGTCACAATCGGGTCACACAGCATTGTATATAAGAATTTCATTTAGCCTAAAAAAGGAGTACATGCAGCACTCCTTTAAGTCGTTCCTATTTACTTAATTTTGTGATGCGGCCCTCAATTGCAGGGTAAACTTCCCCTTTAGATTTGATATAGTTGATCAACGCATCCAGGTCGGGAATATCAACCATTTTGTTTTTTCCATCCTTTAAAGCGGTAAATCCATCCCCGCCGCTTGCCATAAAGCTGTTGACGGTTGCAGTATAAGTTTTCGATGGAACAATCGCAGTACCATCAGGAAGGGTGGCTTCAACGATGCGGTCACCTTCTCGACGAGAATCAACATACTTTACGTTTAGACCCGAAATCTGAAGGATATTTGTTTTTTCCGGATCCGCCCATTGCTGATTCAACAACTGTTTCACTTGATCCCCTGTTAACTCCATTTTTACAAGATCGTTGCCAAATGGCTGGGCTGTAAATATTTCCTTCCACAAAATTTCGCCCGCATCAATGTCCGCCCGTATTCCACCTGGATTCATAAATGCAAATTCTGTATGCGTTTGGGCTCTCATGGCATCTGCAATCATGTTTCCTAATGGAGATTCTCCGTTCGCATTTTGTTGTTTACTGATTGGAGAAGAGGCTTTTCCAATCTTTTGACTTAGAATTGGAGCGACATCAGCCGTATAGTTATCCACCATCTTTTTGGTTTTTGCATCCGGTTTGATTTTGTCACGATGGGTAATCACAATTTCTGCTTTCTTCTTAAAAATATCTTTGGTTACGGGGTTAATCACCAGATGAACATCAGAAAACGCAGTTCCGTAGGAGTAAGACTCCACAAGTAATTTATGGTCAACCGTGGTATTGGTTAACGCATGATTATGGCCGCCAAAAAGCACGTCTACTTCATCATCTGCTCCTTTTGCAATGTCTACTAATTCTCCAGAAGCCTTTGAACCATCCTCATTAGATGTAGCCGGATTATGTGCTAATACGACAATGGATTTAATTCCTTTAGCCTTTAATTTTCCTGCATATTTATTGATCGCTTTCGTCTCATCAGTAAATCTGACGCCATCTGTTCCGCCTGGCATGACGACGCTAGGTGTATCGGATAACGCAATACCAATAAAGCCAATAGGAACTCCACCTACTTTTTTAATGACGTATGGGGGGAGCAATGGCTTATTTGTTTTCTTATCAATAACATTGGCTGCTACATACGGAAAGTTTGCACCTTCAAACTTGCCATATTTGTCCACCGTTTTAGGGTTGCTGCCTCCGTTTATAAGACGGAGCATCTCGCCTACTCCCTCATCAAACTCATGGTTCCCAACAGTTCCTACATCAAAGCCCGTATGATTTAGAAACTCAATAGTCGGTTCGTCCTCAAGCAAAGCCGACACTGGAGAACTGGCACCAACCTCATCGCCAGCATGAACCATAAGCGTGTTTTTTGGATTTGCAGCTTCCCTTTTCTTAAGATAGGCTGCAAGATATTCCGCACCCCCGGCGTTGAGTTTTTTATCATACGTATCAAGCTGTCCATGAAAATCATTAATACCAAGCAATTGAACATTCACATTCTTTTGCTTATGCGCTTTATCATCAGCGAATGCATTTACGGCGTCTACTGCCCAAGGTATGGAAAGTACAGATAATGACATGGATGCAGCTATAATAGTCCATCTTAATTTGGTAAATGGCTGTTTCCACATGAACAAATCCCCCCTATGAATCTAGTTGACAGCCACATTACAGTTTTCAAACATTAAGCGAAAAGGGTGTAATCGTAAAAGTTAAGTAAAGGATTGTACTTGTTCCTTGAAAACACCAGCCACCAAAAAAAAATAAAACGAAGCCGCTAACTTGCGGCTTCGTTTTTCTTATTAAGAACAGAATTTATCTGTTGATTTCGGGACGGATAATCCGAATAACGGACGGATATACAAAGCAAAAAAGGTTCCAAGCATCGCCATAACCGCCCATACATAGCCATGCAGGCTAAAGGATGCGATCCCACTGAAATACGCTCCAATATTACATCCAAAAGCAAGGCGTGCTCCATACCCCATGAGCAGTCCGCCGATGATCGCCGCGGCGGCTGTACGAAGAGGCACTTTCTTTAGAAGGAATACACCTCCAAGCGTAGAAGCAGCCAGTGCCCCAACAATAAGGCCAAAGTCCATTACACTGGTTCCATCCATGAAAACAGATTGATGGAGAGGCGCTGCTTTTTCACCTGCCCAGTAACCCCATTGGGTAACGTCGACTCCCATTGCCTGTGCGGCTTTGGATCCCCATAAGGCAAAAGCGGAAGTAATACCCCACGGACTTCCTTTAACAAGTAAAGTTGCGGCATTAAGAACTGCCAGGAGGACAGCCGCAGTTAATATTGGCCATGAGCCGCGGATGACACGGGCCCAGCCTTTTGCACCTGGAATAGGAGCCATTTTTGGGGGACGTCGTTTCTTTTCAACTTTAAATGTCAGCCAAGTGATACCCCCCAGTATAATCATTTGGATCACCCAGCCACCAAACCAGCCAAGACCTGTACTTGTCGCCAGGGAAAAAGGCTTAAATGCAGGGAGATTCATCCAAAACTCGAAGTGCCATGCTCCAAAAACAGAGCCGACTATAAATGCAATTAATGTGAGAAACATTTCAGAACGGCCGCCGCCTACAGCATACAATGTGCCAGATGCACAACCGTTGCCGAGCTGCATTCCGATGCCGAAAAGAAAAGCACCCACAATTAAGCTTACCCCGACCGGAGAGACATTTCCAACCGGACTTCCGCCAAATAGGGTAACGTCAGCCGCAAATATAATCGCAAACAACGTACTGGCAACTGCCAGCATGAGCATATGGGCACGAATAGCTTCACCGTTCCCGACTGCCATAAACCGTCTAAAGGCAGATGTAAAACCAAACCTTGCGTGAAAGAGTGTAAATCCAAGCAAAAGGCCGAGCCACAAGAGCATTCCTTGCTTTAAACCTCCAGCCTGGATGCTTGCATAGCTCAATATAACTGTTAACAAGCCTGCAAACACAACCCAGTAAGCCTGAACCGCCCCCGTGCTTTTCCCTTCACCAGTCGGCTTTCTTTCTTTATTTTGTGACGTATTAGAAGAAGCTAATCCCATCAAATCACCCCTTAATCCCATAAAACTAGTCGGAAATATCCTTTCTCTGTATACTACAACTTATATTGAAAAAGGGGAACCATTTTGCTTGTGTTAATTTTAGAGAATATTAAAAAAGCCCGAGCCCCCTTTAAAAAGAGGACTAGCTGACTAAATTCAGGTTGATTTGAACATTCCTAACGGTAGTAAAAAAAGATTTTGGCAGGCGGAAACAAGCATTTGTTTGACTCGTCCATCAATTGCTATTTTTTTCCTTGCCTAATTACATAATTATTATAAACTACGACAATTACAATGGTTTAGTTTGACAAAGGTATGGCTTGATTCAATACTGTATCCATACATCGCTGTATTTGTTCCTTCTTTTCAGCACTTAAAGGACGTGAAGGTGCCAATACATCGGTAGAGATCTCAATTCCACGCATCCGTATGGCTTCTTTAGCTACATTCACAAAAGGAGAATCGAGTTTATATAAAAGGGGAAATGGCGCTAACTTTTTGTGTAATTCAATCGCTTTCCCGTAGTTTCCTTCCTTAAAAGATTGATAGAGGCCAACAGTAAGCTCAGGGATAAAATTGGCCGTTAGCGGGATGGCACCGTCCCCGACAACAGATAATGTATTTAATAAGTGATCATCGTATCCAGAGAGAACCGCAAAATCTTCTTTAAAGGACTTCACCGTTAAGATCATTTCCCTGGTATGTCCCACTGATTCAACCGTTTCTTTAATGCCCACGATATTTGGATGCGATTTCACAAGCTTAAGTACAAATTCTGGTGATAAATCTTGTCCTGTTAATCCAGGGAAATTGTAGAGCAGAATGGGTAAATCAATCGCTTCAGCAATATCGGCATAATGTTGAAAAAGATTCTTCTGTAAGTTGCAAATAATAAGGGTTAATGACAACAATACCGTCTGCTCCAGCCTCTTTTGCATGCATACTAAATGAGATGGTTTCTAGTGTGCTTGGAGTACCTGTTCCAATTAGAAGGGGACTCGGCCGTTAACATACTGAATGGCAAATTCAGCTACAGCTTTTCTTAATTCAGCCGTCATCTGGCTGAATTCACCACCTGTCCCTTAAAAGAACAGTCCATCTACTTTTGATTCAATTAAGAAATCAATCAGATTTCCCATACCCTTTTCATCTAGTCGTCCATCTTTATGTAATATGGTTGGAATCGGTGGAATAACACCTTGGAATTTTGCTGACATATGATCTCTCCTTTTTTAAAAATGGCTGTTTTCGTAACCTTTGTTGCTCTTAGGAGTGGTTGATTTCCATTTCAGGCTGCTCGCTTTCAGCGGGGCGTGCGGTGAGCCTTACCGGCGCCAGCGCCTACTTTCTCGGCGCATGGCGCCTGTGGGTCTCACCTGTCCCGCTAGTCCCGCAGGGCAAGGAAGGCTTCGGCAGCGTTATATCGCACGAAGAAAATGTGAAATTTATTTTCGAGGAGTCTCGCACCTTGCACTCCAATCAACTTGTCAATGAAGATTCTTTAAAAAATGTGCCTAAAGCAACAATCTTTTAGAAAAGAGCCTTAAAAATTGATAAATAGTATTAAAGCAGATTTGAGCTATATAAACCCCCTTTCTATCTAAAGGGTTTTATAATATCAAACAAGGTTTCTATTCTCTGAATTATTTTCCGAAAAGTTAGAGTTGCGTGCCGATGGATTATAAAAAAAATGACCTCTGTTGAATACAGAGATCGTCTTATAAAAACTGCTTAGTTTTTTTTAATGTCCTTGTTTACTTCATTACGGTTGTGTCTATACTAGTCGTCCAGTTTTGCCGCAGTTAAGTTAGCGTCAAAGAGATTAATTTGTGTAGCAGTTGCATTTTTCACTTGGAGAACTTCGTTTTCCTCTAAACAAACGATTTTACCCACTTTAGCCAAAGTGGTGTTAGGGAGAACGGTAACAGAAGCGATCAATCGAGCGTTAGCGAAGATTTCGAAAGTTGCATTTGTACCGCTCTGTAAATTCGCATTAAACGTGATTCCATAGGTGCCAGATTTTTTGATCGCGAGTCCGCCAATTGGAGAAATGTCAGTACACTCTGCAATCACTTCATTGTTTAACGGTATAAATTCATCGGGGTCAAATAATCTTCCATTATTAGCACTGAACGAAGCATATCCAAGGACTTCATGACACTTTCTGCATTCCTTTTTACACGTAGAGGAGCTAGAGGAACTCTCGTGTTTGCACTTAAATGAACTGGAGCTGGAGCTTTCATCTTTATGAGAATCCAACCTCGCCGCAGTTAAGTTAGCGTCATAGAGTGTAATCGTGGTAGCTGCTTTCACTTGGAGAACTTCGTTTTTCTCTAAACAAACGATTTTCGCCACTTTAGCCAAAGTAGCGAAAGGGTAAACGGTAACGGACGCGATTAATCGAGCGTTAGCATAGATTTCAAAAACTGCTGGCGTAATTTGTCCACTGCCTGCTAAATTCACATTAAACGTGATTCCGTAGGTTCCAGATTTTTTGATCACGAGTCCGCCAAGAGGAGAAATGTCAATACATTCTGCAATTACTTCATTGTTTAACGGGATCAGTTCTCCGGGATTAAAAGTCGTACCCTCAAAAGTAGGAGCACTGAACGAAGCAAATCCAAGGACTTCTTTACACTTTCTGCATTCCTTTTTACACTTCGAGGAGCTGGAGGAACTCTCTTTTTTGCACTTAGAAGAGCTGGAGGAGCTAGAGGAACTGGAACTTTCATCTTTATGAATATGGCATTTTTTTATAATTTTAACACCCTTCTTTTTAACTCTCCTATTCGAGGAGCTAGAGGAACTAGAGGAGCTAGAGGAACTGGAACTTTCGTCTTTATGAAAATGATGACTTTTTTTCATAATTTTACCACCTTTTTTTTAAATCTTCTATATTATATTAATTTCATAATTCTATGTATGGTTGAATGATAGAGGACAAACGTACATTTAATAGTAAAGAGTAGCCAATTATGATAGAAACAAGAATAGCGTCCATGTTTTCGCTCTTGTGTTACTATCCACTATCGCCAGATCACCCTTTGTGACCATTCCGTTACTTATGCTTTGGTCCTTCTCTGCATGGTCGTCTGGCCCAAGTTGCAGTATAACCCGGTCTGTCTCGCTCCAGAAGCTTCAGAAATTCTACTTAGCCTGTATGGTTCTTGCATACAGTTAGGCATAGCAGCCGCCGCTGGGGTTTAGTTGAGAAAAAGCGCATTAATTCCCTACCACTGGGAAAACTTTGATTATGCATGATAGACAAACTAACTATGAAAAGGGGTATGAACCATGAAGAAAGACCACGAACAAAAGCCATCGGTCGCTCCAGGCATGAATGATGCAGAAGAATTAAACCAAGAGGCTACACAGGAAGAAATTGAAAGCGGCAATTATACAGAAGTAACAACGATGTCTTGGGACGAAGTGGATCCAAGTGAATAAGGCTATATAGCTTTTATGAGCCAGAACAAAGCCCGTACAAACTATAAAAAGGCATTATAATGCCTCTTTATAGTTGTTTTATTTTGCTTTTCTTACTCCTGGCAGCATGAGAGCCCGTATAACTAGACGTTCTGTTCCCTCTGTTCGAAATAATGGATAGGCCGGATCTCAATGCCCCAACCAAACTGCTCACCAGCTCTGACTTGCGTGGTCGGATGTAGTAAGGCTATCCGAATCGCATCCTCCATGTCCTTTGCTTCAATGAGGAACGCACTGCCGATCAGCTCTTTGGTCTCTACAAAAGGACCGTCCGTAACCATTACCTTCCCGTTCTCCCGGCGCAAGCATTTGGTTTCTAAGTCGAGCCCAGCATCCATCATCACTTGACCGCTTTTGTAGAATTCCTTGAGGTGGGGCTCACATTCGCTCATGACAGCCTCAATCTCCGCCTTGGGACGGCCATCCATTTTTTCTTGATTGAAGTAACCTAAACATAGATATATCATTTTAACATCTCCTTTATATCATTGATATTGGCTTACATTTTGCTGTTTGTTTTAAGTCGACGATCGGCATACAGTAAAATGGACACATCACTAATTGTTTTTCTAGACTTTTTTCATCGGTTTTTGCGAGTTATTCCTCCATACATTCAGAGGCCCGCTTCAGAAGCAGTTCCAGCTCGGGTGCATTGCGGGTAAAATCCATGTGGATCTGGCATTCGTATCGCCCATTCTATTGCTTCTTCTCTAGATTTAACCTCTATGAGAGTAAAACCAGCAATCATCTACTTTGATTCTGTAAATGGTCAATCTATTACTTTTGGTTCCTGCCAGGTTCGGGGTACGAGATTCGAATTCCGTTTGAGCTTGGATGAAGCCCTTCAGCGGCTAACAGAACACCTGCTTTCACCAATTCCTCGTTATATTTCATCATGGCATCCATAAGTTCTTTACTAGGCAATACACCTGCCTCTAATCCTTTGTGGCCTTAACAATCATCATGAATCGGATATAAATTCCTCCCACTATTTATTTACTTTGGTTAGATCACTAGGTTATAAAAAACTTTTGAACTCTGCCTATACTATTACAACGAACGAGGAATTACTAAATCGACATGAAAAAATATTTTAGACATTCATTACTATCGTTAAATTATTCAATAAAAAAGTGCACAACACCTTTTGAGTGTGCAGTGATATCTATTTTTATCTCATTGAAAAGAAAGTCATTTAAGTTTCAATACTTCATAAACCCCTTTAGTTACAAATAAAAGCTTTACTTCTTATAATGCAATGTCCAACCATTACAAATCGCTCTTGCCTGGACCATCCGTTCAAGCAACGTCATAGCGATTCCAAAAGCGGTTCAAAAAGAACATGTTATAGCAAATGCCGAAGCGGCAATGATTGAGATTACTGAAGAAGATCTCAATAAACTTAATCAAGTATTTTCTAAACCTACAAAGAAAATGCCATTGGATATTATTTAAAAGGACTTTTTTTATTTACATTTGTGATTGAAAATACGTGAAGAGAGGAACATAGAGAAGAGAGTATTTACTTATGGAGGCAGATAAAAGATGAGCACGGAAATCAAAGCTTTTGTTTTTGATGTGTATGGAACATTATTTGATGTCCATTCTGTGAAGGAAAAATGCGAGGAATTCTATCCTGGAAAAGGAGAGAAAATCAGTCAAATCTGGAGAACGAAACAAATTGAGTATTCCAATTTACGCCAGCTTATGGGCAATTATGAGACGTTCTTAACGATTACAAACGATGCCTTAAAATATGCCATTAAAGCCAGTGAAGAAGAATGGGGCGAGGAAAAAGAAAAGGCATTGATTGAAGCTTATTTGCAATTAACTCATTATCCTGAAGTAGAACGTGTACTTGTGCAGCTAAAAGATAAAACATTGGCCGTCTTCTCGAATGGTTCCCATGATATGCTTGATCCCTTAATCCAACAGTCCGGGCTCTCCCCTCTCTTTGACGCCATCATCAGTGTGGATGAAGTGAAACAGTTTAAACCCACACCCGCTTCGTATGATCATGCGCTAAAAACATTGAATGTCAAAAGAGAAGAAGTATTATTCATGTCTTCCAACGGCTGGGACATTTCCGGAGCAAAAAACTTTGGATTTCGTACGGCATGGATCAACCGAAACGAGCTGCCCATTGAGGAATTGAACCTTGCTCCTGATACCATATATTCTGATCTTAATGGAATTCTTGAGTGGAAATAATAAAGAGGGAGAAGCCGTCATGGCTCCTCCCTGTATTTTTCCCTGTAATGGCATAGAGCAAGAAGTGGCCAGACATGATTATAGCTATGGTAATAGATATAAAAGCTTCCTGGCAACCCAGCGCCTGTTGGGTAGGTCAGGCTTTGAACATTATAATTTCCACGGTTTAATAGATAATCAATGCCTCTTTTTATGGTTCTGTTCGGTGTGGGACAAGCAGTGATCAAGGCATCAAGTGCCCAGGCTGTCTGGGTTATGGTGCTGTATGAAAGGGAAATATATTTCTTTTCGATATCACTTCTGCATGATTCTCCCCAGCCACCGTCGGAATGCTGAATTTCTGACAGCCATCCTATTGCCTTTTGAATGGTGCGGTCTTGCTCACAGATGCCCGCTGCCATCAATCCTGTCACACTTGCCCAGGTTCCGTAAATGTAACTAATTCCCCAGCGGCCGTACCAGGAACCGTCATTTTCCTGATTTCTTTTTAACCATTGCACGGCTGCTTTAATCCGAGGAGACGGCAGCAGCAAACCGTCATAGTTACAAAAAAATTCGAGGGTACGTCCTGTGAGATCAGCAGTGGAAGGATCCGTAAGGGCATCTCCCGCGTTTTCAACAGGCAAAATCCGCAGCCATTTTTTATTGGCGTCCTTCTCAAAAGCCCCCCACCCTCCATCCTTATTCTGCATGGATAACAGCCAGTCTCTTCCTCTTTTATAGGCATGATTCAGGTTCTTGTTTATTCTTTGGTATCGGTTTATTGTTCGAAGGGCAGCCTGTGTGTCATCTACATCAGGATGGCGGGTATTGCCTTCACTGAAACCCCATCCGCCTGGAGATGCATCCGGATTATGATACTTCCAATCACCATAGCTTGAATGCTGATTCTTCAGGAGGAACTGAAGGCTTTTTTTCAGACTGGGATGTGTAGAGGCAACCCCAGAAGACAATAAAGCATAGTTTATCAGAGAGGTGTCCCATATAGTGGAGGGAGAATTTTGGATATGAAAGGTCTGACCGTTATAGCACAACAAGGAAATAAGGCCATGAACGGCTTGTTTTATCATAGGTGAATCCTTCTTATAGCCGATTGAGATAAGCCCATACACCATAAGAAAGCTGGTACTTGCATAGTTAAGCAATGTACCGTCAGCTTCAATACGCTTTAAAATATAGTTTTCCAGAAAGGCAGTTTGATAAGAATACGAAGCCTTCCTACGAGTGACCTGTGTCTCATCCCATAAGCCATCTTCCATTTTTGTAAACAAATGTTTCAGACACGGCGTGCTGCCGCTTCGTAATTGGAACTTTTGTGACATACCTAACAAAACGGGGGCAAAATGTGCCCTGGCATAGCTGCTGATATCATAAAAGTTTAAGTTAACTTTCTCCATTATTCGAAAAATCCTTGCAGGATCAGCTGTATGTTTCGGCCAGGGGTATAGGCCGTTAAACGCAAAAAAGACTTTTGTCATCAAACTTACTTTTTTTAAACCGCCCTGATTTCTAATAAAACTGACGGCTTGCCTTAGACGGTTTGTCTCATTTGGCACGTGCCCTGAAAAGAGGAGAGCGGTATACGCTTCTGCTGTCGCCGTCAAATTCCCCTTTTCCTCATCAGGATAGGCTTTCCACACTCCATTCGTTTCCTGCTTGGACAACAATCGTTGAACGAGCCGCTGAATCAGTTTTTCGTCTTTCCATCCCAGAGTCCGCAATAAAATAATCATGTAAGCGTCAGTCATTAAAGCATTTTCGAAGCAACACCTCCATGATCCATCCTGTTCCTGCAGCTCAAGAAGGCAGGAACTGCGGCTGTCAATTTCCCTATTTACCTCAGCAAGTCTGTACATGGCATCCATCACTCCGGTTAAGTCCCTTGGCAGTTGCTTTACTGCCTATAATGTATGTGTGTACAAGGGTACCTGTGACTGATATCTTTAATGCCATTCTAAGATTTAAAGATTGATATACTATTTACAATCTATTATTTTGCATGCATAAAATAGGTGTTCAATAAGGGAGTGATTCTAATCAATAACTTACATAGCAAAATTGCACTCGTAACCGGAGGAACAAAAGGCCTTGGCAGACATATCAGCGCAGCCTTGGCACAATCAGGAGCAACCGTTATCGTCAATTATGCACACAGCCGGGAGACTGCCCTCCAAACCGTCGACTTCATTCAATCCAGCGGAGGAAAAGCATTTGCTGTTCAAGGCGACGTAACAAATGAAGAATCCGTAAATCGCCTAGTTAAAGAAAGCGAAGAGATAACGGGCGAGACAATTGATATTCTGGTAAACAACGCTACCGGCCCGCAGCCAGAGCTCTCACTTGAAGAAAGCACATGGGATGACTATTTGGATCAGCTGAACTTTTTTGTGAAAGCTCCTCTGTTATTAACGAAGGCGGTCTTGCCGGGGATGAAAGAAAAAGGAGAAGGCCGAATCATTAACATTGGAAGTGAAGTCATCCAATTAGGGAACGCAAACTTTGCAAACTATGTAACTGCGAAATCCGCTCAGCTTGGGATGACCCGATCTTGGGCGAATGAACTCGGACGTTTTGGAATCACGGTGAACCTTCTGAACCCCGGCTTTATACCAGTGGAGCGGCATGAAGGGATCGATCCAAGTAATTACCAAAAAGGCGTGCCCCCCGGCCGCATGGGAGAACCCCTTGATATCGGAAACGCGGTTGTATTCTTGGCATCCCATGAAGCCAAGTTCATCACCGGACAATCACTATCCGTGAACGGCGGGAAAACGTTTGGTATATAACTTCTTTATTCCCTTTTGATTCATGCACCCAGTTAACGGTTCCTTCATATTTTAATGGAAAAAAGGAAGGTCTCTCATGCCCTCTTTTGGCCAGTTGTGTCAGCAATACGCCCAAATATTGAATGGAACTCCCAAGGTTGAACATGGGGTATGCTCGGTAGAGTTCCAGCGCAATCTGCATGTTACCATTCAAGGACGTCCGAGCCGCGGCGAACTTCATGCTGGTCTGATGTTTGAATCTGTGGATCAACAAGGAAACGCCCTTAACCTGGGGGAAGTGGTTTTATTAGAAGAAGAGGTACCTTTGTTCACGAGTATTCTTGTTAAAAATAAAATCATGATAAGCGCACTTCATAATCATTGGATGTATACAAAACCGAGTATCCTTTATCTTCACTTTCAATCTGTTGAATCTCCCTTAACGTTTGCTCATAAAATGTCAGAAGCATTTAGAGCTCTAAAAATTAATGTCTCATGATACTAACTTTAAATAACTAAGTAAATAAGCCCCCTGGGAGATCAAGGGGCTTTTCTAATTATGACGTAGTCTCAGCGCCAACAATCTCTGGACATTCACTATCATCCTCTTGAGCAGGCAGCTCATTAAGCTTTGGAAGCGGTGAAAATACAATCCACAATAGAGCGGTCAGGGTACCTATCGCGCCTACAACGAGGGTGAGACGCAACCCAATGAATGTTCCGAGGTACCCTCCCAGAAGTGCTCCAATCGGGGTAACTCCTGAAACGACAAATCGATAGCTTGCATTCATTCTGCCAAGGAGATTCTCAGGTTGATGGATTGGCGGAGGCTGATGACATGAACGTTGGAGATGACGACACCCACACCTCCCAAGAAGAATGAAATGATAAGAATAGGAGATGTGATGTAAAGTCGTCCGCTAGCCATAGGAACGAGAAGAGGTGCCAGGGGCACGCGACAAACATGGCTCCGAAGATGGTCGGACCCGTTTTAAAGCGTGTGCCGATATAGTTGGCAAGAAGTGAACCAAAGAATGCGCCGACACTTGCCATTGCCAGGATGACCACGAGTAAAGTGGGTCCGATCTGCAAATCGTGCGTCAGGCCCACGCGGGAGATGATCCGAATGAATGGGTCGAAATCCATGGGCTTTTTCCATCTACTGCTTTACCTTTTTAAACGCCTCTTCTGTATACTTATTCTTCGGATTCCAGAGCAAGTACTCATCCACACCAAGCTCCTGCCCAGCCCGAATCTGATCCTTCACCTGCTGTGGCCCGTATTCAATATGGCCGTCCACCCAGGTGGCAGTGAAATCCTGGTACCACGGACGGATTTCAGCGACCGGTTTCTTTTGTTTTTCGAGCACCTTGTCCCGGTCGACAGCATACTGGAGAGCTTTCTTGATCAGTTCATACGGCTTGGCATCCGGAACACTTATGCCGTACACCCCTGGTCCGTAATGGGACGGGTACGTCATTGGGCTGATCACATCGACGGTCGGAGTAACTGACTCCCACTGCTGGCCGATGCCCGAATCGTCTTTTTGGCTTGTGGACACACCGAACACATCTGCTGATACTTTGACGCCGTAAGGCTTCAGATCCTTTTTCGCATAAAGAAGGAAGTCGTGAATGTTTTGCTCTTTAGACTTTTTAGCCGGGTTATCAAACTTCACTTCGCGATCCACCTGCGCCCCGTTGTCGGGGAATCGGACATAGTCGAACTGAATCTCATCAAACCCTTGCTTTGCAGCTTCTTTCGCAATAGAGATCACATAGGACCAATACTCTTCATTATACGGATCAACCCAGGGAATGCCATCGTTGTAATACAAGCCACCGCTTTTCTTCTTCATGGCATACTCTGGTTTTTTCTTAGCCATATAAGGATCCTTAAAGGTAACGATCCTGGCAATTGTATATATGTCTTGGTTCTTCAGCACTTTCATCCGCTGAGAGATATTGCTGATTTTCGGGTGCTGATCTGAGCCGTTTTGATTAATGGCAGGCACCTTTGAATCATATGTAATCTTCCCGTCATCTTCTTTTACATCTACCACGAGTGCATTGAGTTCTGTATCATCCACCAGCTTGACCAGTTCATTAAACTTTTCATTATTTCCGGCGGATGCTCCTGACATGTAGACTCCCTTTACTTTCACATCTTTCGGTTTTTTAACAGGAACTTTCCTTTCCTTTGCTGCTTCTTCTTTCTTTACCGGCTGGTCTTTTGCTTTCGTTTCATTCGTTGTGCTTCCCGACGTCTTTTCTGCGGTCCCGCATCCAGCCAGTCCGCCAACTACAAGCAGACAGGTTAACGAAATGCTTCCGAACGCTCTCTTCATTTGGTGCTTCCCTCCCCTGATGCAGCATCTAGCTATGTTCTATGGTTCGCAGTGTTAATACCCTCTTTTAGAGAGTTTAAGCGCTTTCTCTGCTTTTTTAACAATCATTTAATAGAAGGAAGAGAGAACTGATACCAACTGGTTTTATTTGGTCATACTAAAGGGAAATAAGTAAATAACTCGCAGAAGTTAACTTACCATATATGTCGCAGGAAAGGTTGGTGCAGGAGTTGAAGAAAGAAGAGGATTTGCAGCGGGGGTTGAAAAATCGCCATATCCAGCTGATCGCCATCGGCGGAGCGATTGGAACCGGTCTTTTTTTAGGCGCGGGAAAATCGATTCACCTGGCGGGGCCGTCCATCATGCTGAATTACGCACTTATTGGAGTTATGCTGTTTTTCATGATGCGTGCCTTGGGTGAAATGCTCATGTACAGCCCGACATCCGGCTCGTTCACTCACTTTGCCGAATCGTTCATCGGGCCGTGGGCAGGTTTTATCACGGGGTGGACGTACTGGTTCTGCTGGATCGTAACAGGAATGGCCGAAATTACAGCGGTCGGATTGTATGTGAAATACTGGTTTCCGAGTATTCCTCAATGGCTGACGGCACTGGCCGCTGTACTTGTTTTGCTGCTCATTAATATGTCGGCGGTTAAAGCGTTCGGGGAGATTGAATTCTGGTTCGCTCTTATTAAAATCATTACCATTATTGCGCTCATTGGTATTGGAATCGTGCTGATCGTCATGGGCTATGAAAGCCATGGCACTCAGGCTTCATTATCCAATCTCGTAAATCATGGCGGATTTTTCCCAAACGGTTCATCGGGCTTTGTTCTTGCCTTTCAAATGGCACTCTTCGCATTCGCAGGAGTGGAGCTTGTCGGCGTAACAGCCGGTGAAGCACAGGATCCAGATAAAACCTTGCCAAGTGCCATCAACAACATCCCAGCACGGATTCTTCTCTTTTATATCGGGTCACTGATCGTCCTCATGTCCGTCTATCCATGGGATAAAATAGATCCAGACACAAGCCCGTTCGTGTCGGTCTTTAAGTTGATCGGCATTCCGGCAGCATCGGGCATCATCAATTTCGTCGTCCTCACTTCCGCAATGTCGTCTTGCAACAGTGGCCTGTTCAGTACGGGACGAATGCTTTACACACTGGCGAATGAAGGAAAAGCACCTAAAAAGCTTGGATTGCTAAACAAAAAGCAAGTGCCGGCACCCGCTCTTATCGTTTCAACATTTTTCCTCTCGTTTGGCGTTTTGCTCAATTATTTATTGCCGGAGGAAGTGTTCACGCTGGTGACAAGCATCGCGACCATCTGCTTCATCTGGGTATGGGGAATCATCCTGGTCGCCCATCTCCGCTTCCGGAAACTAAAGCCTGAGGACGCGAAAAAGAGTGCATTTAAAATGCCGCTTTCGCCGGTGATTAACTGGATCGTACTGGCATTCTTCGCTTTTGTGATCGTTGTGCTTGGTTTTGCGGCAGATACACGGATCGCCCTGTTCATTACACCTGTCTGGTTTGTGATTTTGATCATCGCTTACATGATTACAAAAAGAAACACTGAAAAAAGCGTTCGTTAATTTTAAAACCCCCGAGAACTCATACCGTTCCGGGGGTTATTTGTGTTTTACAGTAATTTACATAAAGTGTAAAATAATAGGTAACTTGTGTATATTGTGGAGGGATGTATTTGTTTTCTCTATTAAAAAATTCTTTTTACCTGCGATTTTGGCTTGGGCAAGTCATTTCCCAACTTGGAGATGGAATCACAAGAATTGGGATTACCTATCTTGTGGCAACGCTATCCAAAGATCCGCTATTAATCGGACTTGTCATTTTCGCCCAATTGCTTCCCACTGCAGTCTTTGGAATTTTTCTGGGTCCCCTCGCTGATCAATGGAACAGAAGGTGGCTGATGGTTAGTGCCGATCTGTACCGGATGGCTATGGTTATAGCCATGATTTTTTTCTATGATTCTGTTCCAGCATTAATCATTTTGACTGCTTTTCACGGAATCGGAACGGCTCTTTTTGATCCTGCACGTACATCTTCCATTCCAGACCTGGCCGGAGAATCCAACCTCTCGGAAGCCATTTCACTGTCTCAATCTACAAAAGCTGCAATGGATATCATCGGCCCGTCGTTAGGGGCTTTGCTGTTAATGAGTAAGCAGTATTCCATCATTTTTTTAATTGATGCAGCTACATTCGCCGGCTCTGCACTTCTTCTCTTTACACTTTTTTCTATTGGAAAAGTACATGCCTATTCGCCTGAGGACAAGAAGACCTATTTATCTTTTATTACCTCTGGCATAAAGGAGTCACCGGCATGCCTTCTCTGCGCTTTCTTCTCTTACTGCTGCTTCCTATCACACTGGTCGTCGGTATACTGAATACAAACCTGGTGGCTGTATTGACCACTACATTCCATGTATCTGCGTTTCACTTTAGCCTGATTGAATCTTCCATGGCGATCGGGGTGATCATCGGAGCTGTCTGGTTCGGTCCTTACCTTATGAAACGATTAAAAGCAAATACTCTTTTAATCTCAGGAACGGCTGTTATCGGCATTTGGATGGCACTCATTCTTCCCCTTGACTGGATAAGGGAAGAAACAGGAATTGGAGCGATCTATATTTGGTGCACATTAATAGGAGGTTTTAATGCCCTGATTAATGTTCCGTTAAGTACCCTTTTCCTTCAGGTAACTCCTCCTGATTTCAGAGGCAGGGGATCTTCCCTATTAGGGCTGACGAGCAGTTCAGCGCAAATGATTGGCATACTGTTCGGAGGCTGGATCGCAAAAGAAACCGGAGTTCTCTACGGCACAGCTCTTTCGGGTTTGCTTCTAATCCTTGTCGCCATTATTCTTCCATTTGGTAAAGGGTATAAAAATTTGTCAAATTCGGATCACAGTAAAAAGAGGAAGGAAGCTGCTGCTCTATAACAAGGTTTCTGTTAAACTCACAATGTATTTGAAACACTTGCCCAACGTGATATAATAAAAAAAGAAAATGTTCATCGTTCTTCGGTAATATCAAATTGCTGGAAGAGCTTGTCATTTAATGGAATAGCGGGATGGATGGCTGGTATTTAAAATGCTTAGCAATTAACCCACTGTAAAGGAATTTGTGCAGCAAAAGCACAGATTGTTTTATAGTGGGTTTTTTTTATGTTTTCTAATAGGAGGAAAGTAAAGTGGCAAACAAGATTAGGATTGAAATAAACGGGAATTTACAGGAGGCTGAGGAAGGGACCAGGGTACTGGATCATCTTCTGGCACAAGGTGTAGAGCACCCGCACATCTGCTATTCGGAAACACTGGGGCCGATCCAGACGTGTGATACGTGCATGTGTGAAATCGATGGAAAGCTGATGAGAGCCTGCTCCACCGAAGTAAAGGAAGGCATGAATATTCTTACCTCCTCTCATTCTGCAAAATCAGCCCAGAACGAGGCGATGGATCGAATTTTAGAGAATCACCTTCTCTACTGTACGGTTTGTGATAATAACAATGGAAACTGTAAGGTCCACAACACGGCAGAACTATTGGAGGTAGAGCATCAAACTCGCCCGTTCCGTGAGAAAGGTTATGAAGTGGATATGTCCCATCCCTTCTACCGCTATGACCCGAATCAATGCATCCTTTGCGGAAAATGTGTAGAAGTATGCCAGGATCTTCAAGTGAATGAAACACTGACGATTGACTGGGAAAGAAAGATGCCCAGGGTTATATGGGACAACGATAAATTAATCAATGAATCTTCCTGCGTCTCCTGCGGTCAATGTGCAACCGTCTGTCCGTGCAATGCCTTAATGGAAAAATCAATGCTTGGGGAAGCGGGTTTCATGACCGGAATCAAGCAGGACCTGCTCAATCCGATGGTCGACCTCATAAAAGAAGTGGAACCCGGATACAGCGGAATTTTTGCAGTTTCTGAAGTGGAAGCTGCCATGCGTGAAACCCGTACAAAAAAAACAAAGACTGTTTGTACCTTCTGCGGAGTCGGCTGTTCATTTGAAGTATGGACGAAAGGCCGCCAGATTTTAAAAATTGAACCTTCCGAAGATGCACCAGTTAACAGTGTTTCTACCTGTATCAAAGGGAAATTCGGGTGGGATTTTGTGAACAGTGACCAGCGCCTCACTGCACCGCTCATCCGCAAAGGCGATGAGTTTGTATCAGCAACCTGGGAGGAGGCTCTTTCCCTTATCGGTGAAAAATTGAGCCATATCAAAAATACGTATGGGAGCAATGCGTTAGGTTTTGTCAGTTCATCCAAAACGACAAATGAAGATTCCTATCTTATGCAGAAACTGGCCAGGCAAGTATTTGAAACGAACAATGTGGATAACTGTTCACGTTATTGCCAATCCCCTGCCACCGACGGTTTGCTTGCAACAGTCGGGTACGGCGGAGATTCCGGTACGATCAAAGATATCGCAAGAGCCGGACTTGTCATCATTATCGGGGCCAATCCTACAGAAGGACATCCTGTATTGGCCACACGTGTCAAACGGGCGAAGAAACTTTATGGACAAAAATTGATTGTTTCTGATCTTCGCAGACATGAAATGGCGGAGCGATCCGATCTTTACCTGCACCCGAAACAAGGTTCTGACCTCGTCTGGCTGGCGGCGGTAACCAAATACATCATCGATCAAGGCTGGCATGATGAGGACTTTATCAGGGAAAGGGTTAACCAGTATGAGGACTACCTTCACCTGCTTAGAAAATATACGCTTGAATATGCAGAGGAAGTCACAGGACTTTCAAAAGAACAGATGATCAAAACGGCGGAAATGATTCATGAAGCAGACGGCACCTGTGTTCTTTGGGGAATGGGTGTTACGCAAAATATCGCCGGATCCCATACGTCTGCTGCGATTGCAAACCTGCTGCTGGCTACTGGCAACTTCGGGCGCCCGGGTGCAGGAGCTTATCCGCTGCGCGGGCATAATAATGTACAAGGCTCCTGTGACATGGGAACTCTTCCTCAATGGCTTCCCGGGAACCAGAGACTGTCCGATGATGCTGCACGTGCAAAATTTGAAGAAGCATATGGAGTATCCATCTCCCCTAAAGCAGGATTTACAAACATTGAAATGCTTCAGGAAGTGGAAAAAGGCAATTTAAAATCCATGTATTTGATGGGAGAAGACATGGCCTGGGTGGATTCCAATTCCAATCATGTCCATGACATGCTAGGCAAACTGGAATTCTTTGTCGTTCAGGATGTTTTCTTTACAAAAACGGCTCAATTTGCCGACGTTGTCCTTCCAGCTTCTCCATCACTGGAGAAGGATGGCACATTCACCAATACAGAACGCCGCGTTCAGCGTTTGTATCAGGCGCTTGAACCTATGGGAGAATCCAAGCCGGACTGGTGGATCATCCAGCAGATCGCTAGGCAGATGGGAATGGACTGGAACTATTCACATCCTCGTGAAATTATGGATGAAATTGCACGCCTTGCCCCTATTTTTGCCGGAGTCAGCTATGACCGTCTAGAGGGATGGAACAGCCTCGTCTGGCCGGTGCAAAAAGATGGCAGTGATGAGCCGCTTCTTTACACTGAGCGCTTTAACTTCCCTGACAGCAAAGCACGCTTCTCCCTTGCTGAATACGTGCAGCCAGTGGATTATGAAAAGGAATTTGATCTGATCTTGAACAACGGCCGTCTGCTTGAACATTTTCATGAAGGCAATATGACAAACAAGTCAAAAGGCATCCAGTACAAGCTTCCTGAAGTCTTTGTTGAAGTTTCGCCTGAACTCGCCAGTGAAAGAGGCCTTCAGGACGGCTCTTCTGTCCGCCTGATCTCACCGTACGGTTTTATTAAATTGCGCTGTATCGTCACAGACCGGGTCAAAGGAAATGAATTGTATGTACCGATGCATTCTGTAAGCCACGAAAATGCCATTAATATGCTGACCGGCAGTGTTGGTGACGTCCGGACCCAGACTCCTGCCTATAAGCAGACAAAAGTACGAATGGAACTTATTCAAGTTAAAGGCAGAACACCGCTTCCAATGTATAATCCGCGATATGCAGAACGGAACCCTCAGGCTGGTGTTCAGGTCGAACGCAAGTGGGCCCGAGAGGATTACGTGCCAATTGCCGATATTAATGTACCAGTGGGAGGCCGACGATAATGGCACAGCCTATTACAAAGATTGTTCATTCAACACGAACCGAAAAAGAAATGCAGGAGCAGCAAATTGAAACGATTGTAGAGGATCTTGCAAAGAGTGCAGATGGAATAAAGGAACTGATCAAGCTTTTTCAGCAGCTTCATGACAGCGGAATTTTAGGATCGGTGAATGGCCTTGTTGAAGCGAAGGAGAAGGTGGCGGGGATTGCGGTTGAACAGCTGCTCCGCCCCCAGATGACCAATGCCATTAATAATATGATGGCGGCGGCCGGTGTCTTGTCCGATACCAACCCTGAAATGACGAAGAAACTGATGAGCAGCCTTGGCAATGGAATTCAAAGGGCGGAAAAGGGACTTATCAGTAATGATAAGGTAGGCATTTTCGATCTCATGAAAGCCCTAAAAGACCCTGACATTAACAGGGCAATCGGATTCGGTATGAACCTGTTAAAAGGTGTCGGGGAAGGATTGAAGGAGTAAGATGGTCCGCATGCTAGAAATAATCTTACCGGAAAAGTGGAAAACCATCAGTAATGGTTTACAAAAATTATTAAATCTCTCCCTTGTTCTGCTTGGCGGTATGCTGGTATTTTTTCTTTTCAGAGAGCTTATCTATATTTTCATGGACGCCTGCACAGGGAATCACAATGTTCATGATATACTTGGTAAAGTACTCGTGTTTTTCTTATATTTCGCCTTTATTTCCATGATTGTGACCTACTTTAGCGAAAGCCACCACTTTCCGCTTAGCTATCTTCTATACATTGGAATTACGGCGGGTGTCCGTTACATTATCGTCAACAACGCCAATCCATTAGGAAACTTTTGGCTTTCAATCGTCATCCTTCTGCTGGTTATCAGCTATATCATGCTGACGCCTAAAGGCAAACGATTAAAGGATACAAGGAGAAGGATACAATGACCAAAAATATAGAGCATCAATTCAGTATGCTTGTCCGTGAAATACGCAAGGAATTTGTCGGCAACGGTCCAAAGGAAATCAGCACACGCTTTGTTGGCTCTTGGGCCGTTAGTGAGATGAAAGGAAACCTTACGAATATCGAAAAATTCATGATGGGTTCAAAAGAAGGCGAGAAAATGGTTCACGAAGCACGTACCGGTCTCGTGAAAAAAATTTATACCGATCTCAGTGTCCGCAGAAAGTTTGAAGATCTTGCTGGTGCAGCCATCCTGCGTATTTTTTCTGATATCGACATTGAGGCTGATATTGCCATGACAATCTTTGTCTTTGACCGCCCCTTATTTTCTAAAGAGAAATAATAAAAACCCGGATCCTTTGTCAGATCCGGGTTTTCTCGATTTAAAAAAGGATTTATCGTACAGAGCTGTTTACGGTTAAAATATCATCAATTCTTTCTAGCTCTTCATCACTGAAATCAAGGTTATCCAGTGCTGCAATATTTTCTTCAATTTGACTCACTCTGCTTGCACCTATTAAAGCAGAAGTTACCTTACCGCCGCGAAGAACCCATGACAGTGCCATTTGAGGAAGGCTCTGTCCTCTGTCTGCAGCGATTTCATTGAGTCTGCGGACTCTTTCAACTACTTCAGGAGTGACTTCATTCTCTCCCAACGCTCCAGTCGATTTTGCCGCACGTGAATCAGACGGCACACCGCTTATATATTTTTTCGTCAACAAGCCTTGGGCAAGCGGGCAAAACGCGATGGACCCTACCCCGTTTTCCTCTAAAACATCCTGAAGTCCGTCTTCGATCCAGCGGTTTAGCATGGAATAGCTCGGCTGGTGGATAACGAGCGGTGTTCCCAGATCATTCAAAATTTTAATAGCTTCCGTCGTTTGTTCCGGGCTGTAGCTGGAAATCCCCACGTAAAGTGCTTTCCCCTGGCGAACGATAGCATCCAGCGCTCCCATCGTTTCTTCAAGAGGAGTATTAGGATCCGGACGGTGGGAGTAAAAAATATCCACATAATCGAGCCCCATACGCTTCAGGCTCTGATCCAGGCTTGCAATCAAATACTTTTTGGATCCCCATTCCCCATATGGTCCCGGCCACATGTAATAACCGGCTTTGCTCGAGATGATCATTTCATCACGGTACGGAGCGAAATCAGTCTTTAACATCTTACCAAACATTTCTTCTGCAGAACCTGCAGGCGGTCCATAATTGTTAGCCAGGTCAAAATGGGTAATACCGAGATCAAACGCTCTTCTCAGCATCGCGCGGCCATTTTCAAAGCTGTCGACTCCGCCGAAATTATGCCAGAGACCAAGAGAAATCGCAGGAAGAAGCAGCCCGGAGCGGCCGCTTCTGTTATATTTCATAGACTCATAACGATTCTTTTCTGCTGTATAGACCATCATTTATCTCCTCCTCAATTCTAGTAAAGCGCTTTCACTTTCAGTCAAAGAAATGAAGTTCAATGCATTCCGCCAATGCCTCCGACCCTTTGCTGCTTGGATGAAGGTGATCCCCCGAATCGAATTCTCGTAAAAGTCTTTCAGGATGATTTGGATCTTGTACAACTGCCTCAAAATCAATGACTTGATCAAATTCTCCAGAGTTCCGGATCCAATGGTTTACCTTCTGCCGCTTGGCTTCCTCGGTATCAGTAACCCCTCTATATCCGCCGAAGGGCAGGAGCGTCCCGCCGAATATCTGTATATTTTTTTCATGCGCCCACTTGATATAAGTTTTTAAGCCTTCAATAATTTCTTCCGCTTCAACTTCTTCTGAGATTGGATTTGATCCACAGGAATGAATGATATCATTCACGCCATGCAGGACAATTACATACTTAACATCTGAAGTTCCAAGTGCATCCTGCTTAAATCGTTTAATGCCCGATACACCAAAATTATAATGTTCTGGGCTGTCAGTTAATACCTTGTTCCCGCTGATTCCCCGCCTCAGCAAATGACACGGTACGGATTCTTTCACCAATCGCTCTTTAAAATAATCCGGCCATTCCATCGCGGTTATCGAGTCTCCGAAAGCAACGATAGAAGGAAGAAACTCCTTCTCCCTCTGACTCTCCTCGATTCCATTTGTCATATCTTTCTTATCCCCTCGCTTTCAAGGTATACTGTAAGATTCAGGATCACAAACCATACAAACATAGAATAGATGCCCAGAGCAAAAAAAACAAAGAATATGATCATTCGATGACGTTATTTCGATGGATTAACGGTTGTCACATCGAATTATCGTACCCAGGTGCCTTTTACATTTACCTTTTAATAAATTTTTTATTTAACATAGCGTGAACTCCTTTTACCCCGTTAACCACTTGAGTAATTCGCATATCCACACCTAAACTCGCCAAAGTCAGTGCTTCTTTTCGTTTTAGCCCGTATTCACTCTGCATGATATCAAGCATGCCATCAAGCGCAATAATCATAGCCTCATCGAGACCCTCATGAAAACCAAAAGAGATCCATTCTGTTTGCGTTTCAGCGCTGGGCATTTTCAGTTTCAAATCATCCCTTACAATAAACGTTAGATCGACACGTTCCATTGGACATTCTAATGCCGATACGCCAACCTCGCCATCTCCCTGGACACCATGACCGTCTCCTGCTGAAAACAAAGCGCCCTCTACAGAGATCGGCAAGTACAATGTTGTCCCAGAAACAAGCTCTTTGCAATCTATATTGCCTCCGCAAAAACGGGGAGGCGTTGTGGAATGGATTCCCTCTTCATTCGGAGGCATCCCCATAATCCCCATGAAAGGCTTCAGCGGAACTTCATGTCAAAATTGGCTCTTTCCTGTCATGTGAGTCGAATCTAATCCCCAGCTGAGAAGAAATTCCTCCCCCTCTGCCAGTCCTAGCCCATCGTTCACACTATGAGGGTATCCTCCCTCCCGGAACAATATCATTTATCCTAATTTCCAATGTCTTGCCTGGTAAGGCTTCATGGATATAAACAGGGCCGCAAAGAGCATGTCCCTGGTCCCTTGGCATTTCCCGAGGTTCGAACTTTTTCCTTTTTTTGGCGAGACTGACCAATGGTTCTAACCCCCAGCCCTCATCTAAAGTCTGAAACCGGACAGATTCCCCTGAATGGATTTGAAGAATTGATACATAATCCCTTCCCTTGGTCTGCTATTATTTGGAATAACCCGATACTTTCATTATCTTTTTATGACAACCTTATGAGCCATAAACTTTCAAGGAGTTTTATTTGCCTGTTTTTGTATTAAAAGCACAAAGTTTTCATGTATAATTATTCAGTATAAAAAAGTAAAATTTTGTGGACTACTGTCCATTCAGAATAGAAGAAAAACAGGTAGATGAGGGGTTGCGATGACCAACGAAATTATTCAATTTAAAAATGTGACAAAGCAATATGACGATGATCCGGCAGTGCTCGATAACGTCAGCTTTGAAATTGAACGGGGAAAATTTTATACGCTTCTCGGTCCTTCCGGCTGCGGAAAAACAACCATACTTCGCTTGATCGCTGGCTTTACGGAGGCATCTGAAGGAGAAATTTATTTTAACAACAAGAAGATTAATGATGTACCGGCGAATAAACGCCAGGTTAATACCGTTTTTCAGGATTACGCACTATTCCCGCATTTAAATGTATTTGAAAATGTGGCATTCGGACTTCGTATTAAAAAGTTGAAAAACAACGAGATACAAAAGAAAGTGAAAGAAGCGCTCAGCTTTGTTAACTTGGAAGGCTATGAGACGCGTGAGATCCGGGAAATGTCCGGAGGCCAGCGCCAGCGTGTGGCCATTGCAAGGGCTATCGTCAACGAGCCGGAAGTCATCCTGCTTGACGAGCCGTTATCTGCTCTCGACTTAAAACTGAGGACAGAAATGCAGTATGAATTGCGTGAGCTGCAAAGGAGACTGGGAATTACCTTTATTTTTGTTACCCATGACCAGGAAGAAGCTCTTGCCATGTCTGATGAGATTTTTGTATTAAACAAGGGGAAAATTCAGCAAAGCGGTACGCCAATTGATATTTATGATGAACCGATCAACCGGTTTGTCGCTGATTTTATCGGGGAGTCCAATATCGTAGAAGGAAAAATGATCAAAGATTATCTTGTAGAGTTCGTCGGAGGACAGTTTGAGTGTGTCGATAGAGGACTGAACGCTAACGAACCGGTAGAAATTGTGATACGTCCGGAAGATTTGGAGATTACAACGCTTGAACGAGGAAAACTTAAGGTGCGTGTAGATTCACAGCTGTTCCGCGGGGTTCACTATGAGATCAGCTGCTACGATAAAGACGGCAATGAATGGCTTGTCCATTCTACGAAAAAGGCAGATGCAGGAAACGAAATCGGATTATATTTCGATTCGGAAGCCATCCATGTCATGCGGTTTGGGGAGTCAGAAGCAGATTTCGACCGGCGTCTTGAGGCTTATACTGCTGGAGATGCTCATGAACAATAAGATCACCCGAAATCTTTACCTTTTGCCTTATGCAATATGGATTGTTCTTTTCGTTATTGCACCGCTTCTTCTTGTTCTTTATTATTCGTTTTTTGATATCGAGGGTCACTTTTCACTGGTGAATTACAAGAACTTTTTTACGCCGGTTTATTTGAAGATGACCTTCAGTTCGTTCTGGTATGCGTTTTTGATCACACTTATTTCCTTTATCATCTCTTACCCGACGGCTTATTTGCTGACGAAAACGAAGCATAAGCAGCTATGGCTGTTATTGATCATCGTTCCTTCCTGGATCAACCTGCTCTTGAAAGCCTATGCTTTCCTGGGCATCTTCGGGACAAAAGGAATCGCGAACAGCTTCTTGGAAGCCATAGGTGTTGGATCGAAACAGATCCTGTTCACTGATTTCAGTTTTATATTTGTATCGGTTTATATTTTCATACCGTTCATGATTTTGCCGATTTTTAACTCATTGAATGAAATGAATCCTACCTTATTGGATGCAGCCAATGATTTGGGGGCATCCAAGTGGACAACATTTCGCCGCGTCATCTTCCCTTTAACGATTGATGGCGTAAAGTCAGGCTGCCAGGTCGTATTTATCCCTGCGCTGTCTCTATTCATGCTCACACGCTTGATCGCAGGAAACCGCGTCATTACGCTTGGTACAGCGATTGAACAGCATTTTCTTGTCACCCGTGACTGGGGCATGGGTTCGACGATTGCGGTTTTCTTAATTATTATCATGTTCCTGATCATGAGTGTGACAGGGAACCGGAAACGAGGTGTATAAGTTGGATAATAAAATAAACTCGATGTCACGAATCTTTCTCGTGTTGATATTCCTTATCCTTTATGCACCGATCTTCTTTCTTGTGTTCTACTCGTTCAACACCGGTGGAACGATGTACGGCTTCAAAAGCTTTACACTCTATTGGTACAAGGAGCTCTTTCAGGATTCACGCTTGCTGATCATCGTGCTGAATACGTTTGTGATTGCTCTTCTTTCCTCTTTATTTGCAACCATTATCGGGATTTTCGGAGCACTAGGCATCCACAGCATGAAGAAACGGCAGACGAAAAACACGCTGCTGTCACTGAACAACGTACTGATCGTCAGTCCGGACGTTATAATTGGTGCCTCCTTCCTCATCCTGTTCACGATGGCAGGAGTGAAGCTTGGCATGTTTTCCGTCTTGCTCTCACATATCGCGTTCAGTATTCCGATCGTCGTTCTGATGATCCTTCCCAAGCTGTCCGAGATGAGTCCGACGCTGATCGATGCAGCCAGAGATCTTGGAGCAAGCCACTGGAATGTGTTGACCAAAGTTGTTCTGCCCTACATCACGCCTGGAATTTTTGCCGGCTTCTTTATGGCGCTGACGTACTCTCTGGATGATTTTGCGGTTACGTTCTTTGTTACCGGAAACGGTTTTACTACGCTTTCTGTTGAGATTTACTCATTGGCCCGCCGTGGAATTTCGTTGAATGTCAACGCGCTGTCCACCCTCTTGTTCCTTTTTACACTCGTGCTTGTGGTTGTGTATTATTTCATATCTCAGCGCAACAAGCCGAACGGATGGGGGGTTAAAAAATGAGGAAGCTTGTCCGTTTTTTCCTGGCGATCATTCTTGTTTCTGCGGTTCTCTTTTATACTGTTTCTGAGCTGAACAACTCAGAGGGGTATTCAGGGCGGAATACCCTGACGATCTACAACTGGGGCGATTATATTGATCCCCAGCTGATCAAACGGTTTGAAAAAGAACACGGCATTAAAGTCATCTATGAAACGTTTGATTCGAATGAAGCAATGCTGACAAAGATTGAGCAAGGCGGGACTACGTATGATATTGCTATTCCGTCTGAATACATGATCGATAAAATGAGGAAGGAGCATCTGCTCATTCCTCTCGATCATTCCAAGCTTCCGAATTTGCATTATATCGATAAGCGATTCATGGACCTCCCGTTTGATGAAAACAATAAATATTCAGTTCCTTATTTCTGGGGTACAGTCGGCATCGTCTATAATCCAAAAATGCTCGGCGGCAAGAAGATTACGAGCTGGAACGATTTATGGGATCCCAGCCTTCGGAACAAGATTCTTCTGATCGACGGAGCCCGCGAAGTGATGGGCATGGGACTCAACAGCATCGGTTATTCCCTGAATGATACGAATCATGCCCACCTTCAGAAGGCAAAAAGAAAACTGGATACTCTGACACCGAATATCAAAGGCATCGTTGGGGATGAGAGCAGATTGCTGCTTGAAAATGAAGAAGCTTCAATCGGGCTTGTCTGGTCCGGGGTCGCTTCAGAAATCATGAGCGAAAACAAGGACTTAGAGTATGTTGTTCCTAAGGAAGGCTCCAACTTGTGGTTCGACAATATGGTCATCCCGAAAACAGCAAAAAATAAAAAAGCGGCACACAAGTTCATCAACTTTATGCTTGATCCAAAGATAGCCGCTAAAAATGCAGAATACGTCAACTATTCAACGCCAAACAAAAAAGCTCTATCTTACATGCCGAAAGAAACCGTGAACGATGAACGCTTTTACCCGTCGCCACAGCTTACTGAAAAGCTTGAGGTATACGAGAACCTTGGGAAAAAGAATTTGGCGTACTATAACGAGCTGTTCCTGGAATTTAAAATGCACCGCAAATAAAATAAGAGGAAGAGCTATTGCTTACAGCTCTTCCTCTTTTCTTATGGCTATTTTCGTAAAGGTTGTGATTCATCCTATTGATTAAGTTTATGTACCTCACGAGCAATGGATTCCAGTATATAAACAACAGGCACTTGTGCAGTAATATTAGCCTTCTTCAAAAGATTCCTCGGTTACATAATACGGAATGTTTATATCAGAAATTTTCGCAATGGTAGATAGTTTATTGTTTGTAATACTGATTATTTTACTTCCTTCTTGTTTAAGAATGTTAAGATGAGTGACTGTAAAATTATTTTCTCCTGAGACAGATAAAGCAATGGTTACGCTATTATTGCGGAGTTTGGAGTGAATCGGAAAGATATATAACGAAAATTTACCTAAACTTGAGAAATATCTAGCTCCATATTCAGCAAGAATACCTGAGCTTCCTATCCCGCTTTGGTGACTAAACTTGCAGCTTTCCTGACTTTTTCTTCTATATCACCTTTTAAAGTCCGTTCAAAAAATTCTACTACTGATTGTTGGGAACTTTTGATCGTCGTCTTTTTATTCTCTTTTAATTGCATTTTAAGCCTTATTTTAAATTCGGAAAAACCCTCACAATTTAGTTTCCTGCAAAAACGTAAAATCGTAGCTGTTGATACATGCGTTTTATCTGCTAGTTCACGAATTCGCATATAAGCCACTTTATCCATGTTTTGACTAATGTAGTTGTATAAAGAAGTTTCTAATTCATTGAAAGAAGCGATGATTTCGTTCGACCCTCACCCATTACCTGCCCGTCTTTCATGGCAGTGGTGCCGGCAACTTCTACACGTTTACGTATACGGATAGCTCTGCATTATCCTACGACCGGCTCCCACGGTGAACCTGTTAACACCATTGTTCGATGATCCATTAAAAGCATCCCCGCTCTCTTACTGATTTTTCCTTTTGAGTCTCACGTATCTCCTAAAGACATATTAACCGCTTCAGTTGCATGTATTAAAGCTGTATCAAATAATGGCACTTCTGAATCTTCTGGTTTTACGAGTAATCCGATCTCTGTACAGCCCAAAATAATCCCTTCCGCTCCAGAAGCAACCAATTGATTAATAACCTCTTTATAATAATCCTTTGATGATTGCTTAATCTCCCCTAAACATAACTCTTCATAAATAACTTGATTAATTCTTTCCCTATCCTCTTTGTCTGGTACAAAAACATGAATACCTTGAGACTCTATTCGTGATTTGTAGAAATCCTGTTCCATCGTATATTTAGTGCCAAGCAATCCAACGTTTTTTATTTTTGATTTGTGAATTTGAAAAGCTGTGGCATCAGCAATATGCAGTATGGGTATATTTATTTTTTTCTGTATATCATTGATTACTTTATGCATGGTGTTCGTACAGATCACAATGAAATCGGCGCCTGCTTTTTCTAAGGACCCAGCAACATTCCCCAGGATTTTTCCGGCACTTTCCCAATCGCCTGCTGCCTGACAGCGTTCAATCTCTTCAAAATCAATGCTGTATAACAGGCACTCTGCTGAATGCAAACCACCTAATCTGTTTTTAACTTCTTCATTTATTTTTCGGTAATATTCTGCGGTGGATTCCCAGCTCATACCACCAATTAAACCGATCGTTTTCATAGAATCACCCTGTTTTCCTATTTACTTTAATTGAAATATTTTTCAATATCCTGGTTGTTCTTTAATATAATCAGTTTGTGATCATATTGGTTTAGTAGTTTTAATATTTTGGGTTTACTTTCCTTTTCAAAGTAGGAGTTCCATATAAACATGTTCCTGAAGATCTTTAACGTTGGCCTGTAATTTGCCTTTTCGATTTTTAATTTTTGATAAACGAATCTCTTTATGATTCTAATAGTCCGTTTAGAATAATCAGTATCTAAGAGGATAATAACATCTGCATTTTGAAAACTTGGATTCACCCAAGTATGGTGAACTCCCTCTACAATCCATTTTTCAGAGGAAATGATTTCATTCAGATACTGATCCCTCTCTTCATCACTTCTTCTTATATCTTCAGGCTTGTTCCTTTTCCATACGACGTTGTCCAGTTCAATGTACGGAACATTTAAACGAGATGAAAGTGTCCTTGCTAACGTTGTTTTCCCGCTTCCTACTGAACCAATAATATGTATCTTACTTGGATTTTTAATCATTTTTTCCTTAATAACTAACCATCCCTTTTATTATTTTAAAAGCATTGCGGTTTTTCTTCCCTGTTTTGAATCCTTCTTTCGTATCAAAAATAAACACGGTTTTAGCCATCCAGATCCGGAAATAAAGAGAATGAAATTTATTCCCCCTAATGAACACCAAATTAACTTCGATATGAAACCCATTTTTCCTTCTTCAACCACCTAGTGATGGAAGTAACGTTACGAACCTTGAAATCGTCTAATGATAAAAAGAGGGCTGGACAGATGAAATTACAGATGATGGCTTTTTCTTTTCTTGCTTGGGCTAGTCTCTCATGGAGGTGCCTTTTATGTCTTTACTTTGAAAGTCTTTTAGCGAAAAAAACAAGCACCTCCGCTAAGAGATGCTTGGCTGTTCTATTTGCTGTAAACTGCATTGGAAAGCAGGCGGAAAAGATAATCGGTATGATCCCTGAAGCCCGCTTCGATTCCCATAAGCGTGACGTCCTTGGACTGGTCCTTGATTATGACAGCCTGTCCCTGGGCGGCCTGGCGATTTTTCCAATGCCCTGCCATAAAGAATTCGCTGCTGTTTTTAAAAGAAGCTGCCGTTTCATAACCATCCGTATTGGAGTACCAAACTGGGCCGTATACAAATCCGTAATCACTCTCATTGTAGCCTTGAGTCAGGGCGCTTTGATTATAATCGACGCGAACAATCCCATTGCTGTCAGGGTTTCCTTTGTTGATGGTCACATTGGTCAGCCCAAGCGTTTTTGTAGCACTTGCTGCTCCAGAACCAATAGCAATGTACTTCCCGCCTCCATTAACAAAATCAGTAATGTTCTTTTTCAAGGCTTGGAATTGTGCTTCGTTTTCCAGGCCGAACTCCGCGTTTGCTTTGCTGTTTTTATAGGAAATGAGATTGGATGTTCCGTTATAGAAAAATACATCAGTATTGCCAAGTCCTTTAACTGCGAGATCTCTTGGTGCGAGTTCTCTCACGTTAAAGCCCAGCCGTTCAAGGGCAAGCTTTGTTCCGGAGTGGGACTGAGTTTTGCCCATTCCTCCATCTTTTAAAATGGTGACATGCAGCTGTTTTACGTTTTGGGCTTGATTAGGAATGGCCGCACTTTTGACGATCAGTCCAGACTTTCTGACGAATTGCATAAGATCATGGTTCACTCTGCTTTTAATGTAAAAAGAACCTTCTGTCCCGCGTTGGACTGCGTAGCCTCTGTTGATCAGCTTGTTGGCAAGTTCAACTGATTTTACCGATGTGTTCGGAATTTTATATGGCCCTTTCCCGATGAGCTTGCCCTCATCGTGCGCACTTTTGACATCCTGTAAAGAGAATTTCAGGTTACTGTCAGCCGGTACCTGAATCGCGTCAAATCCCCACAGTTCCGGGAGACTCCATGCTGAAATGTCGTACATCGCTGGAGTATCATCCGTGATGTCTTCCCCATCCCAAAGCATCGTGTTGGCCAGTCCTGCTTTCGCCTGGCTCATGTTCACGATGTACGTTCCGGCAGGATAGGTCTTGCCATTAAAATTGAACGTTTTTTTTGATTTGCTTACTTCAATATCGTTTTTCATGAGATGGCTGACCGCCTTTTCTGTTGCTGAAGAATCTGTTGGATCAGAAGGCAGGATATAAGCCTTCGGGAAGAATCCTTTTTTATGGAACGGATGATCAAAGTTGATGCCTCGTTTGAAGACTTCAATCTGATCCTTCACCATACCGGTTTTATTTTGGCTGGCGTAGTTCAGAGCACCCATTACCGCGTCGTAATGCCACTTTACGCCATCCCAGTCATTAGTCGGCGTTTCAAGAGTATAGCCGTAAGATCCGTGATACATGGCATACATCGGAGTGAAGATCGGCGGATAATCGTCCCAGCCTGCTGTGTCATCCCGCTGTGGTATATAGGCTCCCTTCATGTTCTGGTAATCTACTTTTGAAGTAGCCGTATTCGTATTCTTATAGTCTTTCCGGTTGCTGACGATTTCAGACTCCATTGCTTTCGCCTGGTTCATCGCCCAGTTGGAGAAAAGGTCATATTCATAGTTTGGATTATGAGGCGGCGTACACGGCTCGATCAGCCCCGGTTTATCTGGACCGCCATAGTCTTTTACATAACCATGAAGATCAAGAAACACCATCGGGTTCCACTCTTTGATGAGTGACACCATCGCTTGAGTTTCCGGCTGGGATTGCGTGATGAAGTCGCGGTTTAAATCAATGCCGTTGCCGTTAAAACGGGTCGCATCAATTCGTCCATCAGGGTTGGCCACTACATTAAAGATAAGGATCTGATTCCTGAGGATCTGCTTTGTGTCTGCGTCGTTGTTTTTCGCAAACCGTTCAATGAGCTGAAGTACGGCATCTGATCCAGCAAACTCTGTTCCGTGGATTGATCCGTTGATCATGACAGGCACCTTGACGTCCGGATGCTTGTCAATAAAGACTTGAGCTTTTTCGGGATTCTTAAACATCTCTTTTCTAAGTTTCTTGTAAAATCCTAATTGCCCTTTTGCTTTTTGGTCAGCGATTGTGACCACATACATATCCCGGCCGTTTGCTGATTTCCCGTACTTGGTGACCGTCATCCGATGGCTTTGCTTCTGAATCTTCAGAAGCTGCTGGCCGATCTGTGAGTATTTCGTAAAGTTATAGTTCTCGCTGTTGAATAAGCTGCCGTCTTTTTCACTCAGAGTTTCAAATGCGTTTACGTTATGCCATTGCGGCGTTGCTTTTCCCGGTGATTCTGCCCATGCCGCATACGGTGCTGCCAGGATGCTGAGGCCGATCAGCCCTGCTGCTGCTTGTTTCTTAAATCCCATCTTTCAATCTCCCCTTTTCCAAGAAATGAAAAAAATATACTATATTCATAGTATCGTATATTTATTCGACAAAGCATCTGTAGAAAGCCCTAATTTGCATAAATGGTGCCAGGCACTCCAATTACACACTTGTGTAATTGGAGTGCCTGGCACCGACAAAGAAGCCTATATTAATTTACTAAAACCTAAAAGGAGAGTTATTGATATGCCCAAAAAAATTCTGATGATCACATCTCTATTTTTTCTTCTTATATTAACTGCGTGCAATGAGGAAACCAGTGCTGTTGAAAAGTTAAAAGAGGAATATCCAAGGGATATAAAAAAAGTAGCTGAGGCCTTTCCAAAAGATGTTCAAAAAGAATTGGAGGCTCCAACGAAATTTCCTTTCAAATCCAAAAATGCCGACTTAACTTTTGCAAGTGAGCCTGCGGGAGATCCGAAAGGGAAAATTATTATGACAGAATTTATATTTGGCAATGGAGTCGACTCCGTTTTGCATGCCTCGACCTATCATAATAAAAACACAAGTTTTGATTCAGACGGCAAGAAGCCTAAAACGGTTAAGTTAAAAGACGGAACGAAAGCAACCATAGTAAATAACAGCAAGACTTCAAAAGTAATCCGATGGAAAAAAGACGGCCTTTATCACTCCATCATGCTGATTAAATCACCTAAAAGCAAAAAAAAATATTCCATTAAAGACATCGTAAAAACCGCAGATTCCATGCATCACTGATCCATTCTTTCAGAGCACCTATGTTTTTTGGTGCTTTTTCCATTTCTTGCTTTAAACTAAAAGTAAGAATGAATAAATCAAAAGGAGGCCGCTATGGACCGTCTTACCGATCATTTACTCGTCATATCATTCGATTGTCTTTCGTCACTGGACTTCCCTATGCTGCAGGAGCTTCCCCATTTTGCCGAACTCCTGCAGAACGGATCCTATTGCAAGAATGTTGAATCAATCTATCCATCTGTCACCTACCCTTGCCATGCCACGATCGTTACCGGCAATTATCCCAACAGGCATGGCGTTGTGAATAATACCTATCTTCAGCCAGGCCGGCCCTCCCCTGACTGGCATTGGCACCGACGGCATATTAAAGGCACAACCCTGTATGATGAAGCGAAGAAAGCAGGCATGACGACCGGAGCCCTTTTATGGCCGGTAACCGCCAAGGCTGAAATGGATTACAACATGCCAGAGATTTTCGCCAACCGTTCTTGGCACCATCAGATACCTGTCTCTCTTTTTAATGGAAGCGTCACCTATCAGCTCGAGATGAACCGCCGTTTTGGCCATATCCGAAAAGGGCTTAGTCAGCCTGAGCTTGATGATTTTGTCCTGGAATCAACCGTCCATACCATTCAAACAAGAAAACCGCAGCTCTTGCTCGTTCATTTTACCGATCTGGATACCAATCGTCATTACCATGGCTTTTCTTCAGATGAAGCGATGGATGCCCTCAGACGACACGACGCTCGGCTCGGCCGGATCGTAAAGGCGCTCAAGGAGAGCGGTATTTACGATCAATCGACCATTGTGGCACTCGGTGACCACAGTGCCCTCGATGAATCCATTGCCATCCAGCCTAATGTCTACTTCAAGGAACAAGGACTAATTACCGTTAATAACAGAGGAAAAGTCACAAATTGGAAGGCATACTGCCATAGCTGCGACGGCTCGGCATATATATACATAAGTGACAAAAATGATCGTGACACAAAACACAAGGTTCAACAATGGCTGCAGGAATTATCACAAGATGAAAGCAGCGGAGTTGAACAGGTATTAACTGGAGAAGAAGCCGGAGCCAGAGGTGCGGATGCGCACTCTGATTTTATGCTGGAGGCACGAAGGGGTTATTATTTTAAAGAAGCGCTGAACGGCGGCTTCCTGCATCACATTACAGCTGAAGATGTGAAGGCAAAGCGATACACCTGGGGTTCCCATGGCTACTCCCCTGAAAAGGAAAACTACTGTACGTTCTTTGCAGCGGCAGGCAAGGGAATTGTCCCTCATCAGGCCATTCCGTCCATGCGCCTCGTAGATGAAGGACCAACATTTGCCCGACTTCTTGGTCTTCACTTAGGGAATACAGACGGAGCGGCTGTTGAAGGATTATTAACGCTATAGGGAGAAATAAGAAGCGGAAAGAATGAAAATGGGAATAAAAAGGGGATAAGAGGATGAAGCGTTTCTCGAAGGAAGAAAGCAGCTGGATGTTTTATGATTGGGCTAACTCTGCGTATTCGATTATCATCACAACCGCTGTGTTTCCGCTTTTTTATAAAGCGTCCGCGATGAAAGCCGGTGTAAGTGGTGCTGATTCTACTGCGTACCTGGGCTATACAATTGCCATTGCGACCTTTATTCTGGCTATGCTTGGACCTATCCTCGGAACGATTGCGGACTATCAGGGAATGAAAAAGAAGTTCTTCACCTTCTTCTTTACACTGGGTGTCGTCTCAACTGCTGTCCTTGTTTTTGTTCCAAGTCAGCACTGGCTCCTGTTATTGATCATCTACACGTTTACAGCCCTGGGATTTAACGGTGCTTTAGTTTTTTACGATGCGTTTCTTATCGACATCACGACGGAAGAACGGATGAACCGTGTTTCTGCCCGTGGATTTGGGTTAGGGTATATCGGAAGTACCATTCCTTTTCTCATCAGCATCGCCATCATTATCCTTGCTCAAAAAGAAGTGCTGCCCTTCTCTACTGCCGCTGCAAGCAAGATTGCCTTTTTTATTACCGCATGCTGGTGGGCTCTGTTTACGATCCCCATGTTTAAAAATGTTCATCAAAAATATTACGTTGAACAGGAACCTTCTCCTGTAAGAAATAGCTTTAAACGCCTCGGCAAAACCCTAAGGGAAATCAAACAATATCGTTCTCTATTTCTTTTCTTACTCGCCTACTTCTTTTATATTGATGGAGTCGGCACCATTATTTCCATGTCGACCGCATACGGAACGGATTTGGGAATCAGTTCAACGAGTCTGCTCATCATTTTGTTTGTCACACAGGTTGTTGCTGCACCATTTGCCATTCTGTACGGCAGACTTGCTGAAAAGTTTACGGGTAAAAAAATGCTGTACGTGGGAATTGCCGTTTATATCATTGTCTGCATTTATGCCTATTTCTTAAAAACAACGCTCGATTTTTGGATCCTGGCAATGCTGGTCGGAACGTCACAAGGAGGGATCCAGGCGTTAAGCCGTGCTTATTTTGCGAAGCTTGTACCGAAAAAGAACGCCAATGAATTTTTCGGATTTTACAACATCTTCGGAAAGTTTGCTTCCATACTCGGGCCATTGCTGGTCGCTGTCACCGCTCAGGTAAGCGGCAATTCAAGCAGCGGTGTGTTCAGCCTGATTCTGCTTTTTATTATCGGCATGATCATCCTCGCTTATGTCCCTGAGACAAGAGCAGATGCAATCGATCAGTTCGATGAAAAAAAGCAGACAAAAATAACATAATTTTCCCGGCAACTGCACATAATAATCGCGATATTCATTGAATATCACCCTTGTTTCTTAGGGTCTACTCTTAACGGATGAGGTGAAAAGCAATGAGTTACAAAGATCATTTAGATCCCCACTCAGGTAAGTTTCACCACAATTGGACACGGCCGAAACGTTCAAAATCTCAAGTAAATGGACATACTGAGATGTCTCAGAACAACATTATCTTGAGAAGCAACGCTAAAGCCCACCACTGGTAAGGATTGCGAATAAGAAACAAAAAAAGAAGGCCACAGCGCCTTCTTTTTTATATTTTTCTGCATATAAAAGGATTGAAGCTTTCTTTAGAAAGTGGAGATCTTATGGATCCTAACACCAGAACCGTGAGAGTATTTATCGCCAGTCCCTTCTTTGATAAGGAGCAGCTGGAACGAATTCAAAGGCTTGAGAATGCCTTAACCCGAAATCCATATGTCGCGGAATTCTATTCTGCCCGCTTCCACCAAAATCAGCAATATCCATGGGGATCCAAGGGATGGAGAAAAGTTGTTTTTAACCTTGATCTCTATTATCTGCGAAGAGCGGATGTAGTAGTTGCCATTCACGATTACGAAGGATTATGTACTGACAGCGGAACGGCATTCGAACTTGGCTATGCCTTTGCCTTTCAAAAACCGATCATCCTTATTAAAGAAAAAACAAGTGTGCCAAATCTTATGCTGATTGAGAGTCTCCATGCCTATTTGACGAAAGCCGATGATATTGCAACCTATGATTTTCACCTGATGCCATCCACTCGGTATGAAGGTCCACTAATTTAACCTGCTCGTCCAAGCAAATGCTAGAGTTCTCCATATAATGATAGAGAGAAGAGAGTTATATTCTCTTTTCTCTATTATTCAGTTATTGGGGGATGATTGAATGTCAAGTCGCAGGAAAAAAGTCAAATGCAGAGTGAGAACTAGGCGTACAAGCGGTGGCCGCCGTGTTACCATTATTAAATGCAGAATTAAAAACAGAAGAAGACGCAGATCCAGCTCATTTTAAGCTTACAGGGATGCTACCAAATTGGTGGCATCCTTTTTTATTTTTTTTTTACCTTAAGCTTACAATTGCTTCACTCTTTCGTAACTATACCTTCATAATGCACTGTTAGTCTAACACTGCATTACGATAAAGGAGGTTGTTCAATGAAAGTTTTGAAATCACTTATCATGTTTTTTACCATATTTTCTTTCGCTATTCCTGTTACTCAAGCTCATGCCATAAGCGGCGGTGGAAGCCAGGATGGAGGGGTCGGAAATTCAGAGCACTATCTTGATCAGGATTCCAGCATGACAGCAGATCCCAAAATTAAAAACATCATCTATCCGCTGATGTCTACACCAGCCATTAAGAAAAAAGGCAGCAGTTTCACTATACAAGTGGATACACAAGGGAAAACACCTTCAGGATGGGGTGTGAAACTTCAGGAGAACACGGCTTCCCAGGTTGATGGAGAGTATGCCCTTCCAGTGACAAAGGTTGAGAAAGGTACATCTTATTGGAAAGACAGCTCCTCGATTTACAATGTTACAGTCACGATTCCCGATGACATCCCTGAAAAACTTTACGATTTAAATATTTCTTATTCGGCCGACGGCGCTCAAGTGAGTGATGAAGAACCGAATTCAGTAAAAGTTGTGAATGAATTTAAAAAGGATTTTCGTTTTATTCACTTAACGGATATCCATGTCGGTTCTCCCCGTAATCTAGCTAAGCCGGAAGATGCTGCGGAGGCTGGATTTTGGACTCCTGATGAGTCCAAAAGATGGCTGTACCTGCAAAAGACCATTCGGGAGGTCAATCTGCTCAAGCCCGATTTCGTCGTACTAACCGGAGATTTAATGTTTGGGCAGATGAATCCTAAGGAATATATTTATGAGTATAAAGAAACGTACCGCATGCTGAAAAAATTTAATGTACCAGTCTATGTTGTACCAGGCAACCATGACTATTATGCACAGGATGCTACATTAACCGATGGCGCCAAATATTGGGAACAATACTTTGGACCGCAGTATTTCTCTTTTGATTATGGCCCTTATGCCCATATGATTGGATATAACTCGTTTGACTGGGATAAGTTTGACCGGCAAGGACATGGTTCCGTTTCTGTTCCAACATGGGGCGGACAAGTGAGGCAGCAGCAGATGGACTGGATTAAAAACGACCTTGCAAAAAACGCTGAAACTGCCGATGCGGAACAAATAAAAGGTCTCTTCTCCCACCACAATCCATTATGGCGGGACCGTGATATCTGGCCTTCGAGCGATTCACAGGTTGCAGATTATTGGAAGAATTATGACGCTAAGCATGACCCGCAAAATCTTCCTACATTGCTGCAAGGAGAAGTCCTTGGCCAAAAGTATGATCAGCAGTGGCACGGTGAAGGAGCTCAGCAGATGATTGATTTAATGAAACAGTATCATGTGAACTTATCGCTGCATGGACATACACATATTGACAACATTACGAAAAAGGATGGCATTTTATACTCTACAACCTCTTCCATCGAGCTGACCGGGCAGCCATGGGTAGGTTACCGAATCTTCCAAAAGAATCCTGCCAGCCCTGATTTTAGTTCCTATATCTACGAAGGAACAGAGCGTTCTACGCCTGTCTATCAAAATGGGAATACAGCAGCGGGCACGGTTTCTTTTGAGGCCAATTACACCCAGCCGAATGACGGAACCCAGAGAAAACAGACCGTTACAGCTGTAAATCGTTTGAACAAAGAAGTAACATTGAACATTCCTTTATATATGAAACCCGGAAGCTACAGCTCCACAGAAGGTGAAATCACTGAAAGTAAAGCATATGGACTGAAGCAATGGATGGATGTAAAAGTCACCGTCCCTGCGAACTCCAGCAAGGACGTCACCATCCAGCCAAAATAAAAAGCTTTGCTTTAAAGGGGCTGTCCAAGAAGTCTGTAAGCTGTTGATTTCTGTTCCAGGCTGCTCGCTTTCCGCGGGGCGTGCGGTGAGCCTTACCGGCGTGAACGCCTACTTTTTGGTGCAAGCACCGGCGGGAGTCTCACCTGTCACGCTAGTCCCGCAGGAGTCTCGCATCTTCCACTTCAACTAACTTTTCATTGAAGATTTTTCAAGCCAAAAAGGGGCTGCCTGAAGGTCAATTTTCGACTTTCTGGACAGCCCCTTTTTGTGGTTTTCTTTTATCTTTCAAGAGCCTTTACTTTCACTTTTTGTCTGCCATTCCTGGCGGAGTCAGCTGTTCTTTTTGTCTTACTAAACGGGCTGCTCCACCCTCTGAAGCATCGTACCGTTCTTTTCAAAGTTGATATGCCAGGACAGCGCTTTTTCCAGGATGTGAGGCGTTTGTCCTCCTCGTTTCTTCGCTTCCTCATAATAGGCCGATAACTGCTCGCGGTACATCGGATGGACACAGTTTTGAATAATCTTTTCCACACGCTCTCTAGGTGCAAGTCCACGCAAATCCGCATAGCCCTGCTCTGTGACAATCACATCCACATCATGTTCATTATGATCCACATGTGATACGAACGGAACAATGCTTGAAATGTTGCCGTTCTTGGCAATGGATTTGGTCACAAAAATGCCGAGGCGGGCATTGCGGGCAAAATCACCGGAACCTCCGATGCCATTCATCATTTTCGTTCCCATCACATGAGTAGAGTTCACGTTTCCGTAGATATCCAGCTCCAGTGCTGTATTGATTGAAATAATCCCCATTCGGCGGATCAGTTCAGGATGATTGGAAATCTCCTGCGGCCTGAGCATCAGCCTGTCACGATATTTTTCAAAGTTAGAAAAAACCTTGTCCATCTTAGACGAGGATAAGGTGATTGAACAACAAGACGCAAAACGTACTTTATCCGCATCCAGCAGATCGAAAACCGCATCCTGAAGCACTTCTGAATAAACCTCCAGATCGGTAAACTCTGAATCCAGTAATCCATGAAACACGGCATTGGCGACCGATCCAATACCGGATTGAAGCGGAGCAAGTTTATCTGTCAGACGGCCAGCCTTGATTTCTTCCCGCAAAAAAGAGATTAAATGCTGCGCCATGATGACTGTTTCATCATCCGGTTCCACAATAGTTGACGGGGAGTCGAGTTGATTCGTAAACACAATCCCTTTAATTTTATCCACATCTACTTTCATACCGGGTAGTCCGATTCGGTCGTCCGGCTTTGTCAATGGGATGGGCGAACGTTCCCCTTGTTTTTCCGGTTCATAAAGATCATGAATACCTTCTAGTAATTCAGTCTGTGCTGTATTGATTTCTACAATTATATTTTTTGCGTGCTGTGAGAATACCATGGAGTTGCCGATCGATGTCGTTGGAATAATCATTCCGTCTTCGGTGATTGCAACCGCTTCCAGAATAGCGTAGTCAATAGGTTCCAAAACATTGGAGCGAATCCATTCTGACGTATGCGACAAATGCTGATCAACAAAATGAAAGTCTCCCGCGTTAATGCCTTTTCTCATAGTCGCATCGGCCTGGAAAGGAAGACGCTTATTCAGCATGTTCTTCTCCGCAAACAGTTTATCAACATCTGAACCTAACGAAGCGCCTGTATAAACATTCACTTTCAGCGGTTCGTGTTCTGCCCGTTTTGCCAAAGCAAACGGAACGGCTTTCACATCTCCTGCCCGTGTAAAGCCGCTCAAGCCAAGGGTCATCCCATCATGGATCCACGAGGCAGCTTCCTCTGCTGAAACAATCCGATCATGTAAGCGTTGATCTCTAATTCTATTGTAAACGCTTTCCATTCTCTTCACTCCTATCTCGCTCTTTTCATAAGTGTAGCAAAGGATCAATATCGGAAGAAAAGAAATGGATAAAATCACGAAAAATTAGGATAAAACAGAACATTCAGTTCTTGAAACAGAAAAAAATCCGCCTAGAATCCAAGCAGATTTCTGAAATAACTTGCATACGACTGGCTGACGGGAACCTGATCTCCGTTTTTCATTGAAAGTAAAAATGTGGAGTGGGTTTCCGGATAGATCTCCCGGATGTGATGAACATTGACGATGAACGAGCGATGGCATCGGACAAAGTCATCTTTCGGTAAAAGAAAATCAAATTCATTCAGCGTATCCTTATGGCTGCCAGTATGTTTTTCACCGACCACATACGTCTTTCGTTCCTTCGCCTCCAAATAAAGAATATCTGCGAACGGAATCGGAATCCAGCCATCCTCGCTTTTTATGGTAACGACCGTCTTGCCGCTCGTTAATGCCGGAAAGATAGCTGTGACACACCCCTTCAGCTCTCCTTCATCCATCAAGGGGACCGCCATTCCGTAATATGGGGTGCCGAAAATATCACGGTTAATAAACTGCGATACTTTTTGTTTGGAAACCAGCGCTTTATGTGTAATGGTGCCTTCTTTAATTCCATCACCCGGCTTGATCTTCAGGTTGATCCTTTTGCTTGGCTGGTAGTAAATATAATGGTCTGTATCTGTTACTGCAATAGAAGCTTCATGTGAAAACAGGTCACTGATTACATCAAGAAGTGCCGATGTTTTAAAAGGTTCCATGGCTCACACCTTTCCTTTGTTTAGCTTAGCTTCTTCTTATTCTATCATGAAAAAAGAGAACGGGTTTCCGCTCTCTCTCTTCACCCTTATTCTTTTTCCGTAAGCTCAAGAGCAAAATCACCAACAGCGTTCTCTTTGTACAAATCAGTGATAGACGTAGAATACTGGCTGATTTCAGCTCGGAATCGGAGGTCTTTTTCAGGGACTTTTACTTCAAAATCGTTTTTGTAAAGAAGCGTCGTAATGTCGTGATACTCACTATGCTCTACTTTAAACTTGAAATGGATCTTTTTCAGTTGGCTGGCTGTAGTAGTAAGATGCAAATCTGTTACATCAAATTTCCTATCATTGAGAATGACGGTATTCAATATGATAAACAACTCCTAAAATGGATGACTGCCCTCAAATGCTGCAGGAGCTGTCAGAGCATTGATCATCCTTATTTTCTTTCTTCTCACTGCTGATAATCACTTGGATCGGGCTTTTTTGCTGTTCTTCTTCCTGCACCTTTTCTAGGACTTCGGTAAAGACAGCTTCCGGCTGTGCGCCTGATACACCATACTTTTGATTGAAAACGAAGAAAGGAACACCGGTTATCTTAAGTTGTGATGCTTCCGCCTCGTCTGCACGGACATCGTCTGCGAATTTCCCATCTCTTAATACAGCAAGTGTTTCTTCCTGATCAAGACCGGCCTCTGCCGCAAGCTTCGCCAGTGTTTCATGCTCACTGATATCAAGGGCTTCTGTAAAATAACCTTTAAGGATACGTTCTGTCACTTCTTTCAGCAGTCCCTTTTGTTTGGCAAAATGAGAAACCCGGTGGGCATCAAAGGTGTTCGTCGGTTTCATATTTTCAAAATCATAGGTTAAGCCAACTTCTGCCGCTCTCTGTGTCATCTGATCATTCATTCCTTTTGCTTGCTCATAGGACATGCCGTACTTTTCAGCCAAAACGGTATGCATGTTTTTATTTGTTTCATTTTTGAAAGAAGGATCGAGTTCAAAACTCCTATAAATGACTTCCACGTTTTCACGGTCTTCAAAGTCGTTCAGCGCGTTCTCAAAACGTCGTTTTCCGATATAACAAAATGGACAAACATAATCTGACCATATTTCAACTTTCATAGTTTTCCCCCCTATTACGTACAACTATTCCCTATTGTATCCATAATCAGCGAATCATGCAGAAATCCTGCTCAAAAAAGCCTATTGAGACGGGAAGATTCCTCCGTCCGGGATGGTTACTTGCGAGTTGACAGGAAATACTTGCGAAATTGGGCCATTACTTGCAGTTCGACAAAGATTACTTGCGAAAAACGGCCCGTTACTTGCGGTTCCACAAGCTTTACTTGCCAAACACATCATTTTCATAAAAAAGAGAAGCCAAAACGCGCTGCCTTGGCTTCTTTTCCTCTTCTTACTCCACATTCTCACTATACCTATGTTTTTCGAGTTCAGACCTGATGTCTTCCGGAATCACTTCCGATTTACCCTTTTTAACATCATGATTTACGTAGACGGCCGTCCCTTTTGCACAAAGCCTGTTGTCCTGGCGAATTTCTTCATACAGCTCGAGGCTTGTATTTCCGATCCGTTTTACCCACGTATACACTTCGGTATCTTTTCCGAAATAGATCTGATCCACATAATCAACATTCATGTTCAGGATGATCATTTTCCAGTTTTCGAAGGAACTGTCCGGTGTGAACAGTTTAAACAGTTTGTTCCTGCCCGCCTCAAACCAGATGGGTATCGTCGTATTGTTGATATGTCCAACCCCGTCTGTTTCTGAAACGCGCGGTTCGATGATCGTTTTAAACATATTTTTCTGCCCTTTCGATTGGTTTGGTAGATGGAATAGCAGGTTCCCCTGTAGCAGCCGTAAAAATAATCCAAAGTCAGCTTCCTCCACACTTACGAGAATCGTGCGTATCTTTTTCAATCTTTTCTACTTCGCTCTGTACTTCTTTAATCCTTTTAAAATAAATAAAAACGAAGCAGCCGAAAGCGGCTGCTTCATTTTTTATATCCTTTATACTTGTCGTGCCCAATGGCGATGCTGCGCCACAGCTTGAATAAAGGACTCGCTGTTCCTGCTTTCCAGGATTACCACTCCAGCGGCCCTGGAGTCAACACCCGCTGCTGCCAGCAGTTCCGTTCCTTCTCCGGCTGTACCGATCGCTTTGAAATGTGCAAATGCCTCATTCACAAATGTCGTTGCTTCTTTTACTGCTTTTAAGCTGTTCACACTGTCTTTTCCGCCGGCCACATAAACGGCGTCATAGAGTACCGAATCACTCGTAAGCAAAGTTTGATCGACTTCCAGCTCCTGTCCGTCGCTGCTCGAGATTGGATTAAGTGTTTCACTGACAATTTCAGATGTGATTCCAGCCTTCTTCAATGCATCCTTCAACCCGCTGACTTCTTCAAAGTTAAACCCGTCTTCTGCCAGAATGGCGACTTTTCTTGTTGCCGGAGCTTTGATGGTGTTTTCTTGGCTTAATGCCGGTGATGACGCGGTTTCCTGAGAAGGTTGAGCACTGTTCGAGACTTTTACACCCACTCCTGCTGCAATCTGTTCAGCAAGGTCGGCATCAACATGGCTGAACAGATTTACAACCTGCTGCTGAACACTTTTGCTTTTCACCTTTCCGACTTCAAAACGGAACGCTTTAATAATATGCTGCTTCTCGACTTCTGACATGCTGTTCCAGAAGAGCTTCGCCTGGCTGAAATGGTCCTTGAAGCTGTCGCTGCGCTGCTGAACCTTCCGCCCTTCCACTTTCTCCTGATAATGAGCATAGCCGCCCTCTTCCTCAGTGGCTGGCGCTGGATCGTTATTTTCCAAAGAGTTTTTATGATAAGCAACAGGCCCTTGATTAATCGTCATGCGATGCATACCGTCTCGCTGGTTATTGTGGAACGGGCACACCGGCCGGTTAATCGGCAGCTCATGGAAATTCGGACCGCCAAGACGGGAAAGCTGCGTATCTGTATAGGAGAATAAGCGCCCTTGAAGGAGCGGATCATTCGAAAAGTCAATGCCGGGTACGACATGTCCAGGGTGGAAGGCTACCTGTTCTGTTTCAGAGAAGTAATTATCAGGATTGCGATTAAGTGTCATCTTCCCGATAATTTTCACAGGAACAAGCTCTTCTGGCCAGATTTTCGTGGGATCCAGCACATCAAAATTAAATTTAAACTCATCTTCCTCCTCGATCATTTGAACACCAAGCTCCCATTCCGGGTAGTCTCCTTTTTCAATGGCTTCATAAAGATCTTGGCGGTGGAAGTCAGGATTTTTACCGGCAAGACGCTGTGCCTCGTCCCAAACGAGGGAATGCACACCGAGCTTCGGCTTCCAGTGGAACTTAACGAAGCGAGCCTGCCCCTGTTCGTTCACAAAGCGGAACGTGTGCACACCAAAACCTTCCATCATACGGTAGCTGCGGGGAATGGCACGGTCGGACATCGCCCACATTACCGTATGAGCTGATTCCGTATTGTTGGCAACAAAATCCCAGAACGTATCATGAGCAGTGGATGCCTGAGGGATCTCATTATGCTGCTCCGGTTTAAATGCATGAACAAGATCCGGAAATTTAATCGCATCTTGAATAAAAAAGACAGGGATATTATTTCCTACGAGGTCATAGTTCCCTTCTTCCGTATAAAACTTGGTGGCAAATCCCCGCACATCACGTACAGTATCCCCGGAACCGCGTGATCCGGCAACTGTGGAGAATCGGACAAATACTGGTGTTTTCACAGATGGATCCTGAAGAAACCCAGCCTTCGTAAACTCTTTCATGGATTCATAGACTTCAAATTCACCGTGCGCCGCATACCCTCTTGCATGCACAATCCGCTCAGGGATTCTTTCATGGTCAAAGTGAGTCATCTTTTCACGGAAATGAAAGTCTTCCATTAATGTCGGTCCCCGCACTCCAGCTTTTAGTGAGTGTTCATCCTCAGAAACGCGAAGCCCCTGATTGGTGGTCAGCTTCTTCCCTTTATTGTTCACTCTGAATGCTTGAAGCTGCTTGTCCTTCTTATTTTCCCCGCTGCTGTTTTTCGGATCATTCGTACTCAAAGTTCAATTCCTCCTTGTAGGGCCGTATTCAGACTATAAATTATGTATATCCATAAGTACGTTTCCCTTCCTTTCCAAAATTAAACTAGTTTATTAGATTGCAGGTGGCATTTAATAAAACAAAAAAATCAGCCGTAAAAGGGCTGACTATAGTATTTATCTATTCATTTGATTTTTTTTCACGATGGATTTCACAGCTCCTTCAATTTCCTCGTACCCCGTGCAGCGGCATATGTTGGAATTCAGCCACTCAGCGATTGTATCGTCTTTGGCATCTGGAACTTTTTCCAGCAACGCATGGCAGTTCATAATAAATCCCGGAGTGCAGTATCCGCATTGAAAAGCAAAATGCTCAATAAAGGCCTGCTGGATGGGTGTTCCTTTTAAGCCTTCGATCGTTGTAATCTTCTTGCTCAGACTTTCCACTGCGAGCATCAGGCAGGATTTCATCGCGAGCCCATCGACGTTTACCGTGCAGGCGCCACAGTCTCCGTTCAGACATCCTGGCTTTGCTCCCGTTAATCCCATCTTCTCTCTTAACACGAACAGCAAAGTGTCCGTTGGCTTGATGACTACCGCTCTTTCTTCATCATTGACATGTAAGACTGCTGACAGACTCCGTGCTGCATTCATCGGTTATCCCCCTCGAGCTTTTCTATAATGTCAAAGAGCGTATTTTTTAGTACAAAGAGCCGATATTGCGATGAGCCTTCTACATCATCCAGAACCGGTTTGGGAAGGTGCTTAAGAGATGCAAGAATCCGATCCTGTAAAGAAGAATCGTTGGCATTAAGCGCTTTTTCCATCTCTCGAGATCGAAATGGAAAAGGACAGACTCCACTGAAAGCAACTCTGATTCCCTCTTCCGCTTTGATCGCAGCAATCGTTATCAGAGGATAGCCGGTGTCCCACTGCTGACGCTTTTTCACACAGCAATAGGGAAGGTCTAAATAATGTTTATCGGTCTGAAGCTGTACGAGAAACTCTCCTCTTTTCAGACTTAGCGTCTTGTTAAAAACATTCATCAAAGCCACTGTCCTGTTGCCATCCATGCCGGCAGCCACTATTTTACTGTCCGTTAATAGATACGGAAGAACTGCTTCACGGTAAAAGATCTGTCCGCAGATGTTTCCCCCGATCGTAATTTTATTTCTCGCCGTGTGGTCAGCCACACCGCTTGCCGCTTTGCTGAGAAGCGGAAATCCATTATGCTCCTCTATAGCAGTCAGGCTGAGCGCGGCACCAGTGACAAAAGAATCGCCATGACTTTCCATTACATTGCATTCCGGAATTCCTTTGATGTCAATGACCGCGTTCGTATACACAAGATTCAATCGTCCGAGCGTGATGATTTCCGTTCCGCCTGAGTAATAGAGCGGATATTTCCTTTCCTGGTCCAAAGTGTGAAAGAGCTGCACCGCTTCCTCGATACTTGTCGGATGATAATAATCAAACTCAAAGGAAAGCATGGCTGGCCCCTTCCTTTTCCTTGGTTCTCCAGATCAGCTCAGGGATAAGCGGAAGTTCGTTTAACTTTACACCGGCAGCGATGGAAAGAGCATTTCCAAGAGCTGCAGGCATTCCCAGGATTCCGTGTTCGCCTGCTCCTCTTGCACCATACGCGGCATCGATCTGGGGAGTTACGACAAAATCCACAACGTATTCAGGATGTTCACCATAACGGAGCGGCCGGTACGTTCGGAGCTGAGAATTCAGCACTCTCCCAAACTCATCGAATCTAAAGGTTTCACGGCCGCCAAATGCGAGCCCCATGCTCATCGCTCCCATCACCTGGCCCCTTGCGGCCTTCTCATTCAAAACCGTTCCGATGTCAATAACAGAAACCGCCCGTACGATCCGGTACGTCAATAGCCGTTTATCAAACTCAACCTCAACGGCCTGAGCTCCTACAGACCATTCCGGCCCCGGCTTGCCTGCGCCTGTTTCTTTATTCATATAAGTAAGGTGACGCAGATTGTAATGTCCCCTTCCGATAATCTGGCCGCCGATCGCATTGCCATTAGAGAACGTGTACCCGTAGGCAATATCCTTCACATCGATTCCAATGCTTGGATCGTCCCGTAAAAACACCTTTCCAAACGCTACCATCAGATCTGATGCTTTAGCTCGCAATACACAGGATGCGATGTTTTTCAGCTGGCAAATCACATCGTCTGCCGCTTCAAGGACCGCTCTTCCCGCCAAGAAAGTTCCCCGGCTTGCAACGGTTTTCCAGTGTTCGGGAGTACTTTGAGTATTCACTTTCATCTGAACATGTATCTGGCTTATTTCCATCTGCAGCCGCTCTGCCAGAATTTGTGCAAGCACCGTTTTTGTCCCTGTGCCGATCTCAATGACGCCTGATATTAAATTGATGCTGCCGTCAGGATTGAAGGTTAAAATGACCCCTGAACCGGCATCCGATTCGATCGTGGAAGTCTTCCAGATGCAGCTCACGCCTTTTACAAGTACTTTGTTGTTCCCTATTTCTTTGGCCACTCCTTCATCCCAATGGATGATTTCTTTCAAACGGCGGATGCAAGCTGGGAGATTCCCTACATTGCTCTTGTTCAGCGGCACTTGTGTCGGTGTTGTATCACCGGGTTTGATCGCATTTTTGTAACGCAGCAAAAGTCGGTCCATCCCGATTTTTTCAGCTAAAGAATCCATTGTCCGCTCGACGGCAAATAAAAGCTCGGAATGGCTGAATCCCCTGAAGGGCGCCGCATATGGGTGATTCGTATACATGCAGAGCGAATCACACCAGACGTTATCAATATCATAAGGACCAGTGCAATCTGCTGCAGCCGCCTTGCTGAGATCCGCTGCTTTATCCGAATAGGCTCCCCCATCAAACAAAAACTGGAGCTCGGCAGCTTTGATCTTTCCTTCCTTTGTACACCCCAATTTTACCGTGGCATCCAGTCCGATGTGCACCGGTGAAGTCAGTAGATCCTCCTCACGGCTATTAAGCAGTTTAACCTTTCTTCCTCCCACCGCTCTAGATGCTAAATAGGCGAGCAGTTCAAGCTGGATGGACGCCTTCCCTCCATATCCTCCACCGACCAGAGGTGTTTCCACGATCACTTTTCCAATGTCCACATCAAAGTATTCATGAATCAGCCGTTTGATCATAAAAGGAGCCTGGGAAGAAGAGGTAATGATCACATCCCCGTTCGAACGAATCTCACATGATGAACATCTCGTTTCCATGGCGGCATGATCGGAAGGCGAAAATGAAAAGTGCTCTTCCACTGTTACTTCACTTTCTTTCCAACCTTTCTCCATATTTCCTTTCCTGATTTTTGTCTGGTTAGCGATGTTGGTGCCAGGCACCGGGTATACCCGCTCTTCTTTTTTATAGCGGCCCAGATGCTCGTGTACGAGAGGGGCATCCTTTTTTAAAGCTTCTGTTGGATTATGGACAACGGGCAACGGTTCATATTCTATTTCGATCAGATCGGCTGCCTTTTTAGCCTGATGGGGTGTATCAGCTACAACAAGAGCAACAGCCTCACCATGATACCTTACTCTTTCAATCGCCAATGGCGGACGGTCACGGATTTCTTCGCCCGTGAGAGGGAAATGGTCTCCGGCAAGGATGGCACGGACACCGGATACTTGTAACGCCTTTTCTTTTTTAATGCTCTTTATACGGGCATGTGCATAAGGACTGACAAGGAGTTTGACATGAAGGGTACCAGGGGATGAGTCATCAGCTGTGTATTTTGCTGTGCCCGATACTTTATCCCAGGCTTCTTTTCGGATTACACTTTTTCCAATGTACTCCACTTCCACCCTCCCCTTTTCATCAGCTTTTTGATCTCAATGTAATCTTCTTCTGTATCAACATCTACAAAAAGAGAAGGGTTATTATAGTGAATGATTTTACCGTTTAAATACTTTTTATTTCTATATATATGACGTGCACCATGATCTCCTGTTATTCCTTTCACCTGTGCTGCCAGGTGTTTTGAAAAAATCACCGGTGGCCTAAAACAATTCTTATGGCATGCAGCCACAAACGCTATAGGAGACTCTTTTTTAAAGCAAAGGACCAGTTCATTAATCATTTCTTTTGTAATCAAAGGCTGGTCAGCAAGAAGCACGATTATTCCGTTGGGTAAAAGCTCTTCTGCTTTTTTCACCCCTGCAACAAGAGAAGCAGACTGTCCCTGCACTGAATTTTTGCAGGTCAGCTGACTCCATTTTCGACGATAAGGACTTTTAAAGAATGAAGAGTCCATCCAGTCGAGGCGATCATTCTCTCTCGTCACCACAACGATATGGTCTATCAACGATTGAAGAGCCGCCCGAAATGCCCAGTTTCCAAGACATTCATGACCTAACCGAAGCCACAATTTTTGAAAACCCATCCTCTGGCTGCTGCCGGCCGCAAGAAAAATAGCCACAATCTTTCCCTCTCTCATAAAAAGCTTTCCGTCGGACGCTTTTTTTCCAGCCGATAAACTGCTATCATCTCTGCGAGAATACTGACTGCAATCTCCTGGGGACCTGATGAACCAATCGGGAGCCCTATAGGTGAAGAGAGGTATTCTGGTATTTCCTTCGTTTCCAAAAGCTTCTCTGTCCGATTTCGTGGCCCAAGCACGCCAACATAGCGAAGATTTTGTTTGAGAAGCTGAGTCAGAAATTCTTTGTCTTGTTGAAAGTTATGGGACATGATTACTGCAAAATCTTGAGAGTCAAAAGCAAGCTTATCAAAAAGGTCTGGCGGATTACCAACGATTAAGTGATCCGCAAAGGGAAATTCAGCACGGTTGCAAAATGCTGGACGCCAGTCACAAATGGTTACCGACCACCCTGTCTCGGTTGCCAATTTAGCCACCGATTTCGCATCTTCACCTGCTCCGAAAATGACTAGCCTTGGCATGGGTTCAAACAAATAAAAAAAAATCATCTCCACGCCATTCGTTGAAATAAGGCCATTTTTGAAAAAGGATTTCTTATCCGTTTTTTCAAAGTGATTTTTAATGTTTAGCCGAGTTCCATCAATAAACAACTCTTTACTATGCAGAACTGGCCTCCCTTCTTCCAAGGACCGTTTTACATCAAGAAGCTGGTGACGAAGCTCTTCATCCACCCTCTCTACTAAAACATGGAGGACCCCGCTGCAACCGGTTCCAGTTCCCCACAAAAGGTCTTCATCGCTTCTTTGGTTATAGACGGCATATTGAGGCTGGCCATCCAACATGACCTGCCGGCTGCGTTCCTCCAGATCGCTCTCTACACATCCTGCACTGATCATACCTGTTTTACCATCCTGATGAAAAAGCAGCATCGCGCCTTCCTTTAAGTAAGAGGAACCTTCCACATGAAGGAGTGTCGCGATCACACACCCTTCCTTCAATTTTTTCAGCCTGTCAGCAATCTCGTAAAAATACATCTCTTCGTTCACCCCCTGTTTGGCTCCCTGCAAAAATACCTTCCAGTGAACGGAAACGACCTCATCAGCATGATTATATTCGTGAAGAGCATGACCTTAGAATAGGGGATTTTCATTCTAATAAACTTCTATTGACACCTAAGTACCATGCGTTTACAATGAGAATCGAATCATTGAGATGCAAAAAAATCAAGGTCATAAAATAGATAGAAAAACTAGACTCCAAAGGGGAGCAGCATACAGTTTTGTTGTTTGCGAGACCTTTACCGAAGGGCATCGGAAAAGGTTTTTAACTTGATATTGTTACTGGAGGTACTTTACTTGTTAAAAAAATGCATGAGCTTATTTAAGCTCGGACAGGCTACGATCGATCTTAAACTCGATTCCTATGAATTAAAGCCTGGAGAAAATGTTAACGGCTTTTTCCTTCTTAAAGGAAGATGGATGAAACAAATCATCAAACGGCTCGAATGTGATCTGATTGTTCAGAACCAAGAAGATAAAACAGAGCGGATGATTGAATCTGTCACTACCATCTATATGTATAAAGAGCTTTCTCCTGATGGAAGCATTGAAATCCCGATGTCCTACCAATTGCCCGATGATCTTATTTCTTCCTCCCCTACTGTTACGTACCGCCTACAAACGCGGCTCATCTGCGATAACACCCGCTGTATAGATCATTATGAGATTACAATCTGCGGATAAACAATAAAAATCCAGCCGTTTTCATTCGGCTGGATTTATTTTGTGGTTATTTTCAGATGATGTTTCGTAATGATTCTCATTCCGCATTTGCATCGCATGCTGTGTTTCAAGAATTTAATTTCACTCTGGCACTTGGGGCATTCGATATGTTCGGCAACAGCCATGTTCACGAGCCTCACTTATTCTTTTTATTTTATTCTGCACTCTTTGCATAAACCGTAGAATTCCAATGTGTGATGATGAACGTCATAATCTGTTAATCGGGAAGCTGCATACTCCACTTCAGTCAGCCTTGGATAGTTAAAATCAACGATCTTTTGGCAAGACTCACAGATGACATGGTAATGTTTTGCATCAACAACTTCATACTTGCTGCTCCCATTTCCAAATGATAACTCTTGGATGATCCCCAAGTTAACAAATGATTTCAGGTTATTATAAACCGTAGCCAGTGTAATGAACGGGGGAAGCTGCCGATGAATCTCCTCTGCCGTCAAATGCCCCCCGCATGAAATGATGGCTTGTAAAATCAAGACTCTTTGAGGGGTAATTCGCAAGCCGCTTTCTTTTAACTTTAATTTGGTCACTTGCTCCGCATCCACGGTCAACATCCTCTTTTCATTCGTTTAGAAACAAGTACCCGCACAAACAGCGGATACTTGTTAACTGAGAATTCACTATACTAATTGAGAAAAAAGTCGAATCATAGCGCTTCTTGCGGAACCGCTAAACCAAGTCCGTCCGCAATCCTTTTCCCATAATCAGGATCTGCTTTATAAAAATGCTGGATCTGGCGAAGTTTAATTTCTTCTTTCTCTACAGGCTTCATAGCATCCACAATAGTATTTACAAGACGTGAACGCTCTTCCTCACTTAACAGACGGTAAAGATCACCAGCTTGCGTATAATGGTCGTTATGTTCATACCCTACGCTTTCAGCAACTCCGTAAACGGGATAAGCGGCCTGTTTATTTTCAGGTGTTTCTTTAGGGCCACCGAAGCTGTTCGGTTCATAATAAACAGAACCTCCACCGTTGCTGTCAAAACGCATCTGCCCATCACGCTGATAGTTGTTCACTTCTTTTTTCGGACGGTTGATCGGAAGTGCCTGATGATTTGCTCCTACTCGGTAACGATGCGCATCTGAGTAGGCGAACAGGCGGCCTTGAAGCATCTTATCAGGCGAAACGTCGATACCGGGTACCAGTGTTCCGGGTGAGAAGGTTGCTTGCTCCACTTCTGCAAAATAGTTTTCAGGATTTTTATCCAGCACCATTCTGCCCACTTCAATCAACGGATAATCCTTTTGTGACCACACTTTAGTAACGTCAAACGGATCAAAGCGATACGTATTGGCATCTTCGAGCGGCATAATCTGAACATACAGTTTCCATGCCGGGAAATCTCCTTTTTCAATCGCATTAAATAAATCTTCTGTATGGTAATCAGGGTTATCACCTGCAATTTTTGCAGCAACATCCGGAGCAAGATTCGCTACACCCTGCTCTGTTTTAAAGTGATATTTAATCCAGACACCGTCACCATCAGCGTTAACCCATTTAAACGTATGGCTGCCGAATCCATGCATGTGGCGGAAAGTTGCCGGGATGCCGCGGTCGGACATCAGAATTGAAACCTGATGCAGTGATTCAGGGGAAAGTGACCAGAAATCCCATACTGCGGTAGGGTTTTTCAGATGTGTTTTCGGATCTCTTTTTTGTGTATGGATGAAATCAGGAAACTTAATGGCGTCTCTTATAAAAAAGACCGGTGTATTGTTCCCAACGAGATCATAGTTACCTTCTTCAGTATAGAATTTAACGGCAAAACCGCGAGGATCACGGACGGTATCTGCAGAACCATTTTCGCCGGCTACAGTGGAGAAACGAACAAACAGCGGCGTGCGTTTTCCGACTTCAGATAAAAAGCCGGCCTTCGTATGCTTTGAAACGTCGTTCGTTACTTCAAAATATCCGTGGGCTCCGGCACCTTTCGCATGAACAACGCGTTCAGGAACTCTTTCTCTGTTGAAATGTGCCAGCTTCTCCAATAAATGAACATCCTGGATCAATGTTGGTCCGCGTGAACCAGCAGTGATTGAATTTTGATTATCTCCTACCGGTGCTCCCCAGCTGGTCGTCAAATGATTTTTATTCGTCAATGTTATCACCTCATAAGTTATTTAGAATGATTATAATTTAATGATAACACTTATCACTATGAAATCAATACTTTTTTATAATTATTATTAATAAATAACAAAAATTATTTATAGCCTGTCAAAATTGAAAAGCTTTAATGTTTTTCTCCTTTCACTCATAGACTAATTACAGCATACCGATTTCAGCAGATGGAGGATTAATGTATGAGTAAAAAAGTGAATTTCGACTGGGCATCCATACAGGAAAAAGTAGATGGTGTTCTCGGAAATGATTTTTGGCAGGACTTAAACCGTGTAGTGCCAAAACGGACGGCCTGTACCGATTTTTATGAAAACGAAACGGAAGGATACCTTGTCGTTGAACTGCCGGGTCTGCGGTCTCAAGAAGACCTGAACATTGTACTTGAAGCGAATCAGCTTGTATTGGAAGGAAACATTCCGTATACGTATCCGGTTGAAAAAGAAGCACTGAAGATGAATGAAAGATTGTCCGGACCTTTCAAAAAAGTCATTCATATTCCCTTTCAATATTCACCTGACGAAGTGAAAGCAGAATACAGACATGGCCTGCTCGAAATCAGACTTGTAAAGATGAAAAAAACGAAACCCATTACGATTTCGTTTACGGAAGAAAATCAGAAGGATCCGTCGTAATATGCATCTCCCGGAATCATCACTCTAGAAAAGCTTATTCCTATTCTATAATTTTGTGCATTTAAAAAAAGGTGTTTACGAACACTTGTTCTTATGTTAATCTATAAAAGAAGGCGCGGATGGTAGCCGCACCTCCCCCGAATAACTTTCTTTGGCCAGCTTGCTAACCTTGCTGGCCACTTTTTTTGCTTAATTATTCAAAATTTCAAACATATAAACATTCCATTTCCCCGGACAAACCCACACTCTTTCCTTTTTCTTTCATAGAAATAATTATCAGAGTATGTGGAGGTATATGTGTGCCCATTGATCTATACATCCAGGGAATAAAAAGAGGGGTAATTTTACGAACAAATCTCCCGCACTATTTGCAATTTTTCAAGCAGTTGGGCTGTACTATAACCTGGAATCAAAAACAACAAAGACTTGATATTACTCTTCCTTCTATCGATTCACCGATAAGGATTCAAACACTTTTTCAAAATAATGAAACACCAAGCAGTTTTCATCAAAAAGCAATGCAGCTTTTTAAGGAACAATTAATCTCCTATGGAGTATCTTGTCCTGTAAAAAGAAGCCAAAAGGATTCAGAAGTTCTCATCCTTAACATCTCCTTTCAAGAAAGCAATAAGTTCGATCGTACAAATCTTACACTTTACAACTATGGACAAACCGGCCATAGCCTGTCTAAAAAATGGGCGAGCTCCTTATACTCACCAACCTTCCAAGTTAAAGCAAAAAAGCGATGGAGTCTCTTATCCTATCCCATATTGGAAATCCATTGTATCTTTCCAGAGAACTACGATCCTGACTGCCTCAAGAGACAAATTGATATACTCGCTCTTACCCTGGCCGTCATTCACCTTGATTTTTATAACTCAAATTAATAATTAAAATCCCTCTCTATTAAAAAAGAGAGGGATTTGCTGATTTATCTATCTTTTGAAAACTTCTGAGACAATTTCATAGGAACGCAATCTTTCTTGATGATCAAAAATCTGAGCGTTGACAATCATTTCATCCGCTTGAGTTTCATCAAGGAAAGCCTGAAGTTTTGTTTTAACTGTTTCCGGTGTGCCGATGATGGTTGTTCGAAGTGACTGTTCGACAGAAGCTTTCTCATAATTGGACCAGATTCCTTCCATCGTTTCAACAGGTGGCTTAAGTTTGGAAGGAATGCCTCTGACAAGATTTAAAAACTGCTGCTGCATGGAAGTTGCCAAATAAGCGGCCTTCTCTTCTGTTTCAGCAGCAATCACGTTAACTCCCACCATGGCATACGGCTTGTCCAATACCTGTGATGGTTTAAAGTTTCTGCGGTACACATCAAGAGCAGGCAAAGTATTGTCTGGAGAAAAATGGCTCGCGAATGAAAAAGGCAAACCGAGCTCAGCAGCCAGCCGCGCACTGAATCCGCTTGAACCAAGCAGCCAAATCGGAATGTCCAGCCCCTCACCTGGAATGGCCCTCACCGGATTGCCTGATCCGTCTGGTTTTAAATACGCACGGAGTTCATCCACTTGTTCTGGAAAGTCTTCCCCGTTGCTCATATTTTCGCGCCTAAGAGCTTTAGCTGTCACCTGGTCTGTGCCAGGAGCTCTACCTAATCCAAGGTCTATTCTGCCTGGGAACAATGACTCGAGAGTTCCGAACTGCTCAGCGATGACCAAAGGAGCATGGTTAGGCAGCATAATCCCCCCGGACCCTACACGGATTTTCTCCGTTCCTCTTGCTACATGGCCAATAACAACGGCGGTTGCAGAGCTGGCAATGCCAGGCATACTATGGTGTTCAGCCAGCCAGAAGCGGTTATAGCCCCACTTTTCGGCGTGCTGTGCCAAATCAAGGGTGTTTTGAAGCGATTCTGAAGCGTTTCCTCCTGTTACGATCGGAGATAGATCCAATACAGAAATCGGGATATCCTGGAGCTGCTTTTTAGCAGATGATTGATTTTGCTGGGACATTGTAATTGTCCTCCCTTCTAACGTCTTGCTATAAAAAATGATTTTAGAAAATATTTATTTAAACCTTACTTTTTATTGTAACAACTAAATTTAAAGTATCTAAATTTTTTGCTCAAGTTGAGCAAGCTAAACATTCATTGGCTATCAGCTCATAGGAACGAACACGATCCTTTATATCATGTGTAATCGTAACAATCATCATTTCGTCGGCTTGATAGTGTTCTCTCAGCTCCTCAAGACGCCGCTTAACATAAGAAGGGCTTCCGATAATGGACCGTTTTTTCATCGAGTTCAGCATCTCTTTTTCCTCTGGAGTCAATGAATAATGCTTCGCTTCTGCAAGGGATGGGATTCCTTTTCTTCCCTCTCCTTTTGCCAGCTGGATCTTCCAAATTTGATTAGGCAGTGCTAAATCTTCAGCTTCTTCTTTTGTCTCCGCACAAAGAACGGATACGGCTGCAATCGTGTTTGGTACCGGCGACCAATTATTCGACCTAAACTCAGATTTGTACTGATCAATAATATCGGTAACGTCCTGATCGCTCATAAATTGGCCGAAAGCATAAGACAACCCGTGTTTGGCAGCAAGAATGGCACTCTTTTTGCTCGTTCCGAGAATCCAAGGCTCTGGAAGGATGTCAGGAACCGGTGATGGAGTGATCTTAGAAAACATGTCATCTGAAGGAAAATCATTTTTGAAAAAATGCAGCAACGTGTCTACTGACTCAGGCATCTTTCGGACTTGTTCCAAATAGTTATCCGAGAGTGCCATCGTGGCTTCTGCCGATCCGCCGGGTGCTCTTCCGATGCCTACATCTATTCTCCCAGGAAATAAAGCAGCGAGGAGATTATACGTTTCTGCCACTTTATACGGCTTGTAATGAGGCAAAAGAACCGCTCCGGATCCTATGCGGATCGTTTCGGTCTGCCCGCCGATATACCCGAGCATCACTTCCGGAGCCGGACAGGTCAGTCCAGGAAAATCGTGATGCTCGGCAATCCAGTATCGCGTGTAGCCTAGTTTCTCTCCTGCCTGTGCCAGGCTCAGCGAGTCATGAAGAGCCTGCTGAGCGGTTTTTCCGCTTGAGGCAGGAGATTGATCAAGAATGCTTAATTTCAATTACGGTTCCTTCTTTCTGCAAAGAACGTTCTTTGCTTATCTTTGCCCCTATTTTATCCAATTCATGTGATTCATCAAAATAAAATGATCTGACAAAAGAAAAGCATGCCCCATGAGTCAGGCATGCTTTTTCGCAGAATGTATGGTTGTTGTTTTGTTTTTCGAAAAAATCTACTTATCCCCAGTAAATTTAATGCCTTTGACAAAATAGCGGTTGAAGAAGGCGTAAAGAACCAAAATAGGCAGGGTAAAGACCATGGATGCAGCCATGATATAGTTCCAGAAGCTGATGAACTGCCCCATTGCCGATATCCGTCAAAAGAACTCTTACATCCAGGATCCCTCGCTCGACCAATCTCTGGAGTGCTGGGTAGTCACTTTCAATTTTGGTTATTCCTGCTTCCCAGTCTTTATATGATGACTCTAATTTTCCAAGTGCTGCTTCAGGCGCGATAGCTGTTCCAGATTTTCCATCAATCTCAGTAATAACGGTAAAGGTTACAGATTGAACCTCGCCGTGGTTTAATGAGAAACGGAAGGTGATTCCTTCTTCCTTTGATACAGCCTCAGCATCAGGGTTCCAGCTCACCTTGGTCGCGCGTTTTACATGATCAGCTTCATCATAATAGTAATGGATCCCATGAGAGGTAGGTTTGTTCTTCGCCTGAGCGCTTCCCAATTTCTCCATATTGAAAGCCTCGGATAATAAACATGTCAGTAAAGTCTACATCCAGCAATAAACTGATGTCAAATTCAACTGGTTTTGGAAAATAACTTTTTACTTGAATGGTTTCGTAAAGAACCACGTCATAGATTAAGCGCTTATATTCAAGCTCTATGGATTCTCTCCAAAGTATGAGTTCTCCGTCTTTCTCCATATGGGGATTTGTCAGCAAAATTCTCGCACTGTAATTTTCATCCGCAGAAGAAGAAAGAAGGATTGGATCTTCTCCATTAATTTTCAGATCAAACTTGCTTAAAAAGCGTGTATCTTTCGTATAAAAACCCAAGCCATATGTATTGTCAACAGGAATATTGCCCTTGTCATCCGTTAATAAAAATAAGTCGTTTTCTTTAATCACCCGATAGTCCATATTGGCGTTTTTTAATCATACACACAAACTAAAATTGAAGGTTATTGTGACAATAGCATTCAGGCCATCCAAATCAGGTGGCCTGTTTATTTTTTTATATAAAAAGGTTTGATTACAAAGGAGAAGGGGAATATTTTTATAGTTAATATAAAAACTCTTCAAAAATAAAGGAAATTTAAAATAGGAAAAGAAATAGTTTTTTAACACTGGAAGGAGAACAGCAAATGGACAGAGTACAGCAAAGAGAAATTATTGAGTTTATCATCAGTCGGAGAGAAGAGTTTCAAAATAAGCTGCTATCCGAGGCTGTAGAAGTCGCGCCTAAAATAAATGATATTTTACAATCAGGGAATATTGATCTTTTGAAAAACGCTGAGAAGATGGTAACGTATGTGGTGGAAAGGAAAGAGAACGAACTCATTTCCTTTGCCAAGCAAGAAGGGGTAGCCTGGGCAGAGCATTCTTTAACTCTTACTCTTAAGCTGGAGTGGGTACATGCGATTAGAAGGACGGTCTGGCACTACCTGTTAAAATACGATCAACTGAATACCCCTGTAGTCAGTATTTCAGACTACAGAGCAATGATTTATGAGATGGAGATGCAGATCAATGACGGCATCGATAAATTTCTTAATAGTTTTTTCATTAGGTATTCATCTTATAAAGATGAATTAATCAACTCTCAGCGAAAAATAGTTGAGCATTTATCTGCGCCTATTATACCGATCAGTCATCAAATAGCCGTCCTTCCTTTAATCGGTTTAATTGATGTGTACCGTATGGATACCATTGAGGAAAAAATATTGATGGATATTTCAAATTTAAAAATCCGAACGTTAATCATGGATCTATCAGGCATTACAGATATGGATATTGAGGTAATACACCAGTTTCAAAGAGTGATGAGCGGGGTTTCCTTGATGGGATGTGAAGCGGTCATTACCGGTCTGCGTCCAGAACTTGTCAGGAAAATGATTCATTTGGATATTTCGTTTAATGAGTATGCATCAACTAAAGGTACGCTTCAGCAAACATTAGCCGATTATTTAAATGCAAATCTGATTTAATACAGGAACGATCAACAAATTCAGTTTTTACTTTCTTTTTTGAGGGAAAGGAATACTCCTCAAAACTTATTGAACTAATAAATGGGTTTAAGAAAAAGCGATTTTTTCCGTCAAGTCAGGAAACAAAAAAATTTACTTTAATTTCAAATAAATTTTAGGTTGAATTTTGATAATCAACAAAGGCGGAGCATCCAAATTGGGTGCTCTTTTGTGATAAAGGAATATCCTGGCTTCTTGTCGAATTATTAAAGCGGAATGAGGTTATTAAATGGATTACAGTACTTTGTTGAATAGATTAAAAAATGCCAGTCAAAACGGTGAAACATTTACAATTTTTATAAATACAATTAGTGATCAAGAAGATGATCAAGTAATGAGGACAGCGAAGAATCTCCAAAGTGAATTGTTTATACGTTTAAGAGTTTGTGAAAAACAAAAAGATGGCGGAATGATTGAGCAGCTATAAATTTTTTAGGCAACCTTTAGAGGGTTTTTTTTTGTTGCTGCCTATAGAGAAGACTTTGAGGCCATACCAGGCACTTAATGATCGGGGTGGTCGAATCAATTTGTATCCATTAATAAAAATCTCGAATTTTTGGTGTTTACGCTAAATCATTCCGGGTATACACTATAAAAACAATAGAGCGGGGATTGATATGATAAGAAAACCAGAGGAATATAGACATGAACTCATTGCAGGTAATAAGAAGATTTTTTCAGGAACTGGTGAACAACTTTTGTTATTGCTTTCTAATAATAAACCCATTATATCAATCGGTGACACAATTAAACTGCACGGAAATAAATTTTTAGTAAGGCGAGGTAAGTTTATAAATAAAAAAAATCAAAAAAATCTTATTAGGTATTATTTAGAAACAGCCTTATAAAAATTGTTTCCTTTTGCCGAAATATGAAAGTATCGTGGGATATGGTTTGAAGGAGAGGTACAAACTGCTTCGGGCAAAAATGAAATGATTGTGCCGCTCAGTCCGTCTGAGCGATATGGGTCCAGCTCCCAAATCCGGAGATGGAACTGACGAAATGGTAGTTTCCTGCGGGATCGATCCGGGCAGTTCGCCCTCACCAGTATAGGCATTGTAGAAGAGCACGCTACCGTTAGAGGTTCCGGTGATATGCGTCCAGCGTCCGAATCCGGAGATGGAACCGACATAACGGTAGTTTCCGCCGGGGTCAAGTGTTGCAGTCGCTGCCTCCCCTATATTGGCATTGTAGAAAAAGAGTGTACCGTTGGCGGATCCGACTACGTGGGTCCTTGTTCCAAGTCCAGAAATTTGACTGACGTAATTATAGATTCCGTCGGCGTCAATCGTGGCGGTTGCTGCAACCCCATTAATGGCATTGTAAAAAAAGAGAGGTGTGTCAAGTGCACGTTTAATCATTTGTCTCAAGTCGGGGCGGCTTCCTATCCGAGGCAAGCGCGAAGTTATCCTTACCTGGGGTGAACCTGTTCATCGGAGCAATCTTCTCGCTCTCGCTGGAATCAACGGGTTTCTCCCACGAGACCGCAGGACACCTTGCAGGCAAGCCAAATCGCCTACCACCATGGCAGCAGCGCTAGTAGTGCCGGCAAAAACATTGGTGTACCATTCGAGCTCATTCGTGCCGTCCTGGAGATCCCCATAACCTGTCGTTGTCACCTCACGGCCCCACCCTTGAGCATCAAATAATTTCCCATAATTCGAGAAATACAGGCGCATCCTATTTCCCAGCCATGATTCATGCCGTGGGTTCCTGGGGGTGGTGCACCAGCTCCCACGAGAATGCTCTCATCCTTAAGTTCTAAGAATTCGTGTTCATTAACTTTTGTTAACCATGGTCTAGTTTAACTCCTTCACATAAAGCTAATAATCTATGCGTAAAATTCAATTTTTACGAAACTTTATTTACATAATAAAATTATTTAGCACTAATTGATTGTACGGGTACTTTTACATATTCGAATTGGGAAGGGTAGAGCGCTTCTAGATCTAAGATTGCTGTTTCAGCAGCTTTCTCGCCCTTAAAAATGGTTTCAATAGTAAAGGCTTCCATATTCGTATTTACGTGGAACACACGAATTTTATAGTCCATATAAAAACCTCCAATATCATTAGGTTTGAAGTATTTGTTTTGTAAACTCTTTAAAATCACCAAGGTGTTTTTCAATAATTTGTTTTAAGATCTCAATATTAATGGATTGATAGTCATGGACAGCGATATTTCTAAAACCAACCATTGCTTTTAGCCTTTTGGCCAGAATTTCATTTATGATGGCATTCTCCTGTAGCAAATCAAAAGCGTCTCTACTTGATTGTGGGAGTCCAAGGCGTTTATCCGCAATGATATGCATCGCCAGGTCTATGGAAGCTTCGCATGCACGTTGAACATTTAATATCATGGAATCTTGTTTTGTGTAATCCTTAAGATTCTCGGTATTGTTGTCATAAACTTGGTTGATCCTATTTATACAACGTTCAATCACATTTATTTTATTTAGAATCACGTCGTTTTTCATAAATGGACCCTCTTTCATCAATTTTGTTTAAAATACTTTTCCGTTCTTCATTTAACTTGGCATACATGCTTAAAGCGGTCATTTGTAAGTTCTTATATAAGTTGTCGTCAACACAATAAATTAACCGACCAGTTGAGTAGATCTGAGCTTTGAAAACGGTTGATGCTGCACTAATGTCCACTAAATCAACATCTACTTTGATTAAGTCCGCTAGTTCTTGAGCGAAAAGAAAAAGATCATAGGTATTAAATGATATTTGTGAAGAATAGAAAGCAATATCAATATCGCTTTCTTTATGTACGGAATCTTTCGCATGGGATCCAAACACAATAATAAATGTTGGATCAATTTTATTTATTAGGAAATCCTGGATGATTTGAAACATATCTGGTTTCATTTACACACACTCCCTAATATTTATGTCTACATTATACCAAACGTTTATTAATAAGTATTTTACGAAAAGTTAATAAAACTCACCATTAATATAAAACCGACTGCTGTCAGACGCTTTTCAGGCGGAAACATCTCTGCCGCATAAACGAAAGAGATCGGAGCAAAAGCTGCTGCAATCAATCCTTCAAGCACCCGGAGCATCACTAATCCTGAAAAATGATCAATAAATCCAATGATAAAAGAAACAATCGCTAACGCACTAATGCTGCCGGCAAGAAAAATTTTACGGCCATACATATCAGAAAATGGTCCATAAAGCAGGCATCCGATCGCGTAGCATAACGAAAACGCACTGCCAATCCAGGCCGCCTGATTGGCCGTTATATGAAAAGTGCCTGTAAATACTGTGGTCAGCGGGATGGTTACATGCTCGAAACAATGACCAACCCACTCCACAGTAAAATAAGAGTCATGATTGAATATTTCTTTTCCACTAAAAATCTCCTTTACTTTCCACTGAACGCTGGCAAAATACCGGCAATGACATGGTCCACCTGCTCGGAAATAAAGAGCTCATCCGGTGTTTGTTTATAAATGAGGATACGAAAATAGATCGGATCGATAAGCATATCGAGCAGAATATCGATGTTTACTTCGGCTTCAATCCCGAGGCTGAATAATGGCCTCGTTCAGTCTCTCCCTGTCAATTAACGTTTGTATGTAAACAAGCGAAAAAGAAGCACCGTTGTTTGTTTGCCTCTGTACGATTTTCAGCATCATCCATTTTCGCTGTTACATTTTTTAATAATTCAAGCGTCACAGCTTCATGCGTAATCCTGTTCTTCTCTTCATTTTTATTTTTTTGATTGGCTGCTGTCCTTTTCTTTTTACGGAATATCAATACAAATGTTCAGGTGAATAGATTTTAACAAAAAAAAAAGCAAGTGCTCCGCCCATGTGCTTTGCCATGCACAAGAAAAACTGCCGGTCATATATAGGTATATCGGTTCAAATCGGATGAGGGAGATGATGAAATTTATGCTGCCTATGGAAAAATATTTCGGTAAGTTTGAACTCGTTCATTCATTTTATGGGGCTATGCCTACAGGAGTTACCGTGTCAGAAACCGGGCGTATTTTCGTTTGCTTTCCGAAATGGGGAGATGACGTGAAATTTACGGTGGCGGAAATTGCCGGGGGTCAATTGCAGCCTTATCCAAATTTAGAAACAAATTTGACCAACCCGGCAAACGTTGCGATGTCATTTATCAGTGTCCAAAGTGTAGTGGCTGATGGAAGGGGAACACTTTGGGTATTGGATACAGCAGCACCCAATTTTTCGGAACCGATTAAAGGGGGAGCAAAACTCGTCGCTGTTGATTTAAAAACAAATACAATCAGAAATGTATATACCTTTACAGAAGAAGTCATCCTGCCAACCACATATTTGAATGATGTTCGCTTTGATTTTCGCGTAGGAAAAGCCGGTTATGCCTATATCACAGATTCATCCTCCAAAGGTCCAGGAGCGATCATTGTTGTGGATTTAGAAACCGGAAACGCATTCAGACGGTTAAGTGGAACCCCACCTACATCACCCGATCACTATTTCTTGCCAAAAGTAGAAGGTAAAATACTGATGAACCGCAATAAAGACGGCTCCATTTCTCCCTTTCGACTGGCGTCTGATGGTATCGCGATTTCTGTGGATGGAAAGACATTATTTTTTTGTCCATTAACGAGCCGTCATCTGTTCTCCATTTCAACAGAAGCCCTGAGAGACAGAACGATACCGGAGAAGGACTTACCTTCCCGGGTGGAGTATTGGGGAGAAAAAGGGGCATCTGACGGAATGATTACCGGAGCAAAAGGAAACGTCTATGCAGGGGATTATGAAAACAACAGCATACGAAAGATCATGCCGAACGGAAACATGGAAACCATTGCACATGACCCGAGGCTGTTATGGCCGGATACGTTTTCGATTGGCCCGGATCAATACTTATATGTGATTGTGAACCAATTACACCGGCAGGCCAGGTTTCATTATGGAAGGGACCTGCGAGAAAAGCCGTATAGTTTGCTTCGCATGAACATAGATGAATTCCCTGCTCCTGCATTCTGACAATAAATAAGGAACAGTTTATTCGTAAACTGTTCCTTTACATGATCTATAGTGTTGGCAAATCCAAAGCTGTCTTCATATTTGTCAAGTTCAAATGGATTTGCTCGTTTGTATCCCAAGCGTGATACCATCCTTTTTCCACTATATAACCGGAAACTTGTTCATGCATCTCAATGGCTTCCTCCAAATGCCGAGTTAACATTTCTTTGATTTCAGGTGTTCCGGCTTCCGTAACAGCCATGGCGTAATTTCTAACTCCACTTTTTGCCGCAATCAATAAATCCATCGCAACAATCCGGTCGGAAAGGGCATCCATTCCTGTTAAGTTCTCAATGATTGAATTCAATTTTACTCAGCTCCTAACGATTGCTTTGCATTAGATAAAACAGAGGTATATTCGTTTAACTGGCTGGTGGAAAGATCAATGTCTTGCTGCATAATTTCTTTTAGCCTTGGGTCACTAACCAGTGCTTTCATTGTTTTAGACTTGGTTAAACAATTTGTTTTAAAAGCGGCCATTTCTTGAACCTCAAGAACTTCGTGTAGGGCATAGTTCATTTTTCATTCCTCCTTCCTCAAGGCTTCAAGACGACTTTTATACAATCATCCGTTTTGGTGTCAAAAATCTCATAGCCACGCTTGGCTTCACTGAGCGGAAGGACATGGCTGACCACATCTCCCGGATCAATCTTTCCTGTAGAAACCAGTTCAAACATATAAGGCATATAGTGAATAACAGGTGCTTGTCCGGAGCGAATATTTACATTGCGGTTCATAATATCTCCAAATGGGAAACCGTTATATTTTCCCCCATAAACGCCGGTCACCTGGATATTGCCACCTTTTCGGACGGCCTGGGTCGCCATGATAAATGCACCAAATGCACCACTCTGAAGTTTTAATCCGCTGGCAAGAAACTCCATATCGGTCATTTTTCCGTCCATCCCAACAGCATCAATGACTACATCGGCACCGCCCTTGGTGATTTCCTTCAAGTATTCTCCACAATTTTTATGATCCTCAAAGTTCACAATTTCAACTTTGTTTGTCCGTTTCGCATGCTGCAAGCGATAATTCACATAATCGACTGCGATCACCCGCTTCGCCCCTTTTAGCCAGCAAAACTTTTGTGCAAAAAGTCCCACGGGACCACATCCCAAAACGATAACGGTGTCCCCGTCCTTTACCCCCGCATTATCAACACTCCAAAAACCAGTGGTCATCGCATCCGCAATAACCGCTAACTTTTCATCAGGTTCCTCGCAGGTCTCCGGGATTTTAAAATGAGTAAAGTTGGCAAAAGGGACTCTCAAATATTCCGCTTGCCCGCCTGGATAACCGCCAGTTGTTCCGGAATATCCGAAATAGGCTCCCATATCTCCATTATCATTTGAATTGTCGCATTGACTTTCCAAATGGTCTTTACAGTAACGGCATTCACCGCATGCGATGTTAAATGGAATGATTACGCGGTCTCCCTTTTTTAGTTTTGTCACTTCAGGACCAACCTCTTCAACGATTCCCATCGGTTCATGTCCAATGACATAGTTCTCTTGCAGGTTAGGGATCATGCCATGAATTAAATGCAAATCAGAACCACATATCGCTGTACTGGTCACTTTGATAATCATGTCATCTGGTTTTTCAATCTTAGGGTCTGGCACTTCTTTCACAACAACATTTTTTATCCCTTGGTACGTTACCGCCTTCATACTATATAACCTCCAGTGTTAATGTTCATCAGGTGTCCGATCAAACATGCCCTTTCGATTGGTCTCAATGGGAAACAGGTTCATTTTGCCAATCTTAATCGTATTGTTGGCCGAAAGCTGATCCAATTGATACTGTTCCGTTAGTTCGTAAGGATGGAACCATTTTTTCTTGATCATCAACTCAGATATTTCCTGATGCATCGCAATGCCCTGCATCAATTGTTTTCTTAATGCGGCACGAACATCAGGTGATGCGGATTCGGTTAATGCTACAGCTATGTTGCGAACGCCTTCTTTGGCACGAAGAAGAAAGTCCATTGCAAAGGTGGTGTCTGCTAGTTCAGGCATATGCAGCGAGTTTATCGGGTCCAAATAATCATTATTCAATGAATGGTTCCTTCCTTTCCATTAATGATGGGGGTTGGGCGATTTTGAGGAACAGGAGCTTGAAAAGGTGCTCGTTCATAGAGGGATTGCAATTCAGTAAGATCCTGTATCGATTGTTCAACATCTTTTTTCATTAAATTCCTAAGATCATCATCAAAAACCAATCCTTGCATTAATTTAGACTTGGCGATACAAAGCGTTTTAAAGTTAAAGGCCTCATGTAAGTCCAAAGACTCGTGGGCAGCTAATAATTTCTGTTGATCCATTTTGATTCCCCTCCTTTTTATCCTAAATACAATGGTATTGTTCCAAACATAGAATGAAGTATGCTTTACAATATTTCTTACAAAAACCAATTACTTACAAGGGTAGAACCACGAAAGGCAAGCAGAATAAATCATCAGCAAATTCAAAGCTCTGTTATCCTTAATAATTTATAGGACGGTATAAAGCTGTAGCTTATAAATGGTTACCTTAATGGAATTCTAATTTTTTATTCTATATTCCAAAATCCCATTAAAAAGGAATGGACTTTTTTTAGCATGTTTTTTAATCATTTTCAAAAAAGAAAAATCCCGGGAAACTTAAAATTAAAAGTACTCCTAACGTACTTAGAACTAGAAAACCGATGCCCCCCATCAAAAATAACGCTTTTGGATAAATAAATGCCACAATTAATCCTATAAGTAAGAGCCATATTATCGACTTGAGAGTTACTTTGAGAAATTTCCAGATAATATAACCAAAGCTCTCCCCCCTTCAGTACATTCTCACCCGAAAAAAACCTTCACTACATAACGGAAGGAAAATGCGGAAGCCTCGTACGAACAAACCACGTATTTGTTATACATAACGTTTTATTTACATTTTATAAGATTAAACGGTGTTATCCCCCACGATATCAACCACAGGGGCTTTAATTCTATTGTTTTATAGAAGTTTCTGTTATTAGGTAACTTTTCTGAGAGTGAACATCTAAAGTTTTATACTAAAACCATCCCATCTTCAACGAGCTGTTTTTGAAGCTCTTTAATATCAATGTTTGATGGAGTTGTTCCGTTGGTATGGGTCATTGCAGCTGCTGTTCCAGCCGCCTGCCCAACAGCCATTGCACTTGGAGTTAACCGGGTTGTGGCAAGTGCTTCATGAGAAGTTGACATACAGCGTCCTGCTACAAGTAAATTTTCGATCTTCTTAGGAACAAGGCATCCATAAGGAATGTCGAACGAACCGTCCCCTTCTATCCATGAGATTCCATTTCCGCTTGGAGCATGGATATCAATTGGATAACCGCTTTTTGCAATAACGTCGTCAAACTTTCGTCCGGCTGCCACATTCCTCTTTTGTTAATACATAGTTCCCCTCAATTCTGCGAGATTCACGAATTCCAATTTGGGCACCAGTGCTCGATATAGAAGCGTTTTCAAAACCAGGAATTGAATTTTTGAGAAAATCAGCCACCATTAACACTTGCTTGCGGCCTTCAAATTCGGCCTTTGTTAAATCCTCAATTTTTGTGCTATCCAGATCCTGAGGATGCGGGGAGTGGATTTGAAAAAAGTCAAAATAATCGGATTCAATATATACAGATCAACCGTTGTGTCCCTCGTTTAGTCGGATTTCACTAAAAGAGAAATCTTTTTTTATTATTTTTTGATTTCAACCGATGAATATTTGAGTTATTCATAGTAGCCTACTTTTATGTACTTTCATCAGTTCATTGCAAAAATAAACGGCCGTGAAATCGCGTGGTTATGAGGTTTTTGACAAATAAAAAATGGGTACCAATTGTCAAATCACCCATAGGATAAAAATACGGAGAGAACCGACGAAAATGGAAGATGAGGCCCCTTCCGGAAAACGTGCTTTTTCCCTCTCTTTGGCACAAAGCAAAACCCTGAATTTAGGCTGATTTGGCCAAATTCAGGGTTTTGCTTGTTCACTTGCTCCCGTGAACTGCCTTTATGTTAACTAGGTGCTAATTTTACCTTTTTGTTGAACTAACCGGGCAGTTTAGTTGAATAAGAATAGATGGTATATTTAATGCAAAAAGATAAAGTGAGGCAAATATGGAAATAGGAAAAAAGAAAAAATATAAATATTTAAAAATGGAGGGTGCTGAAGATGACAGTTGAAGGTATTGATGATATTAACGGTCTCAAAGAAATTGGAAAGATCGTTGCGTTGACAATAAGTGAAATGAAACGTCAGACACGTGTCGGCATGACAACCCAGGAATTAGATGATATTGGGGGACGGTTATTAAGAAAGTATGGGGCGGTTTCTGCACCCAATTTGACTTATAACTTTCCCGGCAATACATGCATTAGTATTAACCAAGAAGTTGCTCACGGAATACCGGGAGATCGGAAGATTCATGGAGGTGACTTAATCAATATTGATGTTTCCGCTGAACTCCGAGGTTATTTTGCTGATGCAGGACACTCTTTTCAAATGCCTCTATACAACCCTTCCGTGACGCGCCTTTGCCAACATACACACAACACTATGATGAAGGTGATCTCTTCTCTTAAAGCTGGTGTAAAAGTGAATGAAATCGGGAGAATTATTCAAAGGGAAGCCCGAAAAAGCGGCTATAAGGTCATCATGAATCTGTGCAGTCATGGCATTGGAAAATCCCTGCACGAAGCACCTGTAGAAATTTTACCTTTTTATAGCAAGGATGATAAACGTGTGTTGGAGGAAGGTACTGTTATTACTATTGAGCCTTTCTTGTCAACTGGTGCAGAATATGTCATTGAAAGTCCGGATGGATGGACTGTAAGGCTACCTAATAAGGGTTTTTGTGCACAGTACGAGCACACAATAATTATTACAAGAGATCAACCGATCATTACAACGATTGCTTAGTGATTATTTTCAGTTGATATAGATTTCTTCCTTATAAATATTGGAATTTTTACTATTTTTTAAATTAATTATCATTTTAAACCTTTAATAAATGTTAAAAGGTCATTATTTAGCCGGTCTGAATGTGTGATGTATAGTCCATGCGGGGCATCTTTATACAAAATAAACCGGTTCTTGGGTAACAGCATTGCTGATTTTTGACCGGAGATTTCTACCGGGATTGATCGATCTTTATCACCGTGGATAATGAGTATAGGTACGGTAATGGACCGCATCTCCTCGCGAAAATCCGTTTCGATGATAATCTTATTACACTCAATCACTGCTTTTAGCGATGTCTGCAACATATCCCACCGGGTCCAGTCACCCATTGCGCAAGTATCAGCACGATTGAAGTACGGCAATTCATTCTGAATCAACCAAGTCGGGAAATCCCGTTTCCAAGTGTCTCGCACCATGTCAGCAACTTCCTTGGGCACTCCGTTCGGGTTATCCTCTGTTTTCATCAAAAAAGGCACAATGGCAGCGACAAGCACGGCACGCTCCACCCGATCGCTGCCATGACGTGTTAGATATCGAATCACTTCACCACCACCCATAGAATGACATACAAGCGTGACATTTCGAAGATTCAAGTATTCAATCAGTGCAGCGAGATCGTCTGCCAGGGTATCGAAGTCGTATCCGTTCCCCGAGTCATCGGAACGCCCATGACCGCGTCTGTCATATGCTATACACCTCAAGCCCTGATCTGCTAAAAAAATCCTCTGATAATCCCACATTCTAGAACTTAGTGACCATCCAGAAACAAAAACTACCGGATCGCCTGTACCCCAATCTTGGTAAAACAGTTGCAAACGGTCTTTGGTTTCGAAAAATGGCATCGCCAATCCCTCACTCATATTATAGATTTTTTTAAGATCAAAAAATCAGGACTGTGATCATGAGATTATTTCACTTTAAGTATAAAGATCTATATTTTCTTTTTAACACATAGGAATTAGGAAATCGAAAGCATCCGAAGCCTCATGTATTGAGAAACCTTCTTACGGCAGCTAAGAAGGCTGGTAAATAATCATCGTGAACATAGTGTCCCGCACCCTCTATCATCACCAATTCGCAATTCGGGATAAGCTCAGAAACTTCTTGCAATTTGTTTTGAGGAGTTTTACTAGATCCACCACCTATAATAAGAGTCGGCATGGTAATGTCGGTAAGACGTGTCCACCATTCGGGTTCATTGTGTTGCCCTAGTATCGAGGGAATAACCAGCCAATCAAACGGTAGAGAATGAGACGGCCTGGAAGGAATTTCTTTTGGTTTATCTTCAAAAGGAGGAATAATGTCTTCAACAATCAAACGTTCTATTCTTGACGGATATGTTTCTGCGAATTGGTAGGATACTATTCCCCCCATTGAATGACCCATTAGTGTAAACTGCCCCAAAATGAAGCAAGTCCTCGTACATGAGTTGTATTAGATCTCGCACTCCCACCGTGCCCCCGTTGATCTAAAGCTAAGACGTGGTATTTTTCTCCTAATACAGCCGCCGTTTTATCCCATGATTCTGAGCTTTCTCCTAACGCGTGAAGTGCAATAAGCGGCGGTGCTGAAGGTTTTCCACTCTCTCGATATTGAAAAGTGAGTCCATTCAATTCAATTTCATGTACCTTTGTTTCCATCTCGCTCATCTCCTAGGGTGGGCTTCGCCATTTGAAACCCGACTTATTTCATTTTCATACCTGCATATTTCATCGAAGGTGTGAGTATTGCCTGCGATCTCAAACAACCTGGCAACAAAGACCTTTTAAATTAAGAAGGGTTCATCTATTTTATAGTTAATATTTTCACTTACCTTTTTAGGCGGAACAAAATTCTTGAATGATTTGTTTTTTTATTTCTTCTATCGGAAACTCTTGTGGATAGGTAGATATCATGAACATAATACCTTGTAGGACGGATGAAAAATATAACGACCGTTTCCTCGGCTGCTTTACTCCCAGCCTTTCAAACATTTTACATTGTACTTCAAACATTCTAGCGTTTTCTTTAATAAGTAGTTTACTGTATTTAATCAACTCTTCGTCTGCCTCGGGCTGAGTTTGTAGGTGCAGATAGAATCGATGGACTTCTGGACTTTGATGGATATTATCAATCGCTCCTTCGATAATGTGTTTAAGTTGCTCACTAGGTGTCTCGCGAGCGGCTGCTCCTTCCATTACTTCGATCACTTCCCTGATTCTAGCCTCGACCATTTCAGAAAGCAGCTCTTCTTTTCCTTTATAATAATTGTATAGTAACCCTTTAGAAATGCCCGCTTGTTTAGCTACATCGTTAATAGAGGTTGCATAATATCCCTGTTTAATAAATAACTCCATAGCGGCAGCACGAATCTTTTGTTTTGAAAGTTGGCGAATACGATCATTCTCTTCAGATGTTCGCGGCATTTTAACTTCAATCCTCCATAAAAGCAGTGCTTTCTTCATATAAATGTTCAAATATGTTAGTGTCAACATAAGTTCAGCATAATCTATTTTACTTAAACACCCAGATATTCTTTACCATTAATGTCTTAATGAATACACACCACGACCTCCATTATTTAACATAATTTACAGCATTATTTTATTATTGAATGAACGGTTAGTCAATGGTCCTTTTCTTCCTTTCCTGGTCTATATCGATTTCAATCGATTTTTTTCTTGTTCACAAAAGGCCTTTACCGTAGATTAATGCCAATATTTTTTACCATTACCTAAAGAGAGATCAGCTTCAGGTATTTTCCCTCGTTCATAATACAAGTTCTCTCCTGCGAAAAAGCTTTTTTGTCCATTTTAATTAGATAAAAAAGAGACCCTATCCGGTGAACTGCCGGCTAATAGAATCTCCCTGCATTTTTTATTTTGCATTTCTTACGTTAAATTGATCTTCAAGCATGCTCCAGTTATGAGGGAACGGTTCACCAAGAACCCAATAGGCAATTCCACGAAGGTTATAATATTTTACCTGATTGAATTTTGCTTGAGCGCTTTCTTCGTTCTCAAACCAAACCACGTGTTTTTTACCTTTGTCATCTGTGTAGTTAAAATATGGAGAATGAGCTTTGTTGTCGTATTTAATGTCTGCGCCTTCCTTGATGGCAAGTTCCGTGGCTTCCTGAGGAGCGATCCGTTTGGCGAAAGGATTGCCCTTCTTATATGGAAGTATCCAATCATAACCATATAACGGAGCGCCCATAACGATTTTTTTGCGCGGGATGACCGAGGCAGCATAATCGATAACTTTGCGAACTTGCGGAACAGGAGAAACAGCCATCGGCGGACCTCCAGACCAACCCCATTCGTACGTCATTAAAATAACAAAGTCCGCAAGCTCCCCATGTCTTTTATAATCATGGGCACCGTGCCACGGTCCTGACTGTTCATCACTCGTTTTAGGTGCAAGCGCCGTTGAAGTGATAAATCCTTCCTTTTTCACTCTTGGCAAAATCGTTTCAAGGAATCCGTTGTATAAATCTCTGTCTTTAGCGTGGATGTGTTCAAAATCGATGTTGAGTGCTTTGTATCCTTTTGTTTTCATCGTTTGGATAACGTTTTTGATTAATCGCTCGGATACCGTTTTGTCCGTAAAGATTTTATGTGCTACGTCAGGAGAGAAATTCCCTTCTGTAAAATTGGTCAGCACAAGCATCGGAACGGCCCCTTGTTTCCTTGTAGCAGCCAGTGCCTGATCATCCTTGATGCCGATTAAATTACCGTCAGCTTTTACACGATAGCTGAAAAAAGCAACATATGATAAATGCCTGCCCACATCTTTAACTTCTTTGACAGCAGCCCGTTGGTCAACAGGCTCTAAAAAACCAATGGTCGTGATTTTTGTTTTTTTATGAGTGGTCTGTGACGGTGTTATATCTTTTTGTTTGCTGCCATTGTATTTTACTTGCTGCAGCCTTGGGTGTTCTTTCCCTGTCTTGTCTGCATCAGCAGCACCTTGTTCTTGCCCCTTTATACTGCCGCAGCCTGCCAGGGTCAGCGTTAGGGCAAATGTTATTGCGAGAATTTTCTTCAAAGGTGTACCTCCTTTTTTCCTTATGCTTCCTTTCTGAAAAGGCGGATATACGAAGTTGGAGGGAGCAATTTTTGGAAGGGGGCCAGCAAGTCCGGACAATCATACCTCTTCTTTGTTTTTCAGCCGATTCTATACAGGGTCTTCAAAAATAGGTTGAATTGCGATACGCTTGAAAAAAGATGAGGAGAAACGAGGTGGGCAATGAATGAAATGGCCCTATATATGGATTGCAAGCGGTGCGGCTCTATGGGGAACAATAGGTATATTCATTAAGGAACTGTCTTCATTAGGGTTTACCCCGATTCAGATTGTAGTATTGCGTGCATTAGGAGCGGCCATTGCGTTTATCATCATCACGCTTTTTACGGACCGCTCACTGCTAAGGATAAAATTAAGAGATACTCATTATTTTATTGGGACCGGCTTGCTCAGTATCGCGTTTTTTAACTGGTGCTATTTTAAAGCGATGGAAGAAATGTCTCTGTCCGTTGCAGCCGTCTTGTTGTATACAGCACCTGCATTTGTACTGATCTTGTCGCGTATCTTTTTCAATGACTTGATCACAGGAAAGAAATTAACAGCTCTTGGTGTCACGTTCCTCGGCTGTCTGTTCGTTGTCGGTTACATGCCATCTGCTAAGGCAGGCATTACTTTGTCCGGGCTTCTTACGGGTTTAGGAGCTGGACTGGGTTATTCTTTGTACAGTATTTTTGGCAAAGCCGCATCTGCTAAATACCATACACTTACGATTACGACATTTACTTTTATTTTTGCAGGTCTGGCTCTGTTTCCTGTTAGCGGGCTGGCCTCATCCATACATTTACTCGAGAATGGAAAAGCATTCCTTTATATTTCAGGACTTGGAATTATTCCGACTGTCTTCGCCTATATCCTTTACACCGTAGGACTCCGACAGGTTGAACCGAGCCGGGCTGCCATCGTTTCAACCATTGAGCCCGTTGTTGCTACACTCACCGGGTTCTTCCTTTTCAAGGAAGAACTGACTCTCTTGCAGACCATCGGTATTCTGCTGGTTATCTCAGCTGCAGTTCTTGTACAGGACAAAAAAACATCGGCATCCCTTCATCAGAAGACCACCAACGTTTCATGAAAAAAGGCATAAAAAAGAGGCAGGATCCATTCCATTGAATGAATTCAGCCTTTTTTTTCCTTTATTTTTTCTTGGCCAGCCATTGAGCAACGTTCTCCGCTTCCTTGCCCTGGATTAATCCAGCAGGCATACCTCCACCTCCGTTTCTAATCTGCTTTAATATTTCCGCCTTGGTATGTTCTTTTCCGATGTCTTTCAAAGCCGGCCCCGTACCGCCTTCAAGATTGTTGCCGTGGCAGCTGGCGCAGTTTTGTTTAAACGTTTTCTCCGCAGAAGCGGTATCCATTGAGCCTCCTTTTCCTCCTCCGCTGTCCCCGCCTGAGGAGCAGGCTGTTAGAGCCAGAACGATTCCTAAAACGAACGTAATCTTTTTTATCATGCAAATGACCTCCCAAGTAAAATAGATAAATATTCCATTACAACCACAGTTTCCACAACATTTAACGATTTAAACCTTTTTCCTGTTTAATTATCTTTTCTAGTGAAACTTCTCCATTTTGTTTACAATGATAGTATGACTACTACTTGAAATGAGGAATACAAACGATGAAGGCTTTAACATTTAATGAATTTGGGGGACCGGATGTCTTACAATATCAGGACGTTCCGAATCCAGTGCTGCAAAAGAATGAAATACTTGTTCGCATGAAAGCGATCGGACTTAACTTTGCGGATGTGTACCGGAGGAAAGGGAACTATCACTTGAAGGGCACCCCTCCGTATATTGCCGGTTATGAAGGCGCTGGAATCGTGGAAAGGATCGGAGAAGGGGTAAATGGGGTGATGCCTGGAGATAGAGTGGCCTTTGCCGATGTACCGTATGCTAATGCTGAACTTGTCGCTGTACCGGAGGATCACCTGATTCCTTTGCCTGATGACATTTCATTTGAAACCGCGTCCTCTCTGCTGCTGCAAGGCTTAACGGCTCAATACCTGACTCGTGACAGCTATCCCGTAAAACCCGGAACACTTCTTGTTGTCCATGCTGCGGCAGGCGGTGTAGGCCAGCTTCTCATCCAGATTTCCAAGGCACTGGGCGGAACGGTAATTGGGCTGACATCTTCTGAGGCGAAGAAAGAAGCTGCTTTGTCCGCTGGAGCCGATCATGTTTTTCTTTATGATGAAGCCTGGAAGCGTAAAGTAAAAGAAGTTTCTCCTGAAAATAAAGGAGCAGATGTAATTTATGATTCTGTAGGCAGTACCCTTAAGGATAGCTTTGAAGTGGTAAGAATCGGCGGAACGGCTGTATTTTATGGAATGGCAGGCGGAGATCCGCTGCCGGTTGATCCACGAATGCTGATGGACACTTCAAAAACACTGACAGGCGGTGATCTCTGGAATGTTATCACCTCCCATTCAGAAAGGGTGTCCAGGTCTCATCAGTTGTTTGATATGATTCGTTCGGGCTCTGTTAAGATACCAGAAACCACTTCATTTAAGCTTGAAGATGGTAAAGAAGCCCACCGTTTTCTGGAAAGCCGGAAAAGCACAGGAAAACTCCTGCTTATTCCTTAAATGTAAAAGCGAGTGGATCAATTTCGTTGATTCCACTCGCTTTTTAATATTTATATAAAAGATTCAATGCCTTCATCCGTTCTTTCGTCATGGATAGCAGCAATTGATTATTGAGTGTCTTTGCCATTTTGTAAGTTAGTCTTAGAAACTTTTCCAATCCTGATTTATATCCTTTCGTAAAAGCCAGTTCATCACATCTCGTTTCTGAATGCAGATCAATCTTCCCTTCCAAAACAGGATATTGCGAATGGCCGATCTCATGCCAAATGATAGCTTGCTTTATGTCCTGATCTTTGCAGAACAGCGAATAATCGTACACTACAATAAACCGGTCAAACTCGGGATCCAAGGAGGAAAAACACAATGTTAAAATTCTATTATCAATATTCCAAAGGCGGAGCCACTGTTCATTTTCCAGGCCAAAGGTCCTCATGATCTCTTGTTTATCCTCTATAATCGCTATACGCTCATGATATGTTTCTTCATTTAAAACTTCACATAAACAGATCACAGCCATTTCTCCTTTTCCCTATCATTTCACCTCTCTCATTTAACTTATGTGACAACCTCTTTAAGTATTCTGCGAGATTTTTTTCACACAGCAAAAAAGCATATTCTTCTCAGAATATGCTTTTTACTACTCTACCCTTTTGCAGCTGCTCTACTTTTTTGCGACAGGCAGCAAGATGGTTACTGTTGTTCCTTCATTAATTTTACTCGAGAATGTAATGGTTCCTTTAAAATCAACCTTAACTAAATTTATAAGATTTCTCTCTATTTTCCATCCATCATAGCATAATCTCTCTTTTACATAAATTGTCTTTATTCCTATTTTTTTAAAAAAGTGCTTAACAGCGCCTTTTTTTCGTAAAAGAGGTTCTTGTCCCTTTCTAGCAACACACGAAATGAATACAGTATCTCGAAAGGGGTGAAATAAATGCCAAGAAGAAGTGAATCCCAGCGCAGGAGAAGTGAATCCTCCCGCAGAAGACGTGAATCCTCAAGAAGAAGTGGATCCCAGCGCAGGAGAAGTGAATCCTCAAGAAGAAGTCGACGAAGCGAGTCCAGCTCATTAATAATGAGATTTGAATCATCTTCAAGCAGTTCCAGCAGCTCTAGCAGCTCTAGCTCCAGCTCTAGCTCCAGCTCTAGCTCCAGCAGCAGTTCATTTAGAATGCCGTTTTCTGTACAGATGCCTGTACAAGGTGCTCAACAAAACCGGAACCGCAACCAGCGGCCGATCCAGGTCGTCCAGAACTGTAACTGCGGACGACAGTCCAATGAAAACCCAGTGATGGGTGCAATGGATAATAACCAGCAGCCTTCTCTAGCACGGCCTAGATGCCGTCGATTCTGCCAAAACGTGTGCCGTTCCTTGTTTGGAAGGGACAGAGAACAGTGTATTGCAGATTGTTTGGCGTGCCGCGGCAACCAGGGCAATACCAAGGGCCGCATGGACGACAATGATGATTGCAGTTGGAGGTCTTCCGGTCCAAGAGGCGATGTATTTAGTGTCCAAAGTGATATGAATGACGGACATTATTGGGATTATGAAGACTAAGGTCCAAGTGCTCCCATAATGAAAGACCCCTTGTCTCATAGTGGACAGGGGGTCCTTTACATATTCGGGATAAAACGTTATACACTAGGGAACTCTTTTATTAGAGATGGAGGTGGATGAAATGAAACAGTTTGATTTGGCGCAATTAACGAGTGAGCAAAAAGCTAAATTGGATCATATGGAGAAAGAACTGGATGTCGTACTCATTGCTTGGGACAAGCAGGGTAATACAGACAGCACACAGCAAAGCAATAATTTTGATATCTAAAAAACCCTTCAGCGAAGGGTTTTTCTTACGTTCTGTTCTTATTAATGCAAAAAAAAAGGATCTTAAGCGAGGGCTAAAGATCACATGTACTCTCCACGGTATGAATCAGCTGCTTCAATAAGCCGATGGAAGGCTCAAGTGCCAATGAATAGAAGCGCTGTGTTCCTTTTTGCTCAATCGTCACCAGCTGTATGTCCCTCAAAATCTTCAAATGGTGAGAAATAGCCGGTCTTGATAAAGTAGAATGCTCTGTAATTTCATTGACCGTCAGCCGGTCATGCTGAGCAAGCAATAAAATAATATCTTGTCTTGCGGGATCACTTAATGCCTGCAAGAGCGGAATACAGGAACGAAAAACATCTATAGCCTGCTGTCCCATATTCATCCCCCTCTGCGTCTATTTGTTTAATCTCATAAACCTATATATGCTCATGATAGATAACTTCGTGTTCTTTTTCAAGTGGATCATGATTTTCCCTGGACATTTCTCACAGTTGCCGTTACCCACTTCCTCGGTATAAACCGGATGGAGTTAGCGAGCAGCCTGTTTTTAAAACCAGGGATCACGATGGATTTTCCTTTCATTAATCCTTCATAGCCAATGCTTGCTACACGTTCTACTTCCATTACGCCGCTCTTAAAGAGCTTTGACTGTCCCAGATTTGCACGTGATTCAAAACCTGTTTTCGTTGGACCTGGACATAATGCCGTAACGGTCACTCCCATGCCCTTCATTTCATTTTCGAGAGCTTCTGAAAATGACAGAACATAGGCTTTTGTTGCATAATATACAGCCATTAAAGGTCCTGGCTGAAAAGCGGCCGTTGAAGCAACATTTAAAATTTTCCCATTCTCCCTCTCCTTCATTCCCGGGAGGAATAATTTAGTCAGGGTTGTGAGTGCTTTTATATTAATGTCGATCATGGATAATTCATCCTGTAGATCCGTCTCCGTAAATTCTCCAAATAAGCCATATCCAGCGTTATTCACTAAAAAGTCGACTGTGATCTGCTGTCGCTGCAGTTCTTGAAATAATGCTTCTGCCTCACTGTACTTAGACAAGTCCTTTACATGTACAGTGCATTGAACGTGAAATTGGACTTCCAGTTCCTGTTTGAGGATTTGCAGTCTTCGCTCGTTCCTCGCCACTAGCACCACATTATAGCCATCTCTTGCAAAACGCTTTGCAAGTTCTAATCCTATACCAGAAGAGGCTCCGGTAATCAAAGCCGTTTGCTGTCTCATACTGATCTACCTGCCTTTACGTTATATTTAACGAGTATGTCCAAACGTTCAAGATATCAAACGTTTAAACTTTTAAACATATTGTAATTAAGATATCTCACCGTGTCAAGGAAGCGAAAATAAAATTGGTGCCAGGCACCGCGGTTACACAAGTGTGTAAAGGCGGTGCCTGGCACCAATTCTTAAATTATTTGCAATGGAAAGTGACTGGCTGCATGTCAGGTTCAATTCGTTTGAACTGGTAGCCATTTTTCTGAAGATATTCCAGAAGCTTCGGCAGGCTCTCCAATGTTTCTTTCCGTTCGTGCATAAGAATTACGATAGGCTCTTTCCGATTAGCTATTTTCTTTAGTTGGTTTATGGAATTCTCCACATATTTCGGGCTTCGAAACGACCAGTCCATACTGTCGATCGTCCAATCCCACAGCTGGTAACCATGGTCTTTTACCGCTTTCTGATAAGGAGGTTTCATATAAGGAGCGCTGCCATATGGAGTCCGGATGAGGACCGTTTTTTTGCCTGTCACCTTTTGCAGCGCTGCATTATCTTGATCCATCTCCTGGACCACGGTTTCTTTTGTTCGGTAAATCTTTTTTGGATCGTGGGTAACACCATGAAGCCCAAGAGCATGGCCTTCTTGATCCATCCGTTTAACCGCTTCCGGAAATCTTAAAATATTTGGTTCCAGCATAAAGAACGTTGCTTTGGCATTATAGCTGCTGAGCACGTCCATGAGGCCTCCGGATACATTGGATGGACCATCATCAAACGTTAAATAGACCGTTTTCGGCTCGGCGGCACCTACTTTTTGTGGTGGTATTGATTTATGTATAGCAGGGTGCGAAATAGCTTGGGTTGGTTCTTTGTTCTTATTCTTAGGTGATTTTTGAACAGATTTGACTGCTGGTTGATGTTTTGCTGCAACCTTGTTTTTTTCTTTTGGTGATTGCTCTGAAGCGGATGGCTGGGAAGATGGCTGCCTGGTTGTTTTCTTTTCCACCTCTGCAATCGAACTGGATGCTTTCACTTTTTTCAGGCTCTTATTCTCATTTGCCGATTTTTGTTGTGATGTATGGGATGCCGAAGTTTTTGGCGAATAGGATTTCTTCTGAGTTTCTTCTTTATGATACTGCCCAACAACGGCGGTTGCCTTTATTTCATTGACATGCCATGTTCCAAAAATCACAAACAAAGTAAATAATGACAAAACTAATACAACCGCAGCTTCTCTTTTGCCTGCCCTATTTCTTGCTTCCCCTAAAGATCCTCTCACGCTCCATCACCTTATCTTTACATAACTTTTATACTCTCTCAGTATAAAGGTTTTTTTGTAAGAAAAGGTAAAAAAATAGAATAATTTACGAAAATAGTAAGAACTTCCTCAATGAATGACAGATTATGCATCTAGTCCTTTTTCACTTGGTCTGCCTGCGGTTCATCAATGGGAAGAAAAGACAAAACTTCTTTTACGATAGCATTGATCTTGCCGTCTATAAAAGATGAACCATACTTCTTTTTCGCCTTCTCGATCTCCTCTTGCACTCCCTTTTCAAAATTGATCAAAGGGATATCTTCTTCCGCTTCATTATAGAGATCAATCATGGCTTCAAGCCCTTCCTGCATGCTGTCGATGGCATCGCTGTAGAGTTTTCTGCTTTTTTTATTAAGCTTCATATTATCACCTGTTCTCATTATTTCCTTTTTTTTATACCTAAATCATTTCTTATAGTCATCTACCCTGTCCGTTTCCGGCAAAATTTCATAAATTGAAAAGTGAAGTAATTGTTAATCTCAAACAAAGGAGAGATCGTTAATGTATTACGGTTATGGCTGTCATCGTCCGCATGTCGTTGTTCACCCTACACAGTGCTGTGTTCAGCAGTATTATCACACTGAAGAGGTTATTCACGTCCATCCTGTTCAGATTCAGCATGTGAATCACATGCTGTACCAGCATGTCCATGAGTATCCTGTCTCTGAATATCAAACCTGCCAAGAGCATCACCAAAACATTTCATGCGGCGCACCTCCTTGCTGCTGATCACATTTAAGGCCTGTGTAACCAAATGTTAATGGTATACAGGCTTTTTTACATAAAACATAAACAAAGACGAACAAATGTTGAAACTCCTTTAAAGCCATGGTATATTGATTTCTTGTATAAGCAGGGCTTGCAGCCCTACAGGCCTGCAAGCCCTGCTAAAATGGACGCAAAAATAAAGCCAGCCCTTGTGGTTGGTTTATTTGAATGAATTTTTATTGTCAATGAAAGGGGGATTAAAATGAAAAGCTATTTGAAAGAGTTGATCCTGATTATTATTGGCTCATTCTTTTTCGCGCTTGGTGTAAACTGTTTCGCTATCCCAAATGAACTGGGAGAAGGCGGAGTTACCGGTATTTCTATGATCTTGTATTATCTCTTCTCCTGGTCGCCAAGCTATACGAACTTTATTATGAACGGCATTCTTTTGATTATAGGGTACAAGCTCCTTAACAAAAGAGTGACATTGTATACAATTTTCTGCATTGTTTTCACCTCGGTTTTCCTTCATATGACAGAAGGATTAGGAACACCTGTTAAGGATACAATTCTTGGTACCGTGTTTGCCGGTATTTTCATCGGAATTGGTTTAGGACTTGTTCTTCGTTCTGGCGGAACGACTGGAGGATCGACCATTTTGGCGCGAATGGCAAATCAGTATTTGGGCTGGAGCATCAGTGGGGCCATGCTGGGATTTGACCTGTTGGTCGTGCTCAGTTCCTATTTTGTTATCGGAGCTCAAAACACCATGTACACCGTTATTTCTATCTATATCTCTACAAAAGTCCTCGATTACATTATTGAAGGCTTTGATACCCGAAAAGCTGTCACGATTATCTCTCAGCATGCCGAGGAGATCTCCAAAAAGGTAAACGACGACATGGACAGAGGTGTAACGGTGTTTTCCGCCCATGGCAGCTATACGAAGGAATCGAAAGAAATTTTATATGTAGTCATTAATAAACAGGAATTATTTGAACTGAAAAAAATCGTACATCGCATAGACGAAAAAGCATTTGTGGTCATCCATGATGTTCGGGATGTTTTCGGGGAAGGATTCACATTTCCTAAGACAGAGGTCTCCTGACTCAAGTCTGCATGCTAAAAAAGGTCTGCCGTTACGCCCAAGTGGTTACGCCGGCAGGCCTTTTTTGTATTTATACTGCTTGTTTAAGAATAAATTCCCTGATGGCATGAGCTACACCATGCTCATCGTTTTCCAATGTAGTAAAATGGCAGATTTCTTTAATTTCAGGCAGCGCGTTGCCCATTGCAATACTCGTGCCCGCAAACTTCATCATCGGCCAGTCATTCATATTGTCGCCAATGGCCACAGTATCTTGATAAGGTATTCTAAGATGATCAGCCATCCCTTTTAATCCATTTCCCTTGTTGGCATTTTCATGATTGATCTCAAGGTTATGGTCCGCTGAACTCGTAATGGAAAGCCCTTCAAATGCTGAAGCTGATTCACGGATTTCCTCAAGCTTTTCTAAAGAATAAGAAAACGGAAGAATTTTATTGATCACCAGATCTTCTGTCCATATGGATTGGAAGGAAGAAATCGAAATTTGCCCAAATTGTTTCAGATATCCTTGAGCGGCTTTCCACAATTCTTCTGAGTTTATCTCTGGGTTTGCTGACTTTACGATATCAATTTCAACCTGGATTCCATTTTCGCCAAAATCAGGCGTATAGATGCCCTTATTCGTATGAAGATGGTAAAAGACGTTCATGTCCTCCAGTTGGGTAAGGATGTGGTAAGCATGTTCTTTCTGCAGAGGATGGCATTGTACAATTTTCCCTTCATCATAGAGTACAGCTCCGTTCGCCCCGATCACAGGACATTGGATCCCGGCATTCTCGAGCAGATTCAGTACATCTTCCACCCCACGTCCCGTACAGATCGCTACTGTATTCCCCTGAGCTTGAGCCTCTTTTATAGCCATAGCATTTTCTTTGCTGATCGTCCCCTGTTTCATCAATAGTGTTCCATCCAAATCAATTGCGATTAATTTCATGTTTTCCTCCTCTTACAGAATGATCGTTTCTACCCCAAACTGCTCTAATATTGTGGTTAAATGTGAATCCATTTCCTGATCTGTAACTAAAATGTCAATGTCCTCCAACCCGCATACCTTCTGAAAGTAACTGCGATTAAATTTCGTAGAATCAGCCAGTACGATGACTTGATCAGAACGCTTGATCATTTCCTTCAATAAAAAGCCTTCTTCCTCAAAAGGTATGGTCAGCCCGTTAGATGAGATGCCGCAGGCTCCAAGAAAGAGCTTGTTGACTCTGAAGTCCGACAGATGCTGGATCGTTCTTGCTCCATAAATCGACCGGTGTTCATTGTTCAGCAATCCTCCAAGCAGATGGATCGATACCTTTTCTTTACGTGACAGGATTCCAGCAATGTCGATAGAGTTGGTTACGACAACATTCCGCTCTGTTTTCAGGTTCTCAGCCAAAAACTGTACAGTTGTAGATACATCCAGAAGCAGATGATCTCCATCCTGAATCAATCCAGCTGCAAAGCTGCCAATTCGCTTTTTTGCATCAGAATCCTTTTTCAGGCGCTGGTCATAGTTAAACACTTCATGATAAAAGGTCGGAAATTTAGCACCGCCCCTCGTTCGGACGATCTTCCCTTCCTCTTCAAGCTTCACCAAGTCTCTTCTGGCTGTATCACGGGATACGTTATTCATTTTGCAGATGGTTTCCACATCTACCCGGTCATGCTGCTTTATATAGTTAACAATTGCTTCCATCCGTTCATCCTGATACATGCCTTTTTCACCCCTCGCTAAGTAATTATAAGTAAACTTAAGTATTTCCGCAACATTATATGCAGATTTTCATAAAAAATAAGCAAAAGCGGGCAAAAAACCTTACTTTTGCTTAGTTGGGGAAAAAGACTTGAGGGTCTCTTTTAAGCATCAGTATGCGTGGCCCATTATGAAAAAAAATCAACAATATGCTTTAACAAAGCCTTTATTTAAGAGAAGAAAACGTTTCATTCCAACGCTTGGCTTCTGCAATCGCTTGTTCATCTTTTAAAATGTCATGGGGTGCGTTGGCTGTTCCGATAATATATTCCTGAAAAGACATTCCCATAAAATCAAAAATATGCTGAAATTGCTGGATCAGCGGCAATGCCTTAATCTTTGGCTGATCGCCGCCACACGTAACCACATAGGCTTTCTTTTGGCTCATTTTCCTTTTAAATTCAAAACGGCTGTCCCGAAGGCTCTGTGACCAGCGATCTACAAAGTTTTTCATAAGTCCTGACATGCCATACCAATATACCGGGGTGGCAAAGATCAGAATATCATGCTCAAGCACCATATCGATCACCCGGTCATAGTCATCTGCAACCGGCTGAAAACCGCCATCCGCGTGCCTCAAATCATCAATAGGCGTAATCTGCTTTTCTTTTAAAATGATCGGTGTGTATTCTATACCTTCCAGCGCCATTTCCGTCAACTGTTGGGTGTTTCCATCCGCTCTGGAGCTTCCTATGATTGCTGCAATCTTCATTCCAATCCCACCTAAATAAATAGTTTCTTCCTGTATCATACAAGAGAACTAATCTTTCTGCCCAGCAACTGGACTTCCTGATCAGCGGAAATGCTCTTTTTTACGCAATTTCGCTTTGAATGCACACCACGAGTTTCTGGAAGCCGCATAGCTTCCAATGGCAGCATAGCCGTAAAAAAAGCCCATAAAGATTCCAGCGATCAGATGGTGGCGGTGGCTGTACAGGATGGAAAGCAAAAGGCCGATTAAAAGCGCTGTCGTGGGAATGAACGCCCGCGGTACAGGTGTAAACAGTTTAATCAGCTGCGTCAGGATAAGGACAATTGGGACAGCCAATACTCCGTCCCAGAAATTTGTATGAATAACTGGAAATACTTCCATTAAGAGTTCCTCTCTTTTATTAAAGTACCTACAGTATCACCATAGCTGAAAGGATTTAAAAGGCAATTTTAAAAAAGTGAGGTGCCAGGCACCACGATTACACAAGTGTGTAATGGCGGTGCCTGGCACCCCAAGTTGGCACCCCAAGTTAAACATTCAGCAGGCTTTCGACTTTTTGGTTTAAATCTTTCAATTCATCCTGGAAGGACTTCATCTTTTCCATTTTTTCCTGAAGCATATCCCGCTGTTCTATAAGCCCGACTGCAATCTCCTCTAATTCAGACTGCTGAAAGGTCTTGTCCCTTGACGTTTCGTACTGTTCTTTATGTTCCAATATGCGTTCTTTAATGCTTAGAAAATGCTGAACCTCCTGTAAAGAAAACCCTAGCACTTCTTTCGCATCAACTACTCTTTTTATCTGCTGAACATCCTTTTCAGTGTATAAACGGACCTGTCCGTCACTGCGTTCTGGCTGCTGTATGAGCCCAATCTCCTCATAATAGCGGATTGCCCTTTTGGTAATCCCGGTAATCTTTGCAACTTCGTCGATCTTAATCCAGTTCACCCGTATCACTCCCTTAAAAAAGTATACATTTTTCGTTACGTTGACGTCAACGTAACTTGTTGCCTGCTGGACTTCTGAAGTGGGAAGGCGCCGCAGAGCACGAGTAAATAGTTCGAATTTTCAACGGATCAATTCACGCCGATTAAGGCTCAATAAACATCTGTTTCCGCTCAAATTCCTCACCACAAACTGCCAATCCCCCGCAACAACTAAAGAACCGCCAAAAAAGGGCGGTTCTTCTTTTAATTCTATTAATAGTTTCGCTGTGACCATTGGTTTTCTGTAATTTTGCTGTGAATTTCTCTGTCAGAGCTGCTCATAGCTTTTAGATCTTTCACATACCAGCCTCGGCCATTGACAGAAGCATCTGTTTTATAGAGAAAACGGACAAATTTGCTGTTTGATGGAAGAACTGCAGTCTGCTGTTTCCATCCGACGCTTTTGCCTGTATATGTCGTTTCTGACTTCTGCCAAGTAACACCGTCTGCCGATGCTTCAACAATTCCGTTGTCGCTTCCCTTTTCAATCTCATACCAGGTCTGGAAGCTTATGCTTGCTGCCGGTTCGCTTAGTTCATAAACTAGTGGACGGGAAAGGGAGTCACCATAGCCGGCAAACCACGCTTTTTCGTTGCCTTTTAATGGAATTGAAATGGAGTCAGCGGCTGAACGTGCCACTTCCCTGCGGACAAGATTCAACGATGGAGTGTTTCTCGTCGGATGTACCCTGTTAGTCAGGGTCAGCACAATCATTTTGTTTTTCGGGCTGACGACCATTGTTGTTCCAGTAAAACCAGTATGCCCAAGGGTGGTAGCGTCAGAAAGAGCATCCATGTACCAGCCTTGATCCAGTTCCCAGCCTAGTCCATGTGAATCAGCGGGAAACTGCGGAAGCTGATTTTCTTCAAGCAGTTCGACAGTAGATGGCTTTAGGATGGTCTTATGTCCATATTTTCCTTTTTGCAGAATCATATGAGCAAACACAGCCAAGTCATGTGCTGTGGAAAAGACGCCAGCATGGCCAGCAACACCATCAAGTGACCATGCATTTTCATCATGCACCTCACCCCACACAATTCCCCGGTTAATATAAGGTTCATATTCGGTGGCGGCAATCCGCGGTTTTAAATATGCAGGAGGATTGTACATCGTGTCCCTCATTTTCAGCGGGTCTGTGATCACTTCTTTTACGTATTGATCCAATCGTTTCCCTGATAGCTTTTCCACAAGAACGCCCAGGGTGATCATATTCAAATCACTGTATGTATAGGTTGTACCGGGCGCATTCTTTAAAGGATGCGTCAGCGCAATATGGAGACGGTCCTCTCTGTTGCTTCCCATCTTATATAATGGAATGAACGGCTCAAATCCCGAAGTATGAGTAAGAAGCTGCCGGATGGTCACGTTTTCTTTTCCATTTTCCTTGAACTCAGGAATATAATCAGCCACACGGTCATCCAATTTGAATTTCCCTTGTTCATACAGTTTCATAGCGGCTGTGGTCGTGAAAATTTTACTGATGGATGCAAGATCAAAAATTGTATTCCTTGTCATTGAAACCGGATGTTCCATTTCTGTGAATTTATCATCGGTATAGCGGGCGGCATAGCCGTAAGCATCCCATTTAGCAATCGCCCCTTTTCTGGCAACCAATACAACTCCGCCAGGCAGCATCTTCGTTTCCATCGCTTTGTTCATGGTCGCATCGATGATGTTTAACGATTCTGGGTGAAGCCCTGCACTTCTCGGAGTTCCGTTATGGATGACTGGTGAAGAAGGGCCAGGATGGTTCCAGTCATTTTGCTGATGATCGTGCTTTGCACTTTGTTCCTTAGCCATTACAGGCACCCCTGCAGATAGAGCAAGATTGATTCCCAACAGAACTGCTGCTGGCTGTTTCCATCTTCTTAACATTGTAAATCCTCCATTTTCAGAATATTCACTTCTTTAAATAAAGGGTAGCAACGTTATACTAAAAAAGCCATACCGCGAAGGTCCTGATCTATATTTTTCCATTTCCTATTTTCCCATAACTTTCTTGTTTAATAGCCTTTTAATCTACTAATAACATTAGACTTTATTCCCCCTCACAAATCAACAAAGCATGACTATTGTACCTGTTATTTTCATGGTTTCCATACTATAATCTGATAGTTAATATTTTCTAAATATATGTTTATAGACAAGAACAACAAATGTTAAGAATGGAGAAATGGAGGGTGGTTTATGATCAGCTGGCTTAAAAGAAGGATATTCATTTCAAATACATACACATTGCCGGATAATGCCAATCCCATAGCTACCAGATCTTCAGCGGCAGCTTGTCTTGAGCCCAAAACCATTTCACCTGACAAAGAAGTTGAACACTATAAAAGCAGGCTTTTGCAATTTGGGATTGATATATGCCAGATGCCGAAATGGACACCCCAAACCAAGAATAGAAGAAAAGAAGCCTTCATCATCGCCTCATATATAGCTAACGACATCGAACTGCGATCATTTTTTCTTAATAAAAAAAGTCTGCCAACCTCCCAGCTTTTAAAAAATTTTCAAAAGAAGAGCATCACTCGATATGCCCCCTATATTATCGCTACGGCTCTTATTGTGATTGAAGACTATCATTATCTTAAAGGCTATTTGCCAGAATAGGAGGCCCCTTTCGATGACTAAGGGAATTGTGGTAGAAGTAAAACGTCGCCATTTGATCGTTCTGTCAGAGGGCGGAGTATTTCGTAAAGTTAAAATTTCAAATAGGCAATATTCAGTAGGCAGTGATATTTACTTACCAAACGAACTGGAAAAACAACGGACGTTCCGGCTTCCCACAATTAGCTGGAAAACAACGACAGTGTTTATGATGACCTTCGTCTTGTTATTTTTACAATTTTTTCCTTATACAGGACAAGGGGTTTACGCGTATGTAGGAATTGAAATGAATCCGAGCATCGAGCTTGAAATTGATGGTGACATGCTCGTTCAAAATATCACTGCTTATAATTCGGACGGGAGAAAGCTTCTTGCTATTCTTGAAGATTGGCAGAACCAGCCGATAGAAGAGGTTACCGAAAAAATATTCGAGATCTGCAGAGCAAAAGGCTTTATTAAACCAAATCAGGAAGTAATCGTCACGACCACGATCAATAAAGATGTTTCAAAAGAAACACAGCGAAAGATCGAACAAAAAATCAATTCTTTGATGGAAAAAAAAGCGCAGGAAAATAAAATTGACATGACTTCATTAATCATGTCAAACCAAGAACGGAAACGCGCTCAGAAAATTGGTGTTTCACCAGGGAAATATGCGATCTTCATCGCTGCAAAAGAAGCAGGAATCGAGATTACAAAAGCGGATATCAAGCAAAAAAGCATTCAGGAACTGTCAGAAGCGGTAGGCCCGATCAGTGATCTTCTTTCTACAGCACAATCTCGTGAGTATCCCCATGTTGCAGTTTTTGTTCATATTGAAACGATTGAGGGACAAGCGAAAGAGAATGCTGAGACTGTCTATGCGAATTCCATTACCATTGCAGCTGTTCCAAACATAGTAAAAGTTCCAGTACCAGCAACGGCTGAAAGCCTTCCAGCTGCTGCATCTGGTGGAAGTTCAGATCAAAATCAGACACCAGCAGCAATCATCACGCCAGATCCTTCTGCAGGAAGTGTTCCTGCACCAGCTGAGCAGCAAGGAAAGGCACCGGCAGCACCTGAGCCTGCCAAACCATTTGCACCTGCCGTAGAATCTTCCAAACTTACTGTTCCAGTGCCTGCTGCAAACTCTAAGCCGTATGTTATTCCTGCAGCACCTGAAAAAGAGAACAGCAAGTCGGTCACCGAAGATAAAGATCCTTCCCCTGTTACAGTCCCGGCGAGGGAAAAAGAGGGAACCAAAAACACAACACCTCCAGCGGACGTACCAAAGGTGAGAAAAAATGATTCTTCTTTACCAGCGGTACCTAAAGAGACAAAAGCTGAGTTTCCTCCAGCTGCCGGTCTTCCTAAAGAAGAACCTAAACCGGAAGTTCAATGTGATAAAGGCGAAAACAGGGGTACTGACTCAGACAATGACCATCAAGAGTCAGCGCACCAGAATCATGATTCTGAACCTGCCGCAGAACCTGCAAACGCTGTCCAGACTTATGCAGCATCAGGCTTATCCGCTTACAGAGCGTCAGCCCAAGAAGCAGAGCAAAAAGACAATCAAAATGAGCCATCTTCTTCAGCTGAGGAAGTAACTTCTTCACCAGAGGCCGATTCTCATGAAACAGCACCTGCAATAAAGGATACAGATACCGCTGTTCAAAAAGAACCGCCTGCAGCAACGGAAACACCAGCTGCGGAACAAGATAACAGCTTAGCTCCAGCTAATCCACCAGCCGTTCAAGAAGAACCGTCTGCAGATGCTGAAACTTCAGAGCATAGCGATGAAACTCTAAATCAAGAATCAGCTGAAACTGCAGCCCCTCTCGTAACTGAGGCTGCTGCTTAAAAAAATCCTGTCTGAACATTATTGTTCAGCAGGATTTTTTTATTGCAGACGCGTAAGCCGTTTCTTTAAATATTTATTTCTGTTTTTGATAAAGGCTAGAATAAATTCCGGCTCTTCATCAAAAATGGACAAAGACCGGTGTTTATATGGGTCTTTCACGAGATGCGGACGCAAAGACTGGTGTAAAGCAAGGATTTTTTGTTCCAAAGCCCTGCAAGTAAAGGCATCGTCGAGTACCTCTTCCATGATCCTTTTATACTGGCGTTTATAAGGCTTATGAAGCAAGAGCCGTGCTGTCAGTGTGTTATAGCCTTCAATCGGTACATATTTATTTCCCATGACATCACCGTGGATGTCTCTTCCCCACGTTGCATCATAATCCCAAGGCAGGATTTCAAAGCGTTTGCTCTCTCCATTTTTATATAACGCGTAATTATGGATAAAGCCGTCAAAATTTTGTGTACAGACCGCACCTGCAAGCCACCTGAAATATTGATCGATATCCAGGAGGGGTTCAATTCGCGAAGGAAACTCCTTTTCAGATGAATTTAGAATACAATGCATAAGTTCACGGAGGCTGTTGAACGATTTGTTCGGATCAAATTTTATCTCATAACCTGCTGTTACTGATCTCTTTTCTTTTCCAGTCGTCGGATTATACTTCGAAAAGTTTGCGTTTTCAGAGATCGCATAATAAATACTTCCTGCCGGCAATCCCCGTTTCTTTAAGAATTTCTGATCAACTGACTCAAGCTGAAGATAAACTCCTTGATAAAGCCCATTAATATACAATGTAACGTGCTGTGCTTCAGGTGACAGGACCCCGATATCACGAAAAAAATCCAAAGAAAGCTTATTTCTTATGAGAGACGGGTCATTGTATTCTGCATTCAAATGAATCCTTCTTGCCCCAAAAAAGGATTGAGATTTCATAAACAAAAGATCATAGGATTTTTTTGGAAATGAGCGAATATGGGCACCTCTGTACTTAATCAGCATTTCATATGGTTTATCCCCTGCTTTAATGACACCAGCAACAGCCTCGTTTGCCCATTTTCCTTTCTGAATCCATTTTACTCCCTTAAAGGGAACAGAAATGTTGTACTCCGGTATAGCGTTATTATGCATTTCTTCATTCTCCCTATCGTTGATACTTATCTCTATGATGAAGAGAATGCATGCGCTACATTCCAAGGTGAAAATGGGGCTGGTGAATTGTACTAACGCCCAAGCACTAATAAAAAATCAACGTACACTATGTTTGAAAAGAGATTGCTAAGTTATCTTCTTTTCGCCTACCAAAGGTATAGGAGGTTCAAGCATGAGCGTATGGCGTAATGATCCGTCTGAAAGTTCAAGTGGAAGAAGCAGTAAGCGTTCTGGAAAAAAATCCAGCAAAAGGTCTGGAAAACGTTCCGGAAAGCGTCCCGGGAAGCGTTCTGGGAAACGTTCTGGGAAAAGATCAAGCAAGAGATCCAGCAAGAAATCAAGCAAAAGATCAAGCAAAAGATCAAGCAAAAGATCAAGCAGGAGATCCAGCAAGAGATCCAGCAAGAGATCAAGCAAGAGATCAAGCAAGAGATCACACAAGAGATCACACAAGAGATCACACAAGAGATCAAAGAAAAGAAGTTCATCTTCTTCCAAACACTGTTGCAAGCGCAGCTCTTCCAAAAAGCGTTCTTCTCATAAGAAGACCTGCAAACAAAGCTCGTCTTCTTACGTTTTAGATTGCAAAAAAGTGAAGAAAAAAAAGAAACGTTCAAGTTCCTGCCACTAAAAATACTATTATTTTAACGGATAGAGCTTTGAGCTCTATCTTTCTTTTTATCCCGGGAATAGTAGGCAAATGTTTCTTTTTCATAGAAAGAGGCGCTTGTACCAGCGCCGAATGATGCTTGTTTACATATATACATACTATGCAACAACAAAAATGAATCTAAAGTTCTGAAAGGAGAACATGAATGTCTGACTATTATATCCAATCGTTGGTTGGCAGAAGGATAAATGTTAATAAAGGGGGTCCAGAAGCCAAAGCAGGGGAATTGCTTTATAGCGGCTATAACTATGTTGTTGTAGGTACAGATAAGGATGGCGTGGTTTATTATGCGACGAGTCACTTAAAGAGCTTTGGAGAGGTAGTCCAAAGTGACAATGAAACAGGAAAAGGCGATGAAAATGCCCTTCGCACATGGGATTATTTCAAACCTTCCTGCTTTTCAGCCATTATGGATAACATGCTTGGCGAGAACATCCAGATTAACCGAGGCGGTCCTGAATCAAGACAAGGGAAACTTCTTTTAAGCACTTATGATTATATCGTCCTGTCAACTGAAAAAGAAGGGGCTGTATATTATAAGACCGAACATGTAAAAAGCGTGAGTGTCGTTCAACGGAAAGCGGACGGAGAAGGAAATACTGAATCCAGCAATGAAAGCGGTAGAACGACCAGCAGAGCTTCTGGAAAGTCTACTGGAAAAGCAAGCGGCAGAGCTTCTGGAGGAAAGACTGGAAAAGCGAGCGGAAAACAATCTGGCAAGCAATCTGGCAAGCAACGTTGCGAGAGCAGCAGCCAATCCGCTAACACAATCGCTCCAGATCCAGAGTTTTATCAAGAGTATGGATTCAACGATCTTTTTGACCGCTTAAAACTAAGAAAAGTCAAAATCAACCGTGGCGGTCCAGATGCTATTGAAGGTATGCTAACAGAGTATGTCGGCGGCTATGTCGTTGTGTATGGTGAAAAAGAAATTCACCGCATTCTTCCTAAGCATATTAAAAGCCTCAGCTCACTGTAATTTAGCAGCTTACGATAAAGAAAGTCAATTGGGAAATTTCCGATTGGCTTTTTTGTCTTTTATCATTTTTCGGAAACATACTGGGCCAGCTTGGTTTTCCCTTACTTATTCTGGGACATACTTGTACTATCTTGCTCAAGGATGTGCTCCATGAAATTCGAGGATTTCTTTTTTTCATACTTGCGTCTTCCAATGCTGATTCGCTTGTTCAGCATCATCGGCTCACTGATGATTTTGTTTGGTGTTCTCATCCATTTTTTAGAGCCGAAAAATTTCCCTACTGTATTTGAGGGAATCTATTGGTCCGTCATGACAGCGGCAACTGTAGGATTTGGAGATTATGTTCCAAAGTCATTTATAGGCCGGTTTATGGCCATCCTCCTTGTTTTTTTTGGCGGTTCTTTTATCGCCTTTTTCACTGTCCACGCCGCTTCAGCTGTAATTAAAAGGCAAAATAAATTCAAAGAAGGGAAATTAATGTTTAACGGAACCGGACATTTATGTATTGTCGGATGGAATGAGCGGGCTAAGCAGACCATCAGCACCCTTGCCAAAGAACCGACAAGACTCACGATTATTCTTATAGATTCATCGCTGAACGAAAATCCCTTATCGAATCAGGGTGTTCTTTTTATAAAAGGCAGCCCGGCGCAAGACCAAACATGGGAGATGGCCAACATTAAACAGGCAAAAGCTGTCCTTCTGACCGCCGACCAAAACATGAAAGAAGCAGAAGCCGACATGCACACCATTCTTTCCATTATTACGGTCAAAGGACTCAACCCTACTGTACATGTTATGGCTGAAATATTGACGCCTGAGCAGCAGAACAACAGCCTGAGAGCCGGTGCTGATGAATTAATTAATACGACATCTCTTGCCAGTGACTGTATGGCCCAGATCAGTCTTCAATCCATAAGAGAAGGGTAAGGAACATGTCCTTACCCTTCTAATCAGCCAACAATTGAGACTCTGTTTTTTCAATAAGCTTTTTGCCAATCCCAATCCATTTGTCATCGATCGACGCATCAGGGTCCTGGGGTTCTGAAAACTGATTTAAGCTTCCCGACAGATTCCCTACACTGACATTGTCATCGAGGCCAATCTGATATTTATGAGCCAGAAGAAACGGTTCTCCCAAGGTCACCATTGCCCCTTGGTCCCCGATTTCTTTTTCATAAGCGGTAAATGGAACTCTGACAAACGTATATCCGACTTCATCATCCAGTTTATAGTCAAAATATCCGTGATCATAATCCCAGTTGCCTCCAATGGTATACCCGAGTTGTTTGAGCTTGTCCTCCAGTTCATTAAAAGCAAACACTTCATTCTCAAGCTTACTTTGTAATGGAATCATGCTTATCTCCTTTTAGAGTAACGGTTTACCTTTTATCATCTCCAAAAGTATAAAAAATAAAGGGGCTGTCCAAGAAGTCTGTAAGCTGTTGATTTCCGTTCCAGGCTGCTCGCTTTCCGCGGGGCGTGCGGTGAGCCTTACCGGCGTGAACGCCTACTTTTTGGTGCAAGC
>NZ_LMVC01000002.1:106581-269678 GCF_001510655.1 Fictibacillus sp. FJAT-27399 | reverse complement strand
TCCCGCAGGAGTCTCGCATCTTCCACTTCAATTAACTTTTCATTGAAGATTTTTCAAGCCAAAAAGGGGCTGCCTGAAGGTCAATTTCCGACTTTCTGGACAGCCCCTTTATGGATTAAAGGCGTTTTTCCAATTCTTCTTTTTCTTTCTCAAAGCCTGGCTTGCCGAGAAGCGCAAACATGTTTTTCTTATAGGCTTCCACCCCAGGCTGATCAAACGGGTTCACTCCGAGAAGATAGCCGCTGATGGCACATGCTTTTTCAAAGAAATACACAAGGTAGCCAAAATGATATGGCGTTAATTCTGGAATAGTAACAATTAAATTCGGTACTCCGCCGTCGGTATGTGCAAGCAAAGTTCCCTGGAATGCTTTTTTGTTGACGAAGTCCATTGTTTGTCCAGCAAGGAAATTCAATTTATCAAGATTTTGATCGTCTTCCTCAATCTTAATTTCTTCGCGTGTATTCTCTACATTCAGTACAGTCTCGAACAAATCACGGCGTCCTTCCTGAACATATTGTCCCATAGAGTGAAGGTCAGTGGAAAAGTCTACAGACGCAGGATAGATCCCCTTGTTGTCTTTTCCTTCACTTTCACCAAACAGCTGTTTCCACCATTCAGAAACATAATGTAATCCTGGCTCATAGTTCACCATCAATTCAATGGTTTTCCCTTTGTTATACAGAGCATTTCGTGCAGCTGCATACTGGTATGCTTCATTTTCAGCAAGATTCGGATTGGAATAATCCTTGCTTGCTTCTGCTGCTCCATTCATCATTTCATCAATATTTACTCCGCTTACTGCGATTGGAAGAAGACCTACAGCTGTTAATACAGAATAGCGTCCTCCAACGTCGTCAGGAATAACAAAGCTCTCATAGCCTTCTTCATCCGCCAGCGTTTTCAGTGCACCTTTTGCACGGTCGGTTGTTGCATATATACGTTTGCGTGCTTCTTCTTTTCCATATTTCTCTTCAAGGAACTTGCGGAAAATACGGAACGCGATTGCAGGTTCTGTTGTTGTTCCAGATTTTGAAATGACGTTCACGGAAACATCCTTGCCTTCTAGTACTTGGAACAAGTCTTTAACATAGGTAGAAGAGATGTTTTGGCCTGCAAAAATAACCTGAGGAGTATTGCGGTCTTCTTTAGAAAGCATATTGTAGAACGAGTGATTGAGCATTTCAATTGCTGCCCTTGCTCCAAGATAAGATCCGCCGATACCAATAACGATCAATACATCAGAATCACTTTTGATCTTTTCAGCACTTTTTTGAATACGGGCGAACTCTTCTTTATCATATGCGGTCGGAAGGTCAACCCATCCTAAAAAGTCGCTTCCCGCTCCAGTTCTATCATGGATTTGCTCGTGTGATGCTTTTACTAATGCAGATAAATTTGATACTTCTTGCTCACCTAAGAAAGGCAAAGCTTTGCTGTAATCAAAATGCAGTTTATTAGCCATGTCTTAAACTCCTCCGTTTTTTGTTCTGGTTTCTTTTACTTTAACCAAATAAAAAATGTTAATCAAGAAAACGGCCGCTTGAAAACGCTTACTCCAAGTAGTCGGAATATTCTTACTTATTGCAAATAAAAAAGAGGGGAAGCTCCCCTCTTTTTTTATAGAGACATGCGAAGGATTTCTAAAACATCCTCTTTGTTAAGCTTTTTAAAGTTGCCAAACTCGCCGTTTGCCATCGCTTTATCCGCGATCAGATCAAGTTTTGAATCATCGATGTCATAATCAGCAAGACGGTTCGGTGCACCTAAAGATGTCCAGAAAGCAGACAGCTTGTCGATCCCTTCAAGTGCCACTTCACGATCTGATTTCCCTTCTGTATCCACGTTAAATACGCGAACAGCCAGTTGCTTCAAGCGCTCTGGACCTTGATCAATTACATGGCGAAGCAAGTTCGGGAACAGGATTGCCAGACCGCCGGCATGAGGAATATCATAAACGGCTGAAACAGCATGTTCAAGGTTATGAGTGGCCCAATCGCCTTGTACACCCATTGCAATAGTTCCGTTCAATGCCATTGTCCCATTATATAGAATGGTCTCACGAAGGTCATAATTCTCAAGATCTTCTACTAATTTTGGAGCTGCTTCCATTACCGTTAATAGAATAGATTCTGCGAAACGGTCTTGAAGATAAGCATTTTCAGTATGGTTCAAATACGTTTCCAGCACGTGCGACATCATGTCTACCATGCCATAAATCGTATGGTCTTTTGGCACAGTAAAGGTATTGACCGGATCAAGAATAGAAAACTTAGGGAACACAAGCGGACTTCCCCAGCCATACTTTTCATTTGTCTCCCAGTTGGTAATAACAGATCCAGCGTTCATTTCAGAACCTGTTGCTGCAAGAGTAAGAACTGTACCAAACGGAATTGCTTCTTTAGGAGTGCTTTTTTTAGTTACAAAATCCCAAACATCTCCGTCATATTTTGCTCCTGCCGCCACGGCTTTTGTACAGTCGATAACACTTCCGCCTCCGACTGCAAGAATGAAATCAATATTGTTCTCCTTACAGATTTCCACACCTTTTTTTACGGTAGTTAATCTCGGATTCGGTTCAACTCCTGATAATTCATGAACGTCTGCACCGATCTTGTTGAGCTCGGCTACTACTTGATCATATAGACCGCTGCGTTTAATGCTGCCACCGCCATAAACAAGCAATACCTTCTTGCCATACGGCTTCATTTCCGCAGACAGCTGGCTAAGTTGCCCTTTCCCGAACACTAAACGGGTTGGATTATAATACGTAAATGAATTCATTTATTTACCCTCCTTGATGTTCCAATACTTTCGTTAGTATTATCTATCAGGGTGAAATTAAAAGTAAAGAAATCGGCTTTAAACATTTTTATGATGTACAAATATTAAACAAAAGATTGAACAAATATTGAATTTAATTCAAGATAATGTTTATATTCGCCTTGAAGGTGGAAATGTATAATCGTAAAAGAAAGAAGTCATCCTATTACTGCTATCTATTTAATTCCCTTAGGAGGTAATACCATGAATGGATTACAGCGGACTGCCTTAGCACTAGTTATTATTGGTGCCATTAACTGGGGTCTTATTGGATTCTTCCAATTTGACTTAGTGGCAGCTATCTTCGGCGGTCAAGATGCAGCTCTTTCCCGCATCGTTTACGGATTGGTTGGTTTATCCGGTTTATATTGCCTGACTCTTCTTTTTGCTCCAGCTCATGAAGTTGAACGTGAGGACCGCATCGAAACAAATCGTGTTTAATGAAATTAAAAAATAAAAAAGGTTCTTCCTCATAGGAAGAACCTTTTATATTTACTTCTTAAGACGTTTGTTCAGTTGAGCTTGACGGTCAGTTGACTCTTTCAACCACTCTTTAAGCTTTGCTTCAAGTGTGTTGAAACCTTTGGAAGAGTCTTGAGCCGCTTGCTTCTTAGGTGCAGGACGGCGTTCCTTTTTAGGGGCTTGAGCCGGAGCTTCTTGAGTTTGACGAATGGATAAAGAGATCTTTTTAGAATCTTCGTCAACAGAAAGAATTTTAACCTGAACAACATCTCCCACTTTTAATACGTCGTTAATATCTTTAACAAAGCTATGAGAAACCTCAGAGATATGAACTAATCCCTGAACTTCGTCGTTTAAAGCGACGAAAGCACCAAACGGTTTAATTCCTGTTACTTTACCTTCAACGATGCTACCAACTTCAAAATTCATGAAAACACTCCTAACTATTTTTTAACCTATTAAGTATAACACATACAGAAAATAAAATAAAACGTATGAAACAGGATAAAACGTCCCGACCATACTCATTTTCGTGCAAATAGAGCATAAGAATGACATTTGCATCATTCCCATACCCAATTTTGCATGAAAAGGAAACTTTTTTCTGTAAAATCAGACCAGTTTTTCTGGATTTAACAAGGAATCCGCTTCTTCTTCTGTAACATATCCCTTTTCCACAGCCACTTCTTTTACCGTCTTACCCGATTTATAGCTTTCTTTTGCTACCTCGGCTGCTTTTTCGTAGCCCGTTTTTGGATTTAGTGCTGTGGCAATCGCAAGGCTCTGTTCCATCAGTTCTCTGATCCGGCCTTCATTGGCTTCCAGTCCATTGATACAGCGATCGGTAAACACGTTCAATCCTGAAGACAGGATGGTGATGGAGTGAAGAAGGTTTAAGCCAATGACCGGCATCATCACGTTAATCTCAAGCTGGCTGCCGATTCCGGCAGTGGTGATACATGTATCATTGCCGATGACCTGCGCACAGATCATGTACATGTTTTCAAGGATGACCGGATTTACTTTCCCCGGCATGATGGAAGAACCGGGCTGTACAGCGGGTAAAATGAGTTCTGAGATTCCTGTTCTCGGACCTGAACTGAGCAGGCGAAGGTCGGACGATATTTTTATAAGATGAATGGCTAGTTCCTTTAAATGGCCGCTGATCTGGATAGCTGCCCCGTTATTCTGCATAAAGCGGAAACGGTCAGTCGGTGCTTTAAATGGAAGGCCCGATCTGTCGGCAACCTCTTTGATGGCTCTTTCAGCATATTCCGGATGGGCGTTGATTCCCGTACCCACAGCATTTCCCCCAAGTCCAATCTCAAAGAGGAACGGTTCACTCTGTTTTAATGCATCATAAACTTTTTGCAGACTTTCCGCATACCCTCCAAAGGAATGGCCAAGCCGCATGGGAACCGCGTCCTGGAGGTGGGTCCTGCCTGATTTGATAATGTGGTGAAATTCGTTCTGTTTGTTTCTGAGCGCTTTAATCGTTTTTTCAAGTGCCGGGTATAAATTTTGATACAGCTCTTGTGCTGCGGCAATATTGATGGCCACATGGATCGTATCATTTGTTGACTGTGCCATGTTCACATGATCGTTCGGATGGACCTTGCTCCAGTCCCCTTTCGAACCGCCAAGAAGCTCTGAAGCCCTGCTGGCGATGACTTCATTGGCATTCATGTTCTGAGAGGTTCCTGCTCCCGCCTGATACGCATCAACGACAAATTGATCCTTTAGCCTGCCCTCCATTATCTCCTCTGCTGCCTGAATAATCGCGTTTGCCTGTTTTTCCTCAAGTTCACCGCAATCTCTATTTGCTGCAGCTGCACTCGCTTTAATAATCGCCTGTGCTTTTACAAAAGCGAACGGCAGCCTTTGCCCGCTGATCGGAAAGTTCTCGACCGCCCGCTGCGTTTGTGCTCCGTAATATGCCTCCTTGGGCACCTTCACTTCCCCGAGTGTATCCTTTGCAATCCGATATTCCGTCATGACCACATCTCCTCTCTATCGCGGTGCCAGGCACCGCAATTACACACATGTCAAAGAGCGGTGCCTGGCACCCGCTTTTTGACCCGCATTTTGACCTTTATTTGACACCTTATTACACATTCTCTGTATTCCCTTTTTTTCTTTTTTTTATGGTTTATCTTTTTGCGGAGCTGTCCATAATGATAAGACAGCATTCAATATTCCCCCTTTTTCTTTTGGCAGGCATGCCACCACATGCCTGTTCTTTTTTGTCCATTTCTTATTCGGGCAGATCTCCCGAGCATACACGATGCAAACAAAAAAAGCCCCCCACCATGTGCAGAGACCTTGTACATCAATAGTATTATTCAGAAGATGCCCGGTTCGTCCTTTTTTTATGTAAGGCGATCACCCTGGCTGGAGATTTTTTAATTTTTCGGTGTTCCGTCCGGAAGCCTGCCTTTTTTTGTTTCATGAACGTTGCTTTTGAAATGGGACGGGGACGGGACCACGAAATAGACTCCGGATTTTTCCAGGAATCATGGGTGATCAGCTCGGTTTTGTAATAATAACAATTCCCGCTTAAGTATTCTTCACATATATATAATACGGTGTGTTTGCTATGCATCCGCTTTTCGCTCCATTTTTTGATACATTATCCCCTTTTTGATCCGCTTTATTCATGGAAAGAGCCTGAAGCTTAAGATCTTCAAGCCCTTCACTTCCTTATCTAAAGAACCACCATAAAGCTCCAACGATAAGGAGAAGTATAAATATGATAATCAAGACAGCCCATATCCAGCCCCAACCAAATCCAACGCCGCCACCGCCGCCAACACCATAGCCGTAGCCATAGCCATAGTACGGAAAACCGCCACCATAAGGATATGCCATATTACAAACCTCCTTCATCTGTTGCGTCCTACACACTAATAAAATATGTAAGACCAGGGTAAAAAGGAATAGAGGCAAATGCGGATTTTGTGCCTGTTCAAGGAAATTATTTCTTTTGTAAACGAAATAAGATTGGACAAAATAAACGAGACGTAAAGATGATGGAGGAATGCAATGGAAACGAAAACTCAGCCGCTGCTTACTCCGGCATATCGGAAAAGAATAGGCGAACTCGACCTTTATTATGAAGATTACCCACACAGGAATCCTGACGCCCAAGTTTTGATCCTGATACACGGGTTTCTTTCTTCAACTATCAGTTTTCGGAAGCTAATCCCGCATTTAGCTGAAGATTATCATGTAGTTGCCATTGATCTGCCGGGATTCGGCAAGAGCGAAAAGTCAAAAACATTTACGTATTCACTGGCAAGCTACGGCAAGCTCGTTCTATCATTCATCAAAGAAATGGGCTGGAGAGATGTCGTACTGATCGGTCATTCCATGGGCGGCCAGGTGGCTCTTCATGCATCGCGGCAGGATGGAAAACTGATCAGAAAGCTCGTGCTCCTCGGCTGCTGCGGTTACATCAAACGGGCGCGGTCTACCATGATCTGCTGCTCCTACCTCCCTTTTTTCTCATGGGGATTAAAGAGATGGGTGCTTAAAAAAGATCTTCGCAATAATTTAAGCGGTGTCTTTCACAACATTGATCTTGTAACAGAAGACATGATCAAGGAATACAGGGCACAATTTTTAGAAGACGGATTTTTTGACAGCTTGATTCGTCTGCTCCGACACCGTGAAGGAGATTTAAAGCCATTTGAACTGAATTCAATTGTCCATCCCATTCTGCTCATTCACGGCAATGATGATAAAGTCATCCCCCTCACTACGGGAAAAAGACTTCACAGTGATTTAAAAAATTCACGACTCATCGTCTATAAAGATGCCGGACACCTCATCATGGAGGAAAAACCGTTAGACTTGGCAAGAGACATCAAACAATTCATCTCCAGCGAAAGAGAAGCGCTTCAGACCTCCGTCTGAGCGCTTCTCGTTTTATTCGTTGTTTTCCCTGCTTTTCATCATCTGCTGCCAGACTGAACCTGCAGCTTCTTCCCCGCTCTGAATGCGTTCAAGCGCAATCTTTGCCTGGAGACGGACTTCAAACTCTGGATCGTCTTCTGCGTCTTCCAATGCCGGTATGGCCGTTTCGTCTCCTACTTCAAACAAGAATCGTGCAGCGCGCCAGCGGACCAGTTTATTTTTATCATTGAGTGCTTCACACATGGCAGGAATTGCACTCGGATTCCCAAGGTCGGATAAACAGTCTCCTGCCGTTCGGCGAACCGCGACATTTTTATCTTTTAACCCGGCATAAAGCAGCGGAAGAACCGCTTCATCTTCAATCATGCCAAGATAAACGACAGCCAGGCGCCGGATCGAAGGCTTCGGATCCTTCAGTGCCTGCTTTAACACCATAATATCGTTGACCGTCGGGTTCATGCGTTCTAAAGCCGCATAACGGGTCTGCCAATCTTCATCCTGCATCTTTTCGGCAACTTCAGTTGTAGATACTTCTTCTTTCGGCGCTTCTTTCCCGGATTCCATGGAGAAAGCCTGCTTCACAAGCTTCTGAATCCGTTCTTCATCATAAGCGGCGGAGATTTCCTCGACGACTTCTTGTCCGATCTGTTCAAATGTTCCGTAACGAACACCCTGCTCTTCCCATTTCCGTTCCATGACCAGGTTATCTGATGCTTTTTGAGCTTCGAGCGCCGCATTCATAAACCGCTCTGGAAGGCCTGCGCGCCGTTCTTCATTTTCGGTTTTCAGTTTTACCTGCATCGGCAAGCCTCTGAACATTTGAATAAGAACTGTAATCTCCAGGTACTCGTCTTCCTTTTTCTCCTGTCCGGACGCTTCAGAGAGCTGGTCGTCCGAATCCCCGAATACTTCACGGACGCCTGCCAATACATCTTCCCAATCTGCTCTTGGATGACGGTCAAGTGCAATAAAATCTGCCACATGGTAAACGCTTTTCACGCCCTCCACCTTAAAGATTTCTTTAATATATTCAGGTGCATCATCAAGGTTTTCCCTCGTGTAGTTGTAGCGCTCGTTACCCGGCAGTGCTTCGTCCATATTAATTTTCATGGAGTTCGGACTTGGTGTCGGTTCAATGCCTTTAATCTTCAATACACTCACCCCTTATATCAGATCGTGTTCTTTTATATACGAAAGCATTTTCTCTTTCTCCCGGTCGGTAAACTTGTATTCACAGTCGACCCCTTCGTCATGAACAATAAAATCCTGTACCTCGCCATCACGATCGAACACAACGAGTGCACTCGGATCATAAAGATCACCAGGGAGTTTCGTCTCCGCTGACAAATCAAAATTCAGGTACACATTGATCCAATGCTCACCCTTCATTACTTCCGGATAAAAAGCGGTAAAATCCGCTTCAAAATAATTTTGAAATCCATACTTATACATAATGTTCCCCCGTATTGGCTCTATCTTCTTTTTTATTATAAACAATCGGAGGAAAGGAAACAAAGATGGCGGTTGTAGCAAAGGAGAGTTTTCAGGTGATGCTGTTATCTCTGGCTGCCGTTTACATAACTAGGTTTTGGCGGGTATTTAGGAGAATTCGGCGGGTAAACTCTCGGTTTTGGAGGGTATCATAAGGGATATCTAACCTTTGGCAGACATCCGTCATTTTATGTCCATCAAGTACAATCTGTTTGGTCACAAACTCTTTAAACTCCGCTGAATACTTACCATATTTCCTCAAGTAAAACACGTCCTTTTACTGGTTGATCACGATCAAAACATACGCCAATGTCCGTGTCCACTTTTTATACTAACTTTATAAATGCTTCAAATTCGGCTTGTAAATGTATTCCAAGTCCTCGATCTGAATTGAAAAAACGTAAAAAGAGACGATTTCAGCCCGAAAATCATTCGGCTCAACCATCATCTCTTCATTCACATTATATTTCTCTCAATACCGCACGCACAGGACTGCCATCCGCATCCTTTAACGGCAGCGGCAGCGCGATCAGCTCATATTCTCCTGGCTCCGCATCATCAAGGACTATACCTTCCAGGATATTAATGCCGTTTTGAAGCAAGGCATGGTGTGCAGGAAGCGCTTTGCTGTCGAGGACATCTACAGACGGCACATCAACTCCGATAAGTCTCACACCTTTTTCTGATAAAAAAGCAGCCAGCTTTTCATCTAGATAGGTGATCTTTTCCGGAAACACGGTTCTGTCCTGCCAAGAGCCTGTTTTCAGCAGCACACGCTCCGCTCCATCCAGCGGTTGATCCTCCAAATCCTCTGGAGCGATGACCTCTTTGCCCGTAACATCTATCACTATTGCTCTGCCGGCATAAATTTCAAGATCCAGCTCCAGTACCCGTTTTCCTTCACTATCAAAGTGATACGGCGCATCAATATGGGTGCCGGTGTGCGTGCTCATTTCCACTTTACCGACATTCACGGATCCTGATTCTGCTTTCGTCCAGGCTAAATCAAACGAGTACGGGGTGTCCCCCGGCCAGGTCGGAACGGACGAGGTCAAAGGCATGGAGATATCGATCAGTTTTCCAGCCATTACGCAATCACCTCTCTTACGTTTGAAAACTTTTCATACTGCTTCTCACCCATGATTTTTTTTAGCCGCTGAACCGCTTTATGTACATCTTCAAAAGAGGTATAAAGTGCAACAGGAGCGAGGCGGATCACATTCGGTGCACGGAAATCCGGCACGATGCCGTTCTCTTTTAAACTTTTACAGATTCTCGCTGCTTCATCATGCTCCAGGCAAACATGGCCACCGCGACGTATATCATCCCTCGGATTCCCGATCGTAAATCCAAAGCCCGCAAGTTCGGTTTCAATCAGCTCCATCATATAGCGTGTCAGATTAAGAGATTTTTCTCTTAGCCGATCCATTCCCGCTTCCTCAAAAATTTCAAGCGAACCGATTAATGGTGCCGTGCTTAACACGTGCGGGGTGCCGATCTGAAAGGCTCCCGCAGTATCTGCCGCCACGAATTCATGGTTCATATCAAACTGTTTATCTTTATTGGAACCGAACCAGCCTGCTAGTCCAGGCTCTTTTCCAAAATGTTTAGCATTAATATAGAGTCCCGCAACACTGCCAGGTCCTGCGTTCAAATATTTATAGTTGCACCAGAAAGCAAAGTCAACATTCCATTCCGAAAGTTTATGAGGCACTGCCCCAATGGAATGGCATAAATCAAAACCGATCAATATTCCGCGCTTGTGGGCCTCATCCGTTAAGCGTTTCATGTCAAGCAGCTGCCCGCTTCGGTAGAGCACGGAGGGCAGCACAATAAGAGCTGCTTCATCCGTCATAGCCTTGATGATGTCCTCTTCTTCAATCAGCCTGCCATCACGGCTTTTCACTCTGATCAGATGCTGGCCAGGGTCCAAGCTTCTTAATGCCAGCTGGCTTTTCAGTGCATAAATATCTGAGGGAAAGGTCAGCTCATCGGCTAAAATTTTCGTTTTTGATCCTGAAGGTTTAAAAAAAGTGGATGTGAGCTGATGGAGGTTTCCAGTGGTGGATCCGGTAATAATGACTTCCTCCGGGTTTGCCCCAATTAGTGGCGACAATTTCTTCCCTAGTTCCTCGCTAAGTGTATACCATGGATGCTTTCCAGCCATCCAGCCATCAATACCGCATTCCTTCCAATCATTTAGCGACTCCAACAGTGATTTCTCAGCTCTTTTCGACAAAAGCCCCAGCGAATTGCCGTCCAAATATAACACGCCTTTTTTTAAATAGAATTCGTTCTTAAAGCTTTTCAGAAAATCTTTTTCGTCCAATTCTTTCCATTTTCCTAGTTCCATCACTCATTCACCCCGTTTTTGCTCTCTCTATTCATCTTAAACAATTCAGGGGAAAGCATCAATGCAAACGCTTACTTTTCAAAAATATTACAGTTATGTAACAGCCAAATTATGACAGATTCCTAAAGAATGAGATACTATAATAAAATTGTGAGTTAAGCACTAGTAATTGGTTAAAATTGTATGTATTAAGTGACTGTCGGAATGCCACCCTCCAGTTAAAGGGCAAACATCGCTGAAAAGCATGGACGCAAAATCACAGGTCTAAGGTGAGTAACTATGATGGCTGGATTACCTGGAAAACCACCAATTTCAGGAGGGAAACATGGAAACTGTAAAAAAAACAGAGCTTGATCGTGAATGGGTAGCATTACTATTACAAGCCAAAAAGCAAGGTTTAAGCATGGAGGAAATCCGTAACTATCTTCAAAAAACGTACATACGATCAAATGAGCGAATATTTAAAGCGACATCGATCTGATGTCGCTTTTGGTCTATTTACAGCCTATCGTCCCTAAATGTATAATAGAAGCAAAATTTGTAGTAAAAAAGAGGGATTAACGTGATTGGTGAACTTGTAAAAAAATATCGCAAAGAAAAAGGTCTATCTCTTTCCGCACTAGCAGAACGAGCAGGTATCGCCAAATCCTATCTCAGCTCCCTTGAGCGAAATATACAAACCAATCCTTCTGTACAGCTGCTTGAAAAGCTGGCAGCCGTCCTGGATATTCCTGTTGAAAAATTGCTGAATGAAAAAGCTGAGGTCAATGAGGCGGAGCTGGATTATGAATGGGCAGAGCTCGTAAAGGAAGCTATGGAGTCTGGTGTCAGCAAAGACCAGTTTAAAGAATTTCTTGAATTCAACAAATGGAAAAATAAAAATCAAAGCTAAACCGGCACTCTTTAGCGGTGCCGGTTTTTTCATACTGAAATATCGATGATCGGAACAAGTTCTTTAAATTGATAATGTCCGATATAGGCAGTGGATAGAGGTTCTCTCTTCTCCCACTTCAGAATTTGTTTTTTTACATAATCAAAAGGTGCTCTTCCTATTAGCTCATCATTAATAAAAATTTCACAGATGTTGCGGCCCATGTACACGACCTTTACTTTATTCCCCGCTGCTTCACATAAATAGACTCCATTGCCAAGGCGAATCATTTAGCTTCATCATCCTTTGTCTGCTGTTTCCAGCTTTCATACCGTATAAACGTACGGATTTCCTCTAGGTTGATTCCCATTTCTTTAGCTTGCAGGAAAAGTTGGACCCAATCTTGGTCCAATGCAGCCACTTCATGATTAATCACTTTTTCCACTGGCACCTCCAGGGCTTTCGCCAGCTTTTTAACCATATGTGCGGACGGGTTATTTTTATGATTTTCAATGCTGCTCAAGTATCCTTTGGAGATCCCGGCTATATCTGCAAGTTTTGTTACAGTGTAGCCCTTCTCAATCCTAAATAATTTTATTCGCTTCCCTATTTTCTTAGTCACTTTTACCTACTTTTTCAATTCACTTTTAATAAAGTTTCTAAAGACCGTTGAATTTCCAAAATTCATAAGTATGTATGGAAGATATTATTTAAATTTCTGAAATTACGTATATGAAAGAGCAAGTAATTACCTGCCCTCTCATATAAAAAAGATTAAACTATCATGCAAAGAAACAGTGATTTTTATTACTTGAAACTTCAAGTTATTCTTCTGTAGATGTCGAATCAGTAGTAGTTTTTTCTTTTATAGTTTTTTCTTTTATAGTTTTTTCTTTTATAGTTTTTTCTTTTATAATTTTTTCTTTTTTAGCCTCTTTTGGTGCGTCATTAACTAATTTTGACTGTGCCTGTTTTTTGTTGGCGGGCTCTTTTGTTGATTCAGTGTCTTCAGAAGGTGAATTGCTTCCTTTATCCTTCTGGTCATCCACTTTCTCTTCTTTCACAGCCTTCTTGTCTTCCACTTTTTTATCATCATTCTTGGGTGGCTTTTCTTCCTTTTCGCATTTGTCATGATCACGATTGTTATTTTCTTCGTCATCATGATTGCTATTGTCATGTGGTGTACACTTGAACTCAACATGAAGCAAAGTTGTGCTAGTCGTAGCTGAATAATCACCGAATGTTCCATTTGAACCAAGACACATGCCGACAAACCCAAAGATCATGATGAGCAAATAACATCTTTTCATCGTTAACACTCCAAGGAATTAAAGATTAATCTTTTTGAACAGAATGAACGTTCAGATCGAATTTTAAATATTTACCCATGATGTCGTTATTGGCATCCCTGCTCATTTTAATCTGAACATAAAATGGCGTTTGATATAAAGTGTGATTCAACCTCGCATCGTATGGCTGCAGGTTTAACGTCTTTGTCATGGATTGCTCTCCAGAAAGAAGCTGTGCCATTGTTCCATCAAACACAGGTTGACCACCAGGAAGTCCACTTGTGATCTTTACTTGAAGCCAGCCCGCAAATTTTGCTTTAGTAGCAGCATCCATATTGGTATCTCGAACTGTAGCCGATAACGTCTTCAATGAAACAGGTAATGATCCTGTATTACGAATGATCATAGACTTCGTTTCTGATTGCTTTCCTGGCTGCCAATAGCCATCCGCCCACTCGTCAGGAAAGCCTTCACCTGTATTCGTAAAGAACATAGGATCCGGGTATTGTTGATTCAATTCAATCATTACAGTACCAGTGTCCACTTTGGCATGAGTCTCTGTTGTCGATGTAAAATCAGAGAACGTGCCGGTCGTGAGTGCGGTAGCGGCGATGCCTACAGCAAGGATTGTTCCAGCAAGCTTTTTCATAGCTCCTCCTTATATAAAAAGGACAGGACGAATGATCATCCTGTCCTTCAACTGTGATTTACTCTTATTCGTAAGCTTTTGCAGAAACCGCTACGCTTACATTAACACTTAGGTTTTGGTAAGTGTTATCTGCTGCATGAGTAAGTTCAACTTTTACTGGAAGAGTATAAGTGTCGTTAGCGTTTAGGCTTTGGCCATTCACTTTGCTTTCGATGTATGATTCTAATTGATCAAGCGTTTTTGGTTGACCATCTATAGTCACTTTGAATTCAGGAAAAGCAGTTAGATCAGTCACAGCTACTCCATCTTTCGTAACAGAAACGGTTACATCAGCAGAAAGATCCTTTGCTGTTAGAGAACCTGCATTGTGGATGGTGTAATCCTTTGTTTCTGTATATCCAGGCGCTTTCTTTGTAGCGGAGAATAGCGTGCCGCTGGACTCAAGAGCAAGGTTTCCAGTTTCAATTTTGTTGTTTTCACTTTTTGCAGTAGAAGTAAAGTCAGAGAATGTTCCAGATCCGAATCCAGCTCCTATAGTTACAGCTCCAGCTAACATTGTTCCAAGTAATACCTTTTTAGTCTTGTTCATTTTAATTTTCCCCATTTCATTAGTTTTTTTGGTAAAGCTTCAACAGATAATTCCGTAAGTATGCGTGCGATCCCCTAACCCCTATTATGTAATTGACATCACCCCCTAAAATGGTCACCCAGATCAGACAATATCTTCTTGAGGATATGGTCGATCTTTTCTTCCCTTCTTCTTTGGCCGCTTGTCTTTAAATACTTCACTCAAGACAATCAAGATAGCCGGCAGGATAATAAATAATAGAATGCCGAGTTTTCCACGAGCGAACTCCAAGAAGAATCCTGCATTTGGAATATGAAAGGCATAATCACCAACCACTTGCTGCGGAGCAACCAGCTTGTTATCCTCCACGTTGTTGGCATCTCCCTTTGTCTTGTAATAGACGACGCCATTCTTCTTCACTAAATCAATGACTCGGTGGGTAATGAATTTATCTTCACGCTTATACGTAATAATTTGATCCACTTTGAATTTTGCTAAGTCAGGGTCACGGTCAATCACAATATCACCTGGCTGCAACATTGGCCTCATGCTTCCGGATAAAACCGTCATAATCTTATAACCGAAAATACTCGGTATTTGTCCAGGGTGTTTGTGAGATTGATAGCTTAGAAGAATGGATGAAAGAAATAACGTTGCAAGCAATAGTAAAAACGTATTGCCGATCCAGCGAGAAACCACTTTAAACATCAAAAGCCCCTTTCCAATTTGCACGATGATGCGCGCATTTAAATTATTTTCTTAAAATAAAATAGTTCTTTTTAACGAACAACTTGTGTTTAGTATAGAACGATATGCCTATTCGGAAAACTTCCAAAATTGGTTAAATTTGTTCTTTTTAACGAACTTTTATCCTGCTTATCTCTCTAAATCGCTAAATATCGTATTTTTTCATTATTTTTTAACGAACAATTTCATTCGTTTTAAAGAACATTCTGATTTTTTGCTTGAATTCCCGCCTCAATCGCATAGTATAGAAGTAGGAGGAAAACGCTTACTATGAAAAAAATGATAATTATTACAAGTGTTGTTGTTGTGATCTTGCTTCTTGCTCTTATTCCTGTACTCAGTAATAAAACAGCCGAGAAAACCCGCCAGGAGCCTGCAAGCAGTGAACAGATTAAAAAGGACACCGATAAAAAAAAGACGGTTAAACCACCGCCAAAAAAGACGGAACCTCAAGAAACCGTCCACACAGCTACGATCGGCGCTGTCGGGGATGTTCTTATTCATGACCGGGTATACAATAAAGCGAAAAAACGTGACGGGTCCTATGACTTTAATCCGATGCTGAAAGAGGTAAACCCCTATTTGGAAAAGCCGGATATTACGGTGGCCAATCAGGAGACGATGATTGGCGGGGAAAAGCTCGGATTATCCTCCTATCCTTCCTTCAATTCGCCTCAGGAAGTCGGGGATGCGCTGAAGAAGAACGGTGTGGATCTGGTCACGATTGCGAATAACCATACGCTGGATCGAGGAGAGAAAGCCATTTTAAGCGCGATCAACCATTGGAATGAGATTGGCATGCCGTATACAGGTGCTTTTCAATCGTCCAAGGATCAAAGGATCATCCGTATTCTGAAGCGAAATCAGATCACCTTTTCTTTTTTGAGCTATACCTTTGGAACGAACGGCATCCCTGTACCTAAGGGCAAACCGTATCTTGTTAACCTGATCGATGTGAAGAAGATGAAAGCGGACCTCCATCAAGCAGAAAAAATTTCTGATGTTGTGGTGATCAGTCTCCACTTTGGGAACGAATACGAGCGGATGCCAAATGAGACACAAAAAGAACTTGTCCAGATGGCAGCAGATTCAGGAGCAGATATCATCATAGGGCATCATCCTCATGTACTTCAGCCGGTTTCCTGGATAAAGAAAAAGAACGGAGAGCGGGCTTTCGCAGCATATTCTCTTGGCAACTTCTTTTCTGGACAGACAGGCCCGTATAAAAACATAGGGGGTATGATGGATATTAGGGTGAAGAAGATTCAAAAGGGGAATAACGTTAAAATTGAGCTTGAAAACCCTGCATTTCTCCCAACCTGGGTTGACCGATCATGGCATGTTCATCCGATGAGGGACGTAAAAACGCAGAAAAAACAGTATCGTGAAATAAAAAAACATATGAACCAATATGTGCCTGAACTGCAGTTTTCATTTTAATGAAAAAAGGAGACCCGGTCTGATCTTAACTTCACCCCTATAAAATTGGGGGAAGATCAGGCTAGGGTCTCCTTTTTATGCTTCGCCTTTTGATTTCGGGCTCTTTGTATCGCGCTTTGGAATATCATCTGCGAACGTATCGTCAGAGAACTCTACGTCTGTCATGCTTTCTGTCGGGGTTTGATTGTTCTTGGCGGCAGCATCTTTGGAATGTTTTCTTTTAGCCATCTGGTATCGTTCCTCCTTTTAAATTCCTATATAGTGTGTGAAGAAATGGAGGATCTGATTCCAAAAGAAAAAGCATTCCGAGTAGGAACGCTAATCGCCAATGGCTTTGCTGACACAATGGTCGCAAACGGCTATTTGTTTTTCTTCCCAGCTGGAAAGCTCATTGTTGCAAACCATGCAATGCTCGGACTGCATAGCCCGTTGATCTCCTTGCTGGTTTTCTTCGTTCACAAAGTCCATGATGGAATCCGCCTCCTTCTCCCCTAGTATATTCAAAAAAGAAGACTGCTTATTCTATACTATTGTTTGATATTTCTGACAAAATTCCTGCTTCTTCTAACATTATTTTTAAAAAATAAGCTATGTTAATCCATGTTGTTGTTTTAGTGGGGGTGATTGAACCGCCATCTGAAAAGCAGAAGGGTATAAGCCAGCTTTTTCCCAACTGCTTTTCAGGCGCTTCATTTGTTTCACAAATCAGCCGGCTCTTATAATCGCCAGCTATCACCCCTAATTTTTGGTGAAAAAGACTTGTTCTTTTGCCGCCTTCTGTTCAATAAAGGAGAAGCTCTCCTTTTTGCAGAATGTTTTCTTCTTATATAGGAGGAATAGGATATGACCCGGCTTATAAACAAAACAACATTAAAAACAAGACTGAAAAATTATATGACGGCGTATGACCGATTAGGCTATTTTAATGGCTCTGTGCTTGCAGCATATAAAGGAGAAATCTTGATTCATGAAGGATATGGTTCGGCCAGCCGGACGTTCAACATTCCGAATTCACCTCAAACCCGCTTTCCGATTGCTTCCCTGACCAAAAACTTTACGGCAGCGGCTATCCTTTTGCTTGAGGAGCAAGGTTTAATGAAACTCGAGGATACCGTGGCACTTTTTATAGCGGGGCTCACCTATGCTAAACAAGTGACCATACATCAGCTTCTTTCCAACACATCTGGAGTTTCCGATTTTACCTCCATGCAGGATTATTGGACAAAAGAGATGAGGCTTCCCGCAGATCTTACTGGACTGATCCATAGAATCAAAGACAAACCTCTTGAATTTGAGCCTGGTTCTCAATACAGTTATTGCAACTCAAATTACATTTTACTGACAGCAATTATAGAAAAGGTTTCAGGACAATCCTATGCCCATTTTCTTCAGGAAAATCTGCTAAAACCGTTTGGCCTTAAGAACACCGGTGTATTGGACGGAAGAACCATAGTTCAAAATTTGGCATCAGGTTATACGGTAAATAAAGACTTTGTGCATCCTGATTATATTGATATGAGTTTTCCGCTTGGGGCATATGGTATGTATTCTACTACTGAAGATCTGTTTAGGTGGACAGAAGCGTTGTTTTCCGGAGAGGTATTGAATAAGAGGTCGCTAAATAATATGCTCACACCCTGCGAAGGCAATTATGGATATGGCTGGGGTTTTGATAAAATTGGCCAAACTGCGGCCGCCTGTCATTTTGGTGATGTGAACGGATATTGTGCTGAAATGCTGAAAAGCCTGAATGGAGAGATCACGGTGATCGTCATGAGCAATTTTAATTTAACCCCTGTTACAAAAATCAATCGTGACCTGGCAAAAATAATACTGCATGAAGAAATACGAAGTCCTGTATTTTACGAAGAACGAATTAGGGGGACTGAGATTTCTGCAACTGCACAAGGAACGTATTCTTCTAAAACGAATGATGCCTCTTTAACGCTTGAACAGGATGGAAGGACATGGCTCCTAACCATTCCAAAAAGGTATGGAGTTCCATATACAATTCCGTTACTTCTTGTATCTAAAACTGATGCTGATTATGAATTCATCTCCAGCTTCACACCTGAAAAAGTTAAAGTGATGATGAATGAGGAGAACAAAGAAATCGTGGTAATCCACGAGGACACGGACGGAATAAAAACTCATTATACAAAATATAAGGAAGCAGCTAATAGGTAAGCTGCTTCCTTTTGTTATTTATAGGTTGGTTTCAATTGTCGTTGATAAAGAGTGATCAGTTCATCAAGCTCTTGGCTGATTTTTACGATGGCAGGGTCTGAGTAACTGTTTGCCGATCGGCATGACTGATATAACTTTTCCTTAACTTTCTCCATCTGATCACAGACGGATTGAAGATTACAGTTCACGGGCACTTCTTTCCTTTCCTTACCGAATAGAGCATAAACTGCACTTAATTACAATATCGGTCCATCTGGGAAAATTTACATGTATTTTTTAAGGTTTTTATAAATATTTTTGATTTTTGCTTACATGATCATTGTTTCTTAGTCCCAGCTAAAGCGCTCTTCCTTCCAAGGATCTCCATACATATGATAGCCATTTTTCTCCCAAAAACCTGGCGTTTCCATCGGCAGAAATTCAATGGCACGGAGCCACTTCGCACTTTTCCAGAAATAGAGATGCGGAACCACTGCACGGAGTGGATACCCATGCTCCGGCGATAACGTTTGTCCATTGTGCGTATGAGCCAGCAAGCTGGTTTCCTTTAAAAAATCATCCAAAGGAAGATTGGTTGTCCATCCTTCTTCTGCATGCAAAAGGACGTACTTGGCCGGTGACACAATGGATATCATTCGTGGCCGATGATTTCGGAAGTGCCATGAGCTCCTCGTAAGTAAAAGTTGTCGGGTTCTCCACCATTCCGTAGATTTTCAGATCCCATTCACTTAAATCCTTGTAGTAAGGAACATTACCATAATGAAGAACAGGCCAGCGGGTTGTAACATTCTGATTCGGCGGCACCCTCTCATTATCCTTTTTCTTCGGTATTTTTCCAAAAAACATGTGATGCACCTCCAATAATATCAATATGTAAACCTTATTTCAAAATTAAGTTGACAATAGTCTGTCCTCTGAATTACCATCAATATAGATAAATTACCACATGAGGTGAACCTAATGAAGTTTAGAGCGATTGATTTAACACTGGCCGCCATGTTTGCGGCATTGATGGCAGTAGGAGGTAATATTACAGCATGGATTCCTGCCCTCGTCTTTGGGCAAGTGCCTGTCACCCTTCAAACCTTCTTTTGCATTTTGGCCGGTCTGCTGCTCGGAAGCCGTCTCGGCGCTGTATCGATGATCGTATACACACTTGTCGGACTGGCTGGTGCTCCTGTGTTCGCAGGATTCTCCGGGGGGCCTTCCATCATTTTCAAACCAACCTTCGGCTTTATTTTATCATTCATTCTTGCCGCTTATGTAGCAGGAAAAATTCTTGAGATGGCAAAAAAAACAAGCCTGCCGGTTTTCTTTCTCGCTTCCTTTGCCGGTTTGATCGTCAACTATTTTGTCGGCACTACTTTTCTCTATGCCGCGCTGACAAACTGGGCAGCTGTTGAAGGTGTCACCTATCTTGGCACTTGGAAAGGAATGCTTCTGTTCCTCCCAAAAGACGTGATCCTGACTGCAGTTACCGCTGTAATCTCACCGCGAATTTATAAGGCAGTCGCTAAAAACCGCCGCAGCACATCGAATTCAAACGCAGCTTAAATACAAAGAGGTACATCCTGAATGCAGGATGTACCTCTTTTTTTTATGCTGCATAACCCAACATCCAATAAGAAAGTTTTGTCGAACAAAAAATTTTGACAATTATATGTTGAATCGAATATATTATAACCAGTGGTTAGTAACCGATGGTTAGGAGCGATTGATTATGGCAAACAAGCAAGAACTGCGTTCGGAAGAAACCAAGAAAAACATCCTTGAAGCAGCTGGAAGACTTTTTGGCAAGCGTGGATATGAAGTCGTAACGATAAGAGAGATCGCAAAAGAAGCCGGATGCTCGCACACGGCCATCTACCTCTATTATAAAGACAAAGAATCGCTGCTCCATCATTTAGCGATGCCGCTCTTACAGGAGCTTAAACTGCTGCTGGAGGATATCTCTCATCGCCAGGATGCGGGAGGTTCCGCTAAATTAAAATCCATCTGCCGGACCTTTATTGAATTTTGTCTCCTGCATCAGAGTATGTACACCACATTTATCACTGCCAGTTCTTCCAGAGTGGATGAACAAAATCCAAAACTGCAGATCAACAAAGTCCGGATTGAGCTTTTCCAGCTGTTAATGAGTGTATTGAAAGATGTGCTCGGTATTTCTGATAATGAACAATCCCTTGCCTTTGCCCGTATCCTTTTCTACAACCTGCACGGCATTATTAGTACCTACCTCAATCATAAAGAGCCTCTTCAAGAGCTCCTTGTGCGTCTTTCACCCACCTTTGAACAAAGCGTAGAAGCCCTTTTTCTCGGTTTTCATGAAATCATAAAACAAGGAGCGAATAACCATGAAAGTTGAACAGATCTCCCCTCATATTTGGAGCCTGAAAACATGGATGATCATACCGATCCATGTTTGGGCTGTTCGCGGTAAAGAAGGAATCACTCTTGTAGACGCAGGAATTCCGATGATGGCGAAAGGAATATTGAATACGATAAATCAGCTGAATGCCGGCCCTCTGCAAAGGATATTGCTGACACACGGCCATTCGGATCATACCGGATCTATTTCAGCCATCCTGAAGGATCATGATGTTCCGGTATACGCCCATTCACTTGAAATTCCTTATCTGGAAGGTGACCTTGCCTATCCCCGCAGAAAGAAGGCTGTTGCATCGGTCTCAAAGGGCATTACCCAGCCCTTGTCTGCTGGAAACGAGGGTGAACTGGAACTCATTGATGGAATAAAACCCTACCTGACTCCGGGGCACTCTCCCGGCCACACTGTTTATTACCACGAAGAAGATCAGGTCCTTCTTGCAGGTGATCTGTTCACTTCCAAGAAAGGAAGGCTTAAAAAACCGATGCCGTTGTTTACGGCTGATATGGAGGAAGCCTTCAGGAGCAGCTCCATCGTCAGCCAGCTCAACCCAAAACGTCTTGAGGTTTGCCACGGAGACACCGTTCTTCATCCCGAAGCACAGATGGCTGACTATCGTTTAAAGGCAGGAATTCAATAAGAAAGCGGGGAATCATCATGGCCATATTGGGGCCCTTTCTTTTAGGTGTGCTGTTTTTATCAGAGCTCTTTGTATTGGGAGCCTTTGGATACTGGGGATTTCACATGGTCAGCGGATTTTCGAAATATGTTCTCTGCCTAGCTGCTCCGCTTCTGGTTGCAATCTTTTGGGGAATGCTTCTTTCTCCAAAGGCATCGATTCCGATCCCTATTTCTTTGCGTACCCTGCTTCAGCTCACTGTGTTTGCTGCTGGTGCCATTGCGCTTTATACCTCCGGACACTCTAAATCAGCCCTTATTTTTTTCCTGATCGCCAGCATTGATCTTTTGCTCATCCGGTTTTTTAGATTATAAATTCTTTAATTCCTATTTTCTTCATAAAAAATCCCGAATAATGAACGTTTTTTAGGATCCATCATTCGGGATACAGTACATACCTAGGCCAGGTTAGAATACGTTTCTTAATAACGCTACGATAGTAAATACAATAATTAAAATAGGTATCGTTAAAATGATGTACCAAAAAATGCGTGCTGCCAATGATTTCTTTTCGCTCATAGAGAACCCCTTTACGGTTGTAGCATAAGTATTGTCCTCATTTTAATCAATATGCAGCAGTTATGTCCATTTCCTTGCACCCGAAAAAAAGAGCCCTTCACCATTTTGAAGAACTCAAAAAGAAATTTAGGATTTATGTGTTTCTAAAAACTGCTTGCCGTACTCTCCATGGTGATGGATAGTGGCGTGTTCAATCTGAACGGTTGTATGTTTGAGTTTGTATTTGTCCTTCAGCATCTCATTAATGGCAAGAATCACACAGAACGGCTGAATGTTTTCATTAATGAAAACATGGGCGGTAAGAGAATGGTGATCACTGGTCACCGTCCATAGATGTAGCTCATGAACATCTTCTACACCTTCTACTTGATAAATATCCGCTCGGATCGCTTCCAGATCCAAACCTTCTGGAACAGATTCCATTAGGATCATGTAGGATTCTTTTATAATCTTGTAGCCGCCTGTAAAGATGATCCCGCCGATGATCAAGCTGATCAGAGGATCAAAGAAATATAGATCGGTAAATTTAATGAGAACAGCAGAGATAATAACCCCGATTGAGCTCAGCAAATCTCCGATAAAATGCCAGAGAGCACTTTTTACATTTAAGTTTTCCTCTTCCTTCATGCTTCGGCTTAGGACAATGGTCAGCACAAGGTTCACGGTGAAGCCGATCACTGCGATGATCAGCATCAATTTAAAATCGATTGTTTCCGGCTTGATAAAACGCTTGATGCCTTCAATAAAAATACCAATGGCAATGATAGCCAGGGCAAGCCCATTCAGAAAGGAAGCGATGATTTCAAAACGCAAAAAACCAAAAGTGAATTTGGCATTCGGCTGCCGGGTAGCGAGGTAAATGGCCAGCATGCTTAAACTGAGTGCCAGCACATCAGAGACCATGTGGGCAGAATCCGATAATAGTGCAAGTGAGTTGGAGATCAGCCCGCCGATTACTTCAACGATCGTAAAAAACAGGGTCAGCAAGAGGGTAATCCACAACGTCTTCTTTGACCGGCTCTGCACTTTTACATGTGGGAGATGGTGATAATCGTAATCAGCCATTGAACAATCCCCTTTCCTTTATGTATTTTAAAATGATTATAAAGTAATAATAATTATATTATAATACAACTCCTGGAATCCTGCAATCCTCTTTTTCTTTTCAGAGTATGTAAAAAAGCATGACAGGTGCCATGCTTTTTCTTGCTGTATTATTTGAAATTCATCGCCAGCCTGGCCAATGTCCGTACCATGACCCCTGTAGCCCCTTTTGGACCGAGGTTCGAAGGCTTGGAGGAATACGCTGTACCCGCAATGTCCAGATGGACCCAAGGGGTCTTCCCAGCGAATTCCCCGACAAACAGCCCACCGGTAATCGCGTGGCCTAACCGTCCTGTGGAGTTATTCAGATCGGCTACATCACTCGACCTCAGCATATCCTTAAAGGGCTGATGGCTTGGCAGAAGCCAAAGGAGTTCTCCTTCATGTCCTGCAGACTGGCTCACCTGTTTGAAAAACACTTCGTCGTTCGTAAGAGCTCCAGTTGTACAATCTCCCAACGCCACTACGACACCACCGGTTAATGTAGCCACATCCACCAGATAGTCAGCACCCATTTCTTTTGCATAGGTGATGGCATCCGCAAGAATCAGTCTTCCTTCTGCATCAGTATTACGGACTTCAATCGTTTTCCCGCTGAGTGAAGTAAAAACATCTCCAGGCTTCATCGCCTTTCCGTTAATCAGGTTTTCACTGGACGGAATAACAAAAAGAAGGTTGGTCTTGGGTTTCAGCCGGCCCACTGCTTCCATGGCGCCAAGCACAGATCCGCTTCCTCCCATATCACTTTTCATTTCATGCATGTTGGCACCCGGCTTGATGGAATAGCCGCCTGAATCAAACGTCAGGCCCTTGCCTACAAGGGCAAGAACATGATCCCACGTGTCCCGTCCTTTGTATTTCACTGTGATCATTTTTGGGGGCTCATCGGAACCTTGTGACACGGCAAGGAGCGCTCCCATGCCTAGCCGTTCCATATCCTCCCTCTCTAGAATCTCATATTCCATCCCGTATTTGATGGCAATCTCCATCGCTGCCCGAGCGAGGTCTTTCGGAGTCAATAGGTTGCCGGGAGTGTTCACAAGATTGCGTGCTGTATTGATTCCTGCACCAAAAGCATGGCCTGTCGAAAGCCCTGCACCTGTCTGGCTGTCCGAACTGTATACCGTAATTTCTGTCAGCTTTTTATCTCTTTCATTGGAACGTTCCTTATAGTTTTCAAAGGCATAGCTGCCCGCCACGACTGCTTCTGCAAAAGCGTGGGCAAGTTTCTCAGAAGACAGTCTGTCGTTTTCAAAGGTTTCCAGAACGATAGCGGCTTTTTCCCGCTTTTCCCGCTTCAGCATCTGAACCGCTTTCCCGAACGCCTCTCTTATGCTCTCATAAGTTGCTTCCGCCCGCCTTCCCAATCCGATAAAATACAGCCGTTTGGCTCCCACGATGCCAAACGTATGGAGCTTTGTGACTGATTTTGCCATCACGGAAACATCCCCTTCCCGCAAAAGCTCCGTGATATGGCCATTAAAGGCCTCATCAAGTACGGCAGCAATTCCCTCCAGTTTTTTGTGATCGGACCAGATGCCGATCAACAACGCCTCTTCCGCATTGTCTTTATTCCAATTTGCCTTTACGGTGAACATGCACATCCTCCTTTTGCACGGTATGCTAATGTAAGTTTATTCTTCCTCAAGGTCATTTAGTAGCAGGATCAATTCTGGCAAAGCCGGCAGTTTATCCGCATCCTCAAAAGCGACACTGTCCATCTCATGAGGTATTCTGTTCAAACAGGCTTCAATAAAACGATACACCTCTTCAAGATCTATCCCCCAATAAAAAGGCCGATACTCTTGGAGGTAGTTGTGGGCGGCCTGCATCATGGCTCTTGCTCCTTTTAAATTTCCATACTCATAATGGTAGATCGCTACCGTCATCTGCAGCAGCCCTTTTAGAAAATAATTTCTCTTATCCGTCATCCACATTTCCTCCAGCAGATCATGGCACGTATAATAATCTCCCTCATTGAATGAAATGAAAAACTCATAGTATTCCTTCGGATAATCCATCTGTTCTCCGCCATCCCTTCCCTATTATGATAACAGAAGGCACATTATCTCCCTTCGAATGACGTCATTCATGGCAGAACTATAAGATTGCAAACAACAAAAAAAGGGTATTATGAAAGCATTAGAACAACCTTATCTCGATACATTGTAGAAAAAGGCTGCGAGGAGACGATCTATGGACCTATTATTCAATTTTCCTTTACTTGCTTCCTTATTAGGAATATTAATGGCTCAATTCTTGAAAATACCGATTACCTACCTGGAGACAAAACAAGTGAGATGGGATTTGTTTATCAGTACAGGAGGCATGCCTAGTTCTCACTCCGCTGCTGTTACAGGGCTTGCAACAGGAGTTGCTCTCAGAGAAGGCCTTGGCAGCTCTATTTTTGCCGTTGCTGCTATGTTTGCCATTATTGTTATGTATGATGCGAAAGGAATTCGATGGCATGCAGGAGAACAGGCTGCCGTATTGAATAAGTTAGTAACTGATTTCCGGGAACATGTGGAAGTCAGCCAGGCAATGAAAAAAACTGACGTTAAAGAAAAGCACAAACAATTAAAGGAGCTTCTGGGACACCAGCCGGATGAGGTATTCTATGGCGCACTGCTCGGAATTATCCAAACACTGATTGTATACTGGCTTTTCTTCGTTCTTTAAGGGGTGACGATTCATGAGATTGATATCTATTTGTCCGAGCAATACAGAGCTTGTTGATTATCTTGGGTTAACTGAACAGCTGGTGGGGGTTGATGACTTTTCCGACTGGCCTGAACGAGTGCGCAGCTTGCCTCGGCTCGGCCCTGATCTATCCATCAATATGGACATGGTCGAGGAACTTAAACCGGATCTCGTGATTGCCTCCTTAAGTGTTCCTGGTATGGAAAAGAATATAGAAGAACTGAAACGGCGCAATCTTCCGCATGTAGTTTACAACCCCAATACGCTTGAGGATATCGCTGGGGATTTAAAAGATTTGGGCAGAAGGACCGGCGTTGAGAAGCGTGCCGATTATCTCGTTTCTCAATATAAAGAAACCATTAATGAATTTCGGTCGTTTGCAGCAGGAATAAAGGAGAAAAAAAGCCTGTACTGGGAATGGTGGCCCAAGCCTGTTTTCACACCAGGAAAGCTGAACTGGCTTACTCAGATTTCACACCTTGCCGGAGCTGAGAACGTGTTCGAAGACGTTGAACTGGCAAGTGTTCAAACAACCTGGGAGGATGTAATTAAACGTGATCCTGACGAGATCTGCATCGCTTGGGTAGGGGTAAGAAAAGAGAAAGTAAAACCGGAACTTCTGGAGAAACGCCCTGGCTGGGCCGATCTTAGAGCAGTAAAGGAGAACAAGGTACATATCCTTGAGGAACATCTATTCTGCCGGCCGTCACCAAGGCTGATTGATGGTTTGAAGAAACTGCATCAAGTGCTGTGGAAACAGCCGGCTCGTACAGCAAAGTAATTCATAATACAATATAAAAGCTTCAAGCCAGCGGGCTCGAAGCTTTTTTAATACAATTGTTTTCGATAGAACTGCATGGATTTTTTTTCATTCCACGTTTTGAGCTCCTGCTCGGTCACTTTCCCGGATCCTTTTTGAATCACGTAGACCTTTAACGTCTTTTTGCCCCATTTTTCATAGACGTCTTTCGTCGTCTCATAGTATAGGTCTATTCTTTTTCCCTTTATGGCTGAACCCGTATCAGCCACTACGCCAAACCCGTAATCGGGAATGAACAGAATGGTGCCGATGGGAAAAACAGCGGGATCTGCGGCAATCGTGGAATAAAGATCACGTTTTACCTTTAACCCCGATTTTGTAATCCCATAAGCGGGATGAGCTTTATTTTTTCCAGTGGACTCTATCCCTGCAGTATAGCCTGTAGCTGTTACCGTTACTGAGGGGTAGGGAGTTACATCAAAATGATCAAGTGGGGATGCTGCGGTTTCTGCTTCCGGCTCTGTTGTTACAGTAAACTCCCTATCCCAGAATGATGGAACATTCTCAAGCGCACCGGCAATATACTTTGCCAATTCAATGTTCAATGAACGCAACAATCCATCCTGCTTACCTTTCTGTTCGGAAGATGCCCAATCTGATACATCCTTAGCCTCGACACCCGAGATTGAGTGCAAGGTCGTAAGCAGAGCAAGGATAAACATAGCTGTCATCATTAGCCGTTTTATGGCAGTAGGTATAAAACGCAAACTTTCACTCCTCTCTAAAACGTAGTATTTTCCAAGAAAAGTGAGTTTTATACCGCAGAAGGGGCTTCAGCCCGACAATGAGCATAAAAAAAGAACCTTCTATTAATCATAGAAGATTCTAGAACATTTGATATCCTCTGACGCGCAGCATCTTGATGGCCATGCCGGCAAAAATCGCTCCGACCATTCCGCTAACCAGGATACAAATGTCTACAGCCTGAAGATGGATAAAGTCCTGGCCGAGTTCTGCAAAACTTTTTCCGGGACTTGAAAAGTATTTAAAAAATTTAACATGATCAATAATCATAATCACGACAACCGGATAAATAACAGCCATAATCCATGTTGAACGCAGAAGCATGTTTAAAAGGAAACCGATTCCAAAGAAAAGAACGATAAATAATAGCATGGAAATAAATAATTGCGGTAAGTACATTCCTTCACCCCCATATTCAAAGCTAGTTTACTGAAATAGGGGATTAAAGTCAATATAAGGATAAAGAAAAGGGAGCACCGCATCACGGTGCTCCTTCCTTATTTATCTCTCCCTTTTTCCGCTTCCACAGCACTCTTCACAAGTTTCAGAGCCACCTAGAAGAAGCTGGAAATACCCCTTGCCTTCACAATATTGACACTTTTCCTGTGCTTTTGTTCTTGTTGACGATTTCATAAGATGACACTCTCCTTGTTTGAATTTTCTGATAATATATCAAGAATCCAAAAACTTGAAAAGGGAGCATTTCCGGCCATATCACCCATGTAAGCGTAAACATTTTAATTTATCATTAAATATGTCCAAATTCCATACAATTTCAACGATTATCAAAAATTTTATAAGAAGTATAGCCGAATATATCTCCAGGATTTAAATGCTCATTAACGGTTTCTTTTTTCTCATTGAGAAAATGGTGGACCATCATGGAAGTAACCGGATCATCCCTTAATTCCTCCGGAGTGAGAAACCTTGCTTCTTCAATCTCTTCTTGCTGAGGACGGATCTCTCCTCCTATATGCTCCAGCAGAAAAACGACCATATTGTCACTGATTTCGTTCTTTATGACACCAGTTCGTATACCGACCACGTTCACAGCCCTGCTCTGGATCCCTGTTTCTTCTTTCACTTCTCTTACAGCCGCCTCATCCACCGTTTCACCTGGATTCACAAACCCTGCAGGAATGGACCACTTGCCTTTTAGCCCCCCATACTTCTTTTTTACAACGAGGCATTTACCGTCATGGATCACCAGCCCTGCCGCTGCGAGCCAGACACTTCCTCTCTTTTTCATCGTACTCATAAAATATCTCCTTTTAAAAAAGCTTATGGTTGATTTACATTCCTATCATGCATCGCATACTGATGGCGATTCAATCACACTCCATCAAATTCCAAACCAAAAAAAGAGCAGAGCCCCGAAGGACTTCTGCTCTCATCATATCATGGTGTCATTTATTAAAATAATTTAAGCTTTCCTTTTTTGATGACCATTGGTACTCCGCCAAGCAAGAAAAGGTAACGGTTATCGATGACTTTTTTCATCGCAGATGCTGTTGAACCAAATAGTTTTTTGTTTCCAACGACACCGATTGCTTCACCCTTACCAAGAGAAGCTACAGTACCTTTAATATCCGGTTTGAACTCTTCCATCTGTCCTCCGCCATTAATGAGCGTTTTCAGGTTACGGCCGATTGTATAAGCCTGCTGAATAGCGATTTGAGCTGTTGGAGGGTAAGGACGGTTAATTTCTTCATTAATAATAAGAGCACAGTCTCCAGCTACAAAGATATAGTCATATCCAGGCATGCGAAGGTCTTTTTCTACTTTTACACGTCCGCGCATTGTTTCAAAGCCAGCTTCTTCTACTAAGTGGTTACCGCGTACTCCGCCAGTCCATACAACAGTAGCTGCTTTAATTTCTTCACCGGAAGCAAGAAGAACTCCGTCTTCGCTACATTCTTTGATCGGTGTGTTTACAAGGAATTCTACACCGCGGCGTTCAAGATTATTGATTGCGTACTCAACGAGCTCTTCGTCAAAGCCTGGAAGAACATTTGGAGCCGCTTCAATATTAACGATACGGACTTTTTCACGCGGAATATCGTATTCTTTGCAAAGTTCAGGAACACGGTCAGCCAGTTCACCGACAAACTCGATTCCAGTAAATCCAGCACCGCCGACAACGATGTTGATTAGTTCTTGTTTTTGTCCTTCGTTGTTGTAACGAGCAAAGTTATATTCGATGTGCTCACGGATTTCACGGACAGAGTTGATACTGCGAATGCTGAACGCATTTTCTTTCAAACCTTGAATGCCGAATGTTTCTGGGTCTGATCCAAGAGCAATGATAAGGTAGTCGTACGTTAGCTCGCCATTTGCAAGAATGACACGCTTCTCATCTTTCTTGATCTCAACGACTGTATCTTGTACAAAGTTGATTTTGTTCGTGTCGATAATGTCATCAATCATGATGCGTGTTTTATCATGGTGCAGCGTACCTGCCGCATTTTCATGAAGCCATGTGGTTTGGTAGTGATAGTTGTGCTTGTTCACAAGCGTAACATCCGCATTGTTTAAACCAAGCTCTTTTTCCAGGCGGACAGCTGACATCATCCCGCCATATCCTCCACCAATAATTAATATTTTTGGCTTACTCATATGATCACTTCCAGTTCAGATTTTTTATAGTTTGACCTAACCAATAAGGAAATATGATAGACAAAAAGTTTGTGACGTATTTCACGTAGTAGGATAAAAATAAAGACGAAAACTGTCACAATTCCCCCATGTTTTTTCCTTTTTTATCTTAGTCCTTTTCTTCTTATATTTCAACCGTTTTTTGAAAAAAAGGCATAATCAGTTGACACAGTCTCCTTACCTATTGTATAAATACAGCCTTACAGAACAGTCATCGACAAAGAACGTACATTGGTGGTATTATTCTTTCCTTTCCCTCTCATTCTTACTATAATGGAGGGAAGAATGAAAATATTCTCGGGGGTGGAAGTATGACAGAAGAAAATCTTTATGATGTTACAATAATTGGCGGAGGTCCAACAGGATTGTTTGCAGCATTCTATGGGGGAATGCGCCAAATGAAAGTAAAGATCATTGAAAGCATGCCACAGCTCGGGGGACAGCTCGCTGCCTTATATCCCGAAAAATACATATATGATGTAGCAGGATTTCCAAAGATTCTTGCCCAGGAGCTTGTGAATAACCTAAAAGTCCAAGCAGAGCAGTTCAACCCTGAAATTGTGCTTGAAGAATCCGTTCAAAACGTTGAGAAAAAAGAAGAACATTTTGAACTGACAACAGATAAAAATAAACACTATTCCAAAGCGGTCATCATCACAGCCGGTGTAGGAGCTTTCCAGCCAAGACGGCTGGAGCTTGACGATGCCAAAGCATTTGAAGGAAAGAACCTTCATTATTTCGTGAATGACCTTCAGGCGTTTGCAGGTAAAAAAGTTTTGATTGCAGGCGGCGGTGACTCTGCGGTCGATTGGGCACTCATGCTTGAACCTGTTGCTGATGAAGTTACACTTACCCATCGGAGGCCCAAGTTCCGCGCGCACGAACATAGTGTAGAACAGCTGCTGAGCTCAAACGTAAAAATCAAAACTCCATTTCAGATCAAAGAACTCGTGAATGACGGCGAAAAGATAACCCATGTCATTCTGGAAAACGAAGATGTGGAAGAAAAAGTTGAAGTCGATGCCGTTATCGTCAACTATGGATTCGTTTCTTCACTCGGGCCGATTAAAAATTGGGGACTTGAGATTCAACGCAACTCCATCGTCGTAAATTCAAGAATGGAGACGAACACCAAAGGAATTTATGCTGCAGGAGACATCTGTTCTTATGATGGAAAAGTAAAACTGATCGCTGCAGGTTTTGGTGAAGCACCTACCGCTATTAACAATGCGAAAACTTATATAGATCCAAAAGCAAAAACCCAGCCACAACACAGCAGCAGCTTATTTTAGGAGGAAATTCAATTTATGAATCGCCAATGGACCGAAGATGAACTTTACATTGCTGAACTGCTGCAGGATCTTCAGCGTAAGATTGGATCACTGCACATTACAGATGAATCGTTTCTTGAAAATGTTCAGGCAGCCCTCCCTGAGCTCAAGCAGCTCTTGGAAAAAGTCAAAGGCTCACTGGAATAAAGTGGTTCTTGGTTTTGCCGTGGTAAGTATGCTACAATGACATCAGCAGACAAGTTCTGCTCATAAACCCATAAATATAACCCGGTGTCGGCACACCGGGTTTTTTTCTACATAAATAAGGAGATTACAAATGAACACATTCATCATCATTGGAATTGTTTTCTTTATACTCGGTACCGGATTAATGATGGCAAGCAGCCGGAATGCCGGCAGAAAAAAGTGGATGTATATCGGGTTTTCCGTCTTATCTGACCTTATCGGCCTGTTCTTTCTTCTGTATTTGGGGAACTAAAAATCTTTTATGAAGGTGGTTAGCAGTAAGCTAAACACCTTTTTTCCTTTTTCATTTCGTTTCCGGATTATTATTTCTTTTTGAAATAGTTCTTCATTGATTGTTATGGTTTCATAATCCACCGTTGCTTCCTGACCTTTAACGTAATCTTCATATGTCTTTTGCAGATAGGCTTCCGCTTCTTCCTTCGTATTGAACTCAATCTCTACCGTAAGACCTGGCCTCCCTTTGGATTGCCTGCGTATTTCGATTACATACTTCATTTATGACACACTGCAGTAAAGCAGCACCCACAGGATACTGATCAGCAAGATTCCTAGCCATCCCCCCATTGCATAACCCGCTGCCATAACGAGCAGTACCGAAAAGCTCGCCAGCAGCCACGACAATATGTTTCCCATGAATCGTAAATTACGGTTCATCATCTCCACTTTTTTCTCTCCCTTTACAGGTTGATTTTTTTCAAGTGGTATAAACATATTCTCTGCCGCCGGTAAAATTGCACACAGAAAAGCGAAAGGCCGTGCTAAAGTCCGATAAAGGAGACACGGCTCATGTTTTTATGAGTCAATATCGCACTTATGCCCTGTGGGTACAAGCGCTGGAACCAATACACAGCCTCAGGCACTGTAGCTAGACAAAAAAAACCTCCTTGTCAGCCATCAGCGGCTTACGAGGAGGTTTTTTCTATATGATTAGCACTCTTCAGGAGTACCAGTATTGGTTGCAGTTTTAAATGAAGAACCGCATCCACATGAAGCGATCGCGTTCGGATTATTGATTGTAAATCCTCCGCCCATCATGTTCTGCTTAAAATCAACAGTTGTACCATTTAAAATCTTGGCACTTTCATCATCCACAACAATTTTAAGGCCATTAATCTCCTCTTTATGATCATTGCTCTGGGTTTCTTTATCAAAGCCCATGCCGTATGAGAGGCCGCTGCATCCGCCGCCTTTTACACCGACACGAAGAAAAAGTCCTGATTCCTCTTCAGCTGCAAGCATCTCTTTAATTCTGCCTACTGCCGCATCTGTAAAGTTTACGATCATCTCTGTACACTCTCCTTCATTGAAGGTTTTATAACTATATTATACAAGTGCAAACCAAAACTCTCAAGGTTTAGGCTTACTCCTTAAAATGAATTTTCTCCTTCAATCTTTAATATGAGGTTATGGGTTTCATCAATTTTACGGCTATAGCTCAATACTTGGGGATGATTCAGACCAAATAGATCAGCCGTTTTAATCATCTTTTGGCGGAGCACTTCTATCTGCTCATTATATTGGATTAACCGTTCGCAATCAGCTACATTCATCACGTGCAACACTCCCTGGTTCAATACCTGGTGGTTCCATTATTCTACTTCATCTTCAATTTTTTTACAATATAAGACACTCAATATTATGTATTCTGCTATATTTTCACCCTTTTGTCTTTATTATTTCTAAAAAGTAAACAATCTTTAACGTTTGTTACACGAATGTGACATTGAAGGTAATTCGTTCCTTCCTTGTCCTCCCAAATAAATGAGCGTATAATAGACTGCGTATTCTTCGGGCATTTTTACTAGCCCTAGAAAAAAGCTTTTAATCAAAAAGTTTGATTTCGCGGGATTCTTTCCTGCACAATAGAACGTATATACATATTAATTGAAACGGGGGAAAAGGAATGGCAATCATTACACAAGAAACAAAAATTCATGACATTGCTGAAAAAATCCGTAACGGTGAACGACTTTCAATTGAGGACGGCCTTTTTTTATATGAAACCAACGATATACTAGGTGTCGCTCAATTGGCGAATGAAGTGAATTCGAAGAAAAACGGCGATAATGTTTATTTTATTGAAAATATGTACATTAACCCAACCAATGTATGCGAAGCAACTTGCAGCTTCTGCGGTTTCAAGCGGAAGCCTGGTGAAGAAGGCGCCTATACAATGAACGAAGAACAGCTGCTTGAGTATGTTGAAAAGCGATGGAATGATAATATCCGCGAATTCCATATTGTCGGCGGCCATAATAATGAAGTGCCTTTTGACTACTATCTGGACACCATTCGTGTTCTGAAAAAACATTATCCAAATGCTGCAATCAAAGCCTATACAGGGGCAGAAATTGAATTTTTTGCACGCATATCCGGTTTGTCCATGAAAGAAGTATTAGAGGAACTTGTTAAAGCAGGACTGGACACAATGCCAGGAGGCGGTGCTGAAATTCTGACTGAACGCTATCGTGAAAAAATGAGTCCGGATAAAGCTTCTACCGATCAATGGCTGGAAGCCCATGAGATTGCTCACGGTCTTGGACTTCGTACTCATGCAACCATGCTGTACGGTTCTATTGAATCAAAAGAAGAACGGTTGATTCATATGGACAGACTTCGAAAGCTTCAAGATCAAACGAACGGATTTATGGTTTTCATTCCGCTTGCGATGCAGCCAAGAACAGCTTCCATGGGGCTTACTCGCCGGACGTCAGCTTTTGATGATATGCGCACAATCGCTATCAGCCGCTTGATGCTCGATAATTTTGACCATGTTAAAGCGTACTGGATCAACATCGGTGTTCAATTAACACAGATGGCCTTGACTTTTGGTGCTGATGACATTCACGGAACTTTGATTGAGGAAAGAATTTCTCACTCTGTTGGTGCCCTCACTTCTCAAGGCATTACGCGTAAAGAATTGGTGCATTTAATAAAAACAGCCAACAAGAAACCTGTTGAACGCGATACGTTCTATAACATCATCAAAGAATATTAAACAAAAACTGCCGGAAGCATCCGGCAGTTTTTGTTTAAAGTAAATTCACGGAAGTAATGCCTAGCTTCAGCGCTTTTCGGACTTAATCAGGGCGCTTGCGCTTTTCTTCTTATCTTAACTTTTCCTCTGTCCAGAAGTAATCATCATCTGCGTTTAAGATGGTCAGCTTGCTGTGGCAGCATGGCATGACCAGCAGCTGCTTGATGCCTTCCTTTGCACTGTTCAGCTTTTCTTCAGAAAATGCCGTCAGCACATTGGACTTATGGCAGAACGGGCATTCATTTATATAGATATCGTCCATCATTTTATCGTAAGGCCAAGAATTCTCAAATGTCAGCATAACCACTGGCTTCTTTCTCAGAACAGCCAGATTTCCCCTCCTTGCATAGATTATTTCCTACCTATTGTATACCAGAAGACCAAGCATCTGTGTGATTTCTTTTACCCATTCTTTTCGGTTCATAACCTTATTCTATTTCCAAGGCTTTTTTCAAAAAGCTTGTTGCATTATGAACATTTCTGCATAGAATCTTCCTTGACAAGTTGATTGGAGTGGAAGGTGCGAGACTCCTGCGGGGGTAGCGTGACAGGTAAGACCCAAAGGCGCTTGCGCCGTGGGGCTTACCTCATGCCCCGCGGAAAGCGAGCAGCCTGGAACGGAAATCAACCACTATCAAGTACAACAATGAAAACGAAACAGCAATTTCCAAAAACCCACTAAACTTTTGTAAGTCAAAATGGTTCCCAAATTCCTTTTTATGCAGTATAATAAGCAATGTATTTTACAAAAAAATAGCGATCCATCTTCGGGGCAGGGTGAAATTCCCGACCGGCGGTATTTGAAGATTCCCTCTTCATCAGCCCGTGAGCTCATGAGAAGAGCTGAAACGCATCGCTTAGAGCCGACAAGCATTGGAACTCACTGACCATCAAACACTTTTTGTTTTTTGGCAGGGAGTGAAAGTGACTCGAGGCTTTAGGCATTGAAGCTAGACATCGTTTCGTTGCTTCTTGTCTGCTGATCTGGTGTAATTCCAGAGCCGACAGTAAAGTCTGGATGGGAGAAGATGACGGTGCATCGTTCAGTTCTTTTACAATAAAGAGATCTATTGTAAAACGACTGAGCCCTCGCTCAGCTGCATTCTAAGGACAAAACGTTCTTAAAATGTTTATTTGATGATGCCTGACACTCTCCCTTAGCTTCAATAAAAAGCTAAGGGTTTTCTATTGTTGTCAGGGGTGCACTGCATTTGAAATCAGAGATGGCGCAACAAAAGGAGAGATTTCAACATGCAAAAGGGAAAAGTGTATAAGATGGTGGCTGTTTCCATGCTAAGCAGCATTGCGTACGTATTACAGTTATTGGATTTTCCGTTTCCGGGTCTTCCATCATTCCTGCAGATTGACTTCAGCGAAGTCCCTGCATTGCTTGCAGCGATTGTCTTCGGACCGCTCGCAGGAATTGCCGTTGAAGCAATTAAGAACTTCCTTCATTACGGAATTGTCGGCAACCTGACAGGGGTTCCAGTTGGAGAACTGGCAAACTTTATCGCTGGATCGATCTTCATTGTTCCTGTCTCCTATTTCTTCCGCAAATACCGTACTACGAAGGGCTTATCCGCAGGGTTGGTCAGTGGAACAGTCTTAATGACGTTAGCGATGGGGGTATTGAATTACGTGCTGATCCTTCCCGCTTACACATGGTTCCTGAACTCACCGCAAATGTCCGGTGATGCGATGCTGAACCTGATCTTAGTAGGGATTGCACCGTTCAATGTGATCAAAGGATTACTTATCACAATTTTATTCATTGTGTTATATACAAGGATTCAGCCTTGGCTGAACAGACAATATCAGCATTCTTAAAAAATGCAGAAAAAGCTGGCTCACTCGATGAGCCAGCTTTTCTATTGATCCAGGCAGTTTACATTAAGTTTGATCGGACAGTAAATGTTATGTTTTGGCCAGTTAATGCATTTTATAAGTCGTTTAGAACTTCATCTTTGTTGCCAAACTAACGCTGAATATAAAAAAACACCATTTCCGCGGAGGAAATTGTGTTTTTTATTAAAACATCGGATTTTCTTCTAAAAATTTATAAACGTTCTCGACCAGCTCGTCCGGTGTTTCACCGTGTACAATTTCTCCGTTCACTAAAGCGAATAGAGAACGGGCACAGTGCCCACAATATCCGAGACAGCCGTATTCAATCACATCAAGGTCATAATCCTGTTCCAATTTCTCTAGTGCACGCTGCGAGCCGTTGGCCAGGTTGCTGACACAAAATTCGATAATCGGCTTCATCTTTTCACCTCGCCTTACTTTTTCTATCCTATCTTGTACGAACAGGACAGTCAAACCCTTTAACTTGTCCCCTTCAGTTTTTCATTAAAATGGTTGAGAAATTATAGTAAAATGCTATACTTAGAAGTGTTTGAATGTGAAATCGCTTCCGTTGAAGCCTGTAGAAAACGTTGATTTACTGCTATTATTGATGAGATTAGTACACATTGTGCCATAGAAAGAAGGGAAAGACAATGAAACACCTAGTATTGCTTGGCGGAGGATATGGGGGAATGCGCCTAATGAAGCGCCTGCTCAATGCATCTGAGCTTCCATCCGACGTCCAAATTACCTTAATCGACAAGCTTCCTTATCATTGTTTAAAAACTGAATATTATGCGCTGGCTGCTGGAACGATTTCCGACCACCATATCCGGGTTCCGTTCCCTGAACATCCCCAGCTTAAAGTGAAATACGGAGAAGTGACCGGCCTTGATTTTGACGGAAAACAAATCCACCTTTTAGATGATGAAACTTTGACTTATGATGAATTAGTCATTGGCTTAGGCTGTGAAGATAAATATCATAATGTCCCTGGTGCTCCAGAATATACGCTCAGCATTCAAAGTGTGGACAAGTCCCGGGAAACCTACCAGGTATTAAATAACCTTCCGCATAATGCAGTTGTCGGTGTTGTCGGTGCAGGATTGAGCGGTGTCGAATTAGCCAGTGAACTCCGCGAGAGCCGTTCCGATTTGAACATCAAGCTTTTCGACCGCGGACCGATCATACTTAACGGGTTTAAACCGCGCCTGAGCAACTATGTACAAAACTGGTTCATTCAGCATGGTGTTGAAGTTATCAACAATTCGAATATTACCCGAGTAGAAGAAAACGTACTCTACAATCACGATACAGCCATTGAATGTGATGCCATCGTCTGGACAGCAGGCATTCAGCCAAACAAACTCGTTCGTGAATTGGATGTGGAAAAAGATGCTCAAGGCCGGGTCAAACTGACTAAGTATCACCAGCTCCCAAACGACGAGAACGTATATGTGGTCGGTGACTGTGCAAGCATGCCATTCTCTCCAAGCGCTCAGCTTGCGGAAGAACAGGCAGAACAGATTTCTGATATCCTTCTTAAAAAATGGAGAAATGAACCGATGCCAGAGCTTGAAGAAATCAAGCTGAAAGGTGTTATGGGATCCCTGGGCAAGAAGAGCGGATTCGGAACGATGGGTGGAGCTTCCCTCATCGGACGTGTTCCCCGTCTTTTAAAATCCGGAATTCTCTGGCTCTATAAATATCAAAACTAACGTAAAAAAATCCATGGGATGATCTTCAATCACCCCATGGATTTTCTTTTGTCTCGAAATAGCCCCTTTTATCTCTAATTATTAACTCACCAATTTAGACAACATCCCGATAGCCGTGCTGTTCCATAATTTCATAAATATCCTTCAGTCGTGGATTCCCTTCTGCTACGATTTTATTGTTGATGACAACGACCGGATAGAACAGATCTTCCTCAAGAATCTGAAGAGCAAATTTCTGGTTCTCTCCTTCTGTTGGAGAAAAGATATCCACGTATTCTATACTGAAGAGCTGATTTGGAAATTTCCGTGAGATGGCCGCTTCCAGCCATTCCGCTGTTTCTTTTGATGTAGGAAGATTCACACAGCTCGCACATTTTTGTTCCCCGCCGAATACTTTTATGATGATCTGACTCATGTCCATTTACTCACCCCAATTTGAAGTCCCCTGCTTTCTTTTATTGTAATAGATTCTGCTCCGTTAATAAAGGTGAATTCTTTTCAATGTTGTGATGCACGCACATGGATTTTTTTATTCAAAACCCGTATAATAAAAGTAAGTTTTTAATGAAAGGAGCATTTTATTATGACTACTGAAATTTCTATGCGTGAGCAAGTTGAAGAAGTTCTAGATAAATTACGCCCATTTTTGCTTCGTGATGGCGGTGACGTTGAACTCGTTGACATCGAAGACGGTATTGTTAAAGTACGTTTGATGGGTGCTTGCGGAAGCTGCCCTTCCTCCACCATTACGTTAAAAGCCGGTATCGAGCGCGCCCTTCTTGAGGAAGTGCCTGGTGTCGTTGAACTGGAACAAGTATTTTAATTAATGCGATATGTAAAAAACCCCGCTCAATGGAGTGGGGTTTTTTATGCCGGAAGAGAAAGCTGTTCGATTCGAACTCCCTTTGAATCAGGAAGAACCATTCTGCAGACATAACCCTCAAACGCTGAAGCCAGCCGTTCCCTGATGCGTTCTCCGGAACCTGCCGGCACAAAGCTGATCACTGTCGGGCCTGCCCCGCTTATGGCTGTTCCATAAGCGCCAAGGTCGTATGCTTTCTGTTTAATTGCTGCAAAATCAGGAAACCAGCACTGGCGATAAGGCTCGTGCAGCAGATCTCTTTCCATCATTTTTCCCGCCGTTTTCCAGTCGTTTGTAAGCACAGAAGCAACTAACACGTTGCTTACCGCACTCGCCTGAACTGCCTGAGCGTGAGGCAAGCTTTCGGGCAATGCTTCTCTTGCCTTGCTCGTTGAAAGCTCAAAGGACGGGATGACAAGCACCATTTCCACTGATAAATCATGAACTTGTACCGTTTCTACCGTGTTTTCTCCGTAGCTGCTGACGGCTAAGCCGCCGATCAATGAAGGGACCACATTGTCAGGATGCCCTTCCATTCTGCATGCATATAAGGATTTCTCTTTTTTAGACAAAGAGAGCGAAAGCACACGGTTTGCCCACTCTATACCAGCTACGATTGCTGCCGCACTGCTGCCAAGTCCCCTTGAAAGAGGGAGCTCGCTCTCCACTTCAATGGAGCAGCATGGCAGCTCTTTACCATGATCCTTTGCAACCAGCAAAGCTGCATCATGTATAAGATTCGTTTTTTCTCCGTTCAGTATTTGCAGTTCATTTCCAATGTAAGTAAATTTCCATTGTGAAGCCGGAAACACATTCACGGTTAAGTACATTGTGATAGCCATTCCTATTGAATCAAAACCGGGTCCTAAATTTGCTGTGCTGCCCGGAACTTGGATGGAAAATGGGGAAAAGGTCATTGAAGCACACAACCCTTCATGGCCTCCCTAAGCTCTTCAATTTGATTGGAAACTTTGACCGGGTTGACAGAAACCGTCTCCATCGCTGTTTCCGGATCCTTCAGCCCGTTTCCAGTCAGCACGGCGACAACCCTTGTTCCTTTGGCGAGCTTGCCGCTTTTTACGAGTTTCCAAACGCCTGCAATGGATGAGCACGAAGCCGGTTCTGCAAAGACGCCTTCTTTTTTCGCCAGCAGATGGTATGCTTCTACAATTTCCTGATCACTGACACTGTTCACTCCGCCATTCGACTGCTGTACAGCTTCAACCGCGAAGTTCCAGCTGGCTGGATTCCCGATTCGAATTGCAGTGGCAATTGTTTCTGGATTCTTTACTACGGCATTGTTAACGATCGGGGCTGCTCCTTCCGCCTGAAAGCCTTGCATCCTCGGGAGCCCGCTTCCCTTCTTCTCGTGATATTCTTTGAATCCTTTCCAATACGCAGAAATGTTGCCTGCATTTCCTACGGGAATGGCAAGCACATCTGGTGCTGAACCCATCGCGTCCACGATTTCAAACGCGGCTGTTTTCTGTCCTTCCAGACGGAACGGATTGACAGAGTTTACGAGAGTCAGCGGCTCTTCTTCACTTAATCTGCGGACCATCTGAAGTGCTTCATCAAAATTCCCTTCGATCTCAAACACTTCCGCACCATACATTTTAGCCTGTGCCAGCTTGCCGAGCGCCACTTTTCCAGAAGGAATAACTACGATACACCGGAGCCCTGCCCTCGCCCCATAGGCAGCCGCCGCTGCACTCGTGTTACCTGTTGACGCACAGATGATGGCCTTGCTTCCTTCTTCCTTCGCTTTCGCTACGGCCATTACCATTCCCCGGTCCTTGAAGGATCCCGTCGGATTGGCTCCTTCATATTTAACGGAGAGCTCGATACCCCATTCTTTTGAAAGGTGTTCAAGAGGAATAAGCGGTGTGTTTCCTTCCAACAGAGAAAGTTCAGGTGTAGCGGCATTGACGGGTAAGATTTCCCTGTACCGATGAATTAGTCCTTTATAGCTCATTGTGCTCCTCCTTCTACTCTGTAATGGCTCTTAATTACTTTAACGACCCCTGAATCCCGTAACTGCTGATAGATCTGGTCATTTTGGTGCTTTGTTGTCGTATGCGTTACGAGAACAACCTCAGCAACCCCGTCTTCACCGACTGGTTTTTGAAGCAGTTTTTCCAAGCTGACGTGATTTTCTGCAAAGACTGAAGTCAGAGAAGAAAATGTTCCTGCTTCATCTTTGACATGCAACCGGTAAAAGTACTTCCCTTTAATCTCATCTGCTTGCTTTAATTGTTTTTCAAATTGAGGAGCCACTACACTTTTTCCGTTAACGCCAAGGCGCATATTGCGAACGACTGCTACAAGGTCAGACACGATGGATGTAGCGGTAGGCAGCTGGCCGGCACCCGGACCGAAGAACATGGTCTCCCCAACAGCTTCTCCATAAATGTAAACCGCGTTATATTCGTTTTGTACAGAAGCAAGCGGATGTGTATCCGGAAGCAGCGTCGGTTCCACACTCACTTCGACTTTTCCACCATCTTTTCTTGCGTTGCCGATCAATTTCATTGAATAGCCAAACTGGCGGGCATACACTAGATCATCACTTGTAATATTGGAAATCCCCTTCACTTCCACATCATCAAGATGTATGTTCATAGAAAAACCGAGGGATGCCAGAATCGCCATCTTCCTTGCAGCATCGATTCCTTCTACGTCTGAAGTCGGGTCTGCTTCCGCATAGCCTAAGTCCTGAGCCTCTTTTAATACTTCTTCAAACGTTAAATTTTGTTTGTCCATCTTCGTTAAAATGTAGTTGGTCGTTCCGTTTACGATTCCCATCATCTTCGTGATCCGGTCTGATGCAAGGCCGTCCACAAGAGTGCGGATAATCGGAATTCCTCCTGCTACACTCGCTTCATAAAATAGGTCACACCCATTTTCTTCGGCGGCCGACAGCAATTCTGCACCATGCAGCGCCATAAGATCTTTATTTGCTGTAATCACATGTTTTTTATTGTTTAAGGCCTGCAAGATGTATTCTCTTGCTAGCTCGATACCTCCGATAACCTCAATGACAACATCTATTTCAGGGTGGTTCACAACCTCTTCAGCATTGCTCGTCAATAATTCTGGCTTAATCGTACAGGATCTTGCCTTGTCCAGATTTTGTACGAGTACTTTTTCTATGAAGACCGGACAGCCTACACGGTGAAGCAATTCCTCCTGGTGGCCCTCCACCATCCGGACGACTCCGCTTCCTACTGTTCCTAGTCCTAATAATCCTACAGATACGCTTTCAACCATTGCCAACACTCCTGTCCTCACTAGAAATACATATGTTTTTATATTAAGGACAATTGTAGACCCTATTTGGGTTTGAAACAACCAGGAATATTGTAAAGATTTTGGCAGCGCTTACATTTTAGTGTGAGACCAAAAGCCTCTTTTGCTTGCAAGAGGCCAAATAGCAGGTTATTATCCGCGTTTGAAACCACCCTCTGAATGTATGATCTGGCCTGTAATCCATTCGCTTTGTTCGCTGGCAAGAAAATGAACTAACCTTGCTGCATCATCGGGTATCCCAACTCTTCCTGATGGGAAACGGGCAGCTAGGTGCTTATGCGTCTCTTCATTCATCCAGCCTGTGTCTGTCGGTCCAGGATTAATTGTGTTTACTGTAATGCCTTGTCCCCCCACTTCCTCACTGAATGTAACTGTAAGTGCATCAATGGCCCCTTTTGTAGCTGCATAGGCAAGTTCTCCCGCCATCGGCCCTTTAGACTGTCCTGACGTCATATTAATGATCCTTCCGCCAGAACCTCCATTCCAGCGGCGGGCGAATTCCACACAAAGCATTGCCGTTGCGCGAACATTGATTTCATAGTGTTTGTCCAAATGTTCTGCCGTGAACTTCTCAATCGTGTCATTTACTGAATAACAGGCGTTGTTAACAAGGATGGAAGGCGCCCCAACCATACGTTCCGCTTCATCAAAAAGCCTTGCATAGGAATCGGCCACCGCAAGATTCAATTCCATCATGCCATGAGACAAACCGAACTGTTTCAGCTCCTGTAAGAGGATTTCAGGTTACTCCCGTGACAATAGCAGCTTTTCCTAACAATTCCTTGTTCATTAATCCCTCATTTATTCATGATTACCTGTATTTACAGCTGCAGGAGGCTTTAAACCCTGCAATACATGAGCAATATTACTCACAGCAAGTCTTGCCATCTTAAGGCGTGTTTCTGTACTTGCACTCCCAATGTGTGGAAGTGCCGTCAAATTAGGATGTCTTAAAAGCGGATGGTCTGGATTGATCGGCTCTTCCCGGAACACATCCAGACCTGCACCATTGATCCAGCCCTCTGATAACGCACGGTCCAGCGCCTCCTCAACCACTACTCCGCCTCGCGATACATTTATAAACAGCGCCGTATCTTTCATCATCTTAAAAGCCTTTTCATTAAATAGATCTTTCGTTTCTGGCGTAAGCGGTGTTAAACAGACAATATAATCCGATTCTTTCAGCAAGTCCTCGAATATCCGGTAAGAGAGCCCCAGCCTTTCTTCAGTTTCAATCTTACGACGGCGGTTATGATAAAGAACCTTCATATCAAAGCCTGATGCCCGTCTAGCTACCGCTTCACCAATACGCCCCATGCCAACGATTCCTAATGTTTTATGGTGAATATCAGTACCTGCAAGAAGAAGCGGGCTCCAGCTGTTCCATTTTCCATCATTAATATATTCTGCTGCTTCTGTAATTCTCCTCCCGGCTGCCATCAGCAATGCAAATGCCAGATCTGCTGTTGTGTCTGTAAGCACATCAGGTGTGTTGCAGACGGTCACTCCGTATTTTGAAGAAGCTTCCACATTAATATTATCGAATCCCACAGCAAGATTAGCTACAGCCTTTAGGTGCGGCGCCTGGCGCAAGAGCTCCTCATCAATTCGGTCTGAGAGCATCGTCAGCAGTCCTGCTGCCTTATTTGCCTTTTCGAGCAGAATACTGCGCGGAACCGGTTTTTCTTCTTCCATCCACATTTCCACCTCAGCGATTTCCTGCAGTCCGGCAAGTGTTTCTTGTGGTAATTTTCGCGTTATGTACACATAGGGCTTCATATCAGCACTCCAAGCTTTTTCCCTTATTTTCTCATGTTTGTCCTATCAGTTCAATTTAGGAAAGCATAAGCGCCCTGTTAAGGTCCGACAAGCGCTGGACCTAGACAAAAGAAAAAGCGCTTCACAAAGAGCGCTTTTACGTGCTGGGGAGAAGCCAGTCAACGATTGGAATCTGAAGCCGGTCCGCAGGCAAGCCGATCGATGGAAAAAACGAGCGCAGGAATTTTTCGTTCTGCTCTTCCATCAGCAGATATTCTGTAAATTTGTGCTGAGATAATTCTTTGCCGATCTCCCGTTCATTTTGATAGTGCTTTTCAAGCAGATCAAAATACCACACCGGATATAAAAGACGTCCGTATAACAATCTCCAGCCTTCTCTTTTTAGAGGGATTACCCGCTCGTAATCATCGAGAAACGATGTGATGCTTTCAGGAGTAAAGTTTTTTTGGTATACACAGGAACGGATCCACTCTGCAATATCACGCACAGGATGGTCGAGTACCCAGCCTGTAGGAAGCTTTATATAATCGTCATCAAACTGAAGCCATGAATTCTCCTGAAATCGCTCGTGGCATATGGAGGGGCCGGCCTCTTCTCTTATGGAATCTTCCATATTGTAATCGATAATGTACTGGATCGCATTTTCTGAAAGTCCTTCATAATAAGGAAATGTCGTTAGAAACAATTGGTCAAATTCTGTTTTTACCGGCTTCGCAAAAACTTCCCTGTACCACTCTTTGGCCTGGTCAACACGGTTCATCCACAGGACGGCCCAGCTTCCATACAATAAGCTATCCGACGCAGCCGGCGGAGGAAGCTCTCGGCCGTTTTTATGGAAGGCGGCAAGTTCTTCGCCCAGCGGCCTTTTTTCCGATGCAGTGCGGTTTGACTTTTCAATTTTGAATAATAGGATAGGTTCACCCTCAATATTGGCATTAGGGAGGTTCGACAATGTAGGAAAAAGTCCTGCGATGCCCTTCTCCCCCTTGTACCTTAAATAATCGCTGAAATAAACTATCTCTTCAATGCGGTCAATCGTAATCTTTTTCTGCGGAACGACTAAGTACTGTTCTCCCCCAGAAACAAAATAGCGATATCCACTGATACTTCTTTTTCCATCACAATATAATTGATAATGATGATAAATGTCCCTCTCGAACATAGCCTCACCCCAACTCCTTCAATAATTATAGTCTATGACCCAACACCTTTGATGGTTATTAAATTTTGGCTGGACTCATAACTTAGGTTTGGACACATATACTATAAAAAGCTTAACGTCGTGAAAGATAAGGAGATCTTTATGAGAGAGAAAAAGGTAGAGAATGTTGAGGAAACAGCACTGCGCCTGCTCAAAGAACGGGGCGTAACATTAAAGGATATCGCCGAACTTGTTTATTTTCTTCAAGTGCCTTACCATCCTGACCTTGAGTTATCTGTCTGCCTTCAGAACGTGGAAAGGGTCGTTGCCAAACGTGAGGTGCAAAACGCTATATTGACTGGAGTACAGCTTGACATGCTCGCCGAGAAAAAGATGCTTGAAGGCCCTCTTCAGGAAATTCTAGAACGAGATGAGAGCTTGTATGGCATCGATGAAGTTATTGCTCTTTCTATTGTTAATATATACGGATCCATCGGTTTTACGAACTACGGCTTCATCGATAAACAAAAACCGGGCATCCTTGAAAAATTGAACGATAAATCCACAGGAAAAGTGCATACCTTCCTCGATGATATTGTGGGTGCGATTGCGGCTGCAGCTTCCAGCCGTCTTGCCCACCGTGCAGCCAATACGGAGTAATCAGAAGAAAACAGCTCCCTCATACGGAAGCTGTTTTTTTCATTTTATTCAAATGCTTTCCATTCATCCAGTCCATTCACCGTGTACGTCGGCTGAATATCAACCAGGCCGAGGTGCTCCTTCTGGGTTACACCCGTGTGAACAAGGAGGGTATCAAGACCAGAACGTATTCCCGCCAAGATATCGGTATCGTAATTGTCGCCGATCATCAGTGTATCTTCCTTCGCGGTACCTAGCTCTTCAAGTGCCATCTCCATAATAACTGCTTCCGGCTTACCAATGAAGGTCGGTTCTACCCGTGTGGAAACAGCAACTACAGAAGTCAACGAGCCGTTTCCTGGTAACAGGCCTCTTTCGGTAGGCAGAGCAATATCACCGTTGGTAGAAATAAAACGAGCGCCGTTTCTCACAGCAAGACAGGCAATCGATAATTTTTCATAGTTGATCGAACGGTCGATTCCCATAACCACAAAATCAGGCTGCTCCTCAGTAATGGTGAAGCCCTTTTCCAATAATGCCTGCCGGATCCCTTCTTCTCCGATGCAATAGACAGTAGCGTCTGGTTTAATTTTTTCAATATAGTTGGCAGTTGCCATGCTTGTCGTGTACACATGATCCGAGGTGGCTGGGATTTCAAAGTTTTGGAGAACAGATGCCACTTCTTCTTTCGTTTTTGAAGAGTTGTTCGTCACAAAAAGATAAGGGAGGCCTCTCCTGTTCAGCTCCTGAACGAATTGCACCGCCTCTTCAATCCGTTCCTTTCCTCTGTACATCGTTCCATCCAGATCAATCAAATAGCCTTTATATTTTTTCATTTCACTAACTCCTTTTTTCAGTCAAAGGTTAGTGTACCAAAAATGGGACCTTCCTAACAAAAATTTGAACCCCTTAACTCTCCGATTTCCTCTTTATGTATATTGTTCCATTTTGGAGTTTGGTGTTTCTTTAGGAGCAGATACGACGTCTAGACAGAACGGTTCGGTTGGCAGCGAGATCACGAAGCGCCTCGTACAGATGGCTGAGCAACGGCTTTGAAAGAAAGTAGCTAGACATCACAACTTTTCAAGTTTTCATTGATATCAAAAAAGGGGCTGTCCAAGAAGTCTGGTAGCTGTTGATCTCCGCTCCAGGCTGCTCGCTTTTACCGGCGCGAGCTCCTACTTTCGCGGGGCGTGCGGTGAGCCTTACCGGCGTGAACGCCTACTTTTTGGCGCAAGCGCCTGCGGGAGTCTCACCTGTCACGCTAGTCCCGCAGGAGTCTCGCACCTTGCACTCCAATCAACTTTTTATTGAAGATTTTTCACGTCAAAGGAGCTGCCTGAAGGTCAATTTTCGACTTTCAGGACAGCCCCTTTTTATTTCGGCGTTGCTGGCTGAAAATATTCAATTCTCTCCCGGTCAGGGCCATAGAAGAAAATATACTGAGAACCATCCGGCAACGATGTCACCTCATCTTCGACAAACAGGACGCTATGATTCTTCAGCTCCTGAATTTCTTTCGAGAGATCATCTACGGTAAACGCCACATGATTCACTTTTCCTTCTTCAGCCAGCTGTCTATTGTGGCCAGCTACCAGCTCAACCAGGATCTCCCCTTCCAGTCCCAAAAATACTAGTTCGATCCCTGGCTTGGAGTGTTTCATTCGTTTGATCACATCCATACCTATGATGTCACGGTAAAAGGAAATGGATTCTTCCAAGTTTTCAACCATAATTCCTACATGCTCAAGCTTTCTTACAGCCATACCAAACATCCCTTCCAATTTCGATTCATTCACCTGAAAATTTCATACTTGTCTTAAGTATAGTAGAAAGGGAGTTTATTGAACATAACAATTACTGGCCGCTTGGAACCGGACTGATGACCGCTAGTGCCTGCTCGAGATCATAGATAATATCATCAATCGTTTCAATGCCCACCGACAGCCTTACCATCTCAGGCGATACTCCTGCTCTAAGCTGCTCTTCCTCTGTCAGCTGCTGATGCGTAGTGCTTGCCGGATGGATGATTAATGATTTAGAATCACCGACATTCGCCAAGTGAGAGAATAACTTCACACTTTCAATGAGCTTTCTTCCTTCTTCTACCCCGCCTTTTACACCGAAAGTGAGGATGGCACCAGCACCTTTAGGCAAATATTTCTGCGCCAGCTCATTATACTTGTTATCTTCTAATCCAGGATAGTTCACCCAGTCCACAGCAGGATGTTCTTTTAAGTATTTCGCCACCTTCAGGGCATTTTCACTATGCCGTTCTACACGCAGTGCCAGCGTTTCAAGCCCTTGAATAAAGAGGAAGGAGTTAAACGGTGATACGCAAGAACCGAGGTCTCTGAGCAATTGGACACGCGCCTTGATAATATAAGCCAGCGGTCCGACTGCTTCCGTATAAACGACGCCATTATAGCTTTCATCCGGCTCCGTAAGTCCTGGGAATTTGCCGTTCGTCCAATCAAACTTACCGGAATCTATGATTAATCCTCCAATCGATGTGCCGTGTCCGCCAATGAATTTTGTAGCGGAATGAACGACAATGTCTGCTCCATGCTCGATAGGACGGCAAAGATATGGTGTTGCAAACGTATTGTCTACGATAAGCGGAACCCCTGCTTCATGAGCAATTTCTGCAATGGCTGAGATATCTGCCACGTCAATTTTCGGATTCCCGATCGTCTCAATGTAAACCGCTTTTGTCTTTTCAGTAATGGCATCACGGAAGGATTGAAGGTTATCCACTTCTGCAAATTTAAAATTGATTCCGAGCTTCGGAAGTGTATTCGCAAACAAGTTATAAGTTCCGCCATATAGAGAGCCAGACGCTACAATTTCGTCACCTGCCCCCGCTATGTTTAAAATGGAATACGTAATCGCCGCCTGGCCGGATGCCACCGCCAGCGCTCCAACACCGCCTTCTAGCTTTGCAATCGTCTGTTCAAACGCATCCTGTGTCGGATTCATGATTCGGCTGTAAATGTTCCCAAACTCTTTTAAACCAAAAAGGTTGGCTGCGTGCTCCGTACTGTTGAATTGATAAGACGTTGTCTGGTAAATAGGAACCGCTCTCGCGCCTGTTGTCGGATCTACTTTCTGTCCCTCGTGCAATGAAACCGTCTCAAAACCATATTCTCTTTCTTCACTCATGTTCAATCTCTCCTTCTAAAATGTAGTGGTTTAAACAGGGGCAAGGTTCTGAGTAAAATGTTAGCCAACAAGAAAAGCTGAAGTGCCCTGCTAAGGTCCGACAAGCGCTGGAGTTCTTCTCAAGCAACACGTTTTTTGTGTTGAGGGAGAAGAACGAAGATGACTAAGGATGAAAAGAAGATCTTACTTTTCATCTATCGAGGACCTTAGCTGAAAACTTAAGTTCGTTTTCAGCATTGGGCACTGAAGCTGGACAATCAAAAAGACCTCTTCTAAAAGAAGAGGTCGCAGTTTTCACCGTCGGCTCTCATCTTTCAGAACATTTGCGTGTTCTGCTGAAATTAGCACCATGCATTTCTGCTGGTTGCCGGGTTTCATCGGGTCAGTCCCTCCACCTCTCTGGATAAGATACATCTGAATATTAAGTTATTTTGAATAATACTGAACTTTAATGTTGAAGTCAACCCTTTTTTTCACGATAAGGAAGGGGCAAAGTTTTTGGCACGCTCCCCCGGGCCGATTTTCGAAAGTTTGCATTTTTTATTTTCTGCTGCAGTCAGCAATACCATATCGGTCTTCTGCCCTGCTCCAGTAAGAGAAAAAGTGTGGCCAGCGAGACGATGGAATAAGAGATCACCCTCGAAGAGCTCTACCTACGTCCTTCGTGCGACAACAGAAGGAAAGAATAAAGGGCGGATGATCGTAAAAATCCAACAAAAAAATAAACCCTATTGGCGGATCAGCCAGTAGGGTTTATGCGTTTTTCTCTTCGGAAATCAAATATTTGCAATACGAGCCGCCTTTAGCAAGACATTCTGTGCGTTCCACATGGTCTGTACCGAGCATTCTCTGGAATAAAGAAAGCTCACATGAGCAGGCATTCTGATATTCATTTGCTACTTTGGCAATCGGGCAGTTGAATTCTTTTAATTCATACTGGCCGTCTTCTGTTTTTTCCCACTCGACCATATAGCCGGCTTCGTTTTGAATGTCGGCGAGTTCGGCCACCTTTTGCTCAAAGCTCTTATTCTCCATCCGTTTCTTATACTTATCATTTAAGCGGTTTTCCCGGCGGACAAACAATTCATGCACAGCTTTCTCACCGGCAATCTCCTGAATGTCTCTCATAAATTCAACGGTCAGCCCCGAATAGTTGCGCGGAAATTGTTCATCCGCAGCTTCGGAGAGCTGATACACATTCAGCGGCCGTCCCATGGCCTGGCGGACCAGGGTGGTTTCAACGAGCCTGTCTCTCTCTAATGTATTTAAGTGGCGCCTGACAGCCATCTCGGTAATCCCAAGGCGGCTGGCCATTTCAGTAACCGTCAATTTTCTATATCGCTTAAGCATATGAATGATTTCAGAACGGGTAGAGGTGTTATTAGCCATAGCCATTAACAATCACCTTCCTTACCACTATCTTACAGCATTTGCTAGCAAAAGTACATTCTAAACAAAAATGTTTAGAAATAGGGATAGCAGCTTTTACCTCTGCTCCTCTTCAGGCAAAAATGCAGAAACAGGCCCCAATTCTTGTTCAATATAACGCCTCACATCGGCAGGGAAACTTTCGATCGATCCAGAATTCTCCAAAAGGACCTCGGAAATTTCAGAATGGCTGACACTCGCAAAATGCTGGACCAGCATTTTGCGCAGTGATACGACCTTTTTCAATCCTTTCGCATTTTGCGCGGTGATCACTTTTTCATCCTCAAGGATATCCAATATGTCTTCATAACTGCCCGGATCCCTCATTATGAAGCCATCGATCATCGAATTACCCACATCGATCATACTTTCGATGATAACGTGAGCCGCTCGTTCAAGAGCCAGCTTTTCTACATCGCCTTCCTTGCCGGCCAGTTTCTTTGCCTGCTGATGCAATGATTCCAGATATACTAAATGGTGTTCAATTTTTTTTCTGTCAACAAAATACATATGTATCACCCTGCCTTGTCATTCTGCATAGTCCTTATTAGTTTATCACAAAATTCAAGGAGAATTACGGAAGGAGCCTCCTATTTTCTTATACCGGCTTGTCTGCTATCATGGGGAAGAAAGAAGGAAAGCCCTTGAGGCAAGGAGGACTGAATGTGGCAGAAGAACGCTTTTTTCTGTATGACGATACCGAGAAATCCGAGACACGCTTCGTAAGTTTTATGGGAACGAATACCCGATTTGACCTCGCCATTGTAAAAACAGGAAGACATTACGGCAAGAGCCTGATACTCGATCTGCAGGGAAGCCGTTTTTCCATCATAGGAGAAGATGACCTTGAAGAAGAGGCATACTTGGAGCATGTTTTCCAGCTTAATGAGGAAGATGCACAGGAGCTTCGGGAGTTCCTATACGAAACACTATAGTTTTGCGGGAAAATTACCCACACAAAAAAAGCCATTTCATGGGCAGGTTAAAAAAGGATAGATGCCTTCTATCCTTAACCTGCCTGAAGGGAATGGTTATTTTGTATAACAAGGATAAAACAACCTATACGGATTTCTCAAATGTGGAAACCCGCAGGCGCTATGTTCTGCCTGAAGACTTGCCTGAAGGACCATACGGATCTCCAATTAATGCAAAGCTTGGAAAATCTACTCCCTGGGAAGAAAATCAGCGGTATTACAGCGCCTTCAACTATGAATATAAAAATCTTCACGCCGGCATGGAACGCCAATATCCCGGTGCCCATCCGACGCATGATGATCCTGGAGAAGATACAGAAGAACCATACCAAAATTATAAATAAGGCAGGATAAATAACCCCTTGTTGATCAAGGGGTTATTTTCTTTAGCACAAAATAAGGACAGCCAAAGTTACAATACTCATAAATGTATTCCGGAAGCGTACTGATCTTCGTGTCATATGTCGCTTTATCATGTCCGTCTTCGAAAAAGCCGCGCAGCCTGAGCTGTTCATAGCCGATATCACCGACAAGATAATCATATTTATGTAAAATTTCGCTGTACCTTGATTTGAGCAGTTCCTCATCAAAGGCCTCTTTATTATTCTCTATCAGTTCGTAGCAATGCTCACCAATACAAATCATGAACTCACCTCACTTTTATATTTTACCATGTCCCATAAAAATACAGCCAACAATTTCTTTGTAAAAAGTTTTTTATTGTGGTCAACCTAAGGATAAGGAGGTGAATCACATGAACAAGAAAATTGCTGCATTAATGATCCTATCCTTTACCCTGTTTACCGCTGCCTGCTCGGATGATGACACGAGAAAAGAAACAACAAGCGGTTATAAATTTTCCAACACCAGCTACAAAAATTACAAAAATGATAATAATACGATGGGAACCGACAGAAGATACGGGGACTTCGGCTATGTGCGACATGAATATAAGGGAGAGAACAGAAAGCCCCTCTCTGCCAATCAAATACCCAAAATGGATCGCCAAAAACTGGCTGACATGATTACTGACATGGCTGTACGCCTGCCGAACATTAAAGATATGGCTGTTTTGGTTACAGATGAAGAAGTCCTTATGGCTTACGAAACAACCAGCAAAAATCGGATGGCCATGGCGGATAATGTTAAAAAAACAGCTTTTTCCGTCGTCCCCCGCTACTACCATGTCTACGTTTCAGATAAAAAAGGCATGATCGGCAAACTCGAGCAGTACCGCTCCATCAACTATGATACTGAAAACGCCGAGGGCATCATCGACCGATTGGTTGCACAGATGAAAAAATCTCCGCAAGGATACAAAGTAAGCGATGGCGAGAATCAGAACGGGGAAATGAAAGGCGAAAAATGAAAAGCAAATAAGAAAAGCGTAAACGTCCTACAATTACTCACCCAAAACAAAAAAGCCGGACACATTTACATCCGGCTTTTTTTCTAATTAGTTGCTTTGAACCGCTTTGTTGGCAGCATTTACCTGTTCATCTGCATGGTAAGAGGAACGGACAAGCGGGCCTGCTTCACAATGCTTGAATCCTTTGCTAAGAGCAATTTTGCGAAGCTCTGCAAATTCGTCTGGATGATAATATTTTTGAACTTTTAAATGTTTCTTTGTCGGCTGCAAATATTGTCCAACGGTAACGATATCGACATTGTTGGCACGAAGGTCATCAAAAGTTTCAATGATTTCTTCCATTGTTTCCCCGAGGCCGATCATAATGCTCGATTTTGTAGGAATGTTTTCGTTCATTTCTTTTGCACGGCGCAGGAACTCAAGTGTGCGCTCATACGTCGCACGGGCTCTGACTCTTGGTGTCAAACGTCTTACCGTCTCAATATTGTGGTTCATGATATCAGGCTTGGCATCCATTAAAGTTTCCAGGTTTTCTTGAACGCCCATCATATCGGAAGGAAGAACTTCAATGGAACAGAACGGATTGCGCTTGCGAATCGCTCTAACGGTTTCCGCAAAAACAGCTGCACCTCCATCTTTTAGATCGTCACGGGCAACAGCGGTAATGACCACATGCTTCAATCCCATTTGTTCAACAGATTCCGCTACGCGTTCCGGTTCCTGCAGATCCAGTTCTGTCGGCAATCCCGTCTTTACTGCACAAAAACGGCAGGCACGGGTACACACGTCACCAAGAATCATGAAGGTTGCCGTTTTTCTTACTGCCCAGCACTCATGGATGTTCGGGCAACGCGCTTCTTCACAAACGGTATGTAGCTTCTTTTCGCGCATCATTTTTTTGAGGCCTTTATAGTTGTCGTTTGTGTTCAGCTTTATTTTTAGCCATTCCGGTTTACGGATGTGCTCTTCTTTCTTAGCCAAAATCCTCACTCCAATTCATCGTCCTGCACAAAAAAATCTTGTGCTTTAAAAGGTAGAGATACATTAGAAACTTTAACATAACTGGCGGAAAAACTCCAATCCATGATATTTCCATCATTTATATAATATGAAATTTCTTTTCCCAACCAAACTAAGGATATGATTCAGGAAAGGAGTTGAAGAACTCACCATGAAAAAATGGCTAAGACTTTTCTTGTTTGCTTCCTTGATCGGTTTTATATTTCCTGAGCGGGAGGCCTTGGCCGCACCAACCTATAATAAAGAAGATGTACAGCGGCTGGCACTATATAAAAAGATGGAAACGGTATCGAGCATTCCCTGGTACTACTTCGCTGGTGTCGATCAGTACGAACGAAGCGTACGGCGTGCCCGAAGGGATCTTCCTGATGCTTCCGGACTTGTCGGCATTTATTTTTCCCCTATTCAATGGTCAGGACCGTTAAATCCAAACATGGAGGACAAAAGCCCTGATTCCATTCGAATATTTGGCGGTGCAGGGATGGATGGGAATAATGATGGAGTCGCCGATAGGAACAATGACGAGGATTTGCTGTACACGTTTGCGAACATTATCCAGAAATACGGGTTTGATCAAGAAAATTTTAAAATTGGATTATGGGAATTCTATAGACGGGATAAGGCTGTCAGCATCATTATGGAGAATGCCCAAATTTACAAAGCCTATGGAACAGTCGCATTGAACCAGCATGCTTTCGTCGTCCCTCTTCGTTCGAACTACAGCTTCAAAAACACTTGGGGTGACCGAAGGGGATATGGCGGCCTGCGTATTCATGAAGGGACAGACATCTTTGCTGACTACGGTGTGCCGGTAAAAGCAACATCATACGGAATCGTTGAGATAAAAGGCTGGAACCGTTTTGGCGGCTGGCGAATCGGAATCCGAGACATCAATAACGTCTATCATTATTTTGCGCATCTCTCCAGTTTTAACAAATCCATTGAAAAAGGATCAATCGTACAGCCTGGAATGGTCGTAGGCTATGTGGGAAGCTCCGGGTATGGCCCGCCAGGTACGTCCGGAAAATTCCCGCCTCACTTGCACTATGGCATGTACAGAGATAACGGGTATACGGAATGGGCTTTTGATCCCTACCCGTACCTCCGAGCCTGGGAACGACAGGAGCGGACTGCAGCACGATTGCATCGCTAATAAAAAAGCCACCCGTGGGTATAAAACGGGTGGCTTTTGCATATTGCTATATTTTTTCGATCACAAGAAAATCATGGGAATATTTATTTTTTTCGTCTACAATTCCCGGTGTTTCGGAAACCAGCTTCCATTCGGATTCATCATATTCAGGAAAACATGTGTCACCATGAAAGCTTTCGTTAATCTTCGTGATATACATCCGTTGGACATGCGGCATAAACAATGAAAAAACTTCCGCACCGCCAATGACACATACTTCTTCTTCCGGCCGCTCCAGTGCCTGGTCTATCGAATGAATGACAGTGCAGCCTTCCGCTTGAAATGATTCATCTCTCGTCAGGATGATATTTTCACGGCCCGGAAGCGGTTTTCCTATGGATTGAAACGTTTTGCGGCCCATAACGATCGGCTTTTTCATCGTTACTCTTTTAAAGTGCCGCAGATCAGCCGGGAGGTGCCAAGGGAGGCCATTGCGATCACCGATCAATCGGTTCTCGTCCATAGCGAACACATAAGAAATCATACTGATACCTCGCCCTTAATCCTCGGATGGTGCTCATAATTCACGAGCTCAAAATCCTCATATTTAAAATCAAAGATAGAAGCCACTTCTGGATTTATCTTCATCAAGGGCAGCGGTTTAGGCTCTCTTGTCAGCTGCAGTTTCACCTGATCCAAATGATTCAAATAGATATGAGCATCACCGACCGTATGTATAAATTCGCCTGGCTTCAGGCCGCATACTTGAGCAATCATCAGGGTTAACAGCGCATACGATGCAATGTTAAACGGAACGCCTAGAAAAAGATCCGCTGAACGCTGATAAAGCTGGCAGGATAATTTTCCGTCAGCAACATAAAATTGAAAAAGGGTATGACATGGCGGAAGAGCCATTTTTGGAACATCGGAAGGATTCCATGCCGAAACCAAAAGCCTTCTGGAATCGGGATTATGCTTAATATCGTGAATGAGATTGGAAATTTGGTCGATCGTTTCGCCGCTTGGAGTCTGCCATGAACGCCACTGATGGCCGTAAACCGGTCCCAGATCACCATTTTCGTCTGCCCATTCATCCCAGATTGACACTCCGTTTTCATGAAGGTAGCCTATGTTCGTGTCTCCTTTTAGAAACCAGAGAAGCTCATGAATAATGGACCGCAAATGAAGTTTTTTCGTGGTCACTACCGGAAATCCCTCTTCAAGGTTATATCGCATTTGCCTTCCAAAAACAGAGATCGTTCCTGTTCCTGTACGGTCTTCTTTTCTTGTCCCATTTTCAAGGGTATCTTGAAGCAGATTCAAATATTGTTTCATTTCAGCCGAACACCTCTCTTTTCGTTACTACTATCCTACACTAAATGGTTCGGTGTTTCTAGCCGGAAAAGTTTGTCTCAATTTAATTACAATTATAAAAAATTTATCCATTTTCTTCATATCATTGTTATACTGAATGTGGAGTTAACTTGGTATTGAAATACAGGGGGGATGACCTTGGATTTCAGAAGGCTTTTACAGTGGATGTATTACTTGCAAATCGCCTTTTTTGTAAGCGGAATCTACCTATTATTAGTATACATTCTGACGAGCAATACAAAGCGCATTCAGATCATGAGCGGAGTTCTCTGCTTTAACCTCATCTCGCTTAAGCTTATGAGGGACCGTTATAAAATCTAAAAAACTGTACCCAGGGATGGAGTACAGTTTTTCTTTATACCATCTTCAGCAAGGCATCCCTTCCGGACATTCCTGCCTCGATCCCAATGGCATATGCTTCTGTTGTAATGGATTCCAGCGGCGCATTAATCAGTTGATCTATGGTTCGTACACCTACTGCTCGGCCTGCAATAATTTTTCGGTCTGAGAGCTTTTCATTCAAGAGGGCGACATCCAAAGCCCCGCACATGATATACCCTTTGTCATTATACACGGCAAGCAGGCTTGTTTTCGGCAGCTGGACGGTTACCGCTGTAAATGGGTGGCCGTCAATGATTACCGGGTTTAATTCAATCATGCTTTCCCCCCCTTTCCTCCTATATGGTATGTACAAGAGGGGAAAGAGTGCGTCCACTACTGCCCATTCATCTTCTTAAGCTTCCATTCGAGCAGATCACGAAGTGTTTCAGGCAGCATAAATGTTTTTGTTTTGTTTCTTGCGATCGCTGGATAAAGCTTGCCGAACGTAAACATATCAATGACGGCAACCTTGTATATCCCCCCATCTATTACAGGTTCACCATTCAGCCAAATGTTTTTAACATGAGACTGCTGATCTTCAAGTACCGCTTCTTCCACTGTGATGCCTGAAAACGCCATACGGCCCATGACCTTTCCTCTGAATCCGAATCCCTTAACCTCTTTATGGATCATCTCACGGCTTAAACCCGCATGGACAATTTCCTTGATCTCATCACCAGTCAGATCGACAATGCACGGATTAATCGGATGTGGACAAATCCGATGCAGATCTCCTTTTGTGACAGGGCCAGCAGGCAGACTTTCCAGAAGTGTTCCCGAATTAACCATGGAATAGGAGGTCTTGCACCACTCTTTAAGTGCGTCCGCCATCAGCTGTGCAAAAGGTGATGGCTCATACCATGAAACATGAAGAGGTTCGCTTAATACGGCTACTTCCCTCTCCAGGACTTTTTCTCCTTTTTGTTTCAGTTCATCCAGAAGCTCGGCACCTTGATTGTCCTCTGCTATATCTGTCAGTTCAATCAGCCTTGCTTGTTTTGATGCAATTTTTTTTGTGGATGCATCATACTGAATATTGATTTCACCAAGATACTGACCGAATTTTCCGGTTTGAGCGATCAAAGTACTATTTATCCTTTTTCCTTCTGGGAGCACATGGTGTGTATGGGCACCGAGGATAAGGTCAATTCCGCTTATTTCCTGGGCCATTCTTTCATCAAAGTTTAATCCTAGATGCGAGAGTACAATGACAAGATCACAGCTGTTTTTCAAATCAGCGATAATCTCAGGCAGAATCTTGAACGGATCTTCCACCCGCCACCCTAAAGAGTGATAAAAAGCCTGAAAAGCTACCGTGGCTCCCGTAACCCCTATTCGAATTCCATCCTCTGTCGTGAACACTTCAGAAATTTTTGCCCAATGAGGGCGTTCTCCCTCTTCATTAAAAAGGTTTGCTGCCAGTACCGGAAAATCAGCTTCGGTATAAAGAGAATAAAGTTCCTCTTTTGTAAGTGTGATTCCCTCATTATTTCCGATAGTTACCGCATCTGCACCAGCCTGATTAAGAAGGAGCGTATTCCCTTGTCCAAGCGTTCCTTCTGTCAGCGAATTGGCACGGTCCATAAAATCCCCGCAATCAAAATAAAGCAAGGACTGTCCTTTTGCGGGAAATTCTGCCCTGCCTGTTTTTATCTGCTTTACGATACGCGGCCAATATTCAAAATGGCTGTGTACATCATTGGTGTGATAAATTTTTAAAGTATTTAGCATATTGCCCCCTGAACCTTAAGAACCTGCCCTAATTATCAGCAGCAGGCCATTTCATGCGTCATTTTCACTATGAAATCGAATGACTGTTACTAATCAGTATAAACCAAATGGCGTTGTGCCACCCCTTTTTAAAACAAATCAAGCTGTCTCGGAGATAGCCCTTCATAATCAAGGCTCAGCATATCGATAAACTTCCTGGCGTTATCTGCAGCATCGCCTCCAGAATTGTTGTTGAACAATATGACGATCTCCTTAGACTTTTCACTCAATTTTTCAACATGCTGCTTCCATTCAGCAAGTTCTTTATCATTGTACCGATATAAATACCGAACTTCTCTCCAGTTTTCCTGGCCGTGATTGTTCCAGCCATGAACATTCCTTCCATGCATTCGAATGATGGTAAGCGCTGAAGACGTTGGTTCGATTACAGCAGGGACCGATCCCTGGCCCGCTTGAGGTTCATCACAAATCGTATGAATCCAGCGTTCTTCTATCATAAACTCCACCGTCTTTTCTCTCATTTCAGGCATAAACCATGATTGATGGCGAAATTCAAGAGCAACCGGGATGCCCTCCATCATTTCCCTCGTAAACCTCAGCATCTGTACACTTTCCTTATTGCATTCAAACCAAGGCGGATACTGAAAAAGCACTGCCTTCATCTTACCTGACTCGATCACAGGCTGGATGGAAGCTTTAAATAAATCAAACATTTCTTTTGTCGATTCAAAAGGTATCTTGCCACGAGAATGTCCCGTCATTCCTTGGTAGGCTTTAATGATAAACGAAAAACGGTCCGGTGTGTCCTTTATCCATTTTTGATAATTTTTTAACGGCTGGATGGCATAGAAGGAGGAATCAACTTCCACAACCGGAAAAAAGCCGCTGTACAGCTTTAATTTTTCAGTGGATTTCGTCCCTTCCGGATATAAAGACTGGTGGTCCCCCCAGCCCGTTACTCCAATCAGTATCATAGTCCTTCTCCTCATTATGAATGGTTACTCTCTCTATTCCCCAAAATTTCATTATGTAAAAAAAAGCGAACCCATAGTGGCGTTCGCCTTTTGATTTGCTATATTAGCCGATAGAACCTTCCATCTCGAATTTGATTAATTGCCGTTTTCAAAATGTTTTAAAGAGATGGAAAAACCTTGATAAATCAACGTTTTTCCCTTTTTCATTTTCAGAACGGTATCAAGTTTTTCAAACTCAATCGGCACGAAATCGGCACGCGAGAATACCTAATAAAACATATTTATATTAATGTTTTGAGTGAATTTATACTAACATAAAGTTGATTTGGAAGATAGTTAGAAGATGTATTATCCCTTTAAAACCATACTCATGTAAATAAATTAAGGAAAAAGAAATGGTAAACGGATTATCTTTTGAGCCATTCAAGGGATAGGAGCATCAGCCATCCCGGCTCCAATAACAAGCAATATAATTTTCTACTTCATAATGAACAAAGAGTAAAAGGCAACGTATAAGCAATACTAAGAAGGAAGTTTTTGAATAAAGGAGGGAATGAAATGACAAGTCGCAATGGCAGCAAAGGAAGCCAAAACCAAGGTTCACCACAAGCACAATACAATCAAGAATTTAGCAGTGAGTTTGTGAGTGGGAATGATAACAAAGGAAAAGAATATCGTTCTAAAAAGGGTAGTAAATCAAAGAGTGATCCAAAGGAAAGCGGAGCTTAAAAAAATCGTGAGGTATACGCCTCACGATTTTTTATGCCTACTGCTGAAAAGCATCAGAATCTGACTCAATGGGATGTTATTCCGTTGCTTGTTCTAGTTGTTCGGGAACATGCCTACTACCTGCAATCCAAATCGTGAATTGGAGAGAAGTGGAGCAACGATACAATCAGGCAAAATAAATTATATGGCAGCAGCTATTTTAAAAGGTCAATATTTCGTTGTAGAAAGCGTTATTACCTTTTGGCAGTTTAATTGCTCGTAAAGCTTGAACATGACGTGTTAGAGCGGAAGAAATAAATACTGTCCGTTTAACATTTGAAACCATTATCTTGGCTATCATGATAGAAATCCGAGAAACACAAAATTGGGGATGCCGTCATCTTTTCCTGCGAGCACTACAATACGTTGAACAGAACTACTCAGTGATATAACCCCAAAATAGCAAATGGCGTTGTTCAGGTACGATATTTGCCATTCCGTTTGACTGATGTACTCCCACAATGAACAACCCAAACCTGAAGAGCAGAAAAGCTGCGGGTATAAATGAAGCGATAAAAGGAAAAACAGAAGGGTTTGTAAGAACTCGTTCTGGGGCCTTTTATACCCGCCATTAAAGCATAAGTTCTCCAACGTTTCATAAGTACATTTCAACACTCAGTGATTTTGCAACCCTCTTACATTTTAGAATTTAAGCGTTTATGTTCCTTCCTGTCCTTCCCGAGTAATAATGTACGTGTCCATTATTAAAGGTGGTTGTTCCAGAAAACTCATGATAATGTGTCCCATCGCCCAGATGGACAGCAGGTCCCGTCTCTCCTGAAAACCCATGAACATGCCCATTTGCAAAAGTGGTTTTTCCCTCATAGTAATGAACATGAGTAATGGTGTTATTTACTGGTGTTGTTGTTCCCTGTACGTTGTGCGAATGTCCATTATTTATCGTCGTTTCCGTGGCATATTGATGTCGATGAAGAACTCTTTCATTCCATTCTATTTGTTCAATATCATGCTCGTGCACAGAACCCCTCCTCTTACTTGAAATACATCTGAATATATCTATGTAACAAATTAAAAACGTATAACTCCAATCCTTATTTACACAATTAAATTTATGGCAAGTTCCTTGGTGTAATGACCGTCTCTTTGATTCACGTAATCTATAAATCCATCACCCAAGTTATAACTTTGGATGGCGGTTTTTAGATCACCCTTTGTTTTTTTTAGTTGCTGTGCGTGTTTTCCAAAAACATCTATTCTTATACCGTTGACATACCATCTAAAGGCAGCTGAATCCTAAATTAAAGAACCCTTTAGTTTAAGTACGCTGGTGCGGAAAATGGTGCAATGCCTTTTAGATTCCCCGGCACTAATTTTGTACTAATAGAACATTCTAATCATATTCTTATAAAAGAATAGAATAAGAAGGAGTGTAGTTAGTTGATTAAAGTTAAGGTTAGTTTACGGCCCATTGTAAGTAAGGTAAATTTACCCACTGTTTTGAAAACAACTATACTTCCGGGTGACTCAATTGAAAGATTATTTATTGCAACCCAGGTAGGAGAGATCTTTTACATAGGAAACTCAAGTTTAAGGACTTTTTTAGATATTCGCCCGCGAATCATAAAACTAGGTGATTCTGAACTAGGTGTTTCTGGTAGTGGATATGATGAACGGGGATTGCTAGGTCTAGCGTTTCATCCAGAATTTTATTATAACGGTTTGTTTTATCTTCATTATTCAGTAGCTGGAACACAAGGTCCAGGTGCTCTTCCTGAACCTTTTATGCCTAACCCGTGTGATCCCAGAACTTTAAACCTAAGATGGATAAATAGAGAAACTCAATATGATCATATTGATACCGTTGAAGAATGGATTTTACAATCGAATGGTCAACCTCAAAAACGAAGGACATTACTTAACTTAAGAAGACCATTTTTTAATCATAATGGTGTCAATAGCTTAAACTTTTCACCTGAAACAGGAAAACTTGTTTTAACAACCGGAGATGGTGGATCAGGCAATGATCCATTTAATTTAAGCCAGGATGATATGGAAATCGCCGGTAAAATAATTGAAATTGATGTAGTTAAGAATACATTTACCTATAATCCACCCGTAGTCACACGTTTTAATGAACTTCCCGCACCTATTCAGGAAACGCTTACGGTAATTGCCAAAGGGGTTCGCAATATACCAGGCATCTCATTTCAAAGGTTTAATAATCAGTATATCAAATATGCAGGAAATGTCGGACAGGATTTGGTAGAGTCCATTTTTTCATTCGTTGATTATAAACCAATCCCGGTTACTCAGCTTATTCAAGCTTCTTTAATGAATTCTGAACCTGACCAAGAAGGATTTATTAACTTTGGCTGGCGAGGGTGGGAAGGTGCTTTTCCTGCTTCGATGATAAAAAGCTGCTCTGCAAATCCGACTTTGGATGAGAAAACAATGGCTTATTACAATGAAGCAGTAAAAACTTCAGTGAGGCGTCTTCAGCCCTTAACTTGTTATTTTCATAAAGATCCCCGACCCGATAAGTTTGGAGGAACTGCACTTACAGGAGTGCAAGCCTATATGGGGAATGGAATCCCCGATTTAATGGGAAGCGTTGTGTTTACCGATCTTGCCCGGGCAGAAGAATCTCACTCTCATGTTAGAGGGGTTTTAGCTTATACCAGGTTAAAAACAGATTGTAAACTAAATGATTTTAGTGTTATTAAAACCGATTATAATTTTGGGTCTCAATCAGCTTATTTTGTTAATCTGGGAACGAATCTGGATCAAACCAGACTATATTTAGGGGTTTATGGCTCTATGAAAGTGACTGATTTTAACCAAGGCACTGTTTTTGAAATTGTTCCATGATTCATAATTATAAAATTCTACTTAATACCAGATAAATCTCTTTCTTGGATTTAATTGAAATCGAAATATAAAACAAACTAGAGAGCAAATCATACTTCGAATCGAATAAAAAAGCCTTGGTATATATACCAAGGCTTTTAAGACTTTATCCGATAGAACCTTCCATCTCGAATTTGATTAATTGGCATTTTCATACTGTTTCATATTATTTTAAAAACCTTGTTAAATCAACGTTTTTGTTTTTGTGCTTTCATATCGTTTTAAGGTTTTTCAAGTTCAATCGGCACAAATCCGGCACGAAATCGGCACGTCGATGTATCTCTGTTTCTTTGTTGTAAAAAACCTTTATTTATTTTATGGCTGTGGTTCCCAAGAAAAAACTTGTGTGCGGAACACATTTTACCCTTTTTTCTCTTTTTTTAAAGCTACTCCCCAGCAGTTTAGCATCCACCGCTTTAACCATTCCCGATCCCATTTCCCCTTTTGATCGCTATTCTTCGACCTGCCTCTTGAGGTTTAATGGTCTGGCATTCATTGGCAATTTTTTGGATTTGAGCTTTAATCGGCAAAGGAAAAGGAGCGGGTCGCCTACTTTCCATGTTCATTCCCATCAGCATTTGTTCACTGGTGGCCAGCCGCTTTCCTTTTTGATCCTTCATCTCAAAAAAAACATGGAGACGTTTTGAATCATAATCCAACCACTGTACAAACACATCAATCTGCTCTCTCTCACGCACTTCAGCTAAATAGCAGAGATGGGTTTCAAGCGTATAGATGGAGTACTTCTCATGCTCCCTGAAGGTTTCATTTAACCCTATGTCTTCCATTAATCGGTCCACGGCTCTGCTGAATACAAGAGCATAGGCCGCATCATTCATATGGGCATTGTAGTCAACCCACTCTTTTTGTACCTTTTCCTTTAAAAGCGGTTTATTGATGTTATCCATAATAGAGTCTCCTTCATATAAGACCTACTTACAGTTTTCCGTTCAGATTAGCAGAGGGCCAATATTTTTCGAGCAGATCTGTTAATTCAATTAGAAAGTCATCACGGCGTTTTTCGAGAATGCTCATGTCCATCCCATCCGTTTGTTTTTCACAACCCTCAATGACTCGCTGAGCAAGTTCTTCCGTTAATTCGGGTGCAACAAGATGTGTCCATGGAAGTTTTAACGCAGGGCCAAACTGCTCAAGCATATGTCTCATTCCTTGTTTTCCCCCTGCCATATGAAGAGTGAGAAACGGACCCATTAAAGCCCACCGCAAGCCAGGCCCATAGACTATGGCCGCATCCACTTCCTCTGTCGTAGCCACTCCATCATTAACAAGATGGAGAGCTTCACGCCAAATGGCTTCCATTAAACGGTCGGCAATGTGACCATCGATTTCACGGGACACGATCAGTGCCTTCATCCGTACTGAATGGTAAAAGGACTGTGCCCGAACCATAACCTCTGAACTCGTTTGTTGTCCACCGACTAATTCTACGAGCGGCATGAGATACACGGGATTAAAGGGATGAGCGACAATGACTCTTTCTGGATGAAGGCAATCCTTTTGAAGGATACTGGGCATATAACCGGAAGTACTCGATGCGATGATGGCATTTGGTTTAGCCGCATGGGATATCGTTTTTAATAGGGAGCGTTTTAATTCTTCACGTTCGGGTGCGTTCTCTTGAATAAGATCCGCGTTACTAACTGCCCTTTCAAGATTTGGTTCGAAATGAAGGCGGTCAGGTGCCGCTCCAGCTGCCAGCCCTTGTTTTTCCAAGGAATTCCATGCCGATTTTACCGCTTGTCTCATTTTTTCTTCAGCGCCTGGTGCTGGATCAGTCGCTGTAACATGGTATCCATTAGCTAAAAACCGGCTGATCCAACCGTTGCCAATAACACCAGTCCCTACAACAGTGACGTTTTTCACTAATGACTGCACGTTATTCCACCTTCCCTTGTGGATCTTTTAAGCCAAGATGTTGTCTTGCCTCTTTTGGTGACATTGGACGAACACCTATATTTTCAATAATGGTTACTGTTTTATCAACGAGCTGTGCATTTGTAGCCAACGTTCCTTTTTCTAAGTACAAATTATCCTCTAACCCGACACGAATGTTTCCGCCAAGAAGCATGGATTGAACGGCAGCAGGTATTTGATGCCTTCCGATTCCAAATGCTGACCAGTGGGAATTTTCAGGAAGTTTTTCTCTCATATACAACATGGTTTCCGCATCGCAATCCGCTCCCCATGGAATACCCAAGCAAAATTGAAACATAGGATCTCCGTCAATTAGCCCTTCATTCACCAATTTTTTCGCAAACAATAGATGACCCGTATCAAAGCATTCTAACTCCGGCTTAACGCCGCATTGCTGAATGAGTTTAGCCTGTTTACGAAGCCAATCAGTAGGGCTTATATACAGCTGGTCTCCAAAATTCAAGCTCCCGCAATCCAGTGTACAGATTTCCGGCAACAGCTGCCCGACCGGATCATGTCGCTCTTCAGGAGTTTGAATATCGGTTCCTGGTCCGCCAACAGCCGGATTTTCTCTGCTGGGTATCCAATCCCCTCCACCGCCGGCTGTTAAATTTAAAATGACATCTGTGGCCGAGTCCCGCACGCGTTCAACCACTTCGGCAAATAATGAGGAATCATGACTAAGTGCTCCTGTTTTTGGATCGCGGACGTGAATGTGGGCGATTGCGGCTCCCGCTTTTGCGGATTCGATGGCAGATTCAGCGATTTCTTTAGGAGTCACCGGGACATAAGAACTTTTCTTCGTTGTCTCTCCTGCTCCGGTCACGGCACTAGTGATAATAACGTTATTTCTCATAGTATCCTCTCCTTGTTTGTAATTGTTTATGGTCAATATAAGGATAGAAGAGTTGTGTCAAGGTTTTGGTACGTATTTAAAAATCTCTTCACTTTCGAAGAACTCAACCAGGTTGCTCAACCACTGATAATAATTCAACCATTCTTTTGTTTCCTTTAGCAGGTCATTTATTTTTTCTTCACTTTCTTTGTCTATCTTTTCGTTTTCCAATAGATCAAGGAGCTCCCTGTTCAGTTTCTTCTCAAACATTTTGTTTTTATTGATAACTTTCCGCCAGTTTGAAGTAAACAGAGAAATGAAAGTTTGATAATAGTCTTGTTCAACATTATACAAATCCTTCCGAACCCCTTTTTCAAAAACCTTCTCCGCAATATTGAACTCTACCATTTCACGAACAACCTGGCTCATACGGGTTTTACTCATTCCCGTTGCATCCGAAAGTTCATCGAGCGTCATTGGTTTCCGATTCATATAGATAATGCCCAGTACCCGACCTACTGTGGGTGAAACGCCATAGGTGTTCATATTATCAGCTATTTTTTCAATAAATTGCTCTTCTACTTGATTGATTTTCTGTACGGGTTTCTCTTTCACAAGGACCCTTCCTTTCAATATCACCATATTTCTTTGCCCACTGTACCATATTCAAGATCGAATAGAAAATTAGGATTCCAAAGGATATCGCCGTAATTAAAAGGAAATGTAACCATATAGAATCTTAAACTTTGTACAATAAATATTTTACATATATTATAAACTATATAAACTTTTTATAAACTTTCTATTACACAACTTTTCTATTAAGCTTATATTGTGAGAAGTTTGGGCGGGGTTATCATTGTGTGATTACATTTCTTTAAAAATATATTGGAGGTGCTTGCTTTTGCTGAAATTTGAACATGTTTCTAAAGCGTATAAAGGCAGTAAAAAAGCAGTTAACGACATATCCATCGAGATTGAACGAGGAGAATTCATAGTATTCATCGGCCCAAGCGGATGTGGAAAAACAACAACCATGAAGATGATTAACCGCTTGATTGAACCTTCAGAAGGAACCATTTCTATTGAAGGGCAAAATATTCTTGAAAAAGATTACGTTCAATTAAGACGAGAAATCGGTTATGTCATTCAACAAATCGGCTTGTTTCCTCATATGACCATCCAGGAAAATATCGCTTTAGTTCCCAAATTATTAAAATGGCCGGAAAGTAAACGACGAGAACGTGCGATGGAGCTCCTGAAACTTGTAAATATGACAGATGATTTCCTCGATCGTTACCCTCATGAATTAAGTGGCGGACAACAGCAACGTGTTGGGATTTTACGTGCGCTGGCAGCTGATCCTCCTCTCATTTTAATGGATGAGCCTTTTAGCGCATTAGATCCTATTACACGTGATTCCCTTCAAGAAGAGTTTAAGAAGTTACAAAAAACTTTAAATAAAACGATCGTCTTTGTTACCCATGACATGGATGAGGCATTAAAAATTGCAGACCGTATTGTCATCATGCGTGACGGAGAGTTTGTTCAGATCGGAACACCTGATGAAATTTTACGAAATCCTGCGAATGATTTTGTGGAAGAATTTATCGGAAAAGAACGTTTAATCCAGGCGAGACCTTCTATCCAGACCGTCGAGCAAATCATGAATACTAATCCAGCAACGGTGACTGCACATAAATTACTCTCTCAAGCGATTACGTTAATGAAGGAAAAACGGGTGGATTCACTGCTGGTTGTCGATGAGCAGCATAAGCTCGAGGGCTATATTGATGTGGAGATGATTGAACAAAATCGCAACAAAGCTGACACAGTAGGTGAAATCATGGAAACCGTGTTTTATAAAGTAGAAACAGATACGCTGCTGCGGGATACCGTTTATAAAATCTTAAAAAGAAGCTTAAAATATGCTCCTGTCGTGGATAAAAATAATCATCTTGTAGGCATCGTAACAAGAGCCAGTCTTGTGGATATTGTTTACGATTCAATCTGGGGTAATGAGGAAGGCCTCGCCGCGGCAGGCCAGGAATAGGGGGAAGAAACGAATGGAAACCCTAATCAGCTTTTTAAACAGTAATTGGACAGAACTCCTTTTTAAAACATGGGAACATTTTTATATTTCCCTCACTGCTGTGATTCTCGGCATTTTAGTGGCTGTCCCACTAGGTATATGTTTAACCCGGATTCCTGGAATCGCCGGGTTTGTAATGGGCCTGGTCGGTGTGATTCAGACACTGCCCAGCCTGGCTATCCTTGCGTTTTTTATTCCTCTGCTTGGTGTTGGAAAAATCCCAGCAGTCATTGCTTTATTTTTCTATTCAGTCCTGCCTATCCTGCGAAATACCTATACCGGAGTTAAAGGTTTAGACAAAAACCTATTAGAAGCCGGGCATGGGATGGGGATGACTGGATGGGAACGAATCCTCTATGTTGAAATCCCGCTTGCCATTCCCATTATTATGGCAGGGATCCGTGTATCTACCGTTTATCTAATTGGCTGGGCGACACTTGCCTCATTCATTGGCGCCGGCGGGCTGGGAGATTATATTTTCTCAGGCCTGAATTTATACCAGCCGGAATTTATTATAGCCGGAGCAGTACCGGTTACATTATTGGCACTTCTCGTAGATCTGCTATTAGGACGGCTCGAATACGCAGTGACACCAAAAGGAATGAAAAAAGCGGATCAAACGGCTTAGAAGGGGGACACCAGAAAATGAAAATAAAACAAAAAGGGATCATTGCAATGATGCTTTTGTTCGTATTGGTAATGAGCGGGTGTTCTTTGCCGGGTTTGAGCAAGACCTCTGATCATACGATTGTAATTGGTACGCTCAATACTACAGAATCCCAAATCATGGGGAATATAATCCGTCAAATGATCGAACACGATACGAATCTAAAAGTAGAAATGGCCAATAACCTCGGCTCCTCCATCGTTCAGCATAAAGCGATGATGAATGGCGATGTAGACATTACAGCGACGCGATACACAGGGACAGACCTTGTCGGGGCCCTGGGAATGGAGCCGGTGAAGGATCCGAAACAGGCATTATCGATCGTTCAAAAGGAATTCTCAAAACGCTACCATCAAACGTGGTTCGATTCCTATGGATTTGCAAATTCCTATGCTTTTACAGTGAGGAAGGATTTAGCAGATAAGGAAAACCTGAAGACGGTCTCTGATTTAAAAAAGATCGCTCCGGATTTACGGCTAGGAGTAGATAATGCCTGGTTAAAGAGGAAGGGTGACGGCTACGAGGGATTTGTCCATACGTATGATATGGAGTTTGGAAAAACGTTTCCAATGCAAATAGGTTTAGTTTATAAAGCTGCAGCTAACGGAAAGATGGATGTTGTTCTAGCCTATACAACGGATGGACGTTTGAAATCTTATAACCTCAAAGTGCTGAAGGACGATAAGAAATTTTTCCCACCGTATGATGCTTCCCCGGTTGCTCGGAATGAAGTGTTGCAAAAACATCCAGAAATCAAAAAGATTTTACAAAAACTTCAAGGAAAGATTGACACTGAAAAAATGCAGGAGCTTAATTATGAAGGTGATGGAAAAATGAAAGAGCCGGCTACGGTCGCGAAAGAATTTTTACAAGAGCATCACTACTTTGAGTAACAAGATAAGGAGGTGTTGGCAGGATGGGAACAATAAAAGATTTGTGGCTGTATTATAACCAAAACTTTGACTACGTGTGGACCGAATTCTACCGCCATTTTCTAATGTCGGCATATGGGGTATTATTTGCGGCAATTATTGCGATTCCATTAGGCATCTTGATTGCCCGTTATGCCAAATTAAGCCAATGGGTGATCTCACTGACAAATATCATTCAAACCATTCCGGCATTAGCTATGCTTTCTGTGCTCATGCTGGTTATGGGGTTAGGAACGAATACGGTCGTTATGGCTCTTTTTCTCTATTCACTGCTTCCTATCATTAAAAATACGTATACCGGAATTTGCAGTGTGGACAAAGCTTTACTGGAATCTGGAAGAGCAATGGGCATGACGAAAGTGCAGATCTTGCGAATGGTTGAGCTCCCACTTGCAGTTTCTGTAATAATGGCCGGACTTCGGACAGCGCTCGTTATCGCGATCGGAATAGCTACCATTGGTACATTTATCGGTGCCGGCGGATTAGGTGATATTATCGTAAGGGGAACAAATGCCACAAACGGAACAGCCATTATTTTAGCAGGTGCTATTCCAACAGCTTTGATGGCCATATTAGCAGACATTCTAATGGGCTGGATGGAACGGACACTTTCACCCGTAAAAGGGAAAAATCTTCAAAAATCATGATGACATTCATTCACAAGCTGGACTTCTTCCATGGTTTTTTTGAAGGCATCGTGTAGAATAGTAAGAACATCTTCAGGTAAATCCTTCAGTGCAATCAGGCCGGTATAAACATCGAAAGAAACATCTGACCATTTGTCCTTAGCCAAAGGTATGTCCTTATATTCTTCAACAACTTTGCTGCCCACGTTCACTAATGGTCGTATTTCACCTGCATCAATTTGAGACTTTGCTTCTTGAATCTGTATTGCTGCTTAGGTTATTTACGGCTAATAAATAACAATAAATTTTTATACTAAACCGCCGATTCTTCGAGGACCTCATGATACGCGTTCCGAATAATTTTTTTGACTTTATTGTTGGTGTTTTGTGGGTGAAAATCTTAATTAAGGTATAAATTAAATTTTACTCACAAAACAAAAATCCCTTGATACCAATGGTATCAAGGGATTTTAGTCTTAATACATGCTAATATATTGTTCACGTTCCCAAGGGTGAACTTGTGTACGGAATATATCCTATGTATTTTTCTACAATTGATAATTGTCTAAAACCGCATCAAATCAATACTTTTAAAAGTAAGTGAGTATTAAAATATATTACAGTTAAAAAATTCAGGGTTTTTAAATTTATCCTATTTGATTGTGTTTTCTGATTCAATACCTATTTCGGAAGCGACAATTATTTAATTATCTTCAGTGTACTGAACAAAAGATTTTGAGTTGGCACGAAACTGGCACGACTCTAATTTTCACATAAAAAAGCCTTGGTATATCCCTTATATACCAAGGCTTTTCAGACTTTATCCGATAGAACCTTCCATCTCGAATTTAATCAGACGGTTCATTTCAACCGCATATTCCATTGGAAGTTCTTTTGTAAATGGCTCGATGAAGCCCATTACGATCATTTCTGTTGCTTCCTGCTCAGAAATACCACGGCTCATGAGGTAGAACAATTGATCCTCTGACACTTTTGAAACCGTAGCTTCATGCTCAAGAGTAATATTGTTGTTCAGAATTTCGTTGTAAGGAATCGTATCTGAAGTGGATTGGTTATCCATAATCAATGTATCACATTTGATATTGGATTTGGATCCTTCAGAACGGCGTCCAAAGTGAGAAATACCGCGGTACGTAACTTTACCGCCATGCTTGGAAATTGACTTCGAAACGATAGTAGATGAACAATCAGGCGCTAAGTGAAGAACCTTCGCTCCAGCATCCTGATGCTGTCCTTTCCCTGCAATCGCGATGGAAAGGATAGTTCCTTTTGCCCCGCGTCCCTTCATAACAACGGCCGGATACTTCATGGTCAGGCGTGAACCGATGTTTCCATCTACCCATTCCATTGTTGCATTTTCTTCTGCAACGGCACGTTTTGTTACAAGGTTATAAATGTTATTCGCCCAGTTTTGAATGGTTGTATAACGAGCATAAGCGTTCTTTTTAACAATGATCTCAACAACCGCACTGTGCAGAGAGTTCGTTGAGTACACTGGTGCTGTACATCCTTCTACATAGTGAACGGAGCTGTCTTCGTCAGCGATGATCAGGGTACGCTCGAATTGACCCATGTTCTCAGAGTTAATTCGGAAGTACGCCTGCAATGGAGTATCACATTTTACGCCTTTTGGCACATATATGAAAGAACCACCGGACCATACAGCCGAGTTAAGAGCAGCAAACTTGTTGTCAGAAGGAGGAATAATCGTTCCAAAATACTCTCTGAAAATTTCTTCGTGCTCTTTTAGCGCTGTATCAGTATCTGTAAACAGAATCCCTAAGTCAGTAAGGTCTTCTTTCATGTTGTGGTATACCACTTCTGATTCGTATTGTGCAGAAACTCCTGCGAGATATTTTTGCTCTGCTTCAGGAATTCCAAGCTTATCAAACGTAGCCTTAATCTCAGGCGGCACTTCATCCCAAGACTTTTCGGACTTCTCGGACGGCTTTACATAGTACGTAATGTCATCAAAGTTCAAGTCTTTCAAGTTTCCGCCCCATTGAGGCATAGGCATTTTATAAAATTGCTCTAAAGATTTCAAACGGAAGTCCAGCATCCATTGTGGTTCGTTCTTCATCTTGGAGATTTCTACTACAACTTCTTTAGTCAATCCGCGTTTTGAGCGGAATATCGAAACGTCTTTATCGTGAAAACCGTATTTGTATTCACCGATATCAGGCATTTTCTTAGCCATCGTTTCATCCCTCCTTAAAGGATACAATTCTCTTGCAATGGCACAAAAACTTCTTTGAACGGGTGTCTGGCACCAGCAATTTAACCCACTTGGTGCCTGACACCATTTAAAAAGAACTAATTGCTTCTATGAAATAGTAACTTACACCACCAGTTTAACCCAAATGATGCATTACACCAAATAAAAAGTGAAAATCACTTCTCTGAAATGGTGCCTGGCACCCAATTAAAAGAACAAATTGCTTCTTCGAATATTTGATGTTTTATTCTTCTTTTTCGTGCCCTACGCCCTTCTCCATCGCTTTCCAGGCAAGGGTGGCACATTTTATGCGGGCCGGGAATTTGGAAACACCCTGCAGGGCTTCAATGTCACCGAGATCAAATGTTGTATTATCATAATCTTTACCCAGCATCATATTGTAAAATACATGTGCGAGCTTAACCGCGTCCTCCACAGATAAACCCTTTACCGTTTGTGTCATCATGCTTGCAGAAGCAAGGCTGATTGAGCACCCTTCTCCATCAAACTTCGCGTCAGAAATTTTTCCATCGTCCACCTTCAAATGAAGCTGAATTCTGTCTCCGCACGTTGGATTATTCATGTTGATGGTGACCGAATCATCGGCTAATTGCCCTTTATTGCGAGGGTTTTTGTAATGATCCATAATGACTTGCCGGTAAAGCTGATCTAAATTAGAAGACATGGCCGAAATACTCCTTTGTCGTGACTAATCCCTTTACAAAAGAATCAATCTCGTCTTTGGTGTTATATAAATAAAAGCTTGCCCGTGCGGTTGAAGATGCATTCAGCCATTTCATCAATGGCTGGGCGCAGTGATGTCCAGCGCGCACGGCAATTCCTTCAGCATCTAAAACAGTGGCTACATCATGAGGATGAACATCGTCGATATTAAACGTCACGATTCCAGCACGGTCCTTAGGCCCGTAAATGGTAATGCCCTCAATTTCCGACATGCGCTCAATAGCATACTCCGCAAGATCATGTTCATGCTTTTGAATGTTTTCAAGCCCCATTTCCTGAAGAAAATCAATGGCTGCCCCCAAACCGATCGCTCCTGCAATGATTGGAGTGCCTCCTTCAAATTTCCAAGGAAGCTCTTTCCATGTGGAGTCATACAAATCAACGAAATCGATCATTTCTCCACCGAACTCAACAGGCTCCATTTGGTTCAGCAATGCTTTTTTTCCGTAAAGTACACCAATACCAGTCGGCCCGCACATTTTATGGGAAGAGAAGGCAAAGAAATCGCAATCCAGATCTTGAACATCCACTTTTAAATGTGGTGTGCTCTGCGCCCCATCCACTACCATTACAGCTCCGTTTTTATGAGCGATCGCTGCAATTTCCTTTACAGGATTAATTGTTCCCAGCACATTGGATACGTGCATAACGGATACGATTTTAGTTTGTGGAGTTACGGTATTTTCAACATCCTGAAGATCAATGGATCCATCTTCTTTTAAAGGAATGTATTTAAGTGCCGCACCGGTTTTTTTAGCAACCTGCTGCCATGGAATAATATTGCTGTGATGTTCCATCGGCGTAATGACGATCTCGTCGCCTTCTGACAGGTTCGTTAAACCGTAGCTTGCTGCAACTGTGTTGATTGAGGTCGTAGTTCCACGTGTGAAAATAATTTCCTGTGTGGATTTCGCGTTAATAAAACGCCGAACTTTCTCCCTGGCTCCCTCGTAGCCGTCAGTAGCTCTGGTCCCCAAAGTATGGACACCCCGGTGAACGTTTGAATTGTATTCCCGGTAATATTTTTCCAGCGCTTCAATGACAGATACCGGCTTTTGTGAAGTGGCGGCACTATCAAAGTAAACAAGCGGTTTTCCATTGACTTCCTGATGCAGGATCGGAAACAGCTTTCTTACTTCATGTGCGTTCATTATCTGACTTTCCTTTCTATTACCTCAACTAAACGTTTTTTCACGGATTCAAGCGGCATCTCATTGACAACAGGCCCTAGGAAACCATGAATGATCAATCGTTCAGCCTCAGCTTTTGATATTCCGCGGCTCATCAAGTAGAACAACTGAATCGGATCAATTCGTCCAACTGATGCGGCGTGGCCAGCTGTAACATCATCTTCATCGATCAAGAGAATCGGGTTCGCATCTCCGCGTGCTTTTTCGCTCAGCATTAATACCCGTTCTGTCTGTTCGCCGTTTGATTTTGTCGCACCATGTTCAATCTTTGTAATTCCATTGAAGATCGAGCTTGCAGAATCCTTCATTACTCCATGAGTTAAGATGTAGCCTTCAGAGCTTTTTCCATGATGGAAAATTTGAGCAACAAAGTTCTGTTTTTGATCACCCTGGCCGATATTTACAGTCTTCGTGTCTGTGAATGAACCGTCTCCGACAAGATGTGTTGTATTATCAGATACTGTGTTTCCATCATTAAGCTGTCCTAATGCCCACTCGATTCGCGCGTCGCGTCCTGCACGTCCTCGGCGGCTGATATAGGAAGTCATTCCTTTGGCCAGATTATCGACAGCTCCGTACACTACTTTAGCTCCTGAACCTGCAAAGACCTCAGATACGATATTGGCAACAGATTCACTGTTTTCGTTTGTTGACAAGTAGTTCTCAACATACGTGACCGAACTGTTGTCTTCCGCTGCGATGATGACATGGTTAACGAGCCCTGTTTGCTCATCATCATGGAAGTAGATCGCCTGAAGCGGAGTTTTCAATTCTACATTCTTTGGAACATAAATGAATGCACCATTGGTTACTAGTGCCGCATGAATGGCTGTAAGGCGGTTTTCGTCAATGCTGACAGCTTCTTTCATGAAATACTTTTGAAGAAGGTCTCCATGCTTTTGAGCTGCAGTTACGAAATCGGTGAAAATGACACCTTGAGAAGCCAGCTCTTCTGTAACCGATGAGTGAGCGACGTTTCCGTTGCGGATCACAAGCAGATTGCCCGCTTCTTCATCACTAATTAATGCTTTCACTTGCTCAGGAAGGTCTGCGCTTTCCTCAGCAGTGCTCACGTGATTGAATTCAGTAAGGTTCCATTTATCAATTTTTGTTTTATCAGGTTTAGGCATGGGAAGCTGCTGTGCCAATTCCAATGCGCGTAAACGAAGTTCTGAAAGCCATGCTGGTTCTTGGCGGCTTTCAGAGAACTTGCTTACATAATCCCTGTCATATTTTAAAGAAGTTTCAACTGACATGTACAAATCCTCCTAACTTGCTTACGCCTCTTGGCCAACAGTTTCGTCTTCAATTCCCAACTCTTCCTTAATCCAGTCATATCCTTCCGCTTCTAGACGCTGTGCAAGTTCAGGTCCTCCTGATTTTACAATGCGCCCTTGCATCATCACATGTACTTTATCTGGAGTGATGTAGTTAAGTAAACGCTGATAGTGAGTAATGATTAAGCAGCCAAACTCTGGGTTTCTCATTTCATTGATGCCTTTAGCTACTACTTTAAGAGCATCGATATCCAAACCAGAATCAATTTCATCCAAGATGGCAATCTTAGGTTCGATCATCATCAATTGAAGAATTTCATTACGTTTCTTTTCTCCACCAGAGAAGCCTTCATTTAAATAACGGTGAGCAAACGCATTGTCCATTTCAAGAAGCTCCATCTTCTTATCCAATTCACGGATAAATTTCATAAGAGAAATTTCCTGACCTTCTTCTCGGCGTGCATTAATAGCAGAACGCAAAAAGTCAGCGTTTGTAATTCCGCTTACTTCACTTGGATATTGCATCGCTAGGAAAAGACCAGCTTTTGCACGTTCGTCAACTTCCATTTCGAAAAGGTCTTCTCCGTCAAATGTAACGTTTCCATCGGTCACTTCGTATTTAGGGTGCCCCATTAACGCAGATGAAAGAGTGGATTTACCTGTTCCATTTGGCCCCATGATCGCATGGATTTCTCCGCCGTTTATTTCAAGGTTTAAACCTTTGATGATCTCTTTGTCATCGATAGAAACACGCAGGTTTTCAATCTTTAAATTTGGTGTAGACATAAAATTTACCTCCATCTTATATTTCAGTGAAATATATTGTTAATGTGAACAAGAATGAAAGCTTCTCTCATTCCATTCTCAATTTATTCTCATTCTAATATTATAACAAATTTATTTTATCTTCAACCTGTAGGAGTTATTGGCAGAAGAAAATGCAAAAACTACATAAATAGAAAATCAGCACCCAGTTCTGAATGCTGATTTCCCTACTTATACTATAGAATTTTTCGTTCCATTTCATTAGAAATTTCTAAACTTTTTTGATATTCTTTATCACGTTCTTGTTCAATAGTGATTCGTTTTTCTAGATTTCGTTCATATTCAGCATAACCAATACCATGATTCTTTTGCATGGCTTTTTCCATTTCAGGAGTGTGGTTAACTTTAATCGAGTGAATAATGAATCATTCCTTTCGTGTATATAACACTTAATCAACGTATATAGCGTAACAAAGCTACTCCTGTGATTCAATTTCCATTCAGCGCCATATATGCAAGGCTCAAGGGTTATTCTTTTGTTGAACCATAATGAGTCATGAATCCTTATATATCCTCCCAAATGCTTGCTTATGTGAGCAAATACAAAAAAGAGTCCCAATTATGGAACTCTTTTATTTTTAATGCATGGGATTGTTTAATTCCTGGATGCATTCCTGAACAAGTGTTACACCTTGGCTCATAGCAGCTCCGCCGCCAAAAGCTGCTGCAACTCCCACAGCCTCAAGAATTTCATTTTCACTGGCTCCCTGATCCAAACAGCCTTTCGTGTGATAGATGATACAGTATTCATCCTGAGAATAAATACTGATCCCTAAAGCCATCAGCTGCTTGTTCTTTTCAGAGATCTCGCCTTCCTTGAAACAATGGCGTGTGAATTCACTGAATGAATGGACCAGTTCAGGCATATTTTCCGTATACTTACCGAGACCTTCTTTATAGCGGATCAGATGGTGCTGCGTTGAGTTTTTTCCAGACATTTCTTGATGTTCCATTTCCTTTTCATCCTCCTGTCCATAAGATAGACAAGATTTAGTATGAGTTATAGCTATTTTTCTTATCCCAATTTTAAAACGGGAGCTGAACTTTTTGCTTCAAGTCTTCTGCAGTCGGGAATATAATAGGCTAAAAGAAACTGGCTGAAAAAAAGGAGTAAAAGATGGAAGAGGAAAAGGTAAAGAAGTCATTGATTGCAGGTTCAATCGGATTGGGTGCCCTTGCAGGCGCTGCAGGAGCGGCAGCTTTTTATTCTGCGTTTATTGAACCGTACTGGTTTGATGTTAAAAAAATCGATATTAAGCTCCCCAGGCTCCCAGCGGCCTTTAAAAAATTTCATATTGTCCATATTAGTGATTTTCATCTGGGCTTTCATTTTAAGGCCAGGCATATTGCTAAGATGGCAGATAAAATACAGAAGCTTAATCCTGATATGATCGTCTTCACAGGCGATTTGGTGAATTCCCACCGGTCGCTGAAAACCGTTATAAAGAGTCTTCCTTACTTAAATAAAATCAAGGCACCCTTCGGTAAATTCGCGATTCTCGGTAATCATGATTACCTTGAAAGTATCGATACCATTTCTGAACTGCTGAGAAAAAGCGGCTTTGAACTTCTAATAAATGAGAAAAGGATGATTAAAAAAGAAAATGATGAGCTGTACCTCGCAGGATTGGATGACTATCTGAGAGGAGAAGCAGATATCGAAAAAACACTGAATGGTATTCCTTTAGACCGTTTTACTCTTCTGCTTGCCCATGAACCGGATTATTTCAAAGTCAGTTCCAAATTCCCTGTAGATCTGCAGCTGTCTGGCCATAGTCACGGAGGACAAGTCCGAATGCCATTGTTCGGTCCGATCATCACTTCAAAAATGGGAAGGAAATACCATAGTGGACTTTATGAAACAGAAAACAAATTTCTATATACCAACAGAGGAATGGGAACTACTCATCTGCCCTTCCGTTTCTTCTGCCGGCCTGAAATTACATCCATCACATTAAAATAAGACGGCATCTATGAACTGCACCCTCCAATTGTTCCAGTGTCTAACAATAAGGATGCAGTTCCATGCCGCCTTGTTCACCCTTCTTTTTGCGGTGGCAAATGGGTAACATACGTACCAGCGATCAAATCATGGATGCCTCTTTTGTCTTTGCGGATACCGACCATAAAGGCGCTGACAATCAACGCAATTCCAAGGGTTAACCCATATATTAAGCCGCCGACTAACACTCTCAGCACCATTGCCCCAATTCCAAGCTTGCTTCCGTCCGCTTTAACAATCCTGATTCCACAGATTCTCTTGCCAACCACATAACCGTTCCAGTAAATGGGCAGCAAAAGCGCATAAAGAAAACTAATCACATTCATGAACCAGTCTCCACCCGGATCTTCTGATACAAAGTTACCTGTGAATAAATAACCGATTAATGATAATGGAATACCAATAATAAGGCCATCCAATATACTGGCTCCAAACCTGATCCAAAAACCAGCCGGTTGCTGTACTTCCATCCTGCATCCCTCCATCAATAAATTGTTAAATCATCTTACAGTTATTACAAATGGACAAAAAAAAGAACAGCCCAAAGGCTGTCCTTCTTAAAATCATTTATTTGTTTACCGGTACAACAGCACCCTTATATTTCTTTTTGATAAAATCTTGAATTTCTTTAGAGTGAAGCACTTCAACAAGGGTTTTCACCGTTTTAGCATCTTTATCGCCTTTGCGCACAGCAATGATATTTACAAACGGTGAGTCAGATCCTTCAATTGCAATGGAATCCTTTTGAGGGTTCAACCCAGCATCGATCGCATAGTTCGTGTTGATCAATACAGCGTCTCCTTCACCGTTTTTATACGCTTTTGGAAGAAGGCCAGCTTCAACATCTGCTTTAAATTTCAAATGTTTTGGGTTTTTGGCAATGTCTTTAATCTTTGAGTTGTAACCTTTTCCAGGTTTAAGTTTGATCAAGCCTTCGTGCTCAAGCAATGTTAGCATACGTCCGTGGTCAGCAACGGAATTACTCATGATGATCGTTGCTCCGTTTGGAAGTTCTTTTAAAGACTTGTACTTTTTAGAATATACTCCGATCGGTTCGATATGAATACCGCCGGCGTTCTCAAATTTGTAATTTTTATTTTCTTTCATTTGTGATTTCAAATACGGAACGTGCTGAAAGTAGTTGGCATCAATTTCATTGTTTGCAAGTGCTTTATTAGGAAGTACATAATCCTGGAACGTTTTAATTTCAAGATCAATTCCTTTTTTCTTCATTAAAGGTTTAGCTGCTTCAAGAATTTCGGCATGCGGAACATTGGATGCTCCCACAACAATCTTATCGTCAGCTAGTTTTTTGTCTTTCCCTCCGTTTGCACCACATGCAGCAAGGGCTGTTGTCAATGCAAGTAAAAGAACGAGTGTAATGATTTTTTTCATGTTGTTCCTCCTGGTTGTGTAATTTAGATTTTAACGTTTATCAAGACGGCGAGTTACATTATCCCCAATAAACTGGATGATAAACACAATGATTAGAATGATAACTGTAGCGACAAATGTAACATCATTTTGCGTACGCTGGAAACCTTCAAGGAACGCCAAATTCCCGAGCCCGCCTGCTCCGACTACCCCCGCCATTGCTGTATAACCGACAAGCGCGATTGAAGTTACCGTAATCCCGGAAACTAATGCAGGAAGGCTTTCAGGGATCAAAACTTTAAAAATAATTTGAGCGTTGCTCGATCCCATCGATTTTGCCGCTTCGATTACCCCTTTATCAATCTCGCGAAGTGCTATCTCAACCATCCGGGCATAAAACGGTGCAGCTCCAATAATCAAAGCAGGCAATGCTGCATTGGCGCCAAGCATAGATCCTACTAACAAGAGCGTAAACGGAAGCAATAAAATGATCAGGATAATAAACGGAATGGAACGGAAGATATTTACGATCGCTGAAAAGACAAAATTTAAAAACCGATTCTCCCATAGGTTCCCTTTACCCGTTAAAAATAATGCTAATCCTAAAAGAAGACCTAAAATAAAAGTGGCAAGAACCGCAACAGCTGTCATGTACAGTGTTTGTCCGGTGGCACCCCACATTCCACTCCATTCCACATTCGGAAAAAGACTATTCATATGAGATCACCTCCACTTCTACTTTCTGCCCATTCATATAGGCTACCGCTTCCTGAATTTCAGTATCTGTTCCTTCCAGCTGGATGAACAACGTTCCATATGGCCCGTTTTGTGTTTGTGATACCTTACCCTGCAGGATATTCACCTGAACGTCAAATTTACGGATCACATCTGTAATAACGGGCTGTTCTGCACTTCCTCCAACAAAGGTAAGCTGTACAATTTGGCTCTGAGGTTTTTCAGATGCCAGCTGCTTGATCATGTCTGTCGTTTCTTCTGGCTCTGTTACTTGCTTAACAAAATCTTTTGTAATGGACTCTTTAGGTTGCCTGAATACTTCCAAAACCGGCCCTTGTTCCACTATTTTACCGTCTTCCATAACAGCGACCCGATGGCAGATCTTACGGATGACATGCATCTCATGTGTGATAAGAACAATGGTCAAGCCGAGCTTTTGATTGATCTCAACTAATAAATTAAGGATGCTGTCTGTTGTTTTCGGATCAAGGGCTGAAGTCGCCTCGTCACAGAGAAGAACTTTAGGGTTATTGGCCAGTGCACGTGCGATCCCGACTCTTTGCTTCTGTCCTCCACTCAATTGGGAAGGATACGATTCTCCGCGGCCCTCTAATCCAACAAGTTTAATCAGTTCATCCACCCGCTTCAGGCGCTCTGCTTTCGGCACACCTGCAATCTCAAGTGGAAATGCAATGTTTTCCCTTACTGTTCTGGACCAAAGCAGATTGAAATGCTGAAATATCATGCTGATTTCCTGCCGAGCTTTTCGAAGCTCGTTGTTACTAAGTTTGGAAAGATTTTTTCCCGCAACGTTAACATCTCCGCTCGTCGGTCTTTCCAGCATGTTCAGCATTCGGATCAGTGTACTTTTACCTGCACCACTGTATCCAATAATCCCGAAAATTTCTCCTTGATCTATAGAAAGATCGACATGGTCAACTGCGTTTACAGCTCCGTCTTTCGTCTGAAAAATCTTTTTTACTGCGTCTAATGTTATCAAGAGACCGGATCCCTCACTTTCTGAAAAATAAAAAATGCCCTTCTGCCAGGTCATGAGCAGAAGGGCATAAAAATTTATATGCACCGTCATCTCATCTCCCAAAGCAGGTTGCTTTGCAGGATTTGGCACCTTTTCAAGCAGGAAGCTGCTTAACGGTTGCCGGGTTTCATAGGGCCAGTCCCTCCACCACTCGCGATAAGAACGAATTTGTTATTCGTTATTTAGTTAAAATTTCTTAACACGTTTCGAATTTTAACATCACCTTTATGGAGTGTCAATCCATAACTCCTGTTTATTTAGATAGAAGGACCCGATTCTTTTGGCTTAGGACTCCAATTTGCATAAAAACAGAAGAGATTCTAACTTAAGCTGTTCTCTGTATGTTCCCGTAAAAGTTACTCTTTTTATCCTGATTAAATCGCTCAGACGCTGCTGGCCTTCAAACACCTCATGCAAATCATCCATCCTGCCTGTAAGCATGGATATCCGTTCTGATCCGTTATACTTATTTACGAAGGAAAAACATAATCGTTCTCCGTCAGCCGTCACACTGGGAGTCTCCGTGCCTATCAGCGGCTGAAGGAAGGCCGTTTTTTGAACCTGTTCCTGCCAAAGAACCCAATCCATAAACATCCCCCTTTTAAAAACATGTATATCTTAATGTTCGGGAGATGGTTGGTGTCTTCCTTGATTTTTCCTTCGACAGTTTATTAAACGTAGTGTCGACTTTTAGCCAGCCTTTTTATGTATTTCTTTATTCATTTGTGGCTTTTTATGATTTTTCTGCAGTACTTTTTTCCAGTACGTTTTTTCAGGCCGATGAACGGGAGAATTTTTCTGCTCTCTTTTTTCAAGCCTTTTCCCCTTATTCCATTTATGGTTTTCATGTTTATTCTTTTCATGAACATGCTGTTTCGGAGCAGTATTCAAATTAGTATTTTTCTTTGCTTGCTTGTTGTACATCGGCTGTTCGTGATGTTGCTTTGAAGGATGTGGTTTTACTTTTTTTGATTCATTTTTTTCTTTATCTTCAGCTTTACGGCCGCTTTTTCGATCTTCGTGCCTTTTGGTTTTTGGGACAGCACGTTTATTGTTTGGTTCTAGCTTGGGTTCAATCCTTTCTTCTTTGACTTCTTTTTTCGCATGTTCTTTTAGAGAAGAACTATGCAGGGAACTCGTCTTAATCTTTATGGGTTCAAGATTTCTATGATTGCGAAGAATTTTTTCTGAATGGTTTTTTTTATAGCCGGATTCTTCTGGCTCTTCATGTACAGGTTTTATCTTTCTCTTTAGCTCGGTATAAGACATGTTCTTCACTTGATTAAGAGAAATGTTTTTATCTTTTCGTTTAGCATCCAAGTACATCATATATTTTCCGGATGATACGCCATTCTTTTGGGCAACATTCCGTTTATTTGTATTAATATTCTTTACCATGATGGCGGCTTTCGAATTATAGATGGATGCATTCCGTTTAATTGAAGATACAGTCTCATCCAATGCAGACAAAAGCTTGTCATTATTTTGGTTCACGATGGTTGTTCCGATCATGACATCCGGGTTTTTCTTCAGATATCCTTTGTTGTCATAAGCATTCAGCAAAGCTGAAGCAAAGTGGGAAAGGCTTATGTTTTTCTTTTGTTTTAATGATTGGAGAATTTCCCGTCCCTCAGCGTTATATGCTTTTACTTTTATGACTTGCAAGTCTTTGTTAACTCCTGCTTCGAGGCTGGGATTTACGTCAAAACTCACATAAGCCGCAACAGTATTGTCGTTGCGGCCGAGTGGACTTACTCCTGAAAATAAAACAAGTATAAGCAATGCTGCTATTGTAAGTGAAAGAGAAGGAAAAATAAATTGGCGTGTTCTGCTTTTTGAAAAACTTGAAACGCTGTATTCCATACCTACCACCGGATGCTTTCCGCGTGGTACCTTAACGGTGATGAAACAACCGTCTTTCGTTAATAGGACGGCTTTCCCTTTCTTAACTTCCATTAAAATTCCATTCTTCATCCCACATATCCCTCCTGCTAGGCGAAGGATCTGCTTCGTATCATAACCATCATGGGTTTTGCTGCTCTCTTGCTTTGCTTATTTATTACGATTTCCCCACGAGTAATTACAACCGTTTAACTTCCCCTTATTTAAGGCTGAATATAAGACTTTAACGCTTTAAAGTCCCCTAGATATATTAGCGATACCGCTATTATATATTTTCGATTTCTCTCTATTGTTTTACGACTGCAGGAAACCATACTTAACAAATCTTTTATAGGAAGTTGTTTTTTTTCCAATAAAAATTCAGCCATTTCCTGGTTTTCCACTAACAAACGAGCGATTTCTTTAGCGTTTTCCCTTGCATCCACATGCTTTGGGCAATGTTTGCTTAACACTTTAAAATTAAGGCTGAAATCCTTCAGAAGTTTTTGATATTCTTCGATTTCATACACGCGGTTCTCTGCCTGGATCTTTTCTTCGTAATGTTCCATGGCAGCTTTTTGTTCTGCGTAGCTGTCCTCGACACGGCCTTCTTCATCTTCCTCATCCGGCTGCAAATAAATCAGACGGTTCTGTCTAACTTCTTTTCGGATATAGTCGATAACCCTGCGGCGGATTACCATGTCAGCAAAGGAAAGAAAACGGCTTCCTTGTCCTTCTTGATATTGATCAATGGCTTCATTGAAAGCGTAAAGACCTACACTAAATTCATCCATCGTACGATCTATATATTGACTGCAAACTTTTGAAGTCACTTTTTTAATAAATGGCTGGTAAGCTTCGATCAGCTCATTTCTTAAGGAATCATTTCCTCTTTGAATTCTTAGTACTTTATCCTCAATGTTAACGAGTGGTGTGCTGTTACGAATAGTTGGTACAAATGCAGTAGACATAGTTTCACCTCTTAAATCCAGGTTGTATTGTACTTTTGGATAAAATGATCATACATTCCAAAAGTCGACAGGAGCAAACATGTTTCAAGCTCTCCTATACATTTATACCATTGATTCGTAGGTTTGTAGGATACAGTTGTATAACAATGTTACAGGACTTATAACAATTGTAATGTTTTTGTCACGTTCCTGAAAAGGATAATTTTTGCAGTCTTGACCCATAAATCGTTCGGAAGCGGTAACTTGCTTGCTATTACTGCTGTTTGGAGATATCGTTTCATTTTGTTGCACCTGAATCGTTCTGTAAAATTTATTACACATTTCTTCTTTATTTTACCACATAAACCATGTATTACATTTAAAAAATACCCCCTAAAAACAAAAAAAGACACAATCCGTGTCTTTTACAGGTACTTTTTTAAGTTTTGATACAAAAAATCAACAGATTGCATGGCATAAATCTTCTTTACGGCAATGCCCCTGTTTAAAAAAAGCAGGCAAGGGACACTCGTGATGCTGTACTTTTCAGCAAGCTCCGGCATCGCATTTAGGTTGCAAGCACCGATTTTAGGTTCAGACGTTTCTGACTGGCTTATTGCTTCCAATGTGATGTCGAGCATCCGCCTTCCCATCTTACACGTTCCGCAAAGCGGTGTCTGGATATAAAGAGCTGCTGGCTCCTCTGTTGAACCTTTAATAAAATTATGAATTTCTATATTAGTTAAATCCCTCATATCTCTCTCCAATTGCAGTTTTTTACGAATCCATTTTTTCTCTATGTAATTGAATATCCCGGATCTAAGAGGTGCTGTCAACAACCGTGCTTATAACAGTACGTAAAATACAAACTTAAGAAATCCTCCTCAAAGAGGATTTCTTTCGGTTCAATTTTGCTTTCCTTATCCCAGGCATTCTTTATTTACGGTGAAACGAGCGCCAAGCAGAATATTGGCAAGATACATGAGCGGTGTTTTTGCCACTTCTCGGTACATTTTATGAATATAAAGATGTTCTGCATTTGGAAGCTCCCGCTGTAGCATTTTTCTTAATTTTGCTCCAGCTTCATCCGCATCGACCAGTATATAGACATCTCGGTTTTCAATTTGTATTGCAAGTTCCTCAAGCCGGGAAAGCCCCATTGTGCCATTGGTACAGATGATCTCAACAGGCTCATTTAAAATGGAGAACAGTTTTTCCTTGTCTGATTTCCCTTCAACGATAATCACTTTGTCCAAGTTGTTATTCATCAATCATCTCTCCTATATCTGCTAAAGAACGAGTATTAATGCGATTGATATTTTTTTCTTACTTACTATAATACCCTTTATTTTATTAGAATCCTCCATTGATTGTTAATAAATCAGACAACTATTTATGTATATGTAACCCATTTTCCTACAAGCAGCCAACTTAATAAGGAGTTTCGTACCAACTTCGATTAAAGCTGTTTAACCATTGCGAAAAGGGGATATTGTTTCTCTAAGTCCAACAGCACAAAGTGAATAGCTGTTGGGAACACACTATTTACCATATATAAGGAGGAATTTTGAAATGGCTAAGAATAATGACAACCGAGACGGAATGAGCAGAGAAGAAGCAGGGCGCATGGGCGGTCAAAAAACGTCTAAAACCCGTGGCAAAGATTTTTATCAGGAAATCGGCAAAAAGGGCGGAAATGCTACTTCTAAAAGCCACGATCAAAACTTCTACCAGGAAATCGGTCAAAAAGGCGGAGTATCAACTGCATCCAGCCATGATAAAGACTTCTATCAAGATATTGGCAAAAAAGGCGGTAAGTCGACGGCTGATAGCCATGATAAGGATTTTTATCAGGAGATCGGTAAAAAGGGCGGAGAAGCTACTTCCGACAGCCATAACAAAGATTTTTACAGAGAAATCGGCAAAAAAGGCGGTAACAGCCGCAGCAGCGATTAATATATAAAATTGCAAAAAGGACAAGCCCTGAGGGTTTGCCCTTTTTTACACTTTTCTAACTAACACCAGCCCTCATCGCATCCCTGTACGTAACTTTGGGGATATTCTGCAGAACTGTTGTCTTTTTTATAAATTTTGTCAGCATCAAATTCAAAGCCTTCAGCCATTTCATACTGATTTCCTTGATCGGAAAAGATGACGCGGCCTATTTTCTGGTTATCATGGAACAGGGACATGTAACCTGTATCCATTTTTCCATACACTTTTGACGTAATGTCCGATTTAGATCCTGAGTTTTTTGAACCCAATGAACACTCACTTCCTTCCATAGAAGTATTGTCTCCGGAAAGAAGCTGAGTACTCATCAAAAATACTTAAAATAAGGGATTAGTCTTCTTTTGTCATTTCCTCATATTGTTCAGCTGTCATTAGGTTTTCTGTCTCAGAAAGATCAGATGCCTCAACAACGATCATCCAAGCTTTTTCATAAGCAGATTCGTTTACAAGCTCAGGGCTGTCATCAAGATCTTCGTTGATTTCAACCACCTTGCCAGAGATTGGAGCATAAAGTTCAGAGACTGTTTTAACAGATTCAACACTGCCAAAAGGCTCGTCCGCTTTAATTTCATCGCCCACTTCTGGAAGCTCTACAAATACGATATCACCCAGTTCATCCTGCGCAAAGTCAGTAATACCGATTCTTACCCTATTTCCATCTTCAACTTTTACCCATTCGTGTTCTTCTGAATAACGCAATTCTTTTGGAAAATTCATTTGTATCCCTCCAGCTTTTCTTGTTATTTATAATAACTATAATATTAAATTTATTATAGTTAAGCAACTAATTACATCACTTACTCCAAGTTTCGTTATATGCACCTTCGTTAAAGCCGACTGTTACCTTGTTTCCATCTGTAGTGATCGGGCGTTTCAGCAGCATGCCGTCAGAAGCCAAAAGATTCAGCAGCTCATCTTCGGAAGCTGTTTTCACCTTGTCCTTCAAGCCAAGCTCCCTGTATTTCATCCCGCTCGTATTAAAGAACTTTTTGATATCAAGGCCGCTCTTTTCTACCAGCTCTTTGATTTCCTCTTTAGAAGGAGGGTTTTCAACGATATGTACGGATTCAAGCTCAACATCATGGGAATCCAGCCACTTTTTAGCCTTTTGGCATGTTCCGCATTTTGGGTATTGATAAAAGGTTATACTCATGCAATTTCTCACTCCTTCCATTCCATAGTAACACAAAATAGTCTAGCCAGGTAAAGGGAAATTAATCACTTATCTCGGTGCCTGGCACTGCTTTTTGACACTTGTGTAATTTCGGTGCCTGGCACCGTAATAAATAAAAAAAGTGCTCCGGTGAATCACCGGAGCCAAATTGAGAGAGTATGTTTCAAGATAAGGCATTATTAGAATAAATTTAGATAACGTAGCGTTCTTCTTCCAAAACAACAGCAGCAATTTCACGTTTCTTCTTGATCACGTTGATCGGTGTGTGGCGGGTAAGCTTACGCAGTGCGGACAGCATCATGCGCAAAGTGTCCCCTTCTTCCACTCCGATAATGGATTCCTTCGCATGTGCTTCGATGCGGTTGAAAGCTTCCTGACAGAACACTTCTGTCATAAGCACTTTTTGCGTGTTTCTTTCAAGACTTGTTCTGTTGATCGCTTTTTCCGTACGAAGAACGACAGATTCCATCGCGTACACTTCACTGACCAAATCAGCCATGTTGGCAAGCAGCTCTTGCTCGTTTTCAAGCTTTGGTCCAAACTTCTGAACTGCGAGACCAGCTACCATCAGGATGACCTTTTTCGCCATGCTTACAAGATATTTCTCCTGCTCAAGCGGCTCCGTTCCTACTTCCTGTGGCATCATCATCATGAGCTCATTCTGAAGCGCGGTCGCTTTCTCGATTAGAGGAAGCTCACCTTTCATCGCTTTACGGACGAGGGTGCCTGGCACCAATAAGCGGTTGATCTCGTTTGTTCCTTCAAAAATACGATTAATACGGGCATCTCGGTACATTCCCTCGACTTCATATTCACTCATGAAGCCATATCCGCCATGAATCTGGACAGCTTCGTCAGCTACATAATCCAGCACTTCAGAGGCGAAGAACTTGTTTATTGAGCATTCAATAGCATATTCAGCAATGGCTTTTCCGATTTGCAGCCCATCCTTTTGAGCTTCTTCACTCAGGCTGCCGAGACGTGTCTCAAACAAACCGACTGTCCGGTAAACCGAGCTTTCTGACGCATATGTTTGAAGCGCCATGTTAGCGATCTTTTCCTGAATCAGGCTAAAGGAACTGATTTTGCGTTTGAATTGAGAGCGCTCGTTCGCATACTTCGCAGAAACTTCGATTCCGCGTTTCGCAGCACCCACGCATCCGATCGCAAGCTTATAGCGTCCGATGTTCAAAATGTTAAACGCGATCACATGCCCTCTTCCCGGCTCACCAAGAAGATTTTCTTTCGGCACGTGAACGTCTTCTAAAATAAGCGTTCGGGTGGATGAAGATTTGATACCCATTTTCTTTTCTTCCGGCCCTGTGGAAACGCCCGGATAATCCCTTTCTACGATAAACGCAGAGAATTGTTCTCCATCAATTTTCGCATACACGACAAAAACATCGGCAAAAGCGGAGTTTGTGATCCATTGCTTTTCTCCGTTCAGCACATAATGTGTGCCTTCAGCGTTCAGCCTCGCCGTGGTTTTGGCACCTAGAGCATCGGAACCAGATCCTGGCTCAGTGAGTGCATAAGCTGCAATTTTTGCTCCTACTGCCAGATCAGGCAGATACTTTTTCTTCTGTTCTTCGTTACCAAAGAGGACAATCGGCAGTGAACCGATTCCGACGTGGGCACCATAGCTGATTGAAAAGCCGCGTCCGCGTGCAAATTTCTCAGTAATTAAGGAAGAAGAAATTTTATCAAGTCCAAGGCCGCCGTATTCTTCAGGAACATCAGCACCAAGAAGACCCAGCTCTCCCGCTTTCGTCAGGAGCTTCCTGGAAATATCGAACTCATGGTTCTCGAGCTTATCAAGCTGCGGAACAACTTCTTTACCTACATAATCCTCAGTTGTTTTGGCGATCATGAGGTGTTCTTCTGAAAAATCCTCTGGTGTAAAGAGGTCCTCTGCCTGAATATCTTCCACTAAAAAGCTTCCGCCTTTAAAAACCTTTTCCATTGTGTTAGACATGTTTATACCCTCCTGTATTGGATTAGCCTACTAATTCGAATACGCCAGCAGCGCCCATTCCGCCGCCGATACACATGGTTACGACACCAAACTGCTCTCCTCTTCGCTTCATTTCGTGAAGAAGCGTGAGAGTAAGCTTTGCTCCGGAGCATCCAAGCGGATGGCCGAGAGCGATTCCTCCTCCGTTGACATTGACTCTGTCTTCCGGAAGACCCAGCTCACGAATCACTTGCACAGCCTGTGAGGCGAACGCTTCATTGAGCTCGAACAAGCCGATATCGGATACTTCAAGTCCCGCAAGTTTTAACGCTTTAGGAACAGCAGCGACAGGACCGATCCCCATGATTTCAGGCGGTACACCCGCCACGGCAAAGCTTCTGAACTTCAGCAGCGGCGTCAAGCCTTCTGCTTCTGCTTTCTCACGGTCCATCACAAGAACGGTCGCAGCCCCATCACTCGTTTGTGATGCGTTGCCTGCTGTTACAGAACCATTAATGGAAAATGCAGGGCGCAGGCGAGCAAGGCCTTCTAATGAGGTATCAGCACGAACGCCCTCGTCCGTATCAACCATGAACTCTTTTTCTTTTAGCTTGTTGTCTTCCCCAAGCCATCGTCTTGTGACGGAGACAGGTACGATTTCATCCTTGAATCTGCCTTCTTTAATGGCTCGTGCAGCATTTTGATGGCTTCGAACCGCAAAGGCATCCTGATCTTCCCTCGTTACACCAAATCGCTTTGCCACTTCCTCGGCTGTGAATCCCATCCCCATGTAATATTGAGGAACTGTTTCAACCAGGTGAGGATTCGGTTTGATGACATGGCCTTCCATCGGCAGCAAACTCATGGATTCCGCTCCGCCGGCTAAAACAGCCTGCGCATGACCGAGCATAATTTTCTCAGCGCCATAAGCAATACTTTGAAGTCCTGAGGAACAGAACCGGTTAACGGTGATCGCCGGAATGGTATCCGGGAGGCCTGCTCTCGCCCCGATCAATCTTGCCATGTTCATGCCCTGTTCTGCCTCTGGAATGGCACATCCCATGATGAGATCGTCAATCGGGCCGTCATAGCCGCCAGCCCGCCGCAGTGTTTCTTTTACGGTGATCGCTGCGAGTTCATCTGACCGCATTTGAGCGAATGATCCTTTTTTTGCTTTGCCTATCGGTGTTCTTGCTCCTGCTACGATTACAGCTTCTTTCAGCATTGTTTCCCCTCCTTTTAGTTGCGAAGCGGTTTACCTTTAGTCAGCATATACTGCATTCTTGCTTGGGATTTTGGCTCACCCGCAAGACTCAGGAAAGCTTCCCGTTCGAGATCCAATAAATATTGTTCATCGACCAGTGTTCCTTCAGGGACTCTTCCGCCTGACAGGACAAAGGCGAGTTTTTTAGCTATTTTCAGATCATGCTCGGAGACGTAGCCCCCAAATCTCATCGTTTCAGCACCGAGTGAAAGTGTCGCATAGCCTGCTTCACCAACAACCGGTATCTTTTTATGTTTCGGCGGCTGGTACCCCTGCTTCGCCAATGAAAGCACGCGCTGTTTGGCATCATACAGAAGATGATCGCTGTTAACAGAGATTCCATCCTGCGGCCTTAAGAATCCAAGCTTTTCAGCTTCTTGTGCTGAAGTAGAAACCTTGGCCATCGCAATGGTTTCAAACACTTGGTTAACAACACCTTGAAGATCCAATTTTGCACCTTTAGGCAGACGTTCCACCTGGCGAAGCAGCAATTCTTTGTTTCCGCCTCCGCCAGGGATTAACCCGACACCTACTTCTACAAGGCCCATATATGTTTCAGACGACATTTGCATCTCAGCTGCAGGAAGAGAAACTTCCACTCCTCCGCCAAGGCTCATGCCAAAGTTTGCGGTGACGACCGGTTTTTTACTGTAGCGCACCATGCCCATCGTATTCTGGAACTGGCGGACCATCATATCCAGCTCATAAAAATTGTCATCTTGTGCTTCCATTAAAATTAGCATCAGGTTGGCACCGACGCAGAAGTTTTTCCCCTGGTTTCCGATGACAAGCCCTTCGTAATTTCTTTCTACTTCTTCCAGCGCTTTATGGATCATCATGATGATATCAGGGCCCATGGCGTTGTTTGGAGACGTAAATTCTAAACAGGCTACCCCGTCCCCCATGTCGATCAGACTCGCACCGTTGTTCTTTGTGATCAGGTTTCCTTTATTTTTCAGCAATGAAAGGTGAATCGTCTTTTTGTTTTCATTGACTCTTCTATAGTCACCGTTATGGTAGAACGAAACTTCACCCTGCTCTGTCTGGTAGAAAGAGTTGTTTCCGCTTTCAACAAACTCATGAATCCAGGATGGTACAGTCTCTCCTTCATCCTTCATGCGTTTAACGGATTCTTTCACTCCGATGGCATCCCAGATCTCAAACGGTCCGTGCTCCCATCCGAAGCCCCATTTCATCGCATTATCGATGGCAACAATATCATCCGCGATTTCATACGCTTTTTCAGCAGAGTAGATCAATACCGGTTTAACGATCGACCAAAGCATCTCTCCTGCACGGTCTTTACTATATAAAAGCGCTTTCACTTTTTGCTCTGTTGTCTTCAATTGTTTTGCCTGTTCTGTGGTGGCGGTCTTCAGTTTTTGGCGCGGCTTGTATTCCAGTGTAGTAGGATCCAGTTCAAGGATCTCTGCTCCCTGCTTGCTCTTCTGTTTTAAATAGAAGCCTTGGCCGGATTTGCTTCCCATCCACCCTTTTTCCACCATTTCGTTCAAGAATGGAGGAACATCAAACACTTCTTTTTCTTTTCCTTCGACTTGGTCATATACGTTTCTTGCCACGTGGAGGAAGGTATCCAATCCTACTACGTCAAGGGTCCTGAAGGTCGCACTTTTCGGGCGGCCGATCAGCGGACCTGTCACAGAATCAATCTCCCCTACGCTGTACCCCTGTTTCATCATTTCCTGAACCGTGACCATCAGGCCGTATGTTCCAATCCTGTTGGCGATGAAGTTCGGTGTATCTTTTGCTACGACTACGCCTTTTCCAAGTATGTTCTCCCCAAATTCCTTCATAAAAGAAACGATCTCAGGGCTGGTATCCTTTGTTGGGATGATTTCCAACAGTTTTAAGTATCGCGGCGGATTAAAGAAATGCGTGCCTAGGAAATGTTCTTTAAAATCGTCAGAACGATCCGCTGCCATCGCATGGATGGAAATACCTGATGTGTTAGAGCTAATAATTGAACCTTTCTTGCGGAATTGTTCCACTTGTTCAAAAATCTGTCGCTTGACATCCAGCCGTTCAACAACGACCTCAATGATCCAGTCCACATCATTCAGCTTGGATAAGTCATCTGTAAAGTTGCCGACTGAAATTAAATCAAGATTCTCTTTTACCGCCAGAGGTGCTGGTTTTTGTTTAAGCATTCTTTCCTTTGCCTGTATGGTGAGTCTGTTGCGGAACTGGGGGCTGTCTTCCGTAATGCCTTTTGCCTTTTCAGCCTCTGACAACTCTCTCGGCACCATATCCAGAAGCAAAGTAGGGATTCCTACATTCGCGAGATGTGCAGCGATTCCTGCTCCCATCACTCCAGACCCCAAAACAGCAGCCTTTTGAATGGTTATGGCCATCTTATTTCCTCCTTCAGCTATTGAATGAACACTCATTCATTTTTAGGGTAAAAAATAAATGACTACTTTTTAAATTTAGTTCTATACTCATCATAAGACATTTCAATTATTTTGACAACATAGAATTTTCTTTCTTTTTGTAAAGGTTTTTGTCATAGTAAAACCAAGCCCTAATCACTCATCAAAACATCAAAGGAAGTGAAGTCATGTCAGTTAAAGTAGGAGTTCTGATCCTTCACGGAATCGGCAACCAGGATGAAACGTACGCCGATGATTTTATGAAGGCTTTAAAACGCAGCTTCGTACGAAAAATTGCTTCCGAACATCATGCTCCCGAAACACAGCTTGAAATGGTCCCTGTTTTTTGGGGTGGCGTATTCAATGAAAGGGAAGAAGATTTATGGACTTCGATGAATAAGAAGATTTCGCTGAATTATGCCCCTCTTCGTCAGTTTGTCATTCGCTTTTTCGGCGATGCTATCGCTTATCAGCCAGCTCCCGCTTCATCCTCGCATTTAAATCCAAACTATGAAAGAGTTCATGAAACCGTTGCGAAAGGCTTACATACACTGCGGAACAAAACAGGAGATCAAACTCCGCTTTCTGTCGTCTCTCACAGCCTTGGCACGGTTATAGCGAGCAATTATTTTTATGACCTTCAATTTATCCCGGATAAAATTCCAGATTCTATAAAACATCTAAAGTCAGACAATCCTCTTGAAAATGGTGAAACCCTAACCAGCTTTTATACACTGGGTACTCCCATGCCTTTATGGACGCTGAGATATCCGGATTTTGACAGTCCCATATTCGTACCATCGCCTCATTTAAAAAAGCATTACAGCCATGTTCAAGGAGAATGGATTAATTTTTATGATCAGGATGACGTTATTGCATTTCCTTTAAAAACATTAAATGAGGAATACAATCGGTCGGTGACAAAAGATGTTGAAGTGAATACAGGAAATCTTTTTGCTTCTTGGTCGCCCCTCTCCCATCTCTATTATTTTAAAACGGACAAAATCATCGACCATATCAGTTCCTCATTGTCCAAGCTCTGGAAAACCATTAATAAAGTTAATGGATAGTTAAAGTTTATGACGGAGTTTTTCCGGAAATTCGGAATCATTTCCGTTTTTCCGGAATTCGATCCATTCTTAACATACATGGACTTTCATGCCATTCGTCCTCTTTCCTTTCCGGAATTTCGGAATATAATCTTCTTGAAATATTCATAAAAATTTCAAAAGTCTGATAGCGCTTTAATTTCTTCGTTTTGGCACGGAACTTGCAAGATAGAAAACAGAGCAGAAAAAAGGAGTGAATGCTTATGAAACCTGTAATATCTTCATTTCAAGAAGCCGTAAAGGACATTCAGGACGGTTCCGTACTCATGGTAGGCGGCTTCGGACTGGTCGGTATCCCTGAAAATCTGATTCTGGCCCTTGTTGAGAAAGGGACAAAAGATTTAACAGTCATCTCCAATAACTGCGGGGTGGATGATTGGGGACTTGGCCTGCTTTTGAAAAATAAACAGATAAAGAAGATGGTAGGTTCTTATGTAGGAGAGAACAAAGAATTTGAGCGTCAAGTTTTATCAGGTGAAATTGAAGTCGAACTGCTCCCGCAAGGCACATTGGCAGAAAGGATTCGAGCCGGCGGTGCTGGCATCCCTGCGTTTTATACCCCTGCTGGAGTGGGTACTCCACTTGCTGAAGGCAGAGAAATCCGATCTTTCGGCGGGAAAGAATACATGCTGGAAACTGGACTTCAGGCAGACTTCAGCCTCGTTCGTGCGGCCAAAGCCGACAGAATGGGTAACCTGATCTACCACAAAACAGCGAGAAACTTTAATCCTATGATGGCTGCAGCAGGCAAGGTGACGATCGCAGAAATAGAAGAGCTTAATGAAACAGGATTTTTGGAGGCGGATGCCATCCACACTCCCGGCATCTATGTCCAGTACCTTATTGTCGGGTCACAGGAAAAAAGAATTGAAAGGTTAACAGTTGCCAATTAACCGGAACGGAGGATATGAATGGGTACGAATGTAATGGATAAGAAAGCGATTAGAGAAAAGATCGCAAAACGTGCTGAACAGGAAATTGAAAGCGGTTACTATGTCAACCTCGGAATTGGAATGCCTACCCTTGTTGCCAATTATATTTCGGCGGATAAAAGTGTCGTTCTGCAGTCTGAGAATGGACTTTTGGGAATCGGACCTTATCCTGATGAAGCGAATGTTGATCCTGATTTAATCAACGCCGGGAAAGAAACGGTCACTGCCATCGAAGGAGCGTCTTATTTTGACAGTGCAGAATCCTTCGGGATGATCCGGGGCGGGCATATTGATATTGCCATCCTTGGAGGCATGGAAGTTTCCGGAAACGGTGACCTCGCGAACTGGATGATTCCCGGAAAAATGATAAAAGGCATGGGCGGCGCAATGGATCTTGTCCACGGAGCAAAAAAGATCATCGTCATCATGGACCATGTCAGCAAAGACGGGAAAAGCAAGATTTTAAATGAATGCACTCTCCCGTTAACCGGGTGTGGCGTCGTTAACCGGATCATCACAGAACGAGCCGTTATGGACGTAACCGAGAACGGTTTGGAGCTTGTAGAAGTCGCACAAGGCTTTTCCGTGGAGGACATCCAGCAATGCACTGAGCCTAAGCTTTCAGTTTCAAAGAATATTAAGCTGGAAGCCTACTGATTTTCTGCAGTATGAAAGGAGTGATGCAGTTCCTTCAACCGTTTTGCAAAATGCTCTTTTCTAAAAGATTGTTGCCTGGGGAACATTTTTGTAAAGAAACTTCATTGACAAGTTGAGAGGAGTGCAAGGTGCGAGACTCCTCGAAAATGAAATTCACATTTTCTTCGTGCGATATAACGCTGCCGAAGCTTTCCTTGTCCTGCGGGGGAAGCGTGACAGGTGAGACACGCAGGCGCGTGCGCCGCGGGGCTCAGCGCACGCCCCGCGGAAAGCGAGCATCCTGAAACGGAGATCAACCAGCTCAATAGCAACAAAGGTTGCGAAAACAGCCTTGCAAAAAACAGAGTGTGGCATTCAGGTCAGAAACACTATAGGGGGGTTACCTAGTGGATATCATTATTATTTTATTGGCTTTATTTTTCCTCATGTTTGTCGCGTACCGTGGCTTCAGCGTCATTTTATTTGCACCGATCGCGGCACTGTTCGCGGTGCTTTTAACAGATCCAGGCCATGTACTTCCGTTCTTCTCGGGAGTGTTCATGGAAAAGATGGTCGGATTTATTAAACTATATTTCCCGGTCTTCTTACTTGGAGCGATTTTCGGTAAAGTCATAGAAATGTCAGGCTTTGCAAAATCTATCACAAGAGCGGTTATCAAATTAATCGGACCGAGCAGAGCGATGCTGGCGATTGTCCTTGTCGGCGCCATTCTGACATACGGCGGCGTTTCCTTGTTCGTTGTAGCATTTGCACTCTACCCATTCGCCTCTGAACTGTTTAAAGCTGCGGATATTCCAAAACGCCTCATTCCTGGAACGATCGCACTTGGCGCGTTCACCTTTACAATGGATGCTTTCCCTGGAACACCTCAGATTCAGAACATCATCCCTACCACGTTTTTTAAAACGGATACGTGGGCTGCACCATGGCTGGGATTGATCGGTGGTCTATTTGTTCTTGCGATTGGTATGACCTATTTAGAATGGAGAAGAAGAAAAGCAGCAAGAGCTGGAGAGGGCTATGGAACAGGCCATATAAACGAGCCGGAACAAATTCCGGATGAAGTGCTGCCAAATGCTTTTATTGCCATTCTTCCCCTTCTTCTCGTCGGTATTTTCAATAAAGTATTTACAAACATGATTCCAAAGTATTACGGCACCGTTTTTGATTTCACAAAAATCGGAATGAAGGATGTTCCTCCGGTTGAAATTCCGAAACTTGCTGCGGTGTGGGCGGTTGAAGGTGCTCTTGTCATCGGAATTGTAACAGTTCTCCTGTTTGCTTTCAGACAAGTAAAATCAAATTTCAACGCCGGCATCAATCTTTCAATCGGCGGAGCACTGCTCGCTACACTCAATACCGCTTCCGAATACGGATTTGGTGGAGTTATCGCTGCACTACCTGGTTTTGCTTCTGTCAATAAAGGAATGGCTGAAACAATTCAGGACCCGCTTGTTAACGAAGCCGTAACTACGACTGCACTGGCTGGTATTACCGGTTCGGCTTCCGGCGGTTTGAGTATTGCCCTGGCCACGATGGGGGACAAATATATCGCCCAGGCCGATAAGCTCGGAATTGATCCTGAAGTACTTCACAGAGTAGCCTCCATGGCAAGCGGAGGCATGGATACACTTCCTCATAACGGAGCGGTCATCACCCTGCTCGCGGTTACCGGGCTAACTCACAAACAATCCTATATTGATATTTTTGCGATGACTGCCATTAAAACAATTGCTGTATTTTTTGTAATCGCCCTTTATTATCTTTTCGGCATCGTTTAAAAGAAAAGCGCAAGCACCCGAAAACAAGAAATACGTTTTCAGCCTTGGGTGTTGGAGCTAGACATTTCTTCACAGCTTATTCTTACATCAACATGTAAAAGGAGAAAAAATGGTATGGGAAGCTTAGTACAGGATAAAGTCGCATTTATTACAGGAGCTGCAAGCGGAATTGGACTCGAGATCGCGATGGATTTTGCCAAGGAAGGGGCAAAGGTGGCTATTTGTGATTTAAATGAAGAAAAAGCCAAGGATGCTGCTTCATCACTTAGAGATAAAGGCTATCACGCTATAGGAACAGCCTGTGATGTCAGTGATGAAGAAGCGCTCAAACGGGCGATGGATGAGACCGTTCACGAATTTGGAAGACTGGATGTCGTCATCAACAACGCCGGCCTGCAGCATGTATCACCCATTGAAGATTTCCCGACTGAGAAATTTGAGCAACTGATCAAAGTGATGCTGACTGCGCCGTTCATGGCGACGAAACACGCGTTTCCGATCATGAAAAAACAAGGCTTCGGACGCATCATCAATATGGCATCCATCAATGGGCTTGTCGGTTTTGCCGGAAAAGCTGCCTATAACAGTGCCAAACACGGCGTGATCGGTCTGACGAAAGTAGCCGCCCTTGAAGGTGCAGAGCATGGAGTTACTGTAAATGCCATCTGCCCTGGCTACGTGGATACGCCGCTTGTAAGGAACCAGCTTTCAGACTTGGCACGCACCCGAAATGTAGAACTTGAAAAAGTACTGGAAGAGGTCATCTACCCTCTCGTTCCCCAAAAACGTTTGCTTTCAGTTAAGGAGATTTCTGATTATGCGATCTTCCTCGCAAGCGATAAGGCTGGAGGAGTTACTGGCCAGGCGGTTGTGATCGACGGCGGATACACCGCTCAATAAAAACAGTGAGAGAAAAATAGATATCAACAACGAGAAGAGCCCGCCTGTGATCCTGGAGGGCTCCTCTCTATTTAGAATGGAGGAATTGATGTGAGACGGAAATGGATTGGGATTACAGCTGCTGCATCTCTATTGCTTTTTTCAAGTCTATCAGAGGTTCATGCTGCTAAGGGTTTCAGGCAGCCAGTTGATTTTAAAGGTGCCCACGGTGTCACCGAAACTATTTTTGACGGAAAAAACGGGAATTGGATGACAACGAAAAATCCGAAGCAGTATGAAGCCGCAACGGTCTATGGAAACCTTGGTCTTGCTCCATACAATTGGGGAGATAAGTCAAAGGGAACAGGCTGGAACAAGCTGTATCAGCCGGCCGAAATTACCGGCACTCAGGTAAACGGCATTTTTGATGATGCCCATTTTGTGATCAGGGTACCAGATGATTGGAACGGCAAGCTGGTTGTTTCCGGTATTCCTGCTACTCGAAATGAAACCTCAACAGACCTTCTCTTCAGTGACTTTATGCTTGCTAAAGGATATGCATTTGCAGCCATTGATAAAGGGACTCAAGGGACAGCCGATCCTAATGATCCTTTTGCCAAAGTGAAAAATGCTCTTGCCAGTGAGGATGACAGCATTCCCGAATGGCACCAAAGGTTCCGGCAAGTAACCATCGCCGCTCAAAACTATCTCGTTAAACACTATTCTGATCAGCTTATCAAGAGAAACGACAGAAAAAATCCCGCAAGTAAACTGATCACCCCTCATCACCGGGTACCGACGTATGCGGTCGGCATATCCAATGGAGGCTATGTCGTCCGCTATGCGCTGGAGCATGACGGCATGAAAAAAACAGGGCATCCTCCTTTATTTGACGGAGGCATCGATTGGGAAGGTGTATTATGGAGAGCTCATGATCCCAATCTGATCACGTCTCTCACCCCTGTTGTCAACCATGCAGAAAAAGCGCTGTATGGTACTCCTGCAGAACAAAAAGCCGCCCGCGAGGAGTTATATAAAGCCGGCCTTCCGAAGGGATCAGAAAATCTTTGGAGCTACCATGACCAGGTATACTGGTTTGTAACATTAAATATATACAGAGATGAACTGGATCCATCCGCTCCAAACCGTCTCGACTGGAGAAACTACTTAAACTTCACGAACGGTGTCCGCGACCGCACCTATGATTCCATTTTTCAAGGCTATGATTATAACTCTCGCCCGGAACAAGTGAAAAAAAACGTAGAAGGCATTGAAAATACAGGAGAAATCAACGTGCCGCTGATCAGCCTGACTGGTTCATGGGATTCTCTCATCTTCCCGTCTGTCCATGCTGATCCATATGACAAGCTCATCAAAAAGAAAGGCCGGGGCAAGCTTCACCGGCTGTATACCATCGAGAAGGGAAATCATGTGGACAGCTTGGTTTGGAACAGCGCCACAGATGCTAAAAAGGAGCTGCAGCCGCTTCTTCCTTACGTCTATCAATCGTTTGATCTCCTTGTAGACTGGGTCGAGAACCACAAAAAAGCACCGGATAGCAAGAAAGTTGGAACGCCAAACGACGCTGCAAAAGTCATTGATCTAAAAACCGGAAAAGAACGGGAGCCGATGGCAACCTCTGTCGACGGAAAATAGGACAGCATCAATAAGAATGAAAAAAGCACCCGGTATAAATACTGCCCGGGTGCTCTCTCGTTTCGATTCAGAAAAACAAAGGGGCTGTCCAAGAAGTCTGTAAGCTGTTGATTTCCGTTCCAGGCTGCTCGCTTTCCGCGGGGCGTGCGGTGAGCCTTACCGGCGTGAACGCCTACTTTTTGGTGCAAGTCTCACCTTCACGCTAGTCCCGCAGGACAAGGAAAACTTCGGCAGCGTTATATCGCACGAAGAAAATGTGAAGTTCATTTTCGAGGAGTCTCGCATCTTCCACTTCAATTAACTTTTCATTGAAGATTTTTCAAGCCAAAAAGGGGCTGCCTGAAGGTCAATTTCCGACTTTCTGGACAGCCCCTTCAACTATTACTTGCCAAATACACCTTTTAATACAAACATGACGTTGGCAGGACGTTCAGCCAGACGGCGCATGAAATAGCCATACCAGTCGTTTCCGTAAGGGACATAAATGCGCATTTTGTACCCTTCCTGCATGAGTTGATCCTGGCGCTCCACTTTAATGCCGTAGAGCATCTGGAATTCAAACTGATCCATTGGGATGGAGTGCTTTTCAACAAGCGCTTTTGTATAGTTGATGATTTCGTCATCATGAGTTGCAATAGCCGTATAGTTGCCATTCAACAGGTGTGTTTCAATTAGTTTTTTATAGTTTTCGTCCACATCAGTTTTGTCAGGGAAAGCGACTTCAGTGGATTCCTTATATGCCCCCTTAACAAGACGAAGATTTGGATGGTAATCATTTAAATCCTTCACATCATCAAGTGAACGGTACAGGTAAGCCTGAATAACGGTTGAAATATTATCAAATTCACTTTTCAGCTTTTTGAAGATGTCCAGCGTTTTCCCGCAGCGCGTGTAATCCTCCATGTCGATGGTAACGAATACATTATGCTTCTGGGCAGTTTCCATGATCTTGCGCATGTTCGCCATCACAAGGTCATCACTGATGTCCAGACCCATGGAAGTCAGCTTTAAAGAAAGCTGGGAATTGACGTTCTCTTTTGCGATAGCTTTGATCGCATCGATACAATGTTCCGTCATTTCCTTCGCCTCGAGCTCGTTGTCGACAAACTCTCCTAAATGGTCGATCGTGACAGGCATACCTTTCTCATTCAGCTTTTTGATTGCTGAAATGGAGCTGTCCAGTGATGCTCCTGCAACAAAGCGGCTCGCTCCAAACTTGAGGCCGTACCTCTTCGCAAGCTTCGTCATTGTTTTGTTCTTCGCAAGAAACAGAAAGAAATCTCTCATCGCCTGTTCCATATCTTTTCCCCCTATAAATTCAGTATCAGTAATCATCTATTTATCTCTTTTATCGGTGCCAGGCACCCGAATTACACAAGTGTGTAATTAAGGTGCCTGGCACCGCACAATTTACTGAACTTTCAATGATGTATCCGCTTTAATAATATCATTTATTTTAACAATAATGGCTTTTTTGAAAAATTTCGACATTTTTTGTCGGAAAACCTTCACCTTACAAGACCATCATTGTTTACCTTTATTATATGAGGCATGAAGGGGAATTTCTTCTTTCCAGCCAGCAAAAACCCCCTTCATACCACTATTTTCCACTATCCTGGCGGTGCTGTTCGTTTAGTTGCTTGATCTCTGAAATAATCTCTTTTATTCCTTCTTTGCCTTCTGGATAGCGTTCGTTCCAATGTTTCACAAGAGCAGGCATCGATTTAGCAATATAGGTATATAAAGCCCACATCTTCACTTTTTCTTTCTTGTCCTCATCACTGTCTCCAAGCAGCAATTCTGTATATTTCTCCAATAGACCATCAAACTGCTCGCGAAGCTGCTGTTCCATGTTGATTCCCTCCCATTTTCCGTCATTGTAACAATAGAGATATGGAAAAGAAAGCCCATCAACATGAACTTCTTTTCCTTGAATGTTATTTCCACCACACCCTTTGGGGGTAATTCTTTGTGCCAATGATAACCGCCTCTCCAATTTGAGGAGCAGCAACGGGAACATTTCTTTTCCTCGCTTCTTTCGTCACGCGTTCGATCGGATCAGTCCAATCATGCAGCGCCAGCGTAAATGCTGACCAGTGAATGGGAATAAGCAAGTCACCTCTCACATCAATAAATGCCTGAACCGTTTCCTCTGGCATCATATGAATCTCTGACCAGCGGTCGTCATACTGTCCGCATTCCATCATCGCTGCATCAAATGGGCCATATCGATCTCCAATATTTTTAAAATGAGGGCCATACCCGCTGTCCCCGCTAAAAAATATTTTAGACTGCTTTCCTTTGATCACCCAGGAACACCATAGGGTGGTGTTCCGATCCGTTAAACTTCGCCCGGAAAAATGCCTGGCAGGTGTACAGACAAGATGAAGCCCTTCCCACTCCATTTCATCCCACCAGTCATGTTCACTAATTCGTCCGGATTCTACTCCCCAACTCTCCAGATGGCTCCCCACTCCGAGCGGGACAAAGAACCGCCCTGCTTTCTCTTTCAATTTTTTGATGGAACGGTAATCAAGATGATCGTAGTGATCGTGTGAAAAAAAGACCGCATCAATGAAAGGCAGATGTTCTATAGTAAAAGGCAATGTCTTGCTGTACCTCTTCCCTCCGAACATAGGAAAAGGAGAAGGAGCTTGTCCAAACATCGGATCAAGAAGCATGCGCTTGCCATCCATCTCCAGCATGAGGGCCGAATGGCCAAACCAGGTAATCCTTGTGTTCTTTTCGAGATCATCCTGTACTTTGAGTTTTACCATTTTCAGCGGTTGATCAGGTCTTCCCTTTGGATTTCCTTTAATAAAATCTTTGGCAATCGAGAGGGTCGTAGATAATGAGGTGTCCATCACAGTCGGTGGCTCATTCACAAAATGACCTTGTTTAAATTGAAGAGAGCTTTGAAAAGACTCCCTTTTTTGCTTTGATGGTCTTCTGCCAAAATCGGGGTACCCATTCATAAAAAAATACACAAAAAGCAAAAGCACAATAATCGTGAATATAACAGCCATCATACGATTCTCCACCTGTTCTTTTTTACTAGTATGTTCCTGTTTTCAGTATACAATGACTCCCGCCCTAAACATCAAAAAAGACCGATGCACGAAGCATGCGGTCTATTATATTCAAATCGACACAGAGAACATAACAGCAAGATACAACACCAACGCTGATCCAGCAGTCAGCAGGAAAACAAATAATGAACGGACACTCTTTCGGATACAGAAAATGGCGGCCAAAAGTAAAAGAAGAGCGCCAGCAGCTAACAGTCCTGTAAGGGCATTTGGACCAAGATGTACTGATGTCCCGGCATGCACGCCCTTTTCAATAAACGCGGTAAAGAGCTGTGACGGCTTTTGAAAAGCCAGCGTTTGCGATACATCATGAGGAGGTTCCTGCTGTACCATAACGGAGGTCGCAATAAAGATCAATAGAAGGAACACACTTTCCAGCCTCATCCACCTGTATGGTGAAAACGAGGGCTCACTCATTTTCCTCCGGATCCAAATCGAGTTGACAAGCGCGTAAAAAATGACAACAACAAGCAGCACATGCTTGATCAAAAGAGCCTGTCCGTAGTTCATCATCCATGAATTATAATATTGCGGAACAATGTAGCTCATGAGCCAGATCCCCGCACCGATGGTCACACTTAGACAAACTAGCGCAAACGGTGTAAACCATTTTAAAAAGACAGGAATCTTTTCACGGTCTTTGGAGAGCCAGCTTACGGCCAACAACGTCCCTGTCCAGCTGGTTACGGCAAGAAAGTGGAGAGAATGAGCAGCAAGGCCTCCCCATTCATTCAGCGTTGCGGCATGGCTCGTATAGCCGACAGCAGCCGTGATCATGACCCCGATAAACAAAGATAGCTTAGCAAGAAACCGGTCCTTGGAGACATCATTAAAATAAACAAGAACAAACAATAGAAAAGAGAGGGCAAGAATAAAGAACCAGCCCTTTCCGATATCAAAGGAAAATAAAATATCATTCAGTGTGGGCCAGAATCCAAATTCCTTTCCCAAACTTAACGCAAGCTCAAAAACTTGGGAAAAAGCAGCAACAGGTATGAGGAAGATGCTAGCCAGCAGCCACTTTTTGTGCATATGAATAAATGGACGCTTCTCAACAGGCATTGAATATAAAAGGAACGTTCCAATAAAAAGTGAAAAAACTAAATATAATACAGCTTTCGCAACAAACAGCATACGAGAAAAAATCCCCCTGTGTAGTTTTGTATATACTTTTAGTAATCTACCATAAATTCACAAGAGACACCACATAGAGGATGCGGCCATCCCGTTGGTTACCTTATAAAAAAAGCAAGCTCCTTAAAGGAAACTTGCTTTATTAATGCATACTAGACTCTTTTTTTCATTCTTTTGGCGGTACTGCGAAATTCTTTCAGTCCTTTTCTTGTGATGTTGAAATTCTGATCCACGTAGCCTGCTTGCAGCAGTGATTCAGATACCTCCTGGCTTATTGTCGGCTGAATGGATTTTACTTTTTGGTTCAATTCATCGAACGTCGCACCTAGAATGACGTCCTTTCCAAGGACCGCCACAAGATCATTGATGCTGTTGACTGTCCCGCTTTCTGCAGGGGAAGGGCCGTTTGCAAATTCATCCGCTTCCTCAAGCTGAGCCGATACCTTGTCCGCTTCCATCTGAATCAGTGCTGCTTCCTTCTCTTTTTGCAGGAGGTAATCAATGTAATCTCTCTTGTCTTCTTGCTCAAGATCTTGACTCAGCAGCAGACGGTCGATGATTTCATTCTGAACCTTTTTTACCCGCTTTAGCTGGTCTTTATGCTCTTCAAGTGTCTGCACCAATTCTTCTTCATTTTTTACAGGGACATTCTCAGCATAAGCCGCTGTATTTTCCATTTTCTTGTTTCGTTTCAAGAGCCCCGGCGCGCTGCCCCCTAATAAGCGGACAATCTCGTTTACCTTTGAGTAAAACAGCACCGCGATGGCAATCGCAAATACGGCTAAAATAAATGATAATAAATCCGAGAAATGAAACGTAAATTTTGCTGTAGCTACTTTAAACATGAGTACCATGCAGAACAGGCTGATCAGGATGATCTTAAACCAGCTGTTTCTGTTTTTAATCTTATCGTCCATCGTTTGTTTCATTAAAATGTTCCTCCTTAACTTCCGAAACCACTGCTTTTGAAAATGAGAACTTAACATCATTTCGTGAGCCATTAATCATATATGGCTATATATGTATTGTAAACAAAAGGGAATGAATTAGCCAAACGTAAAGAAACCCCATCCCGATTTTCGGGGAGAGGGCAGTGACATACTGTATGATCCGCCGACTTTCTTTGGACAGCATAGGCTAGATCAAAACAATTGTTTTATTGCTGCTGATAATTGTTCCCGGATTGTGGCCGTTCTTGCAGATCTCCGAAAATGCGCCCTTCTGGTCAAAGTTAAACAAGTGAATCGGAAGCTGAAAGTCCTTTGCCAGTATCATTGCTGTCTGGTCCATAACCTTTAAATTGTTTTTTATGGCTTCTTCATACGAGAGGGAGACGTACCGTTTGGCCTTCTTCTCTACCTTAGGGTCACTGCAATATACACCATCTACCCCATGCTTGGCAACAAGCAACGCTTCAGCCCCCATCTCCAGAGCGCGCTGAACCGCTGGATAATCTGTTGAAACAAAGGGCTGCCCGTTGCCTCCCGCAAAAAGTACAATACTTCCCCGCTCAAGGTACTTTATACTTTTAGCACGGTTATAATGCTCTGCAGCTGCGAGAGGTTCTGAGGCCATGACGATGACTTCTCTGTCCGTCAAACTCTTTAGAGCGCTTTTAAGCATTAAGCTGTTGATCACCGTTCCTAACGTACCAATCTGGTCTGCTTCTACCCTGTTCATTCCCCATTGCTCAGCAAGGCTGCCTCTGAATATGTTTCCTCCCCCTATCACAGCAGATACTTGAACGCCAGAGTTCGCTACATTAATCATTTCCTGTGCAATATGGCTGAGTTTTTGCGGATTGAACCCAAAATTCCCTTGCCCTGCAACTGCTCCGCCGCTTAATTTGATCAGTACCTTCTTATACCTCAACATTTCTTCTCCTCCCACTAGGTAAAATCAGCATTTGATCTGATGTTGTCTGTCCATGCATAAAAAAAAGAACCAAATCCCTTAAAAGGCTTTGTTCTTCCTATGGCGGGTATGATTCCATTCGCGATCAATTATTCTTACATCCATGAGACCCGCCTCCTTTTTCTTCTACATTATATTGATGAAGGATCCAAAAAGTTCATCGAAAAATAGCAAAAAAAATAAGACATACCACTATGTCTTATGCGGATGCTAATTTTCTTTCGTTGCTTAGAACCGTAATTACGATATCCTGGGTATTGGTCCCATCACATACTGTGCAGCCATCTGTACCATGGTGCAGAATGTTCAAGCAGTCTTTGCAATATTTCATGAAGCATTTCTCCTCTCTTGGTCGCTAACTCATCTACCTGCAATATACCCACATCTTTGGAAGTAAAAACATGGTGCCAGGCACCCGCATTACACAAGTGTGTAATTACGGTGCCTGGCACCTGTTTTACTTCGTAGTTAATACTCCCACTGCTGCTTCTTTTCTGTTTTGAACCTTCACCTTTTTCCGTTCAGCATTAAACACCAGGTTTAAAACAATCGCTGTGAGGCTTCCGGCTACAATACCGTTATCAGTTAAGATTCGTACAGCCTGCGGAAGCTTCGCAAAGAGATCCGGCTCCACTGTTACTCCCAGGCCAAGCCCGACGGAACAAGCGATAATCAGAAGATTTTCCTGTATGTTAAAATCCACATCACTCAGCATTTTAATTCCAGAAGCGACCACCATTCCGAACATGGCGACCATCGCCCCTCCCATTACTGGAGTTGGGATCAAGGTCGTCACTGTTGCAACTTTTGGGACAAGACCGAGAACAATCAACATGCCTCCCGCTGTATAGATGACATTTTTCGTACGGATGCCCGAGAGCTGAACGAGACCTACATTTTGTGAATAGGTCGTATAAGGGAAAGCATTGAAAACTCCACCCAGCATTACAGCGAGCCCTTCCGCACGGTAACCTTTTGTCATCTGTTCGGGGCTGATCTCTTTGCCGCAGATTTTTCCTAACGCAAGGAATACACCCGTTGACTCAATCATACTCACGATCGCAACGAGAACCATCGTCAATATGGCGCTGGCATGAAACGTTGGAGGACCGAAGTAAAAAGGTTTGACCATATGGAACCAGGAAGCATCCGCAACAGGTCCGAAATCCACTTTACCCATGAAACTGGCAGCAACCGTACCTGCAAGAAGTCCAAGCAAGATGGAAACCGCCCGGATAAAGCCTGTAAACAATCGGTAAACAATAATGATAAACGCAAGAACGCCGAACGAAAGCATCAGATTGTCCGGTGAACCGAAATCTTTGCTGCCCTGCCCCCCGGCCATATCCTGAATCGCGACAGGAATAAGCGTTACACCAATAATCGTTACAACTGAACCCGTAACAACCGGAGGGAACAGTTTAATGATCTTGCCGAAAACGCCAGCAAGCAGCACAACAGCCAGTCCTGATACCAGGATTGAACCATAGATCGCAGAGATCCCATACTGAGACCCAATTGCGATCATCGGTCCGACGGCAGTGAACGTACAGCCGAGAACAACCGGAAGGCCGATTCCGAAAAAGCGGTTATTCCAAACCTGCAAAAGGGTTGCCAGCCCGCAGGTCAACAAATCAATGGAAACCAGATAGGCGAGCTGTTCGGTTGAAAGCTTCAATGCTCCGCCAACGATCAAAGGTACGATAACGGCCCCTGCATACATCGCAAGCACATGCTGAATGCCGAGTGAGAATAACTTGCCGTTGGTCATTTTCATAAACTCCAAGCCTCCTGTCCGCTTCTGGTGAACGTAATGGAACCATTGGAAAGAGAAGCGACTCTAGCCAACGACTCAACCCTGTAACCTTTTTTCAAAAGCTTCTCACGTCCAGACTGGAACGATTTTTCAATTACAATGCCAAACCCGGCGACTTCTGCTCCAGCTTCTTCTACAAGGTTCGCCAAACCGAGTGCAGCTTCTCCATGAGCAAGAAAATCATCAATCACGAGGACCTTCTCACCCGGTTTTAGCCATTTTTTCGAAACGGAGATCTCATTTTCTTCTTCTTTCGTAAACGAATAGACTTTCGCTGTCAAAAGATCACCATTCTGGGTCAGCGATTTGCGTTTCCGGGCAAATACAACCGGAACACCCAGCTCGAGACCGGCCATGACAGAAGGAGCGATACCTGATGATTCAATCGTAAGTACTTTTGTAATGCCCTCGCTTCGATACAGGCGAGCAAACTCCTGGCCAACCTTCTGCATCACTTGAGGATCAATCTGATGATTCAAAAAGGAATCCACTTTGAGCACCTGATCCGAAAGTGCCTGTCCTTCTTTTAGGATTACTTCTTCAAGAAAGTTCATGATATATATCTCCTTTACGGTTTACTGACAAAAAAAGACCCGGAAAAGCGCCTCCCTACGTGAGTGAAGCGTTTCTCCGAGCCATCATATGTACCCGAAAGGTAAAAAATCGAAAGGTTTTCACCTGCAGCACGTGCAAATAAAAACAGAACGATTTAAGCGACACCCGTAGTCGGATCATTTACGGCAATCCGGTAGAGACTTGCAGGCCATATCCCTGCTATTATACGAGTCTATGAAGTTAGACACATTATAAAATAATTTCCTCAAAAAAGGAAGTATCGTTCGGAAAAAAGTGAAAATACCAAAGAATCGCTTTGTACAATATAAAAAAGTTTGAAAAATCCAAACTATCTAATTTAAAAAACCGGCTCAATTCTATCACATCGAGCCGGCTTCCAACCTGTTATTTCTTGATAACCCCGCACAGGACGCGGTCTCCCGAATTTCCGGTAGGATCAGTCTTGTAGTCATCCGCTTTTGCATGAACGACAAGGGCAGTGCCACCCTCTTTCAGGAGGGAATTGCTCTTGCCTTCCTGAAGGGTAACGAGGGAAGACATGAGGTCACCTGTCGCTTTACCGGATGAATCTGCTTTTATATTCTTCAGATCACCCACATGCGGGCCTTTCGGGTTTTTGAAACCATGCATTTTGCTTGTTGGATTAAAATGCTTTCCTGCTGATTCAAACTTCGGCGCTTCACAAACTCCTTTTTCATGAAAGTGGATTCCGTGTTCACCTGGGGTAAGACCTGTCGCCTCCACATTTACTTTTACCCCTTCAGCTGCCTGCTCAAGTGTTGCCTTACCGGCTTTCTTGCCTTTCGCATCCAGTAACTCCACCGTAACAGGCTTTGCCTTTGTCATGCTGGATGCTCCTTCTGATTTTTTTCCACTGTCCATATTGTGATTTTTATGATTTCCCTGGCCTGTTCCGCCGCACGCAGCGAGCAGCATACATATCATAAAGACGCATAAAGCGATGGTCCATTTCTTCATAAAAAAAATCCTCCTTTATGGGGCTGTCCAAGAAGTCTGTAAGCTGTTGATTTCCGTTCCAGGCTGCTCGCTTTCCGCGGGGCGTGCGGTGAGCCTTACCGGCGTGAACGCCTACTTTTTGGTGCAAGCACCGGCGGGAGTCTCACCTGTCACGCTAGTCCCGCAGGAGTCTCGCATCTTCCACTTCAATTAACTTTTCATTGAAGATTTTTCAAGCCAAAAAGGGGCTGCCTGAAGGTCAATTTTCGACTTTCTGGACAGCCNTCTCGCATCTTCCACTTCAATTAACTTTTCATTGAAGATTTTTCAAGCCAAAAAGGGGCTGCCTGAAGGTCAATTTTCGACTTTCTGGACAGCCCCCTTGTCATCTCATTTATGTGATGACCCAGTCTCACATTTATGTGATGACCTAGTCTCACATTTATGTGATGACCTTGAAAGAGGATTTTTAAACCTTTAAAAACCTAAATAATCCGTTGGAAGGACTTCTTCGTTAATTTTGCCGCTGACTTTCGAAACCTTGTATCCTTTGGCATGGGGCCTTGAACTTACTGCTTTCGTAAGCTCTCCATTCATAAAATGAAGTGTTGCTCCGTCGTCAGCTGCATACCCCTCCGATAAACCATGCAGAATGAGGTCATGATACGAAGACCGTCTGTCCTTTTCCCCGTCGTAATGAGGGCAGTTGCTTCCTTTCAGAATCCCGAGACAAGATATCTGGGTCAGCTGGCCTGGGATGGAATCGGTGACTCCTTCTTCAAACCAGCAAAGCGACCCGGCACTGATGCCGGCAAGGACAATGCCCTTTTCATAGGCTTCTCTCAAAATATGATCCAGCCCCCACTCCCTCCATAAAACCATAAGATTTCTAGTGTTGCCCCCTCCAACGTACATCACGTCCTGTTCAAGAACAAAACCTCTAAGATCGGCAGATGGCGGCTTGAACAGTGAGAGATGAGATGGAACACACTCATGCTTTTTAAAGGCTTGATAGAAACGCTCTATATAGCCTTCAGCATCACCGCTCGCTGTCGGCAAAAAGCAAATCTTCGGGTTTTTCTTCAGAGATTGCCGCAGGATATACTGATCCAACAAAGGGTTTTCGGGTTCCATGGAAAACCCGCCCCCGCCCAATGCTATGATCTGCTTCAACATCAACGCCTCCTTATGTTTTTAAATCCTCTATCGTTAATTTTTTTTGATTCACCAAATAGGCTAAAGAAGATCATCCTGAAAAAACGGATGTTGCCTTGATTTTTCATTAATAAAGTCCATTTCAATATGGTTTGTCAGCCATGTTCCAATGTCTTTTAATTTTGAGTTCATTGATTAATCTCCCTCTCAAGAAAGGAAGTTATAGAGTTTACTATGTAAGAAAAAAACCACCTCTATTAGAAAGGCGGTTTATTAGAATTAAATATCCCTACGCAGCGCCTTCAGAACGTCCACCTGGGTGGCTCTTACCGCTGGCCGCAAACCGGATATCAGGGTTACGCCAAAACAGATAGCGATGCAGATCAGCGGAAGCGTTACGGGAATATAGGAAAAATAAAAGTTCTCAGGCGGTTTTTCATGAAAAAATTGCTGGATCAGAACAGGAAGAAACATATTGACACCATAACTAAAAAGATATGCAATCAACGTTCCAAAAAAAGCACCCAGTAATCCGATAAAGCTGCTCTCCATCAAGAAAATCTTTTTGATGACTCCCGGATGGGCTCCGATGGCTTTCATGATGCCAATGTCTTGGGCCCTTTCAGTGACTGCCATTGTCATCGTGTTGAAGATGCCAATCGAGGCAATCAATACGGCTACCGTTCCAACTGTAATCAATCCGATCTTTATAATCAGGAAAACGACGTTAATTTCCTTTAATTCGTTTTGTGCGGAATAGGTACTGTAGCCCAGCTTCTCAATCTTTTTAGATACGGCTTCTACTTCACCGGCATCATGGGTGTAGACTTTAACATCTGTAAATACATTGTATTTCTCATCAGTCGCTGAGTTTTGCGGATCGTTCATTATTCCTCTCGGCGTTTTAGTGAAGGCCTCTATCTCTTTTAATACCCCTTCAGAAATAAAAACCGACTCATTCAGAAACCATTTTTTTGAAGGTTTTTTGCCCACACCTGCAATTGTAACCGGTATTTTTTTCTTGACCACCTTTTTCCCTCTCAGCTGTTGAATTTCAAGCTGAAGAGTTTCCCCGAGTACCTCCCCTTTAAACTGGCTATCCTTCATCTTTTGTTGAGCTTCTTTTTCACTTAGACCTTTCCTCACTTTTTCCGGAATCTCTTTCATCAGTGACTTGGCAAAGTCATAGCCGACAATCACTTCATTTTTATGTACAGGCATCTTACCGCTGTTTAGCTCAAATCCTGCTTTTTTTTCTGCGGGCATATAAGCGACCATCGTTTCGGCTTGTGACCTGTAGCTTCCCAAATGGTAGGCCAAGTTGTTTTCTACCCTCTGTTTTCTCGTTACCGTTTTCGTGTTCTTCAGTTTATCTAATTGATTTACTTCCTTGATCGTAAAGGGCTTTTCCCCATGCACCTCAATCTCTGTCATCAGCCTGCCGTTCGTGATATCCTTGATGGCCGTTCTATGAATCCCAAAACCTATGGAAGCCAAAACAATCAAGAATGCACAGCCGATTGTGGCAGCAAGCACTGTCATAAATACCCTTGTTCTATTCTTTTTCATATTCGCCCGGACAAACCGGTATCTATCTTTGAACTTCATAAAAGCTTCTCCCCTCATTCAAATGGCCATCCACAATCTCTATCTTTCGGTGCGCGATCTGAGCTACTTCTTCATCATGAGTAATGATTAAAAACGTAATCCCATCGTCTTGGTTCAGTTTTTGGATAAATGAAAGCAGCTCCTTTTCATTGTCACTGTCCAAACTCCCTGTAGGTTCATCCGCAAGTATAAGGGGTGGATTGACGATCAATGCCCTGGCTATGCTCACCCTTTGCTGCTGGCCACCCGAGAGTTCACCTGGATAATGCCCTCCATATTCACTCAAACCGACCCGCGCTAAAATCTCTTCTGTCTGTTTCATACGAAGTTTTTCGTCCACCCCTTTCAGAACGAGCGGCAGCTGAACATTTTCAAAGGAAGTCATGCTTGGGATTAATTGAAAGCTTTGAAAAATAAAGCCAAGATGGTTCAACCGGAAATCTGACCACTCCCCCTCCTTAAAAGAAGTAACATCTGTTCCATCGATATGGATTTTTCCTGAAACAGGTTTAATATAACCGCTGATTAAATTCAGCAGCGTGGATTTTCCAGATCCGCTTTTGCCGACAATCGCCACAATCTCACCTTTACGCACCTGAAGAGTAATGTTGTGCAGAACTGGAACAATTCTTTCCTTTGCTTTTTGTCCGATTCGAAACTCATGAGACAGCTGTTGAACGTTAATCATTTCCTTTTCTCCTCCATGTGTAATACTCTATCTAGCACGCATGTTACTAACATTTTTTTCCAATGTCAATCCTTCCCTTGAAACCTTCAAACTTTCTTAAGATTTTAAAAGTTTATGGTAGGATAATAGAATCAAGAAAATGTAGGGAAATGAGGAGATCGTATGTTTAGATGGAAAAACAAAGAAGGGTTGACAGCCCTTGTAAAAGAGCTTGTGGAAATTCCTAGCATATCTCAGCAGCCGGCAGAGATTGCGATGGCCGAACATCTCTATTACACGCTGGGGTCTCTCGATTATTTCAAAGGAAAACCTGATCATTTGCAGCTTCAGCCTATGCCTGATGGTCGAAAACTATTAACCGCTTTTGTACAGAACGGCTCACACGAGGATACCATCATCCTTCTTAGCCATTTCGATGTCGTCAATGTGGAAGATTTCGGTGATTGGAAGCATTTAGCTTTTCGGCCTTCTGAATTAACAGAACAGTTTTACCAAGCTGATACACTGCCTGATGGTTTAAAAGAAGAAATAGAGGAAGAAGATTGGCTGTTCGGACGGGGAACCATGGATATGAAAGCCGGTGTTGCCCTCCATATGTCTATGGTCGAGCAAGCAGCACACGGTAAATTCCCAGGAAACATCCTCATGGTATCTGTACCCGATGAAGAAGTTAATTCTGCGGGAATGCTTGCTGCTGTACCGGTATTAGAGCAGCTGAAGAAACAGTACAGCATTACGTACAAAGCCTGTTTGAACGGGGAACCTGCCTTTACCCGTTATCCCGGTGACCAGAACCACTATCTGTATACAGGGACGGTAGGCAAAATATTGCCCGGATTTCTTTGTTATGGCCGCGAAACACATGTCGGCGAGCCTTTTGGCGGTTTAAACGGAAATCTCATGGCCTCAGAAATTACAAGAATGCTTGAGTTGAACATGGACTTTTGTGAAACGATGGACGATGAAGCGATTCCTCCTCCAACCAACCTCGTTCAAAAAGACTTAAAAGATCATTATTCTGTCCAGATTCCGCATGTCGCCGTGACCATGTTCAATCTGCTTATGATGGAAAGATCATTGGGGGATATCAACACGCAGCTTTTAACACTCGCCAAGAAAGCAGCAAAGCAGATAGAATCCTTTATATATGAGCGTTCCCTGCAATATTCGAAACTTGTCCCTTTTGATGTAAAAGAAACCTCCATATCCGTTTTCACTTTTCAAGAACTGTATCAGCGTGCGGTCGAACTGCACGGACAGGAAGAAATCACAAGGCGTGAAAATTATATCCTGTCCAACCATCCTCATCTGGATGACCGCGATGTTACGACCATGCTGGTGAATGACCTGGCAAGCTTATGCAAGCAGTACGCGCCGATGATGGTTTTGTTTTATGCTCCGCCTTTTTATCCGGCTGTCTGTTCCAAGGATGATGCACTCATTCAGCAAACCTCCCGTGAAGTCATTCAGTTTGCAAAAGAAAAGCATCTGATCACTCTAAGAAAACAGAATTATTTTGCCGGGCTTTCTGATCTAAGCTACATCGGCTTACCATATGAAAAGAACGAACTAAAACCATTGCTTGAAAACATGCCGATATTCGGTGAGCGGTACAAGCTGCCGATCGATGAGATGGCAGCAATGACAATGCCGGTTATGAATCTCGGTCCGCTGGGACGTGATGCGCACAAATGGACAGAACGGCTTCATGTGAACTCATTCGTTCAAACACAGGACTTGATTTCCTATACCATTTCCAAGCTGTTGACAAATGAATAGTAAGGTTTAATGGCATGTTTTATCCCGTTCGTGGCAAGAATAGCAGATGGAGTCGTTGTCAGCTTTAACCTGCCATGTAAAAGAATTTATGAAAACGAGGGAAAAATATGGCCTGCTATAGTGAGTATGAAGCATTAAAAGACGTAATTCTTTGTCAGCCTAAATTCATGAAAATCCGGGAAGTCATCAACGAAACTCAAAAATATTACGCAGATGAAAACATAGACACTAAATTAGCCATGCAGCAGCATAAGCAGTTTTCCAAAGCATTGGAGGACAGAGGGATTAAAGTCCACCAGCTTCCTCCTCTTGAAAAATATCCAGAGCAGGTGTTTACCCGCGATATCGGATTCACGATCGGCCACACCCTCTACATTTCAGAGATGGGACGGGAGATCAGACAGGGAGAAGAAAAAGTATTAAAAGAATGGATGAATGAAGAACATATCACCATTAAAGACTTAAAGAACGACAGCATTGAAGGCGGTGATGTCCTGCTGGACCGCAAGACGGTCTTTGTAGGCGTCAGCCACAGGACGAGCAGGGCGGCGATAGAAAGCCTGATGCAGCATGAGCCTGATTACAATGTTATTCCGGTGCCCTTCAACGAAAAATACTTGCATCTGGATTGTGTATTCAACATTCTTTCACCTGAGGAAGCGATCATTTATCCGCCCGCTTTTCATGAAGAAGAACTTAAACTACTAACTTCAAGATATAAAACGATCGAGATTAATAAAAAAGAGCAGTTCACGCTTGGCACAAATATTCTCTCGATTGGCAATAATACGGTTCTTGGTCTGCCCGTCAACAAGGAGATTAACGCAAAATTAAGAGAAAACGGTTATGAAGTGATCGAGGTCGATATATCTGAAATCATAAAATCCGGTGGTGCCTTTCGATGCTGCACTCTTCCACTGGACCGTAAAAAAACAGCCTTATAATCAGGCTGTTTTTTGTTGCTTTCTTATTCGGCGTGCAGACGTTCGAGCCAATCGTTATCCATTCTTGCCACACAGGCGGTGACCAGCTTAACCGTATTTTCAAAATCATCTCGGTGCAGGATGCTGTTGTGGCTGTGGATGTACCGGGTAGGAACGGTGATGGATAAAGCGGGAACGCCCTTGCCATCAAATTGAGCTTCTCCTGCATCCGTTCCTCCATTTTCAAGAGTAGCCAGCTGATAAGGAATGCCTTCCTCCTCCGCCACTTGAATCACAAAGTCTCTTAATCCTTTATGCGGAATATGATAGTTGTCTTTTAAAATAATAGCAGGACCTTTTCCGGTTTTTACCAAACCCCTGTCTCCAGGTACATCATCAGCAACAGTTACATCCACCGCAAACATCACATCAGGTGAGATGGCTGCTGCAGAGGTTTTTGCTCCGCGGGAGCCAACTTCCTCCTGAATGGTCCCTACGCCATAAACGGTATTGCTGTGTTCCTGATTATGCAAGGCTTTCATGACTTCAATAGCTGCAGCACATCCAATCCGGTTGTCCCAAGCTTTCGCTGCTAAATATTTAGAGTTTTCCAAAACAGAAAATTCAGTGTCAGGAACAACAGAGTCTCCAGGCCTTACCCCAAACACTTCCGCTTGCTGTCTGCTCTCTGCTCCAATGTCCACAAACATATCCTTTATTTCTACCGTTTTCTTTAAGTTGCGGACATCCGGAAACTTAAAGCCAAATATTCCCGTTAACTCTTTCTTTCTCGTAATGACTTTTACCCGGTGAGCCATCATATTTTGCATCCACCAGAAGCCAAGGGCCTCCACTCGAAGAAAACCTTCCTCTGTAATATTGGTGACCATAAATCCGACCTCATCCAAATGGCCTGCGATCATAATACGCGGCCCATCCGAATTCCCCTTCTTCTCTGCGATCAGGCTTCCAAGATGATCATGGGCCATACGGTCAGCATAGGGAGATATGTAGTTTTCCATCACTTTTCTGGCAGCTCTCTCATTCCCGGGAACACCGGGTGCATCTGTTAAATCTTTCAGCATCGTCAGCAGTTGATCCATTGCTGATTCACTCCTCTTTTATTTCTATCATTCATCAGCTTTTTTAATAGTAAAACTTTTTTATTAAATATACCACACAGTCTATTTTATTCCCATAAAAATTCCTTTTAAAGTAAAAAAATAACTTAATGTCACTTCGACTCGTATTTTGTAACATTTTGAAATACAACTGTAATATTATTTCACGAAAATAACTGGTTTTTAAGTGATATAATTACTTTTGTGATTTATAGATTGGTAACATTTGCATATTAAGGGGGACTTATAGTTGGGAAGTAAGATTTTAACAGCTACTTTATCATTAACCATTGGGCTATCCGGATTTACATATACAACAGCATCCGCTGAAACATTAAAAGACATTCAACAAAAGCAAGCTGAAAACCACATTGAAAAATCAAAGAAAAGCAAACAAGTCAAAGAGGTTCAGGGTGAACAGGACCAGCTTCTTAAAGAGCTGGACAAGCTTGAAGCTTCTTTGAAAAAAACAACTGGCGATATTCAGACAAAGAAAAATGAAATCGCTGAAACAAAAGCAAACATTGCGCAGCTTAAAAATGAAATTGCTGTCCTGGAAAAACGAATCGAAGAACGCGACGCCCTATTAAAAAACCGTGTCCGTAACATGTATGAAAATGGCGGTGCCGTAAAATACCTTGACGTTCTTCTCGGTTCCCAAGGATTCGGTGATTTTCTTGACCGCATGATCAGCCTGAATATCATTGCCGAACAAGATAAGACAATTCTTGAAGAACATAAACGCGACAAAGAAGATGTCGAAAAAAAGAAGCAGCAGGTTGAGTCTCAGCTTGCCTCTTTAAACAGCAAACTATCAGATTTGAATTCTCTTAACAGCCAATTAAAAGACAATAAAGCCAAGAAAAACAAAATCATGAAGAGCCTCAGAAGTGAAGAACAGCATCTTCATGATGACATTGGCAAGCTGGTAGAAAAAGACGCACTTCTTGCCGATCAAGAGAAAGCGATTAAAGCAGAGATTGCCAGAGCAAAAAAAGAAGCAGCTGAACGTGCCCGCCGTGAAGCAGCAGAAAAAGCCGCCGCTGCAAAACGTGCAGCACAGCAAAAAGAAGCAGCTGAACGTGCAGCAAGGGAAAAAGCGAAGCAGCCTTCCCGCCATTCTTCACCGGCGCCAGCACCTGCTCCTGCTCCAGCACCTGAGCCTTCTTATGAAGCACCGAGTGCGGCAAGATCTTTCATCTTCCCGTCAGCGGGCTATGTAACTTCTCAGCTCGGTTCAAGATGGAACAAGTTCCATGCCGGGATTGATATTGCCAAGGCTGGCTATGTTCCGATTCATGCTTCTGCATCCGGAACAGTAGCACGCTCATATACGTCTTCTACGTATGGTAACGTGGTATTCCTGTCACATTACATCGATGGACAGCTTTATACAACGGTTTACGCACATATGAGAGACCGTGCAGTGAGCACAGGACAAACCGTATCCCAAGGCCAAACTCTTGGACATATGGGCAGTACTGGACATTCTACTGGCCAGCATCTTCACTTTGAGCTTCACAAAGGCCCGTGGAACGTAAACAAAACCAATGCGGTTAACCCGCTTCCTTACATTCAATAAACGATAAAAAAGAACTGGCTGAAAAAATTCTGCCAGTTCTTTTTTATGTATGGAAAAGCCCGCCCGGTTTTTGCTGCCGGGCGGACTTTTTACACGAGTAAACGGCGCAGGGGATGACCTGTATATTCTGCCATCCTTCTGAAGTTCGGCCGGATGATCTGTCTTGTGAGAAAAGCAGATGTCGTCGCTCCGGGCCTTCTTCTCTCATTGAGTACGTTAATAAACTCACCTAGCATCCCTGCTCCTATACCGTGGCCAAAAAACAGCCCATTTCCTAAATCAACGAGATTCTCACCCTGCCACTGCGGTGTTGCCGGATGAAACTCAGGATTTTGGATATAGCGGATATCTCCCGGCAGCGAATCTCCCTGATGGACTGCCGTTAGCTGAAGATCCTCATCATGCTCTGTGCTCCATAACAAAAGACCTCTGAACAGCTGGTTAAACGTCGATGGCCCGATCGTTTCCAACATCGCCTTATAGAGTATAATCATCATGGCAGTCGTACACTCGAATCCGTATTTTCGCCCCTGGACGAAGATATCGGTAATGGCATCCGCCGGCGTGACATCCGGTCTGATGAGAAAACCGCCATACGCTGTTAAAATCCAGAAATTCCGGTTAGCTTTCGCTGTTGTGAACGTCGCAAACCTTGCTCCACTGTCTTTTAGTGCATAAGCTGATGATACAATGTTGGCGCGATAGGTAATCTCAAACTGGAGCTGGCGGGGATTATCATAAAAAAAGGACTCTCTGCTGTTCAGCAGTTTGAGGGCAGTTCCCCGCTGGGCCTCTGAAAATTGTCCTGCCCCCGGTATTTCTTCTATTGAATTCAATTGCGTTCCTTTTACATAGATCAACTTTAGCCCCCCTGTTCACACAGGATAATATACAAGATATGGGGACACATGGAGAAAGGTGATTACTTGGCCCAGTGCGATAAGCCCGAAAAACAAAAAAGAGGCGCTATGCCCCTTCTTGATTAATAAATTTAAAGTTTGTAGATCCGGTCACGATTTTGTCCTCTTTCTCTTCCTCTCTGTCTGCTTTTTCCCTCTGCCTTCCTGATTCAAAGTGCGTCTTTAATCCTTCCGTCACGAGATTAAAGGAATAAATCGCAATTCCGAACATGATAACAGGGCCAAGTGCGATCAGTGGATGAGCGAATATGTTCTGATAATACTCACCGATCAGACCTGACCATTCATTGGATATGGATTGCGGAGGGATATCACAGAACGGCGCATAACAGACATCCGTTCCGCCGAAAAACAGCTGAAAGTAACCTAAATGCGCAAAAATAATCAGTGCTGAAACGCATTGCTGTGTAACGACAATGAATAATTTTGGCAGCAGGTGAGGTACAACATGCTTCATGAAGATTCTCAGCTTTCCTGCTCCAAGCACCTGTGAACTTTGGATAAATTCTTCTTTCAGCTGAGCGGTTATCATATTGCCGATCATCACACTGACCAGGGGCACGACGAGAAGCGTAAGAATGCTGACCTCAAGGAAAATTCTCATAAAAAAACTATAGGTGAAGTATTCTTTGTCTCCAGAAAGCTGCTCCGTCAGCACAGGCTGCAGCAAAAAAATAGCAAGGATGGTCAAAGGGACGTAATAAAAGGAGCTTAACAGTTTCTCCAGACCTTTTCTTGCCCAGAGCGGAAAATAAAAAGCATACGGAATGGCGATAAAAAAGGCGATCACCACGCGTAGGAAGGCGATTAATATGGCAAAGGGAATCGTGTATTTGGCACCCTGCACTACTTTTGCGAACATGTCATAACCCTGCCTGTCCGTTCCAAAAGGCATTTCAAGGGATGCTGGCAGCGGTGCAGCTTTAACTGCTTCGCCTTTTTCGTTGTACAATACAACTACTTTTTTAATATTGCTGTCAAAGACAAACTGATGGACAAGGCTTGAACCGACAAGGACAGCCAGTACAAAACAGCCGATCCAAAACTTTACGCTTCTGATCATGCCCCCACCTCCTGCCGTATACGGATCGACAAAAAGAATTCAAGGAATGCGAAAAAAACAAAAAACGGGAATGCAAGAAAAGTTAAGACTACTGCCATGATCTCCGGCCTGAAATCCGAATAGAGGTAATACGTGATCCCATTGATATTAAAGATCCATTCCACAAGCAGCAGATTTGAGATCATAAACCAAAGAACCGTTTTGGAAAAATGAAAAAGCGTTTCGTGAGTATTTCTCGTCACATGAAACAATAAGACATAGATTTTCCTTAGCCCTTTTGCCCGGCTGAATTCAAAATAGGGTTTCCTGCTTTCTTCCTCTGACAGCAGCACCATCATCTTATAAAAATAAATAAGCGGCAAAATGGTCAGACACATGATGGGAATGACATAAATCCGCTGTTCCCCGACAGAAGCAACATCTGATAAAAGAATATTCGTCTGCTTATAGAAGAACACGATAAATATCTGAACGAGGGCAAATACAAGCAAATCAGGAAGAGACTCTAGTAATGTCAGCAGGTTTTTAATAGCAGCTCTGATCTGTTCGGGCAATATCATCGTCAGCCATGTCAGAAGCTGAGCAAGAAAAAATGCCAGAATAAACGAAGTAAGCAGTATGGTTAATGAATAAAAATAAGGATCCACAAAATCCGGGAATAATGACCGTGAATGTTTGTATCGTATGTATTCCAAATGTCCTGGATGAAGCAAAGACGTACCCACTTCTTTTACTTTTCCCCAATATAAAGGCAGGCTCTTTGTTAAGAATAGAACCGGCAATCCACTGATTAAGATGATGGAAACGACCGTCAGCACAAATTGAATCAGCATTTTTCTTACAATCGCCATTCTATCCCTCCTTTTTCCTTTACTAAATAGACGTTTAATATTTCATAATTGTTACAATTTTAACATAAATAAGCATATTTCGTCGGTCATCCCTTAAAAAATTAAATTTTATTCGCTTAGATCTCGTTTATTTTTAACATTTCTTGACATATTAAAGAAGATGATAATTTCAAGGAGAGAATAGTATGTTAAGAAAAAAATACAGCATAGCCTTGCTTGCTTTTATGATTTTTATGATGATATTGCCCATCCATTCGGGAGCAGCCGGTGAGTTTCCGTTCACTGTTTATCCGGTACCCGAAAAAGGAAAAATTGTCCGATGGTCAAAAGTAGACAAGCTCCTTCCAAAAGGAAAAAAATTCAAGGTCATTGACCTGGAGACCGGTTTTTACTTTTCTGTCCAACGCCGGGCAGGAAACAAACATGCGGACGTCCAGCCCTTAACCTACAAGGATACAGCCGTCTTAAAGCATCTTTATAACGGAAAATGGAGCTGGCGAAGAAGAGCGATTTTGATTCCCGTAAAAGGTAAAATGCTTGCTGCCTCCATGCATGGGATGCCCCATGGACACGGTGCCCTGCAAAATGGATTCCCCGGGCATTTCTGCATTCACTTTGCCGGCAGCACCACCCACAAGACGCGGAACGCTGACCCCTCTCATAAAATGATGATCTTAAAAGCAGGCGGCAAGCTTGATGATTATGCCCATCATGCGAACCCCCATCAAGTGGCAGAAATGTACCTATTGTCGCTAAAAGAAAACGATCCAGATTTGATGAAGCCTGTCTTGCCTGAGAAAGGTAAAGTGCGAAAAGAACTGCTGAAGTCAGCGCGCAGCATATCAGCCATCCATTACGATATTCGCGGGAAGGAATCACGCAAGCATCTGGCCGTCAAGACCATTATTCCCGTTAAAACTGTGATCTTTCGGAAGAATGTTGGGGCAGAAAAAGTACACTTGTATATCACTGTGGCACGGTTATCTCCATGGTCTTCCTGGAAAATTAGTGAGGTTGAGTGGGGGGAATAGGGGTTATTCAGATGGATGTAAAAAATAAATTTTATCTTTAAACGTTCCTGACACTGGAAGATTCATGGAACATAACATCTTGTGTGCTATTGAAGAGGAAGAGATCAGGAGGAATTGTCTAAATTGGCAGTTATTAATGGTACTGCCCAGGAGTAATTCATAGTCAACCAATGCCATAAGGTGAGCATCTTTTGATGTTTTCAGGCATTTCGGGCATATCCACTTTGCCTGCATTCTTTTCATCGGTAAATAACCACAGTCGGGGCAGTGGACCCCTGTTAACAGTTCATCAGTTTTAATATCAAACCGCTGTAGTAAATCAATGCTTAAAGGCGTGTGCTTTTTACTCATTTGTCGAGCAGCTTTTTTATCAATTTGTCTGTTAGGATCGGACTATGATATAACCTTTCAAAATCATTTACTTTTTTGGACAATTTACCACTGTGAATGACCATCTCAAGGTGTTCTGCTTGATTATCTCTAGAATTTTTAATTGAGGTGTAGGGACTGCTGATGATAACGAGGCTTTCGATGGGGATTTGGTGAAAGTGATGTTGATGTAGCCAGGCTCTGAACTGCTGTTCATGTCTCTGTACTTGCAGGATAGGATCAGGGAACGCCTCCTCTTTTTCGTCGGTGATTCGTATTAATTGATTAAACGTTTGGTCAAAAACAAGAGTTCCAGTGATGTTTTTTATCTCTAATAACAAATGAATTTCGATGAGACAATAAGAGTGTCAATTTGAAAATAACGAACTCCGTCTGACAGCCTAACATCATGAAGAATGTAGTATTCCTTCTCCGGCAGAAAACCTAATACGTAATCAAAATAGACTCCTCTCCTCTATAACCGGCCATATATTTAGCAAAACTCGCCTCAATATCCTTTCTCTGAGGATGATGCTGCGGAAGCCGTCTAAGTAAAGCGTTTAATTTTCGAATAATAAGCGGCATTTTCCGTTCTTTAATGATCAAAAATGTCACCTCCTTTATAAAAATTATAAACGGCGGGGGATTTAGCGAGCTAAATCTCCCTCGGCAGAAATTGAAATTCAGATTACCCGCCAAAATGGGTGATTTACCCGCTGAAATGCTCCCTTTACCTGCCAAAATCATAAAATACCCGCCAATATCAGATTATGTCAACTAGATCACAACCCCACAGTAACCCAAGAGCTACTCAAAACCTTCTCTACTCCACCCCATATTTCTTCAGCTTGTCATACAAACTGGTTTTCCCGATTCTGAGGCTTTTCGCGGCCTGGAGTTTGTCGCCATGATGCTCTCGTAATGCCGCTTGCAGCACTCTTTTTTCAGTATCCTCTAGTATTTCCTTCAGGCTTTTCGCTCCCAGTGCCATGACCGTATCTTCTTTTAAATAATCGGGAAGTGCGTCCTGTGTGATCCACTCTCCCTGGCACATGTGAACGGCTGCTTCCATTACGTTTTCAAGTTCTCGGGCATTTCCCGGCCAGTTATGCTTGGCGAAACGGCGGGTGACGTCCTCATGCATCCCGAGAATTCTTCTGCCTGTCCGCTTATTGATTTTTTGGAGAAAATGCTGTGACAGCTGCTCGATGTCTTCCGGCCGCTCGCGCAGCGAAGGAATATTGATCTGGATGACGTTGATCCGGTAAAACAGATCTTCACGAAACCGCTGCTCTTCTACCATCTTCTCTAAGGGCTTATTTGTCGCAGCGAGAACACGGACATCGACTTTTACCGGTTTGACACTGCCAACTGATTCTACTTCTTTTTCCTGAAGAACACGAAGCAGCTTGACCTGCATGTGCATCGGCATATCCCCGATCTCATCAAGTAAAAGCGTTCCCCCGTCTGCCAGCTGGAACTTTCCCAGCTTTCCGCCCTTTTTTGCTCCGGTAAAAGCTCCTTCCTCGTACCCAAACAATTCGGATTCGAGCAGCTGCTCAGGAATGGCCCCGCAGTTGACTTTGATGAACGGCTTATTGCTTCTCTCGCTGAGCTGGTGGATGCTGTGGGCGAAAAGTTCCTTTCCGGTCCCGCTCTCCCCGCGTATGAGCACGGCAACCTCGCTGGTCGCGACCTTTTTGATTCGGTCTTTCATAACCAAGATCTGAGTGGATTTCCCCACAATATCATGCAGAGAATACTTGGCTCCGGTATTCTCCTCCTGCACATTTCGATAATATTCCAGCTCCGTTAAGAGATTTTTAATGTGGGAATTCATCGTACGCCATTCTTCGGTATCACGATAGGTGACCGTTCCAACTGCCCCCACAGACTCTCCGTTCCGGAAGATCGGAATGCGGTCTGCGATCATGTAATTTCCCTCGATATACTGAAGATCGGCTATCTCTTCTTTTCCGGTTTTGGCAACGATATGCATCCGTGTATTTTCTATTACATCGGTGACATGCTTCCCGATCGATTCAGTTTGATTTACTTTTATAAAATCACAATAAGCTTTATTGATATACGTGATGACTCCATTCGCATCCACGACAACGACACAATGGAACGCATTATCAAGGATGGTCTCGAGGAGTTCATCCTTAAATTGGTTTTCTGTAATTAACAATCTTGCCACCTCAGTATTTATGAAAGAAGCCGCCCTCTTTGAAGCAAGGCTGCTCTCCCCTTTACTTTTCCAATGTTTGAGCCCCGGCATAATGGTCTTTCACCTGGTCCCTCAACGCTCTTTTTAGAAATTTGCCGACAGACGTTTTTGGTATTTCTTCGATAAACAGCACATCGTCAGGGATCCACCATTTTGCAAATTGTGGTTTTAGGTATTCTTTGATGTCTTCCTTTGTCACTTTGCCTTTTGCTCCGTCCTTTAATACGACACAGGCAACCGGTCTTTCCTGCCATTGCGGATCAGGTATAGCAACCACAGCGGCTTCGTATATATCATCATGAGCGATGAGAGCGTTTTCAAGATCAACAGAAGAGATCCATTCACCACCGCTCTTTATTAGATCTTTCGTACGGTCGACGATTTTTACTGTTCCTTCCTCATCGACTGTCACTACGTCACCTGTATGAAGCCATCCGTCTTCAAACGCCGTACTGTTTTCATCACCGTAATATTCATCGGCGATCCAGTTGCCCCTTAAAAGCAGCTCGCCCATCTCGTTTCCATCCCATTTCACGTCACCGGCTGCACCTTTTACCTTCATTTCCACACCGGGAACGAGGTAGCCCTGCTTGGCCCGAATGTTCAGCTTTTCTTCATAATCCAAGTCTTCCTGATAGCTTTTAATCCTTGAAAAAATAACAAGCGGGCTCGTTTCTGTCATGCCGTATGCATGAGCAAACGGGATGTTGTGCCTCGTCTCAAAGGCTTTGATCATTCCTTTAGGAGCCGCTGAACCACCGCATAAAATATAACGCAGGCTTCCTGTATCATAGTTTCCTTCCTCCAGCTCTTTCAATAGGCCAAGCCAGATGGTAGGAACTCCAGCAGTGATCGTAACTTTCTCCCGTTCGATCAGTTCCGCAAGCAGCTTCGGTGTAAACTGCGGCCCAGGAAGCACCTGTGTCGTTCCGAACCAAACGGCGGCAAACGGAAGGCCCCAGGCATTCACATGAAACATCGGAACAACAGGCATGCAGATATCCGACTCAGATACACTGCCTCCATCTGCCAGGCCGAGCGCCATGCTGTGGAGCACGATTCCGCGGTGCGTATAGACGACACCCTTTGGATTACCAGTCGTGGCTGACGTATAACACATGCCCGCAGGTTCATTTTCATCGATATCCGGATTAAAGATGAAAGAAGGATCTCCTTCTTCCAGGATTTTTTCATAATGATACAGCGGTTCAAGCGTTGAATCCGGCAGTTCAGGTTCATCGGTCATCAAGACAAATGCCTTAACCCCTGTGATCTCATCTTTTAATTTTTCAATCAGCGGCAGGATGTCCTGATCAATAAGAAGAACCTTATCATCAGCATGATTGATGATATACGCGATATGAGCGGGAGACAAGCGAATATTGATCGTATGAAGAACGGCCTCTGCACCGGGTATAGCAAAGTAAGCTTCCAAATGGCGGTGATGGTTCCAGGCAAGCGTCCCTACCTTATCTCCCTTTTGAACGCCAATCTTTTTGAGCGCACTGCTCAGTCTTCTTGTCCGGTTGGCGATCTCACGGTACGTAAACTTTCTGATGCCGGATGCGGTCCGGCTGATTACTGTCTTTTTTGGAAAAAATGCTTCTGCATGCTCCATCATGGCTGTTACTCTTAATGGCACGTTCATCATCATCAAATTCCTCCCTTAGATAAATAAAGATTTTATCCTGTTGAATCTGCTGCTTCAATCCTCTTTTGTACCTAGTTTACTACTTCCCCATTCATGCAAAAATCCCTTGTTTCTTTTGGGGAAATGGTTGTAATGGGATTATTTTCCTACTAGAAAGGCGCAAGCGCCCTGTTAAAGTCCGACAAGCGCTGGAGCTGGACATTACTTCTATGCAATTTGGAAAATAAAAAACCAAAAAGCATAAAGTTGCCCTTTGGTTTTTTCTTTATTTTTTCAAATACGGCATCGGCTTTGGAATGGGTATAGGCTTGACAGGAACAGGTTTAGGTTTCATCCATCTCGCTTTGGATTTTTTGTCAGGAAGCGGCAGCAAGCCGTTTTTCTGCATGGGTCCCCATTGCAAACTTTCCTTTGGTCTCATGGGTTTCGTTTCGGCCCGGCTCTCAAGAACCGGGTGAACAGCTCCGCCACCCAGCAGAATGGACATCATGATGGACAAAAAAACTTTCAAATGGAATCCTCCTCTCTTTATTTTTAGGTTGTTCTATTGACTTAGTCGTATGCTTGCAAGAAATGTTTCATTTAACGGCCTAACAAAAAAAGCGCTCGAAGAAACGAAGCGCTTGAATTTCTTTTTTAAACTATAGATACATTTGTTTGATCTTTTCAGCAACAGCGTCTATATTGCTTGCCACCTGCGGAAAGGAATACCCGACATACAACGGGGAGGCGGCGAATCGCGGAACGACTTTGGCAATTATTTTTTCTTCCCACTGGTAAAAGAAGAGATTATAGCTGTTGCAGGTTTTACTGAACCCGTTCAGCAAGAAATGGGTGGAGAGCTGAATGTAATCAGCGAGCTCTTTTACTTTGCTCCGGTCTTCAAGCAGAATGTTCAGTTCATAGAATCCCATTTTCGGCTTTGTTGAAATGTTGAATTCGATGCCAGGCTGTTTTTCAATGATGATTCCTTCAAACTGTGACGGATGGATATTCTGATGATAATCTGCTTCTTTAAATCCTATAATTTGCATATGCGGGTGGCGGAGTGTGCCGCCAGAATACGGTCCATGGTTCTTAAAGAAGATAACGGATCGGTATTCTCCGCTTTGTATGGTCTTTTCCCATGCAGAAAGGCCAAATTCAAAGAGTTCATATAGATGTTCTTTTGAATACTGAGACAGCTCGGAGTAACACTCTTTTGTTTCAATCAGAACCGTCTGGAACGCGTTGGCAAGCACCGGATATTTATTCTTGAGCCAGATGATGTCTCCTTTTTCTTCGATAATGCCTGTCAGGCTTCCCCTTTCACAAAAAGGGCACTTTGTTTCTGTGTTCCGTATGCTCTCTGGTTTCTGTGTGCCAATGTTCATATTAAAAAGAAGATGTGTTTGCATGGAGATCACCCTTTATTCAGTGTTATGAAAGCAGGAAAACAATCCTATTTATCTTTCTACTCTCAGGCAGGAAAAACCTCTTCTTAACGAAGAGGCTTTTCTTTCATGTATTCTTTAAATGCATTTTTCACTTTCGGAACAACATAATGGCTGCCACCCTTGTCCTGTACATTTTCAATCATCATAGAGACGAGAAGGCTTGGCTGTTCCTGGTTAAACGCAACGAAATAACCATTTTCCTGGCCTTTCTCGCCAATTTTGGACTTCAGCTCTGCCGTTCCTGTCTTCCCGGCAAGTACGATATTTTTAAGTGGCGGCTTGTATCCTGTTCCTCTCTTATCCCCAACGACTTTTACCAGATCACTTCTGATTCTTGTAGCCGTTTCCGGGGAAATGACGTTTTTCTTCCACACTTTAGCTTTCGGATTATCTGCTTTCACCAACTGCGGTGCGATTAAATTCCCGTTATTGATAAAAGGAGTATAGGAAAGCCCGAGGTGCAGGATGTTCATTTCCACTCTTCCCTGCCCATATCCGGTATCAGCAAGCATACCTTCTGAATCAATGTCTTCCTTCTTCAGTGAAGAATTTTCGAAATCCAGATCAAACGGCATGTCTTCATTAAAACCAAACTTTTCTGCGCCTTTCACCATGTCTTCTTTTCCGATGGCCAGCGCTGTTTGGGCGAAGTAAATGTTATCGGAATACATGAGGGCTTTCTCCAGATTAACAGATGGCACCGCAGAAACCCGGGTTACAAATTTCTTATCCCAGCCTTTCTTCTGCCACTTTTTCCCGGAGATGGCGACTTCCTTGTTTGGATTCAGCTTATTGGTCTCCAGACCGATGGATGCCGTAATCGGCTTAAACGTGGATCCAGGGGCATACGTGTAAGCAAAACGGTTTAACATCGGTTTCTTCGGATCTTTTTCAAGCTTCTGGTATTGTGAACCCGAGATCCCCAGTACAAAATCATTCGGATCGAAACCCGGGCTGTTCACAAGGGCAAGAACCTCTCCTGTTACAGGATTGATGGCCGAAGCTGTTCCGACATCCTTTTTCATCTGATTGTAGAGGTCGCTTTGCAGATACATATCAATGTTCAGTGTTACTGATTTTCCATCCACCGCTTCTTTCTTGGCAACCGTTCGTTTTTCGTTTTCACCAGAATCAACGATCCTGATCAATCCGCCGTTTTTCCCGCGGAGCTGCTTTTCATAAAATTTCTCAAGGCCTCTTCTTCCGATCACATCGGTAGATTCGTAGCCTTCAGATTTTAATTTTTCAAGCTCTTCTGCTTTAATCGGCTGCACAAATCCTGTTAGATGGGATCCCGCTTCTTTATACGGATACACTCTCGTCTCGATGGACTGAGTGCTCACTCCCTTGATTTTCGCGACTTTTTTAAGACGAGGGTCTTCCTCAGCAATGGTCTTAATCGGTACAAAGAATCCAGGCTGCACCCATGAAGCATTCAGAGCGTTATCGATGGTCTTCTTATCAATACCAAGCACTTTTGCTAGCTGTTCCTTGCTTGCGTCTTTGTTTGCTGGTAGATTTTGAGGGACAATCCCTACCTGGGAAGCCACTCCATTAACAGCGAGTCCATTTCCATTGCGGTCAAGGATTTCTCCCCGCTTCGCTTTGTTCGTTTGAACCCTCACTTTATCTCCCTTTGCCATGCCCGGGAAGATCTGTGAATAATCCCAATCAATGTACCAGTCTTTCTTGTTTTTCTTTTCCTGCTCTTTCATTTTTATTTTATTCTTGTACTGAACAGGGCCAGCGAGCGTATCCATTTTTACGTTGTATGTATATGTGATGTTTCCGTTCTTGTCCGGCTCAGGCTCTTCTTTCGGGATAACAGGTTTGATCGAAACATCTTGTGCTTTAATCCCGCCATAAATCGCTGAGTATTTCTTCACAAACTCATCCTTTGTAATCTCTTTTTTGCTCTTGTCTGACAGCATACTGTACATCTTATCAAACTTCATAGACTGCCAGTTTTTCATGTAATCTTTTAATCTCGGCTCCGGTTTAGGACCGTCCGAACAGCCGGCGATCACCATGAGCATCAGCGCTATGAAAAATATACCTAACCTATGTTTCAATGATATTCCCTCCTGGCTACTTCACTTTCTGTTTCTATTTTAATCCAATTAAAAAAATAACCGAAGCAATAACCCCTCACTTCAGCTTTCGTTTTATAAATCTTTTTTTGAACGCCAATAATCTTCTGCTGTCATGCTAAAATACTGAAGCTCCATATTCCATAGGCTTATATCCTTTTCCCAGGCCATCCCAACTTTTTTCAGAACCATTCCTGAACCTTGGTTTGCAGGCATTGCAAGCCCAATTAATCGGTTGAGATGCAGTCTTTCAAACACAGCTTTTACACAGGCAGCCGCTGCCTCGGCTGCAAATCCTTGGCCCCAGCTTTCCCTGCTGAAAGCATATAAAAGTTCGACTTCATCCAAATCTTTTACATAATTCAATCCGCAATGGCCGATCAGTTCCCCATCTTTCATCTGAACGGCAAACGTTCCAAATCCACGGTCCTCCCAGCCTTTAATAAAAAAAGCCATCATTCGCATCGCTTCTTCAGGTGAATAAGCCCCCCGTTTGGGTAAATACCTTCCTACCTCATCCTGCCCAAGCACCCGTGCATAGTTTTCAGCATCTTTTTCTTCATCAAACATTCGCAGGATCAGCCGATCGGTGACGAGAGTCTGAACCGAGTCCATTCCATTTCCTCCCCGTGATTGCTCTTTTCTATCATGCTACCATACACTCAATGAAAAGTATGACTTTTTGGGATGAACAGGTTAATCCTTCTAATAAAACGGGAAAACACAAACTAATAAATTCCAAGTAAAGAGGTGTCCGTCTGATGAACAGTGGTAACTGGTATGTAGAGAGACGTGCAAATTATAAAACGTGGAAAGAACGGTTTGATAAGGAAATGACGATGCAGCAGTCACTGATCTATGGAGTGCCTACGGTTCTTATGATACTTTGTATCTTTCTCAAATAAGTTTGGTTAACAATGTTGGAGCCCTCTGAAGTGGATGGGATGGAAGAGCCTCATTCATTCGCCAGCTGCCTCCATCCTCACGGTAAATGAAAAAAACTTGAGGGTCTCTTTCAAGCATCAGTTTGAGATGAGTATCTGGATGGAATTCATGAATAAGCTTTTCAATTAAAATAAAGGGGCTGTCCAAGAAGTCTGGTAGCTGGTGATCTCCGCTCCAGGCTGCTCGCTTTCCGCGGGGCGTGCGGTGAGCCTTACCGGCGTGAACGCCTACTTTTTGGCGCAAGCGCCTGCGGGAGTCTCACCTGTCACGCTAGTCCCGCAGGAGTCTCGCACCTTGCACTCCAATCAACTTTCCATTGAAGATTTTTCACGTCAAAGGAGCTGCCTGAAGGTCAATTTTCGACTTTCAGGACAGCCCCNAGGAGTCTCGCACCTTGCACTCCAATCAACTTTCCATTGAAGATTTTTCACGTCAAAGGAGCTGCCTGAAGGTCAATTTTCGACTTTCAGGACAGCCCCTTTTATTCAGTATTTCAAGATATCTTACTTTGGCCGTTCAAGCGTGAAAGTCTCCCCAAGTTTTGAGTAATTATTGCCCGCTAGCCTGCTGACAGGCTTTAATCCTGCAGCATCAATGCGGCCTTCTTCGTACAAATCTTCTCTGATATGATAGTGGACGATTTCCCCGATGAGCAGATCACATGCCGGATTTTCTTCACTTCCGCCAAGCGGAATGGACTGCTCCAGGACACACTCCAAGCGGATGCTTGCTTCTTTTAAGCCTGGAACAGCTACTTTAGTGCTCTTAATGGGTGTAAGTCCGGCCAGTTCGACCTCACTCTCATCCGGCGGAAGGCTTGCGGCTGTCTGATTGATGGCTTCTACATAGCTTTCATCCGAGATATGAACAACAAATTCACCAGCCTCCATTGCATTCCTTGCCGTATCTTTCGGCTGGCCGTCCGCTCTCTGAACGGAAACAGAAATGAGCGGAGGAGTTGAACTGACTATATTAAAATAACTGAAAGGCGCCGCATTCAAAATACCATCTTTTGTTGTGGTAGTAACAAAAGCGACCGGCCTCGGAATGATACTTCCTGTAAGAAACTTATAGTTTTCTTTAGCGGACAAACTTTTTGGATCGATCGATTTCATGCAGATTCCCCTCTCTCGCGATTAGCTTTTAGAGTAATACTTTTGAAACCAGTCCCGTGCAGCCTCTGCCTCAGGCTGTGTGAGCTGATGGCCGTAATCTCCCCAGTACGTTTCCACATTCGCTCCTGCTCCTTGCAAGAGGCTTTCCAGTTCTTCCGTCTCCTGTGGAGGGCAGATCGGGTCATTTTTACCGGCACCGATAAATATCGCTGCATTCTCGAGATTTGGCAGTGTGATTCCTCTTAATGGCACCATGGGATGATGAAGGATTGCGCCGCGCAATTCTCCTTTATAGTGAAATAAAAGGCTTCCGGCGATATTCGCACCATTCGAATAGCCGACCGCTACGATATTCTGCCGGTCAAACTCATATTCATCGGCCGCATGATCTAAAAAGTCATGCAGCTCTTTCGTGCGGAATTTCAAGTCTTCTTCATCGAAGACCCCTTCAGCCAATCTTCTAAAGAAGCGAGGCATTCCATTTTCAGTGACGTTTCCTCTGACACTTAATATAGAAGATTCCGGTGAGATCATTGAGGCGAGCGGCAATAAATCCTCTTCCGTACCACCAGTTCCATGGAGCAGAAGCAATACTGGTGCCTTTTCGTTTCTTCCTTTGTTAAATAAATGCCTCATTTTACTTCATCCTCCTTTAAAACCCGAACTTCTGCCGGCATAAGCACAGATTCAATCTTTTCCCGCTCTGGCTCAAGCCACGGAGGAAGAAGAAGATTTTTACCCATAATGTCTTTCGGCTCGTCACGTGCAAATCCAGGCGGATCAGTCGCGATTTCAAAAAGAATACCACCTGATTCGCGGAAATAGATCGCATTAAAATATTGACGGTCAATAACTGGTGTTACTTCAAAACCGCTCTGCTGAACATGTGATCTCCAGCTTTCATGGTCCTCATTATCGGAAGCCCGCCATGCGATATGATGAACTGTACCGGCACCCATCGTTCCTCTTCCAACGGCTGACGTTTTAATGTCAATGATATTTCCCAGATCGGATGCAGCTCTAAACCTGATGAAATCATCGTCTTCACCTGCTTTTTCCAAGCCCATGACATCAGTCAGCAATCTCATCGTTTTTTGAGGAGCACCTGACAACAATACCGCACCGCCAAATCCTTTGATGGCAACCTCGGCAGATACCCCGCCAAATGACCATGTACTGTTTTTTCCTTCACTGCGGCTTACCAATTCAAGATGAAGTCCGTGGGGGTCATCAAAGGCTAAATACCGCTCGCCAAAGCGCTCTGTTTTTTCAAAAGCTACGTTAAATTTAGTTAGGCGCTCTTCCCAGAAGGTTAATGCTCCTTCAGGTACCACGAACGCCGTGACACCCACCTGTCCCGCTCCTGTTCTTCCACTATACGCGCCAGGCCAAGGAAAGAAAGTCATAATCGTCCCTGGCGAGCCTTCCTCGTCTCCAAAATAGAGATGGTACGTACCCGGGTCATCAAAGTTTACGGTTTTCTTTACGAGGCGAAGCCCCAGCACTCCAGCATAAAAATCAACGTTTTCCTGTGGATTCCCAACAATAGCTGTAATGTGGTGAATTCCACTTGTCCTTTTTTCCACAATCATATCTCCCTTCATATATACCCTGTTACTATTCCCTTTTATTATGAACAAACACTTTAACTTACTTATAGTAAGTATAATAACAAACGTAACTTACTTATGTCAAGCACTTTACACGTTATCAATTTTATGGTTTTTATAAGCTGAAAGCGGATAAAGAGGTTATTTATTCCATTTTAGAACGCTAAATACGAACATTAAAATTAATTTTTAATTAAAGGTTCGTAAATTTTATTGTTTTTGTTTTCAGAATTTGATATAGTTACTAAGGTTGAGTAAAACAACACGTAGAAGCTTGAACTCGGGAGGTTCTTTTTATGAATAACAAATATGATGTCATTGTGGTTGGTGCTGGTCCGGCCGGAATATTTTCTTGCTATGAATTAACTCGCAAAATGCCGGAAGCCAACATTTTATTGATCGATAAAGGCCATGATATTTATTCAAGAAACTGCCCGATCCTGCAAAAGAAAATTCAAAAGTGCCCGCCTGCTGCCGGAAGAAAAGAATTTGCCGGCTGCCTTCCAGCCTGTTCGATTACGAATGGCTTTGGAGGAGCAGGAGCATACTCTGATGGAAAGTTTAATATTACAAGTGAGTTTGGCGGCTGGATGACTGATTACCTGCCGGATGAAACCGTGATTGATCTTATAAAATATGTAGACAGCATTAACCTTGAACATGGAGCGACAGAAACCATTACTGACCCGCTGACTGATGAAGTGAGAGATATCGAGAAGCGCGCGTATGCTGCTGGATTGAAGCTTCTCCGTGCACAGGTCCGCCACCTTGGAACGGAACAAAACCTTGCTATTCTGACCAGCATCTATGAATACTTAAAAGAAAAAATCGAAATGCGCTATAAAGCAGAAGTATTGGATCTTGTTACAGAAAAAGTGGATGGCACGCACAAAGCAACTGGCGTGGAATTAAAAGACGGAACGATCCTCTCTGCGGATAAAATCGTCATCGTTCCAGGCCGCGATGGCTCATCATGGCTCACCAAGATTCTGAAAAAACGCCGGCTGAAAATGGCAGCTAACCAAGTGGACATCGGTGTCCGTGTAGAAACGTCAAACGTGGTGATGGAGGAAATCAACGAGCATTTATATGAAGGGAAATTTGTGTTCAACACGTCTGTCGGCACAAGAGTCCGAACGTTCTGCAGCAATCCGTCAGGACACGTAGTGGTCGAGAACCATTCAGGCATCATGCTGGCAAACGGGCATGCCTACAAAGACCCTGCTCTCGGAAGCCCGAATACCAACTTTGCTCTGCTTGTGTCCCATAAATTTGATGATCCATTTGATGAGCCTACGGAATATGCACATGAAGTATCGAGGCTTGCTAACCAGTTATCCTCTGGAGGCTTGGTCGTACAAAAGTACGGAGATATTAAGAAAGGCCGCCGTTCCACTGAAAAACGGATCAAAGAAGGCTTTCTTAATCCAACAATGAAAGAGGCGGTTCCTGGTGACCTCGGTTTAGTTCTTCCTTATAACACAATGAAAAGCCTGATTGAAATGACAGAGGCACTGAATGAAGTTACCCCTGGTATTTCTTCAGAACATACATTATTTTATGGAGTAGAGGCCAAATTCTATTCTGCCCGGCCGAAGCTGAATGACCGTTTTGAATCAGAGATTTCCGGCCTCTATGTCGGCGGAGACGGCGCCGGGATTACGCGAGGACTTGCACAGGCGAGCGCGTGCGGAGTCTGGATCGCTCGTGATATCGCTGATAAATTGAACACAAAAGAAAAGGAACTGGTGGTCATCTATTAATGGCAGATTCAAAGACTCGTTTATCAGGAACGGGTCTTTTTTAGGTTTTAGAAGCCTAGGCTTTACGCTAAAATAGAAGTAGAATCTTTCAAAGGAGCTGTTTCGTATGTGTGGCAGATATTCTTTGTATGCGGATATGCATTTTATTCAGGAAGAGTTTGATATCACCATTCCCAAAACCTTGCCTCAGCGCTTTAACATCGCTCCATCACAAAACGTGCTTGTTATTACCTCGGATGGAAGGACACGAAAAGCGGAAATGCACCGCTGGGGGCTGATTCCCTTTTGGGCGAAAGATCCCAAGATCGGCTACAAGATGATCAACGCCCGGGCCGAAACGGTGGATGAGAAGGCTTCATTTAGAGGTCCCTTGAAAAATAAGCGTTGTCTCGTGATAGCCGATGGCTTTTATGAATGGAAAAGAGAAGACAAACAAAAGCAGCCGTTTCATATCCGGCTGAAAAACCGTAAACCTTTTGCCTTTGCAGGCCTCTGGGATCAATGGGAACAAAATGGAGAAGTGATTACGTCCTGTACTCATATCACAACACGCCCGAATGCATTGATGAAAGACCTCCACGACCGCATGCCGGTCATCCTGACAAAAGAAGCAGAAGAAAGCTGGCTGGATCCTTCCATTCAGGATAACGAGTACTTAAAATCTCTCCTCACTCCATATGATAGTGAACAGATGGAGGCATTTGAAGTATCACCGGTTGTCAACTCACCGAGACATGACGTGAAGGACTGCGTTGTACCTTTATTAAATTTTTAGCTTGATTTATCAATATCCATCATTTAACATTATGGAAACGATACATGGCTATGAAGAAGAAGAGTAGATGGCACGTACACTTCAGAGAGCTGGCGGTTGGTGAGAGCCAGTGTGGAAATGCGATTGAATGGGCTTCTGAGCCTCAAACCGAAACCGCTGGGAGTAGGCTTTGACGGAAGGTCTCGCCGTTAGAAGGAGACAGGTATTCGGTCTTTGGATACTGTTAAAGCGGACTGCTTAGAGCAGTTCATCAAGGTGGCACAACGGGGTTTCTCGTCCTTAATCAGGATGAGGAGCCCCTTTTTTATTGGACAGGAGGAAATTAAATGGAGAAAAAAATTGTACTGACTGGAATCAAGTCTACCGGAAGGCTGCACATCGGAAATTATATTGGAGCCATTAAACCAGCTCTCCAGCTGGCTGAAAACGATGCCTATTCACCTTATTACTTTATTGCAGACTACCACTCTTTAACAACGGTTCAACATGCAAACCAATTCAAGGATTATGTATATGGCATTGCGGCAACCTGGCTTGCACTCGGTCTTGACCCCGAAAAATCAACCTTTTACCGCCAGGCAGATGTTCCAGAAATTTTGGAGCTCGCATGGATTCTCTCCTGCCTCACACCAAAAGGTTTGATGAACCGCGCCCACGCTTATAAAGGTTTGATTGAGGAAAACCGGGAGAACGGTCTCGAGCAGGATTCCGGTATCAATATGGGTGTGTTTACGTATCCCATCTTAATGGCCGCAGATATTTTATTGTTTCAATCAGATATTGTCCCTGTCGGCAAAGACCAGATTCAGCACGTGGAAATCGCCAGAGACATCGCCGGACATTTCAACCATATATATGGCGAGACATTCAAAATGCCTGAATACAAGGTTGACGAAGAAACTTCAGTCGTTCCGGGGCTTGATGGCAGGAAGATGAGTAAGAGCTATAACAATACGATTCCTCTTTTTAGTGAGGAGAAAGAGTTAGAGAAACTGATCAAACGGATTGAGACGGATTCTAGTTTACCTGAGGACCCAAAAGACCCAGCTCGTTCATCTTTGTTCTTAATCTATAAAGAATTTGCATCAAAAGCGCAGGTGAAGAGGATGCGTGAGAGATATGAGAATGGAGTTGGCTGGGGAGAGGTTAAAAAAGAATTATTTCATGTTATGAACGCCTATTTGGAAACACCAAGGCAGCGTTATATAGAACTCATGAACAACCCGAGGAAAATGGATGAAATTCTCCTGCACGGAGCTGAAAAAGCTCGCCGGCGGGCGAGACCATTTCTTGAAGAGGTTAAGGAAAAGATAGGTTGCTGAGTGACGGCTTCCGCCCATTATTTGGTTCAGCCGCCCGGTTCCTCTCTCAAAAAAAGGGGGCTGTCCAAGAAGTCTGTAAGCTGTTGATTTCCGTTCCAGGCTGCTCGCTTTCCGCGGGGCGTGCGGTGAGCCTCTTGGTGCAAGCACCGGCGGGAGTCTCACCTGTCACGCTAGTCCCGCAGGAGTCTCGCATCTTCCACTTCAATTAACTTTTCATTGAAGATTTTTCAAGCCAAAAAGGGNGCTAGTCCCGCAGGAGTCTCGCATCTTCCACTTCAATTAACTTTTCATTGAAGATTTTTCAAGCCAAAAAGGGGCTGCCTGAAGGTCAATTTTCGACTTTCTGGACAGCCTCTTTTTTCCTATTCTTACACTCTTTCTCATGAAACGTCATATCGTTGTGATTTTCTTCCCTTTGTTTTCAAAGAATAGACAGCTACAGCAATTGCAATGATAAAAACGGCCAGGCCGAGAAGGCTCGCCTTATGAACAAATGCGGTAACAAGGTACCATTTTGCACCTACCGTTCTGCCGATCATGATGAACAGAAAACTCCAGATAAATGCACCGATATATGCATAAAAGGCGAATACACGATACGGAAGCGAGGACATCCCTGCAAAATAGGCTGTAAGATGCCGGATTCCTGGAATAAAGTATCCAAACATGATTAATGGTTTTCCGAAACGCTGAAAGTAAGATTGTGAGGTGTGTATTTTATGTGTTGATAAGTGAAATTTCGGTCCATATTTAAGCAATAAGGGTAAACCAAAGCTCTTTCCGAGCCAATAGTTGATCGTAATCCCGGTCGCTGATCCAGCAAAAGCGGCGAGCAGTGTCAAAGCAAAAGAAACTTCACCCGTGTAAACGATATAACCGGCAAAGGTCAGCAGGAACTCATCCGGCACTGGAAGACCGATCACACCAAGCGCAAGAAGGAAATACAGTGCAAAATACCCGTAATGATGAAAAAGATTTTGTAAAAAGATCTCCATACAACACCAACTAGTTTAGGATAGTATCTCTATCTTACCGAAAATATACAATTTTGTATCGTTTTTTTACAATTCTTTTATTTTCCAATCCAAAGGACTCCTTTTTTCGACATTATAAATCTCTCTTCTTTTTCACTTCATATGTCATATACATGTTAAGGAGATGAATTGGACAAAGGGTGAAATCATGGGAAAATTTCTAAAAGGAACACTTATTTTATCTTTGGCAATGCTCTACACAAAAGTCGTGGAATTTGTAGTCAGCGTCCTTCTCGCAAGATCATTGGGCAGTGAAGGTATGGGATTTTACATGATGGCACTGCCGGTAATCGGACTGCTGATCACGATTGCCGCTCTTGAATTTCCAACGGCCCTCTCAAAGGTTTTGGCCGAAGAGGAAGTACATCAGAATGACAAACAGAGGCTCCAGATCGTTAAGGTATCGTTTTACGTCATCATGGGATTAAGCCTGCTGCTGGTGCTGATCAGTGCGGCAGTTACGCTGGTGCTTTTAAAATGGGAGACCATTGATACTCGGCTCGGGTATCCTTTGCTTGCTCTCATCCCGATCGTGCCGGTCATAGGAACGACCTCAATTCTGAAAGGCTACTTCAGCGGACTTCAAAAAATGAAGCCCATAGCAATCGCTCAGCTTTTAGAAAAAACGGCGCAGCTGAGTTTTATTTTTTACGTCCTGCAATATATGAAAGGTTTGCCATTAGAATATAGAGTTGTTGCTGCTGTATTGGGTATTGGGGCCGGTGAGCTTGTCTCACTGTTTTTCTTTTCAACGTCGTTTTTACTAGGGCAGCGAAACTTAAAAGATGTTTCGAAATCAGATTTCACACCTGTTCCGCGCAGAAGCATCTTAAAAAAGCTGTTTCAAGTAAGCCTTCCTACGACTGGAGTCCGCATCCTGAACGCCCTTACTGCTGCAGTGAATCCGATTTTGATCACGCAAAGTTTAATGTTCGCCGGAATTACAGCATCAATCGCCACTAAACAGTATGGCATGCTTACGGCGTTTGCGATGACGATCGGCTACTTTCCGGGATTTATCGGATATTCACTGTATGTTTCACTCGTTCCTTCCATTTCCGAAGCACGCTCCAAACAGGATGAAGCAGGGCTGCATCAGCGGATCCACCAGGCTTTTCATATTACCTTTCTTTATGGCATTCCGTGCTCGATCGTGATGTATTTTTTTGCAGATGAACTTACCGTGCTCTTCTATCATTCTCCACAAGCCGGCCAGTTTCTGATGCTCCTCTCACCCTTTATTCTGTTTCATTATTTGCTTGCACCGCTTCAGGCCATCCTTTTTGGCCTGGGAAGGGCAAGAGATGTGTTCTCGCAAACCATATGGGTTAATATCCTGTCTATCCTGCTCATTCTTTCCCTTGCTTCACAAACATCGTTTGGCATCCATGGGGTCATTATAGCAGTGAACTTTAGCGGGGTTTTACTTTCCTTCCTCCATTACCACACCATCGTGGAAGAGGTGAAGTTCAAGCCTAAGCTCGCAGAATACTTTACGTTCATTGCATCAGGAGTTGCAACCATCTGTCTGTGCGAACTTATGCATACCACCCACTATGAAAACCACCTGTCGATCACCCTCCTGCTGATCGTCGTGTTCTCCTTTTATTATGGAACGCTATTCCTGCTGCGGATGCTGCAAAATGGCATCGGCCGCCTTTGGATGAAACCTCAAAAATAAAAAGGGGCTGTCCAAGAAGGCTGTAAGCTGTTGATTTCCGTTCCAGGGTGCTCGCTTTTACCGGCGTAAACGCCTACTTTCGCAGGGCGTGCGGTGAGCCTTACCGGCGTGAACGCCTACTTTTTGGCGCTGGCGCCTACGGGAGTCTCACCTGTCACGCTAGTCCCGCAGGACAAGGAAGACTCCGGCAGCGTTTAATCGCACGAAGAAAATGTGAAGTTCATTTTCGAGGAGTCTCGCACCTTCCACTTCAATCAACTTTTCATTGAAGATTTTCAAGCCAAAAAGGAGCTGCTGAAGGTCAATTTTCGACTTTCAGGACAGCCCCTTTTTTTACGCACGTTTCATTTTAACTTTATAGATAAGCCAAATAAGCAGCACTGCCGCTACAGCCGTGAGAATAGCGTAGAATCCCAGGTTGTGAAAGTACTGCTCAACAACTCTCCACTTTCTGCCCAACTCTTTTCCGAGCATGATAAACGTGAAGCTCCATACTAATCCGCCTGAATAGGCATACAGCGCAAACCTTTTAAATTTCATGGCTGAAATGCCCGCAATATAAGCAGAAATATGGCGGATTCCCGGAATAAAGTAACCGATGATAATCATCAGTTTTCCATATTTTTGAAAGTGCCATTGTGTTTTTTCTATTTTTTCTTCCGTAATACCAATTTTAGGGCCAAACGTTTTCAAAAATGGCAGACCGAGTTTATAGCCTAGAAAATAACTGACGGAGATTCCGGACATCGCTCCCAAAAAGGCAGACAACAAGGTCAATGCAAATCCTGTTTTTCCTTCGTAGACTAGATAGCCTGTAAAGGTGAGTAAAATTTCATCCGGAACCGGCAGACCAATTAAACCAAAGGCAAGAGCAAGAAAGATACCGACATATTCATAGTGAATAATAAAATCCAAAATCGTTTTACTCATAGATTACCCCTATACGGTTATGATGTCTGTCATTCTTTCACAGCCTTGCCTAGCTCAGCTGCACGTTCGTTGGTCGCTTGAACCGCCTTTTGAATCAGCTGTCCAAAACCAGCTTCTTTTAAGATCTCCAGCCCGGCCGCTGTTGCCCCGCCTGGTGTAGTGACCGCTTCCCTAAGGTCAATCGGTGACAAACCACTTTTTAACATGACCGCAGAACCATAGATCATCTGTGAAACGAGCTTCCGTGCTTGGCCTTCTGATATCCCATAGCTCGACGCAGCATTAATGAGAGCAGAAGCAAATTCATAAAGAAAGGCTGGAGCGCTCCCAGTAACAGCAGTAAGTTTATGTATCTGCTCTTCAGTGCATTTTTCGGAGGAGCCGATACTGTCCAACAGAATTTTCAGCTGCTGTTCTTGGTTAGCATCCAAGGTTTCAGCATGTGTATAAATGGACATGGATTCTCCCGCCTCTGAAGCCGTATTAGGCATCACCCAGGCTACCGGTGTGCGAGCAGGAAGGTTATCCTCCAGTTTTTTGAGTCCGACTCCAGCCGCCACGGAAATGACAAGTTGGCCATCGATAGCGGTTGAAAGTTTTTCTAAGACAGCATCATGGGCGTCAGGAGGAACGGCAAGAACAATGACAGAACTATCCAGCACATGATGAATCCAGTCTGTTGTCGTCTCAACAGCATATAACGAAAATAACTCCTGAAGTCTTTCTGTGTTTCCCTGATTTCCTGCAATGATCGATATATTATGGTCTTTAGAAGACTGAAGTCCTTTAATCATTGACTCTGCCATGCGGCCTGCGCCAATAAACAGGAATGTTGTACTCATTTGTTGATCTCCTTTTAAACAAGTGATTTCAAAAGCAAAAGGCGTTCAAAAAGAACACCTTTTCTCTATTGTAGCTTATTTTGTTTAAAAATCTATCAGGGACTCCATTTTCTTCTGATCGACTGTTTTAACGACTGCCGCCAATAGTTTTACTGTGTTTTCCAGATCGCTCTTGCTGACCATGGAAACATGGCTGTGGATATAACGCGATGCGACACCGATTACAAGAGAAGGAATGCCTTTTTTAAACAAATGGAACCTGCCGGCATCCGTTCCTCCGCCGAGCATGACATCCACCTGGTAAGGGATGTTATGTTTCTCGGCGATCTCGATCACCATGTTTCGCAGTGGAACGTGCGGCACCATAGAAGAGTCAAGGAATGTTATGAGCGGACCAGCTCCGAGCTTGGCTTTGTTTGAGTTGTCACCCGGTCCATCTTGCGCGATCCCCACATCCATTGCAATCGCAAGATCAGGCTCCATGGCATACGGTGCGGTTGCTGCTCCCCTTAAGCCGACTTCTTCCTGAACTGTGGCTCCACAGTAAATGGTGTTCGGGTGGTCACTGTCTTTGAGTTGCTTTAACACCTCCAGTGCAAGATAGCAGCCCGCACGATTATCCAATGCTTTTGCCAGGATTGTATCGTTATCTGGCAAAAGTTCAAACGGACAGATCGGCATGATCGGATCTCCAACCTTGATCCCCCATTCTTTCACCTGATCTTTATCGTTTGCCCCAATATCGATAAACATTTCACGCATCGGATAGACTTTTTTCCGTTCTTCCAGAGTCAAAATATGCGGAGGCTTTGACCCTACCACACCTGTGAACGTTTTCTTGTCTGTAATCACGTGAACTCGCTGGGAAAGGATAACTTGATCCCACCAGCCGCCGAGCGGAACGAACCGCAAATAGCCATCCTTCGTAATTTCGCTAATCATGAAAGCTACTTCATCCATGTGGCCGGCAAGCATGATTTTAGGTCCATCAGCTGACCCTTTTTTCTCGCCAAAAATGCTTCCCATGTGATCATAAACAAGCGGTGCACCGGACTTTTCGATCTCACGCTTCATAATTTTTCGTATCTCGTTTTCAAAGCCTGGAGCACCATTGGTTTCTGTCAGTTCTTTTAAAAGATCCAAATCTATCACCATCCTATATCTATAGAATGGTAAAAATGCCCTTGTTTTATTACAAAGCATTCAAGGTTTTATTTATAGACGATTAAGGAATACTTAAATAATAAAAAAAGGAGGACAACATTTTGCCAAAATTCCAATTGGGCGATCAGGCCCCTGACTTTACAGCAGTAACAGCAGAAGGAGAATCCTTTCATTTTTATGACCATTTAAAAACGGATGACCGCTTTCACTTGCTTGTATTTTTCCGCGGAGAATGGTGCCCGGTATGCAACGAACAGCTCAAGGATCTTGAGAAACATAAAGAAACGTTTCGTGAGCTGAATACTCACATTCTTGCCATTTCTACTGACGAATCCGCCAACCTTGCAAAAATGAAGCAAAGCAGGACACTCTCTTTCCCCGTTCTGAGTGACAAGGATCAGGAAGTAATTAAAGCTTACGGCGTCTATTACCATGATGATACCTATTATGATGATCATGGCTCACATGGAGAACCGGCTGTCTTTCTCGTTGATCCGCAAAAAAGAATTCTTTATCTAAGCTTTCAGACCGGCCCTTTCGGAAGGCCTTCCGCTGAAGATCTTCGAAAAACCATTAAGTACATTCAGAAAACATTGCGTTAAAAAAAGAGCCTCTTTTTTTTATTACACATGGAGTTCAAAAAACTCGATAAAAAAAAGAACCCCCAGGGCTCTTTTTTTTAGGTTGTTTTCGTAACCTTTGTTGCTCTTAGGAGTGGTTGATTTCCGTTTCAGGAGGCTCGATTTCCGCGTGTCTCACCCGTCCCGTTAATCTAGCCTCAGTCTCGCACCTTACACTCCAATCAACTAATCAATGAAGGTTCTTTACTTGTTCCTAAAGCAACAATCTTTTAGAAAAGAGCCTTTTTTTATTGATTTTGTAAAGACCTATATTGAGGTCATTCATATTGTGCACCCCTACTGATTCTTGAAAGAAACCCTCAAATTTTTTTCTCCTTTAGTAGGGATGTGATCGCTGGCGATGATAAGAGCCGGCTGGTTGTGAAACAAATGAACCGCCTGAAAAGCAGATGGGATAAGCTTGCTTATACCCTTCTGCTTTTCAAACGGCGGTTCAAAATCATACCCACTTTTTATTACACTTGAAGTTCCATCGCTTCAGCCACTTGAATGGCTTTCAGCAAGGCTTTCGCTTTATTAAAGGTCTCTTCGTATTCGTTCTCCGGAACAGAATCAGCGACGATGCCTGCCCCCGCTTGAATATAAGCTTTTTGATTTTTAAACAGAATCGTACGGATCGTAATGCAGGAGTCCATATTCCCTGAAAATGATAAATATCCGATGGCCCCTGCATACGTTCCTCGAGCTTGCGTCTCAAGTTCTGATATGATCTGCATGGCTCTGATTTTCGGAGCTCCGGACAGCGTTCCGGCTGGCAGGCAAGAGATCAGAGCGTCAAAGAAGTCTTTATCGCTTCTCAGCGTTCCAGTTACGTCCGATACGATATGCATGACATGAGAGTATCTCTCAATCTCCATAAATGAGGACACTTCCACACTGCCATATTCTGAAACCCTGCCGATATCGTTCCTTCCTAAATCGACAAGCATGATATGTTCTGCCACTTCTTTTTCGTCCGCCAATAATTCCTCTGCTAATAGCTGGTCTTCCTCCATGTCTTTTCCCCGGGGACGAGTCCCGGCAATCGGTCTGGTTCTTACCTGCTGTCCTTCTACTTTGACAAGCAATTCTGGTGATGAACCAACGATGGTCTCATCCGGCATCTTCAAGAGATACATGTAGGCAGATGGGTTTACGATCCGCAGAACCCGGTAGACGGTCAGCGGGTCCGCTTTTGCTTCACTTTCAAAGCACTGTGAAAGCACAACTTGAAAAATATCACCGGCAGTAATATATTCTTTAGCTCGCTCTACCATCCTGCAAAACTCTTCTTTTGTCAGATTAGATTGTACTGCGCTTATATCAACTTCCTGCTGAGGAAGGTAGCGAAAGGCTGGAACAGGGTGATTCACATTATTTTCAAGCTGTGCCAGCGTATCATGTATGGACTGTTCAGCTTTTTTGTAGGCTTCTTCAATTTGCTGCTCCGAGTGGTTCTCCGGAACATGAAGGTTGCAGACAATTTGTATGGATTGTTTTAGATGATCAAAGACAATCAGTTCATCTACGAATAAAAATTTCATATCATCTGTATTGATGACATCTTTGCCGTGAGGTGGAATGTTTTCAAAATATTGCAGGATATCATAGCCGAAATAACCGACTGCACCGCCTGCAAATTGAGGCAGATTGTTATGCGCGGGACTTTTGAATTGGTTGAGGAGAGATTTTAAAATATCAATAGGATGCCCTGTAAAGGTTTCATCCTGGCCTTTTTTCTTTATCGTTGTTTTACCCTTCTTGCACGAGACCACCATAAAGGGATTTTTTCCGATATACGAATACCGGGCCCATTGCTGGCCGCCTTCTACACTTTCAAGCAAGAAAGAATAATCTTCCTTATAATACGTTTGATACAGTTCAATGACTGTATGAACATCTGCGAATAACTCAATGCTTACAGGAACTAAATTATAGCTTCCTGCCAGTTGTTGTACTTCTTCCAATGATGGTTGAATCATGGCTATCATCCCTTCTTTACGAGAGACGAAGATTAGCAACCATAACCGCTAATCTCAGCTCGGCTCTGCTCTTTTGTTCCCACTCAACTCTTCTCAACTAACCTCACGATTAAAAATCACTATATAATGCAATAGGAAAACTGTCAACCGTTACTTTCCGGATTCAACCTCATTTCAACAGGGAAAGCTACCTATGATGAGATTACTATAGAAGAGGTGAAAAGGAATGAAAGCAGTTGTTATTAATGAATATGGAGGAAGAGATCAGCTTGTGGAGAAAAAAGTGAACGATCCCAAGCCAGGTCCGAAAGATATCCTCATTGAGATCCATGCCACTTCAATTAACCCGGTGGACTGGAAAATTCGTGAGGGGTACTTGAGAGACAACCTTTCCTTCACTTTTCCAATAATACTTGGATGGGATGCAGCGGGAGTAGTGAAAGAGACCGGCTCTTCTGTGACCAAGTTCAAGCCGGGAGACGAAATATTTACACGGCCGGCAACAGAACGGGACGGCACCTATGCTGAACTGCTTGCTGCTGATGAAGAATTGGTCGCCTTCAAGCCAAAAAACCTGACGTATGAAGAAGCAGCCTCTATTCCCCTCGTTGGCCTTACGGCATGGCAATCCCTGGTGGAGTTTGCACACATTCAGGAAGGACAAAGGGTCCTTATTCACGCAGGCGGAGGAGGAGTCGGCAGTTTTGCTATTCAGCTTGCTAAAGCAAAAGGAGCTTACGTCCTATCAACAGGCAGTAAGGATTCAGAGGAGATTATCAAAGAATCTGGTGCAGATGAGTTTATTGACTATAAAGTAAAAGATTTTGCCGAAGCGATTGAACCCGTAGACATCGTGTTTGATACGATCGGCGGGGAAGTGCAGCATAACAGCTATAAAGTGATCAAGCCGGGTGGAATTCTCGTTTCCATCGTAAGCCCGCCGGTACAGAAGGAGGCCACCAATCATTCTGTCAAAGCTGGGTTTGTCTTTTTGGATCCTGACGGAGACCAGCTTGCTGAGATCGGAAAGTTGATTGAGGCAGGGAAAATTAAACCTTTTGTGGGAGAAACCTTTCCTCTAACCCAAGAGGGTGTAAGAAAAGCTCACGAATTAAGCGAGTCTCATCACGCTAAAGGAAAAATCATTATTCAAGTGAAATCCTAGTCTTCAGCAGAAATGAGGCCTGTAACGAAGGATATATCATCCATCGTTACAGGCCGTTTTTAATGTAAGAAAACCTAACATAACTATAGAAATCCTTTCCTGCATCATGATAAGGTTAACCTACATTTTCTTTTCATAAGGAGGAAATTATGATTCTTTCCCATCAGTTAACACCAGAAGAAAAAGAAAAGGTTAAGCAGTTAAAAAGTAAAATAAACCGCACGGATTGTCCAGAAGAAAAATCCGCCTATGAAAATCAGCTCATTAAGCTCATGGAAAGAATCTTCATACGCCATAAACTTCAGCGTAGAAATGAATTATAACTGAAGCAGTTTCGCGAGATCGAACCCCAAAGCCTCTTCCGTCAACTGCTGTTTTCCAATCTGTATTACTTCTTCCCCAAGCTTTATACCGCCCAGCTTTTCATACGCTGCTTTGCATGGATTATCTTTCAAAACCCAAACAAGCATCGTACGATAGCCGGCATCGTATTGATTTTGAGCAAAATGCCGGATTAGACTGCTGCCGATCGTTCTTCTCTGATACTCCTGCAAGAGATAGATGGCATACAGTTCAGATTCATAAGGAAAGCGGCCTGAGCGATTGGGACCGCCGGAACAAAAACCAATAATCTCCTGATTAATAGATGCCACATATAAAAAACTTTTCTCCAGTGGCTTTTGAATGATGCCCATCCACAAATCCTGCCTGTCCTCTGCCTTCATCTGCTCCAAGTATTCATCGTTAACAATTCCTTTATAAGTCGTTCTCCAGCTATCAACCTGCACGAAAGCTATTCCCTTTTCATCTCCCGGAGTGGCTTTTCTTATCTCCAATCGAATCACTTCCTCTCTAAAAAGATGTGATTTTTCGTTTCAGCTTTTCCGATCTAGCTGCAACGCCCTCCAGTGCCTGTCGTCTTTAAACAGGCGTTTCAGCTTTTCTGATCTAGCTTCAACGCCTAAAGACTCTGCCACTTCGATCTTTGCCAGAAAACAAAAAGCGTTTTATGGCAACGCCCTCCAGTGCCTGTCGTCTTTAAACAGGCGTTTCAGCTTTTCTGTATTATTGATAAAAACTGGCGATGATTTTTGCTGCTGGCAGGAAGATGAGCTGCCCGAGCACGGTTCCGATCAGCTTAGTCGTGATCAGCAAGATAACGAGCGCTTTCACATCGCCGTAGGGCCGCTTTCCTCTGATCGCCTGATCGGTAATGATCGCTGACTTTGGATCAATAAAGAAGGTAAGCATGATAGTTGCTGCTCCATTAATCATGCCGGATGAAGCTGCCGCTGCCAGCTGATTTTGGGATGGAACCAGCAATGAGGAATAATTGGCGGCAAGTACCCCTATTGTATAGATACCCGTTACTACCGCATGAAGAAGCAAGAATCTTTTAGGAATTTCTCTAAACCGCAGTTTTTGAAGCATTTTCTTCTTCGGAACCGTTGCTTTTTTTACAATGCGTTTCATATTGTTTGCGTGCAGCGCTTCAAACACGAGGGAAGGAACAGATCCTGACAATGCAATTTTCTTCACCCCGATCTGAAAAATTTTCAGGAAAGTGGGAATTACAAAAACCCCTGCCAGAGTGCCTGCTGTAGCAGCGGCAATAACGTATCTCATATCGCTGAGGGGATCCAGATCTTTTGCAATACTAAACCCTATTATCTTTCCGATCAAGGGAGCCTGAAACATATTTGCCGTTCTAGAAACAAGTACAAAAAGATTGAAAATGGAAAAAGATAATGCCACTTGCCCTGTTTTAACAGAGTTCAGTCTAACAGAATAGCCAAGAGTATCAATCACATGGATGACGAAAGTCAGTAAAATCAATTGAATAAGAACATGATCCATCTCTCTAACACCCCTTCGCCGCAAATTTCGATTTCTTTTTCATTTCCCCGGAAATTGTTGTATTTTGAAATGTAATCATAGTATATATTTTTCGTACTTTCGCTGATCATTCCTTCTCACTTGTAACCAAAAAAAGGACTGCCACTCAGCAGTCCATCATCCTAACCATTATCCTTTTCTGGCAAACCAAAGTGTCCATCGGTCCTGTTCCATTATTTCCTGTTCATCTCGCAATTTTGTTTCAATGTATTGGATTAAGTGCTCCAATTTTTCATCGTCCAATTCAAACAGCAGCGACCGGCCAGTACGTTTTCTAAGGTCCTCTGTGAGGTCTTTTACAGAAGAATACTGTTTTCTCATTTCCCAAAGCTTGACCTCTTCAACATGTGAAAATCCTGCTTTTTCAAGAGCTCCACGAACCTGCTCACCTGTATAACGCCTCTCGATCTCCTTCTTCATCAATTCTGGATTTTGTTCAAAGAAATATCCCCGGATATGTGTGTCTGTTCCTGGGAGCAAACAATCCTCAGGTGTCCTGTCTTGAATGATGAACATTCCGCCTGGTTTCAACAAGCGAAAGGCTTCTGATATACATCCTTCCAATTCGGTCAAATGATGAATCACTGCCCGTTCCAATACGACATCCGCGGTAAGCGATTCAAGCCCTGTATTCCACGCAAATCCATGTACATACTGAACACGTCCTCCAAAACCTTGGCAGTTCTCGCGTGCTGCTTCCAGCATTTTTTCTGAAAAATCGACAGCAGCCACTTGCCTGGCGCCCAGTTCAATCAGTGCTTTCGTATAGATGCCTCCTCCGCAGCCGATATCTACCGCGCTAAAATCCTTCAAGGCCAGATATTGTCCAATCATCTTTTTCCAATCATCTGCTGCTGTTCTAGTGGCGTAGGATAATTTGTTATCCTCTCCATGAAAATCAATTGCCATAATGCTCAGCTCCTTATTTGACGGCCTTTATCAGAATAGCTTCTCCGCTGAATTCCTGAACCTTTCCATCCTTCTCCATAATGCTAAAATATTTCTTAACATGTGAAGGTGAATCTATCATTTTTTTAATCAGCTGATCTTTTTCCTCCTTTTTCATCTCCATCCGTTCACACCAGCTGTCAAACGTAAATGTCTTTTTAAAAACATTGATCTGCTCGATCCTGAAACCGGCTTCTTCCAAAAACGTTATCCACTCGGACTTTTTCCAAGCGCGGTAATGGCTGTGGTCTCTTCTTTTTTCTATATCATTATAAAACTCATCATATTCTTTATTTTCCGGTGCCGTATTATCTACGATTAATAGTTTTCCGCCCTGTGACAGCACCCTGTAGGATTCCGAGATAAATGATTGAAGATCCGGAAAATGGTGAGGTGCGATCCGGCTCGTAACCACTTCAAACGATTCTTCTGGAAAAGGAAGTTTCTCCGCATCACCTTTGACGAACGAGACATTATGATAACCGTTTCCTTCAATAAATCTTTTTGCAGCTTCCAATATCTCGCTCGTCAGATCCAACGCGGTCACTTCTTTAACAAGTGGAGAAAATACATTGGCGGTGTGCCCGCCACCTGTTGCAATATCCAGCAGACGGTCCTGTGGCTCTGCGTTCGAGATCTCCACCATTTGTGCCAAATCCTTACCTTTAGCATGAATGGGACTGCTCACATATTTTTCAGCATTTTTTCCAAACTGCTGCTGTACCCTCGCTTTAATATCCATCTATCCTCTCTCCTTTCTCTCAATCTCATCATATGCATAAGCTACACACAAGAAAATTACTAATAAACATACCAATCACATAAGAAAAACTAATCATAAGGACAGAATATTTAAAATAGTAAAAGTTTTAGATAAATATTCTTTGTACTTTCATCCCATTGGACGTATTCTTTTTATGTAGCCACTACCAAAAACTGGAGGTAATCCACCATGGAAAATTCTACTCAAACAGCATTTCGGCAAGTAGAGGAAATTTCGACGAAAGAAGAAAGATATGAACCTTTTTCCTGGTATGAAAAAATGCGGAAAGAAAGCCCAGTTCGCAAGGATGAAAGACGGGGTGCGTGGGATGCCTTTGATTATCAGAGTGTAAAGTACGTTCTGGAAACGAAAGAACTGTTTTCCTCCAACCGGTCAAAAAAACAGGAGGATGAACAAAAGTCCCCAATTGAATTGAGTTTGATCAGCATTGACCCGCCAAAACATACACAGATGCGCGCTCTCGTGAACAAAGCCTTTACTCCAAAAGTTATGAAGGAATGGCGTCCCCGGATCGAGCGAATCGCGAAACAGCTTTTAGACGAGGTCGATCCAGCATCCGATATAGATATCGTAAAACAATTTTCCTATCCGCTTCCGGTGATGGTGATCGCTGAAATACTGGGAGTACCCATCGAAGACCAATCCAAATTCAAAGAGTGGTCTGACTGGGTAGTCGCAGGGCCAAAAGACAACAGCCCCGAGGCTATAAAACATTTGGAACAGAACCAGCAAAGAACGTACCATGAGCTGTATGTCTATTTTAAAGAGATTATAAGAAATAAAAGAGAACACCCTGAAAAAGATATTATCTCCGTTCTACTGGGAGCCGAAGCTCAGGGCACTGTGCTTTCTGAAGACGAGATCATCGGATTCTGCATTTTGCTGCTTGTTGCAGGAAATGAAACAACAACCAACTTAATCAGCAATGCATTCTTTTGCTTCACAGAGTTCCCGTATATTTATGAGGAAATCCTCAAGAATCCAAAAGGCACTCTCCCGCTTGCCATCGAAGAAGTACTGCGGTACCGTTCTCCTGTACAGGCCATGAGCCGTGTTGCGAAAGAAGATACCGTTCTTGGCGATGCCCAGATTAAAGCCGGCGATATTGTGGTGGCATGGATGGGATCTGCGAATCGGGACGAGCAGCAATTTGAACAGGCCGGCCAATTCAATATCAAAAGAAAGCCAAATCCTCATCTCGCCTTCGGTAAAGGCATCCATTTCTGCCTTGGAGCACCGCTTGCCCGGCTGGAAGCAGAAATCGCCATTGAAGAATGGATGAAACGATATCCCAAATTTGAGAAAAGCAGCAACTTTTCCCTTGAACCGATCGAGAGCACCTTTGTGTACGGATTAAAAGAGTTCAAGCTATCTGTTCTGTGAAATTGGATGGAATAGGATTGAAGGGCCATTCGTATGTGATGTTTCTCTGAATGTAAATCCGCATTGAGCTTTAACAAAACCAACTATTAAAAAAGGGGGCTGTCCTGAAAGTCGAAAATTGACCTTCAGGCAGCTCCTTTGACGTGAAAAATCTTCAATGAAAAGTTGATTGAAGTGGAAGATGCGAGACTCCTGCGGGACTAGCGTGACAGGTGAGACTCCCGCCGGTGCTTGCACCAAAAAGTAGGCGTTCACGCCGGTAAGGCTCACCCCACGCCCCGCGGAAAGCGAGCAGCCTGGAACGGAAATCAACAGCTTACAGACTTCTTGGACAGCCCCTTCTCGCCGTTTAATCCGGTCACAATGACCTTATTCGGGTCTTTGCTGCTTCCTTCCACACCTTCCATGAAAACCTCCTGAAGGTGAAACTGTGCTCCTTGAACAAAACTGATTTCTTCCATTTCTCGGTGAAACAGCCTTTCCAGTCCTCTTTCAAATGCTTCATCAGGGCTTGCGATTACCAGCCTGGCCAGAGAGCCATCTCCCCCGTCTACTGCATCTTTGCGGGTTTGCAGCTCGATCTTGAACCGGTATGGAGTATAGATAAAAGTCCTGCGGGCACCTGCTTCTGTTTTCCATCCCATCACATCAGCACGGTTGCAAAGCTGTTTCAGTTCTTCATCGGTTACTAAATATCCAATGTGGTCAAAGATTGGCTTTTTTCCAGCTCCAAACGTTATATTGATATTCCCTTTTCTGACTTCGATAATGCGAAAAATAAGAGCATTCTCACGAAAGTCATCCCACTCCAATGGAGGATGGTAGGGAGTTACCGTTCCTTTTTCCATTGCGTATCTGCCTTCTACTTGAAAGCCCAGACGCCGATAATAGCTTTCTGTCTCTTCTACTCTATCTGTCCAAAAATGATAATGAAATAGTTTCAAAGTTCCAACTCCCGGGTCTTCTAATTATTCTTTCTGTGTCTGAAACCTTACAGTCAAACATATAGTGAGAGTATACAAGCCAATACACTTGGAGGCAAACTATGCTCGTTTTATTTTTGCTTGGCCTCGCTCTTGCTGCCTCGCCAGGTCCGGATTTTTTATTAATGACAAAGCATACATTAAGCCATGGCACGCGGATGGGCTACGCCACGTTTTTAGGAAATCGTACAAGCTTCATCCTGCATCTCACTCTCGCCGTATTCGGACTTTCTGTCATTTTGAAAGAATCAGCTCTATTATACTTGTTTATCCGTATGGCTGGGGCAGCATATTTAATTTATTTAGGCTGCAATAATATTTTCAGAAGAATTTCTCCCCAGGCTGCGCATTCATCCAGCATCACATCCATCGCCTTGTCGGCACTGCTCGCCTATCAGCGGGGTTTTTGGAGCAATCTGCTAAATCCAAAGGTTAGCCTGTTTTTCCTTAGTATCTTCCCTCAGTTTGTGACCGCAGAAAATTTAGCTTCCGAACCATTCAGTAACGCTCTTATCTTTTTGGCTGGCAATTCCTGCTGGTATCTGGCCGTTCTTCCTATTGTCGGCATGCAGCTTATCCGGGAAGGAATGGCCCGCTTTCAAGCGATTTTGGATCTTGTATTCGGTCTTCTTTTTTTAGGATACGGGGGAAAAATGATCATTGAAGATCTCCAAATTCTTTTGCGTTACCTGCCCGGTTATTCCTTCTTCTCTTGAAATACATAAAATCCCCCTACCAGAGGGGGATCTCAGTTGTTTTATTCTACCGCCAATGGATCTTCACTGCGGTCATATGGTGCGGGTTCATTGTTCTTTTGGGCAAGGTCATAGCGCAGTCCGTCGAGGCTCTGTCTAACATTTCCTTTGCCTGAAAAATTCTCGATCAGCTCTTTTACATCGATTCCAGATGAGGCCTTAAGGGTTTCCTGAAGAGATGCCATCAGGTTGGTCGCATAGCCGGTTACTTTATTCGCTCCGCCGTTTTCACCGCTGCCGCCAGTATCCACAACCGTAATTTTATCAATGTTGGACAGAGGGCTTGCCACTTCTTTCGCATACGCCGGCAGCATGTTCACGATCATATCGAGAATAGCTGCCTGGCCGAACATTTCAAAGGCTTCGGCGATTTTTTGCTTCGCTTCTGCCTCAGCCAGACCTTTCAAACGGATAACTTCTGCTTCTGTCTCCCCTTTGGCCCGCTCAGCTTCTGCTTTAGAAAGCCCTTCAAGACGTACCTTCTCAGCCTCAGCTGTCGCCATCGCTTCCACTCTATATTTATTGGCATCCGCCTCAGCGAGCTGTTTGCGCTTTTCCGCTTCTGCCGCTTGCTCCACTGCATAACGATCCGCATCCGCTTTTTTCTTTACTTCAGAATCATATTGTTTCTCGCGTCTCGCAATCTCTTTTTCTTCCAATTCAATCTGTTTTTGGCGCTCAATGATCTTGATCTGCATCTGCTGTTCAGTAACTTCCTGTTTGGCACGCGCTTCCTCCAAGTGGTATGCCTGGTCCGCTTTTGCTTTGGCGATATCCTGTTCTCTGCGGAATTCTGCAATTTTCAGCTGATTGATCTTTTCTGCTTCCGCAACCTCTGTCGCACGCTCAAGCTCGGATTTTTGTGCTTCCTTATTCGCTTGTGCCCGTTTGATGCGTGTTTCTTTTTCAGCTTCTGCCGTTGCAATGTCAGCATCTCGTTTCACCTGGGCAATCCTCGGTTTTCCGAGAGCCTCAAGGTATCCATTCTTATCCCTTACATCTTTAATCGTAAAGGATACAATCACAAGACCCATTTTCGCCAGATCCTGAGAAGCAATGCGCTGAACCTCCTGAGAAAATTTATCACGATTTTTATAGATTTCTTCCACTGTCATGGAACCAAGAATGGAACGGAGATGGCCTTCCAATACTTCTCTAGCCTCGAGCTCGCGGTCCTGCTTCGTTTTTCCAAGAAACTGTTCAGCTGCTGTTGCAATTTCCCCGATCGAACTGCCGATTTTAATGATAGCCGTTCCATCCGCTGTGACCGGAACCCCTTGCTCGGTATAAACTTCCGGTGTCTGAACTTCAAGCTTGCTTGAAAGCAGGCTCAGTGGTTCGGACTGCTGGAAGACCGGGAATACAAAGGTGCCTCCCCCGCGAACGATCTTGATCTTGTTTCCTGATTCATCGATGTTCACGTTCTTGCTGCCCAGGAAACTTCCCGTTACGATCAGTGCCTCATCTGGTCCTGCGGTCTTATACTTTGTAATAAAAACAGAAATCAGGGCAACTACAACAAACACAACAATTCCCGCAGCGATAAAAATAGGTGTCATTTCCATTCCTCCAATTCATTAGTACAATAATGCGGTTTGTTCATAAGGCATAACATGAACGACGCCGCTTTTTACATCCACGATTAAAATCTTGGATCCTTGCCCGATCGGCTCATTATCCATGCTGATCGCTGTCTTCGCAATATTTCCGCTGATCCCCTCAATAAAGACTTCTCCAAAACCATTGGACGGGATAGAAGTAATCACTTTACCGATTCTCCCCCGTAAATCCTCCTCAGCGTAATTGAGTGACGCTTCTGCGGAGGCAAGCGGGATCAGGACAAAAATGTTCAGCAAGGACACAAGGATTAAAGACGATCCTGCCGATATACCTAAGATGAGCCAGCTGTTAACAGATGTTATTGTTTCCAATACATAGCCGCATGCACTCAGTATCGTAAAAAAAGAAAGTACAAGAGTCGGACTGAGAATGTGGGAAAAAACCTCAAATGCTCCATGGATGAGATCACTTACCAAAACATATAGAAAGGTAATGCATCCAAATACGATTAATCCAGTTAAATAGATGGTTTCCATCGGATACCCCATAATATCCATAACGTACCTTCCCCCTTCTCTTAATGAGGTTTTAACCACCTAAGTATGTAATCAGCCATTCACCTTCCCCTCTCCATATCTGGGAATATCGTAGCATAAACCGCTTGAAATAATTGGTAAAAATTGTCGAACTTCCACAAAATTTCATGTTGTTCTAATTATATAAACGGATAAAATATGAAAAAGTTTCATATTTTGGAAACTAAATTCAGATTATTTATTATTCATCTTACAAAAGAAAAAAAGCCTCCTTAAAAGGAGACTTTCTGTTCTAGAGTACGTATGAAATTTTCCTGTTCATCTCTTGAATGAATGAAGCGTTCTTCCAGCAGCTCATGGAGCAGCGACTGTTTTTCCTCTAAGGAGGCTTCCCATTCTTTAATTCGCTCTCGGCATCGAAATAAAAACTGAGTGTAGGCCTCGTAATCTTCTGAATAAGCAGCCAGTAACTCTTTTTTAATCCGTTTGGCAAGAATCGGACTTGCTCCTCCAGTTGAAACAGTCATGACCAGCTTTCCTCTTCTGGCTACCGCGGGAACCGAGAAATTTCCAAGTACCGGCTGATCAACGACATTAACCAGCTGGTGGTTTCCTGCATTTTCGGCAATCTGCTGATTCACTTCCGGCTGATCAGTCGCTGCAAAAATGATAAATGCGTCCTTATAATCACTTGGTTCCACAGATTTCTTATCCCATTTCAGGAGATGTTCATGCTGCATTTTTTGGATCGCCGGAACAGCCTCAGGACTAACCACCTTTATTGCTGCTCCTGCCTCAAGCAATCCTAAAATCTTGCGATGGGCGACAGCTCCTCCGCCAATCACTACAGCAGGCTTACAATTAAGATTCAGCATGATCGGATACATGGTTACACAACCGCACTTTTCATTTCTGCTTCTTCAATTCTTGTGAGGAGAACGTCTTGCAGAACAGGATGGTATCCGAGCGCCTCGCACAAAATAAAGTTTTGATCACTCTGTTTTTGCTCATGTGCTATGGCTTTTTTCATCCCGCTGAGCAGGATGCCGGGAAAGAGAAGATAAGGAACAACGATGATTTGCTGATACCCCCAGCCTGAGAGCCTCAGCATCTCTTCAAAGCTAGGCTGGGCAGCCGTCAAAAAACACGTTTCAACCCGCGGCACCTCATAGTTCTTTTGTAAATTTGCAGCAATGGCATTGAGATCTCTCTTCACATCAGGGTCACTGCTTCCTCTTCCAACGAGAAGGATTACAGCGTTCTTATGAAACTTATCAACAGACTCTGTAATCCGCTCCCATAATAAATGAGAGAGAGAATCGTGCACTCCGAAAGGTTTCCCGTACGATATCTCTACATTTGGATACCGTTCTTGCTGCAGCATTATTTCCTCTGGAATATCCTTTTTTGCATGAGCTGCCGTTAATAAAAGAACCGGTATTGCGCAGATGGAGGCTGCTCCTTGACGGACACATGCTTCAACCCCTTTGGAAATATCAGGTGCTGACAGTTCCAGAAAACAAACTTCCTTAATGGGATAGTCGCTGGCTCCCATGCACCGTTTCGCAAATTCCAATGCTTTTTCCATGCCTGCTTTTGTTCTGCTGCCGTGGCAGATGAGGAGTAATGCTTTCATTTACAACGCCTCACTTATAATAGAAGAATCCTTTTCTATTAGCGTCTTTTCAAACCAGCTGATCTTTTCGCGGAGTTTGACTACCTCTCCAATGATGATCATGCTTGGATTTTGAATCCCTTCATTTCGTGCTACTGTTTCAATCGTTTCAAGAGTGCCTGTAACCGTCCGCTGCTCCCCAAAGGTTCCCCATTGAATTAAAGCAGCTGGTGTTTCTTTGCTCTTCCCATATTTTACGAGGCTATCACAGATGTAAGGAAGGTTCTTAACACCCATATAGATTGCAAGTGTATCAATTCCTTTAGCAAGGCTTTCCCATCTCTGCTTCTCGTCCTCTCCTTCTTTCCGGTGGCCGGTGACAATAGCAAAGCTGCCTCCATACTCTCTATGAGTGACTGGTATACCAGCATAAGCCGGTGCAGCAATTCCAGATGTAATACCTGGAACCACTTCAAATTCCACATGGTTTTTAACGAGAGCTTCCGCTTCTTCACCGCCCCTGCCGAATACAAAAGGGTCACCACCCTTTAACCGGGTGACAACTTTTCCTTTTTTGGCATACTTCACTAAAAAATGATTGATCGTATCTTGCTGCATCGTATGAAGATTAGGGAGCTTCCCGCAATAGATCAAATCTGCACCTGGCTTTGCATAATCCAGCAGATCTTTATTAACAAGCCGGTCATAAAGAATAACATCAGCTTCCTTAATGCATCTTGCTCCTTTGACGGTAATTAATTCCGCATCCCCCGGTCCAGCACCTACTAAATACACTTTGCTCAATTTCATTCACCTGCCTCAGCTGTTTAGTATCGTTTCCCTTTTAGAGACCACAAAACCGTTGCCGTTATAGGCCACGATTATTCCTTCCTTTAGATCAGATTTTTGCTTTCAAGAAAAGAGATGACTTCGGCCGTGCATTCCTCAATCGTCGAGGCCTTCGTATCCACTGTAAATTCTGGAGATTCCGGCTCCTCGTATGGGGAATCGATCCCAGTGAATGCTTTGATCTCTCCCTTTCTTGCTTTTTGGTAAAGTCCTTTCGGATCTCGGTTTTCACATTCTTCGAGCGGACATTTAACGAAGATTTCAAGGAATTCATCACTGCCTAAGATCTGTCTCGCCTGTTCCCGATCTTCCTTAAATGGTGAGATAAATGCCGTCAGCACAACTGTTCCGCTGTCTACAAACAGCTTGGATACTTCACCGATCCGGCGTATGTTTTCTTTCCGGTCCTCGTCTGAAAAGCCAAGATCATTATTTAAGCCGTGGCGTATGTTGTCGCCATCCAGCACATAGTTTTTCACTTGCCGCCGAAACAGTTCTTTAGCAACCTCATTGGCAAGAGTCGATTTTCCTGAACCCGATAGCCCTGTCAGCCATATTACGAAACTATGATGGGCATTTTGTGTTCTTCTGTCTTCCTTTGATACGGCCGCCTGGTGCCATGTAATGTTCTGTGTTTGACTCATCATGTTCCTCCTTATGCGGTTATTGTTTTTTCTTGCAGACCTTTGATCAGTACTTCTACGACTTCTTTGCGGCTGAAGGCGGCTGGCGGAAGCTCTCCATTTCTCAGCAGTTCCCTCACTTTTGTGCCTGACAAAATCACATGATCCTCTTTGCTGTGAGGACATGTTTTGGATGAGGCCATTCCTTCGCACTTTGTACAATAGAAGCTATGTTCAAAGAACATCAGTGTAATGCCTAGTTCTTCCGGAGTAAACCTGGAAAAGATTTTTTGTGCATCATACGTCCCATAATAATTGCCCACACCTGCATGATCTCTTCCAACGATAAAGTGTGTGCATCCGAAGTTTTTGCGGACCATCGCATGAAAAATGGCTTCCCTCGGTCCTGCATATCTCATCGCTGCCGGAAATACGGCCAAGAACACACGGTCTTGGGGATAATAGTTTTCAAGCAGAATTTCATAGCTTTCCATCCTCACATCAGCGGGAATATCATCGGATTTCGTTTCTCCAACAAGCGGGTTCAGGAACAGTCCATCTACGGTTTCAAGGGCTGTTTTTTGAATGTATTCGTGTGCTCTATGCACAGGATTTCTTGTCTGGAAGCCAACAACTGTATTCCATCCCCTGTCTCTGAAGACTTGGCGGGTTTCAGCTGGATCCAGACGATATTCAGTAAACCTCTGTTTTTCAGGCCGCTTTACGAGAGTGATTGATCCTCCGACATAGTAAGAAGGGCGTTCCAGAAGTTTTTTAACCCCAGGGTGTGCAGTATCTGCCGTTTGGTAGACCTGCTCTGCTTCATGCTTAATGTCCGGGCGGTAAAGGTCTTCCACCTCGATGACTCCGTACGTTACACCCTCAAATACGAGCCTCGCCTGATCTCCGGCTGATAGCGTCCTTGCTTGTTTTTCATGAACTGGAAGGACGATTGGGATGCTCCAAACCGTTCCATCAGCAAGACGTAGAGAATCAACGACAGATTGATAGTCTTCTTCATTTAGAAAACCGGTAATTGGGCTGTAGGCTCCTACACCGATCAGCTCGAGATCACTTAAGGATGTAGCATCCAGTTCCACTTCCTTTTGAATGTGGTCTGTTGGCAGATTTGGTTCATAACGGTTTATCAGCTTTCCTCCATGCGGCAAAATTGATGTCATGTTAATTCCTCCTGTAATTTTATTTTATTATTGGTGAAGTCCACACTCTGTTTTCCCTTGCCCTGACCAGCGTCCTGAGCGGGAATCACCCGACCCGTCAGCCGGAAGCGTGCACGGCTCGCAGCCGATGCTGGGATACCCCTGATCGTGAAGCGGATTGTAGGGCAGATTCTGCTTGTAGGCGTATCTCCAAATTTCCTTCCACGTCCAATGGATCAGCGGACAGATTTTCACGGATTTAAAACGTTCATCCTTATTGATGTACTGAACATTGCTCCTCCCTGCCGACTGCTCCCTCCGGAGACCCGACAGCCATGCCGGTGCTCCGTTCAGTGTTTCCTCAAGAGGGGCTACCTTTCGTATATAACAGCAGAGGTTCGGTTCTCTTTTCCATAACTCGCTGCCATGCTTTTCCGCCTGTTCCAACAAGGACAGCGAAGGCTTCTTCATCTCAATCTTCATTTCCGGATATCTTTTTTTCGCCTTTTCGATCACCTCGTACGTTTCCTTGAAGTGAAGGCCTGTATCCAGGAAAACGACTCTTGCATCTGGTTTGACCTTGGATACAAGATCCACCAGGACACTGCCTTCTATTCCGAAGCTGCACGCATAAACGAGTGCATCTCCATATTGCTCATACGCCCATTTCAGTACTTCGAATGCCCCCTTCGTTTCACTGTCTTCCGGAAACGTAAACTCCTGTTCTTTCCATGTGTCAAACTTGAGCATGTTAACCACCCCTCCAATGAAAAAGGCAGCTTTAACCATAAGCAGCCATCCTGCTATGTTAAAACCGCCTCTAGTTTTCTAGTCAGCGAATATTTATTTAAAACGTACCTTTTCGTTTTTTTCCAGCTGAATCAGCTTTCCATCCTGAACAATTAACGTGATGGACCCATACTTGATACTGTTCAGCATTTCTTTTAACTGTTCAAAAATTTCATCCTGGCTTTTACCGTTTACCACATCAGAACCTCCTCGTTTAATATGTTTTGTTAGGTTTTTTTAGGAATTAAAATGGCAATAAAAAAACCTTTCCATTTCGGAAAGACTGACGAGGTAAACATATTACCTTATCTTCCAAAATGTAATAAACATTCTGCTGGAGTTAGCACCTTGCAAATAAAATGCAGGTTGCCGGGTTTCATCGGGCCAGTTCCCTTCACCGCTCTGGATAAGTTTTTTTATTTTTTTAAATAATAACACACATTTATGCTTTCGCAAACCCTATTATTCTTATCGGATTAAAAAATATTTATTGAAATATCCAAAAATTTTATTGACAGACTTTCATTCCATTGAATATAGTAGATACTAAATTCGAAAAGAGATACACTGCTGATCGGAAAAACCGAAGGCTCTTAACTTTACTGTTAAGGGCCTTTTATTTGTTAGGAGGAGTAAAATGAAAAAACTGATCATCCTGGCCCTGATTGGACTCGTTGCACAACTGATTGACGGGTCACTCGGAATGGCTTACGGACTGACTTCGACTTCCCTGCTGCTGGCCTTCGGAATCGCTCCGGCGGTTGCTTCGGCTTCGGTTCACTTTGCAGAGGTTGTTACGACAGCCGCCTCAGGTGCATCACACATCAGGTTCGGTAATGTTGACCGTAAAATTATCTTTCGTCTCATTATTCCGGGATCCATTGGGGCATTTACCGGTGCCTGCTTTTTATCCAATCTTCCTGGCGACGCAGTAAAACCGTATATTTCCTTTTTCCTGCTGTTCCTTGGTTTCTTTATTCTGTACCGATTTTTATTTAAAAAGAACAACAAGCCTGCTGATCATGAAAAAGCGTTCAGCCGCAAGCAGCTCATCCCGCTCGGACTTGTTGCCGGCTTCTTGGATGCCACCGGAGGAGGAGGCTGGGGACCGGTAGCCACACCTGTCCTGTTAGCCAAAAACGGCACAACAACAAGAAAGGTCATCGGTTCCGTGGATACGAGCGAATTTGCTGTTGCCGTTTCTGCTACACTCGGTTTCCTCATCTCTCTCGGATGGGAGCAGGTCAACTGGATGTGGGTTATCGCCCTCATGGCGGGAGGATTAATCGCAGCACCGATCGCAGCATGGCTCGTCCGCATTATCCCTTCGCATATTTTAGGTGTAGTTGTTGGAGGATTGATTATTGTAACGAACGCCCGGACGCTTTTGCAGTCCGCTGGAATCTCCGGTACAGCACTGCAATCGGTCTATACCGTGCTGGTCGTCGTTTGGCTGGCGGCAATTTCCTTCAGCATTAGAAAAAATAAAAAACATTCTTTCTCAGCTGGACCACAAACTGAAAGCACTAATCTCCACTGACACATCACAAACAATAATTTATACCAATGGGGCTGTCCAGAAAGTCGAAAATTGACCTTCAGGCAGCCCCTTTTTGGCTTGAAAAATCTTCAATGAAAAGTTAATTGAAGTGGAAGATGCGAGACTCCTCGAAAATGAACTTCACA
>NZ_LMVC01000002.1:0-106508 GCF_001510655.1 Fictibacillus sp. FJAT-27399 | reverse complement strand
CTTGCACCAAAAAGTAGGCGTTCACGCCGGTAAGGCTCACCGCACGCCCCGCGGAAAGCGAGCAGCCTGGAACGGAAATCAACAGCTTACAGACTTCTTGGACAGCCCCATTTTATTCTGCTATTTCTTCACTCCAATAATGAATGGATAGGTGATCACTTTCCCATTGATCTTAAACTCCGCCCACAATTTATAAAGTCCAGGTTCCTCAAATTCCGTCTCAAATTTTGTATCTTCAGGAGTGGAAGGATGAACGTGGACATATTTTTCTCCTGTATGATCTAAGACCACAACATGGCCACGTGCTCCAAGATAAGGTTCAGGTTTTGCATCACCCATGCTAAATTGCAGCGTAACAGGCTGGCCAGCTTTAAATTCTTTTGGCGTCAATGATACCTTGTGTCCAACAATTGTTTTTGAAAAGGTGGTATCTGCCTTCAATTCTGGCTGGTGAGTATGATTTCCATGGCTTCCCGCTTCAATTTTCAACGGGGCAACGGCATAAGCTTTATTTTTGGGCTTGATGTCTACAAATGCTTTGTAGGTTCCAGGCTGCAGTCTGTGCTTTACTTCAAACGAGCCTTTACTGGTCTTTTGAGGATGAAGGTGATTGTATTGTTTTAAATCTTCGCTGACCAGAATGAAGTGCATCAGCTTTTCATGATTGACCTCCAGCTCATCGAAAGGCCTGCCTTTTTGATCTTTTAACTGAATCGAAATGACACCATCCTTGTAGCTGACGGATGGCTTAACCTCACTTTTGGCCAAATCACCTGAACTATGTCCATCATGTTCTCCATGTTTATTCCCATGTTCCATGCCAGGCATTTCTGAATGACCACCTTGATGGCCGGCCTGCTCCCTCTTCCCGTCCTTGCCTTCTAAAACGTCATAAACAGCATAGCCGGCCATGATCAGAATGAGGATACCAACAGCAGACAGCACCCAGTTGCGGATGATTTTGCTTTTCATCAAAACTCACCTCTACAGTTTAATTTTTTGAAGCCTAAGCGCGTTCAATACAACGGATACCGAGCTGAATGCCATAGCAGCCCCTGCGAGCCACGGAGCCAAAAACCCGCTGGCAGCGATTGGGATGCCAAGTGCATTATAAGCAAACGCCCAAAAAAGATTTTGTTTAATGTTCCGTATCGTGCGCTTGCTCATAAAAATAGCGTCAGCAATACTGTTCAGATCACCGCGGATCAAGGTAATATCAGCTGCTTCCATCGCTATATCCGCGCCTGTTCCGATTGCCATCCCGATGTCAGCTGCAGCAAGTGCTGGTGCGTCATTTATACCGTCACCTACCATTGCTGTTTTTCTGCCTTTCTGCTGAAGTTTTTTCACTTCTTCAGCCTTTCCTTCTGGCAGCACTTCTGCAATAACCTGCTCGATGCCAGCCTGATCGGCAATCGCTTTTGCGGTCCTTGTGTTGTCTCCGGTAATCATCCATACATCAATGTTCATCGCATTTAAACGGCTGATGGCTTCCTTGGATGTTTCTTTTATCGTATCGGCCACAGCAACCATCCCGCTGTACTCTCCATCTATAGCTGCGAGCATCACCGTCTTGCCCTGCTCTTCCAGCTCTTCCATTTTTTCAAGAATAGCCTGCAGTGGTATATCATGATCATTCAACAGCTTTCTTGTACCTATAAGTACTCTTTTTCCATCGACCACAGCCTTGATACCGTGTCCGGGTATGGCTTCAAATCTGCTGGAGGAAAGAGGCATGAGGTCCCGTTCCGTCATTCCCTCAACAATTGCCTGGGCGAGAGGATGTTCTGAATTTTTCTCAGCGCTACCAGCAAGAACTAACAGCTCCTGCTCAGAAAGCCCTGAAGCAGGCAATATATCTGTTAAAACCGGTCTTCCGTTCGTGACTGTTCCTGTTTTATCTAAAATAATGGTATCGATCAGGTGTGTATTTTCTAGATGCTCCCCGCCTTTGAAAAGAATGCCGAACTCAGCTGAACGTCCCGATCCGGCCATGATCGATGTCGGGGTTGCCAGACCGAGCGCACATGGGCAGGCGATGACAAGAACGGCAATCAGTTTTTCAAGAGCTCCTGAAAAATCTCCGGGTACAAGCCAGAAAAACCAAATGAGAAAGGTTACAACAGCCAAACCGACGACAATCGGAACAAAAATCCCAGAAATTCTGTCTGCTAAGCGCTGAATCGGTGCTTTTGAGCCCTGTGCTTCTTCCACCACTTTAATGATTTGGGATAACACTGTATCTCTTCCAACCTTCGTTGCCTTGATTTTCAAAAAACCATTACGATTGATCGTTGCTCCAATGACCGTGTCTCCTGATGCTTTATCAACAGGGACACTTTCCCCTGTCAGCATGGATTCATCGACAGCAGAATAGCCTCCAACAACCTCTCCGTCAACCGGGATTTTTTCACCTGGTTTGACTGAAACAACATCTCCTGCTACAACTTCTTCCAATGGCAGTTCCAGCTCTTCTCCGTTACGGATTACAAGCGCTGTTTTTGCCTGAAGTCCCATCAGTTTTTTTATGGCCTCAGAAGATCTTCCTTTTGCCCTCGCTTCAAACAATTTACCGAGTAAAATCAAGGTGATGAGAACAGCCGAAGTCTCAAAGTAGAGTTCAGGCATGTTATTGGCATTGGCTGCTGCCTGTATGGTCAAATAAAGGCTGTAAAAATAAGCGGCGGATGTACCCAATGCAACGAGTACATCCATATTTGCACTTTTATTTTTCAATGCTTTATATGCACCTGTATAAAATTGTTTCCCTACAATCAATTGAACGGGCGTTGCCAAAGCGAGCTGAACCCATGGATTCATGAACATATCAGGCAGATAGATAAAGGAAGTGAACGAAAAATGGCTGGCCATGGCCCATAAAAGTGGCAAAGAAAGAATAAGTGAAAACAGGAACTTGCCGGTTTGGTTCTGAATTTCCTTTTCTCTGAGATCAGCAGCCTTATTTCCGTCTGTCTCTTTCAAACTTGCCCCATATCCAAGGTCTTCTACTTTTTTAATCATTTCAGAAACAGATATCTCAGAAGGCTGGTAACTGACCGTGGCTGTTTCCAGCGCTAAGTTCACATTCGCATCCAGTATGCCATTCTGTTTCTTTAACCCTTTTTCAATTCGAGCAGCACAAGCAGAACAGGTCATTCCGCTTATATTGAATTCCACTTTATCTCCCGCAATATCATAGCCGAGATCTTTGATTTTCTGTTGAAAATCTTTCGGCCCTGCTAATTCAGGATCATAAACCACTGTTGATTTTTCCAGAGCAAAATTCACGTTTGCATCAGAAACACCATCCATTTTTTTAAGGCCTTTTTCAATTCTCAATGCACAGGCAGCGCAAGTCATGCCAGAAATCGGGATACTCATTTCTTTTGATTTATCACTCATAAGAATACCCTCCTATACCCTTATAGGGTATATTCATTTCCAAAAGAGAACGTGCTGTTTAAGCACGGTCCATTTTGGTCCTTTCAATTAGGCAATATCGTATCCTTGTTCATCAATGGTTTCTTTAATTTCTTCAAGATTAACTTTTGTGGAATCAAACTCTACTTCAACGGTACCTTCCTCCAGCTGTACTTTAACATGATGAACACCGTTTAATTTCCCTACGCTTCCTTCTACAGCATTGACGCAATGTCCGCAAGACATTCCTTTTACATTCAACATGATTTTCTCCATCACTATACCTCCCTGATGTATGATTTATTTCATTAATTTTTTCACAGTTACCAAGAGCTCATCGATCACTTCCAGCTCGCCCTCCTGGATTCTTTCCACAACACAGCTTCTCATATGTCCTTCAAGAAGCAGTTTCCCGACACTATTTAGCGCTGACTGAATGGCTGATAATTGGGTAAGAACATCATCACAGTACGTATCACGTTCAATCATACCCTTTACCCCCCGAATCTGTCCTTCAATACGATTTAAACGGGTCACCAGGTTGCTTTTCATTTTATCAGAATGGTGGCTTTTTCTTTCTGTTGAACAGTGTGATTCATGTTCTTGAATTTCCAAATCAACCAGCCTCCTTTTCCCCTTAATATTACCATACCCCCCTACCCTATGTAAAGAGGTAAAGAACAGAGTAAAATAATTTCTCATTTACTCTTCCCCTTTTTTTGTATGTATACTCTTATTTCAGCAAAAAGTCCAAAATAAGAGTGCTCTTACCTTAACTGCACGATTTACCAAAGGTTTTCCAGGTTGCGATTTTTCTTGCATAGCGAAGCAATTCTTTTTTCAATCTTCTGATCTCTAGCTCTGAGGTATTCATTTCCTGCTGAAGAGTTGACCATTCCTCTTCACTGACCACTAAAAGCCCTTTGCTGTGCAGCATTTGTACCGCTGCATCACCAATGAGATTTGCCGCTTGATTTGCAGAACTGCGTTCCATCCTGTCCACCCCTTTTCAAGATGTTCCTGTATACAACATATTCTGCGCTTTATTGTCATTATCCTTTCTTTAAAACCAAACAATATTTTCCAAAACAAAAAAAGGAGATCACAACTTTTGATCTCCCTTTTTCCTGTTAATCAATCATTCAAGGCATTTCTTGCAAACATGGAAATCACAGCATCATCCATCGGCGGATTATGAAGACCTGCGCGCACATCGCGATAGTACCTTTGCATGGGATTATCCTGAAACAGACTGTGTGCTCCAACGATTCTCATCGCCAGATCCACCACCTCGTTTGCACTGTTTGTCGCTGAATATTTTACCGCAGCCAGTGCATTTCCGATAGACTGGCGTTTTTCAGGATACCTTTCCCATTGTTCAATGACTCCGTACATGAGCTGTCTTGCTTTTAACAGCTCCAAATCCATCAATCCTATTTTTCTTTGCACTTCAGGAACTTCACTTATTGGTCCTTTCAAGCTGTTAGGCTTATAATTTTTTGCAAAGGAAACCGCATAATCGCGGGCAGCTCTGGCGATTCCGATATAACATGCCGGGATGTGAAGAAGCCAGGCTTTTGGAAGCTGCTGATTATTCTCCTGATCGGCCGTTTCTACAAGATCATTCCGTTCAACGGCCACATCTTTTAAAACCAGGTCATCGCTCCGAGTTCCCCGCATGCCCAGCGTGTTCCATTTATCTTCAATGGAAACACCCGGAAGTTTATGTGACACGAGAAATGAAGATACTTGGTCTGAATCTTTGACCGAAGCTGACACAATGGAATAGTCAAGAGCAGGAGCCATGGAAGTAAAGGACTTTCTTCCGTTTAAGATCCATTGATCCCCTTTTTGTTCGGCAATCGTCTGAGGTTTCCCGCCTCGAGTCGGGCTTCCTGTTGCCGGTTCAGTGGAAGCACGGTTGATCAAACTTCGAGAATGCACAATGCGTTTGCAGAGTTTCTCAAAGACTGTAGGATCCCATGGTTTTCTCTCAGACAAGTCCATAACCACACCAAGATGCCATCCTATTGATAATGCCGTAGAACCGTCTCCGCGGGCGATTTGTTCCTGAAACAGGATATAGTCATAAAGGCTGATCCCCTGTCCTCCGTATTCTTTAGGGACGGTCAAGGATAAGTAACCGGATTCCCCCAATTCCTTGAAATTCTCAAATGGAAAAGTGCCTTGCTGATCATGTTCGGGAGCGCGCTCTGCAAATCTCTCACTAAGCTCATGTAATTTCTTCATCCAGCGAGCCTGAAATTCAGTATGGATAAATTCCATTTTGTCTCACCAACTGCCTTTTAATAGTATAGTTTTTGTGTAGAAAAACTCTGTTTTATTATATTTACCCTACTTCGTTTATGTACACTTCGCAACTTTCATGCTTTGTTCTTAGGCGCTTTGCTCATTTTTATTTCGGACAGAGACCATTCCGTGCCTGATGACGTCTAATGAAATAGGATGGATCTTTTTATTTATCATCCAATTCTTATATTTCATCCATAGAAAGGACATCAACTGTGTGAAACTCAGATACCGAATTCTTGTATTTCTAACCATTGGGCTGTTTGCTTTTTCTTATTATTTCTATCAGCACTCCTCATTTAGCTCGCCGAAATCCGTTCATCCTTCAGCCAAGTATCCTCCTGTTGAGCAAAAAGAAAATCATGAAAAAATTCAAAAACCACCGGTGAACCCAACACCATCTCCAGATAAGGAAACGAACCAAGAGGTAAAAAGCCCTTCTGCCTATCCGCTATTGATCATTAACCTTCATAGCAATGAGCTCGCCTATTATAAAAACGGGACGCTTGTAAAAACATTTTCAATTGCTTCAGGTAAATCTTCGACCCCCACTCCCCAGGGAATCTATAAAATTGCCAATAAGATTAAAAACAGACCCTATTATAAAGAACATATTGCTGGAGGCGATCCTAAGAATCCGCTCGGCGACCGATGGATGGGCTTATCCGTAAACCCTCAAATCTCCTATGCCATTCACGGAAACAACAATGAAAGCTCCATCGGCCAGCATGTTTCTTCCGGCTGCATCAGAATGCATAACGAAGAGGTAAGGTGGCTTTTTGATCAGATCACTCTTCAAACCACCGTCATTATTACAAATACAGTCAAATCGTTCCCTGTAATTGCTGGACAATATGGTTACGTAACCGCACAATAAAAAAAGAAACTCTCCCTGTATTGGGAGAGTTTCTTCCTTTTACATAAGATACCGAAGATAAACATAAACACTTGATATAAGAATGGATAAAATCATCAAGGGAAATCCAATGATCAAATATTTAACAAACGAAATATGATAGCCTTCTTTACTCGCAAGTCCGGCAACCACAAGGTTGGCACTCGCACCGATCAAGGTTCCGTTGCCGCCAAGGCAGGCTCCGAGTGACAAACTCCACCATAAGGGCTCAAGGTTTGTGATTCCCATATGCCCCATTTCTTTAATCATCGGAATCATCGTCGCAACAAACGGAATGTTATCCACGAAAGCAGAAGCAATCGCGCTCATCCATAAGATTAAGAAAGTCGTCGCCTTTAAATCTCCGCCTGTCCACTCCATCGCATGTTTAGCCACACTTGCAATAATCCCGGTCTCAACCAGCCCTGCTACAATAACAAACAATCCCACAAAGAAAAACAGCGTGGTCCATTCTACTTTTTCGAGAGCATATTCCAGGTGTTTTTCACCTGCCAGTAACAAGAGTAGAAAGGCACCAAACAAGGCAATGGTTGCGGTTTCCACATGAATGAACTGATGCAGGAAGAATCCGCCAATGGTAATCGCAAGTGCGAGCAAGCACTTACGGAGCAGCTTATGGTCTACAATTTCTTTCTTTTCATCAAGCCTCATCAGATTTTCTACTAACTCAGGTTTAGTTTTGAGTCCTTTTTTATAAAAGATAGCCATGATGACTATTGTGATCACTAAAATGATCCCGCAGATTAAAGCAAGATTATCAATAAAGGACAAGAAGGTGAGCTCCTTTACCGCACTGCCGATCATAATGTTGGGCGGGTCACCAATCATCGTTGCTGTTCCGCCGATATTGGACGCGAAGATCTCAGTCATTAAAAAAGGAATCGGATTGAGGTTTAACCTTCTTGTTACGCTGAAGGTAACAGGTACAACGAGCAGAACCGTCGTCACATTATCAAGAAAGGCCGAACCGATAGCTGTAATCAAACCTAACGCAATGAGGGTCTTGACCGGATCTCCTTTTACTTTTTTTGCCGCCCATATCGCAATAAATTTGAATAATCCGGTTTCCGCCGTAATGGTTACAATAACCATCATACCGACGAGAAGACCGATCGTATTAAAATCAATATGATGAATGGCCGTTTCCTGGTCAATGACGCCAAGAGCTACCATAAGGGCTCCCCCAAGAATGGAAATAATAGTACGGTGAACTTTTTCAGAAATAATTAAGCCATATGTAATTAAAAATATGCTGAGCGCTATAATTGCTTGTTGTCCCATATTCTTCTCCTCCATTTATCATTACGGAAAACCAGTGCTAGCGGCACACTTGTCTCAAACCTTAACTAAAATAATACTTCATTACCGTTGAATGGGTAAATGGTTTTTGCAATATTGCTAACATACAATTCCTTTGTATGGTCTTTTTTTCCTCCTCCCTTTTTGTTTTAAATCCTTAAAAGAATGGAATATGTGTATTAAATTTGTTGGGGAAGAAAATGAAAAACTTCGTGATAAAAAGGCAAGCCGGAGAGAAGAACTTCTCCAAAAACCGCAGCATCATGAAATTAATTTGTAGGATATTTGTATAACTTCTGTCATGTCTTTTTATGAATTTCAGGGTTCGTTTTATAAAAAATCGGGTACTACTCTTATATCTCAACTTTTAGGAGGAATACAAAATGGCTAACACGCACGTGAACAATGTGGACGAGAAAGTAGCAAATATGGACTCCGAAAAGAAAGATCAAATTTTACAGGATTTTGAGGAATTTAAAGGATACTTATCAGACAAAGTCAGTAAAGGCCAAAAGTTAGGATTAGGTGAAGAGCAGCTGGCGAAAGCCGCTGAAAAAGTAGCTGGATATCTTGCTGAACATGAAGACCCTAGAAACTCTGAAGAAAAACTCCTTCAGGAACTTTGGAAAGTAGGAGACAAAGATCAGCAGCATGCACTCGCTCATATGCTGGTACGCCTGGTAGATTAACAGTAAGAGTTGTAAGAGTACCGGATTCTTATCCGGTGCTCTTTTTTAGATTCCTCCAGTATAAATACTTTTGATCCTATGTTTAAGAAAAATTTCATAGGGAACAGAAAACCAAGGCCAAATTAAAATTAATTCTACTGAAGGAGTGATTCCAAATGGCCAAGAACAATAACCACAACATCTCTAGAGAAGAAGCTGGAAAGAAAGGCGGAGACGCTACTTCCCGCACTCACAGCAAGGAGTTTTATCAAGAGATCGGGAAAAAAGGCGGCAATGCTACCTCAAAAAATCATGATCGGGAATTTTATGAAGATATCGGAAGCAAGGGCGGAAAAGCCCGCCATAATGATTAAAAAATCAGCCCTTAAAGGGCTGATTTTTTTTGATTCACCTTAACTCTAAACGTTTATAAACTACTTCACCGATTAACGCATACCCCTTTTTATTAGGATGCAGTTCGTCAGCAAAATAAGCTTTTTTGTTTTTCCCTGTGAAGACTCCCTCTACATTAATAAACCGGGTATTCTCCTGTTCAGCCGTTATATCCTGTGCCTTTTTGTTCCATTGCTGAACCAGGCCGCTTTCAGGGAGGCGGTCTTTTCGGTTTGTGAATGGGTTATAAATGCCTACCAGATATATTTTTGCCTTTGGATTTTCTTTTCTCATTTCTTTTACCGCTGTTTTTAAATTGTTTTGATAGTTCTGCTGTGCTTTTATAATGATTTCTTTTTTTCGATCCGGCTGGGTTTTAGAAAGGTGCAGGCTGTTTAAGTAATCATTCATACCAATATTTAAGAAGATCATTCGTGCAGAGCCGATGGATGACTTTAACTGTTCATTCTTTAAACGCTTTAACAATAAGGCGCTTGTATCATCTGGAACTCCGTAATCCTTGACTGTAATCTCAGTTTTCATGTGATTTTCAAGTCGTTCTTCCACTGTTCCTACATAACCGCTGTTGCTTGAATTTCCTACACCATAGGATAATGAATCCCCCAATGCAACCAAATTAAATTCTTTGCCATCGTTTTTCAATTCTGATTTTCCGTAATGGGTCATAGAGGACAGAACAGAAGGAAGATTAAGCTTTGTGATGGAAAAAAGGATGCCTGTGATTAGAACGATCAGACAGGATGCGATAATTAATGTGTTTTTTTTCATGGTGAAAGCCTCCGGATTTAATTTCAATTAGGTCTAATGATCTAGCTTAAAATATTTCCCTTATTTCCTCGGATGTAAACTATAAATCGGTATGGAAGCCTTTAAACCATTGTAATGTTTTCGCAATATTAATACGTTATGATAAAATTATGTCAGATTAATGCGGGGGGCTTTCTATGTCAAAGTACTTAGTTGATCATAAATCCTTGGTTATACATCGGACAGCATACATCTGCCACGCATGCCAGCATAACTTTATTCTTATCAATTATCGTGACTTCACAAACAGCGAAGATAAAGTACATTCTCTTGTTGAAGAACAACGCTATACGTATTGTCCAAACTGCGCTCAAGAATTAATCCTACCACCTTATTAACAATGAAAAAAACAATCGCAGCCAATGGCTGCGATTGTTTTTTTTATATGATCCTTTGGCCTCTTTCAGCAAGGGCATAATGAATGCCATGCTTTAGATTGGCAAAGGACTTTATATCGGAAGTATGATAATTTGAATTTGTCATCTTTATACTAAGTGCCGATGAAATTCCTACCATGATCGTTTTTGTGCCAAGCAATGTCGTAGCCGCAATGAGCTGCTGAAACAGAGAAATTGTATACTCGCTAATGTCCTCATCCAATCCCGTAAGATCAAGGATTAAAAAATCAGCTTCATATTTCGGAAGTTCATTGATGGTTTTTTCAAGCAATTCTTTAGAACGGTCTTCGTTATACTTGCCCAATAGCGGGATGACTACAATATGATCCAAGACAGGTATGATAGGTGAAGAAATAACTTTTAGCAGATCGGACAATTCTTTCGTCCGTTCTTCCACTATTTTTTCAAGCTTAAATATTTCAGCCTGTTCTCTCCTTCTTGAAAGTTCATGAATATTTTCAGAAACGGTGATTAGTGAGGGATAGAATTCAAACTGACAATGTTCATCACCTTCCAGCTGGCTGGAAGTCACTCGATACCAGAGGTTCTCTCCAAACAATCCGGTTAGTACACCCGCCCAGTGTCCAGGAATGAATGTTCCATGGTTCTTCTTTTTCTGCAGCTTATTGATTCGGTATTCCCAGCTGTTTTTCATCCGCAAAACAGCTTTCTTCTCTTTTTCATCCAACTCTTCAATCTCCAAGGTTCCCCATCCGGCAGAAGCATAAATCCCTGGCAGTACATTCAGGACATCTGACGGATTGGCTCCTTCATTATAAAAGAATTCTCCAACGATGATTCCCATCCGATATCCAGTTGTCTCAAGTACGATATTAGCTGACTCATCCCCGGATACTTCTTCAATGGTGTCAAGAAATGTTTTAAAAGCGGAATTAATCCAAAAGAGAATAGCATCCTCCCCTTCGAATAAAAAGCTTCCATCAGCAGGTTTCCAGCTGAATTCAGCACTTCCCACCTTAATCTGTGTATTATTTAAATGATTCATAATGACCAGTCCTTTCAAGGCTTGGCAATCAACCTTTCTTTAATTTTACTGTATTCACAAGAAAAAGCCCAAAAAAAAGGCTGAATTCCCGTTAGATTCAGCCTTTCTAATAAAATCACTAGATCATGATCCCTGCAACTGCTGCTGATAACAAGCTGACGAGTGTGGCTCCATACAGCAGTTTCAGTCCGAATTTTGCTACTTCGTTCCCTTTTTGTTCATGAAGGCCTTTTACCGCACCTGTTATGATTCCGATTGAAGAAAAGTTGGCAAAAGAAACGAGAAATACCGATACAATACCAACGGTACGCTCGGAAAGTCCTTTAATTTTGGCGAGGTCAAGCATTGCTACAAACTCATTGGATACAAGCTTTGTTGCCATAATCGTTCCGGCTTTTACAGTCTCTGAAAAAGGAACACCGACAATAAAGGCGAACGGAGCAAATACATATCCGAGCAGCTTTTGAAACGTTATGCCGAACGCCATATTGAAAACATCATTAACGGCACTGATCAGCGCCACAAATCCAATTAGCATCGCACCTACAATGATTGCTACTTTAAACCCGTCCAGAACATACTCCCCCAGCATTTCAAAAAAGGTTTGCTTTTCTTCCTGAATCTCGATAATATCCTCTTCTGCTGTTACTTCATAAGGGTTAATGATATTTACTATGATGAATCCTCCAAGAAGATTAAGCATTAAGGCCGTCACAACATACTTCGGATCAATCAGTGTCATATATGCACCAAGTATGGATGCAGATACCGTGGACATCGCAGACGTACACAGCGTGTACAGACGATGCCTTGGCATATGGCCCAGCAGCTTTTTAACCGAAATAAAAACTTCTGATTGTCCGAAGACTGCTGAAGCCACGGCGTTATAGGATTCCAAACGCCCTAAACCATTGATCTTGCTTAGGAAAAATCCGATCCATTTTATGATGAAAGGCAGAATTCTTAAGTGCTGTGCAATTCCGATCAGAACGGATATAAATACAATCGGCAGGAGAACATTAAAGAAGAATGGCATAGCCCCTTTGTTTGCAATTCCGCCAAAAACAAAGTTTACACCGTCTGCTGCATACCCGAGCAGCTTCTCAAAAAGATTAGAGATACCATGGATAATTACTAAACCAATCCCTGTATTGAGCAGGATATAAGTCAGCAGGACCTGAAGTACAAGCATGATAATTATAGGTTTAAACTTGATATGCTTTCTATTATTGCTGACGGCATAAGCAAGCAAAAATATAACAGCAAGCCCTAAAATAAAAATAAGATATTTCAATCTACCATCAACCCCCTTTAAATTTTATATTGTTCAATTTTTCATATTTAAATATTTTTCATACAGCAAATAAACATATACATATACTACCCTCCATACTGGATGCTTTATCCTGAAATTTTCACCCTATCAAAAAAACCACCCAAGATAAAAGGTGGCTGAAATAACAATAGGTTATGAAAGTTGACGGCTTTTAATAATCACCGGGAGCGCCTGGCGCAGATGGGCATACGTTGATATGTTGGAAAAATCCAATCCAAGGTTAACCGCAGTCTGTGCAATTTCCGGACGAATTCCAGTTACTGTTGTTTCAACACCGAGTAAAGCAAGCGCCCGAACAACTTGAAACAGCTCATTCGCTACCATCGTATCCATGATTGGAACACCTGAGAGATCAATGATCAAATGTTCAAGTTTTAATTCTGTGCATTTATCAAGACTGCTTTCTTTAATCATTTGCGCGCGGTAAGTATCAATTTCGCCTACCAGCGGCAAAACACCGATCCCTGAAAACACGGGAATAATCGGCGCACTCAGTTCCAGGATCATCTGCTGCTGTGACAAGAGTCTCGCGTCACTGATCTGCTGGAAATAAACCGTAAAAAGCTCAATGACATGATCAACACCCGCATTCACTTTTTTGCTCCATCGTCCCAGCGTTTGAAGGGAGATTTCTGCTTCATTCTCTTGTACAAAATCCATGATTAGATTCCAGAAAACAATCCTGAAATATTTAAAGTTTTCCAAAGTTTCATGCAATGGGGTATCAGCATTTGCCCTTCTTACAGCCACCTGCTCTGACCACGCGGAAAAGTTCACGTCGTCGCTGATAAACGTTTTGGCCATATTTTCAATAAATGTTTGATTATGCTGTATTCGTTCTGCGCTGACTCCTTCTAAAGAGCCGCTGAGACTTAATTTTTCCTCCTGAAGCTTCAGCCATTCCTCACTTAAAGCTGCGGTGTTTCGCATCAAATACTCGTATAAGTCACGTTCCATTGCCAATGGTGTTCCCTCCTTATGTATCCAAGCATCCTCTTCTATAGTAACACTTTTAATGGATGAAAATAAAAAACCAGGCAATGGTCGCATTGCCTGGCGTAAACTAATGATTTCTTCTTGCAAAGTCAACAAATCGGAATTTATCGGGACGATGCCTGGATTCAGTGTATTGAAGAAGGCTTGCATCATCAAGATAGACATGATTTTTAACAACTACAACGTTATGAAAGCCATTGAGTGATAACAAGTTTTGATCTTCCTCTGTCGGTTCTTCAACAATAATTTCTTTTTTGGCAAAGCTGATCGTTAACCCAAGATCTTTTTCTATATATTCGTAGATCGAATCTTCACAGATTTTTTTTGTTAAACCAGGAACCAACCTTTCGTTAAAAAAGTCTTTATCGAGGATAATTTTTTCCTCATTTATCTCCCGTATCCTTATTACTTTCCTAACGGTATCGTTCTTCGTCAAATTCAGCTCATTTTGCAAAAAAACGTCTGGAGCGATTGTTTCCAATTCATGAACCAATGTTTTCCAAGGTTTCCCTAATTTCGAGGCCAATTCCTTAAAGCTGACCAGTCCGGAAACAGGAAAATCAAATTTAGCCAGATCAAGGACGATTGAGCCTTTCCCGCGGATCTTCTGGATAAACCCGTTCTGAGCAAGCAAGTTTAAGGCCTTTCTGATCGTTTCCCTGGATGTCTTGTATCGCTCAGCAAGCTCATGCTCAGAGGGCAGTTGTTTTCTTGCAGCAAATTCCCCTTTTTCAATCTGCTGGGATATCTCTTGATAGATCGCCAAATATTTGTTTGTTTTCATTTTTACCACCACATTTATTGTACCATTACTTTATAATGCGATAAACGATGGATTCATAAGGTCTCAGCTTCATTCCTTGGAATTCATGGGATGAATCCTCGTAGTTAGACAGGATCACCTCTGCCTTTCTCCCTGAAGGTACAAGCTCTTGAGGTGCATGGAACACCGCTTCTTTAGCATAGAAATTATTAATGACCAGCAGTTTTTCATCTGGAGTATTTCTCGTATAGGCAAAAATAGATGGATGGTCTTCGAGGATTAAGTTGTAATCCCCCTCTGTTAGAACATCCAGCGACTTTCGCATGGAGATTAATTTCTGATAGTGGCTGAACACAGAGTACTCGTCGTGAACGGCCTTTTGTGCATTGATTTCTTTATAATTAGGCGCAACGTTGATCCAAGGAGTACCTGAGGTAAAACCAGCATTTGGCGATGCATCCCATTGTACAGGAGTACGTGAGTTATCTCTTGATTTCTGCTTTAGTATCTTGATAATCTCCGGTACATCTTTTCCTGCCTCTTTTAACTCTTGGTAGACATTGAGTGTTTCAACATCCCGGTAGTCTTCGATGGAATCAAAGCCCGGATTTGTCATGCCGAACTCTTCACCCTGATAAATAAAAGGAGTACCCTGCATACAGTGAATCACCGTCGCCAGCATTTTTGCCGATGTTATCCGATGTTCACCATCATCCCCATATCGGGAGACGATTCGAGGCTGATCATGATTGCACCAGAACAGCGCATTCCACCCGCCACCTTCATTCATGCGTGTCTGCCATTCAGAAAGAATCCTTTTTAACGAAAGAAAATCAAAATCAGCGGCCGTCCACTTTTCTCCATTAGGATAGTCAACTTTTAAATGATGGAAGTTAAACGTCATGCTTAATTCTTTGTTTTCCGGCCTGGAATATCGGATACAATGATCGATGGAAGTGGAGGACATCTCTCCCACTGTCAGACTGTCATGCTTAGAAAAGACCTCTGAATTCATCTCCTGTATAAACTCATGCACCCTTGGGCCGTCCGTATAAAATCTGCGGCCGTCACCAGGCGGAAGTGATCCGTCATCTTCAGGAAAATCCTGATTTTTAGAAATAAGATTAATCACATCCAGCCTAAAACCGTCAACGCCTTTATCAAACCAGAAGTTCATCATCTCATACACATTTTCACGGACCTTTTTATTTTCCCAATTCAGATCCGCTTGAGATACATCAAAAAGGTGCAAATAATACTGTTCTGTTGTTTCATCATATTTCCACGCTGATCCGCCAAATTTGGAGATCCAGTTATTCGGTGCAGCTCCGTCCTTCGGATCTTTCCATATATAAAAATCTCTAAATTCATTGTTTTTTGAAGAGCTGGCTTGTTTAAACCATGCATGATCTGTAGATGTATGATTCACAACGATATCCATGATGATTTTAATGCTCCGGTTATGCGCTTCACCCAGCAGCCGTTCAAAATCTTCCATGGAGCCGTATTCTTCATGAATTTTATAATAATCACTGATATCATAACCGTTATCTTTTTGCGGAGACTCATAGATTGGAGTCAGCCAGACCACATCTACACCGAAAAGCTTTAAGTAGTCCAGCTTTTCAATGATTCCGTTTAAATCTCCGGTACCGTTTCCGGTCGTATCCTTGAAGCTTTTTGGATAAATCTGATAAACCACTGATTTTTTCCACCATGGCTGTTCCATAGTGTACACCGCCTATCTGTCTAATAGTTATAAATGTGAAGCCGGCTCATGTAAGTGAGCCAGCTGTACTTGTCCGTTATTTCGCTTTTTTTACTTTGGCAAAGAGGTATGTTAATACAAACGGAACAACAATTGCGATGGCCATTCCAATAAAGAAAGGCGCCCATTTATCCGGGAAAATAGAAAGGAAACCAGGTATTCCACCGACACCGATGGAAGAAGCTTTAACTTTATTTATAGTAATGAATACCCCCGCGATCGCAGAACCGATGATCGCACAGATGAAGGGATATCTGAACCTCAGATTAACCCCAAACAGTGCAGGTTCAGTTATTCCTAAATACGCAGAAACAGCTGATGTAAAGGACAATCCTTTTACCTTTTCGTCTTTTGAGATAAACATCATAGCCAGAGCGGCGGATCCTTGAGCAATATTAGAAAGAGCGAGCATCGGCCATAAAAAGGTTCCTCCCTTGCTTCCGATGAGCTGAAGATCTACCGCCAGGAAGGTATGGTGCATGCCTGTTACAACAAGCAGAGCGTAGAGACCGCCATAGATAAGCCCTCCTAAAGCAGCAAAGTTGTCAAAAATACTGACAAGTCCATCAGTTAAAAAGTTTGCGATTCCAAATGTAATCGGGCCAATAACGATAAAGGAAAGAAAACCTGTAACGAGCAGGGCAATCGGAGCAACGATAAGCAATTTAAACGCATCGGGTACCTTTTTATTTAAAAACACTTCAATTTTCGCCAGCACATAGGATGCCAGCAGAACAGGAAGCACCTGGCCTTGATAGCCGATCTTCTCAATCTGTAAACCGAATAAATTCCAGTGCGGCACTTTTCCAGCTTCAAGCGCTTTTCCGTAATCCCATGCGTTTAGAAGACTTGGATGCACAAGCATCAAACCCAGGACGATCCCCAGCAGTGGATTTCCCCCGAACTTCTTGACGGCTGACCAGCCGATTAATCCAGGAAGAAAAGCAAACGCTGTGTTGGCAATCACATTGATCATATCAGCAAGATCTTTCCAAGCGGTATTTACATCGACAAAAGATTTCCCCTCATAAAAAATCCCTGGCCCAGTAAGGATATTGTTTATCCCCATGAGCAGACCGGCTGTAACGATTGCCGGAAGGATTGGAATAAAAATATCAGCTAATGTTTTTACGGCCCGCTGTATAGGATTCAGTTTCTGTTCAGCCGCATTTTTGATGTCTTCCTTTGTTGCTTTACCTATTCCTGCAGCCTCGACGAGCTCATTATAAACTTTGTCCACGAGTCCTTGTCCGATGACGACTTGAAATTGGCCGTTTGTGGAAAAAGATCCCTTCACCGCATCAATATTTTCGAGCTTTTCTTTGTTGACTTGATTTTCATCATTTAGTGCAAAGCGAAGTCTGGTCACACAATGAGTTGCTGCACCGATGTTTTCTTTGCCGCCTACAGCTTCTACAATTTGTTCAGCGGTTTGCCTGATGTCCATATAACCTTCCTCCTTGATACCGTTTACATATAACTTTTATAAAACAGCCTTGTTCACGCGTTGTAATCAAGGCTAAATTTTGAAAAGTGATGTAAAGCAGTGCGTTTTTAAATCGCTTTCATAAAAAGCGAAAACTTGTATATACATGTCTTGTTTTGTATTGTAGCTTGTATATACATGAAGGTCAACACTTTTGTTATTTCTTTTACCTTCATCCAAACTTTCGATGAAAAAACAATAGTTGTGGGATTTTTTTCAAAAGTCAAATGAAAACACCTATACGCGGTATACTGTTTATAAGAACAGAAGAAATAGAATTGGATTTGAATGGTTGATTAAAGTTAAGCGGGCTGATATGCCTTTATTCTAATAAAAAGGAATGAGGAAGCATGACAAAAAAACTTAAGGAGCTTATTTCCAAACTTCAAAAACAGGGTGTAAATATTGATATTTGTTCAAAAACGGCACTGCTGGCCTTTCAAAATGATTTTGGAAGTGTAAAAAAATGAAGGTTTGGATCGGGGAGACATTCGAAAAAACGATTGATGGCGAAAAAATCATGATCATCGATATTTACCCTGACAGCGAAAAACCATCAGACAAAATCTATCAAAAGCTGATTTACAAGTGGGTGTAATATAACGCACTGCAGGTTGTTCATATAGAGATCCTGATTTTGGCCTATCCGATCAGGACTTTATTTGGTATGGGACAGGTCATGAAATCAGCTCCTAGCAAAAACATTCCCTTTCAACTGGGGTACAAGATCAAACTCATCCATCTTCGTACAATGCCGAACATCTTCTGAAAATCCGCGTTCACGCAGCTCCAGTCCGCTGCCGCAGTTCCAAATGACCTCTTGAATGTTTTCCTTTTGATAAAGATAAGCGCCTATACATACTTGTGCTTCAGGCGATTTACTTCCGTTAAGTTTCGAAAGTATGGCACCTGCACCGAGATAATCCTCGATACCTGGTCTGATGTTATTTTCAGCCTCCTGCGGATTTTCCCATCTCTCACCGCATGCCACCACGGTGATGTCAGCACCTGACTGCTTTTGCAGCTGTTCGGCCTTTCCCGCAGCGGCCGATGCATTCAGCAGACAGCCGATCAGCAGTGCAGGAACTTTTCTGGCAGCCCAAATGCACGCTGCACCATTCAACGAGCACATCACAAACTTCTTTTCTTGATCAAGCAAACTGAATGATGCCGGTGAAAGAGAATGCATCCCCCATTTCAAAGCTTCTGCTCTTCCTGATAAAAGCTCTGCTCCGATTTCCTCTGCATATTTTTTGGCTTCTTCATTGATTGGCGGAGGATAGGGAAAAATCTTAGCACCATAACTTAGTGCCGTAACAACGGTGGATGAAAAGCTTAAAACATCAACCACAACAATAATGTCTCCCCGCTCTGCTGCTTCCCTTGCCCCCCTGACTCCCCACTCTGTTTTGCATTGATAACGCTGCTGCTGAAATACCAACATTTTTCATTCTCCCTTCAGTCTCTCTGCTTTTAATGGTATCAGCAGCACTTTAAAAAAAGTAGACTGTTTTTACATAATTTGTTAAACTGTATCCTGAGGTCTGAAAATTTTTCGAATGTTTCCCCGCTGCTTCTGGCAGCGGGTTTTTTTGTGTGTATTGTATTCTTTATAAATATATGTTTTACTTATAATTGTCTTAACAAATATTTTTTATGAGAGGAACGATGATTTTGCAATCACAACATAAAGATGTTTCTGTCGGCTTTTTAATTAACCAGACAAGCAGGAAAACAATAAATTTGCTTATGCATCGCTTTCGTGAATTTGATATTACACCCGAACAATGGTCGGTTCTTTATCAGTTATTCGAGGACGGGGGCATTACCCAGAAAGAACTTGCCCGCCGGACGGCTAAAGACCAGCCAACCACGGCTAGAATCCTCGATATCCTCATGAAAAAGGAACTGATTCAAAAGCAAATGAGCGAAACGGACCGCAGAGCTTTTATTGTCTCCCTTACGGAAAAAGGCGAGGAAATCGCCTCCAAGACCGTTCCCATTGAAGCTGAAACCATGAAAGAAATCCTTGCCGGAATTGAACCGGCAGAAGTGGAACGGTTTAAAGAAGTCCTTGAGAAATTAAGCAAAAATATTGATGACATCATCAACAGTTAGGAGCCATGCAATTGAATTCACACCAAGAAAAACTTTGGAGCAAGGAATTTATTATCATAACCGTATGCAATTTGCTTTTATTTTTAAATTTGCAGATGATACTTCCTTCGTTTCCTGTCTATACGAAAGATGCCTTTCAAGCCAGTGATTTTACCGTCAGCCTTGTTACGAGCCTGTTTGCTCTTTCTGCCATCGCCACCCGTTTTTTTGCAGCGGGGATTCTTCGAAAAGGAAAAGCATCTGTCATTCTTTATTGTGGGATCGCCATCGCCGCACTATCGACAGCCGGCTATTATTGGTGCGGATCTATTCTTCTCCTTCTTGTCATGCGTGTGCTTTTTGGGATAGGCTTCGGACTATCAAGCACAACCTTGCCTACCATGGCAGCTGACGTTATACCCCAAAAACGGATGGGTGAAGGAATCGGCTATTTCGGGCTTTCAACGAGCTTAGCGATGTCACTCGGCCCGATTATCGGCCTTTCATTGCTTGGCAACTACGGGTTTGGAACACTGGCAGCTGTCGGGACTGTTGTTTTAATTCTTATTTTCCCGCTGGCGTTCGTGAACCGATCCGCCGCCGTTCTTCCAGCCCCGCCTAGTGCGGAACCATTGAAAAAAGCCAATCACAGTACGGGAGAAGCCCTTAAAAAGATTGCTCTTCCTGGGCTATTAAACCTGTTATTATCCATTACGTATGGAGGGCTGCTTAGTTTCCTTGCTCTATTTGGAAAAGAAGCCCACCTCACCCATATCAGCTACTTCTTTTTATTCAACGCCCTTGCCATCTTTATCATCCGTCCCTTTTCCGGAAAGATTTTTGACAGCAAAGGTCATTTTAGCTTACTGACAGCGGGGGCCATCTCCGTGATGTGCGGCCTCCTTACGCTTTCCATAGCCTCTTCCACAGGGTATATCATCCTGTCCGCGATGCTTTATGGCTTTGGGTATGGCATGATTCAGCCTTCCGTACAGGCTTGGATGATAAAAGCAGTACCCGTGGAACAACGCGGCTTAGCCAACAGCATGTTCTTTAATTCGCTCGACCTAGGAGTAGCTGCAGGTTCGATGCTGCTCGGTCTGATCGCCATGCATCAGGGTTATGCCGGCATGTATCGACTATCCGCTCTGTTTATGGCAGTCTTTCTTGTCCTGTATCTCGCTGTGTCTCTCTTGCACAAGGGAAAACAGCAGGCTGAAGATGTGCGGAAATCAGCTTGATATCATGGAATTGAGCGAAGCAAGGCTGGAATTGAGCCTAATCCGATGATAATTGAGCCAAAATCAGAATAATTGAGCCAAACTCAAACATAATTGATCCTTATCGAATATTCAAACAACTTCGCTAGGGGAAAAACTTAAAAAGCCATAAAAAAAAGCTTGAAGAATCATAATGATCTTCAAGCTTTTTTATGCTGATTTAGCTATCTTTTTCCGTTTTCTCACCCACCATTGAGCCAGGGGCAGAACAGCAAACATAATAAAAAAGATACGAAACAGCTGATAACCTGTAACCATGGAAAGATCTGCATGAACTGCGGAAGCGGTAACTCCCATCTCAGCGATGCCTCCTGGTGCAGCACTCAAAAACGCGGTAGTAAAGTCCATTGGCGTCCATTTGCTGAGCAAAAAAGCAATCCCTAAAGAAAACAGGACGAGCAAAAGACTGTTTCCAATCGTGTAGATGCCTAGTTTCTTCACATTCCCCTCCATTTGTGGATTAAACTGCCGGCCAATGTGGATTCCGAGGAAAATTTGGGCAACGAGAATGAAATATGACGGAACATGAGGGGCTTGCAATCCTAACGAAACGGATACTGCGACAGCGATCAGAGATCCTGTCAAAAAGCCGGCTGGAAGCCTGATCCACTTTCCTCCCCAGGCGCCAAACAAGGCGATAGCAGCAAAAACAGCATACTGCACCCATGTCCCCGACTCAGCAGCATTTACCTGTGGAGCCGTAGATGGACGAACTTCACCGCCAATTCCGTGAACCGTTAAAAAGGGGACGAAAAAGATGACAGATACTGAACGGATCGTCTGCATGAGGACCACGGTCGTTGTATCCACCTCCATCGTTTCTTCGCTCATAACCACGACCTGTGACATTCCGCCGGGAACACTTCCAAAGATACTGCTCGCAAGATCAATTTTTATATGTTTTACCGTGTAGAAAGCCAGAACGAGGCAAAATAGAACCGTAATAACAGTTGTAGAAGCCATAAAAGGAAACTGAAGCACCATTTCTTTTACTGTTCCTGCTGTAAAAGAAGTTCCTAGCATCGATCCCAGAAAAATAATAGCCATATGCCTGAATCCGATCGGCCAGTACAGCGGCTGTTTTGATAACTTCCTCCATACCACAACAGCAGTGAGCGAACCTAACAGCCATGGCAATGGCATGTGTATCAACAGGAACAGGAGTGCACCCGTGATCCCTATACATGCTGTCTGCAAAATCGCAGATACGTTTTTGTTTCCTTCCAACATCAGCATTGCACCCCTTCAACTTCAACAGATAGTCAATACCTGCCTGAGAAATCAGCGTTGCCTAGTACATTTATTCAACTATCATATCAAAAAATGTTTAAAAATGACTGTTTTATACATAAAGAGCATTTTGTTCATAAAGTTCATGAATAGATGGTTTGGATAAATTACGAAGTGTAGATTGATAACAGTTTGAGGAAAGATGATTGAAGAGGTGAATGCCAGTGGAAATTATAAGCTGCTTATTCCAATAGACAAAAAAACTATTTCTACTAAACTTTGAAAAATAGTTATAAAACAAGAACAGAGGTCTAGTCCACCTTCTGCATCCTCTCATATGATATCTTAACCGGAATTTATTTCTGGAATCCATTTTCAAGGGGGATGCACAAATGGGCTTCGAAAAAAAGCACAAAAAGTTCAGCACAGGAAAGAAACATAAATGCGAATCTTCTTCTTCCTCTTCTTCTTCAAGTTCTTGCTTCTGCAAAAAGCGAAAGAAAAAACATTGCGGTTGCCACAGACGCCGCCGCTGTTGCTGCGGTTTCGGCTTTAGCTGGATCTAACCCTTTAGAAAATCAGCTCAAAAAGAAGGATCCTTTTAGGATCCTTCTTTTTTGCGCTTGTCCGCCAGCTTCATGATCAGTTCGTTTGCTTCTCTTTTGTTCAGCTTATACTTTGCCGAACCTTTCGAAAGTGATTTAATTTTGTTCATTTGTGTTTGGGTAGGAGGCTGTCTTTCAATCAGTGATTCATAGTTTTGATATGCTACTTTCACTGCTGTTTTATCGCTTAATAGATCAATCATCTCATAAATAGCGGCAATAGCCCCATCATACCCAATTCCATATCCAGAATCACTGCCAAACAAAAAACGATCTGGATACTTTTCCATCAAGGGCACAAAATCTTTCAGTTCATATTCACTGCCATCGCCATATTCAGTATATCCTGCATAAAAGTCAATGAATAAATTGCTGTATTTAGAAAGCAATGCTTCTATATTTTCTGGCGAGGAGGCAACGTTGGCATGAGCGTAAATGAAATTGACCTTCGGAAAACGGGTAAGCACCCTTTGCAATCCCGCTATAGGCGGACCATAAGCAGGATCGATATGCAAAAGCACAGGAACTTTATACCGGCCAGCCAGTTTATAAATCTCATTGAGTTTCCCAGAAGACGGAGTTTCCGCCTTCCATTTAACAGAAGAGACAATTGGCGAATAAGTTGAAGCAGCCGCCAATTCACCGATGTTTAAGTAACCATTTTCAAGGTTTTTCCTTGTATAGGCTATCCCTTTTTCAGAATAAATGTTGATGCCCGCAAAGGATGGATACACCTGCTCAGGGCGTTCCTCATAATCCTTCCAGGCGAGCTCATCTGTTTTCATTGCCTCTGGTTCAGAAATACCACCAAATAAAACCGTACGATCCACCCCGAGTCTATCCCATTCCCTATAAGGAAATTCTGGAGATTGGTGGTTATGCACATCAATTAAGGGGAGATCTTTATATACCTTATAAAGCGGCTCGCCATCCGGCTTTTTCTTTCTCATCTCTTTTAATTTCAAATGCATCGTTTGATCCGCTTTATAGTTTACATCAGGAATTACGGTAACATTTTCTTCTTTTTTATCCACTTGAATCGTACAGGATGCCAGCAGTAAAATGATGGTTCCTCCTGCAGCAAAAAAAGAACGGAATGCAGCGATTTTAATTGACCTCTTCCTCCCTTAGAATGTCATTATAAATAAAAGGAGTGAGCTAGCCTCACTCCTCCAGTTAGTTCATGATTTTCACAGGAATTAAATCGGTATTTTGCTTTGTGAAGGAATTATATTCTTTATTGATCCGGATAAATCCTTCAGTCGGTGTCTTCACTTTATTCGTCTTTAAAGTGTTGATATCCTCTTCATTTAAATCATTGTAGATCGTATCGTACTGTGAACCCGGTCCTGTGTTTCGCCACACGAGAAATTGCATAGGTCTTGCAGCATCCTCTATGACGTTATTTTCAAACTTCGGATGGATGGCACCACTGGCCAATATCCCCCTGTAACTCCCAGTTCCGTCAGCTACATTTTTGATGGTATTGTCTTCTATGACAGCGTTTGACCAGTTCATGACGCGAATGGCATCCTGGCGCGTTTTTTCTATCGTATTGTCCTTGATGACAACCTGATCATGATATTTTCCGCCTGAATACTTATGAGTCCCAACCGCCCGGTCAAGATTTTTAAACTCATTATCTTCAATGGTTACATTCTGGTTCGGTGTACGGTCGAACGTGCTCCATTTCTGGCTCCATCCTAATGTAGAATGATCCGGTGTATCAAGGTTGATGGCTTCTTTATTCCTGTTAGGCGAAGGCTTGGAATCAAGAAAACGATTATGTGCGATGGTTGCGTGTGACGTTGCATCCATTTCAATAAAATGGCCAGATTGCATATTTCGGAACGTAATGTTTTTTACATTTATATTCATGTTATGGCCTGCAATTATGGCAATTCCATCTTGTGTGTACTTCATATCGATTACGGCTGAACCTTCACCGATAAAAGAGATGTTTTTCTCTCCGTTATATTCTCCATATATACTGCTCTTTGCCGATTTGGAAGGACGGATCAGCTGAAAGATAGATTTCGCTGACTGAAAGACACTCGTCCCGGTCTTCGTTCCTTTCACAATGTTCACTCCGTCCTTTAATTTCAGGGTTACATTGGACGGAACATACAGGGTGTTGGAAATTGTGTACGTTCCTCTGTTTAAAACGAGAGTACCTCCACCCGTCTTTTCCAGCTGTTCCAAGTACGACCGCAGCAAATAATAATGCTTCGTATACGAATTATACGTACTGAAGTTCATCATGAGTCCTTTGTAGGTTTTACTGTTTGGAGTCACCGAATAAGTTGGTGTCGCTGCAGCTGCATGGGATGGAAGAATAATGCTGGCCATCAGAGCTGCTGTTACAATCCATTTCATTGCCTTTTTACGCATGATTAATATTTCCCCCTATGAATTATTCTCCTCTTCTACTATCGGCAATTAGAGCCTATTCATTAGTTAATAATGCCATGCTGAGTGATCATAACTTTTACATTTGGTTCAATAGTGATCTTTGAATAATCTTTATCCCAGTTCATCCTCTTCCAATCGGAATTGTGAAACGCTCGAATCTTCTTGCCGATCTCAAGCTCATCACAGTTGGCTTTTTGCATTTTTTTAATCGTTTTTTTAGCAAGATTATTCATTTCTCGTGATAATAAACGATCCAGCTTTATTGCTTTTTTGGGATTGTCCAGATGATCCATCGGAAGTTCATTTACATTTACATCCATTTCCAAATTTAGTTTAACATGTACTTTTTGATTGTGGGAAATGTTAATTTTCATTTTCCGTTCAATATCATTAACAAGAATGGTCATGTAATTCTTTTCATTGATTTCTTGCCTTTTGCTGATTTTAAATGTAAATCGAGGGTAAGGATTTTTAACATTTTTCAAGAGCAGCAGCAGAGTGGACTCTCTACCGTTCAATGATCCTGTCATTTTGTTCCTATGAAACATCGCTGTTCCGATCACTGATGCTCTTTGCTGCTTCTCGCTGATCTTCAAGTAAGGCAGCAGATAATCATTCCCTTCATCAAACATGAGCGTACAGATCGATTGGACGGTTTCTATATCATAGAGGCCGATATTACTGGCACTTCTTATCAGTTCAGGATAATAGATATCCAATAGCGTTGAATCCTGAGGCTGAATTTCCAGCCCTTTTTTAGCCTGACCCTTCACAACGGCAACCATGGCGTTAACGGACCCTCTGGGATCCCTGTAAATGACATCGAGGCTGGAATACATATCTTTTCGGGCCAGCTTTTCACCAAATAAGAAGATGCGGTTTCTTGAAGCGTCGAACATCTGTGAAACTTTTTTATCGAGGTTAAACCGCGCATCACGTGGGGTGTCTCCGGTTGAAGTTACAACCACACTTTTTACCATAGCGACCGCTTGAGAAGGTTTGTTTACAACTGGATATACGACGGTGTCCCTTATTTTTCCGTTAGGAGCAAGATCTAGCCCTACTGCTAAAATAAGCCTGGATTCCTTGATGAGACGCTGATCCCAGCATCCTGTCATCAAGGGGATTATCGAAGCGATCAAGAACAGCACGCAGATTATTCTTGTCCATTTATTTTTCATAACGCCTTCTTCTCCTTTATATAGGTAAAAGCAGTTATGATAAAAAACAGGATTGGAATCCCGATTACGAATATATAGCTTAAATACGTAACGGAATTGGTAAACTTTCCAACCTCATACCCCCCCTCAGGTATGAGCGCAAGAATGACAGTGGGTATTGCAGCAAAAATAACGAAAGGAGTATGATCCTGATGTTTTTTTGAAAAGGACATCATTCCTCTTGAAGCGCCAAACAAGAAGGCCATATAAGATGTGGCAACCGAAACGATCCACATGGACAAAAACAGCAAATCAATTCGTTCAAGAACTTTAAATGAAAAGGATTTTATCATATACAGCAGCGGCTGGGGAACCAGTTTAAATTCATTAATACCAAAGAAGAGAATACAGATCAGTGTTAAGAAAGCATAAAACAATGTAACGATTAGATTGGCGATGGAAATGGACTTTAATTTCTTAATCGGCTTTGTATCTACATAAGGGGCAATGACCAGAAAAAGTTCAAATCCCAGCATGGAGAAAAAAGCTTTCTCCGTCCCTTTTAAAATTGGAAAAAAGCCACTCTCACCTACAGGGAAAATATTCAAGTAATTCACTTCAAAAAAAGCGTAAATGACAAGTAATACAAAAATGATCAGCATGATTGAGACAAATACAAAAAACCTCGCAAGAAATTTAACCGGCCCCCTTATTGCATAGATTCCGATAACCGCCATTAGAATAATAAGCAGCCACCTGGGGGTCAAAGGAAGAATCCATAAGTTGATCATCTCTGCAAATAGAGAAAGAATGCTCGCGCCGATCAAAATAAAAAAAATGATATATAGAAATTTAATCACTCCGCCAATCCAGGGGCCCGCACTATGATCAAAAATTTCAAAAATGGTCATGGCTGGATATCTTTTCATGGTGTACCAGAATAAAACTAATAGAACTTGTACAATACAGCCTCCGATTAATACAGAGATCCAGCTGTCATGTCCAGCTTGTGTGTAAATATTGTATGGCATAGATAAGATTCCTACTCCGACCTGAGCCTGGACGATAAAGAAGATTAACTGAAAGGATGTAATATTGTCCTCATTTCTTAGTTTCATTTTTACTCCATCCTCTGGTTTTGTTTTGCTTCTTTATTTTTTGCGGCAAAGTGTCCATCGGCCGATCATTCAGTTTCCATATCGGAAAGCGAACGATTGCATCTTTTAAGCCGCTGAGATTAAGCGGCCCAAAAGGTGAGAAATAAGGAGTGCCAATTGATTCCAATTTACAAAGATGCAGCAGGATGACCATCAGCCCCATAACAATGCCCAGGAAGCCAAGTAGAGAGGCGGCAATCATCAGAGGAAACGTCAAGATACGAATCGAAGCACCCATTTCATAGGTTGGAACTGTAAACGATGCGACCGCCGTAACCGCAATGACAATGACCATCACGTTGGAGATAAAGCCGGCGTTTACTACGGCATCACCGATGACCAAACCGCCAACGATACCGATTGTTTGACCGATCGGAGTGGGGAGCCTCACCCCCGCCTCGCGGATCAGCTCAATTGTAAACACCATGAGGAAGGCCTCAACAATAGGCGGGAAAGGAATACCTTCCAATGATGACTTAATAGGAAGAACGAGCTCATTCGGTAATATCTCAAAATGAAATCCAATAATGGCTATGTATATCGCGGGCAGTGTCATGGCCACCAGAAAACTTACCATCCTCAGCAAGCGAAAAAAAGAACCAGAGAGGAGCCGGCTGTTAAAATCATCAGGCGATTGAAAAAAGGAAAGGAACGTAACCGGTAAAATTAATGCGGTTGCGCTCCCTTCTGCCAAGAGCGCAATCCTACCATCCATTAAGTGTGCCATCGTCCGGTCCGGACGTTCTGTAGGAAGCATTTGCGGAAAAGGCGAGAATGATTTATTTTCCAGAAACTCTTCCATATACCCCGGACTAAAAATCATGTCTGTTGAAATAGAACAGATTCTCCGGTCCACTTCCGCCAATATTTCTTTATTCACCAAATCATCCATATAAACGATGACCACTTTTGATTTTGTTTTTTTACCCAAAATATACTGCTTAAAGACTAGACTCTCATTTTCGATGCGCCTGCGGATCAATCCGAGGTTTTGGTTTATGTTCTCGACAAAGCCTTCATGTGAACCTCGGACGACTTTTTCATTGTAGGGCTCTTCAGGAGGCCGGGTGATTTCTAACTGGACATTGATGGCGTAAACACTGTCCATCCCGTCCAAAAGCAGAAGGCAGTTTCCCGTCAGCAATTTTTTTATCGCTTCATTCAAATCGTTAAGCTGTATCATTTCTGCATTCGTAATGCCTGCCATGATGTTTATTTTCGGCTGTCTGTTTAACGGTTCTAGTATGCTGTTTTGAATTTTTTCTGTATCAGCGATAGATTCCAGGTAGATGACAATCCCTGCTGATCCATTATGATTGATGTCTCTTGTTTTCAAATCACTGCTTTGATGAAGGACCTGATTTACAAACTCCAGGTTTTTTGCAGCCGCAGAGTCAACTGGTTTGATTTCCACTGATTCTTGCATGATTTTTTCATCTCCCGGCATCTCCTTCACCTTCCCTTTAAAGCTATTCTCCTATCATTAAAGTGAGCAAATAAAGCAAGGTTTATTCTATTTCTTCTATTGCTGAATATATGATTTGCCGTATGATAAGAAAAGTGTAAAATAGTAAAGTCAGAAAGTTAATATTATGAAATTTTAAATCTGTTTTTTAAAATGAATTGGCTTTTATATTGGAAAGGCGGATCTCTTCATTGAATAAAAAAATCATACTTTATTGTGTAGCCTTTGCTGCTTTCTTCGGTCCCTTCACACAAACGATCTATACACCGATCCTCCCTGAAATCCAGCATGAATTTCAGACCTCGGGATTCATTGTGAATTTAACGATTTCCATCTTTACTTTCATACTTGCTATGATGCAGATGGTTTATGGCCCGTTGACAGATAAGATCGGCCGGAGAAAAGTGCTGCTTCCTGCAATACTTCTTTATGTTGCCGCTTCAGCCGGTGCGGCATTATCCCCTAATATATGGACACTCCTCGTATTCCGGGCTGTTCAGGCAGCAGGAATCGCAGCAGGATCTGTCGTCGCAACCACTGTCATCGGAGATTTATTTGAAGGAAAGGCCCTTGGACGTTCTATGGGAACCTTTCAAATGCTTGTAGCGCTCGGCCCGGTAGCTGGGCCTGTTGTTGGAGGCTTTGTTGGAGGGTATACTGGTTATCAAGGTGTATTTTGGGTACTCACAGGAACTGGCCTGCTGATGTTTTTTGCTAATTTGAAGCTGCTTCCTGAAACAAAGCCTGCAGGGGAATCAAGAAAAGGATTCAGCTTTTCGGATTTCACCATTGTACTTAAGAAAAGAACCGGACTTGCTATCGTTCTTCTTGGATTTATTCAATATTATACGTTTTATAATTTTCTCGTTTTCCTGCCTCATCTGCTCGCAGCCTTCTATGGTTTATCGGCTAGCGAAAAAGGCTTGGTTTTCCTTCCTATGTCCTTGTTCTTAGTGGCAGGAAGCTATGTTGGCGGACGGCTCCAGGAAAGGGGCAATCCGAAAAATTTCCTGATTGTAACATCAAGCTTAAATGTTCTTGCCACCGTTTTATTTGTTTTTTTATCTTCAGTATCACTGCCCGTTTTAATCACGAGCATCTCACTTTTCGGTCTTTGTCTTGGGCTGTCACTCCCTGTCCAAACCACCCTGCTGGCACGGGCTTTTCAGCATAATCGTGCAACAGCCATAGGCGTTTATAACTTTTTCCGGTACTTAGGTATGGCGGCCGGACCGATGATCGGCTCGATGTTTTACAAGGTTGGAAATCGTGCCGAATTTTTATTTGCCTCTTTTCTATTTGCAGCCGCTGTATTTTTTGCAGGCAGGCAATTTCTAAAGTCAGCAGAGAAATCTATGAACTAATCTCCTGAAAGGGGGCCTACTATGCCTAAGAATAAAATTGAAGATGTAATGGAAGTATGCCTTTTGGCAGGCAGGCTCATGCTTCAAAATGGTGCAGAAACCTACCGGGTTGAAGATACGATCACCCGACTTGCGCAAAACTATAACATGGAAGCCGCCCAGGTTTTCGTTACACCGACCGCCATTATTCTATCGTTGCTTGAAAAGGGAAAAACAAAGGATTATACGAAGATTGTCAGGATCCTCGACCGGTCGACAGATCTGCATGTCGTCGTTCTCGTCAATGATCTGTCACGGAAAGTGGCCAATGAATCCCTTTCACTGGAGACGGCAAAAAAGGAATTAAAAAAGATTGAAGTCACACCTGAAGCGTATCCAACATGGATTCAGGTTGTGGCTGCCATTCTCGTGAGCGGCTGCTTCGCCCTCATGTTCAAAGGAAACTGGAACGACTTTTTGCCTGCCATGATCGCCGGAGGTGTTGGTTATGCCATTTTCTTATTTTCAAAACGCTACATTTCGGTCCGCTTTTTCTCTGAGCTTCTTGCTGCTTTTTTTATCGGCCTGATCGCCAAGCTTGCCATCACGGCTGGCATTGGAGACCAGCTCGATAAGATTATTATCGGAGCCGTGATGCCGCTTGTGCCGGGTGTGCTGATCACAAATGCGGTACGAGATCTGATGGCCGGTCACCTTGTTTCCGGCATCTCATTAGGAGCTGAAGCGATGCTGACGGCCTTTGCCATCGGAACTGGCATTGCCTTTGTTATCGTTACGCTGTGAGGAGGAAATACGATGCACATGATTGAGGCTATTTGGACGAGCTTTATTGCTTCGGCCGGGTTTGGTATTCTATTTAACGTTCCAAAAAAGGCTGTCATCCCCGGCGGCATCTGCGGGATGATCGGCTGGCTCATCTTTGAAGGGATGTCAGGAAACAGCCAGTTCGATCTGGTTCTGGCCACCGCGATGGCCTCATTTGTGGTAGCGGCCATCAGCCACCTGTATGCCCGGATCCACCGTATGCCTGTCATCATCTTCAGTGTCTCCGGCATCATCCCGCTCGTACCAGGCGGCGGTGCCTATGACACGATGAGGCAGCTGGTCGAGAATGATTACAACGCCGCGATCCAGCTCGGCTCACAAACCTTTCTGATTTCAGGGGCAATCGCATTCGGGCTTGTCCTTGCAGGAACGATTATCCCGATCATTTTGCGCAGCCAAAGAAAGGTGACATAAGAAAAGAACTGACAATGTCAGTTCTTTTCTTATGCCATGAAAACTGCCCCGTAGCCAATGGCCGCCACGATTACAATGACTGGAGATACTTTGAATTTTTGCATTAATAGAAAACTGATAGCGGCTATGGCTGCAGTCTGTATCCAGCCGGAAGAGCTGACAGATTCCGCAAAAAAGTCATAAGCCATCACTCCGAGAAGAACGGCAATCGTTGGTTTTACGTATAACGTCATTTTTTTCACTCTTGGTGAATCCTTGAACTTATAGATGACACTCAGGAAGACGATCATCAAAACCAGGGAAGGCGCTACCGTTGCAAAAACAGCCACAAAAGAGCCGAGAGCTCCTCCTTGCGTGTAACCGATATAGCCGGACATCTTTGTGGCAATCGGACCCGGGAGTGCATTGCCAAGCGCGAGCACTTCAGTAAACTGATTGACGGTCAGCCAATGATAACGGCCCACAACTTCATTTTCAATCAGAGGAATCGAAGCCGGGCCTCCCCCATACCCCAGCATGCCGGGGATAAAAAAAGCAAGGAAAATATGCCAATAAATCATCCCATACCTTCCCCTCTCTCAGAAGATTTCTCTTTATCTTTCCTTGTGGGCTTAAGAAGCGCATAAGCCAGAAGTACGCCGATCAAAATGGCGGGATGTATCCTCAGCAGCTGCAATAATAAGATGCCTGCCGCTACATGAATCAGGCTGAGCTTAACTCCCAGACCTTTCTTTGCGCTGGTGAAAAACTGCCACGTCAGCACCGCAAGCATAACGGCAACAACAGGAAGCACGCCTTTTGTCATTCCTTGAACCCATGGCTGGTCTTTATATTGTGCGAGAGAGGTAAGAAGGACGATCATCAGAATAATAGTAGGAAGAATAGAAGAGAGCAAAGCAACAAGCATACCGGATAAACCGGCCACCCGGTATCCGATATATCCTGCCATTTTTGTGTTAATGGGGCCGGGCAAGGCATTTCCAAGGGCAAGCACATCTCCAAATTCTTCATCGTTCATCCATTTAAACTTTCCGACCACTTCCTTATGTACGAGCGGTATGGAGGACGGACCGCCTCCATATCCAAGAATGCCTGATCGAAAAAAAGCGATAAATAATTGCAAATAGGTCATGAATGCATCAAATCCTTATGAAGGTTATTTCTACCACGCTGCCACGGCCCCGTCAGTCCGGCCTTCTGTTCCGCCGGCCAGTACACCGGTTTCAGGATTGCGCCATATGATCTGGCCTCTCCCAAAGTTTCCGGCATAAAGTGCAACTTTTACGTCATGGCCTTTGCGCGCCAATTCCTCGGCAACATGCTGCGGCAGTGAACGTTCTACCAGTACCTTTTTCCCTTCGATCCATTGCCATCTTGGCGCATCAAGCGCGGATTGTGGATTCAGCAGGAAATCGACCGTGTTCATGATGACCTGGACATGCCCCTGGGGCTGCATGTATCCTCCCATAACGCCGAAAGGACCGACAGGCTGGCCGTCTTTCGTTAAAAATCCCGGGATAATGGTATGATAGGTTCTCTTGCCGGGACGAAGGCAGTTGTGGTGAGAATGATCCAATGAAAAATCATGTCCCCGGTTCTGAAGGCTGATGCCGGTGCCAGGCACCACAATTCCAGAACCAAAGCCCATATAGTTGCTTTGAATAAACGATACCATGTTCCCATCTTCATCAGCTGCTGCAAGATAGACTGTTCCGCCTTTTGGAGGTGTCCCTGGCTTCGGCAGCATCGCTTCCGGGCCAATGAGCTCCCTTCGCTCTTCTGCGTATTTTTCTGATAAAAGAGATTCAGCTGTTACCTTCATATGTGTAGTATCTGTCACATATTTTTTGGCATCCATAAAAGCGAGCTTGATCGCTTCAATCTGCTTATGGTACCTGTCCGCTGAGTCCGCTTGAGGAAAATCATATCCTTTTAAAATATTAAGTGCCATTAAAGCAACAATTCCCTGGCCATTCGGGGGGATCTCCCATACTTCATATCCTTTATACTCCGCCTTAATCGGTTCCACCCATTCTGGATAATAGGCCGCAAGATCCTCCTTTCGCAGGAAACCCCCTTCATTTTCAGAGGCTGTGCTGATCTTGTCGGCCAATTTCCCTCTGTAAAAAGATTCTCCGTTCGTTTCAGCAATCTCTTTTAAAGTAACCGCATGATCAGGTGAGCGCCATACTTCACCGATTTCCGGCGCTCTTCCATCAGGCGCAAAAGTCTCAAACCAGCTTTTAAACTCATCGGATTTCTGTTCTTTTTTGTAAGCTTCAAAAGCTTGTTTCCAATACTTTCCGAGTACTGGAGAAACTGGATAGCCTTCCTCTGCATATGTAATGGCAGGCTGCAGCACCTCAGTCAGCGGCAGCTTTCCAAAACGGCGCGATAATTCTGCCCATGCCGCAGGAGCTCCGGGGACAGTAACCGGATACCAGCCATATTTCGGGATCTTGTCGTACCCTTCATGTTTGAGCGCTTCAACGGTAATATTTCGGGGTGCGGGACCACTTGAATTCAACCCGTGCAGCTTTCCTTTTGTCCAAACAAGCGCAAAAGCATCTCCTCCGATCCCGTTTGACGTCGGCTCGACCACGGTAAGGCAGGCAGCCGTCGCAATTGCCGCATCAATGGCATTTCCGCCTTTTTTTAAGATATCCAGGCCTGCCTGTGCCGCAAGCGGCTGTGATGTTGCGACCATTCCTTTTTTTCCGTACGTTACTGAACGCCGGGAAGCAAAAGGATATCGTTCATGATCATAAAATGTTTGTTCTGTTGTTTGTTCAATGGTTTGCTGTTTCATATTTTCACCTCTCATGGCATGCATAACTTGCACATATATTCAGAATATTTTTATAAATAGTTTAAATGTTGTTAGGAACAAATACAAATGTTTTACAAATAGCACTTTCATAAACATAAAAAAATCCCGTCCTTCTTCGGACGGGATTACTTTACCTCGTCTATCGGTTTCATATCCATGGTTACCATGTAATCCTTCCCCCACTGGTACATGGCATCAAGAATCGGCATCAGGCTCTCACCTTGCTTCGTCAATGAATACTCAACTTTTGGCGGAACAACAGGATAAACTTCGCGATGGACAATCATATCCTCTTCCAGTTCACGAAGCTGGTTAACGAGCATGCGCTGAGTGATGCCGGGTATAAGAGCCTTCAGCTCACCGAAGCGTTTCGTTCCTTCTTTCCCAAGGTGCCATAAAATAATCATTTTCCACTTGCCGCCGATGACAGATAACGTTAATTCTTTCTCACAGTTAAACATTTTATCGTCCATTCGTGACATAGAACATCACCTCCACCCTTATTATACCTTATAGTATACTTTTTAACACTATGTAATATTAAAGTCAGTACTTCACAATAGGTAATCATGAAGAGTATACTTACAACTAATCCTTGACGGACTTTATAAAGTCAGCCGCCAAAGGAAATAATATGAAGTGCAACATAGATAAAACACCACAGGAGGAGAATGTAAAAATGGAATTACAACTTGCGATAGATCTTGTAAATACAGAAGAAGCCATCAAATTGGTGAAAGAAGTTGAAGAACATATCGATATCGTTGAGATCGGTACCCCGGTTGTTATCAACGAAGGCCTTAGAGCAGTTAAAGAAATGAAAGAAGCATTTCCAAATTTGAAAGTCCTTGCCGACTTAAAGATTATGGATGCTGCAGGATACGAAGTCATGAAGGCTTCTGAAGCCGGTGCAGACATCATTACCATCCTTGGGGCAGCTGAAGATGCATCCATTCAAGGTGCGGTTGATGAAGCAAAAAAACAAAACAAAAAAATCCTTGTGGACATGATTGCTGTTAAAGATATCGAAACAAGAGCAAAAGAGCTTGATGAGCTTGGTGTTGATTATATTTGTGTCCATACAGGTTATGACTTACAGGCTGTCGGGAAAAACTCTTTTGAAGACTTAAAAGCGATCAAACGCGTCGTTAAAAACGCAAAAACGGCTGTCGCAGGCGGAATCAAATTAGAAACATTGCCTGAAGTTGTTGCAGCTCAGCCTGACCTGGTTATTGTCGGCGGCGGTATTACTGGACAAGATGATAAAAAAGCAACCGCAGCTGAAATCCAAAAATTAGTAAAACAAAGCTAAGGATTTTCCACATGAATACTTCACATTATTATACGGAAATTGTGAAGGAATTAAGCCGGGCAGCGGACTTAATTTCAGATCAAGAGGCTGAAAAGCTCGTAGATGAAATTTTGAAAGCCAAGAAGATATTTGTTGCAGGAGCCGGCCGAAGCGGACTGATGGGAAAATCCTTTGCCATGCGAATGATGCACATGGGATTGGATTCCTATGTCATCGGTGAAACCGTGACCCCTAACCTGACTGAAGACGATCTCATCATTTTCGGTTCAGGTTCCGGAGAAACAAAAAGCCTTATTTCAATGGCCGAAAAAGCGAAAAGCATTGGTGGTAAAGTCATTGCAGTGACCATCTTTCCCGACTCGACTCTTGGTAAATTGGCCGATGTCTGCGTAAAATTACCAGGCTCTCCAAAGGATCAATCGGAAAATGACTATAAGACCATTCAGCCTATGGGATCTCTATTCGAACAAACTCTTCTGCTGTTTTTCGATGCTGTTATTTTACGTTTCATGGAAAGAAAAGGGCTTGATACGGATACCATGTTCGGGCGCCATGCAAATTTGGAATAGGATGCCATTGCATCCAAATAAAAAAACAGGATAGGACTGCCTTTGGCGTCCTTCCAGTTGTTTTTACATAAAGGAGGAAAGCGCAGATGCAAACATTAAAGGGAAAAACAGCGCTCATCACCGGAGCTGGAAGAGGAATCGGCCGTGCAACAGCGATTGCTTTTGCAAATGAAGGCATTCATGTTGGCCTTATCGGTAAAACCCGTTCAAATCTCGAAAAAACAGCAGCAGAACTGATGGAATATGGCGTGAAGGTGGCGATTGCAGAAGCTGACGTTACGAATAGCAATGCTGTTGTTCAAGCTGTAAAAAGCATTGAAGATGAACTGAGCTCCATCGATATTTTAATAAATAATGCCGGGATCGCAAAGTTTGGCGGATTCCTTGAACTTTCGCCTGAAGAGTGGAAAAATATCGTAGACGTCAATTTAATGGGTGTTTACAACGTTACAAGAGCAGTCTTGCCGGGAATGATTGAAAGAAAAGCAGGCGATATCATTAACATTTCGTCATCAGCAGGGCAAAAAGGTGCACCAATAACAAGTGCGTACAGTGCTTCTAAATTTGCAGTATTAGGTCTAACCGAATCTCTTATGCTTGAAGTAAGGAAACATAATATTCGTGTCAGTGCCCTGACACCAAGCACAGTGGCGACAGATTTGGCCATTGATACAAATCTGACGGACGGCAATCCAGAAAAAGTGATGCAGCCTGAGGATATGGCCGAGTTCATGGTTTCCCAGTTAAAATTAAATCCGCGTATTTTTATTAAAAACGCAGGCATGTGGTCAACAAATCCATAAAAAACAGGTAAAGGGCAGTTCCTCCTTGAGGAACATAGGGGGGCTGTCCAAGAAGTCTGTAAGCTGTTGATTTCCGTTCCAGGGTGCTCGCTTTCCGCGGGGCGTGCGGTGAGCCTTACCGGCGTGAACGCCTACTTTTTGGCGCTAGCGCCTACGGGAGTCTCACCTGTCACGCTAGTCCCGCAGGAGTCTCGCACCTTCCACTTCAATCAACTTTTCATTGAAGATTTTCAAGCCAAAAAGGAGCTGCTGAAGGTCAATTTTCGACTTTCTGGACAGCCCCTCTTTTGTGTTTATGTAAATGAAGGGTAAAAAACCTCTCAAAGGGTATAGTATTTTATACCAATTTTAGGAGGTTGATTATGAAGGCTGTTACTTTTCAGGGAGCAAAAGAAATCGAAGTGAAAAATGTTGAAGATCCCAAACTACAGGAAAAGGAAGACATCCTTGTCCGCATTACTTCAACCGCTATCTGCGGATCAGATCTCCACATTTATCAGGGAGCTCTTCCAGCACATAAGGATTATGTCATTGGACATGAACCCATGGGTATTGTAGAAGAAGTTGGTCCTGATGTCACCAAAGTAAAAAAAGGAGACAGGGTCGTCCTTCCTTTCAATATTTCTTGTGGCCACTGCTATTATTGCCAGCATGAAATGGAAAGCCAATGTGATAATTCCAACCGAAATCCTGAATTTGATACAGGCGGATATTTCGGCTTTACGGACCGTTACGGCGACTATAGCGGTGGACAAGCCGAATATTTGCGTGTGCCTTATGGAAATTTTATGCCGTTTGTCATTCCTGAATCAGCGGAACTTGAGGATGAAGCTGTGCTTTTCATGTCTGATGTTCTTCCTACAGCCTACTGGAGCGTCGAAAATTCCGGGGTAAAAGAAGGTGACACGGTCGTTGTTCTGGGCTGTGGTCCAATTGGCTTAATGACACAGAAATTTGCATGGATGAAAAGCGCCAAGCGTGTCATTGCCGTAGATAACTTAAGATATCGTCTTAATCATGCAGTAAAAATGAACAATGTTGAAGCTTTTAACTTTGATCAATTCGATAACATGGGTGCCCACATTCATGAAGTCACCAACGGCGGCGCAGATGTTGTTATCGATTGTGTAGGAATGGACGGCAAAAAGTCGCCTGTTGAAGCGATTGAACAAAAACTGAAGCTGCAGGGCGGTACGCTGAGTGCCATACAGATCGCCCTCAAGGCCGTTAAAAAGTTTGGAACCATCCAACTCACTGGTGTATATGGATCCATGTACAACATGTTCCCGCTTGGAAACATTTTTGAGCGTAATATCACAATGAAAATGGGCCAGGCCCCTGTTATCCACTATATGCCGATGCTATTTGATAAAATTGCCAATAAGGAATTTGATCCGACTGAGATCATTACACACCGAGTACCTCTTGATCAGGCGAGCGAAGCGTACAAAACATTCAACGATCATGCGGATGAGTGCATTAAAGTCGTCTTAAAACCTTAAAGCGAAATCCCCTTTGGACCATCCAAAGGGGATTTTTATTAGGCTTTGTTAAAGCATTTTGTTGATTTCCAATCATAATGGACATCGCATACTGATGCTTAAAAGAGGCTCTCAAGTCTTTTTCTTAGAGAAAAAGGGGTGATATCTGGCGATGATAAGAGCCGGCTGATTTGTGAAACAAATGAAGCGCTCGAAAAGCATGGGAAAAAGCTTGCTTATACCCTTCTGCTTTTCGAGCGCTTCAATCACCCCTACCAAAAATCAACAACATTTCTAACAGAGCTTTTTATTATATAAAGTTCCTTACATTATTGCCGCGGCTGAACTTATAGATCGCAATCATGAAGAAGGCTAATGCGAAAGCGAAAAGAATGGCGATGTTCAGTGAAAGACTGCTTAGCGAATGGCCTTTTTGCAGCTGGGTAAATGTGTCCAGCAGCCATCGCTGAGGAAGAAAATCTGCTATTTTTTGCAGCGTCTTCGGCATGATCTCTACTGGCCAGAAGCAGCCAGCCAACAGACACGATGGTGTCATGATCAAATTTTGCAGTGCTCCAGCTGAAGTCGTGGTCGATGCAAATGCAGTGATGACAAGCGATAATCCAACACCTGCAAGAGCGAAAATCATTAATATTTCTACCATCGTCAAGAACGGGATCCCCGTAGAAATATGGAACACTTGAGTCATAAACGTTAGTGTAATTAAGATCTGTACCGTCATGATGATCATGTTAACAACCACATTTGAGAAAACGTATTTTCGGCTGTTAATCGGTGTTGACATTAACCGCAGATAGGTTCTGTTTTCTTTTTCCTGAAGGATAATTTCAGATAATCCGCCCGCACATGAAAGCATGATCATGATAAGAAAACCGACCGTCTGATTCGTTATATCATTATTTTTTGAAGTATCTTTGAGTGAATGAGCTGAAACTTGAAAGTCTGATGCACGGTACTGGTCATACATTTTTTGAAACGCAGCTTGATCTCCGCCAGCTGCCTTGCTTAAGGAAGCGATGTTAGACAAATAGTTATTCACATAGGTTTTCACAAAACCAGTGATGGTTGCCCCTTTGATGGATACGATTTCAATGTGATCAGGGTTGCCGTTCAGCACACTGTTTGAGAAGCCCGAATTCAGGACAATAACACAATCAAGCTTTCCTGAAGCAATTTGATCTTTCACTTCTGAAGAGCTAATGTTTTTCACTTTTACATTTGTTAATCCGTCGACAAATTTAACCGTGTCATTGGCAATTTCCCCTTTATCTTGGTTAACGACGCCAGCATGCATGGTAGCGGGACCTGTGTTGCCATACGCCGCAATTCCAATGAGAATACCGATCAGCGGTACAAATAGGTAGGTGAACAGCTTTCTTTTATTTTTAATGATGGAGCGCAGAGAATTTGTTATGAGCCAAAGAATCTCTTTCACTTAAAAACCCTCCCGTCGTTTGAAAGCAACAATGGCAATGGTTAAAAAGATGATAGCTACCCCGAGATTTAATCCAATAACCTGCAGTGAAGCAGCAAGATCATTATTATAGATAATTTTATTGATGGCTGAATTTGCCCAAGTCAGCGGTGAAAGGTTCGTGACCAGCTTCATGAAGCCATCGGGATTATCGATTTTAAAATAAGCCCCGCCGAAGAAGGAAGCGAGCTGAACAACAATGAGGATGATCGTCCTGGAAGCCTCACCGGTTTTTGCCATGTAACTGACCCCAAGGCCGAAACTTACGGCAAGGAAAACTTCAGATAGTAATATGACAATGACCAGGCCGAGATGCTCCCCCCAGTTTGCGTTAAACAGCAAGGAACTCACAGCGACAATGAGAAGAAGAGATAGTAGGTTTAGTACAATGCTTCCGATAATTTTCCCGAGAAAAATTTCAGCCTTGGTGATCGGTGCGGTTGCCAAACGTACCGCTGTATTTCGTGTTCTCTCTCCCCTGAGCAAAAAGGATGCCCCCATCGCCCCGTACAAAGCGATCATCGTTGTTACAGCCACCGCATAATAATCCATTGATCCCGGTGCTTTATTGGCGTTCAATGACTTCTCTTTTACGTAATCGCCCGGTGTACCGCTGGCGAGCACCGTCTGTGTCTGATCCGGCTTCACTTTAGCCACTTGGCTGACGAGATTGTATTTATCTGCAAAAGCTGTCAGCATTCCTTGAACAATGCTGCTCTCAATGCTGTTTCGTTCACTTCCGTAAAAGGTTAAGCCATTATTGGAAACTTCCACATAAGCATCATAGCGGTTTTGTTTTACTTCTTTTTTTCCATCCATTTTGTCAGGAGCTTTATAAAAATAAATATCTTCTTTTTTGGCAGCCTTCGTAAATTCTTTAAAATACGGGGAGAAGCTGGTGTCCCCAGTTTCTTTATAAAGGACTTGCATTTTATCAATCTTGATATTGTTATCAAACGCATTGGATAAAGCAGAGCCAAGAACCAGCATCATCACGATTGGAAATGCCAGCATGAAAATCAACGTTCTGGTATCCCTGATGCTGATTTTTAAATGATGAAGTGCAATGTTGAATATGTTCAAGGGAGAAGTCCTCCTTAGTTATTTTTGTAAAGAAGTTTATAGCTTCTTAGAGTTAATTAAAGGTAGGAATAATTGGCTAACGCCAATTTTCCTTAATGAAACAGAGCAAAAAGAATATGAATGTGGGAACAAATCGTCTAAGCCGATTTTTCCTATTTGCTCTTTCGCCGTAGTAGATTAATTGGCTTCTTCGTGAGCCCCATAAGGTAGGAACAATTGGCTAACACCAATTTTCCTTAATGAAGCAGAGAAAAAAGAATTGCGCTTTTTGCTCCCTCGTTGATGCCGGGAACAAATCGGCTTCTTCGTGAGCCGATTTTTCCTTAATCTCTTAAATTCCTTCCGGTTAGGGTGAGGAAGACGGTTTCCAGGTTAGGTGCCTGTTCTTGCAGTGAGCGGATTTCGATTTCCCGGTTGATAAAATATTGAATGATTTTATTTAAGTTGCTGACTTCGGCTTGAGAATTGATTTTAACGATGTTCTCTTCAACCTGCACCGTGTTTACCCCGTTGATGTCTTTTAATATGTTTCCTTCAATATTTTCATTTGATTTTACATCGACCCAGATGTCTTTCGTGTCTGTAATGATGGCTTTCAGCTGTTCTTTTGTGCCTTCCGCTATCACTTTACCATGGTCGACGATGGCGATTCGCGTACAGATTTCCTCGACTTCCTCCATATAGTGACTCGTGTAGATAACGGTGCATCCCATCTCGTTCAGTTTTCTGACAGAGTTCAAAATATAGTTCCTGGATTGTGGATCAATCCCGACCGTCGGTTCATCCATGATGATCAGTTTCGGACGGTGCGCGATGGCACAGGCGATGTTCAGCCTTCGTTTCATCCCGCCGGAAAAGTTCTTTGGAAAGTTTTTTTGTTTATCAAGCAAGCCGACAAACTCGAGTGCTTCCTCTACCCGGTCTTTGAGTTCTGCACCGCGGAGTCCGTAAAGTCCTGCGAAGAAACGTATATTTTCATAGGCTGTCATATCTTCATAGATGGCCAGATCCTGTGGTACGATGCCGATGTTCATCTTTGCGAACTTGCTGTTGTTTGCAATGTTCTTGCCAAGGATTTTGATTTCTCCTTCATTGCTTCTTAACAAACCTGCAATCATGTTGATCGTTGTACTTTTTCCGGCTCCGTTCGAACCGAGGAACCCGAAAATTTCACCTTCTTTAATGGTTAAGGACATATTGTCTACCGCGATGAAGTCACCGAATTTTTTTGTCAGGTTATTGATTTCTAAAACGTTCATCATCTCACCTCATGTATTCTTTATATTGTCATTATACGGAAAAAGAGTGAACCAACGTCAGTGCATTAGTTCACTCTTTTCACATGAGAATCTTCACTATTTAGGAAAAATGGGCTTACGAAGAATCCGATTTGTTCCCATGTATATGAGACTTAGCCTATAGGAAGCAGCGTGGTAACAGAGAAACCGTTCGTTCCGTCCACAATAATCGTTCCGTTGACAGAGGCTGTTCTCTCTTCCATCCCCATGATTCCAAGCCCTTTTACCACTTTAACAGCTCCTCTTCCATTGTCCCTGACCTCCGCTTTGATCATGCGGTTCAGTACATGAATCTCGATCGATATTTCCGTCGGTTTGCCATATTTCATGGAATTCGTAAGCGCCTCGGTCACGTTCTCCGCGATAATCTTCCACTGGATAGGAGTAATCATGTCCATATTTCCTTTGTATACGAAAGGAGCCTTGATCCGGTGCTTTACCGAAAACTCTTCAATCATCAGTTTCATTCGCTGAACCCCCATCTGTTCAGTGGGGGGCTTCATATTTTTCAAGGTAATTCGTATATCTTCAATTCCCTTTTTCGAGATGACGATGGCATTCTGCAAGAGTTCTTTCGCTTTCCCCGTATCCATCCCCATCAAGCTCTTTGCTGCTTCCATCTGTATCAATGTTCCAGTCATGGAGTGGCCGATACTGTCATGGATCTGCTGTGAGATGCGGTTCCGCTCCTCAAGCCGATGCGTATATTCAGATTGCTTGATATACTCCTGATTTTCATTGAGGCTTGACGTCAGACGCTGCATATCATGCCTCACCTTGTCCAGCTTGCTCTCATACTGAATCAGTTTTTCTGTATAGCGGGTGGTCATCGTATGTACAACAAAGGTGAAGGCAGAAACCAACCCAAATAAGTATTTATTTTGAGGCAGATACAAAACCGGGATTAGACCCAGAGCCAGCAGCAGCCATTTCGTTTTGAAATATGGTGAGGCCAGCTCATATAGATTTAATGGCAAAAGCAAAATAAACAGCGGATCCACATAATAAAAGGCCAGGCAGGTCATCAGAATTGAAACAAGCAGAACCGTTTGCTGGAACTTCTCGCGGCTGAAGATATACATGATGATATTTAAGCTCACGTATAAGAGGAGACAAAATATGATCCACGGCAGATTTTCCACATTCATGCGGGCATAGCTGGCCGCAAGAAAAAGCACGACGATCAGCTTGGTGTAAATGATCCATAGCTCCATTGTTTCTACCCCTTACTCCACAGATCCTGTTAAATAGTAAATAGCAATCTGAGTTCGATGCTCCAGACCTGTTTTTCCTAATATAGAGGTAATATAGTTGGCGACGGTTCCTTCTGAGATAAAAAGCTGCTTTGCGATGGATTTATTGGAGAACCCCTTGGCGATGAGCGCCATGATTCCCATCTCGCGTTTGGTAAAAAGACTAGCATCAATTTTTGTCTCTGCCTTTTTGCTTCCATCGATATTCGATTTCAATTTTTCCAGAACGACATCCTGCATTACCGTGTTGCCGTGATAGACACTCTTAATGGCATCGCGAATCCGTTCAGGCTCTGTGTTTTTTAACAAATAGCCTTTTGCACCGTTTTTTATAGCGTCAAATATATATTCGTCATCATCAAAGGTGGTCAGGATCATGGGTTTGCACGACGTATGTTCTGCGATGAATTTTGTCGCCTCCACACCGTTCATGTTCGGCATCCGCACATCAAGAAGGGCAACATCCACTTCATTATTTTTGCAAAAATCAACGGCTTCCTTACCGTCATTAACGGTAGCAAGCACTTCAAAATCTCCATACGTGCTTAATATGATTTTCATTCCTTCTCGAATAAAGGAATTGTCATCCGCAATAATAATTTTAATTTTCATTTTTATTCAGCAGAATACGTTCCGCTGCTCACATCCTTCTTTTTAACTTTCTTCCTTCTTCTAATTGGCTTTATTTTACCAAAAACCTCTTCACGAATAAAAAAAGAGCCCATCCGAATGGACAAGCCCTTTCTACTCTATTTAAAACAAACTCTGAAATTCTGAAATGCCCAGAACAATAAACATGATTACACAGCCGATCAGTACAGATCGCCACCCATTTAATAGGTTTGAAGGTTTAAGGATCAGGTTGCCGCTTGGGAATATCTCATTTTCTCTAAATACCGTTTATGGGCGGCTTTGACTGCCATGATGACGGAAGGTGTGGAAGGGGTATAATAATAGTCTTCGATTCTCTGGATCAATCCGTCGATCCCCTGTGCTAAATTATAATTGACGATGACCCTTCTCAGAAAATCGCGTGCCAGCTCCGTGGCAAACGTAAACTCAGCATTGACGATCATATTGGTCTCTGTATCAATTTCCATGACGATGCCCGATGTCTTGCAGACTTCAAACATATAATTTCCATGCGGCGCTTTCGCATACCCCGTTACGAGCACAGTCTTCATCCTCGTTAATTCAGTCATTTCGCCAGACCCCTCTTTTATCTGTGATTTGTTTTTACTGCTGCAACAAACCTTATGTGCTATCTTACGGGGTAAACCTGAAAAATATATATGTACCCAAAATAAAAATTTCGGGAGACACTGATTTGGCTAATCAAAGCAATTTACCACAAATTCGCAACCCCAAAACCATTGCCTATTTTTATTTTTTTCCAAATATCCAATTGACTTAGAGCAAGCTCTAAGTTGTAAGCTTTAAGAAAGTGAAAGAAAGGGATGATTGGTTATGTACACGATCAGTGAAGCAGCCCGGGATACCGGCATCAGTGCCTATACACTGCGTTACTATGAAAAGCTGGGCTTGCTGCCGGCACCTGGAAGGAAGAATGGCCATAAGCGTCTGTATTCAGCAAAAGATATTGCGTTCATCAAGTTTTTAAAAAGCCTGAAGGATACTGGCATGCCATTGGAAGAGGTAAAAGAGTTTGTACAGGATGGCTGCATTTGGGACAGTTTGGAAGAAGATCCCAATTACAAGCCCGCTCCTACACTGACGAAAAGAGTGGACATCCTAGAAAAACATCTAAAAAACATGGAGAACAAAAAACGGGAATTGGAAGCCATTATGGAAGTCACCAGGGAGAAGCTTCAAACGTATCACACGTTATTGGAAGAGGAAGCGAAGAAATGAAAAATCTCTCAGTCTATCTCATGCTGCTTGGTTTTGCGGTGTTTACCGGAGCTACGTTTAATCTCGGCAAGTATGCAGTAGGGTATTTTTCACCGGCCTCGGCAGCCGCCTGGCGCTTTGGTATCGCTGCAATCGTGCTTTTTCTGATTTTAATCGTTAGTGAAGGTGTGAAGAAAACAACGCTATCCCGGAATTTAGCGGCTTATGCTGCTCTCGGCATCATCGGAGTGTTCGGCTTTAACACTTTGTTTTTCACGGGATTGAAATATACGTCACCGATTAATGGAGCGCTTATAATGGGCACCAACCCTATTTTGACGTCGGTTTTAGCACTGTTCCTGCTAAAAGAAAAACTGACAAAACAGCGTATGGCCGGAACTGGGTTTGCCTTTATTGGCGTCGTTTTAGTCATCACGCAAGGCTCCTTGGAAACGTTAATGAGCCTATCCTTTTCTAAAGGAGATCTTATCATCCTGGGAGGAAACCTCTGCTGGGCAAACTATGGAGTGCTGGGACGGAAATGGGTGAAAGACAGCTCTTCTCTTGAAACAACGGCATATCCGATGCTGATCGGTGCTGCCGCATTAATTGCTGTCTCTTTGTTTTCAAGACCACCGGCCGAAACACCTCACATTCCGCTTGGAGGCTGGGGAGCTATTCTTTTTATGGCCATATGTACGACCGTACTTGGCTATTTATGGTGGAACCTTGGTATCAGAAAAATTGGAGCCGGCAAGACCTCCCTATTTTTCAACCTTGTTCCTGTGGTTACGATGATCATATCCGCCATGACTGGGACATCTATCACCTACCCTCAGCTGCTTGGAGTCGGATGTGTAATTTTAGGCGTACTTACCGCGTCTGGAGTTCTTTCGCTGTTCAATCCAAAAACAGAGTCCCACGTCTATCCCGAAGCAGCAAAGATAAAATAAACAAGCTGTCCGCTCAAATGGCGGACAGCTTTATTGCTTTCTTCTTTTTTTCATAAATAAAAGGACGAACACCAACAGCCCAGCAGCCAGCAGAGCGTACATGATGTTGGAATAGATGTCCATGAACTGAACGACCTGTTCCCAATTCCGCCCGAACGCTGCTCCGACATAAACGAGAATCGTGTTCCACACGAGTGTGCCGATCGTCGTAAACAGCAGGAAAAGACTGAACCTCATGCCCGACATCCCCGCCGGAATCGAAATAAGGCTTCGGATAAGGGGAACGAGCCGGCACAGAAGAACGGCCCAATACCCATATTTATCAAACCAGGAATCTGCTTTATAAATGTCTTCTCTTTTTAACCGCAGGACTTTTCCCCAGCGGTCTACAATTTTTTCAAGACGTGGAACATCGAGATACGTACCTACTTTAAAAAGAACAGCAGCTCCAAAAACCGAGCCTGCCGTCGCTGCCAGAATGACTCCCCACACCGAGAGTTTAGAGAAAGACGTCATCATACCGCTGAACGTCAGAATGACTTCAGAGGGAATGGGCGGGAAAATATTTTCAAGGGCGATCATCAAAAAAACGCCGAAATAGCCAAATTGTTCAATAATGTCTGTAATCCAATTCTGCATGTAAACCTCCTGAAACAAGCATTCCACTAACTACTACGAAACAAAACCTCTTTGGTTTCATCCAAAGAGGTTTTTGTTAATCGATCAGACGGACAATCTGCTTGTTACTCCATGAAAGCCGGTAGTACGCATATTGCAATGCAAGACCTGCGATAAAGGCAGCAGGATATCCAATCCAAATTCCTCTGATCTGAAGGCTTGTATATTGAGAAAGATAGAAGTCTGCCCGATGAGGATGGAGCTTCCTGAGCCGATTCCAATCACAAAAGAAATCAGCAAAAGAACAATGGAAAAAAAGCAGAGATGGCAGCCACGCTGTCCACTCCCATCCATCTACCGATAAATCATCATCCCGACCAGCTGCCCGATCGATTGCATAATATTGCTGAAAAGCAGCGGTACGAGAAACAGGAGCATCGGCTTCATTACCGTCATCTGTGAAGGATTCTCCTTTATCGCTTCATTCGCATTCATCGCGGTTTCTCCTTATTGTATCCCCGGCCTCCAAACGGCTTAAGCTCCTGCAGCCATTTATCTTCCAGTTTTTCAAGTGCTTTTTTCTCATTAAAATATCCATCGTCCTTCTTCTCTAGAACCTCAAGCACTTTAAATTCAAAGACGTCTTTACCAAACTCATTCCATTCTTCTTGGAGTGTCTTGTTCATGCTGCTGCCTTGCTCCAGCTCAAATCTTTTCCCATTGATCGATTTTAAGTTTCTCGTGCTTCCTACAAAAATTTTTGGGATTGGCGGTGTTCCTGATCAGGTAAACACCCGCTTCAATCTTTGTTTCCATGTATTGCTGCTTTAATTCTTTTTTCCTGTCCAAAACATATTACTTCTTTCGTTTTATTTTTTCAGCCAATATGAGCTTCCGTCAGCTTTCCTGTCCAGAAATCCATAGGCAATCATGTATCTTCTCAACGTCACGTAGTCATGATAAACCGTCTTCAAGATTTCATTGACGTCTTTTTCGGTGTACGTTGTATCTGAAGAAAATAATGAAGTGATTTCCCGCAGAACAACAAGCTTTTGCTTTTCTTTTGACGGAAATGTTTTTAATGACATCGATCCTTCAATAAAGTATTTTTTCACCATCTTCTCCTTCTCTTCTTTTGTCACGTTATACCGATCATCAATCATGGTCGCTGTCTGATGGGGTGCGATCATGGGGGGCGCGTGCTGATCCTTTTCCTTCAGCAGCTCCATAATCGTCAGCAGCATTTTCGCCTGGCGCTCTTTTTCTTTCAGCACAAAACGGTGGTTCCTGATGGTTGACGTGCTGCCAACCTCCATTTCCTGCTTGATTTCCTCATCGCTTTTCCCTTCATAAAAAAGCCGGAGAAGCCGGTTCTGGTGATCGGTTAAGCCTGTCAGTTTTTTATTTAGTCCGATCAGGTACTCGAAAACGGAACCGTGCTCAGAGCCGATATGAAGAGTCATATATTTTTCCGCTTCGTAAAGTACATCATTTTCAGGATAGATGATGCCTTTTTCAATGGTGTTCCCGCATAAGAGGCAAACAAAATGATGATCTTCTTCTACATAACCCTTTTTCAAATCTTCCAATGACGCTTCCCAAAACAAATCCGATATCGACATATTACAAACAACCCCTATAAAAGTTTATTTATTTACAAACATAATATTATTTTGTTTGTTATATGTCAATAAATTTAATGTAAAAAAATTCAAAACAAAAAACCTTCCGGAAAACGCGTTTCCAGAAGGTTTTATAAATATTACCAAACAAACAATCCGACAAGCATCGCACTCAGCAGTGATACGGCCATTCCGCTCACGAGAAGCTTCCAGACGTTTTTGCCTATGATCGTTGATTTTTCTTCTCCTAAAATGGAGTTGTACGTTCCGTAGATCATACCAACTGTACTGAAGTTCGCAAACGATGTTAAGAACGTTGTCGCAACAGCAATCGTATGCGGAGGCAAGTTTTTAAGCTGATTTTTCAAGTCCATCATCGCCACAAACTCATTGGTCGCCAGCTTTATTCCCATCAATTTTGCGACATACATTGCATCATGAACCGGAAGCCCTAGTAAAAAGGCAAACGGGCTGAAGATGAGCGAGAAGATTTTTTGAATCGTAAGTCCATTGATAAAGAATCCAAGGATCCCGTTCAAAGCGGACGTCAGCGCCACGTAACCGATCACCATCGCAAGGATGACAATGACCATGCGAATCCCGACAAGCATACTGTTAGAGATCGTAGAGAAGAAATCCTTCTTCTCTTCTTTTGGCGGAACATAGACGATATCTTCCTCTTTTGCCACGTCTACCGGATGCAGAATGCTTGCTAGCAGCAAGGCATTCAAACAGTTGAGAGGAATAGCCGCAAACACATATGTTGCCGGCACCATCGTCAAATACGCTCCAATAATGGAACCGCTGATACTGCTCATGCTCATCAGTCCGAACGTCAGCAGCCTGTGTTGTTTGAGCACGACCAGCTGCTGGCGGATCACCGCAAGTGCTTCTGTATTTCCAAGGAACATCATCTGGATGGAGAAAAAGCTTTCAAGCTTCGGCAGCCCTGAAATTTTTGAGATGACCCAGCCAACCTTATCGATAATCCACGTTAAGATTCCAAAATAAGAAAGAATATCAAAGAACGTAACGACGAAAATAATAGGAAGAAGAGCACTAAAGAAGAAATCGATGTTCTTATTTGCCATAACGGAAGGAAATACAAAGGCCGTTCCGTCGTTTGCACAGGCAATGAGCCAAGTAAAAAATGACGCAAACTGATCAATCACTTTTGTTCCAATTTTTGTACCAAGCATGAACCACGTAATGAGCAATTCAACCGCAAAAAGAATCCCAATGGATTTCCATTTTACGTTCTTTCGATTCGGAGAACATAAATAAACGACTCCGAGCACTACCAGCACACCTAACAGATTCATCAAAAAATACAAGTCCAACCACTCCCGTTGTATGTTTTTCCGTATATAAAATGCCCTTATTTCCCTGCTTTCAGTCAAATTGGACAGAAAGCATGAAAATAAGAGCAATACACGTTGTCATACAGCAGAGTATAGTCCGGAAAAGTGATCGGTCTTGCTCCGTGTTGAGACTGAGACTCTTTTTAATTTCACGCTTCCCTGTAGTCCGGCATTTGACGGCTGCCAGGTAGAAACTATCAGACCGATTGATTGTACTGATATTATACAAGGATACTATTTTAATTTTTAGGAATAAAGGTCATTTTAATATATCAACATTCTTTTTACAATGGAGGGACAAAAAGTTTTATTTTAAAAATAATTTCGAATTAATGAAAAACAATCGTCTTGTTTTCGTGAACAATCACCCGGTCCTGCAGATGCCAGTTTACCGCCCGGGCAAGTACACTGCGCTCAACGGAACTGCCGATTCTTTTCAGATCCTCCGCATTATGATGATGGCTGACCCGCTCCACTCCCTGCTCAATGATTGGACCTTCGTCCAAATCGTTGGTCACATAGTGAGAGGTCGCACCAATCAGCTTCACTCCCCTTCCGTACGCCCGTTCATACGGCTTGGCACCAATAAACGCCGGCAGGAAGGAGTGATGAATATTGATGATTCGGTTTGGGTGCTTCGATACAAAATCCGGCGTCAAAATCTGCATGTAACGTGCGAGGACGATAAGCTCAATTTGATACTCTTCCAAAAGCTGCAGCTGTTTCTCTTCCACTTCTTTACGGATGTCCTTGTTGGCCGGTATGTAATGGTAGGGTATCCCGAGCGATTCGACAAGCGTTCTTGAATCCTCATGATTGCTGACCACAAGGGCAATTTCCGCGTCGAGTTCTCCGCTCTGATACTCCCACAACAGCTCGAGCAGACAGTGTGGTTCTTTTGAAACAAAGATAGCCGTCTTCTTCAGTTGGGATACCAGCGAGAAGCGCCAGTCCATTTCGAAATTTTCGGCAATTGCGGTGAAAGCCTCTTTTAGATTTGGAGCGTTTTCGCCCAAATCTTCACATTCAAACTCGATACGCATAAAAAATGTGCCGCCCGCCGGATCCGTCGAATATTGATTGGATTCCACGATATTCGCTCCCTGGCTATATAAAAACTGCGAAACGGCCGCCACAATTCCCGGCTTGTCCGGACAGCTGACCAGCAGCCTTCCTTTGTTGCTGTTTAGTACGGGTTCACTCTTTTGCATGCTCTCCATTCTCCTCTGTCTTTTTAATATCTGAGTATACGGGATTGTGAGGAAAAAGGGAAATGATGCAGGGGTTGGGGCTAGTCTTCGAAGGTGAGATGGTAGAGAGTTGATTTGTACACGCCATCAAACTTAGTAGCTGTAGAACGGAGTATTCGAGTAGTAACATCTAACGAGGACAACAGGAGAAAATCCCTTGCTTCTTGATTTGTAATGGTAGAGTTAATTAGATAGCAGTAATCCTTAAGAGCCTCAATATGTGCATTTTTGCATTTATAATAGCAATTTGGACAAAACCAGCTTCCATGCTTCCTTTGCATGGCGAGATGATTGCAATCCATACACTGTACACCTTTTTGAAGCTCGTGCCTCTTAATACCGAACTGATCCAGTATCGAAGAATTAGATTCACGATGCTGTTTCATTAGTAGACGGATTATTTTCTTTAACAGTTTTTCTGTGAGTATTTCTTTTTTGTGAAGGTGGTCTATCTTAGAAATCTTGGAAGACAAGGCCTCACGATGAAGAATAATTTTATGAAGATGCTTATGTTCAGGGGAGATTTGAATTTGAGAATAGGGGTTACTGATTACGACTAGTGATTCCATTGGCAGCTCTGGGAACTTATGCTTTTCAAGCCAGGCCTTCATCTGAAATTCATGTCTCCTTATTTGAAGAATCGGATCTGGAAACCCTTCCTCTTTTCCGTCCAATGTCCGGATAAGCTGGTGGAAATCCTGATCAAAGTAAAGCTTTCCTGCAATGTTCTTCACTTCTAAAATGAGGATGAAACGCTGTGATAGGATCAGTGTGTCAATTTGAAAGAAGTATTCTTTAAAAGGAAGACGGATGTCATGTAAAATTGAGTAGTCTTTCGAGGGAACAAAACTTAGAGGATAGTCTATAGAGTACTCTCCTCTGTAACCAGCCATCTTTTTTGCTAAATCTTCCTGAATAATGGGGATTTTCTGATGATTTTTCGGTAATCTTCGTAACAAAGCCTGTAATTTTTGAATGGACAGCGGAACGCTCCGTGTCTTTACAATCATTTGATCACTCCTTCTTGGTTTTCGGGGTGGCTGTTTTACATATTTTACAATTTAGAAATCGATGGTGGAAGATAACAAGTTGATGAAGGTCAGCTATTCTTAAAAGATGGAGTTTTATTCTCGAAAACTAGTCATTTATTCTTAAAACAAGCCTGTATATTCGCAAAATCACTCCTTTTATTCTCGAACCGAATAAACTCGACACCGTTCGACCAATTTCGCTACAATCATTTGCGCCCCTTGGATCGTCTTTTCCATCGCCTTCCACTTCCATTAATTCTCCCCCTCCATTAAATAATCCTCCACAAAAAAGCAGGCCTGCCTCAATCGGCAAGCCCGCTCATGACCAATAATTATTCAGCTGCTTCTTTTTTGTTTCTCCGTGTCAGCTTCATCAAGAACTCGTATACGACCGGTACGATCACAAGAGTCAGCAGTGTTGAACTTGTAAGACCGCCGATAACGGTCACGCCCAGGCCTTTGGAGATTAAGCCGCCGCCTTCAAATCCGAGCGCAAGCGGAATCAAGGCTCCAATGGTTGCCAGAGCAGTCATCAGGATCGGACGCAAACGGGTAGCTCCTGCTTCAAGCAATGCTTCACGTGTGGGCAGGCCTTTGTTCTCCTTGTGGATGACGCGGTCAATCAGCACGATCGCATTCGTTACAACGATACCGATGAGCATCAAAGCACCAATCATAGCAGAGATACTAATACTTTCACCAGAGATATAAAGAGCGACAAGTGCACCGATTAAAGTAAACGGCAATGAGAACAGGATGGCGAATGGCGCCAATGCACCGCCGAACGTTACGACGAGTACAAAATAAACGATCGCAATCGCTGCAAGCATCGCAAGTCCCAGCTGGCTGAAGGACTCATTGATATCCTCGGTTACCCCGCCCATCTTCACGTCTACACCATTAGGAAGATCAAGCTTATCGATTTCTTTCTTCACATCTGCAGACACTTTGTTTACGTTTTTGCTGGTGACGTCTCCGCTGACACTCGCATAGATCTTATCGTCTTTGCGTGTAACCGTGTCTGCGGTTTCGCCTTTTTTCACTTTCGCTACGTCACTGATGGCCACTTCTTTTCCAGTTGCGGACTGCAGCTTTTTAGCGGTTAGGTCGTTAATGTCTTTGTATTTGCTTTTGTCTACTTTTACATAGACGTTAATGTCCTTGCCGTCTTTTTTCAGCGTCGTCAGCGCTGATTTATCACCGGAATCATTCAGTTCCATGCCGATTTGGCTGGCGGTCAGACCGAGCTTGCTCAGCTTTTTCTGATCAGCGGCAATCGTGTATTCCTGGTACGATTTGGACAGGCTGGAATCCACATTTCTCAAGGAATTCTTATCGTCCATGATGTTCTGGACTTTTTCAGTGACAGGCTTAATGTCCTTGATGTTGTTTCCATAGACTTGAACCTCCAGCTTATTGCTTCCGCCTGTAGCTCCAAAGTCTTGTGCCTTCCATTCCCCTTTGTTCGTTGTTCCCTGCAGGTCATCAATAACACGCTTCTGCTCTTTTTCAAAGTTCGGGGTATCTTTGTCATACTCCATAAAGAACATCGCCTGGTTACTCGCTGCCGGATTCATCGGGTTCTCACCGCCAACGGAATACTGGATCGTCTTCACATGTTTACGGTCGATGAGCAATTTTTCAGCTTTAAGAGATTCTTTTTCCACATCTTTTCTCGTCTGCCCTGGTTCTGGATTGAACGTTGCGATTACCATCTTCTGATCATCGGATGGCAGAAAGCTGACGCCGATCTTCGGAACAAGGAACAAACTTCCGGCTAGCAGAAGGATGGCCAGCCCGAATGAAACAAATTTATGGTTGAGCCACCAGTTCAGAACTCTTTTATAAAAGCCTGCAAGTGCACCCGGTTTATCGTGGCCGACTTCCTTCTTGTTCTTCAACCCCTTTTTAAACAAGGAATCTGCAAAAGCCGGGACGACCGTAATGGCCACGATCAGGGATGCCACGAGGGCGAAAACAATGGTTAAAGCAAACGGCAGGAAGAGCTCTCCGACAGGTCCTTTAACGAGGCCGAGCGGCAGGAATACTGCGATAGTGACAATTGTTGATGACATGATTGGGATAAACATCTCACGTGTTGCTGATGTGATCAGTTCCTTGCCTTTGATGCGTTCGCCTGTCAGTGACATCCGGCGGTAGATGTTTTCGATAACGACGATCGAGTCATCGACTACCCGGCCGATGGCAACCGTCATGGCACCGAGGGTCATGATGTTGAGCGTGATATCCATCTGCTTCAGTGCAAGAATGGCCATTAGCAACGAAAGAGGGATCGAGATGACCGCGATCACTGTTGAACGGATATTCCGTAAGAAAAGCAGGATGATAATCACGGCGAACAATCCGCCGATCAGCGCTTTGTTCAGCATCGTGCTGACTGACTCTTTGATTGGTGTTGCCTGGTCGAACACATTAACGGTTTTCAATCCAGGGTGATCCTTTTTGATTTGTTTCAATTCTTTTCTTACATCGTCTGCCACATTAACCGTGTTGGCATCCGCAGATTTAACGATCTGAACGCCAATGGATTCATGGCCATTCGTTCTGGAGATCGATTCTGCTTTTCCTACCGACTTGATCGACGCGATATCTTTTAATTTAACAGTTGGCAGCTCTGAAGGCTGTGCTTGTTGTGGTGCCGAACCGGCTGCTGGTGAACCTTGTTGACCAGCACCAGGTGCGCCTTGCTGTGCCCCTTGGCCGGCAGCTGTTCCGGCACTTTGTACACCAGTTCCACCTGAAGTAGCTGAAGGACTCTTTCCTGCCTGTTGTGCATTGCCCGCCCCTGATTCTGGAGCAGGAGAAGTCACCGGAATCTCAAGGTTCTTCAGTTCCTTGATGGTTGTGATCTTACCATCGACAACTACAGATTTTTCTTTGTTGTTAAAGTTGTACAGTCCGAGCGGCATGGAAGAATTGGCACCCTGAATGAACCGCTTGACCGTGTCTTCTGTCAGACCTTTTTCTTTTAATTTATCTTGTTTGAAGTCTAACTGAACTTCCTCAACGTTCTGGCCTGCAACCTGGACAGAGGAAACACCTTCAACTCTTTCAAGTCTTGGTACGACATCATCTTCTACCACTTTGGTCAAGTCCTTCAGTGATTTATCTTTATCCGAAACACTTAATGATAAAATCGGAAATTCATTAAAGCTTTGACGGGATACTTTCGGGTCATCGACTGAATCAGGAAGACTGATGTTGGCAAGAGCCTCTTGCACCTCTCCCTTCGCCTTTTCCATGTCCTTGTCGAAGTTGTATTCGATCTGGACAGAAGAGATATTTTGATATGAAGAGGAACTTACGGAATCAACACCCGATAAATTCTTCACCTTCTGCTCAATCGGCACGGTCACCTTGTCAGCTACCTCTTCTGGAGTAGCACCCGGATATACCGCGGATACTGTGACGACCGGTGTATTGATATTAGGCATCGTTTCCAGTTTCATATTCAAACCAGAGTACAAGCCAGCTGCAACAACAAGCAGCGTTAAAAGCCATACGGCAAATTTATTCTTCAGACAGAACCTGATGATTGAACTCATTCTTTCTTCTCCTTTCAAACGTATGACTGACCAGTCGGGTTGTGGTATAATATAAATGAACGGTCATAATAGATATAAATATAAAGGACCGTTCCCCTGAATGCAAGAAATAATAATAGCTTCAATTGACGAAAAAATATGTACTTAAGATAATAGAATCAGACGTTTACTTGGAGGTAAGGTATGAAACAGAGAAAAGTAGAAATCATTGAGTCGGCGATTGCCTTATTTGCGGAAAAAGGATTTCATTCAACATCCATTCAGGACATCACCGATCATGCTGGGATGTCAAAAGGGGCTTTTTATAATTATTTTTCCTCTAAGGAAGAATTGATGATTGCCCTATTCCATTACTACAACGATAAAATCAGTCAAAAGATCTCAGAAATCGGGGAACAAAATCTTCCTCCTCGCGAAACAATAAAAAAGCAAATGGTCGCACTGTTTACTTCATTCACAGAACATAAAAACTTCATTATTATGCATTTCCGCGAACAGAACTCGACGATCAATGAAGAAATGCGGAAGCATATGCTGAAAACGCAATATAAATCCTTGAGATGGCTGGAGAAAAATTTGCTCTCGCTGTACGGAGAGGATATTACTCCTCACTTGGGAGATCTAATCTTAATAGCTCAAGGCCTTCAAAATACGTACATCCGTATTTTCATATTTGATGATCAGCTTCTTCAGCCGGAGGCATTGGCTGAATTCCTGCTGCAGAGATTGGATGACATCGTTGCCGGTTTGCAGAAAACGAAGACTACGATGATTTCGATCAAGAACTTAGAAAACCTGTTCTCCCGGCTTCATCTCCATACGGAACAATCTCTACAGGATACCATTCATCAAAAACTTTTAAACATGGGGAAAACGCTGGATAAACTCCCACTACCCGCTGAAAAAAGGGACGAGCTGAAAAGTGTCATCGAATTCTTGCTGAGTGAAAATGAAAAAACAGATCCGAACAAGATGGTGTTCCAGGGCATGCTTGCCAACTTAAAAGGGGTAAAGGAATTGGAGAATGACAGGAAAGACATTGCGAGGATTATGGGGATTGAGCTTCTTTAATTCCAAATAAAGAAGGACTATAGACATACGAAGAAATTGAATATAAGGAGCCTCTAAATGACGCAAAAACAATTTATTTATACTTTAAAATTGATTCCGCGATTAGTAGATGAAATCAATTGGACTGAAAAAGAGAAAAGCATCGTATCAGATCACTTTCAAGCACTGCAGGAGTTAAAGATGGCAGATAAACTCATTATGGCCGGCCGGACCCTGAACATGGATGAAACCACGTTCGGCATTGTCATTTTGCTTGCTGATACGGAAGAGGAAGCCAGAACGATGATGGAAAGTGATCCTGCAGTAAAAGAAGGAGTCATGACCGCTGAACTTTTCCCTTACAAAATTGCCTTGTTGAACGAAAACTTTCTAAAACTTAATCAAAATGCATAATAAAAAGGCCTGCCGATTTGGCGGGTCTTTTCAATGGCTGCTGCGAGGTTTCTTCGACCCAGTCATCGCTGCTCCTAAAATATAGGGTGCCGCAAATAATAACAGCAAAGGTTCTCCAATAAAAGAATGGAGCCCAATTTGCAGAAGATTCCGTTCCCAAAAGTATGCCGTGCAGAAAGGAAAGGAGCCAAAGCAAAAACACAAGGTAATGCGTTTTCTTCCAGACGAACTTGCCGATCACTTTCATAAAATCTGAAGTGAGGATAACGATGAGCAGCATGTAAGTCGCGATCGTCCCTATCCCAAAGAATCTGATGATAAGATGAGGCAAATGGAACGAAGATGGCTTCCAGTGTATAAGGCTCATATTGGTCAAATAATAGCAGGAAAGTATGAATTCCTATAAACATCAGCGCCACTTGTCCGATGATCTGGTGAAAGGAAAGATAAAATCCCTTGTTGCGTGGAACATGGCGCATAATACCTGCCAGTAAGGATAGGGTCAGCAATAAATAGGCAGTTAAGCCTGTAACCCGTATAAAGAACCCAGATCCAGTTCATTGTGCCACCTCCAGTTTTTCATATATCGTGGAATCCCCACCGACAGCGATTCTATGATCCTCGAAATAAACAAAATAAGCAATTGTGCTCCCTGCTGAAACTGATCTTGTCCCCAATCCGAAGACTGGCCTTCTCCCTGGCTGAAATCATAGCTTTGCTGCTGCCCGTCCGTAAACGCCGAGGAATCACCTTGATCGTTAATATCGTCACTGCCGTCCCTGTGTTTTGATTTTTTGCAACCAGTCCGCCAAACGTGAAGAATGCAAGGATGCTGACAGAGATTACGGACCACTTCACCTTTTTGTTCATCGTTCACCACTTCCATCATCATTAAAGTCATTTCTACTTTGTATTTTTTCAAGGTATACACAGAGTCTACTTGACGAACCTTAATCAAACCTTAAGTTTTAAAGATTTGAGCTATGTCCTTGATTTTTTCTTACAACCGCGTTATATTAATTGACGCATCAATCATTGAGGCGTCAAATATTAACCGGTCAATCATTCTTTTAATGACGAAAGAGGAGATTTACTTGAACCAATCATGTGCAACAAAAACGCATATCGCCTATACATTACGGGAGCTTCACAACCAGGTCAGCCCGAAATTTGAACGATGTACAGGAATCAGCCAGTCCCGGCTTGAGCTTCTTCATCGTCTATATGAAGTTGAGGAGATCAGCCAGACCACCCTTCAAAAAGAGGTCAATATTGACAGTGCTGCTGTCACGAGGCACTTAAAACAGCTTGAAATCTCAGGGATGGTCGCAAGGCGGAAGAATCCCAAGGATAACCGAGTAACGCTCGTCAGCCTTACCGATCAAGGCCGCAATGAAATCATTGCCTACAGAAAAGAAAGAGATCAATTTGTCTCCAACCTTTTGAAAGATTTTAAAGAGGAAGAGCTTCCAGTTCTTTTAGATATGCTTAAACGCATGCAGCATAACGCTGACCAGATTGAAGGTTAGCCTTTTGACACCTTAGACAAACATCATAAGTAAAAAGGGGAATCTATCCATGAATACAACATTAGTGAATAACTTTAATGATATCGTGACTGGACGCCGTTCCATTCGCTATTATGATCCATCCGTTAAAATCAGCAAGGAAGAGATGACAGAAATCCTTAATAAAGCTACAATGGCACCTTCTTCTGTCAACATGCAGCCATGGCGTTTTCTTGTGATGGAAAGTGATGAAGCAAAAGCAACGCTCGCTCCGCTTGCACGTTTTAATAACTCTCAAGTGGAAACTTCATCTGCCATGATTGCTGTATTCGGAGATTTGAACAACTTCGATAAAGGTGAAGAAATCTACAGCAAAGCCGTTGAGCTTGGCTACATGCCGCAAGATGTAAAAGAACAAATGATGGGCAGACTCACCGCTCACTTTGATACTCTTGATCCTGAGGTAAATAAGGAGACGGTATTAATCGATGGGGGCCTCGTATCCATGAATCTTATGCTTGCCGCACGTGCCCATGGCTATGATACATGCCCCATCGGCGGTTATGAGAAAGATAAAATTTCTGAAGCTTTTGGATTGGATAAAGACCGTTACGTTCCGGTTATGCTGATCTCTATCGGTAAAGCAGCGAATACTGGGTATCCCTCTGTTCGTCTTCCTGTTGAAGAAGTGGCGGAGTGGAAATAAATTTTATATAAAAAAACGAAGGGATGAATAAGAATGATCATTATTCACGCAAAAAATTATGTTAATGCATCAAAAGAAGAGGAATTTGTAAACGAGATTCAGCAGCTTATCTCAGCTTCAAAAGCGGAAAGCGGAAATATCTCTTACGATTTGTTCAAAGATACAGCAGAAGAACATGCCTACATGATGGTCGAAGTGTGGCAGGATTTAGAAGCAGTAGATGCTCACAATAAAAGCGAACACTTCACTTCCTTCGTTGCAAAAGCGCCTGAATATCTCAGCCGTCCAATAGAACTTAAAGTGTTTAACGGAAAACAGATTAAATAATAAAAATCATGGGCAAATCAATGCCCATGATTTTTTACTTTTGTTTAGGCTTAGTTAAAGCATATTTTTGATTTTCGACAAAAAAGGAATTAAGATAGCTTGCATTTTTTCGTTTCTGCTTGAAACGGACTTCTTTAAACATGGAAGATGTTTTGATATTGCAGAAAATACTGTCCGATCCCCTGCACAGAAAACCCCAGCAAATTGTAGATCAGTGAAAAACCCAGAGAATTATACATATCATTACAGTTATAATAATGTTAAAGTGTGAACATTTAAAGGAGCTGTTTTAATGTCAGATTTGTATTTATTTTTCATGATTGCGATGATCGGCGGACTTGTCGTGCTGATCGGTACAATCATTCTTATTACCAAAAAGATCACTGCACCCGACCTGAACAAAAAGATTCATCACTTGGAGAAAGAAGTTGAAGATTTGAAAAGAAGATTGTAAAAGACCTGCCGACTAAAAATTTTTGATGACCTAAAAGATATTGCTCCAGACGCAGCAAAATTTATCATTGAATTTGGATACGGCGATATTTACTCACGTTCAGGTTTAACCAATAAACAGCGGGCACAAATCACGATTGCCTCACTTGTTACCCAAGGTACTGAACCACAGCTTGAACTTCATGTTAATACCGGGCTGACAGCTGGGCTGACTCCCGTAGAAATTGTAGAAAGCTTCATTCAACTCATTCCGTATACTGGATTCCCTCGTATACTTAACGCTCTTGCAGTAGCGAAGAGAGTATTCGCTCAGCGTGGTGTTTCCGCGGTTTCAGCAGTTAAAGAACAGTAATTTGAAGGGGCTGTCCAGAAAGTCGAAAATTGACCTTCAGGCAGCCCCTTTTTGGCTTGAAAAATCTTCAATGAAAAGTTAATTGAAGTGGAAGATGCGAGACTCCTGCGGGACTAGCNCCCTTTTTGGCTTGAAAAATCTTCAATGAAAAGTTAATTGAAGTGGAAGATGCGAGACTCCTGCGGGACTAGCGTGACAGGTGAGACTCCCGCCGGTGCTTGCACCAAGAGGCTCACCGCACGCCCCGCGGAAAGCGAGCAGCCTGGAACGGAAATCAACAGCTTACAGACTTCTTGGACACCCCCTTTTATTTAAAGCTATGAAAGAGGTTTGATCATGAAATTTTTAAATACAGTTGGCCTTCTCACATTTACACTCATGTTATATCTTCCAACTACTCTCTGTTTAACTCACTAAGTATACAGGGTAAAAGTACTATATACGCAGTAATTTCAGGAGGAAAAGATATGGATTTGCATAACGGCAGCCTTTTTTGGCCGACCACGCTAGACGGTAAGAAGACCATAAAAGGAAGACAGGAACTCGACACACATTATGATGCAGTAATCGTAGGCGGCGGCATGTCCGGCGCTCTAACGGCGTTTACTCTCGCACAGGAAGGTTTGCATATTGCCATTGTGGATAAGAGGGAGATGGCTGCGGGCAGTTCTTCTGCCAACACAGGCCTTCTTCAATTTTCAAATGATATTATGCTTCATGAGCTGATTGATCAGATTGGCGAGGATCAAGCCGTGCACTTTTATAAGCTTTGCCAGAAAGCAGTAGACCAGCTGAAAGAGGTAGCTGAGACACTTCCCCGTGAAGTGGATTTGATCAAACGAAAAAGCATTTGCTATGCGAGCATTGAGGAACATGTTCAAAAGCTGCAAAAGGAATATGAGGCCTTAATCAAGCATGGCTTTCCTGCTGAATATTGGACCAAAGAGGACATGAAAGAGCATTTGCCATTTGAAAAACCGGGGGCTTTAATTACGCATGGAGATGCCGAAGTCAATCCTTACCGTTTTATTCAGGGGATCTTGGAACATTTGGAGCAAAAAGGCATTCATTTGTTTGAAAATGTGGAGGCTAAAGAAGCAGAAGAACAAGATGATGGCATTCTGCTGCACACCTCCATCGGCACATTCTCAGCATCCCATTTGATTTATGCAACAGGATATGACACAATCCCTATTAATGAAAAAATCGGATCAGACATCAACCGATCCTATGCGATCGCGACTGAACCGATTGAAGATTTGTCTTCCTGGGAAGATAACGCAATGATCTGGGAAACGAAACGACCTTATCTTTATATGAGGACAACCGTTGATCATCGCATCATTGCAGGCGGATTGGATGAAGATAAGCCTGAAGCGCCTCAAAGTGAAGAATGGATCGCCAACCGTGCAGAGCGGATACAGCAGGAGCTTATAAAGCTGTTTCCTGATCTCCCTATAAAAATTGCCTACGCCTGGGGGGCAAGTTTCGGTGAATCCCTCGATAACCTTCCATTCATCGGAAAGCATCCTCATAAAAACCGCCAGTACTATCTGCTTGGGTATGGAGGAAACGGAACCGTATACAGCATGCTTGGCTCTCATATTATTAGAGATTTGATTTTGGACCATTCAAATGAAGATGCGGAACTTGTAAAACTGGATCGGTAATTGAAAAAGTTACACTGACTGTTTAATTGGCCAAAACATGTTCAAAAAACTAAAATAAAAGGGGCTGTCCAAGAAGTCTGGTAGCTGTTGATCTCCGCTCCAGGCTGCTCGCTTTCCGCGGGGCGTGCGGTGAGACTTACCGGCGTGAACGCCTACTTTTTGGCGCAAGCGCCTGCGGGAGTCTCACCTGTCACGCTTGTCCCGCAGGACAAGGAAGGCTCCGGCAGCTTTTTATCGCACGAAGAAAATGTGAAGTTCATTTTCGAGGAGTCTCGCACCTTGCACTCCAATCAACTTTTCATTGAAGATTTTTCACGTCAAAGGAGCTGCCTGAAGGTCAATTTTCGACTTTCAGGACAGCCCCTTTTTANCTCGCACCTTGCACTCCAATCAACTTTTCATTGAAGATTTTTCACGTCAAAGGAGCTGCCTGAAGGTCAATTTTCGACTTTCAGGACAGCCCCTTTTTAAACATTTCTATTTGATTTATTTAATACTTTAACTTTTACTGTCAGAAATTCTTCCGAGGAAAAATCCATCAACCTGATCCAACTTTCCCCTCCAAAGAATTTTCCCCTTAGATGGAGTTGAATTACTATCACCACAAAACACTCGTGTGTTCTTTAAATGAATGAAATTAATATCGCTGTTGTTATTGTCGTCTTCTGCCGCCTCACCGGCTTTAACAAGGCGCTCGCCTATCTCCTGAGCGATCTCGTTTCCATCCTCAAACGTTTCAGCCAGCGTTTCGAAGTATTCTTGAGCGGTGATCGTTGTGCCTGTAATGACAGCCCCTTTGACATTTAACGTAATATCTAATGAAAACCCATGTTTATTGCAGGCCTTCACAAAAAATTCAAGTATGCTGTCTTTAGATTGGGATGACGTGGTTGAACTCATCAAATATCCTCCTCTTATTTCGAAGATGTATCGTCATTGCTGGAAAGAGATGTCTCTGATTTGCTGCTTTTTGCTTTCTTTGAATTCTTATTTTTTGCAGGTGTCTTTTTGGTTTTTGATTTTGTTGTTTTCTTTGCAGGCTTCTTTTCCTCTTCGTCGTCTTCTTCTTCCTCGTCATCTTCGTCTTCATTTACATTGTTTACGTCTTCTTCCTCATCTTCCTCTTGTTCGTCTTCCTCTTCTTCCTCATCCTCTTCGTCTTCGTCTTCATTTACATTGTTTACGTCTTCTTCTTCTTCTTCTTCTTCTTCCTCTTCATTATCCAGCTCTAATTGCTCTTCTTCATCTTGCTTTTTCTTCTTTTCCTTCTTTCCTTTTTTATCTTTTTTTTCATCCTTTTCCTCACTTGCATCAACCATTTGCTGCAATTTCTGTTCTAACATTTCCAATCGTTCACTTAGTTTCTTATTTTCATCTTCGAGTGATTGATACTGTTTGTTTTCGTTATTTCCATTATCTTGATTTTGGTCTTCGTTTGTAACATCTGTTTCTTCGCTTTGATCGTTATCCTGGTTCTTATTTTTCTTAAATAAACTGGATGTTTTTTCTTTTAGACCTGCAGCAGCTTGCTGTGATTGTGCAACCCCGGTTTCTTTAAAGCCGCTTAGCTTTTCTTTAGCAGCCTTGCCTAGATTTTTCCCTTTGTCTTTCAGGTTGGCTTTTTCTATACCAGCTAATAATTTCTTTCCTGTTTTCGGGGTAGCAAGTAATCCTACGGTAGCACCTACAACTCCTCCTACGAGTGTTCTATTTACGGGACTTAACTTTTTCTTCTGTTCCACCGGTTGATTTTCAATTTGGGTATTTTCAGTTTTATTAGTAGCCATTTAATTTTTCCTCCTCTAATATCGTATACTTTTTATATTGGAATGATTGAAAGTCAATCATTGCTCCCTGCATTCTGTTCTAAAAGTCTGACTCGCTCCATTAATTCTTTGTTTTCTTCTTCCAATTTTCGTGTGCCCTCTGAAGCCTTGGAGGATAGATAAGGATCATTCTCCCACCAGTCCATGCCGATTTCTTTTGCTTTATCTACAGAGGCCACAATCAGGCGGATTTTAATGGTTAGCAACTCTACATCAGCGATACCAACCGTTATATCCCCAGCAATGACGACACCTTTATCCAGTATCTTTTCTAATACATCGACAATCGTGCTGGACTCTGAAGCATGCTGTACTGCCATTTTTATCACTCCCTAATTTGCACGTCTGTCTCATAATAGGTTCCCTAATGGCCCAAGATCAATATTTAAATCTTCATCCTTTAAATTAAAAATGGTTTTAAGCTCGTCCATTTTTACTTCTAAATTCATCAATGCCACGCCAAGGTTTTCAATTTGTTCATCGGTTAAATTTCCGCCGTCCACACGGCGGATGGCGTGCCTTTCAACGATTTGCCTTAACAATTCAATGACCGTCAGAACCAGCTGTGCTAAGCCATGCTCAGCGTTATCGGGATCCAGATTAATTTTTCCGCTGGATGGATTAGTTGTTTGCATAAATTAGGCCCTCCCTTTGTTTATCAAATTGGTCGGACGAGATGTCTTTACGATTGCCTGAAGATGAGTTCACAAGCGTTTCAACTGAAGCAATCAGCACACGCAGATCAAGATAAACCAAATCTACCCCTGCAATTGAAATGATTAGATCTCCTTTGATGGCGACACCTTTATCTAAAATCACATCTAAGATATCAATAAGAGTAACTTCCTTATTTTCAATGGCTTCTCTGTGTCCCATGAGCTAATCCCTCATTTCAGGTTAAGCTTGCGAAATGGTAGGCAGGCCATGGGCCAGAAGCCTCGAACTTCCAACCAGTTTCTGCGAGCTCATTTTTCCTTTTTTTAATTTCTTCTAAAAATTCTTCCACTGTATCTGCTTGTATAAGGTATACGCTATTCCAGCACATATCAAATTGTTTCCCTGTTACATCCTTACCCCAATTTTTTTTTATTGAATCATGAAGGGAGAATTTGGTAAGTTCCTCATGGATCTGTTCACACGTTTGATTTATTTCTTTCTCTAACTCCTGGTCTGCCAATTGATCGATCTTTCTTTTTTCAAAGAACTGTCTGCCAGGAGGCAATTTGCTTATCTCTTGTTTTTTTTCTTCTATTAATGAATTGTGGCCACTGATAAAGTCTTTTAATTTTGAGTGGTCACAATAGATTTTCAAATTCCATTCCTCGTTGCCTGCGAGTTGAGTAAACGAGTTGGTGATCTTCTTTTGGTGATCTTCAATTGTTTCGATCAAGCTATTTTCGCTTTTATAAATCGTACAAAATTTCATTGGAATTACTGTATATTGTTTTTGGAGTGCCAATAGAGCTTCATGGTGATGAAGCGCCTTTCCTTGAAGCCATTCCATGTCGTTGTTCATTTTTTCTTTAATTGATTCTTCTGAATACGTGTCTGCATCAAGGTCACAGACAACAGCCGTAATTTCATTTAATTGAATGGTATATACTTCATTCTGTTCATCTAACCCCCGAAAAGAAGGAACTGCGTCTTTTATTGCTTCTTCGGTGGGAATAAGTCCATATAAATAAACGAGTTTCGCCATCTTTATTCCCTCACTTTTGCTTCTTCGTCAAATTCTCCCACTCTTCCATTTCCCGCTGTTTTGCTATCTCATATCTTACTAACAATACTTCTTCTTGTTCCTTGTAGACCTCTTCCGGTATTTCTTCAAGTTCATACATCATTTGAAGCTGAATCAATTTTTGCTGAATAAATGAAATGTCATACAGTTCCCGATCCACTTCTTCTTTAACCTTTTCACCAACTTTAATGACAAGATTCATCGGGGACATTAAAAGTTTGTGGATCATGTTTCCTCAACCTTCAGCTGAATGTTGATGAAATTGTAGGCAGGCCATGGACCGGAATACTTAAAATCGAGTTTGTCCTCCCATTTTTCATGAACTTCATTTACTTTTTGGTCAAAGAGTTCTTCCTTATCGCGGTCAATTAAAAAGGCTGCATTCAAAAGCATCGTTTCGCCAATCGGCTTGTTGATTTTTGAAGCTGTAGATGCTTCTTTTAATGGATCAAAGATTTCCGCTTTAATATCATTTTGAAGAGAACTGAAAAATTTTTGAGCCATTTCGCCAAGCTGAATGCGTTCATAATACGCTGCATCCTGAGACTTGCCTTGAACCGTTTTTTTCATTTGTTCTACTTCAGGTTTTTTATTAATTTCCTCTTCCAGCCATTGTTTTTTGCCCATTACCTTTAGACCAAGTTCTATTTTTCCCTTTATTTCTGGAAACAACTGTTCAAACTGCGGATACAAATTTTCCAGTAGAACTTTTACATCTTCTTTTGAATTGAACACATTTCCAAAACTAATGGGAATGACCGTATCGTTTTGAGCCATAACAGAAGATATCACATCTTGATGAGCCATTAAGTTTTCCTTATTGGGATGATATATTTTCATTGGCATTTCTGCTGCTACAATGGCTGCATCCTTATAATGAATGGTAAACGTTGATCTTTCTTGGCCTTCAATGGTGACATTTCCAAACTGATACTTATCCTCTGTTGTTTGTATACCGCAAAATATATAAATACCTGTTGATTGACTCATTGATCGCTCACTCCTTTACTGCTTTTTTGCATTCGCTTATTATTAACTCTCTTAGCTTTGATGGATCCTTCTCATCCATGCATTTGGCGACAGGTGCGAATAAGATGTCCAGGCATAACCGCTGAAAATCTTCATCTTTACCGTTTATTTGGATATCCGCCTCATTTGCAAGTTTTGCAATCATAATAGAAGCCCGCAGACTTGGTCCGTTATTGCTGTTTTCACTGCATTTTTCTCTGAGAGCAGCAACAAAACTTGTTATGGCTTTTGCTTGATTTGAATCAACACCTGTTTTGCTGGAGACAATGGCGGCTTCAGTATCTTTATCTGTATAATCTAACGGAATGGTGATCAGACGATCTAATAAAGCATCCTGTGTTTCGTAAACGCCTGCATATTCAGAAGGATTGCTCGTAAAGATTACTGTGAATTTCGGATGGACTTTCATAAAGGGATCTTTTTGCTTCGTGCCGTATAACGGTAAAATCCCCTCTTCCAAAATTGAAAGGAAAATATTATTAGTTGAGGGCTCAGAACGGGTAAATTCATCATAAATCAATGTGTACCCATTTTTTACAGCATCCAATAGTCTTCCGTTATTCCACGTTTCCGTAACATTTTCTTCTTTTTTGTAAACCGAACGGATAAAATTATCGACCACTTTTTGGGTGGTATATCCTGTATAGGCCCCGATTAGGTCAGCATTCGATAACTCCCGGTTCCCATGCATTAACATAACGGGACGTTTTCGCTTTTTCGCTAAAAGGAGTGCGAGAGTCGTCTTGCCAACTCCAGGCGGTCCTGTGAAATGGACGGGATAACCTGCTGAAAGATAGTTTAAGGAACGAGAAATTAAGTTTTTTATACCGTCATGCTGCAGTAAATCTAATTTTACTTTGTTTTTGTTTTCCGTTAAGACCGTCATTTTTTACTCCCCCATTCCAACCCATCATCGCCTCCTAGTCTTCAGCAATAGCACTTCGATATCGGATGTTTATCCTTGTGAAAGACGTTACTTCTTTCTTTTTATTCAAGGAAACTTGATAGACGCCCAACATTTCATCCTTTGCATATTTCTTCATGTAATCTTTTTCTTCGATCACTTCCACAATGACTTTCCAGCCTTCATCTTCCGTGCCTTCAACTGATGTAATCTTGTGAGGGGGGGCTACATGCTCTTTGAAAAAGTCATTTACCGCATCCATTAGTTCTTTTATTTCCATTGACAGCCTCCACCTTTGCTATTAGAAATATTTTAGTAGGTGGCCAGAGCAGCTTTTACACTGCTCTGACCGTATAATAGTTAAATGCTAAAGGCTTGGCTGCCTCTTTCATTTGACTGAGATGGCAGTCCTTCTTTTTCAACCTCATCTCGCAGCAACCCAACTGCCTCAGCATATCGCAGCCATGTGTCAACACTTGCAATAACTACCCTAGCTTCAATAGTTATTAACTCTATTCCCACAAGAGAAACTCGCGCAAATACATCGATTACAACACCTTTATCTAGAATTCGGTCGATAACCTCTGCAAGACTTGAACTATCCGTACTTTTTTGAACACTCATCTTTTCATTCTCCTCTCTTTAAATAAAATAAGATTTATTAGGAACTGATGGTTTTAATATCAGTTGCTCGTTTAATATCCTTTGAGCTTTTAATATCATTGGAGCTTTTCAACTGATTTGAACTTTTGATGTTGTTAGCCCCTTTGATATCATTAACACTTTTAAGCTTTGTGTTTTTTTTCTTGGAATTAATTTTTTCCTGAAACTCTTCTCCTGCTTCTTTTAAATTCTTAAGTTTATCCTGGACATTTAATAAAACATCCCTTACTTTGTCTGCTGCTTGCTCAGCTTTGCCATGAACTTTATCAGCGTTCTTTTCTTTCGCATCTTCCAATTTTTCAGCAGCCTTACTCACTTTGGACTGAAGCTCTTCCTGAAATTTTGATTTAAGCTGATCCTTGGCTTCTTCTTTTACCTTTTCTTTAGCTTTATCTTTCAAACTGGAAGGGCTTTTCTTCACTGCTTTTACAGCTGCTTTCATTGCTCCTTTTTGCATCCCTTTCTTTGCTTTCTTTCTGACGCTCGGGATCATAAAAGAAGCTGTACTCGCGAGTAGTCCTCCTATAAGTGTGCCTTTTCTTAATTTGCTTTGTCCTGATGTTTGCCGAGTCACCAAATCCCCCCTTTCAAAAATAAGTGAACCTTTACTCAATGAAGGTTGTCTGTGAATGTACTCGAACAAACGAAATCAAATTAATGATTCCATAAACACGCTATACCCCTTTACTAACGCAATAAAAACATGGACCCGTTGGAACACTGTGTTTCTTACCATTATTTTCACGTATTATGTCAGCGTAATCTTGCTGAAAAATGAAAAACACTGCTTTGGCAGTATTTTATTTGTGATTTTTATAAAAACATTAAAAATATTACAGTTAGATTACATTTACTCAAACGATATGACTATAACGTTCCTAGTCATTGTTTCTTTCAATAAAAACTATATTTACTATATTTGTGGTCAATTTAGTACGGAAATCCAATAATACGTTGATAAGAGAAAAGTAATAAAGAAAAGGAAGTTGTTAGTAACAAAAGGGACCGGGTCACATAAAAAAACCTGTCCATATACATAAAAAATGGACAGGTTCTGAAAGTACACACTTATTTAAAGAACAGTACTTTTTACTCAACTAGCTTGTTTAATTTTTCTTCTAGCATCTGTAATTGGTTTGCTAGCCGTTTATTCTCCTCTTCTAGTGCAGAATACCTTGTTGATTCATTATCTTCATTTTTTCTCGCCTTCTCTTTCTCATCAGAGTCCTTGCTTTTATCTTTATTTAAGAAACCCGCTGTCGTCGATTTTATATTTTTCAATGCTTGTTCTGTTACCCTTTCTTGAACTGATCTTCCTATTTCCGCAGCTAAAGTTTTTATGGTTTCTGATTGCCTAATGTGAGATACAACAAATTTGCGTGTTTCAGGTTTATACAACCATCCTAGAGTTGCCCCGACGGCTCCTCCTATTAGGGCTCTGGAAACGGAAGCTTCTTTACTATCTTCTGATGGCTTGTTGTTTTCATTATCATTCATCATACTTACCTCCTGTTTTGCTTACACCCAAAAAGTCTTTCATTTAATGAGCTATGCTTATTCATGTTCCACATTCTAATTTATTTTAAACTCAAACCGGAACTCTCTTTAAGTAAATAAAAGGACCTGACAATGATTTAATGAAGAAGGAATGCGTCATATTGTTGAAACCTTAACCGTAAAAACAGCAGTCTATTCATTCAGTATGATAAATTTCCAATTCCTTTCCACTAATGTCAGTTTCCTAACTAATGGTGTGTCCATATATATAAAAGAATCGGAAAAAAAATCGAGGTGAAATACATGAGTACCAATGTAATAGTGATTGCTGCTCATCCAGACGATGAAATCCTTGGCCCTGGTGGAACAATAAAAAAATTGATTAAAAATGGCAATAAAGTGATTTCCGTGGTTGTTGCAAAGGGGCGTAAGGAAAAAGAGGATTGCATTAAAGAATCAATGTTAGAGGCTAATAAATACTTGGGGGTAGAAGAGGTTGTTTTTTTAGAATATCCGAATCTACTATTAGAAACTCTCCCTTTACATTCTTTAACTAAAGAAATTGAAGCGCTTTTGGCCAAGTATGAACCTTCCATGATTTTTACTCATCATTACGGAGACCTAAACCGGGACCATCAAATATTGTACCAGGCCGTAATTACTTCAGCCAGGCCATTGCCAGGGAAAAAGGCTGCTGAAATACTCTGTTTTGAAACGGTTTCTTCGTCTGAATGGAGTCAACATACGAATGATAAAGAATTTAAACCAAACTATTTTGTGGATATAACGGAAACCATTGATGATAAACTCAAATCTCTTTCTTTTTATCACGTGGAGATGAGGGATTTTCCTCATCCCCGTTCATATCAAGGAGTGAAATCATTAGCACAGGTTCGAGGCATGACGGTTGGAGTAGATTATGCGGAAGCGTTTGAAATCATCAGGAGGGTATGGAAATGACAGACCGTCAATATTCAACACAGCCTCCATTATTTATCCCCTATCCCCATTTAGTATCTGCAATGGATCAATACTATGGACTGACAACAGCTTTAAAAAAAGAAAAAAACAAACCGGATATCCAGAAACCCATTGAATTAAAACAAAAGAAAAACATGAAAATCTTAATCACTACTTTCTGGAACTACCCTTTTGTTGGCGGATTGCAAAACTACATCACTGCACTTAAATCAGGATTGGAAAGCTTAGGCCACATTGTCCATATTGCTGCACCTAACCACTTCGAAAATGGTGACATTGACGGAATGCGTCAAACAATTATGGAGGATGTAAAACAATTTTTTGTTAAAAGGTATGGAAGTTTCAGTGAAAAGATCATCCAAAATGTTTGGCAAATGCGCAGATATGAATGGATGCTAAAGTGCGTGGATATTTCTAGGTATGATATTATTCACGCACAAGATCGGTTTACAGCAAATGTCATGTGCCAGCTTAATGAAGGTTATCAAAAACCGCTGCTGTTCACTCCCCACGGATTTATGACACACACACGGCTAAAGTTTAATCTAATTGAAAAAGGGTCTGTAGAAGAAGCCTACTTTTTGGCCATTGACCAAAAAGCCGTTCAAAGCTCGACCCATATCATTAGTTTATGTGAATATTTTCGACCGTTGCTAAACAGTTTAGGTACTGCGGAAACCAAGTTGACAACTGTTTACACTGGAATTGATTTTGGAATTGGCCCTCAAGGGAAATCAAAGAAAACTAAAGATAAGACAATTATTACCTGTATCTCTCGTCTCCGGCCGCGTAAAGGCCATAAATACCTGTTTGAAGCACTTTCGCTCATTAGAAACAAGCTTGAAAATGTTGAAATATGGATTGTAGGAGAAGGATCAATGAGAGAAGAGCTTGAACGCCAATGTCAGGATTTACAGCTGGAAAATGTGTATTTTCTAGGAAAGAGAAAGGATATTCCAAAAATTTTAAAACGATCAGATATTTTTGTCCTGCCAACTACCAGTGATACACTTCCCATTTCTGTGATAGAGGCGATGTTTGCCCGGAAAGCGATCATTACAACAAACTGTGGCGGAATACCAGAAATTATTCAGGACAATCATTCGGGGCTTATAGCTGAACCGGGTAACTCTCAACAACTAGCTGAAAAATTAACGATCCTTCTGGACGATTCCATACTAAGGAATTCTTTGGCACAAAATGCTAAATGCTTTGCTGAAAAGCATTTAACGATTGCCAGTATGGCTAGAAAGATTGAGGAAGTTTATCAATCTTTTTTGCACAGAGGTGAGATGCAGTGAGGCATGATCTACCAGCCGTAGTTTTAGATTTAAGTGCGACTGGGATCGGGATAGTTCGGAGTTTAGCCGAACAAGGCATAAAAGTATATGCATTTGATACAGAGAGCAAGCAAAAAATTGGAAAAACCAGATATGCAAGCTGCGGTGTATGCCCTAATCCTGTTTCTGAGGAAGAAAAATTAATAGAGCACCTTACAAGGCTAGGGCAAACATTTGAGGAGAAAGCGGTACTCTACGCTGGATCGGATGACTATGTGCGCTTTATATCAAAATACAGAGATCAGTTGTCTTTGAATTATCTTTTTCTTTTACCTGACCATTCATTAATCGAGGCTGTGTTAGATAAAAGATTAACCTACGATTTATCAGTAAAATATAACGTTCCATGTCCTAAAACGTTCATTATTGATGATGAAGATCATCTTGAGCGGATTATTTCTGAAGTAATGTTCCCCTGTATATTAAAACCAGTCATTTCATCCAATTTCCGGAATCGTATCGATCATCATCTGTATAAAAAAGCTATATTAGTTGAAAATCCAATCCAGTTAAGGGAAGAGTACCTCTTTTACAGCGGTTTTGGAGAGCTCATGATTCAAGAGGTGATTCCTGGAGAAGAGGCATCCATTTATTCAGTAAAAACCTTATTTGATGAGGAAATGAATCTAATTGGACTCTGGATGAATCAAAAGCTTCACCAATTCCCTCCAGACTTCGGTTCAACTGCCATGGCATTAAGTATTAGAGATGAGGAAGTAATAAATATGGCAGTGCCATTTTTGCGTAATATCAAGTTAAAAGGCCTGGCAATTACGGAATTTAAGAGGGATGAAAGAGACGGCAAGTTGAAATTTATTGAGATTAACCCCAGGATTGGGTTAACCCAAAGATTGTCAATAGCTTGCGGTGTAAATTTAGCATACTTGAACTATTTGCTGGTAACTGGACAAAATCCTTCCCCAGTGACGATACAGAAAGAAGGCATCAAATGGGTTTACCTGGTCCGCGATTTTCTATCCTTCCGCCAAAACAAAAAAAACGGGAAAATGACAATCACCGAATGGATAAAAAGCCTTTCCGGAGATAAGGTAGAAGCTTTATTCAGCTGGAAGGATCCACTTCCATTTATAAGGAGCTTTGTGTCCCACATTCGATATTTATGGGCGAGAAAATGAGTTTTTTAATAGAAAGGAGGGATTTCTGCTTTGAGCAGTAAAGAAGAAATCGTAAAACAGTGGAATCAATTTGGATGGAAAAAAAAGTTCGAATTTTTCTCAAAAAATGAAGTTGCGCTGCCTGAAGATAAAATAGAATGCCTTAAAAATTCCAGGGAAAAAACAAGTATCTGGAAACTGATCCTTACAGATGGCCTAAACAGTCTTCCAGTAGTCCTCAAAATATATAAACCACCATTTAATGAAAATCATAGCGTGGAAATTAACATGTATCGCAGCGGATATACTGCCATGGCTGAATTTATGGCAAAAATGTATTGGATTGAGGAAAGTGTAAATGATGGCGAAACCTGGTTATTTACAGAATTTGTTCAACCTTTGCGCGGGCAAATCAAGTTTAGGCCCAAACATCTCGATCTTATCATTCCGACTGCTGCAAAATTTCATGCCCGCACATTTGGTGATCGGATAACCAGGTACCAGGATTCTTTTGATTCCTGGCTGCCCCGATATGATTCTGCGCTGGCAAACACAGAAAGAAGCAAACATATTGAAAAAACAAAAGAATATCTAGATCTTGCGATGAAAGATCCAGATTTAAGAGAAATAGTAGAACCTGGATACAACACTTTTCAAAATATCCTGCAAAAGGGCCCAATTTTCTTCCCGGAAATTATGGAAGCAGGCCAATGCCTCATCCACGGTGATCTTCATCTTCATAATCTTTGCTGTCAAAACGGCAGGGATGAAGTAAATTGGAACATTCAAATGATCGACTGGGAGTCTGCTAAGTATGCACCCTGTTCATTTGATATGGTTGTTCTGGTTGAATTGTTAATTGATTTCAGAACAGATTGGCATAAAAAGGAAGAAGAAATAAGAAGTCATTGCATGCTGTTATACGCTCAGGAAATGCAAAAAGAAGGAATAACCTTCCATACAGACACCCTAAAGCTATTAAAAATGGCTTATTTACAGAGAACATTAGAGAAAAGACTCCTAAATCACCTTAGAAAGGTGTTGAATGGAGAACAAAGTGTTCTGCTAAAAAGATACATTGAAAAAATAAACAGCTGGGGAAAGGAATTGGGTATATACTAGCTTAAAAAAAACGGCGGCAAATCCGTTTTTTTATCTAGTTAAAAACTTAAATACTCTAATTGAGTTGCTGCTGAAGTCTAATTACTGATTAATAAAGGAAGTGTATGAATGGAAAGTATAACGGCGATAGCAACCAGGAATAAAGGAAAATTAGAATTGGAAAATCTAGAAAAATATAAACTGCTTGGCAAGGGCGGCGATGGAGCGGTTTTTCAAATTTGTCATAATAAATGTGTAAAAATTTTCTGGATAGAAAAAACTCAAAAACTTGAATTGAAGGCATTAAAGAAAGGACAATCATCCCCAATCATTCCCCGACTCTATGAGTATGGATCCAACTATATTGTCATGGAGTATATCAACGGATACAATCTGAAAAAATACCTCAAAAAAAAGAAACGTTTTTCTGATTCAAAAATAAAACAAATATTATACATGCTTTCTGAATTTAAGAGGATAGGTTTTTTGAGACACGATACAGAGGTACGTCATATTTACTTCAACGAGAAGGGGGAGGTAAAAGTTATCGACCACAAAAGGGCATTTACCACTGATAGAACTTATCCCATGAAGTTAATATCGGGTCTTGAAAAGCTCGGATATGCAGAGGAATTCCTTCAAGGGGTCAAACAGATTTCGCCAACCATTTTTAATGAATGGGCAAAATATTATCAATAACCTTTTAGATGGCGCTAACATGCTGCCATTTTTTCTTTTTCTTCAGGTAAACCATTGAATGAACTGACCCTTAAGATTATAAGTTCCCAATTGTACATGAGGTATTACAGATATAATAAAAACCTAACACGGTTAGGGTTAGATTTTAGATCTCTACGCAAAGAAATATGTAAAAAACCACCAACAGTATGTATTGGTGGAGACGGTGGGAGTCGAACCCACGTCCAAAGATAACGGCACTTAAGCTTCTACGAGTGTAGTCGATACATTGGCGTTTCGCGGCTTCATTTGCCTATCGACAGGCGTTTGAAGCGCTAGCCTGATTGTGCTCTTCCTTCGTCCTCAGGCGGAGGACAGCCGGCGTAGCCCACTAAGAGTGAGACCCTTACCCTACCACATGGGCGATGGAGGGAGGATCAGCTAAAGTGCTATTACGCAGCTAAAGCTAGGTTGTTGTTAGTTTTGCCAGTTATAGGCGTTGGCGTTTTAACGAGGCCGACCCCCTCGACTCGCAACTTAAGCTCGAACTATCCCTGTCGAATCCGTAACGTCCCCATGGAATATCCCGGGGTGAATCTACGGGAAAAGTTAAAGCTGCTGCATTTATTCAATTGTCAGCAACAAAGTTATTATAGCATTTTTGCGGTGTTTTTTCAACCGGACGCACCCTCCAGTTTATGCCTTTTGGCGGTCTCTGAAGGCCCGTTCGATCTCGCGTTTTGCATCTTTTTTCTTCAAATCTTCACGCTTGTCGTAGTTCTTCTTTCCTTTCGCAAGGCCAATCAGAACTTTAGCGAAACCATTTTTCAAATACAGTTTCAACGGTACAATCGAGTAACCCTGCTCCTTCGTTGCACCAAGCAGTCTGCTGATTTCCTTCTTGTGAAGAAGCAGCTTGCGGGTTCGCAAAGGATCATGATTGTAGCGATTGCCCTGGTCATACGGGCTGACATGCATGTTATGAAGAAACATTTCTCCATTTTGTACGCGGGCAAATGAATCCTTTAGATTAATCCGGCCAGCTCGAATGGCTTTGATTTCTGTTCCCTGGAGGACGATTCCTGCCTCAAAGGTTTCTTCTATATGATAATCGTGCCGCGCTTTTTTATTTTGTGCGACAAGTTTTCCTTCTCCTTTTGGCATATGTTCCTGACCTCCCCCAAACAGTGCAAACTTAATTATACTAAATTGGTCAGGAAACGTCAATGTGACTGGACTTCATCACAAAAACGTTTCCCGCAATAGCTATTACCTCTTTTTGTTTTTCTTTTTCTTTTTCGTAATGTTCCCTTTGTAGAACGGCTTTTTCTTGCCTTTAGTAGAGCCGCCTTTATCTCCGCGTTCGTTCTCCGGACGGCGTGTCTTCCGTTTGCGTTCACCGCCTTCGATCACTTTTGGACGGTCTTTGCCCCGTTTTCTTGGTGTGCCTTTCATGCCGACGATTTCAAAATCGATCGCGCGTTCATCCAGGTTAACGTTAATGACGCGAACTGAGATTTCATCACCAATTCTGAACACATTCCCTGTGCGTTCTCCGATCATCGCCATATGCTTTTCATCATAACGGTAATAATCATCCGCCAGATAGCTCACATGGACGAGGCCTTCTATGGTATTCGGAAGCTCTACGAACAAACCAAAGTTTGTCACGGAGCTGATAACTCCATCGTATTCTTCACCGATTTTATCCTGCATGAATTCAGCTTTTTTCAAATCATCCGTCTCACGTTCAGCATCTACGGCACGGCGTTCCATTTCTGACGCATGTTTCGCGATCTTCTCGAGCTGTGCGGTCCACTTCCCTATCGTTGCCGGATCTGTTTTTTTATTAATAAGATAGGTTCGAATTAAGCGATGGACGATCAAGTCGGGATACCGGCGGATCGGCGATGTAAAGTGAGTGTAGAATTCGGTTGCCAATCCATAGTGCCCAAGGCTCTCAGGGAAGTATTTTGCCTGTTTCATGGATCGCAGCATAATTTTGCTGATCACCATTTCTTCCGGCTCGCCTTTTACTTCCTCCAAGAGTTTTTGAAGTGCAAGCGGATGGACTTCGGTAACCGCATCTTTTAAAACATAGCCAAACATAGCGATGAACTCCAGGAACCGCGAAAGCTTCTCTGCATCCGGGTCTTCATGGATCCGGTACATGAACGGCAATTCTGCTTTATGAAAATGCTGAGCAACGGTTTCGTTCGCACAAAGCATGAATTCCTCGATCAAACGCTCTGCCACGGAACGTTCCCGAAGAACAACATCCTGCGGTTCACTGTTTTCGTTCACCAGTACTTTTGCTTCAGCAAAATCAAAGTCGATGGCACCTCTCTTGAACCGGCGCTTCCGAAGAACTTCAGCAAGCTCACCCATCCCTTTGAAAAACGGAATCAGCGGCTCATAGCGTTTTAATACTTCTTCATCTTCTTCCTGAAGAATTTTCCTGACGTTTGTATACGTCATGCGTTCAACGGTGCGGATAACACTAGGGAAAATTTCATGTTTGATGACTTCCCCTTTTGGCGTGATCTCCATCTCACAGGATAACGTTAAGCGGTCCACGCGCGGATTCAAGGAACAGATCCCGTTAGACAATCGATGCGGAATCATCGGGATTACACGGTCCACCAAATAAACGCTTGTTCCGCGTTCAAGGGCTTCTTCATCGATCGGTGAACCTTCCGTAACATAATGGCTGACGTCCGCGATATGAACACCGAGCTTGTAGTTGCCGTTATCCAGTTTGATGACATTAACGGCATCATCCAGGTCTTTCGCGTCTTCTCCGTCAATTGTAACAATGGTTTCCTCTCGAAGGTCACGCCGCCCTTCGATGTCTGCCGGATCGATCGTGTCAGGAACGCTGTTCGCCTGTTCAAGCGCAGCTTCCGGAAATTCACGAGGCAGGCTGTGCTTAAAAATAACCGAAAGAATATCCACTCCAGGGTCATTCTTATGGCCGAGAATATGAATAACTTCTCCTTCAGCGCTGTTCCGTCCTTCCGGATATTTCGTTATTTTGACAACGACCTTGTGTCCCTCAACCGCTCCGTTAACGCCATCCGCAGGGATGAAAATATCGTTTGGAATTCGTTTGTCGTCCGCCACCACAAAGCCAAAACTGCGGCTTTCCTGGAAGGTTCCTACCGTTTCTGTGACCCCGCGTTCAAGAATCCGGATAATCGTACCTTCCGGATGTGATCCTTTTGAATTCGTATTTAATCGAACAAGTACGACATCATTGTTCATCGCGCTGCCCATATCGGATTGGGAAATAAAAACGTCTTTCCCTTCTCCCGTTTCCGGAATAACAAAGGCAAACCCTTTGGCGTGGGCCTGCACCTTTCCACGGACAAGGTTCATTTTATCCGGCAGACCGTATCGGTTTGTTCTCGTTCTGACGACAAGGCCTTCCTCTTCCATTTCATTCAGCGTGCGGACGAGATCTTTAAAATCCTCAGCTTCCTGAAAACCATACGCATCCTCCAGTTCCTGAACGGTGAGCGGTTTATAGGCTTCTTCTTTCATAAACGCTAGCAATTGCTGTTTATCCACAAATTTTCCTCCTTTAAGGCAAAAAGCTTATTCCACGGACCAGTCGAGCTTCTCCAAGAAATTGAAAACATCTTCGTGAAGCTGTTCCTTTTCTTTTCCCAGTGTGATCACATGGGTTGAATGTTCGTACCATTTTAAATCTTTCAGATCGCTTTCTACTTCATTGTAAATAATATTCGCTGATTCTGTATTAATCATTTCATCATGTCTAGCCTGTACCACAAAGGCAGGTGCGTATACCATATCAATGGAATTTCTTACTTCTCCGAGCAGATCCTGCAGCGCCTTCAATGTATTCATCGGCGTGCTTTTGAACGCTTCCATCTCCTGATCGATCTGCTCCTGTGTTTTATTCTCCCTGCTTTTGTATTCGCGAGCGTAGGCAAGTACCCCTTTGTACATCGTTTCCTCACTCTTAATATGCATAGGAGCACACATTGGAATAACACCTTTTACCGGCTGTTCCGTCGCCAGCTTTAACGAGAAAACGCCGCCTAGTGACAATCCGCACACTGCAATTTCTTTGTAGCCGCTTTCTTTTAAATGATTAAATCCTTTCATCACATCGCTCCACCAGTCAGATGGGCCTGTATGTACGAGTTCTTCCGGCGGGACACCATGCCCTTTATATTGCGGCGCGTGGGATGTATAACCCTTTTTCTGCAAATAGCGGCCAAGCATCCTGACATCCGCAGAACTGCCGGTAAATCCATGTAATAATAATACCGCCCGCTTTCCCGCTTCAAACATAAATGGTTTAGGTGCTGCTATTTTCATCATGATGTCTTCTCTCCCTTATTACGATTGTTCCATTAAAAATTGAAAGACTTCCTCAATAAGCTGATCCTGCTCTACATCATGGCAGATCATATGCTTCGATTCTTTCAGATAACAAATCTTTTTCTTCTGTGCAGGTATGGTTTTATATAAGTATTCCGCACTTTTTCTTGGCACAAGGCCGTCACTTTCGCCTTGAACGATTAACGTTGGAGCATGAATCGTTTGAAAGGATGGCTTCAGCGTTTTGACCAGCTTGCGGAACTCAAACGCTGCACGAAGCGGTGTCTCCAAAAACTTTTTACGATAGCGCTGGTAAAGCTCATCGTCTTTTAAATTCCCTTGCATCCCCTTCACAACCATCTCTTTTATATCTTTCACCATTTGTGATGGATTCATATAATAGGCGCTTGCACTCAGCAGGATCAGTTTGTCGCATCCATACTTTGAAGCAAGATATCCCCCGATCATGCCGCCCATGGAAAATCCGAGTATATAAACGGTATCGCTTTCCTTTCTCAATTCCAGAAAAGCGCTTTCTGCTTCATCGATCCAAAGCTTGTGTGTAATGCCTCTCAGCTTGAGCTCCTCCCCGTGCCCCGGATAGGTGGGGACAGACAGGAGCCAGTCGGTATTTTCCCTTAAATAATCCGTAACTGGCTGGACTTCATACGGACTGCCGGTAAATCCATGCAAACATAGACAGCCAATCATGCAATCACCTTTTTTAAGTTAAGTTACCCTTTTATGCCCGTAAAAAATCATACCATACGGCACCTGGAAAAAGCTCGGTATACGCTGGCTGAAAAAGAAGGCTCTTTTCTAAAAGATTGTTGCTTTGGGAACCTTTTTGTAAAAGAGCTTCATTGACAAGTTGATTGGAGTGCAAGGGGCGAGACTCCTCGAAAATGAATTTCACATTTTCTTCGTGCGATATAACGCTGCCGAAGCCTTCCTTGTCCTGCGGGGGAAGCGGGACAGGTGAGACCCACAAGCGCCTGCGCCGAGAAAGTAGGCGCTGGCGCCGGTAAGGCTCACCGCCCGCCCCGCGGAAAGCGAGCATCCTGAAACGGAAATCAACCACTCCTAAGAGCAACAAAGGTTACGAAAACTGCCAAAAATAAAAACAGCAAGTGAAAATTCACCTGCTGTTAAGGTATCATTAAATAAAATAAGCTACGGCAATCGCCAATAGAAAGAACAAAGCAGCTAAGATCACAGTCATTCTGCTTAGCACGGCTTCCATTCCGCGGGCTTTTTGCTTTCCGAATAATTGCTCCGCACCACCCGTAATCGCTCCGGATAATCCTGCCGAACGGCCAGATTGAAGAACGACGACTACGATAAGGGCGATTGAAACGATCACCAATAAAATTGTTGCAGCTGTTTCCATTTGTCACACCTCCACGAACAACATTACACTTATCTTTAATGTACCATACGAGCTGTTCTCTAGGCAATGTGTTCAAGCTATTTTATCCATGATAGCATAAAGAGTTTTTGGGAATAGTTTCAAATAAGAACAGAGGAGGGCTGAGTCCATGTTTGAATTGATAGAAATCGTCTATAAAGATATTCTAGCTTTTCGGGAATTATCTATTGAAGAAGGCAAAGTAAGCATTATTACCGGTGAGAGCGGAAGCGGAAAGACTACCCTTTTAAAAATGCTGAACCACTTGATTTCACCGGATGGAGGAAACGTCCTGTACAAGGGAGAGGATGTGGCAGCCCTGAATCCTGTTCTTCATCGGAGAAATGTCGTCATGCTTCAGCAGATGCCTGCTATTTTTCCGGGAACGGTAAAAGATAACCTGACAGCAGGTCTTTCCTTTTCAGAGAAACCCCTGCCAGCAGATGCTGAACTAGAAGAATCCTTACATACGGTTTACCTAAAAAAACCATTGGAAACTAAAGCCGGAGACCTTTCTGGAGGAGAGAAGCAGCGCCTTGCTCTCGCACGTGTGCTCTTAATGGATGCGGAAGCCTATCTGCTCGATGAGCCTTCTTCTGCTTTGGATGACGAAACAGCGGATGATGTCATCTCTTCCTTTTTGCGTAAATCCAAGGAAAAACAAAAAACGGTCGTCATGGTTACCCACTCCAAACGAATTGCAGAGCATTATGCGGATGTAAATATTCAGCTGGAAAACATCAATCAAAAGAATAGGGGCGTGGAGCATGAAGGATAAGATTATTGATATCTCATTATGGCAGCTTCTTTCCGCTTACCTGTTCATTGTCATTTTAACAGTCATTGTAAAGTGGAGAGGAATAGCGAGGGAAAAAGAAATAGTGATCGGTACGCTGCGGATGACGATCCAGCTTGTGTTAGCCGGTTATGTTCTCACTTATTTGTTCAAGCATCCTCACCCTGCATTAACCGTGCTCATTCTCGTTCTTATGGAAGGTTTTGCGGTCTATAACGTCTTTAAACGAATAAAACACGAACTGTCTCCATCTTTGAAAAAGGTTGTCGCTCTCTCAATGACCATCGGAACTCTCATCAGTCTGTTGTTTTTCAATTATGTGGTCATCCAGTTCTCTCCGTGGTATGAACCCAGATATGTGATACCTATTGCCGGAATGATCATCGGAAATGCGATGACAGGCGTAACGCTTGGAGTCAATCATTTAGTAGAAGGTATGGAGAAACAAAAACATATGGTGGAGGCGGCTCTTATGCTAGGTGCTTCCCCAAAGGCCGCCACTAAAGAACTTGTGGATCGGGCGTTTGATTCCGCTATTCTGCCTACCATCAACTCCATGGTAGGGATGGGAATCGTATTTCTGCCGGGAATGATGACCGGGCAGATTTTGTCCGGCATCTCTCCGATCACCGCGATCGAATACCAGATCGCCATCATGCTTGGCATCGCAGGCTCTGTTGCTTTCAGTGTCATTATCTTCGTCCAGTACGGCTACCGCACGTTTTTTAATGAACGGGCGCAATTGAAATAGGTTATATTTTCGGTGCGCTTGCGCCAATATGGTTCACCGTACGCCCCGCGGAAAGCGAGCAGCCCGAAACGAAAATCAACCACTCTCAGTAAGCAACAAGGATTACGAATGCAGCCGTGGTTTCTTCTGGAGCGCATTCTTGTAGATAATCTATATTGCTAAGTTGATTGGAGTGCAATGTGCGAGACTCCTCGAAAATGAATTTCACATTTTCTTCGTGCGATATAACGCTGCCTAAGCCTTCCTTGTCCTGCGGGACGAGCGTGACAGGTGAAACCCGCAGGCGCAAGCGCCGAGAAAGTAGNCTCCTCGAAAATGAATTTCACATTTTCTTCGTGCGATATAACGCTGCCTAAGCCTTCCTTGTCCTGCGGGACGAGCGTGACAGGTGAAACCCGCAGGCGCAAGCGCCGAGAAAGTAGGCGCTGGCGCCGGTAAGGTTCAGCGCACGCCCCGCGAAAGTAGGCGTTTATGTCGGTAAAAGCGAGCAGCCTGAAACGCAAATCAACCTCTCCTATGTAAGTCTATTTACAATCCGGCTTCTGTAAGCTCGTAGAAATGCCTCCCGCAAAGCTTTTGGATGCTGGCAGAATACTCAGGCTCATAACTGATCAGCGCACATGTTGAAGGGCCTGCTGACTTATCCATCGGCAGGCTGCATGTTAACCTTCTTGAACTGCTTGTTAAGATTTCCAGCTCGTGTGAGATGCCTTTCGAGCCGACCGGAAGAACTTCATAAATACCTTCTGTTTTTAGAAGAGTGCTGAAAAGGGTTAGGGGAAGAACTTCATTTTGGCGGGAAACGACCTCTTCCCCCACTAGCGGTAGACCGATGACTGCATATTTTGCATGTGGAGGAGTACAGTTCAACCGAAGTGCCGCTTGATTTGCTTTGCCGATCATCGTAAAAGAAGAAGCAGACTGCAGCATCTTCATGTTGCTTTCCGTACTTCCCGTAATCTCTACACTTTTTAAATCCAGCTCAGCAAACGTCTTTTCCACACCCCTTACAAGCTCCGTCCATGCTTCTTCCCCATTGAAAGAATGAATGAGAAAGGAAAACGGCACTGCTCCCGCCGCCATCACTTCCATAACACAGACTCGGGCACCGAAAGCCGCTACGATAGAATAAGGAACGTGCACTGTATCCAAAGGAAGGTTTCCAATCGCTCCTGAATTATCGGCTGCCATCACAATGTATTCATCTGAACCCAACTCCAATAACGTTACATCACGATTTGTTTTCATGATTTATCCTTACGTTTGATCGGTCAAAGACAGGCCTCAGCCTTGGAATGAGCAGGTGAGCTGCCACCCCGTTGAGCACTGCTGCCACAACTAATCCAGGGATAAAAGCAAGGACCGCAGCTTTTCCGAGTACCGGCCAAAAACAAAGCGGTGCCGCAATGCCGTTTCCTACAATAAAGACCAGGATGGCTGCCATCTTGAAATTCCGCCGATAGAGGATTCCAAAACAAAAGCTTAGCAGGCCCATCTGAACAGCGATGAGAAGATGAAGGGGCCCCAGCGGAAAACCAGATAGGCCGGCAGACATGAGATGCCCTATACAGCCAACAGCCATTCCTGCTAGAGGAGACATCAGTGCTCCGGCGGCCAGTGCCGGCATGGAATCAAAAGCCACACTCCCGACAATAGCTGGAATCTTAATAAAAGAACCGGCCACAGACAAGGAGAGGAAAGCGATAAATATGGTGAATTTTCTATTCAGCATCAGCTTTGCGTTTTCCTCCGCGGAATACAATGGCACTCCGCTCGTATTCCACATCATTGACACCGGCACGGAAATTGATGACACGGGCGATAGCAAAAAAGTAATCAGATAGTCTGTTCACATACTTTAAAACAACCGGGTTGATCTCATTATCCTGCTTCAATTCAACGATTTCACGTTCTCCGCGCCTTGCCACCGTACGGCATACATGAATAGCAGACGAAGCTTCAGACCCGCCTGGCAGAATAAAACGCTCCAGCTCCGGCGCTTCTTTAATGTACTCGTCGATCCGCTCTTCCAAGAACGTGATCATATCCGCGTGCGCTTTATAAGGATAGTCCTTTTTCACTGAAGACAGATCTCCGCCGCAGTCAAAAAGCTCATGCTGAATCTTTACCAGTTCATTGCGGATGTCATCGAACTTGGCGTCCTGCAGCTTGGTAACCGCCAGGCCGACAAAACTGTTCAATTCATCCAGAGTACCGTAGGCTTTAACCCTGATATGGTTTTTATCGAGCCTTCCTCCAATCACACTTGTCTTCCCTTCATCTCCTGTACGCGTGTATAACTTCATCGTGATCATCTCCTTATTATTTTAAGGCTGTTTTCGTAACCTTTGCTGCTCTTGGGAGTGGTTGATTTCCGTTTCAGGCTGCTCGCTTTCCGCGGGGCGTGCGGGGAGCCTTACCGGCGCTGGCGCCTACTTTACCGGCGCCAGCACCTACTTTCTCGGCGCAGGCGCCTGCGGGTCTCACCTGTCCCGCTCCTCCCGCAGAGTCTCGCACCTTGCACTTCAATCAACTTGTCAAAGAAGGCTCTTTACAATAAGGTTCCCAAAGCAACAATCTTTTAGAAAAGAGCCTATTTTAAAGTCTGGGGCAGCCCATACCAGATGATATCGACTCTCTCAGCGGCCATGACTACATCCTGATAAAACCAGCCGGTCACATCCCGCCATAATCTATTTTCCTTTTCCATTGGAACAATTCCTTTACCGATGTCAGTTCCGATCAGAACAAGACATCGACCGGGTTCAGAAGCCTCCCAAGCCAGCCAGGTCTGAAGCTTCTTTTGAAGAGCTGCTTTTCCGCCGCTTTCGTTCTCCTCTAAAACCTTCTTCACAATCTGCTCCAATCCTTCAAGAACGACGCGTGAAGTTGTAAAATCATCCGTTTCCCAGCCAGCCTTCTCATAGCCATTGAACCAGCCTTCATCTATCCTTGAGGCAGAATAGTGCTGCTGCACCCATTTGGCTTTTCCGTGAAAGGCACCTCCTGTAACAAAGTGCATCGTTTTTTCAACCTCCCTTTGGTCTCATTCCAGTAAAGGGTGTATCCTTTGCCATGTGAGACCGGCCATGCCCACATTTCTCTTCGTTCCGGAGCAAACTCTGACAATAAATAACGGATTGGGCCTCCATGAGTAACAACGATTACATGGCCGCTCTCTTCCGCCGACGGCCAAATCTCACGGTGCCAGGCACCGCGAACGCGATTTTCAAAGTCTTGATAGCTCTCTCCTCCTGGAGGACAGACTCCAATAGGATCATCAATCCAGTCCCGGTAACGTTGAATTCCGCAAAGATCGCCGTACGTTTTTCTTTCCCATTCCCCAAAATGCATCTCCCGAAGTGCAGAACTGATCTGCACCTTCCTCTCCGGGAAAAGAACCTCAGCGGTCTCTATACATCGCATTCTATCACTTGCAAGGATAGCACCCGGCTCGGGATACCCTTTATTTCTATGTAATCTGTATAGCTCAATCCGCCCCTCTTCACATAAGGGGGGATCACAATACCCGATATATTTCTTTTGTTTATTTTCCTCCGTCAGACCGTGGCGAAGGAGAGTAACAGCCAGCCTCCGAACCATAGCCATGTTTCCATCCCTTCCGAAAGTGCGCCTAGTGTGTCTCCCGTAATCCCTCCAAACTGGCGGAGAAAGAACGTTTTACCTAAGAAAAATAAGGCTGAGCCTAAAAGGAACAAGCTCATAAACAGAAGAATCGCTCCTGTAAGGTATGCTCCAATCCCTGCCATCAGGAGATAGATCGCATAAAAAGCAAAGGCTCTGCCTGAAATGTTCTGCTTCATGGCAAAAGCCATACCTTCCTCCCTGGCAATAGGAGCTGAAATCAGCAGGCTCCCCATGCCGGTTCGGCCGAAGAAAGGAATGAGGAGAAACAGCAGCCAAACGTGCTGCGGAACCATTTTCACTGTTTCATAGATAAAAAGAAACCGCCAGCTCAATAGAAAAAGAACAGACAATACACCGAATGCTCCAGTCCTGGGATCCTTCATGATCTGCATCCTTTTTTCTTTATCGCCGTATGAGAAGTAGGCATCACTGCAATCCATCCACCCGTCGAGATGCAAACCGCCTGTCAAAACGATCGAGAAGCAGAACAGATAAAAGCTCGTCATCGACACCGGGATAACGTTTTGCTGCGCCAGGAAATGAGCCTGAACAGAAGCCAATCCACCGAGAAGCAGCCCGACAACTGGATACCAGTACACACTCCACCTGCTCGTTTCTTTTGTCCATGGAAACGAAGTGCGGATCGGCAATGCGGTTAAGAACTGAAGAGCCAGGCCAAAACCGTATAAGGCATTAAACCGGACAGGAGGTGCATTGTTTTTCATCTGCATCATACCCCTTCCTCAAAATGGGCATGCCCAGTTCAACCTGGTACACCCAATGCGCTTCAGAGACAATCTGCTGATGAAGCTCCCCCATCATCTTCATAAAATAGAAGGTCCCTTCATCAATAGAGGGCAAGTCCTGGAACACTTCGTTTGATACGACGATGAGTGCTGCGCTGCTTTTTTCAATCATTCTTAATCCATCCATGATCTTGCGGAATACTTCTGATCGGAACATTTCATTTCTCCACTGGTTGTTGTTTTCTTTCCAGCCGTCAAACAGCTCATTGCTGACAAGATTGGTCAAGCAGTCCAAGAGAATGACATCCTTTTTTTTATATTCATTTATCAGTTCATGAATGTTTCTTGGCTGTTCCCACGCCCTCCAGCTATACCCGCTGTTCAGACGATCCGCCTGGTGCCTGGCGATCCGCTCACTCATCTCCCCATCCTGATGTTCGTTCGTTGCAATATAGTGAAGCGGTTTCTCATTCTTCCCATGATAAACGGCGGACATTTCGGCAAATGAGCTTTTCCCGCTTCTGACCCCTCCGGTAATAAAGATCATCATCTCGCTTTCCACCCTTCAAGTGCAGCCAATAAGCGGTCATTCTCCTCTGGAGTTCGAATGGCGAGGCGGATATAATGGCCGTCCAGCCCTCTAAAATTAAACGTATGCCTGACGATCATCCCTTTTATCATTAAATATTTAATGAGAGCAAGCTGAACATTTTCTTCTCCACTCTCCTTTAACAAGTAAAAGTTAACGGTAGAAGGAGAGGTTTCAAATCCAAGCTTGTCGAGGATCGGAAAAATCCGCTCTCGCTCAACTGCTGTTTTCATAGCAATTTCATCTGCACATTCTTCTTGTTCCAAACAGAGTATACCTAGCTTTTGAGCAGGACCGTTCACACTCCAGGGAGGCTGAAATCCCCTTAATTTTTCGATCTGTTCTTTGGATGACATAGCATACCCTAACCGAAGTCCCGGCAAGTGAAACATCTTCGTCAATGACCGCAGGACGATCAGGTTGGAATACTTTTTCATCAAGTGAACGGCGGATAAGGGCTTTTCTAAAAAGTGTACAAACGCTTCATCCACGACAAGTGTAACATGGTGGCATTCGCACAAAACAACGATAGCTTCCAAAGTGTTCAATTCCAATACTGTTCCTGTCGGATTGTTCGGGTTGCAAAGGAAACAAAGCTGTTTCCCGTGGAGTTTCTCATTCAGCTCTTGGAGATCCGGCTTCCAGCCTTTCTCTTTTCGGGTAACATAGAAGTCCACATTACAATCGTTCACCTCACACGCATCCTCGTATTCTGAGAAAGCAGGTGCTGCAATCAGTACGTTCGAGCCCCGATAGGCTTGAGCAATGAGAAAAATCAGTTCAGCAGCCCCGTTCCCTGCGAGGATCTGGTCTGCATTCAGCCCTTCTTTTTCAGACACGAATTGAACGAACGGCTCAGCAAAGGGATCGGGATACTGCAGAATATCTTCATAAAGGCTGGACCACATATCCTTCATTCTTCTTAGTGCAGGATACGGATTTACATTCACACTAAAATCAATGCTGTTTTCATCCAGGCTGATCTTCAAGGAATTGGCCAATAGCTGCGGATTAGCTCCATGATTGGGCAGCAACAATATACATCCCTCCCGCTGCGATTAAAACGATCGTAAACCACATGACAGCACGCTGCATGATGGCTATTGTTCTTTCTATATGTATAGCTTTCAGGCTGTAGGTCTGACGGCCGATGAACGGGCGATAGGAGACCTGGCCTTTATAATAATTCGTGCCTCCAAGCCGTATGCCGAGAATTCCCGCGACTGCCGCTTCACCCCATCCGCTGTTCGGGCTCGGATGGTTCCTTGCCTGTTCCTTCAGCCACGATAAGGTAAACCGTTTTCCCCCCAGCCCTCCTGCAGCCATAAGAAGCGCAGTTAGCCGGGCTGGCACGTAATTTAATAGATCATCAAGCCGGGCAGATGCCCAGCCGAAGTCTTTATATCTCTCATTCTTGTAGCCTACCATGGAATCACAGGTATTTACTGCCCGGTACAGCAAGGCAAGTGGTGCTCCTCCAATAAAAGCAAAGAAAAGCGGTGCGGTTACCCCGTCGCTCGTATTTTCGGCAACTGTCTCCACTGTCCCTCTTACAATCTCAGAATGCGGCAGATGCTCTGTATCTCTTCCGACAATCCAGCTTAATTTTTTTCGAGCCTCTTCCAGATCACCGCGAAGAAGGGGGGTATAGACAGATAATCCTGCTTCTTTAAGCCCTCTAGCTGCAATGGTTGTTGAGATGAGCACAGATTCTATGAATATCCCTAACGCAAGGTGGATGGAATAAGCATACCGTACGATGATAAAAGTTAGCACTAGTGTAATAGAAAGAAGAATAAAAAGCATGATCAAACCCTTCAGCCTTTTCCAGCTTCCGCGGTTAAGTGCCTGGTCTATAAGAGAAATCATTTTGCCAAAACCTCTTACCGGATGCGGCAGCCAGCGAGGGTCTCCGATGAGCTGGTCGATGATCAAAGCGAGTATAAGGGATAATAAATGAAGAGCAATGATCATGTTTGCGCCATTCTCTTTCTACAGTTTTCGATCGCTTTTCCCACCGTCTGATAGACCGTATGGCCAATCGCTTTTCCAATCGGTGTAATCGTACCAGCGTACCTCTTTCTTTCTCCTTCCTGGGTCGATGCGATGCAAAGGCTGTCCGTCGAAGTGCCTGTAGCAATCGTTCCAGTAATAGGATCTTTAATTCCATAGTCTCTGAGAGCGCTCGACTTTGCTTCTGTCGCTGTCATCATCGCCTGAACAAATGCCTCATCGGTTAGCTCTCCCTCAATAAAGAGCCAGATGTTAATCGTACCAACCGCCACAGTATCATCCTTCCGCTGCCACGATTGTGCAGCATCTACCGCATTGGATGTTCCTGCGGTTGCTGCAGCAAGGATCTTGATTCCTTCTTTTTCTACGGATACCATACCTGCATCCTCAAGCCGTGCTGCTGTCATCATTCCAATGGTCTCGTTGGGGTTGACAGGAAGGGAGTGAAGATACGCTTCATATTCACAATGTGCATCGTCATAATTGTAGTTTTTATCCACATGACGGTTAACAAACGTATTCGCCCAGCAGAACCCTCCGCCGATCAGGGCAGAAGACATCGTTTTTAAAAAATAGGGGCTTCGGAACACCATCGCTTCACTTGTGGTTTGAAGCTCAATATCTTCTATTTTCTTTTGTTCCTCACGTTCACCAGGCACCAGCGCGATCAGAGGCTTCGGCTTCTGCGGATGCTCCTGTCTGCTCAGCTTCGTATCATAAACACCTTCCAGCAGGATGCTGTCCATAATGTCACCAGGCTTTCCGACCGCCTTCTCCTTTCCATCATCGAGAAGAAGAACCTGGTCACAGTACAGACTGGCAATATTCAAATCATGCAATATGGCAACAACCGACAACTGGCAGCCCTGCACCCAATCTTTCAGCAAGTCCATGAGTTTCATTTGATAGGAAAGATCAAGATGGTTTGTCGGTTCATCGAGCAGCAGAATCTCCGGTTCCTGCGCAAGCGCCTTAGCTAAAAGAACCCGCTGCCGTTCCCCGCCGCTTAGGGATTGAATGCTTTTCTCCGCAAAATGCTGGACGCCTGTAAACTCCATGGATCGCTGGACCATCTCTTCATCCTTCGGCGATGATTGTTTCAGCAATCCTCTGTAAAAGGGATACCGGCCGAGCGCCACCACTTCGCGGACGGTAAAATCAAATGAGCTTTCCGCATGCTGAGGAAGAACGGCAATAATTTTTGCCAATTCTTTTGCAGAGTAGCTGCTGATCGGCTTTCCTTTTATAAGAACCTCACCGGATTGCGGGGAAAGCATTCCGTTCATCATTTTCATGAGAGTGGTCTTCCCGCTCCCATTTGGTCCGATGATGCCGGTTATTTTTCCTCTTTCAATGGAAAAAGAAAGATCTTTTACGACGGGCTTTCCGTCATATCCTCCAGTAAGCTGCTGGATCTGGATCATGTGGTCACCTTCTTTCGACGATAGCGAATAAAGATTAAGGCAAAGATCGGACTTCCGATAATCGCTGTCAAGACACCGATCGGCAGCTCCGTCGGCGCGATGATCGTTCGGGCGATGAGATCAACCAGAACGAGAAACACCCCGCCCAGAAGCGTGGACAGCGGCAGCAGATGGCGATGATCTACTCCCCATATCATGCGGGCCATGTGGGGGATGACAAGGCCGACAAACCCGATGGTGCCTGACACCGCTACTGCAGATCCCGTCAGAAGCGAGGCCCCGAACAGTACGAGCGACGTATGTTTTTTTACGTCAACACCAATGGTTTTTGCATCCTGCTGGCCAAAGGAAAGCGCATTTAATTCACGGGCACTTGCCAGAAGAATCAAAAGCCCCGCGGCCAAAAACGGAGCGATGAGCTGAACATACGGCCATCCTCTCATGGATACGCTGCCGAGCAGCCAGCCGATGATCTGCCTTAATTCATCACCGGTCAGAGCGATTAAAAGAGACGTTACAGCACCTATAAATGAGCTGCTTAAAATTCCTGCCAAAATAATCGTCTCAACAGACAGGCTGCGCTGCACAAGGCGAGCAAAATATATAACCCCAACAAGGGTAAGAAAGCCGGTAATGATGCTCACCACCGGAAGTGTAAAACTTCCCAGTATAGGCAGCTGAATGCCAAAGAACAGCACAGCCACAGCGCCCAAAGCAGAACCGGATGAAACACCCAGCGTATAAGGATCGGCCAGAGGATTTTTCAGCAGCCCCTGAAATGCCGTTCCCGCCAGCGCCAATGAGCAGCCGACAAGCATAGCGAGCACGACTCGCGGAAAGCGGATCTCCATGACGATATTAACAATCGAAGAATCAATGGATGCTGGTACGGGATAGTGGAAAAGCCTCGCTCCTAAAATCTGCACCACATGAAAAAGGGGGATAGGTATAGAACCTACCGATATCCCCAAGGCAACAGCTAAGCCCAACAGCAGAAACACTGCTGTATATGAAACGATGATTTTACTTTTTGTATACTTCCGGATAGATGGCTTTTGCAAGCTCCTCCACTCCTTCAATCAATCGAGGTCCCGGACGTGTCACCTTATCAGAGTGCACATCATAAATTTCTTTGTTTTTTACCGCAGGAACGTCCTTCCAGGCTTTACGGGACATAATCTGTTCCACCGGCTTTTTGGAGTAATAGCCGTACGTTGTGACGATCGCGTCCGGTTTGTATTTGACAGGCTGCTCTTCAGATACCTTCGCCCATCCCTTCAATTCCCCAGCGGCATTTTTGGCATGAATGACGTTCAGCATTTCATCAATGAATGTACCCTTGCCTGCAGTAAAAATCTCCGGAGCTGGAGCAACCTCAACCCAAACTTTTTTTTCTTTCTTTACTTGTTTTGCTTTTTCCTTGATCGCTGACAGATCATCCTTCATGGATTTTACAATCTTGTCACCTTGTTTTTGAGTGCCCGTTGCTTTAGCGATCATGTCGATGGACTTGTATGTATCCGTAAAGTTCTGCGCATCATTGATCACAATTACTTTGATGCCGGCATTCTTAAGCTGATCAATTCCCTGCTTGGAAGTATGCGCACTGGAGGCATGAGCAAGGACGAGATCAGGCTTTAAGCCAACAATCTTTTCCACGTTAAAATCCAATCCGCCGATTTTAGGCTTTTTCACAGCTGCTTCTGGATAGTTGTCAAAGTCAGAAACGCCGACAATTTCTTTATCCAAGCCAAGTGCAAATGCGACCTCTGTATTACTCGGTATGAGCGAGACGATTTTTTTGGGTTTCTTATCAATTTTTACATTCTCGCCCGCCGCATCTTTTATCGTTACGGGAAATTCACTCTTTGCCTGATTGGCACCGTTTTCCTTTTTGTCTGTTGACTGATTTCCAGCCGAACAACCGGCAATGATGGCGATTACGAGTATCAGCATCATCGCAATTTGTGTAAACTTCTTCAATTCCTTCACGCTCCTGTATGTATCTTTTAGCTGGGATTGTGCAAAACAAAAAAAGCCCTCCCTTCGGAGAGCGAATCAACAGTTAATCAATAAATGATTACAATTGCTTCACCTTTTCCTCGAAGGTTCGCACAGGCAATTAAGGCAGGTCTCCTGACTCTCGATCAACAATCTTCTTTTCCTTCCCATCCATTGACAGAACAGTGGAAACATAAGAAGATTTCCCGATTACAGTGGCGGGACCGTGCTGGACTTGAACCAGCTTCCCTTTTAACGTTTTATTTGAAATAAAACGGACCTTAACCGCATATTCAGCTATATCCATTATACCTCTTACCGGCAAAATGAAAAGTTTAATTTATGTTCAATGATGCCCGGGACTTCGGGCTGACTTCCAGCCAGTCGCTCTTGAGCAGGCCCATAACATGTATATCAAAATACTGATCTTTGTCAAAGTAGGCTTGCCTTCTGACGCCTTCCTTTTGAAACCCCAGGGATTTCAGGAGCTTCAGGCTTTTTGTGTTATATTCGTAGACCTCAGCATCAATCCTGTAGGTCTCATGCTGAAACAGGTGCTGAAAGATGCCTGTCAGTGCTTCCCCCATGTATCCTTTTCCTTGTTCGGCACCGAGTCCGAACCGAAGCCAGCCATAACGCTGCGAGCTTCCCATCCAGTTGAAACGGACGTACCCAACAGGCTGCGAGCTCCTCTTTTCGATGATCATCAAGTAAGATTCGTTCAGCTGGCTTAAGCTTTTCTCAATATCCTGCCTTTGATTGCCTTTATTAATTATGGTCATAGAACCTGTAGACATTTTCCGAAAGAGAGGGCCGCTTTTCCATTGTGCGATGACAGAGGCATCACTCACCGTAATTTCCCTGATCTTCAGTCTTTCAAATTCAAGCTCCATTTTCGGCATGTTCCAAGCCTCCCCGTTTGTACCAAGTATGAAATGATTTATTTTATCATAATATGCAGCTCCTCAAATTTAAAGATGATATCTCCTGTCTTTATAGGTTCTCGTGTGAGGTAGGTTTAGAGATTTGAGGATTTTTTCGGATATTGAACGGGATGATAGGGATAGAAAGGATCTGAGTTCACGGTTTGTGATTGTTGGGCTTATGAGAAGTTTATAGTCTTCCAGAGAGTGTCGGTGGGCGTGCTCGGAGGAATAATTACAGAATGGACAAAGCCATTTAACAGCATATGTTTTATTCATGCCAATGGCAAAGCAAGATGGGCAATGAACGCCTTTTAAAACATCGTTTGGCGATACCTGAAACTTTGCTAGTATGTCCGGATCATAATGGACGTGGTTTTTGTAAAGTTGTTTTCCCGCTCTATTGATTTCTTTATCCGTCATAGCTGGTTTAGCGTAATGGGTTTGCATGGTTGTGATTACTGATGGGAGGCTTGAACTATGGATAATGCTGCGGGAAAGATCAGGGATCAGAGGATTTTTTATAAGCGTATAAGGACTGCTCACCACGACGAGGGTTTCAATTGGAACGGGTGGGAGCTTTCTAGCTGCTAGCCAAGATGAAAGCCGGTTCTTTTGACGCTCTACCTGCAAGAGAGGATCCGAAAAGGCTTCTTCCTTATCATTATTTGTTCGTATCAATTGACGATAGTTTGTATCAAATGTGAGGCTGCCTGATAGATTCTTCACTTCTAGAATTAAAAAGAAATACGGGGAAAGGATGAGGAAGTCCATTTGAAAGTAATAGGAGCCTTCTAAAAGTCTTAGTCCGTGAAGAATCTTATACCTTTTATGAGGAAGGTGTTCCAGGTAGTAAAAGAGTGACCGCTCTCCCTTGTAACCTGCCATTTGTTTGGAAAAACTTTGTTCAAGTTTAGGGCGTTTCGGATGATTTGCTGGCAGCCTCCTTAACAAGGCTTCTAACTTCTGAATATAAATTGGCAATTTCTGTTCGATCACATTATAACGATCACATCCTCTTTACTTTTTGGAGTTAACTTCTCTAGAAAACACCATTTTCCCTTCTCTTTGAGGACTTAAATTTTATGTGGAATGCTCAGCTGATGAAATACGCGCTGATTCGCGAATTCCCCTAAAATACGCGCCTATCTGCAAAAAATACGCGCCAGTCTGATCACTTTACGCGCCAATCAACAAAAAACCGCTTGAGACTGATCAGGTCTCAAGCGGTTTACGTAAAATAGCTTATTTTTGAAGATTGTAGAATGCGCTCAATCCAGGGTAGCGGCTGATGCTTGCCAATTCGTCTTCGATACGAAGCAACTGGTTGTACTTCGCTACACGGTCAGTACGGGAAGGAGCACCTGTTTTGATTTGTCCAGCGTTAGTCGCAACAGCGATGTCAGCGATTGTGCTGTCTTCACTTTCACCAGAACGGTGAGAGATTACTGCAGTATAGCCTGCGCGTTTCGCCATTTCGATCGCGTCGAATGTTTCAGTCAGCGTACCGATTTGGTTAACTTTGATAAGGATGGAGTTACCCACACCTTGCTCGATACCTTGAGCAAGTTTGTTTGTGTTCGTTACGAAAAGATCGTCTCCTACAAGCTGGATTTTGTCGCCAAGACGGTCAGTCAATAGCTTGTGGCCTTCCCAGTCGTTTTCATCTAAGCCATCTTCAATGGAGATGATTGGGTATTTAGAAACAAGATCTTCGTAGAAAGCAACCATTTCTTCAGATGTTTTAACAACACCCTCACCAGAAAGATGGTATTTTCCGTCTTCTTTGTTGAAGAGCTCAGAAGAGGCAACATCCATTGCAAGACGAACTTCTTCACCTGGTTTGTAGCCAGCTTTTTCGATCGCTTCCATGATCGTTTGAAGCGCTTCTTCGTTAGAAGAAAGGTTTGGCGCGAATCCGCCTTCGTCACCTACAGCTGTGTTTAATCCTTTTTCCTTTAACACAGATTTAAGGCTGTGGAAGATTTCAGCTCCCATACGAAGTGCCTCAGAGAATGTTGGTGCGCCGACTGGCATAACCATGAATTCTTGAATGTCAACGTTGTTATCAGCATGCTCTCCGCCGTTTAGGATATTCATCATTGGAACTGGAAGAGTTTTTGCGTTGAATCCTCCAAGGTACATGTACAAAGGAAGACCAAGTAGATCAGCAGCAGCACGAGCTACTGCCATGGATACACCAAGGATCGCGTTTGCTCCGAATTTTCCTTTGTTTTCTGTTCCGTCAAGATCGATCAACGTTTTGTCGATGCCGACTTGATCCAATACATCATATCCGATCAATTCTGGAGCGATTAGTGTGTTTACATTCTCTACTGCTGTTTGTACACCTTTTCCCAGGTAACGGCCTTTGTCGCCGTCACGAAGCTCAACTGCTTCGTATTCACCAGTGGATGCACCGCTAGGCACGATCGCACGGCCGAATGCACCGGACTCTGTGTAAACTTCTACTTCTACTGTTGGATTCCCGCGGGAGTCCAATACTTCACGAGCATATACTTCAATAATTGCTGACATAAATTTTCTCTCCTTATCAAACAAGATTTTATGGTGAGGAACAAGGCTGTTCTGCAGGGGCCCTCTTTCGATCAGCCTTTTCCTGATTTCAAAAATTAGCCTTTGATTAACGTTTCCCCAGTCATCTCTTTAGGCTGTCGGCCGCCGAGAAGTGTCAGGAACGTTGGTGCGAGGTCGGCAAGTTTGCCGCCGTCGCGAAGTTGGATATCTTTTTTCGTAACGATGACCGGCACCGGATTAGTCGTATGAGCAGTCATTGGTTTGCCTTCCATCGTTATCACTTCGTCTGCGTTTCCGTGGTCAGCCGTAATGATAGCATAGCCGTCTTTTGCAAGGATCGCATCCACGACTTTCCCTAGGCACTCATCTACTGCTTCAATCGCTTTAACGGTTGGTTCAAGCTTGCCTGAATGCCCGACCATATCCGGATTGGCAAAGTTCAAAATAATCGCATCATGGTTTTCGGCTTCGATCTCTTTTACAAGAGCGTCCGTTACTTCATAAGCACTCATTTCAGGTTTTAAATCATAGGTCGCCACTTTCGGCGAATCAATCAAAATCCGCGTTTCACCATCAAACTCAGCTTCGCGTCCGCCGCTGAAGAAGAAGGTAACATGCGGGTATTTTTCAGTTTCTGCAATACGCAGTTGTTTATAATTTTGTTGAGAAAGCACTTCTCCCAGCGTGTTATCCAAGTTCGTAGGTTTGAACGCTACGTCACCTTTGACGGTTTCACTGAAGTTCGTTAAGCACACAAAGTGAATGTCTTTCGGAAAATGATCTCCCCGGTCAAAACCGCGGAAATCTTCATTCGTGAAAACCTGTGAAATCTGAATGGCTCGGTCTGGACGGAAGTTGCAGAAAATGATGGCATCTCCGTCTTGGATGGTAGCAACCGGAGAACCGTCTTCTTTCTTCAGTACAGAAGGAAGCACAAATTCATCATAGATTTCATTTTTGTAAGAGTCTTCCACCACTTCGATCGGATCAGTGTAATCCGGACCTTCACCATAAACCATGGCACGGTAGGATTTCTCCACACGATCCCAGCGTTTGTCACGGTCCATAGAGTAATAGCGTCCGGATAATGTCGCGATTTGGCCTAAGCCCAGCTCGTCCATCTTTTTCAATGTTTGCTCGATATAGCCTTTTGCCGATTGCGGAGGAACGTCCCTGCCGTCCAAGAAGCCATGCAGGTAAACATTTTCTACTCCTTGCTTTTTAGCCGTTTCAAGCAATGCAAAGATATGGTCGATGTGGCTGTGGATCCCGCCGTCAGAAAGAAGTCCGAAAATGTGAAGGTTTGTCCCCTTCTTCTTCACTTCATCCATTGCTTCAATAAAGGTTGGGTTTTCATAGAAATCCCCTTCCTTGATCGAAAGATTCACACGGGTAAGGCTTTGGTAAACAATACGGCCAGCACCAATATTCAAATGTCCGACTTCAGAGTTCCCCATCTGGCCTGGAGGAAGCCCTACAGCTTCTCCGCATGCCGTTAAATGGTTGTGAGGATATGTTTCCCAATATCGGTCAAAGTTTGGTTTTTTTGCATGGGCTACAGCATTTCCTTTTTCTTCGCTGCGGCATGCAAAACCATCAAGAATAATCAGTGCGACAGGTTTCTTAGGCATTGTTTACACCTTCCAAAAGCTGAAGGAACGATTTTGGCTCAAGGCTTGCTCCTCCAACGAGAGCACCGTCGATATCAGACATGCCCATTAGTTCTTTGATGTTGCCTGGCTTCACGCTTCCGCCGTATTGAATGCGAACTTGGTCTGCTGCTTCTTGTGAGAATTGTTCAGCAATCACGCTGCGAATGTATCCGCAGACTTCGTTGGCATCTTCAGAGGAAGCTGTTTTTCCCGTACCAATCGCCCAAACTGGCTCATAGGCAACAACAGTACGTTTAACTTGTTCTTCGGAAAGACCTTGAAGTCCTTTTTCCGTTTGTGTTTTTACAACGTCTTTTGTTTGATCTGCTTCACGCTGTTCAAGTGTTTCACCGACACAAACGATTGGAGTTAATCCGTGGTTAAAAGCAGCATGCGTTTTTTGGTTAACGAACTCATCTGTTTCACCAAAGTACTCGCGGCGCTCGGAGTGTCCAAGAACAACATAGCCAACACCAAGGTCCTTCAGCATAACAGGGCTGATTTCACCTGTGAAAGCTCCATTATCCTCAAAATGCATGTTCTGTGCACCTACACCGAGGTCTGTTCCCTTAGATGCGTTTACGAGTGCGTCCAAGAATAAAGCTGGTGCACAAACAACAGAATCTACTGTATCTGAAGAAGGGATCAATCCTTTCACTTCTTCAACAAAAGATTTTGCTTCAGAAAGGGTTTTATTCATTTTCCAGTTTCCTGCAATAATTGGTTTTCGCATGTTTTTCACCTTCCTAAGAACATACAGCATCCCCATAAAGTTCAGGGGACTTCACGGAAAGCTGTACTGCTCTTCGTCGATTTCTTTTCAAACGAGTTTTACTTGTCGTTTAATGCTGTAACGCCAGGAAGCTCTTTGCCTTCCATGAATTCAAGTGAAGCACCGCCGCCTGTTGAGATGTGGCTCATTTTGTCTGCATAGCCAAATTTCTCAACTGCAGCTGCTGAGTCACCGCCGCCGATTACACTGTATGTGTCTTTGGCTTCAGCAAGTGCTTCTGCAACAGAACGGGTTCCTTTAGAGAATGCTTCCATTTCGAAAACACCCATCGGTCCGTTCCATATTACAAGTTTCGAATTCTGAATGGTATTTCGGTACTTTTCAATCGTTTTAGAACCGATATCAAGCCCTTCCCAATCAGACGGGATGGCATCGATGCCCACAACCTTCGTGTTTGCATCGTTTGAGAAGTCATCGGCAACAAGAATATCTTCAGGAATGAGGAAGTTAACTCCCTTTTCCTTCGCTTTTTCCATGAAGCCTTTAGCTGTTTCAATCTTATCTTCTTCCAATAAAGATTTACCTACATCGTGGCCTAAAGCTTTGATGAACGTGTAGCCAAGCCCTCCGCCGATGATCAGGTTGTCCACTTTATCTAGCAGATTATTGATCACGTCGATTTTGTCTTTAACTTTGGCACCGCCAATGATAGCAGTGAAAGGACGGTCAGGATTGGATAGAGCCTTTCCAAGCACATCAAGTTCTTTTTCCATCAGGAATCCTGCAACAGCTGGAAGGTGTTTTGCAACGCCTTCAGTAGATGCGTGCGCACGGTGGGCTGCACCGAATGCATCGTTCACATACACGTCAGCGAGTTCAGCAAATTTCTGTGCTAATTCAGGATCATTTTTTTCTTCTCCAGGATAAAAGCGGACGTTCTCAAGAAGAATGACGCCTCCGCTGTCAAGGCTTGACAGCGCACTCTTCACTTCTTCGCCGTATGCTTCGTCCGTTTTTACAACTTCTTTGCCAAGGAGATCGCTTAAGCGCTGTGCCACTGGGGTCAAGCGAAGCTCTTCGGCCACTTGGCCTTTCGGGCGTCCGAGATGGCTCGCCAATAAAACTTTGGCACCTTGCTCTGTTAAGTATTGAATCGTTGGGAGTGCCGCACGGATTCGAGTATCGTCGGTAATTTTCCCATTTTCCATCGGAACGTTAAAGTCAACGCGGCAGAAGACCACTTTTCCATTAACATCGATGTCACGAACTGTTTTCTTGTTCATAAGTATAACCTCCTGACAGTCTTAAATTAGAGAAGAAGAGAATCCCTTTTACACACCCTAGTTTAACCTAAAATGCGCAGGTGAAAACGGGAAGTTCGGGTACTGCGCCCGTCTTCCGTAAATCTTAAGTTTAAAAGAAAAGCTTTTAGCAACATGAAACTGCTAAGAGTTCCTTACAAGGGAAAGAGGGTAAGGGCATCTTTCAACCCTTCCCCTCTACTTTAAATCTCTCTATTATTAAAGTCCTTTTTTAGCAATAAAGTCAATAAGGTCTACAACACGGTTGGAGTATCCAGTTTCGTTGTCGTACCAAGAGATCACTTTAACCATGTTGCCTTCCATAACCATTGTAGAAAGACCGTCAACTGTAGAAGAGTTAGTGTTGCCGTTATAGTCAGTAGAAACAAGCGGCTCATCGCTGTAGCCAAGAATACCTTTTAGTGGGCCTTCAGCTGCTTCTTTCAATGCTGCATTGATTTCTTCTGCAGAAACTTCTTTGTCGAGTTCAGCAACAAGGTCTACTAATGATACGTTTGGAGTTGGAACACGCATTGCCATACCGTTTAGTTTTCCTTTTAGTTCAGGAAGTACTAGAGAAACAGCTTTTGCAGCACCAGTTGTTGTAGGAATGATGTTTTCTGCAGCAGCACGTGCACGACGGTAGTCTTTATGCGGAAGATCAAGGATTTGCTGATCATTTGTGTATGAGTGAACAGTTGTCATCATACCACGTTTGATACCGAATTTTTCGTTTAGTACTTTAGCGAAAGGAGCTAGGCAGTTTGTTGTACAAGAAGCGTTAGAAATTACATCGTGGCTTCCAGAATCGTATTTGTCTTCGTTAACACCCATTACTACAGTGATATCTTCGTCACTTGCAGGAGCAGAGATGATAACTTTTTTAGCGCCAGCTTCTAAGTGTTTAGCAGCGTCAGCACGTTTTGTGAAACGTCCAGTAGATTCAACAACTACTTCTACACCAAGGTCTCCCCATCCTAATTGAGCAGGGTCACGCTCAGCCAATACTTTGATTTCTTTGCCGTTTACGATCAGCGTATTTTCGCCGACTTCAACAGTCGCATCAAGCTTTCCGTGTACAGTGTCATGCTTCAATAGGAAAGCAAGCATGTTTGCGTCTGTTAAATCATTAACAGCCACCACTTCTACGTTAGGGTTGTTTAGCGCTGCACGAAATACGTTACGGCCAATACGACCGAATCCATTAATACCAACTTTAGTTGTCATTTAAAATGACCTCCTTATAATTAGAAAAAAAAATATAGTTAAAGGGAAAACCCTTTAGTCACACAATAAGTTACATAGTCTTTCACAAGCTTGCAAGAAGTTTGTTTGCTGCCCCTTCATCGGTGATCAGCACCTTCTTGGGGCCATGCTTCATGAATGCCGCGATCGCTTCTGCTTTCGAAGCACCACCTGCAACAGCCATGATGAAATCACTATTTTTCAGGTCATTCAATTGAAGACCGATCGTTCGAACACGATGCACTACTTCTCCATGATGGTCGAAGTAATAGCCGAAAGCTTCCGCTACCGCTTTTTCGTGTTCGAGTTTTTCCAGCACAGCAGAAGAAGAATTCCTTCTGTTGGCCATTGTTTTAGCATCGCCAATTCCATGGATGACTATACTTGCTGAACGGATCAGCTCCATGACTTCTTTTACCCCGGGTTCCTCAATCAGTGAAAGGTAAGTTTCCTTACTAAGTTGATCCGGTAAATGAAGCAGACGGTACTCACCTCGTGCTTTTACAGCCATCGTTGAACAGATGGTGTTTGCCTGATTTTCTACCTTTTCGCCTAGACCGCCTCTGGCTGGGACAAACAGAAGGTCTTGGTCCTTGTTTCCAGGAGTCATCATTTCAGCAACAGCAGCGATGGTTGTGCCGCCGGTCACTGCAATGACATTATTGCCTGTTAACTCCTGTTTCAGCCTCATTACTGCCGCCTTGCCCATTTCACTTTTAATCCAAGGATCTTCATCACTGTCGCCAGGAACGATAATCACTTCAGACAGGTTTAAGTTTTCCCTTAACTTCATTTCTAAAACGCGAAGTCCGGCTAGTTCATTCATTAGAACTTCCAGCCGTTCAAGAACATCTAATCCATCAGGAGTAAGCGACATACCGCCCGGCAGGATGGAAAGCAGCCCCTGGTCTTTCAAAAAGCTAACCTCCGCACGGAGAACCCTTTCCGTCATATTGAGGTTGTTGGCAAGGCTTCGTCTGCCGATGGGTTCATGAAAGCGAACAATTTTAAGTATGCTGTATCGTTTTCTCATAACCTCCAGAAGATCAGGCAAAAGCTTCTTCTGTATTTCTATCAAATCGTTCATCATGCATTCCCCTTGTCTTTTTGTACGGCAGAACATAAGAGGAGTCCAATACTTCTAGGGACTTTTTTCGTCCCGGTTAGCCATTTTACGTCCCAATGATGCTATAAAAAAATGACTATGTTTAAGTCTCCTTCATTCTAACAAAACATGTGACAACATTTCAACAAAAATTACTTATCAATTGTAAGTAAACGCTTTCTTAATGATTCCTTATGAATCTGCCCGTACTGAATCTCTTCATCCGCTACCGTAATCACCGGGATCATCATCCCATATTTTTCGATGAGTTCATCTGATCGGTAAATATCAACTTTTTGGATCTCCATCGGAATTTCCTCCTGAAGTTCCTCTAATATAGTATGCGCTTTATCGCAGAGCGGACAATGGTGTTTTGTATAAAATGTGATCGAAAGTGGACTCATACTCAACATTCCCTTTTCATCTTTTTTTATTCGTACTCTTGTTATCATTATAAATTAAAAACAAAGCACCTGGCTTGGCTTAATAAGAAAAGCGCAGGCGCCCAGTTTAGGTCCGACAAGCTTGGAACTATTGCCCCGCAACACGCTTTTTGTGTTGAAGGGCAATAGTGAAGCATCGCTTCTACGCTCGGGTGTCAGGAATATCTTTTCCGCTTGGAAGAGGAAGCGATGTTCAGCTCCTCTCTGTACTTGGCGACCGTACGCCTTGAGATGCTCAAGCCCTTTTCGCTGGCAAGCATTTCGGCAATCGCCTGATCAGACAGCGGCTTTGCTTTATCTTCTGCTTCAATTACTTTTCTTATGGCAAGCTTGGCCGTTTGGGCAGAAGCGTTCTCTCCGTTTACCGTTTCGATTTTTGCTGTAAAAAAATATTTCAGTTCGAATGCGCCTTTCGGTGTTTGAATGACCTTGTTTTTAACCGCCCGGCTGACTGTTGATTCGTGCATGCCGATCCGTTCAGCTACTTCCCTTAAGGTAATCGGAACGAGATGTTCAGGGCCCCTTTTTAAAAAGTTCTGCTGAACTGAGACGATCTCTTTGGCGATCATGATGAGCGTGTTCTTTCTTTGTTCAAGGCTCTTCTGCAGCCATTGAAGCTTTTGATAATGTTCCTGCAAGTACTGTGCAGCACCGCTGGCCTTTGATTTTAATAAATGAGCATAGCTTTCATTCAGCTGCACTTTGGGCGTGAAATGATCGTTGATGGCGAGTTTGTACGTTCCATTATCTTCAAAGACGGAAAGGTCTGGATACAAGTATCCCAGTTCACTGTGGCTGGACAGTTTTTGCCCCGGCTTCGGATCAAGAGTCAGAATAAAGTCGGCAGCCTGTTCTACAGCCTGTACATTCGTTCCAAGAGCAGCAGCAATCTGCTTAATTTTTCGGTCTGCGAGCTGATCAAGGTGAGTATCAGCGATAAGGTAGGACAGATCATCCTCCATGCCAAGCGATTTCAATTGCAGTAGAAGACATTCCCTAAGGTTACGGGCTCCAATGCCTGCCGGCTCCAGCTGATGAAGCCAATCTATGGCTTCTTCATATCTTTCGGTGCTGATTCCGAAACGCTGTTTAATCTCATCTTCCGTTATATCCAGGTATCCGGCCTGGTCTATATTTAAGATGAGATAGCGGACAACAGCTGCAATCTCATCTGATGCAGGTATGGCTAACGCTTGATGAAGCAGGCGGTCGTGCATGGTTTCTTCAGCAGGCTGCATCATCCCGATCACATCCGCATCTTGCGTTGTTTTACTTTTTTGAAGCGCTTTCTTTTTATCGGTATTAAAAAAGACTGGCGAATCCGCCAACTCAATGAGGGGATTTTCTACCGCTTGTTCTTGTAAAAATTGAGAAAGTTCATAGCAAGGATATTGCAGGATGGCAATGGCCTGGCGAAGCTCTGCAGTCATGACAAGACTTAAATTTTGTTGTTGAAATAATCCCAGCTCCATTATAAATCCCTCCCGTTACTATGATACTATAGAATGTCAGCAGGCAACACTGAAAAAGATTTGAAGTTCCTTCCATCAGGTCAACACTGCTGGAGCTTGCGATTTTCGGGCACAAAAAAAAGGACCATTACTGGCCCTTTTATCACGCTATTAAAGTTTAGTAACGTTAGCAGCTTGAGGTCCGCGAGCACCATCAACGATTTCAAAAGATACTTCTTGACCTTCGTCTAAAGATTTGAAACCTTCAGATTGGATAGCAGAAAAGTGTACGAATACATCGTCTCCACCTTCAACTTCGATGAAACCGAATCCTTTTTCTGCGTTGAACCATTTTACTTTCCCGTTTTGCATGGGTATATCCTCCTGTCGGCGCGTTAAAGCGCTTTAAAAATTGGAACCATGTGACAATGCTACAAAAACTAAAAGAAAACACATATTGTTTACATCCAGTCATAATAACACGTATATGGTCAGCACAACTATATCATGGTAATTTCCAATTGTCAAAACAAGGCGCTTAATTTATTCTTGGTGCCTGTCACCAAGAAAATAATTTTCTGTTTTGGTGCCTGGCACCGGAATCTGATACTATATAAACAGTTGAAACGAAGGAGTGCTGCAACCATGGCTGAACAATTTTCAGTGGCTTTTTTTGAAGAAAATTTCAAACAATACATCGAACGAAACAAAGACGTGTTTACGAAATCACACGCAATGAATGCCTATTACCGATCCATTGTCGGAACCCTCATCAATGACCATCTCAACAAAAACGCAGAAATCGTCCGCCGGATCCGAAATCTCGAAACAGCTTATACAAATGTAAAGAATAGCTGATCCTCTTTAACTATAAAACTTTTGACGTGCCATACGTTTAAAACCTGGTGTCGCGGGAATGATGATGATAGTCTAAACATATTGTTAAATAAAGGATTGTGAAGCCTCTACATAGAATTATCAACAAAGAAGCTTTTCGTTTGACCTTTTTTGACCTTTTTTGTATGATGTCAGTAACACATGAAAACACACCATAAAAGGAGGATTATTCATGAATTTAATTCCTACAGTTATTGAACAAACGAACCGTGGCGAACGTGCATATGATATTTACTCCCGTCTGTTAAAAGACCGTATTATCATGCTTGGAAGCGGCATTGATGACAATGTATCCAACTCTATCGTAGCTCAGCTGCTCTTTCTTGCTGCCGAGGACCCTGAAAAGGATATCTCCCTTTACATAAACAGTCCTGGCGGATCCATCACAGCAGGTATGGCGATTTATGATACGATGAACTTCATCAAGCCTAACGTTTCCACGATCTGCATCGGGATGGCGGCTTCCATGGGAGCATTCTTGCTTGCAGCCGGTGAAAAAGGAAAACGCTATGTACTTCCAAACTCTGAGGTTATGATTCACCAGCCTCTAGGCGGAACACGCGGACAGGCAACAGACATTGAAATTCATGCTCGCCGTATCATCCAAATGCGCGAACAGCTTAACAAAATTCTTTCTGAAAAAACAGGCCAGCCTCTTGAAGTGATCGAGCGCGATACAGACCGTGACAACTTCATGCTAGCTGAGGATGCTGTAAAATACGGACTTGTTGACCGTGTCATCTCTTCCGTAGAAGATCCTAAAAACATTTAATGAAATGAAAACAAGAAAGCCGCTCATCTTTTTACGAGCGGCTTTTATTTTGGGGAGATGATCATGAACCTATACAATGTCCTGGTTTCCATCGGAGTCATCTTCATCGTAATTTTAATATTGGCGATGTTCGCCCGGACAAAACGGTAAAGCTTCTTCGGTATCAGGGCTTTCTAGCAATGGGAGACAGTTTACATAATATGTGTTTGGCTAGTATTTCTTATATTTTGGCCAGAAAATTCGCAGTTTCGGACAGTAAATAGATGATGTATAAAAGTATGTGTAAGCATTTTATAGTGGACAAATAAAAAAAGACAAAGTACTCTCGGGTTTGTCCAGAACCATGAGAGGAGACTTTGTCTTTTGAATAATTCTACTATAAACCAATTAGATTTAGG
>NZ_LMVC01000013.1 GCF_001510655.1 Fictibacillus sp. FJAT-27399 | reverse complement strand
ATATGTCTGGTGGCGATAGCGAAGAGGTCACACCCGTTCCCATACCGAACACGGAAGTTAAGCTCTTCAGCGCCGATGGTAGTTGGGGGCTTCCCCCTGTAAGAGTAGGACGTTGCCAGGCATATACATATGGAGGATTAGCTCAGCTGGGAGAGCACCTGCCTTACAAGCAGGGGGTCGGCGGTTCGAACCCGTCATCCTCCACCATTATTTCGCCGGTTTAGCTCAATTGGTAGAGCAACTGACTTGTAATCAGTAGGTTGGGGGTTCAAGTCCTCTAGCCGGCACCACTTTCAAGAGCCATTAGCTCAGTTGGTAGAGCATCTGACTTTTAATCAGAGGGTCGAAGGTTCGAGTCCTTCATGGCTCACCATTTTCAAAAATTTTATATGCGGGTGTGGCGGAATTGGCAGACGCGCTAGACTTAGGATCTAGTGTCTTATGACGTGGGGGTTCGAGTCCCTTCACCCGCACCATACGGATGCGGAAGTAGTTCAGTGGTAGAATACAACCTTGCCAAGGTTGGGGTCGCGGGTTCGAATCCCGTCTTCCGCTCCATTTTTTTCTGCCTGCCGGGGTGGTGGAATTGGCAGACACACAGGACTTAAAATCCTGCGGTAGGTGACTACCGTGCCGGTTCGAGTCCGGCCCTCGGCACCAATTAAATTTATATGCGCCCTTAGCTCAGCTGGATAGAGTGTTTGACTACGAATCAAAAGGTCGGGAGTTCGAATCTCTCAGGGCGCGCCATATCGGGAAGTGGCTCAGCTTGGTAGAGCACCTGGTTTGGGACCAGGGGGTCGCAGGTTCAAATCCTGTCTTCCCGACCATCTTTGTTAAGGGGCCTTAGCTCAGCTGGGAGAGCGCCTGCCTTGCACGCAGGAGGTCAGCGGTTCGATCCCGCTAGGCTCCACCATTTCGAAAATGTGTTGACATTTTCTTTTTTAATGGGTATGATATGAAAGTTGCTGTTCGAAGCAGCAAATTAGTTCTTTGAAAACCAAACAAAAGCCAGGTAAGTCAGGGATTTTAAAATCCCATCAATTTTTAAACTTTAAGAGCTATATCAAACACTTTATTGGAGAGTTTGATCCTGGCTCAGGATGAACGCTGGCGGCGTGCCTAATACATG
>NZ_LMVC01000012.1 GCF_001510655.1 Fictibacillus sp. FJAT-27399 | reverse complement strand
GACAAATAAAAAAAGACAAAGTACTCTCGGGTTTGTCCAGAACCATGAGAGGAGACTTTGTCTTTTGAATAATTCTACTATAAACCAATTAGATTTAGGAATGCAAATTGAGGAAATGGTAAAGAAATTTGTTCAGGAAAAGCTTGAAATGATCATGAGAGAAGAGATCCAGAACTTTCTTCAAAATGAACAAGAAGAAGGCCAGAATTCCCGAAACGGTTATTACCAGCGCATCCTTGATACGAGGTACGGAAGAATGGATGACTTGACGGTTCCACGCGATCGAAATGGCGACTTTCAAACGGCCCTCTTTGATCCCTATCAACGTCGAGATGGTTGGCTGGAAGAAGCCATTCTAACCCTCTACCAAAGCGGGGTGAGTACACGTCAAGTCGGAAAGTTTGTAGAAAAGATGTTAGAAGGGAACGCCTACTCTGCAGCTACTGTTTCAAACATTACTGAAAAAGTTCGGGAAGACATCGTGGCTTGGCAAAATCGTCCCTTAAAAGGTGATTATTTGGCTTTATATCTGGACGGGCTTTATTTCAGTGTGCGCCGGGATACGGTTGAGAAAGAAGCGATCTACATTGTGCTGGGGATTACTTTAGAAGGGAAGCGTGAGATTTTAGGGTTCTTTGTGGGCGGACGTGAGTCGGCCAATGGATGGAGAAGCATACTCGAAGAGCTCTATCAACGTGGTGTTCAACGAGTTCTATTAGGGATCTTTGATGGACTATCTGGATTGGAAGAAGCGTTTAAAACCGTTTATCCTAAGGGCGATGTACAACGTTGTGTCGTACATAAAGTCCGCAGGACCCTCTCCTTTGTTCGAAAAAAGGATCAAAAAGAAGTCGCTGCTGACTTAAAAACAGTGTATAGAGCGCACGGTTTAAACGAGGCTGAACAGGCCTTTAAAATCGTCAAGGAGAAATGGGGTAAAAAATACAAGCGCGAGATTCAGGCGTGGGAAAATGAACTGCCTCTTCTACTGACATTCTTAAAGTATCCAAAGGAAATAAGACCTTTCCTGTATACCACAAACATGATTGAGCGCACGATTAAAGAGATAAGAAAAAGATTAAAAACCATGAATAGCCTTCCCTCCATCGAAGCTGTAGAGAAGATTGTATTCCTGGTCTCTAAGAACTATAACGAAGCTTGGACTTCTAAGACGACCTCCGGTTTCCATCTGGCAAGTGAAGAGATATACACTATGTTTTATAACCGTTATGATCCCATTTCATGAGCTCTGTTAAAAGAAAAGAGTGGTTGGAGGGCTAGCCCTCCAACCACTCTCCCCCAAAATTAAATAAAACGGACAAACGAGAGCCTCTACTTATAATTGGCATACACAGACTATTTGACACAACC
>NZ_LMVC01000011.1 GCF_001510655.1 Fictibacillus sp. FJAT-27399 | reverse complement strand
ACTCTCCAATAAAGTGTTTGATATAGCTCTTAAAGTTTAAAAATTGATGGGATTGTAAAATCCCTGACTTACCTGGCTTTTGTTTGGTTTTCAAAGAACAAGTTTGCGCCGCTCGTTTTGGCGACTTTATTAGAATACCACATGGGCACCTATCAAGTCAATAACTTTTTTGAAAAAAGTTATTTGGTTACTGACTTAGTCAGCAAGCAAAAGAAGCAGCTCAATAAATATACCACCCTTATTCATACGTTGCAAGAGTTTTTTTCAAAATAAAAAAGAAACCCTCTGATTGCCGAACAAATTGCTCGGCAGCAAGAGGGCTATCCTACGATAAAATATTGAATGGCTGCAAGTGAGGCAAGGCCTGGCAAGCCAAGCAGCCCTGATATGAAGACAGTAGCCGCATTGATCGGCACGTGTATATCATAGGATGCACCGGCAGTGTTCAAAAAGAACAGCAGCAGAGCTCCGATGGATAATCTGATGAGCATCTGACCTGTCCATCTTAATGGTTTTAACGGCGCCCCAATCAACAGGAGCAGCAGAATTGCACTACCGAGAATGGAAATGACCATCACGGGTTCCATAGTTATCATCCCCCAGCTTCTTTTATAGTAAATGTATGGGGGATGTCCCAAAAAAAGAACAGGAAGACTATTTCAGTCTTCCTGTGGTTACTTTTCTTATTTTAGCCTCTTTTAAGAGAAACAGATACTTGGCCTCAGCGAGCTTAAGTTCATATATAACCTGTTCAGAAGGCTCGACGCTTCTTTCCACCAGGCCTTTCTGATGCGTCCATACTGATTTTACTTGTTGGAGAGTTTCTAGAAGACGTTCATCTCCTGCTTTTCTTAAACGTCCTTTTCGGGAGAAAAACATGCTGTGTGTCTCCTTTTTTTAAATTTCACGTCTGCCTTCCATTGCTTTAGATAACGTCACCTCGTCGGCATATTCCAGATCTCCGCCTACTGGCAAGCCATGAGCGATACGTGTAACCTTAATGCCGGTCGGCTTCAGCAGACGGGCAATATACATGGCAGTTGCCTCTCCCTCAATATTAGGGTCGGTGGCCAGTATAATTTCCTGGATGGTATCATCGGAAAGTCGTTTTAACAGCTCGGCAATCTTGATATCCTCCGGCCCAATTCCTTCTATTGGAGATATGGAGCCATGCAGCACGTGATAAAGCCCTCTAAAGTCCTTCATTTTTTCCATAGCTATCACATCTTTTGAATCATGAACGACACAAATGGTCGTACGGTCCCTGCTGGAATCGTCGCAGATCATGCATGGATCACGGTCTGTAATATGGAAGCAGTTGGTGCAATAGATTAAATTCCGTTTGGCGTTGACGAGGGCACGGCCGAAATCGAGTACATCGTCTTCGCGCATCTCTAATACGAAAAATGCCAGACGGACCGCCGTTTTTGGTCCGATCCCTGGCAATTTCATAAAGCTGTCGATCAGCTTTGATATTGGCTCTGGGTAATGCATATTCCGCCCCCTAGAATAATCCCGGTATGTTTAATCCTTTAGTGAATTTACCCATATCCTGGTTCACAAGCTCATCTACTTTTTTCAAAGCATCGTTTGTTGCTGCAAGCACTAAGTCTTGAAGCATTTCGATATCTTCAGGATCCACTACATCTTCTTTAATATTAACTTCGAGTACTTCTTTATGGCCGTTGGCAATAACAGTAACCATTCCGCCGCCAGCTGTTCCTTCAGCTTTCTTATCCTTAAGATCTTCCTGAGCTTTTGCCATTTCCTTTTGCATCTTCTGCATTTGTTTCATCATATTGTTCATGTTTCCGCCGCCACGCATCATAAGTATCGTCCTCCTAAAGGTTTATTCTTTTATTTCAATTAATTCTTCACCAAACAGCTTTTTGGCTTCCGCAATTAAAGGATCTTCCGCTTCAGCTTGGCTGTTGCCGTCCCCGCGCTGCTGCTGCTGGATGAATTCTTTTTTCACAGTATCCCATTCCGGCTGCAGGATGGTTAACATCGTTAGGGACTTCCCTATTGTACTATAAATCACGCCTTCTACACAGCTTCGAATATTGTCGGATGAAGCCATTTGGCTGTGAATTTCATGCTGGAAAGACAACAGGACATCCTGATCGGAACAAGCAACCGGTTCAGCACCGGATAAAAGGGCGTAGACACTCACTTTTTCCGATTTTATCTTTTCCATGATCGCTCCCCAATTGTTTTTCAATTGGACCAAATTCGGTTTCGAAGCTTTTTTCAGCATTTCTTTTATACGGCCTGTATTCGTGCCGCTCCCCCTGCCTGCTGTACGGAAGGTTTTCTTTTCCTGGACAGCAGGGGTGGAAGGATCAGCTGGAGCAAGGGCTACCCCTTTTTCTTTTAGTTCCTTCACCTGCTGTTCCAGTACTTCTATTTTCTTTAAAAGCTCCTGTCCCGCTCCCGCTGATTCCTTTCGTTCTTCCTGACAGATTTTAATCAGGGAAAGCTCGAGGAAAATCTTAGGATGGTTTGTCCATTTCATTTCCTGCTGAGACTGATTAAGGAGTTCTATAACCTTGTAGATCCATGTACGGTCCGTTCCCTGTGACAGCTCCTTAAATTCTTCATCGACTTTTACACGGTCCAGCACTTCTTCAAGTCCAGGAGCTGTCTGATATAAAAGCATGTCACGGTAATAATAGATCAAATCCGTGATAAACCGGACAGGGTCTTTTCCTTCAGCCATTAGCCGGCCGGCAACATGGAGTGCTTTTGCAACATCCTGTTCTTTGAAGGCTGCTGCCACTTGCGACAAGAATCCCTGTGACACTGCTCCGGTTACAGCAAGAACGTCTTCTACCCTGACTTCATCTTCACTGTAGGATATTGCCTGATCGAGCAGGCTGAGTGCGTCGCGCATTCCGCCTTCTGCTGCCCGGGCAAGCAAATGCAGGGCGTCATCATCAGGAATAATGCTGTTGGAGTCCAGGATCGTTTTCATCCTGTCCACGATCGACTGGCTGGAAATGCGTTTAAAATCGAACCTTTGGCACCGTGAAATGATGGTCAGCGGAATTTTATGAGGCTCTGTTGTAGCAAGTATGAAGATAACATGCGGTGGAGGTTCTTCCAGTGTTTTAAGCAATGCGTTAAACGCTCCGGTTGAAAGCATGTGGACCTCGTCAATAATGTAAACCTTATAACGGACAGCTGACGGTGCAAATTTTACCTTGTCGCGGATATCCCGGATGTCGTCTACCCCGGTGTTTGATGCTGCGTCAATCTCTAATACATCAGAGATCGAACCGTTCGTGATTCCAATACAGTTATCACACTCATTGCATGGTTCCGCTGTAGGGGCTTTTTCACAGTTTACTGCTTTTGCAATGATCTTTGCTGCACTTGTTTTTCCGGTTCCCCTCGGGCCTGAGAATAAATAGGCATGGGAAAGCTTGTCTTGCATTAGTGCGTTCTGGATTGTCTTGGTGATATGTTCCTGACCGACCACATCATGAAAGGACTGCGGCCGCCAGACACGGTAAAGCGCTTGATAGCTCATCCCATGCCCTCCTTCATTCATTTCGTCAATTTGCTCTATCTTCTATTATACTGAAAACGAACAAAAAACTCACCCCATAAGGAGTGAGTTGTTGTTTGAATATATAAAATGCCGCGCACCTCTCTTTGGTGTAGCCAACCTATGCGTTACGCAAGCAGTTAGCTCGATCCAGGCTGCCCCACGGCACACGAAGATGACCACTTACTGCTGCTTCCTTCCGGACCTGACAGGGTTCATGGGTCTCCGTTGCGCAGGACCCGAATGTCAACACCACTTACTTGCGTCAGACCATACGCAGGACTAACCGAGGAGAGGAATTCAGCCTCGCTACAGCGGATTGCGAGTACAGGGCACCGCTACCTCCCCGCCTAGCGCGACAAAGTGTATAACGTTATTTAGGCACATATCAAATGTGCAAGATTAAGTATACAACGGTGGTGCTAAAAAATCAACCCGTACCAGGTATTCCCATCAAAGGCCGCTCTGATTTTTTTTCTTTTCCTTGTTCCGTTTTCTGAGTCCCCTGAAAAAAGCAGACAGCATCTCACTGCACTCCTGCCCGCGCACGCCCGGAACAACTTCACATTGGTGATTGAAGCGCTCCTCCTCCAAGAGGTTCATCAGCGTTCCTGCACAGCCGCCTTTTGGGTCATGTGCGCCAAAAACCACACGGTCAACTCTGGAGAGAACGATGGCCCCAGCACACATGGCACAAGGTTCCAGGGTAACATACAGCGTGCTTCCGGTAAGCCGCCATGTGCCTTTATTCTTGCATGCTTGATCAATAGCGATCAGTTCAGCATGGGCAACTGCACGGTGTTCGATCTCACGGCGGTTATAAGCCGCAGCGATGACCTCATCATCCATCACCAATACTGCACCGATTGGAACTTCACCAAGTTCTTCTGCTTTTCTGGCCTCATCCATCGCCAGAGACATATAATGTTCATCTTTTTCATTTTGAAGCATCATTCCGACTCCATCTTTGTATTTTATGTGATTATACATAAGGTTTGGCCAATAATAAAGAGAGGAATAGTTATGGATGTGCAAAAAGACGTAAAGGAGTGGATTTCATATGTCCTCAACACCATCTTATCCACCGGTTGCTCTCCTTATTATAGATGTTATCAATGATTTTGATTTTCCGGAAGGCCACATGCTCATTGAACAGGCATTGCCTATTGCCCCGAACATTGCAGATCTCAAAAATAAAGCCAAAGAGAACGGCATTCCAGTTATCTATGTGAACGATAATTTCGGAAAATGGCAGTCCGACCGAAAGAAACTGGTTAATTACTGCCTTGAAAAGGAAGGGAAAGAATTTGTCGAGCAGCTCGTGCCTGAGGATAACGATTTTTTCATTATTAAACCCATGCATTCGGCTTTCTTTTCAACACCATTATCCACGCTGCTGCATGATATGAAAATAACAACTTTAATACTCGCGGGCTTGGCCGGCAACATTTGTGTCCTGTTTTCGGCAAACGATGCATTCATGCGTGATTTCACGCTCTATGTGCCGGAAGACTGCTCCGCTTCCAACATTACTGAAGATAATGAACGGGCTATTCTTTTAATAAAAAATACATTGAGAGCCGATACTTCCTCAAGCCATGAACTTAACTTTAAAAAAATCATAAAAGAGGCGGAACAAAATAAAAAACGGACAATTCTATAGAATGAAGAAGATTTTAATTTAACAGTATTTTGTTCTATTCCCTCCGCCCTTCATATGCTACAATATTTTCTGTCTGTTATTTTTTTGTAATTGAAAATAGGGAGGAAAAGCAGCATGAATTCTACCCCCTTTATTGCAGTTGAAGGGCCAATTGGTGTTGGAAAAACATCATTAGCAAAAGCCATCTCAGAACACTATAAATTTAAGCTGTTGAAAGAGATTGTTGAAGAAAATCCGTTCTTGGGGAAGTTTTACGATAACATCGAAGAGTGGAGTTTCCAGACAGAGATGTTCTTTTTATGCAACCGCTACAAACAGCTTGAAGATATACAAATACACTACTTAAATCAAGACATTCCGGTTGTGGCTGATTATCATATTTTTAAAAACCGCATCTTTGCGGGCCAGACACTCGCCGCCGATCATTATAATAAATATATGCAGATTTTCGATATTCTCACGAAAGACATGCCTGTGCCCAATATGATCATCTATCTGAACGCCAGCCTTGATACGCTGCTGGAACGCATAGAACTTCGGGGCAGAAATATCGAGAAGCAGATCGATCCATCATACTTAATGAGACTCATCAATGATTACGAAATATTTATGGCGGCTTTTCAAAACGAGCATCCTGAGATCCCTGTTCTATCTTTTAATGGTGATGAACTGGATTTTGTCACTCAAAGCAGTGATAAGGAAAAGATATTTGCTGCGATTGAAGCCACCTTGCATAAAGGAGAACTGACTCGATGAATTTAGCCGAAAAATACAGCATTCCCTCAGATGCAGTCATCACTATTGCAGGTACGGTCGGAGCCGGTAAATCTACACTGACTTCAGCTCTCGCTCAAGCCTTAAACTTCAGAACATCAATGGAAAAGGTCGACAACAATCCATACCTGGATAAATTTTATAAAGATTTTAAGCGATGGAGCTTTCATCTTCAGATTTTCTTTCTAGCTGAACGTTTTAAAGAGCAGAAGAGAATGTTTGAATACGGCGGAGGCTTTATTCAGGACCGGTCAATCTATGAGGATACAGGCATCTTTGCAAAAATGCATTACGATAAAGGGACAATGTCCGAAGTGGATTATGATACGTATACGCGTTTGTTTGAGGCAATGGTTATGACCCCTTATTTCCCTCACCCGGATGTTCTGATCCATCTCGAAGGATCGCTTGATGATATCTTGCAGCGCATTAAACAGCGTGGCCGTCAGATGGAACAGGATACACCTGTTGAATATTGGGAAGAGATGTATGAACGCTACGAACAATGGATTTCTAACTTCAGCATCTGCCCCGTCCTTCGCTTGAACATCAATGATTACGATCTGCTTCATGATCCTGAATCACTCGAAAGAATTATGGCGAAGATCGGCCAAAAGATTGAAGCCAAAAGAGAAGTCCGGTTATAAAAAAAAAGTGCCTCCGATGATGACGGAAGGCACTTTTTTTATTAGCGATTTATCTCCTATATAGGCTGAAAAATAAAAAGCTATTTTCGCAACCTTTGTCGCTCTTGAAAGTGGTTGATTTCCATTCCAGGCTGCTCGCTTTCCGCGGGGCGTGCGGTGAGCCTCTAGGCGCATGCGCCTGCGGGAGTCTCACCTGTCACGCATATCCCGCTGGAGTCTCGCACCTTGCATTCCAATCAACTTGTCAAGGAAGTAATCTAGACAAAAAATCTTCACTAAGCAACAATCTTTTGGAAAAAAGCCAAATAAAAAAACATCTGCACAGCGGCAAATGTTGAAATTATGTATGGAGGAGGTAGAGGGATTCGAACCCCCGCGGGTTGTTACACCCCTGTCGGTTTTCAAGACCGATCCCTTCAGCCGGACTTGGGTATACCTCCATGGTCTTACTGACAAAAATAATAATACCATGTGACTCAATTATATGTCAACATTCTTTTATAAAAAAATGAAAAAGGAAGGAGTAAATCCTTCCCTTTCTCTTTTTACTTGATAACTTCTTTGTTCCCCATATATGGGCGAAGCACTTCAGGGATGACGATAGAGCCGTCTTCCTGCTGATAATTCTCGAGGATGGCAGCTACGGTACGGCCGATTGCCAGTCCTGATCCGTTCAGTGTATGAACAAATTCAGGTTTCCCTTTCGCTTCGCGGCGGAAGCGGATTTGCGCCCTTCTCGCCTGAAAGCCTTCAAAGTTAGAACAAGAAGAAATTTCACGGTACGTTCCGTAGCTCGGCAGCCATACTTCAATATCGTACTTCTTCGCAGCAGTAAATCCTAAATCAGCTGTACACATGCTCAGTACACGATATGGAAGCTTTAACAGCTGAAGAATTTTTTCTGCATGGCCTGTCAGCTTTTCAAGCTCTTCATAAGACTCTTCCGGTTTCACGAAACGGACAAGCTCTACTTTATTAAACTGATGCTGACGGATGAGACCGCGTGTATCACGGCCAGCAGATCCCGCTTCAGATCGGAAACAAGCGCTGTATGCAACATAACCTTTCGGAAGCTCTTCGGCAGTTAAAATTTCATTGCGATGAAGGTTGGTTACCGGAACTTCAGCAGTCGGGACCAAAAAGTAATCTTCTTCGCGGATTTTAAATGCATCTTCCTCAAACTTCGGCAGTTGCCCAGTTCCTGTCATGCTTTCTCTGTTCACCATGTAAGGAGGCAAGATTTCAGTATAGCCATGCTTATCTTCATGGTAGTCCATCATAAGGTTGATCAAAGCTCGTTCAAGGCGTGCTCCCGCTCCCTTATAAAAAGCAAAACGGCTTCCAGTTACTTTAGCGGCTCTTTCAAAATCGACGATATCAAGATCTGTCGCCAAGTCCCAGTGAGCTTTTGGTTCGAATGCAAACTCCTGAATATCTCCCCAATGGCGTACAGGTACATTATCGTCCTCTGTTTCACCAACCGGTACACTTTCATGAGGCAGGTTCGGCAGTGTGAGCATCAGGTGGTTCAGATCCTCTTCCACCGTGCGCAGATCGTCATCGATGGATTTAATCCGGTCTCCCACTTCACGCATCTCTGTGATCAAGTGGTCGGCATCTTTCTTTTCACGTTTGAATTCCGCTACCTGTTTGGATACTTCGTTACGTTTAGACTTTAATGTTTCTGTTTCACCAATCAGTTCACGGCGCTTTTCATCCAATTCAACAAAACGGTCCAAGCCTGTTAAGTCTTCTCCCCGTTTGCTTAATTTCTCTTTTACTTCATCAAAATTCGCTCGAACATATTTCAAATCAAGCATGTTTCTTCCTCCTTTAATCAATAACCTTTTTCTGACAAAACCCAAATAGCTGAAGAAATCCGTAATTGTGGCCCGGTATCCGTTCAAAAAGCAAGGAGTTCGAGGCGCCGCTGATTCCGAGGACCGGAGTTTGGTATACCCAAATGAGGATCCGAGGAAATCAAGGCAACGAAGAAATCCGCCGCTTATCGTCCGGCGTACAAATACAAAAAACTCCCGTCCCTATAAAGGGACGAGAGTTAACCCGCGTTGCCACCCTAGTTGCAAGTAAATACACCTGCCACCTTGTCATTGATAACGGACAATGTATACCGGGAAAGCTTACGTTTAATTTCAGCTTCCCACTCAAGGATGGATTCACAAATGACTTTGGTCGGTTTACACCAGCCACCGACTCTCTAGGCAAAGATCATTTTGCTACTGGTTCCTGTCAGCGATTTAACAAATAATGTTTGTATAGTAATGTACAATATTTTCCGCTTTTATGCAATAACCTTTTTCTTCTGAGATGCCATTTCTACAAAAAACTGGTGAAGACGGTAATCATCGGTCAGTTCCGGGTGAAAGGCTGCACATAGGAAGTGTCCTTGTTTTGCAGCAACGATACGGTCATTATGAACAGATAAAACTTCTACTTCTTCCCCGACTTCTACTATATAAGGAGCTCTGATGAAAACACCATTCACATCTTCGCCTACACCTTCAATGTGCAAGTCAGCTTCAAAGCTGTCCACCTGCCGGCCGAATGCATTTCTCTCAACGGTCATGTCAATGAGCTCGAGGTGCGCATGGTCTTGACCTTGAATGCGTTTTGCCATGAGGATTAGGCCTGCACATGTACCAAAAACTGGCTTTTCTTGTGCAAACTCCTTCAATGGTTCAAGGAAATTATATTTATCGATCAGACGCCTCATCGCAGTGCTTTCGCCGCCTGGGATCACAAGCCCGTCCAGATCATTCAACTCTTCAATACGCTTTACGCTCACTGCTTCTGCGCCGCTTTCTTGCAAAGCTTTAATATGTTCTCTCACAGCGCCTTGCAGGGCAAGAACACCAATTTTAATCATCGCGTTGCTTCCTTTCTTACCAGCCTCGTTCCTGCATGCGGTCTCCAGGAAGTAGCGTGGAGATCTCGATCCCTTTCATTGCAGTACCGAGTCCTTTTGATAGTTTAGCAATCAGCTCATAGTCTCTGTAGTGAGTGGTTGCTTCTACAATCGCACGGGCAAATTTCTCAGGGTTTTCGGACTTGAAGATTCCTGATCCGACAAATACTCCGTCAGCACCTAACTCCATCATTAATGCTGCATCTGCAGGAGTGGCTACGCCGCCAGCTGCAAAGTTAACGACAGGAAGACGTCCGTCTTTTTTGATTTGAAGAAGGATTTCATATGGTGCTCCAAGATTTTTAGCCTCAGTCATGAGTTCATCTTCACTCATGGCTGCTACCTTGCGGATTTGGCCTTGAATCATGCGCATATGGCGAACAGCTTCCACGATGTTTCCTGTTCCAGGCTCACCCTTTGTACGAAGCATAGAAGCGCCTTCTCCGATACGGCGGGAAGCTTCCCCAAGATCACGGGCTCCACATACAAATGGAACTGTGAAATCACGTTTGTTCAAGTGGAATACTTCATCCGCAGGTGTAAGTACTTCACTTTCATCAAGGTAATCAACACCCATTGATTCAAGAACACGCGCTTCCACTATGTGTCCGATTCTAGCTTTCGCCATTACAGGGATACTGACTGCATTTAGTACTTCCTCTACGATTGTAGGATCCGCCATGCGCGCTACTCCGCCCGCTGCACGAATATCTGCTGGAACTCGTTCTAACGCCATAACAGCTACTGCTCCGGAAGCCTCGGCAATTTTAGCTTGCTCTGCATTGATAACGTCCATAATGACGCCGCCCTTTTGCATTTCAGCCATTCCGCGTTTTACACGATCTGTACCTGTCTTTAACATGCTACATATCCCCCTGTTTATTTATTAACTCATTTATGAGTTTTTTTAATAATCAAATTCACATTCATTTTAACGTAAAACCAATAAATTCGCTAGGGTTTAAAAAATACTCTTCAAAAGCAATGCTTTTGAAGAGTATTTCATCAAGATCAGAACCAGCCTTTTACAGTGTCAACTGCAGAATCCCAGACACCGCCAAAGAAATGGCCAGTACCTCTCATGGCAAGTACAAACCAATTGGCTTTTTCTACTGCCTTGGTCGTTACAACACTAGCTTGCCCTTTACCGGATCCGTCATTCAGCAAATAGCCGTGATCCGCATCTTTACCTGTATATTTCAATTGAATATGGCCGATAGTTTCACCTTTTTTAAGAGGAGCTTTCAATTTGCCGTCTTTATCCAAGTGTTTCTTGTCGATCACAAGCACTGGTTTATAATTTTGTTTTTCGCCATTTTTCACAAGCATTGAAACCGGTTCTTTTGTTGCAATCCCAACTTCTTTCTCTTTTCCTTGGATAACAGGAAGAGTTTTTTGTTTCTTCAGCTGATAGCCTTTAGGAAGAAGTGTTTCTTTTGTATAGTTGGAAAATCCGTAATCAAGCAATTGTTTCGTCTCACCAAACCGGCCTGCATAGCTGTTCGATTTCATAAGAACAGAAATCAACCGTGTTCCATCTCTTTTCGCTGTAGCTGCAAAAGAGTAACCCGCATTGTCCGTAGTGCCCGTCTTTAGTCCGTCTACTCCCTTATATCCATAAACGAGGGACGGAAGCATCCAATTCCAGTTCTTCATCATGATTTTATCGTCAGTCCCAGGACGGAACCATTTGGATGGAATACTTGCTGTATCCAAAACTTCAGGATAGTCACTGATTAATTTGAATGCAAGAATCCCTACTGATTTTGCTGACATCTTATTTTCATCCGTCTTGCTACCAACGGAATCATACCCTTGGAGGTCATTGTTGTTCAGACCTGTACTGTTAACAAAACGAGCATCCTTGATTCCCATCTTTTTAGCTTTGTCGTTCATCATCCCGACAAACTTGGACTCTTTACCATCGCCAACAAGCTCTGCCAATGCGATCGAAGCACCGTTTGCAGAATAAATGGCCATAGCTTCATATAATTCTTTTACTGAATATTTATAATCACTTCGCAATGGTACGTTTGAAAGGTCTCTGTTTTGAGAAATTTTATGTGCATAATCACTAATGGCTGTTTTTTGATCCCATTGGATTTTGCCTTTTTTAATCGCTTCATTGACCAGGTATTCAGTCATCATTTTTGACATACTGGCTGGCGGCAATACTTGATCGGCTTTATTTTCGTATAAAATCTTACCTGTATCTCCATCAACTAAAATCGCCGTTTCCGATTTTGTTTTCAATTCCGGAGCAGCGCTTGCTTTTTCTGAATATCCAAATACACTGGCTGATAGCATTGAAACCATGACAGCTGAAAAAGTAAATCCTTTAAGTTTGTTGCCGAACAAAACTGACACCTCCATACAATTTACACAAACGTAATTGTACCATAGCAATATACAAAAAAATAGACAGAGGAATGACCTCTGTCCACTTTTTTTATAAAATCCATCTTTAGACTGAATAATTTGGTGCTTCTTTGGTAATTTGTACTTGGTGAGGGTGGCTTTCTCTTAATCCAGCACCGGTAATCTTAACGAACTTAGAATTATTTTGAAGCTCCTCTAATGTAGGAGTTCCGCAATATCCCATACCTGAACGAATTCCGCCGATCAGCTGGAACAATGTATCAGCCAGTGGCCCTTTATAAGGGACTCGACCTTCAATGCCTTCCGGAACGAGTTTTTGATTATTTTCCTGGAAATATCGGTCGCGGCTTCCTTGCTCCATAGCCCCGATCGATCCCATTCCCCGGTAAACTTTAAATTGGCGCCCTTGGTAAATTTCCCGTTCTCCTGGGCTTTCGGTTACTCCGGCAAGCAAGCTTCCGAGCATAACAGCATTTCCGCCTGTAGCAAGAGCTTTCACGATGTCTCCAGAATATTTAATGCCTCCGTCAGCAATGATCGGAATACCGTGCTTGCGGGCTTCTGTTGCGCAGTCATAAATGGCCGTAATCTGAGGCACACCTACCCCGGCAACAACACGGGTCGTACAGATCGATCCAGGCCCGATTCCGACTTTGACCACACTTGCTCCAGCTTCGATCAAATCTCTTGTCGCTTCTGCTGTTGCTACGTTTCCAGCAATGATGGTAAGGTCAGGGTATTTAGCACGAACTTCTCTTACTTTAGTCAATACACCTTCAGAGTGGCCATGAGCCGTATCGATGACGATAACATCCACTCCTGCTTCGACCAATTTATCAATGCGAACCATTGCATCTTTTGTTACCCCTACTGCAGCACCAGCCAGCAAACGACCTTGGCTGTCTTTTGCAGAATTAGGGAACTCAATAACCTTTTCGATATCTTTTATTGTAATTAATCCTTGAAGAGTGCCTTCATTATCGACCAATGGAAGCTTTTCAATCTTATGCTTTTGAAGTAATTGCTCTGCTTCTTTTAGGGTAGTTCCTACTGGGGCAGTCACAAGATTTTCTTTCGTCATTACATCTGAAATCTGAATGGAGTAATCTTCAACAAAACGAAGATCACGGTTGGTGAGAATGCCTACAAGCTTCTTATTTTCATCAACAATGGGAACACCGCTGATTCTGTATTTCCCCATAAGATGTTCAGCATCAAAAACTTGATGATCAGGTGTAAGGTAGAACGGATCAGTAATAACTCCGCTTTCAGAGCGTTTTACTCTGTCCACTTGCTCTGCCTGCTGTTCGATAGACATGTTTTTATGGATAATACCTAATCCGCCCTGGCGAGCCATGGCAATCGCCAATTCTGCCTCTGTTACCGTGTCCATTCCAGCGCTTATAACAGGGATGTTTAACTGTACGGAATCTGAAAGACGTGTCTTCAATGAAACATCTTTTGGCAAAACAGACGATTTTGCCGGCACTAAAAGCACATCATCAAACGTTAATCCTTCTTTTTCAAACTTGCTCTCCCACATGCATACTCCACCCTTCTCTTCAATTAACTTCCTGAAAAATATTATTTGTAGATTAACAACTGGATAAACTACTGTCAAGGAAGGAACAATAAGTCTAACTTTTCAAAAAATACCACGGAGGTGAGCGCCCGATGTCCGATGCGAATACCTGGTCATTATATTATAGTTTTTTCTCCTCCAGCAGGGCGCAAAAATACCTTTATGGCTGCTACGAAAACGCTGGAATTGAGCAGGCAGAAAGCAAAAGCTATCAAAACTGCTATCCCTTCATTTATTTTCTGGAACATGGAAAGAAATATTATGACTTGGCAGGTACAGCACCGACTGAACTCCAGCCGGTTTTGCTGTTCTATGGCATGATCCAGCTGCTAAAGGCGTGCATACTGACCGTTGACCCTGACTATCCAGAAAACAGTTCTGTTCTTGCCCACGGTGTAACAACCAGGAAACGTAAAAAGAAGTATTATGAATTTCTTCATGATGAAGTGAGGATTCAGAGGAGCGGTCTTTTTAATCACTTTTCCACTAAATTGTTTCATGTTAAACATGCAGAAGGCGAAAAGCTTAAGATGAATGATATTATGGCTCTTATACCCGAATTGAGAGATCTTTTTCTTCATGTTCATAACGAAGATATAAACGTTCAAGTAATGCGAAACGATCAGGAGCTTATTATTCCCATTGATGTGCTGGATGGTCTTCATATGAACACCGGAAGACTGATCTCCTTTCTCAATGAAAACCCGGAAATCACCTTTCAACTTTTAAAAGAAACAAAAGAACATATCATTGTTCATTCTTCCAAAGTACTCCATCCCCTTGAATGCGAACCATTCAGCTATCACACTAACGGTTCATATTATCTCTACAGCAGCCGCAGAGAGATGAAAGAATTGAATGAATGCATGATTCATTATGCTGTTCTTTATAACCTGAGCATGCTGTGCCGATATGAGACCGAGTGGTGGAGTGATATCTTTCATTCCTATACTACCAATGATCTCCCTTTTATCAAGGAATTCCTATCCATTACACGTACAAAAATGCCCTATTTGCTTGGACAATTCCTGCAGCGGAAAGGGTGAGCAGGATTCTTGATTTAAAAGAGTTTCGAGGGTGCTTGAGGGGGGCTCTGAGGGCTCGAGGACCAGAAAAGGGTGATTCAGGCGGACTTCCTTGGGTGATTTGGATCGTTACTTGCGATTCAACAAGGTTTACTTGCCTATCATGTTATTTTCATAAAAGAACCTTGGGGATGCCCCAAACTACCACCGAATACCCCTTGCACCGAGCTCGCCCCAAGGCGGCGATATGCAAACCACCTTATTTGGTTGATCCCTCGATGGTTTTAGGAAAAATAGAACAAGTAATTAGTTTGTATAGGCTTTATTTTTTCGTTTTCTCTTTGAAAATCATCTTTTTGTGGCTAATGGATACGGTTTCGAAGGTTCTGCTTTGTTGTCCGGGAGCGTTACTTGCGGTTTTGTGGGTTTACTTGCGAAACCGGCTCATTTACTTGCGGTTCGACAGCGTTTACTTGCGATTTCACAGCCGTTACTTGCGATTCGACAAGGTTTACTTGCCTATCACGTCATTTTCATAAAAAAACATACAAAAAAGCACTGCTGGAATCAATCCAACAGTGCTTCGTTCATGCCTGGCAACGTCCTACTCTTACAGGGGGAAGCCCCCAACTACCATCGGCGCTGAAGAGCTTAACTTCCGTGTTCGGTATGGGAACGGGTGTGACCTCTTCGCTATCGCCACCAGACATAGGTAGGTTTTTCAACCTATTTTGAGGTATATTCCCTCAAAACTAGATAACTTTTCATCCAAACTT
>NZ_LMVC01000010.1 GCF_001510655.1 Fictibacillus sp. FJAT-27399 | reverse complement strand
AAAAGCGGTATGAACCGTTTATATCCGACAAGCGTTGGAGATCCTGACGAGAACACGTTTTTGGTGTTCGTAGGAGGGATTGAAACGACCTCGAGGATAGGGTTCATGGAGCTGGACGTTAGCATCAGTGAAAGTTTGGATGAAAAGTTATCTAGTTTTGAGGGAATATACCTCAAAATAGGTTGAAAAACCTACCTATGTCTGGTGGCGATAGCGAAGAGGTCTTACTANAAGTTTGGATGAAAAGTTATCTAGTTTTGAGGGAATATACCTCAAAATAGGTTGAAAAACCTACCTATGTCTGGTGGCGATAGCGAAGAGGTCACACCCGTTCCCATACCGAACACGGAAGTTAAGCTCTTCAGCGCCGATGGTAGTTGGGGGCTTCCCCCTGTAAGAGTAGGACGTTGCCAGGCACGATTGAAGCACTGTTGGATTGATTCCAGCAGTGCTTTTTTGTATGTTCTTTTATGAAAATGACGTGATAGGCAAGTAAACCTTGTCGAATCGCAAGTAACGGCTGTGAAATCGCAAGTAAACGCTGTCGAACCGCAAGTAAATGAGCCGGTTTCGCAAGTAAACCCACAAAAACCGCAAGTAACGCTCCCGGACAACAAAGCAGAACCTTCGAAACCGTATCCATTAGCCACAAAAAGATGATTTTCAAAGAGAAAACGAAAAAATAAAGCCTATACAAACTAATTACTTGTTCTATTTTTCCTAAAACCATCGAGGGATCAACCAAATAAGGTGGTTTGCATATCGCCGCCTGGGTCGTGCTCAGAGCAAGGGATATTCGGTGGTGAGCGATAGCGAAGAGGTCACATCCGTTCCCATACCGAACACGGAAGTTAAGCCCTTCAGCGCCGATGGGAGTGGGGGCTTTCCCCTGTATAAGTAGGACGTTGCCGGGCATGAACGAAGCACTGTTGGATTGATTTCAGCAGTGCTTTTTTGTATGTTCTTTTTTATGACAATGAGGGGTTTGGCATGAAAGGCTGAAAAGTCGCACGTAAAGTCTCCATTCCCGCATGTAAACCCTTCAAAGTCGCACGTAAAAGGGACAAAGCCGCATGAAAACCGTACAAACCCGCAAGTAACAATCATTTAGCCAGCGGAATCCAATCATTCAGTCAGAAGCCACTACTTTTACCATCTTGTTCTTCGAGCATAGAACATTTATTTCACTGAATCGGCCGGGAAGGCTTTAATTTTCCAAGACAGACACGAACAAATTCTGTTTCACATACATTGAACTAGAGCCTAAACAGAAACGAAGATTAATAAGGTACGAGAGTATAGAGCGGAGGAACTCTGGAAAGAATGAAGTAATGGAGGTGGATGAAAATGAAATCATCATTGAAACCAACAGGGGAAATGTGTTTAATATGCGAGGAGCATAAGCAGACCGGTATTCATATTTTACATCAATACATTTGTATGGACTGCGAGAAAAAAATAGTTTCTGCTGAAACCAATGACGAGTATTACAAACACTATTTAAATCAATTAAGAAAACTAAAATTAGTTAATTCTTCTTTATAAAACAGGCCAACATGGCCTGTTTTTCTCTTTGGAGCGAAAAGCAGAGAGGTTTGAGGTATGCTAAAATAGAAGGATAAACGTAACTTCATGCAAGAAAAAAGGATTGCACATGATAAATGAACAAAGAACCCCCTTATATGATGCCCTCATACGGCATAGCCATAAAACAAAATGGTCCTTTCATGTTCCGGGTCATAAAAATGGAGCCATCGGTTTTGGCGGCAAACAAAACAAAGCCTTTGCCTCAGTTCTTCCTATAGATGTGACAGAGCTGACTGGACTGGATGATCTGCATGAACCATCTGAAGCCATTCAGGAGGCGCAAGCGTTGACGGCTTCCTTGTATGGCGTTAATTCCAGTTATTTTTTAGTGGGAGGAAGTACAGCGGGAAACCTGGTCATGCTTTTGTCCGCTTTTCAAGAGAATGATGTAGTGTTCGTTCAGCGCAATTGCCATAAGTCTGTCTTAAACGGGCTTGAGCTGGCAGGGCTGCGGCCGGTGTTTCTCTCACCGGGCATCGATCCGGTTGGCCAGTTTGCCACTGGTCTTACTCTTGAAGTGGTAAAAGAAGGTGTAAGGAAGTTTCCGGCAGCCAAAGGGATTATGCTGACTAACCCCAACTATTATGGAATGTCGGTGGATCTTAAGGAAATAATTCCTTATTTGCACGAGAACGGACTGGTTGTACTGGTGGATGAGGCCCATGGAGCCCACTTTGGACGGGATGGGCAGTTTCCCGAAAGTGCTCTTGAAGCTGGAGCTGACATGGTTGTTCATTCTGCTCATAAAACACTGCCTGCTATGACCATGGGTGCGTACTTGCATTTCAACAGTTTTCGTATTGATGAAAAGAGGGTAAAACATTATTTACAAGCCCTTCAATCCAGTTCGCCATCTTATCCCATCATGGCCTCGCTGGATTTAGCCAGAGCCTATTTAGCCAGCCTGACTCGAAGGGATTTTAATGAAATAAAAAAAGATGGTGATCATTTCCGCAAAGCTCTGAACCGTATTCCTCAACTAAATGTGCTGCCGGCTTCTGCCGGCTGTCTGATGGACCCTCTAAAAGTTACCGTACAGAGCACGACGGGTCTTACCGGATATGAGCTGCAGGAGAAGTTAGAGGAGAAGGGGATTTTTACGGAACTCGCAGATCCCATGAATGTCCTGTTTGTTCTGCCCCTTGGAAGGATACCGAATCTCAGCGCATTGATTGAAACCATTCAAGGTGCCCTGTCAGACGGGATGTTTCACAAGGAACATTCTCGCATCCCTTTGCAGAGGGAAGAGACAGGCATCAGCGCCCTTGCAGTAAGCTATAAAGAGATGCTTAAGATGGAGAGTGCAGAGATATGGATATCCCACTCTTCCGGACACATAGCTGCCCAGTCTGTTATTCCATATCCGCCTGGCATTCCTTTGATTGCCAAGGGAGAACGAATTACTGATGAACTGGTGAAAAACTATCAATATCTATTAGAGCATGGCGCCCGTTTTCAGGGCGGCCAAGGCAAAAAAATAAACGTATATGCTGAACAGAAGGAAGAATAGACGTGAACGGATTATTTATTACGATAGAGGGCCCGGATGGCTCAGGAAAATCAACACAGATTAAAAAACTGGCTGATTATTTAGAAGAAAGCCGTATTCCATATCTTTTAACCCGTGAACCGGGAGGAACAGCGGTCAGCGACAGGATCCGCTCTTTGATTTTAGATCCGGCTCACCCAGAAATGGCGGATGAGACGGAAGTGCTGCTGTATGCCGCTTCACGTGCGCAGCATGTGAAAGAAAAAATTCTTCCGGCGTTGCAAGAGGGCAAACTGGTACTGTGTGACCGCTTTGTCGATGCGTCCATTGCTTATCAAGCCTATGGACTCGGTATTTCTGTAGTGGATGTCACGGCGATCAATCGCTTTGCAACAGGTGGATTAAGCCCGGACCGAAGCTACCTCATCGATATTTCTCCTGAAGCAGGGAGGGAACGGATGGTCAGCCGATATACTGAAGAAGGACTTGACCGTATAGAGCAGAAACAGCTGGAGTATCATGAGAGAGTAAGATCAGGATTCAGGAAAATTTATTCAGAAAACAAGGAACGTTTTCTTCTTGTGGATGGAAACCAGACTATAGACCAGGTTTTTGATGTCATCAAAAAGGATATTAAACTTCTTCTAGCGAACCGATATAACTAATAAATCACAGGAGGGAAAAAGTATGAAAATGATCATTGCAGTGGTTCAGGATAAGGATAGCAGCCGTTTGGCGGATGCGCTTGTTAAACATGAGTTCCGTGCGACCAAGCTGGCGACGACCGGAGGCTTCCTTAAAGCAGGGAATACGACGTTCATGATTGGTGTGGAAGATCAGCAAGTGGATCGTGTAATGGACATCATCAAAGAGAACTGCAAGAGCCGCAATCAGCTGGTTGCCCCTGTATCGCCGATGGGCGGTAATGCTGATGCATACGTTCCCTATCCTGTTGAAGTAGAAGTTGGAGGAGCCACTGTATTTGTTCTTCCTGTGGAAAGCTTTCAGCAGTTTTAAAATAACGGAGGAATCAAAATGAAAATTGGCCAAGATCCCCGCCCTTTAATCGATACGAAACAAAAAGAAGGAAAGCTCAGCGGAAAAAGCGGACATGCTTTTGGAGAAGCTGTTACGAGCCATCAGGAAAAGCTGCAGTCCGATCAGCTCGGCACTCTTTTTAAGGACGTAGAGAAGCAGGGGCAGCGGCTTGCTCAGTATCAGACCATGAGAGATTTTAATCAGTATAAACAGCTTGTGCAGCGTTTTGTAAAAGAAGCTGTTGATTTTGGCATGAATCTGAAACATAGCCGCGGCTGGAACAGCCAGGGAAGGCAGCAGACCACGAGACTTGTCCAAGAAGTAGATACGAAGCTTCTGGAAATGACAGATTTGATGTTAAAAAAGGAAGAAAAATCAATCGGCCTGCTCGATAAGATCGGTGAAGTCAAAGGTCTTTTGATTAATCTGTATATGTAGGTGGAAAAAATGAGCTGGGAACAATTAAGTGAACGGCAGCCAAGAGTTGTAAAAACGTTAACGAATAGTGTTAAGAAGGATCGTCTCGCTCATGCTTATGTGTTTGAGGGGGGTCATGGAACAGGAAAAATGGATATGGCCCTGCAGATCGCAAAAACATTTTTGTGCAGGGAAACAACAAGTGTTGAACCATGCGGAGTATGTAAGGATTGTAAGAGGATCGACTCAGGAAACCATCCGGACGTTCATATCGTCCAGCCTGAAGGGCAATCCATTAAAATTGATCAAATCCGCGGTCTGCAAAAGGAATTTGCTTATCATGGAATGGAATCAGATAAAAAAGTATACATTGTTGAACATGCCGATCGTATGACGGTACAGGCCGCAAACAGCCTGCTTAAATTTTTGGAAGAACCGACGTCATCCACGATCGCCTTTTTATTGACAGAACAGGTGCATCGTCTGCTGGAGACCATTCTTTCCAGGTCTCAGGTTGTTTCCTTTTCTCCTCTTCCGCCTGAACAGCTTATGAAATCTTTGCAGGAAGAAGATATCTCTTTGCCTATGGCTGCTATGGCAGCTGCATTAACGAGTGATAAGTCAGAAGCACTCGAAATTTGTAGGCAAGAGTGGTTTGCACAAGCACGAGACAAAGTGATACAATTAACAGAAGAGTTGAAAACTCGTCCCAGCCAGGTATTTGTTTCATTACAGGATAACTGGTTGTCGTTTTTTAAGGAAAAAGATCAACTCGACAATGCATTAAGCCTTTTACTGATCTGGTACAAAGATCTTTTATTTATACAGCTTTCAGAGCCGGAGCACCTGGTATTTGTCGATCAGCGGCAAGCGTTAGAGCAGCAAGCTCTACATACCTCACAGAAAAGAATCAGTGAGAAAATGCTGGCTATCTTAACAGCCAAGCAACGTCTAGGTGCAAACGTAAACCCCCAGCTCCTGATGGAGCAGCTGGTGTTACGATTACGGGAGGGATAAAAGCCTGTGTATGAAGTAGTCGGAGTCCGTTTTAAAAAAGCGGGAAAAATATACTATTTCGATCCTGGCGACCTTGATATCATAAAGGATACATTCGTAATTGTTGAAACAGCGCGCGGAATTGAGTACGGAAAAGTCGTCATAGACAAGAAGCAAGTTGGGGAGAATGATGTTGTACTTCCTTTAAAAAAGGTAGTAAGAAGCGCAAACGAGAAAGATACACTTGCGGTAGATGAAAACAAAAAAGCTGCCCAAAATGCTTTTGAACTGTGTACGGAAAAGATAACCGAGCATAAGCTTGACATGAAATTGGTAGATGTCGAATATACCTTTGACCGAAATAAAGTCATTTTTTATTTCACTGCAGATGGACGCATCGATTTTAGGGAACTGGTTAAAGATCTCGCTTCCATTTTTCGGACGCGGATCGAGCTTCGGCAAATCGGAGTCCGTGATGAAGCAAAAATGCTTGGAGGCATCGGCCCATGCGGAAGAATGCTGTGCTGTTCCACTTTTCTTGGTGATTTTGAACCCGTATCAATTAAAATGGCCAAAGACCAGAATCTATCGCTTAACCCCGCAAAGATTTCTGGATTATGCGGCCGTTTAATGTGCTGTTTAAAATACGAAAACGATTATTATGAAGAAGTCAAAAGAGAGCTTCCAGATGTGGGTGAACATATCGCCACTCCAGATGGAAGAGGTCGCGTTGTTGGATTGAATATGCTCGAGAAACTTGTACAGGTCGAACTGCCGGAACTTGAAAAAGTAACGGAATATACAATTGAAGAGCTCATGAAAGAAAAGGAATTATTTACGCAAGCTACAGAATAACGAGGTGGAAAGCACGTGGAGAAAGATCAGATTTTTTCCCGGGTGACCCATATGGAGCAGCAATTGGCAGCTTTAACGGAACAAATTGGAGACTTAAAAGCAGACCTTGTCGCCTTATTGGAACAGAATCACAACCTGCAAATGGAAAATTACAATTTGCGAAGTGCTCTGAAGCCACAGGAAAAAAAAGGATCCAACTCCTCTGTTAAAAAGCGGCCATTGCCACAAGAATCGGCAGATATCGGGGAAGGCTATGACAACCTGGCCAGGCTGTATCAAGAAGGATTTCATATTTGCAATCTTCATTATGGAAGTGTGCGAACAGAGGGCGACTGCCTGTTCTGTCTGTCATTTCTTAATAAAAAATAAAGAGTCTTTCCAAAGGGGAAGACTCTTTTCTGTGTTTAAAGAAAAACTCTGTTCGTCAATGTTGTTGATTTTGAGCAGGTGTGATTAAATCAGCAATATGCTTTAACAAAGCCAAGAAAAAAAGTGAAGCAGAAAGAGTGATGAAATGGAAAACCTGTTAAAAGGAGACGAACGGTTAGACTATCTAGTTGATGAATCTTTGAAAATCATACAGAGCCCATCCGTCTTTTCTTTTTCTCTGGATGCCGTACTGCTGAGCAGGTTTGCCTACGTACCCATTCAAAAGGGAAACATTATCGATCTTTGCACAGGAAACGGAGCCGTCGCCTTGTTATTGACACAGCGTTCGAAGGCTGCCATCACAGGAGTAGAGATTCAGGAACGGCTGAGTGATATGGCCGGCCGTAGCGTGGAAGTTAATGGGATGCAGGATCAGGTTTCAATACTGACAGACAACATCATCAATCTTCCTGGAAAGCTTGGTACAGGAAAGTTTGATACGGTTGTGTGCAATCCGCCGTATTTTTCCTCGGTAAATGAAAAAGATTATAATGAGAACCCTCATTTGGCGGTAGCCAGGCACGAGATCCATTGTACACTTGAAGATGTGATCTCAGTGAGCAGCAAGCTGGTAAAGCAGGGAGGTAAAGCTGCGTTCGTCCACCGTCCTCAGCGGCTGATGGATATATTGAGCCTGATGAGAAAATATAGGCTTGAGCCCAAAAGGCTGCAGTTTGTTTATCCAAAGCAAGGCGGTGAGGCGAACATGCTTCTTGTCGAGGGAATGAAGGACGGCAAGCCTGATCTTCATATTCTCCCCCCGCTGACCGTGTATGGAGAAGACGGGCAATATACGGAAGAATTGAAGAAGGTCTTCTATGGAAAATAAATTTTATGTTTATATTCTGAAGTGCATTGATGATACCCTCTATACCGGCTATACCAATAACCTGGAAAAGCGGGTACTGGCTCATGAATCAGGAAAGGGAGCAAAGTACACAAGAGGGAGAGCTCCGCTGCAGCTTGTTTTCTCCGCTGATTTTCCAACTAAAGAAGATGCGATGAAAGCAGAATACCGAATAAAAAGAATGACGAAGAAAGAGAAGGAACACTTGATCAAGGAAGGAGGCGCTGTATATCATGTGGCAGCAGAGCAGCTATCAGAGCGGTCATGAAACAGGTTTACTCTATTTAGTTCCCACGCCGATTGGAAATCTGGAGGACATGACTTTCCGTGCGATACGGATTTTAAAGGAAGCTGATTACATAGGAGCGGAAGATACGAGGCAGACGAAAAAGCTCTGCAATTACTTTGAGATCCAGACCCCTCTTTTCAGCTACCATGAACATAATAAAGAAGTGAGCGGCATGAAACTAATCGACCTGCTGAAAGAAGGAAAAACAGTGGCACTTGTATCAGATGCAGGAACACCGGCCATTTCCGATCCGGGTTATGAACTTGTTGTGAGCGCACTGGAGGAAAAGATTCCTGTTGTTCCTCTCCCCGGGGCGAATGCGGCATTATCTTCATTAATTGCTTCAGGACTTAATACGAAGGATTTTTACTTTTACGGATTTTTGCCACGGGGCAAGAAAGAAAAGAAAGAACAGCTTGAGCGGCTCAAGTCCTTTCCATTTACGATGATCTTTTATGAGTCTCCCCATCGGCTGAAAGAAACCTTATCCATTATGCATGACATTTTGGGTGAGCGGAGTGTTTCAATGGCGAGAGAATTGACAAAGAAATATGAGGAGTTCATCAGAGGCCCATTAAGCACGGTGGTGGATTGGACTAAGGAAACAGAGATCAGAGGCGAGTTTTGCCTGGTAGTGGAAGGCTCGTCAGATGCACCCGAAGAAAAGGCAGAATCTCAGTGGTGGGATCCTCTGACGCTTGTTGAACACGTCCAGCATTACATCGATAAAGAACAGCTAAAAAGTAAAGAAGCGGTAAAAAAAGCAGCGGCAGACCGAAATCTGCCAAAGCGAGAAGTATACCAAGCCTATCACGTTGAAAATGAAAGCTAAACACATAAAAAGAGCCTCCTGTCATCAGGAGGCTCTTTCAATCCTTATTTTGTTGTTTGAAGTTGTTTTTGAAGTTCATTCATGATTTCTTGTGCGCCTTCTGGGCTAAGAATGATTTTGCCGCCAGCAAGTGAGTAGTTGTCATCAGAAACTTCCCCGGTTACTGCACAAGTCATATTGGGCTTGTATTTTTTAAGGATGATGCGGTCATCATCAACGTAGATTTCAAGTGCGTCTTTTTCAGCAATTCCGAGTGTGCGTCGTAATTCGATTGGAATTACCACACGTCCTAGTTCATCAACTTTACGAACAATACCTGTAGATTTCATTTTAGTAATCTCCTCCCGAATAGTAGATATTTAAATCCTAATATTATTTATATATATAATCGTCAGAATTCGACAAAATCTTACGGATTCATCATAACAATATTTCCAGATGAGGTCAACTGTTTTGCAAACAAAAATTTCTCTATCTATTTACCCGTTTTTCTATAAGTTCAATCATACCAGATTATCTTTACAAACAGGTAAAAATAGGTTTAGAAAATTATTCTTGTTTTTCAAAAAAATTACTGGGAATTATTCTTGATAAATTCGTCATTATTCGACAAAACTGACTTTTAAAAAATACTCCCTTAGCCTATTCTTCACCGTACATCCTGTTTACCTTGACATGACTTTACGGGATTAGGTATATTTTGAGTGAAGAAAAGAGCATAATGAAAGTATTTACATAAGTGATTTCGCACTTGTTTTGTATTTTATGTCCCAGAACAAACATTTTTTTACACTTTTCATAGAATTGACAAATTTGAAAGTCGAAATGAGCAGTCACTTTTTTCTGTAAATAAAATGTCCCTCTTTTTGCAGGGGCTTTTTTCATAGTTTATTAAATTTTTTAACCGGAGGAATTCATTATGGGAGAAAAAACATTTTATATTACAACACCAATATATTATCCAAGCGGAAAACTCCATATCGGCCACGCGTACACCACAGTAGCGGGCGATGCCTTGGCAAGATATAAACGCTTAAAAGGTTATGAAGTTATGTATTTGACTGGAACAGATGAGCACGGCCAAAAAATTCAGCAGAAGGCGGAAGAGAACGGAGTAACTCCGCAGCAATATGTAGATGAAATCGTGACGGGGATCAAAGATCTTTGGCAGAAACTCGATATATCTTACGATGACTTCATCCGTACAACCGAAGACAGGCATAAAGAGGGTGTAGAGAAAATCTTTAAGCGGCTTCTTGATCAAGGAGATATTTACCTTGGCGAGTATGAAGGCTGGTACTGTACGCCGTGTGAATCCTTCTTCACTGAGACTCAGCTTGTCGACGGAAAATGCCCGGACTGCGGAAGAGAAGTAAAGCGCGTAAAGGAAGAGAGCTATTTCTTTAATATGAGCAAGTATGCGGACAGGCTTCTTCAGTTCTATGAAGAGAATCCGGAGTTCATTCAGCCGGAATCCCGCAAAAATGAGATGATCAATAACTTTATCAAGCCTGGGTTAGAGGATCTCGCGGTTTCCCGTACGTCTTTCGACTGGGGTGTGAAGGTGCCCGGCAATCCGAAGCATGTTATCTATGTGTGGATTGATGCGCTTTCCAATTATATTACAGCGCTCGGTTATGGATCAGAAAACGATGAAAAGTATAAAAAATTCTGGCCGGCAAATGTTCATCTCGTCGGGAAAGAGATCGTCAGGTTCCATACGATTTACTGGCCGATCATGCTGATGGCACTGGACCTTCCGCTTCCCAAAAAAGTCTTTGCCCACGGCTGGCTGCTTATGAAGGACGGAAAAATGTCCAAATCCAAAGGAAACGTTGTCGATCCGGTAACCTTGATCGACCGATATGGATTGGATGCCCTGCGCTATTATCTTCTCCGTGAAGTTCCTTTTGGTTCTGACGGCGTGTTCACGCCTGAAAGCTTTGTAGACCGGGTGAACCATGACCTTGCCAATGACCTGGGCAATCTTGTGAACCGTACGGTGGCGATGATCAATAAATACTTTGATGGCGCCATTCCTGACTACGAAGGCAATGTGACGAACTTTGATCAGACTCTTGTTGATTTTGTTCAGAATACCGTTAAAAAGGCAGAAGAATCTTTGGAGAACATGGAGTTTTCGGTGGCTTTAAGCAGCATCTGGCAATTGATCAGCCGCACGAATAAATATATCGATGAAACCCAGCCTTGGATCCTGGCAAAAAATGAAGAAGACAAAAAGGCTCTGGCAGCAGTCATGTATCATTTGGCGGAGTCCATCCGTATAGTTTCCGTATTGATTCAGCCGTTCCTGACAAATGCGCCTGCGAAAATCTGGGGACAGCTTGGGATCCAGGAAGGTGAGCTTACAGACTGGAACACCGTCTATGAATTTGGAAAACTGCCGGAAGGAACAAAGGTTCAAAAAGGAAATCCAATCTTCCCTCGTCTTGAAACTGAGGAAGAAGTGAGCTATATTCAGCAGTCTATGGGTGGTGCACCTGCTGCAGAGCAAGAAGAGAAGGCGCCAGTAGCTATCGTTGAAAAAGAAGAAACAGCTGAGATCTCGATCGATGATTTTATGAAAGTTGATCTTCGAGTGGCTCAAGTCATCGAGGCGGAGCCAGTGAAAAAAGCAGACAAACTATTAAAGCTTCAGCTAGATCTCGGTTATGAGAAAAGGCAGGTTGTCTCAGGTATTGCAAAGTATTACCGACCTGAAGACTTGATAGGACAAAAAGTCATTTGCGTCACCAACCTTAAACCGGTAAAACTCCGGGGAGAACTGTCAGAAGGCATGATCCTCGCTGGTTCAGCCGGAGATCAGCTGACATTGGCAACGGTCGATCAAAGCTTGCCGAATGGAGCAAAAGTCAAATAAAGTACGCGTGAAAGGGGAGCCTAAAAGGGTTCCCTTTTTTAATTTTACCAGGGGTCAAATGGGGCATGTTATTTCCAGTATGTAATAAAACTGTAATGCAATTGTTATCCAGACGTCTTGGTGTTATAGGACAAAGGTATGATAAACTGTGAAAGTATTAATTAGGAGGGCTTTCTTCATGTTTGATACACACGCACATTTAAATGCAATTCAGTTTGAAGAAGATCTTGAAGAGGTAATACAAAGAGCTTTGGATGAAGGAATTTCACATATTGTTGTCGTTGGGTTTGACCGGCCGACAATCAAAGGCGCTATAAAGTTGGCTGATACATATGATTTTATCTATGCAGCTGTAGGATGGCACCCCGTGGACGCGGTGGATATGACACCGGAAGATTTACAGTGGATCGAAGAACTCGCAGCTCACCCCAAAGTGGTGGCTTTAGGTGAGATGGGGCTGGATTACCATTGGGATAAATCACCGGAAGATGTTCAGAAAGATGTCTTTCGCCAACAGATTCAACTGGCTAAGAAAGTGAAGCTTCCGATTATTATTCATAATCGCGATGCGACACAGGATGTCGTTGATATTCTTAAAAGCGAAGGTGCCGAGGAAGTTGGCGGAATCATGCACTGTTACAGCGGCAGCCTGGAGGTTGCTAAACAGTGTTTGGACATGAACTTCTACATTTCTTTTGGCGGGCCAGTTACATTTAAAAATGCCAAGAAGCCAAAAGAAGTGGCGAAAGAAATCCCGATCGACCGGCTCCTTATCGAAACGGATTGTCCTTACCTAAGTCCCCATCCGCTCAGGGGCAAGCGAAATGAACCATCATATGTAAAGTACGTAGCTGAGGCTATCGCCGAGTTAAGAGAAATACCTCTGGAAGATTTAGTTAAAAAAACTTCCGACAATGCCAGACAATTATTCGGCATCAATCGCTGACCGGTTTTGTCGAAAAGAGAAAAAAACAGGCAAAAAACGTTGTAAATCCAGCAAATTCAACATTACGGAAGAGGAAACTGTCGAACGGTTTTCCTTCCCTTTTCACCCTTTTCCCTTACATAATTGGGCTTGTGTAATTAATTTGCATAAAAGGGGGGATTTGACAACGAATTATTCAACGATTATACTTCAATCCTTGTAAAGGGGGAATGGATGACATGAACAGGAGCAAGAGTAAGCTTTTTTATGATTTCTTCACGAAAAAGCTCGTAATGGCTGCTGCCGCGATCATCGTTCTGGCTGTAACAACAGGTTTCGTAAGCTATGAAACTTCGAAAACCGACGTTATGATCATGGTTGATGGGAAAGAGAAATCGTTTAGTTCACACGCAGAAAATGTTAGGGATGCACTTTCTGACTATGGTATATCGGTTAACCGCCATGATGAGGTGGAACCAGGATTAAACGAGCCGCTTAAAAACGGCATGAAGATTGAGTATACACCTGCACATAAAATTAACTTTACGCAGGACGGAGAAAAACAATCGGTTTGGTCAACAGCCAGCACTGTTAAAGAATTTTTAGGCGAACGCAATATCAGCGTGAACCAGCATGATAAACTTAAGCCTGGTTTAGCAACGCCGCTCAAAACTCAGCAGCACATAAACCTTCAGCAAGCTGTCTCAGTTGACCTTGTTGTAGGCGGAAAAGAAAAGCAAGTTTGGACCACTTCGACTACGGTCGCTGACCTTTTAAAACAAAACAAAGTGAAACTAGGGGATCTTGACCGGGTAGAGCCCGCTAAAGAGACGAAGTTAAACAACGACATGAAGGTTAATATCATCAGAGTAGAAAAGGTCACCGATGTAGTGGAAGAAGATACGCCGTTTGCTACCGTCACCCGTAAAGACGGAAAACTGGCAAAAGGAAAAGAGAAAGTGGTAGAACCGGGCTCCAAAGGCCGGGTTTCGAAAAAGTATGAGGTCGTACTTGAAAATGGGAAAGAGGTTTCCCGAAAATTAAAAAGTAAAAAAACATTGGAAGATAGTTCAGATAAGGTAATAGCCGAAGGCACAAAGCCGAAACCTGTTACGGTTTCGCGCGGAAAGAGTGCTCCTTCCGGAGGCAAGGAACTTTATGTTACAAGTACCGCTTACACTGCGAGCTGCGCCGGATGTTCGGGCAAGACGAGGACAGGCCTGAACCTTCACGCCAATCCTAATGCGAAAGTCATCGCGGTAGACCCAAAAGTCATTCCGCTTGGGAGCAAAGTGTATGTAGAAGGCTATGGCTATGCTATCGCTTCTGATACAGGCGGTGCCATCAATGGCAATCGCATCGATGTTTTCTTCTCCTCTCAGTCAGAGGCTGTCAAATGGGGAAGAAAAACGGTAAGAGTTAAAATTATTAAATAAAGCTAAATTCCAGATATAGAAGAGAAGCAGGGGAGCTGTGTCAATACCCGCAAAAGCGGGTATTGATGCCAATCCTCTGCTTTTTATTTTCCTTAAGTGAAAGTAAGGGTATACTAGGAAGTAGTTTTTTGCATGACCTGGGAGGAAATCATGAAAATTAAAGAAATAATTGTGGTTGAAGGCAAAAGTGATACCATCGTGATACAGAATGCGGTCAATGCGGACACCATTGAAACAAACGGTTCAGAAATAAGTGATGAAACGATAGAACAGATCAGGCTTGCTCAGGAAAAAAGAGGGGTTATCGTGTTTACAGATCCTGATTATCCGGGGGAGCGCATCCGGAAAATTATTTCAAACAAGATACCCGGTTGCAAGCATGCATTTCTTCCCAAAAAGGAAGCGATGGCAAGAAATAAAAAAGGCATTGGAGTGGAGCATGCCTCAAAGGATTCAATAAGAGAAGCACTGCGTCATGTAAAAGAAGAATATATAGAAGAAACGGAAAAAATTTCATGGAACGATCTTGTAACAGCAGGGCTAATCGGCGGACAGCAGGCAAAAGCCAGAAGAGAAAAGCTTGGAAAGAGCTTAAAGATCGGATATATGAACGGAAAGCAGCTGCACAAGCGCTTGATGATGTTTCAGATTACTGAACAGCAATTTGCTGATGCCATGAAGGAAATATTACAGGAGGAACAGGAAAGATGAAGGATATCTCAAATCCGCAAAGTACAAAAGCCATACTGAAGAAACATGGCTTCACATTTAAAAAAAGTCTCGGTCAGAACTTTTTGATTGACCGTAATATACTGAACAATATCGTTGCCCAGGCTGATTTAACAGAGGAATCCGGGGCTATAGAAATCGGGCCGGGAATTGGTGCGTTGACAGAGCATATCGCTCGCCAGGCAAAAAAGGTCGTTGCTTTTGAGATTGACCAGCGGCTGCTTCCCATCTTAAGCGAGACGCTGGAGCCTTATCCTCATGTAAAAGTTATTCATTCTGATATTCTTGAGGCGGATGTTTCTCAAGTGATAGGACAAGAGTTTGAAGGGATAGAGGATATTATGGTTGTGGCAAATCTTCCTTATTATGTGACCACACCAATCATTATGAAGCTCTTAACGGAAAAGCTTCCGATCCGGGGAATCGTCTGTATGATCCAAAAAGAGGTAGCGGACAGGCTTGCAGCTAAACCGGGAACGAAGGATTACAATTCCTTGTCGATTGCTGTACAGTACTATGCGGAAGCAGAAACTGTTCTGAAAGTGCCTAAAACGGTTTTTGTGCCGGCGCCTAACGTGGACTCTGCCGTTATCAGGCTGACCCTGAGAAGAGAGCCGCCTGTTCAGGTGAAGGATGAAACCTTCTTCTTTGAAGTGATTCGTTCCTCTTTTGGCCAAAGAAGAAAAACACTTTGGAACAACTTGCTGAATAACCTTCCATTAAAAGAGAAGAGAGAAGAGCTCCAAGAAGTTTTTGATGAAATTCAGATCGATCCAAAACGAAGAGGCGAGACCCTGACCATCGAAGAATTTGCAAAACTTGCAGACGCTTTAGCTCCCCTTCTAAAATGAGACTCATGTTTCTAATCCCGGCGACATATCTTTAAAAAGGATGATGTAACTGGGATTTGTACTTTTCTCCAAACAGGGGGAGTTCGATGAAACTTGAAATCGGATCAGTGGTTGGCAGGACGTCATATAAATGTGATCTATTGTTTCGAATCGTAGGGTTCAATGAAGATAAAACAGTGGCAGATCTTGCCGGTGAAGAGATGAGACTAATTGCCGATGCTCCGGTTGCTGATCTTGTAACCATGTCTCCACAGCAGCAGCACGAAAGGCGGCAGGCGGGGCAGGAAAAGGAAGAGTCCTCCTATAAACTGTTCAGGCAGGATTACTACCTGCTCAGGCAGAAGAGAGAATACCTTTCAACAAACGGCTATGAATATGACCAATCGTATTTCGAGCTGCCCGGCCGGGTGCTTCACGTAGATGGTGATCCCCTCTATTTAAGCAAATGCCTTGAGCTCTATAAGCGGCTTGGTGTTCCTGTATATGGGATCCATCTGAAGGAAACAGAAATGCCTGAAAAAGTTCCCGCTCTTGTTGATGAAGTGCGACCGGATATCCTGGTCATCACCGGGCATGACGCCTACATGAAGAACAAAGGATCAATTGATGATATGCAGGCTTATCGGCATACTAAATTCTTTGTAAGAACTGTAAGAGAAATTCGGAGAAATTATCCTCAGCTTGATCATTTAATGATTTTTGCAGGAGCATGCCAATCTCATTTTGAGTCATTGATAAAAGCGGGCAGTAATTTTGCAAGCTCACCGGCAAGGATCAATATACACGCCCTGGATCCTGTTTATATTGTATCCAAGATCAGCATGACTTCCTTCATGGAACATGTAAATGTGATGGACGTCCTGCGGAACACGCTCACGGGCCGGGAAGGATTGGGCGGGGTCGAAACAAAAGGGTTCTTGCGGACTGGCATGCCGATTAAATCACAAACCTTTACCCAATAAGAAAACTCCAGCCTGTTTGCTGGAGTTTTCTTATGCTTAAAAAAAGATTATTGGCAAGCATACATACTTTTTTACAATTTCCCACATAATAAAAGTGAAAAAAGGATAATTTTTCATTGACATGACAACTTCAAAATTGCTATAATTTTAGTTTTAATTTGACAAAAAGTAGCGATTTGTGTTACAATTTGTCTAAGTGAGGTGGAGCCGATATGGGTAAAACAATTGTGGACATTAGACGAATTTTAGAGTCTAACGTGGGTAAAAAACTTTCTCTAAGAGCCAACGGAGGTCGTCGCAAAACGATTGAACGACTTGGTACCTTAGAAGAAACATACCCTGCCGTATTTATTATTAAACTGGATCAGGACACCAACGCTTTTGAACGTGTTTCTTACAGCTACGCTGACGTATTAACGGAAACCGTTGAACTAACTTTCTTAGAAGAATCCCAGGTGGTTAGCGGGCAGTAAGAATCCTTACTGCTTTTTTTTGCCTTTTTTTCAAAAAACGAAGACTTAAGCAAACCAATGGTTGATACATAACATTTTATAATCCGTAAAATACTACCCTTATCGCTTATTTTTGAGAGGGGTATTGCATCATGAGCCGTAGACGTGGAATGATGTCTGAACAATTCAAGATGGAGCTTGCAAAAGACCTTGGTTTTTATGATACGGTCCAAAAGGAAGGCTGGGGCGGCATTAAGTCCAAGGACGCAGGCAATATGGTAAAGCGCGCTATAGAAATGGCGCAGCAGAACCTGTCCCGACAGCAATAAAATATGCGAGACGCCGGAGCCATGCTCCGGTTTTTTGTATATAGAGGCGCTTCCCGTTTTATGATAGTATCAAATTATCTTAAAAATATAGGGGAATCTTTATGAATGATAATAAGATATCCATCAAGGCTCCGGCAAAAATCAATTTGTCTCTGGATGTTCTCGGTAAACGGGAAGATGGGTACCACGAAGTAAAAATGATTATGACGACGGTAGACCTCTCTGACCGTGTGGAACTGACACTCCTTGAGGAAAATCGAATAACGATTGAATCTACAGGCGGGTTCGTCCCCCTCGATCAGCGGAACCTGGCTTATCAAGCAGCTTTGCTTCTCAAGAAGACCTTTGGGGTTAAAAAAGGAGTCGGGATCCACATTGCTAAGAATATTCCTGTTGCAGCTGGACTTGCAGGGGGGAGCAGCGATGCAGCCGCGGCATTAAAAGGCCTGAATGAGATCTGGAAGCTCGGACTTTCTCTGGATGAACTGGCTGTACTTGGGGCAAAGATCGGTTCTGACGTATCCTTTTGTGTTTACGGCGGTACCGCTATCGCTTCTGGCAGAGGGGAACATATTCAGCATATTAAAGCGCCGCCGCCTTGCTGGGTGCTGCTTGCCAAACCCCCAATCGGTGTATCGACTGCCGAAGTGTACCGAAGGCTTGATACCAAAACCATTGATCATCCTGACATTGAGGCGATGGTTCATGCAATTGAAACGAATGATTATGAAGGTGTCTGCGGCCAGCTAGGAAACGTTCTCGAAACGGTTACACTTCCCATTTATCCGGAAGTAAAGCAGATCAAAGATCAAATGCATCGGCTCGGTGCAGATGGTGTGCTCATGAGCGGAAGCGGCCCAACCGTTTTTGGACTGTTTCAGCATGAGTCGCGGGTTAACCGTGTGTACAACGGCCTGAGAGGTTTTTGCCATGAAGTTTACGCTGTACGCCTGCTGGGTGAGGGACAGGAAGACTTTAAATACTAATGTTCTTTCGCCCTCTTTAAAAAAACGGATAATTTGAACGATTTTCATTTGTATGTTGATAAAAACCGTATGAAAATGGTATATTAACTTCAAATATTCGGTTTTTGGAGGCGCAGGATGAAGTTAAAACGAAGCGGAAGAATGGTTGACTTAACCACATACCTATTGCAGCATCCCCATCAGTTGATTCCATTATCATACTTTGTGGAGAGGTATCAGTCTGCCAAATCATCCATCAGCGAAGACTTGGCCATCATTAAAGAAAATTTTGAATACCAAGGGATTGGCTCTATCATTACAGTGGCTGGCGCAGCCGGCGGCGTAAAGTATATTCCTTCTGTTTCTGAAGCGGAAGCAAAAGAGATCATTGAAGAACTGACCGGGATGCTTGAAGATCCTGACCGGCTGCTTCCCGGCGGTTACCTTTACTTAACGGACATCATTGGAAATCCTAATCTGGTCAACCAGGTGGGACGGCTTTTTTCCTCCGTTTTTTCGCTTCAAAAAATTGATGCCGTCATGACCGTGGCGACGAAGGGGATACCTTTGGCGTATGCAGTGGCCTCGCAGTTGAATGTTCCTGTCGTAATCGTACGCAGCAACAGCAGAGTGACGGAAGGGTCTACTGTCAGTATCAACTATGTATCGGGATCAACGAAACGCATTCAAACGATGGCGCTGGCGAGAAGAAGTATCAAGAAGGGTGCCAGCGTACTTATTATTGATGACTTCATGAAGGCTGGCGGCACAATCCGCGGCATGATCAGCCTGATCAAAGAGTTCCAGGCGGAAGTGGCTGGAATCGGTGTACTCGTTGAGGCACAGGATGGAGCAGAGAGGCTCGTGGATGATTATGTGTCATTAACCCGGCTGGCCAGCGTGAATGAAAAGGAGCAGAGGATAGAGGTTGAGGAAGGAAATTACTTCATTCAAAAGGAGAAGAGATAACGATGAACAAGGTACAGACTGCAAAAGCACCTGCAGCTATCGGCCCGTATGTACAGGGGATGGTTGTTAATAATCTTTTTTACAGTTCAGGCCAGATTCCTCTGACAGCAGAAGGCACCTTGGTGGAAGGCGATATTGCTGCGCAAACCCATCAGGTTTTTAAAAACCTTCAGGCTGTTTTGGAGGAAGCGAACTCTTCATTCGAGCAAGTAGTAAAAACGACTGTCTTTATCAAAAATATGGATGATTTTGGAACCATTAATGAAGTATACGGAGAGTATTTCCCTGAACACAAGCCTGCCCGTTCCTGTGTGGAAGTTGCCCGCCTGCCAAAGGATGTGCAAATTGAAATTGAAGTCATTGCCTTAGTCAGAACATAAAAATAAAAAGATAGGAAAATAGCACCTTTTCATTTGAGAAGGTGCTATTTTTTATTTTACATAATTTTTTAAAAATTTTTATTATATATAGAAGGATTTTGAAAAAGAATGAAGAAATGTTGTTATACGTTCTTATTTATGGAAAAAGGTGGTGTTTGGAATGGAAGTGACTGATGTAAGACTTAGAAGGGTGAATACAGAAGGACGTATGAAAGCGATTGCTTCGATTACGATCGATCATGAATTTGTTATCCATGACATTCGTGTGATTGATGGGAATAACGGTATGTTCGTTGCTATGCCTAGCAAAAGAACGCCGGATGGGGAATTTAGAGATATCGCTCACCCGATTACGTCCAGTACACGCGAAAAGATTCAAAACGCGGTGTTGACGGAATATCACAGAATGGGTGAAATGGAATCTGCTTTTGAAGAAGCAGGGGCATCCTAAACAGCGTATAAAAGAACTCCTTACTCAAGGAGTTCTTTTTTTATGCCTTTTTTAGCGTGGGTAGTTTTAAGACAGGAATGAAAAGGGAAGTTCCAATGATGTATCTAGTCATTAAAGTACTGCAAGGATAGCTATATTCATAGCCAATAGTAATGTCATTATGAGTATTAATGCTTGAGTTATTGGAGCTTTTTAACTAATCTGGCTCCAGCGACCAAAGCCTCGGCCGCTTTGCTCTCCCGCCTCAACACAAAAAGCGTGTTGCTGCGTAAGCGCTCCACCGTCTTTCAGCTTTATGCGGTCGCTTCAGCTTTTTAACTAATCTAGCTCAAATGGTTAGAGACTTGAGTCACTGCGCCCCTTCGGCCCAGCACAAAGGACGTACTGGATCTCAAGGCCTCCAGTGCACGGCGTCTCTGCCAAACCATTGGAGCTTTTTAACAATACATTGACAAATCCTTCACACTCCTTGAAATGACTGTGATTATAAGATATATTCGTAAGGGAATATCAGCAGAGTAATAGTAAATAATAGTGGAGGTCATTTATGAGTAAACGCTTCGCAGTAGTGTTAGCTGCAGGTCAAGGAACGAGAATGAAATCCAGTTTATATAAAGTACTGCATCCTGTCTGCGGCAAACCGATGGTACAACACGTGGTCGATCAGATCTCTCAATTGGACATGCAGAAGATTGTAACGGTAGTAGGCCATGGCGCCGAAAAGGTTAAAGACCAGCTAGGAGACCGTTCAGGATATGTACTTCAGGAAGAACAGCTAGGAACAGCGCATGCAGTAATGCAGGCTGATGATGCCCTGTCAAAAGAGGACGGCATTACGCTTGTCGTATGTGGCGACACTCCTCTGATCACTGCAGAAACGATGCAAAAGCTGATTGATGAGCATCAGGCCGCCGGCGCGAAAGTCACGATTCTTACTGCGAAAGCAGAAGATCCAGCAGGTTATGGACGTGTACTTCGCAATGAGAGCGGAACGGTTGAAAGAATCGTTGAGCATAAAGATGCAAGTGACGAAGAAAAGAAAGTACAGGAAATTAATACGGGAACCTACTGCTTCGATAACCAGTCCTTATTTGAGGCTCTTTCTTCTGTCAATAACGATAACTCTCAGGGTGAATACTATTTGCCAGACGTAATCGAAATCATTCAGAAGAAAGGTGAAGTCGTAGCAGCTTATCAGACTCCATCTTTTGATGAAACACTTGGTGTCAATGACCGTGTAGCCCTTTCGCAAGCGGAAAAAACGATGAAAAAACGAATCAATGAAGGGCATATGAGAAACGGTGTAACCATCATTGACCCTGAACAGACGTATATTTCTTCTGACGCAGTCATCGGAAGAGACACCATTCTTTATCCGGGCACAATGATCAATGGATCTTCTGTCATCGGTGAAAACAATATCATTGGACCAAACAGTGAAATTAAGGACAGTAAGTTCGGAAACGGAAATACGATCAAACAGTCCGTCGTTCATGACAGTGAGGTCGGTAATGAAGTAAACATCGGGCCGTTCGCCCATATCCGCCCAGCTTCTTCTATTGAAGACCAGGTAAAGATTGGTAACTTTGTGGAAGTGAAAAAATCGGTAATGGCACAAGGAAGCAAGGCTTCTCATCTAAGCTATATCGGTGATGCGGAGATTGGCAGAGAGGTGAACCTCGGCTGCGGATCGATTACCGTGAATTATGATGGAGAGAACAAGCATCTAACGAAAGTTGAAGACGGAGCTTTCATCGGCTGCAACTCCAATTTAATCGCTCCTGTAACAGTCGGGCAAAACGCCTATGTCGCTGCAGGATCTACAATTACTGATGATGTTCCGGGTGAAGCATTCTCGATTGCGAGAAGCAGACAGACAACTAAAGAAGGTTATGTTTCAAAATTAAAGAACAAAAAATAAAGCATAAAGCTGTTTACAAGAAAATTGAGCAAGTAGTTTAAAAAACGGAAGGAATAGGTGTTAATGGCTACTAGTTATGTTGATTCTACGTTAAAGGTTTTTACGTTAAATTCAAATATTGAACTCGCACAGGAAATTGCGAAGCATATTGGAATTGATCTTGGAAAAAGCTCTGTAACCCGCTTCAGCGATGGCGAAATTCAAATCAATATCGAAGAAAGCATCCGCGGGAGCGAAGTTTATATTATTCAGTCTACAAGCGCCCCAGTTAATCAGCACTTAATGGAATTGCTTATCATGATTGATGCGCTTAAACGTGCTTCAGCCAAAACGATCAATGTGGTCATTCCTTATTACGGGTATGCCCGCCAGGACCGCAAAGCGCGTGCGCGTGAACCTATTACAGCAAAACTAGTAGCAAACCTTTTAGAAACTGCAGGCGCGACAAGGGTTATTACTATCGACCTTCACGCTACCCAAATCCAGGGATTCTTTGATATTCCAGTGGATCAGCTTCTTGGTGTTCCGATTCTTGCCAATTACTTTGAAGATAAGAAACTTAATGACATTGTCGTGGTTTCTCCTGATCACGGTGGAGTAACACGTGCAAGAAAAATGGCAGACCGTCTGAAAGCTCCTATTGCGATCATTGACAAACGTCGTCCGCGTCCGAATGTGGCTGAAGTCATGAACATCGTTGGTAACATTGAAGGAAAGACGGCGATTTTGATTGATGACATCATCGACACTGCAGGTACGATCACACTTGCTGCAAACGCGCTTGTTGAAAATGGTGCGAAGGAAGTCTATGCGTGCTGTACACACCCTGTATTGTCAGGTCCTGCAATGGAACGCATCCAGAACTCCAGGATTAAAGAACTTGTCGTGACGAACACGATTGTCCTTCCAGACGAAAAACGCACGGACAAAGTTACTCAGCTATCTGTGGCTCCATTGCTTGGAGAAGCGATTATTCGCGTTCACGAACAGCTTTCTGTTTCCAAACTATTTGATTAATAGACAGCTTTCGGAGTGTTTTTGCTTGCTTGGTTTTAAACTTCGTAAAATAGGGTAATTCTTATAGAGACGTATATATTTAGGAAGGGTGAAATAATATGGCAACAGAACTCAAAGCCAATAAACGAAATACCACAAAGCGTTCTTATATCACTCAACTAAGACAAGAAGGGAATGTGCCTGCAGTTGTATACGGCAGCGGCACAGAACCTCAGTCTGTAGCTGTTACAGAAACAGAGTTTATAAAAGTAATAAAAGACCATGGACTAAACGGGGTTATTTCCCTGGTTACAGATGATAAGAAAAAATTGTCGGTAATGGTTCAGGAAGTACAAAGAGATCACTTAAAAAATGAAATCAGACATATTGATTTCATCGTGGTTGACCTTAAAAAAGAAATCGAAGCTGATGTGCCTCTAACGGTTACAGGCGAATCTCCGGGAGTGAAAGAAGGCGGTGTCCTTCAGCGTATTCTTCATACGGTGACGGTAAAAGCCAAGCCGAATGATTTCCCGGATCATATTGAAGTCAATGCAGAAAATCTTAACATTGGGGATTCCCTCCTTGTAAGAGATCTTCCGGCCTCATCTTCTTATGAAATTGTTGATGACGAGGAAGAGGTTGTTCTGACTGTTACACCTCCGGCCGTTGCTGAAACGGAAGACGAAGATGCTGAAGATCGAGAAGAAGCAGAAGCGGATCCAGGCGGAGATGCAGAAGGAAAAGCTGTGGATAATGAGGACAAAGGTTCCGGCGGGCCTAAAGAATAATTAATAGCAGAAGATAAGGAACGGCGCAGCTTGCAGGCTGCGCCGTTTGTTTTGATTGGGCCTGGCTCAATGGGCTTTTCTGTAGGTGTTCTTAATTAATGACCAGCACAGTTTAGTGTATAATATGAGGTAGCATCATCATAGGCTGCTGGTGTAAGACGGCGGCCATGAAAGTGAGGATTTCATGTGAAATGGTTTGTAGGTCTCGGAAACCCGGGCAGAGAATATGAAAATACACGCCACAATGTGGGCTTTTGGGTGATCGATGAATTATCAAAGCGTTTTAACATTCCTTTAAACCAATCAAAATTTAAAGGGATTTATGGGACGGGTGTAATTAATGGAGAAAAGGTGTATTTGTTAAAGCCTTTAACGTATATGAATTTATCAGGAGAAAGTGTCCGCCCTTTTAAAGATTATTTTAAATTGGCTGTTGAGGACATGGTGGTCATTTACGATGATCTGGATACCCCTGCGGGCAAACTGAGGCTGAGGGAAAAAGGAAGTGCCGGCGGCCATAATGGGATGAAATCTATTATCGCCCATATTGGCACTCAGGAGTATAACAGAGTCCGATTCGGAATTGGAAGGCCGTCCAATGCCCAGCCTGTACCGGATTACGTTCTCAGTCCGTTTTCTAAAGAGGACGCTCCTCTTATTGAATCAGCTCTTCAACGGTCATCTGATGCGTGTGAAGCCTTTCTGTCTATGCCGTTTTCACGCGTCATGAATAAGTACAACGGCTGAATAGAAATCCCCTGTTCCGTTCATAATGGGAGTAACATAACATAATATGAACCGGATAAGGGGGCTGAGTCATTGGCTATTCATTATCATTGCCGCCACTGTGGAAAGCACGTGGGAAGCCTGGAGCACCAGAATCTTACTTCAGAACAGCTTGGTTTCCACGAACTTACTTCTGAAGAAAGGCAAGCGATGCTCGAGTATGACAAGCAAGGGCATTTACAAGTCAAAACCATTTGCGAGGATTGCCATGAAGCGCTTGAGAGAAACCCGGATTACTATGCGCTCCATTCTTTTATTCAATAAGAAAGTCGCTTTGGCAGCTGGCCAAGGCTTTTTCTGTTTGAAGCAGAATAGAATATTCATATCATAAACGGGGAAAAGAGCAAGAAACACCATCAGTAAGCATATACAACATAGTACTGAGGAATACACGGGTTTGTATTTCATCAGGGGGGAGGTTTACATGTTAGGACTTAAAAAGCTCTACAGCAAGGGCGATGATTTTCAGGCTGTACTGACAGGTTTAAAGGAAAACCTGAAAGAACAGCTGGTCGCCGGATTATCCGGATCGGCAAGGACGCTTCTAATTGCCTCTTTATATGAGCAGACGGGACAAACACAATTCGTCATCACTCATAATCTTTATCAGGCTCAGAAGCTCTATGAAGATCTATGCAGCCTGCTTCCGGAAGAAGAGGTTTTTCTTTATCCGGTCAATGATTTGATATCTTCAGAAATTGCAATTGCCAGTCCCGAGTTAAAAGCTCAGCGGTTAGAAGTGCTTAACTTTTTGGCTCATAAGGATAAAGGCGTCATTATAGCTCCGATTGCCGGTGTCAGGAGATTTCTGCCGCCAAAAAGTTTATGGAAACAGAGTCAGCTTGAATTTGAAACGGGAATGGATCTTGAGGTTGAACACGTATTGAATACACTCGTGGCCATTGGGTACGAGCGGGTAAGCATGGTTTCCTCCCCAGGAGAGTTCAGTATGCGCGGCGGAATTCTGGACATCTATCCTTTAACAGAAAGACTGCCGGTCCGAATTGAGCTGTTTGATACGGAAATCGATTCAATTCGCTTTTTTGAAGCGGATACGCAGCGATCTGACAAAAAGACAGAAAAAATATTGATCGGGCCTGCACAGGAGATCCTGCTCTATAGTGAACAATTTGAAACAGCGGTTGAAAAGATGGAAGCCGGAGTGGCCTCCACACTAAAAAAGATTAAAGACAAGCAGGTTAAAGAAACGCTTGTTGAACATACGGCTTATGAAATCGGCCAATTTAAGGAAAAGCAGCGCTACCAGGGGATGTATAAATATATATCCTTATTTTATGATGAGCCTGCCAGTCTGCTGAATTACGTGCCGAAGGACAGTATTATCGTAATGGATGAAGTCAGCCGTGTTCAGGAGATGTCGAACCAGCTGGAAAAAGAAGAAGCAGAATGGCATACATCACTGCTGATGCAAGGGGAAATTCTGACGGATATCCGTTTATCACAAGAGAGCGATATCCTACAGCAGGCACCATTCCATAAAATTTATCTATCGCTTTTCCTGCGCCATGTTCCGCACACCAATCCGCAGAATATTGTAAATGTCGAAAGCAAAGGAATGCAGAATTTCCATGGGCAGCTACAAGTCCTGAAGGGTGAACTGGAGCGGTGGAAGAAAACAGGATATACAGTCGTCTTTCTTGCCGCCAATGAGGAGCGGGCAAAGCGTCTGGAAAGAGTGCTGGCTGACTACGAAATGGAAGCGAGCCTTATTTCTGGCGATACCGTACTTAAGCCGAAAGTGAATCAAATTTTGATTGGTGACCTATCGAGTGGTTTCGAATCACCGAAACAGAAGCTTGCCGTCATCACAGAGGAAGAAGTCTTTACAAAGAAAGCAAGACGTCCAGTACGCTCTCAAAAAATGTCCAATGCCGAACGGATCAAAAGCTACTCAGAACTTAAAGTCGGCGATTATGTCGTACACGTTAACCATGGGATTGGGAAATACTTAGGGATTGAAACCCTTGAAATAAAAGGGGTCCACAAAGATTATCTTCACATTCGGTATGCCGGAAATGACAAGCTCTATGTGCCTGTCGAGCAGATCGACCAAGTGCAGAAGTTTGTCGGTTCTGAAGCGAAGGAACCGAAAATCTATGCCTTGGGCGGAAGTGACTGGAAGAAGGTCAAAAGCAAAGTTAAGTCTTCGGTGCAGGATATTGCGGATGACTTGATCAAGCTCTATGCTGAACGCGAAGCCAGTGTTGGTTATGCGTTCGGAAAAGATGGAGCTGAACAGCAGGAATTTGAGTCCTCCTTTCCTTATCAGGAAACAGACGATCAGCTTCGGGCTATTAATGAAATTAAGGTCGATATGGAAAGGACCCGCCCCATGGACCGCCTTCTTTGCGGGGATGTCGGCTATGGCAAAACGGAGGTGGCTATCCGTGCCGCCTTTAAAGCAGTTATGGACGGTAAGCAGGTGGCATTCCTCGTTCCAACGACGATCTTGGCTCAGCAGCACTACGAAACCTTCCGTGAACGATTTGCCGAGTTTCCGATTTCCATTGGTTCACTCAGCCGGTTCCGTTCTAAAAAGGAACAGTCGGAAGTGACGAAAGGGCTTAAGAACGGAACTGTTGATATTGTCATCGGAACACACCGTTTACTTTCCAAGGATGTCCAGTATCATGATCTGGGCCTTCTGATTATTGACGAGGAACAGCGGTTTGGGGTTACTCATAAAGAAAAAATCAAACGGTTAAAATCTAACGTTGATGTACTGACGTTAACGGCGACCCCTATACCGAGGACGCTCCATATGTCCATGCTTGGTGTAAGGGACTTATCAGTCATTGAAACACCGCCTGAAAACCGTTTTCCTGTTCAAACCTATGTAGTGGAATACAACGCATCCCTTGTGAGAGAGGCGATCGAGCGCGAACTTGGGCGCGGCGGCCAGGTTTACTTTTTATATAACCGTGTAGAAACGATTGATCGGATGGCCGAACAGATATCAGCTCTCATACCTGATGTCCGGGTAGCTGCGGCTCACGGACAGATGTCGGAGAACGAACTGGAATCTGTCATGCTTGATTTCCTTGAAGGCAATACAGATGTGCTAGTGTCCACGACCATTATAGAGACGGGTGTAGACATACCGAACGTCAATACATTGATTGTCTATGATGCTGACAAAATGGGCCTCTCCCAGCTTTATCAGTTAAGAGGGAGGGTTGGGCGCTCCAACCGGGTCGCTTATGCTTATTTTACCTATCAGCGGGATAAAGTGCTTACGGAAGTGGCTGAAAAAAGACTTCAGGCGATCAAGGAGTTCACAGAACTTGGCTCAGGCTTTAAAATTGCAATGCGTGACCTGTCGATCCGAGGAGCGGGTAACCTTCTTGGGGCTCAACAGCATGGCTTTATTGACTCTGTTGGATTTGACCTCTATTCTCAAATGCTGCAGGAAGCCATTGAAGAAAGAAAAGGCGACAAGCCGAAGAAAACTGTGCCTGTGATTGATATTAATATTGAAGTGGATGCCTATATTCCTTCGACCTATATCGATGACAGCAAACAGAAGATTGACATGTACAAGCAATTTAAGGCGGCGAACTCCCTTGCTGATGTCGATGAGCTTCATGACAGTCTGATCGACCGTTTTGGAGATTATCCGGTTGAAGTGGAATGCTTGCTGTTAATTGCGAGGATTAAAGAGCTGGCCAAACAAGAAAGCGCGGACAGCATTGAGCAAAAAGGCGATACGGTAACCCTCATGCTGTCGCAGGAAGCGACAGAGAAAATAGATGGTGCCAAGCTGTTTGATATCGTCAACAAGCTCGGACGGTTCATTAATCTTGGTGTGGAAAAAGAAAGACTTAAAATATTATTTAACAAAAAACGCATCTCGGATAAAGAACTGCTTCAGGCAATGGAGCAGGTACTGAAGAAGCTAAAAAGCGTCAAAAAAGATAAAGCCAAGTCCAGATCGTAGAAAAAGGCTTTCTTCTAAAAAGATTGTTGCTTTGGGAACATTTTTGCAAAGAGCCTTCATTGACAAGTTGATTGGAGTGGAAGGTGCGAGACTCCTGCGGGGGAAGCGTGACAGATGAGACCACGCAGGCGCTTGCGCCGAGTAGGGCTCAGCGCACGCCCCGCGGAAAGCGAGCATCCTGAAATGGAAATCAACCACTTCCAAGAACAACAAAGAAAACAGCCTGGAAAAAAATTAGGCCCGGCCAAAAACAATGCTTTTGATGAATAGAACTCGCAAGGTAACAAATAATACTAGCAGGGAATGGAACAATCTTCAAAAGAAGGTTTCATTTATGTATTACATCCAGTGAATACACCATATGAAAGCGAGGGCATTATTCTATGAAAGCAACAGGCATTGTACGCCGTATTGATGACCTTGGCCGGGTTGTTATACCGAAAGAGATTCGCCGTACGCTCCGCATCAGAGAAGGAGATCCACTTGAAATTTTTGTGGACAGGGATGGCGAAGTGATATTAAAAAAATATTCACCGATCAATGAGCTCGGTGATTTTGCAAAAGAATATGCTGAATCCTTGGCTGACAGTTCGGGACATTTAGTTCTCATCGCTGACCGTGATACTTTTATTGCGGTAGCTGGCGGATCAAAGAAAGACTATCTGAACAAAAGCATCGGCAAAATGATTGAATCATCAATGAACGACCGAAAATCACTGCTTGATTCCAATGGAAGCGAAGTAGAGATCGTAGATGGAACGAAAGAGTCATCATCCTACGTTATTGCACCGATTGTAGCGAGCGGAGATCCGATTGGAGCCGTTGCATTAATATCAAAAGAAGGCAAGAAAATCACAGAACTCGAGCAAAAGCTTGCAGAGACTGCAGCGGGCTTTCTTGCCAGACAAATGGAACACTAAAAGAAGGAAGCTGAGGCTCCTTCTTTTTTTCTGCTATTAACCAGGCGCTTCAGCTTTTCTTGATCCAGCTTCAGTGCCTAGAGACTCGAACGCTTCGATCTCCCACCTCAACACAAAAGCGTGTTGCTGTATGAGAACTCCAGCGCTTGTCGTCTCTAAACAGGCGGCTTCAGCTTTTCTTGATCCAGCTTCAGCCGCTAGAGACTCGACCACTTCGGTCTTTGTCAGAAAACAAAAAGCGTTTTATGCCAAAGACCTCCAGTGCATTTCGTCTCTAAACAGCGGCTTCAGCTTTTCTAACTATGCTATAATACTTATACTTTTATTCGATGCAGTGTTTAGGAGCAGGTATGGACGAACAATCGAAACGGATTTGGCATGGGGCATTTTTGTTGACCATCGCCATGTTTATCGTAAAAATTCTAAGTGTGGTTTACCGCATTCCTTATCAAAATATAACAGGCAATACGGGGTTTTATGTGTTTCAGCAGGTGTATCCGTTTTACGGCATCGCCTCAGCGTTTGCGCTGGCCGGGTTTCCTGTTGCTCTTTCCCGTCTTCTGTCTGAAAGGTCAGAAGGTCTTTTAGAAAAGGAGAGAGGCACGATCATCCGAAGTGCATTTACTGCATTTATTGCGGCAGGCTTGCTTCTTTTTCTTCTGGTGTTTTTTGCATCAGCCAAGATTGCAAGCTGGATGGGTGACCCGGGGCTTCAGCTTCCGATTCAGGCAACTTCGCTGATCTACTTGACCGTACCCTTTGTGGCCGTTTTCAGGGGAATCTTTCAAGGATTTGAACAAATGAAACCCACAGCTTTTTCCCAGGTGGCAGAACAGTTCATCCGGGTCGCCTGTATCATTGGGTTTTCCTATTATTTTATTTCACATGGCTATAATGTCTATATTGCTGGTGCGGGAGCTTCCGCTGGCTCTGCTGTCGGTTCTTTGGCAGGGCTGCTCGTTTTAGTTCTCTATTTCTACCGATCCGGGAGCCGGAAGAAAAGCTGGATAGTGGGGTCCAAGCCATCAAGAAAGATAGGTTTTCAGCTCCTTTCAGCGGGGCTTCTATTATCATTGAGCTCAATGATTTTACTTTTATTCCAGCTGGCGGATGCGTTTACGTTCGTAAATCTACTGCAGCAAAATGGGGTGTCGCTAGGGGAGGCAAGAAGTTTAAAAGGGATCTTTGACAGGGCGCAGCCGCTCCTTCAGCTGGGTACGGTCATTGCAACATCCATTTCCCTTGCTGCTGTCCCAGCGGTGGCCGCGGCAAAAGTACGTTTGGACTCTGCCAGAATTCAAAAAATATGCGGTATCTCGATAAAGGCTGTTTTTATTATCGGTCTAGCCGCTTCGGCAGGCCTTGCCGTGATTATCGAGCCTGTAAACCGGATGCTTTTTGAGAGCGCGGAAGGATCCTTGGAAATCGCAGTCCTGGGTATCTCTATCCTGACCGTTTCCCTTTTCCTTGTATCCACCGGCCTTTTGCAGGGGATGGGTTACAGTACCTATCCTGTGATGAGTGTATCAGCTGCTTTTATTGTTAAAGTGGCAGGAAACCTTGCTATGATGCCGTTATGGGGTCCAATGGGAGCAAGTTTTGCCACTGTATTGGCATCCATTGCCGCAGCGGCAATAAATCTTGTCATATTAGAAAGAACAACAGGCTTTGCTGCTGCAGAAAAATTTTATGGCATACGCATCGGCGGCGCTGCGGCTGTGATGTCGCTTACGGCATGGATCATAAAATCAGGATTGGATCGTGTGATGACAGAATCCAGATCGGCGGATGCTGTCATTTCACTGGCTGCCAGTGCAGGCGGCGGGGTCGCTCTTTTTGTGGCACTCGCAACAGCTAAAGTATTTAAGGTAGAAGAACTGGTCCGCATTCCTAAACTACAAAAATTACAGCATATGTTGAAACGCTGGAAAGAAAGAAGGAGTTAACATGCCTTATTCGATAACAATACTTGGACTGGGAGCAGGGGACCTGGATCAGCTCACTGTAGGAGTGTACCGGATGCTGCTTAAGGCAGAACATGTCTTTGTCCGTACAAATGATCATCCAGCTGTAGCTCAGCTGGAGCAGGAAGGCGTCAAGATGACTTTCTTTGATGACATCTATGAAAAACATGATGCTTTTGAAGATGTTTATCGTGAAATCACTTCTGTTTTATTCCAAAAGGCTTCTTCAGATCACATCATCTATGCCGTGCCGGGTCATCCGCTTGTTGCCGAGCAAACCGTTCAGCTGCTGCTGAAGGAAGCTGACAGCCGCGGCGTTGAAGTGAAAGTGGCGGGAGGCAAAAGTTTTCTGGATGAGATGTATACCGCTTTAAAAATTGACCCGATTGATGGATGTCAAATCTTGGACGGCACCAGCTTGAAGAAGGAACACATCCAGATCCGCAACCACCTCATCATCGTGCAGGTTTATGATGGATTCATCGCTTCCGAAGTAAAACTGACGTTAATGGAAAAGTATCCGGATGACTTTAACGTTGCTGTTGTGACCGCTGCAGGAAGTGCCGAAGAATCCATTCAGTGGGTTCACCTCTATGAACTGGATCATTCTGTCACGCTCAATAATTTGACGGCCGTCTATGTTCCTCCCGTTGATAAAGAGGAAATGCTGTACCGGGATTTTGAGCATCTGCGGGGTATCATCAGAGAACTGCGCGGGCCGGACGGCTGTCCATGGGACAAGAAACAAACGCATGAATCGTTGAAAAAATATTTAATCGAAGAAGCCTATGAAGTGCTTGAAGCCATCGATGATGAAGATGATGAGCATCTAGCGGAGGAATTGGGGGACGTTCTCCTTCAAGTCTTGCTGCATGCCCAGATCGGTGAAGATGAAGGTTATTTTTCAATAGATGAAGTGATCTCGGGTCTGGCAGAAAAAATGATTAGGCGCCATCCTCATGTATTCGGTGACGTAGAAGCCGATACATCGGATGAAGTGCTTCAAAATTGGGAGCAGATCAAATCTAAGGAAAAAGGAAATGAGCACCGCCGCTCGCTCCTTGATGGGGTAGCAAAAGGGCTTCCTGCATTGCACAAAGCTTATGATTATCAGAAAAAAGCGGCAAAGGCCGGTTTTGACTGGGATGAGGTCACGCCTATTTTAGATAAGTTAAGGGAAGAGTTCGATGAATGGAAGGCCGCAGAATCCGACGATGAGCGCCGTAAGGAATTTGGGGACATGCTGTTCACCATGGTGAACCTCGGACGTTTTTACGGCATCCATCCGGAAGAAGCACTGGCTCTGACGAATCAAAAGTTCTATGCCCGGTTCCGCTATATCGAAAATGAACTAAGCAAAGAAGGGCTAACTCCAGAGGAAGCCTCTCTGGAAAAGATGGACCAGCTCTGGAATCAGGCGAAAGAAAATTTGTAAAACCGGGAAGGAATCTGTTTTTTCTTAGAGAATATTGTTCGAGAGCAAGCAGAACCCTTAAGTTTTCTGGACTTTGCCCGAATCTTTTGAAAGAATGCTAAGGAGGTTTTTAAAAATGAACAGAAATGAACTAGTGACAAATATTGCTGAGAAATCAGGTTTAACCAAGAAAGACGTTGAAGTGGTAGTAAGTGGTCTTGTTGATGAGATTACAAATGCGTTGAAGAGCGGGGACAAAGTACAATTCGTAGGATTCGGAACGTTTGAAACAAGAGAGCGTTCAAGCCGTACAGGGCGCAACCCGCAAACTGGAGAAGAGATCAGCATCCCTGCCTCTACAGTTCCGGCTTTCCGTCCAGGGAACAAGTTAAAGGAAGCCGTAAAGTAAATGCGTCTTGATAAATTTCTTAAAGTCTCCCGTCTTATTAAAAGAAGGACGGTAGCAAAGGAAATTTCTGATCAAGGCCGCATCGCCATCAACGGCAAACAGGCCAAATCCTCTTCGGTTCTGAAAGCCGGTGACGAACTTTCTATCCGCTTCGGACAGAAACTCGTGACCGTTCGCGTAGACGAGCTAAAGGAGTTCACTAAAAAAGAGGAAGCTGGCCAAATGTATACCATCATCAATGAGGAATCACTTCAATCAACGGAAGAAGAGCCTAAGTTCTAGGCTCTTCTTTTATTTAGCTCTGTTAGTCCATGTATGTTGTTGATTTTTTGTGGGGTGTGATTGGAGAAAAAGACTTGAGGTCTCTTTTAAACATTAGTATGCGATGTCTGGTCTTTAGCGGTCAGATGGGGAAACTTATCTTTTGTTTTTAGCTTAAAACATTAATTTCATCCCTAGTCCTCGGAGGATGCGCTTTTCTTTGTTTAGTCCAAGTTCTAAAGTTGTCCCTCTTTTCATAAACATAAAGCGAAAGAGGGGGATTAGAATGGACCAATATCATAACTATGGCTCCTTAAATAATGCGAACCTTCCAGATCATGACGTGAAAATGGTTGGCCGGAAAAAACTTGAGATCACTGGTGTCAAACAGGTTGAAAGCTTTGATAACGAGGAGTTTCTACTGGAAACAACGATGGGCTTTCTTGCAATCCGGGGTACCAACCTGAAAATGAAGAATCTGGATGTGGAATCCGGCATGGTGTCCATAGAAGGGAAAGTATTTGACCTTGTTTATCTTGACCAGCAGAGCGGGGAAAAAACCAAAGGATTTTTCGGCAAGCTTTTCAAATGACCTTATCTGTACAATTCCAGACGATGCTGTCCATGGCAGCCATGGGAATATGGATCGGGATGGCGATTGATACGTATGGCCGTTTCGTCCATGAACGCCGAAAATGGTACTGGCTGCACTTTATCAATGACTTGATTTTCTGGCTTCTGCAGGCACTGATCGTCTTTTATGTTTTGCTTCATGTGAACCATGCCAATCTCCGTTTGTATATTTTTGCGGCTCTTTTGTGCGGCTTCAGTTTTTATAAAGCGTTGCTGCAAACAGGCTATAAACGCGTGCTGGAAGTAATGATCCGCATTGTCACACAATTGTTCAGTTTTTTCGTACGGCTTTTCTATGGACTTATCATAAAGCCTGTAAAATGGGTAATCTCTATCATTTTTGCTATAGGCATTTTGGCGGCAAGATGGGTTTGGGCCATTGTTTTCACGCTGCTCAAGATTGTTTTTTCTCCAATAAAATGGTTATTTAGACTGATTTCGCGTTTCATTCCTAAGCAAACATGGTATAATTTAAAAGGTAAATGGCTAAAAAAAGCAGGGATTCTTATTTCTCTGAAGAATACAGTCAAAAATTGGTTCCGCAAACAGGAGAAATAGGAGGGTGGGCATGGTCCAGTTTAATAAAGAGAAGATTACTGAATTAAATACGGGCTACGTTAAAGAACATCATCTCCAGCAAAAGATCGACGCGAAGAAGAAACGTGGTTTATATCGACGCCTGGCAGCTTTTATGGTGGTTTTTTCGTTTTTTGCCTTTATGCTGATCTCAACCATCACTTCCCAAATGGTCTCACTCGAGGATAAGGGGAAGCAAGAAAAACACCTGAAGGCCAAATTAGAGCAGACGAAAAATAAGAAGTCACAATTAAAAGATGAAGTGCATAAACTAAAAGACGTTGATTATATCGGGGAGATTGCAAGGCGTGATTACTTCATGTCAAAGAAGGGGGAGACCGTATTTAAAGTACCAGGGTCTTCGTCGGATTGACATCCCGAATTTTTCACATGTATAATAAAGTAAACTTATGAATACCTAAGGAGGAGCATTTTCTTCATGTCAATTGAAGTAGGCAGCAAGTTGCAAGGTAAGGTTACAGGAATTACTCATTTTGGAGCGTTTGTCGAGCTGCCAGGAGGAACAACCGGACTTGTGCACATTAGTGAAGTTGCGGACAATTATGTTAAGGACATTAACGACCACTTAAAAGTCGGTGATGAAGTCGAAGTTAAAGTCATGAATATCGAAAAAGACGGCAAAATCGGCTTGTCCATTAAAAAGGCGAAAGATAATCCTGCACCGGTGAGAAACAGCTACGGAGCAAACAAAGGAAACTTTGGTGCACCGAAAAGCGGCGGATTCGGCCCGTCAAAAGGCGGATTCAATAAACAGCGCAAAGGTTCTCCTCGCGGCAATGGCGGTTTTAACACGGCTGTAACATTTGAAGATAAAATGAGTAAATTCTTAAAAGACAGTGAAGACCGTCTGGCAACATTGAAACGCCAAACAGAGTCAAAACGCGGCGGACGCGGAGCTCGCCGAGGCTAATAGGCTGCTGACTTGAATGCTCAAGCTTCACAACCTTATATAAATACAAAGACATCTCTCAAGGGATGTCTTTTCTTTTTGATTTTTTTCAGGCGGATCGGCTGCTTCAGCTTTTCTTTTGGCTGCTTTCTTAAGCTTTGTTGCTTTTTGGAGTGGTTGATTTCCGTTTCAGGATGCTCGCTTTCCGCGGGGCGGGCGGTGAGCCTTACCGGCGCCAGCGCCTACTTTCTCGACGCATGCGCCTGTGGGTCTCACCTGTCCCGCTGCTCCCGCAGGAGTCTCGCACCTTACACTCCAATCAACCTATCAATGAAGCTTCTTTACAAGAAGGTTCCCAAAGCAACAATCTTTTAGAAAACAGCTTTTCTTTTTAATCTTTTTTGAAAAACCGTTGACAGGTGGTATGGATTCTTGTAATATATTACTTGTGTCTTTAACATGGCGGTGTAGCTCAGCTGGCTAGAGCGTACGGTTCATACCCGTGAGGTCGTGGGTTCGACTCCCTCCGCCGCTACCATGTTTTTCTACAAAAAAAATAAGACTGGCCCGTTGGTCAAGCGGTTAAGACACCGCCCTTTCACGGCGGTAACACGGGTTCGAATCCCGTACGGGTCACCAATTACATATAATTATCAACCCTGTATTTTTATAAAAAAATACAGGGTTTTTTGTATTTGTCCAAGACAATACAGATTTTTTGTATTTGTACGTCGAGAAGTTTTTTGAACATGCTCTAATCGTTTGACAAAAAATGTGAATTACCTGTGGGTATAATGATACACACAAAAACTATTGGGGTGGTGTGGAGGATGTATCAAAAGGCGGACAGAAATGTAATGGGACCTCTTCGGGTGATGGTGTGGTTTGAGAAGACGCAGAATCTTTCAGTCGGCATGAGTAAACGCTTCATGCACAGGCTGGAAAGTGTGCTTTTAAACTGGAGACTGTTGTTGTTTGCTGTTGGTTTTTTACTTGGACGAGCTATGATTCTATCAGAGATAACACCTTTTGCCCTGCCGCTGATCGCTTCAGTATACATTTTGCGGAAGGAACGGACAGGTATTGCGATTCTTGCACTGGTGGCCGGTGCGCTGTCCCATATGCCCATCAACGCATTTTACATAATAACGGGAGTTGTCATTTATGCTGTTTATCAAAAAGCAGCTGACCTGATGACAAAGAACCGTGCCAGATGGGTGCCGGCCGTCGTATTCTTGACAAGCATAACGGCCAGGCTGGCGACCATCTTTCTTACGTCAGGAAACCCTCAAATCAGTGAGTACATGATGGGAGCTGTTGAAGCGGGCCTTTCACTCGTACTTACCTTGATCTTTTTGCAAAGTATTCCTCTATTGAACTTCAAACGAATTCCACAATCGTTAAAGAATGAAGAAATCATTTGTTTTATGATATTGCTGGCCTCTGTCATGACCGGGACCATCGGATGGGAAATTCACCATTATTCGGTTGAACATATCGTTTCAAGATATTTAGTTCTGATGTTCGCGTTTGTTGGCGGAGCGGCGATCGGCTCAACGGTCGGCGTCGTAACGGGGTTGATTTTAAGTTTGGCCAATGTAGGTAGCCTCTACCAAATGAGCTTGCTTGCTTTTGCGGGTCTCTTGGGCGGGCTGCTGAAAGAAGGGAAGCGGCTTGGTGTCGGTTTCGGCCTGTTAATCGGCACATTACTGATCGGTCTGTATGGCGAAGGAAATGTAGCCATTATGCAGACGATGATTGAGTCAGGTATTGCCATTGCTCTTTTTTTACTCACGCCGAATGCCGTGATTTCGAGCATTGCCCGCTATGTGCCGGGATCCCGGGAACATTCTAATGAACAGCAGCAGTATGTTAAAAAGATCAGAGACGTGACGGCGAACCGTGTAGAACAGTTTTCGTCAATGTTCCAGGCGCTGTCTCATTCCTTCTCTTCCTATGGAGAAGATGAATATGAAGAGAGCAACGACCGCGAAGTTGATTTGTTTTTAAGCAACATCACAGAAAAAACGTGCCAGACTTGTTTTAAGAAGGAACAGTGCTGGGCAGTTAATTTTACTAAAACGTATGAGATGATGTCCCAAATTATGTACGAGCAGGAGCAATATCAGGAAATAAAAGATCGGCGGCTTAAACTAGAATGGGAAAAGCATTGTGTGAAGCCTCAAAAGATTACAGATGCTATTTCGAAAGAGCTCTCTCAGTATCGGGCCAGCCAGAAGCTGAAGCAGCAGGTGCAGGAAAGCCGGAAGCTGGTTGCTAATCAGTTGCTTGGCGTATCGCAGGTGATGGGGGATTTTGCGAAGGAAATCCAACGAGAGCATGCCAACCATCAGGTGCAGGAGGAGCAGATTAAAGAGGCGATCCTGCATGCGGGCATTGAGCTGGGGCATATCGACGTATACAGCCTTGAAGCGTCCAATGTGGATATTGAATTGAGCCTCCCATATTGCCAGGGCAGCGGGGAGTGTGAAAAAATCATTGCCCCTCTTTTATCAGATATCCTTCAGGAGACGATTGTTGTAAAAAAAGAGGAGTGCAGCTATTACCAGAACGGCAATTGCCATGTGTCGTTCGGATCGGCACGTGAGTTTATCATTGAAACAGGCATTGCTTCTGCGGCAAAGGGAGGAGCATGGCTATCCGGCGACTGCCATTCCACGATCGAGCTTGGCGGCGGAAAATATGCCATTGCGATTTCAGACGGCATGGGAAATGGAGAAAGGGCTTTTAAAGAGAGCAATGAAACACTGGAGCTGCTTCAAAAGATATTAAAATCAGGAATCGATGAAGAAGTGGCTATCAAATCGGTCAACTCAGTTCTTTCTCTTCGCACGACAGATGAGATCTTTTCCACACTGGATCTCGCTATGATTGACCTTCAGGATGCTTCACTGAAATTTTTGAAGATCGGCTCATCACCAAGCTTTGTCAAACGCGGTGACCAGGTAAGAATGATTGAGGCAAGCAACCTTCCCATTGGAATCATTGAAGAGTTTGAAGTCGATGTGGTCAGTGAGCAGCTGAAGGCAGGGGACCTGCTCATCATGATGAGCGACGGAATCTATGAGGGGCCAAAGCATGTGGAGAACATTAATGCGTGGATGAAGCGGAAGATCAAAGAGATGGGGACAGACGATCCTCAGGCCATGGCAGACTTGCTTATGGAAGAGGTCATTCGCACAGGATCGAATTCGATTGAAGACGATATGACGGTGGTGGTAGCGAAAATAAACCGTAACATTCCGAAATGGGCATCCATACCTCATTTTCCGAAAATCAATATTAAACGCCCGAAAGCTCAATAATTTCAAAGAATAAAAGTATAAATCCCCTCATCGATGACAAGGATGATAACAGCAAATCATGATGAGAGGAGACGATTTATATGGACATAAAAAAAGGTACACTGCGCCAGGTGCTTCTAATCACAGATGGCTGCTCAAACCAGGGCGAGGATCCGGTTGCGATGGCGGCGCTTGCACGCGAACATGGCATTACGATAAATGTAATCGGCATTATGGAAGAGAACAGTCCTGAATACCTTCATAAAGGCTTGAAAGAAGTGGAGGATATATCCTTGTCAGGAGGTGGTGTGAGCCAGATCGTCTATACAGCTCAGCTTTCCCAGACTGTTCAGATGGTCACGAGAAAAGGGATGGCACAAACGATTCATGGCGTCATCAACAGCGAACTTCAGCAGATTCTTGGGAAAGATTCGACTATCGAGGACCTTCCGCCAGAAAAACGGGGGGAAGTTATGGAAGTGGTAGATGATCTCGGTGAAACCATGGATCTGGAATTGCTCATTCTCGTAGATTCGTCCGGGAGCATGGAGAAGAAGCTGGCTACTGTACAGGAGTCGCTCATTGACTTATCCATATCCCTGAACTCAAGGATGGGCTACAATCAATTCGCTCTGTATGCATTTCCGGGCAAGAAGGATGATACAGAAAAGCTGATCGATTGGACCCCTCAGTTAAATTCGATCACCAGTGCGTTCAGCAAGCTTTCATCGGGAGGTATTACCCCGACCGGTCCGGCGATAAAAGCCGCGATCAATGAATTTACGAACAGGCGTGCAAAAAGGAGATTGATCACCGGTGATGAAGAAGAATACTTCGAAGGGTCAGGTTTTTAAGCTCAGGGCCGGTGAACTGGTTACCGGCAAATGGCACCGAAACGAGTATTCCATCATTAGAGAGCTGGGCTCAGGGGCTACAGGAACTGTGTATCTTGCTGCCGGAAGAAACGGCAAGGTCGCTGTTAAAACAGGCCATGACAGCATGGCGATTATTTCGGAAGTCAACGTGTTAAAACACTTTTCAAGGGTCCAAGGCAAAATCCTTGGGCCTTCTTTAATCGATGTGGATGACTATCTTCAAGGACAGCAGCAGATCCCCTTTTATGTGATGGAGTATTTAAAAGGGGATACATTGTTTCACTTCATGAAGAACCATAAAGAAGAATGGGCGGCCATCCTCCTCGTCCAGCTTCTCACGGATCTGCAGATGCTTCATCAGGCCGGCTGGGTATTCGGCGATTTAAAGCCCGACAACCTGCTCGTCGTAGGGCCTCCGCACCGCATTCGCTGGATCGATGTGGGAGGAACGACTCAAATTGGGCGGTCAATCAAGGAATATACCGAGTTTTTTGACAGGGGCTACTGGGGTCTTGGTACCCGGAAGGCTGAACCCTCCTATGACCTGTTCGCTGCAAGTATGATTATGATCAACCTGGCGTATCCCCAACGGTTTGATAAAAGGAAGGACGGGGGACAGCAGCTGAAGGACGCTGTCAAAAACAGCGCCATGCTGTCTCCCTTCCAATCTGTTCTCCTGAAAGGCTTGTATGGAAAATATAAAAGCGCCGAAGAGATGCGCAATGAAATGGTTTCCACCCTGAACAATAAGGGAAGAAGCAAAATGCCGGCCCAGCCTGTAAACGGACAGCGGTCAAGCAGACGGTCGGGACAGAGGATCATAAAGAAAAAGAGGAAAAGAGCGGTCATGTTCGAAACGGTTCTCTTGGGCTCATTTCTGTTTATCGTCTATCTGTTTTACCTTGTTAGCCAGTCCATGTAGCGGCAGTTTCAATTCTTTACAGGGACATCCTTGTTTTTGGTATACTACCCGAGAGGCTGTTCATGAAAAAATGGACGAAGGCAAGGTTGAGCCGCATAGGATAAGGAGAGAAGGGAATGCTTCAGGCAGTCGAACAATTTATTAAAAAGCATCAGCTGATTCGCCGGGGACAGACAATCGTTGTTGGTGTATCAGGCGGCCCTGATTCCATGGCATTGCTTCATTATCTTTGGAACCGCAGAAAGGGGGATGAGCTGAACATTATTGCTGCCCATGCCGACCACATGCTGCGGGGCAGAGAGTCGGAAGAAGACCTTTTGTACGTGCAGTCCTACTGCCGAGAGCATGATATTCAGTTTGAGGGCAAACGTGTGGATGTGGATTCCTATAAAAAGGAGAATCAAGTGACGAGCACTCAATTGGCTGCGAGAGAATGCCGGTATGCATTTTATGCTGAAGTCATGGCAAGGCATAATGCCGATTCACTCGCATTGGCTCACCATGGAGATGACCAGACGGAGACCATTCTGATGCGGATGACAAGGGGAAGCTCAGGAACCGCGCTTGGCGGTATGCAAGCGAAACGCTCTTTTGAAGGCCGATGTATTATTCGTCCTTTTTTAGGAATAACGAAGGACGAAATAGAGCATTATTGTAAAGTACATACGATTTTTCCGAGAAGGGATCCGAGCAATGAGGCGGATGACTATGTAAGAAACCGCTTCAGGCATCATGTGCTGCCTTTTCTTAAAAAAGAAAATCCGAATGTTCATCTTCGATTTCAGCAAATAAGTGAAACTTTTTATGAGGATGAAACGTATTTATTGGAACAGGCAAAAAGAAGCCTGGAAGCTGTTGTAACAGTGAAAAAAGCATCGTTGATTGAAGTTTCGGCTGCTAAATTTCTCAACATGCCTATTCCTTTACAAAAAAGGGCGATTACACTAATATTAAACTATCTATATAAGCAAACACCTTCATCTCTTTCCTCACTACATAAGGAAAGCTTTTTAACTTTGCTCGGAAGCGAACATCCATCTGGAAGGCTGGATTTTCCCCATGGTTTGCAGGTAATCCGTTCCTATGACCGGTGCAGGCTGGCGTTTGGGGAAGCCGAAAAGCAGGAAGGCTATCAAATGGAATTGAAAGTGCCAGGAACGCTCGAACTTCCTGTAGGTTTCATCACCGCTGAGTATAAAGAAGAGTATCCGGATGGAAAAAAGGGAAAAGATGTTTTTGTATGTGATGTTAAAAGTGTAAGTTTGCCAATCATTGCGAGGAGCCGCAAACCCGGTGACCGGATGGCCATTCAAGGGGTAAGCGGAACTCGGAAGGTCAAAGATATATTTATCGACCAAAAGCTTGAGAGGGAGAAACGCGATGTATGGCCCGTCCTGCAAGATGGGAGGGGTAACATTATCTGGATTCCGGGTATAAAGCACGCCCCCGTTCCACACTCAAGCAAACCTAAGCAATGGTTAGTCTTACAGTTTCAAAATTTCTGCCAGGACGTCTAGGAGGCCAAAGCAGCATGCATGATGAAATTAAAGAAGTATTAATTTCCGAGGAAGTTCTCCAGGAAAAGATCAAGGATCTCGGAAAGCAATTATCAGAGGATTATCAAGATCGATTTCCGCTTGTTGTCGGAGTATTAAAAGGAGCCCTTCCTTTTATGGCGGATCTTATCAAACGGATGGACATCCACCTTGAGATTGACCTCATGGCTGTTTCAAGCTATGGAACATCCACTGTTTCTTCAGGGGAAGTTAAAATAATTAAGGACCTGGATACATCTCTTGAAGGACGAGATGTCATCATTGTCGAAGATATTATAGACAGCGGTCTGACGTTAAGTTATCTTGTTCAGCTTTTCAAAACCCGTAACGCCAATTCGGTCAAAATTGTTACTCTGCTGGATAAACCGACTGGCAGAAAAGTGGATATCAAACCGGATCTTACAGGTTTTATCGTACCGGATGCGTTTGTTGTCGGTTACGGCCTGGACTATATTGAGCGCTATCGCAACCTTCCTTATATCGGGGTTCTGAAGCCTGAAGTATACGAAAAGTAATCCTGTTTATTTGTTAACATGCAATAATAAATGTATTTCATCGTCTCATTGTCGTTGAGGAGGTAAGGAATGAATCGGATCTTCCGGAACACCATATTTTACTTGTTAATCTTTTTAGTTGTAGTTGGTGTCGTCAGCTTTTTTAACGGAACCAACAATGAAGTGAAGAAAATTCGTTATGACCAATTAACGAATTACATTCAGGATGGGCGCGTAAAAAGCATTGAGTACCAGCCTGAAGGCGGCGTTTATGTTGTTAGAGGAAAGCTGGAGAATGCGAAACAGGGTGAAGTGTTTGAAACATATACACCAGACTCTGAAGAATCCATCAAACAGCTTAACCAGCTAGCTAAAACATCTAACGTTGACATTAAACCAGAAGAGCAGACGAGCGGTTGGGTTACGTTCTTTACATCCATTATTCCGTTTGTCATTATTTTCATCCTGTTCTTCTTCTTGCTCAACCAAGCTCAGGGCGGCGGAAGCCGAGTGATGAACTTTGGTAAGAGTAAAGCCAAGCTCTATAACGAAGAAAAGAAAAAAGTGACGTTCAAAGACGTTGCCGGAGCGGACGAAGAAAAGCAGGAACTTGTTGAAGTGGTCGAATTCTTAAAAGATCCACGAAAATTTGCTGCATTAGGAGCCCGTATTCCAAAAGGGGTTCTCTTAGTAGGACCTCCAGGTACTGGTAAAACGTTGCTTGCCCGTGCGGTTGCAGGGGAAGCGGGAGTTCCTTTCTTCTCGATTTCAGGTTCTGATTTTGTTGAGATGTTCGTTGGGGTCGGTGCATCACGTGTACGTGACCTGTTTGAAAACGCTAAAAAGAATGCACCGTGTATCATCTTTATCGATGAGATCGATGCAGTCGGACGCCAGCGCGGTGCCGGTCTTGGCGGCGGACATGATGAGCGGGAACAGACGCTTAACCAGTTACTCGTTGAAATGGATGGATTCGGAGCTAATGAAGGAATCATTATCATTGCTGCGACCAACCGTCCGGATATTCTTGACCCTGCTCTTCTTCGTCCGGGACGATTTGACCGTCAGATTACGGTAAACCGCCCTGATGTAAAAGGAAGAGAAGAAGTGCTGGGTGTACATGCACGCAATAAGCCATTAAGTGAAGAAGTAAACTTGAAAACCATTGCCATGCGGACTCCTGGTTTCTCCGGTGCCGATCTTGAGAACCTGCTGAATGAAGCAGCTCTTGTGGCAGCGCGGCAAAACAAGAAGAAGATTAACATGGACGATGTGGATGAGGCGATTGACCGAGTCATCGCGGGTCCTGCGAAGAAAAGCAGGGTTATCTCACAAAAAGAAAAGAATATCGTGGCCTACCATGAAGCCGGGCATACCGTCATCGGTCTAGTGCTGGAAGGGGCAGATACGGTTCATAAAGTAACAGTAGTGCCTCGCGGCCAGGCAGGCGGATACACCGTTATGCTTCCAAAAGAAGACCGGTACTTCATGACAAAACCGGAACTGCTTGATAAGATCGTCGGTCTCCTTGGCGGACGTGTTGCCGAAGAGATTACCTTTAATGAAGTCAGCACAGGTGCTCACAATGACTTCCAGCGTGCTACAGGCATTGCCCGCCGCATGGTTACGGAGTTCGGGATGAGTGACAGACTTGGACCGATGCAATTTGGCTCAAGCTCTGGCGGACAGGTATTCCTTGGACGCGATTTCAACAATGAGCAAAACTACAGTGATGCCATTGCCCATGAAATCGACATGGAAATCCAAAATATCATTAAAACTTCTTACCAGCGCTGTAAACAAATCCTTACAGAGCATAATGAAAAGCTTGAAATCATCGCTCAAACTCTTCTCAATGTAGAAACATTGGATGAAGAGCAAATTAAGGAGCTTGTAAAAACAGGACAGCTTCCTGAGCGTAAAGTCATTTCTTCTCCGGAAAATGATGTAAAGGTTACAATTCATAAAAAAGACGAAGAAGAACGCAAGGAAGATTAAAACGAAGGATGCCTCTAACTCAGAGGCATCCTTTTTAAAAGTAAAAAATCAAATTAAAAGTAAGCGAGGCATTTCCATGATCTTTGTTTTTGACGTAGGGAATACGAATATCGTACTGGGTATGTATGACGGAGATGATCTGAAACATCATTGGAGGGTCAGTACTTCCAGAGAAAAAACAGAAGATGAATACGGAATGCTGATTCTCAGCCTGTTTCAGAATGCGGAGATTGAAAGAAAAGAAGTTGAAGGGATTATTATCTCATCTGTTGTGCCTCACATTATGGCGACGCTTGAGCGGATGTGCCTCAAATTTTTTCATAAAAAACCGCTGGTGATCGGGCCTGGCATAAAGACCGGTTTGAATATAAAATATGAAAATCCAAGAGAAGTGGGGGCTGACCGGATTGTTAACGCCGTTGCAGCGATTCACAATTACGGTAAACCGCTCATTATCGTTGACTTTGGTACGGCCACGACATATTGCTACATCAATGAGGCGGGCCATTATATGGGGGGCGCAATTGCCCCGGGAATTAATGTAGCGACAGAAGGCCTCTATAAAAATGCGGCGAAACTTCCGAGAATAGAGTTTGCCAAACCTGAGAACATTATTGGAAAAAATACGGTAAGTGCCATGCAGTCAGGACTTTTATTTGGATATGTTGGACAGGTTGAGGGTATTGTTAAAAGGATAAAAGCTCAGGAGAAAACGAGTCCAAAAGTAGTGGCCACTGGAGGAATGGCAGGTCTGATCGCAGAGGAATGCGAGCTGATCGATGTGGTTGATCCTTATTTAACCTTAAAGGGCCTGCAGCTGATCTACTTAAAAAACAATCGGAAATGAACGAGAACTACTGAGTTAATACATGAGGACAGGTGATAAATATGTCGGATTATTTAATAAAGGCGCTGGCCTTTGACGGGCAGATACGCGCGTACGCTATGAGCGGTAGTGAAATGGTGGGTGAAGCGCAGCACAGGCACCAAACCTGGCCGACGGCTTCAGCAGCTTTAGGCCGTTCGATGATGGCGAGCACTATGATGGCATCCATGCTTAAAAGTGATAAGCACAAGATGACGGTAAAGATTGAAGGCGGAGGCCCCATTGGTGCTATTGTTGTAGACGCTGCACCAAGCGGTCATACAAGAGGATATGTAACGAACCCGCAAGTCCATTTTGATTTGAACCAGCACGGAAAATTAGATGTTGCACGTGCCGTGGGTAAAAATGGATTTTTATCAGTAGTGAAAGATCTTGGTCTGCGTGATAACTTCACCGGCCAGGTTCCGCTTGTATCCGGGGAGATCGGCGATGATTTTACTTATTATTTCGCAGCCTCTGAACAAGTGCCTTCATCAGTGGGTGTAGGTGTTCTCGTTAACCCGGATAACAGCATTCTTGCTGCAGGAGGATTTGTGATCCAGGTGCTGCCAAATGCATCAGATACAATTATTGATCTTTTGGAAGAGCGGATTTCTGCTATTCCTCCGATCTCTAAATTAGTTGAAAAAGGCCTCACCCCAGAAGAGATCCTGTTTGAACTGCTTGGGAAAGAAAATGTAAAAATACTGGATAAGATGCCGGTTTCCTTCCAGTGCACATGTTCACGGGACCGCATTGCCAATGCACTTGTGTCATTGGGAAGAGAGGAAATCCGTTCAATTATTGAAGACGAAGGGCAGGCTGAAGCCCACTGCCATTTCTGCAATGAAACTTACTTATTTGCAGAGGATGAACTGGAAGAGCTTTATAACGAAAGCAGATAAATTTAAAGAAAATCGATCAAACTTAGAATGCTTTGGGTCAGGTCTAAAGCAATGCATATGAATTGACAGACGATTCGTACTGTTGTTAAACTTAAACCAATGTATTTACTCGGAATTAGGAGAGTGATAAGGTTGGCAAGAATAGCAAATTCAATTACAGAGCTTATTGGACAGACACCTGTTGTTAAACTCAATCGTATTACAAATGATACTCATGCAGACGTGTATTTGAAACTGGAATTCATGAACCCGGGAAGCAGTGTTAAAGACCGCATTGCTTTGGCTATGATTGAAAAAGCGGAAGCAGACGGCAAACTTAAAGCAGGCGATACGCTTATTGAACCTACAAGCGGGAACACGGGTATCGGGCTTGCAATGGTAGCAGCAGCTAAAGGCTATAAGGCTGTTCTTGTCATGCCGGACACGATGAGCTTGGAGCGAAGAAATCTGCTGCGCGCTTATGGAGCGGAGCTTGTTCTGACACCTGGCGCTGAAGGAATGGGCGGAGCAATCCGCAAGGCGGAAGCTTTATCAAAAGAACACGGCTATTTCTTGGCACAACAGTTCAACAATGAAGCGAACCCGGAGATCCATCGGCAAACAACTGGGAAAGAAATTCTTGAACAATTTCCGGACGGACTGGACGGTTTCATTTCAGGAATCGGTACAGGCGGAACCATCACCGGTGCTGGGGAAGTGCTGAAAGAAGCTTATCCTGATATTCGAGTATACGCCGTTGAACCATCTGATTCTCCTGTACTGTCAGGCGGAAAGCCCGGTCCTCATAAGATTCAGGGGATTGGCGCCGGATTTGTTCCGGAAATCTTAAATACGTCTGTATATGATGAAGTTATCCAGATTACAAATGATGAAGCTTTTGAATTTGCACGCCGTGCGGCTAAAGAAGAAGGAATCCTTGGCGGGATCTCCTCAGGAGCTGCTATCGCTGCTGCTCTTAAAGTGGCTGAGAAGCTGGGCAAAGGCAAAAAAGTGCTCGCCATCATTCCGAGTAATGGTGAACGGTATTTGAGCACACCGCTATATCAATTTGATGAAACAGAATAACAAGAGATGAAGCTGACAATTTTGTCAGCTTTTTCTATGCATGGGAGTATGGTCTAGCTCTAGCGCCCATTAGCAGGGCGCTTGAGCTGTTCTCAAAAGTAATTGGATTTTTATCCCCACATTAATCACTGCATCAGTTACAATAGTATCCATAAGAAAGATCAGGAGCGTGACAGGTGTGCCTTACCCAATTTGTGAAGAACGACAAATCATCTTTGAAAAAATTCCCCTAGCCAAAAGCGAATGGTTCAGCCGTTATAGGAGCCTTTCGGGCAGTGAAGAAAACCACGTTCTCCTTGAAAGCGGACGGAGCGGAAAATACAGTATCATGGGCCTTACTCCAGTTGCTTATATTGTAGGTAAAAACAATAAAGTTTCTATTGAATATAAAGGCAGCAATACCACGAGAGAAGGAAAACTCCTTCCGATCATTAAAGATTGGCTTAGTTTGTTTAAGTGCGATGTTCCGGCAGGGCTTCCTGATTTTAACGGGGGAGCTATCGGATATTTTAGTTATGATGTGGCCAGGGAGATTGAGAAGCTTCCTCAAAAAGCAGAAGATGATCTTCAACTTCCGGATGTTTCTCTCATGGTATTTGATGATGTATTCGTATATGACCATGAAGAAGAATGTTTATGGCTTATTCTTCACTATGAAGAACAGCATAAAAAAAGGGCTGAATTAAGACTGGAACAATATCGAGCGGAATGGACTGCGGCAAATCACAGCGGCATTTCTGCAAAGAACGAAAAGGCGCCCTTTTCATTTTTGCCGGAATCGGTATCCATGTCCGAAGAAAAGTTTGTGCAGGCAGTAAAACAAGTCAAAGACTATATTGCTGCAGGCGATGTCTTTCAGGTTAATCTATCTGTACGGCAGTCAAAGCCCCTTCTGTCGATGCCATTTGAAATTTATAATGAACTTCGCCGTTTTAATCAATCGCCGTATATGGCTTACTTTCATACTCCTGATTTTCAGCTCGTCAGCGGTTCACCTGAATTATTAGTGAAAAAAAAGGGAGAACATATCAGTACCCGCCCGATCGCCGGGACACGCTCAAGGGGCAAGACGGAAGAAGAAGACCGTAAGCTCGCATTAACACTGATCGAAAATGAGAAAGAACGCGCGGAACATGTGATGCTGGTTGACCTGGAAAGAAACGACCTGGGCAAAGTGAGTAAGTATGGCAGTGTTGAAGTGGATGAGTTTATGACGATTGAAAAGTACTCCCACGTCATGCACATTGTCTCGAACGTCAGGGGAACACTTCGTGAAGACTGCGATGCGTTTGACCTGATTGCAGCCACTTTTCCAGGTGGGACGATTACAGGGGCTCCGAAAATACGCACAATGGAAATTATTGAAGAGCTTGAGCCTGTGCGCAGAGGAGTATATACTGGCTCTATCGGCTGGATTGGATACGATGGTGACATGGAATTGAATATCGCGATCCGGACGATGGTCTGCAAGGACGGAATGGCCCACGTACAGGCTGGTGCCGGCATCGTTATCGACTCAGATCCCCAAGCGGAGTATAAAGAGTCGCTGAAAAAAGCCGCTGCTTTATGGCGGGCCAAAGAATTAAGTGAAGAAAGCAAGTACGAGTACGAGTTAGTTTAGCTGAGCTTAGAGGAGGAAGATGAGAATGATTTTAATGATTGATAACTACGATTCATTCACGTACAACCTTGTACAATATTTAGGAGAGCTGGGAGAAGAGCTTGTCGTCAAGAGAAACGATGAGATCACTCTCAAAGAAATCGAGGCGCTTCAGCCAGATTTTTTGATGATCTCTCCGGGCCCTTGTTCACCGAACGAAGCTGGAATCAGCATGGGAGCCATTAAGCACTTTGCAGGTGAGATTCCGATTTTCGGGGTATGCCTAGGGCATCAATCCATCGCCCAAGTATTTGGAGGAGATGTCATTCGCTCCGAACGCCTGATGCATGGAAAGACCTCAGAGATTTCACATGACGGAAAGACCATTTTCAGCGGGCTTGAAAAAGTATTTACTGCTACGAGATACCACTCTCTCATTGTAAAGAAAGAAACACTTCCAGAATGTTTCAGTGTGTCAGCATGGACCCCGGGAGGAGAAATTATGGCCATTCGCCATAAGACGCTTCCGGTAGAAGGTGTACAATTTCACCCTGAGTCGATCATGACAGAAGCAGGCAAAAAGCTGCTGCGGAATTTTATCGATCAATACAAAAATAAAGGGAACATGGTATGTACCTCTCAATAGATGGAAAACTTGTAAGTAAAAATGAAGCTTCTATCTCTCCGTTTGATCATGGATATATGTATGGCCTTGGTGCATTTGAAACCGTCAGAGTCTACAATGGACATCCATTTCTTTGGGAAGAACATATGAAGCGTTTAAAAGAAGCGCTTGTTGAGCTGAATATAAAGCATGAACTGGACAGTGCGGCAGCCTGGATCGACACAAGGCGTTTAATGCGGCGGAACAAATGGAAGAATGCTTATATCCGCTTTAATATATCAGCAGGAGCCGGTGAGATCGGCCTGCAGACAGACCCTTATTTAAATCCGACTGTCATTATTTACGGCAAACCACTGCCGGAACAGGGCCCTTTTAACGAGAAAGAGCTTGTCGTGCTTCAGACAAGGCGGAATACCCCGGAAGGAAGAATCCGCTTGAAGTCCCATCATTATTTGAACAGCATCCTCGGTAAAAGGGAGTTGAACAGGCCGCATGAACAGGAAGGCCTGTTTTTGACAGAAGATGGATTTGTCAGCGAAGGAACCGTTTCAAATGTTTTTTGGGTAAAAGATGGGGTACTTTATACCCCTTCCGTAAATACAGGAATTCTGAACGGAATCACGAGGCAGTTCGTCATGGCCAGTGCGGCCAAGATGGGAATGCAGGCAGAAGAGGGTCTATATTCGTCCCTTGATGTACAAAATGCGGACGAGATTTTTTTAACGAATTCGATTCAGGAAATCGTCCCGGTTCGCGCCTTTCAGGGAAAGAACTTTCCGGGTGCTGGCGGGCAGACGGCCCAATCGCTTTTATTTCTTTATCATTCATGCAGCAAAAGTCTATGGAGCATTGATGAACTGTTTGAAGGGAGAACCTATTATGGGACAGACAATAACAGCCAAGAATATTAATCATCTCATATCCTGTGGCCCATACACGCTGGATCTATCCAAGAAAACCTATGTCATGGGAATATTAAATGCCACTCCGGATTCCTTTTCTGATGGCGGCAGATACAACACGATTCAACGAGCAGTTGAGCATGCTAAGCAAATGGTAGAAGACGGAGCCGATATTATTGATATCGGGGGAGAATCCACTCGTCCAGGCGGTGAGAGGGTTGGAGCAGAGGAAGAGTTAAGGCGTGTCGTCCCGGTAATTGAGGCAGTCTCCCGCGAAGTAAGCGTTCCGATTTCCATCGATACGTACAAAGCAGAAGTCGCTGAAAAAGCCATTCTTGCCGGAGCCCATATCATTAATGATGTATGGGGAGCTAAGGCGGATGAACAGATGGCCTCCACAGCAGCAAAGCTCAACGTACCCATCATCCTTATGCATAATCGGAGTGACCGTGATTATGCAGAATTGATGCCTGATATCATTGCCGATCTGAACAAGAGCATCGCCATTGTTTCGAAAGAAGGCGTGAGACCGGAGAACATCATTTTAGATCCTGGAATCGGTTTTGCCAAAACATATGAGCAGAACCTTGAAACGATGAGGAACCTCGACCAGATCGTGGTGATGGGATATCCCGTACTCCTAGGAACATCCAGAAAATCCATGATCGGGAATGCCCTCGATCTTCCGGTGGATGAACGAATGGAAGGAACAGGCGCCACAGTATGCCTTGGCATTGAACGGGGATGTACGATTGTACGCGTCCATGATGTAAAAGAAATGAGCCGCATGGCAAGAATGATGGATGCCATGCTCGGAAAAGGGATGAAGACGCTTGGATAAAATATATATGAACGGCCTTTCGTTTTATGGCTATCATGGTGTTTTTCCCGAAGAGAATAAACTGGGCCAGCGATTTTTCGCCGATCTGATTCTTGAGATGGATCTTCAGGCAGCCGGTACGACGGATGACCTTGAAAAAACGGTGAATTACGGTGACATTTATTCAACGGTAAAAGAAATTGTAGAAGGCGAACCGAAGAAATTGGTTGAAACGGTAACGGAAAGTATTGCCTCTTCCCTTCTTTCCAGTTACCCGCTGATTCAGCAATGCACGGTTAAAGTTACTAAACCGGATCCGCCTATCCCGGGCCATTATGACTCTGTTGCCATAGAGATAACCCGGAGCAGAGCCTGATGAATAGTGTTTACCTTTCGCTTGGTTCCAACCTTGGGAACCGGGAAGAGTATATCCGGAAGGCGATCGATGCATTAAATGACCATCCCGCTATTAAAGTAGAAAAGATATCATCACTTTATGAAACAGAACCAGTCGGCTACACCGATCAGCCTCCTTTTCTGAATCTGGCGGTAAAACTGCAGACGAGCTTGTCTGCTGAAGCTTTACTGAGCATAACCCAGGAAATCGAGAACCAGCTGGAAAGAATACGGAAAATCAGATGGGGTCCAAGAACAATCGACCTTGACATTTTGTTGTATAATAGTGAACGTATACAGTCAGAACTGCTGCACATTCCGCATCCCCGTATGCTGGAACGTGCTTTTGTGATGATTCCGTTGTTTGAGATTGCTCCATATCTCACATTCCCAGATACAGACGTATCATTGGATGACGTCTTCAGACAGCTGCAGAATAAAGAAGGTGTGCATATATGGAAGAGGAAAAGTGGGGCAGGAGAATACGGGCCTTTCGAAAACTGAAAGGCTATACACAAGAAGGCCTTGCGAAGGACTTGGGGATCTCTGTTTCTATACTTGGAGAAGTAGAACGCGGAAACCGCAAACCGAAGGAAGAACTTATGATTAAGATTGCAACGATCTTTCAGGTTTCTATAGATGAATTAACGCAAGACTATGTTCATAAATAAGCGAGGTGAAAAGAATGTTGAAAATCGGTGGTATTACCATGAAGAATCCCGTTGTGCTTGCACCTATGGCAGGTGTCTGCAACCCGGCATTCCGCCTGATCGCCAAAGATTTCGGAGCGGGGCTCGTTTGTGCCGAAATGGTAAGCGATAAAGGTATTCTTCACGAGAACGAAAGATCTTTAAAAATGCTGTATGTAGATGAGAGGGAAAAACCGCTCAGCCTTCAGATCTTTGGAGGAGAACGCAAATCTCTTGTTGCGGCAGCAAAGTATGTAGATGAAAATACAAATGCCGATATTATAGATATCAACATGGGCTGCCCAGTGCCTAAGATCACGAAATGTGATGCTGGAGCAAGATGGCTGTTAGACCCAAACAAAATCTATGAGATGGTTGCGGCTACAGTAGATGCTGTGCAAAAGCCGGTTACTGTAAAAATGCGTGTCGGCTGGGATGAAGACCATATTTTCGCTGTGCAAAACGCACAGGCGGTGGAACGTGCCGGCGGTGCTGCGGTATCTGTGCACGGGCGCACACGCGTGCAGATGTATGAGGGAAAAGCGAACTGGGACATTATCAAGCAAGTAAAAGAAAATGTTTCGATTCCGGTAATCGGAAACGGAGACATCTCTACTCCGCACGATGCCAAACATGCGCTTGAAACCTATGGTGTAGATGGCGTTATGATCGGCCGCGCGGCGCTTGGCAACCCATGGATGCTTTATCGCACCGTTCAGTTCCTCGAAACAGGAGAAATTCCTGCAGAACCGACACCAAGAGAAAAGATCGATATTTGCATGCTTCATATGGACCGCCTCATTGACCTCAAAGGTGAAGATGTGGCCGTTCGCGAGATGCGCAAACACGCTGCATGGTATTTAAAAGGCCTTCCTAAAACAGGAACGGTTCGAAACGAAGTAAATACAAAAACAACAAGGGATGAAATGAGCAAGCTCCTCTACGGCTATATTGAAGAAGTAGAGGCTAAACAGCAAGGAAAAGCGAGCTGAGTTAATCGCCCTATTGAATCTTACTAACAGCCAGAACCTAATTCTGGCTTTTGTTGCACTTGTGTTTTCTAAATAATTAAGGCTACCTGGTGTTTTCAAAATTATTATTTTTAATAATGATATGGAGGAAAAGCAAATGAACCATGAAACGGTTTTGCTTACGAACGAAGGCACCAGGAGGCTAAAGCATGAGCTTAGAAGTTTAATTGAGGAAAAAGAACACTGCCGCACTGAGGATGAAGGCCTGTTTTTAGACAAGAGGATCAAACAGCTCGAACAAGTCCTGTTCCATGCCCAGATTCTCTCCAGTGAAAAAGAGCCCGGACAAACGGCGGAAGTAGGTTCTACGATCACATTGCTGGAACTTGAATTTCAGGATGAGATGACGTATACGATCGTACATCCATTTGAAGCCGATCCGAGAGAGTTTAAAATTGCCGCGGATTCCCCGGTGGCCCAAGCGGTAATCGGCAAGCCTCTGAACGCTAAGATTCACATCTCCCTTCCAGGGGGCCATATTTCATATAAAATCATAAACATACAAAATTGCAAAAGGTAGGAGAGTTTTCATGAGCCAGGATTTAGAATTAAATGATTTGCTGCGTGTCCGCAGAGAAAAAATGAACAGCATCCGTGAAAGCGGGAAAGATCCGTTCGGCACTAAATATATCCGCACCCATACAGCGGCAGATATTACTGAGCAATATCAGGATCTATCGAAAGAAGACCTGGAGGAGCAAGGCATTGAAGTAACCATTGCTGGACGCATCATGACCAAGCGCGGAAAAGGGAAAGCCGGATTTGCCCACGTTCAGGATCTGACAGGACAAATTCAAATCTATGTAAGAACCGATGCAGTAGGCGAGGAGCAGTATGAGCTGTTCAACACGATCGATATCGGTGACATTGTCGGAATTACAGGTACGGTCTTTAAAACTAAAGTTGGAGAGCTTTCTGTAAAAGCGAAAGACTTTCAGCTGCTTACGAAATCACTTCGTCCGCTGCCTGACAAATTCCACGGCCTTAAAGATGTGGAACAGCGCTATCGCCAGCGTTATGTAGATTTAATCATGAACCCTGAAGTAAAAGACACGTTCATCGCCCGCAGTAAAATAATCCGTTCAATGAGACGCTACCTGGATGATCACGGCTACTTGGAAGTAGAAACGCCAACCATGCATTCTATTCCTGGCGGTGCATCTGCACGTCCGTTCATTACGCACCACAACGCGCTTGATATGGAGCTTTACATGCGGATCGCTATCGAGCTTCATTTGAAACGCCTGATCGTCGGCGGTTTGGAAAAGGTTTATGAGATTGGCCGGGTATTCAGAAACGAAGGTGTATCTACTCGTCATAATCCTGAATTTACAATGATCGAACTTTATGAAGCCTATGCAGATTATCATGATATTATGGAACTTACTGAAAATCTTATCGCTCATATTGCTAAAGAAGTACACGGCAGCACGACTGTTAAATACGGTGAGTACGAAGTTGACCTCGAACCGCGCTGGAAACGCGTGCACATGGTTGAAGCAGTAAAAGAAGCAACAGGTGTAGACTTCTGGCCGCAGATGAGCAGGGAAGAAGCGTTCGCACTTGCTAAAGAACATAATGTTCCTGTGACAGAAAACATGTCTTATGGGCATATTGTGAACGAGTTCTTTGAACACTTCGTCGAAGAGACGCTCATTCAGCCTACATTTGTATATGGCCACCCAGTAGAGATCTCTCCGCTTGCTAAGAAGAATCCTGAAGATGAAAGATTCACTGACCGATTTGAATTGTTTATCGTCGGCCGTGAGCACGCTAACGCATTCTCTGAGCTTAATGATCCAATCGATCAAAGAGAGCGTTTTGAAGCACAGCTCAAAGAGCGTGACCAAGGGAACGATGAGGCTCACATGATGGATGAGGACTTTGTAGAAGCACTTGAGTACGGTATGCCTCCTACCGGCGGCCTGGGGATCGGAATCGATCGCCTTATCATGCTTTTGACAGACTCACCTTCAATCCGTGATGTACTGTTATTCCCGCAAATGCGCCATAGCGACAAGTAATAACAAAGGAATTTAACACCGCCTGCATGCAGTGTGCAGGCGGTTTTTATATGTTTTTACACGAAATTGAAACTTTTTTCTTAAATAGTATTGCAAGGTGTTTAAATAGGTGGTATATTATTACCTGTCGCTGCAAAGCTTATGAAAATGTTCAACAAACTTGATAAAAACTTTTTAAAAAGAATGTTGACAGGCTGGTGACAGTATGGTAATATAATAAAGTCGCCAATGAGCGACGGCAAACGACAACTTAAGCGTTGGAGTTTGACACAAAATGTTCTTTGAAAACCAAACAAAAGCCAGGTAAGTCAGGGATTTTACAATCCCATCAATTTTTAAACTTTAAGAGCTATATCAAACACTTTATTGGAGAGT
>NZ_LMVC01000001.1 GCF_001510655.1 Fictibacillus sp. FJAT-27399 | reverse complement strand
CGCAGGACAAGGAAGGCTTCGGCAGCGTTATATCGCACGAAGAAAATGTGAAATTCATTTTCGAGGAGTCTCGCACCTTCCACTCCAATCAACTTGTCACTGAAGCTCTTTACAAAAATGTTCCCAAAGCAACAATCTTTTAGAAATGAGCCTTAAATTTTCATCATGGCTCCCAGCTAAAGGAGCCATGGTGTTTCCTTCAAAGGTGAATTTAACATAGTGTAACGAAAAGCAGCTCCAACATTTGACGGAATGTATAATGAAAATTTGTTTGAAAGCATGTATAGTAAAAATATTCAGAATTTTAGAATGATTACATAGTGTTCATGGAGAATGTTATTACGTAAGACCATTGTACCCTTCCGCTAACATGAAAATCTGTTTCATGCCTCATTGTTGTTCAACATCCATCTTATTGTTTTTTAGATACTTTAACCAATTAAATAAAAGGGGAGATATGATGTCAAACATGGTTAAGATTGGTCTCATTCAAGCTTCCAATGAAGCAGATGGCAATGAATCCGTGTCGGTTCACAAGGAACAGGCGATTGAAAAGCATATCAAACTCGTAAGGGAAGCAGCAGAAAAAGGAGCTCAAATCATCTGTTTACAGGAGATTTTTTATGGTCCTTATTTTTGTACGGAACAAAATGCCAAATGGTATGATGCGGCGGAAGAAATTCCGAACGGCCCGACTACCAGCAGATTTCAGGCATTGGCCCGTGAATTGGGCACCGTGATTGTGCTTCCAATCTATGAAAGAGAAGGGATTGCAACCTATTACAATACAGCTGCAGTGATTGATGCAGACGGCTCCTACCTTGGCAAGTACCGAAAACATCATATTCCACAAGTGAACGTTGGCCATGAAGGCAACGGTTTCTGGGAGAAATATTACTTTAAGCCCGGTAATCTGGGATACCCGGTTTTTGACACGGCGTTTGCCAAGGTAGGGGTTTATATATGCTACGACCGCCATTTTCCGGAGGGAGCTAGACTTCTAGGGTTAAACGGTGCTGAAATCGTGTTTAACCCTTCTGCCACGGTCGCTGGCCTTTCGGAATACTTATGGAAGCTCGAACAGCCGGCTCATGCGGTTGCCAACGGATATTATATCGGAGCGATCAACCGTGTAGGAACGGAAGGTCCATGGAACCTTGGGGAGTTTTACGGTCAATCATACCTTTGCGATCCGCGTGGGAATTTTGTAGCCATGGGCAGCCGTGATCAGGATGAAGTGGTCATTGGTGAGATGGACAAGGAATTGATCCGCGAAGTAAGAAATACCTGGCAGTTCTTTAGAGACCGACGTCCTGAAACCTATCAGGAAATGACCACGCTTTTGCCTTAATTCCAAAGAATAGAGGGGGCATACAAAATGAGTAACGGAAGCCAAGCGTTTATTTCACTGCAAGAACTTCAGCGAAACTTTGACGAGGTAAGGTCAGGATTGACTCAAGCGGAAGCCAGGGACGAATCAAACAGGTGCCTGTATTGTTATGATGCTCCATGCATTCAAGCCTGTCCGACCGGGATCAACATCCCGTCATTTATTAAAAAGATCGCATCTGGGAACTTAAAGGGTTCAGCAAGGATCATCATGGAATCGAACCCTGTAGGAGCAAGCTGTGCAAGGGTTTGTCCGACCGAGGAGCTCTGTGAAGGAGCATGTGTACTCAACGACTCCACTAAACCCATCATGATCGGTGATCTTCAGCGCTATGCCACAGATTGGGCGATCAAGAACGAACAGACATTGTTTAAGGCTGGTGAGAAAAACGGCTTAAAAGTTGCTGTGATCGGCGGCGGGCCTGCAGGTTTGTCATCAGCCCGAGAGCTTGCTCTGCTCGGCTATGAAGTCACTATTTTTGAAGCAAAAGAACAGGCTGGAGGGTTAAATACGTATGGCATCGTCTCGTTCCGCCTGCCGCAAAAAGTTTCATTATGGGAAGTACAGCAAGTTGAAAAACTCGGTGTAGAAATAAAAACGAATACGATGATCGGAAGAGATGTTCAGGCAGCAGATGTTCTTACTGAATATGATGCTGTAGTACTTGCTGTGGGAATGTCGAAGGTACCGATGCTCCGAATTGAAGGAGAAAATCTTGACGGTGTCCACGATGCTATTCAGTTTGTGGAAGACACTAAAACAAAAGAACTTTCTGAAGCTTACATCGGCAAAAGGATAGCCGTCATCGGGGCAGGCAACACAGCTATTGATGCGGCAACGTGTTCCATTCGCTTGGGAGCGGAGAATGTAAAAATCCTTTACCGCCGGACTCAGGAGGAAATGACCGCATACGATTTTGAGTTTGAATTCGCAAAACAGGATAATGTGGAATTTCGGTGGCTGACCGCTCCAAAACGAATCATTGGAGATGAAAAAGGCAAGGTGAAGCAGCTGGAATGCATCCGCATGCAGCTTGGCGAGCCAGGAACAGACGGGCGAAGAAGGCCGGTTCCGGTCGAAGGATCTGAATTTATTCTGGAGGTGGACGCAGTCATTAAGGCGATCGGGCAGACAAGGTATACCAATCTGATTGAATCCTTTGGGCTCGAACATCAGTGGGGAACGGTTAAGGTCAACCTTGAAACCTATCAAACTTCCAATGAAAAAGTGTTTGCTGCTGGTGATGTTATTTTTGGTGACGGGCAGGGAGAAGCGATGGTCGTTACAGCCGCACAGCAAGGGAAAAGAGCAGCTTATGCGATTCATCAGACGTTAAAGAATTCCATAATTGAGACCGCGTAACCATTTGTTTTTCAATCAAATCACTTAGGAGGGTCTTTATATGGCAGATTTGCGTATTAACCTTGCAGGAATTGAATCACCAAATCCATTTTGGCTGGCCTCTGCACCGCCAACCAATTCGGGGTATCAGGTTCAGCGTGCTTTTGAAGCTGGCTGGGGAGGAGCAGTATGGAAAACGCTGGGTGAACCAATCATCAATACAACCGCCCGTTTTGCAGCTGTTAGTTTTAACGGGAAAAAAGTAGCAGGATTCAATAATATAGAACTGATCACAGACCGCCCCCTCGAAGTAAACCTTAAGGAAATCTATGAAACGAAGAAAAGGTTTCCGAACCATGCCATTATCGCCTCTTTAATGGTAGAACCGAAAAGGGAAAAATGGCACGAAATCGTCAAGCGGGTAGAGGATGTGGGCGTTGATGGACTGGAACTGAATTTCGGCTGTCCTCATGGTATGGCTGAACGTGGAATGGGTGCAGCTTCAGGACAGCAGCCTGATCTGGTCCAGGCACAGACGATGTGGGCGAAGGAAGCTGCGAGAACGCCTGTCATTGTGAAACTGACACCAAACATCACGGATATTACGGTTACCGCTAAAGCAGCCGTTCAAGGCGGAGCGGACGCAATCAGTATGATCAATACGATCAACAGTTTAGCCGGTGTAGACATCGACACCTGGAATACGATTCCTCATGTTGCAGGCAAGGGAGCACATGGAGGCTATTGCGGACCTGCGGTTAAACCGATCGCCTTGAACATGGTGGCCGAATGTGCAAGAAATCCTTTCATCAATGTGCCGATCTCAGGAATCGGCGGGATATCAACATGGCGGGATGCAGTGGAATTTATGCTGATGGGGGCAGGAGGCGTACAAGTCTGTACAGCAGCCATGCATCACGGCTTCAGCATTGTAGAGGATATGATTGATGGCTTAAGCAACTACTTAGATGACAAAGGAATCTCATCGGTTCAGGAGATTATCGGAAAATCAGTGGAACGTTATTCTGACTGGGGCAACCTGGATCTAAACTACAGGATTGTCGCCCGCATCAACAATGATGTCTGCATCAATTGCAACAAATGCCATATTGCATGTGAAGATACTTCTCATCAATGCATTGATATGCTTACAGATCCTAACGGGCAAAAATATTTGGAAGTCCGAGAAGATGACTGTGTAGGCTGTAACCTCTGTTCGATTGTATGTCCTGAAGAAGGTGCGATCGACATGATTGAACTTCCTCATGAGCAGCCTCCGATGACTTGGAACGAACGCCAGACGGTTTTGGCTGGATACAAAGATAATGAACGGGAGGCAGCAAAATGAAAAAAGTGATAAAAAACGGTACAATCGTAACCGCATCTGATACGTTTGTGGCAGATGTTGTCGTTGAAAACGGGAAGATAGCAATGATCGCAAAGAACCTTCCAAGTGAAGGCATGGAGGTGATCGATGCTGAAGGATGCTATATCTTTCCGGGAGGCATCGATCCCCATACCCATCTGGAGATGCCGTTTGGCGGTACGGTAAGCAGAGATGATTTTGAGACCGGTACGATTGCTGCAGCCTTCGGAGGAACGACGACGGTTATCGATTTCTGCTTAACTGACAAAGGGGTTTCACTGAAGAATTCCATCGAAATGTGGCATAACAAATCAAAGGATAAAGCCGTCATCGATTATTCGTTCCACCTTATGATTGGGGAAATAAACGAAGAGGTAATGAAGGAGATTCCGCAGGTAATAGAGGAAGAAGGCATCACTTCATTTAAAGTATTTATGGCGTATAAGAACGTGCTTCAGGCAGATGATGAAACCTTGTTTAAGACGCTGGTTATGGCAAAAGAACAGGGAGCCCTTGTTATGGTACATGCTGAAAACGGGGATGTCATTGATTTTCTGACTAAAAAAGCGCTCGAAGAAGGGAAGACGGATCCCATCTATCATGGATTGACGAGGCCACCGGAACTGGAAGGGGAAGCAACTGGCCGTGCCTGCATGATGACAGGGCTGGCTGATTCTCAGCTGTACGTGGTTCATGTATCCTGTCAGGAAGCAGCCGAAAAAATTGCAGAAGCAAGAAGCAAAGGCTACCAGGTTTATGGAGAAACATGCCCTCAATACCTAGTGCTTGATCAATCCGAAATGGAAAGGCCTGATTTTGAAGGAGCCAAATATGTCTGGTCCCCGCCGCTTCGGGAAAAGAAACATCAGGAACCGTTATGGAATGCTTTAAAAAGCGGCCAGCTTCAGACGCTGGGTTCGGATCAATGTTCGTTTGATTTTAACGGACAGAAAGATCTTGGCAAGGGAGATTTCACCAAGATACCTAACGGCGGTCCGTTCATCGAAGACCGGTTTTCTGTCCTTTTTTCAGAGGGAGTAAAAAAAGGCCGAATCACACTCAACCAGTTTGTTGACATTGTTTCTACCCGATCAGCAAAACTGTTTGGTTTGTTTCCTGAAAAAGGAACGATCGCTGTTGGCAGTGATGCAGACCTTGTTATCTTTGATCCGGCAAAGGAACGAACTATTTCTGCGCAAACGCATCACATGGCCGTTGACTATAACGCGTTTGAAGGAATGAAGATCACTGGTGAGCCGGTATCTGTTTTATCCAGAGGCGAGTTTGTTATTAAAGATAAAACGTTTGTCGGCGAATTGGGAAAAGGCCGTTATATTAAAAGAAAACGGTTCAATGCCGAAGGGCAGAAACAGCTGGCGGCGCTTTCCAAATAATCGGTAGTCACACTCTTGAAAAGGAGGATGGGGTATGTCAGCATCACAGGAATATTTCGAGGAAAAGGAAAAAATAGATTTTCTCCTGTATCAGGGATATCAGATTACGAGAGTGTCAGAGAATCTTGATGGTGCCGCAGTAGAGTTTGAACGTGTAGGTACTACGAATCAAGAAAGGGAAGTTCTTCTTATTCAAACGGCAGATGCCAGAAAGTATTTTTCGTCTATCATGTTTCATCAGCAAAAAAATCTTACACCGGCAGAATAATAGACAAAGAGGTTGTTGAGTTATTGCAGCAGCCTTTTTGTACGTTGAAAAAGGAGGAATGACTTTGAAAGTTGAACAGATTCAGATCAATAGTGAACGGCTGAATGCCAATTTGCAAGAGTTGGCCGAGATCGGAAAGATCGGGGAAACAGGTGTATGCAGGCCGGCCCTTTCACCTTTGGAAAAGGAAGCCTTTAAACTTGTAAGTACTTGGATGGAAGAAGCAGGGATGTCTGTCAGGATTGATCATTTTGGAAACTTGATCGGCAGAATCGAAGGCAAGGATAGGAAGGCTCCGGTGCTCATGATAGGTTCACATCTGGATTCTCAGCCTTACGGAGGCCGTTTTGACGGGCCTGCTGGGGTTCTTGCCGGCATTGAAGCTGTAGCCACCTTAAAGGAACAGGGGATTACACCAGACCGGCCGATCGAAGTCGTATCGTTTTGTGATGAAGAAGGATGGAGGTTTAACCGAGGCTTGTTTGGGTCCAGGGGTATACTAGGTAAGCTGGATGAAGGAGATTTAATGCGTAAGGACCAGGATGGAGTTACAAGAGAACAGGCTTTGCGTGATTTCGGCTGTGATCCGGCCAAGTTTCATGAATCACAATATCAGCCGGGAAGCATCCATGCTTTCTTGGAGCTTCATATTGAGCAAGGCCCGGTGCTGGATAAGTCTAATCTTCCTATTGGAGTTGTAACTGGCATCTCTGGCCCTTTATGGTGGACGGTCAAGCTGAAGGGATTTGCCGGGCATGCGGGTTCCGTTCCTATGGGGATGCGGCAGGACGCTATGCTGGGAGCTTCAGAAATCGCACTCGCTCTCAACCGGATCGTCCAGCAGGAACCGGGAGCACCAACGGTTGGAACGGTCGGCCATGTACAGGTCTTTCCGAATTCAAGAAACATCATTGCTGAAGAAGTAACGTTTACCGTCGACCTGCGGGACATTGACCAAAACCGCCGTGACCGATATGAGAAACAGCTGCGGCAGGAAATTGAGGAGATCTGTCAAAAGTATCAGCTGAACTACGAGATTCAGGAAGATACGAACAGTGAGCCGCGTTATTGTGCCGACTGGATCAAGGAGATTATGCACGACGAAAGCAAACAGATGGGACTGGAAACACCAGAGCTCATGAGCGGGCCTTTCCATGATGCATTGATGCTCTCTTATGCGTGTGATTACGGAATGATTTTTGTCCGCTGCAAAGACGGCATCAGCCATAATCCTGCGGAATTTTCTGCACCGGAGGATCTTGCGAAGGGGACGGAGCTGCTATATCGGACGATGAGAAGAATGATGTTAGTTAAATAAGAAAAGGCATGCAGGCGTTTAATATCGTCTGCATGCCTTTTGTATCTTTCAGTGTGAGTAAAATTATTAAGAAATCCTTAATCACTATTAAAAATATACTTTTGGTTACTTTTCATAATACCTTTCCATCACAAACTTTGAACGATCTCCACGGACAATGCTAGAGGAGAGTTCGATGGGGGATTGTTTGGTTGAATATGTTATGGACTCCAATAAAAACGAAGGGGATCCTACAGGAATGTTTAGTAATTCACTCATTGTTTGATTGGTTAAGATAGGCTCAATTGATTCCATAGATCGGTAGATATCAACCTCAAATTTGGTTCTCAACAATTGGAATAATGAACCTGAACAATCTTCCTGGATCAGGCTAGGAGCAATCTTCCAAGGGATGAACGATGTGGAATGCTGAAGAGGTTCTGTTCCCCCATATCGCAAGCGTACCAGCTTGATGACAGGGTCATCTTCTTTAATCTCAAGAGCTTGAGCCAGAGAGAAATATGCCGGAATGACATCTAAGGTCAGCACTTTTGAATAAGAAACGAGTCCGGCGTCTTTCATTTGTTCGGAAAAGCTCTTAATGCTCTGGGAGAGAGCCTCATTTATCTTAGGCTTGGATACAAAGGTCCCTTTTCCTTGGACCCGATGAATTTTACCGTCAATCTCAAGCTGCTGCAAAGCCAGCCTGATGGTTGTTCGGCTAACATCAAACATCTGGCATAATTCGGATTCCGTGGGCAGCTGACTGCCTACCGGATAGGTTTCATTTTTAATAAGCTCTAAGAGTTTCTCTTTGATCACGTAATACAAGGCAGTTCCAGGGTTTTTATTTATCATATTCTCACTCCGATTAATCTCATACAAAATAGATGTATACATATGTTACAACAAATTTATTGCCATTTACAAATTTATTTAATAGTTAAAATAATTTACAGGGGTATTTTGGGGCCAAATATGACCACACCAAAGAATACTATATGGCTTAGTTCTTATCAAAAATGAGCAAAACCAGTATATTCAGACACCTTTTTATATAATCTAAAAATTTAGAATATTCAATTGACAAGAATCATGAAATGAAATAGATTTGTAGTAACAACATAACAAATAAAAGGAAGGGGGTTATTTTTATGACCTATGATGTTCTGGTTCAAGGAATTATTTCAACCGATATCATTTTTTCATCCATTCCTAAACTCCCAAAACCAGGAGAGGAAGTATATTGCGGGTCTTTTGAATTTACGTGTGGAGCTGCTTACAACACAGCGGTTGCACTATCAAGATTAGGAATGAAAGTAGCTGTTATCTCTCCTATCGGTAATGATTTTTTAAGCCGTTTTATGAAAGAAAGTTTAGAGGCTGAGGGTGTATCTACTTCACTAATGCTAGAAGTAGATCAGCCGTTGCGTTGTTTATCGGTGGCCATTAATTATGGGGGAGACCGGTCGTTTCTTTCCTATCAGGATAACGTGGAGAAATTGAACCTGGCAGATTACGCGAAGATGGTGATTCAAAAGACTGACTCGAAAGTATTACATACCGGCGCGGTAAGTGAGAATATATCCGTCATTGAGACTGCTAAGAAAAAAGGCATGTATATCTCTTTGGATGTCGGTTGGGATGAGGAATGGCTTACGAACCCTCAATTAGACGAACTAATTAAAATGGCAGATATCTTTACCCCCAATCAAAAAGAGGCAGAAACGATAACGGGTTTATTGAATCCTCTAGAGGCGATTGAGAAATTAAACAAATATGCTGCCCCTGTAGTCATTAAATTGGGGGAAGAGGGGGCAATTGTAAGACATAAAAACGCCACGAAAAAGATTTTAGGATATAAATGCAGTGCAGTTGATACAACAGGCGCAGGCGATGTTTTCTCTGCAGGACTGTTAACTGGAATTCTAAAGGGATGGTCATTAGATGATTCAGTAAAGCTAGGTAATTACTGTGGCAGCTGTTCGGTGCAAAGTCTAGGAGGAACGACCGGTAGCCCGACCTGGCAACAAGTACAGCAGGATTTTTTTGAACCCAGTAAATAATATAGGAGGAATGAATAATGAAACTGACCATTTTAGGCGGTGCCGGTATGAGAACACCTTTATTGATTGAAGGGTTGTTTAACCATACAGACCTTGCGTTTAAAGAAGTGACCCTCTTTGATGTCGATGAAGAGCGGCTTTCGATCATGGGGAACATTTCTCGACATTTGGTAGAGAAACATCAGGGTACTTTTAAATTATCGTTTACAACGGATATCCGTAAAGCGGTACAAGGGGCAGATTTCATCTTTTCTGCCATCCGTGTGGGGCAAGAGGAAGGAAGGGTTCTTGATGAACAAATTGCCCTTAAATATGGTGTTTTAGGGCAGGAAACGACGGGACCTGGCGGATTTGCCATGGGATTACGGACGATCCCGGTAATGCTGGAATATTCCAAGATTATCAGTGAGGAAGCACCAGATGCCTGGCTGCTGAACTTTACCAATCCTGCAGGATTAATGGCACAGGCACTTACTACATATGGAGCTCACAAAAAAGTGATAGGAATTTGCGATGCGCATGCTGGAATTAAAAACTCACTATGTAAATTTTTGAAGGTGCCGCACACCGACCTTCAAGTCAACTACTTTGGATTAAACCATCTCGGATGGGTACCTTCTGTTTATGACAAGGGAGTGGATCGTCTCCCAGAGATCCTTGACAATTATGATCACCTTTCCCGCATTTCACATACCTTCCGCTTTTTCGAACCCGCATTAATTCAAAACATGGGGATGCTTCCGAACGAATACCTGTATTACTTTTACTACTCTGATCAGGCAGTGAACAATATTAAGCAATCCAATCAGACAAGGGGACAGCAAATCGTACAGTTAAATCGTCCTCTCCTCCAGAGAATTTCAGAACTCGTCCATCAAGGACGAATGGAAGAAGCTTGGAGTGATTATCAACAAACTTTAGATGCACGGGGTAGCACCTACATGTCCAGTGAGACAACAGGACAAGTTCACGATGTTCACGAGCAAGAGGAAACCGTTGAACTTTCCTTTGAAGAAGAAGGATATGAAGGTCTGGCATTAAACATTATCCGAAGTATTGCCAATAACAAGCAGCAAGTCTTAACGTTAAATGTCCCCAACAATGGTACCATTGCTCAGCTTCATAAAGATGATGTAGTAGAGGTTCCATGTCTTGTTAATAAAAATGGTTATTTCCCATTAAGTATTGGGGAGGTACCGGACTTTGCTCTTTCCTTGATTCATCCGGTGAAAACGTATGAACGGTTAGCCGTTGAATCAGCCGTGAAGGGGGATTATCAAGCGGGTGTTAATGCTTTAACTGTTCATCCTCTTGTTCCATCGTTCACATCAGCCAAGGCGATGATGGATGACTACCTTGAAGCCCATAAAGAACACCTCCCACAATTTAGGGGCAAAAATATAACGGTTTAATGGCAGGAGGAGAAATCATTGAATGTGTTTATAAAAGAGGTAGCTGAACAGCCTCAATCTTTAAAAGATACCCTAGAAGCCAACAGGGGCAATCATTTGTCCCTGGATCTCAATCGCCCGTTGCTTTTTACGGGCATGGGCAGCTCATTAGCAGCTGGCCAGTTGGCAGCCCTTTATTTGAACGCAAAGGGTTATCCTGCAGCAGCAGTGGACACCTCTGAGCTCCTTCACTATCAAATACCAATGCTGAAACACTATCAACCCATCATTGTTTCACAAAGCGGAGCATCGTATGAGGCCTGCCGGTTAGCCGCTCAACTTTCAGAATATACCGCGATTACGAACACACCACAAAGTACCCTGGCTCAAGGTGCGTCTCAAGTTTTTTATACCGCAGCAGGAAAGGAAGAATCAATCACTGCGACAAAAACATTCACCTCAACAGCTGGTTTATTGCTTCAATTGTGCTCTCAGTGGGTGAATGCACCGTTAGAACAAGCGTTATTCCAAGCGGTTTCTAAATTAGAGACAGCCATTAAAGAAGAGGAGATTAGCAGCCGAATAGGAAATTTTCTATCCGAAGACCGACCACTGTTTTTGCTTGGCCGTGGTCCGAGTGTCATCACCTCTGATCTAGGTGCCCTTTTATTAAAAGAAGCGGCTAGAATGCAAACTGAGTCATTATCGCTAGGACAATTTCGCCACGGACCGTTTGAATTGCTGGCGGATTCTTTTCAATGCATCCTGTTTAATCCAAAAGGAACTACAGAGTCGCTAAATCATAATTTTGCGATTGAAATTGCTGAGTTAGGGGGCAAGGTAGTTTACGTTTCAGATCAGGCATTGACTCATCCAAATGTGCTGTCGATCCAACTGAATTCAATTGATGATTTTGTGAGCCCTTTGATTTATGCCTATGTGGTTCAAATGGCAACCGCAGCCCTAAGCCAGAAGAAAGGTTTGTTTCTCGGCCAAGCCACACTTTTATCAAAAGTGACTACGAAAGAGTAAGGATTAAACATTTACTTAAAGGGAGGGTCTATGTTGAAAAGAGGCAAAGTTCTTTTTCTTTTATCATTGATTTTTATCTTGCTGACCGGATGTAATGCAGCACCACCAACGAGTGGAGAGAAAGGTGGAGCGAAAGATGAAAAGCTGAGCTGGAACAACAAGAAAGACCTAAAGGGGGAAGAGATCACCTTATTATGGGTGAATACTGACGGTGAAAATGGTCCTCGAGGAAAAATATTGAAAGAATTTACAAAAGACACAGGTATCAAAGTTAAAGAGATTGCGGTTGATTATAATTCACTTTATAACAAAATTACAACAGCGGTACTTTCCAACTCTGCAGATATAGATTTAGCTGAGATGGATACCATTTGGGCAGGTCAATTTATGGAAGGTAAGATAGCGTATGATTTAGCCGATTCGGTACCAAAAGATGTTCAAAAGAAATACACTCAATCGTCTTTAAGTTCTGTCATGTATAAAGATCAACTTGCCGCTGTACCGTTTTTTTCAAGTACCAAACACTTCTATTGGAACAAAGAGCTTCTTGCGAAAGCAGGATATAATGCGCCTCCTAAAACATGGGATGAATTTAGAGAAATGTCTAAAAAACTCACAAAGAATGGGGTTTATGGTTCCGCATGGTCTTGGAAACAAGCAGAAGGATTGAATTGTGACTTTGTCAGCTTAGTATATGGCTTTGGCGGTAAGTTCTTTGATGAGAATGGAACCCCCGTTTTTAATAAAAGCGGAGGATTGAAAGCGCTTCAATTTATGGTTGACCTTGTTCAAAAAGATAAAACGGTGGATCCTGCGAGTATGCAGTGGAGTGAAGATGATGTGAAAAACGCGTTTGCTGCTGGAAAAGTTGCTATGATGACGAACTGGGAAGGAATGTATCCGGATTTGAATGATCCATCCAAATCCAAAGTGATGAATAAAACGGATGTAGGGCTAATGCCAGGAAACGGAGACGTAGAGTCAGCCGCAGTAACGGGATCGGAAGGAATCTCATTAATGAGAGATAGTAAACATAAACAAGCAGCGCTTCAATTCTTAAAATGGATGAGTACAAAACAATTCCAACTTCCGATGTTTGAGCAAGATGGGATGTATCCAACATTAGAAGGGTTGTATGACGATCCCGATCTCAAAGCAGCAGACAAAACCAAAACAGTGGATAAGATTATGAAGCAATATCAATATGGGCAAAATCGTCCGAACGCTCCGGGTTACGTGGAATGGGCTGACATTTTATCCGCAGAAATCCATGAAGCTCTCTTAGGCAAAAAATCACCAGAAGATGCTTTAAACACCGCAGCAAAAAATATCGAAAAAGCCATTGAAGATGCAAAATAAAAAACGAGAAGCGGTTAGATACTAACCGCTTCTTCTTTCGCAGGAGGCTGGCGATGGGAAAATCGACTGGAAAGTTAGTGAATCCGAGGTTAATGGGCAGGAAACAGAGAAAAGAAATACTTTTTGCTTTTGTCTTATTGTTTCCAACCTTCTACATACTCTTTAAGACCTTTTTATTCCCCATTTACCAATCGCTTGTCTGGAGTATGTACAAGTATCATATGCTGGATGGTTCTGACGTTGTATTTGTGGGATTTGGTAATTTTATTGCGCTATTTAAAAATCATGATTTTTGGACCGCGACGTATTTTACCGGTTACTTTACGGTGATTTCAACCGTTGCCGAATTAGTATTGGGCTTATTTAGTGCTTTATTGTTAAATCAAATGTTCAGGGGAAGAGTATTTTTTCGAATGATAATTATTATTCCTTGGGCGATGCTGACTTTAGTTAACGGCTTGCTATGGAAATGGATTTTCCAGCCAGGGAACGGGTCGTTTACGATTATTCTTAAAAAAATACATGTGCTGAGTGCGAGTGAAAATCCACTCTGGCTGGCAGATGCTCATAATATTATCAATTCCGTTGTAGTAGCTGACGTTTGGAAAATGACACCCTTTATGACGTTATTATTATTGGCAGGTTTACAAGCAATTCCATCATCTCTGTATGAAGCAGCGATGATGGATGGAGCGGGTTTTTGGAAAAAGCTTTGGTATGTGACCATTCCTCAGTTGTTTCCGATATTGATGATTGCGGTAGTCCTTCGTACGATAGCTGCTTTTCGGGTGTACGATATTTTAACGGTTTTTACAGGCGATCCGACTACGTCGATCTCGTACCTGACGTTCAATAAAGCCTTCCGTTATTTTTACCTTGGAGAAGCTTCCGCCATGGCTTGGGTCTCTACAGCGATCATCTTAGTATTTATTGTTTGGTATATTCGATTGTTAAAGAAAAATTCTCATGAGTTTTAAAAGGAGGGGCTACGATGTTCGAACCAACGATAGAACAAAGCACAGTCAGGAATGAAGTGAAACCAGCCGTCAAAGTTAAGTCTAAGTTATTTAAGACAAAAAGCACCGACCTTATTCCTCCCTTCTATTTGTGGAGTGGCTTAATCTTGCTGGCTATTTTCACATTGGCGCCTTTTATTTATCTTTTTACGTCTTCAATCAGTAAAACCGAAGAGCTCCTTAGCGGACATTTAATTCCTCATTCTCCGACATTAGAAAACTATTACAAACTTTTTACGGGGAATGGGGCGGGCGAATTTATAGCTGCCATGAAAAACAGTGTGATCGTTTCATTAGGTACAACTATGCTAACCTTGTTTTTGGCCATCTTTGCGTCATTTGCTTTTTCCAAGGTCAAGTTTCCGTTTCGGAATTCAGCTTTGTTTACTGTACTTGCTATGCAGCTTTTACCTTCAATCTCTATCATTGCGCCTCTCTATGTCATGATGAGAAACGGTATATCCATTACTATTCCTTTTACTAGTTTTATATTGTTTCAAACGCCACCGCTACTGGATACCGTGTGGGCTTTAATTATTTCCTACACTACCTTTTCCCTTCCGTTTGCCATTTGGATCATGACAGGTTACTTCCAAACCATTCCGAAAGCCTTGGAGGAAGCCGCAATTATTGATGGGTGTTCTCGTATCGGTACTTTGTTTAGAATTATCGTCCCTTTAGCGATGCCAGGAATAGCCGCAACGGCAATCTTTACGTTGTTATTAGCATGGGATGAGTTCATGTTCGCAAGTGCCTTCACACAAACCTTTGCATCGAAGACGCTTCCGATCGCCATCCGAGAATTTATCGGTAAGCACAGCATTGATTGGGGACTAATGACGGCTGGCGGTTTTATTGCCTCCTTACCTCCGGTTTTGGTCTCGGTATTCCTCTACAAATACATTGTTGGAGGCCTTGCTGGTGGGGGTGTGAAAGAATAATGGGTACGATTGTGATGGGTGTTGATGGGGGTGGAAGCAAAACCCAGGCCGTCATCGTGGATCAGCATGGACAAATCATTGGGAATGGGTATTCTGGTTGTTCCAATTATCAAGTCAATGGAATCAAAAAAGCGTTAACTAATGTGCAAGAAGCGATTTCACAAGCGATGGAGGAAGCTGAAATCAGTTATAGTGACATCTCTTTTGTACAGTATGGATTGGCCGGGGCAGACCGTGAAAAAGATATTCAATTGCTTGAATCAGCACTCGCTACATTTCCCTTTGCTAGATGGGACTTGGTGTGCGACACGATGGAAGGATTACGGCTAGGAAGCTCTTCGAATACAGGAGTGGTTCTGGTGTGTGGGAGTGGCACCAACGCATCTGGCCGAAATCAACAAGGAAAAGTTGTCCAAACCGGTGGTTTTGGATATCTCTATGGAGATGGAGCTGGAGCAGGTGGAAACGCGCTCGCAATTGAAGCCTTTCGATCGGCCATCCGTTCCTGGGAACTCCGAGAAATACCGACTATTCTAACACATCGAGTTCCACGTTATTTTGGCTTTAGCAGCATGGAAGAGATGTGGAATCAATTTTTAGATGATGGTGTGACCAAAGTAACCGGCGATTTGGCTATTGTACTTCATGAAGCCGCAATGGACGGAGATCAGCTCTCGAAAAGGATATTAAAACAGATGGGAAAAGAATTAGGATTAGCCGCAAGTTCCGTCATTAAAAGACTGGGCAGTTTACCTGCACCCATTCCCATCATTTTGACCGGCAGTGTGCTGCAAAAGGGGAAAAACCTTTATGTATTGGATTCTTTAAAACAGACCATCGAGAGTGAAGGGCATTCCATTCAGCTCGTTATACCCGAAATGGATCCGGTATTTGGAGCTGTTCTACTCGCAAGGGATCAATTAGGATTACCGACATCAACTGATGTTTTAAACCAATTGGAGAAAGGGTGGAAATATCATGAAGAGCGGGCTTAAAGTAGCAGTAATTGGAGGGGGATCGTCGTATACGCCCGAACTGATTGAAGGATGTATCGAGCGGTATGAGGAGTTTCCAATTCAAGATCTTTATTTAGTGGATATTAAAGAGGGGCAGGGAAAATTAGAGATTGTTGGAAACCTTGCTAGAAGAATGATTGAAAAGGCGGGTGTACCCATCAATCTTGAGTTAACACTCAATCGAGAGGAAGCCATAACCAATGCCGATTTCGTCATTACTCAACTTCGAGTGGGAATGTTAGAAGCGAGATCCAGAGATGAAAGGATTCCTTTGCGATATCAGTGTATCGGCCAAGAAACTACAGGTGCAGGCGGGTTTGCCAAAGCACTTCGCACCATACCGGTTATCCTCGATATCTGTAAAGATATCGAAAAATTCTCTCCAGAAGCGTTTCTCATTAACTTTACAAATCCCGCCGGCATGGTAACGGAAGCGGTCAATAAATATGCCAACGTTAAAACGATTGGGCTTTGCAACCTCCCGATTAACACAAGAAAGCAGTTCGCTGCATTTTTTGATGTCGATGCATCTGAGGTGGAAATTGAGATGGCTGGCATCAATCACTTGAATTGGACCACTAAAATTATGGTAAGAAACAAAGATGTGACACAATCTTTTCTAGAAGAGATACCTGGTAAGCAGGGGTTTACCATGAAAAATATCCCCGACATAGAGTGGGGCCGTGATTTTCTACTATCCTTAGGGTCCTTTCCTTGTGGGTATCACCGTTACTATTATAAAAAAGACGAGATTCTTCAGCAGCAAATTCAGCAATTAAAGGATGAAGGTACTAGAGCGGATGAGGTGAAAAAGGTGGAGGCAGCCTTATTTGAAAGGTATAAAGATCCTAACCTTTCCATCAAGCCGCCTGAACTTGCTCAAAGAGGCGGCGCGTATTACTCAGAGGCTGCGGTAAATATCATGTCTTCCATCTACAACAATAAAAAGGACATTCAAACGGTCAATGTCCAGAACAATGGCATCCTCGCCTGTCTTCCTTCTACGGCCTCCATTGAAGTAAATTGTGTGATTGATCACCAAGGAGCCCATCCTATTCAGCTTTCAACGGAGATTGATGCAAGGATACGCGGCTTGCTTCAGGTGGTAAAAGCCTACGAAGAATTGGCTATTGAGGCTGCTGTTCATGGGGATTACTCTTCGGCACTGATGGCCCTGACCACCCATCCACTGGTTAAGAGTGCTTCGGTTGCTGAAAAGATCCTTCGAGATATTTTGGAAGAAAACAAAGACTACTTACCTCTATTTTTCTCAGAAAGTAAAACGATTTAAGTTATCTATTTAATCCAGCTGCTAAAGAAGTGATAGTGCAAAACAACTAAAGGAGGAGGTACATATGACGCAATTGTTATGCAAACCAGAAAAAAGGGAGATCGCTTCAGGAGTGACCATTGTTCATGAAGTGAAAAATGAGGTTTCTCCTTTGCAGTATGTTGAACTTAAAATTATAGAATTAGCGCCAGGTGCTAAATATACTGAAACCTTAAACGATAAAGAATGCTGCATCGTTGCTTTGAAAGGGACCATTAATGTTAAGGATCAGAAGAATACATTCACTAAACTTGGTACCCGTGAGAGTGTCTTTGACAAGATTCCTACGGACAGTGTGTATATATCCAATCAGCAGCGGTTAGAAGTAGAAGGAGTGAAGCCTGCGCGCGTGGCTTTATGTTATTCGCCTACGGATAAGATTCTACCTGCAAAATTAATTAAAGCTGAGGAAAATGAAGTAGAGAATCGAGGCAGCCGTAATAATCAGCGTTTGGTTCATAATATATTACCTGATTCCAACTCAGCAGCTCATCGTTTGTTGGTAGTCGAGGTTTATACAGAGAGCGGCAATTGGTCAAGTTATCCTCCTCATAAACATGATCAAGATAACCTGCCAGAGGAATCTCTATTAGAAGAAACGTATTATCACGAAATTAATCCACCTCAAGGCTTCGTGTTTCAGCGTGTTTACACTGATGATCGTTCGCTCGATGAAACCATGACCGTTGAAAACGGCGATGTTGTTTTGGTGCCGGAAGGGTATCATCCAGTAGGGGTTCCCGAGGGATATACCTCTTATTATTTAAATGTTATGGCAGGACCAAACCGTATTTGGAAATTTCATAATGATCCGAACCACGAATGGATATTAGAACGCTAGATAGCTAGAAAGGAGTGGGAAAATGAACGTTGAGTTTAGTAAAAACAGAGAATTTGATATTATCGCCATTGGCCGAGCCTGCATTGATCTAAATGCTACGGAGTACAACCGCCCGATGGAAGAAACCATGACCTTTACGAAATATGTAGGGGGATCGCCTGCTAATATTGCCATTGGCAGCTCGAAATTAGGCCTGAACGCTGGTTTTATTGGTAAAATTTCAGATGATCAGCATGGACGCTTCATTCTGCAATACATGAACCGAATGGACGTGGATACATCCAATCTGATCATTGATAAAGAAGGACATAAAACAGGTCTGGCTTTTACAGAGATTAAAAGTCCGGAAGAGTGCAGCATCCTCATGTATCGTGAGGATGTAGCCGATTTATACTTAACACCCTCTGAAATTAGTGAAAGTTACTTAAAACGATCAAGTATTCTTTTGGTCTCAGGAACCGCTCTATCAAAAAGCCCTTCAAGAGAAGCCGTATTAAACGCCATTCAATTAGCAAAAAGAAATCATGTTTTGGTTATTTTTGAATTGGATTATCGGCCATACACTTGGAAATCACGTGAAGAGACATCCGTATATTACTCATTGGTGGCTGAACAGTCCGATGTAATTCTTGGTACAAGAGATGAGTACAACATACTTGAAAACAAGCCAAACGGCAAAAATGAAGACACGATCCACTATCTATTTCAACACTCGCCTAGATTAATTGTGATTAAGCAAGGGGTTGAGGGATCGTTTGCTTATACCAGAGAAGGAGAAACCTATGAGGGGAAAGCTTATCCAACCGAAGTGTTAAAAACATTTGGTGCAGGGGATTCTTATGCTTCCGCTTTCTTATATGCTCTCATCAAAGGCAAAGGAATTGAAAGCGCTTTAAAATATGGAAGTGCCTCTGCTTCCATTGTAGTTAGCAAACACAGTTCTTCAGAGGCCATGCCAACCGTACAAGAAATCGAACAGTTCATTAGAGAAAAGGAAAGTCCCTTAAATGAATCAATCCATGTAAAGGGGTGAATGAAAATGAGAACCATAAGGTTAACAACAGCACAAGCACTAATAAAATTCTTAAATCAACAGTATCTCCATGTGGATGGCAAGGAATTTCATTTTGTTGAAGGAATTTTTAGTGTATTTGGCCATGGAAATGTCCTTGGGATTGGGCAAGCTTTAGAACAAGACGCAGGACACTTAAAAGTGATTCAAGGTAAAAATGAACAAGGAATGGCACATGCAGCAATTGCCTACAGCAAAGAAATGTTAAGACAGAAAATCTATGCTGTTACCACTTCCGTCGGGCCTGGATCCGCCAATTTGGTGGCTGCAGCAGGAACGGCACTATCCAATAATATTCCGGTGCTTTTCCTGCCTGCTGATACGTTTGCCACCCGTCAACCCGATCCTGTTCTTCAGCAGGTTGAACAAGAGTACAGCGCAGCAGTCACTACCAATGATGCCCTCAAGCCGGTCTCAAGATATTGGGATCGAATTACCCGTCCTGAACAATTAATGAGTAGTTTACTCCGAGCATTTGAAGTGATGACAGACCCTGGTAAGGCAGGTCCAGCCACCATTTGTATCTCTCAAGATGTTGAAGGAGAGGCTTATGACTTTCAAGAAGCTTTTTTTGAAAAACGAATCCACTACCTCGACCGCCAGTTACCGACTGAACGTGAGCTGACAGGTGCGGCAGAGTTAATTAAGATGAGCGAAAAACCCCTAATCATTGTAGGTGGAGGGGCTAAATATTCTCAAGCCCGTGATGTCTTAATCGCTCTTTCTGAAAAACATGCCATTCCCCTGGTGGAAACCCAAGCTGGAAAATCGACTGTAGAATCCACCTTTGTCAACAACCTCGGTGGAATGGGCGTTACCGGTACCTTGTCGGCGAATAAAGCGGCACAACAGGCGGATCTCATAATTGGGATAGGGACACGATATACCGATTTTGTGACGTCTTCCAAAACGGCGTTCAGTTTTGATCAAACGAAGTTCCTTAACATTAATGTGAACCGTTTTCAAGCATATAAACTAGATGCATTTCAGGTGGTGGCTGATGCGAAAACAACGTTAGGGCAGTTGATGCCTATGTTAGAAGGTTACCGTAGTAATTTTGGTAAGGACATCCCCTGCCTAAAAGAAGAATGGCTGGCAGAACGTCAACGCTTAAGCCAAGTAAGTTTCAATCGAACAGAATTTGATCCGGAAATTAAAAATCATTTCTCTCAAGAGATACTTAACGAATATGCGGCTGAGCTTGAAACGGAGTTTGCTCAAACGACTGCATTAGTAACCATCAATGACACCATTGATCCTGCCAGTTATGTTATTGGTTCTGCAGGCTCCCTCCCAGGAGATTTGCAACGCCTATGGCGATCGGAGGTCCCCAATACTTATCATCTGGAATATGGTTATTCATGTATGGGATACGAAGTATCTGGTGCGCTCGGCATCAAGTTGGCACATCCCGATCAAGAAGTCTATGCCATGGTTGGGGATGGGAGTTTTTTAATGCTCCACTCTGAATTAATTACAGCTATTCAATACAATCAAAAAATTAATCTGCTTCTCTTTGATAACTCTGGGTTTGGCTGTATTAACAATCTACAGATGGAAAACGGGGGCGGAAGTTACTTTTGCGAATTTAGAACGTCAGACAACCAGATCTTAAACATTAATTACGCGAAAGTCGCGGAAGGATATGGTGCGAAAGCCTATCAGGTGAACAATAAAGAGGATCTAATCCATGCCCTTGAAGATGCTAAGCATCAAACCTGTTCGACGCTGATTGAAATTAAAGTATTGCCGAAAACCATGACTGCTGGATATGGGGCCTGGTGGAATGTAGGAGTTGCTGAGGTATCCAATAAAGAAAGTGTGCAACAAGTCTATGATGCAAAACAGAAGAAGCTGCAGGAGGCAAAACAATACTAAAAAAGGAGACCCAAGATGGAGAATCAAGGTATCTTTTGGGGGATTGCCCCTATAGGCTGGCGGAATGATGATCTGCCGGAAATTGGTGAAGAAAACACCTTGCAGCACCTGCTGAGCGACATTGTTGTAGCAGGATTTGAAGGAACAGAGGTCGGAGGTTTTTTTCCTGAACAGGAAGTATTAAATAAAGAACTTGCACTTCGTAATTTAAAGATAGCAGGGAAGTGGTTTAGTAGTTATATCATTCGTGATGGTTTGAAAAGTGTTATTCCTGCGTTCCATGAACACTGCCAATATCTGCAGGAGGTTCATGCGGATGTGGCGGTTGTATCGGAGCAAACCTACAGCGTTCAAGGAGAAGATACAAATATCTTTTTGAATAAGCCAGCTTTTACGGATCAAGAATGGAACGTATTATGTGAGGGACTTAATATTCTAGGGGAGATAGCGACAACGTATGGATTACGCCTGGCTTACCATCATCACATGGGTACCGGAGTACAAACTTTAGCTGATATTGACCGACTTTTAGAACATACAGATCCACATTTTGTACATTTACTATACGACTCCGGCCATATCTTTGTTTCCGATGGAGATTACCTCACATTGCTTCACAAACATATTGACCGGATAAAACATGTTCATTTTAAAGATGTAAGAAAAGATACTTTACAGGAATGCAAGGAACGAGGGAAGTCATTCCAACAGTCGTTTTTACATGGTCTGTTTACGGTACCTGGCGATGGATGCATTGATTTTATAGAACCCTATCAGACGCTAGTAGAACATGGTTATCAAGGGTGGATTGTCATTGAGGCTGAACAAGACCCTTCCATTGCTCATCCATTGGAGTATGCCTTAATAAGTCGTAAGTACATTGATGAAAAGCTTCTATTCAAAAAGGAAGAAAAGATGGTATGAACCTAAAAGGTATAACAAGATTCTAAATGAACTTGGATTCAAGGAGGGTTAATCATGACGTTGAAATTTGGCGTAATTGGGACCGGTGCAATTGGCAGGGAACATATCAATCGAATCACCAATACATTATCTGGCGGTAAGATTGTGGCAGTAACTGATGTGAATTCGGAAGCCGTAAAAAGTGTTATAGACGAGTTTCAATTGGATGCCGCCATCTTTCCAGATGATCATTCATTGATCAATGATCCTAATGTAGATGCAGTGCTTGTAACAAGCTGGGGACCGGCTCATGAGCAAAGTGTATTGGCGGCTATTGAGGCAGGAAAGTACGTCTTTTGTGAAAAGCCATTAGCTACGACAGCCGAAGGGTGTCGTAGAATTATAGAAGCAGAAATGAAACAAGGGAAACGATTGGTTCAAGTAGGCTTTATGCGCCGTTATGATTCAGGGTACGTACAATTAAAGCGTGTACTGGACAGCCATGATATTGGGGAGCCATTAATGATTCGCTGTGTGCATCGTAATGCAAGTTCAAATGAAAATTACACCTCAGATATGGCAGTATCAGACACTCTCATCCATGAAATAGATGTTCTTCACTGGCTGGTCAATGATGAATATCAATCGGTTCAAGTGTTCTTTCCCAAAAAGACCAAACATGCTTTAGGGCATTTAATTGACCCACAGATTTTTATACTGGAAACTAAAGCTGGAATTGTCATTCAGGCAGAGGTTTTTGTAAATTGCAATTATGGTTACGATATTCAGTGTGAAGTAATTGGGGAAGACGGAGTCGCATATCTTCCGGACGTATCGAGTGTTGTTACACGAAAAGAAGGTAAAAGAAGCACAGAAATATTAGTAGATTGGAAACTTCGTTTTCAAGATGCGTATGATAAAGAGCTTCAAGACTTTATGGATTCTATCAGAAAAACAGGAAAACCCAACGGTCCTTCATCATGGGATGGTTACATTGCTGCTATAACCTCGGACGCCTGTTTAAAAGCTCAGCAAACTGGTGAGAAGGAACTGATTCAACCTGTTGAAAAACCTGTTTTTTACCTAAATACACCACGATTCTCTTTTAAACAATACTAAATCCTAAGGTTGAAAGATGAGAAGAATGATGAATAAATAAAATGAAATCAAAAGGAACTGACAAAATTTATTGCCAGTCCCTTTACAGATTTATAGACTAATGCTTAACTACTTTTTTGACCGCATTGGAACTTTTGTTGCCTGCTTTATCTGTAGCGTAAACATAAACATTTGTACCCGCTTTTTGCGGTTTAATGATGACACTGTAATTACCTTTACTGTCCGCTTTTTTGGACCCCAGTGTTTTGCTGTTTGCGCGTACTGTTACGGTAGAGTTGGCTTCAGCTTTTCCTTTTACCACTTTATCATTGTCATCAATCTTATTAATGGTAGGCTTAGTCGGCGGGATGACATCAGCTACGATAACGGTGGCTGGTGAACTGATATTCCCGCTTTTATCTTTTGCTGTGACTGTTAATTTGGTATTCGCTTTTTGAACACTTATTTTGACTGAGAAAGTCCCTTTTGACGTTGTTTTTCCGGTACCCAACGTTTTTGAACCATTTTTGATCGAAATCGTAGAATTGGCTTCTGCCTTTCCTGTTACTGCCTTATCATTGTTATCTACTTTATTAATGACAGGTTTTGATGGAGCTACATCATCAACAAATACAGGGATTACCGCGTAAAGGTCATCTTCTGTATTGTTATCAATGTCGTCTTGATTGTCATAGTCAATGGCATTTATGTAATAAGTGCCGGGTTTGTTCACTCGAAATGCCTCTACAAAAACCTCCGGATCAGAATCATCGTACCCTAAATAAACCAGGTTGTTGTTTTCTGCATAATCCTTCTGAAACAGCCCGAACAACAGCTGTATGGCAGTAGAGTTGGTTGTGCCGCCGATTAAAACGACACCTTTTTCGGGAACTGTCAGTTTAAACATATCAACATCATATAGAGGCAGCAATTGGCCGACCATGGCTTTTTCAAATTTTGCTGTATTGGCTGCATCAAAATCATCATTGTATTCCATCTCATATAAAGGATCTTCATCATTAGTAGTCTTTAGATTGCCGAAACTCTCCGGGTGAAGGGGTATATCCTTTAGTCTTTGCTCCAATGGGCTTCTTTGAATGGAATATTTGTTAAAGTTTTTATCATACAACGAGTTAAGATTGTACTCCTGTTTAATCACCTTGGTCGCCTTTTCAAACTGAATGGGTGCAGCATAGGCCGTTTGTGCAGCACAAGTTGAGGCAATGATACTTGCACAAAGCAATGAATACAAACCCTTCCTTTTCACCAGCATCTCCCCTTAAAATAAGACTTTCCTACTGAACCTATTTTAATGGTCCAATCCATTTAATTCCATGAAAAGTGTTCACCAAATATGTCTAAAATCAGCTATTAATTGCAACAAAAAGTGATAATTTGCTGATGAAGGGAAGGAAGAGTAAATAGGGAATAAACTGCCTGAGAGGGGACAATTGGGAAGAATGGAGGGGCTTATATAAGGAAGATCATTTACTATTGGTCCTCACCTAATTTTCTATTAAGCATTCATACACTTTTTTTATATCCAAGATGGTTTGCAGATGCATGCCCTCGTGAAAAGTCGTCCAAAGAAGGACTTGCTCAAGGGTATCCATCCCCTGCGTTGGTTCAAATACTTCTTCTAATCGATCACCATATGTTCCCTTAATATTAGCAATTTGTTCTTTAAGTAACTGCTTCAATTCTTCGAGTGAAGGAGTTTCAGCGGTAAAGTCATCTGGAGATGTGCCCCAACCAAACCATTCGTTGAAATGTTTAGGGAAATCAACTTCTTCCTTGGTTAAATTCTCAATCCATGCACATTGTTCCACGAAAACATGGCCGAGGTTCCACCGGATATTATTTTTAAAACCTTTAGGTACAATCTGCGCTTCCTCCTCAGTGACATTTGCCACTTTCAGCAGGTAGTTTCTCATGCCTTCTAATTGTTTGAAAAAAACCTCGTGACGCTGTTTCATTCACATTTCCTCTTTAATTGATATAGCGTATTAGTAGAATTCTTTGAGTATAGTACAAATTACAAATGGCCAGCCTTGTTCCAACGAGTTTACTACTTATCAATTATCCGGCAAATTAAGTAATATGATTTAATAAAAAAGCTAAGGACGAGGATCCTTAGCTTTTTACATTTATAAGGTTACTGCTTTGCCCTGATAGGTTAAGTGCCTCCCTTTAGTAAATGCAGGCAAGTAATCTGCATGAGCATCCAATAGTTCCTTCGTCATGTTCCACATTTGGTCCAGTGATAGAACAGAAGACGTGTGGGGGTCGAGCATGACTGCCTGATACACATAATCCACATTGCTTGTAAGTACAGCTTCAACGACAAGTTGCTGAACATTGATATTGGTCATGTTCATCGCAGCCAAATGAGGTGGGAGATCGCCTACATGAATAGGCTGAATCCCTCGTTTATTGACCAAGCAAGGAACTTCCACGCAGGAATTATTCGGCAGATTCGTAATAAGTTGTGTATTTAACACATTTCCCCAAATCTCTCGGTTGATCCCCGTTTCTAGAGAATGAATGATAGGGGCTCCAAATTCATGGCTTTTTTCCATTGGAAAGGCCTTCCCTTGGTCTATCATCTTTTGTGTTTCGGCAAATTGCTTTAAATTGTCTTCGCTTCTTCTCACATATTCATCAATTGGAATATCAAAGTCCTGAATTAACTGATCCCGTTTAATAAAATACGGTGTGTATTCGGACATATGTTCACTGGATTCTGTGATAAAGAAATTCAATCTTTTCATCATTTCAAACCGTACTTTATCTTTGGCATAAATGTCTGGGTCTTTCATAGCTTCAAAGAGAGAAGGATAAAGATCCTGACCATTTCTTTTTAACTCCAAGAACCAGGCCATATGATTGATCCCCGCAACTTTGTACTCCAGTTCTTCCACGGGAATGTTTAAGTAAGAGGACAATTCATCCGCAGTGTTTTGAACACTATGGCACAATCCGACTGATTTTATAGAAGATGCTTTCTGAATGGCCAGCATGAGCATGGCCATCGGATTTGTATAATTAAGCAAATACGCCTCTGGACAAACTTCTTCCATATCTCTGCAGATGTCGAGGAGAACCGGTATGGTCCGTAATGCACGGAATACGCCTCCAACACCTAGTGTGTCGGCAATGGTTTGTTTTAACCCATACCGTTTTGGAATTTCAAAATCAACTAAAGTTGCTTCATGCATTCCCACTTGGATTAAGTTAAGTACATAATCAGCATTGGCCAAAGCCTGCTTTCGATCGATGTGCGCTTCTACCTGAGCATTGTTTCCGAACTGAGCGATGATAGATTTTGTCATTTTTTCTGCGGTTTGCAGCCGTTCCGCATGAATATCGGTTAAAGAAAAGGTAGTATCCCGCAACTCTGGAAAACTTAAAATGTCTGTAATTAAACGCTTGGCAAAAACTACACTTCCTGCTCCAATAATTGTAACCTTCATCGTTAACCCTCCACTTGTTTTTTTTATCCTTTTACAGAACCTGAAGCCAGACCTTCTATAAAGTGCTTTTGCAAGAACAAGAATAAGATGATCATAGGAGCTACTGCCATGATGGCCGCTGCCGCTACGAGGTTCAAATTGTTCGTATTTTGTCCAAAGAAGCTGGACAGTGCAACAGTAATGGTTTTTACTTCTTCAGCTTGCAGGAAGAAGATCGCAAATTGATAATCATTCCAAATATACACACAAGAAATGATAAGGATAGATGCGGTAACCGGTTTTAAAAGCGGAAACACGACTTTAAAAAAGATTGAAAGTGTGCTGGCTCCATCCATTTTAGCTGCTTCTTCCAATTCCTTTGGGATGGTGGAACGGATAAATCCTGCATACAAAAAGATAGTAAGCGGCATATAAGCTGCTACGTTATTTAAAACGGCAATGGTACGGGTATTCATCATTCCGATATCCACGACCAACTGATATAAAGGCACCAGAGCGGTCAATGGGGGAATGACCATAATCGCAATAAAAAAGACATACACAAACTTGTTCAATCTGGTATCTCTTCTTGCCAGTGGGTAAGCGGCCAGCGAACCAAAAAAGATGAGAAGCAGAGCTGAAAAGAACGTGATAATCACCGTATTCAATAAGGATTGTCCTAAGTTCGCCATTTCCCAGGCTTCTCTAAAATTATCCAATGAAAATTGATGGGGGAAGATCCATTTCGAACTGAAGTCGCCCTTCGCTTTGAAAGCAGTGGTAAGCAAGATATAAAAGGGAACCAGATGATAGAGCGCTATCAACAAAGCAACAATCGTCAGCAGCGTTTTATGTTTTCGATTCAAGATTCCCATCACGCTTCTACCTCCTTGCGTTTAAAGAAAAGCAGGGCAGAGAGACTGATTATGAGTATAATGACGGCCATTAACACACCTTCCGTGGCGGCATATCCGGCATCTTGCCGATTAAAATATAAGTCATACATGAAAGTGGACATGGATTGAGAAGCATTTCCAGGTCCGCCTCCTGTTAATGAGACAATCACATCAAACAGTTTTAGGCCGCCGATGACATTCAGGACAATGTTGATGGTAATGGAGGGCATCAAAAGAGGCAGCGTTATATTTTTAAACTGATTAAAAGGGGAGGCTCCATCGAGCTGAGCAGCCTCATAATAATCTTTTGAGATGCTTTGAAGTCCGGCGAGATAAATGATCATGGCAATTCCAACGAACTGATAGGTGTTTACAAAAACAATAATCCAGGTATTCATACTTGGGTTGGCCAATGCATTGATCTTATCAAATCCCATAAGAATCAATACATCATTCAGTGCACCGCCTTGGTAAGCAAAGAAAAAATACCAAATGTAACCCATGATGAGGGGACTGATGATGACAGGCAAGTAGATGATCGTCCGTGTAAGGCCCCGAACTTTAATACTTTGATTCAGCAGCAGAGCATACAGTAAGCCGATAATATTTTGAAACAACGTACTTCCCAGTCCGTAAAGCAACGTATTTTTAACAACAAGCCATGTGTCAGGATCTTTTAGTAAGCGGCTATATTGATGAAAGCCAATATAATCATAGATTTGAGAAAAACCATTCCAGTTCGTAAGTGAGATTTTCAAGCCGTTGAGAAACGGGTATAAAATGAAAAAGCAGACAGCGGCTAGTGCGGGTAAATACATCCACCATAGTGAGGACTGAGTGGAATGTTTCGGAGGTTTTCTTTCTTTAGCAAGCACCGCTTTTTCATTTTTAACACCAATCATGGTATTCATGAATTTCAACTCCTTTGCGGTTATGGATTCATGGATTAAACAAGCGTGCTTTATTTTTTAGGTTTATAAAGGCGTTTATATTCTGCTCCCATTTTCTTGGACACTCGTTCTGGTGTCATGGATTTGGACAGTAGTTCCTGGCCAGAGGCACCGAGAACATCCCACATTCCGCTAGGGAGGTAGACACGATCAAAGTAAGGTTCGACCTTCACATCTTTGTATTTTTCATAGTCTTTAGCGAAGTAGTTATCAGCTTCAGTGTTGGTTAGACCAGCAGGCAAAGAAGTTGCTTCTGCAATCTTTTTAACCATTTCGGGCTGTGAAATAAAATCAATAAACTTTTTCGCTTCTTTTTTATGTTCTGAATCCTTCCAGACGGCAAGCGTGTGACGTTCTCCGCCAATCCAGCTTGGCTGGTCGCCTTTATGGATGACAGGCATCGGAATAACGCCTAATTGGACCTTGGGATTTAGTTCCTTTACAGCTGGGCCAAGCAACCCTCCGCCAATAATGAACCCTATTTTGTTTTGTGCCATCAAGTCCGTCATTTGCTGGTTTTGTGCTGTTAATACGTCTTTGTTCAAGTATCCTTTCTTCTGCATTTCTTGCAGTTTTTCAGGAAGGAAGGTAAATTTCGACCAGTCAAACGTTCCTGATAAGAGCTCTTTTTTAAAGTCATGTTTGGTATCGGTTACAAGTAAAGGAGTGGCGAACTGATCAAAATATTGTCCAAACGAGCTTTTATCTGATCCTGCAAACCAAAGAGGAGTGACCTCACCTTTGCTCTTCTTTTTAATGGTTTCCATGGCGCTCATCCATTCATCAAACGTAGCAGGCGGTTGGATTCCGTATTTTTTTAATAGGGTAGCGTTATATGTAATACCGTCTTTCGCCTGATTTAAAGGGTAAGCATAAACTTTGCCTGCTTTGTCTTTAAGAATGTCATTCATCGCCGGATCCAAGTCTTTTACCCAATTCATTTTTTGTAAATTTTCCACATATTCACCGTATCGGTCTTTTGACCAACCGTGGGTGTCAAACAAGTCGGGCATATCATTAGCTGCCATTTTTACCCGAAGCATTCCTTCATATTTATCAGCGGGAAAGTTTTCTTTAATATCAATCTTTGGATTTTTCTTTTCAAATTCTTTAATGGCATCAGCTAAAGCAGCCTTGTCCGATTCGTTGGTTACGGTAGAGAATAAGGTTAATTGTACGGTGCCTCCGCTTCCAGAGCTGGACTGTTTATTACAGCCCGTCAAAGCTAAAGCAATGGCTGATGTTATTAGTAATGTTTTACCTAGCTTTTTCAACGTAATTCCCCCTAGTAATTAATGGTTTTAAAACCAAAACAAACGATCCTAAGAATGTTTGCACAATGACCGGGGCTCCTATATAATTTATAGTTGCTCCTTGGTAAATGGGAGTTCTGGGTTATTCGCTAGAAACTAGTGATTGGCAGTCACTCATACCAATGGGCTAGATTGGTAGGTTTCTGGGCGAATAAGCCTTTTTTATTTTAAATCTCCTCTTAATCTATTGAATCACCTCCTTGAAAGGTTGCTTTGTTATAGATGATATCCGCAGCTTTGGCGAATGACCAAAGAGGTTGGAATCGTAACCTTAACAGGGAGCTTCCTTCCATTCATTCGATCCATTAATAGCTTGACCCCGGTTTGTCCCATCTCCTTGGTATAAACTTTCACCGTCGAAAGGGGGGGACTGCTAAATCTTGCAGCTTCAATGTCGTCAAACGCGATAAGGGCAACATCTGAGGGAACGGACAGTCCAGCTTCCTGTAAAGCACGTAAAGCCCCTATTGCCATGGGATCACTCGCAACAAAAAATGCTTTTGGAACATTCTTCTTCTTGATAGCTTTCTTCATTAGTTCATAGCCATGAGACATCGTATATTCACCAATGTATATATCCTCTGAACCTTCAAACTCTCCATTTTTTATCATGTTTTCAAATGTTGTAAGCCGTTTATCTTCTGAAATCACTTTCTGTTGCTTAAGATGTTCTCGTTCAACCCCTCCGATGTAACCGATTCGTTTATAACCCAAACCAATGAAATGCTGTAGGGCTTTTTTTGTGGATTTTTCAAAATCAATCGTCACTGAATCGTAAAGCTCCTCATCAGGAACATAATTGATATAGACGATATTCATAATGTGTTTGGTTACTTGTTTTAAAACGTCTTCACCCAAACGGCCAATGATCAGAAGACCGTCCATTTTGAGGAGGTCATGGGGGACCGTCAGCATGTCATTCAAGCGGTAGCTCCCAACCTTATTAATCCCTTGTTTATTAAGTTCTTCTTCAATTCCTTGACGTATTGATATGAAGTAGGGATCATTTAATTCTTCCTCCACCGTCTGACATGAAATAATACCAATGCCAGGATTATTTTTTTGGGATTCTGATTGCTGCTTTCGTCTCTGGTGGATGGTTTGATAACCTAGCTCTTTTGCAGCTAGAAGTATGCGCTGGCGTGTTTCTTCTAAGACGGTTATGGAGTCGTCGTTATTGAGCACTCGTGATACAGTTGCTGTTGAGACATTAGATTTTTTTGCTATATCCTTAATGGTTGCCATCATGAAAAACCTCTCAACTTTTAGTTATATTATTTTATAAAATTTACTATAAATTACTAAATATTTTACTGGTTGATTGAATAATACCATCAAGTGGAAAGGCTTTCAATAGTTAATTTTTAATTATTCTGATTATTTTTGTTGATTCATTTGAACAGGTTAAAAAATTACTAAATATTTCTTTCGAAGTGCCTCTTATGCATAAAAAAGCATACAGTCGAAAGGTTTGCCTGCATGCTCTTTTATCTTGTGAAGTATATTGTATTTATTGGAAATTGAAATAAAATATATAACGGGTTTATTTAATGGAATTAAGAATTTATTGTGTTTGTTAAAATTCTGGAGTGAAATGGGATGGAACACGAATTAAATGAAGTAATCAAAAAGTGTGACCTGGCAATCAAACAGGAGGATTTTGATACGCTGCTGAACTGTTATACAGATGATGCCATTCTGATTGTAAAGCCAGGAATGATTGCGAGGGGGAAAGAGGAGATAAAAAAAGCCTTCATTAAAATCGCAGCATACTTCAACAACAGTATCGTACCAACTCAAGGGGAAATGGTGATATGAGAAGCTGGAGATACGGCGCTAGTTATTTCACAAACGAAGATTTCGGCGGATAAAAAAGATTCTCAATATTCTATGGAACGAAGGGCAACCTATGTGTTCAAGAAAAATTCCAAGGTCGAATGGCTTTGTTCCATCGATAACTCCTACGGTACGGACTTGAATCCTGCTGTTGTTGCAGACTAAAAAGGGGCTGTCCTGAAAGTCGAAAATTGACCTTCAGGCAGCTCCTTTGACGTGAAAAATCTTCAATGAAAAGTTGATTGGAGTGCAAGGTGCGAGACTCCTCGAAAATGAACTTCACATTTTCTTCGTGCGATAAAAAGCTGCCGGAGCCTTCCTTGTCCTGCGGGACTAGCGTGACAGGTGAGACTCCCGCAGGCGTTTGCGCCAAAAAGTAGGCGTTCACGCCGGTAAGGCTCACCGCACGCCCCGCGGAAAGCGAGCAGCCTGGAGCGGAGATCAACAGCTACCAGACTTCTTGGACAGCCCCTTTTTTATTATTTCCTCCCTGTGAAAATGTAAACTAATAAAGAAGAGAGTACAAAGCTTGACTCAGAAAAGGTGTCCGGTATTCACAATTTCACGTACCGTATTTATTAATTAAACCAATTTTCCAAAAGAGTACTGTCCTTAGGATACCTGAAAAATAGCGAAACCAGTACTAAATTAAAAGGGGTACTTTAAAACCCCTGATGTAAATTATCTACAATTCTATAATTCTTTTACGCTTCATTAATCGAATTTTTACAACTGTCCATTATATTAAAATAATCATCTTGTTTGATGAACAGAATGTATAAAGTTTGGAGGCGTAAAAGAAAAATGATGAAATCACTCATTGACGCATCGATGAAACGGGCCGTTCTTATTATCACTCTGATAATACTGATTATTGCTTGGGGGGCGATGGCTGCCCGGCAAATTCAACGAGATTATTTGCCTGAAATCAATAATTCAACTCTTACTGTGTCTGCACAGTCTGAAAATTATCAAGCAGATCAAATGAAACTGAACGTTACAAAACCGATTGAACAAGCTGTTCGGGTAGTGGATGGCCTTCAGGATATCGAAACCAACTCCTCAAATGGCAACACTCTTTTACGTCTCAACTTTCCTATGAGCTACGATATGGAAAAAGCTGAGGCGGAGGTCAACCATGCCATTGATACGATTTCCCTGCCAGCTAGTGTGAAAAAACCTGTTGTGACACGCCTTAGTACAAATTCGTTTCCGATTATGAGCATCAATTTAACCAGTGCCTCTCCAAATGTAACCGAGAACACCTTACGAACGATGGTCCAAGAAGATATCGTAAGTGGGTTGAAAACTGTTCCAGGGGTAAAGGAAATCAATGTAACGGGTGGTGGAACGGCTGGATATGCTTTGACCATTGATAAGGAAAAACTAAAAAAGGCTGGATTAACCGTAAACGATCTTCAAAATTCAATGGAGAAAAAATATACAACAGAACTGCAGGGCAATGTCTCAAGTAATCAAGCTTCTATTCCTGTCCAGGTCTCCGGTTGGTCATTAAATAAGCAGGAGTTATTAAACTTGCCTGTTCAAAGGCAGGATGGCCGATCAATTCCTCTCTCTAAGGTAGCTGACATTTCAAATTCAGTGGTCAATCTTCAAACGATCTCCCGGACCGATGGGCTGCCGAGTGTTCGGCTTGATGTGTTAAAAACATCCACTTCAAATATTACAGATGTAGGAGAAAAAATAAGAAGCAAGCTGAAAACCATACCTGCGCTAAAAAATAATGATGTGAAATCGTCCATTCTGTTTGATCAAAGTGAACAAGTGAATTCATCTTTAAAAGGACTAGTTAAAGAAGGGTTGTTAGGGTGTCTTTTCGCCATGATCTGTACGTTCTTGTTTTTCCGTCAAGTTCGTTCCACCTTATTGATTGTTCTGTCGCTTCCCATATGTCTTTTAGCAACCATCGGTGTACTTAAAACGTTGGGAATCAGCTTGAACATACTGACGGTTTCAGGTTTGATTGTGGCCATGGGACGAGTGGTCGATGACTCCATTGTTATTTTGGATAATTTAAACCGGAAAGTGCAGGAAAGGGAGGGGAAAATAACACTTCATCAGTTATCACACTCGGTCTCAGAAATGATCCCTGCCATTGTTTCTTCAACAGCAACGACGATTGTGGTGTATGTTCCCATTGCCCTGATCGGCGGCATCGTAAGTTCTGCTTTCTCAGGGTTTGCCTGGTCGGTAGTTATTGCGCTTTTCGTTTCCTTATTGGTTGCCATGCTGGTGGTGCCGACTCTCTACAACCTGTTTTCGAAGGGAAAACCCCTAAGTATTCATGATCCGTTAGAACCTCTCATGCATAAAGCTTTTAAGCGGATGTTGCACAAGGAGAAAAAAATCATCGCCTTTACGCTTCTATTGTTTCTTATTACGGGTATTGGAGCAGCATTTTTACCAGTGAACTTTTTACCCATAAGTTATAAAAAAGGACAAGCCGGTGTTCGGATCGAACTTCCTCAGTCTGCATCGTTAAGAGAAATGGATGCAGAAGTTAAAAGAGTAGAAGGGCTTATTAAAAAGGATCAACATGTGGGTACATATTCTTCAGTCCTTGGGTCGTCTTTTACTGCTCAATCGGATGATGTTTTTGATGCAGGCGGCGGTTGGATTCAAAAACCGAATGTTGCCAACTTATTTGTTGCGGTTAACCCAGATACAAACCTTGCTTCTTTTATAGAAAATTTTCAAAAACAGCTTGATTCCATAAAGGGACAAGCCGTATACACGGTTACGGATCAGCGGATTGCGGGAGATGACTCCCAATTAAAGATTAACTTCACTGGATCGGATCATGAAACGCTGGAATCCATGGCACATACAATTGGGCAAAAGCTTACGAGAGTTCCCGGGCTGGCAGTAGAGGATATAGCTGACGATGAGGCCGGTACGAAAAAGTATCATATCCATCTTGATCAAAAAGCCATTGAAAGAAATGGTATTAAAGTGGAGGACCTTTTAAATCGGATTCAATTTTATACAGCGGAAGGTACAAAGGGGCAAATATCCATTAATCAACATGCTTTTCCGGTCGTGTTGAAAAGCAAAGACAATCCTCCAGATGTTTTTTCTGCCCTGGGGTCAGAAACATTTAAGAATGACCAGGGACAGAATGTAAGATTAGATGAGCTTGCCACACTGGAAGCCGATGCCGATTCATCAGAAATTCAGGAAAAGGACGGACAGCCATTCGCCGAGGTTACGGCCAATATCACTTCATCAGATATTGGCGGGGTGACTAAACAAGTAAAATCGATTTTAGAGAAACTTCCGTTGCCGCAGAATATCAGCTACTCCTTTGCTGGAATACCAGAACAAGTAAATGAAATGATTTATGAGATGGCAATTGCTTTTTCTTTCTCTTTATTGCTCGTTCTCTTCATCATAGGTACAGTCTTTAGAGGTTGGAAAGCACCATTATCCGTATTCATCTGTATCCCTTTAGCGTTTATTGGATCAGTGGCGGCTATGTTTATCTTTCGATTGGAATGGAATCTAGCAGCCCTGGTCGGTCTATTAATGCTCACAGGCATTGTAGTTACAAATGGCATTGTTCTTGTTGATAAGATCGAGAGAAAACGAGCCGAGGGTCTTATGTTAAATGAAGCGATTGTTCTTGGAACGTCCACTCGAGTGCGTCCGATATTAACGACAGCTTTAACGACTGTTTTAACCGTACTTCCGTTAGCTCTATCCTCCCGCACCGATTCTGTAATCTCACAAACTCTTGGCATTGTCGTAATAGGCGGTTTGATCAGTTCAACGTTTATCAGTTTAATTGTCATTCCCATTGTCTATAAATGGTTGCATAAAGGTTCACCAAACATTTCTCAAAAAAATATCCCTGAAGAAAAAATATATGCATAATACCCAAACCATCGTGAGCAGCCTGGGCAAAGGCTGCTTTTTCTTTTTATTAAGATACTAATTGTGAAGAGAAGAGATTGAATATTTTACATAGTTAAACAATTAACTTTACCTTGATGTAAACAAACGTTAAAAATATAGCAGTATCCTAATCTAGTAAAACATACCAATTAGAATGGAGAGAGGAAAGTGAAAAAGATCATTCACAAGAAGAAACTGATTGCTGGTATTGCAATAAGTACAGCGCTTCTTGGTTCGGCAAGTGTATACGCATCCATTAATGATCCCTTTGGCACCAAGTTTGTGGGCCGCCAGCAAGACGGTTCGGTGTTAACGCCTGTAAATCAGCTCGTCACTCCAGCCGGTAAACAAATTGAGTTTGGGGGCAATCCTATTTCCATTGCGGTTCACCCAAATGGTAAAACAGCGGCCGTGTTGAATGGAAGAACAGATTATGGCGGAAACGGTCTAAACATCGTCGATCTCAAAACCGGAAAATTAATGGCAACAAGCTTTAAATTAAAACTCTCACATATGTGGGGCGTTGCTTATTCACAGGACGGCAAAGAATTGTATGCTACAGGATCAGCAGGTAAAACTGGAAAAGTAGTTGTAATGACGATTGCCAACGACGGCACGCCAACCCTCAAAACGACATATGACCTCCCAGAAGCGAGTGTTGGAGGAAACATCAACCCGCTGGATATTAAAGTCGGGCCTCAAGGGCAGTTGCTCGTCGCACTGAACAGGGATAACAGCCTTGCCGTCATCGATCCGAAGACGGGTACTGTATCGAGCAAGGTTCCAGTTGAAAATGCCCCAACCAGTATGTTAGTGGATGGAGATAAAGCATATGTCACCAACCAAGGCGGCAGAAAACCACAGTCTGGTGACACAACCGTTGATTCTTCCGGTACGCAGGTGGTTGTTAATCCGAAGACTGGTGCCACTTCGACTGGAACGGTCTCTGTGGTTGACCTTAAAACCAATAAGGTTACAAAAACGATTCCAGTTGGTGTCCAGCCAGAACGCATGACTCAATCCGGCCAGTATATTTTTGTTGCGAACACAAACAGTGATACGGTTTCTGTTATTGATTCTAAAACAGATAAAGTAGTCCAAACCATCGACATTAAACCATATTCTAAGTCTAAAAAAGGTGCTGCACCCAATGCGGTCAGGATGCTGGACAATAACCGATTGCTAGTCAGTTTAGGACGAGTTAACGCAGTAGCTGTATATGACTGGAAAGGTCCGAAGAAGACACCAGAACTTTTAGGGCTTATGCCTACAGCATGGTTCCCTGTAGACATGGCTATGGATGCTGAAAATAAACGCTTGCTTGTGGCAAACGCTGATGGTGTAGGCTCACTTGGACCTGCACGTACATCAACCATTCAAGGAGTGACTGTTTCAGGACATTCCTCTTATGCGCAAGTTGGCTCTTTGTCCATGATTCCTTTCCCAACTGCAGATGATTTAATGGAAGGAACAAAAAAGGTTTACGCCAATAATAACTGGTTTGGTCTAAAGAACCAGAATGCGGAACCTCGCCGCGACATAAAGCCGGTTGCCATGCCAGAGCGGGTTGGCGAGCCATCAACCATCAAACATGTTTTCTATATCATTAAAGAGAACAGAACCTATGACCAAGTTCTTGGCGATTTAGGCAAAGGAAATGGCGAACCGGCTATCACACAATTTGGTAAAGAGGTAACACCAAACTTCCATAAGCTTGCCAATACCTACCCGCTGTTGGATAATTTCTATGTTTCAGGGATCCAATCTGCAAGCGGCCACCAATGGGTCATGCAAGGGACCAATACAGATTATGAAGATAAAGAAACCGACACAGCCAACGTCCGAAGCTATCCAGGAGGAGCCGGAGATCCGATGGCTTATGCCCCAACGGGACATCTTTGGGACCAAGCCCTCAAATACGATGTTTCTGTGGAAAACTTCGGAGAAGATACGACTGGATTTACAGGTCCTGAGAAATTCGGCACTTGGACAGACTGGTACAATGATTACTTGAAACTGTCCGGAAAACAAAAAGGTGATCTTCACGTTCCGGTGGGTCATTATCAGGCAACCTATGACATTCCGTCTCTTGGGCCGATTACTCACAAACCGTATCCTACCTTCGATATGAACATTCCAGATCAATACCGATTTGAGATTTTCAAAAGGCAGTTTGAAAAGCATGTAAAAAATAAGGACTTGCCGCAATTAAATACACTGTGGGTAACCAATGACCATACGGCAGGAACCGCTTCAGGTAATCCAACTCCTCAGGCCATGGTTGCGGACAATGACCTTGCTGTAGGTAAAATTGTGGATTTAATCTCCCATAGTCCTTACTGGAAAGACTCTGTCATTTTTATTACCGAAGATGATGCTCAAAATGGGTTGGACCATGTGGACGGGCACCGTGAGCCAGCCTATGTGATCAGTCCTTGGGTGAAAAAAGAAGTAACCAATAGCCGCTACTGGACAGTGATCAATATGGTTCGCAGTATTGAACAAATCCTCGGTCTGACTGCCATGAACCAAAATGATGCAGCCGCACAGCCGATGAGCGAAATCTTTACGAATAAGCCGGATTTCACACCATATGAGGCTGAAGCGAACCGAATCCCGCTTGACACATTAAACGGCCAGCCAAAGGCGAATACAGCTGCACTTGCGAATACACAAGAGAATACCTCAGAGTCCAAGGCTTTGGCACAGCAATGGACGGAATGGTCCAACAAAAACAAGCCATTCATCTCGGGTAAAAATGCATCACCTGACGAAGTTAATGCAAACATGCTGAATCACGCGGTCTGGTACGCGACAAAAGGTTTTGATACACCGTATCCTGGTGACAAAAAACCGCTTACTCCAAATGCTGTGGCCCAACAGCCGGAAAGCAAGGCTCCATCGCCGGCAGACAATGATTAATAGTTTAGAGTGAAGCTTGTAGAAGACCGTTCAGTATGAAACTGAACGGTCTTTTTTATTTATTTATTTCGGATACATCAATCATTGCAGCCAGTGGACCTGCTGACCGACAAGATGAAAATATGGATCCCCTAAGACATAAGTTTGTAACTTCCTAATATACATTTCGTCTAAATTATAAAGGAGGAATGGTGTAGGAAATAATGAAAAAGTAAAGAAGTTCAAGCGATAATTCAGATTGTGAAAAAATGTCATCATTCAAGAACAAGGAGGGAGATTTTATGAAGAATCATTTGAAGATTTGGGTATTCGTGTTTTTATTAATGAGCTTGTTACTAGGTACAACTCAGTCCACAACACATGCAGCAACAAGTAAAAAAGTTCTAGGTACTCAATTTACAAATGGGCTCGTTTCATTCGTGCAAAATGGGAAATATGGAATGATGGACAAAAAAGGAAGAGTTGTCATTAAGCCGCTGTATGAAGAGATTACCCAATCAAAGCGAACTAACTTATTGAGAGTCAAACAGAATAATAAATATGGGTTCATCAACCAAAAGGGCATAGTAATTGTGTCACCTAAATACCAGTATGCAGCGGATGGTTATAAGAGCCCAATTCTAGTAGAAAAGGACAACAAATACGGACTCATCAATACATGCGGAAAAACAATTGTTTCACCCAAGTATGAAAAAATCGGTGATTTTCACAACGGAGTCGCTTTTTACAAGAGTAAGGGAAAGTACGGGCTTATCAATACAAGTGGAAAAACAATCGTGTCACCCAAGTATGAAAAAATCGATGATTTTCACAACGGAGTTGCATTTTACAAGAGTAAGGGAGAATACGGACTTATAAACACAAGCGGAAAAATCGTTTTAGTCCCCACATATGATGAAATTACAATGAACACAAATGGTGTATTCACTGCCATTCTTAACAAAAAGTTCGGCCTTATCGATAAGCAAGGAAACGTCATCGTTGCCCCAACTTTTGATAGCATCGGTTCAATTCAAAATGGCTTGGCAAAGATTCGAAACGCAGGAAAATATGGACTGATGAGCTTAAGTGGGAAAATCATGGTTGAACCTAAATATGATCAGATTTGGCCATTTAACAAGGGATTTGCTCAAACAAAATTGGGTGGAAAGTACGGTTTCGTTAGTTCAAAAGGAAAAGTAATTGTTGAGCCAATTTCTGACGAAACGAGTCATTTCTCAGAAGGCCTGGCTTCCGTTGTTATTGATGGAAAGATTGGATTCATCGATACAACTGGATCGATGGTGATTAAACCACAGTTTGAGAAAGCAGAAGACGGTGATGAAACCGCACTTTATGTATTTCGCAAAGATGCAGCGGTGGCCTCAAAGGACGGCAAGTATGGGGTCATTAATCGAAAAGGCGAAGTCGTTCTCGATTTCAGCTATGATTCAATTAGTTACTTTAACCAGATTGGGTTAGCTATTATCCGGCAGAATAATAAATACGGTTTTATTAACGAAACAGGCAAAGTGATAGTTGAGCCAACCTATGACTATTTAAGGATGGCAACCTATGGCGAAGGCTTAATAAATCGTGATTATTTGATTTTTAAGCAAAAAAACAAAGAAGGTGCTATAAACAGCAAAGGAAAAGTGATCATCACACCTAAATATGACCGGATTGATCCAATGGAAGGTAAAGGGTTAATAAGAGTGAGGATGGGTTCAAAATACGGAATCGTAACCGAAACAGGGAAAATGCTAGTCGAACCCAAATATAGTGAAATTAACTCCTTTTCCAATCAATATGATTATTTCTATATCGACTACAAAGGGAAATATGGATTCATCGATAAAACTGGAAAGGTCGTGATTTCTCCTCAATACGACGAATTAGGTGACTTCCATGAAGGCCTGCTCTATGTAAAAAAGAACGGAAAAGCAGGGTTCATCGACAAAAATGGGAAAGTCATCATCAAATTAATATATTATTAAACTAGTAGGTGATCACTAATAAATTGGTTACAGAAAATAAGGACGATCAGTCAAATGAAGTGGTGATAGCCTTTGGTAGTCTATCGAATGAAATAGCAGCTTCTTTCGAAAAAACTCAAGTATTTGGTTTGGTAGATGGGAAAAACCATCTACATATGATGCAAGGCAAAATTGGGTTACGGTTGAAAAGTTTCATGACTTTATTGAGGATCTTGTTCAAAAGTTGGAAGAAAAAGAAAAAGAAAAACAAAAATAAGACTGGCATACGCCGGTCTTTTTTATTTTGCAAAAAGGAGAGTTCTACTTAAATAAAAAAGGCTAAAAGGAGATTATCACTATATTTGTGTCCCAATTGGCCAGTTCTATTGGGGGTTGCCTTTTTTATGTTTCTTGAAGCGGATTTACAAAGTTGTCGTTCAATGGATATCATTGCTTAATTATATTGATCAACCCCATCGATATCTTGAACTCCGGTTAAGATATCGATTATGGGTTTTGCTACTAGACCTGGAATCGATGTACTTCCAATATGATGAATAGAATTTGAATAATCTCTGATTGAAATATTTCGTACAGCAGCTTCTTTTCTTCTGTTTATTTGGCGCAAACTCTTCTTCATATTTATTTTACGTTCCTTTTTTAATTTCTTCATATTTGAATGATATACTTCCGTTGTGTGATTAAACTTTTTTACAATTACGGGGGGATCATAGACGACATGAACAAAAAAATAGTTTTAACAGGTATTTTGACTTTTAGCTTTCTTTCAGCCGCATTCGCATATACTCACGATGCAGTGACCGAGGCAGCGACTTCTTCCACTCAGGTAAGCAATTCAAATCCCGTTGTCAAAGAACGGTTTTTAGTAAAAAATCCTCCTGATGTAGGAAATGGGATAAAAGCAGGCATGGGTTCTTCACTCACTCATCTTCCAGGGGATCCCGATACTATTTTTTATACGACAGCTGACCGGGGGCCAAATGGTGAAGTGGTCGTAAATGGTGAAAAAAGACGCACCTTCCCCGTGCCGACGTATACACCCAGGATTTATAAAATCAAAGTATCCAACGGTGAAGTGGAAATCCTTAAAACGATCAAGCTAAAATTGCCAAAAGGCACAGACGAGATTACCGGTAATAACTACATTTCCGGTGTATCCAATCTGCCGGGACTTGATGAAACGCCCTATGATGAAAAAGGAGAAAAACAATTGCCTTATGACCCTTATGGCCTGGACACAGAAGGACTCGCATACAGTCCGAAAGATGATACATTTTGGCTCAGCGACGAATATCGTCCGAGTCTTGTACAAGTAAAGCGGGACGGTACGATTTTACAGCGACTTCTTCCATCAGGCATGTCCGAGCAATATGAAAATGCTCCGAACATTCCAGTAAAGGATAGTTTACCTGCTGTATTTTCTAAACGAATTTCTAATAAAGGGTTTGAGGGAGTTACCATTTCCCCTGATGGAAAATGGATGTTCGCTCTTACGCAAAGACCGCTTGGAAATCCTGATGAAGATACCAGTAACCGTTCGCGGGCACTCAGGATTCTTAAAATCAACCTGGAAACATTAAAAGTGGCTGGAGAATATGTTTATTTAACAGATGACGAAAAACAATATAATGATTTGAAACAATCGAACATTTATGTTTCTGATCTATATGCGAAGGATGACCATACTCTCCTTGTCGATAAAAGGGACAGCTTTGGAGGAAGTGAATCTCAAGTAAAAAAAATTTATCAAATCGATCTTTCGGAAGCTACAAATATACAAGGTAAATATAATAGCCCGACCGGAACAACAAAAAGCTTAGAACAAATGACGGTGGATGAAATGGAGAAAGCCGGTATCGCTTTTCCAAAACAAAGTTTAGTGGTTGATATGCTAAAACTAGGCTATCCGTTTGAAAAACTTGAAGGTTTAACCATGACCAACGACCATTCCTTAGCTGTGATGAATGATAATGACTTTAGCATCACCAATACTTCCCAAAACGGAACTCCAACTGAACTATGGAAGATTGGAATCAGTAATTAAACCAACTGCTTTGCTTCTTAAGACAGATGTATCATGTACCAATAACAATAAAAAACTCGTAACTCATATAATGTTTGATTTTTATTGAAATTCTAATATTAAAAAGCCCAATTTCAACATTAAGATTGAGAACTTGGGCTTTTTTCGTTACTCCATAAACTGGACCTATTCAAAAGGACCCTTTTTATTTGTAAAGAAGACGCTTTCTTACTTAAGAAGCGCACCATTTAGCGAAGAAGGGATATGAACAGAACGCAGGGTTTAATATATCCTGGTCATTTCAACTTTACAATACTTAGGGAAAGGCGGGGAACTTCGGAATGTCGTTAAATAAATTAAGAATACTAAATGAACAAATTGATGGGAGCACCGTCCTTTGTGTAGCTGAATGAAGTGTAGTTTCATATTTGTTAAGATGTTTAATATTTTGGCGTGTATCGTATTCAAAATGAACATTAGAAACAATAAAATCAAGAACTTCGTCTACATATCTTAAATAACGGACTTCACTTTCTTGATACTGGTTTAAGGAATTGTTATGCTTGCAATTAGGACAAATTCTACCTTCATAAGTGAGGTTTACCACAAAAAACACATTCGAAATCTGTCATAGCACAATTATTAAGTTTACGGGCAGGATAATTGGGCTCATTAATGTAAATGGAGAATGTTATTTGAATGAAAGAAAAAAAGCTTGAAAACGAAAAACAGAAGGGTTCGTAAGAACGCCTTCTGTTGACCTTGACAAAGGGATAACTTTTTATATTGGTTATCAATATATAAAGAATTGCAAAAGTGGGTATTATACAATGAAGTATTTATCGACTTTCTTCCGGTAACTTTGTATCCATTTATGTTGTCTTTTAACTACTTCATTTACTTTGACTTCATTGATGAACTTTTCAAACTGGGGCCTATCGTATCTATCTGTGTATCGTTCTTTTAGATATTCCACGGTTCCAGCATTAAATTTTATAGTATCAAACACGCCCTCGAAGTCTTCATCCTCTTTTGGAACACCTACTATCTTTTTATGGATAGAGAACAATGGTGCCGTTGACTCTACCACTACCAAAATCGCATTTTCAAAATCAATTTTGGCCGTTTTCTTTTGACCCTTTCCATCTTGGAATTCTGGTTTTAATACATTTAATCCGTTTAGGTCAAATTCATGATGTAGGGGCACCTTTAAACAGAAGTCATATTTTATGTCTGATAGTTCTGTTCCTTTTACATGAGCAGACCTTTTAATGTCGAAAATTAGAAAGTGCTGCTTGTTAAACTCAACAATGTTCACCCAACGATTTTTTAAAACGCTAAGAATATTAATAAGTTCTAATTTCGTTAGTTCTAAATTGAGACTTGTAGAGTCTTTCTTTATTTCTTCCTTTTTTTGAAATAACATATCCCACACCTCCGTGTGCACATTGTATCATTCCTAACCCCTATTTAAAGGAGTAATATATATCTATATTCCCAGTTACCGGTTATTCTTCAAGATGAAGGTTTAGAGAAAAATTTGTTTTGAAATTTATTATCGCAAATTAAAGTGTCATATACTTAAAGACTACAAGCAACTTATAATTAAAATTTTCAAAATATTAATTGACTTTCATTGATTAAGGTGGTATTTTTTAGATGAATATTTAGTCATAGACTATGATTAATTATGAACAAAAAGGGCGGAAAATAAATGAGTATATGGTTAGGAACGTCCAAACAGGATATTACTCCTTTTCAGCCAGTTCATTTGGCTGGTTTTGCACATCGTAAAGACCCTTTCACAGGAATTAAATCGAAGCTGTATGTCCGTGTTTTTTGTTTCTTTGAAGAAACAAATAAGAACCCTTCGTTGTTAATTATTGCTGATTTAATTTGGTGGGGGTCAGATCTAGTTTCTAAACTTGAAAAGAAAATCGCTGAACAATTTTCTATCCCCGCAGAGTCCATTATTTTTCACGCGACACACAATCATTCCGGTCCGCAAACAAGCAGATTGTTTACTTCCTATCTGGGGATTTACAGTAACTCCTATATTGATTTTTTGGAGAAACAACTTCTTCTTGCGATTGAGTCTGCAAAACAAAATGCGGAAGAAGTGACGGTAAAAAAAGGAGCTACTTCCTCTGATATAGGGATTAACCGCAGAAAGGCAGTAAACGGTGAGATCATCATGGCCCCTAATCCTGATGGTTTAGTGGACAATGAAGTCATACTCGTTCGCTTTGAAACCCACTGCCAAAAGACGAAAGCTTTGTTGATTCATTATGCATGCCATCCGACTACAACCGGAAATAACCATGTATCTTCCGAATTTCCTGGAACTGCGCTTGAGATTGTAGAAATGAAAATAGGCAATGGATGTATAGCTGGTTATTTACAGGGGTGCTGCGGTGACATCCGGCCGGCCCTTATTAAAGGTGATGCCTTTTACAGGGGAGAAGAAGAGGATGTAAAACGACTTGGTTCACGATTAGCAAGCTCAGTATTGGATTGCTTTAATGAAAGGCATTGGAAGGACGTAATATCTGCAAAAGTACATACTTCAACCACCGTTTTGTCCTTGGACTTTGAGCAATTACTTTCTGACGAGCATTATGAACCAGCAGCTTATCCTAAAGACCTTTTGATGATGGAATGGTGCACCATTATGAAAGAGCGTGTTTCGGACTTTGAGGCGGGGGTACCTTTAAAGCTCCGTTTGATGACGTTTTGTGAAGATCTGTCCTTTCTATCCATGAACGCCGAAATGGTTACAGAATATGGTCTGAAGTTGAAAGAAAAGTATGGAGGACGAATCATACCCCTTCCGTACAGCAATGGAATGATTGGTTATGTTTCAACAGCAGCCCAACTGAGTGAAGGAGGCTATGAAGCCAAGGACTCTATTTATTATTTTGCGCTTCCATCCCCGTTTTCACGAACGGTTGAAAACAGAATATTAGAAGCAATTGATAACCTTATCCAGAAGAAAGAGAGGGAGGAATATGACGGTTTATCCATTAACGAGTAGATCAGATCGTTTAAATGTAAAGGTATTTGAAACGAGAAAAGAGATGGGACAGCAAGCAGCAAGTGATGTTAGCAGCAAGATTAAGGAACTTCTCTCGATTCAGGAAAATCTACGGATGGTTTTTGCATCGGCTCCTTCTCAAAACGAATTGCTGGATAATCTTGCAGCAGATAACAGCATTGACTGGAGCCGGATTACAGTTTTCCATATGGATGAATATATGGACTTGCCATCCGGATCTTCTAAAAGCTTTGGTTCCTTTTTAAAAGATAAGTTATATGATCGAGTTCATCCAAGAGAAGTCCATCTTATTCAAACGACGAATGGAGCAGAAGAAGAATGTGATCGTTACACAAAACTAATCAAAGAAAAACCTGTTGATATTGTTTGTTTGGGTATCGGTGAGAACGGCCATATTGCCTTCAACGATCCTCCAGTTGCAGATTTTCATGATCCAAAAACAATGAAAGTGGTGACATTAGACGAGGCATCCCGGCGACAGCAAGTGAATGATGCCTGTTTCTCTTCTCTCGATGAGGTGCCAAAAGAGGCGCTTACATTAACGATACCTGCATTGGTTTCAGCTGAATTCCTGTACTGTGTGGTGCCAGGCAAGACAAAAGCACATGCTGTACAATCGGTGCTTCATGGAACAATTACACAAGATTGTCCTGCTTCCGTTCTTCGAAAACACAAAAATTGTACATTATATCTAGATCAAGATTCATTTGGCGGTGGCTGTTAAGTGAAACAAGTTTCTGCGATTCACTATAAAACTGGCAAAGCAGTAAAAGTGAGTTTTGAAGATGGAGTGTTTCTTTCTATTGAAGAGGATGAACAGCGAAAAGAACTACCGATCATAGCACCGGGTTTTGTTGATCTACAAGTCAATGGGTATAGAGGAATTGATTATAATGACGCAACGCTCACACCTGCTTCTATCGAATCTACCGTTCGACATTTATGGAGCCAGGGAGTAACTACATTTTATCCTACGATCATCACCAATCACCCGGAAAACATAATAAACTCGTTGTCCGTATTCCAAAAAGCAGCAGGAACAAACAAAACGGTCAATCAAGCCATTCCGGGCATTCATTTAGAGGGGCCTTACTTATCTCCCCAGGATGGACCTCGGGGAGCTCATGCTGAACAATTCGTTAAAGCTCCTGACTGGACTGAATTTCAGATGTGGCAAGAAGCTTCTGGGGGACGGATTTCCATCCTCACCGTATCACCCGAATGGCCTGGGTCCGCATCGTTTATAAAAAAATGTACAAATCATGGTGTTCTCGTTTCCATAGGCCATACATCTGCCACCCCTGAAAACATCCAAAACGCGATTGAGGCGGGAGCGAAGATGTCTACCCATTTAGGAAATGGTGCTCATGTCATGTTAAAGAGGCATCCTAACTACCTTTGGGAACAGCTGGCAAGCGATGAGCTTGCCGCCTGCATGATTGCTGATGGATTTCATCTCCCCGATTCAGTCATAAAGGTCATCCTGAGGATGAAAGGGAAGCTGGCCATTCTGGTCAGTGATTGTGTCTCATTAGCCGGAATGCCTGAAGGTTCTTATCATCTTCATATTGGCGGTGATGTTGTACTGGATAAGAGCGGAAGGCTATATATGAATGATAATGCCGATCTTTTGGCAGGGTCAGCTCAAACGCAGTCATGGGGGATTAACCATTTGATCAGGCGGGGACTGTGCAGCTTATCTCTTGCTGTGGACCTGGCCTCAATCCATCCTTCCACGGTGATGAATTTGCCGCAACAGAAAGGCATCTGTGAAGGTGCACCAGCAGATTTTCTATTGCTTCACCAATCAGAAAAGAATGAATTAACCATAACCGAAACGTACAAAAATGGAGTTTCTGTATATATGAATAGGGAGGCTTATTTTCATGAAAACACCGTTAATGACTGAATATTTGCAGGGGATTATCCGTCACTTGGAAAAAATACACAAAGAAGAGCAGCATGCTATTACAGAGGCTGCGAAGTTGGTGGCACAACAAGTGAAGCAGGATAAACTTGTTTTCGCTTATGGTCCTGGCGGCCACTCCAATTTAGGTTCACAGGAGCTGTTTTTTCGTGCCGGTGGTCTTATGCACATCAGTGCTATGCTGGATGAAGGAACGCTTCTAAGTGGAGGAGCTCTTCGTTCGATGGCGATCGAGCGGACACCGGGTTATGGGAAAATTGTGATCGAAGACTATGGACTTGTGAAAGACGATCTTCTGATCATTGTTAATGCTTATGGCATTAATGCAGCGACCATCGATGCGGCCTTGGAAGCCAAACGGCGAGGTGTAAAAACAATTGGTGTAACCTCTGTGGAGCATGCATCAAGTACTCCTGCTGACCACCCTGCCCGTCACCCTTCCAAGCAAAACTTGCATGAATTGGTGGATGTCGTTTTGGACAGCAAGGTTGGAGTAGGCGATGCGATATTGCAAATCAGCGGATTGGAGCAAAAAGTAGCCGCTATTTCTACATTTGCGAATGCCTATCTGTTGAATGCCATGACAGCTGAAGCGATCGCTTTGCTTGTGGCTGAAGGCATTCAGCCGCCCATTTGGATGAGTGGAAACGCCTCAGGAGGGGATGAATGGAATGCCCAATTTATCGATCGGTTTAAAGGAAAGATTAAAAAGCTATAAAGAAGTACGGAAAAGGACAGGAGAATATAGAATGCCGGTAAAAGGTACTGCTCTGTTACGGGAAATCAATCAAAAAAATATTTTGGACTATATTCGGACACATGAACCATGTTCAAGAAAGGAGATCGCCCAAGCGTTAAAGGTAAGCAAAAATACAGTGTCTCTTATCGTTGAACAATTGCTGAAACAAAACATGATTGCTGAGTCGGGAATAAAAGAACCGATTGGAGCAGGAAGACCAAAAGTTTTGCTGCGCTTAAGGCCAGATGCGTTTCAAACCATTGGGTTAATGGTTCAGCAAGACAACATCTCATATATCGTATTGGATTTTCAATTAAATGAACTAGAGGAGGGGTCAGTATCCATAAAAAGCCAATCCGTCTTGGATGAAGTGATCAACCTCTCAAAAAACTTAGCAAGCAGATTTCATAAGGCAAAAGGGATTGGGATTGCCATACCTGGCATTGTTGACCCGACAAGAGGGTATGTATACCAATCGGCAAATTTGAATTGGAAGGATGTGGATTTAAAAAAAATTCTTAGCACCGAGGTTAATGTGCCTGTCGAGGTTTTTAACAATGTGAAAATTGCAGCGGAAAGAGGTAAAGAAACGGTCAAACCAAAATTGCGATCTAGTTTCTTTTATATAAGGATTGGCGAGGGGATCGGAGGAGCCTATGTGGCAGACAATCAAGTAATGAATGGCAACAGCTGGACAGCCGGTGAAATTGGCCATCTATCTGTGGCTTCACATGGTCCAATATGCAAGTGCGGCCAGAAGGGTTGTCTTGAAAAAATAATCAGTATGGAAGCTTTTCGGGAATTTCTTCAAAGCCTCTCTTATACTCCTTCAGATAAAAATGACATGGATCTTACAAAGTTAGCTAAGCAAGACCACAGGGTACACCAAGAGATAGAAGAATACGGAAATTATTTGGGCCGTGCTCTGGTGCAGGTGATTCATTTGCTAAATCCTCAAGAAATCGTTATAGAAGCACCTTATAACCAAATTTATGAATTTCAGGAGAAGACGATTTCTTCCGCAAAGCAACGTACTCTTTCCGACGCTTTTGCTCAGACGAAGATTGTTTTTTCAAAAGAGTTCTATTCTCCAGCGAAGGGAGCAGCGGTTTCTATTCTTCTGAATAGCTAAAATCTATTAATTTTGTTCCATCTACCGAAGAAGGGAATGATGATATGAGGCAAGTTCGTGAAGCAATTGAAGAATACAGTGCCTACAAACCACTTCTATCGGCAAGACATGATTTTCATTCATTTTGGTCACAGGCACTGAAAGAGCTGGAATGTATTGAGTTAAATGAACAGGCAGAAATGATGGAATATCCCATTAAACAAATCCAATGTGAAAAGGTTGCTTATCGCGGAGCATACGGATCTCTGATAAAGGGGATTTTTCTAAAACCAAAAAGACTGGAACGGAATCTTAAATGCCTTATCTTTTTTCACGGATACAACAGCAGCAAAGGATCCATTTCCCAGTATATGCAGTGGCTGATTCAGGACTATGCTGTATTGGCAGTGGATTGCAGGGGAATGGGAGAGACGGGGGATGATTCCTGTTATAGTTCGGGAACACTAGGCAGCTGGGCAACACAGGGGCTTATGAACAAGAAAGAATACTACTATTATAAAGTCTATCTGGACTCTAAACGGGCCATTGATTATTGTTTAACGCGTCCAGAGGTAAATCCACAAAAAATCTGTTTAATAGGGTCAAGTTTGGGAGGGGGGATTGCTTTAGCTGTGGCTGCTCTGGATCCTCGGCCGCAATTGGTAGTGGCAGACGTTCCGAATATGTGTGATTTGGAGCTGGCGATTCAATTAAAAACAGAAGGCTCTCTCGTATTTATCGAGAATTTTTTAGCAAGGTATCCCCAATACACGGAAAAGGTTTTTGAAAACCTAACTTATTTTGACAATCTTAATTTCGCTTCAAATATTAAAAGCAAAGTCAGATTATCTGTCGCGTTAAAGGATGCGGTGTGCCCTCCAAAAACGATTTTTGGCGTGTATAATCACATAACTTCCGAAAAATCAATAGAGGTTTATCCTTTCTCGACACACAATGCTCCAGGAAGCCAAGAACATATTGATAAAACCCTTGAGTTCGTCAATAAGCATTTATAAGAAATAAACCCTCTGGAAAATTCCAGAGGGACATTCTTCACATCTCGCTTTCATAGTAGGTTAGCAGTTCGTCACATATTGATTCCCATTTCTCTGCCATTTCCAGGGAAATCTCCCGTCCGCTTTTAATCCGTATTTTGTTTTTCAGCTGACGAAGCTTAATGATCGCTTTTTGATTATTTTCGGAAAAGTATTCATCCATTACCATCTCAGCTTTTTCTGCTAAATCGGTCTTTGTTTCTGGCTTAAGATCTGCAGTATAAATAGAGTGATACAACTCATAGGTTAAATAGGATCTTTTTGTTTGTTCATAGGCTCTTCCGGCTCGATTTTCGTCGTAATGCATAATCTCACCAATAATGGCGGCAGAGATAGAGGAAAATGCCCAGGAGCTATTATCTGCAAAATCACCATTCTCTACAGAAAATCCTTCTGGCTGCAGACCATCAAAACCAGCATAAGTCCAGAAATTGTTGACAGGGCGGGCTTCATAAAAACGAAAGGAGAGACGGGCATTCTTCTTTCCGCTTAAATACGGAGTAAGATCAACGTGAATGGTATTCCACTGCAAATCCGTCAGAATTTCGGCTGTGTCCTGTTCCCACACCACCTGGCTATCGATCAGCAATTGTTTTTTATGGTAACCCATCGCATTGGGGCCATGATCCATTGTCTGGAATGTTAACGAGTATTGATCAGATTTTCGGTCCACACGGATGTTCTGTGAAGCTTCCTCATAATCTCCGGCTGTGGTAGGTGCACCTGCTCCAACAAAAATGTTAAGATACCCAGTATCATTAAAGGCCTTGTCGTCTATTGGTTCAGGTTCAAAGTTCTTTTTAAGAACATACGTAGTGACCCCTTTAATTTTGCCTGTTTTCATGTTATCCAAGGCAATTTGCACGACTTCTCTTACGTAGTTTGCTGAAGGGTTTGCCGGGGTAAGGGAAAGCTGTGAAGCATACAGCATCCAATAAAGCGGAAGGTCATAGGAACTTAATAGGTTGTAAGCGGTATCAATTTGCTGTTGAGCAGATTCATAGACTTGCGTATTTCGATAGATTCCATCTCTGAAAGCCAATATGACGCCATCAATATAAGCACCTCTTGTTTGTAAAAAGCTTTCGTTCAAGGAGTCGGTATACATTTGCGGAGTAAACATGAGTTTTGGGTTAATGGCCTCAGAAGTTTGTTTCATTTGTGCCATATATTGAGGTGTGTAAGTAGACAGGTTGTGGTTGAAATCATCAATGGCCCATCCAATAAGATTAGGGAAGTCAAGGGAGAGTTGGGCAATAGCTTTTGACCATGCAATGTAATCGGTGGTGTAAGGATAAGATTTTCGAACGCCGGTAGATTCAGAGGGAGGTACGAGATAGACAACAATATTGATATTGGCATCACGGGCTGCAGGCAAAAACTCATTCTTTAAATCGTCCCAATCCGTTTTCTCATGCCAAACGAGGTAGTAGTACGTATTGATATGAAGTTCTTTCAGTTTTTGAATGGATCTCGGGGTATCAATGTGGTAAATCCCATCAGAGCGAGGGGATGTTTCCCTGACAACACCAGCATAATCAGCTAAAATCTCACCGGGTTGTCCGTCGGTCTGAGCCGCCGCTCTTGGAAGAGGAGCCCAACCTGTCAGCAGGCTGTACATCAAGATGGAAGACAAGAGTACGATCACACTCATTTTTCTTTTCATAGTAATCCTCCTTTTTCAGGCAATTTTCTTTGTAGCTTTCTCTGTAGCTTAACGTTATCAAAAAAAGACACGTCTATAAAATGTCTATTAATAGTTTAGGAAAAAATTAGGAAGTTAGTCATGCTTCAAGAAAGGAGCTTTAAGATGTTTATTTCTAAAATAGAAGTTTTTCCTTTAACATTACCCATGCTTCAGGACTTTAGGATTTCAGGTGGTTCAGTAGGTAATAAGCAAGCAGGTGCTCCACATGTTTATGTAAAAATAACGGATAAGGATGGAATAAGCGGGTGGGGGGAGGCACGGCCCAGTCATCGATGGAGCTATGAAACAATCGAATCAGTTACCACCACCATCAACAACTATTTCATTCCGGCTCTCATAGGGAAAAGGATTGACGACATTTCTTATGTGCACCAAGTGATGAACCAGGAAATTAAGAGTGGATTGACTGTTGGCCAACCGATTGCCAAAGCTGCGATCGATACAGCGCTGCATGATTTAATCGGACAAAGGAATAAAAAAACCATTGGAGAATTATGGATGGGTTCAACGAATTCAACGATCAGCCTGTCTTATCTTATTAGTACAAGAGACGTGAATGAAGCGGTTCAAAAAGCCACAGAAGCTAACAGAAAAGGGTACAAGGGGCTGGATGTTAAGATCGGATTTGATCCTGATCACGATATCCATTTGGCAGAAGCGGTAAGGGAAGCTGCTCCCGGCCTATTTTTCCGGGTTGATGCGAACCAGGGCTATACTGTGGCACAAGCCATCTATGTTGCAAGGAAACTTGAGAAATTAGGAGTGGATGTATTCGAACAGCCGCTTAGTGCAAATAATCTCTTAGGACACGCGGAAATTCGAAGGAAAGTGCACATTCCTATTGCACTTGATGAAAGCATTTGGAGTTCAGGTGATCTACTACAGGCGATTCGGATGGAAGCATGTGATACGGCTGTCATTAAGCTGACTAAAATGGCTGGTTTGTACCGTGCAAAAATTTGCGGGGAAATTGCAAAGGAAGCGGGGCTGGCTTTACTCGGAGGGGGCTTGACCGAATCTACACTTGGTCTGGCAGCGAGTGCCCATCTTTTTAATTACTTGCAAATATCAGCACCAGTAGATTTAAATGGACCTTTTTTTCTTGCAGATGATCCTGTTTCGGAGGGGCCTGTACGGGAAGAAGGAACCGTATACCTTGGTGATCGGTACGGGATAGGCTGTAAGGTTAGTAGTGAAAAGCTTCAAAACTATACAGTGGAATAGAGTCTATTCCACTGCTTCTCTTATTTTTTTTAAATGGTCGGCAACAAAAGACAGCCGGTAAATTTGGCGGGGACGGCCTTTTGATGAAATTTTTTCTTCTCCCACCACGTCTACCAAACCTGCATCTATCCATTGTCCAAGGATTCGGTGGGAACTTCGGATGGTAATACCGAGGATGGAAGCGAGTTCCTGAGCAGTGTAGTTAGCTTTTTTGTACCGGGCGACTTGTGCCATCAATTTGCTCATATAAGCAGCCGACATTCCAGCCTTTTCTGCTTCCTCAAGAAGTTTGTCATCCGTTATGGAAAGGTCATAGATCATCGGATGGGTAATTTCTACTGGCCCGATCACACTGAGATCCTCCCTGACGATATAGCAGGCTTTTCCGCCAAATTCCTTGCACTGTCGGAGTGCCACTCTCGCATGGTTTCCCGCATCGGTGGCTGTTCGGCCAAAGCCGATTCCAACACTTAAGGAAATGCCCAACAGTTTATCAGCCTCATCCAGGACAGGCAAATATTTATAACCTCTTGTTTCTCTTTCAAAGATGCCTCTTGTAGTGAAAAATAAATATTCTCCTCCGCCGAGGCTTGTTAAGTGGCCGTCGAGAAGTTTCACGTAATCGAGCAGCAGCCGGTGTAAATCAAGTTTCAGCTTTTGAACCTCATGTTCTGATGGATAGCTGTCCACCATCTTGCGAAACTGATCAATGTTTACTAAACCAACGACAATTTGAGATTCTTTGTTTCTCCTTGTACGGGTGGCTAATAACGCCCGCTCCAACGATACGATTAAATCCTGATGGGTAGGGGTGACCCATTCATTTGGTATTCCGAGAGCGGTAAGTTTTTCGGAAACAGCTTCAATACCTGTCAACACGGAAGAGCCTGGCCTGTTGTCAAAATGTGATAAATGAAAATTCACCATTTCTTCCGTCGTAGCCAACGGACTTCCTTCAAAAATATGCAGGACTGTGTTCTTTTCGTTAAGCTCAGTTAAAATTTGATTCACATACTGGTTAGGAACCGAATCGATGGTCAGCATCCTTAAACCATAAAGGCTTTTACTTCGAAACAAAGAACGATACAAACCTGTTCCCATAAGGGGTACGTAATGGACGGGAATATGAAAATGAAGCTGTTCTTTTACCTTCCTGAACAAGTGATATTCGAGGAAAAGCAATACCTCTACGTTCGCTAGTAAGTCTTTTGTAAGATCCATCACTTCACTTTCTTCTTCATAACTGCGCAAAAGTGGTATGAAAGATGGAAAAGAGTGCAGCGCTTCACGGGCTTTTTCAATTAAAGCTGAAGGGCCGATCACACCAATAGCAACACCGTTTTCCGTTTCCTCCGGAGAATGAGACGCCATACGATTTACTTACCTCCAAAAATCAGACATGTTGAATTTATTATAGCTGAAGGAAATTAAGAAAAAAAGACTTTTTATAGACTTGTCTTTAAATAAACTTTGCCCTTATAATGAGATTGATTATTCAGAAAATTTCAGGAGGAGGTCTACATCATCAAAATGCTGAAAATTGGAATGATTGGTCTTGATACCACTCACTGTCCAGCTTTTACCGATCTTTTAAATAATGAGAAAAATCCTCATTATATCAAGGGGGGTAAGATTGTGGCTGCTTATCCGGGGGGCTCGCCGGATTTTGAACTAAGCATTTCGCGGGTAGGATCGATTACACGGCAGCTGGAAGAAAACTACAATGTGAAAATGACCGGGAGTCCAGAAGAAGTAGCGGAACAAACAGATGCAATTTTATTAACTTCGGTAGACGGAAGAGTCCACCTTGAACAATTTAAAAGAATTGTTCCTTATGGAAAACCAATTTATATTGATAAACCATTAGCCTGTTCGTCAGCTGATGCCCGTCAGATTTTTGAGCTGGCACAGCAGTACCACGTGCCAGTCAGCAGCAGCTCATCCTTGAGATTTTCTGAAGAACTTCAGCAAGCCGCCATGGAAAAAGGCTCGATCATCGGGGCAGATACATACGGTCCCATGAAAATTGAACCTCCGTTGCCCGGCCTTTTTTGGTATGGGATTCATTCGGTAGAGATGCTGTTTACCGTCATGGGAGCCGGGTGCGAACAGGTAAGCTGCACCGTAAATCATGATCACGATGTCATCGTTGGCAAGTGGGCGGATGGAAGAATAGGAACGGTTAGAGGAAATCGTACAGGAAATAATCAATTTGGCGCTTTGGTCCACCGAGGTTCAGGTACAGCATTTGTGGATTGCCAAAAAGGTACAAAGCCGCATTACGCGAGCTTGCTTGAAGAAGTAATGAAAATGTTTTTAACCGGAGCACCTCCGGTTGGCATGGAAGAATCCATGGAATTAATCCGCTTTATCGAAGCGGCGAATGAAAGCCGGCAGACTGGTAAAACTGTTCAGCTCGGGGAAAGGATGGCCCGCCATTGAGGATGGCAAGGGTAGGTGTGTATCTGGATAAAGAACGCGCCATCCATAATTGGGGAAGAGGCGAAAACGTTTTTGAATGTTATTGTAGTTCTTTATTTCAGTATGCGGGAATCCCATTCACACCAATAGAAGAAACAAAACAACTACATCACTTTGACATTGTTGTGCTGGCATTGCCGCCACTAAAGCTTGAGGAGACAGAGGATCTATGGGATTACATCCACTCGGGAGGCTCTGTTATTTCCTTTGGCACATTAGGGGAGTTTGCCCGACGCATGGGCTTGAAAGAGTACCTAATAGATGGTGGTTATGGCGTTTACAATCAGCAATTTTTACGTTTTTTTCACGCATTTCCTTGGACTGCATCACCCTCTCTGTTTCATTGCCAAAAGTCCGGAGAAATCAAATCAGGTTCTAGGGAAGGACGAAGTACTGGCGCCTTGCTTGAGAAATGGGACATAGGAAAAGGCATCCTTCATCGCTGGACGGTGGATATCATTGGAGCCATTGTCGGGATGCAGCAGGGAAGAGAACCTGTAACAAAAGATGGGCCGCCAGCTCCGGATGGCACGGCTAATTTAGATGATGGGCTGTTAAAGGCAGACGATGGGTTTGCAATGGATTGGGAGATGGATCGTTTGCGAACCTCTACTGGCCAGCCATATTTTTCTGTTCCTTATGCTGATTTATGGAAAGAAGCTATGATTTCTCATTTGATGAAAACCGTCCTTGATCAGGGATTGACACTGCCTTTTCTTGATTATTGGCCAGATGGCATAGAGCAGTTAGCCATGGTCTCTCATGATAGTGATGTAAATGACGATGAATCTGCGTATACCACTCTAGCTATTTTAGAAGAATGTGATATTCATAGCACCTGGTGCATGATGGAGCCGGGATACAGCCCTGCTATATATCCTGTTATCCGTCAGAAAGGCCATGAAATTGCACTTCACTACAATGCCAGGAAAGAGGACGGTGGTTCTTGGAGTAACTTGGAAATGGAAAGACAGTTACACTGGCTCCATATAGTGAGTAGTGTAGAGCCAATTATCTCCAATAAGAACCATTACACGATTTTTCAAAACTGGGGAGAACTATTTGAATGGTGTGAAAGTATCGGCATCCAGTCGGATCAAACGAGAGGACCTAGTAAAAAAGGGAATGTTGGCTTTTTGTTTGGCACATGCCACCCCTATTTTCCTATTGCATGGGCAGATAAACAAAACCGTATCTATGATGTATTAGAAATAGGATTTTTAACACAGGATGTGGATTTATCAAGATTAGCAGATACGTCCATCATTAAGCCGTTTTTAACAAAGGCGAAGGAGGTGCGAGGAGTTGCCCACTTTTTATTTCATCAGATCCATCTTCACAGGGAACCAACGGTGAAGGAGGCACTGAAACAAGTGGTGCGTCAGGCAAAAGAGATGGGTTACCATTTTTGGACCGGAGACCAGATCAACGAGTGGGTAAGGCGCCGTACCAGGATGAAGATTCAAGGAATAATGCCAGAAGGAGAAGTGGAATATACGGACGGATGCTTAGGTGCAGTCATTTGCATTCCGGTAAAACAAAAAGAAAACAGTGGTACTTATATCGAACGATTCGGAGTTTACTGCAAAAAGCAGAAAGTGGAAGCAGGAACTGAAGAAATGGTGCTTCCTGGGAAGGAGACGAAGTTCCATGAGTGAAAAACTGGCTGTTCATGGCGGCAGGAAAGTCAAGGATACTCCGTTTGGAACAGGCAAACGGTTTGGAATAGAAGAGGCTAAGGAATTACTGGAGGCTCTTGAACAAAATACGCTCTTTTATCATACAGGAGAAAAAGTAAAAACGTTTCTCAAGACGTTTAATGAAATGTACGGGATTTCCTACAGTGTGGCAGTTTCATCTGGTACTGCAGCTATCCATACAGCACTGGGTGCAGCTGGGATTACTGTAGGCGATGAAGTCATTACGAGCCCCATCACCGATCAAGGGACTTTAATTGGAATTCTTTATCAAAATGCCATCCCTGTTTTTGCTGATCTTAATCCTCACACGTATAATATGGACCCAAAATCCATTGAAGCGTGCATAACACCCAGGACGAAAGCGATTTTAGTCGTTCATTTAGCAGGCAATCCTGCAGATATGAATGAGATCATGGCTCTTGCAAAAAAGTACCGGTTAAAAGTGATTGAAGACTGTGCACAGAGCTATCTTGCTTCGTACAAAGGAAGGCTGGCAGGTACCATTGGTGATTATGGCTGTTTCAGCACAAATGATTTTAAGCATATCAGCACAGGTGATGGCGGTATGGTAACCGTAAATTCTGCTGATGAGCAGGATTATAAATTGACTCATGCTTTTGCTGACAAGAATTATTTAAGACTGGGTGGCATTGTAAATAGAGATCTTTCTTACCTTGCTCCCAACTACAGAATGACGGAACTTCAAGGAGCCGTTGGAATCGCACAGCTGAAAAAGCTTTCTGGGATTTGTTCCATCCGAACAGCATATGGAAACAAGATTACAGCAGGAATTCAAGAGCTAGATGGTATTCATCCACATAAAGTAGATGCTGGCAATGTTTGCACCTATTGGTTCTATATGTTCCGTATTGAACCTTCCAAATTTCATTGCACTAGGGATGAATTTGCGGCTGCCTTGAAAGAAGAAGGAATTCCTGCATCAGCAGGCTATATTCCTGAAGTGGTCTACAAAAGCGGATTATTCCAAAAGCGTTCAGCTTATCAAAACAGTACCTTTCCTTTTGACGTGACTGGTGCTGCCTATGAAGGGGTATTGTGCCCTGAAGCTGAAAACATACTGAAAACCGCCTTACGGCTTCCTGTCAATGAGTTTTATACAAAGACAGATATCGAAGCAATGATTGCGGCCATTCAGAAAGTAGCGCGTTTTTACCTAAAACAAAAAGTTGCCGGTACGTTACAGAAAGGAGGATCACATGGATAAGCTCGCCATACATGGAGGCGTTCCCGTCAGGAACAAACCCTATCCCATCTGGCCCATTAGTGAAGAGGAAGAAAAACGGCTGCTGTACGAAGTGATAGACTCAGGAAAATGGGGAGGTTCAGGTGGAGCAAATCTAGCAGGTTATGAAGCAAAACTTCCTATTTTCGAGAACAAGTTTGCAAGTTTTCAAGATGCTGGTTACGGCGTTAGTGTTGTAAATGGAACCGTTGCTATCACCGTTGCTTTGCAGGCAGCGGGAGTAAAGCCATACGATGAAGTAATCATGCCCCCTTATACTTTTATAGCTACAGCAACGGCCCCGTTAATGTTTGGAGCGATACCTGTGTTCGTGGATGTAGAAGAAGATACTATGCTTCTCGACCCAGAGAAGGTGGAGGAAGCCATCACCCCAAGGACAAAAGCCATTATTGCTGTTCATATCGGAGGGACGGTAGCAGATTTGGACCGGTTAAGCGCTGTCGCGAGGAAACATGGGATTGCATTGATTGAGGATGCAGCCCAGGCGGTAGGATCTCAATGGAAAGGAAAAGGAGTAGGAGCCATTGGCGATATTGGCACGTTCAGTTTTCAATCAAGCAAAAATTTAACAGCTGGTGAAGGAGGAATGATCGTTTCAAACGACCGTACTCTAGCTGACAAGGCATGGTCTTTGTGCAACGTAGGAAGGAGCCGTGACGGTGCTTGGTACCAGCACGACACGATAGGATGGAATCTGCGTCTTACTGAATTTCAGGCAGCAGTATTGCTCGGACAGATGCAGCGGCTTGAAGAACAGGTGGAACGGCGCAATCGCAATGCGATTCTTTTGGATCAGTTGCTCAAAGACATTGACGGGATACAATTGTTTAGAGACGATTTACGGGTGACCCGTAACGGTTATCACCTCTATATGTTTTATCTGGAAGAAGAGTTCGCCAGGTCTTTTCATAAAGCTGAGTTCATGAAACGGCTTTCTGCAGAAGGAATTCCCTGTGCAAGCGGATATACGTCTCTTACGAAATACGACGCCATACAGAATTCAATTGAGGAATGGACAGGAGAAAGAAGGATACAGACTTGTCCCGTTGCTGAACGAATGGGTGACCAGCAGGTTTTGTGGATCACCCAAACCGTGCTGCTGGAAGATGAAGAAGGGATTTATGATGCGGCAAAGGCCGTTAAAAAAGTCGCTCAGTCGCATCTTCCCGTCATGGGAGGAGGATGACAATGAAAGTGTCATTTCTGGGTGAGTTGGAGACATTGCAAGAAGGAATTGAAAAAATTGCTCAACTGCTTGGCATTGAGATATGTGAAGATGGACTTCCCATTCATGTAGTAAAATCTTCAAACTCGCATCTAGACGTTCAGCTGGAAAATGGCCAAGGTTTGATTGGTTACCACGATAAAATACATTTTTTCCGGGCGCTGGGATTATTTGTGGAAGCAACGCGTGAAAAAGAAACGTTCCACATAACAGAACAGCCCTATTTTGATATGAATGGGGCAATGTTTGACTGTTCCCGAAACGCTGTCATGAAAACCGAAACGGCCAAAACTTTTCTTCGTTATATGGCCATTATGGGCTTAAATGTCATGATGCTGTATACAGAAGACACTTATACGATTGATGGTGATCCGTATTTTGGCTATATGCGCGGACGATATAGTAATGAGGAGCTTCAAGAAATCGATGATTACGCCTACTCTTTAGGAATCGAAGTGATTCCCTGCATACAGACGTTAGCCCATTTATCAACGTATTTAAAATGGTCCCACACTTCAGCGATCAGAGACACGGAAGACGTCTTGCTGGTCGGGAATCAAAACACATATGAGTTCATAGAAAAAATGATTGTATCAGCTTCATCTCCTTTTAGAAGTAAGCGAATCCATATTGGAATGGACGAAGCACATGGACTAGGCAGGGGAAACTACCTTGACCAGCAAGGGAAAAAAAACCGTTATTCCTTAATGACTCAACATTTAAAGCTGGTCGAAGATATCCTGAAAAAGTATAAATTGCGTCCCATGATTTGGAGTGATATGTACTTTCGAGTATGGTCTGAAACAGATGCCTATTATGATTTAAATATTGAAATCCCTGAAGAAGAGACAAAACAAGTCTCTAAACAAGTACAAATGGTGTATTGGGATTATTACAATGAGGAAGAAGGCTTTTATGAGCAGTATATTGACAAACATGCTGCTTTCGGAAGTCTCCCGATTTTTGCAGGAGGAATCTGGACCTGGCATGGTCCTACGATTCATTATGAAAAGACGTTTCATACAAGCAATCCTGCCTTGGCTGTATGCAAAAGAAAAGGCGTGAGAGAGGTTTTTGCGACATTGTGGGGTGATAATGGCGCGGAAAGCAATTTCTTTTTTGCCCTTTTAGGTTTGCAGTTATTTGCGGAACATGGGTATAACAGCATTGTTGACGAACACAAGCTGAAAAAGCGGTTTGAATTCTGCACGGGTGGAAATTATGAGGCATTTTTAACGATGGGAAAGTTAGATGTGCATCCTCAAGCTAACATACATGCCCTGATTCCCGACAGTCCCGCAAAGTACCTGCTGTGGCAGGATATTTTACTCGGATTGTTCGATAAAAATATAGATGGCCTCGGATTTTCACAGCATTTTCAAGACATTAAAGACGAACTGCAAAGATATTTGGGGACATCTTCTCCTTGGAAATCTCTTTACTCGTTCATGATGAAGCTGTGTACGGTACTAAGCATTAAGAGTGAATTAGGATTAAAAATAAGTGAATTTTACCATGGAAACAGGAAGGAAGAACTAAAGGAAATAGCTATAAAAGAATTGAACCTTTTAGAAGAAGCCGTTAAGGAGCTTCGTATGATCCATCGAAGACAATGGTTTACAAATAACAAACCATTTGGATGGGAAATCCTTGATATTCGTTATGGCGGACTGCTGGCAAGGATAGAGACAGTACGGGATCGGCTTATGTCTTTTATTGATGGACGAATTGACACACTGGATGAAATGGAGGAGGAAAAGCTATTTTATGATTCATTTTCCCGTTACTCAAAGAAAGGGGTAGGGAAGGAAATTAAATATCAGCGGATTGTTTCTGCCAATCCTTTGTAAATGTTGAAAAATCATATATTTAAAGACAGTTAAAAGACTTGTCTATAAATAAAGTGGTCATTATAATGAAGTCAAGTTTATGAAAACCTTTACAAAAATGCTTTCATAAACCTGGTTAAATCAAATTTGATGGTTGGGGAGGGGCTTACGTGAAAAGGAAAAAACTGGCGTTTCTATTTTTGGTCTTTCTACTTGCATTTATTCCCTTGTTAGCTTGTTCAAACGAGGAAAAAGCATCAAGTGACAGCAAAAACGGAGAAAAGGTGGAACTTGAATTTTGGACGATTAATTTAAAGAAGAATTTTAATGATTATATTCAGGGTATGATCAATGATTACGAGAAGGCCAATCCGAATATCAAGATTAAATGGGTAGATGTTCCGGGTGCCGATGCATCCAAAAAGTTTTTGACATCCTTACAAAGCAGGAAAGTGCCGGATGTGGTCAATCTGGCCAGCAGTGATATCTCCATGATTCAGCAGTACAATGTTCTGTCCCCGCTTAATAAACTTATCTCCAAAGATGAATTGAATGCGTATATTCCTGGATTGATTGACAGCTTAACATTCCAGGATGAACTTCAAGGGCTTCCGTGGTACTATGGCGGACCTCCAATTGGCACCATTAATACAGAAGTGTATAAAATGGCAGGATTAGATCCCAACAATCCACCAAAAACATGGGAAGAAAGCTTGGAAAACGGAAAAATGATTCATAAGAAACTCCCAAAAGTATTTGGTTCCAATGACTTGCCAGGTATTGAAGTTTTTGTGAGCCAAGGGCTTCCCATCCTTAATGATGATCATACAAAAGCGGTATTTAATTCAGACGAACACGTGAAATTTGTACAAATGTTTGTAGACGGCTACAAGAATGGAGCAATTGCTCCCGGGGCGGTAACGAAGGATGACCGTCAGCTTCAGCAAACCTATGAAAATAAGCAGCAGGCACAGGCTGGGCAGTCCGTAGCAGCCACCTTACTCAATCTGGAAAAAAATGCTCCTAATGAAATTAAGAAGATTAAAGTGACAAAACCTGTAACCGGAGGAGATGGAACCGTAGCTGTTAAAGCCATTCAAACCTTTGTCGTACCAAAGAAATCAGAGCATCCAAAAGAAGCCGCTAAGTTTGCTCTTTTTGTTACTAACGCAAAGAATCAATTGGATTTTGCCAAACTTGTTCCTATATTCCCATCGACTACTGAAACATTGGAAGACCCGTTTTTTAAAGAATCAAAGGGGAAGACCATTCATGATGAAGCAAGGAAAATTATGGTGGAAACAGCTCCGCATTTAAAGGTTAATATTTTAGGGATCAAAGATGAGGAAAAGTTAAGAGACTATTTTACTGAACAAATCCGTGCTGCCTTGATGGGTGAACAATCGGCAAAAGAAGCACTGGATAAATCGGTAGACTATTGGAATCAAGCACTAAAGAACCAATAACGTTTAGTACTTAAAAAGAGCAGCGGAGGGTTTCCCGTCCGCTGCTACTGTTTGATTGAAAGGAGTGGTAAAATGGCCGTCCACCAAGTAGAAACAAATATCCACCAAACGGTCAAAGCTTCCGTTAAACAAAAGAAAAAGAAAAAATTCAACTATGTTCCTTATGTATTCCTGCTGCCGGCAATTGTGCTCCTCCTCGTTTTTGAATATGTTCCGACTCTGAACGCTTTCTATTATTCTTTTACCGAATATCATATTTTATCTCCTGCTGAATGGACGGGGCTTAAAAACTACCAAATGATGATGGAGGACGAAAAATTTTGGATTGCACTGGGCAACTCCATGAAATACTTTGTTATAACCGTCCCTATGCTGGTCATCCTCCCTTTATTTTTGGCCATACTTGTAAACCGTTCGATTAAAGGAATCACTCTCTTCCGTGTTATTTATTATCTCCCTGTTGTAACAGCGATGGTGGCTGTAGCCATCGTGTGGAAATATTTATATCATCCAACCGGTTTAATTAATGCAGCCCTTCATGGAATAGGATGGGATCATGCAGACATAAATTGGCTGTTGAATAAAAATACAGCACTTCCGGCGGTTTCTATGCTGGAAGCTTGGAAGGCGGCGGGCTTTTATATGCTGATTTATTTAGCTGGCTTGCAGACGGTTTCCAAGGAGTTGATCGAAGCGGCAAAAATTGACGGGGCTTCAAAAATCCGAATTCTTTGGCATGTATACTTGCCCCAGCTGCGGCCTGTTTTTGCTGTCACAGTTGTTATGGCCACACTCGGAACGGTTCAAATGTTTACGAGCATCTACGTAATGACAGGTGGAGGCCCGCTGGACAGTACAATGTCTCTACCGCTTTATATCTATCAAAAAGCGTTTGTTGAATTTGATATGGGCTACGCTACTGCTATGGGAATGGTATTGTGGCTGATCCTTATGGTCCTGACCATCATCAATTACAAGCTTTCAAGAGGGGGTCAATCCATACAATGATGAATAGACAAAAAACAAATTGGAAGAAAGTTAGTAAACTTGCTCTCTTGTATTTGCTGTTAATTGGGGTAGCCTGCATCTTCATAGGACCATTTTTATGGCTTTTATCTACTGCATTCAAGTCGAACAGCCAGGATGTTTTCAGTTTTCCGCCAAGTTTTATTCCAAAACCCGCTGTTTTTGACCATTTTATTGAAGCGTGGACGGCTATTCCTTTTCCGCGTTATCTGTTAAATTCATTTCTATTAATCATCATCATGGTTCCTGCCCACATTTTTTTAACGGCGTTAACAGCCTATCCTTTGGCCCGAATGAATTTTCCGGGAAGAAATTTTATCTTTTATGCCATTATTGCAACGATGTTTCTCCCTGAAGAAGGGAAATTGGTACCCTTGTATATCATTGTGGAAAAGCTGGGATTGGTAGATTCATGGTGGGGACTTATTTTACCAGGTCTAGTAGGAGGTTTTTCTATCTTTTTAATGAGGCAGGCCTATTTGGCCATTCCCAAAGAAATTGAGGAAGCAGCGATTATTGATGGCTGTGGTCCTTTTCGTGTGTGGTGGAGTATCATACTGCCATTAACAAGGCCAACGCTTGCCGCTTTAAGTGTTTTTGCATTTATTTCTGTTTGGAATTCATTCATGTGGCCGCTCATCATATTAAAAGATGACAGTTTGTTCCCGATTTCTTTAGGGCTTGCTTACTTATCCGGAACGTTTGGTACGGATGTAAAAACAATGGCTGCTGGAGTTGTTATTTCCCTTGTTCCCGTTATTATTTTTTACATTGCCATGCAGCGTCATTTTGTAAGCGGGCTGCAAGGATCGATTAAAGGCTAAGGAGCATTGGTAACCTATGAAAACATTAACATGGAAACAAAAGCCGCTGAGGATTGTGGATTTTATTCCACCCGGGCCTGAAGTTTATGAAAGGCTTGACCTTCAAGAGCAGTTTCTCATTCGAAAAAGCCTGGGCTTTAATTGTGAACACGTAGAAGTACATGATATTGCCGAAGGAGAGTCCGGAATAACGTTCTATCCATCTGATTGCGCTGTAGAAGTAAGAAAAAATATTTTAGAACAAATAGAGGCCGAGTATGACAAGCTGGAAATTAACCCTATTGTATACTTCAATGTTCATTGGCTTTCATCCTCGCTTGCTGTGCAGCATCCTGACTATCAGCAGGTTTATTCGGATGGCCAGCCCATACCAAGTGCTTACGGATCTGGGGCATATTCTTGCATAAATTCCCCTTTTCGCGAGTACGCCTTTCAAGTCATAAGAAATCTGGCAGCTTATAAAATAAAAGGGATTTTCCTGGATGGTCCCTTTTTTCGTATTGAAGGATGCTATTGTAGAAGCTGTAAACATGATTTCCAAAAGGCTTTTCATTATGAACTTCCTGTGTGGGAAAAAGCAACGCCTCAAGAAAGAAAGGATTTATTTCGTTTTAAAAGGGAGTCCATTGCCCTTTTTATGAAGACAGCAAGCCGGCTATTAAAAAGCAAAAAACCGGATGCCATGATTTACATGAACAGTCCTCAACTGGTCCCAACCATTTATTGCAGCCGGGATAACCGGCTTACCGTTGAACATCAAGATATGCTCTTAGCCGAAGGAGGATTTTTAAGTGATGATCTGAGACAGGTCCCGATCTGGAAACCTGCCGCCACAGCTCAACTGCTTGAAACCCAGTCTGCTGGCAAACCTTATTGTGTAGCGATTGCAGGCCGGCTTGCCCCCTGGTCCCGTTATTTATTATCGGCAGCTGAAACATGGCTGACACATGCAATGGCTGTATCTCACGGTGCCAACACTTGGTATGGAGTTTACAATGACAATAATCTTGACCAAAGAATGCAAACGGTGAGGGAAATCAATACCTTTCTTGAAGAGAATGAAGGGTGTTATACCGATACAAAATCAATGGCATCTGTTGCTTTAATGTGGTCTTATGATACCGCCAATTTTTATCAATCTTCCGCAGAAGAAACCGATTTTACAGCTGGCCAGGACAAATTGAAAGATCCTGACAAGAGCGATGCCCGAGGATCCTTTATGGGGTGGTATGATGTTTTATCAAGAAGCAGGATACCGTTTGATATTGTAGACAATGCATCAATAACAGATGGTTCATTTGCAAAGTATGAACTTTTAATTTTGCCCAATGTGAGTGTCATGAACGAGGAAGAGGCCAACCGTATCAAAGCTTATGTTAATAGAGGAGGGAAGATCATAGGATCATTTGATACTTCTCTTTATCAGGAAGATGGGCAGAAAAGGAATCAGCCTTTGTTAGCGGAAGTGTTTGGCATAACGTTACGTGCTATTCGCCACTGCCAATACGATCATATTGAATGTGATTCACGTCATGATTTGCTTACATCCATTGACCAGCAGTTAATTCCAGCTGCACGGTTAGGAACTGAAGTTGCTAGCAATCATGGTGCAGAAAGCGTGATGTTCTACCGGGAAAAACAGATCTCGAGATATTGTGAGCTTCCCCGAAAGACATCGCACCCCTATATCGTTAAAAATGGCTATGGATTGGGAGAAAGTATTTACTTTGCCGGAAATGTAGGCAAATTTTATGAAGCGTTTGCTCTTCCGGAATACAGGAAGCTAATGGAGAATGCGGTGAAGTCACTTGTGGAAATTCCAATCTACGTCGGTACTGTACAAAATACAGAATCCATTCATGTATCCTTGAGAAATCAAGGGGAGAACCGCATTCTTATTCATGTAATCAATTACACTGCTTCGATGACGAGACCGATTACTGAAGTACTGCCTTTATCAGATTTGACGATAAACATCCGATTACCAAAAGAGATTGATTCTATTACATTTTTACGAAGCAAAAAAAGCCCAGACTTTGTCCAGCACGGAGGATGGGCAACGATCCAACTGCCCACAATTAAAGAATATGAAGTCGTTGACATTTGTTTATTGTCAACGTAAGGAACGGGTTATAAAAATTAGAGACACTAAAAAGACTTGTCTTAAAAAGGAGAGTTGATAGAGACTATGAATACAATAGCGGAATTAGAAAACAAGCTTTCGGAACCATCACCAAGATTAATTGAAGATATAAGAAGCATTTCCGGTAACATTATCATTCTTGGGGCAGGCGGGAAAATGGGGCCAACTTTGGCAAAGATGGCAAGAAGGGCTGCAGATAAAGCGGGGCTCTCAAAAAGAATCATTGCTGTATCCCGCTTCAGCAACCACCCAGCCCGAATAGAATTAGAGCAAGAAGGAGTAGAAACTATCGCTGCGGATTTATTGGATCCTCATCAGCTGAATCAACTCCCAGAAGCTGAAAATGTTATCCATATGGCTGGATTTAAATTTGGAACGGTCGGCAATGAGGCCTATACATGGGCTATGAATACTTACTTGCCAGCATGTGTGGCCCAAAAATTTAAAGGAGCAAATATTGTCAATTTCTCGTCTGGAAATGTATATCCCTTGACACCTGTATCAAAAGGTGGAGCCACAGAAACCCATCCAACTGGCCCAATAGGGGAATACGCTCAATCCTGCTTGGGGAGAGAACGTATTTTTGAATATTTTGCTCACCTGCATCAAATCAAAATCGTCCATTTCCGATTAAATTATGCCATTGATTTACGGTATGGTGTGCTGCTGGATGTGGCAAGGCAAGTAAAAGAAAGAAAACCCATTGATTTAAATATGGGGCATGTAAATGTCATATGGCAGGGAGACGCCAACGAAATGGCCATCCGAAGTTTAAGATTGGCAGACTCTTCGCCATTGATTATAAATGTAACAGGTCCAGAAACCATCTCTATCCGCGGGCTTGCCAGACAGTTTGGAAATCTGCTGCAAAAGGAACCCGTTTTTCTAAATGAAGAAAAAGAAACAGCGTTATTAAGCAATGCATCAAAAGCTCATCAATTATTGGGTTATCCCAATGTGCCGCTTCAGCAGATGATTGAATGGGTTGCCCGGTGGGTCGAAAAAGACGGAATAATGATTAACAAGCCGACTCATTTTCAGCAACGGGAAGGAGCTTTTTAAATGAATGCACAGCTTTGCCCAGAAAAGCATAAAGCTCTTTTATCGGGTATGGTAATACCCGCCCACCCTTTAGCCCTTACTTCTTCACGGCAACTGGATAGAGAACGCCAAAAAAGTTTAACAAGGTATTACATTGCATCAGGTGCCGGTGGTCTTGCAGTAGGAGTGCATACCACCCAGTTTGAAATTCGCGATCAGCCAAAAATGTTTGAAGAGGTCTTGAGATTAGCGATAGAGGAAGCAGCTGGCGCAAGCCTTAACAGGCCGTTTGTTATGGTTGCAGGAATTTGCGGACCAACAGATCAAGCGTTAAAAGAGGCAAGGCTGGCAAGAGAGCTTGGCTACGATTTAGGTTTGGTCAGCATGGGTGGGCTGTCTGAATGGACAGAACAACAGCTTTTTGAACGAATGGAAGCCATCTCTTCCATTATTCCGGTCTTTGGTTTTTATTTGCAGCCTTCTGTTGGCGGGAGAATCCTAAGTTATGAGTTCTGGAAAAGAATAGCGAACCTATCAAATGTGATGGCAATCAAGATTGCTCCGTTCAATCGTTATCAAACAATAGACGTTGTAAGAGCAGTCTGTGAATCAGGAAGAACAGAGGAAATAGCACTTTACACGGGGAATGACGACAATATTGTAGCTGATTTACTCACACCTTACCGTTTTGTTATCGATGGCCGATTGGTTGAGAAAAGAATTGTCGGAGGACTGCTTGGCCATTGGGCAGTCTGGACCAAGAAAGCAGTGGAACTATTGGAGGACATAAAAAAAAGGCTGCAGAATGCTCCGAACGCAGTAAGTTATGATGACTTATTGCAACGGAATATAGAAATAACGGATGCTAATGCTGTAATTTTTGATGCTGCCCATCAGTTTTCTGGATGTATTCCTGGCATCCATGAAATACTTCGAAGGCAAGGAATGCTGGAAGGAAGATGGTGTTTAAATCAAAAGGAAGATCTATCACCGGGACAAATGGAGGAAATTAATCGGCTCTATCATCAATATCCCCACTTAAATGACGATGATTTTGTGAAAAAGAACCGCTTTAAAAGGAAAATCAATGATGTAAAGGAGGATACCAATGCCGTTAGTTAGCTCAAAGGAAATGGTGAATGATGCCTATCGAAACCATTATGCGATCGGAGCATTTCCCGCTCATAACTTGGAAATGATTCGAGCCATTACTGAAGCTGCTGATGATTTGAACGTACCGATAATTTTACAATCCACACCTGCAACCATTTATTATATGGGAATGGATCATATGGTAAGCATGGTTAAAACCGCAGCTGACGGTGTCAGTGTTCCAGTATCCCTCCACCTGGATCATGGAGAAAGCATAAGAACCGTACATCAATGTGTGCGTGGAGGCTATAATTCCATAATGATTGATGGTTCTCTCCTCCCATTTGAAGAGAACATCGATTTGGTTAAACAAGTAGTTAGTGTTTGCCACGATGTAGATGTACCAGTAGAAGCAGAATTGGGAGCTATCGGAAAGGCAGACGATGAATCACAAGACATGGAATATTATACAGACCCTTCCATGGCAGAGGAGTTTGTGTATAGAACGAAGATTGACTTTTTAGCTGCAGCATTTGGTACAGCTCATGGTCAGTATAAAAAGGCGCCAAGGCTCGATTTTGACCGTGTAAAAAAAATCTCGGAACAAACCGGAGTTCCTATCGTTATGCATGGAGCGTCCGGAGTTCCGGATGAAGACCTAAAACGGGCGATAGGCTGTGGCGTAAGTAAAGTGAATTTCTCAACAGAGTTAAAGCAGGCTTTTTTTAAAGAGCTGTCCCATTTTTTACATGAAAATCCTCTTCAGAATGATCCGCGTAAGGTTTTCGTGACATCAAGAGAAGCTGTAAAATCCATCGTGAAAGAAAAACTATTGCTGCTGAAGCCCATTCCAAAAGCCGTACAATGACAAATCAGAAATTTGTTACGACAGTTACCCTAAATGCTGCTATTGATATTACTTATAAACTTTCCAGCCTCAGAACCGGCCACATACACCGGGTAGGAACATGTCACAAAGAACCGGGAGGCAAGGGTATCAATGTGGCAAAAGTATTAAAAGCTTTCCATATTCCTGTCATTGCCACTGGGTTTGCTGGGGGCTTTAACGGAAAGAGCATATGTAACATGCTGGATCTCTCTGCAGTGAAACATGATTTTGAACCTGCAGCAGGTGAATCCCGACTGTGTATGACGATACTGGAGGAAGAGGCAGGGAGCCAAACAGAACTATTGGAGAAAGGACCTGTCATTTCAGAGGAAGAATATGGCGGGTTTCGCCGCCGCCTGCAGAAGCTTGCAAAGATAAGTGAATTTGTTGTTTTTTCGGGCAGTCTTCCTTCTGGTTTGCCTTCATACACCTACAAGGATTTGGTAGGTATAGTTCAACTTTTAGGCGTAAAGGCGGTCGTGGATACAAGCGGTGAGTCCTTAAAGGAAGCAATTAAAGCTAAGCCATTTATGATCAAGCCGAATTTTCAGGAGCTTATAGAGATGACAAACCGAACAACTTGGTCAGAGGATGATATTTATGATTGGATCATACACTGCCAAAATCTAGGTATCTCTTATCCTTTTGTATCGATGGGGGAAAACGGATTGTTTGCCGTCATCCATGGTGAGAGATGGAAAGTGGTGCCTCCTAAATTACAAGCAGTAAATACGGTTGGCTGCGGAGATACACTCATTGCCGCTCTCATTGCAAAAATGATAGAAGGTAAAAAAACAGCCGAAGTATTGCGAGCTGCAGCAGCTGCAGCAGCTGCTAATGCCATGGAAGAAAGAGCTGGAGTTATATCGCTGGAAAAATGGAACGAATTGAAAAAAAGTGTAGCCATCTTACGTAATGGAAAGGAGTACTATTAATGAGTAGCTCATATACGTTTCAAGAAATCCATTCACAGGCAGCAACATTGGAAACAACCCAAAAACTTATGTTGGATCTTTCAATAAAGAAACCTGAAAATAAATGTGTTCACTTGTTTATTGGATGCGGAACCTCTTATTATCTTGCCATTTCTGCTTCTCGTTTTTTTCAAGAAACAACAGGAATGGCTGCTCAAGCGGTTCCAGCTTCGGAAGTTTTTTTACATCCTCAACAGACATTTGCACAAGATTGCCATTATAAACTAATCGCTATTTCCCGGTCTGGAACAACATCTGAAGTTCTGCACGCATTAAAATCGGTAAAAGGAAATAAGAAAATTGCAACCCTTGCTGTGACTTGCCATGCCGATTCCGAAATTACTCAATTAAGTGGAGAATCTATCATATTGAATCACGTACAAGAAAAAAGTGTTGTCATGACTCAATCGTTCACGAACATGCTGTACGCACTACAGCTATATTCTGCCAGACTGGCTCAGCTTGAGCTGCATGATTTACTGCTTGTTCCCCAAATAGTAAAAGAGACGTTGAAGGATACAGAAATGATGCGTGAGATTGCTGAGACTGAGCAGAATCAACGGTTTATTTTTCTTGGAACGGGAAGCTCTTTTGGATTAGCGGAAGAAGGCTGCCTCAAATTAAAAGAGATGACACAAACCGAATGTGAGGCTTATTCTGCCCTTGAATTTAGGCATGGCCCCATCTCAATGGTAGATGAAAAGACCGTTGTATTATTGTTATCAACAGGTGAGCTGCCAAGAAAAATAGAAGAATCGCTGCTTCTCGATGTTCAGTCATTCGGCGGGCGGACAGTCCTGATTGGAAACCAGCATGAACGATTAGGAGCAGACCTTGTTATTACCGTTCCATGCAGTTCCAAGTGTAAAGCAGCTTTACTGTGTCTAATGCCTTATTTACAAATACTAGCCTATTATCGGGCAACTGCGCTAGGATTAAACCCCGACCATCCTAGAAATCTTAATCAGGTGGTTAAGATTAGCTTTTCTTCATAGGAGGTCAACCGATGTATTCTATTGGTGTAGATATCGGCGGTACCAAAATTGCGGCTTGTCTGGTCGATGAACAAGGAAGTTGCCAGGAAGTAAAAACCATTCAAAGCAAGCCTCATCACCCTGAAGAAATGTTCGATCAAGTTGTGAATTGCATTAAAAGAGTGGTGTCAGATGCTTGTGTTTCATGGAAAGATATTCATGGTATTGGTGCAGGTGTTCCTGGAAAAGTGGATGTGGAAAAAGGAATGGCTGTCTATCAAAACAATCTTTCCTGGTCGTCCTTTCCCATTGCAGAAAGGTTAAGAAATACATTTCAAACGGAAGTCTGGATTGATAATGATGTCGTTATGGCTGCATATGGCGAGTGGCTGCATGCTAACAGTAAATCAAACGAAATTTTTGTGTATATCACATGGAGTACCGGTATTGCTTGCTGCACCTTGTATAAGGGATCAGTCCTCAATGGACGTGGTTTTGCCGGAGAACTTGGATTATCTTTTGTTACATCAAGCAATCAGAGAATCGAGGAGCTTGCAAGTGGCCCAGCTATTTCCAGAAGAGGAAGGGTTCAAACCGGTCAGCATTTTTCCACAAAGGAATGGGTCAAGAACTATTATAAAGGTGATTCGTGTTCCATTGTATTGATGGATGATGTGATCAAAACGTTTAGTAAGGGAATTTACACCATTATTAATTTGTTAGATCCTCATAAAATAATCATCGGAGGTAGTGTAATAACCCAAAACCCCTTTTTGTTACGATCAATCAAGGATTCTTTAAAGGACTTAGTCTTGCCGGAACAGCAAGGAACAGTAGACAGATTGTTCATTAGCCATCTTGACGGAAAGGCAGCACTTATTGGAGCGGCTTTAAAAAGAAATCCTGACTTTAGGTCCCAAAAGAAGTAGAGTGTACTCTCTTAATCTATTTACTTAACCACTGAACGATACGGAGGTGTAAGATGAATATCACATTTCGATGGTACGGCCGCGGGAACGATACGGTCACACTGGATTATGTTAAACAAATTCCAGGAGTGAAGGGAATCGTTTGGGCGCTGCACCAAAAGCCTGTCGGGGAAGTATGGGATAAGGAAGAAATAAAGGCTGAAGTGGAGTACATTCAATCAAAGGGATTTCATGCAGAGGTTGTAGAAAGTGTGAATATCCATGAAGCGATCAAACTCGGCAATGAAGAACGCAATCGTTATATTGAAAATTATAAGCAAACGATCCGCAACCTTTCTGAATTTGGAGTAAAGGTCATCTGCTACAACTTCATGCGTAAAAAAGGAGTTAGCGTATGATTTCCGTGCATGAAACCTTAAACCATAAAACAGCGGTCATCACCGGCGGCAGCGGGGTCCTTTGTTCCGAGATGGCCCGTGAGCTCGCCCGGCACGGCATGAAAGTGGCAGTTCTGAACCGTACCGCTGAAAAAGGGCAAAAGGTTGCCGACGAGATCCGGCAGTCTGGCGGCACCGCTCTTTCTGTCTCCGCTGACGTTTTGAACCGGGAATCATTAGAAAAGGCGAAAGAGGAGATTTTAGAATCGTTTGGTTCCATCGATCTACTGATCAATGGGGCTGGAGGCAACCATCCTGGTGCGATCACTGACTTTGAGACATACGACGAAGAAGCTTCAGGAAAATCATTTTTTGATATGGATGAGAACGGATTTTCCAACGTGTTCTCAACTAACTTTACCGGCACTTTTCTTGCATCTCAAGTATTCGGCAAGGCATTGCTGCAGGCAGAATCACCGGCTGTTATCAATATTTCATCCATGAGTGCTTACTCACCCATGACAAAAGTGCCTGCTTATAGTGCGGCAAAAGCATCGATCAATAATTTTACGATGTGGATGGCCGTCCATTTTGCGGAAACAGGCCTGCGTGTGAATGCGATTGCACCGGGGTTCTTTTTAACGACACAAAATCGCGGACTGCTTTTGAAGGAAAATGGAAGCTATACAGACCGGTCAAGTAAAATTATAGGAAGCACTCCGATGAAGAGGTTTGGGAAACCAAAGGACTTACTAGGAACGATGCTTTGGTTAGCGGATGAATCATACTCCGGATTTGTGACGGGTATTACTGTTCCAGTAGATGGTGGATTTATGGCTTTTTCAGGTGTGTAAAAAATAATTTTATTAATTTAATGCATAAAAGCGTTTACTTATTAAAGCGTTGTGGTATGATATGGAGTATAATCGTTGGGATTAAACAATCTCTTGACACACCCCCTAATGAAATACCCTCTTTGAGCAGCCGGATCCTTTTGATTCGGTTCTTTTTTTGCAAAAAAAAAAAGCGGAGTTTTCCCCGCTCCTTCATCCTTCAATTTTCAATGAAAGCAGACGATTTTCTCAAACTTCTCATCGGTAATGGTATCACCCAGGATCCCGCGATCAGGAGAACGATCAAATCTTATTCTGTACCAGTGTTCTGCGACGATCATTCTCCTGTTATCTCCCGTATGTTGAAGATCATATTGCGCTTCTTCCAGTAGATGGACGGCTGTATACACATCATACATAAAATCCGCCATTTTCTTCGCGAGGGCACTTTGCTGCTGACCATCTTGTTTTAATACATGTTCAAACAGTTCTTCCATTCGTTGAACTTCCATCTTTATTTGGGTTCGGAGCTGAAGAAGTTCGGAATTTTCGATTTGGTTCAGGGTTTGATTCAAATCTTCTAAAAACGGTACTGTTCCGCCCTTCTGTAGCGTTTTTAGCACTTCGAGCGATTGGATGCTTGCGGTTCCTTCCCAAACCGGATTAACGACAGCATCCCGAAGAAGGCGAGGGGTAACATACTCTTCAATGTATCCATTGCCTCCATGCAGTTCAAGCGCCTCCTTGGCAGCAGATACGCCTAGCTCGCTGCACCGGTATTTGGCTAGTGAGAGCAGGATCCTGAGGAGGGCTGTACTTCCAGGGGTGGATTCATTAAAGGTATGCACCCGGTCGAATAAAGAAATCATTTGAGTGGAGATCGACCATGCTGCCTCAATTTCAGTCATCATGTTCGTCAATGATTCCTGTACCATGGGATAAGAGATAACCGCTGCCCCGAATGCATTACGATGGCTTGTGTAGACGGCCGCTTCGAGAAGTGCTCTTCTTGCAACTGCAAGCCCTGCGAGTGAGGTGCCAAGCCTTGAAACATTGAGAGCTTCTGCCATGTATTTAAAGCCGTTCTCTTCTTCACCAATGAGATATCCGACTGCCTCCTTTAAGATGAGTTCCCCACTGGCGACTGCACGGACACCCAGTTTATCCTTAAGCCTTCTTATCGTTACCTTGTTTTTTGTCCCATCTGACAGTGTCCTTGGCACGATAAAAAGTCCGAGTCCCTTTGTAGATGGTTTTTCGCTGACTCTTGCGAGGGCAATGGCAATTTCGGCATCACAATTGCTCGCGAACCATTTTTCCCCTGTCAGGAGATAGTGGTCGCCGTGTTTAACTGCAATGGTTTGGGTTGCTCCCACATCTGACCCGCCTTGTATCTCGGTTAAAAATGTCGCTCCTTGAGCGTGTACTTTAGGATCGGTAGAGGACAGGCGGGAAAGGTAATCGTTCTTTTGCTGAGTCGAACCAAATTTCTCGAGAACGAAGGCAACAGACTGGGAAAGTCCTACCGGGCAAGTGAAACCGTTTTCGGCCTGACACAGCAAATAAAGCAAAATGGAGTTTACCATAAAAGGAACTTTTTCAGGGGCGTTCTCATCATAGCGATAGGATACGACACCTGTTCCATAACCGTCCTTTACCGTTTGCAAATATCCCTCGTTATACCAGACTTTATTGATTTCTTCCCCTTTGCGGTTATAACGGATCAGTTTCGGAGCTCCATCGCGATCGGTATGTACAGCCCGCTGATCAATTGGGCCAGAGGCAAGCTCTCCTGTTTTTTGAAAGGCGGATTCAACATATGTAAACATCGGAACTGATAAATAACGTTTCGCATAGCGGACAAGGATCGGATCGTCATTATACCAATTGGCTTCATTTCCTTCCTTCCATTTTGTATAGTCGATACAGCCGCTGTTCTTTAAACTGTTTTTCACGTGTCACATCTCCTTTACGAGCTGTTTTAAGATTTTACCGTTGGCATTGTACGGCAGTTCAGTAACAAAACTGTATGTACGTGGGCACTTATACGCAGCAAGATGGCCAGACAAAAAGCTTCTAAGTTCACCCTCTGAGACCTCTGAATCTTCTTTTCTTACAATAACAGCCTTGATGGTTTCGCCCCACTCCTGATCTTGAACCCCAACAACGCAAGCCTGAAGAACATCTGGATGTTTCGTCAGTGTTTCTTCGATTTCCCGGGGATACACATTGACTCCGCCCGGAATGATCATGTCTTTTTTACGGTCAACAATGAATAGATAGCCATCTTCGTCTCGGTAAGCAATGTCACCGGTATAAATCCACCCTTCACGAAGAATTTCCTCGGTGGCGTCTTTGTTGTTGAAATAGCCGGACATGACACTGTCGCCCGCTAAAATAATTTCACCGTATTCGCCAGGAGCAGTTTCTGTTCCATCATCATTGATGACTTTCATCTCCATATTTACTACCGGGGTTTTACCAATGCTTCCTGGTTTATGTTCATGTTCCTCCGGGCGCAAAAGGGACCCGTTCGGCCCGGCTTCCGTCAACCCGTATACCTGATAAAAGTTTTTGTTATGAAAGGCTTTCGTTACGAAATGATAGGAAGCAAGCGGCATGGCTCCACCGCCATAGGCGAATACCCGCATGCTGGATAGATCATAATTCGATAGGGAAGGTTCTTTGGCTGCAAGCAAATATGCGATAGGAGAGGCAAAGGTGAATGTCGTTTTTTCTTGATGGATCCTTTGGAGAAAGTTCTGAGGTGTGAAATCTCCAAGAACATGAGAAGCACCGCAATAAAGCCCGCCCATGAAAAAACAATTCAGGGGAGCAGAATGGGAAAGAGGCATCTGAGAGAGTATACGGTCCTGGTGAGTTAAATGGAATTCTACTGCGATCGCCATGGCAACAGAGGAAACCTGAGCATGAGTAAGCATTACTCCTTTAGGGAGACCTGTCGTTCCTGAAGTGAGCATGATCTCACAAATCTCGTTCGTATCAATCGAGAAGTTCAGATTATCGGATGAGAAGGGGTGGGATTGGTTAACGGCATGTTCCAAGGAAACCGCCAGAAGTGGTAATACTATAGCCTCCTGTGAAACGCATGACTGAAAAGATTGCTCATAAAGGATTCCTCTGCAATCCATTCTTTCTAAAATAGAATGGACCTCGGTCGACTTGAGCCGTGTGTTGAGAGGAACAGGAATGGCTCCCGCTTTTAATAATGCAAAATACGCATAGAAGAAATGCTCATTGTTTCGCGACATGATCGCCATTCGTTCGTTCTTCCTGACGCCGTTTTCAATCAGTAGTCGGGCAAGCTGATTGGCTTTGCCGTTCATATCCGCGTACGTCAATCGTGCTGTGCCAGAAATAAAAGCTTCTTTCGTTTCGAACTTCCGGGCGTTTCGTTCCAAGACACCGTGAATGGTATTCATAATCCAAACTGCCACCTTTACTAGTAATTTAACGTCATCGTCTTTTCCAAGGTGTTAACTAACTGTTTGACATCTTCTTATCCAATTCCTCTATTTTCTTAAAGGCTGATCGGTATAAATTAGGAGTAAGAGTCAGGCCATTTATTTGTATTTTTCACAAGGGAATCCTTAATAAGTGGTGAATTAATAGTTTTGTAGAAAAATGTCACAGGTTTCTGCAAATGAACAGAAAGGAATGAAGAGATGGGGTTTTCTGTAACGTGTGATGGACAGCAGTATCATTTAGAAGATTTAAAGTTTGTAGAAGAAAAAGAACGTCATGAAAAAACATTCATTTTACGTTGTTTTACGTATGAATCTCAGAACTTCAGAGTGGAGTACTTCAAGAAATTATACACCGGCTCTGGGGTACAGGAACTTTGGAATACCGTTAAGAATATCTCAAAGGAGATATTAAGAATTGATAGGATAGACAGTATTAATGAATGGATCCCAACAGCTTCTGAACTAACCTGCTTCAAGAGTGGTTGGGGAAATGAATATCAGCCTTTTAAAACAATAATAAATGAAGAAGTAATTCTGGAGAATCGGTTGGGCCGGTCTTCAGCGTCCGTTCATCCCTTTGTTTTTTTGAACACTGAAAGCAGTGTTCGTATGGTTACGGTCGCCTGGTCCGGAAACTGGGTGCTGCGTTTTCAGCCCAGCATGAAAGGTGTCCATCTCAGTGGAGGACTTTCAGATTGGGAGTTTTACAAAGAGTTGTTTCCTGAGGAAGATATGGAAAGTGTTCGTATCCTTACTATTGAATCAGACTGCCACGACATGAATGAGATGGCTGTTCGATTTAACCGCTGGGCAAGGGAGTTTTGGATTCCTGCCAACAAAGAATTAGATAATCCTCTAGTGGAATGGAATCATTGGTGGACCTATGAAGACAGTGAAATCAATGAGATCATCTTTAAAGAGAATGCTGCTATTGCACAATCTCTTGGAATCGATGTCTGCACATTGGATGCCGGATGGTTTGGTCCGCCGGATGGCCACTCAGAATGGTTTGATTGGCGGGGTGATTGGGATAAGGTAAACACATATCGTTTTTCTTCAGGGATAAGAGCGTTAAGTGATGAAGTCCATGAAAGAAACATGAAGTTTGGTTTCTGGTGTGAAATTGAAGGACTGGGGAAAAAGGCAGAAATCGGCTCCAGACGTGAAGATTTTATTGCTAAACGAAACGGAGAGCATCTTGGTTACATTTGTTTCGGAAATGTGGAAGCACAAGATTGGGCCATTTCAGTCCTGGACCGTTTAATTATCGACTATCAGTGTGATTGGCTGAAATTAGACTTTAATCTTGATCCTCACGCTGGATGCAGCCGTACAGATCATGGACATGGCGCTGGAGATGGACTGTTTGAGCATTACCTTGGCTACTACAGAGTATTGGATATGATTCGAAAAAAGCATCCTCATGTTATTTTAGAAAATTGTTCATCCGGGGGCTTGCGGACAGATTTGGGAATCATGAAGCATAATCATGTAAATTTTTTAAGTGACCCTGACTATTTGCTCCACCAGCTTCAGGTATTTTGGGCCTCAAGCCTTTTATTGCCCCCTTCTGCTTGTTTGCATTTTGCCTGGTCTCAATCCAAACCGAATGTGAACGGTGATTATGCTTTTCCGCCACTGAGGCTGAATGAGTGTACGGAAAAAGAGATAGCATTTCATATGAGGACAGCTATGATTCATCGTTTTGGTCTCTCTCATCCATTGCCAGAATGGAAAGAACGAGTAAGGCAGGAAGTGAAAAAAAACATCAAGTTTTATAAGGAAAAGGTATTTCCCTTTGTGCAGAACGGGGACCTATATCGTTTAAATGAACAATGCAACCGTGATGAAAATGATAATAAGATAAGTTATGGTGGCTTTCAATATGTATTGTCGGATGAGGATAGCAGTCTCGTCTTCTATTTTTCAATCTATGAGCAACAGGAAGAAATAAAGTTAAAATGCAAAGGGCTTAACTCAATGTCAGATTACATCGTTACGGATATGGATAGTGGACATTCGATCATACGGAGCGGGGAACAGCTTCTTCAAGAGGGAATGACTGTATCGAAACACGGTAAGAGTGAATCATCTGTCTTCATTATTGAAGCGATTAAAAATATCTGAAAATTATAAAAATAAATATTGATAACGCTTTCGATATTGCGTTATAATTTTTGTAGCATTACCAAAACGTTTTGGAGGAAATGGAACTTGACCACGATAAAAGACATTGCCAAAAGGGTCGGACTTTCCATTACAACGGTTTCCCGCGCGCTTAATGATTATTACGATGTCAGTGAAAAAACAAAACAAAGAGTTAAGCAAGCGGCCAGAGATTTGAACTACAGTCCGAACTCCATTGCCCGCAGCCTAGTAATGAAGAAAACAAGAACAATCGGACTTCTCGTTTCTGAAATGTTCAGGGAAGGGGTAAAAGATAACTTTACTTATGAAGTCCTTTGTGGAATCAATGATTGTACAGGACAGCATGACTATGATTTGGTGCTGTTCAGTACCAGTTCCGCCAAACAGAAAGTTAAAACGTATGCTCAAGTTTGCAGGGAAAGAAGAGTAGACGGGGTGATTATTTCCGGTATAAAAACCAATGACCTCTATCTTAAAGAAATTGTAACAAGCGATATCCCATGTGTACTCATTGATATTCCCATCCGTTCGAACAAAGTCGGCTTTATTACAACAGATAGTGTTCTTGGAGCAAAGACCGCTGTTGAATATTTGATCGAGTTAGGCCATAAGAACATTGGGTTTATGAACGGACACGATTTTGCTTTTGTCAGCAAGAATCGATTAGAAGGATACTCGAAGGCTCTGCTTGAGAATGAAATCATCGTTCGCAGGGAATGGATTGCCAATGGTGCTTTTTCAGAAGTTATAGCCGAAGAAAAGGCGTTGCAGATGCTTCAGAACCATCCGGAGATCACAGCAATATTTTGTGCAAGTGATTTAATGGCTTTGGGAGTCATAAGGGCGGCAAAAAAATTAAATATTCAGATGCCGGATGAACTATCCATTATCGGCTATGACGATATTGTTTTGGCATCCTATGTTACTCCTGCTCTAACTACAATCTCTCAAGATAAATACCAGATGGGCTATCAAGCAGCTGAAATGCTAATCAGTATACTGGAGAACCAAGTGGAGCCTCATCAAAGAGTTCTAAACAGCAAATTAGTTATAAGAGAATCAACTGCATCCATCCTTTAAATGAGGGGCAGTCTCTTCTAAAAATCCGAAACCGTTTTCGAGACAACTATACATATTATACTAACGCATAAACCCGAAACGTTTTGGGTTTTCCGGTTGTCCGTGGTTTAACCACTAACAATATAAAAATGGATTGAAGGGGGAACAACGAAATGAAAAAAGCCGGAAAGATGCTTTTAACCATGTCTCTAGCGGCAGGACTAATGTTAACTGGGTGCAGCAAGGACACCAGTACTGATGCCAAAGGCGACCAGATCACCCTGAGAGTTGGAACATGGGAAGGCGGAGAAGGCCAGGCCTTGCAGCAAAAAGTCGCCGATTCCTATATGAAGAAACATCCGAATGTGAAAATTGAAATTGAATCGGTCCCTGATCAGTACGGTACGAAGCTTCTGACGCAGATTGCAGGCGGAGACGCTCCTGATATCTTTCAAGTTGGTGATGGCGACATCAGGCTTTATATGGAAAAAGGCGCTTTTGAAAATCTCTCCGACTATGCCAAAGGAAAAAACGGGATTAATTATGACGATTATTACCAAAACGTTTTAGATGTAGGAAAGATTGACGGTAAACTGTATACGCTTCCAAAGGATTACAGCACGCTTGCCGTTTACTACAACAAGAAAATGTTTGATGAAGCAAAGATTCCTTATCCCAAAAAAGGATGGACGTGGGATGATTTTTACGCCACAGCTAAGAAATTAACCAAAAAGGAAAATGGCAACATTGTTCATTGGGGAACGGAGATGGGCGGAGCTGAACAGCGCTTCCTAATTCCGCTTCTATACGGATATGGTGGCAGCTTTATCAGCAATGACGGGAAGAAGTTTGAAGGATATTTAAACAGCGACGGTTCAAAAGACGCGCTGAACTTCTACCATGATATGTACTTTAAAGACAAGATCGTACCTACGACCTCTGATTCGGAAGCATTTAAAGGTGTAGATCTTTTTGGAGCTCAAAAAACCGCGATGGCCCTAGGTGGACGATGGCCGATCATGGACTATCGAAAAAATCCAGATTTGAAATTCGGAACTGTGGATGTACCTAAAGGACCTAAGGGTGAAGTAAACAGTATCTTTTATGCAGGCTATGGATTGTATTCTAAGTCTGAACACAAAAAAGCAGCATGGGATTACTTAAAGTACCTTACAGGTGCTGAAGGCGGTAAAGTATTTGCCGACCATGCTTTTACAGCTGTTAAGAAAGTAGCTGAAGAAAAAGGTCAAACAACAGACAAGGACTTTAAACCGTTTGTAGATGGGATTCAAAATGTTCAAATGTTCCCTGAAAGAATCAGTCCTTACTATCAAGCGACTGGCAGCAAGGAAGTAGCTAACTTGATGGAACGATTCATGCTTGGCAAAAAAATGAACATTGATAAAGAGTTGGATCAGGCGGCTAAAAATTCTGATGAAGAGTTAGGTAAAGCACAAAAATAAGAGGATTATGGAATCAATAGATTGAGGTGGGTCAATGACAGACTCACCTTAATCAGTAGATGAGAGGTGAAATCATGCATAGAGAATCTAATTTGAATACTGTTACTGAACGTCCGCTGATCTATCAGGCAAAAACGAAAAAAAGATGGCTGAATTCAGAGAGAAGAGAAGGACTCACCTTTTATTTACTCATTTCTCCTTGGCTGCTCGGTTTTCTTTTTTTTATTTTGGGTCCGATGATTGCTTCTCTATATATCAGCTTTACAGACTGGGATCTATTGACGCCTGTCAAATGGACAGGCCTCGATAATTATGTAAAAGCCTTTACAGGCGATCCTTTATTCTGGCAGGCACTCAAAGTAACCATGATTTATTCATTGTTCTCCGTTCCTATTGGACTGATTGTTTCACTTGGGGTGGCAATGTTGCTGAATCAGGCTGTACGGGGAATGAGCATCTTTAGAACGATCTATTACCTCCCTGCGGTCGTAAGTGGAGTATCAGTTATGGTTCTTTGGATGTACATTTTTAATCCCCAGATTGGACTTTTAAATACCGTCCTTGGTTATTTTGGAATCAAGGGGCCTGGCTGGATCTTTGACCCTAAGTGGGCGTTGTTGTCTATTGTCATCATGAGTTTATGGGGTGTAGGCGGCGGCATCATAATCTGGCTCGCTGGTCTCAATGGCATACCAGATTATTTATATGAAGCTGCTGACCTTGATGGAGCAAGCAAGTTTCAAAAGTTCATGCATATTACGGTTCCGATGCTCACTCCGACCATCTTTTTCAACTTAATTACCGGTATTATTGGTGCGCTGCAAACCTTTGGCGAGGCATATGTGATGACTAAGGGAGGACCTTTAAACTCCACCTTGTTCTTTAACTATTATTTATTCCGAAAAGCATTTGAAGAATTTGATATGGGCTATGCTTCTGCCCTTGCTTGGATTTTATTTATCATCATCTTCATTTTTACCCTGCTCGTTTTTCGATCTTCCGCCTTATGGGTGCATTATGAAGGAGAAAAGAGGTAACGGCGATGTCAACTTCAGTAATTCATAAAGCAAAGAACCATGATAAGAAAAAATTGAAAGCATCAAAGATCATCGGACAGCTCATTGTTTATTCGTTACTCATATTAGGAGCCATCGTGATGCTCATTCCGTTTTTCTGGATGGTTTCTGCCTCCTTAAAGGAATCTTGGCAGGTCTTTTCGTTTCCTCCGAAATGGCTTCCGGATCCAATCCGGTGGGATAACTATGTGACGACGTTTCAGTCTCTTCCATTTGGAAAATGGCTCGGAAATACAGTGATCATTACAGTGAGCACGATCATTGGCACGCTGCTTTCCTGTACGGTTGTCGCTTATGGTTTTGCGCGGTTCCGTGCAAAAGGCAAGAATGTCCTTTTCTTGGTCATGCTCGCTACAATGATGCTGCCGACCGCTGTGACGATGATTCCCGTCTTTTACTTATTTAAGAGTTTAGGTTGGATTAATACATTTCTGCCGCTAATTGTTCCCGCTTTCTTTGGAAATGCCTTTTTTATCTTTCTTTTGCGGCAATTCTATATGTCTATCCCAACAGAGCTGGAAGACGCAGCAAAAATTGATGGCCTTGGAACGCTCGGTATCCTATGGAAAATTATTGTGCCTTTAACCATGCCAGCGCTGATAACGGTAGCTATTTTTCAGTTTAATGGGGCATGGAATGATTTTATGGGCCCGCTGCTTTATTTAAGCAAGCCCGACCTTTATACACTAGCTTTGGGAATCAATTTCTTTAAAAGCCAGAATGATGTTCAATGGAACTATTTAATGGCCGCATCCGTTGTTACAATGCTGCCATCACTTATTCTTTTCTTTGTAGGACAGAAATATTTTATTGAAGGCATCTCGCTGTCTGGCGGAGTAAAGGGCTAACTACGGCAAGGGGGAAGCAATATGACTATTAAGGAACAGCAATTGAATGATCCTGCAGTAAATGATTTTATCGAAAGAAAAAAAGAAATGTTGTCGGATCTGTACATTTGTGCCGGCGACCGAAGCTATATAGTGGGAGCACAAAGTGGGTTGTTTCCCGATTTTGGGCATCACGTTAAGGATGAAATGGGAGGTGTGTGGACGCATCCGATCAAACTATTGGACGGATACTGGCTGCATCTCCAAGAAACGGACTCAACTCATGGGTTCTGGCTCGAGGAAGCAGACGTCTTTCATAACTATCCTTTTTACAATGAGCATGAATATATGATTAAGGAACGTGAACTGACAGTCATCAGAAGGCAGTTTTGTCCGGATCAAACAGAAGGTGCGGTCGTCACCTATGAAGTTACGAATCAATCAGACAAAAGGCGGGTATTTCAAGCTTCTTTCTTAGGTAGAACGGACTTAAGCCCTGTCTGGTATTCCGATCAAATCGGAATACAGGATGGAGAAGATGCCGGTGAATTGGATGAAGAGAACGATGTCTTCATAGGATCCGATACGTTGAACCCATGGTATGTTGTGTTCGGCTCCGACAGGCCACTCGTTAAAAGTAAAATAGACCGCTCTCTTTTTGGTCCTGAGCATACGGCTGGGCAAGGGATTTCGGGTCAGCTAACCTATGAGTCTTTCGAAATCAGCCAAGGTGAAACAATTAGCTTAACGTTTTTTGTAGCAGGATCCAACCAATCGGCAGAAGCGGCACTAAAAACGTTCAGTAACATGAAAGAACATTCAAAAGAGTTGTTTGAAACAAAGAAAACACGATATAACGAGATGCTCAGCAAAACAGCTATCTCCATTCCTGATAAGCAGCTGGAAAAGGTGTTCAATTGGAACAAGTTTAATATGGATTGGCTGACAATGGAAGTCGAGGGATTAGGCCGAGGGCTGGCAGCCGGCCATCCAGAGTACTCGTGGTGGTTCGGTTGTGACAGCAGCTATGCTCTGCTGGGTAACCTTCCACTTGGCAACCTGGAATTAGCGCAACAAACCTTATCACTCCTTCAAAAAGTATCAGAAACAGAAAACGGGAACGGCCGCATTGTTCATGAGATCCTGACGAGCGGAGCCGTAGCAAATAAAGGTAATACCCAAGAAACACCGCATTTTATTAAATGTGTATGGGAAACATTTCTTTGGACGGGTGATAGGGATTTCATAAAGATGATGTATCCGTCAGTAAAAAAAGGCATTAAGTGGCTGTTTGAAGAGATGGATCCTGATCATGATCTGCTTCCGGAAGGATATGGAATCATTGAAATCGAAGGATTAAACGTTGAATTAATCGATACAGCAGTCTATACGTATGAAGCGTTGCGTACAGGAGCATTGATGGCCGAGCTGATGGGTGAAAAGGATACAGCTCTTCATTATCAACAAATAGGTAAACAGCTTGGCGAGATTATTAACCGTGACTTTTGGCTGGAAGATGAAGGCCTCTACGCTGATGCGATGGCAACACCAGATCTGGTTCTTGAAAAAATAGATTTGTACATCAGCAATGCGAGAGAAGGCGGTGCCGATCAAGCTGCAGCAGAATTACAAGAAATGAAAGAAAAGATGTCAAAACTAGATGGAAATGTGCAGCAGCCTTGGCTTTTTAAAAACTGGGTGATCAATACGCCGATGGAAACAGGGCTTGCTCCAAGAGAACAGGCGATCAAAGCCTTGGACCGGATGGGAACCAATGAATTCACCGGACCGTGGGGTACATATCTATCAGGCATGTACCGTACGCATATGATGACGATTTCTACAAGCGTCCAGGCGGTGGCGGAATGCCGGTATGACCGAATAGATGAAGCGTTAAAGTTTGTTAATCTCATAGCAAGCACATTCAATAAAAAACTGCCTGGATCGATTCATGAAATGTCTCCAGATTACGGATGCTTCGTACAGGCATGGACGTCCTATGGCATAGTATGGCCGCTGCTGACTCATATCTTTGGCATTCAGCCGAGAGCGTATTGGAAAGAAGTGACCATAAGGCCCCGTCTTCCACAAGGCTGGGATACGTTATCGGTGAGGAATGTACAAATTGGGCTCGGAGAGAAACAGAATGAATGCGATATTTCCATTACACAAAATGAGAAAGAAACGGTTTATGAGATTGCAATGAAAAATAAAGGATGGAAAATTCTTTTAGATCTTCCGATGGATTCTAATCAATCCATATACTTGGATGACAAAGAAGTCATTGTTGATCCTCAGGAGCGGATTGAAATTCAGCAGGCAGAGAAGCATGTGGTACGTGTCATGAGACTATGATGGACACTGACGATATAAAGTAAGGAGTGGCAGTTGTGGAAAAAGGATACATTGGGAAACTTTATCATATGTGTGAATGGGTCATGAGGATTGCTTATTTGAACATACTTTGGCTGGCATTTACGTTGGCGGGGTTTGTTCTTTTTGGATTGTTTCCTTCAACCATCGCCATGTACACCGTGACAAGAAAATGGGTACAAGGCAACACGGATATCAAACTGTTCCATTTGTTTTGGCACACATATCGCAAAGAACTCTTCAAGTCTCAAAAAATCGGTCTTGTGCTTATGGCCGCTTTGCTGCTGTTTGTCCTAGATTACAAGTTTTACATGAACCAGACTTCTACAGCCTTGGTTTATGCAAAGATCATTTGGTTCGCGTGTGTCGTATTGTTCGGTACGTTCAACCTTTATTTTTTCCCTGTGTATGTTCATTACCAATGCAAACCATTGCAGTATATAAAGAACGTCTTCCTGATTGCCGTCATGTTCCCGCTCCATAGCTTTCTGCTATGGTGCGGAGCACTTTTCATCCTGCTGTTTATCTACAATTTCCAAGGCCTCTCTTTATTCTTCAGTGGCAGTGTCCTCGCGTTTTGGATTACACTCGTCACTCACAATGTTTTTTCAAAAATCAATGTTAAAGGTGCTGTTCAAGAAGGCCGATCACTGACAATAGGTACCCAATAATTTAAAACCCTCTTCCATTACACTCAATCGGTGTTTAGGAAGAGGGTTTTTTCATTTAAAGTAAAAATGCTTCATAAGTCACGCGTTTAAATTATTAAAGTATCCATGAAATGACCTAGGAAAATCCCTTGCAGCAGAAAGCGAAATAGAAACTGAGAGGAAGGAGAAGCTAGGAATTTCGGATTAAATCCCAAATATTAGTTATTTATTTGGACCCGCATTATAATATCTATATTGTGGCTCTTTTCAAAATATATAAAAAAGTGGCGGGTGAGATTGTGGAAACATTCCGGAAATTGAAAGCATTTTATTGGCCCTACAAAAGGTACTTCATCTGGTCAGTCCTAACACTCATTATCTTAACGGGCATGACAGTCATCTATCCGATGGTGCTTCAATATACGATAGATGATGTTATTTTGAAAGGAAAGTACGAAAATGTGCCTAAGCTTGCCTTGGCCTTCGTTGTCCTGATGGCAGCCAAAGGCGGATTCACCTTTATTAATCAGTATCTTGGCGATCTATTCGGTGTCAGTGCGGTCTACCGGCTGAGGAAAGCATTGTATGAAAAACTGCAGTTCTTGCCTTTTGGTTATTACGATAATGCCAAAACCGGTGATCTTATGTCCCGGCTCACTGCAGATGTTGAAGGTTTTCGTTTCTTCCTCTCTTTCGGCTTTGCACAGTTGATCAATTTTGTCTTTCTCATTGGTTTCAGCTTGATGGTGATGTTCTATTACTCCGTCCCGCTTGCTTTTGTTACCTTAGGCGTACTCCCATTTTTGGGAGTTGTGGTCTATCGGTTTGATAAAGCGGTTCATCCTGCGTTTCAAGCCATACGTAAGTCAATGGGAAACTTGAACACCAAGGTCCAGGAAAATGTCAGCGGGATGCAGACGGTAAAGTCACTATCCCGAGAAGATTTCGAGATTAGTAAGTTTATGGCTACCAACAACAATTATAAAGATAAACAAATCTTTACCGCTGGCATCTGGGCAAAATACTTTCCTCTCATGGAATTGATCGGCAATCTTTGTGTCGTCTTTCTTTTATCGTATGGCGGCTATCTTGTCATTCAAGGGAAGCTTATGCCTGGAGAGCTTGTCGCCTTTTTCAGTTTAGTCTGGTACATTATCGGACCTATTATGGGGCTTGGATTTATTATTAATACCTTCTCACAATCAAAAGCTTCCGGTGAACGGTTAGTAGAGCTCCTGGATGAACCTGGCGAGCTCAACCATCAATCGGAAGCTATCGAAAACATTGAAGGGGATATCGAATTTAAAGGGGTTACGCACCGATACGGAGCAGAAGAAAATCCTCCTCTTGAAGACATTTCATTTCATGCGAAGAAGGGCCAGATTATTGGATTGATGGGAGCGACCGGTTCCGGTAAGACGACACTCACCCAGCTCATCTCCAAATTTTACGACCCTCAGCATGGCGAGATTCTGATTGACGGTAAATCAATATCAACATATGATCCCAATAAACTCCGGCAGCATATTGGCGTTGTGTTTCAAGAATCGTTTTTATTCTCCTCGACCATCAAAGATAACATAGCCTATGGTAACCCGGATGCGGACATGGACAACATTATCGCAGCAGCAATAATGGCACAGGCACATGATTTTATTATGGAGCTTCCTCAGCAGTATGAAACTCAGCTTGGAGAAAGAGGACTTGGTCTTTCCGGTGGCCAAAAGCAGCGGATTTCCATCGCGCGAGCGCTTCTCATCAATCCGGGCATCCTCCTTTTAGATGATGCGACGAGCGCTGTGGATATGGAAACGGAATTTAAGATTCAACAGGCCTTCCAGGAAGTCATGAAAGGCCGAACGACTTTTATTATCGCCCATCGCATTTCTTCCCTGAAACATGCGGATGAGATTTTAGTGCTTGAGAACGGCAGGATTGCCGCAAGAGGAACTCATGAACAGTTAATCCAGCAAGAAGGGCTATATAAACGTACGTACGAATTTCAATATAAGGATAGAGAAGCACTCGAAGCCAAACGAGTGTCAGCGGGGTATTGAACATGGTGAAACGAAAAAAAGAACGGTTCTTTTATTCCAGCGAACCGCCCATTGACAAGCCGTTTAACTGGGGGCTCATGCTCCGGCTCTTCGAGTATATGAGGCCATACAAAAAATCGCTGCTGCCAAAAGCGGTGATGGCCATGCTGCTTACGACAGGGATCCGGCTCGTCGTGCCTATTTTTATCGGAGTTCTGACTTTTGACCATGCGATCAAAAATAAAAACACACCATTGCTGATTGAGCTGATCGCGGCCATTGGCACCATGTATATCGTTTCATGGGTCGCCAACACGTATCGAATCAGGTGGATGAATGAACTAGGGCAGCTCGTTATCTGTGACATCCGACAGCATTTGTTTAAGCATATCCAGCGGCTGTCCCACCGTTTCTTTGATCAGCGTTCGGCAGGCTCTATACTTGTGCGGGTGATTAATGATGTTAACTCGCTTCAGGACCTGTTTACGAACGGGGTCATCAATGTCCTAATGGATTTAATTTTGCTAATTGGAATCATTGTACTTATGTTTGTCTACAGTCCGCCGCTTGCATTGGCTATCATGGTGGTTGTCCCGCTCATGTTTATCATCTCAACGAGTATCCGCCGCCGAATCCGCCGTTCCTGGCAGGTGGTTCGTGCCCGGCAAGCCAAGATTAACTCTCATCTGAACGAAAGCATTCAAGGCATCAGGGTGACTCAGTCGTACACTCAAGAACAGGAGAATATGAACTTCTTTGAAGGGATAAACAACGACAACCTTTTGAGCTGGAAACAGGCGACAAGGCTAAACGCCATGTTCCGTCCCTTTGTTGATGTATCGAACGCCATTGGGACCGTCATTCTGATTTGGTATGGGTCGCATTTAATTCAGCAAGGCTCTCTTGAGATGGGGGTGTTCGTATCTTTTGCCTTTTATCTCGGTATGTTCTGGGAGCCAATCTCAAGGATTGGCCAAGTGTACAATCAGCTCCTTGTCGGTATGGCGTCCTCAGAACGGATTTTTGAATTCTTAGATGAAAGGCCAAATGTTGCGGAGATTACGAATCCTGTGGAACTGGAAGATGTAAGAGGAAAGGTCACGTTTAAGGAGGTGGAGTTTTCTTACGATGGAAAACGAAAAGCGCTAAACGGCATCGATTTGATCATTAAAGCGGGAGAAACCGTTGCTTTAGTCGGGCATACCGGTTCAGGAAAATCTACCATTGCCAATCTAATCTGCCGCTTTTATGATGCGACCGCGGGCACCATTGAAATTGACGATATTAATATTAAAGACATGAAGCTTGATAGTCTTCGCCAAAAAGTGAGTATTGTTCTACAAGATACTTTCATCTTCTCAGGAACCATTATGGAAAATATTCGGTTTGGCCGGCCTGACGCAACGGATGAGGAAGTAGAAAAAACAGCTGAAGCGGTAGGAGCTCACTTATTTATCAACAAGCTGAAGAATGGCTACCAGACGGAAGTAGAAGAGCGGGGAAATGTCCTGTCTGTAGGTGAGCGGCAGCTCTTGTCTTTTGCACGAGCCCTGCTTGCGGATCCACGCATCCTTATTCTAGATGAGGCGACCGCGAGTATTGATACTGAAACCGAAGTCAACATTCAAAAAGCACTGAAGACCCTTCTTGCAGGGAGGACGGCCATCATCGTTGCGCACCGCCTTTCCACCATACGAGAGGCCGATAACATCATCGTGCTCGATCACGGAAACATTATTGAACAAGGAAGCCACGAGGAGCTGATGGAGCTCGAGAAGGAATATTACCGGCTGGTCCTCTCACAGTTTAAAAGGCTTGAAGTTGGGTAAGTATATGAAAGGCCTTTCTCTATAACGATTAGAGAAAGGCTTTTCATTTTTGAGAAATGTGGATAGGCTTTTTTGAAGTTGGATAATTTTTATTTGAAGAGTGCAGGTTATTCTCTTTTTTTATAGTGTTAGTCTTTTTTACGCTACTGAGTAAAACACTAGAAAACCTTACTATTAAATAGATAAGTTGAAAAATAACTATGTTACACTAGATTTGAAATTAATTAGCAAAAGGATATGCGCCCCTTTTTTATTCTAACTTATAAGAAAAGAGGTTGATCAATGATTGCATTATACAAAGTGGATAAGGGGCTAGAGGAATTCATTACTCACATATTAATAAAGAGTGGCATTCAAACATCCTCATTTCATTCAAGAAAAACAGTCATAGATCATATTATGAATCCATTTGTCCTTATTACCCCTTCCATCTATTTAAACGAGGTTGAATCATTTTCGATTCCCATTGTCCCCTTGTCCTTGCACTTAAGTGATTTTAAAAAAACGATAGACGAGTACGATCTTCTTGGAAAAAAACCACTCATTATCGTATCAAATGATGAAAAAAAATGGCTGGATAATGAGAATCAAATGATTTACAATAAAACATTTGAAATTTGCAGCAAAGACAACATCGATTTTGGAAATGCAAAGATAAACACATCTTTCCTAATTCCTTCTTGGGAAAGTCATCTGCCCATTGCCCAACAAACAAAAGAGAACCTATATTATGTTCAACCATCAATGGATACCGTATTTTCCTCTATAAGACAGGCGATAAACCTCTTGGGTGTCACCAGAGAGATGTCCAAAGAAAAATACCAGGTACAAGCCATCGTCGATTCTGCTCATGATGGATTAATAGCGGTAGACCGCCAAGGGAAAATAACTCTAACCAATGAAAATGCAAAAAAGTATTTAGGACTTGAAGGTGAAGTCGTTGGAAAGTACATAACGGAATTTATTCCGCACTCGGATATGCTTAGAGTGCTTCAGACTGGAAGGAAAGAAATAGGGGATGTTGCTAAGATCCTCGATCGGCAAATTATTATTAATCGTTTTCCAGTCATTCTTAACCATACTGTGGTAGGAGCGGTATCTAATTTTAAGGAAATCACTGACCTGCAAAGGCTGGAAATGAAACTAAGGAAAAAGTTGCATGAGCACGGATTAGAAGCAAAATACAGACTCGAAGATATTATTGGAGAGGAAAAAGAGATCCGAGAAGCCAAAGAACAGGCAAAGATCTTTTCGAAAACGGATGCGACGGTTTTAATTACAGGGGAGTCTGGAACAGGTAAGGAATTATTTGCTCAAGGGATCCATCTGGAAAGCAGCCGTGCTATTGGTCCTTTTGTTGCTGTTAATTGTGCAGCCTTTCCTGAAAGTCTCCTGGAGAGTGAATTGTTTGGCTATGAAGAAGGAAGTTTTTCAGGTGCAAGAAAAGGCGGTAAACAAGGACTCTTCGAATTAGCACATGGAGGGACCCTCTTTTTGGATGAAATTGGCGAAATGCCTTTGCAGATACAGGCGCACCTTTTGCGTGTTCTTCAGGAAAGGTCTGTACGCAGAATTGGTGGACAACGAACGATTCCTGTTAATGTTCGAATTATTGCAGCCACAAATTCAAATATTGAAGAAGGAATTACCAAGAAGGAATTTAGGACAGATTTATATTATAGATTAAATGTACTCTCTCTTGAATTGCCGCCTTTACGAAATAGACTGGGGGATATCCCTTTACTTACCGGACATTTTATTGAGCAATTCAACGAAATGCATCGCAGGCAAATAGTAAAAGTTGAAGAAGATTTTATTTCTGTTTTGCAGCATTACCACTGGCCGGGTAACATCCGTGAATTAAGAAATGTCTTGGAGCGAATTGTTTTACTGCAAAAAGGAACAGAAATTTTGGCTGAAGATGCTTCCTTTTTTTACCCTAAGCTTAGGAAGAACAACACAAGAACAATAGAGAGCAGTGCAATCACAATAAAAGAGAGTGAAAAAGAGTTAATTCAAGGAGCACTTCAAAAATATGAGAGCAAAGCAGAGGCAGCAAATGCTCTTGGGATTGACCGGTCAACTCTTTGGAGGAAAATGAAAGAATACCGATTATAATGTTTTATTTTGAAACGTTTGTTGTAAAACGCAACAAAAATTCTCTTCGGTACTATTTTTTTACGTGATAAGTTCAGAAAATTTAAAATTAACAGAATTGGCACGAAACTTGCAAAGTAATTATCATTAACAGAACAAAATGAGGTGATAACTTGAAGCATTTTTCGATTGCCGCCATACCTGGAGATGGAATTGGGCCTGAAGTGATGGCAGAAGGGTTAAAAACATTAAAAAGGATTGAGGAACTTCACGGAGGGATTCATTTTTCTATCGACTCCTTTGATTGGAATTGTGATTACTATTTAAAACATGGAAAGATGATGCCTGAAAATGGTTTGGAAATTTTGCGGGATTACGATGTCATACTGCTTGGAGCGATAGGAGCCCCATCTGTACCTGACCACATATCCGTTTGGGAGCTGATCTTGCCTATTCGGAGGACTTTTCAGCAATATATCAATTTACGTCCAATTAAACTTCTAAGAGGATTGGACAGCCCTCTTCGTTATAAAGCGCATGATGATTTGGATTTTGTAGTAGTCCGTGAAAATACGGAGGGAGAATACTCCAACATGGGAGGGCGGATACACGAGAATACTCCCTTTGAACTTGCTGTACAAAACAATGTGTTTACGAGATATGGAACCGAACGAGTGATCAAATATGCCTACTCCTTGGCTGAAAAAAGAACCAAAAAACGGCTGACCGCAGCTACTAAATCGAACGGTATTAATCACTCAATGCCTTTCTGGGATGAAATCGTAAAGGAAGTCAGCCGGAATCATCCATCTATACGAACTGATATTTATCATATTGATGCACTGGCGGCCTATTTTATTACACGGCCTGAAGAACTTGATGTTGTTGTAGGAAGTAACCTTTTTGGTGATATCTTAACTGATCTTGGGGCAGCTATTGTAGGTGGCCTTGGACTAGCCCCTTCAGGAAATATTAACCCTGAAAAAACGTACCCTTCAATGTTTGAACCGATTCATGGTTCTGCGCCCGACATCGCCGGAAAGGGAATAGCCAATCCCATTGCTCAGATCTGGAGTATCAGCTTAATGATGGAGCATCTTGGTTTTTCTGAAGTTGCGGACTTAATTGTAGACTCGATCGAAGAGGTACTCCTTGAAGGAAAGGTATCAACACCAGATCTTGGCGGGAAAAACACGACGAGTGAATTTGGAAGTGCCATTCATGAACAAATGACGTTTAAGAGTATGAATTTTAATTAGGGAGATGGATGAAGGATGACCGAGACACAAACTTCATTATTGAATGATAAAAAACTCTATTTGTACATTGATGGAAAACACGTTCAAACCGAACAAACTATTCCTGTTTATCATAAGTACACAGGGGAGGTGATTGCAAACATCGCTAAAGCAAGTAAGCTTCATGTGGATCAGGCAGTGTCTGCGGCTAAAAAAAACTTTAAGACCGACAAATTAACAGCCTTCCAGCGATCTACAATTCTTTCAAAAGCAGCTGATTTAATGGAGGAGAGACGCAGGGATTTTGAACTCTCATTAGTAAAAGAAGTGGGTAAGACCCAAAAAGATGCGGCGGGAGAACTTGACCGAACGATTAACACGATCCGTTTGTCCTCGGAAGAAGCCAAAAGAATCGCCGGAGAAATGATTCCGCTGCAGGCGACGGAAGGGGCAGATAACCGGTTAGGCTTTACAATACGTGTTCCAAAAGGGGTTATTGGAGTCATTACTCCATTCAATTACCCTTTGCTGTTAGGGGTTCATAAAATTGCTCCCGCTCTTGCTGCTGGAAATACCATTGTAATTAAGCCTGCTACCACTACCCCGCTGGCGACTTTTCAGCTAGTGGATCTTTTGGAGGAGGCAGGTCTTCCGAAAGGCTATGTAAACATCGTCACCGGTGCAGGCAGTGAGGTTGGTGAATGGCTCTTGGAAGATGAGCGCATTGCGATGTATACATTTACTGGTTCAGGTGAAGTCGGAAGGCATATTAAAGAACGAAGCGGTTTAAGGCCAGTAGCTCTTGAGCTGGGCAACAATTCCCCGAACATTGTTCATAGTGATGCAGATTTAGAGTTAGCTGCGAAACTTACGGCGAGCCGCAGTTTTCATAATGCCGGACAAGCATGCATAGCTGTTCAGCGCCTATATGTTCATCAATCTCTCCTGAATGATTTTACAGAGCGTTATTTACATTATGTACAACTATTGAAAGTGGGGGATCCAGAAATAGCAGAAACAGACGTAGGTCCGATGATCAGTGAAAAAGAAGCCATTCGTTCAGAGAAATGGGTGAATGAAGCCATTGAACAAGGAGCAAAATCCTTGTTGCCTGTAAAAAGGGAAGGTGCCTTATTATTTCCAACAGTACTCGTCAACACGAAACCTGAGATGAAAGTGGTATGTAAGGAAGTGTTCGCTCCCATTGTTAGTATCATTCCTTATCAGGATATTGAAGAAGCATTCCAATGCGCCAATCAATCAGAGTATGGGTTGCAGGCTGGCATTTTCACCCGTGATTTACAGCTGGCGATGAGAGCGGCTAAAGTTTTGCAATACGGCGGGGTAATCATAAATGATGTATCAACTTATCGTAATGATGTAATGCCATATGGCGGTGTGAAAAACAGCGGGATTGGAAAAGAAGGACCGCATTACGCCATTCAGGAAATGACAGATGAACGTATGGTGGTGATGAATCTATGACTGCAGGATTGCTAGAAGGAAAAACAGCTATAATTACAGGGGCTGGCTCGGGTATGGGGAAGGCTGCAGCTAAGGTGTTTGCAGCCCAAGGAGCAAAGGTCGTGTTAGCAGACTTAAACAGAGACGCTGCTAACCTTACAGCCGAAGAAATAGGACAAGCAGGAGAAGTAATGGTCGTTCAGACAGATGTGGGAGATGATGAAAGTGTCCAATACCTGATCAAGGAAGCCGTCGATAAATACAAAAATTTAGACGTCCTGCTAAATTGCGCGGGAGTTCCACAGTTTTTCACTCCCATTGAAGAAATGAGCATAGGTGAATGGGATAAGATTATGAACGTCAATGCGAAATCGATTTTTTTGACCACACGGCATCTTGTTCCTCATATGAAAAAAATGAGAAAAGGATCGATAATTAATATCGCTTCCATTGCAGGAATACGGGCCAGACCTGGATTAAACGCTTATTGTGCATCGAAAGGGGCGGCGATCATGTTAACCAAGGCACTGGCACTTGAATTAGCCCCTTATAAAATCCGGGTTAACGCCATTAATCCAGGACCAGCTGAAACTCCTATGCTGGGAAAATTCTTACCTGGTGATGAGGAAAAGGTTGAGGAAGACAAAAAGAAAATTTTTCTCGACAGCGTCCCTCTGGGCACTTTGATTCAACCGGAGGATATTGCGGAGGCAGCTTTATATCTAGCTTCTGATCTAGCAAAAGCCGTCACTGGTGAAATTATGAATGTCGATGGAGGCCGGGGAATCTAGTCTGAATTTAAGTATTAAGAAATCAGAATGAGAAGGGGAGGTTTTTATGAATCAACTTAATGTATCAATTGAAGAGCGTACAACAAAAAAAGTATTTTGGAGAATCATTCCGTTTATCTTTTTGTTATACATTGTTGCCTTTCTTGACCGAGTAAACCTTGGATATGCCGCATTAGATATGAACAAAGATTTAGCACTGGCAAGCTCTACGTTTGGTTTAATCTCTGGTATTTTCTTCTTTGGATACTTTCTGTTTGAAATTCCCAGCAATATACTCTTGCACAAAGTAGGAGCAAGAAAGTGGATCGCACGGATCATGATCAGCTGGGGATTAGTTGTTATTATGACAGCTTGGGCTCAGAGTGCTGCACACCTCTATGTTTTGCGTTTTCTTTTAGGAGTAGCGGAAGCGGGATTTTTTCCAGGAGTTATTTTATATATTACCTACTGGTTCCGGGCAAAAGAGCAGGCCAGAGCCTTCGCCTTATTTATGACAGCTCTTGCAGCTTCAAATATCATTGGAGCTCCATTATCTACTTGGATCATGGATTCTATTAATTGGGCAGGGATGCCTGGATGGCGCTGGATGTTCGTTTTAGAAGGAATACCTGCAATCATCATTGGAATTGTTACGTTTTTTTACTTAACGGATCGTCCACAAGACGCAAATTGGCTGGAAAAAGAAGAAAAAGAGTGGCTCATCCAGGAAATTCAACATGAAAACGGACAGAAAGGGAGCCTGAAACACCATTCAACTCGTCAAGTGCTAACCAACCCTCTGGTTTGGAAACTATCACTCATCTACTTAACGCTGGTTATCGGTCTATACGGCATTGGATTTTGGATGCCGACCATCATAAAATCATTCTCTTCGTTGCTCACTAACACCCAAGTCGGCCTTATTTCAATGGTGCCTTACATTGCTGGAGGAATTTGTATGATTTGGTGGGCCCGACGGTCAGATCGAACAGGTGAGCGAAGATTATTTACGGCTCTACCTCCTTTATTGGGGGCTCTAGGCTTAATTGGGGCAGGGATGACGTCTAATCCTTATCTTTCTATTTTAATGATGTCCATTGCAACCGTTGGAATCTACAGCTTTTTTGGTCCCTTCTGGTCACTCCCTGCTTTATTTTTGACAGAAGCCTCAGCAGCAGTAGGAATAGCACTGATTAACTCGATTGGTAACTTAGGAGGATTTGTCGGACCTTACATGATCGGTTATTTAAAAGATGCTTCTGGAAAGATGGAGGCAGGGCTATTTTTTCTAGGCTTTAGTTTAATAATGACGAGTTTGCTAGTTTTCAGTTTAAAAAAGCAAAACTCAGTTATGAAGGCTGATGAACCCCTGGTAAAAACGAAAACGTTATAGTTACCAGAGCATAGGGGAAAGGGGATTTTAATGACAAAACCTCTTATTCAAGTTAGCGACCTTAGTTTTGAATATAGTGTGAATAACAATACTTCCATACCGGTATTGAATGGAGTTACTTTTGATATTTTTCCAGGAGAATATGTTGCGATTGTTGGACATAACGGCTCCGGCAAGTCCACCCTATCAAAACACCTGAATGGAATTCTTAAGCCAAGTAATGGCGATGTGTTGGTAAGCGGTTACAATACAAAAGAAACGAATGTAATCCGGGAGATTCGCCAAAAGGTAGGTATGGTATTTCAGCATCCCGATAACCAGATTGTTGCGACAATCGTTGAAGACGATGTCGCCTTTGGTTTAGAGAATATTGAAGTACCCGCATCCGAGATGAAAGAAAGAATTGAATATGCATTGGAAGCAGTAGGGATGAGCGAGTTTCGAAAAAGACCGCCACATCACCTATCAGGCGGACAAAAACAGCGGGTCGCCATTGCGGGAATCATTGCAATGAAGCCAGATTGTTTAGTACTTGATGAAGCTACCAGTATGCTGGATACCCATGGAAGAAGAGATATTTTGGAAGTTGTCCGCAAACTGAATAACGACGGAATGACCATAATATCCGTTACCCACCATATGTCGGAAGTAGCAGAGGCCAGCCGGGTGATCGTTATTGAACAAGGCCAGATTGTAATGGACGGCCCGCCCAGAGAAATCTTTCAGCAGTATGAACTGTTGCATCAATTGAAGCTTGATGTTCCTGTTGCCAGTCAATTAGCAAGATTGATTCATGAATACGACGAAGAATTTCAGGCAGACTTAATCCAGAATAACGAGATTGTCCAAGAAGTTGTACGTCTATCAGCCAAAAGAGGGGTGATTGTAGGATGAGTGATCTTCCCATTTTAGAAGTGAAAGATTTATATCATACGTACATGGAAAAGACCCCTCTTGAATACCAGGCGCTTTCAGGGATTAATTTACAAGTGAAAAAAGGGGAATGCATCGCGATTATTGGTCATACGGGATCCGGCAAATCCACGTTAATTCAGCATTTCAACGGTTTGATGCGTCCTCAGCGCGGAGAAGTATTGGTGGATAGCCAAAATTTATCTGATTCAAAACTTGATGTAAAAGCTTTGAGAAGAAAAGTAGGCCTCGTGTTTCAAAACCCTGAAGACCAGATTTTCGAAAAGCTGATCGGTGATGATATCGCGTATGGCCCTTTAAAAATGGGACTCCCATTAAAAGAAGTGAGGGATCGTGTCAAGTGGGCAATGGAATTGGTCGGACTTTCTTTTGAGGGACTGAAAGACCGGGTGACCTATGCCCTGAGCGGTGGACAAAAAAGAAAAGTTGCTTTGGCCGGTGTTCTGGCATTACAACCCAAAATTTTGGTATTAGATGAACCTACAGCAGGTCTTGACCCCCATTCGAGACAAGAACTTTTGCACAAAATAGGTCAGTTGAACGAGAAAGAGAACATGACAGTCATTTTTGTTTCTCACAACATGGAGGAAGTGGCCTATTTAGCTCAAAGGATTTATGTGTTGGCAGAAGGGAAGAATCTGGTTGAAGGATCACCCCGAGACATTTTCGGTAATTCGGAAACCCTAGCTAAACACCATATTGGAGCACCTCAAACTGTAGAGATTCTCGCACGTTTAAAAGAACGGGGTTATCCAGTCAATCTTAAAGCATATGAAATGGAGTCTGCCGCACAGGAAATCGTTTCTATCCTTCATAGGAGGTGATAATGTTGGCTGGTTTTGAATTTGAATTAACACGCAATATAACGATTGGCCAGTACTTGCCTACTGGTTCACTTGTTCATCGTATGGATCCCCGCGTAAAGCTTTTAGCCTTCACGATTCTAGTCATTGCAATGGCTGTATGTGACACCTACGGAGGTAATATTATTGCTCTTGCTTTTGCCTGTTGGTTATTTTACATGTCACGTATTCCCATTAACTATGGTTTATCAGGAGTCAAGCCTGCAATCCCATTCATTTTGATATTAGCCGTGCTGCAATTGTTGTTCTATACCAAAGTTGCTTCTGGTGGAACGGTTTTAGTGGATTATGGATTTATCCTGATAACAAGTAACAGCATAAGGCTAGTCGTCGTTTCTGCCTTTCGTTTTATCGAGATCATCTTTTTAAGCAGTGTACTAACCTTAAGTACTTCTACAACACAAATTACACATGGGATTGAGAGTTTATTAAGACCATTAAAGCATGTAAAGTTTCCGGTTCATGAATTTGCGCTGATTATTACGATAGCAATCCGTTTTGTTCCAACGTTTGCTATGGAAATGGAAAAAATGATGAAGGCCCAAGCATCCAGAGGAGCGGAGTTTGGAACGGGTGCCTGGTGGAGAATTATCCAAAGAACAAAGGATGTATTCCCTATTATTATTCCATTATTCAATGTTGCTATGTCCCGGGCAGAGGACTTAGTGCTCGCAATGGAAGCAAGGTGCTATACACCAGGAAGTGAACGGTCAATTTACACAAAGTATAAGGCTCAAACCAAAGATTATATAGCTATTCTTTTTTGTATTTTATTCGCTGCATTCTTACTAGCATTCCCTTTTCCCTACTAGAATCACTACCAAACTATCATTTTTAAAAAATAAGGAGGGTAATCGAATGGAAAGAGGATTAACCACAAGAAAGATTGTCATTGCAGGTGTCTTAGGAGCGGTAGCTATTTTGCTTGGTGTCACTCGGTTAGGTTTTATTCCTGTTCCAACAGCAGCAGGAAATGCAACCATCATGCATGTTCCTGCAATCATTGGAGGAGTTATGCAAGGGCCATTTGTTGGACTGGTTATTGGATTAATCTTCGGTGTTTCATCTTTTTTGGATGCAACGATACCACTATTCAAGGATCCACTAGTGGCCATCCTTCCTCGATTGTTTATTGGTGTCACTGCTTACTTCTCTTATATTTCACTTCGGAGAGTCAACGAATATGCAGCTATTGGAGTGGCTGGCTTTATCGGAGCTTTTACCAATACGCTCCTCGTTTTAATCATGGCGGTGGTTAGAGGCTATATTGCACCGGGTGTTGCGGTTACAATTGCGGTTACTAATGGCATACCGGAAGCTATAGTCTCCGTTATCATTACCCTGGCAGTAGTTGTAGCTTGGAAAAAACTGGATCATAGCGGGAACAGAAAATCCAAGATTTCTGGAGATATGTAGTGGAATGTTTTCAAAATATTACGGATGTCCCTGGCATTAAAATCGGCAATGAAGAAGACCGTATAGGTTATACAGGATGTACTGTTTTAATAATGCAAAAAGGCGCCGTTTGTGGTGTGGATGTTCGGGGGGCTGCTCCAGGGACTCGGGAAACGGATCTGCTTAACCCCCTGAATCTCGTTGAGCAAGTGCACGGTATTTGCCTGGCAGGAGGAAGTGCCTATGGTCTGGATGCAGCAAGCGGGGTCATGAAGTTTTTAGAGGATAAAAGGATTGGTTTGGATGTTGGAGTAGGAGTTGTTCCGATTGTTCCCTCAGCTGTCCTTTTTGATTTGCCTGTTGGTGACCCTTCGGCAAGGCCAGATCGGGAAATGGGTTATCAGGCAGCATCCAACGCGGAAAGGGGACATTTTCCACTTGGTAATTCAGGAGCAGGATACGGGGCCACGGTTGGTAAAGTAGCTGGCCATCATCGAGCAATGAAGGGAGGTCTCGGTTCGGCGTCTTTAATTTTGCCCAGTGGTTTAATTGTGGGTGCTATTGTTGCCGTTAATGCCATAGGGGAGATTCGAAATCCTGAAACTGGAGAAGTCATTGCGGGTGCAAGAGATGACCAAGGGAATATAAGAAGCAGCTTAGAATGGATGATTGAGCAACCTGAAATTCCATTGACTGCTGGCACGAATACAACGATCGGAGTTGTCGCGTGCAATGCTAAGTTAACGAAGTCACAAGCTTCGAAAGTAGCCTCCATGGCTCATGACGGATTAGCGAGAACGATTTATCCTGTGCATACGATGTATGATGGGGACACCATATTTTCTTTGGCTACTGGAGATATGAGTGCTTCTGTTGATCTGATTGGAACCATTGCTGCAGACGTTTTAGCACAGGCAGTCATCCAGGCCATTATGAAGGCTGAAGGGATCAAGAACTTTCCATCAAGTAAAGATGTCAAAAAATCACTTTGGAAAGGAAGGGAGCAATGACAACTGCTATAGAATCTATTCTCCAATATGTTGATGAAAAAGAAGTAGTCGAACTGACAAGAAGCCTTATCCGTATTAAAAGTGTTTATCGCCCAAATCTTGAAGACGGAAACGAAGAAAAGGTAGCCCGTTTCATCGTTGATTATCTTAAGGACATAGGATTAGAAGTTTACTATGAAGAAGTAGTGCCTGGACGCCCGAATGTTATAGCAATCTATGACTCTGGTATTCCCGGAAAAACCCTTCTGTTTGAGGGGCATACAGATGTGGTAACTGAAGGAGACCTGGACTCCTGGACGTATGACCCCTTTGGGGGAGAAATCAGTAACGGTAAAATTTATGGAAGAGGTTCTTGTGATACAAAAGGGAATTTAGCGGCTGCAATTTCTGCTGTTCATTCTATGAAAAAATCAGGCGCAGCATTCAAAGGTAAAATTATACTTTGTATCCCATGTGACGAAGAAGGCATGATGATTGGTATTAAACATTTTATAAAGAATGGCTGGGCGAATGATGTGCATGGTGCCATTATTTGTGAACCAGAGGAGAATCAGCTATGCATTACCCAAAAAGGTGCGATGAGGATCGTTTTGAACACATATGGAAAAATGGCTCATGGCGCTATGCCGCTCACAGGAATAAATCCTGTTACAAGAATGGCTAAATTAATCGTAGAATTGGATAAACTGGAACAAACAGAAAAAGAAAGACTGGGAGAACATCCTTATCTCGGATGGCCAAGTATCACGCCTACAATTCTCCAAGCACCAGTAAAGGGGGAGCCGCAAATCAATGTAGTTCCTGCACAGTGTATGGCCACTCTTGATATTCGGACGGTACCGGGACAGGAGCACGAACAATTAAGAAGCAAAATTGAAGATATTATTGAGCGGCTTAGTGAAGATGATGATGATTTTAAAGCAACACTCGAACTGATTGAAGACCGTCCTTGGACTGAGACGCCAAAAGATCATGAATTTGTACAAGCGATGGCACAGGCATATACCCAAGTTACGGGCAAGGATCCTGTTTATAACGGTGTACCAGGTGCAACAGATGGTACTTTTCTTCATCTTGCAGGGGTGCCAATCGTTACAACAGGAGCAGGTGATCGGTATATCCCGCACCATGCCGATGAATATGTTGATATTAAAGAACTTGTTGAAACTGTGAAACTTTACACTCTTTCCGCACATAATTTTTTGAAATAGCTCCTAACAAATCATTAAAGGGGCTGTCCAAGAAGTCTGGTAGCTGTTGATCTCCGCTCCAGTCTGCTCGCTTTCCGCGGGGCGTGCGGTGAGCCTCTTGGCGCAAGCGCCTGCGGGAGTCTCACCTGTCACGCTAGTCCCGCAGGAGTCTCGCACCTTGCACTCCTATCAACTTTTCATTGAAGATTTTTCACGTCAAAGGAGCTGCCTGAAGGTCAATTTTCGACTTTCAGGACAGCCCCTTTTGAGGTTTGATGAAATCGGGGTTTAAGTGTGGGTAGAATCTTTCAATGTTACTGCAGCTAACTTCTTATGATGGAAAACGTACGAACCTGCAATCAAGATAAATCCAACAAAAAAGATTACCCAAGAACTGAAGGGATCTCCAACAGCGATCGTAGAATACATCGCACCGGCCAGATCGAAGAAAAAACCGGCATAGGCCCACTCTTTTAATCTTGGAACGCCTGGCACCAGAATGGCGATAACACCTAACAATTTGGCAATTCCGAGAAAAGGCAAAAGATAGTCAGGATAGCCCAAATGATTAAATAAATCCACAGCAGCAGAAACAGAGAGAATATCAGGAATGGAACCTGCGAGCATTAAGGCTGCTAACAATGCTGTGAAGACCCAATACCAGACACGAATTCGCTTCATCATCTCATTCCCCTCAAAATAATTTTGCATTGAATTTTTGTTTCACCATCATCCATATACAAAGGGAATGAGGAGTAGAATGAGACTTTCTATTCAATTTAATATAAGAACATTGAGTCTAGTAATGGTTTAAAAGTAAATGACGAAAATACAAAGATGAGGTAAAGGATATCCTGCATTTTGACTTTTAAGAATACTTCTTTTTTACAAGCCGAACTTAGGCAAACGTTTCTATGGTCTTCTTGTTCTTGCTGGATTCAACCATTTCTATAAGCCCTGTTACCTCAAATAATCGGCGGACGCGATTCGACATACCTCTTAGCATTAACGTACAGTTGTTCCTTTTCGTTGATCTAAGCACGCCAGCGAAAACTCCTAACCCAACACTATCTATGAAATCAATCTTTTCAACATCAATAATTATGTCTTGTTTAGTTTTTTCTGATAATGGGACAAGTATTTTTTTCAACTTGGGTGCCGTGTAGCTCTGAACTTCTCCTACTAATTCCAAATAATGAGTGCCGTTCAATTTTTCATGTGTAATTTTAAGATCCATAACATTCCCCATTGACATACTCATAAGGCAAAACTCCAGGAGAAAGACTTTACCGTAATTGCAGGGCCACCTGTTTTTGCTATGGCTCGTTGATGATCCGATAACTCAGTAAGAATTTGTTCGTTTGTTAATGTCATCGTTTCCTCCTTCAATGTTGTCTAATATCTTCATTAAACGTTTAATCGGTTACTGTCTGAGTCGCGAATATCGTCCAATCTACTACGTATTTTTGAGTGATGCAATGAAACACATGGTTAAGTTGCCGTTTGCGTAAATTACAATAGGCATTCATTACCGTTCTTTCAGTTAATAGTTTAATACGTAAATATAAAAGATTAGTGTGTAGATTATAAAGAATTATTAAATAAACACATTAAACCTGTATTTGGATCGCTTAGTTTTGTTTTTGGCAAACGCTCATTTCCCTGAGATCATCGAGGGCAACCATTAGCTTGTGAAAGAAATGGAAGAGGTTCGAAAGTTAGGTAATGGTCTAGAAAAGGCTTTTTATCTTTGGCTGTTTTCGTAACCTTTGTTGCTCTTAGGAGTGGTTGATTTCCGTTTCAGGATGCTCGCTTTCCGCGGGGCGTGCGGTGAGCCTCCTCGGCGCACGCGCCTGTGGGTCTCACCTGTCCCGCTTTTCCCGCAGGAGTCTCGCACCTTACACTCCAATCAACTTGTCAATGATGGCTGTTTACTAAAATGACCCAAAAGCAACAATCTTTTAGAAAAGAGCTTTATCTTTTTAAAGGTAGGCATTCACCCTTATATATGGTGAACATATGTTAGCAGAAAAGGGAAAGGATGATTGTATGGGTGGAAAAGTGCTTCATTATTATGCAGGTGGAAATACAGCTAAAGGATATATTAGTCTTTATGACTCTGCATTAAGGGGATTGAATCGTGTGTTTTTACTTCAAGGGGGGTTACGATCAGATAAATCTGCCTTCATAAATACAATAGGTGAAACATTAAGAGCAGAAGGACATACAATTGAATATTTGCATTGTGCATCTAATAATGATTGGACAGAAGGTTTAATCGTTCCTGATGCCGGTGTTGGAATTATTGACGATGCAGTACCTGAGATTCTCAAACAGGCAGCAAGCGAAAATTTGCAAATAACCATTCTTGAAAATGAAAGGACTACTAAACATCTTTCTGAACATAATGAGGAAATTCATCAGCTTAATATGGACATTTCCGCAAAATTCCAAAAAGCATATACAACATTTGCAGAATCACTTAAAGCACATGATGACATTGAAGATATCTATATCGCTAACATGAGTTTTGCTAAAGCCAATGAATTGACAAATGAGCTTATTGACCTTTTCTATGGAGAGGAGACTGCTGGAAAAACTTCAAATGTAAAACATCGTTTCCTAGGTGCTGCAACTCCAAATGGCGCAGTTGACTATATTCAAAGTCTAACAGAAGATATTTGCAAACGTTATTTTATTAAAGGCAGAGCGGGATCAGGGAAATCAACAATGCTGAAGAAGATAGCAGCTGCTGGAGAAGAAAAAGGATACGACGTTGAGATTTACCACTGCGGATTTGATCCAAACAGTTTAGACATGGTCATCCTTCGCGAAAAAGGCATCGCAATATTTGATAGTACAGCACCTCATGAATATGACCCTGAACGAGAAACAGATGAAATCATTGATATGTACGAAACTTGTATTACATCTGGTACGGATGAAAAGTTCGCTGCAGAAATCGAAAGAACAACCAAACCTTATAAAGAGAAAATGAGGGAAGCAATCTCTTATTTGGCGGAAGCAAGGAACATGATGGTTCAGATTGAAGATCTTAAATGTATAAGAAACTCTTCTATATCTGTTAGTCTTTATGACTTAGTGGAAGAGGAAATAAAACTGAGCCTGAAACAAAATAAGTAAAACAACTCAAGTAGAGCTAACGAACATTTAGCTCTATTTTTCATACTGTTAGTTTATAGAAACAATTCTCAAACGATTAAATTGTAGAAACGGGGAAACCACATAGAGTATGATTGGACTGTTTCAGGCACTTTCTTAAATTATCTATATAAAAGAAGCGTCATAAGTCCAAAACTGGACTCATGACGCTTTTCCTTAATACCAGAACGTTTTGCCCCCTTATAAGCATCACTGTTCGGTATGGCATGTTTGCCCTGTGCCTGCGATTTTCTTGGGGCATAATCATATACCATTCCTGTATAGCAGGAAGTTTGTCCTTTATTCACTGGCCGTTTCCTCCTGAACCGTCACACGTTAGGGCTTTGCCGTCCGTATTGCGCACAATTCTCGCATCTATATAGGATCAGAATTTAAAGCGTTTTGAATGGTTTCGAAGCTTTTTTCAATATGTGTGATCATTTCCTGTTCGGCTTTACTAGCTTTTCGCTCTTTAATAGCCAAATAAATCCGTTCATGATCATCTACAAAATCCGAGAAATTTTTAAAATGATTTTTTAAGACATTGTTCCTAATATAAAGCGTTTTTGTTTTGATCACCTCGCATAATTGGATGAGCTGTTTATTATGGGAGGCCAAGTCAATGATATCGTGAAACTCCTGATTTAGGTTGGTAAGTGTTTGGGTATCATTTCTTTTTACCGCCTTTTTTGATTCCTCAAGAACGAAGCCAAGCCGATTCAATTGCTCGTCCTGAATATGAGTAGTTGCCAATTTGACGGCAAGAGACTCCAGACTTTTCCTGCATTCATACACATCCACTATATCTTGAACACTAGGGTTGTAAACAAATATGACATTATTATCCCGTGTGAGCAAACCATCCTTTAACAGCATCTGAAAGGCTTCACGGACGGTTCCTCTGCTTACGCCAAGCTGTAAGGCGACCTTCGTTTCAACTAATCGTTCTCCAGGTTGAAATTCACTCTCCATGATCATTGCTTTTAATATCGTATAAACCTGACTATGCAAAAGTTCTGTTTTTTGAATTTCCCTCAATTCAAGCCCTCCTAAGCAACATGGGTTCAAGGCATTCTTTCTGTCTACTTATTAGTTTACATTAACTCGAGGGGTTGTTAAAGAATAACAGAAGCCATTCTTTAAAAAAATGTCAACGGTTAACCGTTGACAAAGAAACCGCTGATAACTATTATTATAATTATCAGAATTTTTATATAATACAAGATCAAATCCTTTAAGAAGTGACAGAAAAAGTGTTCGCTGCAATGGATGTAAAGCGCTTACATCCATTGCAGGTTAAACTACTAGAATGGAGTGGAAGTATGATGGATCATCAAAAGAGAGGGCCTTTAAAAGGACTGAAGGTTTTGGAAATAGGGAGTTTAATAGCTGGACCATTCGCAGGAAGATTATTGGCGGATTTCGGTGCTGAGGTTATTAAAGTTGAACCGCCAGGAAAAGGAGACCCCATTCGGAAATGGAGAATGCTGCATGAGGGGACTTCTTTATGGTGGTATGTGCAGTCCAGGAATAAGAAGAGCATCTCTTTAGATCTTCGCAAGGAAGAAGCGCAGGAAATTATTCGAGAGCTTGCTAAAGAGATAGATATTATTATTGAAAACTTTAAACCTGGCACGCTGGAAAAGTGGGGCATTGGTTATGACGACTTAAAGAAATATAATCCCTCGATCATTATGGTTCGTGTTTCAGGATATGGCCAGGACGGTCCTTATCGGAATAAACCGGGCTTTGGCAGTATTGGGGAGGCAATGGGAGGGATTCGGTATTTAACGGGCTATCCCGATCGGCCGCCGACCAGAGTAGGGATTAGTTTGGGAGATTCTGTAACTGCTCTCTATGCCGTGATGGGGGCATTGATGGCTGCCTATCATAGAGATCATACGGGAGAAGGGCAATGTGTGGATGTCGCTCTTTACGAGGCCATCTACAGCTTAATGGAAAGTGCCGTTCCAGAGTATGACCAATACGGGGTGATCCGTGAACGGACGGGCAGTACATTACCCGGAATTGCACCGTCCAATACGTACCTTTGCAGAGACGGAAAATATGTGGTTATCGGAGCAAATGGGGATGGAATCTTTAAAAGGCTGATGGATGCCATCAATCGAGAGGATTTGGGTGATGATCCTGATTATGCTTCCAATCATGGACGTGTACAGAAGTCCGAGTATTTGGATAAAGTCATAGGCGGCTGGACAATCCAGCATAACTTAAAGGATGCGCTGAAAATACTGGATGAGTACAACATTCCTGCCGGCTCCATTTATAGCGTGGAAGATATGATGGAAGACCCTCACTTTATTGCTCGTAAAATGATTTGCGAATTGGATGTAGATGGGTTAGGAAAACTTAAGGTCCCTGGCATTGTTCCAAAAATGAGCAAGACACCTGGAAACATTAACTGGCCTGGACCTAAGCTGGGAGAACATACGGAAGAGGTATTAAAAGGGAAGCTCGGGATTACAGACTCGCAATATGAAGAATGGCAAGAGGAAGGGATTCTCACCAATAATGAAACAGGCGCTCTAAAACGATAAGGGGGAGAGGGACTGATGAATTTACCAAATCGTGTAGAAATCATGGAATCGGGGCCACGAGATGGCATACAAAATGAAAAAACGTTTATCCCAACCGAACAGAAATTACAGCTCATTCATGCCTTAGGTGAGACAGGGATCAAAAGAATGGAGGCAACCTCGTTTGTGTCGCCAAAGCATGTGCCGCAAATGGCAGACGCCGATGTTGTCTATCGAAACATTAATCAAAAGCCGGATTTGCAATATCTGGTCCTCATTCCGAATAAAAGAGGATTTGAACTGGCAAGAGAAGCGGGCGCTAAAAACCTTGCTCTTGTTGCTGGTGTAAGCGAGACGTTTAATATGAAAAATGTTCGGATGTCCGTGGAAGAATCACTGCACCAATTATCGCTAGTGGTAGAAGAAGCAAAAAGTGAGGATATGTTTGTTAGGTTCAGTATTGCCACCTCTTTTCACTGTCCGTATGAAGGGATTGTAGCGGAAGAAACAACATTGAATATGGTGAAGACATTGGAAACGTTAGAGGTAGATGAGATTGTTCTATGCGATACGATCGGCCGTGCGAATCCACATCAGGTCTATCAGTTATTCTCAAAAACCTTAGACCTCGGTACAAAGGCTAAAGTTACAGCACATTTCCACGATACATACGGATTTTCAAAAGCTAATTCATTAGCTGCTTTGCAAGCTGGAATAACCTCTTTCGATACAGCCATTGGCGGTCTGGGTGGATGCCCATTTGCGCCAGGCGCTGCAGGAAATGATTCTACCGAAGACTTTGTATTTATGCTTAATGAAATGGGTATCGAAACCGGAATTGATTTTGAAAAGCTGATGGATTGCGTAAGTCTTGTAAAAGAAATGACAGAACGGAGGCTGACAGGCCACCTGCAGCAAGTGAGAGGGGGGAGTCTGAAACAGAGGGTATAGGAAAAATTGTAACCGCTTTCTACTCAACGAATAATAAGGGGGTTTAGGGAATGGCTATTTTAGGATTTTTAATGATTGCTACTTTTCTTTATTTGGTCATGACGAAACGGGTTTCAGTACTTATTGCTTTTGCACTCGTACCGATTGTATTTGGTCTGATTGGCGGCTTTAGGCTTGAAATGGGAGCGATGATGCTTGAGGGCGTCCAGAAAGTAACACCGACGGGCATCATGATCGGGTTTTCTATCCTTTATTTTGGATTAATGATTGATCGAGGATTGTTTGACCCGATGATCTCCCGATTGATTCGATTTGCTAAGGGCGATCCGCTTAAAATCGTGATGGCTACTGCTGTTATTACATTAATCGTTGCTTTGGACGGAGATGGTTCTGCGACATTTATGATTACAATCACAGCATTGCTCCCTGTTTATAAAAGGCTGGGCATGAATCCTCTTATCCTGGCAAGTACCGTAGCTCTTGGAGCGGGAGTCATGAACATTATTCCTTGGGGCGGACCGCTTGCAAGAGCCATGGTTTCACTAAATGCCTCTTCTTCACAACTATTTAATCCGATTATTCCTTCCATGCTTGCAGGTATGGCCTGGATTGTGTTTGTTTCTTATGTCCTTGGCAAGAAAGAGAGAAAACGTCTAGGGGTTGTTCAATGGACAAAACATCATGGGAAAAATGCTGAAGAGGAGACGGCAGCTGCTTTGGATATGCCAGCAACTGGACTCCCAAAAATGTTCTGGTTCAATCTTATTCTAACGGTGGTTCTTATAACGGTTTTAATCATGGAATTAATGCCAGTACCTGTCTTATTTATCCTTGCATTTGCCCTTGCTTTAATCGTGAACTTTCCAGATGTAAAGAAACAGAATGACCAAATCGCTGCACATGCAAAAAGCATGGTCTTAGTGTGCTTTACCATTTTTGCCGCAGGTATTTTCACTGGCGTCCTTTCAGGCACAAAAATGCTGGATGCCATGGCGGTGTCAATGGTCTCCATCATACCGGATTGGATGGGGCCGCACCTTCCGACTTTAATAGCCGTCATCAGTATGCCGTTGAGTTTAGTATTTTCTCCCGATGCCTTTTATTATGGAGTGCTTCCGATTCTGAGCGAATCAGCAGCCTCGTTCGGTATTGATCCTTTGGACATTGGCCGTGCCGCATTACTAGGAAACGCTACAACAGGGTTTCCGTTAAGCCCATTAAATCCATCTGTCTTTGTTCTTCTTGGTTTATGTAAGGTGGATCTGGGTGACCTTCAGAAGAGTGTTTTCTTCTGGGCATTTGGAACGACCATCGTTATGACGGTTATTGCGCTTATAACGGGTGCTATTTCTTTCTGAATTTCCTTACGCCCCACTCTAGCTATCAGAGTGGGGCGAGGTTTCGATTTATGAATAGAAAGGAGGATTTGAATGCTGCCGTTAGATGGGATAACAGTTGTTACGCTGGAGCAGGCAGTAGCGGCACCTTTTGCTTCCAGACAATTAGCGGATTTAGGGGCACGCGTCATAAAAGTAGAGAGGCCGGGCACCGGGGATTTTGCCCGACAATATGATTCAGCCGCCAAGGGCATGTCCAGCCACTTTGTCTGGCTCAATCGTTCAAAAGAGTCAATAACGCTTGATTTGCAACATCCAGATGGTAAATTCATATTGGATAAAATTCTATCGGAGGCGGATGTTTTTATTCAGAATCTAAAACCTGGGGCTGTTGATCGGCTTGGATTTTGTTCCGATGTTTTAAAAGAAAAGTATCCGCAGCTTATCATCTGTGGAATTTCGGGGTATGGATCGTATGGACCCTATAAAGATAAAAAAGCGTATGACCTTCTGATCCAATGTGAGACAGGGGTGGTTTCGATTACCGGTACAGAAGAGACACCATCCAAAGCAGGAATATCCATTGCTGATATAGCCGCCGGGATGTATGCGTACTCTGGTATTTTAACCGCCTTGATTTCCCGTTTTAAAACAGGAAAGGGGCAAGTGTTAGAAGTTTCTATGCTTGAGGCTCTTGGAGAATGGATGGGTTATCCCCTCTACTATTCTGAGTATGGAGGATCTGAACCGAAACGAACTGGAGCAAGCCATGCCACGATTTATCCTTATGGACCTTTTCTAGCAGGAGATCAAAAACTGGTTTTCATGGGGATACAAAATGAACGAGAATGGGCGAATTTCTGTGAGATTGTCTTAGAAGACCCTGCATTAAAGGCGGATACCAGCTTTAACAGCAATGCCAGGAGACTGGCCAATAGCAGTCAGCTGAAAGAAATCATTGATGCTGTATTCCAAAACCTGAGTGCAGAAGCAATTATCAGCAGGCTGGAAAAGGCTGAAATTGCTAACGCTCATTTGAATACGGTTCAGGAATTTGTTAATCATCCACAGTTGAAAATCAGAAATCGCTGGAGAGACGTCCAATCACCGGCGGGAATGTTGAAAGTTTTAATTCCGCCGGTAACGTTTGAAGATTTGGAACCGGCAATGAATCCGATCCCGGCAGTAGGGGAACATACAGAGTCAATTTTAAAAGAGTTCGGCATTGATGCATCAACAATTGATAAATATCGGACAACGGGAGTTTTGTGAGAGTTTAAAAGGGGGTGATGTGCTTGAATGAATATCGTACATGGATGTTTGTACCTGGGTCTGATGAAAAGAAATTACAAAAGGCAGGCAGCTTAAGTGCAGATGTGCTGATCTATGATCTGGAGGATGCTGTTTCTCCAGATGAAAAAGAAATGGCCAGAACAAGAGTGAGAAAAGCGATTGATCTTCATGCAAACAAAGTGAATTTTGTAAGGATCAATAGCTATCATTCTCCTTACTTTTATGAGGATCTGACGAATGTACTGAGGGCTGGTGTATCAGGGATTGTCTTGCCGAAGGCCGAAACCAGCGAACAAATCGTTTTTCTTGATCGCATAATCAGCGAATTAGAAACGAAAAGAAACATGGATTCATATCAAATTAAAATCGTTCCCATTATCGAATCAGCTCTAGGGGTCCATCACGCTTTTGAAATCGCGTCTGCAAGCCCCCGTGTAATACGTATGGCATTTGGTTCCATGGATTTTGCTTTGGACATCCGGGCGGATCTGACGAAAAGCGGAATGGAATTGCTCTATGCACGGTCGCACCTCGTGATTGCATCGAAGGCAGCAGGCATTGATGGCCCAATTGACACGGTGTACGTGGACATAAAGGATTGCGATGGTTTATTAAAAGAAACTACGTTGATCAAGCAACTGGGCTTTCATGGAAAACTGATTATTCATCCTGACCAGATTGAGCTTGTTAGCCAAGTCTTTGCTCCGACAAAAGAAGAGATAGAAGAAGCGGAACGACTAGTAAAAGCCTTTGAACGTTCATTAGTAAACGGCTCGGGTGTTTTGCAGCTGGACGGGAAAATGGTTGATCTGCCGATTGTAGATCGGGCCAGAAGAATATTGCAATCAGCAGGGGTTCATTCTTCTTAAAGGATAACGGATGGGAGATTAAAGTGTGAGGACGATAAGGATTGGTGCAGGTGCAGGCTATGCAGGCGACCGGATTGAGCCTGCCGTTGAATTGATGAAAAAAGGGCATTTGGATTATATCATTTTTGAATGTTTGGCTGAACGAACCATTGCCTTAGCTCAACAAGAAAAATTGAAGGATTCAGATAAGGGTTACAACCGATTACTGGAGTACCGAATGGATAAAATATTGCCCTTGTGTGCTGGAAGCCATATTAAAGTGATTACGAATATGGGAGCTGCCAATCCATTATCAGCAGCGAAAGCGGTCAAAGCAATGGCACAGGAACAAGGAATCCGCAACCTGAAAATTGCTGCTGTTACAGGAGATGACGTGTATTCGAACATCGAGCAGTATTTAGACTTACCCGTTATGGAAACCGGGGAGAAGCTGAAAGAAATTCAAACACCCATTATTTCGGCGAACGCTTATATCGGCATGGAGGGAATCGTTAGGGCTTTAAAAGAAGATGCTGATATCGTGATAACGGGCCGAGTCTCTGACCCTTCTCTGACGGTCGGTCCGTTAATGTATGAATTCGGCTGGGAGATGACGGATTACGAACGACTGGGAAAAGCAACCGCTGCAGGCCATTTACTGGAATGCGGCGCCCAGGTCACAGGAGGCTACTTTGCTGATCCAGGCTATAAAGAAGTAGAAGACCTATGGAATGTCGGGTTTCCAATCGCTGAAATTAATGAGGATGGAGATATTACTTTAACTAAGCTTGATGAAGCAGGCGGGGTTGTATCGACGAGTACGGTAAAAGAACAATTGGTATATGAAATTCATGATCCCGCGAGGTATTTAACCCCTGATGTGATCGCGGATTTTTCTCAAATTGAAGTGGAGGAGACGTCTTCTGATCATGTGTTTGTGAAAGGAGCGTCAGGAAAGAAAAAAAGCGGTTTTTATAAAACAAGCGTTGGGTATAAAGATGGATTCATTGTGGAAGCGGAAATCAGCTATGGCGGTTCAGGTTGCTTAAATAGAGCTAAACTGTCTGAGGAAATCATTAGGAAAAGAATCGATCACAGGGATATTAAGATACAGGATTTAACCATTGATTTTATAGGAGTGTCCTCATTATATGGAGAGTCAATATCAAGCTTATCAAGTGAGAACATTACACCTTCAGAGGTTCGTTTACGAATAGCGGCTAGGAGCAGCGAAGAGAAGGATGCTCTGGCAATAGGACAAGAAGTAGAAGCCCTCTATACGAATGGACCTGCAGGAGGCGGGGGTGTACGGGTAAACATTCAGGACATTGTTTCCATTGCCTCAATACTCATCCCTGAAAGTGATATCCAAATTGACGTGGAATACGAGGAGGTGTAAATTTTGAAACTAAAGGAAATCGCCCATTCAAGAACTGGAGATAAAGGAAATATCTCGAATGTTTCTGTCATCGTTTATGAAATGGGTGATTATGAGAAGGTGAAAAAATCTATAACCGCAGAGCGGGTAAAAGAATTTTTTCAGGAAATTGTAAAGGGAGACGTTATTCGATATGAACTCCCTAAGATCGGTGCTTTAAACTTTGTTATGGATAACGCATTAGGAGGGGGTGTGACTCGTTCCCTTTCATTAGATCGCCATGGGAAAAGTTTGAGTTCAGCGCTAATGGATATGGAAATCGTTCTATAAATTAAAATGGAAAGAGATAAACACTCCTGTTTTGACATTCTGGATTATAATGAAGTCATCCAATTATTGTTTATGAAAAAGGGGTGAGAAAAATTAATATAAATAAATTACTAGTCGTAAGCTCCATGTACGAAGAACTTAAGACTATTATAGAAAAGGAAGATTTACAAAAAGATTTCCGTTTTCTGCCTGAAGAACAGATGACGCAGGAGGATCTTGCGTGGGCTGATGCTTATGCTTCCTTTAATTTGAAGTCCGATTTTGACTATAGTTCAGTAAAATGGGTACACTCCCTTGGAGCGGGTGTTGACTGTTTTTTATACAAAAAACAGTGGAACGAAGATGTCTTATTAACCAGAACAATTTGTTCCTTTGGACAAAGAATTGCCGAGTATTGCTTGAGCTACATACTTAAGGATGTACAGTTACATGACCAATTTCAAGAATTAAGACACCAAAAAAAATGGCATCCCATTTCACCAAAATTATTAAATAAACAAAAAACCATGGTTTATGGAACCGGTGAGATCGGCCAAACGGCTGCAAAGATTTTCTCAGGATTTGGGATGGAAGTCTATGGGGTCTCTTTAAGCGGGAAGAAAAAAGAATATTTTAAAGAGGTTATGACTGTAGATGCCCATTTTTCACAGTTAGCTGAAATGGACTACATCCTTAATACTTTACCGTTGACCGAACAAACAGCCAATTTCTTTGATGGGCAGTTCTTTCATCATTTAACTGATGCGGGTTTTATAAATGTAGGAAGAGGTGCATCGGTTGATAATGATGCGATGATTCATGCTCTAGATTCAGGTCAAGTCAGATTTGCTGTGCTCGATGTATTTAACCATGAGCCGCCGCCAGACGACCACCCATTTTGGAATCATCCCGATGTTCATATCACTCCCCATATCTCAGCAGTTACCACACCTGAGGAGGGTGCAGCCTGTTTTGTAGAAACACTAAAAATGATTGAAGAAAACAGGGTGCTACATAATAAGGTTGATTTTAAAAGAGGGTATTAAACCGTCCTATAGCTTTCCTTTACTCCAGGACAATTCTCAGACATAAACACCCCTGTCGAATATCGAAATTCGACAGGGGTGTTTGAATGATATTGCAAAATATGTACTGATAAGGGGCTATACTGAGGTAGAGGTACTTCTGAATTTTCCTTGTCTTTTTGGGCTTGTATTCTCCCAATTTGACGTCCATGCGATTCCCATAGCAATCAAGAGAAAGATTCCTGTTACTAGAAATACGATGTGAATTGTGAAAATTCCACCAATAAAACCGCCCAGGACAGGACCAAGCATTCCTCCGATTTGATTCGCGGTTTGATTCAGTCCAAAGGCCCTGCCTCTAAAATCATCGGGTGTTAGTTTTACAACCAGACCATTTAATGCAGGAAAAACTGCGCAGAAAAAGATGCCGAACATAAAACGTACGATGGAGAATCCCCAGATCCCGTGAAATAAAATTTGTGCTAAAGTACCAAGTCCGCCCCCGCATAATCCAATAATTAAAACCGTGCGAAACCCGATTTTATCTGCAACTTTACCCCAAAACGCTCCGAATAAAATACTTGCAATTCCAGGTAAAGAAAAGATCACGCCTGCCAGGAATGAAATATTTTGGACAGAGCCTCCTAATTTTTTTATGTATAAAGGTAAGACAGGCTCAATGGTCATAAGCGAACAGACGGTCACCATCGTTAATAATAAGACAATCATAAATGGGCGGTTAGCTCCCGCTGTTTTGATATCATTAATGACCGAACCTCTCGTTGTACTGGGGGTGAAATTATCCTCTGTTACCATAAAGATTACGAGAATCGTAGAAAATAGTACCAATAATCCTCCGCTGGCAAACGACCATCTGTTTCCGACTAATGTGGATATACCGCCCCCGAGGAGAGGTCCGATGATCCCGCCTGAAGCCGTTGCTGTCGATATCATTGCCAGGGCGTATCCTACATTCTTCTTTGGTGTATTCGTACCAATTAGAGCGATGGCTCCCGGGATGAATCCTGTTAAAAGCCCTTGCATGATTCGCAGAAGCAGCAATTCATAAGGATTGTTCACAAAGGCGGTAAGTGTATAAATGACAAAAAGAGAAAAACCAGCTCTAATGATCATAGGCTTTCTTCCATATTTGTCCGCTAAAAGGCCCCAATAAGGTGAGGAGATGGCACCTGCCAAAAATGCTGCACTAAATAATACTCCCGCCCAGATCTCGGTGTGATGGTGCACACCAATCTGAAGAAGAAACAGAGGCAAAAAGGGGATAACCATAGAATAACTGGCCGAAGTGAAAAAAACTCCGATCCATAAAACCCACATATTTCTTTTCCAACGTTCCATCCGTCATCACTTCCTTAAAATTTGCATGTAGATTAATATTTAGCAATTATAACATTAAAGATAGTGGAATAATGGAACGGATTGAAGGATGTACCAAAAATAGAATTGAACACAAAAAGACGGATTTTTCTCCGTCTTTTTGCTGCTATGAAAAAGCAGCTCATGGGTGAAAGTGACAATAAGTTATTACTGATAGATGAGCCAGAAGCTTTTTTGCACCCAGAAGCAGTTAGAGCACTAAGTCGATCTCTATATGAACAACTGCAGCTGGTTCAATTGAAAAGTAAATAAAACAATCCGAAAAAATTTTGAGAGCATTTTTGTATCATTTTTTATTTTCGTCTCAATTTCAGTAGTAAACTTAACGATTGATACAGATTTTGTTCTATTCTGCATAGCTTCCTAGAATATATATTATGTTAACTAAAAAAACACAAAATTAGGTATTATTTATCTTTGCCTCTTTTTCATTACAGTCCCTTTCTGGTTTGGATTGAAATGATTCGGTTTCTTATATTGCTAGCGAAAAGAAATTCGACTGTAAAGTCATAAGAAATATAAGTAACGGGATCCGTTTTGGAGTGCGAAACCCAAAACAGCAGCCTAATTAGCACCACAATTAGTTTCACAAAGACGTTAAAAGTCTTGTCATAAATTTATGACGAGACTTTAAAATTTAAACGCTGGTGTGAGCTACAACACACTTGTTCAATTAATACACCCGTTACTTTAAGTACATCTTTTCACAAACTACTCCCAAATTTCATCTAATTTATTCGAGTAGAAATCAATTGCTTTTTTATAACCTAAAATTTCATCGTCTGTTGTTGTATCTGTTAAGCATTTTAATAATAACTCCATCGCTTTACTATGTTCGTTCAAATTATATAAGGTCATCGAATAGAAGATTTGAATTGCTTTATTGTTTGGAAATGATTCAATTCCCTTTAGAAATGTACTTTTGGACTTTTCATATTCTCCTAATGTTCTATATGTACTCCCTAATCCCAATAAGGCTCCCTCCAGGTCCTTTGAAGACAACCCTAATTTAATTGCATTTTCGTAAAAGGGGACTGCTTTCGATTCTTCCCCTAATAAATCAAAACTCCATGCACATTGATAGTTTATCGATGCATCATCAGGAAACTCCTGTACCAGTTTCATAAGTAATTTGTTGGATTCTTTATGGTTTCCACCTTTCCGTAATTCAATTGCTTTGTATAGCTCTTTTTCCATCATCTTCAACCCCTATACTTTATCTGTTTATACCACTAAACTGTTTTACGTTAGTTTAAGAAAAAGTGCCACCTCCAGCCTTGAAGAAAAGCACCCCTTTGTAAAAACAATTTACATATATTAACTTATTCAACACAATTGCAAAAAAACTTCTTATCTGCCCCGTAAGTTGAATAAGGTAATTTCTAATAATTAAGATATAAACGATCCTAAAGCAAGCAGCCTATTTGAATTTTTGCCAATGTTGTTTAATAAGATTAATTAGCCTCGTTATTTCTTCTTTTGAATGAATTTTTATATCTGGTTGGGGATCCTTAGAGTTTCCTAAATCAAACTGGTTGCTTGCAAGAATTTCTCTAGATAAATGTGAAAATATTACAATATGTATGTGATCATGTTTTCGCCGAGGTGCAGCACTTAACAATCTTCTCCTTTTTTTAGCGTTGTAGTAATAAACCATTACACCGTACTCTCTCCCCTTATCTGGTACAGGACTTTCACCAATTAGCTCAACCAATCCAGCACTAGCTTCTTTTTTATTACTTTCCATTAATTGATAACCTTCTACAAACAGGAGGTTTATAATTTAATTGTCTGAATAATATAAAATTTTGGGGGGCGATTTAGATTAGTAAAAAAATTTTAGCAGCTTTGCTTTGTTTAGGGTTAATTGTGGTCTTTTATTTTTTTTCATCACGTCCTAGCTCTGTACCTAGTCATGCACCTAGTCCTGGTAATGCATCCTTGGAAGATATAATCTGTTCAAAAGTATCAGCAAAACATATGGAATGCAAACAAATTCGTTTGATTGATATGAATTCAAATTTGGCCTTTGTAGAGACTGAATTCGGAATCCTTCCTGTTCTTATCAGCAAAGACCATACCGAAATGGTAAAAATGATTCCAGGATTGGATTTCCAAGAATTCAGAGAGGAAAAAGAAGAAAACGGACCCATAACCTCGAGAGTTGGAAATGATATCCAAAAGGATTTCTCTATTCTATACGGGTTTGCCAGAGACAAGGCAAAGACCATCATTATAAATAGTCAAGACAATATACAGCCCAATAAATTTTTCATTCGGGACGACTTGGCTGGTATGAACGGAGGACCAGGTACGGCTCCATTGTGGTTTTGGTATGTTACATCGAAAGATAAAATTAAATTGCCAGTTAAGTCAACAGTTTATGATTCAAACGGTCATATTATTTACGGAGGAAATGAAGAGGAATAGTGAAGGGTTAATGTTCGGGAACTAAGAAAAAAGATGGCTGTATCATCATGTTCAACTCGCTTTTCAAACGCCATCTAATTTGTTAAAAAACAGCAGCGATACGCTGCTGTTTTTTATGTGTGTTTTTATTCAAAGGAATATTCCACTTGTTGTTCGGGAGTAAAATTAATTTATCCTCTCCATCCGTAACTGAACGAGTAAGACGAATGGAGTTATTCGGAATAATAAAAAAGTATACTTTAGAAATTGACTATGAAAAATTAGGACTACCTATTCAATGTATAATAGAGGCAACAGTAAAAAATGGGGACTATAAACGATTTAAGAACTGCATAGAAAGTCTTCCTAATGTTGATTTTTGTTACCGAATAGCGGGTAATGCTTGCTATATGCTTAAAATGCAATTTGAAAATTTTTCTAAAGCAGAAGAATTCATTGAGACTGTAAATCCATTTGCTTCAACTGTTACACATTTTATATTTTCAGAAGTCCAGACAAGTTTGAAAATTGATTCACAGTGACTCATTTAACATTAAAAAAGTTCGTCAATATTTTGACGAACTTATCTTAAATAGATTATATCGTTTAAGTCGAACTGATAGACAGTTTCACAAACAAGGTCCAAAGAAAGGCATTGCTTCTTCATCTATCTTGCCAGTTAGTTGAATAAGATTTAGAAGGCTACAATGCTAAAACAGCGTAAAAAAAGAGAGGGATTTCTAATACCAGTGTCCCCACCGAAATCAAACCATTCCCTATCGATATCATATCCCTTAGATACTTTCATAATGAAAGGAAGGATAATTCCTTCCCCCCAAAAAAGAAAGTAATAAATAAAGTTGGTCACAGTTCCTGAAAATAATCGGTTAATGTTTGCTGAAGCGTACCTTTAGTTGATGCATACTCATCAAAAGAAACATCCAAATGAATCATTTTCCTGACGAGTTCTGCACGCAGACCCGTAATGACCGCCTCACATCCCATCAAGGAAACGCCACTCATCATTCTTTGAAAATGGTGGATTACCTCAATATCCATATCTGTAATGCCTGATAGATCCAAAATTAACGTCCGTACTTTCATCTTCGAAATATCCGTTAATACTTTTTCTTCAATGGTATCGATACGGTACACATCAATCACGCCGATTAGAGGAAGAACCGCTATTTGAGGACTGATCGGTATAATAGGAACCGATAAATGTTCAACCATTTTTCGCTGAGCGTTGATTAATTCATCTTTATAAGCCGAATAGCTTAGGAAAAAACTATTAAGAAATTTATCGAGGCCGTCATTGATCCGCATCTCCATCTTAAAAAACGAATCTCTATATTCTGAAATGCTGAGTCCATGTGTGTTCTGTTGATCATATTCAAACAGATAGTGCCATATCGTCCTTCTAATCGCATGTACCCACTCCAGCTTAAGAGTAAGGGTTAAAGAATGCTCTGCCCAGGCCACTCCCTCTTGCTCAGCAAAAGAAATAAGTTCGGTCTCTTTCCCTTTTACCACATACTTTACCATCTTCTCAGCGTTTTTCAAAAGATCAATATTTCCTGACTGTAAAATATCATGTATTTTACCTGCGACTTCCACAGCCTCGGATAACAGCTTATTTTGAAACTCTTCTCTGTGGCGGATGATATACTCCGTAATCTCTTGTTGCTGCTGCTTTTCCATTAGTTTTTCTCCTTCCAGTATTTAATAAATATTCAATATCTAAAATAAACAGAGCACCCACTTAGATGCACCGTCCTTTAAACTTCTAGTTCGCAAACTTCACAAAAACAGGCATTCTTAACAAACCCGCTTTAGTGTAGTTCCTGTACTTTACAGTACATCGTACCGTTGGTTTCAGATAGACAACATCTTCTGTTTCATTCGCAACCAAACCATCAATCATTTGATTAAATTTCATTCGAGCCATAGGTGGCACAAATTCGGTAACCCCCATCATATTCATCTTAACTTCTATACCCTTACCAAGAATCCATCCAAACTCCTTCCTACGATGACCCATGATAAATACGTCTTCATATTGATAATTGATGACTTTTATCCATGCTGGAGAGCGGTAATCGCTTTGATATTTGGAACTTGCCTTCTTTAAGACAATTCCTTCTAGCCCATTGTCCTGGCAAAGTGAAAACAACTCAATTCCTTTGCCGTTCAGCCAACGGATTTGCGTTAGACACTCACTTTCGCTAACCACGGAATCCAATAACTTTTTCCTTTCTAACAAGGGAAGGTTCATCACAGATTCACCTTCATGATACAGAATATCAAAGGCACAGAAATGAACAGGACAACTGCGGGAGAAGCGATGAATTCTGTCCTGGCTCGCAATCTGAAAACGGCTCATGATGGCCTCAAAATCAGGATGGCCATTTTGATCGGTTAAGATTAGTTCTCCATCTAGGACCGTGCCTTTAGGGATGCCCAAGTCCATTAATTCAGGGAACTTTTTCGTAACCTCGTTCTTATGCCTTGTATATAGTTTGACAGAATCCATATGGGAATAGATTAAACGGATTCCGTCGAGTTTAAGCTCACTTATAAAATCGTCATGATTGAATGGTTCTTCCATTCGTTGCAGTAACATTGGAGATACAAACAATTAACTCACCCAATATAAGTTTATCATTGGATGATTTTTGCAAGCTAATGTAAGGCACAAGTAATTTTTGGTAATAACCTCGCTTTATTGAACCAACACCCCCCGTTAGTTTAAGTGCATTTATTCACAATGTTCGCTGTCTATACAAAGAAGAAGCTTGCTGACTCTTACAAGTTAGTGAGACTAACAGCAAGTTTGCTTAAAATTTTAATTGTTGTAAAATAGTGTAAAGTAATTTTATTTTACGGAGGTTAATGAAAATGAAGATTTTGTATGATGAAACATACACTTCAAATGAAGGAAGGCGAGCAAGCAGGAATATTTGGTATGGAGATGCTGATATATCAGTTGATGGTGAGCATGGAAAAATCATTAATCTTAATGAAGATTTTATGGATAATTTATGCGAAATAATAAAAAATGATTTATCTAAAAATGCAGCAAATAAGCCTACTGAAACTAACTGGTATATTTATGGAAGTAGTGTAACTCTGGAAACTATTGGAGACAATAACCTTCCGACAATTATGATTCGTGAGAAGTCTGACGAGTTTATAACTAATTTTAATATCAGTGACCACGATTTTGCTGTAAATATTGATGCTATTCTGCTGTTTAAGGCTGAATTTGAAAAACGTTTAGCTAGTAATTGAGGAGTAATATCACTATAAGCATTTTCAAACTATTTGAGGGGATGATTTCATAATGAAATCATTCTCCTTTTTCATGTGATGGGAGTCTTTTTGTGTGGAGGAAAAGGACATTTGAAATACAGATTGTGAATAATTACACTTAAATTAACCTGCCCCTTTAGTTCCATAAGAAAAAGCTGCCTTATAGACAGCTCCAATCTTCAGCTAACGCACCCGATTGTGGAAGATAATAAAGATAAAGTATCATATACAACAATTGATCTTTTTCTTATCACCTAAACATAGTTAAGCTGTCAGGCGGTGTGGTGTGCAATAATAACGTATTCCAGTCCTGGACGATCAGGGGCTTCTCTTACACCTTCAACAGACAGTCCTACATCCCAAAGAGATTTGCTAATTTCCTTAAGACTCCTAAACCGCAAAGTTGAGTCTGATGTGATTATTGCACCATCGCTCTCAAAAACATAAGTCCATCGAAAAGACACCAATGAGCCTTGAACATCGGTAACATCAACCCAACCTTCGACAACGCCACTGTCAGGTATATCAATTCGCTTATTAAGCGTCTAAATCAGAACGGTCTGAATCAAATGGATCATAGATATCAGCCAATCTAGGGTTTTCAAAAATTTCATCAGCCATTAAACTTCCTCCCACCCAATTAATTTGCTAATTTAACATAAATAACGATATAAAACTCAACACTTATCTCAAAGTTTAACCCTCTTTTACTATCTTGCACTTTACTTCAATAAAAAAGTACACTTCTCCTTCTTAGAGAAATGCACCCGTTTATTGAAGAAAAAGGGATATTCTATTTAAAGAATACCCCTATAATTTAAGGATTGATTATATTTTAGTTAGTTCTGCTTATTACTTTAAGTTAGAAATGCATTTTCCCGTTTCCATACTGATTGGTAATGATGAATGTTGATGTATTATTTTCCAAGAATTATTTTCCTTTTTTAATCCAAATGTAAATCTATTAGTAATCTGGCGTAGTTTCTCTTCAGACCCATTGTAAGCTATTAAAGACATATTACTATATATGAAGGCAAGTCCCGCATTTTCTTCAACAACTAAATCATTCAACTCTACTTTGAGTTGAACACCTCCCTCTTTCAAGTGGTTGAACCAACCATTCACAGCTTCCTTCCACTTCGAAATACCTTTATACTCCCAGTCTTCCCAACAATCATAAACTTGAATGTTAGTTGCGTATGCTGATACAAACTTCTCAACATCCTGTTCATAAACGGCAGACTTATAATTTTCTATAACGTCCTGAACCTTTGTAAATCCATCATTCATACTATAACCTCCCTCGTAATTTTTTGATAATATAAAATAATGAGATAATATATAGTGGAGTTTAACATAATGTTGTAGCTAAATACATATTATTCCTTTATTTCCAAACTCTTATTAAACAATCCTGCCCGTTAGCACAATAAAAAAACGGGATCACCGCAGCCATCCCATTTTTAACATAAGCTACCCGATAGTGTAAGTACAATTCAAAAACTCATTAATTGTTGAGTGTACAATTGGCATTACCTTAGAGCTTCCAGGCTTCTTTTAATAACTTAATTCCTGTATTGATTTCAGTTTCCGTTAATCCTCCAAATCCAAGCAAAATTCTAGAACCTACGCTTCCTGTTTCTCCGCTATAATATATCGATAATGGATAAACCTACACCAACATTCATTGCAGCATTAATTAACCCGTCTTCTTATCCCTTTACGTACTTAGTACAACAACAATAAAAAATGACCTTCAAGTTAGCATCCAATTTAACCTCCTGAAATTCTTTTTATCTCGGTGTATATCTAAAAAGATTTTATCGAAAAATAAACAAAGGAGGTGTAAGAAATGAGGCATATTTTTAGAATTGTCATGAAGTTTATTGCAGCTGCTGTTGTTCTGGGCATTATCGATGCGTTGGGCTACGATTTGGGTGCTTCTGATATCCTAGGGATTTCAGCGGTATTAGCTATTGTTAGTTATGTAGTGGGTGACTTATTTATTTTACGGGTTACCAATAACACAGTGGCAACTATTGCTGATTTTGCCTTAGCGTTTGTAATTCTCTACCTATTGATCGATAATATGACCATTGAGGATGACGTGTTATCCGCTTCACTTATTGGCTCGATAGCAATCACAGCTTTTGAAATCTTCTTCCATCGCTTATTAGGAAGAGAACCTGGCAAACAGGCTTCCAATCAGCGACAAACCATGCAAACTGGAAGACCACAATTTCAAACAGAAGCGTCTTCTGAATTAACTCCTGTTAAACGGGATGTAAGAAGTGCTCAACAGGACAAGTCTCAGGAGAACCAAGATAAACAATAATAGTCAAAAAAGCGTACATTCCAAAGAATGTACGCTTTTTTATATTAGACCAATTATTCCGCTGGTGGATTTTCGACGGCAATTTGATATGCGTTCAAGATGGCATTGCTCTCTGCCGGGTTCGTAATTCCCACCGAAACCTATTACGATACATATCAATTTATTACCCATTTCTTCAACTATCCTGCCCCGATAGTTGCATTAGAAAAAAGCTGCCTTAACAGACAGCTCCTATCTGATTAAAACGAGAGATTTCATATAAGCAATATCTGGATACAATTCTCCAGCAAAATTCCCGATCTTAGGCACCAAAAATATGCACAATGCAAGAACTGGGATTCCAGCCAGAAAAATAAAGTTTGGCTACAACGAGTATTTATACGCATATCGATTTTGAACAGAAAAAGAAAGCCATTCATAGCTTTTTAATTAAGTAAGCAAAAAATCAACACAAAAAGATGCTCAGAGTCATTATGTTCTGAGCATCTTTTATTCTTGTGCTTATTCCATTAAAGCACCCGATTGATTGTGTAAGATCATTAAACTTCAGCTATAAGCTGCTTTAGCATAATAAAAAGATTCATACTTTGTTGGGCTGACTCAAAAGTTTAAGTCCGCCCCCCATTCTAATTCACCTATATTAAGTTTTTAATGCTAGTATTGAAATTCTTCTTTTAATAACCACATCACGACAGTGTCATAATATTTTCCGTCTATATACTCTTCTTTCCACAAACGCCCTTCTACTACAAATCCACATTTTTCATATGAACGAATGGCTTGAACGTTTCCACTCCATGTTTCAAGCTTAATACGTTGTAAATTCATCGTCTGAAATAAATAGTGAATAAGTGTTTTCATGGCATCCGTTCAATTTTGTTCAACAATCGGGCCATTTAGTTGAAGATCTCATCAGATAAGTAATAATAATTAAAGGAATAATTCATTCTGATTAAGAATATTAAAAAATGTGATGATAAGGAGGCGATTGTATAGCAAATCATGTAGAAAATCTATATAACTATCATGTATGGGCAAATCAACGGATTATTGATCATCTTAAGACACTTTCTCCTGATAAATATCAGAAGGAAATGAAAAGTGTCTTTTCTTCTGTTTCAAAGGTTTTATCACATCTCTATTTGGTGGAATATGGATGGCTTAATACCATCGAGGGTCAGAGTATGAATGAAGCAATGCAATCTTCATTTCAAATTCAAGAAAAGATTGAGAAACTGCCCATTGAAGACTTAGAAACGGAATTTCACACTTTAACATCTCGGTTTAAATCCTTTTTGAACAGACAGGAAGATATGGAAAAGAGAATAATGTTAGATAATCCATGGGCAGGATTAAGAGAAACAAGTATATCTGAAATGGTCTTACACGTTGTAAATCATGGAACCTATCATAGAGGGAATATTTCAGCTATGCTACATCAGTTGGGTGATTCTTCAGTTATGACTGATTATGCTTTTTATTGGTATTCTGAAAATGCTATTCCTAACGGATAACTTTAATTAAACAATTGTTAATCCAAAGTAATCTCACTTTTCTACGATATTTAACATTACCATCAAGAATAAGTTAATTGCTTCCACGATACCGGATAATATGAACTACTTGTTTATTCAAGAAAAGGACGCATTAATGAAGTAACTAAAGCCTAATTTCTCGGTGTTAAAAACGAGAAATTAGGCTTTTTTTTATATTTGGATTTCCTTACCGTTGTAAACCCGTATTTTCCTGATGTTACTCTCTTAGCGTATGTTTTCCGCGTTTTGTTGGTAGGACCCCTATTGGAACAAGACTATGGAGGAAGAAACTAGCACCAGCTACACTTGATCTCTAAGTATGCACACTTAGTTCAATAAGAAATCCCTTTCATCGATTTTGTTTACTAACACTTGTTACTTTCCAACCTTTTTGATCAACCCATTCAAGATTCACAACATACATCCAACTATCTTCGCCGTCAGGGCTCACTTTTCCCACTGATTTTTGCGGTCCCCCGCCATTTTCAATTCGCCAGATGTTCATGTTGTCCCCTAGACCTGTTGCCATTTGGATTGCTTTTACTTTTTCGTTCCAATCCACTGAATCCTCAACATAACTCGAAGTATGTGGTCCAGTCTGACTCGTTCCAATGGGTTCCGACGACCCAGATCCTGTAACTTTCTTCTCGTCTTGAGACCTTTGCTTATCGCGTTCTTCCTTGGCTTCTATTGCTTTCTGCTCTTCTCTGTCTTTTTCTGCTTTTTGTTCTTTTTTAGCTTCCTCGGAGTCTTTCTGGATTCGCTTAGCTTCTTGCTGGTCTTTAGTTTTTTTATTTTCTCTCAATTTTATCTCTTGGTTTTTCAAATCGGTCTCTTTATCTTTTCGGATCGTGGTGTCATTATTTTGTTGGTTATTTTGTTCACCTTTACTTCTGGTTTGATTTTGTGGGTTATTGGTTGAGGCCTCATTACTGTCTCCCCATATTATATTTCCTGCTACAATAAATATTAGGACCAATACGATACAAATTAAGGCGTTCAGACTAACATGGAGCTTTTTTCTCTTTTGGCGTTGAAATCTCGATCTCATCTTATCCCTCCTTCAGTTTTATCACTTCACCGCAATGGTTTTACAAAAGTTTTGATTTCTTCTTTACCAACGGAAATGATGTTGTTTGGATAATATTCGACAGGTTTTTTATAACATAAGGGGTAAAATAAAGAGGTAAAATATTCTTAACATTGGGGAAATGCGAAGTCAAAGGGGCTGTCCAAGAAGTCTGGTAGCTGTTGATCTCCGCTCCAGGCTGCTCGCTTTCCGCGGGGCGTGCGGTGAGCCTCTTGGCGCAAGCGCCTGCGGGAGTCTCACCTGTCACGCTAGTCCCGCTGGAGTCTCGCACCTTGCACTCCAATCAACTTTTCATTGAAGATTTTTCACGTCAAAGGAGCTGCCTGAAGGTCAATTTTCGACTTTCAGGACAGCCCCTTTTTTGGTACAAAATAGCCAGTTGAGAACATTTACGAATACCAATAGAGGTACTGGCAATTCGCTTAATACCTTCCCAATCTTTAAAAACCGTTAGAAACTCTGGGAACAGGAATGCTGCTCGTTAGTTCAATAAAAAAAAGAGCTGCGATGCAGCCCTGTTAAGATTTATTGTTTTCTCTGCTTTATTCGACAGGTTGTTTATCATTATTATACGCCCATCATATTCATTAATTGGCGGAGACCTTCTAGAGCAAATCCCCCTAAATATCTATACGCAATTAAAGCGATGATAGGTGAAAAATCAATTACACCAAGAGGCGGGATAAAACGCCAAAAGATAGCAAAGTAAGGGTCAACTAGTTTACTAATCCATATGCCAACTTTTGTGGCATAAAATTGCGGAAACCAGGAACCGAGAATGGATATTAACATTAACCAATAATAAATATCGTAAATATATTGCCCAATTTGTATAATGATAGAGCCCAATTTTTATTTCTTCCCGTCTATTATAATTTTTTTAAATACCATTAATACAATGAATGCCTGTGCTTTAATTTCCTTCTTATGATTCATATACGTTTTTATTTCCAATAAGGTTTCGATATTTCTTCCTTGTTCAAGATTAAAAGGATATTTGTTATGGATAACTATATTTCGTTAAAACATAAAGAGCTGTTCGAAAAATAGATGCCTGAAGATTTCCTAAAGCAAAAAGGGGCTGTCCAAGAAGTCTGTAAGCTGTTGATTTCCGTTCCAGGCCGCTCGCTTTCCGCGGGGCGTGCGGTGAGCCTCTTGGTGCAAGCACCTGCGGGAGTCTCACCTGTCACGCTAGTCCCGCAGGAGTCTCGCATCTTCCACTTCAATTAACTTTTCATTGAAGATTTTTCAAGCCAAAAAGGGGCGCCTGAATGTCAATTTTCGACTTTCTGGACAGCCCCTTATGAATTCAATACATTATTTTTTCTGCCCATCATTTATTTTTGGGTTTCGCCCAAACCAGATGGAAAACATCCAGCCAATGATGTTCTACTTTCTGGATCTCAATAGAAGAAAGGCTGATCAGTTCCATGATGTCTCTATTTTGATGGCACCCAATCGTTCTAACAGCCAAAGGATCTAATACCTTTTGTAACGTTGAGAAAATGAAATTAGAACTGATACCATGCTCCAATAACAATATTTGTCCCATTGGTTTACACCATTTACTTAGGTTCTCTAACGTTTTTAATGGTTGAGGGTAACCGCAGAATGAAAGCGTAGAAACAATGGTATCAAACTGATTCTCCTCAAACTCCAATTGATCAATGTCACTTTCAACAAATTCGATTGGAAGATGATATTGATGTGCTGCTACTCTTGCTTTTTCTAACATTTTAGGACTAAAATCCACCGCTGTAATTTTTTCAATCTCCTCACGGTTATAAAACGGGAAGTTTCCTCCTGCTCCGACTGCCACTTCTAGAACGGATCCTTGGGCCTCTTCAATTAATTTTTCTCTCCACTTCCTTTGGATTTGTTTTTCTCTTATTCGATCGTAAGTATTTGCTTGTTTATCAAACTTTTTTATCAGCTTCTTATTGTTCATGCTTGCCCCCTTACCTTAAACAACTACCGACAGTTAACTAATGGACAGCAATGGATATTCCTTTTTAGCTATTGCTTTAAAATGCAATTTTCAAATTAATATTTTCTATTGTGACTTTAATCAGATTTATATTTACAACCTCATTTAACGGGATTTCCAGTGTTCGTAACATCTTGTCGCTGTCCATTTCCCGCCTCCATTTTTATCTTATTCAATTAAAACAATAATACCATTCTTCAAAAAATCTGACCGTTGATACAATAAAAAAAAGCTGCCAGTGTTGGCAGCTTACATCTTAAAGCACCTGTTAGTTCAAGAGTAATTTTATTACCTTATACTGTGTTCATTTTCTGACGACACTCTAAGAACCATTCATATGGCAAAGAAACTTTGGATAAATCAAATTCCCTCAATTCTTTATGAGGATACTTATCCGACTAAATACAAATCCCACTGACATTCGATATACCAGCTTACGAATAATGCCTCTAGTCTAAAAAGTAGAACTCCAATATGAATACTGCCCTTTTACTTACTAACAGGTGAATTTCATGCATTAAAACTTAACTTCATCTTGATTTGTTACAACTAATAGCGTTTTTCCCTTGTCTAATTCTTCTTCTAGTTGTTCAGCCTTTGATTGGTCAAATCCAATTTCCTTCATTTTGGATCTTAATTTATCACCTTTGCTTTTGAACACATTTTTCGTCGCAGTGCCCAACCCAGTTACGTTGACCCCAATCTTATTGGCATCTGTTTCCTTCCTATCGCGTCTGACATGATCATTATCATGAGCAAGAATGTAGATATCATCATCTCGAATTCCATTGTTTCTAAGCTTGTCAATTGATTCACTCAAATGTTCATCATTGTGGAATATTTTAAATTTGGGATTCAATTAAATCACTCTCCTTAGGACAAAAAGTACCCGATTTTGAAAAAAACTAAACAATAGGATCGTGTTTTATATACCTAAGGATAAAATAGAGGCTCAGTCCCAAATGCACGATCTACGTCATAATTTTCTAGATAAATATGAAAATATTACAATATGTATGTGATCTTGTTTTCGTCGAGGTGCAACTCTTCTCCTTTATTTAGCGTTGTAGTAATAAACCATTACACCATAGACAAAAATAAAGAGGCTGACTAAAAAGGATTTACTATGATATTAGAGATTAATGAAAACTGGATTCCTCCTTCTTTTTAAAAATAGGTATTTATATATGTCCACTCCCATTTTGGATACATATCTTAGTAAGGGAGTTTATTTTGAGAATTTTGAAAGGAGAGGTTATTTATTTATCAATACGGTTCTCAACCATATGTCCAGCAGCAATATGGTTCTTATCAACCATATGTCCAGCAGCAATACGGTTCTTATCAACCATACGTCCAGCAACAGCAATACGACCCTTATTCACAACAGTCGAATGATTATTATCCTCATCAGCAACATGACCCAGATAGACAGCCTCCAATAAGGCAGCTTGAAAGGCGGGTTAATCAGCTGGAAAACAGAGTCAACCAGCTTAATCGGGAAGTTAACCAACTTGAAAACACTGTTGAACGCCATTCACGCCAGTTAAACCGATTAAACCAACGCCTGCGCATAGTGGAAGAAAGATTGCGAATTCCTTTTCATCCTTTAGAAGGCGGCTTTTAATTAATGGGACCCAGAGAAATTCTGGGTCCGTATTACTAATTTTTGTATTTTTTACTCCTATTATTTCTTTCTCGATTAGTAAAACCCCTTTAGGTTTTATTTGTCTACTAGCTGTTTAAGCTTCTTGTACTCCTCTTCTTTAATATCCCCTGAAGCAAGACGGCGTTTCAGTATAACGGAAGCGTCGTTTTGACTGTTCATATAGGAATGGCACCTCCGAAATGCTATCATTTTAAAAATGATCAGTACGGTTACTAGACTCAAAAAAATTAATCCGAAGAATGGAAATGGAAATCCGTGATGTTCCCAGCCCATACACTTTCCTCCTTTTATTTGATCATGGTTAACTGCTGCCAGTCCGGCGTCCCCATGGCTTAAATACTGACAGCATGAACATCGTCCCAGTGGAAAGGATCTGAAGAATAATACCTATGAACAACTGCAGCCGGTTCACAAGGAACCCCTGATCATGCAGCGCACGAAGACCTTCCGTTGCCGTTATAGAAGAGGCATCGAGGATCCAGTAGTACATCCCGAAGATTCCTAGCCCTATAGAAAGAATCGTTAAGACTTCCTTTACGATGATCCAGTGGAATTTGAACAGCCCCCACTTCGTCCAAACCGACAGCAAGATCCCCGTTACGACGACACCGATCGTTGATGCACGTACTGACGAAGCTGCAAGAATGTACATGACCGTATAACAGCTCTTCAGTATGGCCACGTCATCCGTAGCAGCTGCGGTAACACTTAGTACAAGAAAGGATACAGTGACTCCAAATAAAATAGCAGCGAATAAAAGATGGAGGATTACCAGTCATTTTTTTGCCCTGCCTGTCAACTGCTTCATCATCAACACCTCCTTTTCGTCACTATTCCCTTTCACCTCATGGTATCCATGAATTCTAAACCACTTCTAAACAAAATCTTAAATTTCAATAAACTTTTTAAATCGCTGTTGCATTCTAACGAAAAAAACCCGGACTATGCCGGGTTTAACCTCTGAATCGATAGCCGGCCCCCCAGATTGTCTCAATGTACTGTGGATTGGAGGGATCAATCTCTATTTTTTCACGGAGCTTCCGGATGTGCACCGTAACCGTCGCGATGTCACCCATCGAATCAAGGCCCCAGATTCTTTCGAAAAGATGTTCTTTGCTGAACACATGATTCGGATTCATCGCCAGAAAGAAAAGCAGATCAAATTCTTTTGCCGTAAAGATCACTTCACGCTCATTCATAAGCACCTGACGGGAAGCTTTCTTTATGTGAAGGCCGCGAATATGGATCTCATCAGCCGGATTTTCCCGTTTACTCAACCGATCATATCTTGCCAGGTGTGCCTTCACTCTCGCCACGAGTTCGCCCGGACTGAACGGTTTTACAATAAAGTCATCCGCCCCAAGCCCAAATCCCCGTATTTTATCAATGTCATCTTTTTTGGCGGATACCATTAATATCGGGATATCTTTTTCCTGCCGCAGCTTTTTGCATAGTTCAAATCCATCCATGTTTGGCAGCATTAGGTCCAGGAGAACGAGGTCAAACGGTTCAGAACATGCTTTTTGTAGGCCTGTATCCCCTGTTAAAGCGATTTCGGCCGCTAGCCCATTGATCTCCAGATAGTCACGCTCCAATTCGGCAATACTCACATCATCTTCAATAATTAACACCTTTTTCATGGGCTTGCCTCCTCATTCACGGCTTTTTTTAGCGTAAAAAAGATACTGGTCCCTTCATTCTCATGGCTTTCCGCCCATATTTCACCGCCATGATCTTCGATGATCCGTTTTGCAATAGCCAGTCCCAGTCCCGACCCGGTTGTATTCCTGGATGGATCCGCCCGGTAAAAACGATCAAAGAGGTGCGGTAAAGAAGATTCCTTGATCCCAGGGCCGTTGTCATGCACTTCAACCAACACGGTTTCTTCATTGGAGGATAACACGATATCAATTGACTTTTCTTTTTTATCCATGTATTTGAGGCTGTTCTCTATAATATTGGTGAAAACCCGTTTTAGTTTATCCCGATCAGCAATCACTTCAAATTCTTTTCCCTCCTTAACCGTAAGGGACAACCTGACCTGACCGACTGTATCATCCATTCTTAATTCTTCGATATAATTCTTGATATACCCGCTGGTTTCCATTTTTTCAAAATGAAATGGGACTTTTTTTAAATCCAGTTTGGAATACAAAAACAGTTCATCAATGAGATGGTCGAGTTCGTTTGCCTTTTTGTAAATCGTCTGTGTATACCGATCCATTTTTTCTGAAGTATTTGCCACGCCGTCACGGATTCCTTCCACATATCCTTTAATGGCGGTTAATGGCGTTTTTAGATCATGGGATATGTTGGAGATCAGTTCTTTCCGGTTTTCCTCGTACTGCAGCTGGATTTCCGTTGAAGCTTTTAGCTTTTTTCTCATCGTCTCAAATGCTTGGCAGAGCTGGCCAAGTTCATCGTTTCTTTTTGATACTAATTGAAAGTCCAGATTTCCCTCACTGATCTTCCTGGCCCCTGCCCTTAGTTCGTTCACAGGATATAGGATGCTTTTGGATACAAAATAGGTGAGCAGCCCATTTGTAATGAGCATGATGAACAGGAAACTACCAAAAAGAAGGGGGAATATCTGTTTTACAAAATCAGCATCTCGAATAAAAAATAACGTCCCTGTTGATCCATTTGAGAAGTAAAAATCATACTTTTGCATGGAATAAAGCTTATTGCCCAATCGCGAAACCGGGCGGTTCGATCCCTCGAATCCAAAAGGTGGAAGATCCTTGATTTCCAAGGATTTGTCTTTTACGGGACGGTAAATGACTTTGTCCCCTCTTCTTACGACTAAAGCTGCACCCTGTTCATTTAATTCCTTATCTGCCCTGATTAAATACCGGACGTTCAATAGTTTTTCCGGTGTTAAGGCTGCTGTCTTCTTTAATTCCATGACTTGCTTGTCCGCCGGCCGGGCACCTTCCGTCGAACCCAACGAGCCAAAAATGGAGCGGTGATCCTCGTGTTCGACAAAGACGAACGAGAAGAGCAAAAAAGCAGCCAGAACGAACAAAATGACGGGCATTATGATCATGGCAAGATTGGATAAAAGCAAACGTACTCGAATAGACATAATACTTCCTTCCTGTTCCCTAATGATTAAAAATGTCCATTTAAGTATATCCTTCAAATCTAAAATTTTTCTAAACTCGAATGAAATAAATGTATAACACCTGAAAAAAATGCGGTTTCGGTTAGAAAATGTTCTGTGAATCCTAGTTCTCCTACTTGTACTTAGCAACTGTCCCCGCGATAGAGTCATAAACAGTTTGTTTATTTTTGCTTTTCAAGGGACTAATCAAGTAAATAAAATAAGGCCTCTGAGCTGACTTTTACACTCTTGTAGTGTAACTATCAGTCCCAGAGACCGTTAAATTTTTTTAAACCGCTAATTGAAGAAGAGTTCATTGATTCATCTCCTTAAGTACTTGAACAGTGAAAATTACACTGGTCTTGGACAAAGCAATAAAGTGCGGGAAACTTATTTAAACCAGCCTTTTTCCTGGAATCTGGTAATGGCTTCAATCCGATTGGTGACTTCAAGTTTTTCTAATATCGTTGAAATATAGTTTCGCACCGTTCCAGCTTTGATGGAAAGCTGATCGGCGATTTCTTTTGTGTTTTTTCCATCAGCCACGAGGGATAAAACTTCTTTTTCCCGGTCAGTTAGAGGGTTCTCCTCACTGTATGCATCCTCCACGAGTTCCGGGGCATAGATTCGCCTGCCTGCCATCACACTGCGGATGGAGCTAGCCAATTCTTCGCTCGGACTGTCCTTCAACAAATACCCTCTGACCCCCGCCTTTACGGCCCGCTGGAAATATCCTGTACGAGCGAATGTCGTTAAAATTATTACTTTGCAGCCTGATCCTTTTAGTTCTTCCGCTGCTTCAAGTCCCGTTTTTACTGGCATTTCAATATCCATGATACAAATGTCAGGCTGATGCTGATGAACAAGCGAAATCGCTTTTTCTCCGTCGCTTGCCTTTCCGACCACTTCCATATCCTCTTCCAAATTAAGCAGCAAACCCAGTGCCCCCAACATCATTTGCTGGTCTTCCGCAATGACGATCCGAATCATTTATCTCCCTCCTTTTCCGCCGATTTTATAACATTCGGCACTTGTATGATTAACGTCGTCCCCTCCTCTGAAAAGATCTCCAGACGACCGTTGACAAATTCAAGCCGTTCTTTTATTCCTAGTAGTCCGTGGCCTTTTGTCATATCTTCATCAACTCTTATTCCTGCTCCGTTATCCCGTATGGAAATCATAATTTCGTTTAACGATTGTTTGATTGATATATGACAGGTTGTCGCGCCGCTGTGCCTTACGACATTGGTTACCGCTTCTTTCAGACACATGCTCAAAATATTTTCGATCAGCAGGGAAACATTCGTGAGGTGTAATTCTTGTTCACCTATATATTCAATTTGCGCCGCTTTAAGTATTTGTTTGACGTTGATGAGTTCCTCTTCTAATCGAATGCCCCGCATTTGAGACACCATTTTCCGGACTTCGTTCAGTGCTGTTCTAGCGGTCTGTTGTACGTCGTTCAACTGAGAACGAGCCTGCTCGGGGTCTTTGTCAATTAACTTTCTGGCCAAATCACTTTTCAACCCGATCAGTGAAAGTTTTTGTCCTAAAGTATCGTGAAGATCACGGGCAATCCGCTGGCGTTCCTGCTGTTTTACTAGAACAGAATTCGCGTCTTGCAATTGTTCTTCCAGCTGCTCACGCTTTTTTCGGTTAGATAAACTGAAAGGCATAAGGATGATACTGACCCAAATGATGATGATAAAAGGCAATTGTTTTAAGAACTGATCATCTTGAAAAACTATGTTGAAGTTAAAAGAAACAGTCGTGCTGACGAGATGAATAATATATAAGGAAATAAAAGGAATACGTTCTTTTATATTACCAATAAAATAAGCAAGAAAAAATGCAAAATAAACATAGTTAAAAAGGCTTGTCATGGTAATCGATATGGCAATTAGAATGCTAGCCCATACGTAAACAGGCCACCCTTTTGATATGAAGGCAAAACGATAGGTGATAAAGAATAAAATGGTCAGCAAAATACCCACGACAATTTGTTTCGTGGATGAAGATTGAAAAATAAAATAAAACGGCAAAATACTAAAAACGCTCCACACATACGGGGAAATCCCGGTATTTATTTGAAACAGCTTATAGATCTTTTTCATATTGAACCCTCTTTTGCGGTATTGAATGCCTATTGCTATTTTATCACAATTACTTTTGAAGACAGAATAGAGTCCTGAAAACAAGGGTTTTACACCTGCTTTCAGGACTTTATTTGTTATCGGCCGCTCAAGCTTGATTTTAAATGGGCCGCTCTTGTATTATTCTTGTTTGATTTTATCTTTTTAATGTCTTTAAAGCTGACAAACGTTCTGCTCTCCTCATTCCAAAGACGGAATCCCAGGGAACGAAGACTTGAAGCAAGCGTGATCGTTTGTACATTTTGAAAAGTTGAATCAATACTATGAACATCTTCCAAGTGATAATTTGGCACCCTTGGGCTTAAATGATGAATATGATGAAATCCAATATTGCCTGTCAGCCATTGCAGGACTTTCGGAAGTTTGTAGTAAGAGCTCCCATCCATAGCGGCTTTCACGTAATCCCAATCTTCGTCTTTTTCAAAATAAGAGTCTTCAAACTGATGCTGTACATAGAACAGCCAAATGCCAGCAACACCTGATACGAAGAAAATAGGGCCTTGAACAAGCAAGAATGCTTCCCAGCCGATGGTCCAGCAAAGCAATGCGGCCAATGCAGCGATAGAAAGATTCGTTATATATAAATTCTTGCGTTCTTTCGATCTTGCTCCTTTTCGGTTAAAACGGTTCGTAATCAGAAACACGTAAATCGGGCCAAGACCAAACATCACGATTGGATTGCGGTACAATCGATAAGCGATGCGAGTCCAAAAAGATGCAGCTAAATACTCATCTACCGTCAGGATCCAAATGTCACCTGTACCGCGTTTATTTAAGTTACTGCTTGTAGCGTGATGGATGTTATGTTCATGCTGCCATTGGTGGTACGGGAATAACGTAAGGATTCCTGTAATCGTTCCCACTATTTTATTGGCTTTTCGATTTCTAAAGAATGAATGGTGGCAGCAATCGTGAAAAATAATAAAGATCCGCGTCAAAAATCCCGCTCCAATAATCGTTAATGGCAAAGTGATGAAATAGGAAATAGACAGGCTTTCGTAAGCCAGGTACCACAATAGAAAAAATGGAACAAGCGTATTAATGAGCTGTGCTACACTATTTTTCGTATTCGGTTTTTCATATGGGGCAACTTGTTTTCGTAAGTTAACATTTTTTTGTTTCGTCATTAGTATGTTTCCCTCCCATTGGTTCAATTCAAGTATAAAGATGGGAGTCTGGTCTTTTAAGACATACGTGTCATGTCCAAAGTATGATAAATGTCATGTATACGGATTCTCTTTGTTGATGATGAGCCTTGAAAACCTGCCATAATGGTAATAAATCCAACGACGGGTAAAAACAACGGGTGAATTTTAATATTTCTTGATCCAAGCATCTTTCCAATCGCCTTATTCATAGCCCAACCACAATCCTATTAGAAAAAGTACTAACAAAATTATCTTATTGCCATGAGAGTATTTGTAACCGAACGAGAATAATAAAAAGACCAGAACTATCATGCTAATTAACTCACTAAGATAATACTTTCAAATTATTGAGTTTGTTACTTTGCATTGTTAATATGATTAAACATAAAGAGGACGATCAAAAATGATGGCTGTCGTCCCACCACTCCTGGTCGTCCTCTTCCGGGTATTTTTATACTATTTTAAACTTGCTAGCACAGCTCCAAGAATTGTAACTATTCCGCCTAAAAGGGTGATTCCAGATATATGTTCTTGCAACAATAGAACGCCTAACAAAACAGTCCAAACTGGGAGAAGGTTAATATATGGAGCTGCACGCCCTGCTCCTACAATTTTCACTCCGGTATTCCACGAAAAATACGCAATAACTGAAGCAAATGTACTCACATAGAAAATACAAATCCATGCATTTCTCGTCATATGTATCATATATGGATGTACCGTTCCAATACAGCTTATCGCACTAAAAATCGTCCCATAGAAAGCGGCTCCAGCGGTCATGGTAAGGGGATCTATCTTTTTGCCATATTTCTTACCAAGTACTGTATACATTCCCCAAGCCAAGCATGATAAGAGAATTTCAATTTGTCCAACAATTGAACCTTGAGAAGAGTTTGCTTGTCTTCCCTCAACCAAGAGAATCACGCCAAAGATTGAGATTGCTGCACCAATCCATGCTTTTGTTTTGATCTTTTCTTTAAGAAAAAAAGGAGTGAATAATAAGATGGTAATTGGTATACCTGCTGATATCATCCCTGCTTGTGATGCGCTAATCGATTTAAGACCTAAATAGTTTAATGTAGAAAAGGCGAATATGCCAAGAAACCCTTGTATTACAAATTCTCTCCACTTAGAAATGATCGGGAGTGGTTTTTTGTTAAGCATCAGTAATCCCCACAGGAGCCCCGTTGAAATAGCCCAACGGATAGTGTTTAATAAAGTTGCTGGCAAGGCCGGTGCTAAATACCGGCCGCATATGTAATTACCTGCCCAAAGAAAGGTTGCCGCCACCAATAGTAAAATCCCTTTTTTCATGATGTTGACCCTCTCTTTTCTCTGATTTTTGGCTAAACCATTTACGCAGTTGATTAATATGTGCCTGATGATATCCGTTATGGTCTGCGATATGCCAAATACCCCATTGGATTGTGGCTTTGTAGCCATTTTCATATTCAACAGTTTGATGTAACTGTTTGTCTGTTAACTGATAACACATTAATTTAATCATCTGTACAACATGATCATAATCAGTCATGAGCACATCCACAGAAATCCCTTTCAGCTGCGGCAATTGGTCGTTTTTATCAAAACTAGGCCCAAATTTCTCTTCAAGTTCCCTCGGCACCGCCTCACCCTTGATTCTAAATATCCATTTGAGATCCACGTATGCTAAGTGCCTTACTAACTGCGCAGTACTGTTATATTTTTGGTTCGGACCTTTATAATCTAATTCCTCTTGTGACATACCTGCAACAATTGTTTTTAACCGTTTGTAATTTCCGTCTACCATTGAGTAGAGCATTCCAACTACAGGTTCCATTCCCGGCTCTCCTATTAAATCTAAAACCATCCAATCACTCCCCAGTACTTGTTATGGTCTCAAGTCAATTATACTCCAGAAATGGGCAGTTTTTTGCGATTCGTTATCGTCAAAAGAAAAAACCGACAGAAAGACCCAAATAAAAAAGCAGACGGATGGTCTGCTTTTGATGCACTGCCTATACTTTAAACGATTGAACTGGACAAGTTTATCGGATACAGCTTTCCATCCACAGAGAACGAAACCCTGCCCGTTTCTTCATATACCACGAGTACCAGTGCATCACTAATCTCGGTCAATCCTATGGCTGCTCGATGACGGGTTCCCAGTTTTTTTGAACTTGAATGGAATTTTGGATAAGGGAAGTACGTTTGCTGCCGAAATAATAAGGTCACCTCGAATTAAGACCGCTCCATCATAAAGAGGATTTCCCGGATAAAAAATGGACTCTAATAACGGAAACGTTAATGTTGCTCCGATCGAATTGCCCGCGCTGTTCCCGTTCGATGGCGATCAGCGCTCCATGTTTTTGTCTGGAGAGATGCTGGATATAAGTTGAAATTTCAAGGTGTTTTTCTGTATAGGGAGACAAATAACAGTTTAAATAAAATGATGTTGCTGCGGTTTGTGTTTGTTCGAAAAGTTTATAATAAAAAGCTGCTGGGAGTTAGCATTCCTCTTCCCGTTGACTTATAAAAGTAACGGTAGAGACAAAAGACCAGCTGTCATTGATCAGCTGGTCAAGGAATCATTCCTCCTGTTGCCATACTCAAGATGCTCTGGGTTTACCCCTGATGATGTTTCGTTTAGATACTCCTGGATGTCCATATTTGCGTATCCCGGAATGGAAATTCGTTTATAACGCATCGGTTCACTGTTAAGTGGAACTGTACAGTCAAATCCCGTTTTCGAGCCGAACCCGTCATTTGTGGACGGATCGAGTTTTGAGCCTTGCGCCCCCTCTACTACAACTAAATCCTTGTCCACCTGGAAACGCGTAGCAATTGCCCATTCTACTTCCTCCATGTTAAATATATCTACCTCTTCATCGACGACAACCACGTGCTTTATATCAAAACTGTTTGCGAAGGCAGCGAGGATGGCATTCTTAGCTTCACCTTTGTTTCGCTTTTTTATGGATACGACCGCATGATAACGGCATGTCCCGCCTGGACTCATGTGAACCGCAACGGCAGAAGGCACAGTCTGGCGGACACTTTGAATGAGGCTAGCCTCACGTGGAATGCCCCCGAGCAGAAGATGCTCGTATCCAGCCGGGATAATCGTATAAAAGATCGGGTCTTTTCGGTGTGACACGGCGGTTAGCTGAACAATTTCCTTGTCACTCCGCGGGCCGTAATATTTAGGGAACTCCCCAAACGGTCCTTCCGGCTCCCGAATATGCGGGAGGATTTTACCTTCTAAAACGATCTCCGCATAGGCAGGCACATCAATGTCCACCGTTTCACAACGAACGGTCTCAAGTGGTTCTGATCGCAGAGCACTGGCTATTTCCAGCTCATCTATCCCGAATGGGGTACTCGCCTGTGAAGCAAGAAGTGTCACAGGATCCACTCCTACAACTATGGCACATTCGAGCGCCCTTCCTTCCTCCTCTGCCTGTTTGTACAAATGAAAGGTGTGCCTCGGCAGCAAAAGTACTCCCAGTTTATCCTTTCCAGAAATCTGCAGGCGATGAATGGATACATTTTGCTTTCGGGTCACCGGATCACGGGTAATGAACAGGCCTGCGGTAATGTAATTTCCAGAATCCATCTCATGGTGGACGGGAATGGGAAAGGTCTTAAGCAAATCGATGTTCTCGGTGATGATATTTTCCTTTACCGGGGCATCTTGGTTGCTCACTTTTCTGCATGCTTTTGGTGAAGTTACTGCTTCAGTGAATTTTGGAATGATTCCATATTGGTCTGTTTCCAATGCTTCAGCAAAGTCATCTCTTGTAGAACATATCCCCGAAACGACAGGCATCCCATAGTTCTCAACATTTGAAAAATATACCGCTTTTTTGCCGTCCAGTTTCTTTGCGACAGCAGCGGTCTCATACTCCAGACTCACTTTTTTATCGATGGCCACCAGCCTCCCTGTCGATTCAAGGTGAGCTAGCCATGTACGAAATGTTCTTGCCTTCATTACACCTTTCCCCCTTATCTCTATTGCACCTTGTATTGGTGGCCGTTATTTCATTTGAACGTTCCTCATGAACCACAGTTTTGTTTTTTCGCCAAAAATGATCGATTCCCATTACGATAAGAGGTGCAACAGCAGCGATATAAATGTTATCGATACCGAACGGGTTTCCTGCAAGAAACCAAACTGTTGTTGTAATTACAGCGAATATCATTCCAAGGGCAGCCCCTATTCCGCTGCTGAAACGGGGAAAATAAAACATCAAAACCACGATAACGGCGATTGTTGTACGGAGTGCCCTGGCAAAAAAGATTGTGTTTAGTATTTCCGGGGTAAAAATGGCGAACGGAATAGGTAAAAGACCCATCACAATAGTCGCCACTCTTGAAAACCTGAGTGATTTATTGTCTGATCCTTCTTTATTAAAGAGCGGAGTATAAAAGTCATTTAACAATAGGGCAGCTGCTCCAATTGTTGAGGCGGCCACTGTTCCAAAAACCGCGGCGATTAATCCGGAGATCACAAGACCCGCAAGGAAAGGATTCATAAGGGTAGTCAACATCGGAAAAGCCTCGGAAGATACGATATTCGGAAACAATATAGAGGCTGTCATCCCAATGAGAGCGGCCATGATTCCTACAGGAATTACGAACACTCCTGCGTAAATACTTGCTTTTTTTGCGTTGACCTCATCATTAGTCGAGCAAACCGCCTGAATGATGTATTGAGTAGAAAAAATAGAGCCAATGTTGGCGATGGTCCATGCAATAATGGTTTGCCATGAAATGCCTGTCCAGTCAAACATCGCTGGCTTTAGCTGCAGCGACAGACCTGAAAAACCGCCTGCTGCAGTTAAACCGAACGAGACTGCCAGAATTAATCCCAAATATTTAAAAAACGCATGAATAAGGTTGGTATAAGCAACCGCAAACATTCCGCCCAAGGTAACGTAAACAACTGTGACTACCCCCACCACAATTGCTGCCATCGCATGGGGGACGTGAATAATCGCAGATAAGGTCGCCGCCCCTCCCGCGTACATTGATACGTTGACCACGCTTAGGGCATAAATCATAATGACTGAGGTAATCGTTCTCGCACCATTTCCGTAAGTTTTCGATATAGCCCCAGAAATGGTATACTCTCCACGCTCATGGAACTTTTTTGCCAGTGTGTAGGCAAACAAAGCGAAAGCAAGCGCGAGTGTGATTAAGTTCCAGGAAGCCGAGATTCCTCTAGAAAAAGCGGTTTGCGCGGTGCCGATCGTAGAGCCGGTGCCTATGAATTCAGACATCATCAAGACCCCGATAATAAAAGGGCCGAAAGCTTTTCCTCCTGTCATATATTTGTCCGAGCTTTTTGAGAATTTCTTCGTATATAGTCCAAGAAAAGCAGTGGCTAGCACATACAAAATGACTATTCCTATGATTATGGCACTGGCTGTCACCAAGCGATTCCCTCCTTATTTAACTCACGGATCGCACTCCGAATATGTCCTTCAGGCGCCTTTCAAAAAGCTTCGTCACCCGCTGCCGGCCGTTCACCTCCACCGGGGTTGGAACCTCGCGTCCGCCAACCACTACCGGCTGATCGTAGCGAATCAAAATGTAGGGAAGATATTCACTATAAATCTCTCGTATTCTATTGGCGTGCTTTTCATTTCTTGCGAGCAGCTTTAACATGCGAAGCCCAAAGCCGACGTGGCGGCCTTCATCCTCTTTTATACGTTTGAAGCCTTCTTTCAACCCGGGCAGGAGTCCTTTACTTCCATAAATATCCTCAAATACATCGTACCCCGCCATGGCTTGTACACCTTCAATGATTCCCTGGTAGTGAGTCAATCCTTCAACGAGGGCAGCTTCGCGTTCCTCTATACTGCCTTCCAGTGCATTGAGCATCATTTTGCCCCGCTCATCCAGCTTTTGCTGAACGAGATTTTGCACTCCATGTATACGTTTGATGCCGAGTACCTCTTCAAAGTACCGAAGGAAAAATTCGGTATGCTTGAATTCCTCCAACAACTGAGTACTGAGGAAGGCTTGTTGCTGGGTGGATGCCCCAAGCATGATCCAGGGACAAAATTTTAAGGCAACATTCTCTTCTGCATCAAGAAATCCGGTGCAAAAGTGAATGAGGTAATCTTTCAGGTCTTGATCAAGTGCTTCAAAATCATCTCTGTCATGGGTTAAATCGATCTCAGCAGGATCCCACGTTCCAAACCGTATCGCTTTCCGGTATAAATTCCAGGCTACCTCGTCTGTACTTTTTTCCAAACTAAGAATCAACTCATCGCTCATTAAAAAAACGCCTCCGTTTTGTTTGTGAAGTCTAGTAAACTCGCTTTAACAGATCCAGAACGTCAGCCTCTGCTGGCTGCCGGGGATTAAACCTCATCATCCCGCTTTGAAAAGAGTCACTTGCAATTGCAGCGAGCCTGTCCTCAGGGACGTTCAATTCCTTCAACCGGGTAGGCAGTCCAATTTCTCGCACCAGGAAAGCCACTGCTTTAGCCGCCTGACCGGCCAACTGTGTTTCGTCTTCTCCCTCAACCCCCAACAACTGCGCAATCTTAGCCGCTTTAAGTGGGCACACTTGAGCATTGAACTCAACGACGCGGGGGAGGAGCAAGCCGATGGCTATTCCGTGAGGAACATGGCAATGACCGGAAAGAGCACTTCCAATGGCGTGGGCAAGCCCAAGGAAGCCGTTGTTAAACGCCATCCCTGCCAGTAAGCTTCCGTGCGACATTCCAATTCGTGCTTCCTTATCTTTTCCGTCCACAACAGCCTGTCTAAGGTGTGAACCGACAGTGGTAATCGCTTCAGTGGCCAGTGCATCGGATGCAGGGCACGACCGTAAGGAAAAGTAGGTTTCGATTCCATGGGCCAGAGCATCAATTCCGGAGGCTGCGGTCATATTTTCTGGTAACCCCATGGTCAGTTCAGGATCAACAATAGTAAGAGTCGGAGCCATATGCTGGCTGGTGACGGTCACTTTTACATTGTTCTTCCAGTCTGAGTAAACACCGAAGATAGTCACCTCACTCCCTGTCCCGGATGTGGTTGGTATCGTAAGCAGCGGAATAGCTGAGGAGCTTACGATTTTATCGACTCCTGCATAATCGCGGATGCTGCCGCCCTGGCTTGCTACAATCCTAATCCCTTTTGCAGTGTCTATGACACTTCCGCCTCCTACTGCAACGAGACAATCATAGTGCCCCGATAGAAAATACTCGGCTCCACGATCAATCGTTTCAAGACTCGGATCAGGCTCTACCTCTAGATAGAGCTCGCTGACAATCTTTGAATCTTGCAGCGATGAAATGATTCCGCTCAATAATCCGGCGGATTCCACCCCTTTATCACTGACGATAAAAACCCTGTTCACACCAAGATTTACGAGGTTCTCCGCAAGGAGGGAGGATTTTCCATACCCGAACTCTATCCGCGTAGGCAAATGAAAGGAGAAGTCCTGCCCTGTCTGTTTTACTATAGAACTCATGTTCATAGAGAAGCCCCCTCACGAGGGTCCATTTCAATATGCACATGCTTCGTCTCGCAATATTCCATCAGGCCATCCACTCCCCTTGTTCTTCCTAAACCGCTCTGCTTGTAACCCCCAAATTCTGTTTCAGGAAAGTTTTTGTTGTACGTATTGATCCAGACGGTTCCCGCTTTGATCCCTTTGGACATCCGTACCGCTCGGTTGAGATCAGATGTCCATACACCGGCGGACAAACCAAAATCACTGTCATTCGCAATGTGAAGTGCTTCTTTTTCCGTTGAGAATGTCTGAACAGCGAGAACAGGCCCGAAAATTTCTTCTTTGACCACGCGGCTGCCGGCCATGAGCCCATCAATGATGGTAGGAGCGAAATAAAAGCCCTGATCATATGTTTCGCCTGCCATTCGGTAGCCGCCAGTAATGATTCTTCCTTCTTTCCGCCCGATTTCACAATACTCTTCAACAAGATCCAATTGGCTTTGTGAGACCAACGGCCCCATATCAGCCGTTTCCAGAAGCCCGTTTTCCACCCGCAGCTGTTCGGCATATTCTTTTAGACGTTTGACCACTTCGTCTTTAATGGATTCATGAATGACCACCCTGGAACCGGCCATGCAGATTTGGCCAGCGGAAATAAAAATGGAACGTCCGATGACCGGAACAGCTTTATCAAGATTTGCATCCTCAAAGACGACGTTCGGAGATTTCCCGCCAAGTTCGAGTGCTACTTTTTTGACATTTCCTGCTCCCATTTCAATGATGGACTTGCCAGTAGAGGTGTCCCCCGTAAAGCTGATCATGTCGATCTTGTCACTGGCTGCCATGGCTGCTCCAATGGACTTTCCTGGACCGGTCACGATGCTAACGATCCCTTTTGGAAAATGAGGAATTTCAGCAATGAGCTTAAAGATCTCTACGGATATTGAAGGAGTAAGGCTTGCTGGCTTGACGAGAACTCCATTACCGGCAGCAAGAGCAGGTGCGAGTTCACGAATCATGAGCAACGCGGGCCAGTTCCAAGGTGATATGATTCCCACCACGCCAACCGGCTCTTTTACAACGACACCAAAATTATCGGGTTCAAGCTGCATGGAACGGCCAAAGACAGAACGTGAGGCTCCTGCAAAATACTTCAGTGTATCAATACAGCCTGACAGCTCGATCCGCGACTCGCGAATTGTCTTTCCCTGATCCATCGTGAGGATGAGAGCAAGGTGCTCCAGCTTTTCTGTCATTTTTTCGGCCAACGAATGCAACGCTTCATAACGGCGCTTAGGATTCATTGACCAATCACTTGTCAGGAATGAATGCTGTACTGACTCTATAATCTGGGATACATCCTGAATATTCGATTTTTGCGAATAGCTGACCAGTTCTCCGGTCGCCGGATTAAACGATTCTATCAGCTCCTTAGAAGTCGCTTCAGTCCACTCGCCGCCTGCAAAATTATAATAAGTGGGTATCTTTTTATGGACGATAGTTGACATCGATAAAGTCTCCCTTCTTTCTATTCAGATCAAACGGGTGTAAAACTCTGATGTTGCGCTATTGCAGTCTGCCTCTCGTTTCTGGGATGATAACGCTTCCAATAATGTAAATCAGATATATCACGATCGTAAAATACATCAATGTATGGGGAATGTTTTCAATGGATCCACTCGTCAAAGTAACAAAAGTAGGCATCATTCCACCGACGGCAAAGCCCATATTCCATGAAAGGCCTGTCCCGGTTGACCGGATGGAGGTAGGAAAGCGCTCGTTTAAAAAAATCAGGACAGGTGCATACGCCGCATTGCCTAATAGTACAAGACATATGACATAAAAATAGATGGATGAAACGGACGCAGCATCAGCCAGTGATAGATAAAAATAAGGTAATCCGATAACGTTCAATACGCCGATGACAAGGAATACCTTTTTTCTGCCAAAGATTTCACTCAGATGTCCGGCAATGAGTGCAGATATAATGGTAGCTATACTGGCCGCAATAAGAACGCCGGACAGCGTCGAAGAGGATACTTTATTTACGACATTAAGGAAGGTTGGAATAAATCCGGCAGTCAGGTAATAACCCGATCCGCCTCCGATAACGATCATTAAATTCACCAGAAGTACACGGGAGTATGTCGTAAACAGCGATTTAACCGGTTTTTGTTGGACGATTTTTTGTTTTGAGTTTTTTTTCGTTTTCATTTCGGCCCATAACGGGGATTCCTCCAGCGTCCTAAACACAAAAAGGCCCGCAATGGCTCCTAAAATACCTGTAAAGAACATGACTCTCCAGCCCCAACTATCAAAGGCTTCACCGGGAAACAGTGCTGAAACGACTGTAAAAACGATGGAAGCAAATAGTGCGCCTAGCCCAGCGCCTCCTCCGCCAATAAGGCCTGACATTAATCCTCTCCATTTAGGAGGTGCCGTTTCGGTTCCAATGGTATGGGTGGAGGCGACTACCCCACCGACAAAGATTCCCTGGACGAGCCGCAGCAGTAAAAACAGGAAGGCAGCGAAAAAGCCGATTTGCGGAACCGTTGGCAGTAATCCAAAAATAGCAGTACTAATACCAACCCCGACGATCGCCACTGTCATGGCATTCTTTCTGCCATGCTTGTCGGCATACGATCCGAATATGGCGGATCCGAGTGGTCTCATAAGCAGTGTGACGGCAAAAGAAGCATATACAGCAGCCAGGGACAGTGTGGGATTAGTTGTAGGAAAAAATAGCTTACCTATGGTTGGTGTAACATACAGGAGAATGAAGAGATCATATAAATCAAAGGACCATCCTAATAATGAAGCAGCTGTTGCAGAAACCATTTGCCTGTTACTCACTTTTGGTGCTTCCGTTTTTTGAACAACCTCAGAAGGTATTGCACTTGACATGTTATTTCCTCCAATACTAAAGTTTTTTTGGCATGACTTAGCTTGGATGAATGAAATGAAGACTGAATTTTCAGTCTTTTGAACTTATAGAAGTATATTTAGGAGAAGAGTAATCCTGGTGTGCACAGGATTACTCTGTTCCACTTACTTCCCGGTAAAGTTCGGTTTTCTTTTCTCAACAAATGCATCAACACCTTCTTTGAAGTCTTCGGTGCATCTCAGCATGCCATACGCTCTTCCCTCAATCTCTAATCCGGTGCTTAACGGGCCTTCCTCAGCAGCATTCAATACTTCTTTACAAACACGCTGAGCAAGTGGTGAAAACCGTACGAGCTCAGCCGCCAGTTGATCCACTTCATTGTCAAGCTCCTCTTTCGCCACAACCTTAGTAATCAATCCCCATTGGTACGCCTCTTCAGCAGGTATCCTTCTTGCCCTCATGATCATATCCTTTGCTCTTGTAAGGCCTACAGCCCGTGCCACACGCTGCGTCCCTCCGCTTCCGGGAATCATGCCCAAATTCATTTCCGGCAACCCGAGGAGGGTGTCGTCAGCAGCGATTCTGAAATCACACGCCATGGCAATCTCAAAGCCTACCCCAAATGTATATCCTTGAAGCTGTGCGATGACGGGCTTCGGGGAACGCTCTGGTGCGGCAACGTTCACTCTTAAACGGGACAATTCTTCAGGATGAGTTTCCATGAACTGAGGAATACTTCCGCCAGCACTAAAACACTTGTCGCCTTCACCCTTTACAATGATGACACGTACGCCTTCGTCATCGTTCAATTCTTCAAAGATCTCAGCAAATTGTTTCCTGGCGAGCATACTGATGTAATTCATTTTTTCCGGTCGGTCGAATAAAATGGTCGCTGTTTGTGTTTCCCTGTTCTTTTCTACACGGATGTGATCATATTGAGTAGTGGTTGTCATATTGATTTCCCCTTTCGATTTTAAGAAATTAAACTACTTTTTCTGATTTGAACAATTCAAATTCCCCATCCCGCAATTTCCGCCTCAACACTTTTCCGACAGGACTTTTCGGAATTTCCTTAACAAATACATACTTTCGCGGCCTTTTGTAGTTGGAGAGCTGCGGATGGTTTTTGCAGAACTCGTCCAGCTCTTGAATCGAGACAGTATGGCTGGCGGGAACGACGAACGCTGATACAATCTGTCCCCATCTATCGTCTTCTTCTCCGACAATGGCGACTTCGATTACATTCTCATGCTCGGAGATGACGTCTTCGACTTCCAGAGGGTGGATGTTTTCGCCGCCTGAGATTATCATGTCGTCCACTCTGCCGACGACATGCAGATCGCCGTCTTCATCCAGCACACCAAGATCTCCTGTAAAATACCAGCCTTCACGAATCGCTTTTTGGGTCGCATCAGGCCGGTTCCAATATCCCTTGAACGCTTCAACTGATTGCAAATTGACAATGATCTCACCGATTTCACCTTTTCCTACGATCTCTTCGCAGGTTGAATGTCCGTCCGGGTCTGCTCTAACCAGCCTGATGTTTTGATGAAACCCTGGTTTGCCTGCACAACATGGCTTTTCGAAGACATTTGAATTGATGGTAAAGGTGTACACCTCAGTACTTCCATAATGATTGACGAACACCTCAGGCTTCAGCCGCTCAATACATTTCTCTGTAAGGGAAGAGGTCATGGAGGCCCCGGCATATCCTATTTTTTTAAGGGCCGATAGATCATAATCGCTAAATTTCGGATGCTTTAATATGTCATGGTACAGAGTAGGCACAAGATACAAACAAGAAACAGCTTCCTTAGAGAGCAATTCCAGCGCATCCTTAGCGTCAAAATCAGGAAGTATGACAAGCTTTCCGTTTAAAAATGTAATTGAAAGCAGCGATCTCATTCCCATGGTGTGGTAGAGAGGCATTGTTCCGAGTGTGCTCTCCCCTTCTATATAATGATTTTGGATGATATGGGCAAGGGCGGCCGCATACTCATTTTTATGACTTCTTGGAACTCCCTTTGGTTTTCCTGTGGTCCCCGAAGTATAGAGCATTAAGGCGATATCTTCATCCAGTATGTCTGGTCTGTCATACGTTTCAGGGCTCCGTTCAATCAGTTCAGAAAAGTAGATATCTGCTCCTTGTACACCCTCGAGCCCAATATAGACAGGCCTCTCATTGAACCTTGCTTTTAACACCGCCGCCTGGCTCGCATCCTCATAGACAATCACAGTTGCTTCCGCATCGTTAAAGCAATACTCTACTTCCTTTGCTGAAAGCCTGAAGTTTATCGGTGTATAAATGGCACCCAATTTTTGCAGCGCCCAATAGAGAATGACATTTTCGCTCCGGTTTTTTAACAAAACCATGACACGATCCTGTTGTTTTATTCCGATGCGCTGAAGGGAGGCGGCCAGCTTATCAACCTGGCTGTTCAGCCTAGCATAGGATAAACGCTGATCTTGCTGAACGACAGCATCCTTGTTCGGGAAGCGCTCTACTGCGAATTCCAGTAACGTTCCGAGATTCATGGATTCAACTCCTTTGCAAGACTTCTTTATTGTTGTCTTGAACCGTTTTCTCTACAGCCTTCACAATTCCGTCATATCCTGTGCACCGGCACAGATGTCCTGACAGGGTTTCTTTGATTTCTTTAACCGAAGGCTGCGGGTTCTTTTCCAAAAAATCAGTGATGGACATTAAGATGCCAGCGGTGCAAAAACCACATTGCAGACCATGGCATTCCACGAAATTTTTTTGAAGCGTTGTCATTTCTCCACTGCTGGCTAGACCTTCGACCGTTTTAATTTCGCGGTTATCCGCCTGCACCGCAAAGATTAAGCACGACCTTACCGCCGACCCGTCCAAGCTGACCGTACAGGCCCCGCAAACACCGTGCTCGCAGCCTACATGAGTTCCAGTTAGTCCGCACGATTCACGTATGAAATCACTCAACAGCATTCTTGGTTCAACCCACTCTGAATACGACTTGCCGTTGATCGTTACATTTACTTCGGTTAAGGACATGCTGCTCACCCCTTTGCTCTCTCGTATGCTTGATATAAAACTCGTGTCGTCAAAACCTTGGCTAATTGTGTACGGTATGCTGCCGAGGCATGCAGATCGGACTCGGGCTCCACACTCTTGGCCACAAGCTCGGCGATTTTTTGCACAGCTTGGTCTGTAACCTTTTCACCAGCAAGAAGTTCTTTTGCATCCTCGATTAAGAGCGGAATAGCCTCTACCCCGCCGAGCGCAAGCCGGATATCTGAAATTCTGTCATGAGCGTCAAGCTCAAGCTGACAGGCGGCTGCTACGAGCGCAAAATCACCATGGCGCCTCGCGACTTCCTGAAAGGAAGAGCCGACTCGTCCCTTCCATATGGGCAGATGAATTTCGGTCAGCATTTCATTTGGCATCATGTCTGTCGTTAGAAACGTAAGAAAGAAGTCCTCCGCATTCACGCTTCTCGTTTCTTCTTCTGAAGAAATGTGAAGTGTTCCATTGAGCGCCATCAAAACGAGGGGAAGCTCAGCACTAGGGTCTGCATGGACGATGCTCCCACCAATAGTTCCCCGGTTTCTCGTTTGAAGGTGGCCAATATGGGCAACAGCTTCCGTCACCAATCCGCATTTCTTTTTCACGAGTTCAGAGGTTTCCACCGTACTCTGCCGTGTCATCGTCCCGATTTTTAATGTATGATCATCGCTATCGATAAAATTTAAATCATGCAAGCCATTAATGTCGATTAAACACTCAGGGGTGGCTAGCCTCATGTTCATGATGGGAACGAGACTCTGTCCCCCCGCAATAATCTTGCCGTCAAAACCGCTGGATTCCAGCAGAGAAAGGGCTTCTGAGACATCTTTAGGCCGGTAGTAATCAAATTTTGCGGGTTTCATAATCAGCACGGCCCCTTTCTTTAAGCGCTTTGTTCAATTCGTTTTAATTCCTTGCCTAATTTTTTGAAAAAGTCCTGTATGACCAGCTTGGCTACTCCACCTAGCATCCGCTGTCCTACCATCGCTACCTTTCCGCCTACTTCAGCTTCGTATGAGTAGTTTAATAGAGTGGAGCTTTCACTTTCCGGGGTCAGGTCTACAATTCCGACCGCTTCTACAGTTCCCGGTGATCCTTCTCCCTTTACAGCGAGCTTGTAATGGTTAGGCTCCTCCAAATCGAGGATTTCGATCGTAGAGGAGTAGTTTCCTTTTATGGCCGCGATCCCAATGGACAGCTCGGCCTCATACTTGTTGTCCTCCACCAGGACGAGTTTTTTGCAGCCCATGATACATTTTTCAAGAACGTTGGGATCGAGCAGCACTTCATAAGCTCTTTCCACTCCTGCATCTAAAACTAGCTTTCCTTTGCCTTCCATCAGATGGTCACCTCTTTATGTTTGTTTTTTTTGGCTTGATTCAGCAGAGTCCATATTCGATTTGGACTGAGCGGCAGGGTATCAATCGCCACATTATACGGAGAAAGGGCATCACTTACCGCGTTGGCGACAGCAACTGGAGCGCTCATTGTGTTACCTTCTCCAAGTCCTTTTGCACCGAGCGGAGTCATAGGTGATGGCGTTTCAATATGCTTGATCGTGACATTTGGAATTTCAGGAGCGGTCGGGCACAAATAGTCCATGAATGAACCGGTAAGCAGCTGCCCTTTATTGTCATACACGAGCTCTTCAAAGAGCGCTCCACCCAAGCCATGCGCGAGTCCGCCAAATATCTGTCCATCCACGATGAGCGGATTGAGCAGTTTTCCGGCATCATGGATTGTTATATAGTCCAGAATGTTTACCTCCCCTGTCTCGGGGTCAATCTCGACCGTTACCAGATCGGCGACAAATCCATAGGTCACCGATGAGTTGATGAGGTCATTTTCATCAGGAGGCTCTGCCGCTTTTACAGAATAATAGTAAGTTTCATAGATTCCCGGCTCCATTCCCTCCGGAAGGGATAACGGATTCCAGTGCGCGGATCCTGCAGCCCTCTTCAATGCATATTTTTTTGCAGGATCTGCCTTTACATAAAAAGCACCATCCCTTAGTTCGAGTTCATCATGATTTACATTCAGCTGGTGAGAAGCAATCTTGATCAACTTTTCCTTCACCTTGTGTGCCGCATAAAAGACGGCACTGGATCCTAATGAGGCAAAGCGGCTGGAATAGCTTCCGGATGCAATAGACCATGCGCTTGTGGATGTATCCAGCTCCGCGACAACCTTGATTTTATCCGTTGGGATGCTTAAAACCTCTGAAACAATTTGTGCTGCAACGGTTTCATGCCCCTGCCCGGACGGAGTCGTGCTGATCCTCACATTAACGCTTCCCATCGGATCCATTGAAACAGTAGCAGCCTCCGAACAACCTGATTTGGGCAGGGATTTTGCTCTTTCTTCAGGAGTTAGGGCAACCGTGATATATCCCATGTTGGAACCCGACGGCTCGACAATACAGGCAAGGCCGACACCGAAAATTTTTCCGTTCTTTCTTGCTTCCTCCTGTTTTTTGCGGAATTCCCCATATTTTCCGGTCTCAAGTGCAAGCTCGAACCCCTTGATATAATCGCCGCTGTCGTACAGGCCGCCCGAAGCTGTCTTGTAAGGAAACTGATCCTTTTGGATAAGATTCCTGCGGATCACATCCGCCGGATCCAAGTTCAGCTCGAATGCAACCTTCTGCATGATTCGCTCTAGAGGAAAATACAGCTCCTGGCCTCCATAGCCTCTGATTAATCCTGTGGGAAGCTTGTTGGTCATGATCGCGTACGCATCAATATGAAGATTCGGAATATCATAGGCACCGGTTGAATTGGCATGAGTACGATACAAACAGGCGGGTTCCGGAGCCCGGATGTAGGCACCGACATTGTCAATCATCTTCATGCGTAAGCCGGTAACCTTTCCGTTATTCTTTACCGCCGCTTCAATATAGGTGACCCTGTCCGTCCCGCTGGAGCTTGCCGACAAATGCTCCTGCCGATCTTCAATCCACTTTACCGGACAACCGGCAATTCGGCTCGCTACAGACAGAAGAACCATATATGGAAATGTTCCCGCTTTTATTCCGTAGCTTCCGCCAATATCCTTTGGAACAATGATTCTTAGCTTATTGCTTGGAATTTTCAGCGCTTGAGCCATAATGGCCTGGATTACAAAAGGTCCGTGAAAATTGGCGTGAACTGTATATTGATTTTCACTTGATTCATAATGAGCGATAATACCGTATGTTTCCACAGGTGTAGCGGTATATTTAGGAAAAAGATATTTATGTTTAATGATGGTATCCGCTTCTTCAAAAGCCTGATCCACTTTTCCGTAATGAAACGTCCGGTGATTGGCTATATTGGATCCCACGTTTTCATGAAGCACCGGTGCATCCTTCTCAAGTGATCCTTCGATATCAACGACAGGCGGAAGGGATTCATACTTCACTTTAATGAGCTCCATCGCATCCTCCGCTAAGTAACGGCTTTTTGCAATCACAACCGCTACAGGCTCTCCTACATATCTGACTTTGTCGATGGCAATAGGATAGTAATGAACTGGAGCACTGACACCTACACTAAATGGTTCGAGATACTCCTTCACCTGTTCTCCGGTAATTACCGCCTTTACTCCGGCTATTCTTTCAGCCTCTGTCGTATCAATCGAGACAATTTTCGCATGCGGACTTGAGCTTCTTAGAATGGCGGCCTGAAACGTCTGGGCCGGTGTACCGATGTCATCGATATATTTGCCCTGTCCGGTTAAAAGTCTCATGTCTTCTACCCTGGTTATCGCTTTACCAATAACCTTGTTCATTTAAGAGACCTCCTTTCTTAAAAGCTTTTTGTAATCGGCAATTGTATCAATATCAAACGGATAGTTTTTCCCCATTTCAATAATCTTTACTTGATCGGTATATTTCTTCACTAAATCTCGGCCGCCTTTGTCACCTTTTATTTCTAACAGCCTGTTAAACATCCTCCGGTGAAACAAGACAGGATGTCCTCTTTTCCCTATATAAGATGATTGATAAATAAAATGTTCATGGTCAGCATGGAACTCTTCCAGCAGAAGATTGATCTCTCGTGTAGATATCAAAGGCTGATCCCCTAGGAGAAAAATGGCAGCTTCCACCTCAGCAGGCAAAACATAAAGCCCTGATTTTACGGAAGATGATAATCCTTTGTTTGAGTGGTTATTCAAAAAAATCTTATTCACTCCCGCCACCGTAGCCTCGGCAAGCAAACCTTCCACTTCAGGGTTAATAACGACCACAACATCATCTACATCTGAGTCGAGTGCTGCATCGATCACATGGCGTATGAGTGTTTTTTCCTGATAGCGGAGCATCATTTTAGGTGTGCCCATACGCTCAGACTTGCCGGCTCCCAGTATAATGGCCCAGGTCTCCCTCTTTTCAGTTAAAATGCCAGTTCACCCACTTTCTTATGCAGGTACTTAGTGAAGCTTGTCTCTTTCATAACATGAAGGGGTTTTCCGCTCCCCTTCCCTCGATGGACCATTACCATTTCTGCAAGAATACTGAGTGCAATTTCTTCAGGAGTCTGTGATCCAATGTCAAGCCCTATTGGACTATAAAGCCGTGAGAGACATTCCTCATGAAATTCTCTTCCAAGCCTATCCATCAGCTGGTAAGTACGTTTGTTGGGTCCAAGCACTCCAATATAGGGAACATCTGTTTCAAGAATTTGCTCAAGCAACAGAAGGTCCTGATCAAAATGATGGGTCATGATAACAACAAAAGAACGGCTTTCTAACTCCAGTTTTGGCCATTTTCCTTTAGGGATGCAAAGCAGTTGATCAGCCTCAGGAAAATTCTGTTTGTTTACAAAAGACGGGCGATGATCAATTACGGATACGTGCCAATTCAATTGTTTTGCACCATTTACGAGTGGAACAGCATCCGGACCTGCTCCGAATAGCGTTAGTCTGGGAGTGGGTGTAATGGTGTCTGTAAACACAAGGACCTTTTCTTTTTCATAGGTAACAGAATGAAGTCCTGATTTCACGGGATCAGAACTATTATTTTTGACCATCCATTTTTTCCCTATAAGTGATGGGGTTTCTGCTTCGACGATTGTCGCCAAGCTTGTTTCATAGTTGTCCGCTTTTTGATAGATTTCTAAGCTGCGTTCTGTGCTTTCTCGAAGGTGTACAGGGTCAAACGGTTCCAAAAAAATATCAATCGATCCGTTGCAACCAAGCCCAAGCCCCCACAAATCATCGCCTTTGTCTCGAAAATCATAAGCTAGCGTTTTGCAGGAAAAGTGATTCAGAACTTCCCGGGCATGTTCGGCCAAATCTCCTTCCACACAGCCTCCGCTCAATAAGCCTGTCAGCTTTCCGTCTTCTGCCCAAAAACATTTGCTGCCTTCCTTTTGATAGGTTGACCCTTCAGTACGAATAATCGTTCCGAGAACTCCCCGGATGCCATTTTCAGCACAGCGCTTCATTTCAAGATAAATGGGAAGCATTTATGCACCTCCTGCTGATATAGTTAATCCCGGCTCTGATTGTAAATGAAATTGCTCACGGTATTCGCTCGGTGTAATACCAAGCAGCTTTTTAAATGTAGTGGCAAAGTATCCTGAATTAGCAAATCCAGAATTATTGGCGATGACTTCGATGGGCAGTGAAGACATTCGCAATAGTCCTTTTGCTTTTTGAACTCTGACAAAAGACAGATATTCAACAAAAGTCATTCCAGTATCTTCTTTAAACATTTTGCTGAAATACGAGGGGCTTAAGTAAACTTTGTCCGCCAGGCTCTTTAAGGTTAGCGGCTCACCGTAATAGATTTGCATATATTGGATGGCGCTGCCGATAGGATTTTTTAGATCAGCTGTGAAATGATCTTCACCCGTTTTCATCACACGGTTCACACTTTTGCCGAGAACCGGGATTAAAACCCTGTCCAGCGTTTCAATTAGTTCATGTTTAGAAAGCGGTTTCAATAAATACCCTAAAAATCCGGAATTAATAGATGACTGAACAAGTTCAAACATCTTTAACTGGGTAATCACGATGATGGGGAGATCTGGATACAATTGAAGGGCTGTTTTGCCAAAAGCGATACCATCCATATCGGGTAAAGAAAGATCAATCATCAGCGCACTCGGTTTACTTTGTTTCAGCAGCAGCATACCCCGGTTAGCCGTGCTCGATTCATAGATCGATAGAAAGCTGTATTTGCTTTCTTCAATTAACGAGCAGACTTCCTTGCGGCTTTGTTTATCATTATCGACAATGAGTAACTCGGACACTTGTGCCCCCCCTCACATATTTAGGTTAACGCGATTGAGTAATAAGCAGTTTTAAAATCTGATAATCATTTTTATAAAATCGTGTTATAATTTTCTGATTATTTCCATACTAATTGACAAGGTAAATGCCTGGTTCTAATTTCTTGCTTTGGGACTTATAAAATCTTCTTTTTTTACCTGAAAATATTATTTAAAGATATAAATAAGCTTGTACTATTCCCCGTAGTATACAATAAAATGACTATTTCAAAGCTGCATTAAAAAAGTATCCCAGGAATATTCCGGGACACTTTGAATGAATTTTCAGTATTAATGGACTGGATTCCACTTCTACACCATCAACCTATGATTTTCTTGATCAATCCATCTAGAAACTTAAGCCCTTTCGACAAACTCTTTCTTACTTGCATAAATTCGGATCACGTCTTTTATTTCTTCAGCCAGGAACGTTTGATTTCTGTTGTTAGCAAGTGATTCATACCCTGAACCCCGATGAAGGTAATCGGATGTAGCCACTGTGTACCAGTTTTCTAAATTTTCAAAATGACTTTGAAGGTCGTTCGTATGTATAATGTCTAATCTCATTGCTTCCCCCATTCGTTCGCAAACTCCCTTTTCACTTGCTGCACATTTCCTTCGTGGCAGCTTGAAGTAAAACTTGATTCATACGGCATCTCCTGCCTTAACTGGCTTAATGTTTGTTCATCTTCATTTTTAACAGCCTCTATTAACCGGGAAAGATAGGTTTGGGATGCTTCAATTCTTTGCTTCATCTCTTCTTTACTTTCAGTTGTTTTGCCATGGCCGGGTACCAAAACACTTGGATGATGTTTATCCAATATTGTATTTGCTTTTAGTAGTGTTGACTGATAAGCCTTTACACTATCAAATACAAAAGGAAGTTCAAAATCCGAAAGGTAATCCCCGGCAATCCAAATCCCCTGAGGCTCAATGATTGTAAATATTCCATCATGAGTATGACCAGGCGATAAATAAAAGGTTAACGTTGTGCTTCCTAATGCAAGCTGCTGGCCATCTTTGTTGATCTCAATATCAACAACTGGAAATTTAGGCTGATAAGGCCTGTCTATGTAATATTTACGATCAAAATCCTTTATAAGACCAAGTTTATAATCTTTAGCAGGATGATTACTCACACCTTCGCTTGCAATGACCTTAGCATTTAAGAACGCTGAGTAACCAATAATATGGTCAAAATCTCCATGGGTAAATAAAAGATATACTTCTTTATTTCGATTAAGCTCCTCAACGTGTTCTTGAATGGCTTTAATTTCATGGGGGAGCCAAGAAGGATCGACAATAAGGACAAACTCATCTTCCTCTACTACTGTACTTGTTGTTTGCCAAAGCGCACTTTGAAAAACGGTCAAACCATTTTTTTGATAGTGAATCATGAATATTCCCCTTACCTATTTAAGAATTTTTTCTTCTTACATTCAATAACAGGAAACTATATCCTATCTCCAATAATATCAAAGAAAGAGATAATTTCAGTCGAAAATTTCCGATACAACCCCGGGTTTGGTGGAATTGAAGTGCATCATGACAGCAGCTAAATGAAGATGAATCTTAAATGAAAAAAACAGTAACCATAAATTTTGATGGATACTGTTTTAATGTTTTTATTGTTTTACTGCACTTGGCTTCGGCAGAATTCCTTAAGCTCATCTACTTCGTCGTCTTCTAATTCAAAATCAAGAGGATTGTTTGTTGTGTCTTCGTATAAGTGGTATTGAACAATTCGGGGCTCTTGAGGCAGAGCAGCATAAATCAGTTTAATATATACACCATTTTCCATATACAGTTCATCGTCTTCTTCAACCTCTATATGTATGATAAATTCGTATCGATCCCCTTCGAGAATATTGGTAGGATCCCGAAGCTTATCAAGTGTATGTCTAATTACATTCATAAATATATGTACCTCCTTATAGTGTATTCCTTATTATACCCTTCAAAAAGTATATAACAACAAACAAAAGCAGCGGATATCCGCTGCTCGGTTTCACAACGTCACTTCCTATTCCCGTATCTGTCCGTTTCCTCTGATCACATATTTGCTTGAGGTTAAGGCGGGCAAGCCCATCGGCCCACGAGCGTGAAGCTTTTGTGTACTGATGCCGATTTCAGCGCCAAAGCCGAATTCATGGCCATCGGTGAAACGGGTTGAGGCGTTATGATAAAGCGCGGCGGCATCTACCAATTGAAAAAATGAACGAACGTTATCTTCAGCTTCCGTGATGATGGCTTCGGAATGTTTAGAACCATAGCGGTTAATATGTTCAATGGCCTCCGATGTGCCCGACACGGTTTTTATCGCTAAAATATGATCTAAGTACTCTGTTTGCCAGTCTTCCTCGGTTGCTAATACAATGGCTGGAAAGAGCTCATGAATGTTCTGGTCGACTCGCAGCTCGACCCCTCTCTCTATGAGGTTTTCGACCATCTCTTTCATATGTTTTTTCGCCCAGGTTTCATGAACGAGCACGGTTTCTATAGAATTACAAACCGACGGACGTTGGGTTTTGGCGTTGAGAACGATGTCAATCGCCATTTTCTTATCAGCACTTTTATCGATATAAACGTGGCAGTTTCCGGCACCTGTTTCTAAAACGGGAACAGAAGCGTTTTCGACGACGGCCTGAATTAACGCCTTCCCGCCTCTCGGAATCAAAACATCAAGATAGTCGTTCATTTTAAACAGCTTTACAGCTGTCTCACGGCTCGTATCTTCGATTAACTGAACAGAATCTACTGGGAGATCACTAAGTTCAAGTGCACGGTGGATCACAGAAACTAACGCTTTGTTTGAATGGATAGCTGAAGAACTTCCTCGAAGCAGGACTACGTTTCCAGTCTTTAAACACAGACTGGCGGCATCTACAGTGACATTGGGCCTTGCTTCATAAATCATCCCAATGGCTCCTAGCGGGACAGCTACCTTTTCAATAATGAGCCCATTGGGACGTTCAAATCTCTCTAGCACGTTTCCTGTTGGATCGGGTAAAGACGCTAGCTGCACCAGTGCCTTTGACATATCCTTTATTCTTTGCTCATTCAGCATCAGTCGGTCAATTAAGGACTCATGCACACCAGTGTTTCGAGCATGCTCTATATCTCTATTATTTTCCTGAAAGATGTAGGGTATCTCTTGGATCAACTGGTCCTCAATGCGCAGCAACGCTTCGTTTTTTTGTGAAGTCGTTTTTGTGATGAGTTCAGTGACCGCTTTTTTTGCTTTTTTTGCTTTGGTAATTAATTCTTTCATACGATTCTCTCCTTTATCATGGACAGCCATCTGTTGCGATGAACTACTTCAGGGTGAGTATTCTTGGTCTTTTCCATCGCTTCTTGACTCGTTAATCCTTTAATGATTTGTAAGTCTTCAGAGGAATACTGAACCTGGCCTTTACCGATGACTTCTTTTGCGGAATTGATGATTTCTACCACTTCCCCGGTTGAAAACACACCACTGACAGCACGAATTCCCGCTGGCAACAAACTTTTTCCGTCGAACAGAATAGCCTTTGCTGCTCCATCATCAATTTCAATGATTCCGCTGATCGGTGAATGAAAAGCCAACCATTGTTTCTGTGTTTTTAATGGAGTGGCAGGCGAATTGCCGATATATGTTCCGTCGCCCATGCCATCTAAAATATGAAGGAGTTTTTCCTGATGGGAGCCTGTACCGACAAAGACGTTTACCCCCAGCGAGAGAGCGGTTTTTGAGGCCAGGAGTTTTGATTTCATACCTCCTGTACCAAATTTTGATGCCGACGCCAAGTTCGTCATCTGAATATGGTCATCTGTAATGTCGGAAAGAAAATCATACCGGTGAGCTGTTGGAACCGTTCGAGGATCTTGATCATACAGTCCATTGATATCCGTCAATATCATCAAAAAATCTGCATGCACGAGGCCGCTGACAAGGGCGGAGAGCATATCATTATCTCCAAAGGTCAATTCATCTATCGAAACGGAATCATTCTCATTAATGATTGGAAGAACGGAACGTTTTAACAGTTCGGATAACGTCGCATAGGCATTACTGTACTGCTCTTTTTTATAAAAGTCATTCCGTGTTAACAGCAGTTGGGCAGCAACAATTCCATGTTGTTTAAAGATTTCAGTATAAGCTTGAATTAATAACCCTTGCCCCACAGCTGCAGCGGCTTGTTTCCCGGCTGTTGTTACAGGACGCGCGGGATACCCTAAATCGGCAAACCCCGCTGACACCGCGCCAGAAGAGATCAAGATAACTTCATGTCCCTGTTTTCTTAATTGGACGATTGCTTCCACATGTTCGGTAAGTTTACTCTTACTTAGTCCGCCGTTCTTGTTGGTTAGGGAACTGCTCCCGATTTTTACAACGATTCGTCTTTTGCTCATGTATCCGCCACTCCTTTTGTTTACTAAAAAAGACCCTTCCCATCCTTAAAAAAAGGACGGAAAGAGTCTGTCATCCGCGGTACCACCTTTATTAGTATCATCTAGGCAGATGATACTCTCTTAAAACCCGTAACGAGGGAAACGGCCAGGTTATTCGCCTAGCAGCTCAAGGGGTAGGTTCAATAGTTTCTTCAGCGATGGAATCTCTCAGCCTGATGAATTCCACTCTCTTTCGCCTGATAGCATATTTACTGGCCCCTATTAACGCACCAGATAATTTTAAAGAATATTATGCATTACTTCATCAACAAATGTCAAGAAAATTCAGGTAATTTTACCGTAAGTAATAAAATCGGGGTTCGCAGCCTTCTATTTTTGCAGGATTTCATACCTTCTGCCCACCTGTTGGTTATAAATATGATTAATGTAAATAAAAAACAACCCACCTGCAACGTAAAATGAAGGTGGGTATGTGCCTTTGGTTCAATATTCATTCTATTAATCATCATCTTTATGATGGAGGTAATTACTTTCGTATTTGATAAACTCTTGTTCCTGAAAAGCGGCTACCATACCGTGGTAGCTAATATCTAATCCAACCTCTTCCTCTTCTTCAGTCGAGCGGACAGGTATCCACAATTGAATCAATGTAAGTCCCATCCAGGTTAAGACAAAACCCCATATGCACAAGACGAGTAATCCTAAAAACTGAACGCTTAACAGGTGCCAGTTACCCGTCGTAATAAGACCTTTATCTGTTGCAAACAACCCTACCGCTATGGTTCCCCATATTCCTGAAACCGCGTGAACGGGAAACGCGCCTACAGGATCATCAATCCTTTTGATCTCTAACCAATAAGTGGCGAAAAGCATAAGCAGACCAGATACAGCTCCAATAAGGATAGCAAAAGGATCACTGACAAAAGCACATCCTGCTGTGATCCCTACCAACCCAGCCAATGATCCATTAATAACCGAAGGGGCATCAGAGCGCTTATAACGAAAAAGGGTATAAAGCATTGTTGCTGCACCGCCTGATGCTGCTGACAGCATGGTTACAATGGCAATATGTCCAATTCTGGCATCAGTGGCACTTAACGTACTTCCCGCATTAAAACCAAACCATCCAAACCAAAGTAAGAAGGCGCCTACAGATGCTAAGGGAAGATTACTTGGCAAGGAGACTGTACTAACTCCTTGAGGAGTGAATTTTCCTTTTCGAGGACCGATAAATATTGCTGCGGCTAAAGCAGAAAAACCACCTAGTGCATGAATAACCGCAGAACCTGCAAAGTCCTGCATTCCAAGCTTTCCGAGCCATCCTTCGCCCCAGACCCAGTGGCCTGCAACCGGGTAAATAAAGGTTGTCATGATAACGGCATAAAGAATGTAGGCACGGAAATTAATACGCTCAGCAACAGCGCCAGATACAATGGAAATGACGGCAATAACAAACGCTGCTTGGAATAACCAAAAGGTATCAACAGAAATTAAAAAGTGTAAATGTGAGAGATCTCCTTTTATCATAAATCCGTTACTTCCAATTAAGCCCGACAAATCCTTTCCATACATTAAACCAAACCCAATAAGGTAAAAACAAAGGGTACCGATTGTAATGTCTGCAAATACCTTCATGAGAATATTTACGTTATTCTTATGTCTGACGAATCCGGCTTCTAATAGAGCGAAACCACCCTCCATTAGTATAATCATAGCTGCAGTCAAGACAACCCAAATGGTATCTAACCCTGTATTTAGTGTATGAATGGTCATGTTGTTTCCTTCCCCGATTTCCGATTCATCTTTATTTCCCCAATAATAGTGCGTGAAAGGATAATCTCATCTTTTGATGGTTCTTCTTTTAGACCGTGGATGGAATGATCCAGCTCAAATAAACCTTGTTTTAATTTATCAATTTGTTTAAGTGGTTCTTTTACATGTGCAATGTATTCAACTGCTTGATGATGGCTGGGAGAACGGCCTGTAAATAATTTTCGAAAAGGGGATAGTGATTGATAAAAGGCATCTTCGGCATTTTTCTTTTGGACGTATTTATTAATCTTGTTTTTAATCCGTTCAATTTCTTGTTCTTTTTTTGTTTTCATGAATTGCAGCATTTTTAAAAGTTCTGATGGTGAAATTCGAATGTTAATATTTGGATTTACTTCATCACGTACTAACATGTAAATACCCCTTACATTTCAATGTTATATTTTCTGACATTATATCGATAAGTTACTTGCGAGTCAATGATGGAATGTTGAAAAATAACATGTAATTGTCAAAATAGGTAGATTTTGAGTTTAGATCTTTAAATATAATTTAATTTTTTTAATATTTAAAATACGGTACGTGAAATTGTTAAATTTATCTGATTGCCGGAATGTTGGTTTTTACGCATGAAAAAAGAGCATTTCATATACAATGAAAATGCTCTTCGTACAATAATTAAAAATTTGATTAATCCCCAACCCCCAGCACATCTGTATTGGGCGGTTCATAACCCATATGTCTGGCCATCGCCATAATTTGGCCTTTATGATGGTATTCGTGTGTTACCACATGCAGAAGAAGCTGTGCAGCTGAAATGGAAATAGGTTCTCCATGCTCTCTCCAAGGGATGGCTCTTATGATAAGCTCATCCATCTGCCCATCCAAATCATTAAGGACATCATCAACATAGGCATCAGCCTGGATAAATCTCTGTTTAATTTCTTCTAAACTTGTTTTTGAAATGTTTTCTTTTGGTGTCAGAGGCGTTTTCGTCTGCAATAAAATATAGGAACCGAGCCATCCATGATAGCAGTTTGCAACATGAAGCAGTGAATCCCGCACACTTTGGAAGCCGAACCCATCAATGTGTCTTGTGAAATCTTCAGGTTGAAGCTCATCACAAAATTTCAAAAGAATTTCTCTCGTCTGTTTGACCCATTCATATTCGATCCGATTCATTCTTATCCCCCTTCATCTTTCATAAAAAAAGAGCCGCTGAAACAGCTCCTCTCACTATATTCTAATTCGCATTCCCATTTACCTTCTCTGCCTGCCAGTAAAAGCTGCTGAACACATCTGCAAAAGCATCTGCGGTTCTGTACAGTTCACGGAAGTCGTTATCGATTCCTCCCATTTCAATCAGCATGGCGTTGTTCGAAAGATCCTGGTTGTATATGCCGTTGCCTTGGGATTTATTCTTAATAATGACCCCCCGGCTGAGATGAGGATACTTTTTATTTACAAGACTGTTCAGTTCTTCTGCGATCTGAAGGTTCTTTTCAAAAGACGGATGTTCCCTTCCAACGATAAAACATAATCGCGCATAAGGCTGGTTGTTGATAGAGATCGTTGTCATTTTCCTAGGCTGAGAATCACGATGGATGTCAATTAGGTAAGATAGATCACGGTCTTGTGAGACGGCATGCTGGACGGTTTCTCGTGACAGTGCATACGCTCGATTGGTATTCCACTTTCTGGCATTTAACTTTTCCCCTACGTTAGTGGTGTCATGGTCTACGCCAATCCCTCTGCTCTCCAGATCCTGTTTTAACCGGTCACCTACCGCTATAATGTTGGTCTTTGGATTGGAACTTGTAAATTTGCCTCCTTGCAGGATCGGCCTGAATGATTCATAGCTGTGTGAATGGTAAATATAAACGACCTGGCCTTTCGTTTTTAATTTGGGCGGAGGAATATCTTCGTTCGGGTTATCGATATTCACATTCTTTTTATTCGGTTCGTTCGGCTTTAGAATTTCCTGAAGGGGCAATGTCGGTTCAATCGGCAATGTAGAATAGGTTGTCCCTTTTCCGGCAATATAAATCTCTGAATCATAGATCGCAAAGCCCGGCAGTTCCGTTCCGATCAAACTTCGCGGGTCCCCTGGCCTCAGGTTGGTCATAAGCTGCAGCATGATGGAAGAAGCGGCTGGCGGTTTGCTCTCTTTTGGAAGTACCTGCGTATAATAAGGATTCTCTGATCCGATGGCATATACCAAGGCTTCCGTTGTAAAGTTATTAAACCACTTTTTAACAAGGGACGAAGATACATCGAACTTAATTTCTGCGGATGATATAAATCCCGCTACAAAGAATAGAAGAATGCTAAGGAGAGAAACCTTTATACCCGTTGAAAACAAGCCGTTATTGCTGTCTCTCATCCCATTCCTCCTCCTCTTTAAGATCAATGGCAATGTAGGCTAAACACACCATGATGAGCCCGGTAACAAGGAACCCAACAGTAAATAGCGAGGATAAATAAAGATAACTGAACCCTGTCGTAGAAATCATGATGAGAATCCAAAAGTACACTGCTTGAAGTCTCATAGAATTCACCTTCTTCCGTCCGTTTCTAGTAAACTATATTCAATCTGAGAGATTTTATTCTGAAAAAGATGGAAGAATGCAAAGAAAAGCGAAAGCGGGCCTGGAACGAAAATCAGCTATTCATGCGGCCGGACAATTTTTATTACTTCATATAATGGTTCTTCTTAACTAAGCAGAGAGTTTGGTAATGAAACTATTTTCGCATTGACCAAGTTAGAATTTGATGTGAAAATGATAATCGTTATCATTTGTTATTTAGGAGGAATTCTATGTTTATTCAATGGTTAAGAGAAAATCGTTTAGCCTCTTATGTGCTTACACTTCTTCGGTTGTATCTTGGAGTTAAGTGGGTTCAGGCAGGATGGGAAAAAATCAGCAGCGGACATTTTGATGCCAGTGGTTTTATGCTGGGGGCTCTTAAGCAAGTTTCTGGTGATCATCCTGCTGTTCAGCCCTGGTGGGGTGATTTCTTGCGGCAAGTCGCTCTGCCGAATGCTGAAATCTTTAATGCGCTCATTCCCTGGGGAGAATTTTTGGTAGGTCTTGGGCTCCTGTTAGGTATGTTTACTAGTTTAGCGGTTCTCATGGGGCTTACAATGAACTTTGCATATTTATTCTCCGGTACAACATCTGTCAACCCGCAAATGGTTCTAGCAGGTATGATCGTTCTGGCAGCAGGAGCAAATGCTGGGCGAATCGGTATGGACCGCTGGGTTGTTCACTATCTTGGATTGAAATTCAAGAAAAGGAAATTATCGAATACTCCTTTGTCTAAAAGTGCATAGTAGAATACATAACAATAACAAAAAGGGGCTGTCCAAGAAGTCTGTAAGCTGTTGATTTCCGTTCCAGGCTGCTCGCTTTCCGCGGGGCGTGCGGTGAGCCTTACCGGCGTGAACGCCTACTTTTTGGTGCAAGCACCGGCGGGAGTCTCACCTGTCACGCTAGTCCCGCAGGAGTCTCGCATCTTCCACTTCAATTAACTTTTCATTGAAGATTTTTCAAGCCAAAAAGGGNGCTAGTCCCGCAGGAGTCTCGCATCTTCCACTTCAATTAACTTTTCATTGAAGATTTTTCAAGCCAAAAAGGGGCTGCCTAAAGGTCAATTTTCGACTTACTGGACAGCCCCTTTTTCTTTTTATTCACTAAGGTCTACGTTGTGGTAAACCTGCTGAACATCTTCCAAGTCTTCGATCGCATCGATCATTTTCTCAAATTGATTCTGTGCATCTTCAGGAAGGGACAGGTCATTTTGTGCCAGCATGGTAAGCTCGGCTACTGCAAATTCGGTAATCCCGACATTCTTGAATGCTTCTTGTATAGCATGGAATTGGTCTGGCTCTGCATACACGATGACAGAACCGTCTTCTTCAATAATGTCACGGGCGTCAACATCCGCTTCCATTAAGATTTCCAGTACTTCCTCTTCCGTTTTATCTTCGATGCCAAATACGGCTGTCGCATCAAACATATAGGCCACTGAGCCGGAAACACCCATGTTCCCGCCATTTTTCGTGAAGGCTGCACGCACATCCGCAGCCGTCCGGTTCACATTATTTGTTAGCGCGTCAACGATGACCATTGAACCATTTGGGCCGAATCCTTCGTAACGAAGCTCGTCATACGTTTCATCCGATCCGCCCTTCGCCTTTTCAATGGCACGATCGATGATATTTTTAGGCACACTGTATGTTTTTGCACGTTCAAGAACGACTTTTAATGCCTGGTTGGATTCAGGATCAGGTTCTCCCTGCTTTGCCGCCACGTAGATCTCACGGCCGAATTTAGCGTAGATGCGGCTCGTATTGGCATCTTTTGACGCTTTTTTCTCTTTAATGTTGTTCCACTTACGTCCCATTATGTTCCACTCTCTTTCAACTTCATTTTCAATAACACAACTTACCGTTCAACACCTCTTATTATACATAAAATGGACTTTTTTCTCTATTCAATGATTCGGTTATAATAGAAATGGATCAACCAAGTAAAGGATGCTGAAAAAATGCAAAGATATGTTATCGTCGGTGCAGGAATCCTCGGGGCGTCTGCCGCTTATCTTTTAAGCAAAAAAGGTGCTGAGGTCATCGTTGTCGACCGGAAACACCAAGGGCAAGCCACAGATGCTGCAGCAGGCATCATCTGCCCATGGCTGTCTCAGAGGCGGAATAAAGCATGGTATGCACTGGCTAAAAACGGCGCAGCCTTTTATCCGGCTTTAATTGAACAGCTGCGAGCAGATGGTGAAACAGAAACGGGCTATGCTCGTGTAGGTGCCGTCAGCCTGCATCATGACCATGAAAAACTGTGGAAGATGGAAGAACGTGCGTTGAAACGGAAAGAAGAAGCACCTGAAATGGGAGAAATAAAAATCCTGACTCCTGAGGCAGCTCAAGCTCTGTTCCCTGCTCTAAAAGAAGACTATGGTGCCGTGCATGTGAGCGGCGCGGCACGGGTTGATGGACGTGCTCTTCGTGATGCTTTGCTTCGCGGCGCACAAAAAAATGGAGCTCTCTTGGTGAAGGAAGATGCCTCTCTCCTATTCAGCGGAAATAGAGTAACCGGTGTTAAAGCCGGTGGCGAATCGATAGAAGGGGACAAGGTTATCGTATGTGCAGGGGCGTGGGCGAATGCGCTGTTTGAACCATTGGGAATCCATATGAAAGTAACGTATCAAAAAGCGCAGATCGTTCATCTGCAGTTTCATGATACTGACACGAGTCATTGGCCTGTTGTGATGCCGCCCAGTGATCAATACGTGCTGGCGCTCGAGGATGGCCGCATCATTATCGGGGCGACTCATGAAAACGATCCTGATGGCTATGACCATCGTATTACAGCCGGAGGTCTGCATGAAGTATTTAATAAAGGATTAGAAACCGCCCCGGGTCTGTCTGATGCCTCATTCACCGAGGCTCGAGCAGGCTTTCGCCCATTTACTCCAGGATTTCTGCCTGTGATTGGGAAACTGCCTGGCTGGGAAGGAATTCTGTTTGCCAACGGACTCGGTGCTTCAGGGCTAACGATGGGTCCTTTTATCGGAGAGCAGCTTGCTAAACTGGCGTTAGAGATGGAACTGGATATTGATCTATCCCTCTATCCTGTTGAAGATGCCATTCAATTATCATAAAAAAGGGGCTGTCCAAGAAGTCTGTAAGCTGTTGATTTCCGTTCCAGGCTGCTCGCTTTCCGCGGGGCGTGCGGTGAGCCTCTTGGTGCAAGCACCGGCGGGAGTCTCACCTGTCACGCTAGTCCCGCAGGAGTCTCGCATCTTCCACTTCAATTAACTTTTCATTGAAGATTTTTCAAGCCAAAAAGGGNGCTAGTCCCGCAGGAGTCTCGCATCTTCCACTTCAATTAACTTTTCATTGAAGATTTTTCAAGCCAAAAAGGGGCTGCCTGAAGGTCAATTTTCGACTTTCTGGACAGCCCCTTTTCGCATGCTGTTATCAAGAAATGACTTTCTCTGTCACCCCGCTGAAAAGACCTTTGGCATTCTCATTAAACATTTTTTCAAATTGCATAATGGTCACTCCTCTTTCCTTTAATTCAGGCAGGATGTTGAGGGAAAGATGAGCAGGTGTCCAATTCTCCATGAGCAGTTCCTCTTCTTCATTAAATCTCCCCAGAAATCAATGTCTAACAGAGATAGGACCTGTCACCGTTTCCACCATTGAATTCATCGTCCAGACACTGCCTCATCTTACAATTTTTCTTCTTCCTGAAGCTTTCTTCACTGATGAAGAGGCATATTTTTCTTTTTTAATTGTATGTTCTTCTCTATTATTATGGCTTTAACAGCAGCTTTCCTTTTGTCTTTCTTGACTGCATGAGGTCATGAACCTGTGCAGCCTCTCTTAAAGGGAAAACTTCACCGATGGTCAGTTTCAGCTTGCCTTGAGCCAGATACGTAAACAGCTCCTGAAGGCTTGGCTTTAACAGGTCAGGCCTTCTCATGATCTGCGGAAGGAAAAATCCTATCACGGATTGATTTTTTCCCATAAGGTTCGAAGGATAAAATTTGCTTGGCTCCCCGCTAGCGACACCATAAACAACAATCCTGCCAAACACAGCGAGACATTTCAGTGTCTTATGGAACACATCGCCTCCTGCCATTTCTAGAGCCACATCTACGCCTTTGCCATCTGTTGCTTCGAGAACTTTATTTTCCCAGCCATCCTCCGTATAGTTGACCGCCACATCAGCGCCCATCTGCCGCGCAAGTTCCAGCTTGTCCTCAGAACTGGCAGTTGCTATGATTTTTCCGGCTCCAAAAAGCTTCGCAAGCTGGACAGCGATCGTTCCGACTCCTCCGCCTGCCGCATGAACGAGCACCGTTTCTCCTTCTTCAAGCCTTCCCATCGTTTTAAGAATATGGTAGGCGCTTAATCCCTGCAGAGGCAATGCAGCAGCCTGCTGAAAATCGAGATGGTCATCAATCGGTATTACAAATCTTCCATCAGCCAGCGCATATTCTGCGTAGCCACCGGATTCGATTAAGGTCACGACCCTTGTGCCAGGTTTTATGTGAGCGGATTTCTCTCCTGTTTCAACAACGACCCCTGCGACTTCAGCTCCAGGAACAAATGGCAAAGGTGTAGGAATGACATATTGGCCTTCTCTGCGTGCCGTATCCGCATAATTCACGCCGACAGCATGGATTTCAATCAGTACTTCATGTCCTTTAGGAACAGGTTTGTCGAGTTCAACATTCTCCAGCACTTGCGGTCCGCCATATTCTTTAAATCGTACTGCTTTCATCGTCATCCTCCTATTTGCCGGTAAACACGGGCTGTCTTTTTTCTTTAAACGCCGAAATGCCTTCTTGATGATCTTCTGTTGAGATCATAAGTGTCTGGTTTAAACGTTCCTGCTCAAGAATCTCTTCAAGGGTAGATTGATAGGAAGCATCAATAAGCTTTTTCATCTTTCCAAAGGCTGCCACAGGACCGTTTGCCAGTTTAGCAGCCAATTTGAACACTTCAGCCTCCAGCCTTTCAAGTGGAGCCAGGTAATTGATTACTCCTAGTTGATAAAGTCTCTCTGCTGAAATCGGCTCGGCGCTGAAAAAGAACTGTTTTGCTAGATGAGGCCCGATGAGCTTAGGCAGGAAGTAAGAGCCTCCTCCATCAGAGATCAGTCCGACCTGTGAGAAACTCAGCGCAAATTTGCTGTCTTCTGCAGAGACGATTAAGTCGCAGGCCATCGCAAGGTTAAAGCCGGCCCCCGCAGCAAATCCGTGGACAGCAGCAATGATCGGAATCTCCGTTTCTTTCATCGCCAGGATGCAGCGGTTGAGTTTGCCGATATGCTGATACACATCATTGGAAGTCGCCTGCCCCATCGTTTTGACATCACCGCCTGCACTGAAAGAGCGACCAGCTCCCTTGAGCACGATGACTTTTATATCTTCTCGGTTTTGTGCTTCAGCGCATGCATCGGTCAATCCGGTGATCATTTCCTCGCTGAAGGAATTTAAACTCTCCGGTCTGTTTAAGGTGAGGATCATTATCGGACCCTCGAATTCTACTAAAAGGTGTTCTTGATTCATTATTTTCTCCTCCTTTAATTACATGATGAGCCAGCCGCCGTCAGCTAGTACGTCTGACCCTGTCATATAAGAAGCTTCACTCGATGCTAGAAAAGATATAATATTGGCGATCTCCTCCGGCTTGCCGACCCTTTTTAATGCGGTATTTTTTTTGATGGCTCTTACAAATTGTTCATTCTCAAGGCCTTCTTCTGTGAGCGGTGTTTCAATAAAACCGGGAGAAACAGAGTTGACCCGGATGCAATAAGGGGATAGTTCCAAGGCAAGTGCTCTCGTAAAATTGATGACCCCGGCTTTTGCAGCACTGTAATGCGGAATATGGGCACCTGCCTGATGTCCCGAAAGGGAGGCTACATTGACAATGGCCCGGTTCTGCCGGTTTGTTTCTTTTTTGGCACCATCAATCATGATTTTTCCTAGCATACGAGAAACGAGAAACACGCTCTTTAAGTTAGCGCTTTGTACGTGATCCCATTCACTGGCAGCAGTTTCCATGATTCTTGTTTGGGAGCTGCCGCCTGCATTATTGATCAGCACGTGCAGCTCACCAAATTGCGATTGGACGTGTTCTGCCAATCCCTCAACTTCTTTTTCACTCGTTACATCTGCTGTGAAAATTCCCGCTGCCTGAGCATTGGGAATTTTGCTGATCTCTGTCGACGTGTTTTCCAGTTTAGACTTTGTCCGGCCGACTAAAATCATTTTGGCTCCCTCTTTCGCCAGTTTGATTGCAGCGGCTTGCCCTATTCCGCTGCCGGCTCCGGTGATTAGGGCAATAGAGTGCGTGAACTTCATAACCCTGCTCCTTTAGCAAATAAAAGTATTTGCTTCATATTGTTTCTCTGCGATCATGCGGTTTCTAGCGACACTTTTCCCAAATTGATGACAGCAGTTACAAGATTGCGTGATCAACAATACAAGCTGATTTGTTTTCTCACCATCCGTCAGTTCGTGGACAAGCTTGCGTGCCAGCATTTCAGCTTCCCACAGACTGTCTTCTAATATCGTGTGGGTCAGGGCTGTTTTGAGGGCTGCCTTTTCAGCCCCGCTTTTCTTGACGGCTTTCAAAGTACGGAATACAGAAGATTCAGCTGCATAAAGGTTTATGGCTAAATCAGCGAGTGCCATTAAAGCCTCCTGTTCCTGAATCAGTCCATCACCAAATGCTTCATAGGCTATACCTGCAGAGAGAAGGAACAGATGGCGTATGGTTTCTATAGCGTGCCGTTCTGCAGCCATAAGGGAGGTGCCTTGTTCCTTCGCCTGCTGCAAGGACCGGACCGCACCTTGGATAGAGGTTTGAAGGTCGATCTCCCCTTTTATTGCCTTTCTAAAAAGGTGGGTTGGGATCAGCAGCCGGTTAATTTCGTTCGTACCTTCAAAGATACGGTTGATCCTTGAGTCTCTGTACATCTGTTCAATCCCGTATTCTTTTATAAATCCTGCACCGCCATGCAGCTGAAGCGCTTCATCAGCGATATAATCCAATGTTTCCGATCCATAGACTTTACAGATCGCACATTCTGTGGAGTATTCACTCAACCGTGTTCCGACAGTTTTCAAATCAGAAGAATCATTCAGATCTCGAAGAGCATCTTCAATTAAGCTTGCCGTCCGGTACTGGAGAGATTCTGCCGCATACAGGCGGGCAGCCAGTTTGGAGATTTTTTCTTTCGTAGCTGGAAAGTCAGCGATCCGCTGCTTAAATTGTTTACGTTCCTGAATAAACTGTACCGCTTTCTGGTACCCGTATTTTGCAGCTCCCATGGTGGCGGATCCGAGATTAAATCTTCCAAGGTTCAGGACATTTAAGGCGATAACATGGCCTTTTCCGATATCGCCAAGCAGGTTTTCCACGGGTACGAGACAATCTTCAAGAATAACCGACCGGGTCGATGAACCTTTGATCCCCATTTTATTTTCTTCGGGTCCAAGTGCTAAGCCTGGAAAATCCTTTTCAACAATAAAGGCTGTAAATTTCGATCCATCCACTTTGGCATACACGATAAAGGTGTCTGAAAAAACAGCGTTGGTAATATAGATTTTTGTACCGTTTAAAACATAATGAGTGCCTTCCTCGTTCAGGACTGCTGTCGTTTGCGCGGCCAAGGCATCTGAGCCGGCATTCGGTTCTGTCAGACAATAGGCACCTAGGAATTCGCCTGATGCCATTTTCGGAAGGTATTTTTTCTTTTGGTCTGGTGTACCGAAATAGGTGATTGGCAGTGTGGCTATACACGTATGATTGGAATGCGCTACGCCGTATCCGCTTGAAGGGCCGACCATCTCACCGACGATGCCCTTGCTGATCTTATCGAGGCCCAGCCCGCCGTATTGTTCAGGAATACTGTGAGCCAAAAGGCCAAGCTCCCCTGCTTTTTTTAATAAAGAAACAATCCGTTTAAAATCCTGGCTCTCGATGTTTTCACGATAAGGTCCGACTTCTTTTTCAATAAATTGCCTGGCCGTTGCCTTGATCATCACATGTTCTTCAGTGAAATCCTCCGGGGTAAACAAGTGCTCCAAATCTATGGATGAAAATAAAAATCCGGAGCCTTTCACTCTCGTACCGGTTTGTGCCATGAAAGTTCCCTCCCTTTCTGTGTTTAAGATTGCTGTTGGGCGCGCGCTTGTTCAATGGTGGCTTTCCCATCCTTCAGCACCGCAACAACAGGGGCTGCATCGACAGCAGAGGCAAAATCCAAGTCGTCAAATAAGCCGTATCTGGCAAATAAATTTCCAACATAGGACGACTGAAGAACCTGATAAGCATTCTGTCTGTTTCCTTTATACAGATAGTAGGCCGTTTGGGCAGCGTCACTCAGCTCCAGCGGTTCTCCACCCAGCTCAACTAACGCCGTAATGAGATGTCCTGCTCCATATACATCCTCGAGGCTCACCTCTCCGGAATTGCCGGAGCAGATGATAACGATCGTACTCGAACTATTGTGATGTAACAAAGCCTTAGCAGTCGCTGTATTATTCAGTAAAGAAGAAATATATACTTTTTGTGCCCCTGCTGTTTTTCGAAGAGCCACTGTGCCGTTCGTCGTGGATAAGATAAGTGTTTTTCCCTGGACTTGGCGGCTGAGCAATAAAGGGCTCGGATATAGAAAACCGTCAATTGGTTTGGCATGCAGCTCTCCGGCCAGAAGGTAATCTCCCTTTTGGAACATTTTTGATAACTCCCGCGCTTCTTTGTGGTCTTTCACAGGAATTACATCTTTTGCTCTTTGATACAACGCAGATACGATGGTCGTGGTCGCCAACAAGACATCAAGTACCACGGCAATCTTGTTATTTTCAGCCATCTTTTCAGAATGGATCTCTTCCTTTTTCAAAAGCAAATGGACTTTCATCTCTTCACCTCATTGTCCAAAAGCAGTATGGGAGGCATGCAGGATCAAGCTTTTGACAAAGTGATGAAATTGTGAAAAGCGGGCATCCTCGGTTTGCCCTTTTTTATACCGGTAATAGATTTGCTGGCAGATAACAGCTAGTTTGAAATAGGCGAACGTTAAGTAAAAATTGATTGCGCTAACGTCTCTACCGCTTTTTTTAGCATATTCCTCTATAAACTGTTCCCTCGTAAAAAAACCTTCCATAGTGGTTACAGGCGGTTTTCCCAGTCCCGTTTTCAAAAGATCGGGATCATCGGCTTCAATCCAGTATCCCATGGCGACTCCAAGATCGGCGAGGGGGTCTCCAACCGTACTCATCTCCCAGTCAAACAATCCTGTCATGTGGTTCAAGCGCTGATCAAACATACTGTTATTGAGCTTGTAATCATAATGGATCATGGAAACGGGCTGCTGTGTTGGGATATGGTCCGCAATCCATGTGGTCAAATGCTTTACTTCCGGAATATCATCGGTTTTCGAACGATCATATCTGGATATCCATCCATGCACCTGCCGTTCCATGAACCCATCAGGCTTGCTGATTTCAGATAATCCTGTTTTTTTGTAGTCAATGGCATGCAGCTGGACAAGCTGATTCACCATCTCACTGGAAATCTGGCCGCATAGATGCCGAGTCACCTGGACTCCCTTCGGAAAAGAGGTATCAACTACGATTCCATGTTTTCTTTCCATCAAGAAAAACGGTCGGCCAACGATCTCCTCTCCTTTTGAAAAAAGAAGAGGCTTTGGAGCAGGCGGGAACATTTCATGAATCTCAGACAGAATACGGAATTCCCGCTCCATATCGTGGGCTTTTGGCGCAACGGGGCCAAGCGGCGGCCTCCTCAGAACGGCTTCCCATTCTCCCATTTTGAGCTGATACGTCAAATTGGAATGGCCACCGGAGAACTGCAGGATTTCCAGCGTCTCTTCCGGCAATTCATCCATGGAATGCCTAAGGAAACGCTCAAGAGCAGCAAGATCCAGTTCTTCTCCCTGGCGAACGGCTATCGTATCCTTACTCATGTCTTCCTCCTCCTCGATTCATTTATTTCAAGATTCTGACTCTTGAGTCTGCAATACTAGATTCTCTTTCAATGCGTCGCGCAGAAATTCTGGTATATGAGCAGTCTGCTGTGTTTTAAAGTCAAAATACACAATGACTGCATTCCCTCTCGCAACTAACTCCTCGGTTTCTGCTTTATAGATTTCGTGTTCCAATGTAAAGCTTTTTGTTCCGATTTTTGATACCCCGGTCCGCACCACTAGTCTTTCGTTAAAATAACCTTGTGCCATGAAGTCACATTTTGTGGAAGCAAGAATAAAGCTCCATTCGTTCGTGTTCATTTCAAGGCCGAGGGTTTCAAAGCAGCGGACCCTCGCTTCTTCCAGATAAATAAAATAACTCGTGTTGTTAATGTGGCCCAGGGCATCCGTTTCACAGAACCGTACCGTCAGTTCAATTTCATGCATGTCTTTCCTCACTTTCTGCCTCTTACCGATCAACGATGCTGAAAGGCTGGTTTTCTTTTTTCAAAAAATGCCTGAACGCCCTCTTTAATATCTTCCGTTTGGAACACTTCCTGAAACAGAGAAGCTTCCACTTCGATGCCTTCATTCAAGGATTTGTTAATGCCTACATCAACCGATTGTTTAATTCGTGATAGAGCCTGAAGAGAGTGGCGGGTGATTTTACTTGCCAACTGTTTGGCACTGACCAGTCCTTCACCGGAAGGAACTACCTTATTGACCAGTCCGATTCGTTCAGCTGCGGCTGCTGAAATCGGTTCCCCTGTAAACATCATTTCTTTTGCTTTCGCTTCTCCCACTAAGCGGGGAAGACGCTGTGTTCCTCCCCCGCCAGGAAATAATCCGAGGGTAACTTCAGGCAATCCGATCTGGCTGTGTTCCTCCGCAATCCTCATATCGCATGAAAGGGCAAGTTCGCAGCCGCCTCCGAGTGTCAAGCCGTTCAGGACAGCGATCGTAGGCTTTGGAAAAGAATCAATTCGGTTTAGGATATAATGGACCTCCATCACTTGTGCCCTCATATCAGGGTTCCCCATCATCTGAGGAAACTCTTTAATGTCGGCTCCAGCAACGAATGCTTTTTCTCCCTCTCCCGTTAGTACAACAGCTACCGTTTCCCGGTCATGTTCCAACTCCATGAACGTATCATCAAGCTCCTGGAATACGGCTCTGCTCAATACATTCAGCGGCGGATTGTTTATCGTAATGACAGCGAGATGATGGTCTTTTACTACCTCAAGATATTTTCCCATTATAGTTTCACTCCTTCAGTTTCATAGTTGTACCAGCCTTTGCCGGTTTTTCTCCCTAAATGGCCTTGCTTCACCTTCTCTTCAATGCAGGCAAACGGCTTGTCTTCTGGATCGCCCGTCTCTTTATAGCGCTGTTCCATGACATAGTAGCCGACATCGATGCCGGATAAGTCCATAAGTTCAAATGGTCCGATCGGGTGGTTCAATGCTTTACGGCAGATGATATCGATGTCTTTATAGTCAGCGATTCCTTGTTCATACAGGTAAACGGCTTCTTTCTGCAGCGCACCCAAAATACGGTTGGCAATAAAACCCGAAATCTCTTTTTTAAGCAGAACTGCGGTACGGTTGATCCGCTTGCAAATCTCCATCGTCAGCTGAGCCGTTTCTTCGGATGTTTGGTCACTCATCACCACTTCCACACAATCCATCACGAGAGGCGGGAAAAAGAAATGCATGTTAACTACCTTCTCCGCACGGTTTGTCTCTGAAGCAATCAGACTATTGACGATTGTTGAACTGTTGGTTGCAAAAATGGTATGCTCAGGCGCCAACTGCTCAAGCTTCGCAAACACTTCTCGTTTAACATCCAGTTTTTCCACAACAGCTTCAATCACAAAATCGGTATTTCTGACCGCATCTTCAAAGCTTGTTGTGAAACGAAGGCGCTGAAAAGCCGCTTCTTTCTGATCGTCAGAAAGCTTTCCTTTAGTCACCCATTTGTCCATAATGGCATTGAGTTTGCTCTCTGCTTTGGAAAGCGCCAGTTCCTGCACGTCCTGTATGACAGTTTCAAATCCGCCAAGCGCGCACAGCATGGCGATCTGATGTCCCATTTCGCCTGCACCTAATACAGTAATCTGCTGTACATCTTCTGCTTTCATCGTATAGCCTCCCGTTAATTAGTATCAATTTCTATGTGCTATGCCATTTAGAATCATTTCTACAAATATTTCGGCTACTTCTCTTTCTGACATCATTCCATCCGGATTGAACCATTGATAGCTCCAGTTAGCTGCGCCAAGAATTCCAAACGTAACGATGGATTCGTTCAGGTCAGAACGAAATTCACCGTTTTCAATGCCGTCATGGATCAACTGCTCCAGATTAAAGCGGAAACGGTCCCGTTTAGGAATAATCAGGGAGAGGCGCTCTTCGTTCAGGTTTTTGATTTCCCTGAAGAACACTTTTGCACTGGCTCCGGCCTGTCTGATGTTGCCGATTAACGCATAAACGATCTCAAACAGCTTTTCTTTGCTTGATTTCGTTTCATCAGAGATGATTCGTTCCTGCTGGTTTAATAGTTCATCAATATATCTGTTGTGAATGTTCATCAGCAGTTCTTCTTTGCTTGCAAAATAATAATAAAAAGTCCCTTTTGTTACGCCAAGAGCATCAACAATATCCTGTATGGATGTTTCACTGAATCCCTTTTTCTCAAATAAACGGATGCTGCATTCCGTAATTTTTTCCTTCATGTCTGTGTCCTCGCATTCTTTAATCAATTTCAGGCAAAATTATATCATTCTCTTTCTCTCCTTTTCTCAATGAATCTATAAAATTGTCCCTACCTTGTCTTTATTCTTGCTTCTTCCCGCAAAGCTCTGCGCAGAATTTTACCGACATTCGTCTTTGGCAGCTGCTCGCGAAACTCGATGATATGCGGGATCTTATACGCAGATAAATTTTGTTTGCAATAGTAAATAATCTCATCCTCTGTCGCGGTTTTCCCTGCTTTTAATACGACGATAGCCTTCACATCCTCTCCTCTGTAAGCATCAGGTACACCAATCACAACGGCCTCCTGAACGGATGGAAATTCATACAGCACTTCTTCTACTTCTCTTGGATAGATGTTATAGCCGCTCGCGATAATAAGATCCTTCTTGCGATCCATGATGAAGACATAACCGTCATCATCCATCTTGGCTATATCTCCGGTGTAGAGCCAGCCGTTGCGAAGGGTATGTTCTGTCTCCTCCGGCATGTTCCAATAACCCTTCATGACTTGCGGCCCCTTGATAATGAGCTCGCCAAGTTCACCTGTCTTTACGTCTTCAGTTCCTGTTGCCAAGTCCACGATATGGTAATCTGTCGACGGCAGACCAATGCCTACGCTCCCTTCTTTTTGTTCAGAAAACATCGGATTGCAATGTGTGGTCGGTGAGGCTTCTGATAATCCGTAGCCTTCTAGAATCTTTGAACCTGTCTTTCTCTCAAAATCCTGAAGCAGTTCGACAGGCATCGGAGCACTTCCGCTGTTGCACACTTTTATACTGTCTATACCGAAGTTTTCAGCTTCCGGATGGTTGGTGATCGCAACATACATCGTCGGAACACCGGGAAAAACGGTCGGTTGTTCTTTTTTAATTGTTTGAAGAACCTCATTGATGTCGAATCTCGGGAGCAGGATTGATTCTGATGCGGTATAGATTGCGAGATTCATACAGGAAGTCATGCCAAACACATGGAAAAGAGGAATGACCGTTAAATACTTTTCTTTCCCGATCTCAATGTTATATTTAAAAAACTCATGTGATTGAAGGACGTTAGCGATAATATTTTTATGCGTCAGCATGGCGCCTTTGGAACGTCCAGTTGTCCCTCCGGTGTATTGTAAAACCGCAACATCCTGTTCAGGAGCGATCGCTGCAGGATCGATCCGTCCGGTGCCGCTTTGCAAAAACTGAGAAAAAGACCAGTCAGGTGAAATATCTTTTGGGTTTTCATCAAAACTAACCGAGATGATCCGTTTTAAAGGAGAAACATGCTGTTGCTTTTTCACCTGTTCATAAAGCGGTTCATAGACGACGATGGTCTCAGCTCCGCTGTCTTCGAGGATATGCTGCAGTTCCCGCTCAACGAGCATCGGATTAACCTGGGTAACGATCGCTCCGGCAGTCAGGACTCCATAGTATGTAATCACATATTGAGGACAGTTCGGCAGCATGATGGCCACACGGTCTCCGGCTTTCACTCCCGACTGCTGCAAAGCGGATGCAAAACCGTTTACGAGATTCTGCAGTTCACCGTACGTGGTCTTTTGGCTATAAAAGGATAAAGCGTTGTAATTAGGATATCGTTCTGCTGTCTGTTGAAGCAACTGCGGGATGGACAGGTCAGGAATCTGTATATCTGGTTGAATGGTTTCAGGATAATGGCTTTTCCAAACTTTGTTTTCGCTCATTATTAACCCTCCAGATTTTTAAAAGTTGATGAGATGGCTGTTTTGGCGGTAAAAACTTTATTATCGATCAGATGATACTCGACAGAAGTCAACCAATTTTGACGTCATGAGTTTGTCGGGAAAATACCAGTGAAGCCCGTTCTAAAAAACACTCAAAAAATCAGCCCGCCGCCATCCACAGATAAAGTGGCTCCTGTAATAAATGATGCTTCATCTGAAGCGAGGAACAGCACCGCTCTTGCCACTTCTTCAGGTTTTCCGATCCTCCCGAGAGCATTGGCGGTAGAGATGATCGGCCATTTTCTTTCATTGTTCTTCCAGTTATCGATGATGCTCGTATCGATAACTCCTGGAGCAACGGCATTCACTCGAATGTTATGTCTGCCATATTCAAGTGCGGCGTTCTGAGTGAGCAGGATAACTCCGCCTTTTGATGCATTATAAGCGGATAAGTATTTCTGCCCTTTAAGTCCAAGCAAGCTCGAAGTATTGATGATGACTCCTCCTCCGGCTTTGATCAGTTCCGGAACGCCGTGTTTGATTCCGAGGAAGACCCCTTTTAAGTTGATATCCACAATGCGGTCCCATTCTTCTTCAGGAAGATCTGTACTTTTTACCTCAGGGTTTCCGATACCGGCATTATTGAACAAAATATGCAGAGCCCCAAACTCGCTAATGGCCGCGTCGATCACCTTTTTTACCTGCCTAGAGTCTGTAACATCTGTTTTGATAAAAATGGCCTGTCCACCTTGTTCTCTAATTAAACGAATGGTCTCTTCCCCAAAGTCTTCTTTCACGTCAGCGATGGCCAGCTTCGCGCCTTCCTTGGCAAAAAGAAGAGCAGCAGCCCGGCCGATGCCCCCTCCTCCGCCTGTAATCACCGCTGTTTTTCCCTGCAGTCTCATAACTTCAACCCTTCCCTGCTTCTGTCTTTACAAGGCATGTGCCCCGCCGTCTACAATCAGCACGTCTCCTGAAACATAATTAGAAGCATTTGATGCAAGGAAAAGAGCGGCTCCTTTAAGATCATCATCACTGCCAAAACGGTTGAGGGGCGTCCCCTCTAGAATGGCATCTTTTCCGTGTTCAATGAGCACTTTCGACATTTTGGTTGGAAAAAATCCTGGAGCTATCGCGTTCACATTAATATTGTGCTGCCCCCATTTCACGGCAAGATCCTTTGTGAAAGTTATGACTGCTCCCTTGCTCGTGTTGTAGCCGATCGTATCCATATAACGCGGATCTGTGCCCCCAAGTCCCGCAACAGAGGCAATATTGATGATTTTGCCTGATTTCTGTTCTATCATCACTTTCCCTGCAGCCTGGCTCATTAAAAATGTGCCTGTCACGTTTACGTCGATCACCTTTTTCCATGCTTCATATGGCATTTCTGCGGCGGGTGCGCCCCATGTCGCTCCGCTGTTATTGACGAGAATATCGATGGAATCAAATTCCTGCAGCGTTCGATCGATCACAGATTGAACATCTTCCGGATTTGAGATATCGCACTTCAAGGCGAGTGTCTTTATTCCGAGTTGCTTTAACTTCTGAGCTGCTTCCTCACAGGCCTCAACTTTTCTGGAACAGAGAACAACGTTGGCGCCTGCTTCAGCGAACGCTTCGGCAATCTGCTGCCCTAATCCCCTTCCTCCGCCTGTAATGATCGCTGTTTTACCTGTTAAATCAAACAGCTTGAGTACATTCATGTTTCTGCCCTCTTTCTTTGAAAATTCTAATGGACCAACAGTTCTTGCGGGTATTTTTTAAGTTCTAGTCTGGCTAGCTGTGCTCGGTGGACTTCATCCGGACCGTCAGCAAGCCTTAATGTTCTTGCATTCGCCCACTGGGCAGCAAGTGTAAAGTCGTCAGAGACCCCTGCTCCTCCAAAAGCCTGAATGGCGCGGTCCAGCACGCGCAGCGCCATTGAAGGTGCGACAACTTTGATCATAGCGATCTCTGTCTTGGCTTCTTTATTGCCGACGGTGTCCATCATATATGCTGCTTTTAAGGTCAGGAGCCTGGCTTGTTCAATTTCAATCCTTGAATCAGCGATCCATTCACGGATTACTCCTTGATTTGCAATTGGTTTTCCGAAGGCTGTCCGTTTTTGAACGCGCTTACATAATTCTTCAAGCGCTCTTTCTGCTGCTCCGATCAGCCGCATGCAGTGATGTATCCTTCCCGGTCCAAGCCTTCCTTGAGCGATAGCAAATCCTTTCCCTTCACCCCAGATGATATTCTCAGCCGGCACTCGTACATTTTCATAGGTGATTTCTCCATGTCCATGCGGAGCATGATCATAACCGAAAACGGAAAGCATCCTTTCCACCTTCACCCCAGGGGTATCCAAAGGCACAAGAATCATGGATTGCTGCTCATGCCGGTTCGCACCTGGATTGGTCTTTCCCATCACGATAGCAATTTTGCATCGAGGATCCCCGGCTCCGGATGACCACCATTTCCGTCCGTTGATGACATATTCATCTCCATCCTTTTCAATGCGTGCTTCAATATTCGTGGCATCCGAGGAAGCGACTTCGGGTTCTGTCATGGAAAAACAGGATCTGATCGTCCCTTCTAAAAGGGGCTTGAGCCACGACTCTTTCTGTTTTTCCGTTCCATAGCGGACAAGTACCTCCATATTTCCTGTATCAGGTGCACTGCAGTTAAAGGCTTCTGGCCCAATGAGGGATCGTCCCATAATTTCACATAGCGGGGCATACTCCTGACTGGTAAGTCCAGCTCCATCTTCACTGTCAGGCAAGAACAGATTCCATAAGCCTTCTTTTCTCGCTTTTACTTTCAATTCTTCCATTATCGGCGGAACTGCGCTCCATCGGTCCTTTTGCTTATTAAGCTGTTCTTCATAAAGAGCCTCATTCGGATATACATACTGTTCCATAAAAAAGATGATCCTTTTCTGCAAGTCTTTCACTTTTTCAGAATACGAAAAATCCAAAATCTTCATCTCCTCTCAACTTACTAACCGGTCGGTATGTTAGATTATCTAAAGTATACTCTTTTCGGTAAAATTATCAATAAAATAAACTTATTATTCAAAAAATTAATAAGAAAGTCCTTTATGTAAGGCTCTTTACTAAAAGATTGTTGCTTACGGAACATTTTTGTAAAGACTCCATTGATAAGTTGATTGGAGTGGAAGGTGCGAGACTCCTGCGGGAGAAGCGGGACGGGTGAGACCCACAGGCGCCTGCGCAGGAGGAGGCTCACCGCGCGCCCCGTGGAAAGCGAGCAGCCTGGAACGGAAATCAGCACCCCCAATAGCAACAAAGAATACGAAAACAGCCTTATGTAATTAATTCGGGTATAGGAAATACTAATCCCGGAGGTGGAAGCTTTGAGCAAACCAAAGATCATCATTCTGTGGACCGTGGCTGTCTTCTTTCTTTATTTCGCGTGGTCAGACTTTGTACAGGGACAGTTTAAATTTTCTGAATTTGAAGGCCGTGTGCTTGAAAAGGATTACTCAGAAAAAGCGGTAGAAAGAGGAACAAATATTCAAAGCCTGCCCAACTATACCATTCGCCTTTCATCAGGCCAGGCTGTTTCTGTTTCGTCACTGGATTTTAATTCTATAAAGAAGGGAGACCATGTCTTCTTCATCAAACAAAATGGAAGCATAAGTCTCTATAAAAGAGAAAGCCAATCCTAAAAAGGACTGGCTTTTACACGTTTTCTTTCACTTTTTTCGTTAAAAAGAAATATAAAACAAGAGCTACTGCTTCACACAGTGCAATGATGAAAGCCATTGAACCAGCAGGATTACTTCCCCAGAGCCCAACCAATGGTGCTGCAATACCACCAAGTATAAAAGGCAGCAGCCCTAGCAGCGCAGAAGCACTCCCTGCTGCCTTTTGCTGATTCTGCATAGCGAGTGAAAAACTGGCCGTACTGACGATTCCTACGCTTGATACCGTTAAAAATAAGGAAATGAGCAAGCCGAATAAGCTTTTCGTTGCAAGACTTACGATGACCATTAGGATACTGCCTCCTAACGCAATCAGCAACCCGCTTCGCAATAGTGCCGTTTCGCTGACTTTTCCTGCAAGTTCTCCAGCAATCTGGCTGGCGATGATAATTCCAACTCCATTGATTGCAAAAAACACACTGAACGCTTGTGGTGAGGCACCGAACAAATTTTGAATGACGAAAGGAGATCCTGAAATATAGGCGAACATAGCTGCCATGACAAGCCCCTGTGAGGCTGCATACCCCATAAAAACACGGTCACTCAGCAGTTTTTTGTAAGTCATAAGCGTCTGTTTGATCCCGCCAGATGTCTGATTCTCTGCTGAAAGCGTTTCTTGCAAACCAAAGAAGGCAGCAAGCAGCATAAGCAGACTTAAGACACAAAGAACAATAAACACGCCTCTCCATGAGGTGAACTGCAATAATTGTCCTCCTGCCACAGGAGCCAGGATCGGAGCGATACCGTTAATCAGCATCAATAAAGAAACGAACTTCGTCATATCCGGGCCGGAAAAAAGATCTCGGACCATGGCTCTGGATATGACAATGCCACCGGCTCCTGAAGCTCCCTGAACAAATCTAAGGAAAATGAGAATACTGATATTGGGAGCAAAAACACAGAGCAAAGAAGAAACGGCATATAGCCCCAGGGCGATCTGCAGCGGGCTCTTCCTTCCTCTTCTGTCACTGATAGGACCTACAAACAATTGCCCCACGGCAATCCCCAACAAGCAGGCAGTGAGACTGAGCTGTGCGGCTGAAGAGGTGGTACTCAGCTCTTTTGTTAGATTAGGTAAAGCAGGCAGATACATATCAATGGATAATGGACCGATGGCCGTCATCGAGCCTAAAATTAATGCAAGCCAGAGCCTTTTGGATGTGCTGGATTGTTGAATAGCTGAATAAGGTGAATTTTCTGGATTAGTTTGATTCATGGCTCTTCCCTTTCGATTCGGTTATACGGTGCTTACTGATCGATTCCAGCTCTCTTATTTTTTCTTCAGCATCTTCTTTGTGTTTCTGAAGAATGTCCAGGAATGAATCCAGGTTTCGTTTTTCGAGCTGGAGCTTGATCTGCTTGAGTGGGACTCCCATAGATTTTAAATAATAAATGATGTCCAACAGTTCGAATTGCTCAATGGAGTAGTAGCGATAACCAGAAACGGGATCAACATTCACTGGCGTAAATAAACCGATTTCGTCATAATAGCGCAGCGTTTTAAGGGGATGTTGTGAAGTTTAGCCATCTGGCCAATGGAGAATCTGTTTTTCATGAAAACACCTGCTTTATAATAATGAACCTATCTTAACACAAAAATGGCAGCTCCTCCTTATGAAGTAAGCCGCCATTTATTTGCGTACTCTGCTCTATAGGTTCACACCTTTCATTCCGGCTTCAGGATATCGTTCACCTGCAGCCGCTCCCCTTGGTGCAGCCTCATTGATCCGGTTTAGGTCATCTTGTGTCAGTTCAACCTTTATTGCCCCAACATTTTCTTCTAAATAACGGGTTTTCTTTGTTCCGGGAATTGGGACGATATCATTACCTTGTGCAAGCAGCCAGGCTATAGCCAGCTGTGATGTACTGCAGTTTTTTTCTAAAGCGATCTCTTTTATTTTTTCAACAAGATCTAAGTTCTTTTGAAAGTTTTCTCCTTGAAACCTTGGAGAAAACCGGCGGTAGTCATCCTCAGCCAAGTCTTCAAATTTTTTGATCTGACCTGTTAAAAAGCCTCGGCCAAGCGGGCTGTAGGGAACAAATCCGATGCCAAGCTCCCGGATCGCAGGCAGAATTTGTTCTTCAACATCCCGGCTCCATAATGAATATTCTGTTTGTACGGCTGTAATGGGATGGACATCATGTGCGCGCCGAATGGTTTCAGGAGAAGCTTCTGAAAGGCCCAGATAGCGTATTTTCCCTTCCTGAGCAAGAATCGACATTGCCCCTACCGTTTCTTCTATAGGGATCCCTGGATCGACTCTGTGTTGATAGTAGAGATCAATGTAATCCGTGCCAAGCCGCCTCAAACTGTTTTCACACGCTTCTTTCACATATTTCGGATGTCCGTTTACACCTAAAAAGGAACCGTCTTCTCCCCTTACATTGCCAAATTTTGTAGCAAGGATGACATCCTTCCGGCAATCACTGATCGTTGTACCTACCAATTCTTCATTTTTGCCAACACCATACATATCAGCGGTATCCAGGAAGTTTACACCTAATTCAAGTGCATGGTGAATGGTGAATGGTTTTTAGTGACTCCTGATCATCTTGTCCGCTGTAAAAGTCCGACATGCCCATGCAGCCCAATCCAAGGGATGAGACTTCCAGACCCTCATTGCCTAGTTTTCTTTTTTGCACATTGTTCATCCTCTCTCATTTAGTCAAACCAATTCATACAAAGTACCTTTACCCTGTTTTCCTCCATAAAAAAACGAAGAGAAACGTGTTGGCTTCTCTTCGTGTTGTAATCGACTATTTTAACCACTCGGTGATTTCCTGATAGGGTTGTTTTTTGATAGCCGCAGGCGCTTTATTTGGATAGCCAAGATAGATAAATCCAGCCATTTCACCTTTGTCTGAGAGGCCGAAATAAGACCTTACTCTGTCGTCATAACAAATCGTGCCTGTGCGCCAAACAGCCCCAAGACCGAGCGCATGGGCAGCAAGCAGCATATTTTGAATAGAGGCACTGACAGCTGCTGTTTCCTCCTTATGAATCACTTTTTGGTGATCTCCCGGCTCTACTCCTACCGCAATAATAACCGGTGCACGAAGAGGTTTTTTCTTTACCCTCTCCAATTTTTGCTGATCCTCTTCTGACAGTGGTTCATTCATTGCAGACTTTGTGATTTCTGCCAGAAGCTCTCCAAGCTTGTTTCTCCCTGCTTCGCTGATGACAAAGAATCTCCAAGGATTCGTACGGTGGTGGTTTGGAGCATATGTTCCTGCTTCTAAAATTTTTTCGATAAGATGATCGGGAACTGGATCATCCTTAACCGAACCTATGCTTCTCCTTGTTTTAATCGCTTCAAAAATATCCATACTGCATCATCCTTTTTAACTACCTTATGCTTATTTATGAATCCATTATAACGCTGCTGATTTTCAGGAGCCAATGTTTTACTTTTAAACAGTTGCAAGGATCTGAAAAACGAATGCCTTTTTTCATTTTCGGAAACCTTAATAGACGAGCAGCATTGTCTGCTCAATTCTATGCGGGGGTGTTGCATCATGGCAAGAAACAAACTTTTGGTACCTGGTTCTGAGAATGCGTTAAATCGGATGAAAGAGGAAATCGCCAATGAGTTTGGAGTGAAGCTTGGTGCAGATACGACCGCACGGGCTAATGGATCTGTAGGCGGAGAGATGACAAAACGTCTCATTTCCATGGCAGAACAGCAGCTTGGAAATCAGCCCCGATAGTGTTGATTTCAAAAAAAGAGACCCCATTCGGGTCTCTTTTTCACTTTAACGCTTTGTTAACAATGATGTTGGAATTAAGTTGATAGAAGAAGGCCTGATAAAATCAACAAAATGCTTTTACAAAACCTACTTTAAAAACCGATTCATATTTCTTCCAAAATAGATCTCATCCATCTCCTCGGTAATTCTTTTGGTGATTTCCGCTTGTTCCTGTTCGGTCAGTGTATCCCTTGAGTACCCGAATAAGTAATTGTTCAGGTCAAAATTTTTCAGCTTGCATTTCGTATGAAAAATATTTTCCTGATAGATGTTTGAATCAATCATATCAAATTCGTTTTTAAAATCCTCGCTGATAAAATTTTGTATGGAAGATATGTCATGATCAATAAAAAGCTTTTGGCCATTAATATCTCTTGTGAATCCTCTAACCCGGTAGTCGACGGTCATAATATCGGTATCAAAGGAATCGATGAGATGATTTAAAGCTTTTAAAGGAGAAATCTCTCCGCAAGTTGAAACATCAATATCCGCTCTAAAGGTGCTGATTCCTTCGTCCGGATGATACTCGGGATACGTATGAACGGTTAAATGGCTTTTGTCCAGCTGCATGACTACAGATTCAGGCATGGCTGCCGGTGTTTCATCAATATTTTCAGTAGGCACTTCGACAATTGGGCCTTCAGAAACTAATAATGTTACACTGGCTCCTTGGGGAACATAGTCTTGTTTAGCGATATTTAATACGTGCGCGCCAATCGTGTCGGACACTTTCTGAAGAATGCCGGTTAACCGCTCAGCGCTGTATTCTTCATCGATGTAATCAATATAGGCTTCCCGCTCTTTCCTTGTCTTCGTGTAGCAAATATCGTACATATTAAAGCTTAATGATTTGGTCAGGTTATTAAAACCGTGCAATTGAATTCGCTGCTCATGTGTTCGGCTCATGAATGATTTCCCCTTATTAGCAAAGTATTGTAATTAAACATTTACTCCATCAAATATTGTTAAGATACCCTCCATTCGACATAAAAAAACAGCCCTATTGTAAATAAGGCTGTAAAATAGCTCGTCCTAAAACATACTTAGATCGTATCGTTTAGAAAGCATCTCCAGAATTTTAAGTCCGGCTATGCTATTTCCTTTATCATCAAGTGCCGCACCAAAGATCCCGATGCCGAACCGATTGGGCACGGCACCCATGATTCCTCCAGAAACACCGCTCTTCGCGGGAATCCCAACTCTTACGGCAAATTCGCCGGACATTGTACATGCCGCACGTCACCATTAAAGTCTTGCAGATTCGAGTGATATGCGTGGGGATTAACCGATTATTCGTCAATGGGTCAATACCATCAAGGGCAAGAACAAGGCCAATTTTCGCTAAATCAAGGCAATTCATTTCTATTGCGCATTGCTTTGTATAAAGGTAGATGAGATCATCCACATCTTCATTAATGATGCCGTGCTGCTTCATAAAATAACAAAGTGAACGGTTTAAATGTGCGGTCTCAAACTCTGATAGAGCAACTTCTTCACAATGAGAGATGGAAGGATTCCCAGCCAGCTTCCTGACAAATTGAAGAAGACGTTCAACCCTCTATGGACCGAATGTCCTTTAACCATGTGAGTTACGGTTTCGAAGGTTTACTGACCTCCAGCTTTACGATGGAATTGAAAGGATCTCCAGTAGGCTCATACCCGATTTTACAAAATACCTCATCTTCGCCGCAGTCCATTAATGCGAGGGCGAGAGCCAGCACTTTAGAAATGCTTTGAAGCGTTATCTTCAATTGTACATCTCCTGCGGATAAACATGTACCATCAGGGTGGTAGATGGCGACAGATAAGTCATCAGGATCTGCTTTTTTCAGTGCAGGTATGAAATCCGCTACTTTACCGAACTTCGTGCAGTCCTTGGCTTCCAATACTAATTGATTAAGCTCTTTACTAGAACGACAAATCATGGCAGCTCTCCGATTGTTCAACATATGGGTAGTTTGAGCAATCGTAAGCCGGATAATACTCCTATCATCCGGTGAAACATAATTCTTAAGCTCGTACATATGGTAGTAAAAAACCATTGTTCGGAGATGAAAGATAATATGATGAAATGGCTCGCCATCGGCTGCGGCAGTACTTTATTGGGAATTGGCATTAATGGCTTCATCCTGCCCATGCATATCTTGAACGGAGGATTTATTGGTTTGGCACTGCTGCTGAACTATACACTTGGTGTAAAAGTTGGCTTGACCATTATTATTCTAAGTGCACCGGTTTTTCTGTTAGCCCTTCGATTTGATAAGTCCTATTTTTTTAACAGCCTGTTTGGAATGCTCATTTCTTCGATTATTATTGACTTCCTGCTTCCCATACAGCAAATGTTTCATTTGCGGATTTTTGTGAGTGCTCTGATCGGCGGGTCTTTAATCGGAACTGGAATCGGTATCATGATGAGGCACAATACGTGTGTAGGAGGCTTGGATCTTTTAGCACTTCTGCTTTCAAAATGGTATCTCGTTAACGCTGGGTTCTTAATGATCATCATGGATGCTGTCATTATTTCGGCAGGTATGATCATTCTCCATGACAGCCGCCTGCTTTTTTCTTTTATCACCATTTTGACCGCCGGAGCTGTAACAGCCTTTTTGACCTCCTTTAAGTCCATCGTCGTATGGGACACAAAATGAAGAAACCCACCGTCTGCAAAAAGACGATGGGTTGATTTACTTTATGTTAATCTATCGCTAATTCCATCAGAGTACCTGAAGGATCTTTTACAAAAAGAAATTGATCAAGTTGCTGGACATGATAACCTAATTTTCCAAGCCGGTCTGCGGCTTCATCTCTTGCTTCAGCTGACGGATAAACCACAGTAAACTGTTTCAATCCTGCGCGGTGTTCATCGGGAGCAGGTGCACCTTGGCCGTTCCAGATGTTTAAACCGAGATGGTGATGATAACCGCCGGTTGAGATAAATAATGCATGGTTGCTATAACGAAGAACAACTTCGAAACCTAACCCTTTACAATAAAATGATTCTGCTTCTTGTAAATCAGATACATGCAGATGCAGATGGCCCATTATGGTTTCTTTTGGCAGCCCTTCATAGGTGGAGCCGTCACTCTCAGCTAACAGCCCTTTTGCATCAAGAGGCTCCGTAGTCATCTCCACTTGTCCATTTTCCCATTTCCATTCATTTGAATCACGGTCTACGTATATTTCAATTCCGTTGCCATCCGGATCAGCCAAATATAAAGCTTCGCTCACAAGATGGTCCGATGCGCCCTGAAGTGGATAACCAATATTAATAAAGTGATGCAGCACTTTGGCTAATTCTTTACGGTTTGGGAGAAGCAGTGCAAAGTGATACAATCCTGTTGTTCGGGGCTGTTTTGGTTTCGCATTTTCAGGCTGCACGACAGATAAGATAGAGTTGTGGCCATCCAGTGTTAAGAAAACGATTCCCCTTTCTTCTTTAAGAACAGAAAAACCTAATATATCTTGATAAAAAGATAGGGATCGATTCAAATCCTCCACGATTAATTGAACGTGTTCTACAAAAGTGTGCGGACGTGTGTGAAAGTTCATCTTATATGCTCCTTTATGTTTTGTAACATACAAAAAGTAAGTTTGTTACTATTATTATATATTTAGAAGAAAATATCAAGTTATAAACGGATTTTTCCATTCCATCAATACGGCATAATTTTGAGATCCTTCATCTTCAAGATAATTTTTTACCAATTTAACTGAAGTACGCCTGCATTGTAGCAAAACGTATGATTGCAGAGACAGGCTGATGGTTATGAATTATCAAAAATTTTTGGTGATACATTGAAAATCTCATCTCCCTTTTTTGTAGTATTACGGTGTAAAGTTTTCATTTACCCTATGAAATCAATACGAGGTAAAAGACAATGAAGATTTCCTTTGATACACTTGTTGTAACTAAATTTAGTGGAATGGGAGGCTATCATGAAAGCACTTGTTCATAAAAATCAAAAAGGTTTATCAGGACTCGTCTTTACTGAATTTGAGGAAAAAGGCCCAAAACCTGGAGAAGTAAGAATTAAATTAGTAACCGCAGGCTTAAATCACCGTGATTTGTTTGTGATGGAAAGACACCAGCCATCGGATCCCCCTTTAATCATAGGATCAGACGGAGCAGGAATTGTTGAAGCTGTTGGAGATGGCGTAAACAACGTGATTGTCGGAGATAAGGTTATTATTAACCCGGGGCTCGGCTGGAAGGAAAAAAGTGATGCACCGCCGGAAGGTTTTGAAATACTAGGACTCCCCTTTCACGGAACCTTTGCAGAAAAGGTGACTGTTCCGGCTGAAAATGCCGTGCCTAAACCAGCACATTTAACGTGGGAAGAAGCGGGAGTCTTATCATTAGCCGCGTTGACGGCATACAGAGCTCTTTTTACCAGAGGCAGACTGAAAGAACATCAAAAGGTTCTTATACCCGGGATAGGCAGCGGTGTGGCTACCTTCCTGCTGCAATTTGCAAAAGCAGTTAATGCCGAAGTATATGTGACTTCCCGTTCTGAAGAAAAAGGCCAAAGAGCACGCAAATTAGGTGCCGTTCAGGCGATAAACAGCAATGAGGATTGGAACCGGCAGCTTGATAACCAAAAGATGGATCTTGTGATTGAAAGTGTGGGTGCAGCAACTTTTAACAAATCATTGGATCAGTTGCGTACAGGAGGCACAATCGTAACATTTGGTGCATCAGCCGGTGACCAGATTCAGCTTGATTTAAGGAAATTCTTCTATGGACAATATAGCTTCTTCGGAACTACGATGGGTAGCAGTGAAGAATTCAATGAAATGATTCAATTTATTAACAAACATAAAATCAGGCCGATTGTTGATAAAATGTTTGATTTAAATCAATTTGAGCATGCTTTTGAGCGTTTGAATAAAGCTGAACAATTTGGAAAAATAGGATTTAGGATCAACAGCCAGTCCGATTAAAAAAGAAGCCCCGGAAATCAATCCGGGGCTTCTTTTTATTTTGCCATTCTTAAAGCAAATTGTTGATTTTCAATCATATTGGACATCGCATAAAGATGCTTAAAAGAGGCCCTCAAGTCTTTTTCTCCAATAAGAACTGATTTGTGAAAAAAATGAAGCGCCCGAAAAGCAGAAAGGAAAAAACTTGCTTATTCCCTTCTGCTTTTCAGTAGGCGGTTCAATCACACCCCACCAAAAATCAACAACATGGACTAACAGAACTTTTATTTTAATTTTCTATTGGAAACCATCCTGGTGTATTCATGATGGCCTGCCAGAGTGGTTCAGGAACGACGAGCTCTTCTTGTGCGTCTTTTCTTAATTTCGTTTCAATCTCAGAGGCTCTTCCCTCTTCGATCTTTTGGACCCAATCAGGATCAATGATTAATTCTCTGCCTAAAGCAATAAAGGGGACTCCGGTATTCAAGGCTTTTAACGCATCCTCTGCTGTATAAATGGAACCCACCCCAATCACGGGAACCTGATCTCCGACTCTTTCCTGGATGATCTCCATTCGAGAGCGATTATCGTCTACACCTCTTCTTGGAACAGACCAGAAATCCATAAGTGATACATGAAGATAGTCCAGTTTCTTTTTCACAAGTTCATCCATTAATCCTAACGTTTCATCCATCGTAATTCCAGGGGTTTCAGGTTCTTCAGGTGAAAGTCTGTAACCCACCAGGAAAGGCTCTTTGGCATGTGTCTGGACAGCGGCTGTTACTGCATCAATAACTGCCAGCGGAAACGCCATACGTTTTTCCAAACTTCCTCCCCATTGGTCATCACGCTGGTTTGAATGCGGAGAAAAGAACTGTTGAATTAAATATCCGTTTGCTCCATGAATTTCGATTCCGTCAAAGCCCGCCTCAATCGCTCTGCGTGCAGATTCGCCAAAGTCAGAGATGATTTCTTCGATCTCTGAATGGGTCAATTCACGTGGTACTGGCTGTTCACCAGTAGGTGTTTTCTGTTCTGGAGGAACAGCACTGGCACTTACCACATCTCCATTGGGTACCAGCGAAGGAGGACACATTCGCCCGCCATGGAAAACTTGAAGAATGGCCTTTGCTCCCTGTTTTTTTATGCTGGAAGCAAGCTTTCTTAAACTTGGAATCATATCATCACTATGGCTTCCGAACTCACCATGAAATCCCTTGCCGCTTGGTGTAACATATGCGCAGGCTGTAATCACCAAGCCTGCTCCCTTTGAACGGCGAACATAATAGTTAACTTCCTCATCAGTCACTGTTCCGTCTGGATTGGAAGAAAAATTGGTCATTGGAGCCATAACGATACGGTTTTTCACTGAAAATCCCTCTGCAAAAGTATAAGGCTCTAATAATTTTTGGTATGTGTTGTTCATGAGCGCACTCCTTTTCTTGTTTCTTCTTTCCTACCCATCATACTTTTAAAAAGTAATTTATGCATTAAAAGTGCCCGGAGTTAAATTTACATGGTTTAGTATGCCTTTCTTATTTCGTGAAATACTAAAAACGTTTTTAGTTAAGAGCTAATAAGGTGTAAAGGAGCAGTCTCTGTGAGAAAAGCAATTTCAATACCGATGGCCTTCTTATGTATTCTTGTTTTCAGCAGCGGATGCAATAACATGAAGAAGAATGAACTGGGCCAGGATCAGCAGCATAAAAGAATGGCTAATAAAAATATGATGAAAACAGGAAATGGATATTTAACGAAAGAAAAGATACCCTACCAGTCGAAAGCTGGACGAAAGAAAGAAATGGTCCAAAGAGAAAACATTTCCTACAACAATCCAGATATGAGCATGGAAACCAACCCGGAAATTAATGGAACAGTTCCTCCGGCAGCTCCTCCTTCAGGAAATCAGGGCTATAGCCAGGAGATGATTCAGCGGGTCGTAGAGCTAACGAATCAGGAGAGAAGAAAGTATGGGCTTTCCGATTTAAAATGGGATCCTTCATTAACCAACGTTGCGCAAGTAAAAGCAAACGATATGGAGAAGAATAATTACTTCTCACATAACAGTCCAACATATGGATCCCCTTTTGAACAGATGGATAAAATGGATATCCCGTACAGTTCTGCCGGAGAAAATATTGCTGTCGGGCAGCAGTCTCCAGAACAAGTGGTCAATGACTGGATGAACAGTGAAGGACACCGCAAGAATATCCTTAATCCCGACTATACTCATATTGGTATTGGATATACGGATAATGAGGATTTCTGGGCCCAGGAGTTCATCAAAAAGTAAAAATAAAAGAGAACAGCCTATAAAATCGGCTGTTCTCTTTGTTATATTTGATTACTGATTTTATCATCGTGTTGGCACATCTTGGTTGGGTAGCCTCGTTCATCTGTACACCATGATTGGGATAAGAAGGCAAGAAAAATGGCCGTCCATTGATTCTCGAATTGCAGGAATAACGCCCCATCGTGCCAAGTTCCGTTATCACCTGCCCAATCTCTTTCATTCTGCTTGTCTTCATTCCCCTGGTTCATGTGTATGTTGTGCATCCCGTTTGTTGGCTGAAAACCAAATACTTTATCCGGCTGTGATTCAGGTCCGAATTTGGACCCATATACATAGATGAATGCTTTTTCAGAAATGGCTTTCTGAATGTAATGATCAAGTATATCGTTTAAATCGTTGTCTGGTCCTGTTGCGTCGCTTGGCAGGGGTTTCATTAAAGATGGATCAAAGAGCCCGTCCCTGATGTAATCAATAGCAAGTTCCCTGTTTTCATTCCCCAGCTGCAAATAGGTTTCAGGAAGCTGTGTTAATTTTTCAGTAAGGGATGAATTGAAATTTTCATTAACCAGATAAAGAACCTCGGAGTTTTCTGAGCTGGACATAACGTTAACCGCTATACGATAATGTACACTGTTTTCGTCCACTGAATGAATCTGATAATGAGGAGTATCTAAATCCCTTTCCATTCGAGACTCTATGACCGTTCCCTTCAGCAAGCCGTAGTTTTTAACTGCCATGATAAACCTCCCGCCTCTTGGGCCATAAATTTTGTCCTTTAATCCTTTCGCCAATTTGCAATGCAATCCCTTTATTGACTAGACAAAAAACAGCATTACACCTATGTGTAACGCTGTCTCTTATCATATTTATTGGATACGGCTGAAGGCATCTGTTAAAACTGGAACGATTTGTTTCTTTCTGGATACTACACCTTTAAGAACAGCTGTATTATATTCAAGGTTCACATTATAAGCTTGTTCTACGGCTGCAGCTTTGCTTCCGATTGCAAGCCCTGTTGAGTCGTTTGTTAAAATATCAGTCACAACGAACAAGAAAAGATCGAGTCCTTTATCTTGGACAACTTGGCTGATGGCTTCCTCGATTTCTGCCTTGCGCTCAAATACCTCAGCTGTATCAACCGTATTTACTTGTGCAATTTCTACTTTGCTGCTGCCCATCTGAAATTCCTTGGCATCTAAAGTGATGAGCTGGCTTACAGATTTGTCGCTTAAGTCTGCTCCCGCTTTCAGCATTTCCAAACCATAACTTTCTGCATCTACACCCGCGATTTCCGCAAGTTCCTGTGCAGCAGCGATATCTTGCTCTGTGCAGGTTGGAGATTTAAAAAGAAGGGAATCAGAAATGATAGCGGACAGCATTAGGCCTGCGATGTCTTTTTCAACAGCAACCCCATGCTCTTTGTACATTTTGTTTAAAATGGTTGCGGTACATCCTACAGGTTCAGCGCGGTAATAAAGTGGATCACTTGTTTCAAAGTTTGCGATGCGGTGGTGGTCAATGACTTCAAGCACGCGGACTTTTTCGATATCAGATGCACTTTGCTGGCGCTCATTGTGGTCAACGAGAATAACTTGATTCGTTTCGTTTGCTACAGTTTCCACCAGACGAGGCATTTCCGCCTTAAATTGCTCAAGGGCATATTGTGTTTCACCATTAATTTCTCCTAAACGCACAGGTTCTGCATTAAATCCCAGTTTCGTTTTAAGATCAGCATACACGATAGCTGAGCAGATGGTATCGGTGTCCGGGTTCTTGTGTCCAAAAATCAATACTTTTTCCATAATCCTTCTCCTTTATCAATAATTCTCGGTATACTTTCCCTTTTCGTTTTATATTTTAGCATTTACTGACGTAAGGGTAAAACAGAACTTACAAATAAGCTTATATGGAATATCTAGGAGTTTAGTAGTGTTTCAAAATAATTCTATAACAGATGTTGACTATTTGTATCTGTTATAATACAATGAATTTAATTCAAAAACAGGAGGTAATGCTGAATGTTGACGTTGGAATTTTATCGTAATTTACCTAAGAAGCAATGCCGGGAATGCGGAAAAACGATTGAAGAACAGCATGAATCATACGTTTATGAATGTGAAAGATGCATGGGACTACATGAAGCATAGGTGATTGGAAATGATGAATGTGCGTTACGGATAATACCCTGATTACCGAGGAAAAGGTGAACAGGGTATTTTTTGCTGGTTAAAATGTTTTACTAGAAAAATAGATTCTTATCCACAGGAAAAACCGCCTGCCTTAAAAGGAAGACGGTATTCTAAACGATATTCATTACACCAATACTGTGCTGCCCATCAAATACTTATCTACTTCGCGTGCGGCTTCTCTGCCTTCCTGGATCGCCCATACGATTAAGCTCTGTCCGCGTCTTGCATCCCCCGCGGCAAACACCCCTTCTACGTTTGTGCGATAATCACCATGTACGGCGGAAATCTTTTGATTCTCTGTTTTCACACCGAATTGCTGAAGCAGCGGCTGTTCAGGGCCCTCAAAACCAATCGCGATAAATACGAGCTGAGCGGGCCATACTTTTTCTGTGCCGGGAACTTCTTTTAGTTCGGGCTGTCCCTGCTCGTTCGTTGTATATTGCATTTGAACCGTATGAAGTTCTTTTAAGTTTCCATCTCCATCTGCAACGATGTTTTTCGTCTGTACCGTATATTGCCGCGGATCTTCACCGAATTTCGCCTGTGCTTCTTCATAGGCATAATCCATCGTAAAAATATTAGGCAGTTCAGGCCACATATTATCAGGTGTCCTGGCTTCTGGAAGTTTAGGATACTTACCGAACTGAACGATGCTTCTGCACTCTTGACGGAGAGCTGTTGCAACACAGTCTGCACCTGTGTCGCCACCTCCAATTACGATAACATCTTTGTCTTTAGCATCGATGAATGCTTCATCAGATGGATGCTGATCCAGAAGATGCTGTGTGGATTTTGTAAGATAGTCCATAGCGAAGTGAACACCTTTCGCTTCGCGGCCTTCGAGTTCCAGGTCTCTTTGCTTCTGGGCACCGACACAAAGTATGACCGCATCGTACTGATCTTTAAGTTCTTCGGAAGTGATGTCTTTTCCAATCTCCGTATTCAGCACAAAGTTAATTCCTTCTTGAGAGAGTAACTGAATTCGGCGTTCTACGATATCTTTTTCAAGCTTCATATTTGGAATACCATAGGTAAGCAATCCTCCGGCACGTTCTGCTCTTTCATAGATTGTGACGGAATGTCCGGCTTGGTTGAGCTGATCTGCGGCAGCCAAACCGGCTGGACCGGAGCCCACAACAGCAATCTTTTTGCCGGTTCGTCTGTCGGGGATCCGGGGTTGGATCCAGCCGTTTTCGAAACCTTTATCAATGATGGCCTGCTCAATGTTCTTAATGGTTACTGCAGGTGAAGAGATTTCAACTGTACATGAACCTTCACATGGCGCTGGACAGACGCGACCGGTAAATTCCGGAAAGTTGTTCGTCTTAATTAACCGGTCAAGCGCTTCTCTCCATCTGCCGCGGTAGACCAGGTCGTTCCATTCAGGAATGAGGTTATGGATGGGACAACCAGAGGTCATCCCGCTAATCTCCATGCCAATATGGCAAAATGGTGTTGCACAATCCATACACCTCGCACTCTGGCGGTGAAGGGTATCATCACTCATCAGTTCTGTATGTTCATTCCAGTCTTTTAAGCGTGTGAGAGGATTCCGTTCTTTGGCTTCTTCTCTCGCATATTCCATAAATCTTGTTGTTTTTCCCATTCGTCCTCTCCCCTTTCCTAATTAAGAATTAACTGAGTCTTTTTTTTGACCGGGGTACTTTTTTTTAGAGATGATGTTTCTAAAAAGGCACTCATTACGGCTTCATCATGTTGTAACCCTGCCTCTTTTTGTTCCTCGATCAGACCGATCATCGCTTTATAATCTTTAGGAATAACTTTGACAAATTGTTTTCTGTATTGTGACCAGTTGCTGAGGATAAAAGCTGCTTTTGAGCTGAGCGTATAATGATAATGACTCAAAATCATCTTTTTAACCTCTGCTTCTTCCTGATCAGCCTGCAAAGACTCAAATTCAACACTATCCTTGTTGCATAACGATATGAAATGTTCTTTTTCACTGGCCAGAACGTAGGCAGTCCCCCCAGACATACCAGCAGCGAAGTTTTTGCCGGTTTCCCCAAGAATGACCACTCTTCCGCCGGTCATATATTCACATCCATGATCACCGATGCCTTCTACAACAATATTTGCTCCGCTGTTCCGTACAGCAAAACGCTCTCCTGCAGATCCATTGATGTACGCTTCTCCGCTGGTTGCGCCATAGAAGGCAACATTCCCAGCGATAACGTTTGTATCCGATAGAAAATCAGATTCTTTCGGGGCAGATACCGTTATTTTTCCGCCAGATAATCCTTTTCCTACGTAATCATTTGCGTCACCAGTTAAATATAGTGACATGCCGCGCGGGATGTAGGCACCAAAGGATTGTCCCGCTGAACCGTAGAATTGCAGATTGACCGTATCTTCGGGAAGGCCGTTCTCTCCATATTTCTTTGAGATTTCACTTCCGGAGATAGTTCCGGCTACACGATTTGTATTATTCAGCTGAAACGATAGATTCACTTGTTCTTGATGCTCCAAAGCCTTGGAGATGGCTGGAAGAATCTCTCTCATATCCATGGATTCTTCGATCTTATGATTTTGCGGTGTCTGGAACGTTCTGACAGAACCATCTACAGTATGTGTGAGATTGGCCAAGTTCAATTGTTTAGCTTTCCAATGGTTTTTCGTGCGTTCTGAAATGCTCAGTATTTCGCTGTGGCCAATCATCTCGTCCATCGTTCTGAACCCAAGCTCAGCCATGATCTCACGGACTTCCTGAGCAACAAAGTGCATGTAGTTGACGACATGATCTGGATCGCCCATAAATTTCTTCCGCAGCTCTGGATTTTGTGTCGCAACCCCTACCGGACACGTATCCAGGTGGCAGGCACGCATCATGACACAGCCAAGAACAACGAGTGGAGCTGTAGCAAAACCATATTCCTCTGCTCCCAGTAAAGCTGCCAGTACTACATCTTTGCCTGTCATCAGCTTGCCGTCGGTTTCCAATACCACACGGTCGCGCAATCCGTTCAGCATTAACGTTTGATGGGCTTCCGCCAATCCCAGCTCCCAAGGCAGTCCCGTATGCTTGATGCTTGTTTTGGGTGATGCACCTGTCCCTCCGTCGTAGCCGCTGATCACTATTACATCGGCAGCTCCTTTTGCAACGCCTGCAGCAATCGTTCCTACACCTGCTTTCGCAACGAGCTTAACGGAAATACGCGCATCACGGTTTGCGTTCTTTAAATCATGAATGAGCTGTGCCAAATCTTCAATGGAATAGATATCATGGTGCGGAGGAGGAGATATCAGTCCTACCCCAGGCGTTGATCCTCGCACATCTGCTACCCATGGATATACTTTGTTTCCAGGAAGCTGGCCGCCTTCCCCAGGTTTCGCTCCTTGAGCCATCTTGATCTGCAGTTCATCAGCGTTGACGAGGTAATGGCTTTTCACGCCAAATCGTCCTGAAGCGATCTGCTTAATCGCACTTCTCCGCGAATCACCATTTTCATCCAATATAAAGCGGCTTGGATCCTCTCCGCCTTCCCCGCTGTTGCTTTTTCCGCCCAAGCGGTTCATGGCAATAGCCAATGCTTCATGTGCTTCTTGGCTTAGAGAACCGAACGACATTGCTCCTGTTTTAAACCGGCGCACAATGTCTTCAACAGACTCAACCTCTTCGATTGGGACAGCTCGGTCTTCTGAAGGGAAGGAGAATAAATTCCTTAAAAAGTTAAGGCGTTCTTCGTTTGCCGCCTTAGAATACTGTTTGAACAGGCTGTAATCATTTTTTCGGCAGGCCCATTGCAATGTATGAATGGTTTTAGGATTAAAGGCATGATGCTCGCCTGTCTTCCTCCATTGAAAATCACTGCCGGATTCAAGCGTTTCCTCCATTGTCTCCCGATAAGCCTTAGAATGGCGCCGTATGGCTTCAAGGCCCATCGTTTGAAGATCGATGCCATCAAGCTGAGATGCCGTTCCAGTAAAGTATCGGTCAATGGCTTCTTGGCCGATGCCTACCGCTTCAAAAATTTGAGCTCCTCGATAACTTTGGATCGTCGAGATGCCCATTTTAGACATCACTTTAACGACACCGTCTGTCACTCCTTTAATATAACCTTGAACAGCTTGATCAAAAGAAACGGACAGATGGCCATCAATAATTGCCTGATGATACGTAGCATAAGCAAGGTAAGGATGAATGGCGTCTGCTCCAAAGCCAATGAGTGCTGCAAAATGATGGACTTCTCTGGTTTCCCCGGAATCAACAATTATGCTTACTTTCGTTCGAAGTCCTTTTCGAACAAGATAATGATGGAGTGCGCTTGTTGATAACAGAACCGGCATCGGGATGTTCTTATCATTCATTTCACGGTCTGAAAGGATGAGAAGAGTATGTCCTTCCTCAATCGCTCTTTCTGCTTGCGAAAACAATTGATTCAAACTTGATTCCAAATCTTCAGAAAAAAGTGTATGCAGAGTCTTGCTCGAAAATTCAGGCCAGACATTTTGTTGTAATTGGTTGAATCTTCCGGTTGATAGGATCGGGGTATCCAATTGGATACGACGGCAGCTAGCTGCGTTCGCTTCAAGCAGATTGCCCTCCGCTCCTAAATAACTGACTGTTGATGTAACCACTTGTTCACGAAGAGAATCGATCGGCGGATTTGTTACTTGTGCAAATAACTGTTTAAAATAATTGAACAATGATTGGGGGCGGTCTGACAACACAGCTAAAGGTGTATCATTCCCCATGGATCCGACTGGATCTTTTCCTTCTGTGATAATAGGAATCAAGTATTTATGAATATCTTCATGCGTGTAGCCAAACGTCTTCTGCCGGAGTACGAGCTGATCAACTGATTCAGCACTTTCTTCATGTGAGCCGCTGTCCAGATGGATCAGATTTTCCTCTAGCCATGAGCGATAAGGCTTGGCATGGGAAAGTTCAGTTTTAATTTCTTTATCTGAAACAATTCTTCCCTTTTCTAGATCAATAAGAAGCATTTTTCCTGGACTTAACCGATCTTTATAGAGTACATTCTCTGGTTCTACATCAATGACCCCAACCTCGGAAGAGAAAATAATATAGTCATCCTTCGTTACATAATAGCGCGCGGGCCGTAAACCGTTTCGGTCAAGGACGGCGCCGATTTGTCGGCCGTTTGTGAAAGAAATGGCTGTGGGGCCATCCCACGGCTCAATTAGACAGCTATGATATTCATAAAAAGCTTTTTTTTCATCTGTCATATGAGGATTTTCAGACCATGGTTCAGGAATCAGCATCATGGCTGCATGTGCAAGTTCTCTCCCCGCCAGTACAAAAAACTCAAGAGCGTTATCAAGTACGGAGGAATCACTGCCTTCTGTATCAAGTATCGGAAGCAGTTTTTCTAAGTCATCTCCAAAAGCCTCAGAAGCAAATTGCTGTTCACGCGCTTTCATCCAATTAATATTGCCTCTTAACGTATTAATCTCGCCATTATGGATGAGGTACCGGTTTGGATGAGCCCTTTCCCAGCTCGGAAATGTATTTGTGCTAAAACGGGAATGCACTAAAGCGAATGCTGAAACAAAAGAAGGGTCATTTAGATCCCGGTAAAATGCATCTACCTGTTCAGGTGTCAAAAGCCCTTTGTATACAATAGTGGATGAAGAAAGGCTAGAGAAGTAAAAGTTTAATTGGTTTTCTTTTCCCCATTTCTCTGCTAGTTTCCGAATGATATACAGTTTGCGCTCAAACGCCAGTTCATTCTTGGTATGATCTGAGGCTTTAATAAAAACCTGATGAATGGATGGGCAGCTTTCTTGTGCGATAGTTCCGATTTTTCCGTCAATTACAGGCACACTTCTCCATCCAATGAGGCTTTGGCCTTCTTGTTCAATGATTTGGTTTAATTTATTCTTAACGGATTGCTGTTCGTTTTCGTCTTTTGGAAGAAACATCATGCCAACTCCGTATCTTCCCTTTTCAGAAAGATCGAATTGAGGGCATGCTTTTTTGAAGAACTCGTGTGGAAGCTGTACCATAAGTCCAGCACCGTCTCCGGTTAGCGGGTCGCTTCCCTGCCCTCCCCGGTGATCCAATTGGCAAAGCATACTTAAACCTTTTTTTACAATATCATGGGTAGCTAATCCTTTAATATGGGCGTATAAGCCAATACCGCATGCATCATGTTCAAATTCCGGACGGTAGAGGCCCTGTGGTTTTGGTAAGTTATGGAATGTCATTGTTCGCTCCCCCGTTTCAAATGTCTTTTTTATAGTGTAGGTTTAATAATTCATCCAAACAATATATAATTTAGATAAGATTAATCTATTTTTGAGAATGATTGCTGGAGGGTATCAAAATGGAACTTCGTCAATTGTACTATTTTATCGAGGTGGCAGAGCGAGAACACGTGTCCGAGGCGGCACAGCATCTGCATGTGGCACAGTCCGCAGTCAGCAGGCAAATTGCCAACCTGGAAGCAGAATTAAATGTCGAACTGTTTGAGAGAGAAGGCAGAAATGTAAAGCTGACCCCTGTAGGAAAACTTTTTTTGACCCATGCATCCACTGCATTAAAAGCAATAGATTATGCAAGAAAACAAATAGAAGAATATTTGGATCCCGAACGAGGTACAATCAAGATCGGTTTTCCGACCAGCCTCGCAAGCCATCTTCTGCCTACTATTATTTCAGCGTTTAAAGAAGAGTATCCGAACATCGCTTTTCACCTGCGTCAAGGATCTTATCATTTTTTAATCGATGCTGTGAAAAATGGGGATATTGATCTAGCGTTTTTAGGGCCAGTTCCAGCAAATCAACCTGATGTTAAAGGCCACATCCTTTTTACGGAAAGAATTTCCGCATTGTTACCAGCTGACCATCCAAAGGCAGATAAAAGCAGCTTGGTTTTAAGTGATTTAAGAAATGACCGATTCGTCTTGTTTCCTGAAGGCTATGTGCTGCAGGAAGTAGTCATTAATGCCTGTAAAGAAGCCGGTTTTTCGCCTATCATATCTTCTGAAGGGGAAGATATGGATGCGATCAAAGGGCTGGTTACGGCAGGAATGGGTGTAACCTTATTACCCGATAGTTCTTTCTATGAAACCACTCCTCGCTACACAGTAAAAAAGCCCATTGACTTTCCGCTTGTTCAGCGTACAGTTGGGCTTATTACACCAAAGAAACGGGAATTGGCACCGGCTGAAAATGTGTTTTACGACTTTGTTATACATTTCTTCTCTAAACTTGAGCAATATCAGTAAAAAAAGCTGCCATGTGCAGCTTTTTCTTTATACCGCTTTTTGTTCTTTTTGAAGCAGGGCAACAGCGTACAAAAGCAAGTATCTCTCACGGGGAGTCAGTCTGAGCCAATCTTTTACTTTGTACTTCAAGCCAATACCTCCTCTTTACAAATAGATTGAAACCACTGCATCTATTAAACGACCTTTATTTTTAAATGTATCTATATATTACCACCTGTTGTAATTCGCAAACTTTTTCTTGTTGTAAATCTTTCTCTTTAATTCTTCCTAAATCTGCATAAAAGTGTAATAATACGGAACTTTTAGCGGATATTCAGAGGATGGAACGCGTCAAAGCAGAAATAAGCTAAAAGATTGTCGATAAATTTTAGGTAATTCCATAAAAAACGAACTCCCTGCTCAGGGAGTTCGTTTTATATCATCCAAGATTTTTGCCTTTATCTTTTCTTTGAACCGTGAATTCTTCTGTGCTGCGTTCTTTATGCTCGGTCTTTTCGCCCATTCCTTTTAAAAATGTCATGAGAAGTGTTATGGAGCGATTGATTTCAGGATCTTTAAGTGCACGTAAAAGATCAAAATAACTTGTTTTTTCTTCGGTATCTTTGTGTTCGGCTACTTTGGCTGCCCCTGCGTTGACTTTCAATAAAAGGGGTTCAAGCTGTTTTACATCGAGAGTGCCCAATACACCCATCATCAAAAGAAGGTTTTTAAGAGTGTTCGAGGTCTCTGGCGTATCAGCAGTCTTAACCAAAATCTCAAGTACTTTGTCTCCTTGTCCGAACAGCCCGTTTAACAGAGAGATGATTCCTTTTTCATGCATATGATTGATAACACTGAGTGATTCCAGAAGTGCATCTTTGTTTTTAATCAAAGCATCTTCTACTTCTTTTAAGTCTCTGGTTCGCTGCTCTTCCTCTGTAACTTCCAGCCTCTTTATGATTTTCGTTGCTTTAGCCATCCTGCTTCATCTCCTTTTTTACAAGGTCACCAGGAAAAACGTAATCTTTTCTTGCCCATTTCTTTTGCACATTTACACCAATCTGCGGCTGTGGGTTTCCGTTCCGATGGTTGATTCTTGGGATAGGGTCGACTCCTTCAGTATTCAGGACTTCCAGCTTAGCCATGGCTTCCTTATAAGCTGGTGTATCGGTATCTTTATCAGCATAACTGCTTGTCAGAAGGTTGATCGCTGCGTCTCCGTTATCATTCAGCGGAAGGTAAACTTCTTTCCCTTTCACCCGATCGGTAATATGGCATCTCACTTTAACATTTCCATAAGGTGAAGTAAGGCGGACAAGAAAACCATTCTTCAGTCCGCGTTCCTCCGCAAGCTCGGGAGAAACCTCCAGGAAAACATTTGGTGTTTTTGAGGCGATTCCTTTTGCTTTATATGTCATATTCCCTTCATGGAAGTGTTCAAGCAGACGGCCATTGTTTACATGGATATCATATTCTTTTCCAAAATGGACTGGTTTTGTCCATTCTAATGGAAAAAGGTTGGCTTTCCCGTCAGGAAATGGAAAGTCCTCTGTAAATAATAGAGGCGTGTCCTTTCCGTCCACTGCCACTGGCCACTGCAAGCTTTTATACCCTTCAAGGCGTTCATAAGTTACTCCTGCAAATAAAGGTGCAAGAGGAGCAGCTTCCTCCATAATATCGCTAGGATGTTCATACTTCCAGTTTGCACCCAGTGAATTTGCTATATGTTGAATGATCTTCCAATCAGGTTTGGAATCACCTAAAGGCTCCAACACCTGATATAAACGTTGAATTCTTCGTTCAGTGTTTGTAAAGGTGCCTTCTTTTTCAAGGCTGGGGCTTGCAGGAAGAACAACATCAGCAAATTCTGCTGTCCTGGAAAGGAAAATATCCTGTACAACGAAAAACTCAAGCTTTTCGAATGCTGCATGTACATGGTTGATATTAGAATCAACGATTCCCATATCTTCACCTTTTAAATACATGGCTTTGAGTGTACCATCATGGATGCCAGCAACCATTTCATGATTATTTAAGCCGATTTTTTCCGGCAGCTTCACGCCCCAGGCCTGTTCAAAATTTTTCCGCACCTGCTCCTCTTCAATATGCTGATAGCCCGGAAGTCTGTTCGGCATGCTTCCAAAGTCACTTGCTCCCTGTACATTGTTATGCCCTCTAAGTGGGTACGTACCTGCCCCAGGCTTGCCATAATTGCCTGTAATGAGCATAAGGTTTGAAATGGCTGTACTCGTATCGCTTCCTGCGCTGTGCTGTGTGACCCCCATGGCCCACAATACACAAACAGAATTCGCTTCATGAATCATTTCAGCAATTTTTATGATTTGTTCTTTCGGCATACCAGTCAGCTTTTCAGCATAGTCCAATGTAAATGGAGCAAGACTTTCAACATAGTTTTCTAATCCGTTCACCCTGTTTTGAATAAAGTCATTATCGGCCCAGCCCATATCAAGAATATATTTGGACACTGCTGACAGCCAGATAAGGTCAGTCCCTGGTGCTGGCTGGACAAACAAATCTGAGCGTTCTGCCATCTCATGTTTTCTTAAATCAGCTACAATCAGCTTTTGTCCGTTCAGCTTATGTGAACGTTTAATTCTTGTGGAGAGTACAGGATGCGATTCAGAAGTATTTGTACCTATACCAATGACCAGTTCAGACATCTCAATATCTTTAATACCGCCCGAATCTCCGCCATGTCCTACTGTTCGAAACAGACCTAGGGTGGCAGGTGTCTGGCAATACCTTGAGCAATTGTCAATATTGTTAGTGCCGATGACAGCTCTCCCTAGTTTTTGCATCAAATAGGCCTCTTCGTTTGTGCATTTGGAAGAACTGATAAAACCTAGCGCGTCTGCTCCATGGTCTTTCTTGATTTCAGAAAACTTTTCCGAGATCAGGCTAATCGCTTCATCCCATTCGGCTTCCCGGAATCCGTCAGCTTCTCTGATCAAAGGTTTAGTCAATCTTTCTTCACTGTTGACAAACTCCCATCCGAATTTCCCCTTAACACATGTGGATATCCCATTTGCCGGAGCTTCTGCCTGAGGTTCAACTTTGATTATCTCTCTGCCTTTTGTCCAGATGTCGAAGCTGCACCCGACACCGCAATACGTACATACGGTTTTTGTTTTTTTGATCCGTTCCTCACGCATCGCAGATTCCATATCTGAAATGGCCAAAATGGATCCATAACCCGTTTCTACACTTTTTGTAATTTCAATCATGGGACGAAGGGTTTTACGGTCAATCCCGGTCATGTAGCCGGCCTCTCCTTCCATCCCCTTTTCCATCATGGCGTTGCAAGGACAAACGGTGGAACAATGGCCGCAGGATACACATGATGATTCATTAATCGGTACATCATTGTCCCAGATCACACGAGGGCGATCCCTTTCCCAGTCGATTGTCAGTGTTTCGGTGACCTGAACATCCTGGCAAGCTTCCACACAGCGTCCGCATAGAATACATTGGTCAGGATCATACCGGTAATACGGATGAGACTGATCCGCATCATACGGTTTATGCTCAAACGGGATGCTCTGATGGTTGACTTTCATTTCTTTTACCGTATTGTGTACTTCACATCCGCCGTTATTGTAATCACATACCGTACAGTATAATTCATGGTTATGTAATATCCGGTCCATGCCGATGACTTGTGCTTTCCTGACTTCTTCTGATGCTGTTTCAATTACATCTCTATTTTTTAAAGAAGTTGAACAAGATCTTACAAGCTCTCCGTTCACACTGACAATACAAGTATCACAGGTTTCAATCGGTCCGAGACTAGGGTGGTAACAGACACTGGGGACGTCAATGTCATGTTCTGAAAGAAGCTGTAGAACGGTTTGATCTGATTGGGTTGTTTTTTGAATGCCGTTAATTTTCACATGTATTGAATCTGACAATATCGCTCACCACTGCTTTCCTCTTAAATTGTTATAAACTTTTCATTTCCTCACTACCCTTACCGTGAATTTTTAAACTTTTACTAAAAAAAGGGGCTGTCCAAGAAGTCTGTAAGCTGTTGATTTCCGTTCCAGGCTGCTCGCTTTCCGCGGGGCGTGCGGTGAACCTCTTGGTGCAAGCACCGGCGGGAGTCTCACCTGTCACGCTAGTCCCGCAGGACAAGGAAGGCTCCGGCAGCTTTTTATCGCACGAAGAAAATGTGAAGTTCATTTTCGAGGAGTCTCGCACCTTCCACTTCAATCAACTTTTCATTGAAGATTTCAAGCCAAAAAGGAGCTGCTGAAGGTCAATTTTCGACTTTCAGGACAGCCCCTTTTCAAACTAGGATTTATGTTTTTATTTTTGGAGTCTTCCGTTATGTTCTTTTAATGATTCTAAACCTTTTTCTACATCAATGGCGGTTGATATATTTTTCATGGAAATTCCCATCTCATTCAGTGTAATGGCAACCAGAGGCTGAACACCCGTTACAATGACCCTGGCTCCCATCAGATCTGACATGTTGACAATATCAACTAGTATTTTGGCAATAAAGGAATCCACCAGATTGACCAAAGAGAGATCCATTACAATACCTCTAGCATTGGTAGATTGAATCTTTTTTAGAATATCTTCCTGAAGCTGTATTGCTGACTGATCGTCCAAATCTTCCTGAATGGAGACAAGCAATGAATCATTGACTTTTAGGATGGGTATACTCATTTTGAAAAAACCTCCCTATAGGCTTTAATGCAGCATGATTGAATTCTTTTGAGGATTGTACTCCAGATCAACTTGAATGATTTCATCCAGGTTCCGCATGAAATACGTTTTTTTATTAAGGCCTTTATTTTTTAAATATACGGCATGTTTTGGTTTCAGGCCGATCACATAACAGATTACGCCTACAAGATTCAGACTGTGTATGAGCTGTGAAAATGATTCAATGCCTTCACTGGTAAGTTTACCGACACTGCTGAAATCAAAAAATACCATAGTAAATTTTCCATCGTGTGCAATATGGTTAGGGTTAAATGGTTTTCTCGAATCAATTCCGGATTGAGCTCGCCAGTAAGCGGAACTAGTCCTACAGATTCAGATAACTTAATAAAATGTGCAGAAAGCTCTAATATCCGTTTTAAAGATTGTTCAAGCTGCTCTTTCTGTACAAGCAGTTCAAAATTGGTTTCAGCCAGCCGCTTGCACTGCTTTTCAATTTTAGATTCAAGATTCTTTAGTTTGTCCGTTTGTTCAATACAAACAAGGTAACCGATCCCTTCATTCCAGTGAATGGAACAGCTGAACAATGAATAAGGTGAATGAGCCGTCTGAAGAACCAGCTCGATTTCTTGCTGCCGTTTTTTAGAAACAAGAAATATCAAAGCATTCTCACGGCTTTCGAGATCAACAATATCTGAAAAATTTCCTTTATTACAAAAAGTCTCGACTGATTTGTCGGATTGAGCCAAGATATTCATTTCTTTATCAGTTTCAAAGTATGGAATGGGCATGTACTTGATCTTTGATTGATATTCGTTAATCATCTTGCACCTCCTAGTCCTCCCCCTAAGGAAAACTTAGCGATAGCAGTCTGGATAGTAAAAGAGCGAGGAACTAAATTTCTTCCTCGCTGGATGCCTGTATAATATATTGTTAACAAACTTATAAACATAATATAACATATAGCACAAATATTTACATTCAAATGAAACCAGTTCCTCGCAGGTATGGAACTGGTTTCTGTTTCGCTATGAATGAGGTGTTTTGTCATGCCCAAAGGTCTCGGACTCTGCTAGAGTCTTTTCGCCCCTCGCATCAAGTTGATAATCTGAGCCTGCCAGCATTAATATCTTCCCTGCTTCTAGTTCAGATGCATAGGTTATGGCTTTGTTTTCCGGGAGGCCTAGCCCAGCCAGTTTTTCTTCGAAGTTATTTGTATACGGATCATTCGAGAAAATATTTTTAATTTTTTGGAATATTGTTTCTTCTTGATTAATGATATCAACCGCAGCTCCCGTCCTCTTTTCGAGAGTATCTTTGAATCCATCATGGTTGATGACAAATGAGATTTCATCAATAGGATAACCGTCTGACTTCAACTGCTGTACAGCAATGACTGCTTCCTCATCATAATTAAAAACGCCCAGGACATTCTTGCCCATAAAGATTCCTCCTTTTAAAGCTTTTGGGTGTTTACATACCCGGGCGGGAGGTTTATAAACGTTGCTTTCTAACTTTCAAAGGAAATAATCATTTTAGCCATTCCAAACGATACTGCCAGATTTGCTTTCGTTATCCAATTGAACTGAAAAATGGTGCTTTTCATAAAAATGGACTAGCCGGTTTACGTGGTCCCAGTCTCTTGGAGCAATGTCCCCTTTTATATAAGGGATGTTTTGGTCCTTCGCCAGTTCCTTCAAATATCGTATACAAATTGAGCCATAACCCATGTTGGCGGGTCCCCTAATGTCTCCGATAAAGATACTATCATTGCTGTCATAAATGGCATCAATGGAAAAATCCCAAATTCCTTGAAAAGAAGTGGAGCAGTCATTCAGCATAATTTTACACTGATGTTTATTTTCCAATTTGTACACGATGGTCAGATGGTCATCTTTTGTCAGTTCGACCCCAAGGACATCCCACTTTTTAGCTATTTTTTTTAAATCATTCTGCATTCGAAGCACTTGAAATTCCAGACTGTTCCGCGCTTGTTCAACCGAAGCTGTTTCTCTTTCCATTACGTTATGCATCCTGACTTCCCCCTTTCTCTTTGGTCGATTCACTTCACACAGTTTGCCATTTTACTAAGGATTCCTTAAGTTTTCAACTGATTTAGCACAGTAATTCTTTCCAATTGGCTTTTTTAAAGCATATTGTTGATTTTCAATCTTAAAGGGCCTCGCATACTGATGCTTAAAAGAGGCCCTCAAGTCTTTTACTCCAATAGGAAGGGGTGATAGCTGACTATGATATGACGGATCTTCAATCATACCCCACCAAAAAACTTCATGGACTAACAGAGCTTTCCAATTTAAAAAACCCTGAATCAGATTCAGGGCGGTTTCATCAAATAACATTTTGTTTATTTATCGCTTTCTCTAATCTTGTTAATCCTTCTTTCAAGGTTTCAAGAGGACAGGCAATATTGATTCGTTCAAAGCCTTCTCCTTCTTTCCCGAAGATATAACCTTCATCAAATGCCAATTTTGCTTTATCTTGCATAAAGCTCTCCAACTTTTTATGATCCATGTTTAGATTGGAGCAGTCCAGCCAAACTAAGTAGGTTCCTTCGGGTTCGATCACTTTAATTTGGGGAAGCTTCTCTTTTATAAAATTTTTCAAGTAGTCCAGGTTGCTTTCCAGGTATTCCATTAAGCCCTCAAGCCATTCTTCCCCATGCTGATAAGCAGCTTCCGCAGCAATGATCCCCAATGATCCTGGTGAAAAAAAACCAATTGTTGCTAAATAATCACTAAATTTGTCCCTTAGTGTTTTATTCGGAATAATAATTGTAGAAAATTGAAGTCCTGCAAGATTAAACGTCTTGCTTGGAGCAATTCCTGTGATCGTCCTGTCCTCAATTTCAGGGGACAAAGAGGACAAGATCGTATGCCTGTACTTCTTATAGATCAGATCAAAATGAATGTCATCTGAAAACACCAATACGTCATATTGAATGCAGAGTTTTGCCAATTTTCCCAGTTCCTCTTTGGTCCATACTCTGCCCACAGGATTGTGAGGGTTGCAAAGGAGCATCAATTTAATATTATTCGTCCGGAACTGTAACTCAAGGTCTTCAAAGTCCATTTCATAGGTTTCACCGTTATAGCGCAAAGAATTCCTGAAAAGTTTTCTATTGTTCTTTTTCACCATGTCACCAAACGGGTAATAAACCGGGCTCTGGATCATCACCCCATCATTTTGGTCGGTATAGGTATGGATCGCTGCAGAAAGAGCAGGAACAACACCTGGGGTAAAGACGATCCAATCACTTTGAATGTCCCAGTTATGCCTTTTCTTCAACCAGTTTATGACGATTTGCTTTGTATCTTCCGTGGCCATAGAATATCCGAAAATACCATGGTCAATTCTTTGTTTCATGGCATCGATGACTGGCTGCGGAGCTTTAAAATCCATATCTGCCACCCACATCGGCAGTAGATCTTCTTTTCCAAATATCGCTTTCGTATGATCCCATTTGACGGAGTGGGTGTTCAATCTATCAATTCTTTCATTGAATGCTTTCATCCGTTCTGTGTTCCTCCCTTTCTAAGGCTCTAAAGAACGAAGTCTTTTATGAATCCAAATCGCTGCCTGAACGCCATCTCCCATGGCTATGGCAACCTGCTCGGAGTGAGCGACTACATCTCCGGCCGCCCATACATTTTCGATATTGGTTTCTTTCGTTCTTGCATTAACAACGATGTGTTTTTTCTCAAGTTGAACCCCCAGCTTCTCTGCAAGTTCTGAATGTACCCTGTTTCCTCCAAAGGCAACAAAACCACGCTCACCCATTATTTTTTCACCATCTTTAAATAGGACTCCTTCAAATATTGACTCGTCCTTCACGATAATTTCCAGTATGGGTTTCGAGATGTGCAGAATGCCTAAGTCCTTTAAATCCTGAAGCGTTGATTCATCCAATTCTTTTTGCTCATGGTTAATATATGTGATGTCTTTCGTCCAATAATTCAGCGTGATGGCCATTCCAGCTCCAGCCTGTCCTGAACCAATAACTATCAGTTTTTTATCTTCAACTTCATAGCCGTCACAGTCAGGGCAGATAAACATGGTTTCACCCAGACATTTTTTCAAATTTTCGATTCCTGCAGGGAGCCTGTCCATGACGCCAGTGGCAATCAATACGGTTCGGGTCTGCAGGAATTCCTGCTGATCAGTGGTTATGGTAAAGATGTTATCACTTTTATTCAACTTGGAGGCTTTTTGCTCCTTAAATATGACACCAACCCTTTCAGCCTGCTTCTTTCCACTTTGCCTTAACGTTTCTCCGCTTACCCCTTCAGGCCAACCCAGTATATTCCGGTAATTTTTGCACAAGTTGGATCTTCCATTATTGGAATCCAGTATAAGTGTTTTGTGTTTATAACGTCCTAGCTGAATACCTGCCTGTAATCCTGCAATTCCGCCGCCAATTATGATGCAATCATATGATTTTTCCATACTCTCCCCCGATCTTTTGCGAAAAGAATATTGTTTTTCTTACTTTCACTGCGCCGCCAAAGCTGAAACCTGAACATGATGTTTAGTTTAACCCAAATTAAGGCAAAGCATAGAAGTAAAATAGAACGTATGGAGGGGAACAATCATGGAAGAAAACAATGTGACGTGCACCGCTGTTGCAGAGCACTGCCGATGGCCAACAACGCAGAAGATCAGCTTATGTTCTCTTTCCGTCTTCAGCCAAACGAATGCCGCTGAACTGCCACCTTTTCTCCGGCTGAAAGAAGTTCCGGTAAGTCGGTCGGAAGTGTGAGGATGAGGTGGCACAGGATCCGCCTCTCAGCACCATCTGGTTACACATGAATTTTGCGTTGTACTCTCCGAGAGCTCCCTCATAAGGTTTGTTCCCAGGATAAGAAACGTAAGGGCTCTTCGTCCACTCCCACACATCGCCGAAAGTCTGATATAAGGGACCATCTTCATGTAAACCGGAAGAAACCGGATGATAGTTTCCACTTTCTGCAAAGTTCCCCTCCACTTTTTTCCCTGCCAGTGCATGTTCCCATTCCTGTTCTGTAGGAAGACGTTTACCTGCCCACCTTGCATAAGCGTCCGCTTCATAAAAGCTGACGTGGCATACAGGTTCATCGTGATCTAGCTTCTTCTCTCCACCAAGGGTATATACATGCCATTCATCATCCCTCTTAAACCAATACAATGGCGACTCCCATTGATTTTTACATACCACACTCCATCCGTCGGAGAGCCAAAACTGCGGTTTTTTGTATCCTCCATCCTCAATGAATGCCAAGTATTCTCCATTGGTAACAAGATGTGTGGCCAATTTGTATGGTTCGAGCCATACTTTGTGAAGAGGTGTTTCATTATCAAAGCAAAACATTTCACCATTGTTCCCGATTTCAAAGAGCCCGCTTTTTAGTTCAACATAAGTTGCAGCACCGGCAGAAGGTTTATTTCTCTCCTTTTGTTCTTGATAGGCCGGCAAAAAAGGGTTCTGAGATAAATTGTACTTTATATCTGTCAAGAGCAGTTCCTGATGCTGCTGTTCATGATGTAATCCGATCTCAAGAACCTGCAGCAGCTCTTTCTTCTTTTCTTCAGAAATGCCGGATTCCAGAAGATCAGCCATATGTACGTCAACATAACTGCGGTATTCAAACACTTCCTCAACCGAAGGACGAGTGATCAGACCTCTCTGAATTCTGGGATGAAAAGGGCCCACTGTTTCATAATAAGAGTTAAACAAATAATCGAACTGGTCATTAAACCCCCGGTAATCCTCGGCGAATTCTTTTAAAATAAACTTTTCATAAAACCAAGTTGTATGGGCCAGATGCCATTTAGGAGGACTGGTATCTTCCATGGATTGAATGATAAAATCCTCCAGATTCAGCGGCTGCACCAGCATTTCACTGAAAGATCGAACCGTCTGATAGCTCTTCAGCATTTTGTTCATTTCTGTTGCCTGCGTTTTCACACTTTACCTCCTCATAACTGAACAGTGATTTTTAAAGGTTCATCTGTCGGTGGTACATTCCCTTCTTTCATAGAATGATAACCGATTTTTATAAGGATTCTGGTATTGGCTTTTCCATCTCTTCCACTGGAACAAAATATCCGCTTTTTCTATAGGCAAGAGCTTCCATTACAGCAATTAATTCTCCTTCACTTTCAACTCTGATGTTATACCAGGCGGTTCTGTTGTTTTTCTTTTCTTCAGAAGCAACCGCTTTCAGTTTAGCGCTTGCTCTGCCTGCTGCCATAAAATTCACCGTGGTGGAAAGTCCGACTGAAGTCTTCCCATAGGAATTGCATGCGGCAGCAAACACAAAATCAGCCAATGCAAAAATCACGGCTCCATGAGCGGTGCCGTGGGAATTTAACATGTGAGCTTCAACTTCAATCTCTGCTGTTGCTGTCCCTTCTCCTAGTTCCAATAATTTGATGCCTAAAAACTTTGCATACGGTTCATTTTCGAAGAACTCAAAAATTTCCTTTTTAAACGTTTTGTGAATGTTCTCTTCCGATCGTTTCTGATTCATGATAGTCCTCCTTAAACGTTCTTATAGCCAGTATATATAAAAGTAAGAATATTATAAAAAGATTTGCATAAAAAAACAGCCTGCTCTTGCTCGAATCAGACTGTTCTTCACTATTATCCTTTGACAGAACCTGCCAAAAGGCCTTTTACAAAAAATTTACCAAGGAAAATATAGACGAGAAGAGTAGGCAAAGCGGCCAATAAAGCACCGGCCATTTGAACATTCCATTGTACAATCTGACTTCCTGAAAGATTTTGGAGTGCTACCATGATCGGCTGCTGCGACGAAGTTGTAATCGTTACAGCAAATAAAAATTCATTCCATATGTTTGTGAACTGCCAGATTCCTACAACAACAAACCCGGTAATAGAGAGCGGTACGATGATATGCTGATAGATTTTAAAGATGCCAGCTCCATCAATCTTTGCTGATTCCATCATTTCCTCAGGTATGCTGGCGTAAAAATTTCTGAACATTAGAGTAGTAATCGGAATTCCGTATACTACATGAACAAAGATCAGACCCGGTATGCTGTTATAAAGGCCTACTTCACGCAAAAATTGAATGAGAGGGATCAAAATGCTCTGATAAGGGATAAACATACCGAACAAAATAGCGGTGAAAATCCAGTCGGCTCCTTTAAATTTCCACTTAGAAAGCACGTATCCATTTAACGAACCTAATAAAGCGGACAAAAGTGTCGCAGGAATCACCAGATAAATACTGTTCATAAAATTGGGGGAGAGTCTCTCGAACGCCTGCTGATAACTGCTGAAATCAAGTGAATGCGGGAGTTCCCACATTTGTGACAGTGTAATCTGGTCAAGCGGTTTCAGGCTCGTAATCAGCATGACATAGACAGGCATAAGATAGAAAAAACTTAAGATGATCAGCAAAACGTAAAGCAGGGTACGATAAACAGAGCGTACTGCCATCACGATTCCCCCTTTCTGCTTGAAATAAGGTAAGGTACGATAAAGACGGCAACGGTTACAAGCATGATGATGGAAATGGCAGCACCGTTTGCATAATAGTTGCCCCTGAATGTGGTCTCAAACATATAGACGCCGGGAACATCTGTGACAAAATTGGCTCCTGGCCCTGTCATGGCATAGATCAAATCAAAGATCTTTAACGATATATGGGCCATTATGATGACAACACTCACGGTTACCGGAGCAACGATTGGGAAAATGATTTTACGGTAGATCTGAAATTCGGAAGCACCATCCATTCGGGCAGCCTCTCTGATTTCTTCCGGGATGGCTCTCAATCCTGCTAAATACATTGCCACTGAAAACCCGGTCATCTGCCATGCAGCGGCGATGACGACTGCGATCACCGCAACAGGAACACCAAACTGAATTTTCCCCCATTCCACTCCAGGAATAATTTTTACTGAAGTATACCAAAGGGAATCCAGACCTAATTTCTTCAAAAAGAGATTGACCCCTGTTGCCGGATTCAGCAGCCACTGCCAGATGACGCCTGTAACAACAAAAGAAAGGGCCATAGGGAAAAAGAAAATATTTCTGAAGAGCCCTTCCCCGCGGATCTTTTGATCAAGGAATACAGCGAGCAACAATCCCATCACAAGAACAGCAAGAATAAAGAACACCGTGAAGAACAGTGTATTCCTTAAATCAGCCTGAAACCGGAAATCCTTAAACAGGAAAACATAATTCTTAAACCCAGCAAAAGACATGTCTGGAACAAGAGAGTTCCAGTTGGATAATGAAACATACCCGGACCAGGCGATGAATCCATAGACAAACACACCTACTGCCAAAATGGAAGGGAGAATAAAAACAAAAGACAAAAGCTGATCTACATTTCGTTTTTTCCGTTTCTTTGCTGAAACGGCTAATGAAGTGCCTGATTGAAGAGAAGGCAATATTTTGGGTTCCATCCAACCGTTCCTCCTTAATCTTTGTTGGTATTAAGAAAAGAGGAAGAGATGTCCTCCTCCTCTTTTCTCTCAATCCTTACTTTTTCAGTTCACTGCTCGCTTGTGTTAATGAATCGATCAGCTGGTTCACATTCTTTTGGGTTACAAAAATATTGACCGCCTGATTAGCTTTTGTTACAAATCCTTCAGGAGCGGCTGAACCATGTGCAAGGCTAGCAGCCAGCTGTGCCTCTTTAAATTCCTTAATCGTCTGTTTTCCGTATTCATCATACTTGGAAACATCCGCGTCAGTTCTAGCTGGTATAGACCCTTTTAATGGATTAAAAGCATCCTGGCCATCAACTGAGCCTAAAACAGATAAGAACTGCTTGACATCCTTTGCATTCTTCACACCTTTAGGAAGTCCGAACGTATCTGTGATGATCATAAACTGATTTTCTGTGCCTGGTGTCGGCACCCATCCGAAGTCTTCGTTCACTTTAAGCTTAAGATCATTCACGAAATAGCCTTTGGCCCAGTCTCCCATGATGTTCATCGCTGCATCGCCCTTGGCGACCATTTGAGAAGCATCCTGCCAGTTTCTTGAACTATGGTCAGAATTAATATAAGAAAGCATTTTTTTATACGTTTCAGCAGCCTTCTTCACTTTTGGGTCATCAAACTTCATTTCGCCTTTCCACAATTTCTGATAGTCTTCATTTCCCAGCGTTCCGAGAAGGACGTTTTCAAAAATCATGGTGGCTGTCCACGGCTCTTTATCCCCAAGGGCAAGAGGTGTGATTCCTTTTTTCTTTAATTGGTCAGCAACCTTGAAAAATCCATCAAACGTTTTTGGAGCTTCAAGATTGTTATCCGTGAAAATTTTCTTGTTGTACCAGAGAACGTTTCCGCGGTGGATATCTACTGGAACAGAGTAAATTTTCCCGTCTTTGCTGACCATGTCAATCAGCTGCTTAGGAAACTTGTCATTCCATCCTTCTTTGTCATACAGATCATTCAAAGGCTCCATCTTGCCTGCAGCCACCCAGCCGTCGTTCAGTTCAGAACCGCCATGTACCTGGAAAGTAGCAGGAGGATCATTCCCCTGCATACGGCTTGCCAGTACTGCCTTGGCATTCGTGCCTGCTCCTCCGGCTACAGCCGCATTCTCGATTGGGATATCAGGATTTTTTTCTTTAAATAGCTTGATAAGAGCTTTTAATCCGTCCTCTTCACCGGCACCTGTCCACCAGCTGAAAATCTCCAGCTTGCCAGAGCTTTTTTTCTGATCACTCTGTCCCGAGCTGGATTGGCTGCATGCTGACAGAATCAAACTAAAAGCCAGTACAGCATAAATCCATACTTTCTTTTTCAAGTGAACCTCCCCCTTCATTTACGTTGTTACCGCTTACATCACTAGTATAAAAAGGATTGGCAGGTTCTTGTTTGCCAATTTTCTGTACTTTTTTATCATTATCTTCACTTTTTTATGATTTGGCGTCCTCTGCTTTTTGTCTGACATATTGTTTAGGCGAAAGCAGAAAATGCTTTTTAAACACACGGCTGAAATAATTCGGATCTTTATAACCGACCATAAAGCAAATTTGTTTCAGGCTGTACTGATTTTGGTTTAGCAGTTTCATCGCTTTCCGGAGGCGGATTTCTGTTAGAAATTCAATAAACGTAACATCTGTCTCTTCTTTAAATAGCTTAGTAAAATAAGTCGGGCTCAAGCCCGCCATTTCTGCTACCTGCTCCAAAGATACAGCTTCATGAAAGTGTTCATCGATATATTTCTTTGCCAGTTTTATCGGATCATTCGTTTCCTTGTTTTCATTGATCATCCTGCAAGCATTTCTGATTAATTCCTCCCAAGCATTTCTATTTTCAGGGTAGGACAAATCACTGACGTCTATTTCTTCCTGAACCAGTCTTTCCCTGAGTAAAATGTATAAATCCATTAATTGAATGGATGACAGTTCTTTTCCCAGCATACTTTTCGCTCCATTAGAATCGTTGCTGAAAATAGCCTCAACGATCTCATCGAGTCCAGTTTCTTTTGCAGGGTCAACTTGGGAAAAATGAGCAAAATGCCCGCTGTTTTGCTTTTTCAGAAAATGAACAGTCTTAGCGGCTTCCTCATAGGAGTGCCTGATCTCTTTTAAATCCGTATATGGTTTTCCCACTCCAATCCATAATTTTTCAAAGACTTCAGCTTGAAGCCTCTTTGCCAGCTGCAAAGAATCATTTATTGGATTGCTCTTGTGGCTCATAAAAAGCAGAACGAGCTGATTTCCATAAGGAAGAGAAATAAACGGAAATGGTGATCTTTTATTAAGCACAGAAATCACTTGCTCTAATTGAATGTTTTTTTCACATTCAATGACAGAAATAAAGGAATTCCGCATATTTGGAAATAAAACAGCTAATTGCTCTAGAACCTTATCGTTATGCTCATATTGCAGAATCTTCAACAGAATATTTTCTAAAACAATCTCTGCTGTAGCGGAATAGCGGCTTTGCTTATCTTGCTCTTCAGAAATGGATTGGCACACTCTTTGAATCGCATGGACCGTTTCTTCTGCTGTACTGGGCTTTAACAAATACTCTCTTACCCCCTCCTTCATCGCTTCTTTTGCATATTGAAAAGATTCATAGGCAGTAACCATGATAAATTGCATGGAAGGGTTTTGTTTCTTTATGATTTGGATAGCTTCAATTCCGTTTAAACCGGGCATCTTAATATCCATCAGCATAAAATCAGGTTTGTGTTTTCTGGCCATTTCAACGGCTAATCTTCCATTGGAAGCTTCTCCTGCAATGGTCATATCAGGAAAGTGATCTTCAATTATTCTTCGTAATGCTTTCCGTTCCAGGCTTTCATCATCCGCTATGATTACTTTCAACTGAAGCCGCCTCCTTCTGGGGAAATATAAGTTTAACCGATGTACCTTTTCCAGGGGTTGAATGGATCTTTACAAGGTTATCAGATTGATAGAAAAGCGCCATCCGTCTCATGACATTTTCCAGACCAATGCCAGTTGAATGGCCCACATGAGCCGAACCTGTCTGTTTCCATAATGCATCGGCAGGCATTCCTGCTCCATTATCCTTTACTTCTGCTATGATTGTTTCTCCTTCTGTATAGATGGCCAAGAAAATCTCACCCCCATCCTCCATACTTTCGACACCATGGATAAAAGCATTCTCAACAATAGGTTGAAGAATCAGTCTTGGAACCAAGATGTTCGTACAATCTTCATCAATTTTAGTGTGAAACGCGATCCGGTCGGAAAACCGCGTCTGCTGAATATGAAAATACTCAATGACTACCTTTGCCTCTTCACGCAAGAGGACAGATTGATTAATATCATTCAGGCTGTATCGAAGGAGCGTGGAAACAGAATGAATGAGTTTTGACGTCTCCTCTGCCTGCTCAAAAAAGGCCATCCTTGAGATGGTATTCAATGTATTGAATAAAAAATGAGGATTGACTTGATTTTGAAGATGCTTCAGCTCCAGTTCTTTAAGCAGGGAATCGAGCTCGGACTTTTCTTCAATCTCAGAGATGTACTGACGTATGTTTTTGCGCATCAGATTGAAGGTTTCACCCAGCAGCTTCAGCTCATCGTTGGACTGGATCAGTACGGGCTTCCCATCAAGCTTTCCGGCGGAGACTTCTGATGCGGCTTTCGATAAAATTTGTACAGGTTTATTGATTCCTCTGGAGAACCACAGGGCAAAAAAGATGGCGAGAAGAACAGTCGTATTAAATAAAAACAAAGTAAACCACTTGAATGATTCATTTCTCTTTTCGAGGTCTGCATAAAAAGATTGGTAATCCGTCAGTTCAAGATCGATCAGTGACAATGTGGTGTCTTGAAGATAAGAAGACGTGTTCCTCGCTTCCTTTAAATGCAGTGAGTACTGATCGATATCATCCTGAATGGCAAATCCGATCGATAACTCGCATTCTTGTATTAAGGTTTGGACCATATGGACATAGGTTTGCAGCTGAATATTGTCAAACCCTTTCTGATCCTTTTGAAGTAATCCTGTCTTTTCGTTTAGTTTATATCGTAATTTATGAAACTCAGTAATTACTTTTTTGTTTCGTTCAACCACATACTGATTTGCTTTATCGTACAGCTGGTCAGACGTCTGTGAGATTTCGTTCAGGAGCAAAAATTGCTTAAATCGAGAATCATACTCTAACAAAAAGGATCGGCTGCTGAAAAAAATGGAGATGGAAACTACGTTAAATAGAATGACAAAGACAAAAAAATAGAGCAACAGCTTGCTGCGGATCGTTTTCATCTTGAGGCCCTCCACAGCTTAGCTGGTTTCGTTTTTTTGATGATATCCGTTTTTGTATATTGAAGCGGTTGAGGCAGCTTTCCTTTTTTCACCGACAGAAGAGTTCGGACGGCCTTTTCGCCCATCTGATAGGGATACTGTCCGACTGTTGCATTAATTTGTTCAGTCCTGATAAGGGTCATGGTTTCGGGCAAGGTATCAAAAGAAATAATAAAAGGTTTGTTCTTGCTTTGATATTGTGAAGTGACCTGGCTGATGCCAATGCCATCCAAAGCACTCGTCCCAAAAAAGGCCGTAATATCCGGATCGTTCTTGAGTAATTCATAGGTAGCTTGCAGCGCACCACTTTTTGTGATGTTCGATTCTTCAATGCCGGCGACCTGGATTCTTTTATGTTTAGCAAGAACGTCTTCAAATCCTTTTACCCGCAGCTTCTGATTGGACGCATCAAGCCGGCCGGTAACAATTCCTACTTTTTGTTTACCTTGTGTATTCTTCACCAGTTCTTCTCCTGCAAGCTTGCCGGCCCTGTAATTGTCAGAACCTACATAGACCTGGCGTTCACTGTCCGGAGCATCGGTGTCAACGGTTAGGAGTGGGATTCCTTTTTGTACAGATTTATTAACGAGGTAGTTAAACTTTTCATTGGATAATCCCTGGGTCATTATCCCATCGACCTTGCCTGCGATGGCTTTATCGATTAAGGTAAGCTGTTCTTCATTGTTTGCCTGCTTGGGCCCGAGATACTCCAAGTGAATATGATGTTTATCTGCTTCTGTTTTTGCTCCTTTTTCTACAAGCCGCCAATATTCATTATCTATTTCCTCTGATATCAGGACAAAATGATAAAGATATTTCGGTGTTTGTGCAGCGGAGGGCTTTACCTGAAACGTTTCCCTTCCGAAAAACAGCATATAACCCGCGTTTAAAAAAAAGATGGCTATAAATATGGAAAGACCTATTTTTTTCAATCCCATAGAAACCCCTTCTGTAAGCGTTTTTATACTTATAATAATGGATTGTAAAAAAATTGAATAGACCGATTTCCGGAAGATAAAGGAAAAGCCAGCCTCTTAGCGGGCTGGCTGGTTTGTTCTTTTTGAAAATATACCTGAAATCAATAGATAGAGAACATGCAATCCGACATAAGAGCTTGAAAGCAAAAATAGATGATTTAAAAAGATTTTATGAACTATGGTCATGAAAACCTTATGAGTGACGATGACATCATAAACGGTTGTATGGATAGGCAAGCACAGATAAAACTCTTTCAAAAAGAGGATAACCATTTCTTCCTTCCCTGTCTTTTATGAACTCTAACTTCTGCTGCCCATTTGATAGTAGTTTGCCATTACTTCATCAGGCACCATACTGCCGCCAGTTGCCCATATGATGTGAGTTGCTTTTTCCATTTTCTCCACCAGGTGATGTTTCTTGAGATAACCGGCGCCTTGTGTGGTCTTTAAAAGTCTGGAAGGTCCAGCTGCACCGGCTAAGGCGGAGGGCTCGAGAGATTGCTTCTCAGAGTCGGAAATATGTCGAAGAAGCCTGAACAGTTCTCCGTCCGTTATCGTATAAATACCGCTTAAATACGGTTCCATGAATTTCCCGACAAAGCCGGAAGGACGGCCGACTGCCAAACCATCAGCTGCTGTATCATTGGTTAATCCAAAGTCAAATACGGATACCTCTTCATGAAGGCCTGTCATCATTCCTATAAGCATGCAGGGAGATTGTACCGGTTCAGCAAAAAAGCAGTGGACATTCTCCTTAAACAAAACTTTTAATCCGTACCCCACTCCCCCTGGACCCCCACCTACTCCGCAAGGGAGGTAGACAAATAAAGGATGATCTTGATCAACAGGAATTCCTTGTTCTTCGAGCTGTTTTTTTAATCTCAAGGCAGCTACAGAGTAACCTAAGAAAAGAGTAGTGGAATTCTCGTCATCAATAAAATAACACCTCTCGTCGAGTTCGGCCTGTTTCCTTCCCTCCTCAACGGCTAAGCTGTAATCCGCATGATATTCGATGACTTCGACTCTCTTGCTTCTTAAAAGGTTTTTCTTCCATTCTTGTGCATCACTCGACATGTGGACGGTTACGTTGAAACCTAATTTCGCACTCATTATTCCTATGCTCATCCCTAAATTTCCGGTAGAGCCTACAGCAATGGAATATTGGGAAAAGAACTGTGTAAACGGTTCTTCCACAAACTTTGCATAGTTCTCGTCCCTCGTTATCAACTGATTTTGAAGAGCCAATTCTTCAGCATGCTTCAATACTTCGTAGATGCCGCCTCTCGCTTTGATCGAACCTGATATAGGAAGATGGCTGTCGCATTTTAAAAGCCATTTGCCCGGATGACTCAAATCTTCTATATCTGTTATTGCCATTTGGAAATCAGGTATTTCCAGCAATGGGGATTCAATAATCCCATTTGTTGACCTCGTTTCAGGAAAAACCACTGATAGATAAGGAGCGAACCGATGAAGCCTCTCTTCAGCTTCCTTAATATCTGTTAAAGTGAGCGCTTTAGTTTCCGGTCTATGCTCTGGGGTATATCCTGGATTACTCCAAAACACTTCTTCCCCGTCAGAGGCTTTACTCAATAAAGGGTATTTATTTAAGTAATGCTGCATCGTTTCTTCTTTAAGCGGTTTCCTGGTTTCCACAATATCAACTCCCTGTTTAACATCTCCCTCCAATTATAACACGGCCAATTTCATTGTTTTTGAGCTTTCAGTAGATAGGAATTATAAAAAAGGGGGCCGTCCAGAAAGTCGAAAATTGACCTTCAGGCAGCCCCTTTTTGGCTTGAAAAATCTTCAATGAAAAGTTAATTGAAGTGGAAGATGCGAGACTCCTGCGGGACTAGCGTGACAGGTGAGACTCCCGCCGGTGCTTGCACCAAAAAGTAGGCGTTCACGCCGGTAAGGCTCACCGCACGCCCCGCGGAAAGCGAGCAGCCTGGAACGGAAATCAACAGCTTACAGACTTCTTGGACAGCCCCTAGTTGCAATGAGGTTACTCTATTCTTGATCTGAAATATAAACACGGTGATCTTTAAAGAACTCTCCAAGATCTTTCCCGGTTTCTCTTTCCATGATGGTGACGAAATCTTTTGTCGTCGTCACGTCAAACTTCTTCTCTTTAAAGTAGGCTTTCATTGCAGAGTAGAATGCTTTGTCCCCTACTTTTAGACGGAGATCATTGAGTGTGCGGGAACCGTAGCCATAGATCATTTGATAGTAAGCGTTAATCCCTGAATCTCCGTCCGCTGTAAATGTTGAGACTGGAGAAGAAAGATGGTAATTCTTATTTGGTACGGCTGGTGTGGTCAGCTGATTTAACTCATTGTCATATAAAGCTGCCGAAAATGTTGCAAAGGATTCATCCAGCCAAGGCTCATCATATTCGTTATCCCCAATAATTCCGTAAAACCATTGATGGCCGATCTCATGTGCAGTCACGGATTTTACCCATTCTTGAGAACGTTGCCCTGCGATACTGATCATAACGAGCTGAGGGTATTCCATACCGCCGAACCAGCCTTCCATTCCGACAATATCAAGCTCAGGCCATGGATAAGTCCCAAAATGATCACTGAACAGATCGATGCTCTTCAGTCCGGATTGCAGCATTGAATCGGCATAGGCTGCTTGTTCAGCTGTATAGTAGACATTGATTTTTACGTTGTTGACCATCCCTTTTTTGATCTTGTAGGTAGGATCCATCTCCATGGCAAAATCTCTGACATCATGGGCTTTGTAGCGGTGTACAGCAAGGTTACCGATGCTTTGCGGTTTTCCAACTTCCGTTCCAGAGGCTGCAATGACTTGTTTTTTGTCAGTTGTCACGGTTACATCATAATCCCCTGTTAAAGAATAAAAGGATTCACCGGCATGGAAATAGGGATCCACATTCCAGCCTTCTTTGTCATAGACTGCAAGAATCGGAAACCAGTTTCCTAGTGATACAGTATTTTTGAACCAGCCGAAGCGGTCCTGCTGTTCTGGAACCTTTACAGTAAAGTTCATGCTGACAGAAGCTGATTTATCTTTTTTTATTTTTACAGAAGGGATATGCAGCGCAGTTCCATCAACGTTGTATACCGCACGTTTTCCATCCACTTTCACATTGCTGACGTCCATGCTTCCTCCATTTTCCGCAAACATGTCCGCGTTGCCCCAAAGATTGAAATAAAGTTCATTTAAGTTTTTCTTCAAGTTGTTTTTAAACTTTACAGAGAGCTTTCCTGAAATTTGGTGCTTCGAAGTGTCATAGAACACATTCATCTTGTAGCTAGGTTTTGAAGGACCCATCACATTTAATCTGCTTCCTTGTTTCGCAAGGTCCTGAAAAGGAGCTTTTGGCATCTGACTGTATTTTTGGATGGGATGATAGCCGCCTTTCATCACATGCGGCGGAGAAACGATTCCTTTCCCTTGAGCAGCTGCAGCAGCGGACCCTGTAAATAAACTTGCTGCAAGCAAGGCAGCTGTTGTCATCGTTACGGCTTTTTTTGCTGGTTTTTTCATGATACATCCTCCTTTGGTTAACTGCCTTACCTATTTCTGGATGCCAAAGTGTGACTCCTTGCAACAAAAGGACGAATCATTCGACACACCAAAGGAGAATAAAGGTAATATTATCCTGGGTCATTTGGATGAATTTGTAAAAAAGGAAATTTTTTGAAAATATTTTCGGGATATCAAACGATAGAAAAAGGGAATGGTGCAAATAATGACGAAACTAGTAAGGATAAACGCATTCTATCCATAGGGGGTCAAAAATGAAGATTAAATCAAATTACATACCAAAAACGAAAGTAACATACGTCACAGAGAATACATCGATCAGCGAGAGCAGAAGACAGCTCATTCAGTCAGGATACCGCTGTATTCCCGTTCTTGATGAAAAAGAGGAAAAGTTTCGGGGGCTGATCTATAAAGAAACAACGTCCGATTATATCATTGATGAAGCCGGTTCTACATCCGATCCAGTGAGCAAGCTGATTCAGGATGAGGAAAGCTATGTGTATGAGGATACGCCATATTTTAAAGTTTTGTTTTCTATCCGGCGCCTTCCTTTCATGGCTGTTATTGATCAAAACGGCTTTTTTCAGGGAATCGTCACCCATTCAAAGGTGATGGATATTCTTGAAGATTCCTATGGCATAAAAAAAGGTGGATATTCGCTCACTGTCTCCACTACAGAAGGGAAAGGATCATTGAAAAAGCTGTTTTCTTCTATAAATGATGAATATAATATTGAAGGAGTCTTCACACAGGATGCGGGCAAGCAATTCGTGCGCCGGATCGTTATTACTCTTAACCGCTCTGTATCAAAAGAAGAAGTGGAACAGCTGATTCATAAGATTGAACACAGCGGGTTTAAAGTAGCAGAAATAGAAGATTTAAGAGAGTTTGAGAATGCAATTCTATAAGCAAGACGATAAGAAAGACGCATGATATCAATCATGCGTCTTTTATCTGCTACGGGTGATGGATAAGGAGTATACCGATTGCAGCTCCGTTTCTGCTGGAGTCCTCAATAAAAATACTTTGAACATTGCCGATTTCATCCCCTGCTGCGCCAAATTTATGACCTATTTGATTGAGCTTCGCAACAGCCGCCTCAGGAATCCCTTTTTCCTTCATATAATTGCTTGTATTGTTGGTATATATTCTTGGCTCCTCAACTGCTGCCTTCAGTTCCATATCGTACTCGAGTGAATGAAGTATGGATCAACTGCAAGGCTCGGCTCCATAACAAGAAAAAAACTGAGGACGAGACTGATCGTAACCGATGCTTTCTTTTTCAAAGACTTCCTCCTTTTATTTTGTTTGAATATTAAGAAAATTAATCCTAATAATTTACCGTGCCTTCTTATTTGTAAACGTAATCATCAAATGGGGCATACTGGAAAGAAACAGAAAATGCCTGAAAGGATTTAATGCTATGAAAAAAGTCTCGCCTATGATCATGATTACAGTTTCAAGTGCTGAACATAATGGAAACCAGAGCTCTATTTTACACCGTAAATACAGTGACGCAATTATCCAAGCGGGGGGTCTTCCCGTCTTGCTTCCATCTGTAAACCAGGGGTTAACAGAACAAATGATTTTGAAGTGCGATGGGATTGTACTGCCTGGAGGAGATGATGTAGATCCTTTCTTCTATCAGCAGCATCCAACGCCGGAGCTTGGCATCGTAAACAGGACGCAGGATGAATTTGAAATCCAAGCTGTAAGGTTAGCTGAACAGAATAAAAAGCCGCTTTTAGGCATATGCCGCGGAATGAACATTATCAATGTTGCGTTAGGAGGAACACTGATTCAACACATTCCTGCTGAAACTGAACAGCCGGTTAAACATAAGCAACAGGCACCAAGAAATATTCCCACCCATGAAGTTTCGATCAAGAAGAGTTCGTTCCTTCACGAACTTGCAGGAACTCCTACGCTTCAAGTGAACAGCTTCCATCATCAATCCGTAAAATCTGCAGCTCCGCCTCTTCTACCCTGTGCATTTGCACCGGATGGAATCGTGGAAGCCATTAAAAGCAGAAACAAAGACCATTTTATCCTGGGTGTTCAGTGGCATCCAGAAGAGCTGACAGCTTCCCCTGGAATGATGAGCATATTTCAAGCTTTAATTGCCGCAGCAAAAAAGTGACTCCCGAAAAAAGGGAGCCACTTTTTACTTTGTCTATTGATCCAGCTTTTCCAGCGGTTCGGTTGCCGGGCCTTCCAGTACCTCACCCTCAAACGAGAAGCGCGATCCATGGCACGGGCAGTCCCACGAGCGTTCGGCATTGTTCCATTCCACCTCGCATCCGAGATGTGTGCAGGTGGTATCGAGTACATAGAGCTTTCCCTCTTTATCTTTGTACGCTCCTGCTCTTTTGCCATTGTACGTAACTGCTGCCCCTTCATCCGGTGATAGATCTCCTGGAGTTTTATCCGGCATCTCCAGCTTGCCTTCGATCAGGTGCTTGGCAACATCAGCATTTTCTACAACCAATGTTTTCAGGCTTGGATCAGCCTTGAACCTTGATGGTGAAAAGACGTCGGCATACGGATTCTTCTTTTCTAAAATCAGATCTTTTATGAGCAAACCTGCCGCCGTTCCATTCGTCATTCCCCACTTGCGATATCCTGTGGCAACCAGGATATTTTCATGGGGGGCAGTAATCGGACCGATGTAAGGGATTTTATCTAATGTAATTAAGTCCTGTGCAGACCAGCGATAAGCGATGTCGGATATACCTACTACCTTTTCACTGAATGCTTCCAAGGCTTCATAGTGCTTGCTTGTGCACATTCCCTGTCCTGTTTGATGGCTTTCACCGCCAACGATGATTAATTTCTCACCATTGTAATTCGTGTATCTTAAAGAACGGGTCGGACTGTCCGCACTTAAATACATCCCGCCTGGATAATCTCTTTCCGTCGTAACACCAATCGCATATGAACGTTCAGCGTGCATCCTTGCAAAATAAAACCCGGCTCCATCGAAAAAAGGAAAGTGAGAAGCAATTACAGCATGTCTGCAGGTAATTTTATAACCGTCTTTTGTTACGGCTCGAGGGCGATTTCCAGTTTCAACATCAACTGCGGTGGTATTTTCAAAGATTTTGCCGCCGTTCTTTGTAATCTCCTGTGTGAGTGCGGAAAGATACTTAACCGGATGAAATTGTGCCTGGTTTTTCATCGAAACGGCTCCTCGCACAGCCAGATCCAACGCGATGCTCTCAGAGTATTCACTGCTGATGTTCAGCTTTTGGTAGGCATCATATTCCTTTTGAACCTGTTTGAGATAGGTTTCCGATTCTGCATAGATGATTGCGTCTTCTTCGGAAAAATCGCAGTCAATCTGATGGTCCTGGATCATGGACCTGATAAAATTCAGAGCACCGTTGTTTGCTTCATAATAGAGCTTCGTTTGTTCTACTCCAAAATGCTGAATTAACTCATCATAGATGATACCATGCTGGCTCGTTATTTTTGCGGTTGTATGGCCGGTTGTCCCATTTAATATTTTACTTCCATCCAGTAGGATTACGCTCAGCCCTTCTTTCGACAGAAGATAAGCAGTTGTGATTCCTGTAATTCCTCCTCCTATAACCACTGCATCTGCTTCTAAATCGGTTGATAAAGTTTCATATCCCTGTACTTGGCAGGATTCTTTCCAGTAGGATTCTGAAAAATCGGGCAGTTTACTCTTTTTCATGATTAAAAAGATCCCTCCTCGTTTCTTCCTATATTTCCCTCTTTTTTCTATTTTCATGTGGATTTTGATTAATTATATAAATAAAAAAAGCCAAAACAACAGTAACGCTGTTCTGGCTTTTCCCTTATATTTGTTTTGCCCCTAAATACCGGGGTGCCCAATATGTATTACTCATGGAAGCTATACTGACTCCGTTTGATGAAGTAGCGGAAATAAACTGGTTGTTTCCAATATAGATACCGACATGTGAAGCACCGGTCTGATAAGTTTCAAAGAAAACCAAATCTCCGGCGCTTAGAGTAGTAACCTTTGTACCTACTTTATAAATATCTGCAACCGTTCTTGGCAGTGTGATTCCCGCCGATTTTTTAAATACATAGTCGATATATCCACTGCAGTCAAAGCCTGAAGGTGTCGCACCACCCCACACATAAGGGACACCTAAGTAAGTTTTAGCAGTGGAAACAAGTTGAGTTTTGCTATAGGACGGAAAGATTCCCAATGCCTTAAAGGTGGCCGGCCCTGCAACTCCGTCAGCAGTAAGTCCTTTTGATTTTTGAAAGCTTTTCACAGCATTCACTGTATATGTACCAAAATAGGTTGTAGTCGTGCTGTACGTAAAGTAACCTTTCGTTTTTAACGTTTGCTGCAAATCTTTTACTTCTGTATGAGTCATTCCGTATTTTAACGTATGATCTCCCAGTGCTGCCTGTCCCACTAAAGGATTTGCAGTTAAAATGCCTGCAATTCCCAACCCCATAAGTAATCTTTTCAAGTTGCTCTTTCCCCCTAAAATTTTCTTGCGATACCAATAAATTAATAATATAAAATATTTATAACAAAATCATTTTAGGGAGATTACAATAATATTACAAAATACTATTTTATTCATCTATTTCTAACAAAAAACTACATTTAATAATTTATCCATTAGTGGAAAGTAATTGATATCGTTATTTTAGAAAGCATAGAGTAGAACCCTGTTTTTCTTTTGTTATTTACAGCAGGTTTTTCAGGATTGATGTATAATTAAGCATTGTTCCGTTTTATTTAGCCTCTTTGTAAAATTCTTTTTTTCTATTCTTTCTTTTGTTCAGGAAGGAGATTGTATGTTTAATTTAGCTCAACAAATTTTAGAAAGACATTTTGGCTATTCTTCATTTCGGCCAGGACAAGAACAAGTGATCAAGAGCATCTTCCAGCATAAGAATACATTGGGGATCATGCCTACAGGGGGAGGAAAGTCCATCTGCTATCAGGTTCCTGCTATGCTGCTCAATGGAGTGACCCTGGTTATCTCTCCCCTTATTTCGTTGATGAAGGATCAGGTCGATTCCCTTGAGAATGCTGGGATTCCTTCTACATATATTAATAGTTCACTATCTGACGAAGACATTCAGGACAGGATACAACAAGCGGCAAACGGTGCCTATCAGTTGATTTATGTTGCGCCTGAACGGCTGGAGTCCATGGCGTTCAGACGTCTCATAGGAAAAATGAATATATCCATGATTGCCATCGATGAGGCTCATTGTATTTCTCAATGGGGACATGACTTCCGTCCAAGTTATTTGCGTATCAAAGATATGCTGGCTTCACTTCATCCGCGGCCTGTTATCGTCGCCTTGACGGCTACAGCCACCAAGGAAGTAACAAAAGATATCTGCCGGCTGTTAGACATTCAGCCAGAAAACACTTTTGTTACGGGTTTTGCTCGGAATAATTTAACGTTTTCTATTATTAAAGATGAAGTTAAACGTGAATATCTGCTTCGATATGTAAAGAAAAACAGTTCAAATTCTGGAATTATATATGCTTCGACTAGAAATGAAGTCGATCAGCTTCATAGTTTTTTAAAGAAAAATGGTTTTACTGTTTCAAAATATCATGCCGGCCTATCCGAAGAGGAAAGACGGGAATCACAAAATCAATTTATTTTTGATGATACGGCAATCATGGTAGCTACAAATGCTTTTGGAATGGGGATTAATAAAACGAATGTCCGCTATGTCATTCATTACAATCTTCCCCGCAATCTTGAAGCCTATTATCAGGAAGCGGGGCGTGCGGGCAGAGACGGCGAACCAAGTGAGTGTATTCTATTCTTCTCCGCACGGGATGTCCAGCTTCAGAAATTTTTAATTGAACAAGGAACCATGGATGAAGCAAGGAAAGGAAATGAATACAAAAAGCTTCAGTTTATGACAGACTATTGCCATACTGAACAATGCCTGCAGCGCTTTATTGTCGAGTATTTTGGAGATGAGGAATCAGCTGATTGCGGGAAATGCGGAAATTGTACCGACCAGCGTGAGCAAACGGACATTACCACTCAAGCGCAAATGGTTTTCTCCTGTGTGAAACGCATGAATCAGCGGTTTGGAAAAACAGCAGTCGCACAAGTGCTGAACGGATCGAAAACAAAGCGAATCCAAGAGCTGGGGCTTACCTCTCTAACGACCTATGGATTAATGAAAAACCGGCCTCAAAAAGAAATTATGCAGCTTATTGATTATTTGACAGCGGAAGGCCTCCTTCAGTTATCCGATAGCCAGTACCCTGTGCTTATGCTGGCACCCAGAGCACTGTTTGTGTTAAAGGGAGAAGAAAAGGTTTATCGAAAAGAGAAACGAAAATCGATTACCAGCTTTACTGAAAATAACGAGCTCTTTGAACATCTGAGGAACTTGCGTAAGGAACTGGCAGATCAGGAAAACGTACCTCCATATGTCGTTTTTGCAGATAGTGCCCTAAAGGAAATGAGCGAAAAAGTTCCTGGTAATGAAGAAGAAATGCTGGAGATTAAAGGCGTCGGAAAAGTGAAATTTGACCGTTATGGCCAGATTTTCCTGGACACACTTAAGGAATTCACTACTTCAGCAACTGCTGCAGCGGAAATGGAGAGTTCATCAGATTCTCCAAAAAAGGACAGCCATTTGGATACTTACGCACTCTTTCAAGAAAACCAGCCTATTCCTGATATCGCCAAAACGCGGAATCTTTCGGTGCAAACAGTAGAAAACCATCTTCTCCGTTGTGCAGAGGAAGGAATACCGCTAAACTGGGAAAGAATTATCCCGGCTGAGCAAGAAGCTATGGTCTTAAACGCTATTGATCATCTTGGAAGTGAAAAGTTGAAACCATTGAAGGAAGAACTTGGGGAAGAAGTTTCCTATTTTACAATAAAAGCGGTCATTCAAAAAAATAAAAGACAGCTGGTTCATAAGTAGATGTCTGTGTAAAAGTAAAGAACGCTCTAGAAATGAGCGTTCTTTACTTTTTTTCACGAGATCGGATATGATCGGCTGCTTCTAGCAGATGGATTGCCATGAAATCAGCTTTTCCTATTTCCCCGCCAATTTTTATAGTGGTGACACCGGCTTTCCTTCCTGCTTCAATATCTGTTTCACGATCCCCGATCATATAACTCTTAGTGAGATCAATATCGTACCGGTCTGCCAGGTCCAATATCATTCCAGGGCTTGGTTTTCTGCAGGAGCATCCTTCATTCGGCTTGTGGCAGCAATAAGCGATATCTTTTATCACACCACCTGCATTTTCCACTTCTAAAACCATTTTATCGTGAATTTTCTTTAGCGTTTTTTCCTGGAGGAATCCAAGCCCAACTCCCCCTTGATTCGTTACAACAAATAAATGAAACCCCATTTCGGTCAGTTCTCTTAATCCTTCAAGAGCGCCCTTCAGAAAATAAAAATTGCTGGGATGATTAACATGTTTGACTCTTGACGACATAACTTCATTAATCACACCGTCCCTGTCAATAAATACAGCTTTAGTCATTCCTGTCGATCCTTTCTTTTTACAGTAATTGGCTCATTTGTTACAGATGGACTGTTTATTTGAATAGGTATTGCATTGCCTATTGTCATTATAGCCGAAGCAGCAAGCATCCAAATCATATGGGGGGGCACTTTGCTTCCCTTCTTCTCATCCATGTTCATTCTCCAAACAAAAAAACAACAAGCCTATAGGCTTATTGTTTTTCTTGAAAGTACTCTTTATAAAATCCTGCGACTCTGCCCGAGTTATCAACTACAAAATAGAATTCTTCTGTTTCGTTCTTTACTTCGTACGTTTTTCCCTCGGTCAGCACTCGGTCTACCATATACTTTGCTGCATTTGTATGGATACATGTAACCGTTTTGATCGTTGCTTTGTCTTCCCATGATTGGTGGATCATCATTCAGCCTCCTACTTTTGTGTACCTTTTTATTTTAAAGGAATCTCTTGTTTTTTAAAAGAACAAAAGAAAAGCCTGATTCCTCTTTGTTCTCTCAGGTGTTTATGCCGCTCAGGATTTAAGCGGTGCTGCCTCATATGAAAAATGGGCTCCAGATGGATCTGTTAGTCCGATCCCTTCAATCAGATCTGGCACAGCGGACAATTAACAACCGATTTAATACCATTAAACTGGTTTCCCGTCTCTTAAAACCTATCGATCTGTTAAAGTGAACAGACTCATCAAAAAAAAGCGCCAAGGAGGCGCTTTTTTTATGCTGTTCTTCCCTGGGACTTAAGTTCAAGAAAGGCTTCTTCACTTTTTTTCTCATCAAATTCATTCTCACTCTTTGATACAACGATAGTTGCGATCCCGTTTCCGATCAAATTGATGATCGCCCGGGCTTCACTCATGAAGCGGTCAACCCCAAGCAGTAAAGCCAGTCCTTCTACAGGGATAACCTGCATGGCTGAAAGTGTTGAGGCAAGTACGATAAAACCGCCGCCTGTAACAGCCGCTGCACCTTTAGACGTTAACATAAGGATGGCAATGATGGTAATTTGCTGTGTAAGGCTTAAGTCGATATTAAAAACTTGAGCCAGGAATACGACGGCCATCGAAAGATAGATGGAAGTACCGTCCAGATTAAAAGAGTAGCCTGTAGGGATCACCAGTCCGACTACTGACTTGGAACAGCCGAAACGCTCCATCTTGTTCATCATCCTGGGAAGGACAGATTCGGAGGAACTCGTTCCAAGTACAATTAGAATTTCATCCTTAATGTACTTTAAGTATTTCCATAAACTGAAACCATACATTTTACAGATGATGTTCAACACGATGACTACGAATAAGATCATCGTCATATAGACGGAAATCATAAGCTTTCCTAAAGGCAGCAATGATGAAAGTCCGAAGTTTCCAATGGTGAAAGCCATCGCTCCAAAGGCCCCTATCGGCGCAGCTTTCATGATATAACCGACGACATTAAAAAAGATCTGTAAAAGCTTATCAAAAAAATCAATCACTGGTTTCCCTTTTTCTCCCAGAGCCGTTAAACCGACTCCAAACAAGATAGAGAAAAAGAGGACTTGAAGGATATCACCTTTCGCGAACGCGTCGACCATATTCTGGGGTACAATATGGGTAACGAAATCTACCCAGTTGATTCCTCCTTCTGCACCGCCGGAAGTAAATTGAGAAACATCTCCTTTTTGCAGCTTGTCAAAGTCTAGCCCCGCTCCGGGTTTAATGACATTGACAACGATTAAACCAATGATCAGAGCAAATGTAGTGACGACTTCAAAATAAATAAAGGCTTTACCGCCAACTTTACCTACTTTTTTCATATCCCCCATTTTGGCGATACCTAGAACAATGGTGAGAAAAATAATAGGCGCAATGACCATTTTAACAGCGTTAATGAACGTATCACCCAATGGCTTCATGTTCTTTCCGGCTTCAGGCCATAGCAGCCCCAAAGTGATACCGAGAATAATAGCAATAATGACTTGGAAGGTTAAATTCTTAAACAGGGGTTTCATGTTCTTCCTCCTTTATTAGCTAATAACATACTGAAAGCGTTATCATCCATGAAATTGATGATAACGCTTTCTGAAAATTTAGTGAATATTTAGGTTATATTGTCCTTTTTGGTCTTTTTGGTCTTTCGTTAGCCAGATAACCTTAGAAGTTCTTCATGAGATATCGATTAACCGGTCTCCCCACCCCTCCATACTGCATATCCAGTATGATTTCCCCTCTTTTTTCTAAATACTCAAGATATCTTCTGGCTGTCACACGGGCAATCCCGACCCCTTCAGCTACTTCTTCGGAAGATTTACCATACGATTGCTCTTGTAGATAGGTGATGATCTGTTTCAGGGTGAGTTGATTCAACCCTTTAGGAATCCCTTTTTGTTCTTGATTTTGATGTTCATTATGTATACCTGATAATACAGTATCCACTTCTTTTTGAGACATTTCACCGTCCGGACAAAATTGTGTGTAATAGTCTTTATATCTTTCCAAAGCTTGCTTAATTCTAGCAAACTTAAACGGTTTGATGATATAATCCATCGCACCCTGTTGAAGCATCGTCTGTATCGTGTCCCTATCCTTGGCTGCAGATATAATAATAACATCTACTTTCTCTTTATTTTTCCGTATTTGATAAAGTGTTTCGAGACCGTCTTGTTTGGGCATGAAGATATCAAGAATGACAAGGTCCGGCTGTAGTTCCTGAATTTTTTTTACACCCTCCACTCCGTTAGCAGCACTGCCGGTCACTTCAAAACCGCTGACTTTTTCAATAAATGCTTTATTGACTTCCTGCACCATCGGATCGTCTTCGATTAAAACAACAGAAATCTTTTTTCTTTTCATGACTGTCTCCTCCCGTTCATTGGGAACGTGATGTAAAAACTCGTCCCTCCATTTGGATAGGAAGATAGGTTAATGTCCCCTTTTCCCTTATCTATAATCTCTTTAACTAAAAATAAACCAAGTCCCAGTCCTTTTTCACCTTTCGTAGTGACTCCTTTGTCAAAAATGTAAGGCATCAGGTGTTCAGGGATTCCTGGGCCATTGTCTTCGACCAGGACAGCACAAATTTCATTGTCTTGTTCAATACTGATATCAATTTGTTGTTCAGGAGTATTTGAGTCATTTAAGGCATGAATGGAATTTTCTACGAGATTCCCGAGGATCATTACAAAATCGTGTTCATTGAGCAGGTAAGGAAGTTCTTCCAAATGGCTCTGGCTGTCGATCGAGACGTCGATTTTCAATTCTTTTCCCCTGCTTACTTTGCTTAAGAGAAGACCTGCAATACTGTCGTTTTTAATATTTTTTGTAACGAATCTCGTCAGATTCTCCTGTTGCTCCGATATATCAAAAACATACTGAAGCGCTCGTTCACGCTTTTCCAGCTGGATGAGTCCGGCTATCGTATGAAGCTTGTTCAAATGCTCGTGATTTTGAATACGGAGTGCCTCTACGAATGCCTTTACCCCCGTTAGTTCTTCCGCCATTTTTGCAACCTCTGTCCGGTCCTGAAAGATCGCTACAGCTCCGATGACGGAATGATTGACTTTTATCGGAATTCGATTGCTCATAATGATTTTGCCGCTCACATTAATCTCTTGGTTGTACACGGGTTTTCCAAACTCAATAATTTCAGGAAGCCTGGTATCCGGGATCACCTCGCGTATCGATTTGCCGATCAGACTCCCTTCCACTCGAAATATAGATTTTGCTTTTTCATTGAATATGGTGATGTTCTCTTTTACATCTACAGCAATTACTCCTTCATGCATAGCATGAAAAGCGGCTGTACTTTCTTCATACATACGCACAATTTCATGCGGCTCAAGCTCAAACATCTGCTGTTTAATGTGCCTTGCCAGCATCCAGGAACCAAGCAGGCCGAAGAACAGGGTTAATATTATTATAAGAGCGGCCTGTGCTTTCAAGCTTTGCAGGATTTCAAGATAACCCGGAAGTATGTTTCCAACGATAATGACACCAACTTGTTCAAGCTGTTCATTTTTAACAGGCATAAAAGCACGTACAGCAACTCCCAGCTCTCCTTTTGCTTTTGATATGTAGGTATGGTCTGCAAACGCCGGTTCTTCATCTTTGCCTTCTGATCTTGTTCCAATAAGTCTATATACAGGATGAGAGTATCTGACATGATCCATGTTTAAAACGACGATGTAATCTGTACTATTTATCACTCTTATTTTTTCCACAATGGGATTGATGACCGCAGCTCCATCTTTCTTTTGGATCTTCTTCTGTACTTCAGGAAGCTGAGCCACTGTCCGGGCAGTAATCATTGCACGTTTGCCAAGTTCCTCTTCCCTCATATCGACAATTTTACCTATTATGATAATGCCTCCGATCAAAAGGGAAAAAAGAACAATTCCGAACGATAAAATGATGATTTTCCAGCGGATGGGTAATCTTAAAAATTTCATATGGCCAAGCCATTCCTTCCAGTGAATTCTGTGTAATATTGTAACATGGTTTTTAAGTTATGCTAGACTTAATAGAAAAAGAGTACAAAAGAGGCTGAACATGAAGCAAATCATCGGAATTTTAATTTTTCTCGTCACAGGCTTATTGCTTTCTTTTTATATAGGGTTTCATTTTAATAGCAAAGAACAAGACCTGGCTTTTGATGATGAACAATCTGGCATTCGAAAACAGATTGTGATCAAATTCAGCCATGTGGTTGCAGAGAACACACCTAAAGGATTGGCGGCGCTAAAATTTGCTGATCTGGTGGATCAAAAATCCAATCACAGAGTGAAGGTGGAGGTATTTCCAAACGGCAGTCTGTATTCCGATAAAGAGGAATTGGAGGCATTGAAGGACGGCAGGGTACAAATGATAGCCCCTGCTACATCAAAACTGGGAGGTGTTTCATCAAAATGGCAGGTTCTTGATTTGCCGTTTGCTTTTCCTACAGAAACAGCGATCAATGATGGGCTGAACGGAGACATAGGGAAATCATTGCTTGCATCTCTTTACAGCCAAAAAATAAAAGGCCTTGGTTTTTGGGTGAACGGTTTAAAGCAAATCACCAATAAAAGCCATGCGGTTATTCAACCAAATGATTTTAAGGGTGAAAAGTTCCGTATTATGTCCAGCAATGTACTGAAAAAACAGTTTGAGCTTCTTGGCGGCCAGAGTAAACCGATGGATTTTAATGAAACCTATAGAAATTTGGAATCCGGTAATGTTAGTGGGGAAGAAAATACGATCTCTAACATCTATTCAAAAAAATACTACCGAGTTCAAGATTACATGACGATCAGCAACCATGGATTTTTAGGGTATGCCATATTAATAAATGAGGATTATTGGCACAGCCTTCCTGCAAAGGTCAGGCTGATCATACAAGATTCCATAAATGAAACGGTCAAGTGGAACCAGGACCACTATCGATCCATGAATAAAGAGCAGCTGAATCTGATAAAAAAAGAATCAAGTATTCAAATCCACGAACTGACATCAAAGGAAAAAATAGAATGGATTGAAAAGTTGAATCCTATCTATAAACAATATGAACCAATAGCAGGAAGAAAATTGATCTCCGAAATAAGAAACATCCAAAGAAAATATGAAAAACAATTATTCCGATAGTATGAGCGTTAAACATAAATAAAAAACGCCCCTGATGTTCAGAGGCGTTTTAACTGGTAACCATATCTTTTGACGTTTTCAAGAATTGAATGGTCTGTATATCTGTGGAAGCTGGCAATTTAAAGGATTGTTTGTAGGTTTCCTGACCTTTACCTGTAATGAAAACCCAGTCGCCGTTTTCAGCTTTTTCCCAGGCGTGCTGAATCGCCTTTGTTCTGTCAGGTATGATCTCGGCACTTCCGTCCGCAAAATCTTCGTTCAATTCTTGCAGTTCTTCCACCATCCGGTCTGAGGGAACACCATTTAGATCATCAAAAGTTAAAATCAATTGTGAGCAGACATCTGAACAAAGCGCAACAATATCTCTTCTCTTGGAAAGATCCCTTTTGCCTCTAAACCCAAGAATATGAATGATCCGTTCGGCATTTTCACGTTCGGCCGTCTGGTAACAGTATTCAATGGCGTCTTCCGTATGGGCATAATCAACAATGAAGGTCGCTCCCGCAGGATGGCTGAATGTTTCAAAACGTCCTGGCACTCCATTAAACGACGATAGGTAGGAGGCAGCTTTCTTTAAAGAAATTCCCATTTTTTGTACAGTTAACAGCGCCCCTAGAGTGTTCCATACATTATGCATACCAGGCAAAGGAATCTGGAGAAAATCTGTTGTATCACCCAGTCTGACTTTAATGGTTGGAAAATACTCAGTACATACGTTCAAGAGCTGCATCTCGTCCTCGCTCTGTTTGCCGAATGTAAGCACATTATGCCCTGATTCGGACAACCTTTTCTGCAGCTTCTTTCCCCATTCATTATGTGAAGCAATAATTGCTGTTCCTTGGCTCTTCATTCGTTTGAACAGTCGAGCTTTCACATTAAAATAAGCTTCCAGGCTTTCGTGATAATCAAGATGATCATTTCCCAAATTTGTGAAAAGAGTATAATCAAATAATATTCCTTCCACCCGCTGCTGCTCAATTCCGTGTGAAGAAACTTCCATAATGACGACTTCGTCACGGCTTTCTGCAAGAAGTGACTGTAATTCAAGAGGATCTGGAGTGGTATTTTTGGACTGTATGGCCTGATTATTTATCATGTTGTTTACTGTGCCGATCATTGAGCATGTTATGCCTGACTGTTCAATGATATGTTTTAATAAATAAGCTGTTGTCGTCTTTCCGTTCGTTCCAGTTATTCCGATCATTATATGGTTTTTAGATGGGTGGCCATAAAAGTTGCTTGCCAGCCTCGCCAATGCCTTCCTTGAGTCGGAGGTCTGATAATAAGGGACGTTTAACCCATATACATTTTGTTCTCCGACCACCGCGGCTGCCCCATTGGCAATCGCTTGATTAATATAGCGATGCCCATCGGCGCTAAACCCGTTAATAGCTACAAATAAATCCCCCGGCCTGATTTTGCGGGAATTGAATTGAATCCCTTGAATCAGCATTGATGGGTCATGGCTTTCAGGTTGTGCAAATTTAATCCCTTTTAATAGTTCGTCCATTAACATGACTGCGTGCGCCCCTTTTTCAACTAAATTGAGCTGTACACATATCATTTCGCTGGACAATGCTGTTTATCGTACTTCGTTTCGACAAATTTCGATAATAATGTGTGGAATTAATTTACAGTATTTAGATCGATTAATTCATATGTGATTTCTGTATCTCCGTCTTTCCATTTTAGTTCACAAATTTTAGCGATAGCCACAGGCTTTGATTCCTTTGTTTTTCGAATCTCCAGGGGGATATCGATAGGATATAGCCGATAGCCTTCTTTAATTAGCTTATAAAAATTGGACGACTCCAAACGGATTTCTTTGTTCTTTGTAACAATCATAGTATTCAATTCTAATGGCATCCCCATTTTCTCAGCCCTTTCTTTTCTCAATTAGTCTTTCTACTCTTTATTTTAAAGGGAAATATCCCATTTGCCTACATGCCGCCCAACATATTTAACACAAAAAAGCCAGGGATTCGGCCCCTGGCTTCAAATTATTTAACCTTGTAATAATAATGACTCTGGATCCTCCAGCATTTCTTTAACCTTCGCAAGGAAGCTTACTGCTTCACGTCCGTCAACGATACGGTGGTCATATGAAAGTGCAATGTACATCATCGGACGATTTTCCATTCTTTCTGCATCAATAGCAATAGGACGCATCTTGATGCCGTGCATTCCCAGAATCCCAACTTGAGGAGCATTTAGGATCGGTGTAGACATTAAGGAACCAAAAATTCCTCCGTTCGTAATCGTGAACGTACCGCCTTGCAGCTCAGAAAGTGTAAGTTTGTTGTCTCGCGCTTTTTTACCAAGAGAGAGGATTTCTTTTTCGATACCAGCAAAGCTAAGCTTGTCAGCATCTCTTACAACAGGGACAACTAGTCCTTCCTCAGCTCCTACTGCAATTCCGATGTCATAGAACTTCTTAAGAAGTACTTCATCACCTTGAATCTCAGCATTGAGAAGAGGGAATTGTTTTAAAGCACCTACAACTGCTTTTGTAAAGAAAGACATGTATCCGAGTTTCACGTCATTCTGCTGCAAGAAAGCATCTTTTCTTCGTTTGCGGATATCGTTGATCGCCGTCATGTCCACTTCGTTGAAGGTTGTAAGCATCGCTGCTGTTTGCTGTACTTCAACGAGGCGTTTTGCAATCGTTTGGCGGCGGCGGGAAAGTTTGATGCGTTCAACGGGTTTCCCAGACACGTCAGCCGTTTTTGGAGCATTGGATGCTTTTTTCTCCGGAGCTTTTGGTGCCTTTTGTTCAGGCTGGCTTGCCGGTTTTTCAGAAGCTGCTTTTACATCCTCAGGGCGTACTCGTCCAAGAGGATCGCGTGCTTCCACTTTTGAAAGATCAATTCCAAGTTCACGAGCAAGCTTGCGTGCTGCAGGTGAAGCTAATGGACGGTCTGTTTCTTTTCTTTGCTCTGTTTCTTTTACTTCTTCAGGCTGCTTGTTTTGTGCAGCTGCCGGAGCTTCAGCAACTGGCTGTACAGTTTCTTGTTTGTTTTCAGAAGCAGCTGGAGCTTCACTTGATGCATCCCCTGTTTCTTTAAGTACAGCGATAACATCGCCAACTTCTACCGTATCGCCTTCTTCACGAAGAACTTCTTGAATAATGCCATCATAGTCCGCGCTGATTTCAATGTTGACTTTATCCGTTTCAAGTTCGACAATGTTATCGCCTTTTTTAACGTTGTCACCTACATTTTTTAGCCATTGGGCGATCGTGCCCTCGGAGATGGATTCTGCTAGTTCTGGTACTTTAATTTCAATCACGTTCATTGCCTCCCTCTGAAGTTATCGTTTTGGTTTGGTCTGCTCTTAGAGCGACAGATACAATACGCTCTTGTTCTTTTTTATGAATATCAGGGTCTCCGCCTGACGGACTGGATCGGTCTGGACGTCCAATATATTTTACGCTTGCGCTTTCTGGAGCGGCAGCACGCAGCTTGGATTCGATATATGCCCATGATCCCATATTTTTCGGCTCTTCTTGAACCCATGCGACCTCCTCTAAATGAGGGTAGCGCTCAAGAATCTCTTTAACCTCGTTTTTAGGGAAAGGATACAGCTGTTCCACGCGAAGGATATGAAGGTGATTCAATTCCTCAGCTTTACCTTCAGCTTCAGCCGCTAAATCAATAGCAACTTTACCTGTGCAAAGAACGACGCGCTTTACTTGTTCCGCATTTTTTCCAAGCCCCTCTTGCTCAAGAACCGGTTTGAATTGACCTTCTCCAAGCAGGCTTCCTGCTGAAGATGTTCTTGGATTTCTTAGGAGGCTCTTAGGCGTCATGATGACGAGCGGGCGAACTTCTTCCTTATCCAGAATTGCGGCCTGGCGTCTTAGGATATGGAAGTACTGTGCAGCGCTTGATAAGTTAGCCACTGTCCAGTTATTTTCCGCAGCGAGTTGAAGGAACCGTTCGATTCGGCCGCTTGAATGTTCAGGGCCTTGACCTTCATATCCGTGTGGAAGAAGCATAACCAGACCTGATTTCTGACCCCATTTTGCTCGTCCGGCAGAAATAAATTGGTCGAAGATGACTTGTGCTGCATTTGCAAAGTCTCCATATTGTGCTTCCCAAAGAACAAGAGTTTCAGGTGCGAAAACATTGTATCCATATTCAAAACCGACGACAGATGCTTCAGAGAGCGGGCTGTTATGGATGCCGAATGCTGCTTTTGCCTGCGGAATCTGATGAAGCGGTGAAAATAGTTTTCCGCTTTGGCTGTCATGCAGAACCAGATGTCTTTGAGCGAATGTTCCACGCTCAACATCTTGTCCGGTAATACGGATCGGCGTACCGTCACTTAAGATGGTTGCAAAAGCAAGTGTTTCAGCAAGTGCCCAGTCAACTTTGCTTCCTTCATCAAGGGCATTGGCTCTTCTCGCCAAAATCCGCTCGAGTTTAGGGTAGACAGTAAAGCCTTCAGGTCTTTCTAGAAGAGCTTGATTGATTTCTTTTAGTTCATCTATCGCAACAGATGTATCTAGAGCAGGGAATCCCTTGACAATCGTTTCAGGGACTTCTACATCCTTCACTTCTCGGTCTTTAGAAATGCCTTTTACTTTTTCATATTCAGCCTGAAGTTTCTGCTGAACGTCGTTATCCATTGTATCGCCTTGGCCTTCTTTGATTACTCCTTCAGATTCAAGCTGTTTGGCAAACAACGCACGAACAGTAGGATGGCTGTTTACCTTTTCGTAGGTTGCAGGCTGCGTTACTGCAGGATCGTCCATTTCGTTATGGCCAAAACGGCGGTACCCGATCAAGTCGATCAAGAAGTCTTTTTGGAAACGCATACGGTATTGATAAGCGAGTGTGATCGCAGCGATACAAGCAATCGGATCATCCGCGTTAACATGGACAATAGGAATTTCAAAACCTTTAGCAAGGTCACTTGAATATCTGGTTGAACGTGAATCAGAACTTTCAGTCGTAAATCCAATCATATTATTCGCGATAATATGAACAGATCCACCTGTTTGATAACCTTTCAATCGGCTGAGGTTAAGTGTCTCAGCAACAATTCCCTCACCCGGGAAAGCCGCATCCCCATGGATTGAAATGGCGAATGATTTATTCACATCCTGTTTAGGATATCCAGGTTCTGTGCGCACTTCTTGAGCTGCACGAGTGTATCCGACGACTACCGGATTAACAAACTCAAGGTGGGATGGGTTATTAGCCAGCGTTAATGTTGCTTTGGCTGTGTTTTCTTCAATGGAACGGTCTGCTCCAAGATGATATTTAACGTCACCTGTCCAGCCGAAACTAATTCCTCTCGAACCTTCAGAAGGAATCAGCTCCTTGTTTGGCGAATGATGAAATTCAGCGAAAATTTTCTCGTAAGGTTTCCCTAAAGTATGAGCGAGTACATTCAGGCGTCCACGGTGTGCCATTCCGATCATCACGTTGCTTGTTCCGCCTTTAACGCTCTGATGGATCATCTCATCGAGCATTGGAACTAGAATGTCAAGACCTTCGATGGAGAAACGTTTCTGTCCGACAAATGTACGATGAAGGAATTTTTCAAAGCCTTCCACTTCAGTCAGGCGCTGTAATAATGCAATCTTTTCTTCATCAGTCATTTCAGGATAGATGAATCCAGATTCCACCATGTTATTTAGCCAGTTATGTTCTTCTTCAACATGCACATGGCTGAACTCATAAGCCATTGATTTCGTATAAATGTCTTTTAGGCGTTTAATCGCTTCCAATCCATTTTGAACATCTCTTGGCGCTTCAGTCCAAATTAAAGAGGCTGGAATCGTTTTCAAGTCCGCCTCGCTCAGTCCATAATGGGATGGATTCAGCAACTTAATTTCTTTTGACACTTCTTCAAGGGGATGAATTTCTGCTGCCAAATGTCCGTAGGTACGGATGTTTTCGGCTAGCTTCGATGCGGCAACAATCTTGCTGACTGAAACTCCGGATTGAGCTTGCTGAGACAGGCTGGTGCCTGCATCTTGATTTGCTTCATCAGAAGATGGTGGCGGACCCCACTCTTCAAACTGTTTTCTTAGTTCCTCGTCAACTGAATTGGGATCAGCTGAATACTGTTCGAACAATTCAATGACATAACCAAGGTTCGGTCCGTAAAATCCCTGCCATGGTGAATCCTGGCTTGGACGGTTTGTGCTCATTGGTTGATACCCCCTGCTGCGATTTAATATCAATTTTTAACAACTAATTAGGAGAACGACAAGAAGTTCTCAAAGTTCCTGTTTTTAAAGCAAAAGCAAATCTATCATCATTGAAATACATCCCCTGAATACTCAACAATAAAACGATTCTTTTACAAATCACAGTAAATTCAATCTTTTGCAATAAAGCGAAAGCAGATTTGAACTTCTTTATTAAACGTTTTCATGGTTATTTTAGCACAGTATGGGCGTAGGTCAAAAGTTAACTTTCAAAAAAATTGGCGAAAAGTAGAGAATTACGGCGAAAAATGCTCAAGTACCGTATGTTTTATGCTTATTTTTAGGCTGTAAGCGAGCCATCCACCTTGTTTTAGAAATTGAGAAGATAACCAGAGCCATCCAAATTAAAATAAAAGAAAAAAGACGAGTATTTGAAAAATCCTCATGATAGAGGAAGACCCCAAGGATGAGCATGATGGTCGGTGCGATGTATTGCAGAAATCCGATCATGGATAAAGAAATCCGTTTAGCGCCCTGTGCAAAACATAATAAAGGAATGGCAGTTACTATTCCCGCTCCCATCAGCAGCAAAGTCACTGTGCTGTTTTGTGCCGCAAAGGCTTCCGTACCCTTCTGCTGGGCAAAAACGATATAGATGAGGGCAAGAGGTGCCACAAACATGGTTTCATAAGTCAGCCCAAGGATAGAATCATAGCTGCCCATTTTTTTGGTGAGGCCATACAGACCAAAGCTCAATGCAAGGGATACGGCAATCCATGGGAATTTTCCGTATTGGAATGTTAGCAGACCCACCCCGACGAGTGCGACCCCGAATGAAACGATCTGCCAATAATTCAACTTTTCCTTCAGAACAATAATCCCCAATAACACGCTGACAAGCGGGTTGATGTAATAGCCCAGACTAGCCTCAACGACATGATTATTATTCACGGCCCAAATATACATCAGCCAGTTGGCACTGATTAAAAGAGATGAAGACAAAACCGCAAAAAAGTTTTTCTTTTGTAAGAATAGGCTTTGTAAATTGCTGAAGAAAGATGATGTCTTCTTCATAAAAAGGATGACCAGTATCATAAATACAAAAGACCAGAGGATCCGGTGGGCAAGTACATCTCCAGATTCAACAGATTGGAGAGGCTTCCAGTAAAGCGGAAGAAAGCCCCACATCAAGTACGAAAGAGCAGCGTACCAGATGCCGATAGATTGTTCAGTTTGTTTTTCCATTTTTACGCCTCAATTCTTTCAGTTCTCTGCGTCTTATTTCTCTATTATAGTGGGTGCCAAATTTATGACAAAATAGTTTGCCTGCATGACAAAGGGAGCAGCTCCATTTTTGAGCTGCTCCCTTAAGCTGTTCTTACAAAAGATTTTTCAGTTCCTCTTTTATGCTTTTATTGACGGATTCCCATAGAGCTTGGTCTGTTGTCATCCGAGCTCTGAAATTCTTGTACATCTCTTTTTGTTTTTCTTCAAAAGATGGATCTTCCTTTGCAGGCAAAGTGCTTCGTTCGTGCATGATCAGAGACTGTACCTCTGGAGAACGAGGCCCCCATACCGCTTTCTCATTTCCCTCTTGATCCATGAAAATGAATTTCGGAATGGCGCGCGCTGTACCGTTCGTTAAATATCGATCCATAAGCTCAAGATTTTCATCACGGATTAAAAAGCGCAGCTCGATACCAGCATATTCTGCAATTCTCTGAATGACCGGAACACATAGCAAAGCATCACCGCACCAGTCAGCCGTCAGCACTGCTGCCTTCAGTTCAAGAACAGGAAACTGCTGATAAAAATCCTTGTCTTCCTCAGTAAGGGAGAAGCTGTTGTAGATCGACATCAGCTCTTCCTTATTGACTTGCATACTTTCAATATATTCGTCTTTTGTTAAAGCTTTTTGAAACCATTCATTTAAATTTTTCAACCTGCTCACCTCTTTCGTAGTTTATATTGTAAAGGTTTCAGGATGAATTTGAAAAGTATTAAAGACTCATGAAAGTATCAATACCCATGGCTGCCATACCGATGACGATAATAGCGCCTACGATGGTCATCCATAACGGATGCTTATAAGAACCGACAATTTTTTTATTGTAGGCAGCGACAAGCATAACACCGAGCATGATCGGCAGGATCATTCCATTTAATGCCCCTACAAACACTAGGATTTTAACTGGATTTCCAATCGCGACAAAGCATAGTGTTGAGAATAAGATAAAGACTACAATCAATAGGTTTCCGTATTTTTCAAGTTTAGGATGAAACGTTCGGATGAATGAAACAGACGTGTAGGCAGCACCGATTATTGACGTAACTGCAGCCGACCACATCACAATTCCAAAAAGCTTGTAGCCTATGTTTCCTGCGGCATGCTGAAATACGGATGCTGGCGGATTGTCAGGATTTAATGTTGCGCCGCTTGCTACGACTCCAAGAGCTGCAAGGAAGAGGAAAATCCGCATAATCGAGGCGATCCCGATAGCCGATACTGCACTTTTGTTCACTTCCCCTAACGCTTTTTCACCTTTAACACCAGCATCAAGCAGTCGATGTCCACCGGCAAATGTAATATATCCGCCGACCGTTCCGCCGACGAGAGTAACGATAGCTGCAAAATCAATTTTGTCAGGTGCAAATGTCTTTGCCACTGCTTCACCTACTGGCGGCGAGGAAGTAATCGCAACATAAACTGTGAGAGCTACCATAACAAAACCTGCGACCAGTGTAAAACGGTCCATCGCTTTTCCGGCTTCTTTAACCAAGAAAATGGAGATGGCAATCGCCCCGCTGATCGCTGCACCAGCCTCAGGAGAAATTCCGCCGAACATTACATTGATTCCCAGACCAGCTCCCCCCACGTTTCCGATATTGAAAGCAAGTCCGCCAATAACAACAAGCAGAGCAATGAAATAGCCGAGTCCCGGAAGCATCAAATTCGCTATATCCTGCGCTTTTCGCTCAGACACAGCGATAATTCGCCAAACGTTTAATTGTGCTCCGATATCAAGAAGAATGGATATTAAAATAACAAATCCGAAGCTTGCAGCTAAAGATTGTGTAAATACAGTAGTCTGTGTTAAGAATCCTGGCCCGATAGCAGATGTTGCCATTAAAAATGCGGCCCCTAACAGGAGCTGCCAATTGCTTTTTTGATTCATTCGTTTACCTCGCTTATCTGTGTTGTAGTCGTTGAATGCCTTCTTTCTCGAATGCTTTGTTTATCTTTTGTGCAAAAGACAGGGCATGCTCTCCATCACCGTGGATACAGATGGTCTCTGCTTTAATTCCGATATCGCCGGCAGGAGTGCCTACCTTATCGTACTTCACCATCTTTATGACTTGATCGGCCGCTTGCTGATCATCGGTCAAAACACTGTTCGGTTCGTTTCTTGGAGTAAGTGTGCCGTCAGCCTGATAGGTTCGGTCAGCAAAAACTTCACTGCATGTTTGGAGCCCAATTTCTTTTCCAGCTTCAATCAACTGGCTCCCCGCAAGTCCAAACAGAGTTACATCAGGATCCATGTTATAGACCGCCTTAGCAATTCCGAGAGAGAGATCCTTGTTAACCGCAGCCATGTTGTACAAAGCTCCATGCGGTTTGACATGGCGAAGCCTTCCGCCTTCTGCTCGTACAAAGGCTGATAATGCTCCAACTTGATAAAGGACATATTCATAGGCTTCCTCAGGAGTAAGATACATATTTCGGCGTCCAAACCCCATGAGGTCAGGCAAACCTGGATGCGCTCCAATGGCTACCTTTTTTTCTAAAGCGAGCTGAACAGTGTGTTTCATAATAGAAGGGTCGCCAGCGTGAAAACCGCAAGCAATATTAGCGGATGAAATAAAATCCATCATTTCTTCATCAAAGCCAATTTGATAACGGCCAAAACTTTCACCCATGTCACAATTCAAGTCTACCGAAAAATTCATGTCCTCACCTCTCCCTGTTCTTTAAGCCGATTCCGGTTTTTAAGTAGTTCAGCTGTATTTTTTGAATTATATAATTAATCTGTGCTTCTTCGTCTGATATCTCTTGAAAGACAATCGAGTCTCCCGGTTTTGCCTGTGCAAGCTTTGGCAAGTCAACATACGCCGCCTGTGCAATTTTGGGATATCCGCCTGTCGTTTGGCGATCGGCCATTAATATGATGGGCTTGCCTTCTGATGGAACTTGAACGGTTCCAAAAAGGACAGGCTCGGAAAGGATCTCTCGTTGTTCTTCCAGCTGCAGGGCCGTACCCTCAGCCCTATATCCCATTCTGTCGGACTGAGTAGAGATCTTAAATCCTTCATTAAAAAAAGCTGCTTGGCTTTCCTTTGTAAAAAGTTCAAAATGTCTTCCTTTAACTGCTCGGATGGTGTTCTTATTTGAGTAAACTGCTCTTAATTCATGACTTACAAACCAATTTAATGAAACCGGATGAAAGGAGTCTCCATCTGAACAGACTGATAGAGTATCACCTTCTTTGAGTGCTCTGCCTTTGTAACCTCCAATGCCTGCACGCAAATATGTGCTTTTGCTCCCCATCTCCCGCTTAGTATCAAAACCTCCAGCTACAGCAATGTAGGCCCGGCATCCCCACTTGCACTTTCCGAATTCCAGAACATCCCCTTGTTTAACGGAGATTGTTCTCCAGTTCTCAATGGGTTTTTCATTAATAGACGGGGTGAGATCAGCACCGCAGATAGCAATGTAAGTATCTATCCCAAAAGTAAGCTTAGGGCCGGTCAGTGTGACTTCAAGCGTTGCTTCTCCTTCAGGATTTCCAACTAGCAGATTGGCTGCAGTATGTGCAAAAGGATCCATCGCTCCATTTACAATGACCCCATATTGCTGATAAGTATAGCGTCCGAGATCCTGAAGGCTGGTCAGCATCCCAGGTTTATCAATCTTGATGGTCATCTTCAGCCTCCCATGAATGATATTCTTCTGTTGTAATCTCATAAAACTCAACTTGATCTCCAGCCTCAAGCAGTGTTGGCGGATTTTCAGTAGGCCTGAACAGTTCCAGGGGCGTCCTGCCGATCAATTGCCAGCCACCGGGAGTTTCAATTGGGTAAATCCCTGTCTGTTCTCCTGCAATTCCCACGCTTCCTTTTGGAATGGACAGGCGGGGAGAGGAAAGCCTTGGAGCAGCAATTTCAGAAGACATGCCTCCTAAGAAAGGAAACCCTGGCGCGAAGCCGAGCATATATACGTAGCAGGTCTTCTCAGTATGTATTTTTATCACTTCTTTTTCTGTAAGCTTGTTAAATTTCGCCACGTTCTGAAGGTCAGGACCAAAGTCTCCCCCGTAACAAACTGGAATTCTTATTACCCTTCCTGCGGCAGCGCTTTCTTTTGGCATAGATTCAATACGAATTTCAACCCGATTTTTTGCCAGTTCGAATGCTGATTTTTCAGGGTGTACAAATTTCATAGGATCGTATAGTACAGTAAGTGTGGTGTAAGCAGGAATTGTTTCAATAAACCCATCAAAAGGATTCTCATTGAGCCATCCAGAGATTTCATGAATTTGCTGATTCATTTCTTCACTGACCTCATGGCCAAATTCCATGAGAATTCCAGCTTCCCCAAAGCGGAAATAATTAATATCTTGAAACATTTCAGCATCCTTTCTAAATTAATAATATTCACACTATACAAAGAAAAAATTTAAAAAACAAGGGAATTCAGACAATGGGAAATAATTCTACCATATCAATCACAATTCATAGAAAGAAATGTTAATATTTTCAGATAAATGGAATTTACATAAAATTCCCAATATAGTACGATTGCATTAGAAGTATATAGTCTATATTTCCCGATTATTTTTATTCCGTTTCATTAATTGTTTTATCTCTTGCTGCTGCTTTTCTCTTTGGCTTGTTAACTGTCTTTATCTGGTTATAATTACCTCAAAAAATAAAAAGTAAACTTAGAGCTGTACCGGTGCTTTTCGAGACTATTCAATACCACTTTTTTGCTGGCAATTGGAAGTTTGTACAAATAAAAAAACGGCCGAGGGCCGTTTTTTTATTTGTACATCTTTTCTCTTTGTTTTTGAAGCTCTTCGTTTTCAAGAAATTCATCATAGGACATTTGTTTATCAAGAAGTCCATTCGGTGTAATTTCAACAATTCTGTTTGCGATGGTTTGAACAAATTGATGGTCATGAGATGTAAATAAGATGGACCCTTTGTAGCTGATCAAACCATTGTTCAATGCAGTAATGGATTCTAGATCCAGGTGATTTGTCGGATCATCCAATAATAAGACATTGCTGCCGCTGAGCATCATTTTGGAAAGCATGCAGCGGACCTTTTCTCCTCCAGAAAGTACTTTTGATTTTTTCAGTACTTCTTCACCGGAAAACAGCATACGTCCCAAGAAACCACGCAAAAAGCTTTCTGATTGATCGACAGGAGAGTATTGGCGCAGCCAGTCAACAAGGTTAAGCTCATTATTTTCAAAATAGGAAGTATTATCTTTTGGGAAATAAGCCTGTGATGTTGTAACTCCCCATTTGAAGCTGCCGCTGTCTGCTTCCATTTCACCCATTAAGATTTTAAAGAGGACAGTTACTGCGTTTTCGTCTTTGCCGACAAATGCAATTTTATCACCCTTATTCATTGTAAAGCTAACGTTGTTTAATACTTTTTCCCCATCAATGGTTTTGTTGAGGTCCTTCACCATAAGAAGGTCATTGCCGATTTCACGGTCAATGGAAAAGTTTACGAAAGGATAACGCCGGGTAGAGGGCCGAATATCATCCAACGAGATTTTGTCGAGCAATTTTTTTCTGGAGGTTGCCTGTTTTGATTTAGATGCATTCGCACTGAATCGGGCAACGAAATTTTGAAGTTCTTTGATTTTCTCTTCTTTTTTCTTGTTTTGTTCCTGTGCCATTTTTAATGCAAGCTGGCTGGACTCATACCAGAAATCATAGTTTCCAACATAAAGCTGAATCTTTCCAAAATCCAAATCTGCCATGTGGGTACAAACTTTATTCAAGAAGTGGCGGTCATGGGAGACCACAATAACTGTGTTTTCAAAGTTGATCAAAAATTCTTCAAGCCATTGGATCGCACGCAGATCCAAGTGGTTTGTCGGCTCATCCAGAAGCAGAATATCCGGTTTCCCAAATAAAGCCTGAGCAAGCAATACTTTTACTTTTTCAGACCCTGAAAGGTCAGCCATCTTTTTATAATGAAGATCTTCACCGATACCTAATCCTTTTAAAAGGATGGCAGCTTCAGACTCTGCCTCCCAGCCGTTCAGCTCTGCGAATTCGCCTTCAAGCTCGGCAGCTTTAATTCCGTCTTCATCAGAGAAATCGGCTTTCATATAGATCGCGTCTTTTTCCTGCATGATTTGGTACAAGCGGGCATGCCCCATAATAACGGTTTGCAGTACTTCATTTTCTTCGTATTCGAAGTGGTTTTGTTTTAAGACAGCAAGACGTTCGCCGGGTGTTATATTTACATCTCCGGTTTGAGGTTCGATTTCACCGGACAGAATTTTGATAAACGTTGATTTTCCAGCTCCGTTAGCTCCGATCAAGCCATAGCAGTTTCCTGGGGTGAACTTAATGTTTACATCTTCAAAAAGCTTTCGGTCGCCGTAGCGGAGACCTACATTTGTTACTGTGATCATAGTTATATTTCTCCTTCGCTAATTCCATACTCTCAATGATTGTATCATACCATATCCTTTGGGCATACATCCAAGCAAGAATGTAAAGAACTCCTTCACATACAACTTAAAAAGCGGAGAGGCGCATTAGCCTCTCCGCAGTTTATGCTCTGTACTGAATTTTTTCTACTATAATAAAGGTGTGCAAACTAAACTCTGATATTTTTGCTCTGCAGGTGATCGAGCTCTCCGAAAAAACCAGGATACGAAACGGCTACAGCCTCACTGTTTAACAGCGTGGTTTCACCTTTACACAGGCAGGATGCGACAGCGAGCATCATGCCGATCCGGTGATCTCCATGGCTGTCTACTTCGGCTCCCTTTAGTAATGATGTTTCGCTAATGATCATCCCATCTGAGGTCGCTTCAATTTTTGCGCCCGTTTTTTGCAGTTCGTGAACGACAGTATCAATCCTGTTTGTTTCTTTCACTTTTAATTCCGCCGCATCTTTGATCACTGTTGTCCCTGATGCTTGAGTGGCAGCCAGAGCAATAATCGGAATCTCATCTATTAACCTGGGAATGATCTCTCCGCTGATCTCAATTCCTTTAAGTTTTGAAGTTCTTACTGTAAGGTCCGCGTACGGCTCAGCACCCTCCCCTTCAATCGGTGAAATGGTAATATCTGCGCCCATTTGTTTTAGAACATCGATGATCCCTGTCCTCGTTGGATTCATCCCTACTTTTTTCAAAGTGATCTCACTCTCGGGTACAATGGAGCCAGCGACAAGGAAAAAAGCGGCAGAAGAAATATCTCCGGGTACTTCTATATGTGTTCCTTTTAAAACTTGACCTCCTTTTATACTTGCTGTGTTGCCATCGACAGCTACCTTGCAGCCAAACGCTCCAAGCATCCGCTCAGTATGATCACGGGATTTATGTGGTTCTGTAACAGATGTTGTTCCTTCAGCAGATACCCCTGCAAGCAAGATCGCTGATTTCACTTGTGCACTGGCAACCGGTGACTGATAATCGGTCCCCTTGCATTGGCCTCCTCGTATGCTTAAAGGAACAAAATTCCCTTCATCTCTTCCTTCAATGGCAGCACCCATACTCCTTAACGGGCCGGTTACCCTTTTCATTGGCCGTTTTGCAATGGATGCATCACCGGTAATACAGGAATGAAATGGTGTATTTGCAAGGATGCCAAGCATAAGCCGAATCGTAGTGCCGGAGTTTCCGACATCCAAAATATCAACAGGTTCTTTGAGCCCTTCTAACCCTTTTCCTTCTATTATAACTGTGTCATTTTCCTGATGAATGCTGACTCCCATTTTTCTGAAGCAATCAATGGTACTTAAACAATCATCTCCAGGAAGGAATCCTTGAACAGTTGTACGTCCTTCAGCAATTGAACCGAACATAACCGCCCGGTGAGAGATGGATTTATCTCCAGGAATTTGGATGGTTCCTTGCAGACCGGAAACTGGCTTTAATTGTTTTGACATCAAATTGGCCTCCTTTGCTACATTGCAATGTAGGTGGTAAATTGCAGGTGTTCAAGACTCTCTTTTGCTTGCTGGCGGTCCCCCTCCGACTGGAAGCTGACTCGAAGTACTCCGTAAATATCCTCTCTTGCCTCAATCACTCGGATATTCGTAATGCTGATCTTTTTCTCAGCAAGAATAGAGGTAACACGGGAAATCACTCCGACATCATCGATAATGTCTACATACAGATCATAAAACGATGTGATAGCACCTTTGGCTTTAATCGGAAGAGCATCCCGATATTGTTTTGCACCTGAAAAGTAATCAAGCAATCCTTGGTCGCTTCCGCTTTTAACAAGATCCTTCACACATTCCATTTCCATGATCCATTCATCAATAAAGGTTAAAATGTTTTCCTTGTTGTGCTTGATAATGTCTTTCCACATAACAGGACTGCTGGAAGCGATTCTAGTGATATCTTTAAAGCCGCCAGCAGCAAGGTCGTTAACTTGATGGTGTGAGTGGGAATAATGCTCTACTTGGCGTACAAGGCTCGCTGCGACGACATGGGGAAAGTGACTGACGACCCCGGTAAGAAGATCGTGTTTCTCGGCATCCATGACGATGAATTTTGCACGTGTCCCTTTTAGCCAGTCCTTTAATTCTTCTATTCTTTGGTCAGGAGTTTCTGGCCCAGGTGTGATCATATAGAACGCATTTTCAAACAGATGTGCTTTGGCACTGCCCGGTCCTGATTTATGAGATCCGGCCATCGGATGCCCTCCGATGAATGTAATGCCTTTATCTACTATGGAAGAAGCTTTTTCCATGATTCTCGATTTTGTGCTGCCTACATCTGTGATGAGGGCACCTGGGGGGATGGTAAAGTCAGAAAACCATTCAAGCAGTCTTTCCGTTTCCTCCACCGGTGTAGCCAATACAATCAGATCGGCCATCTCTGCTTCTTTTTGGAGATCAGTACAGATTGTGTCAATGATACTTAGCCGTTTTGCGAGGTTGGCATGATCGGCAGAAATATCATGTCCTATGATGGTGCAAGAATGTTCTTTTTTTATAGCCATTGCGATGGATCCGCCAATAAGGCCTAATCCAATCAGCAGAACCCGTTTATTCACTGTATTGCTCCTTGTCTGTCAAAATAAATTCTTGGAGAGAGTCTAATAGGAAGGAGTCACTGACTTCTTGAACATAGGCTCGTCCAATCTCCTCTAGAAGCACCATATTCACATGGCCCATCGTCGATTTTTTATCTCTCTTCATGGTTTCAAGCAACTCTACTGCTTCCAGTTGAGGAGGAAGTGCAGGAAATTGATAATCATGAAGCCAATCACTGATCATATTATAATGAAGATTTTTGCCAGAGATAGATTCGCTGAGCTTCAATGCGAACCGCATTCCGATTGATACGGCATCTCCATGGGAGATCGCACCATAACCAGCTTTGCTCTCAATCGCATGTCCGAGGGTATGGCCAAAATTCAAGATCGCACGCAATCCGCTTTCTCTCTCATCTTGTGATACGACTTGTGCTTTTATTGAAATAGCTCTCTTCAATAAATAAGCCAGTTTATCTTCAGAAATATCTTGTAATCCAGAAACTTCTTTAACGAGCCAATGATAGAATTCCTCATCAGCAATAAGAGAATGCTTGATGACTTCTGCAAATCCTGATCTCCATTCTGCTTCGGGCAGAGATTTCAAAAAAGCAGTAGAATAAAAAACTGCTTCGGGTTGATGGAAAACGCCGACCATGTTTTTTCCGAGAGGGTGATTGATCCCCGTTTTTCCGCCTACCGCACTGTCATGAGCTAATAGAGTTGTTGGCACTTGTATGAAACGGATGCCTCTCATATATGTTCCTGCTACAAAACCGGCTAGGTCTCCGATCATTCCTCCGCCAAGGGCGAGGATCAACGAATGTCGATCCAATCCTTGTTCAAGAGCGAACGTCAGACACTCATAATAATTATGAAATGATTTTTCCTTATCGCCGCTCGGTACAACAAAGGAATGCAGCGATTGGCCGATACTTTCAAGTTTCCCTGCCGTTTCTTTGAGATAAAGGCTGCTTACGGTCTCATCAGATAGTATAAGGATACTCGTCACTTTTGAAGACAAAGCCTGAATGAAATCAGGCAGTTCATCGAGAACAGTTCCTCCTATGAAGACGGGGTATCGCTTGGACTCCGTGTTAATCTTCAGGGTTTCCATTAAAACTCACGCGCCTGACGGTTATGCCGTCCGATATTTTCTTTAATTCGTTCCATGTTGTCTACTCCGAACTGTTCAACAATGACTGCTGCCAGCTCCCAAGCAACCACAGCTTCCGCTACCACGCTCGCTGCCGGCACTGCGCAGCTGTCTGAACGTTCAATGCTGGCCTGGAATGGTTCCTTAGAATCAATGTCAATACTTTGAAGAGGTTTGTATAGAGTTGGAATTGGTTTCATTACGCCTCTGACGACGATTGGCATTCCGGTCGTCATTCCTCCCTCTAATCCGCCAGCGTTATTGGTTCGTCGAGTATAACCATCTTCTTCATTCCAAAGGATTTCGTCATGAACGAGGCTTCCCGGTTTATGAGCGGCTTCGAATCCGATGCCGATCTCTGCACCTTTAAATGCGTTGATGCTCATGATGGCCGCTGCAAGCTTTGCATCAAGCTTCCGATCATAATGAACATAGCTTCCAACCCCGACCGGCATGCCTTCTACGATCACTTCAACGATGCCTCCGATTGAGTCACCCTTCTCCTTCGCCTCGTCGATGGCACGCATCATTTTCTTTCCAGCCTTTTCATCCAAACAACGTACAGGAGAAGCTTCTGTTCTTTCCTGGAGGTCTTCTATGGATTCAAAGGATAGCTGCTCCGCCACGACTCCTCCAATTTCAATCACGTGGCCGCCGACTTTTATCCCAAGCTCCTTCAGAAGCTGTTTTGCTACTGCACCTGCCGCTACCCTCACTGTAGTCTCTCTGGCAGATGACCGTTCCAAAACGTTCCTCATATCTCTATGGTTATACTTGATGGCTCCGTTTAGATCAGCATGCCCCGGTCTAGGTCTTGTGATCTGGCGTTTTACTTCATCACTGTCCTCTTCCAAAGGTTCAGCCCCCATGATCTTCGTCCAGTGTTTAAAATCCCGGTTCTCTACGGCAAGAGTTATCGGAGATCCGAGCGTATAGCCGTGGCGGACACCACTGTTGATAATAGCTTGGTCCTTTTCAATCTGCATCCTTCTTCCGCGGCCATGCCCTTTCTGCCTGCGGGAGAGTTCTTCGTTAATTTCTGCTGCTGTCAGTGGCAGTCCTGATGGAATGCCTTCCAGTATAGTTGTGAGCTGCGGGCCGTGTGATTCTCCGGCAGTTAAATACCTCATAATATTGCCTCCTTATTTTTCTTTAGGAATACAAAAAAGTCCCTGCTATAAATAGCAGGGACGAATTTATTCGCGGTACCACCCTCATTGCGGAAAAAAACATTCCGCCACTTCATTCACGGATAACGGAGTAAACCGTCCTTTTCTACTGAACCATGAAACAAGATCGTTCAAAAAGGAAGCTCGAGGGTGTAATTCGCATTCTCCTTTGTACTGGTTCGCACCGTCCACCAGCTCTCTTAAAACAGGGAGAAGAATACTACTGTTGCCTGTCATTGCGATCGTTTAATTGTATTATATCAAGTTTTAACACGGTTAGAGGCGATTGTAAAGAGGGATGGCCCATATTTTTGAAAATTAACAAAGCTTTGAAGAAATCTGAAAATAACCCCTTGACAAGATATACTATCGTGCTTTAAAGTAGCAAACAATACTCAAAAAATTATTCGAAAAAGGGCCGGCGCCGCCCTTATGAAAGAAACAATTTTGAAGGAGTAAACACCTATTTTATAAATCATGAGGAGGAGCTTAGGATGTCAAAAGAACTGGAAGAACTTCGCAGTGAGATCGAATCCGTCGATCAAAAGATTCTTGATTTGTTAAACGACCGTGCTTCCATCGTACAAGAGATTGGAAAATTAAAAGAAATGCAGGGTGTTAAGCGTTTTGACCCTGTACGTGAACGCAAGCTTCTTGATCTGATTGAAGACCGTAATAAAGGGCCGTTCGAAACGTCTACCCTTCAATATATTTTTAAACAAATTTTCAAAGCCAGCCTGGAGCTGCAGGAAGATGATAACCGTAAAGCGCTGCTGGTTTCCCGTAAAAAGAAACCTGATGATACCATTATAAACATAAAAGGCGAGCTTATTGGAACAGGTGAGCAGCATTTTGTGATGGGACCTTGTGCGGTTGAAAGCTACGATCAGGTCAAACAAGTGGCAAAAGCATTAAAAGATCAAGGATTGACGCTTATGCGCGGCGGAGCGTTTAAACCCCGTACTTCTCCTTATGATTTCCAAGGTCTTGGCATGGAAGGACTTAAAATCTTAAGACAAGTTGCTGATGAAGAGAACCTCGCTGTTATCAGTGAGATTTTAAATCCAAACGATCTGGAAGAAGCTTTGGATTATGTGGACGTCGTTCAAATCGGTGCACGCAACATGCAAAACTTCGAACTTTTAAAAGCAGCTGGCGCGATCAGAAAGCCAGTATTATTAAAACGCGGTCTATCTGCAACGATTGAAGAGTTCATGTACGCAGCAGAATACATCCTAGCTCAAGGAAACGACCAAATCATTCTCTGTGAGCGCGGAATCCGTACGTATGAAAAAGCAACACGGAATACGCTCGATATCTCTGCTGTTCCGATTCTTAAAAAAGAAACTCACCTTCCAGTTATGGTCGATGTGACCCACTCTACCGGAAGAAGGGATCTATTGCTTCCTGCGGCAAAAGCAGCGCTAGCGATCGGTGCTGACGGTGTAATGGCTGAAGTTCATCCGGATCCAGCTGTTGCTCTATCTGATTCTGCACAGCAAATGAATATTCCACAATTCCACGAGTTCATGAACGAACTGAAAAAACATTTGGTTGTTCATTCTTCCTAAATTGTAAAAGGGGCTGTCCAAGAAGTCTGGTAGCTGTTGATCTCCGCTCCAGGCTGCTCGCTTTCCGCGGGGCGTGCGGTGAGCCTTACCGGCGTGAACGCCTACTTTTTGGCGCTAGCGCCGGCGGGAGTCTCACCTGTCACGCTAGTCCCGCAGGAGTCTCGCACCTTGCACTCCAATCAACTTTTCATTGAAGATTTTTCACGTCAAAGGAGCTGCCTGAAGGTCAATTTTCGACTTTCAGGACAGCCCCTTTTCTTTTGTGTTTTTCATCTTACTTCCTGCGAAATAACTGCCCTCCCCTCTTTGCCCATATGTTATAATTTCCATTATTACAGACTTGGAAAAGGAATATGAAATGGAAAAAACCCAAACGATCAAGCAAAAAATTTTATTGTTCATCAAGCTGGTGCTTCCTGTATTGGTTACACAGATCGGATTATTCGCGATGAATTTTCTTGATACAGTTATGTCCGGCCACTCAGGCCCGAAACAGCTTGCTGGTGTAGCGATCGGTTCAAGCATCTGGGTCCCTGTTTTTACTGGATTAAGCGGAATATTGATGGCGCTTACCCCCATCATTTCCCAATATAATGGTGCCGGAAATAAAGAAAAAGTACCGTACGCTGTCATACAGAGCATCTATCTTGCGTTTGCTCTTTCATTTGCTGTAATTGCTGTTGGATTATTGGTACTAAATCCCCTGATGAATGCCATGAATCTCGACCGTCAAGTAAGGGAGGTAGCTTCTGGGTATCTGATAGCCCTTTCGTTCGGTATGATTCCTCTGTTCTTATATAACGTTCTCCGCTGTTTTATCGATGCTCTCGGCAGAACGAGGGTGTCTATGCTGATTACGTTAACTGCACTTCCCGTCAATGCCCTCTTCAATTATTTATTGATTTTCGGTAAGTGGGGGTTTCCGGAGCTTGGCGGTGTTGGTTCGGGTTATGCTTCTGCTCTTACGTATTGGTTTATTGCTTTACTTGCGTTCTATATCATTCACAAAAAGCTGCCTTTTTCTGATTATCAAGTCTTCAGCAAGTTTTACTCCCTTTCGATTTCAGCATGGAAAAGCCAGCTAAAAATCGGGCTGCCGATTGGATTTTCCATCTTTTTTGAAACGAGTATCTTTGCAGCCGTAACGCTGCTGATGAGTTCATTCAATACAGCAACGATTGCCGCACATCAATCTGCACTTAATTTTGCTTCGTTTCTTTATATGCTGCCTTTGAGTATCTCCTTTGCACTTACCATTGCGGTCGGTTTCGAAGTCGGGGCTCATCGGTATAAAGACGCTAAGCAATACAGTTATCTCGGAATAGGAATTGCGGTTATTCTTGCCTTGCTGTGTGCAGCAGCTTTGCTCATCTTCCCCAGCCAAGTAGCCGGAATGTATTCAAACGATTCATCTGTCTTAAAATTAACGAAGCATTTTTTGCTTTATGCGGTCTTTTTTCAGCTTTCCGATGCTATTGCCGCTCCCATACAAGGAGCTCTGAGAGGGTATAAGGATGTAAACGTAACGCTTGTATTATCTTTAATATCCTATTGGGTGATCGGGTTGCCGGCTGGCTATGTGCTGGCTAATTATACTGCCCTTGAAGCGTATGGATACTGGGTAGGATTGATCACAGGCCTAGCGATGGGTGCGGTCACTCTTTACTTCCGTCTCGCATATATTCAACAAAAAAAAATGAAAACAAACCATTAAAAAAATCCAGGATACCCCTCCTGGATTTTCTTTTTCAGTTCAACATCGCATGCTGTTGCTTAAATGAGACCTTCAAATCTTTTTTACAAGTAATGGATGAGATAGCTGTCGATGAAGCCAGCTAATTTTTGGAACACAAGCTTTTTTAAGATAATCTGAAAAGAAGCTTGCGCAGGACAGGCACTAAATAACTGACGAGTTCTGCTGCACTGGGTACGACCACCTGATGGCTCCCATATATATTTTTCATTAGATTTTGAGCTTCCTCGGTCACTTTTCCATTAGAAATGTACATCCCCAGCGTTTCAATCCCCATCTTACGAGTATTGGCTACAGCTTCATACGTGTCCAGAATGCCATGGTCCTCATAATCAAACGCCGCTGGCTCTCCATCTGAAAAGACGAGTAAAAACTTTTGTTTTTCCTTCCGGCGCAGCAAATCCTCTGCCTTTTTCCGGATGGAATAGCCATCTCGATTATCTTCCTGAGGCTCCAGCTGCAGAATTTCAGGTCCAGACTGATTTTTAAGTGAGCTCGTGAACGAAATCACTTCCTGAAAATAATTAGGCTGGCTGTCTTTCTTCGCATCAGCCGCATCTTCCCAAAAGCCTACTATGGAATGTGGGATGCGGACGGCCTTTAGGGTCTCATGGAACAGGACAATAGCCTGTTGTGTTTCTTCCATTTTGTCAAACATGGAGGCCGAGCAATCGACAAGCAAAGTAAAGACGGCATCGAGTTCTTGCGGTGATTCCGCTTTTTTAAAGAACAGCCTTGGATTTTTATCGGTCAGTAGCCGTGTTAGCCTTTTGTTTAATCGGCCAAAATGCAAATCGTGGTTTGGTACATTTTTTTTATGTTCTATGGTCTTCAAAAAGCTTTGTTTCAACAGGCTGACAGAAGATTGTACAGCAGATTTGAACTCCTGATAATCCTGTACTTCCTGAAAAGAAGGCTTCTTCGGTAGGATCTTTTTTTCAACAGCAAAACGGTTCATCTCACCGTATGGAAAAAGGCCTTGCCCTGAACGCCCGTCTGTTTGGTCTATACTTGCACCAGTCTCCCCTTTAAAATCCTTGCCTTTTGAATCTTTCGCTCCAGCCTGAACCGCTCCGAAAGCCTGATCTCCTTCCTCAGCTTTCCTCCCTCCTTCACCAAGCAAATCGGTTGATGTCCCTTGATCCAGATCAAACTGAAGAAACGAGTCAGACGGAGAAGAGGTCTCTTCGTGCCAGCTTGGCATTTCTTCCCGTTCCGTTTCATCACTGCTTTTTTCGTCTTCTGATGCAGTCTGTGAATGTGGTGCTTTTACTTCATTTTCTCTTGAGATATCTTTAAAATTCAACTTTTCCGATTCGTAGAACGACAGATAAGAACTCGTCATATCTCTTTCGTTAAATGTTCTTAATGCTCTCTTTATATCATGAATTACTGCAACTAGCTCTGATGTGCTTCCAGCAGTGTTTAATTTTATTAGATCATGGCACAGCTCAACATACCATTCTTTTAATGGTGTTTGAAGCGGCACGAGCCGGTGGTTGGCAAACAGAAAAATACAGCAGAAGAACGCGTCTAGCCATCTTCTTTGCTGGATATGCTGACGGTACTGCCTATGATAATGAGTAAGAAGAACTTTCTTCCTCTCCAAGAAAGAGACAGACATACCAGGCCGTTTAGTCACACATACTTTTTCCAGGCGAAAATCTTCTGAAAACAAAAGCAGATGCTTAAGAAATTGAAAATGCTCTTCATTTTTTAAGGACTGAAGTGCTTCTTGCAGAGAGGTATGATCCGAAAAAAAGAAATTCCCATAGCTTCTTAAGTAAACTTCACTTTTTAATCCATGAAGCTGCAGGCTGGCTGGATAGGTCATCCAAAACTGGCTGACATGCAGCACATGGCCAGGTTTGTTCAAATAAGAATGGTATGAGAATTCTACATCCATTTTTGGATCTCTGGACAGGGTTTTCGCAAGGTCGATCAGCTGCATATGCAGAAAAGAATCGATTTTTGTATCTGCAAATGTTAAAAATTTCATGCGCTACTTCACCTCCTTGACATCCACTCTACATAAAAAGGGTATCTGAAATGTTATGGATTAATGTTTTTTCCCGTTCGTCTTCTAATTTATCAGCTACAGCACGCTGAATCGCCCTCTTTGGCGGCATATAGGCCGATAAGTCTGCTGCGTCAAGCAAAGCCCTGATGGACGCTGCGTCCTCCGATAACTGCCCCGTCTTAGTCTGCTGAACAAGATCTGAAGAAAACTGAACAAATTGTTTTAGAATTCCGCGGTCTTTCTGTTGAGAATGGGATAGTAGCATCTCAAAAAGTGTATCTCCTTGAATATAAGGGACTTCAATAACAACAAAACGGTTTTTTAATGCTTCATTCAATGGAACGGTCCCAATATATCCCTCGTTGATCGCTGCGATCACGTTAAAACCCTCAGCAGCTTTAATAATATCACCTGTAAACGGATTAGTAACTGTCCGTCTGTAGTCGAGAATACCGTTTAAGATGGGAAGTGTTTCTGGCTTTGAAACATTGATCTCATCAATGTATAAGAAATGGCCGAACGCTGCCGCTTTTGTTACCGGCCCCGGAATAAATTCAATTTCAGAATGTCCGTTTTCGTAGGAGATGGTCTTATGTCCCAGTAATGCTTCAGCATCCAAATCCACTGAACAGTTGATAGAATGCAGAGGCTGCTGAAATAAAGAAGAAAGGTATTCCGCCAGCTTTGTCTTGCCTGAACCTGTAGGCCCTTTCAGCAGAACATTCTTCCCCATCAGCAAGGCAATCACAGCGTCTGTTACAATCTCATTATCTTCCGCTGTGTACCCTTCTGATCCGATTAGACCTTGAAACTCAGGAGAATTGTTTTCATTTCGTCTATTTCTTTCAAAATTTAATTTTTCAGCCAGTACGTTGGGTAATTGCAATTGATCTATGGTCATGTAAAAATCCCTTTCATCATAAAAACTATAAAAATCTATTATATAGTATATCTCTTCTTCTTTCCTTTCAAATGCTTAGTTTAGGGCATCATTGACATTCGGTGGGAACCGAATTAGAATTAGGACCAGGTACTAAATGCAGAATGTGATAAAGGACGTGTTTTTGTTGACAAGAAAAGTAGCTTTAATTACAGGCGGCACCAGAGGTATCGGTAAAGCCATCGCCTCCAAATTTGCCTCCGAAGAATATGATCTCGTGTTGAATTTCATGAGGAAGAAGAAAGACGCAGAAGAGACCAAACAAGAATTTGAATCTCAATACGGAATTAAGGTCCATTTAGTGAAAGCGAACGTCGGTGACCTTGACCAGATCAAAGCCTTGTTTGCGGAAGTAAAAGAAACCTTTGGCCGTCTAGATGTATTTATAAACAATGCCGCTTCCGGTGTTTTAAGGCCCCTGCTGGAAATTGAAGAAAGCCATTGGGATTGGACTCAGGACATCAACGCAAAAGCGTACCTGTTTGCCTCCCAGCAAGCAGCGATGCTTATGGCAGAAAAAGGTTCAGGTGCTATCGTTGCTCTATCGAGTCTTGGATCAATCAGAGCACTTCCGAATTACGTAGCCGTTGGTGTATCCAAGGCTTCGGTTGAAGCAATCACCCGTTATCTTGCTGTTGAACTTGCGCCTAAAGGAATTGTTGTCAATGCGGTATCTGGCGGAGCTGTTGATACGGATGCACTGAAGCATTTCCCTAATCGGGAAGAACTCTTAAACGAAGCGAAGAAGAAGAACCCGGCGGGACGAATTGTTGAACCGGTTGATATCGCTGAAACGGTTTATTTCCTCTGTACACCTGCAGCCAGCATGATTAGAGGGCAAACCATTATAGTGGACGGCGGCCTGTCATTGCTTGCTTAAATAAAACTGGAAAAACGCCTAATAATTTTTGGGCGTTTTTTTAAATTATAAGATTGACTGACTGGTCATATCAGTAATATAATGATTTAGTGATTTTAGTTTAGTAGGTTAATTAAATTGAGAATTTGACTGGGGGTCATTTCATGGAAGGTGATCAAAACGAATTGTAAAAATACTAGTTGAAGGAGTATAGCAAAGATTAACACTTAAAGATTCAATTAGTATAACAACAGAATGGAGAAGAACAATCATATGAAAATTGAACAACAAATGCCTATCAACCGCAATATGGTCCTTTTGGGCCTTATTATTGGGATGTTTTTCAGCGCAATGGAACAGACCGTGGTTGGTACAGCGATGCCTACCATTATCGGTGAGTTAAATGGATTTTCTATTTTTGCCTGGGTAACTACTGCCTATTTAATTACATCTACTACGATAATTCCGATCGTCGGAAAGCTTTCGGATCTATACGGACGCCGTTCCCTTTATTTGATTGGAACCGTCATTTTCGTCATTGGCTCCGGGTTATGTGCAACAGCGAATTCTATGGAACAATTGATTTTCTACCGCGGGCTGCAGGGTCTTGGCGGCGGTATGATCATGCCTCTTTCACAAACCATTATCGGAGATATTTTCACAGCGGAACAGCGTGCGAAATGGCAGGGAGTATTCGGAGCAATCTTCGGATTAAGCTCTGTTATCGGTCCGTTCATCGGTGGATTTTTAGTCGACTCGATCAGCTGGCATTGGATTTTCTTAATTAATGTTCCTTTTGGTCTCTTATCTGCCATCCTCATTTTTGTTGGAATGAAAAATGAACTGGTAAGGCCAAAAGAAGAAGTGAATATCGATTATCTTGGAATCATCACTCTAATCCCTGCCATCGTCTTATTGCTCCTTGGTTTGACGTTTGGCGGAGATAAATTTGAATGGGTTTCTCTGGAAAGCGGATTGATCTTCGGCTTCTCCATCGTTCTCTTGATCGTATTCGGATTTGTAGAAAAGAAGGCAAAAGAGCCTGTCCTAGATCTTTCACTATTTAAAAACCGTGTTTTTGCCACAACAAATGCTCTAGGGTTTTTACTGGGCTTAGGCATGTTCGGTGCGATCATGTTCGTTCCGATGTTTATGCAGGGTATTCTGGGTGTAACTCCGACACAAGCTGGTTCTACCATGACACCGATGATGATTTCTCTCATCCTGGCGAGTATAATTGGAGGAAGACTTCTATTGAAAGTTCCTTATCGAACCGTATTGACTGCGGGCATGATCATTACAGCAGTAGGCTTCTACTTGATGAGTACGATGGGTGTTGATTCCAATGAAATTACAGCATACGCTTATATGATTATTATGGGATTCGGAATGGGTCTTGTTATGCCGACACTAATGATCGCGATTCAAAATGAATTTCCGAAAACAAAACTGGGAGCTGTTACTTCTGCATCAACGTTCTTCCGTTCAATTGGCGGTACGATTGGTATCACTGTTCTAAATGTAGTGATGAACCATTCCTTAGAAACAAAAATGAAAGATGTAGTGAGTGAACAAACGAACCCTATGGTTCAAGGGATCTTTCAAAAGTTAGCAGACAAAACAGATGCATTGTTCAGCATTTTAATCCATCCAGATCTTCTTAAATTGCCTGATACAATTAAAGATACCGTTATTCATTCTATACAGACCGCATGGAGTGATTCTTTTACCACTGTATTTTTAACAGGCTTGATTTTTATTGGAGCGGGTATTTTGGTCGCTTTATCCGTCGGCGGCGGAAGAATTAGCCGGGAGCGCCCTGAACAGCATACGCCTTCTAATCAGACGGCGGTTATTGAAAAACCAGCTGTTGAATAGTGATAAATAAAGACATGAGGATGATATCCTCATGTCTTTATTGTTTCTCTCATAAATTCTTTGAGCAAGTTCCCCCACTTATCAAATTCTGTCAGAAATCCATCATGGCCAAACATGGTGGATACCTCAAGATATTTTGCTCTTTTATTTGCAGCTTGAACATCTTTTACAAACTGTTCCATTAAATCAGAAGGATAGAGCAAATCACCGGTGAAACCAACACAAAGCATTTGAGCCTTATAGCTCTGGGAAGCAGCCACTACTCCTCCCCTTTCTCTGCCGATATCGTGAGTATCCATCGCTTTCAATAGTGTTAAGTAACTGTTGGCATCAAAACGGTCCGCTAATTTATCCGCTTGGTATTGAAGATAGGATTCAACTGAAAAGGCTGCATCCTCATGAATGGTTTCCCAATTCTCTGTTTGTTTTCGCTGAAATCGATGATTGAACAATGCTCCCGAACGATAAGTGAGCATACCGATCATCCGAGCAATGCCAAGCCCTTTCCTTGGTGTATTTTCTTTACCGTACTGTCCGTTATTCCATAAGGGATCACTGAGAATGGCCGTTCTTCCCGCTGCATTGAAACCTATCGCATAATCACTTAGAAAAGGGGTTACGGCAATCGGGATCAGACGCTCCATAAAATCAGGATACATCAGTCCCCACTCTAATACCTGCATGCCGCCTAACGATCCGCCGATTACTGCCTCTAGACGTCCCAAGCCGAGTACGTCCAAAAGTTTCTTTTGGGCCTGCACCATGTCTCTGATGGTTATCAATGGAAATTCAGCTCCGTAAGGACTTCCAGTAACGGGATTGACCGAGAGTGGTCCTGTTGATCCGTCACACCCTCCCAATACATTTGAAGTAATCACCTGGTATTTCTCCAAATCAATATACTGCCCATTTCCCAATAGACCTGCCCACCAGCCTTCTCCCATCTCACTGTTTAACGTATAATGATTACCTGTAAGTGCATGGCATACGAAAATGGCAGGTGCATTTGCAGCACCGATTCTCTGGTAAGCGATATGGACATCTTTCAGCTCTTTTCCAGACTCTAACGTAAGTTCTCCTATTGCTGCCGTATCATTTACAGCAGATAATTGTGTATTTGCCAACAGATATCCCCCCATTTATTCAACAAAAAACACCTCTCTAAAAGATTCAGAGAGGTGCAATTATCCGCTTGGGCTTGACCTTCTCTTATCTCTCAAAGCCTTCTGCCTTGCAGGATTTGGCACCTGTTCAGAAATAATCTGCAGGTTGCCGGGTATCATCGGGCCAGTCCCTCCACCACTCTTGATAAGAGTCAATTATGAATTTTTCAAATACTTTAATACGTTCAAAAATACCTTACTCCTATAGGTTTGTCAAATGGAATTTGGAGGTTGGGTACAAATGTTACGATTATGTTTGCCTCTCTTATATATAGGGAATGAATTTATATAAGTTTACAAAAAAGGGGTGATTTTTATGCCTTATTACGAAAAAATCCTTGTTGGTGTGGATGGATCGGAATCTTCGGAGGTTGCCTTTTACAGAGCTATAGAAATTACGAAAGAATATCATGCGCAATTGCTAATTGTTCATATTTCTGAGGAAAAAATCCCTACTGCTCCATTAGACGCAGGTGCAGTTAGCATCGAGATGAACCGTGACAAGAGTTTTAGTGAATCCCTTCTTGAAAATTATGATGAAATGGCAAGGAAACATGGATTAAAAAATGTTAAAACCTTATCTAATTACGGAACTCCAAAAACAGAAATCCTTTCTTTCGCTTCCATGCATGAAGCAGATTTAATTGTCTGCGGTGCAACCGGGTTAAACGCTATGGAACGCATTTTTATCGGCAGTGTTTCACAATATATCACCAGGCATGCCACTTGTGATGTTCTCATCGCCCGGAACAGCCAAAAAATTGAATCATCGGGTCTTAGCATAAAGAGCTCAAGTGAACGATAATAAAACCTCGGACCTTTCAATGGCCTGAGGTTTTAATTTACTTGCTGAATGTATGGTTGCCGATTACTATATTGACAGGCTTTGTATCGAGCCAACGGCTTACCGCTGTCGTTTTATTATAGAAAAACAGCGATCCATTCGTATTGTCATAACCGGATAATGCTTTATCAACAGCTTTTTCTGATGAAGGTGAAGGCTTTTTCAGGTTGTTTTCCATAACAGGCTGAAACTGACCTTTGTCGTAGATAACCCCTTTGATCGTATCCGGAAAGCTATCAGCCTTTACTCGGTTCAAGACAACAGCAGCAACTGCAGCTTTACCTTCAAAACTTTCACCCATTGCTTCAGCTTCAACAAGAGAAGCGAGAAGTCTTTTATCTTCTGAAGAAGCTTTCACTTGATCTTCACTTACCCCTTTAACTGCCGGTATGTTTAATTGCTGGCCAGGTCTTATCATATTTCCGTCTAAATTGTTGTCTTTTTTAATACTTTCATAAGGTACGTTATAAGACTGACCAAGCTTCCAAAGTGTATCTCCTTCCTTTACCGTATGTGCGCTTGCATTTGTTCCTCCTGCTATAGAGAGCCCAATGGCTGTTATTCCTGTAATTAAACCAATCTTTTTATACATAAACTTTATACCTCCTGGATCGTTGTGTTTTCGTCAAAAGTAAAAGGACGATTCCTGGTCACCCATTTGTTGTTGCGAACTAACGCAGCCCCTAGGAGTAATGTTTCGGATATATGATATTTTTTGTGACCATTGACCGATTTTCCTTCTGAGCACATGCTGGATAAGTGGCTCCAATATACTATAGATAACCCCATTTAATTCGGCAGGAGGATGATAACTTGCTATTCCTTACTAAGATTGAAAAACTCTTCACTCCGCTCGTTCAACCTACCTCACAGGAATTGCTTGATGCTATCCATAAACTGCAAGCTAGTGTAAAGGACGCCGGCCCTTTTATCAGGGATCCAGAAAACAAACCCTATGGCAGGAAATTAATTTATAAGAGTGATCACGTAGAAATTCTCGTTATGCATTGGGCATCTGCCCTGGATTGCTCTCCTCATGACCATGGGCAGTCATATGGGTGGGTCCAGATTTTATCTGGCTCTTCAAACCACACACTCTATAAGCTCCAGCCCGGCGGACAGCCTGTGCCAGTGAAAGAACAGGTTGAAAATAAAGGATCGCTCCTAAACGTTGGAAGAGGAATGATTCATAAGATGGGTACTCATGAAAAGGATCCGCTGATTACTTTACACGTCTACTCTCCCCCAATTTCCGGTATGAAAGTGTTTGACCTTGAAAAATGTGCAGCTTGCATCGTCTCAGAAGATTGTGGAGCATGGTGGCCTGATGAACAAAGACAATTGCTGCAAACCATTTTGCTCCCGTCACAGCCTGCTAAGCGATGAATGTATTTCCGCATATCCAGGGATTTAAAAGGTTTTCCCATAATTTCTTACAATATGTGCAGTTTAGCCTCCTTAATACTCCCTTTCTTTAGAGATTATTGGCTATAACGGACGATGTCCCGGTAAAGGGTTGAAACCTCTTCTTTACATGTTAAGATAGGACCTTAAGTGAACTCAGCACAGCAATAAGGAGAGGTTGCATGTTAGAAACTAAAAAGGTGCTTTTTATCGGGGCAGGTTCCATGGCCGAGGCAATAGCTGCCGGAATGGTCAATCAAGATAAATTACCGCCCAGCAATATCATGATGACGAATAAACAAAATGAAGAACGACGAATTGAACTGATGAAAAAATATAAGGTGATTGCCTTACCTTACAGTGAAGTAAGGGTCCAAGAAGCGGATCTGATCATCTTAGCCATGAAGCCGAAAGATGCAGAAAAAGCATTAATCGAGCTGAAACCCAAACTAAAGCCAGATCAAATTGTACTCTCTGTTCTCGCGGGGATATCTACTGGCTTTATGGAAGAAATTCTTCCTGATGAACAGCCGGTTATTCGGGTAATGCCTAACACTTCCAGTACGATTGGAGAATCGATTACGGCCGTAACTGGTGGACAATCGGTCACAATGGAGCATATAGAAATCGCAAAAGAATTATTTTCTGCGATCGGCAGGGTAAAAGTGATTGAAGAAGAACAGATGGATGTGTTTACAGGTATAGCAGGAAGCGGTCCGGCTTACATTTACTATGTTCTTGAACATATTGAAAAAACAGCTCAGGCTGAAGGACTGGATGAGGATCTTGCAAGGGAGATTGCAGCACAAACGGTTTTCGGCGCCAGTAAAATGGTGCTGGATACAAATGCATCACCTGAATCACTAAGAAAAAAAGTTACATCCCCAAACGGCACAACAGCAGCAGGGTTGGATGCTCTGCGGGAAAATGAAGCTGGCCAAGCTTTTACTAAAGCAATCATCAGCGCAAAAGAACGATCTGCTGAGATCCGCAAAGAATTCGAGAAAGTTTCTGTATGATAATAAAAAATCGCCCGACCTGGGCGATTTTTTATATTTTAGGATAAGGTATAACTGCCGGCTGTGTCCCTCATACTGATAAAAAGGAAATCAGGAGGAGCACACATGGAAATAAACCATCCAAAAAATATTCATCTGTACATTCTGTTGCTTACTGCGCTTGTTTTCATCTGGTCTGCTTTCCGCCCGGCTGATTATTTCACTTGGGTTCTTGAAGTATCACCTGCTGTCCTTCCAATCCTAATCCTTATGCTTACTTATAAACGTTTTCAATTTACAACTCTTTCCTACAGCCTTTTTTCCATCGTGTTCATATTAATGTTTATCGGTGGCCATTATACGTACGATGATGTCCCCCTTTTTGAGCGGATTCAGAATACCTTTCATCTTAAACGAAATGATTATGATCGGTTCGGACATTTCTTTAAGGGGCTCACGATTATTCCTGTACGAGAAGTTTTGCTCAGGCTGGCCGGCCTCCCTCGCCGTTTTTGGCTTATTCTCCTCAGTTTAAGCATCATTCTCTCCCTCGCCGCAGGATATGAGATTATCGAGTGGCTGGTTGCGAAAACGGAAGGGCATTCTGCCAAAGATTTTCTGGGAATCCAAGGGGATATCTGGGATTCACAATGGGATATGTCCCTTGCTTTTGTCGGGTCGATCATTGGCTATCTTCTACTATACCGCCTTCATGATCAGCAACTTGAAAAACTACGATAAATATTTCTTTAGAATTCGATCTATGGGGCGACCGTATGTTTCTCCAAATGAATTCAAATGAACGAGAAGATAAAACAATTGTCCATGTTGAATATAAGCCGTTCGGCTGCGGAATGGTTCCGATGAAATTGTCGTTATTCAATCCATAACGCACCGGTCCGGGAACTGCGAAGAGCAGCAAGTCTTTCTCCCAGTTTTCTTTCTGTATCTTTCGTTTTCTTTCCCACAACTCACTCTGCCAAAAGAAGGCTTGCTTTGTCCCCAGTCCTGTTGTCTTCATACGTATAAACGTCCGGAACATCTCATTGATGCTGCCCCCGGATTGAAGTGATTCAGCCGGATCTTGAAGACGTTCCAGATGTTCTTTTAACAGCTTGCAGAACGCTGTGTTTTGTTCATTATTCATTATTCATAATTGCCCTCACCTGCTTCATATAGATTGGAGATGTGATGTATTGATTTCTTACTCTAGTCATCCGGGAAGGGTGTAACCCCAATGCTCGATTTGGATAAAATCAGAAATGAGGTTGAACGGCGCTGCCATGATCTGCTATCTTTACAGCAGGCAGATGGCTCGTTTAGATTTTGTTTTGAAAATCCAGTTACAACAGATGCCTATCTGCTTGTCCTTCTTGTATTATGGGAGTGGAATGATAAGCCGTTAAAACGAAAATTGGCTGAGCGCATTCTTTCAAAACAAGAATTGGACGGAACATGGAAAGTATACCCTGATGAGAAAGAAGGCAATCTTTCTGTTACGATTGAAGCGTATGTTGCACTCTGTTACGCTGGATATCACAATATTGACAGTCCACGGATGAAAATGGCCAAGGAATTTATTCTCCATCAGGGCGGATTAAAAAAGGCAAGTTTTTTAACGCGCGCTTTTCTGTCTGTAAATGGCATTATACCTTGGCCCAGTATCCCCTTTGATCCCGGTTTATTAATCGATTCCCCATCCTTATCTCCTATCCAGTTCTACGATATGAGCAGCTATGCGAGAGCTCATTTCGTACCAATGATAGCTGCCATGAGAAATGATTTCTTTGTATTTCATCCTTGTAGCCAGCAGCTCTCTGCTTTAACGGGTGATCGGAATCATGAATACTATTGGCCGGAACTTGAAAATGATTCGGTAATTCGTTTTTTTAGCGGCTTAGAGGAGCCCTCTGATTCTGTTCATAAAAAATTGGAACGGTACATGCTGGACAGAATTGAAAAAGACGGAACCCTGCTTAGTTACGCCTCTTCAACGTTCTATATGATTTATGGTTTGCTTTCCCTTGGCTATCCGAAACATTCACAAATCATTCTTCAGGCCATTCAAGGGATTATTTCTCTTTTATGTAATAATGGCACTCATTTTTTTGTTCAAAATTCACCATCTGCTGTATGGGACACCTCACTTCTTCTCTATTCCTTGATCGAAGCCGGCATCTCACCTGCAAATCATCACATACAAAAAGGGGTTCACTTTCTGCTCGAACAGCAGCACACCAAAAAAGGCGACTGGCAGGTTCATTGTAAAGAAACCGCTCCCGGTGGGTGGGGTTTCTCTGAGATCAATTCCATCCATCCCGATACGGATGATACACAGGCAGCTTTACGCTCTGTTTCAATACAGGCTGCTTTCTCACCCCTTTCCTTTCACTCTTGGCAAAAAGGAATAACCTGGCTGCTTGCCATGCAGAATGATGACGGCGGCTGGCCTGCTTTTGAAAAAAATACTAATAAAGAATGGCTTGGACTGCTTCCTGTTAAAAATGCATCCGACGCTTTGATTGATCCGTCAAACCCTGATATCACAGGAAGAGTTCTTGAATTTTTAGGCAGTTATACAACCTTGACTATAAAGGATCCTGCTGTAAGCCGTGCCGTGAATTGGCTGAAGTCCCATCAGGAGTCCGATGGATCATGGTATGGACGATGGGGTGTCTGCTATATCTATGGAACATGGGCGGCTGTAACAGGGCTTGCATCTGTTGGAATACAGGTAAACAGAGATAAATGTCTTAAAAAAGCTGCGAGGTGGCTTGAGTCTATTCAAAATACGGATGGGAGCTGGGGTGAATCATGTTATAGTGATGAGGCGAAGAGGTATGTACCTTTGGGTTATGGAACGGTTGTCCAAACTGCATGGGCCATTGATGCTCTCACTTCGATAAGTCCGCAGCCAACAACCGCTATTGCTAATGGAGTAAATTATTTGCTTTCTTCCTATCATGATGCATCCGCGTTAAATTACCCAACGGGATCCGCCCTGCCAGGATTTTTTTATGTTTTGTATCACAGTTACAGCCGAATTTGGCCACTGAATGCATTAAGTCATGTTTTCAGAAAATTTTTTCAGTCAAAGTGAGGGCTTAACGGGCCAAAACCCGTGTCGTAGACTGCTTGAGCTATCATTTTATGGCCGAGGTTGTTAGGATGGATACTGTCCCATGACAACAATTCTTTTTCTCGTCTTACGAATAAGGAGTAAATATCTGCGACCCTTACGTTGGGGTACTTCTGGAACGTCTGGATATAAGCATTGAATAAGTTTACCCATTTATAAGCAAGATCCCACTTGTGGTAAGGATTGTATATATTCGTTAAGCGGATAATGTAATTCTTTTTCCCCTTCTCTTTCATTTCAATAATGTTCCTTAAAATGGCAGACATATTCCTTTGGCACTCTTTTAACGTGTGATGAAATTCCACTTCTTCCTTTTTTAAAAGATATTTTTTCCCAGCCCTAATCAAGTCATTTCCACCTGCAGTGATAGTAATGATCTCTGAATTCATGAGGGCTTTTCTGATCTTCGGCTCCTCAATCGAAGAAAGTACATCGAGTGTTGTAAAGCCATTTTTAGCGTAATTTGAAAGATGATATGTCTTGAAGAGAGTATGCTCTAAGAGAACGGTATACCGCTGGACGAAGCTTCCCCATTCCTTGGATGAGCCGATTCCCACAGAAATGGAATCTCCTAAGGCGGTATAATGAGAATTTACTTTCCAAGATAAGCCCATCCTTCTCCGCACCTTTCACTCTCAGTTACTTTATAAATATGAACTTACAGTGGAAAAGGTACAAAAAATGAGAAGAGATAAAATTCTTGCCAATTTTTTTAAGTGAGTGTTATATTTTAGTTGATGACGGGATGTACCACAGAATATCAGCGTACATGCATAGCGTGAAGGATGCTGAAGGATCTAATTTTTTTCATCCCGGCCATTACATATGAATGATCGGCAGCTGAAAGCTGCTTTTTTTATGTCATAGGGGGTATACTCTATAAGGGAAGAACTGAATTGTAAAGCTTTTGTAAATGTTTTATTTCAATTCAAAAAAGCTGTTTAACTTTAGAATCATAAAAGTTATAATACGATTTGTTTGGGTTAGCAAAAAATTTAGGAGAAATTTACTTTTTCTTAACAAACGGAGGTTTTTGTACATGATATTTTCATCGAAAAAGGATTTGTTTTTGGACTTACTAACCAGCATCGCAGATAACGTCCGCGACTCCGCACAATACTTTGTGGATTTTAAAATCAAATCCGATGATGATTTAAAAGAATTTGCAAGAAAAATGAAGGCATATGAAAACAAGGGCGATAAATTTATCCACGAGTTGATTATCGGTTTGAACAAGACCTTTATTACTCCCCTAGAACGTGAAGACATTTTAGAGCTTGCCAATAAAATGGACGACATTCTGGACGGCATGGAACAATGTGCTTCCAGATTTGAAATGTACAACATCACAACACCAGACCCATACATGGTTCAATTTGCTGGCCATATTCTAGAAGCAACATACGAGGTTGCTGAATCCGCTAAATTATTGCACAAGAAAAAACTTATGGAAATCCGTCCGCATGCGATTAAGCTGAACGATCTTGAATCTGTAGTTGATGACCTGCTTCGTACAAGCATCAAAAACTTATTCAGCGTCGAAAGGGACCCGATTAAAATCATGCAATATAAAGAGCTTTATGAGCTTCTTGAGGCTATTTCCGACAGCACTGAAGATGTTGCCGATACTCTTGAAACCATCATCATGCGTAACGCCTAAGGAGTGATTGGCTATGGATACGTTATTTTTTCTTATCGTTTTAGTCGTTATCTTCGCATTGGCCTTTGATTTTATCAACGGTTTCCACGATACAGCCAATGCGATTGCGACCTCAGTGTCAACAAAAGCGCTGCCTCCAAAGGTAGCCATCGCACTTGCCGCTACAATGAACCTTATTGGTGCATTGACCTTTACAGGCGTAGCCAAAAGTGTAAGTAAAGATATTGTCGATCCTTTTCAGTTTCATGATGAAAAAATAGGATTGCTCATTGTATTGTCGGCCCTTATCGCTGGTATCGCCTGGAACTTGATTACCTGGTATTACGGGATTCCATCAAGTTCATCTCATGCTATTATCGGATCGATTGCAGGTGCTGCTATTTCTGCAGCAGGATTCGGGGTCCTCAACTACGATGGGTTTCTAAAAATCATTCAAGCTTTAATTATTTCACCGTTTGTTGCTTTAGCTGTCGGTTTTATCATCATGACTCTATTTGCGGCGATCTTTAAAAACTTTAATAAAACAAAAACAAATAAAGGCTTCCGTACCTTTCAAATTTTCACTGCCGCTCTTCAGTCTTTCTCACACGGAACGAACGATGCACAAAAAGCGATGGGGATCATTACCCTGGCCTTGATTGCCGGTGGATACCATACCACAGAAGGCATCCCAATGTGGGTAAGGTTTGCCGCAGCTCTTTCAATGGGTATCGGAACATCCGTGGGCGGCTGGAAGATCATCAAGACCGTCGGTGGAAAGATCATGAAACTTCAACCGGTAAATGGAGCTGCAGCTGATTTATCATCTGCCCTGATTATCTTCACGTTTACGGCTTTAAAACTGCCTGTCAGTACGACTCATGTTATTTCATCTGCAATCATGGGTGTAGGTTCTGCTAAGCGTGTTAAAGGAGTTAAATGGGGAGTTGCCCGGCGAATTGTCCTAACATGGATCATTACATTGCCGATCTCAGCGGTATTAGCTGCCATTATCTATCAAATTTTAAATTTATTCGTATAATAAAAAGCTTTCGGGATCATTTCCCGGAAGCTTTTTTTAATGAAAAGCTTTATTTTATGAAATAAAGACCCTTGTCTATACTCTTTTCTTAAATAAGCATATACATATAAGGAAAAAATTCGAGGTGAAAAATTTGTATAACCAAAGGAAGAATAATGGTACATTGCGTTATTTTCCATATGGAGGCTATGATCCGTTCCATAAAGAATCGGTGTCCCATCATCCTGAACTGATTGAACATTCTCCTCCCCGTCCGCCGCTTCCTGCTTCTCCTCCATCAGGGAGCCAGCATTATGCATCAAAACCGAATCCTTATATGGCTGCCTATCCTCCGTATCCTCCGCCACCTAATCCCTATATGAATCATCATATGCTCCCTCCTCGCCCACCCTATCCCTATAACCCTTTTCTTGGTGGTCAGGGCGGGAATGGAAAGTTGAATAAACAAAATAACAATCAAGCGGCCAATGCCATGTTTCCCAACCTGTTTCCATTCGGGAACGGCGGGTTTCCCGGCGGACAGCAATTCCCATTTAACCAGCAGCCATTCCAGAACCCCGGCAATCAAGGCAGTCCATTCAGCTGGGGTAAAACAATCAATGGAATAAACTCTGCCATGGGAATGATGCAGCAATTAGGATCCATCATCTCCATTTTTAAATAATCTTCGTTAAAAAGAGAGCTCTTTCCTAACTGAGTTCTCTTTTGCTTGTTTTAGAATAAAAATTGTTTAGCCAGCACTGCACCCTCCAGTTGATGTAGATCGGTCCAATATTCTCTTTCTTCGAATGCAGGTTTTGTTTTAAATAAGAAATTGAATTGTTCAGGCACGTCTTTACCGTTGGCTGTTTTCGTAACCTTTGTTGCTCTTAGGTAATTGATTTCCTTTTCAGGATGCTCGCTTTCCGCGGGGCGGGCGGTGAGCCTTACCGGCGCAAGCGCCTGTGGGTCTCACCTGTCCCGCATCTCCCGCAGGACAAGGAAGGCTTCGGCAGCGTTATATCGCACGAAGAAAATGTGAAATTCATTTTCGAGGAGTCTCGCCCCTTGCACTCCAATCAACTGGTCAATGAAGGATCTTTACAGTAATGTCCCCAAAGCAACAATCTTTTAGAAAAGAGCCTTACCGTTAAACCAATCTCCCTTCACTGGAGAATCAGTAAAAAATGTATTCCAGGCGTTAAGCAATTTGGGGCTGTTGGTCCGCAAATCGCAATATACAAGGTTGCAGCCTTTCATGAAAAAGCTGCCGGTATAGGTGTTTGCCTGTTTCTATCCTGCTGGCTAGATCGTTAAATCTGGTGACCCGTATGCCAGCAAGTTTGGCATGGTTGTTATTATGAACCACCCGATCATCAATAAAATTTTGCTCATTAATAATAAGAGCCATGGTAAGGATCCGGCTCTCTTGACTGTGCCAAAAATGTTCCCAAATCGGTTTCATGAAGGCGGAGGTTTCAAGCCCTGGCAGCAAATGAAAAAGACTTCTTCTGGCACGTTTTCTTTCCTCATACAAGAGAAGCTGCGGGTATACATCTTGAAAGATGAGGCTGTTCGCTGTCTCTAATGCCCAATAGATTGGAAAGCGCTGCTCATCATTCAGGAGCCTTGTCAGAAATTCTCCCTTTAAATCCGTCATCTGATATCCGGCATTCCTGGACACCATGTGCGCAAGCAATGCCCAATGAACCTCGGAATGATTTTTATAAAAGTGATAATAAGCCTCCGTTCTTGTGATATTGTTTCGATTATGTAATTGCGTCTTTTCTTTAATGAGGCTGATCAAGCTTTTTTCGTTGCCATAATAAAAAGAGAGTCCACTTTCAGAACTCGCTTTGTTCATTCTGTCCGTGATCCATTTTCGGTCTTGCTGAGGGATTGCCCAGAAATAGATCTTTCAGAAGGAATAAAGCTGCGAAGGATGCGAACAAAGAAACCTGAAGGAATGATAACAGCTTTTGTAAGAGTGCGGTACCTTCTTTTCATGTTCATTTGATGTCTCCTTAAGAATTCTCTTCTTAAGAAGGTATGAGGCGGAAATAAAAAATAAACCCTCAAGCGCGGCAGGAAGACCGTTCTTGAAGGTTCAACAAAAGCAAGTTTCTCTTATTTGGACGCTACTCCTCCCGAAAGAATAAATTTCATGGCATCTTCAGGTTTAATGTCCAAAACAGTAATGTTGGCTCTTGGAACCAAAAAGGTAAAACCGGCAATCTGAAACGTTTGCGGAATATAAACCGCCACATGTCCCATAAATGCCTCTGAAAGAACCTCTGGATTGTCAGTCGTAATAAAGCCGATGCTTTTCAAACCATTTTCAGGCATTTCAACCAGTACGACTGTAGAAAACGATCGTTTCTCCCCCAGTAAGGACTGAAAAGTATCTTTAATGACAGAATAGAGAGTTTTGACGAGCGGGATCCTTTCTAAAGCCGAATCCAGTAATGATATGAACCGCCCACTGATATATTGAGACGAGAGCCATCCTAATATGGTTAAAAGAACAATTGTCGCAAGTATGCCGATTCCCGGAATATAATCATTCTTCATATAATTTTTCAAGGTATCGCCAAGGATGCTGTCTAGAAAATCAAACACCTTTACGAGAACATAAAAAACCAAAATAATAGGCAGTGCAGTCAAAATTCCATTGATAAAATATTTCGCAATAGCTTTCAAACAAATACCCCTTTAATTTAGAACAGTCGGCTGGTTTATTTTTTCTTTAAGTTTCTTCTGAAGAAGTCGAGTAATCGGACCAATCGGATAGGTCCCTTTTTTGTCTCCCGTCACTGCAATGACAGGGGCAATCTCCATCGTTGTGCTTGAGATGAAAACTTCATCTGCCTCGAGGAGGTCATCCGTAGTAAATGCCTGTTCAGTGACGTCAAAATTCTCTTCGTTTGCAATCGTTAAAATATGCTGGCGAGTAATGCCGTTAAGGATCAGGTTGGTAGCCGGATGCGTATACAATGTTCCGTTTTTCACGATAAACAGGTTAGAAGATGACCCTTCTGTACATGTTCCTTCCCGATGCTGGAGCGCTTCGTGGCATCCATGGTCTGCCGCTTTTCTCTTGGCCATCGTGTTGCCCAGCAAGTTCAGGCTCTTTATGTCACACCTCAGCCAGCGGATATCTTCTGTAAGATAGGTTTTTACCCCATTCTCCTGAGCTTGGACGGGTGGATCCATTTTTCTTGCAAAGCCTGTGATCAGGCAGGCTGAGTCCCGCTCATATAAATGATTCCTTGGAGATGCTCCTCTTGTCATCTGTATGTATACTATTCCATTATGAATCTTGTTGGCTTCAATCAGTTTAACTGTCAGATCTATAATCGTTTCGAGTGTGTAAGGCAGCTTCATTTCAAGCTTGGCTGCACTTTCGGCAAATCGCTTGAAATGCTCTTCCATTGAAAATGGTTTTCCGCCATAAATATAAACCACTTCATAAATTCCATCACCAAAATTATAGCCTCTGTCTTCCATATCAATAGATGCTTGATTTCTCTTAATAATTTGGTCTCCATACAATACATACTGAGTTTCCATTTAGATATCACCTCGTAATCGATTATATGACAGCAGCGGGCTGTTTATCTACCCTAAAGAAACGATTCCTTACCAAGTCATAAAAAAACCGCAGAAAAACTTCTGTCTTTCTGCGGTTATCGATTAATATGAGCATGAATCACCGTCCTTCGGTATGAGAACTTGGCTAGACATTCCAAGATCACTGCAATAATGATCCAGCTCTTCTCTTGTTAGCAGGCAGTGATTTAGAGCTTCCATATGGCATACGAAAATTTTAGCTCCAGGGGCTGCCCTATGAGTTTCATAGACATCCTCTTTCGTCATTGTTATAGGACCGCCTTTTAGGAACTGGGCCGCTCCTGCATTTAATACAATCACTTCCGGATCATGGCTCAGCAAGGCTTCCTTAACATCGTCGCACCAAACCGTATCCCCTGCTGCGTATAGCGTTTTTAGGTATACATAGCTTTTTTCAAGTGTTTTCGGGATATTGCTTGAATTGTGAAAAGAATGTTGTCGGTGATGGACAATACCGATAAAAAAAATAGAAGTTCTTTCAAATAATGGCCGAATGACCATGAAAGAACTTGGGAAGAAGGTTCATTTAACAGGCCAGGCTGCGTCATCCAGGGTCTTGAAATTAGAAGATGAAGGCATCATAGAAGGATATACGATTCGGATGAATTATAAAAAATTTGGCTTTTCTCTACATTGTTTTATCAATATATTTACTAAAAATGTTCATCATCAGCCGTATTTAACGTTTTTGGATGCGCAAAAGGAGTTTGTCATGAATAACTTCAAAATAAGCGGAGATGGCTGCTGCCTTTTGGATTGCAGGTTTCCATCCAATGAAATACTCGATCAATTTCTGGTTAAGTTAAACGAACATATAAACTTTCCATTGTTATTAACCGTGCATGAGAAAACCCTCAGCCCTGCAGGCTGAAGTGTTATTGATTAGGCTGTTTGTTTTTGCTTCGTGCGTTTTTCCTCCAGAGAAGGCAGCACTTTAATAAAAATGGCAATTCCTGTACAAGCCATTAACATGAATATAAAGGTCATCCCCATTCGAGGGATAAAATGGCCGAGTGTAATGCTGACTGCGGCAATGGTCATTGCTCCCCGGTATACCATTCCGCTCACCGCCATGTAAGAACTGCGGAGATCATCGGGAGGAATGTCGGCAAGATAGGACTGTTCAATTGGAACAAACATCAATTCTCCAACCGTAGCGATGACCATAACTGTAAGCAGAATCAAGCCATGATTGCTGTAGGATATGGTTAAGTAACCCACAGTATACAAAGCAAGTCCCAGAAAGAAAACACGTTTGTCTTTGAAGCGCGAAGTGATCTTGCTGACAAGAACAGCAAGAACTACGACAAGCAATGTGTTTTCTGTTCTCAGAATTCCCAGCATGTTGAAGCCATCTACTGAGAAGTTGAAAAATTTCTGAACAGGCATATCTTGGCTTAAGCGGACAGAAACATAGTTTGATAAATGAAATTCAAGAGATAAGACCAATAAATAAGCAACAATAAACAAAATGAAAGTTGTATCTTTAAAAACGATTCTATAGCTGGATAAAATATCAGCCAGTACGCTTTTCTTTACTGTCTTCTTCACAGGAACATAGGTTTCCTTGATAAAAAATACGACAAGAATAACGGATACCATGGAAACAATGGTTAGGCCGATAAGCAATTCAAAAAGATAATCTTTAAACAAGTAGCCACCTGCCAAACCCCCAAGAGCAATTGAAAGATTATTTGTCCAATAGGTGATACCATACATGAATTTCCGGTTCTCTGGAGTGCTCACATCAATCAGCATCGCACTGGCCGCTGGGCCTGCCAGTCCCCAGCAGATGCTGTTAACCATCATCATGGCTATTGTTATGTAAGCAGCGGCCATTTCCGAATGTACCCATGGGCCATTTGCTGCTGCCATAATCAGTACACTAGCAAATCTTAACGTCTCTGCAATGGCCATGATTTTCTTACGGCCAATGGTGTCTGCGTAATAACCGCCGTAAAATCCAACGAGGAAGCCAACCGCTATATTGATAATTAACAATATGCCGGTTAGGGATTCACCAACTCTTTCTGCTAAATAAATAGCCATAAAAGGATAGATCATGGCTCCTATGGATCCCGAGAGCAGTGATTCAACAATCCGGATTTTAATATTGGGGTGAAAATCTTTAAAACGCATGTTCACCCTCCTTCTTTTCGACTTTTATGATTAAAGCTTTGGTACATCAGCTTTCTAACTATACGAAAAATACCATATCCTGTCAAATTGGTTGCTGGAAAACTTGAAATGTTTTAAACCTTCTAAATCATTTTTTCCTCAAAAAAAGATTGCCTTTATTTTGGCAATCTTCTTGTGTTTAGGACTCCTTCTTTGCTGAAACCACTTTTTTGTTTTTCAATGTGACGATATAGCGTTCTTTCCCTACTTTAACTTTAAATTTATTATCGTATTGGCTTTTCAGATCTTCATCTAACTCAAACTTTTTGTTGAAATAATCGCCCATTGCTTTTAAGTTCTCTTTTCGGGTATTTTCCCTTTGTATGGAGGAAAATAATACAATAACAAAAACAAGTGTACTGATTACAAATACAATTTTTGCTTTTTTACTCACAGTTTGCTTCCTTTCTCACATCATTCCAAAATAAGTATACATCATCTTTTCCATGAAAAAAAGCAGACATTTGTCTGCTTTTAATGAGTTTCACTTTATTTCCACCAATTATCATCAGGAGCTGCAGGCAAACGGCGCTTGTGCTCAGTAATCATATACCTGTGTTCAATTTTTTCTTTCGATTCAGGTGATACTTCTTTGCCTTCCAAGTAATCATCCAGTTCTTCATAAGTAATTCCAAGAGCGGTTTCATCCGGTACGAGCGGCTTGTCGTCTTCCAAATCCGCCGTAGGTACTTTCAAATAAAGTTTTTCGTCTGCCCCTAGCTCTTTCAATAAAGCCTTACCTTGCCTTTTGCTAAGGCCTGTGAGCGGAACAAGGTCACAGGCTCCGTCCCCATACTTTGTAAAGAAGCCCGTAATAGCCTCGGCTGCATGGTCGGTTCCTATAACAAGAGATTTATTTGCTGCAGCGATATCATATTGAACCTTCATACGCTCTCTCGCTTTAATGTTGCCTTTTAGAAAATCTGTTATTTTCCCGCCGGTTGCATTATGAAATGCTTTAGCAGAAGCATCGACCGCTCCCTTAATATTGATGGTAAGGGTTTTATCTGGCTGGATAAATTTTAATGCTCGCTGTGCATCTTCTTCATCTTTTTGTACTCCGTACGGCAGCCGTACTGCAATGAACTGATAGTTTTGATCGTGGGTTTCTTCTTTTAATTCGTTGATTGCCAGCTGTGCAAGTTTCCCGGCGAGCGATGAATCCTGGCCTCCGCTGATGCCTAGAACAAAGCCGTGCAGACCGTTCTTTTTTAAATACTCTTTCATGAATCCTACACGGTTCTGAATTTCTTCCCGCGGATTAATTTCAGGTTTTACTCCGAGGTCCTGAATAATTTTTTGCTGTGTCTCATTCATCATGCCATCCACCTTTATCGTAGCGTTAAATTTATATTACCCTGTAACCTGTCATCAAAAACCATGTCAGGTTTTATCACATCATATTATAACACTTGCGATTTTTTCATCATAGTTTTATCTATAGCTTGTATTCTTTTTTTAGCTTCTTTAATTCTTCCAAAGATTTTTGAGCCCACTGATTGTCTGTTTCCACTACTTCAAGAAGATGTTCCTCAAATGCAGCTTTTAGGGAGGAGGAATAATCGGGAATCTCTCCATCAAATGGTTTTACAGTATGGATGGGAGCCCAAGTCTTTTCATGCAGGGCCAGTGCTTTTCTTTGATGAAAAAACGGAACATCCGATTGGTTCGGATTATGCAGATCACCTTGTCTAGGGTGTTTCAATACAGAGAGAACACTGACAAGCACCTTTCCATTTTTTATTTGTTCTGCTTCACCTATGTATTTCCCCGTTTTATAAAGCGCCGTCACTTTCATGCCTGGTTCAATCTGCTCCATGTTTTGCTCTCCTTTCGATTTCGTTTGATACTTCAAATGCCAAATCTTCGTTTCCGAACAAAGATAATACACCAAGGACGGTTGCATCCGGGATTTCTTCAGCTTCCTCTTTAGGGACGGTTTGTTCAAGCATATGGTTTAATAATTCATTCTCAGTCTGGCCCGGATATGCCCGAAAATAGAGCTGTTTTGGATCAATTCCTTGATTGATGCACCATTGAGCAAATACAAGAATCATCATGCCTTCATCCTGTTTAAAATTTTGAATAATTTTGTTTTCAATTTCATTGGGATCCATCTTTTACACTCCTTCTTAGACCTCTCTTTTCTATCATAGCATCACTTCCGGGAAAAGAAAAAGCCATCCATTTGGCGTTGGATGGCTTACCTGGTTTTATTGCTGAACAGGTTTTTTCCAGAACCCGACAAGAACCGCTGTCACGATGGCTCCAATTAAGATTGCGAGGCCATATAGAAGAGGATTGCCTTCAACAAACGGTATAACAAATACTCCTCCATGAGGTGCCCGCAGACCGATACCAAACAGCATGGTCAACGCTCCAGCTGTTGCAGAACCTGCCACAATGGAAGGAATGACTCGTCCAGGATCAGCAGCAGCAAATGGAATGGCTCCCTCGGTAATGAAGGAAAGTCCCATAACATAGCATGTTTTTCCGGCTTCACGTTCTTGCTTTGTAAACTTGTTTTTAAAAATAGTAGTTGCAATGGCTAATCCGAGTGGCGGAACCATACCGCCTGCCATAATGGCAGCATGGGGAGCAAAGTTACCTGCATCAATCATAGCAATACCAAATGTAAAGGCTGCTTTGTTGATTGGTCCTCCCATATCAATCGCCATCATTCCTCCGAGCAGCAAGCCCACCAGGATGGCATTCCCTTTTCCTAATCCTTGCAGCCAGTCAGATAGCGCTACATTCAATGCGTGTACAGGTCCGTTTATGACGAAGATCATAATCAATCCGGTAAGTAGAATACCAAAAACAGGATAGAGAAGGACAGGCTTAATTCCTTCAAGAGAAGTTGGCAGCCATGCCAGCAGTCTTTTCAGCCCAAGGACGATGTACCCTGCAAGAAATCCTGCGATTAGTCCACCTAAAAACCCGCTTTGGCCCGTTGATGCCAAGAATCCTCCGACCATTCCCGGTGCGAATCCAGGACTGTCAGCAATGCTTCGTGCAATGAAACCGGCAAGTACGGCTACCATCAATGCAAAGGCTGTTTTTCCTCCGATCGTATCGAGTGCAGCTGCAAACTGGTTGTAAGAAGGATCTTTGGGATCGGCAGAATGGATACCAAACATAAAGGAGATGGCAATCAGGATACCTCCTCCGACTACAAACGGAAGCATGTTGGACACACCATTCATAAGATGGCGGTAAAAGGCCGACTTTTGTTTCGTTTTCCCTTCGTTTTCTGAGCCCGATGGCCTGTTTCCTGGATTGTAAACGGTTCCCTTTTTAGCCGCTGCATCTTTCAGCAGGCTTTCTGGATTTCTGATTGCCTGTGCTACAGGTACTTGTATCAGTGTTTTTCCGCTGAAACGTTCCATTTCCACTTGTTTATCAGCAGCAACAATAATGGCAGTGGCCTTTTCAATTTCTGTGGAGGTTAATTTGTTCTTTACACCGCTTGAGCCATTTGTTTCTACTTTTAACAGCATACCTAATTCTGCTGCCTTTGCTTTTAGAGAATCTGCAGCCATATAGGTATGGGCAATTCCTGTAGGGCAGGCAGTAACGGCAAGAAGCAATGGCTGATCTTTTTCTGTTTCAAGAGGTCCAGCTTCCTTTTCCTTTCCTGCTTCCTCAGCCTCTTCTTTTTCGTTGATCATCGCTATTATTTCATCTTCATCCTTGGCATGAAGAAGCCCTTCACGAAACTTCATATCCATCAAAAATGCAGAGAGCTTGGATAACGTTTCAAGATGCTCATTGTTGGCTCCTTCACTGGCGGCAATCATAAAAAACAGCTTGGAAGGCTGGCCGTCCAGGGAATCATAATCAAGCCCATCCACACTTCTTCCGAAGGCGATGGCAGGAAATTGGACTGCAGCAGTTTTGGCATGCGGAATGGCGATGCCTTCTCCAATCCCTGTCGTGCTTTGTGATTCTCTCGCCATTATAGCCTCTTTAAAAGCTTTCCTATTATTCAGTTTTCCTGCTTCATCCAATTTCTGAACCAGTTCATCTATCACATCTGCTTTTTCCTTCGATTCAAGATGAAGTTTTATCGTCTCTTTCGTGATTAATTCTGTAATTTTCATTCTTATCCCCCTCTATAACTTCTACCTTAACTTCAGGCAGATATCTCTCGATTTCAGCTGCTGTGCAGAATCCGGCTGAAAAGGCGGAAGCACTGCCGGCAGTGACACCATACTTAAAGGCCTCCAAAAGATTTTGATGCTGTGTGTAATGTGCTAAAAAACCTGCTACTACGGAATCGCCTGCACCGACTGAGTTTTTTACGATTCCAGATGGGACATTGGCATACGCAGAAATTGTTTTTGATACAAAAACAGCACCTTGGCCCGCCATGGAAACTAAGACGTTTTCCGCACCTTCATGAATCAGCTGCTTGCCATAAAATACGGCATCAGATGGATTTTCAATGGCTGCTCCAACTAGATCTCCAAGTTCATGATGGTTTGGTTTAATTAAAAATGGATGATGCCTTAATGCTTCCTGCAATGGATTTCCCTTGGTATCCAATAGGACTTGAGATCCTTTCGATCGGATGCCTGCTATTAGTTGACCATAAAATTTGACAGGTAAACTAGAAGGAAGACTGCCTGCTAGTACAACAAAGTCATCTTCCTTTAATTTGGAAAATAAATTCTTCTCCAGCAAAGAAAGATTAACTGAGCTTATCTCCGGGGAGATCCCGTTAATCTCTGTTTCTTTCCCTGTGTTTAGTTTAATGTTGATTCTTGACTGTTCATGAACTCTGACAAACTGTGTGCCTATGTTATCTTTCTGAAGAGACTGTTCAATATAATCCCCTGTAAAACCGCCTATAAAGCCTGTGGCAATACTTTCGATTCCAAGGTTTTTTAAAACTTTTGAAACGTTTATTCCTTTACCGCCAGCCACGATGTTTTGCTCGTCAGCAAGGTTGATGGATCCTTCATTCAGCTCATTGACTTTAACAAAATAATCAATGGAGGGATTTAAGGTAACTGTATAGATCAAAATTCCACCGCCTTTACAATCGTCTTCTTTTCATAAGATGTCAGTTGAATGTTGCTTTTCACTGTGATGATGGACGCTTCTTGCAGTGAAGCTACTTTTGAAAACGTGCTTTTTCCGAATTTCGAGGGGTCTGCTAAAACAAAACTTTCTTGTGAGAGTTCCAGCACCTTCTGCTTTAAAATGGACTCTTCAGGGTCTGGCGTCGTGTAACCCCATTCATCGTGAATCCCATTAATACCGATAAAGCATTTGTCAAACCGATAATTCTCAAGACTTTTTATGGCACCGCTGCCGATCATGGCTCCGGTTTTAGATTTAATCATCCCTCCGACCAGATAAGTAGATATTCCTTTTTCTACTAGTGGCCCAACCTGCTGAATGCCGTTTGTCACCACAATGAGATTTGAGGGATTTAAGTAAGGTATCATTTGGAGCGTTGTCGTGCCGGCATCAAGATAAACACATTCATGTTCTTCAATAATAGAAGCGGCATATTGAGCGATCGCCCGTTTTTCGTTCATGTTTCTAAGATTTTTTTCTTCTACGGACGGCTCTTCCAATTTATCTTCTATCCTGGATGCTCCCCCATGAATGCGTTTTAGTTTTTTTGCTTTTTCAAGTCTGTCCAAATCTCTGCGGATCGTTGACTCTGAAGAACCGGTTTCCTGAACAAGCTCTTCAAGTGTAACCACTTTTTGTTTTTCCATAAGTGAAAGAATAATTTCTTGCCGCAATGTAAATAACATACCAGCCCTCCCTCTTAATAACCCATTATAAAGTAAGCCCTTTCAAAAAACAATCAAAAACTATCATAAACAATCAATATCATTCAAATAGTTTAATTTTCTGTCAAAATCATTCAAATTGAAGGTGAAAGATTTTGAAAGAAAAAAGCAGCCAGCGTAAGCTGACTGCTTGAGTGATTTTATTATTGTGCTTTTGTTTCTAGAACTTCGTTTTCAATCTCATAACGGTTTTTCGGATGCTCACGGCATTCATCGGAACAAGATCGTTTATATTTCTTTTCACATTCTTTACAGCAAACATGTTGTCGATTGCATTCCGGATTTGCACAGTTAACATAACGATCTTCTGTTTTACCGCAATAGTAGCATTTCGCGACTACCACATCTTCTTCTGTTCGGTTGACCGGTACTGAAATCCGCTCATCAAAGACGTACATTTTACCGTCCCAATAACGGCCTTTCGTTTCCTCGTCTTTTCCGTATGTGACAATACCGCCGTGAAGCTGGTAAACATCTTCAAAACCTTCCTGTAGGAGGAAGCCGGAGAATTTCTCACAGCGAATTCCTCCAGTACAGTACGTGAGGACTTTTTTATCTTTAAATTGGTGAAGGTTTTCTCTCACCCATTTTGGAAAATCACGGGATGCCTTAACATCTGGCCGGATGGCATTTCGGAAATGGCCGATCTCATATTCGTAGTCGTTTCTTCCATCTACGATCACGACATCATCTCTCTGAATCATTTCCATCCATTCTTTTGGGCTTAACCGTTTCCCTGTTAATTCATTAGGGTCGACATCTTCATCGAGGCGCCAGGTTACAAGCTCTTTTTTAGGACGCACGAACATTTTTTTGAACGCATGCTCGTCACTCTCGTCAATTTTAAATACCATGTCAGCAAAACGGGGATCGCTTTTCATATCCCTCATATATTGCTCTGTCTGCTCCACTGTTCCTGAGATCGTTCCATTAATCCCTTCAGGAGCAACAATAATTCTGCCTAGAATGCCTAATTCTTTACAATACTTTAAGTGTTTTCGGGCAAAATATTCATGTTCTTCAATTGGAACATATTTATAATAAAGTAAAATCCGATATGGCTTTTGCATTTCGTTTGACATTATGATCACCAACCTGCAACGTTGAATTTTTTTTGAAATGCATATAAAAAACCACCGGTATGACCCCGTGGTATTTATAACTTTTAAATGGCGCGCCCACCAGGATTCGAACCCAGAATACGAGAGCCGAAATCTCGTGTGATATCCATTTCACTATAGGCGCTTGGTTACCGTCACGAGATATATCATAAACAATTTCCGAGAATAAAACAAGCGTTTTTCAGAAAATAAATTTTAAAATATTTTCCGGACTTAATTTTCCAAAGATTTCCGGTTGATATAACCGTCTTCTTTTCCATGATAATACGTGATCGCAGGTTCTCCCTGCCTCCAGCAAAGCAGCACTTCTTTATCCCCTATAATAGCTGGAAAATCAACAAGGCCTGAATGGATATCTTTTAGTTCAGCACCGAAAGAATGAATGTTATGGATGTAGCTTTGAGCTTCAATCTCCATAAAATCCAGTTTGCTTTCGATGGTAAAAAAATCATCATTCGGGGGATTTTCAGATAAACGCAATCGTTCTAATTCATCATAAAATTGTACAAACGAATGCTGAAGCTGCTGAAGGGATTCTAACTCACGTGAAATGACTGGCAGAAGCTGATTCGCTTCTTCAACAGTAAAATATTTCATGCTTAAAAACTCCTCTAGTGTAAAAGTACTCTTCTATTATAGCAACACTTTGGAGAATTGGCATCAATTATGTTCTTCAGCAGGGGAAATGCCGGGCTCCTCCCGGCATATTTATGCCCGTATCGCTTGCTTTCGAGGCTGTTTTAAGTCCAGATAAAAATCTCTTACGGTTTCATCCTCAAGGAGTTCCGAAAAATCCCTTCTATATTCTGAACTGATCAATATATGTGCAACCAGCGGATTTGCCTTCTTTTTAAGCAGCCGTCTGAGTGTCATCCACTTTTCACTTTTGGTTTTCAAATGAAATTTTGTAATAAACAGCATAATTCTATCATCCGTGCTGAAGTCCTTCCCATTACAACTGTATAATGTAAGACTAGTAAACCCTTTCATAATACGCTCACCTTCCCCTTCGCGTTCTTTTTACCATTATTATTCAATATTTTCGGAAATATACTTGTCCTGAAAAATAAAACTAGTTTATCTACCAATCTCAATTACTAGACTTCGGTTTGCTAACCTGCTCCTTTTTTGCTTTAATTGAATTATCAAAAAATGGGAGTTGCGATGATGGACAAATCAAATTTTCTGTTAAAGATCAACAGAAAAAGATATTAGGAAACTTTCAATCCATATTATCGAATGATCAATCCTGGCGTACGGGAGGATTTCCTCTGCCAGATGGAGGCTTCCATGAGTTTAGAGAGCCTGAAGCTGTTGTCATTGTGAGGTATGATCACTTGTATGTCCATGCTAATCCTTTGACCACCGCTTAAATTCAACAGCTTTACTGTTGCACTGGGGCTCATGGCGGAAAAAGATTTGTCGCCTGAAGGCAGCACTTCGCTGCATGGGCAAGGAATTGTCGGAGAATGGTTTCCTATAACGATCACAATTAACGAATAAGAAAGCGGGGTTTCCTGATGACCATGGTCAATCATTCAACATTTGTTCTTGAAGAAACAACGATTGCTGACATTCAGAATGCTATTGATCGCCAAGAACTAACATCTGTGCAGCTTGTATGTCTTTACCTTAAACAAATATCCCTTCACAATCACCGAGGATCTAATATTAATGCCGTGATCGAGGTCAATCCCGATGCTCTTCATATCGCAGAATCGCTGGATGCCGAAAGACTGCAAAAAGGAAAACGCGGTCCTCTCCATGGTATACCTGTTCTGCTAAAGGACAACATCAACACAGGTGATGCGATTCATACCAGTGCCGGTTCACTAGCCCTTGCTGATTCCTATGCTGACGAGGATGCTTTCATAGCAGTTAAACTTAGGGAGGCTGGTGCAATCATACTTGGAAAAACGAACATGACCGAGTGGGCCAACTTCATGACAGAAAACATGCCAAACGGCTTCAGTTCCCGTGGTGGACAGGTTCTAAATCCATATGGCCCAGAATCGTTTGATGTCAGTGGTTCAAGCTCAGGCTCTGGAGCTGCTGTGGCTGCCAATTTTGCAGCAGCTGCAATCGGAACAGAAACTTCCGGATCTATCCTTTGCCCCGCTTCGGCAAATAGCATCGTTGGCATTAAACCTACTACAGGATTACTTTCGCGTTTCGGCATTATTCCCATCTCGTCTAGCCAGGATACGGCCGGTCCGATGGCCAGAACGGTTACCGATGCGGCAATACTGCTCGGTGGCATGACGGGAGTGGATAACAGGGATCCAGCAACACACAAATCTATTCACGCATTTGAAACGGATTATACTAAACATTTGAAGAAAACAGCGCTTAATGGTGCAAGGATCGGTGTTTCTTACCATTTTTGCACAAAAGAACTCTCTTCTTCTGAAAAGGAGCGTTTCGATGATTCAATCGAGGTCATCAAACAGCAAGGGTGCGAAATCGTAATCATCGACTCTGCCACCCCTTTAGAGCATGTGGAATGGGACTATAATGTACTTCTGTATGAGTTTAAATCAGGAATCAACCATTATTTACAGCAGCACACGCGGCTTGATTCCATCACTTCTTTAAAAGATATCATTGCCTTTAATAACGCTAATGCAGCAAAATGTTTGCGCCATGGACAAGTTCTTTTGGAGGAAAGTGAAAAAACATCGGGTACACTCACTGAATTTGAATATTTGGAAAACCGGATGAATGATCTTCGAAAATCCAGAGAGCTGGGGATTGATAAAGTGATAAAGGAATTCCAGCTGGATGCCCTGCTTTACCCTGGAGATACAGGATACGGTTTTTCGGCTAAAGCAGGATACCCATCGATCAGTGTGCCTGCAGGCTATGATGAAAACGGCAGGCCGATCGGTATTGTCTTTACCTCTTCAGCCTTTAAAGAACCAGAGTTAATCGGGTTTGCCTACTCTTTTGAACAAGCAACAAAGCACAGAGTCACCCCAAAACTCTAATCAAAAAAAAACCAAACCCTTTGTTAAATCGGGATTGGTTTTTTTGTTTTGACCGTTAGTGAAGGATAACTTTTGCTGATACGATTTTTGAGATCTTTTCGACAGCCTGTTCGATATCTTTGATGGATATTTCATAATGTGTTGTAAAACGTATGGTTTGTGGTCCAAAAGCCACAGCCAGGACTCCTTCTTCTTTCAATAACTGTAAAAAATGGCTGGTAGAAAACCCAGTTTGTCCAATATTAACGAGCACTATGTTCGTATCGACCCCGTTCTCCACAAAAAGTGCTGGCTGCTCCGCCAGGCTTTGCGCCAGCTTTGTCGCCTTTACGTGATCATCATGAAGACGGCGAGTCATCTTCTTTAGAGCGATCATTCCTGGAGCCGCAAGGACTCCCCCTTGCCTCAGTCCGCCTCCAAGCCGTTTTCTCCATTTTCTTGCTTTATGAATAAATGAAGCAGAGCCAGCCAGGATAGAACCTGCCGGAGCACCCAGTCCCTTCGATAAACAGATTTGTACAGTATCACAATGTGATGAAAGTTTCTTTACGGATAAATTGCATGCGGCAGCTGCATTAAAAAGCCTGGCCCCATCAAGATGTACAGGAATCTTATTGGTCCTGCATATTTTATAGATTGCTGCCATGTCTTCTGCTGAAATAACTGCCCCTCCAGCTCGATTGTGTGTATTCTCCAGACAAACAAGGCTAGTCTCAGGATGATGAATATCTTCGCTTCTGATCGCCTGTAATAAGTCCTCAGGCTGTATCGATCCCCTTATCCCCATTAGCGGACGTGGCTGAATCCCCGCAAAGGCGGAAGCAGCCGCCGCTTCATACATAAAAATGTGAGAATCTGCTTCCATGATAACCTCACTGCCTGAAACAGAATGGGTCAGAATTGCTACTTGATTCCCCTGGGTCCCGCTCGTAACAAAGAGCGCATTTTCTTTTCCAAGGATTTCTGCAGCTGCTTCTTCTAACGCATTAATGGAAGGGTCTTCACTGTATACATCATCCCCTACTTCTGCTTCATACATGGCCCTGCGCATTTCTTCGGTCGGTTTCGTTACCGTATCGCTTCTTAAATCAATCATGGCCAGCCTTCACCTCCAAATTTTCTTTTTATCTATAGTAACATAGTTATCTGACAATTAAATAAAAAACTCCCGGCATCGGGAGTTTATTTAATATGGCGATCCCAAACGGATTCACAGTGCTGGCAATCGTCCAGCGGACTGGCATAATGAGTGGATAGATTCGCATGCTTGTTGCTCTTCTGAACTTCAACCGTGATTTTTTGATAGTTCAAGGAGGAGACCACAAATTCACCAATTTGAGTACCCAGTTTAACCCCCTCTTCATTATCGGCATGAAAATGCACTCCTGCAAATAATCGGGAAGCCGCATCTTCTTCAGCTATACCATGCAATTTCTCTGCTTCGTGAGGAAAAAAATGAGAAAGAATTGTGTTTGCGCAACCAGCTACTGCTGCATGCCCAGAGACATACGAAGGGAAGCGCGGAGTACATATGACGGTTTTCAGAGAAGGATCAAGCTGTATTGGCCTTGCGACATCCCAGAGATATTTGTAATGCCAGACGACGCACAACGTATCAGAAATACCCAGCTGCAACGCAGACAGCAAACGTGCTGCAAGAGGGGGCGAAAGCTGATAAGCGCTGATCAGTTTTCCTGCCACCATTGACCAGTTGGATGTCGGCAGCCCTGCATAATATTTCGCTATTTTTTTTTGCTTGGCAGTCAGTTTATTTAATGTTGATCTAACGATTGTTAACTCTTTGCCTGTAAAATCAACTTCCGATGGGTTTTTGATCTCCCATTCAATAACTTCTCCTTTAAAATCCGTAAACTCTCCCCTTCTGTTTCTTCTTAGGAAATAGGTCGGCCAATTGCCTGCGGTCGGTTCCACTCCAACTGCTTCTCTCTTCTCAAATTTTTTGTACAGTGAATTCCAGGTCGGATACGTTACGTGTTTACCCATACATCTCCTCCAATGTCCTAAAAATCAGCTATATAAATTAACCATATGGAGGAAACGAAAAATCTTTCTTGAAATTTTGCAGTGTGAATGACTTTTCTTTTTGAGGAATTCCTTACATAATAAAAGAGATTAAGAATTTTAGGAGGTCGAACATGAACTATTATGCTGTACGTCTACCGATACTGGATGAAGAAAAGAGCCGCGTTTACCGAGAGGATCATTTGAAATATCTTGAAGGTCTTGTTGGTCAGGGAAATATCTTTACATATGGAAGATTTACTGACGGCACTGGGGGCCTTGTTATTTATAAAGCGAAAGATCTTGAGGAAGCTGCTGCTCTAGCAAAGCAGGATCCTTATGTATCCTCAGGTGCAAGGGATTTTGTAATTAATGAATGGGCAATGAATACAGACGTTCTGTCCCGTTAATAAGATAAGTGCAAAAGACACAAAAAGGCCCAGTAAGCAGAAGAGCTGTTTACTGGGTTTTTTCACGAATATAGCGGATGAACCCTTCTTTGGATCCATCATTTGTCAGAAGCTGCTGAACATAATAAACATCTTTAAGAGGGCCGTTCTGCTCAAATGAAGCAATCAATCCACAGGACCGGGGATCCTCAGCTAATTCCTGATACCAAGTCTGAGCTTTTAATTGATCCATGTAATCTTCGAGGTCAGGGTCTTTTATTCTGAAAATATGTTTTTTAATGAAACCTGCAATCCCAGCCCCTGCTAAAAGCAGTAAAAGCAATCCTGTTATCATTTGAAACTCCTTAATTAGTTAATTCGATAACCGCATAATGAAATTTAGAAGATGGCCTTTTAATAACCGTAAATCCAAACTGCGAAAACCTGGTACTCTTAAAATGGTCCTTTAAAACGACCCTTCGCCTTGCCACACGTTCGGCCTCATTTATCGTTTCTTCTGTTATAGGCACATAGGCAGCCATACCCTTTAAGCCTTTGAGCCCTGGCGAGTCAATGGATTCCTCAAACATCGGATCAAAATAAACCACATCGAACGAATCATCAGGAAGGGTTTTCAAATAGGAAAAGTGGTCTTCGTTCAAAATGGCGATTCGTCGCATCGCATCATCCATCTCTTTAATACCGCTATCCCACGTGACAAGTCCGCTTTCTACCAAAAAAGCGATATAGCGGTTTTTTTCGATGCCAACCACCTTACCGCTGTTTCCGACAGCCAGACTGCAAACAATGGCGTCAGAAGCCAGTCCAGCTGTACAGTCCAACATGGTCATTCCCTTTTCAAGCCTTGCTGCTGAAAGTAAGGGATCCGTTTCACCGCGGAGTATTTGTTTCACTCTAAACATGGAGGAATTCGGATGAAAAAAAAGCGGTTCTGATTGTCCCAGTGGATGAAGTGTTAATTTTTCTTTGCCAACCATTAATATATGGTCATTAAATTGGGTATGTAAGGAAGATATGGATTGATTTTTTCTGGAAACCAGCCTGCCATGTACCATTCGATTTATTTTTTCTGCCTTTTCTATCAGTTTATCATCAAATTTTCCTGCTGTAGTCACAATCATATCCACGTCACCTGTTACCTTGTTTATTTAATCTTTTCATCTATATCACATTTACCGGTAAAGGGCAATATTCAGCCATCGTTGTATCACTTAATAGGAGGAAGAAAATGAGAGACAAGGGCATCTTTCAAATGATTGGAAAAGGGGCTTTTAAATACCGCAAGCTCATTATCGTATTTTGGGTTTTAGCGACAGCAGCATTCAGCATGCTGGCCATTAAACTTCCGGATTCATTAAGCGGCAGCGGCTTTGAGATGGAAGGTTCATTCAAGAAAGTTGAAAATATAATGCAGAAGGACTTTAACCAGCCAAAATCGTCTGTAATGATTCTGTTTAAATCAAGTAATCTCTCACCTGATGATCCAGTATACAAGAAGACGGTAGATGAGGCTCTGAGAAAATTGCAGTCTGTTGATCACGCAGTAAGTGTAACGTCCCCCTATGGGTCACCAAAAATGATTAAAGGGAAAACAGCATACGCTACCGTGAATTTTGATAAAAGCTTTGATGAATTAAAGGATTCAATCAAGCAGATTCGGAAAAAGACGAAAAGTACAAAGGATATGCAGATTGGGATTACAGGCGGACCAGTGATTGCAGAAGATATGAATACCGCCAGCCAGAAGGATCTCGCCCGAGCGGAAGCGATCGGCCTTCCTGCAGCACTGATCATATTGCTGCTGGCGTTCGGGGGATTAATCGCAGCCGGGTTGCCCATAATCATCGGCTTGGTCAGTGTGATCTGTGCTATGGGGATTCTTTTTCTGATTGGCCAGGAGTTCAGCTTAACCATATTCATCCTTAATGTAGTGCCAATGATCGGGCTCGCCCTAGGTATTGATTTCGCACTCCTGCTCGTTAATCGGTTTAGAGAAGAACTTGAACGTCAGAGTATTGAGGACGCAGTTGTCATCTCGGTACTTACTGCAGGAAGATCGATTGCTTTTTCAGGATTTTGTGTGTTTCTGGGTCTTTCAGGGATGCTGCTGATTCAGATTGATATCTTCAGATCCGTTGCACTCGGCGGAATGGTCGTCGTCATTATTTCTGTTATTAACGCACTCACATTTCTTCCTGCTGTTTTGGCAGTACTCGGTAAACGAATTAATTCTTTTATGCTGCTGAGGCGAAAAAACGGCCGTTCAGGATGGAGAAAATTTGCTTCATTCGTGATGAAAAGACCTGCAATCATGCTTATATTTTCAGTAGCGATCTTAATGTTGGCCCTAATCCCTGTCCATGATTTAAAGCTTTCTATCCCTGAAGCCGAGTCTCTTCCGCCTCATTATGAATCAAGAATTATGTTTGAGCGATTTGAAGACACGTTTGGCAAGAAAGAATTATATCCTGTAACCATTGTTGCTGATGCCGGCGGAAAGGTATTGACCGACCGCCAATTATTGAACACCGAAAAGCTCGTTAAGCGGCTTGAAAAGGAAAAAGCAGTAGAACATGTTGACTCCCTGTTTTCCTACACAGGAAGCCTGACACCGGCTGAAATTCTTGCAACCAGCAAAACTAAACAAGGCAGTGAAAAACTGAAGCCTGTTTTAGATCGCTATGTAAAAAACGATAAGACAGTGATCAGAGTTTATCTTTCAATTGATGTCACTTCAGAAAAGGCAAAAAAATGGGTGAAAAAATGGGAGGGCAAAGAGAATGGATTAGAGCTGATCCTCGGCGGACCCACAAAGTTTAATCAGGAGATTTTTGATGAAATCATTAATAAAACACCAGACGGTCTATCCATTGTCCTTTTATCGACTTTTGTTGTTCTTCTAATCGCCTTTCGATCGCTATTTATCCCTTTAAAAGCCATTTTAATGAATGTTATTAGCCTTTCTGCGACATTCGGAATTCTCGTGTGGATTTTTCAGTGTGGTTACTTAATGGATCCTGTCAGTATAGGTTTGATGATCCCAGTCTTTACGTTTGGTATTGTGTTTGGTCTCAGTATGGATTATGAGGTTTTCCTGATTTCCAGGATTCAGGAGGTCTATCAGGAAACCGGTGATAATGATAAAGCGACATTGGAAGGTTTAACGTCAACCTCCAAAATCATTACATCCGCGGCAGCCATCATGATTGTCATTACGGGATCGTTCGTATTTACAGATGTTATGCCTGTAAAACAAATTGGTATCGCCATCGCACTCGCCATCCTTATTGATGCCACACTAGTCAGAATGATCCTCGTCCCCTCATTAATGAGACTGATGGGCAGATGGAACTGGTGGCTGCCCTTTCGAAGGAAAAATATAGCGAAGAACCATGCTCATTAAAGCATGTGTTTTTTAGGTTCGGCTTTTCCCGTTCCAGCTTCAGTGCTTGCCAGACCAAAACAGACACTACAGCATTTCAATCTAAAAAACATCTGTTACCTGGAAGCGATTGCATATATAATAAGAAGAAAAGACAGGCAGAAGGTGAATCATTTGATACTTTTAATTTTGGTCTTATCTTATATCATTGGTTCCGTTCCTTTTGCGCTCATCGTAGGCAAATGGAAGTATGGAATTGATATCCGCGAGCATGGCAGCGGAAATTTGGGAGGTACCAACACCTTCCGTATCCTTGGAAAAAAAGCGGGTTTCATCGTAACGATTTCAGACATTCTTAAAGGGACACTTGCAGCCTCCCTTCCGTTGCTGCTGAATACGGATTTGCATGTCCTGTTAGCTGGAATACCGGCTGTTATTGGACATTGCTACCCTCTTTTCGCAAGATTCAAAGGCGGAAAAGCAGTGGCCACTTCTGCGGGAATCTTGTTATTCTATGCACCGTTAATGTTCTTACTTCTTATTGCCGTCTTCTTTATGGTACTCTACCTTACGAAATATGTTTCTTTATCTTCATTGGTTGCTTGCATGGCCGCAGTATTATATGGAATCGTTGTCCACGATATTTTATTAATAACCGTTATGTCTGCATTCTTGCTCTTTTTGCTCTATCGGCATCGAGCGAATATCGGCAGAATTATCGCAAAAACCGAACCTAAAATTAAATGGCTATAATGAGCGTTCCATCCGGAATGCTTTTTTATTTTCAAAAAATCCGCATTTGTCCGTTACCGAGCAGGGCGAACGTACATAGGCTGTATGGAGATATATACCTAATATTATTTAACGACGGAGGGACAATAATGGAAAATAAAAAAATTAATGTACCCATGGCACCTGTTAATAAACCAGTAAACACCCCTTTAAATATTCCTATGAATGCACCGGTAAACGCTCCGGTCAACCTGCCGCTCAACGTGCCGGTTGTACCCGGCAAGGCGATCTATGATCACCATCACCACGGACATCACGGCTACGGATATGGATGCGGGTATGGGTATGGAACTGGACACGACTACGGAACAGGTTATGGATGCGGGTATGGGTATGGAACTGGATACGACTACGGAACAGGTTATGGATTCGGCGGAGGAAGGCACGGCTATACATTGATTATTGTGCTGTTTATTTTATTGATCATTATTGGCTGTTCTTGTTGGTCCGGCTTTTCTGGAGACGAATGTTGCGAAAGCAGCAGCAGCAGTAGTAGACTCAGTAAATAAGAATATTAAAAAAAGAAAGCGGAGAAAATTTTCTCCGCTTTCTTTTTAATTTATTTGATATAAACGTAAAGATCTTCAAGTGTCTCGATACCTTTTTCTCTGCAAAGGTCCAATAGGCTTCTCCAAAGATCAACCATGATCAAAACATCTCCTTGAGCACTATGTCTGTTGCAGCAATCGATGTCAAAGTAAGAAGATGCACTGTCCAACGTTGGAAAAGCAGATGAACCTACAAGTTTTTCTGTAATCAATGCCAGTTCAAGTGATGGCTGTTTTAATGAAGAACGGTATCGTTTCCACAAGTAATGGTTAATAAAAGCTATATCATGTGAAATATGATAACCGATTATCACTCCGCCCGAGAGAAAGCGAAAGATTTCTTCCGCTTTCTCATCCAGCGTTGGAGCGTTCTTCACATCGTCTTCAATGATTCCGGTTAAACTTCTGATCTCGTCTGGAATTTTGACAGAAGGATTAATGAATTGGTGGTATTGTTCAATAACCGTCGAATTCTTCATCTTTGCGGCGGCAATTGAGAATATTTGATCCCCATGTTCCGGCCTGAAACCTGTTGTTTCAGTATCCAGAATAATAAATAGAACGTCATCCAGCTTTGTTTTTAAATCGGCTCGTTTGGAAGCTTTCTCTTTCAGGATTTTTCTTATCCAGGCTTCATGCTGAAAGGAACCAGGATTTCCAGGAGGGACTTCTTCCCGATTCAATCCAAGATTGAATAATCTATGCATAATATACTTTAGATTTCTTTCAGATCCCGGCTGATTGTTCAAAACTTGTTCCTCTCTTTTTGATCTGTTTTTGTATCAGTTTGGTCAGTTTCATTGTGCGTTTAAGCTGCTGAGCCGCTTTAGAATCCATAGTAGTCAACCATAAATGATAATCAAGTCTATCATCCATTTCCTTCAGATCAATCGAGTGAGCTAACCGCAGTTCCAATAGAAAATCATAAGCCGCAACGCATTCATCCATCTGTAAAGAGGAAAAACAGCCTTTCTCGTTCAGACCGAAGATTCGTTCTCTTGTAGACTGAGCGCCTTCTCCATACAACAACGACAACAATTTAATGTTATTGGTAAACGGAGCGAATACTCCTTGTTTCAAGTCGAAGCGCCCTGCATATTTCCCCCAGCGTTCTGTAAAGATCATTCCGAACATATTAATCGGTATTTCGTGTGAAGTTACGAGTTCTACCATTTTTTTGAGGATAAACGGACGCTGGCGTATTTCCTGGACAATCCATTCCCTTAAGCGATACAGAAGTGCAGGGAGGCCATAAACAGGCTTTGTATCCAGCATGATCATCATGTATTTCAAATCATCTTCTGATCCTTTATTTAAATAGGAGGATAGCTGATCTTTCCACCCCTCATCACTATTCCTCCATCGAAGGTTGGACGCCATCACGTTTCCCTGGCATAAGGGATAGCCTACTTCAGCTAAATAATGGACAGCCGTTCGCGAAAATTCTTCAGTAAAGGCCTCAACCGCTCTTTTATCTTCATGACCAGTCTGATAGATTAGCCCATTATCCTGATCTGTCCATATCGTTTGTTCGTGTCGTGCACTCGATCCCATACTGAAGAAGCAATATCTTTCTCCAGGGGCTGTTCCTATAGTCTCTCTTGTTGTATCGTAAGCAAACGAAACAGCCTTACGGGTTAAAACATCGTGAATATCGTTCAGTGAATTGTATCTGTTATTAATAGAGAGACCAGAAGCTTCCAGCCCTTGAATAAACGGAATGATCTCCTCATGAATCTCCCTAAGTTCCTCCAGTGCAGCAGCTTTTTTCACTCGTTCTTTCATCTCATGAACTGTCACCACGTCTTGGTATTTCGATTCATCAAAAAGATTAAGCATAAGAATCAGTTGGCTTTCTGAGTAATTGCCGGATCTAAATGCTCAGGGTATCCATAGGAACCATGTTCACTGATATCAAGGCCTGAAATTTCCTGCTCAGGGGTAACCCTTAATCCGAAAAGTTTCTTCAATGCAAATAATAGAATAAAAGAAACGATAGCTACATATCCAGCCGCACCAATTACTCCTACTGTCTGAACGAAAAGCTGATGAACTCCGCCGCCATAAAAAAGACCTGCCTTTCCGACACCAGTTTGCTCTACTAGGCGCGGCGATGCGAAAAAGCCGGTTGAGATCGTTCCGATGATTCCAGCGATACCATGAACCGAAAAAGCATAGATCGGGTCATCAATACCTTTTCTCTCAAAATATATAGAAGTCCAGAATGTAAATGCTCCCGCGAAAGCACCGATCACGATTGCTGCCCATGCTTCCACAAAAGCGCAAGCAGCCGTAATGGCAACTAATGCTGCGAGCACCCCGTTTACCATTGCAGGAATATCCGCTTTTCCTGTTAATAGTTTTGAAGTCAGAATAGCGCCGATTGCGCCAGCTGCTGCGGCAAGGTTGGTTGTTAAAGCGATATAACCGAAGAATCCATCCGCTGTCCCCATTGTGCTTCCCGCATTGAATCCAAACCAGCCAATCCACAGGATGATGCCTCCAAGAACAGTGTAGACCTGATTATGGCCAGGGATGAGATTTGGTGTGCGATCTTTATTGAATTTTCCAATTCGAGGACCTAAAAGCAATGTAGCTACAAGTGCAGCGATCGCACCTTGAAGATGGACGACAGTTGATCCAGCAAAATCCTGCATGCCCATTTTCCCAAGCCATCCTCCTCCCCAAACCCAATGGCCGATGATCGGATAAATCAAAACAGTAAACACTGTTCCGAAGATAAAATAGACGGATAGTTTTGCCCGCTCAGCAAATCCTCCCCATGCGATTGCCAATGAAACACCTACAAATGCGAGTTGAAATAAAAATTTAAGAGAAAGCGGAACATTGGCCCAGGACAAGGAATTAAACGTTTTGCTGTCACCGTGCAAGAGCCAGCCCGTCGTTCCTAAAAAGCTGTTCCCTTCCCCAAAGGTAATGCCAAAGCCAGCTGCCCAAAAGGCAATTGTAGCAATAGCAAAACTTAATATCTGTTTTCCTGCAACATGACCCGAATTTTTCATTCGGGTGGATCCTGCTTCTAAAAGTGCGAATCCAGCTTGCATTCCAATTACTAAAATTGCAGCAACCATTACCCATAAAGAATCAATGAACATCAATACCGTACTTTCTTTCATGTTATCTCTCCACCCTTCTCATGTCATGTTTTCTAACATCATTAGATATACTATATGACATGAGAATAAAAATGGCAATTGTTTTCTGAATATTTTCTCAAAATTAGTTGTGAGATTGTTGTTTTTTCGCACAAAAAAAGAACTCAAAATGAGTTCTTTTTATTATTTATTATTTTTATCATAGGCGGTTACAAGATTATCTACAATTTCTTCTGCGCTGTGGTTCTCAATATCGTGACGATGGATAAAATGCACCACTTCTTTTCCCTTTAAAAGTGCCATGGAAGGTGAAGAAGGAGGGTAACCTTCAAAATAATCTCTCATCCTTGCTGTTGCTTCTTTATCCTGACCTGCAAAAACTGTAACAATGTTATCCGGTTTTGCTGAATGATTCAAAGAGTAGATCGCAGAAGGCCTGGCCAATCCAGCAGCACATCCGCATACTGAATTAATAAAAACGAGAGAAGTTCCTTCCGTATTCTCCATAAAATGATCAACTTCTTCTGGTGTTGTCAGTTCACTAAACCCTGCATTTGTAAGCTCATTTCTCATCGGCTGAGCCATCTGTCTCATGTATTCTTCGTAAGCGTTCATTATATCCCTCCAAATAGATTTGTACACTAATTATAGCTGATTCCGTTGATGGAATAAACTCATTTATCTTGTACCTTTTACTTTGCCATCTCTTCTGATTCAATTACAGTATTACCTTTTATATTCGCTTGAGCAAACTCGTACATGGAACGCGCAACCAAATTCCCGGAAACAGGCAGATACTTTCGAAGTTTCCCTTTGAACAGAAAAGATAAAGAGTTGGCGAGCCATTCTCCTGCTTTTTCTCCCGTCCTCGACTCCTCACGGTTCCCTGTTAAAAGTGAAGGGCGGAAGATTCCAACACAAGGAAGAATTGCTTTCCTTACGGCTTGTTCCATTTCTCCTTTTACACTGCTGTAAAAAAACCTGGAATCTGGCTTGGCACCTATGGCAGAGATTACGAGAAAGCGCGAAGCACCATGTTCTGCGGCAAACTGAGACATCATCACGGGATACTCAAAATCAACTTTTCGAAAGGCTTCTTTCGTTTTGGCCTTTTTTATCGTCGTCCCTAAACAGCAAAAGATATCATCTGCCGTAAAAAATTGCTGATAGGATGGAAGTTCGTCAAAATTAAACTGCTTTTCGATGAGTTTTTTATGATGAACGCCTGTTTCATTTCTTGTTAACACGATGACTTGATCATAGTCATCACTGCTGACAAGCAGCCGGAGAAGTTCTTTTCCTACCAAACCGGTTGCTCCCGCAATCAATGCTGTTTTTGGCATGTGATCATTCCTTCCATATGATCTTGTGGCTTGAGACAATTAAAAAGGCGGAGCTGGCCGCCCGCCTTCCTACGAATCAAAATATTGAAGTAAATTGGCTGTCCTTAATTACCTTTGCGCCTAAAACGTTTGTAAAATGCTGGAGTGCCCATTGGTGCCCTTCCGAATTAAAACTTTGCACAGCATCCTCGTGAATCACAATTTTATAGCCCTTATTGTAAGCATCAATAGCTGTATGAAGAACACAGATGTCAGAACATACTCCAACGAGATGGAGCTCTGTAATGTTTCGTTCTCTAAGTTTAAGATCCAGATTGGTACCCGCAAACGCACTGTATCGTGTTTTATCCATCCAGTAAATGTTGATTTTTTCCTGTGCAGTTAGAGAATCAGCAAGTTCACCAAGTTTTCCATATTGCTCCCGGCCTTTCGTTCCTCTGATGTTATGAGATGGAAACAGGCGGGTCTCTGGATGATAAGAATCTTCTTCTTCGTGGAGATCAACAGCAAAAACAACAAAATCCTTTTGTTCAATGAAATGTTTTGTTATTGTTGTAATCCTTTTTTCTATGGACTGACCTGGAACTCCGCAAGTCAGCTTTCCATCGTCTGCTACAAAATCATAGGTATAATCTACAATCACTAACGCCTTCATTCACAGGGCCCCTTTTATGAAGTTAGCTCAACGTTTCAATTTCTACGTTTTGAACTCCTTTTATCTCTTTAATATCATAATAAATGTCAGTTGTATATCTTTTTTCATAAATGCTCAAGGTAAGCTCCATTTTACTTGTGCCATTGTCCAGGTCCTTCACTCGAACATTCAGGATCTTTAATTGTTTTTGTTTGATTTCTTTTACCATCTCAGTCATGTTCCATCCATCCGGCACAATAATGCGAACACGGGCTTCTTTTTCTCTCAGCGTTTTTGGGCCCATCCATTTCATGATCATTGGAATTAACTCAACACTGATTAGGATCATAAGAGCTCCAGCTGCTGCTTCTAAATAGAAACCTGCACCTGATGCTATTCCCAGCCCGGATGCTCCCCAAATCATTGCAGCTGTAGTCAGTCCGGAAATTACATCATTGCTTCTCCGTAATATCACCCCTGCTCCAAGAAAACCGATCCCGCTTACGACCTGTGCAGCCAGACGCATTGGGTCCATCATCGTTCGCCCGGTTAATTCAGAGAAGCTCTTCGCTGACTCGATGGAAACGATCGTTAATAAGCAGCTGCTGATTGAAATCACCAAACAGGTCTTTAACCCGACAGGTTTTCGCTTAAGCTCTCGCTCGAGACCGATAACTAATCCAAGAAATGCCGAAATGCCAAGTTTAATTAAAATCAAGCTCAATGCTTCTCACCATCCTTCTTTCCTTCTTCCTATGTATATGTAAGGTAAATATCCTAAAAATACTATAACCTTAAGCTAACATCAACTTATATCTTTTAAAAAGCTAGATAATAAGCCGTAATTTTTATATAATGGAAATGATTTAATTTTCAGAAAAAAACAAAAAGGAGTGTTGCATGATGTTAAACAATATACCCGCTCAGGCTCAGGAGGGGATAGAGTGTTAGCAGAGAAAAAATCTGAAAACAAAAATATTAATTATTCCAAGATTGCTTCTTCTGCGTCCTTTAAACAATTACTTCAAGCAAAAAAGAAATTTCTTCTTCCGATGTCCATTTTCTTCTTTGTTTTTTATTTTACTCTCCCTATCATGACCTCATACTCTACAATTCTTAATACTTCTGCATTCGGTGAAATTAGCTGGGCCTGGGTTTTTGCTTTTTCACAATTTATTATGACATGGGTATTATGCAGCCTTTATTCTAAACGAGCGGTTGCTTTTGACAAACAAGCAGATGAGATTATACGTCAGTCTTTAAAGGAGGCTGACAGAAAATGAATACAGCTTTTATGCTATTTATAGCAATTGTGGCACTTACCCTTGTGATTACTTATTTTGCAGCGAAACGCACAAATACAGCCAATGATTTCTATACAGCCAGCAGTGGACTGACAGGCTGGCAGAATGGCTTCGCGATCGCAGGGGACTACATGTCAGCAGCATCTTTCCTCGGGATTGCCGGGTCTATTGCACTTTCGGGTTTTGATGGCTTTTTTTATTCCATCGGCTTTCTTGTGGCTTACCTTGTTGTCCTCTATCTCGTGGCTGAGCCTTTGAGAAATCTGGGGAAATATACAATGGCTGATATGATTGCGGCTAGGTTTAATGATAAAAAAGTCCGGGGTGTGGCTGCGTTAAACACCATCACTATTTCAATCTTTTACATGATTGCTCAATTGGTCGGTGCGGGCGCGCTGATTACCTTATTACTCGACATAGAGTATACAACTTCTGTTCTAATTGTTGGTGTGCTTATGACAGTCTATGTGGTGTTTGGAGGAATGATGGCGACAAGCTGGGTTCAGATTGTAAAAGCGGTACTGCTGATGGCAGGTACTTTCATTATCTCTCTGATGGTATTTGCAAAATTCGGCTACAGCATCACGGGTATGTTTGAACATATAAAAACAGCCACCCCATTAGGTGAGAGTTTTCTCCATCCAGGAAACAAATACAAAGATCCTCTGGACACTATCTCTCTGAATCTGGCACTCGTTCTGGGAACGGCAGGACTTCCCCACATACTTATTCGCTTTTTTACTGTAAAGGATGCACCAACCGCAAGAAAGTCAGTCGTTTATGCGACATGGATGATTGGTATCTTTTATATTATGACAATCTTTCTTGGTTTTGGAGCTGCTGCTTTCGTTGGAACTGATTCTATCATAAAAGCAAATGCCGCCGGAAATATGGCTGCCCCACTGCTTGCAAAAGCGCTTGGGGGAGATTTCTTGTTTGCTTTTGTATCTGCAGTTGCTTTCGCTACCATTCTGGCAGTAGTTGCTGGTCTAGTCCTTTCAGCTGCTTCAGCATTCGCCCATGATTTTTACAGTCAAATCTTACGGAAAGGCGAAGCCACTGAAAAAGAACAGATGAAAGCTGCCCGTTGGTCTTCCATTGGGGTAGCCATCTTGTCCATTATCCTCGCGTTATTTGCACAAAAATTAAACGTAGCTTTTCTCGTTTCACTTGCTTTTGCTGTAGCTGCCAGCGCGAACCTTCCCATTCTATTATTCACTGTATTTTGGAAGCGCTTCAATACAGCCGGAGCCATTTCTGGAATGCTGGTTGGGCTCTTAAGCTCACTTATTTTAGTAGCTCTAAGCCCAAGCGTTTGGTCTCCAGAAGCAGGGATGGCGATTTTGGTCGGGGAACCTGTCTTCCCATTAGCAAATCCGGGTATTGTTTCAATTCCACTCGGATTCATTGGTGCAATTGCAGGTACCCTTCTTTCCTCTAATAAATCTGATGATGGCAAATTCGATGAAATCGTAGTCAAGGTCAATACCGGAATCGGTCTCCGAGATAATGCTTAAAATATAACAAATGAAAGAGGGGCTGTCCAAGAAGTCTGTAAGCTGTTGATTTCCGTTCCAGGCTGCTCGCTTTCCGCGGGGCGTGCGGTGAGCCTTACCGGCGTGAACGCCTACATTTTGGTGCAAGNACCGGCGGGAGCTCACCTGTCACGCTAGTCCCGCAGGACAAGGAAAGCTTCGGCAGCTTTTTATCGCACGAAGAAAATGTGAAGTTCATTTTCGAGGAGTCTCGCATCTTCCACTTCAATTAACTTTTCATTGAAGATTTTTCAAGCCAAAAAGGGGCTGCCTGAAGGTCAATTTTCGACTTTCTGGACAGCCCCTTTTTCTTTCTTCCAAAAATGCTTCCTTACCATCGGATAAAAAATGATTCCTGATACAAGAAGCACCATGCCGAAGAGGAAGGTTTTTATATCGGCGGTTCCTGCTTTTATGACCCATAAGGAGTATATAGCCGCTAAAACAGCAATGAGGCCATCACTGTATCTGTTTTTATTGTTGTTTTCATAGGTATCGCCCAGAATGACCAATTTGATCTGATAAAGCGAAGCCATTAAATATGGGACCAGAAAAGCCAAGGTAGCAACAAATATGACAAAGTCAAAAGCTTCAGCCATCGACTGGGAAACAACTGAAAAGATAAAAAGCTGTGTCATGATATTTGTTACTGTTAATGAGAATGAAGGTGCTCCATATCTGTTTTCCTTAGAAAAAGCAGGGATGAACATAGATTTATTAGCTGCTTGATAAGGTACTTCTGCAGCGAGCAAGATCCATCCGATTGTCGCTCCAAATAATGATACGATGCCAAGAAGTGCCATAATACTGCTTCCTGAAGGTCCAACGACACTTTCAAGCGCATCGACCAGTGGCTTTTGGGAATGGATCAGTTCTTTTTGCTGAAGAGTTCCCATGACAAGCACGGTGATTCCAATATAAATTATGAGTGCAATAAGAAGTCCAAGAATGGTTGCTTTTTTGACATCGTTTTGTTTTCTGGCACGATTTGAAAACACTACGGCGGATTCCACTCCAACAAAAGCCCAAAGGGTTGCAATCGCAGCACCGTTCAACTGTCCAAGAAATCCGGTTGTTTCTCCGGTATTGCTGTCAATTTTCGTTTCGATAAAAGGGATGAGATTGCTGGACTTAAAAGCAAACAGACAGATGATAATAAAAAATAAGAAACCAACTACTTTAGCTATGGTTGCAATAAGGTTTGCTTTACCGGCTCCTTCTATTCCCTTTAGAATGGCAAAGTGGAGTCCCCATAAAAAAGCCGAGCAAACCAGAAAAGTTATGGCTCCCCCGAGGCGGATTGAAGCTGATCCAACATTAAAAAGATGCTGCTTGCTCGTCATAACCGGAAAAAACGTTGACAGGTAACTGGCGAACGTTGTTATGATTGCAACATTTCCAGCCCAGTTCGCTACCCAGTAACCCCATCCGACCAAATAGCCGGCAATTAAAGATGACTCTGTTCCTTCCTTAAACAAGGCTTGTGCATAATTCTGTGGCCCACCATTTAATGATGGCTTCCTAAGTGCAAGGTTTCCAAATACCAATGCGGTTAGAAGCACACCGGCACCCGTCAGGATCCATGCACCAAGTACACCTCCAGGACTTGCAACCTCAGCTAAAGACCGAGGGAGCATAAATATCCCTGAACCTACCATGTTTCCAACAACCAGGGCCGTCAATACCCACAGGCCAAGCTTATGATCTTTCAATACAGCAACCTCCTGAAAAATAAATAATACCCCCCTAATATTTCCGTATTTCATGAACGCTAACCATCATCAGGGCAAAAGTAAAAGCATGCAGACCGTTTATCTTCTGCATGCTTTATAAAAAAAACTCTGTTAGTCCATGTTGTTGAATGAACATTCTAAATCTTAAGGTACGTTTTTCCGTTCTCTTGCTTGATTTTATTTTCTTTGATCAATTTGCCCAGGGCCCGTTTAAATGCCGCCTTGCTTATATCAAATTCATTTTTAATCTCATCCGGACTGGATTTATCCGTATAAGGCATCTGGCCTTTATTTGCTTTTAGATAGGTGTAGATTTTTTCGGCATCCTCACTATATGCTTGTTCTTTCCTCGGCTTCATCGAAAGATTTACTCTTCCATCTTCCCTTATGAATGTGACGCGGCATTCTACCCGCTCACCGAGGCGGAGCCGGTGGCTCATTTCATCTTGATGGATAAAGCCGATCAGACTGTTCTCTGTAAAGATTAATGCTCCTGAATCATTGAGCTTGTACACATGTCCAGTAACCATTTGATTAAAATGGCTTTCATTCGCAGATTCTGCCTGTTCAACAATTTCCTGTTCATTCGCAAGGTCTGCAAACAGCCTTCCCTTCTTATCCAGGCGAAGACCGCAGTACAATTGGTCTCCAATTACAGGCCACTGCTCTAAAGGGCCGGGCAGATCATCGTTTGACAGCAATACATCCTTATGTATGCCAATGTCCAGGAATACACCCAATCGTTTCGTAGAGCCAACGACCTTGAGCCATGCCAATGTATCCAGGCGGACTTTTGGCTGGATCATGGTTGCTGCCAATCTGCCTTCATGATCCTGGTATAAAAATACTTCGACCGTTTCTCCTTCATTCAGCTCTTTAGAAGCTTCTCTTTTATGCAGCATAACTTCTTCCGTTCCAAGGCTTAAAAAATAGCCGAAATCGCTCAACCGTTCAACTTTTAATGTAAATACCTCTCCGGCTCTTAATTTATTTTCCATCGCAGCTCAATTCCTTTGTTCTTTTTATAATAGTATGGACGTTAACATCGAAAAATAGAAACCTACTTTTAATCCGTAAAGTAGGTTTCCGCCTTTTATTCTTCCTTTTTTGTCTCTTCTTCCTCAGAAATTTCCATGAGTTTCTTTATTAAAATATGCTGAGGCATATGCATAATCTGTTCAAGCGGAACATTCAGCTTCTTGGACAGCATGAGAGCTGTTTCTGCTGAAATTTGCAATGGTTTCATAATGTGCAGCCTCCCCTCCGCTAAGTATACCAAACCTGCTTCTCTTTTAAAACAATCCCACTGCTTTCCCGTCTTCTGTAACATCCATATTCAATGCTGCAGGTGCTTTCGGCAATCCCGGCATCGTCATCACATCTCCGGTCAGTGCCACAATGAAGCCTGCTCCAATTGATGCCTTTAATTCACGAATAGTGATCACAAATTCCTCAGGTCGTCCAAGTCTTTTCGGATCATCAGAAAGTGAATACTGGGTTTTGGCCATACAGACAGGAAGGGTTGACCAGCCTTGAAGTTCAAACTCTTGAAGCTGTGTCAACGCTTTTGGTGAAAACTGAACCCCGCTTGCACCATACACTTTCTCGGCAATCGTTATGATTTTTTCTTCAAGTGGCTGATCCAGTGTATACAACGGCTGATACTCATTGGTTCCATTCTCGATAATATCGAGTACTTTTCTTGCCAGCTCTTCACCGCCTTCTCCGCCTTTCAGCCAAACATCGGATAGTTCAACAGGTATATTCTTCTCGCTGCACCACTTCAAGATATACTGAATTTCAGAATCATGATCGGACACAAAACGGTTGACAGCTACCACAAAAGGTACCCCAAATGCCTGGATCGTTTCAATATGTTTTTCAAGATTGGCCATTCCATCAGCCAATGCTTTAAGATCTTCCGTTGACAATTGATTTTTATTCTGTCCTCCATGCATCTTCAATGCACGTGCTGTAGCGACGATTACGACTGCACTGGGTTTCAGATCAGCATAGCGGGCTTTTATGTTTAAAAACTTCTCCGCCCCGAGATCAGCACCGAACCCTGCTTCTGTTACAACATAATCTCCAAGTTTGCTGGCTAACTTTGTCGCGATGATGCTGTTGCATCCGTGGGCAATATTGGCGAACGGGCCTCCATGAATAATAGCTGGAGTATTTTCAAGCGTTTGAACGAGATTAGGTCTGATCGCATCTTTTAAAAGCAGGGTCAGTGCACCTTCTACTTTTAAATCGGAAACGGTAACGGGTTTATTTTCATAGGTATAGCCAACAACCATTCTGGAAAGTTTCTTCTTCAAGTCATCCAGATCTTTGGCAAGACAAAAGATGGCCATGACTTCAGAAGCTACTGTAATATCAAATCCATCCTCACGCGGCACACCCTGCACGGGTCCGCCAAGACCGATGACAATTTTCCGAAGTGCTCTGTCATTCATATCGAGAACACGCTTCCACACAATTTTCCGAGGATCAATGTTCAGTTCATTCCCGCGGTGGATGTGATTATCGATGACTGCTGCCAAAGCGTTATTGGCAGTTGTAATCGCATGAATGTCGCCAGTAAAGTGAAGATTGATATCTTCCATCGGAATAACTTGGGAGTATCCCCCTCCAGCTGCACCGCCTTTAAGTCCCATACTAGGGCCAAGCGAAGGTTCTCTTAGAGCAATAATGGCTTTTTCTCCGATTCGGTTAAGAGCCTGTCCAAGGCCTACCGTTACCGTTGATTTACCCTCACCAGCAGGAGTTGGATTGATGGATGTTACGAGTACAACCTTACCCTCCTGCTTCGTTTTGAGTTTGTCGAACAAACCCAGTGAAAGTTTTGCCTTATAGCGCCCATAAGGTTCCCAGTCTTCTTCTTGAATATTCAATTGAGCGGCGATCTCTTCAATTCGAAGCATGTTCGCTTTTTGTGCGATTTCAATGTCGGACTTATGCTTGACTTCCTTTGTCATGTGTAAGGTACCCCCTGTAAAATACGTACATATTATCATTTTACATAAAATCATTTATAAAATGGAAACATTCTTGTCGTCCTATCGATTTAGTTTATCCTAAATTTTGTTTTTACCGAGATTAGTTTATCGTATAATAGAAAGGATTTGATCTTGCAATTCTAAAAGGAGGAATTGAGATTCATGGCAAAAATCACTGTACAGGGTTTTGGTGATTATGAAATTGAAAATGGAAAAAAACTTGTAATCGGACTTGAAGACAATGGAGTGGATATTCTTCACCGCTGCGGCGGGAAAGCAAAGTGTACAACCTGCCGGGTAGAGGTTGTCTCCGGTGACCTGGGTGAGATGAACGAATTTGAACGGAATATCATTGAAACGAAAGGGTTAGGCGAGGGGATTCGTTTATCTTGTCAGGTAAGGGTTGAGCAAGATGCTGAAATCCGTCCTGCGATGACCGTTTCAAAAGATGGGCTCGATCCAGGTCCGCGCCCTGCCGAATAAGCTTTAACAAAGGAGGCTCCATTCTTTTAGAATGAGCCTCCTTTGTTTATAGGGTTTATTATCGGATGCCTTCCCACTCAGAAAAAAACACATCTAGATACGATACCATCTGTTGATGTCTGCTCTCTGCAAGTTTTTTTCCATGCTCTGTATTCATTCGGTCTTTCAATGTCAGCAGTTTTTCATAAAAATGGTTGATAGCAGTTGACACTCCATTTCGGTATTCACTTTTTGTCATTGTGTTCCGTACAGGAATATCCGGGTCATAGATCATTTGTCCGACATGCCCGGAATACGCAAAAGTTCTTGCGATGCCGATCGCACCAAGGGCATCCAAACGATCGGCATCCTGGACTGCCATTCCCTCAATTGTCTTCATCCCTGTTGAATTTCCGCCTTTAAATGACATGGTTGAAATGATCTCAAGAACATGTTGCTTTTCGGGGTTTGTTACCTCATGCTTGGTTAGCCATAAGGATACCTTTACAAGTCCTGCTTTTTCAGATGCATTAAATTTTTCATCTGCTATGTCATGCAGGAGTGCTGCCAAGCTGCAGACAAAGGGATCCGCACCTTCTTTTTCTGCAATGGTAAGAGCTAGTTTATTCACCCTGTATATATGCCACCAATCATGGCCGCTGCCTTCCCCGCGCAAAGTTTCTTGAACGTACCGCTCGGCAGCTTCAATAATTTTTCTTTCCATTGAATTTTTCCTTTCTCATTATAAAAGTTTGTTCCAAAAGACATACTAAAAGTAAAACAGGTAGGTGAATTATATGTCAGAACCGTATAACGATCTTAAACAGGTAGACATGACCATTCAGAGTGCACAACGAATCATCGGACATGCTACGATGAGTATGGATCCCGGCCAGCTTCATGCAGCCAAAGAAGCGCTGAATACTGCTAAAGAGCATTACGATGCCATGATGAACAACCAGACAGGAATGGATGGCATGTTTTTGGAGAATGCCCGTGAAACATTAGAACGCTGCGAACAGCAGATCAATGAAGCATTAAAACAATAAAAGCCGGATATCCGGCTTTTTTTTATGAATAAGAAACGTTAACCTCTTCTTCAAGATCATTCACATATGTATACGCTTTTCTTTTTGTTTTAATTTCATTCTGCTTAAATTCCTCTAAAAGAGCAATATAGTAGCTTCCGTCGAACTCTCTTTGGATTTTTAACGTAATTTCAATGGCGACGCTGACCATATAATCACTCATTCCAGTAAAGTGCTTACCGAATTCAATAAATGCAGTATCACTTTCTTTTAATTTAATCCCCTTTGAAGCCAGGTACCGGAAGTATTCCTCGATTGAAAACTGAGACAATTGCATCCCATCCTATTCTTTGAAGATTCATGTAAATTGTATCAGTCAAAAATACCATTAATCAATGATTTCTTTTTTACCATGGATCATGTTCTTGTGAAGTGCCTGTGTCGCAAGGGAATCTGCCTCTTTATTTTCTTTCCGGGAGATTAACTCATAGGATGGTTTGATTCCGAGTATTTTCAGTTTTTCTTCAATTTTGTCCATCCATTTTTGCAGATTTTTTTCGTAACAAGGCCATTCCCCGCTCATTTGCTGAATAACCACCATCGAATCCCCTTTAATCGTTACCGGTGTCCGCTGTACACCCAGACGTTCCAGTTCATTTAAAAGCAGCCAAAGCGCCGCATATTCCGATTCATTATTCGATTCAATCATATGGTAAGAGGCATTGGAGCGTACCCGGTAATTTTTATTCGATTGTTTGTAATAAACTGCTGTTCCCTGCCCGGATAAAAGCTCATCTTTTTGAAACCCGCCATCAAAAAACGCTGTGATATCCGATGGTTCTGTCTCAATAACAGCCACCATTTTTTGAAGTTCTTTTTTAGACCAATAAACACCAGTTTCATCAAGAAACGTAAGATTTCCAAGACGGCCTGTTCTTTCAATGTCAGCAGCAAGCTGAACCGCTTGCGCCACCGTCACGGGATCTGAAACAAACCGTATCATATTCTTTGATCTTGAGGGCTTATATTCCCATTCCAACGTAACTTTCATCGCAGGTCCTCCCTGAATTTGTAATATCTCATTTCTTATTGTATCCCATTTCGCTATAATAGAAAAAAACAGGAGGGGATCGGATTGATCGAAGTGTATATTGACGGAGCAAGCGCAGGAGATCCGGGTCCTTCCGGGGCAGGCATCTTTATTAAACTAGGAAATGGAACGGTTGAAAAACACAGCATTCCGCTCGGAAGCTTATCCAATCATGAAGCGGAATTCCGCAGCCTGCTTCTTGCTTTAACGATTTGTGTGGAAAAGAACTATGACCCGGTTTCATTCAGGACCGATTCTCAAGCGGTGGAAAGAGCGGTAGAAAAACGGTTTGCCAAAGACAAACGATATGATCCCTTATTGCAGGAAGCCTTACATATGATTGATCAGCTGCAGTTGTTCTTCCTGAAATGGATACCGAGCAAACAAAATAAGGTGGCGGATGATCTTGCTCGAAAAGCTGTCCAGCTCAATGAAGTGCAATGAAAAGAAAAATAGCAGATACCGGTCTTCTTCTTGTTGCATTGGTGTGGGGAACAACATTTGTCATCGTTCAAAACGCGGTTGCCTTCCTCCCTCCGTTTGCATTTAACAGTATCCGTTTTTTTTTGGCTGCTATAATATTGGGAGGCTGGATCGTTTTTGCTGCACCTGACAAGAAGCAGTTTCTCAAGAGTAAACGCATCTGGCATAAAGGGATCTCACTCGGCTTCTGGCTATACCTGGGATATGGATTTCAAACTGTCGGATTAGTCTACACGACATCGTCGAAGACTGCGTTCATCACGGGATTGAGTGTGGTTGTCGTTCCCCTTATGGCCGTCTTTTTATTAAAACAAAGGCTGAATCTCTCCTCTGCAATCAGTGTAATAATGGCAGTAGCTGGTCTGTATCTACTAACAGGAGGAAGCGGCTTAGCTATGAATAAAGGCGACTTTTTCGTCCTGCTATGTGCATTTTCATTTGGTATGCATATTGTGATGACTGCTAAATTCGCTTCCGGTGCCCCCGTTTTATGGTTAACACTCATTCAGCTGGCAACCGTCTCATTCCTGAGCATGATCACATCGCTCTCCATTGAAAACTGGAAACCCGCTTTCAAGTGGGACATCATGCTCCAAAAGGAAGTGATAACAGCTCTGGTCGTCACTGCTATTTTTGCTACAGCTCTCGCGTTTTTAGCACAAACCTATTTTCAAGGCTACACTACTCCAGCCCGTGTGGCTCTCATTTTTGCTCTCGAGCCCGTTTTCGGTGCTCTGACAGCTTATGTTTGGGCAAATGAAACCCTTGGTGCGAAAGGGATCACAAGATGTATCCTTATCCTTGCAGGAATGATCGCTGCTGAATTTCCATTTGCTAAATTTTTAAAGAAGAGAAAAACAAAAGAGTGGGTAAATTCTTAACCCACTCTTACATTTATCTCAAGCTCAGTAAGCTCGTCCAACAATTTTGATTTATCTACTTTGATCTGTATCTGATCAAAATCAAGCTCAAGAATATCCGGAACATCTGTATATATTTTGCAAAGATCCTTGCTAAGGAACGCCATTTCTCTTCCAAGCTGAAGCTTTTTGAAATACCTTTTGTATTTCTCGTCCAGTTCATCTACCTTATGATAGATGCCCTCAACATTTCCATACTGCTGAATGAGAGGCAGAGCTGCCTTTTCACCTACACCGGCAACACCGGGAATATTATCGCTCTTATCCCCTAACAGTGCTTTTACATCCACCCATTGAGACGGTTCAATGCCATAGTCTGAGTGAAAATGAGTCAGCGTATACTTGGTTTCACCCTTCTTTGCAGCGATAAGCTGAGATGTTTTTCCGCATAGCAGCTGAAGCAGGTCCCTGTCGTTACTGTAAATGATGCATTCCCCGTCTTTTTCATCTCTCCATTTTTGAACAAACGTCCCAATGATATCGTCGGCTTCATATTTTGGAACCGTAAACTGAGGAATACCTAAGCTATTAAATAGGGAAACTGCTGTTTCATATTGCTGGATCAATGGTTCCGGCAATTCATTCCTGGTTCCCTTGTAATCTTGATATTTCTGTTTGCGCAGCGTTTCATTTCTTTTTACATCCCAAGCGATGGCTAAGTGAGTCGGTGTGTGGATCCTCAACAATTGCAGCAATTTTTGAATTTTAGCGCGCAGACCATTTATAAACAACCCTTTAGAGTTGCGTTGAAGCTGATGAAGTTCTTTTCCGTAAGCCGTAGCAAAATAACACCTGCTCAGTAAATTAAACCCATCAATCAGCAATAGTTTCTCATGTTTTTCATCAACCATTTCATTCACCGTCCCGCATACCCGGCCATCTCGTCTGCCAAGTTATTTTTATTTCATATTTGAGAAATTAATGAAGTTTTTATTTACAAAATAAAAACTTATAAAAAAAACTTATTTTACGTAGTTGTAAAATAAGCTGTTTATGTATGTCCGCTCTGCCGTAACTCATCCTGTCTTAAAACCCGTTCTCACAGGTGGGTATCCGCAGCTGTATTTTCACCTTCCTCTAACGAATGGAGAGGCACGATGTATTCAACAGACATTTAGGATTCCCTTATTACTCATATCGGTTTAAGACAAAATAAGAGCTACTAACATCGCAGACTGTAATTATAACGCCATATTTAAATTTTGTAAATAAGTTTACTTCGTTTTCTTGCCATGGCGATGGCCGCTGCTTCTGGAATCTTCCATAGCAGCAAATTCAGAATCGCTTCGCTGTGCCATTTGTTTCGCATTGTTGTTGCGCTGGGCATTGGCATTTCCTTTTTTCTGTTTTCCCAATGTTTTCAGCTCCTGTTATATAGAGTATAACTATTGTTTCCATTCGTCAAAAATAAATGCGTAACATAATTTTCCTGACAATGGTAACCCTATGAACAGGAGGTTGATGTACAATGTCAAATGCTTATCTATGCCCAAACTGTAAAACCAATCGTACAAGGTTTAATCTGATCGCGCAAGTTCCGCAGTCTGTAAAATTAGATCCGTCAACAGGCTCAGTTGTCAATCAGTACGAAAATGCTGATGACTTGGATCCCTTCCATATTCCGTACAACGGAGCGGAAAGGCTCGTGCAGTGCGCTGCTTGCGGAGTCATCGGTGAAGAAGCTTCATTTATTAAAAGAGCACAGCACAACCCTCGTTAAAAAGATGAACAGTATTGTTCATCTTTTTTTTGGCTGAAAAAGGAAATCATTCTACGGCGGCGAAATGTAGAGTAAATACCAAAGGAGGAATAAAGCGATTGCACGATAAAAGTCCAGGATCCCATTTGTTTAAAATACCGAGATGCAGCATTCAAAACGATGAGTTTCAAATTGTCTCTCAATATTATGAAAGCGAATACTTGGCGTACAGAACATTTATCGTTTCAAAATTAGGAACACCCTATCTCCTTTATGAACTCGGCATTACATACGGTGCTGCGTACGAGCTGAATCAGTCGTATCCTCTGCATGTTCCGGCCTTTCTGCTTCCTCTTGGATTAAATTTTGTTTATGAAATGCTTGCAGCTCCCTGCCCGCCCCATTGTTCATCCTTAATCACGAAACAGCATATCACCTCACTTACTATTCATTGGAGCAAACTCCCTCCGATCACCGATCATTTCACTTCTCATTCATTCCACAGTTAAAGAAAAAAAACCCGCCTCAGCAGGTTTTACGTATCTTTTTTGACGAGCAGATTTTCTTTTGTTTCTGTTTCAATCCCGCCGCACCAATCCATAATCGTTAAAGTGATAATTTCAGCTGCCTGAAAAATTTTATCCAGCTCAATATGTTCGTCCGGATAATGGGCAACTGAAGTTACTCCAGGCCCGAATACAATGCTCGGTGTATGGCCGACAGATGTTAACAACCCTCCATCTGTTCCCCATGGTGATGCTTCAATAACAGGTTCACTCTGACAGATTTCAGTAAAACGATTGGACAAAAGCTTCATGAGATCATGGTCTTGTTCAATGCAGCCAGGCAGCCACTGTGCTCCAAACCATTCCACAGCGGGAGGATGTTCTTTAAGCCATTGATCGTTGAGGCTCGCCATTCGATTTTCTAGCTCGCCTTTCACATCCTCAAGTGTTTCACTTGGAGCCACACCTATTCTCCCTTCAATAACAATATGATCGGGAACAGATGAAGGCCATTCCCCGCCTGATATTTTCCCCAAGTTAATCGGTACAGGGATAGGAATATTTTGATAGAGAGGATCTGTAATTCTTTCATTTCTTGCTTTCTCAAGGTCTTGCAGCTCCTTAACAACAATCATCGCCTTTTCAAGCGCGCTGACCCCTTCGTATCTTGTTCCTCCATGGGCGGATCTGCCGTACACATTTATCCTGAACCACATGGATCCTTGCTGGCTTGGAAATATCTTCATATTCGTCGGTTCCGGAATGATAGCAGCATCTGCCGTATATCCCCTAAGAATAGCGGCAAGTGTACCTGCGCCTCCGCTCTCCTCTTCCATTACACTATGGAAAATGACATCTCCTTTTAACGGAACGTTCAAATCCTTTAAGCATTGTATTGCTAGAAGCAGGCATAAATTTCCGCCCTTCATATCTGTCGCGCCTCTGCCATACAGTTTTCCGTCCTTAATTTCACCGCTATAGGGATCGTTTTCCCATTGGCTGAGATCACCTGGAGGCACGACATCCACATGCCCGTTCAAAACGATCGACCGTCCTCCTCCGCTTCCTTTTAAAATCCCCGCAACGTTAGGGCTGTTTGAGAAATCTGTTCTCGTCGCACAAAAATAAGGATGCCGGAGAAACGCTTCGCCATCCGGATGCCAAACATCTACTTCCAGACCTATATCCTGAAGCTTATCTGCGATTAGCATCTGGACTTCTTTTTCTTTTCCCTGTTCACTGTTCGAACGTACCATCTTCTGCAAAAATGAGATGGCTTCTGGCTTTTTGCTGTCCATCCACTTTTGAATTTCCTTTTTCATGTTCACCCTCCTGCCGTTTTTTACTGAAAAGTTCCGATCTGATCGAGAATTTCTAAAGGAGCACCCGTTGATTTCACCACATCATCAACGGTATAGGGATGCATAATTTCTCTTAATACAAGCTTTCCATCCATCACGTCAATTACAGCTTTTTCTGTAATGATCATGTGAGCGCCTTTCTGCACCGTAAGCGGCAATTTGCATTGTTTTACGATCTTTGGATTGCCTTCTTTATCCGTGTGATTCATAAGAACGATGACCTTTTTGGATTTTTGTGCAAGGTCTATGGCTCCCCCCATGCCCGGCACCCTTTTTCCGGGTACAATCCAATTGGCGATGTCCCCTTTTTCACTGACTTCCAAAGCTCCTAATACGGTAATGTCCAGAAGTCCGCGCCTTATGATGCCAAAAGCTGTGGCACTGTCAAAATAGGATGCTCCTGAGATCAAAGTGACTGGATAACCTCCGGCATTGGAGAGGTTGCCGTCTTCTTTTCCCTTTTCTGGTGATCCGCCCATGCCTAGAATTCCATTCTCTGTATGAAGCATGACACCGTGGTCATTCGGGATGTAATCCGCAACTAGCGTAGGTATGCCGATCCCTAAATTGACGATCGTTCCTCTATCGATTTCAAGTGCTGCCCTGCGTGCTATTCGGTGCCTTGTTTCAATTCCCAAACCCATTCCCAATCCACCCCCTTGCTTTGAACGATATAATCCACGAAGACACCAGGCGTTATAATACTTTCCGGATCCAGTTCACCTGCGGGTACGATTTCTTCTACTTCTGCAATCGTTATGTTGCCTGCCATAGCCACGAGAGGATTCGTATTCCGCGCGCTTTTATCGTAAACTAAATTTCCATAGGTATCGGCTTTTTGTGCATAAACGATAGAAACATCGGCTGTAAGGGCAGGCTCTACCATATAAGTCGCTGAGTTAATATCCACTTTCTGCTTGCCGGATTCAACGACCGTTCCAAGGCCTACATCCACTAAAATTCCGCCAAGGCCCATCCCGCCGGCCCTGATTTTCTCGGCCAGGGTGCCCTGAGGAATAAACTCCACAGCCAGTTCACCGCCGTGCATCTGTTTACCCGCTTCCGGATTGGAACCGATGTGGGAAGCGATAAGACGGCTGATCCGCTTCTCAGTGATCAGTTTGCCCGGTCCGATCCAAGGAAAGCCGGTATCGTTGCTGATCATAAAAATATCCTTGATGTTTTGGTTAAGAATGGCATTGATTAAGCAGGGCGGAGCCCCCACCCCTCCAAACCCTCCTACCATCAGCGACATGCCATCATAAAAAAGAGCAGCTGCTTCTTCCATCGTGATGAGCTTTGTTTTTAATGTTGTTTCATTGGTATTGGACAGCATGGTTTTAATCTCCTTTCTTCTAGCTCGTTGCTCGATGAATCACAATTCCTGAAGATACAAGATGGTTCATTAATTCTTGCAAGCTTTCATCCAATATTCTTAATATCTCGTAAACTTGAAAAGAAGTAACAATTAATGGAGGAGAAATTAACACAGCATCTCCCTCGTATCCGGTAACTCCTCCGAAAGCAGGATATATGATGAGTCCTTTGTTGAAGCAAATGGAGATCAGCTTTTCCCCTACACGGTCGCTGACAGAAAATGGCGCGTGGTTCAGCGCATCATTGACAAGTTCTAATCCGCATAAGAGACCTTTACCGCGAACATTGCCGACAAAAGAGTATTTTTGCTCCAGTTCTTTCAATCCATTTAATAAACGTTCTCCTTGTTCCTCGGCATTCTGAACAAGATTTTGTTGATCCATATAATCCATGACTGCACAGCATGCCGCAGCAGAAAGAGGGTTCGCACTGAAGGTGTGCCCGCTCATGACCACTCTGGATCCTTTTCGTATCACATTAATAATGCGGTCGGACACCACGGTTGCCGCCATTGGGGTATATCCTGCACTGAGCCCTTTGCCGAGGGTCATAATATCAGGCTCTATTCCCCAGTGTTCGATAGCAAACATTTTTCCTGTTCTGCCCATCCCCGTCATCACTTCATCAGCGATGGTTAAAATATGATACTTGTCACAGATCTCTTTCACTTTTTCATAATAGCCCGGTGGAGGTACAATCGCGCCGCCTGCAGCGCCAATGATAGGTTCAAAAATAAACGCAGCGATGTTTTCAGGCCCAATCTGTTCAATTGCACGTTCCAATTCGTCAGCACATTGTAATCTGCATCCGGGGTATGTATTTTGCAAAGGACATTGGTAGCAATAAGGTGCGGGAACAGCCGGGAAATCTTCAAGCAGCTCCGAGAATCGTTCTCTTCTCATATGATGGCCGGACATCGACAGAGCTCCGAGTGTTATGCCATGATAGCTGGTCCATCGGGAAAGTATTTTTGTTTTCGTGTAAATTCCTTGTTCCTGGAAGTACTGGATCGCTACTTTTAATGCGGTTTCCGTGGCTTCTGATCCGCTGTTGACAAAAAAGGTCCAGTTCAAGTCACCAGGAGTCATACTTGCTAACTTCTTTGCAAGTTTTTCTGCCGGCAGACTTGTGAAGTGCGAACGGTAAACGAAGGCAACCTGCTTTGCTTGTTCATGTATCGCATCCGCGATTTCATCCACACCATGGCCGATGTTTGCGGTTACGGCTCCTGAGGATCCATCGATATACCGATTGCCTTTTTCATCATATAAATAGATTCCCTTTCCATGACTGATCATGGGATAGCTTGCATCCAGCACCGGTTTAATAATTCCTGTTTTGTCCATGAAAGGCACTCCTTCCAATCATGATGGAAAAGCAACGGAAATCCGCTGCTTTTCATTGAATGCTTGTTTAATAGGATTTAAAGTAATTTTTCTTTAAAAAACGTTCTTGAGCCATTAATTCTTTGAACGTCAAAACCTGACTCAGCTTTTTTGTATCAATCAATAAAAGCTGATCTTCAATTTCTTCTACGATTTCATCTTCATGATATTCCATATTGCAAGACTCGCAATAAAGAGCCGGGATTTCTTTTATTTGAAGTGCCCGGGTACCGTCATGCAGTTCCCAGTATCCCGTCTTGGTAATGTCTTTGGCTGAGTGATCATTGCACCACATGCATTCCTTCATGAGCGGCCTCCTATGCTTCTTTCACTGTGCCATCATCCTGAATGGCTGTTTCTTTTTTCAGTTCATGTTTGAATTTCTTTTCTTTCATTTCGTCCCGTTTTTCACGTTTATCTTTCAGCGTGGCATGTTCCGGGTTCGTTTCGTATGTTTTTCTTCGGTCAAATCGGTTTAAGCCTTCAGGAACGATATTGAATTTCTCATCCTTCATAAGTGCTGTAATTCCTATTGCGGCCGGCTGCTCTGTAATACCCATGGTCTGGTTAAAGTACTCATCTGCCAATCCGGCTTTATAGTTTTGAGGTTCGGGATAAGACGTGATAACTCCTTCAAAGTTTCGTAAAATTACTTTATCAGGGCTCTGTGAAATCAAATAATTTGGCTGAAGAGAAATTTTGCCTCCCCCACCCGGTGCATCCACAACAAAAGTCGGAACAGCATATCCGGACGTGTGGCCACGTAATGCTTCTATGATCTCCAGCCCTTTTGAGACAGGTGCACGGAAATGTCCGATGCCTTCAGATAAGTCACATTGATAAATATAGTAAGGGCGTACACGGATCTTTACGAGATCGTGCATCAGCTTTTTCATAATATGCGTGCTGTCATTGATACCAGCCAGGATAACAGACTGGTTTCCGACCGGTACACCGGCATTTGCCAGCATTTCACATGCCTTTTTGGATTCCTCTGTAATTTCAATGGATGTATTAAAATGGGTGTTGAGCCAAACCGGATGATATTTCTTTAAGATGTGGCACAGATTTTCGGTAATTCGCTGCGGGAACACGACAGGAGCACGTGTTCCGATCCGAATGATTTCCATATGCGGGATTTCTCTTAGCCTTTTTAGAATATATTCAAGGATGTTGTCATTGATTAATAAACCGTCTCCTCCAGAAATCAGGCAATCTCTCACCTGCGGAGTCGCTGCAATATAATCAATGGCTGCGTCGAGCTGCTTTTTAGGTACACCCATTCCGATCTGTCCGGAGAAACGTCTTCTCGTACAATATCTGCAGTACATGGAGCATTGATTGGTTACCAGGAATAGCACTCTGTCAGGATAACGATGTGTCAGTCCAGGAACTGGAGAATCTTCATCCTCATGCAGGGGATCTTCAAGATCATATTTTGTTTTCAGGATTTCCTTTCCAATCGGTACGGACTGCATCCGGATCGGACAGCGCGGATCATCCTCGTCCATCAGCCATGCATAATACGGGGTGATATTTAAAGGAATCGTCATGGTGGATATACGAACGCCTTCCTCTTCTTCAGGCGTTAAGTTTACGACTTTTTTTAAGTCTTCAAGATTTCTTACCGTATGCGTCAGCTGCCAGAGCCAATCATTCCACTGCTCTTCTGTGACGTCCTTCCATAACTCAATTTCTTTCCAATGTCTTTTTGGCTGGTACAATCCATTCATGATAGGCATTGCGTTACCTCCTTGTATACTTAGCTCGTTAATCTATACTTGCAAGTTCCGTGCCAAAATGAATGATACTGAAAAAAAGCCTTAGATCCCTGATTATTCTGATAAGGATAATATATGCGCCTATCCACTTGTTTGGGAAAAAGAAAAAACTGCCGAAAATCCGGCAGTTCAGTGTGCATTGATTTTTAATTTATATTGCAGTGTCTGTCTCGGTATTTTGAGCAGTTGTGCAGCTTTCTGAATATTTCCATCCGAAGCAGAAAGAGCCTTGGATATCAGCTCGCGTTCCCGATGAGCGAGAGCCTCCCTAAGAGGAGGAATGGGTGTCTGCTCAATAGAGCCTGCAAGAGAAGGAGTGGCCAGGAGATGATGAGGCAAGTCTGCCACTTTTATTTCCTCATTATCATCCGCCATATTCATGGCATATTCGATCACATGTTTCAGCTCCCTGACATTTCCTGGCCATGGATATTGCTGAAAAAGATGGAATGCTTCTTCTGAAAGCCCCTTAATTTGTTTTTTGAATTGAACATTATATTGAGAAATAAAGTGCTCCGCAAGCAGATGAATATCTGAAATACGATACCGCAATGGAGGGATTTCAAAAAAAATCACGTTCAGCCTGTAGTATAAATCTTCCCTAAGTTTATTTGATTTAACACATTCTGAAGGGTGTTCATTCAATGCAGCCATGATCCTTACATTCACCAATTTGCCCTGAACAGCACCGATTCTGCGGACTACCCCATCCTGAAGGACCCTCAATAATTTTGCTTGGATATCAAGAGGCATAGAATTGATCTCATCTAGAAACAGGGTTCCACCATCCGCCAGTTCAAAAAGGCCCGGCCGGTCGACAGCACCCGTAAAGCTTCCCTTCACTGTACCGAATAAAATACTCTCCAAGAGCTGTGATGGAATTGCAGCACAGTTCTGGGCAATAAATGGTTTGTTTTTTCTCAATGAATGATTATGTATACCTTGAATAAGAACTTCTTTTCCGGTTCCGGTCTCCCCGAAGATCAGAACGGGTGAGGAAGTTTCAGATACTTTCTTCGACAGTGACTTTAACTGATCAATCTGAGGATCAGCTGAAATAAAATCCTCTAAGTGATAAGATGCATAATGGCCATTTTTTATGGTAACGGAACGGTCTTTATGAAACTGCGCCTGCATATCAAGAAGCTTCTCGGACAATTGTTTTATTTTTGTAAGGTCCTTTGATATTTCAATCGCACCGATCAGTTCCCCGTCAACTATGAGCGGCAGCGTCGTGTTGACCGTATCCACCCGCTTGCCGTTTACGTTTGTATACGTTTGATGCTGGTTGATGATCGGTTTTCCTGTTTTAATAACGTTCAGCAATGTACTGGTTTGCTGGTTTAATGAAGGAAAAGAGTATAGTACGTGCTGGTTTAGCACTTGAGGAACTTTTAAACCATCAAGCCTTGCGGCAACTTCATTATAAAAAATGGTCATTCCGCTGGCATCCACTGCATGAATTCCTTCATCAATCGTCTTCAATATGGCTTTTAGCATCTCAATGGTTTCAACCGAGTCTTTAAACATAGGCACCTCCACTCTGAATCAAAAGAACAAGCTGCTCAATTTTCATCAGGATCGCCGAAAATTCGGCACTATTTTGCTGACAGATCTCTCATCCAGAGGTTCATGTCCTCGTATTTATCAAAAATCAGGCAATTTTTTGTGAATCTCCCATGATATTTATAGCCTCTTTGAAAAAAGACGGCATTCATTCCAAACGACAAAGAGCGTGCGATGGAATAGGCACAATAGATCTTACGGTTCTTCAGTTCCAGTTCAAGCTTCTCAATCAAGATTTTCATTAGACCAAATTTTCGGTGTTCAGCCAATGTAGCACAGTCTGTAAGTTCTGCATTGTGATATTGCTGATTAATATCCGCAGATGCAGCACTTACAATTTCTTCATTCTGTTCGATCACATAATAAATGGTCCCCTGCTCCATTGTATTTTTAATATAGGAAGAATCATTCATTGGAGTGGGATATACTTGGAATACCTTTCCATATAAAGTGGATAGGCCTTCTGTATCGTTTTGGTTAGCTAATCGGATAAGGTAGTTTTCTGGCAGAGAATATCCGCCGGATTTGCCCTCTGGAAGTTCAAAAATTCGATCCATAATCTTATCTTCCTCAACCCAATAGTCACTTCTCTTCCTTTCGTTTGTGTAATATCGGCACATCGCCACAGCGTCGCTTCCATTGAAATATTGGCTGAATACCGCTTCAGGCAAAAAGCCCAATGCTAGAAAAGCTCCAACATGTTCTGATTTTGCCTTAATGATCACTTTTGAGAAATCATGCTGAACAGCCAGTTCGTTGACTTCAGCGGCCAAGGAAGAAATATTTCCCCGATAATCATCCACTCTCAAGCGTTCATTAAAATAATCCAGAAATATCTCAGCTGTTACATCTTCTTTATTAATTTCTGTTTGTTTATAAAACGTTTCAGTTTGCATTTGATTATTACCCCCATTTCTACCTTGTTTATTCCATAGCCATTTGTTTATTCCTTTAAAAATTTAAAATGAAAGGCGAAAAGAAAAAACTGCCAATTGGCAGTTTAACGATATTTTTTTGATAAGCTTTTTAACTTTTCTACTGTTATTAAGTCAGAGTATCGATTACCAAGGTCTCCGTGAAAAACTTTTCCGTTTCGAATTCCATGATAATCACTGCCTCCTGTGGGAATTAACTGGTAGCGCTCAGCAAGGTTTCGATAATGCACTTCCTGCTCGGCTGAATGATCCGAATGGTAAACCTCGAGCCCTGCTAATCCATGCTCCTTCAACTGCGGAATCAGTTCGTCCTGATCATATAAACCCGGGTGAGCCAGAACAGGGACACCCCCGGCATCAAGAATAATATTAACGCCATCAGCCGGTGATATTCTCTCAGTGATGGCATAAGCCAGCTTCCCTTTGCCTAAATACTTTTCAAATGCTTCTCTCAAAGAGCTGATGATTCCTTTCTCCATCAGTACTTCAGCAATATGAGGACGGCCAATATTACCACTGGATGATTTCCTTTTTGCTGTTACTTCTTCCATGGTGATTGAAATTCCGAGCTCCTGAAGGTTGTTAACGATCTTTTCATTTCTTTTATTTCTGACAGTACGAAGTTCCTCCAGCTTTGAAAGGAATTCAGCATTCTCATGGTCAATGAAATAACCAAGAACATGAATATCTTGGCCGTTGTCGAGCGTACTGATTTCAATTCCTGGGATACATAAAAAGTTTGAATGACTGGCAGCCTCGCTTAGTGCTTCAGAAACGCCTGAAACCGTGTCATGATCGGTAACTGCAAGCCCGCCAAGCCCTTTTTCTGCGGCAAGTCTGACGTTCTGAGCAGGCGAGTTTACTCCGTCTGATGCGGTTGAATGAGTATGCATGTCGATGTTTGCCATATTTATTTCCTTTCAATTCATACTTTAAATACGGTACGTGAAATTATTTTATTGTTTTTCAATTTTATTTTCCGGATAAGATATCCAGTCACTCCAGCTTCCAGGATATAATCTTACATTCTCGATGCCGGCTTCGTCCATGCCGAGTATATTGGCGCACGCCGTTACTCCAGATCCGCAATAGACGATCACTTCAGGTTTTTCTTTCAGACCTTTATGAACACACTTCAGCTCTGATGATTCAAGCCATTTACTTCCTTCACTCACGTTCTTTAGCCACGGAATATTCACCGCTCCTGGAATATGCCCCGCTTTCTTATCGATCGGCTCATGCTTACCTTTATACCGTTCAGGGTCCCTGGAATCAACAACAATGGCTTCCTTACCATCTTTGAGCGATACTAGTCTGACTTCTTCCATACTGACCGTTCTCCATTTGCTTTCTTGAGGAGTAAAAACCATTGGCTGCAGAACCGTATTCTCGGACGTCACTGGGTACCCTTTCCTTTCCCAGGCAGAAAAACCTTCCTGCAGGACAAAAACCTTCTCACTGCCCAGAAGCTTCAGCATCCACCATAACCTTGCAGCATATGAGCCTCCCTGATCATCGTAAGCTATAACGGTTTTCTTTTCATCAATTCCTAAACGTCCAAACGCTTGCGACATTTCTTTTTTTGACGGAAGCGGATGGCGACCTCCATGCTCTGTGACACTCCTTGACAAGTCTTTTTCTAGATCCACATAAATTGAACCTGGAATGTGTCCCGAATCGTACTGTTTCCTTCCGGCTTCCGGGTCGGATAGGCTATACCTGCAGTCACATATGACAAGCTCTGAGCGCGATAAATGAGACTCCAGCCATTCTTGTGTTACAATATTTTTCATGAGGCGACTCCTTTCGATAAATAATTCACGTATTTTTATGAAACATAGGGGAAACTGATGTCATACGCAATATTAGCAAAGTGAGGATTGATATCATGAACAACCATATTCCAGAAGCCTGTATCGTACTTTTCGGTGCAACAGGAGATCTGGCTCACCGTAAACTGTACCCTGCACTCTTTCAATTGTACCAAAAGCAAAAGCTCAACGAAAAGTTTGCTGTCATCGGTGTCGGAAGAAAAGAATTTTCACATGAAAAATTTCAGGAAGATGTGAAACTTTCTATTTCTAAAGAGAAAAACATCCAAAATGACAAAGTGGATGAATTCATCTCCCATTTTTATTTCCTTCAAATGGATGTAACCAACGAAAAAAGCTATCAAGATCTAAAATCTCTTGCTGATGAACTCGACAGCAAATACAGCCTTGGCGGAAACCGTATGTACTATCTTGCGATGGCTCCGCAATTTTTCGGTACCATTCCTTCCTTCTTAAAATCAGAAGGACTGACTGAGACGGAAGGCTGGCAGCGCCTGGTTATTGAAAAACCTTTCGGACACGATCTTCACTCAGCCACTGAACTGAATGAGCAGCTTCAGAAGAGTTTTCCTGAGGAAAGCATCTACCGTATCGACCACTATCTTGGTAAAGAAATGGTCCAAAACATTCAGGTCATCCGCTTCGGAAATGCGATCTTTGAATCGATATGGAACAACAAGTACATATCCTCTGTTCAGGTTACCTCCAGTGAAACACTTGGTGTAGAAGACCGCGCATCCTATTATGAAAAATCCGGTGCGATATTGGATATGCTGCAGAACCATATGCTGCAGATGGCGATGATGGTTGCTATGGAGCCTCCCGGCGGACTGGATCCCAAATTAATACGCGATGAAAAAGTTAAAGTGCTTCGTGCCCTGCGTTTCTACAATGAAGAAGAAGTGGCTAAAAACGTGATCCGCGGACAATATAAGGAAGGCACAATGAACGGAAAAACCGTTCCTGCTTACGTGGATGAAGAGAATGTCGATCCTGCTTCAAAAACGGACACATTTGTTGCGGCTCGCGTGTTTATTGATAATTTCCGCTGGGCTGGTGTACCGTTCTACCTTCGTACAGGTAAACGTATGGCAACAAAGGCAACAGAAATCGTGGTTCAGTTTAAGAACGGACCAATGGCGCTCTATCACGAGCATGATGACCATTATCAGCCAAACCTTCTGAGAATTCATATTCAGCCGGATGAGGGCTTGAGTCTCTCGCTGAACGCGAAGCCTCAAGGTGATTTCCCTGCCCTTCTGCCGATCAACATGAGCTATTGCAACAACTGCCATAATGAGTTGAACAGTCCTGAGGCATACGAGAAACTGATGCACGATTGCCTCCTCGGAAATTCAACGTATTTCACGCGCTGGGATGAAGTGGCTCTTTCTTGGGAATTTATTGATGGAATTACAAATGCCTGGAAAAATGGAAATATTCCTCTCTACAAATATTCTTCAGGAACAATGGGTCCTCTTGAAGCGGAAGAACTATTGAACGAAGACGGCTACACTTGGTGGCCGCCAACAAACCTTAGAACTGATCGCGATGAAAAGTAAAAAGCTCACGGCATATGCCGTGAGCTTTTTAATGCAATGCAGGGTTCAGCGGTTTTGCCTGCCCTTCTTCTTTTTTGCCTTTTTCACCTTTTTCCTTTTCGGGTTTAATCGCAAAAAAAGCAAGCAGTGCAGCAAACAGACTGACACCCGCGGATGTATAAAATACGATGGAATGATCGGATTTCATGATGATCGCATAAATGGGAGGTCCGAGAGCAACCCCGACAAAGCGCATTGAGCTATACAATGAGGTGATTGTCCCTCTCTCTTCTTTCTCTATACCTTCTGTGATTAAAGCGTCCAGACATGGCAAGGCTGATCCAATTCCTATTCCGCTGACAAAAAGAATGGCAAGCAGGAAATAGAGTCCATCTGTAAACGTAACACTCAAGATCGAAACGGCAAGCAGCATGATTCCCCCGAAAGTGAGCCATTTCATGAAAGACTTGTTCTGGCCGATCTTCTTGCCAGCAATATATGAAGAAATAGATAACGCAAGAAGCGGAATGGCTAATACGAATCCCTTTTTAATCCCGTGTATGCCGTATTCTTCTTCAAGTGTTGTGGATAAATAAAATAAAATGCCAAACAGCACAAACATGATGATCCCCCCGATTGCAAAGATAGCGATCAGCCATTTGGCGTTGTTCTTGAACGTTTTCTTAAACGATCGTAAAAATTTCTTGAAAGCCGGCGGTGCCTGTTCTTCTTTCTTTGGAGTCTTCACAAGAAAAAAAACAAGGCCGATGGAAATCAAGCAGAAAATGGGAATAAACCAAAAAGGAAGATGCCAGATGAAGGTTGCCAATATAGCCCCCACGATTGGGCTCAACACTTTGCCAAACGTATTGCTCGTTTCGATCAGGCCGAGCCCTGAGCTTACTTCCTTTTCATCATCAAACATATCTCCCACCAATGGGAGTACGACCGGAGCTGCTCCTGCTGAACCGATCCCCTGCAGCAGCCGTCCGGCCAGGATAATGTAATAAGGATCATTCATTTTCCAAGAAGCCCAGCCTGTTACGAGCCCCCCAATACCTGCTATGATCAAACTTGGAATGATGACTTTTTTTCTGCCCAGCCGATCGGACAGGTAGCCCGCGATAGGAATAAGGATGATAGCCACTATAGAATATACCGTAATGATCATCGAGACTTGAAAAGAAGATATATGCAGTTTCTTTTCAATCGAGGGCAGTACAGGGATCAACATTGAGTTTCCCAGCGTCATTACCAGCGGGATTGATGCAAGTGAAATTAAGTCCAGCTTTTTTTTCGATTCCATATTCTCCTCCAGATCCAAATAGCATACAGGCTTTTTCTTAGTATGGTTTTCACAGCTTTTTACATACAAGAAATTCAAACCATTGACTCTAAAAGGAGTTTAAAGCTAAACTTAACAACAACAGATATCCGCTGCTAAAAGCAAACGGATAAAGAAAGGAAGAATGAGTTGGAACATTTATTGAATCCCTCGGTCAGACATATTCAAATATCGGGGATCCGTACGTTTTATAACCTTGTCAGCCAATATCCGGACGCCATTTCTTTTACCTTGGGACTGCCTGACTTCCCTACTCCGGAGCATATTAAAGATGCTGCCAAACAGGCCATTGATGAAAACAAAACCGTGTATTCTCATAATGCCGGCTATTTAGAGTTAAGGAAAGCCGCCTCTTCCTTCTTGAATGAAAAATATGGAATGGAATATCATCCAGAACATGAAGTGATCGTAACGAACGGTGCCAGTGAGGCAATCGACATTTCTCTGCGCACGATCTTAGATGAAGGATGTGATGTCCTGCTGCCCGGTCCAGTATACCCAGGCTATGCTCCTGTCATCGAGATGTGCAAAGCGAATCCAGTTTATGTGGATACCACAAAAAGCGGCTTTAAACTTAACGCCGAGCTAATTCAGGAACACCTCACCCCCAATACAAGGTGCGTGATCCTGCCCTATCCTTCCAATCCAACGGGCTGTATATTATCTCCTGGCGAGCTCAAGGAAATTGCAGATGTGCTAAAAGATCAGGATGTTTTTGTACTATCCGATGAAATCTACAGCGAACTCACTTTCGAGCAGGATCATGTCTCGATCGCATCGATGCCAGGGATGAAAGAAAAAACGATTGTTATCAACGGGCTCTCCAAGTCACATTCTATGACCGGATGGCGGATCGGCCTCGTCTTTGCCCCCGCAGAGATTTCAAAACATCTATTAAAGGTGCATCAATACAATGTGACATGCGCTTCAACTATTTCACAGATGGCTGCGATTGAAGCATTAACAGCCGGCAAAGACGATGCGCTTCCCATGAAAAAAGAATATAGCAAGCGTTTAGAGTTTGTCATCAGAAGGTTAACTGAAATGAAACTGCACGCCGAAAAGCCAGGAGGAGCTTTTTATATTTTCCCTGATATCTCTCCATATGGGATCACTTCACTGGAATTTGCCACAAAGTTATTGGAAAAAGAGAGAGTAGCCGTAGTTCCCGGTTCAGCCTTTTCTGAACTGGGTGAAGGCTACATCAGGATTTCTTATGCAGCATCTATGGAACAGCTATCTGCCGGTTTAGACAGGCTGGAATCCTTTTTAAAATCCCTATCCATCACTAATCCTTAATTATTTTAGGAAATCACAAAAAAAACCAGGCATTTAAGCCTGGTTTTTCTTGTGCGCATATTCCTTTACCATTTGTTCTGTGATCAATTTCCGCTGAGGAACAATCCCCTTTTGAGCGAGCTGGTTCATTTGTTTACTTACTTCATTAATCTCTTTCACACTGAAAGGAAGTCCTTTTCCGCATTGCTCAACCGCGATATCGATCAAATTTTCTCTTCTTTGTTCCAGCCTCAGAAATTCTGATACAATCGCATGCTGTCTGCTGGAATGTTTGCTGATCTCTTGATGTACACTCATTCCTTTTCCTCCTCAAACCTCATCTTTGGTTTAGTATACCATGTGATTGATCAACATTCGTTTTTCAAAACATTTTAAATAATTTATCATTTTACAACTGACTGAAAACATAATAAACTAGATTTTGCCGGCCGATTTCTAGAAAATTACATATTTAGGGAGGTTTTGTGATATGAAGAAATTTATGAGTATTGCCGCAGTACTTTTGCTTGTGCTGAGCGTAGGATGCAGCCAGGAAAAAGAAGCAAAAGGCCAGGAAAAACCAAAATCAGAAACTTCATCGGACAAAAACAAAGAAAAATCCGCAGTATTGGATTTTGAAGTTGAATTAGGAGCAAAACTGCGTGAATATCATGCGCCGTTCAATGCCTATGCAGCAGCTCTTGATCCTGAAAAGAAAACACCAAAAGCAGACCTTGAAAAATTAGCTGCAGCAGCCAAGGACTCTGGAGAGAAAGCAGCGAAAGAAATCCCTGAGCTGAAGGTTCCATCTTCCTTGACGAAAGAAGATCAAGATGTCTTCAAAACAGCTTTCAAAGACCTTAGCCAATCGTATAAGACAAGAGCTGAAGGCCTAGGAGATGAAGCGAAAACAGCAGAAGCTGACAAACAGTTCAGTTCTTTTGCCGAAAAAGTAAATACAATCCATAAAAAACTAGGATTGATCGAAGCAAGCTTTGTCAGTGAGATCCAATAAGAGCAAAAGGGGCTGTCCTGAAAGTCGAAAATTGACCTTCAGCAGCTCCTTTTTGGCTTGAAAATCTTCAATGAAAAGTTGATTGAAGTGGAAGGTGCGAGACTCCTGCGGGACTAGCGTGACAGGTGAGACTCCCGCAGGCGCTAGCGCCAAGAGGCTCACCGCACGCCCCGCGGAAAGCGAGCACCCTGGAACGGAAATCAACAGCTTACAGACTTCTTGGACAGCCCCTTTTTTTATAATTGATTCAGTTCCAGTAAGCTTTTCTTCATCGTTTCCAGAAGCCCAGGAGTTTCAAGCGCTTTAAGCAGTCCTTCATAATAAAGGACAGCTTCTTCTTTTCTACGGCTGATTTCGGATCGCGCTGAATCATTAAATGCTGAAAGATAATACATATAGAACACCCCTGCACTATCATCCACAAAAGTTTGAACTGGGTTTTCCATCATGGTGTACATCTTTTCCATGATGTTTTTCTTTCCCCCTTCTTCAAAGAAATGACGTGCGTTCTTAAATTCTTTAAGAATCGTTTGTTTTCCCTCGGCCTCGTGAAGCTTCGTTTCAATTTCAAGGCTCTTGAACTGAATTTCCTCTTTTTCCATGTGATACTCCGGACCATTAAACCTTTTTAATGCCTGATCCATTTCCACGTGCATCTCACTGAGCAAGTAAAGAATGTATTTCTCTACCCTGAGCATGGTTGCCCTCGATTCCTGCTGCAGATCAAATTGAATCCTCTGATGCAGTTCTTTCCAGCTTTCAGGCAAAGCGTTCTTTTGTTCTTTTACCGATCCTGTGATCACAGAGGAGTTGAATGCCTCATTAAAAAATTCGGTAAACCGAAGCATAACTCTTTGTTTTACATAAAACAGCAGCTCATTGATTTCTTTTTGAAGAAGCTCTTCTTTTTGCTGCAGAAAATAGCCTTCCATCGTTTGCAGCACGTTCGTGCATGTATTCTTAAGCTCTTGTGTTTTTCTTTCACGGTCCTTTTGACTGGAGGCTGCTTCGTCGATCAGCCGCTCCAGCATAAACTTGGATTGCTGGAATTGGTTAATCGCTGAATTCATCAGCACATCTGCAAGGTCTTCTTTTAAGAAGGACATAAAGGCGTTCATGAACGGCAGGAATCCTGTCCGCTGCAATAGTTCCTGCCCTTGTAACTCTTGGTATTTGCTTCCGAGCCGGTTTCGTTCCTCCTGAGACAGTTCACCCGTCGGTTTTTGTCCCAGCAATGAAAAATAGCTCGACATCGGATACAGCTTTGGATGTCTAATCCCGAACCGGCGCAAATTATCACCGACGTGTTCCACAACATCGATGAGCTCTTCACCATCCTTCGCCAGATCTGATGCATTGATCACGAAGAACATTTTATCCAGTTCAAAGGTGTCTTTGACACGTCCGAGCTGGATCAGAAACTCACGGTCAGCGGCTGAGAATGCATGGTTATAATAGGTTACATATAGTATGGCGTCTGATTTTTTTATAAATTCAAAAGCGACGTTCGTATGGCGGGCATTGATGGAGTCAGCTCCCGGTGTATCCACCAATGTCACCCCCATCTTTGTCAGCGCGCAATCATAATAGACCGATACACTTTCTGTAAAACATGCCTTTTCTTCATCGGCAACGAATGCCTTAAACTCTGCAGCAGTAATAGACATTTCGGTACCCATCCGCTTTTCTATGGCACTGAACCCTCTATGGACCGCCATTAAAAATTGAAGGTGTGGACGAAGCTTATCAGAGCTTTTTCGACTGTCAATCTGGCCCGCTGCCTGTATGGCTTCGAGAATATTTCCTGCCTTTTTTCCAAAATAAGAAAGTGACAGGTTGATCTCATCTAAAAGATCTTGTTCTTTTTTAAAATAAATGAGTGCTGTGCCGTGCTGATGCTCTTGATCAGGCGGAACAATCCTATTGATCGTGGCAGTCGTTGGATTCGGAGAAACGGGCAAGAGTTCTTCCCCGATCAGCGCATTGGCAAACGATGATTTTCCAGCAGAAAAAGCACCAAACAGCGAGACCGTAAAATCCCGGTTTAAAAGCCGTTCTGAAAAACGTTTCATATCATCAGAACGATTTTTCATCATCTCAAGCCTGGACAGGATGGTTGCTGCGGATTCTAGCTTTTCTGCTTCATCCTCAAGACGGGACGACTCCCCGGTCTTTGCGCGGTTCACTGCTGTTTCTCCAATAGGGACGTTATCCAGTATTTCGGTTTCTTCAGAAGGATTGGCGTTTTTCTTTAAGTCTTCAACGGTAAGTTTAGAAACCTCCTCCACTTGTGCTGCAAGGACGAGATCTGCTTCTTCCATAGCAACTGCATGGTTTTGTTCATTGTACAAGGCATCTAAAATCATGCTTTCTGTGGATATCCATTTTTGGCTCACTTCTTTTGTTTTTCGCAGTGCGGCTAAAATATTTTCCTGCTCTGAGATCAGCACCTTGTACTGTTGAATCTCTGCTTGCGCGTTTTTGTCTGTCTCAATAGTGATCTGATCAAGTTCCGGCCGGTAATGCGACATAAAAGTACGCTTGATATCTTCCACGACATCATTGCAGTATTGCAAAACATAATTGCCGTTTAATGAAGCTCCAGGCTTGATAAGAGCAGCCAGCCGGTCTGGACTCAGTACCGGCTCTTCTTTCATTACAACGGAATGTGCATGAAAGTAATCTTTAAGATGCCAGTTGATCTGTGTCTTTATGTTCTCCTGCACTGATTCATAAAAGGCATGAAGCCGTGCATTTCGTTCGGCTTCAGTTTTTTTAGAGGCGAACAGAACGCCTACTTTAAAACTATCCTGCCGGCTCTCAATGTAGTTCTTGGCAAGTTCTCTCGTCTGAAAGGGCATAAGGATAGCGTTGTCCAGGATGTCTTTAAACCGTTTCGCGGCATCCGCTTTCTTTTGTACCACATCTCTTTCCAACGTTTCAATTTTACCAAGAAAATGAACAGCTTTTTGTTCACTCGCGTTTTCTTCTTCTCCTTCAGCTGTTTCAAATGCTTCTCTATAGCGGTCTTCATCAAGGTCAAGACCAGTTTGTACCGTTTTTCTGATCAAGCGCTCAGTTTCGCTGAAGGCGTTTTCCTGAATCCATTCGTCCTTCGCCAAATAAAATTTTTGGAAGAGCGTTTTGATCTCCTGAAGCTGGTTCCCGGAATGGCTGTGATCCATGATGGTGGTAAAAAAGATCTCTTCCGGTTCAATGTCCCAGCTCTTGAATCCGCTCTTAATTTTGTTTGTAAATTCACGGAACGTGATCTCTTTTTCATTGTGTTTATCGATCTGATTCACGATCAGGTACAATTTCTTTCCCTGTTCTTTCAGCAGCCGGATAAAAGTAAAATTCAGCTGTGAAAGAACATGGTTATAATCCATGATATAAAATACGACATCTGCCATATGAAGGGCAGATTCTGTTGCAACCTTATGGGCATCATCCGTTGAATCAATGCCTGGTGTATCATAGATGGCGATTCGGTCGGGAAGAACAGTACGGTCCACATTGATTTCAATACTCTCGATCTCTTCGCCGTTCTTTGCCCATTTTTTTATCTCTGACACATCAATAGGTGGATCTACACTCACTATTCCTTTGTTTCTTAATAAGATTTTTGCTGAAGGTGTTCCATTTTGGACTTTCACCACATTTGCACTTGTTGGAATCGGGCTTGAGGGCAATATGTTTTCCCCGATGAGCTCATTGATCATGCTGGATTTACCGGCAGAAAAATGGCCGCAGAACGCGATGGCAAACTGCTGGGTTTTCACTTTTTCATACAAATCCAAGACCGCACCAGCCTCGCCCCCAGAACCGAGTTTTTTTAATTCACGGTAAGCTGCGGCAATGGATGAAGCCGCACTCTTTATTTGCTGTTCACTTTGTTCGGTGATTCCTGCTCTATTCATTGAACTCTCCACTTCTCCAATACCTTTAGTCCTCTTCACTTTACCATAATTATGTATGATTCTCTATGAATGAATCTATAAAAAGAAAACTGGGGCTGCCCAGTTTTTCGCTACTCGCTTTCTTTTTTAAGGAAACAGGCCATATACCATTCATCCTGCAGTTCTTGATTGATGATCACTTGTCCTTTTTGAACGCCTTCCACGGTAAAACCAGCTTTTTCATAAAGCCTGATGGCGATTTTGTTTTCTGAGAAGACAGTCAGCCAGATCTTATAAAGTCCGTTCTCCTTCCCCCATTGGATGGAATAGTCCATTACCTCTTTGCCTATCCCTAAACCCTGTCCTTTTGAATTAATCCACGTTCTAAACATCCCCGTATGTTTTTTCATCGTAAGTTCACCTTTAATGATACGGGCGATCCCGATCACAGTTCCCTGTTTTTCGATGGCGGTATACATATTTCCTTTCATCCGGCAGTCACTGATAAAATCTTCTTCCTCACTTTTTGTGCGGGGCCTCTCTTTTTGTAAAAATTCTCCTGCATCAACGATTTCCTTTACTGCATCAACGATCTGCCCGGCATCTTCCATAACAACAGGTCTCAAGGTTATTTTTTCACCGTTCTTGGCAATAAATGTATAGGTTGAACCGATTATTTCCATCGTTATCCCTCCTATAGCTAGTATGCCAAAATCGGTTCATTGAAACCAAAAAATAAAAAAGGAACCTGCTGATTCGCAGATTCCTTTCGTATGTTATCTTGCTTTTTTGTCTTCTCTCATGCGTTTTGGCGCACGGTATGACATGTCTCGGTTGCCGCCGCCTTGACGCTGTTTGTCACTGCGGTTGCCTCCGTTTCTTCTCTTGTCTCTTGATTCGTTGCTGCTGCCGCGCTGAGGGCGCCGGCGGTCTCCGAATCGGTTGTCCCGGCGTTTTTTCACCGAAAGTGGCGGTTCGAATGTCAATTCGATCGGAGTGCTATCCGGCTCTTTAGTCAACAGTTTTAATGCTGCAGACAACAGGGATACGGAATCATGCTCTTCAAGCATTTCCATCGCTGTTTGTTTGTAGATTTGGATATCTCCGTCTTCAATCACGTTAAGAAGCTTATCAAGCGCCATGCGCTGCTGGCCTTCAATCGCCTCGTTAAGTGAAGGAACAGGACGTTTCACCATTTTACGCTTCGTGATTTTTTCAATCGTATAGAGGTGATCGATCTCACGAGGAGTGATGAACGTAACCGCATATCCTGTTCTTCCCGCACGTCCTGTACGTCCGATACGGTGAACATAGCTTTCAGGATCCTGTGGAATGTCAAAGTTATATACGTGAGAAACACCGCTGATGTCTAATCCGCGAGCTGCAACGTCAGTAGCGACCAGTACTTCAATCGTGTTGTTCTTAAACGCGCGAAGAACCATGTCACGTTTCGATTGCGGAAGGTCACCATGGATCCCTTCAGCAGAATAGCCTCTCTTGTTCAATGCTTCAGCCAATTCATCAACACGGCGCTTCGTACGGCCGAAAACGATGGCAAGCTCTGGAGATTGAATATCAAGCAATCGGGTAAGAGCATCAAACTTTTGTTTTTCTTTAACTTCTACATACTCTTGTTCAATGCTTTTAACCGTCATCTCACTTGCTTTCACACGAATGACAAGAACATCTTTCATGAAACGCTCAGCGAGCTTTTGAATCTGTTTTGGCATTGTAGCAGAGAAGAGCATCGTATGGCGCTCAGTCGGGACATTTTCAAGGATTGTTTCAATGTCTTCGATAAAGCCCATGTTCAGCATTTCATCTGCTTCATCAAGAACAACAGTATGAACGTCTTCAAGCTTTAATGTTTTTCTGTTGATATGGTCGATCACTCGACCTGGTGTACCCACAATAATATGCGGATTGTTTTTTAGTGCTTTGATCTGTCTGACGATCGATTGTCCACCATAGATCGGAAGGGTTTTAATCCCCTTAAATTGGCCAATCTTGTTTAGTTCTTCACCAACCTGAACTGCGAGTTCACGTGTTGGAGCAAGAACGATTCCTTGAATTTTACGGGCTTTTACGTCGATCTTTTCGATCAACGGAATACCGAAAGCAGCGGTTTTTCCTGTTCCTGTTTGAGCCTGTCCGATAAGATCCGTTCCATTAAGAGCGGTTGGAATCGTATCACGCTGAATCGGCGTAGCTTCTTCAAAACCCATATTGTTAATTGATTTTAGCAATTCGGGACTTAAACCTAATTCACTGAATGTTGTCAATGTGTAACTGTCTCCTTTTTCGTCAAAACCATTTCCTTATACTTCCAAGTAAATCTCCTGAAATCATCTTTTACAATCTTAAAAATCACTGGTTTAGTGTTCAATATAAAGATTATTAAACAAAGTAGGCCTTAAAAAAAGGCACATATTTAGATATAATATGCCCCTATACAGAAGTATATATAAACAGTTTTGCTTTACAATTTATTATCGAACATAACCTTAACATGACAGAAGAAATAATGCAACCTCTACATGCTGCAAACAGATCTTGCGGCATACATAATAGTGTATGCCGGTAAGGCTTTGTTGGCGATTCATGAACGATCAAGAATAATTTCCCTTGAGCATCACATGATAATGATTAGTCAATCCAGATGAATCGGGGGGCATTATGAATCAAACTTGGCTGTCCATCATACCTTTTCTTGTTGTCATTCCCATAGCGGTTAAAACGAGGCAAGTTCTGCCGGGCTTATTTATCGGCTTTCTGGCGGGCTGCTACCTGTTGGAGCCTTCCCTCATCGGCGGTCTCAAAAAAATGATCACTTTTGTCATTGAGGGTTTAACCGATAAAAGCAACCTGAAAATCCTGTTGTTTCTTTATGCTTTTTCAGGACTGGTCGGCATCATTAAACTTTCAGGCGGTATTCGCGGTTTCGTAGAAGCAGCCTCTTCAAGGATTCAGACAAAAAAAGGAGCGTTGTTCTTAACTTACGTTTCTACGATCGGCACATTCAGCGCACCCAGCTTCCGGTTCGTAACCATTGCTCCGATCATGAGGTCATTGATGAAAAAAGTAAAAATGTCTACCCAGGAATTGGGGTTTGTCATCGAAACTACAGCGACGCCGATCATTGTACTCATCCCGATCGCGACCGCTTTTGTAGGCTATATGACTTCCATCGTTGATATGGCTTTAGAGAATGAAAAGATAAAAGGCGATGCCTATTCCCTCTTTATCCAAAGCATTCCCTATAATTTTTTTTCAATTGTTATGATCATCCTTGGCATTTATTTAAGCTTTTTCCACCATTCCAGCTCACAGCCCATGAGCAGCAATGAGTCCATCGAAACTGAGGAAGATGACTGGCATAACTGTGATCCTGCGGTGTCAAAAGATCTTCCCGTCAAGCCGTGGAACTTGCTCATTCCGTTGATTATTGCCGTTTCTCTCACGTTATTCCTCACTTGGTGGGACGGGAGCAAAAAAAGTGAAGGATTTTTTAACGCCTTCATTAAAGCGGATGTACTAGATGCCATGGTGATGGCTCTTATCATCACCATATTGTTTTCGTTCGTCTACTACCGATTTCAAGGTGTGAAAACGGGGCCCCTGATGGAGGGCTTCATTGCCGGCGGAAATGAGCTGATGTCTGTTATCGTACTGCTTACCGTCGTCTGGGGCTTGTCCTCCGTGACCGACAAGCTGGGATTCTCGCGGTTTATTACCGACCATTCAGGATGGATTCCTTCCGCATTCGTTACTCCTGCTCTATTCGTTTTCGGTGCAGCAGTGTCATATTTTATTGGTTCAGCCTGGGGAACATGGGGCATTCTGATGCCGCTCGGGATCTCCATGTCCCAAGCTGCCGGCATCTCCCTTCCTCTTGTGATCGGAGCAGTATTCGCGAGTGGAACGTTCGGAGCCTTTGCATCACCGCTCAGCGATGATACGAACACGATCGCCCGGATATTGAATCTTCCAGTCATTGACTATGCGAAATACAAACTGAAGCCCGCGCTTATTGCTGCAGGAATTACTGCCGTCCTGTATGGTGTAAGCATGCTTTTCTTTTTTTAAATGTAACCCACGGCCTCAGTAACCTCGGCTATCTGTGCACTATACCGATCCTTTGACCAGGAATTATAGGAAGGATGTGGGACATCGCTGACAACTTTCCAGTTGGAAGACTGGACATCAGCAAGCCGGAACTGTTTCTGTGCAAACCGTCCGCACGGGACGATGACCAAAGGCTGATAGACAAGTTCGGTTAACCTTTGGTTAAAATCCTGCTGCATGATTTCCTGGAAAGCATTCCATGTTTCGTCCCTGTACACATCTTTATCATTCCCCACACGGACTTTTTCCGCAGCACTCACAAATTCAGGGTGGCTATCACACCATTTGCTATCTGGAATCGCTGCGCTCTGCAGCGGAAACGGGCAAACATTCAAGATGCCAAGATGGCAATAAGGTTTCTTATCGCTATTTTCTTTCAGCAGCAATCCAAAGGGGAGGCTTTGTTTCCCTTCAAATAAAACTTTGCTTACCGACCTCCCTGAAGAACCGGCCAACGGTATATGATGTTTGATTTCCTCGCGATGCGGGGACTCCAGGATAAACAGAATTCGTACATGAGGTGATATGATGTCGGACACTGAAAAATCCGCCTTCGCCTGCTGAAATAATTGTTCAATTGTTAAGAAGCTCATGAACTTTTCCTTCCTTTCTTCTTTTACTTTTTCGCTGCTAAAGCCACTGTTTTAAAAGGATGCAAAAAAGCCCGTAATTAACGGGCTTTAATCTTTCCTATTCTTTGGCCCATTTTAACAGTTGAACCGGCTTTGACAGATGGATCGAGCTCCATTTTTCCGTTTTGAAAGATTAAGATGACGGTCGAACCGAATTCAAAATGGCCGATTTCTTCCCCTTTTTTATATCGTTCAGAGGGATGCTCTGTTTTTAGCACCTTTTTTCTTGCCCGTTTATACGGCTCGCTGTATGCCACTTGCACACTTCCGACGATGAATGCTCCGACCTTCACGATGGCGATCTCCCCTGCTTTTGTGTCAGCATAGGTGACGAGTCTTTCATTTTTCGTAAAGAGCCCTTTGACATGATTAAGGCCGATATCGTTGACAGGAAACAGACGCCCCGGTATATACGTGCTCGAAGTTATTTTTCCGTCAAGCGGCATATGGATGCGGTGATAATCTTTTGGACTTAAATAGATCGTAACAAAGCTTCCTTCTTCAAAGTCCTCTTTCGCCTCACCCAATAAAGAATGCACCGAATAATCGATTCCTTTCGCCTGGATGATCGTCCCCTTTTGAATTCGTCCAAACTGAGATACCACTCCGTCAACCGGAGAAATGATCGAGTCAGCCGAATTATCAATCGGGCGCGCATTGATCTTTAATTTTCTTGAAAAAAATTCAGTAAGGTGCTTATAGTCCTGTATTGGTTTTTCAATTTCTGATAAGTTAATGTCATACATTTTGGCATATGGTTTAACATACCATTTGCTCATTTTTGTTCTTCCCAAGGAACCGGCAATACGGGAGATCCCATTTTGCGGAAGCATGGAAATAAAAACCTTTGCTACTCTATGTTTCACACTATTGTCCCCTTATATGTTACCTGTATTTCTGTCCGGTATGTATCGATATTATTATAACATGTTTCATTTAAAACAAAATTCTTTATTTGATGAGAGGCTTCAGCTATAGTAGCAAAGATGAGGAATGGAATGTTACAATCAGGCTCTCAAGGAGGTTTTACTTACTACTATGAAGATGAACATTACGGACTCTGCTGTTGCATGGTATAAGAACGAAATGGAAATAAAAACCGGAGATTTTGTGCGTTTTTTTGTGAGGCTTGGCGGCTGCAGTACAGTCCAGAGCGGCTTTTCACTGGGAGTTGCAAAAGAACAGCCGAAAGAAGCAGGTTCTGAAGTTCAGAAGGATGGAATTACATTCTACGTTGAACGAGATGACATGTGGTATTTCGATGATCATAACCTGAACATCGACGTGGATGAAGACGGTCAAACGATCGATTTTCAGTATGAATAAACAAATGAGAGGAATCGTGATTACCGATTCCTCTTTTCTGTCTTTTTTATCAGCCTTTCTACCTGATCCATTTTGTTTTCTGCCCGAAGAATTGCTGTTTGCCTGTGCCCCATCAGATCGAAGTGGGGATAGCCATGGCGGTGATGGATCCATTCTTTCTTTAGGCCATACTTCTTACCCCATTCTTCTAAGGCTATCAGATCTGAACAGCCAACCTTCGTGACCGTTTTCATATCAGGAAAGCGGGGATCATACCAAAAATGAGTAATAAAAGCAATTTTGCCGCTGGCCGCTCGTTTCTTCCAATCGTTCAGCTCTTGTCTTGCTAAACCGAATGCCATGATTATCCCTGCTTTTGTTTTTTCTGTGCTTCATAAGCCTGATGCCAATCCGGAAAAACTTTCTTAATTGAAATGGGACGAAATGAATCTTTTTTGACACAAACATGTGTCGAATTCCCAGTCACACACAGCTCATCTTTGGAATTTCTGATTTCATAACCGTATTTTACCTTCAGCCCTGTATATTCATCCACCCATGTGAAAATCTTGGCCTGATCGCCATATGTTAGAGGCTTCTTATAATTGGCATGGATCTCAGTGACTGGAGATAAAATTCCATCCTTCTCCATCTGTGCATAGCTGAATCCGAGATCTTCAATAAATGCCGTCCGGCCAATCTCAAACCAAACTAAGTAATTGGCATGATAGACGACACCCATTTGATCTGTTTCTGCATACCTTACGTCCACTTTTGCTTCTGAAACTAACATGTTCTGTCATCACCTGTCTTATATTTTCCTTTATCCGCCATTCCAATAAAGTGTAACACAGTGAAGGTGCACGGCTGAAGCAATATGCAAAAAACCCCCTATCGCAACGAATGTTACAGCAGGGGGCGGTTCTTTTATCTATTGGTTATTGCGGTAAGATTGCTCATCTTCAATCTCGCTCTGAAACGATTGAATGCTTTCTTCTCTTCTCTCGTTCTTGTTCTTGATCTGTTCTTTTTGCTGGGAAGTCATATCTGTATTCTGAACAGATTCATTTGCTTCCTGAATGTTTTGCTGCGTATTTTCTACCATCTGCTGCAGCCTTTCAACATTATTGCTTCTGTCGTCTGGTTTAACCATCGGGATTTTCCCTCCTCTAAATTTGAATCAAACATAGTTTGTATCAAAGAGGAAAAAATATTCCGGGCTAATTTCTGTTCATAATGACTGGCGAATGATATTCGATGCTGAGATCGCATAATTCTTTAAAAGCGTTCCAGCAATCCACCACTTCCTTGTCCTCCAGGTTCTGCATGGTAATACCGAGCCAATTAAGCTCTTCCGCAAGCCTGACTGAGGAACCGATCCAAATTTTTTTATTTTTCACCGTTATGAAGAATGGCTCTTCAAACCGGAACGGGAGATAGAACCCTTCCACATTCGGATGCATGATAATGTGCTGATAGACCGTGCCTTTTGTTAATTTTGCATAAAGCAAAAGAACACCGTCGCTTTTAGCGGCAGCTTTTTTAAGTTTATTTATGATTGAGTCAGGCCCAATCTCAACCGATCCTATTTCATTTCCCCAATTTAATTCTTCACGAAAAGGAACAAGATGACCGAGACGCTGCATCTGTAATTCAAGCTCCCGATATAAAACGTCCTGATCTTCCTTCTTGGTTGAGACAGGCAATGGTTTCACTTCTGCAGTTATCAACCGTACCCCTCCTATTTCTCATCTACTACATACTTCGCTAAATATGTTGATTTATATGGTGGTAGTGAACAAAACAAGAAGGAAATGCCAGAGTTTTCATTCGGAAAATGTCAAAAAAGAGGTTCTATCGCTGACGTGCAGCAATAGAACCTCTTTTTTATTCAGCCTTTTGTGGGCACATAATCAGGATGTTCATTGCCTTTGTTGGCCATTTGTTTTCCCTTATTGCCTTTTCCTTCTCTTGGCTGTGTCCCCAGATGGCTGGGTACAAAGGATTGCGGATGTCTTTTCGGGTTGCTCATATATATCTGCCTCCTTCATTACATAATATTTACTCAAAATAAAAAAAGAAACAGGAACTTCCTGTCTCCATTAGGCTTTTTTTGTATGCTTTTCTTCAAGTTTCTTCTCAATTCGTTCCATGGCTTCCTGATCGCCCAGCAGTTCCCTCTTGTTTTCTCTGACCAGGTCCTTAAACGAGATGTGTCTGTTCTTCCTCAAAATCATCACTCCATCATCCATATTCTGTTACTGTTATGGACAGGAAAAAATGTTATTATTCAAATTTCAGAAAAATAAAAAAGCCCTCCCAAAGGAGAGCTTCAATATTCATTTAGTTTTGAGGCTGTTTGTTGGAAATTTTGTTGCGAAGAACCATTGGAAGAATTCCTCCATGGCGGTAGTAGTCAATCTCTACTTCACTGTCGAAGCGTGCGATGACTTCAAACTCAATTTTTGATCCTTCTTCAGTCACGGCCGTAACCTTAATTACGTCACGCGGCTTTACATTCTCGTCAACTTGTACAGTAAAGGATTCCTTGCCTGTAAGACCGAACGTTTCTGCAGTTTCGCCTTCTTTGAATTGAAGAGGAAGCACACCCATCAACACGAGGTTGCTGCGGTGGATCCGTTCAAAACTTTCAGCAAGAACCGTTTGGATACCAAGAAGGTTTGTACCTTTTGCTGCCCAGTCACGAGAACTTCCCATTCCGTAATCTTTCCCGGCGATGACCATTAAGCCTGTGTTGTTTTCTTTATATTTCATTGCAGCTTTATAAATGCTCATTACTTCATTTTTCGGCCAGTATGTTGTCCAGCCGCCTTCTGTTCCAGGTGCGATCTGGTTGCGGATACGAATGTTGGCGAACGTTCCGCGCATCATCACTTCATGGTTACCGCGGCGTGAACCATAAGAGTTAAACTCGCGAGGCTCTACACCGTTTCTGATCAAATATTTTCCTGCTGGAGAATCTTTAGCGATTGCACCTGCTGGAGAAATGTGGTCAGTTGTAACTGAATCACCGAACTTCGCGATCAGGCGAAGATCTTTCAGCGGCTGAATTTCTTTCAAGTCAGCAGAAAGTTCTTCAAAGAACGGCGGGTTTTGAATGTAGGTTGAGTTTGCATCCCAGCTGTAAAGCTTTTCAGCACTTGTTTTTAATGCGTTCCAGCGAGCGTTCTCATCAAAAACACTTTCGTATTCTTTTTTGAACACTTCCGGTGTAACCGCTTGGTTCATCGCTTCTTTAATCTCAGCAGAAGACGGCCAGATATCTTTGAAATAAACATCGTTGCCTTCACTGTCTTTGCCAAATGAATCATTTTGAAGATCGATGTTTACCGTTCCCGCAAGCGCGTATGCCACAACAAGCGGAGGAGAAGCGAGATAGTTCGCTTTTACCAGCGGATGGATTCGTCCTTCAAAGTTACGGTTTCCTGAAAGTACAGAGGTAACCGTAAGATCATTTTTAGCGATGCCTTGTTCTACCTCAAGAGATAGTGGGCCGGAGTTACCGATACAAGTCGTACATCCGTATCCGACAAGGTTAAAGCCTAATTGGTCAAGGTAAGACATAAGTCCTGCTTTTTCTAAATATCCTGTAACAACTTTTGATCCAGGAGCAAGAGATGTTTTCACATAAGCTGGAACTTTAAGTCCTTTTTCAATGGCTTTTTTTGCAAGAAGCCCGGCACCAAGCATTACATATGGGTTAGATGTGTTTGTACAGCTTGTGATCGCAGCGATAGCAACTGCTCCCGTTTTCAAGACAGATGTTTCTCCGCTCGGATGCTTCACTTTAACTTCCTTGTTGATCTCTTCGTCTGTTAAACCGAATCCTGCGTTGCCTTGAGGAGAAACAAGCGCTTTATTAAAAGCTTCTTTCATCTTAGACAGCGGAATCAAGTCTTGAGGGCGTTTAGGACCGGAAAGATTGGATTCAATTTGTGTTAAATCGATTTCAACTACGTCAGTGAAGATCGGATCTTCAGCTCCCGGTGTGTAGAATAAGCCATTTGCTTTGCTGTATTCTTCAACAAGGGTGATCTGCTCTTCACTTCTTCCAGTAAGCCGAAGATAGTTTAGCGCTTCTTGGTCTACAGGGAAGAATCCGCAAGTCGCGCCATACTCAGGCGCCATGTTGGAGATCGTGGCACGGTCTGCCAACGGCATTTCCGCAAGCCCAGGTCCAAAGAATTCAACAAACTTGCCGACTACTTTCTTTTCGCGCAGAACTTGTGTCACTTTTAACGCAAGGTCAGTTGCGGTTGCACCGTCAGGAAGTTCACCGACAAGCTTCACGCCGATTACTTCAGGTACTGGGAAATAAGATGGCTGTCCAAGCATTCCAGCTTCGGCTTCAATTCCGCCGACACCCCATCCTAATACACCAAGACCATTGATCATTGTTGTGTGGGAGTCCGTTCCAACAAGTGAATCAGGGAAAGCTTCAAGTTCCCCTTCTACTTCGTGGCTTTGCACGACAGAAGCAAGATACTCAAGGTTTACCTGATGGACAATTCCTGTAGCAGGCGGCACCGCACGATAGTTATCGAACGCGGACTGAGCCCAGCTTAACAGCTTATAGCGCTCTTCGTTTCGTTCAAATTCAAGGTTCATGTTTACATTTAAAGAATCAGCTGTTCCATATTTATCAACCTGTACAGAGTGGTCAACTACAAGGTCAACCGGAATGTCAGGGTTAATTTGAGCAGGGTCTCCACCCATATCTTTCATGGCTTTTCTAAGAGAAGCCAAGTCAACGACAGCAGGCACACCTGTAAAATCCTGCAGGATTACACGTGACGGCTTGAAAGGAACATCGATATTCTTAAGTTCTGGAGTTCCCCATTTCGCTAGGTTCTCAATATGTTCTTTTAGAATTACTCTGCCGTCATGCTGCCTTAAAACGGATTCAAGCAAAATTTTAACGGAGTACGGCAATTTGGAAACGTTGCCCACACCCGCTTCTTCGAGTGCATTCAGTCGATAGTAGTTGTACGTTTTTCCATTTGCGCTAAATGATGAACGCGCTTTAAAAATGTCATTTTGTTGTTTAGTCATAACTCCACTCTCCTCCTTCAAACCAATCATACACCAAACAAGAGAAAAATTGTCGAAAAGTTGCACATATACTGCAAAATTCTCTCTTTACTCATTCTACAATTTCCTTCCCTTACCTATCATACGAAAGTGCTTTCAATAAGTAAATAACAGATATGTTATTAAACAATATAAGAAAATCTTATGTTCGTTTCCATTCACCAAAGATTTGCGTTTTCGTATGATATAGAGACTTAAATAACTCTCTTGGGAAAGGAGCTGAGGGCACATGGCTATTCTAAAACAACTTGCTACACTTCTTGCAATTATCGGAGCACTGAACTGGGGTCTGATTGGTTTATTTGATTTTAACGTAGTTACCGCAATTTTTGGAAGCGGTTCCGCATTAACGCAAATCATTTATGTATTGGTTGGCTTAAGCGGTCTCTGGCTGCTTGTCGATTGGTTCAGGAAAAAATAGCCTGTTCTTTTATAAAAAGCACTCCAGAATTAGGGAGTGCTTTTTTTCTTTGTTCTGCACACACTAAAGGAACAAGGGGGGTGGATCTTATGGCAAAAGCAAAAGGGAAAGCGAATCATATCCGTCCGGGAATGAATGCAGCTAAAGCTCAAGGCGGCGGCGCAGGATATGAGACGGAATTTGGCAACGAACAGCTTCACGCTTCCAACGAACCTTTGACAGAGGCACAGAAACAGAACAATAAAAAGACAAAAAAACGAAAATAAATCAGCTGTTATATTGTGAAATAAATCCTTGGAGCTCTGAACGGTACTGCTCGAGCTGCTGTCTTTGAGTTTCAGAGGACACTTCGAGTGCATTATCGATCTGCTGCAGTGCTTCTTCTGCTTCTTTTTTCAGTTCTTTTACCCTTCTGCCATAATCGGCAGCTTGGGTTTGAATGAGCTGATTTGCAGAAACTGCCTGAGAATATCCTTTTTCTGCATCTTGAAAAGCCTGTTGTTTATCTTTGTGATACGGCATTGTTCTTTCTCCTTTGTTTGATGTCATAATGTCTTTACTATGCCAAAACAAGGAATAATTTATTCAATACGGAGGGTCTTATGACAGAGCATAATAGGTTTGATGATATTCGCAAAAATGCCCCAAAAGGTCAAAATCCAGGACAGCCTGAACCGCTGAGCGGATCAAAAAAAGTGAAAAACAGAAACCACACCCGCCAGAAGCACGGCGGAAAAATGTAATTCCTCTAAAAGCCAACCTAAGCGTTGGCTTTTAGTTTAGGTTTAAGAACGTTTGAATCAGAGCCTTTTCATCCGTTTCATCCAAAGTCCTCGGATCGATGACACATTTATTGTTTCTTACCGTTACGATCACAGGAACTCTCTGCTTTCTTAACTTCTCCGCAAGCTCAGAAGGTGACAGATTACGATCCGTTACTTCTATTATATAAGCAGGCAATAGCACATCCGGCATCGTTCCGCCTCCCGGCATGGAAAACCCTTTTTTCACCGTACAATTGAACGTGCCTTCCAGCTTTCTTGCAATCCTTTCGGCCTGTGTCTGGATTTCCTCCTGTGTTCTCAGCATGTCCCGGATAACAGGAATCTCTTTCGCCTTCTCATCATTATGATAAGCGAGCAAAGTGGCTTCCAGAGCAGCAAGTGTAAGTTTATCTACACGAAGCACCCTCGCAAGCTGATGGTTTTTTAATACGGTTATTAATTCCTTCTTTCCTGCGATAATCCCCGCTTGAGGGCCGCCAAGCAATTTATCCCCGGAAAAAGAGATCAGGTCAATTCCTGCCTGAACGGCTGGCTTTATCTCCGGTTCGTCTCCGATCTTATACCGCGAGAACGGAAAGAGCGATCCGCTCCCCATATCCTCATATAAAATAAGTCCCGGATTTTTTTCTTTCAATTTCAGCAGTTCGATTGCAGGAATACTTTTTGTAAAGCCACTCATTTTGAAATTGCTGCTATGGACTTTCATAATCATAGCCGTTTCACTTGTGATCGCTCGTTCATAATCTGCCATATGCGTTTTATTAGTCGTGCCCACTTCAATCAGGCGGGCACCGCTTTCTTCCATGAGGGATGACACTCGAAAGGAGCCGCCAATCTCCACAAGCTCTCCCCGCGAAACGATAACTTCTTTCTCTTTCGCTAAAACATTCAGGATAAAATAAACGGCTGCGGCATTATTGTTTACCACCAATGCCGCTTCACTGCCAGTGATGGATGTGATCTGCTTCTCAATAACCTCATTCCGAGATCCTCTCGATCCCTCTTCAAGATTGTATTCAAGGTTCGTATAGGAAGACGCAGCCTCGGCCACCCTTTCTGCGGCAGCTCTGCTCAGCCTTGCCCTCCCTAGATTCGTATGTAAAACAACACCTGTTGCATTGATTACTTTCTTCAACAAATAGGGACCTTCTTCGTAAAGCCTGCGGCTGACTGCTTCACATACCCGGGATAGTAGTTCTGTATTTTCGGCTTTTCCATTATAGCTGCCCTTCAGTATGGCTTCCCGGAGATTACTGATTTCTTCCTGAACCCATCGTGTAATTATTTCTGCCGGAACTTCCAATTTCTCCGCCTGCCAATCTTTGGCCTGCAGAACAGCATTCACAGCAGGCAATCTCCTCAACTTTTCCTTCACGTTCCTGCTCCTTTCTTCTTTCTCTTTTTTTTAATTGTACTTTTTCGCACTTCGCCTCAAAAATGTTTATACTACATTTAAGGAGGTGGAATTCATGACAAGCCAGGATAAAATCCGTTTGACCCAGTTTTCAACCAAAGGCGGCTGAGGCTGCAAAATCGGTCCCGAGGACCTGGCACAAGTTTTGTGCCATTTACCAGAAAGAGAAGCTGACTCTAACTTGATCGTCGGCCTGGAAACTTCTGATGATGCAGGAGTATACAAACTGAGTGAAGAAGTTGCCATGATTCAAACCGTAGATTTCTTTACACCCATTGTAGATGATCCGTATATGTTCGGACAAATTGCTGCAGCCAATGCTTTAAGCGATGTATATGCGATGGGCGGCACCCCAAAAACCGTCTTAAATATTGTCGGTTTTCCGCTAAAAAAATTGGGCCATGAAGTATTAGCAGAGATTCTAAAAGGCGCGGCCGACAAAGTGCAAGAGGCTGGTGCTCTTATCGTTGGAGGACATTCCATCGATGATCAGGAGCCAAAATTCGGCTTATCTGTTACAGGCTTTGCCCACCCGGCGCAGATCTACAAAAATGTAGGATTAAAGCCCGGCGATGCTCTTATACTTACAAAACCGATCGGAATCGGCATTCAGACGACCGCCATCAAGCAGAACCGTTTGAATGAGGGGCAAGTCCGGTATGTTTCGAAGATCATGGCCTCATTGAACAAAACCGCGGCAGAATGCCTTGCTAACTATCAGCCTAATGCTGTGACCGATGTGACCGGATTTGGTTTGCTGGGACACGCCAGTGAGATGGCTAAAGGCAGTGAATCAGTTTCGGTCGCTCTCTCTTATTCCAGAACACCGGTCGTCGAAGGAACAGAAGCACTTGCCATGCAGGGAGTCGTCCCAGGCGGCACGAAAGCGAACCATCAATGGATTGAAGATTTGATCAGGTATGATGAGTCGCTGACAGAAACACAGCAATGGATATTATGTGATGCTGTTACGTCCGGCGGATTATTAGTCAGTCTGCCGGAGAACCAGGCCGATGCATATCTTAGAGATCTGCATAGCGCAGGATTAAAGCAAGCAGCAAAGATCGGCAGTGTTACCGAACGAAAAGAAAGATTGATCATCATTGAACCTTAAAAAAACTCCGATTACTGCGGAGTTTTTTTCATGCCTTATTCCATCTTCTATGATCACCTGCACGTTCTGTATATCCCAGCTGATCCAGTAATTCAAGAAACGGAATAAGAAATTTCCTGGATACCTTCAATGCCGTTTTTGCTTCCTGTATGGAAAAGGACGGTGCACAGTTCTCCTTTAATGTCTTCATATGCAAATTCAGGGCTTTGCTGTGGATCAGCCTGTCTCCCCCTGCTTGTACAGCCTGGCCTGTGCGTCGCAAATAGGATAAGATGTCCAGTCGCATTCCTTTCGGCAGTCCAGCCTGTTCGTAAAGCTGATCAAAAGGATCTGACTCAATTCCCTGCTGAAACAGCCTTTGCTCCAACTGTCGGTAACGCACTTTCCATTGGTTTGGAATCTCCGGCTGAAAATTGCTTTGTGCGATCAGATTCTGATTTTGCCGCAATGCAGCTTCATGGAGCAGTTCTTTTAAAACATATTCAATCAACAAGGCAGGATATCCTTTGAGCCGCTGTAGAAGTTCGGCTTTATCCAACCCTTCCCGCAAAGGATATAGCTGATGAAAGCGAGCTGCTTCTTCTACGATCCTGTTTTTTATCTCCGAAACGCTCTCTGACAGTGCATAATGTTCTGAAGAAACCTCAACGATGTGCTTTTCAGCCAGTAAACGCTGTAGATGGCCAGACAGAACGGCAGGGATGCCCGTCAATTTTGCCATCTCATCCACGTGCAGCAAATGATGTGATTGCAGGTGACGGATGATCCATTCTTCTGGAGCACCCTCTTTTTTCTCCTTCAGGAATGCAACAGTCTCCTCTCCAAACCGGTATTTCCCACCATTTGGATCGATCACTTCTCCGCCGCCGATCGTTTCTTCAGGAGAAGGACGCCTCAAAATGAACCGGTCACCCCGCTTGGCTATGACCGGGTGGACTAACCGAACCTGACAATAAGCAGCTCCCGCTTTTTCAGTAGATTCGTTTCTGTCAAAGAATACGATCTTACCCATGATTTCTGTAGTTCCTATGTAAAATTTGATGAGCTGGCGCTGCTTGATCTTCTTATGATTCTTGGTTAACAGCAGCATGATGTCCAATGTATCCGTAACTTGATACTCTCCTGGAGAAAAAAGAACATGCCCTCTTTTAACATCCTCATGCTTGATCCCCGTGACATTCAGGGCGGCCCTTTGTCCCGCCAGGGCATAATCCACTTGTCTGTTGTGTATCTGCAGCTGCCTTACTTTTACTATATCTCCGCCCGGCTCCATTTGCAGTGTGTCACCGACAGAGGCGGAACCTTCTAAAATCGTTCCTCTTACAACCGTTCCTTGTCCTGCTACAGTAAACGAATGGTCGATCGGCAGCCGAAATGGACCGCAGACATTTTTAGCGGTTACGTTTTCCGCCATGCCGAGGAGTTCCAACTTCAGTTCTTCCAACCCTGTTCCTGAAAAGCTGTCGACAAAATGAACAGAATGGTTAAGGAACGAGAAGCTCTTCATCATCTCTTCGATCTCTTCGAGGAGCAATGACTTCCATTCTTCATTAACCTTATCTGCCTTGGAAACTGCACAAACTAGATCCGTGATTCCCAGAAATTGAAGAATTTCAAGATGCTCAACGGTTTGCGGCATAATTCCTTCATCTGCTGCAATCACAAGGATGACCATATCAATTCCTGCTGAGCCAGCAATCATCTGGCGGATGAACCGTTCATGCCCAGGAACATCAATGATAACTGATTGGATTCCATCACCGAGGTAAAAATGAGCGATCCCGGGTTCAATTGTAATGCCTCGCTCTTTTTCCTCTTTTAACGTATCAGTATCCACGCCGCTCAACGCCTTCGTCAGTGCTGTTTTCCCATGGTCAATATGGCCGGCAATTCCAATCGTAATATGCTTTGCTCCGATCGCAGACACCTCCCTGTATTTTCTCTTTTCTTATTATATCGTACCATTTTATTTGCAGACAGGCTTCTGCGGGAAGCTTTATTCGGGTGAAACTATCTATTCCATTGCGATTGTGTTATACTATTTAAAAAGTGAGGTGGCGTTTTGAACGTTTATAAACCTAAAAAAAGCAATCTGAAATCTTTAATTGCTGATAAGAACATGAAGATCCAAGCTCTTTCAAAAAAAACCAATATCTCTGTTGACCAGTTAAACGATTACCAGTCTAAAAAAATAATGAGTCTAAGCAATGCTATGACCATCGCAAAAGAATTAGATTGCCAGATTGAAGAACTTTATGACTGGAAGAAAGTAAAAGAGTGAAACTTTCACTCTTTTTTTCCTGTTTGTTTGTTACTCAGAGCTGAAGCAATACTTTATTACGAATTAGGGAGAGAACCAACCTGAAAAATAATCTGTTTGCCGCCGGTGAATCCGTAAAAATTAAAGCTACCGATGAAATGGTCACTGTTTTACGATGCAAGTTTATTAAGAACATGAAACGCTATTCTTACATTGTGAAAGAAAATCCTTCAACATTCTACTTTGAAGAAGAACTTGTTAAGAAATAACTTCCTTCCACGGGGCCAGAAGTGCAGCTGGTGCTCGCCTGGGTCTTCAACACCTCTTGGGAGGCGCGTGCCGTCTCCGGTGGGTTCGATTCCCACATGGTCCCGCCATTGATAATGAATGAACCAAATATAAAAGAAGACGGCAGATGCCGCCTTCTTTTTTTATTGTTAGTTATACTCACCGGCCAGTACATCAGCAAATGCTTTCACATATGGGGGCAGGTCTGGCGGACGGCGGCTTGAGACCAGGTGGCCATCAACGACTACTGCCTCATCCAGCCACACTGCTCCGGCATTCTCCATATCATCCTTTATCCCGGGTGTGCTCGTTACATTTTTACCCTGAAGCATTTTTGCAGAGATCAGGACCCATCCGGCATGGCAAATTTGACCGATTGGCTTTTTATGAGTTTCCATATGCTGAACGATTTCTATAACCTTTGAAAAACGTCTCAGTTTGTCGGGTGCCCACCCGCCTGGAACGAGTAAAGCATCATAATCTGAGGGATCAATCTCGTCAAATGAATAATCCGATTCCGCAGGTACTCCGTATTTTCCTTTATAGGTTTCTCCCGCTTTCTCCCCGGCAAGATCGACTTGAGCTCCTTCTTCCCGCAAGCGCAGAATAGGATACCATAATTCCAGATCTTCAAACTCATGATGTACAAGACTCAATACCTTTTTGTCCGCTAACCGCATGTAAGGCACCTCCAAAATAATAGATTACTCTCTGTCCGATAATGTAACGTGAGTCTCAAGGTGAAGTCAAGCCATCCCGCTTGCTGCCATGATCATTATTTCCCAGCATCCATAAACGGTAGGGAGGTATACTTCTTTTTCCAGCAGGTTATCCCAGCGTTTATGCACACATGAATATTTATGCAGGCTTAGTTATCCCAGGTTTATCCACAATTTAAATTATTTACAGTTATCCACAACGAGACCTGTTATAGTGTTAATAACTTTCTGTACCAATGAATAAACTGTTATAGTTTCATTTTCGAACTGTTATAATCCTTTGGAGGATGTCATTTTTTGTCGTATAAATTATTTCCCGTAATCGATCTTTCCCTCCCCTCTTCACACACTTCCAGATGTTTATTGATTTCGTCCTGTTTCTCAAGATATAATTGTTAGAGAATACATAATAAGGTTGAAGAAACCTATTGATCGGGGTGGACAGCATGTCTGCAGGTTTTTTTCTATTCATTGCAGCCTGGACAATATTTTTAATCTCAATGTTTGCGATCGGCGGTTATTTTATGTTTCGAAAGTTTTTGAAACGGCTTCCGAAAGAAGACGGAAAATCAATCTTGGACTGGCAGGATTACTATATCCAGGAGACGATCCATTTATGGACTCCGCAGCAAAAGGCCTTTTTGGAGGAACTCGTCACACCTGTTCCCGAACTTTTCCGTGATGTTGCCCGTGAAAAGATTGCAGGAAAAATCGGCGAGCTTGCCATACAGGAAAAAGCATCTGTGATGACGCAGGATCTTATAGTACGGGGATACATTATCGCTACACCGAAAAGAGATCATAAATGGCTTATCAAAAAGTTAAACGAAAAGCACATTGACCTCTCTCCCTATAAGAGCCTTTTAGGATAAAAAAACTCGATCACCATTTGGTGATCGAGTTTTTTTATGATTTCAGCACTTTTTGATATCCGAAATACATCGCCACTCTCCAGGGGAGAATCATCCCAAACGCCACGATAAAAAACAGACCGCTCGTTTCTGTATAGGAGATCTGATGGCCAAGGTACGTCTTCATCGCCATTCGTATGAGGAAAAGAGCAATCAAAATCGCTACAAAAGCTTTTGAGCGGATAAGATATACCTCCCCTCCCCTCTTTTCAAACTTGCTTGTTTTTATAAGAAATATTGAAAAGAGACAGCCAACCAGGAACGCCTCCCCTGCCTCCCACCAGGTAACTCGGAACTCAGGAAATGCAAACATGAGAAACCCGGTGGACATGAAAAAAGGAGGAAGTATAATCTTTTTAAGTGAGGCAGGTTTTTTCGTAGCCTTCAAACGTACAAAAATAACGGTGACAGCCATGACGGCTGCCAGTATACTGCTTGCAATAAAAAACAAAATCTTTTCCTTCTTTCTTATTCAGATGGCTCAAAAAATTGTTGTTGTTTTTAAAATAAGATCGTTGCTGCTTCTTTCCAGGAGTGATCCTTCTTAAAATCCTTGAAAGCCGCCAAAAACGCGATTTACGAGAAACGAAGTGAACTTGGTCATCCAGTCAAAGTATAACATGACCCCCATAGCGACCATAAGAAAACCGCCAGATTTCATTATTTGTACATTATACCTCTTTATGCTGCTTAGTTTATCCAAAAAGAAACTTAAAAAGAAAAAAGGAACCGCAAAACCAAGAACATAAAAAGCCATATACAGCATGCCCGCTCCTGGATTGGACACAGCCAGAGCGATCACTGCACCTAGAATCGGGCCTGTACAAGGTGTCCATCCTGCAGAAAAACCGATTCCAATCAAGATGGAGCCCATGTATCCCGCAGGCCTGTTTCTGAAAGCCAGCTTTCTGTCTTTCATTAAAAACGCCGGCTTCAATAAGCCTAAAATGATCAAGCCAAAGATGACAATGATAATCGCTCCGAACTGGCGAAGAAAATCTTTGTATTCAACAAAGATATTGCCGATGAATGAAGACGATAACCCTAGGACGATAAAAACGATCGAAAAACCGAGCAAAAAATAAGCCGTATGCAGCATGGCTTGTTTTCTTTTCATTCCCTTTTCTTCTTTGATCTCCCTGACTGAAATTCCTGTGATATAAGAAAGGAAAGCCGGATAAAGCGGCAGGCAGCACGGGGAGATAAAAGACAGTAAACCAGCTCCAAAAGCCAGCCATATATTCAAGTCTGCCATCAAGTCTACTCCTCTTTATGTAATACTTTTAGTTTATAGATTTAAGACCGCTAGTTCAATGAAAATGAAGAAAAATTCCTCAGGGAGGATCATCTGGCATCATAGAAGAGCTTTCCTTTTTGCTGAAGGGAATACATTTTGTGATATAAGCCTCGTGCTTCCACCAGTTCTTGATGAGTTCCTCTTTCCACAATCTCTCCCTGATGAAGAACAAGAATCAGATCAGCATCTTGAATAGTGGACAGACGGTGAGCGATTGCGATCGTCGTTCTACCTGCCCTCATTTTCTTTAATATGTAACTAAGATATATTCTCCGACAACTCTTCCTCTAAATCCACTTTAACACCAAATATTTCAGCTGCAGCTGAATCATTTCCTGGAGCATGAATTACCATCTCAACCTTGTACAGATTCTCATTGTCAGTTAAGTATTCTCCCTGCGATGGGACAGTTTGAAATTCGTAATATCCAGCATCTCCATGGTCTTCGCCTTTAGAGTATAAATGCAAATAAATTTTTATCATAGAGTTTCTCCATCCTAAACTAACTCACTTTTCTCCCTGTAAAGTAAAACCTATACGTCTAGCCGACTCGGCTCTATATCTACTCCATTCGATAAAAGGAATTAATTTCCTTTGACTGAAAGAAGATCAACTTCCTTTTTCAATTGCTAGTAATACTCCTCCATTAATCTTTCTAATTTCATTAAAAAAACCACCCTTTCTGCTGAATCTTACGCAGAAAAAGTGGTAGTTGTCGTGATATACGAAAAATTAACCAATGACTTAAGGAATGATCAACTGATTAATCTTAATTGATGAAAAAAGCCTGCTGGTACGGGCTTTTTACTTCATCTGGTTGTTCATTGCTTTCATCATCTGATTGATTTTCTTTTGGGACGGCTTCTGACCCATTTGCATCATCATCACACGCAGCATGTTTTCATTGATTGGTGGATTCTTTTGTAGGTAATTCATCATGTATTTGCGGGCAATGAAAAATCCAATTGCTACTCCTGCAAGAAGCGCTAAAATGCCCACAAGGATATAATAAAACATAGTAAAACTTCCTCCTTCGTGTTGTCTAGCACTAGTTTACTATAAAAAGACAATCAGTTACAAGATACACGCCAAAATATTTATGACCCATAGCCTGACCTAGCCTTTAACGGATTCAACCAGCCATAGCGGTAATACTTAAAATCCATCGCAAAAAAACAGCGTTCATACTTTCGTATGTTTTCAAAAATGGCTGTTTCCGCCTCAAAACTGCCTACGCTTTGAAGAAGCATATAACGTTCTGAAAAGCTGAGCCGCGCAGAGCTTTTTTCACACTCCAGAAGGAAAGAGTGGACTTCCGCCTGAAATCCTTTTGATGAGAGCAGCATCTGTTTTATAAACGATTGAAGAGGGTTCAGCTGAAGCGGAGAGGTGATGTAAAGGATTTGTTTCATCAATACTTCTTTTTGCTGAGTAAAGGTTTTGTATTCTTCCAAAAACAGCTGAAAGAGTTTGATTTCTTTCCCAAAATACTCTTCGGCGACATCTTCCTTTATCTTATAGATCAAATACTCTCTCAAAACCGCCACCTCTCTCCCTTTTTTACAATTAGTATAATGGATTCTTTACAAAATACTTGTCTTATGCTGTAGCATGAGGCCACTTCTTTTGTCGAAAAAGAAACCCCGGAGAAAATATTCTCCGGGGTTTATACAGCTTATTTATTCAATAAAGCTTTTAATTTATTGGATACATTTTCGACTGTAAAGCCGTATTCAGCAATGATTTTTTCTCCAGGTGCTGAAGCGCCAAATTTGTCAATCGCAATTGTGTCGCCATCCAAACCAACATATTTGTGAAAGCCTTGAGATGCCGCCATTTCAATACCGAGTCTTGTTCTTACCGATGAAGGAAGAACGCTCTCTTTGTATTCTGCAGATTGCTTTTCAAAACGATCCCATGAAGGCATTGAAACAACAGAAACTTGGATTCCCTCTTGTTTTAATTGTTTCTGTGCTTCGATCGCCAAGCTGACTTCAGAACCAGAAGCGAGCAGCAACCCTTGAGGTGTACCTTCAGCTTCAGAAATAACATATGCACCTTTTTTGACATTCTCATATGCACTTTCTTTTGTCCCTTCTAGAATCGGAAGGTTTTGTCTTGTTAATACTAGTGCAGTTGGCTGATCTACACTTTCAAGAGCCAGCTTCCACGCAGCAACAGACTCATATGCATCTGCTGGCCGGATGACAGAAAGCCCAGGCATCGCACGGAGTGACGCAAGCTGTTCTACCGGCTCATGGGTAGGGCCGTCTTCACCAACTGCTACACTGTCATGGGTAAACACATAGGTTACCGGAAGCTTCATGATGGAAGCCAGACGGATTGCCGGGCGCAAGTAGTCTGAGAATACGAAGAACGTTGCACCGAATACTTTCAGTCCGCCATGAAGCGCCATTCCGTTAACAGCTGCACCCATCGCAAATTCCCTTACTCCAAACCAGATGTTGCGGCCGCTGTAATTTTCACGGCTGAAGTTTGTTTCTCCAGTAAGCATCGTGTTGTTTGATCCTGCAAGGTCAGCAGATCCTCCAAACAACCATGGAATATTTTTTGCAAAAGCATTCAATGCTTTTCCTGAAGAACCCCTTGTCGCAACAGCTTTATCAAATTCAGGAAGATTCGCATCAAAGTTTTCTGGTAATTTGTTATCGATCGCTGTTTTCAATTGAGCTGCAGCTTCACTGTGCTCTTTTTCATAGCGTGCAAATAACTCATTCCATTCCTGTTCTTTCTTTTTGCTATCTTCTTTCAATGAAGCAAAGTGTTCACTTACTTCATCAGGTACGAAGAAGTCTTCTTCAAACACCCAGTTGTATGCTTCTTTTGTCAGTTTTACTTCATCTGATCCAAGAGGAGCACCATGAGAAGCAGATTTACCGGACTTGTTAGGAGAACCGTATCCGATTACTGTTTTCACTTCGATTAACGTCGGATGTGAAGTATCCTTTTTTGCTTCGGCGATCGCATTTTCGATCTCTTCAAGGTTTGTTCCGTCTTCTATACGAAGTACTTGCCATCCATATGCTTTAAAGCGGTCTTCTACACTCTCAGAAAACGAAAGATGAAGATCTCCATCAAGAGAGATATCATTTGAATCATAAAGAACAACAAGTTTTCCGAGTCCAAGATGACCTGCTAAAGATGCAGCTTCAGCTGATACGCCTTCCATCAAATCTCCGTCTCCACAGATAGAGTACGTATGGTGGTCAACAACTTCAAAGCCGTCTTTGTTGTAAGTTGCAGCAAGATGGCGTTCTGCCATTGCCATACCTACAGCCATCGCGATCCCTTGTCCAAGCGGTCCTGTTGTAGCATCTACACCAGCCGTATGTTTGTACTCAGGATGTCCTGGCGTTTTGCTTCCCCATTGGCGGAATTGTTTTAAGTCTTCCATGGACAAGTCATAGCCTGAAAGGTGAAGCAGGCTGTAAAGCAGCATGGAGCCATGCCCTGCAGATAACACAAAACGGTCACGGTTAAACCATTCAGGATTTTCCGGGTTGTGATTCATGAATTTCGTCCAAAGACTGTAAGCCATCGGTGCAGCACCCATTGGCATACCAGGGTGTCCAGATTTGGCTTTCTCAATGCTATCTATAGCCAAGGTACGGATAGTGTTGATTGATAATTGGTCAATTGAAGCAGTAGACATTATTTAATCATCCCTTCATCTACATATGTAAAAGATTTCTCGATACCATCATAAACATATTGGACATTTTATACAAGCACAATGCCCACCAATAGTGTCCCATAAAATCTTTCTTTGATACAAATAAAAAAACCTGCATTATAACTTTATAACTTTTTGTTATAATACAGGTTCCTTTATTTAGTTTAACGCAGGGAACTCACAATAAAAGATATCTTCCCCTTCGTCATAGTCCAGTTTCATATCATCTACGAGCCAGCGGTCATCCGGTTTAACACAAAATTTCAATCCGCTTATTTCCTGAATATCATCACCGTCTGCCGGCTGAGCTGGGATGACGCCTAATGAGTATCCGCCGTTGCTTGCACTGCCGGCATATCGCGCATATAACCGGAGTGCCTCACCTTCATTAAGATCGATCTCACTATACAGTCTGACCACAGAATCCGTTATTGAAAAGGCCAAGGTGTTCTCCCCTTTCACAGTTGTTATATAACAGTATATACGAAATTCTGAATTTTGCAACAACAAAAAAGCCTGATTTCTTTGTACTGAAATCAGGACTTTTTCCTTAATGCTTCATATTGTTCTGGCTTTTTTTACTTTCTTTTAGCTTATCCGGTGTTACATCATTGCCTTCAGGGTCAATGATCTTCAATGAATGCAATCTATTTTGAAAAGAAGTTCTGACGTTTTTCAGATACTCTTCCCTTAATTGCTTTTGTTCTTTGGCTTCTTCTGTTGACAAACCTTCTTGTTTAGATTTTTTGGCAAGAAAATTTATCCGTTCCAGTTTATCTGGTGTAAGCATGGAACACCTCTCCTTTTTCCTCGATATCCCTATCGTAACGAATATTAAGTAGAGTTTCCAGTCGGAGCACTTTCTAAATACTCCTTATACCTGCGGTGAACTGTCGCTTTTGATGCTTCATATCCAAAACCCCTTAGCGTAACGGCAATTTCTGCAAACGTAAGATCCATTCCTCTAAGCCGGATGATTTCATCAACCGGAAGCACCTTCCGGTCTCTTCCTCCATGATGGATGTTCTTTAAATTCTTTTGTGGTTTATAGCCTTTTTGAACAGCCTTCCTCATTCCTCTTTTTATCTTTAAGTTATGTAGCTTGCGCTGATATTCCTCTACAACGGCAACGATTTCAAGCACCATAGACTCCGCTTCGGAAAGATGGTATTCCCCTTGGCTGCTGTAGGTATAAACTTTAATGCTCCTCTTCTGAAGTTCGTGAAGAAGAACGATCTTGGCGTTCCCCCTGCCCAACCGGGTATCATCCGTTACAAGAAGAACATCAAATTCTTCGTTTTGGGCCCGCTCGATTACCTCAAACAAACCATCCCGTTCCAGGCTGTATCCGCTTTCTCTATCTTTTATAACAGAGACAATGCCGAACCCATGGCTGACTGCCAGCTGTCTCAATTCATCTTCCTGCCGGGATAAAGAGGATGTCTGCTCTTCCTTTTCGGTGCTTACTCTGCAATAAATGATCGATCTCAATTGTGCCTCACCTGTCTTCTTCTGCCTTGATCGGTATCGTTAATTTCTGTCCTGGGGTAATGGTTCCTGCCTGTATTCCGTTATTCTTTTCAACCCAGTTGACAAATTCCCAATTTGAACCTTTGTCCTTCGTATATTCTTCGGCGATCTCCCAAAGTGAATCACCTTTATTAACGGTAATCTCCATATATTCTCTGGATCCTTCTGCGTGAGACTGATAAGCGAACATAATAAAACCTGCTGCAACAATAGATAATAGCATAAATACCGGTGAAAATCCCTTCATCGTATATCTCCCCTTTGCGAATATGTGTTCTTATTAATTTTCATTATAATAGGAACACCTGTTCTTTACAAGGGTTTTTTTCGAACTTATGTTTGTATATCTTGTTCCTGCATGCTATACTTTTTTCAAGAGTATTCAGTGAATGAGGTGTAATCATGACAAAATTATCCAGAAGACAAATCGATATCCTGGACTTTATTAAGGAAGAAGTAAACGCGAAAGGCTATCCACCATCAGTCAGGGAAATCGGTGAAGCAGTTGGACTGGCTTCAAGCTCAACCGTACACGGCCATTTATCCAGGCTTGAGAAAAAGGGGCTGATCAGGCGTGATCCTACCAAACCCAGGGCCATTGAAGTGCTCGGCCTCGAATCAGATCAGATCATAAACAGAACGCGATCAGTTAATGTACCGATCATCGGTAAAGTTACCGCGGGTTCACCGATTACAGCAATCGAAAACGTTGATGAATATTTTTCATTGCCAGAACACGTTGTAGGAGACGATAATGTTTTTATGTTAACTGTAGAAGGAGACAGTATGATAGAAGCTGGCATCTACGACAGGGACCTCGTGGTCGTCAAGCAGCAGCCAACAGCTGAAAACGGTGACATCATTGTGGCCATGACAGAAGAAAATGAAGCTACTGTAAAACGCTTTTTTAAAGAAAAAGACCACATTCGCCTGCAGCCGGAAAACGCCGCTTTATCTCCAATTTTGCTGCAAAACGTGACCATCCTTGGTAAAGTAATCGGTGTATATCGAACACTTCAATAAAGAAAAGCAAAAAACAGCGACCCCACAAACATGGCTGGGTCGCTGTTTTAGTTATAAGGATAATATTAATTATGAAAGTTTGTACCGTCCGTCGTTGCTTCTATAATGCCCGCACGAATCACAAAGTCTCCAAAGTGCTCGCCTTCTTCGCGTTCTTTCGTAAATCTAGGGAACAGCATCTTCAATTCTTTTAAAATCTCTTCCTCCCCTATGTTTTCACGATACATTTTGCTCAATCGGCTGCCGTCAAACGCTGCACCCAAATACATGTTATATTTTCCTGGCGCTTTACCGATAAACCCAATTTCACCTAGCGCATGGCGGGCACATCCATTGGGGCAACCCGTCATCCGAACGGTAATCTCTTCGTTTCTCAAGCCGTTTTCTTCAGCTATGTTATCAATCTTGTTCATTAGCACCGGAAGATAGCGTTCTGCCTCCGCCATGGCTAGACCGCAAGTAGGAAGGGCCACACAAGCCATGGAATTGCGCCGGATCGCAGAAACTTTTTGGCTGTCGAGCATTCCATACTGTTCCAACAACTCTGTAATCTCTTGTTTCTTCTCTCTCGTAATATTGGCAATTATAAGGTTCTGGTTGGCAGTCAAACGGAATTCCCCTGTATGGACCTTTGCGATTTCCCTTAAACCGGTCATCAGCTTGTAGTTCTCAAAATCCGCGATACGGCCGCCTTCAACAAACAGAGTAAAATGCCAATTCTCCTGCACACCCTGTACCCAACCATACCGGTCTCCATTATCTTCAAAAGAAAAGTCTTTCGCTTCATCCAGACTCCAGCCTAAACGGTTTTCCAGCTCTTCTTTAACGGTTTGAAGACCTAACCGGTCGACTGTATATTTAAAGCGGGCGTTCTTTCGCTGTGAACGGTTTCCATAATCTCTCTGAATGGTAATGACTTTTTCAGCCACCTCAAGAATCTGGTCCGGCATGCAAAAACCAATCACTTTTGACAGCTGCGGATAGGTTGCTTTATCTCCATGTGACATTCCCATGCCTCCACCAATGGACACATTAAATCCAATTAGCTTCCCATCTTCTACTACGGCGATTAAACCGAGGTCCTGTGAAAAGACATCAATGTCATTGGAAGGTGGAACTGCAATGCCGATTTTAAATTTACGCGGCAAGTAAAGCGGTCCGTACATCGGTTCAACTTCTTCTGTTTCTGGAGTGCCTGCTACTTTTTCCTCATCCAGCCAAACCTCGTGGTACGCTCTCGTTCTTGGCAAGAGATGGTCACTGAGTTTTTTGGACCATTCATACACATCAGAATGAACTTCTGATTGATAAGGATTGGAGATGCACATCACATTACGGTTTACGTCACCGCAAGCTGCAATCGTATCGAGCATTGATGCATGGATCTCCTGAATGGTGCTTTTCATGTTCCATTTTAAAATGCCGTGCATTTGAAACGTCTGGCGTGTGGTTAATTTTAATGTTCCATTACCATACTGGTTGCCCAGCTGATCCAAAACCAGCCATTGAGAAGGCGTCACCACTCCCCCTGGCAATCTTACTCGGAGCATGAACTGATAAGCTGGTTCAAGCTTTTGTTTCTGCCGCTCTGTACGAAGGTCTCTGTCGTCCTGCAAATAGCTGCCATGATGCTTCATGAGGCGGTTATCATCATCCGGGATACCTGCACTGATCCGGTCAAGCATCACTTCCTTCAGCGTACCCCGTAAATAATTACTCTCTTCTTTTATACGTTCCACATCACTCGGTTTGCCTTCCGGTGCTTTTAATAATGGGTTTGACATCTCTTTAAACTCCTTTCTGTTGCCGGTCAATACACGTCACGCTGATAACGTTTTTCCTGCTGCATGCGGGCCACATACTCTTCCGCTTGTTCATGGGTCATGCTGCCTTCATTTTCAATGATTCCGATCAGTGTTTGATGAACATCTTGGGCCATGTTTTTCTCATCGCCGCATATATATAAAACAGCACCTTCTTCTAACCAATGGAAGAGTTCTTTACTGTGTTCAAGCAGACGATGCTGTACATATACTTTTTCCTCGGTGTCGCGGGAAAACGCCACATCCATTTTTGTCAGAACGCCATTCTCCAGCCACTTTTGCCATTCTGTCTGGTATAGGAAATCACTGACAAAATGCTGATCTCCAAAGAACATCCATGATTTCCCCTCTGCACCTGTTTCCTCACGTTCTTGCATGAACGCCCGGAATGGCGCTACTCCTGTTCCAGGTCCTACCATAATGATCGGTGTTTCTCCGTTCGCTGGCAGTTTAAAATTCTGATTGTGCTGGATGTAAACCGGAAGTGTGTGCCCTGGCTCCAGCCTTTCCGCACATAAAATGGAACAAACGCCGCTGCGGCTGCGTCCGAAGGATTCATAACGCAAAGCGCCGATGGTTAGATGAACCTCGTCCGGATTGGCCTTCAGGCTCGAAGCAATCGAATACAAACGAGCTGGCATTTTACGTAAAATGTTGACAAAGTCCTGTGGTGAAACGGCCCATGGACCAAAGTCTTGAACGAGATCCAGAAGATCACGGCCTGAAAGATAACTTTTCAGCTCGCTCTCATGCCCTACTGACAAAAGTTCATGCAGTCTTTCATTTTCAGTTAACTGTGCTGCCTGCCGAAGCAGCGGCTTTGTTAAAACTGTAATTTCAAAATTGGTGATAAGCGCCTGCTTCAGAGCTGCCATATCCCCCTGCTTGTTCACTGTTACAATTTCTTCAGGATTCCAATGTAATTCCTCAAGAAGCAAATCAACCAGTTCCGGATCATTTTCAGGGTAGATTCCAAGACTGTCACCCGGTTCAAAAGATAGATTCGACCCTTCAAGCGAAAGTTCTAAATGGCGGGTCTCCTTATTCGAGCCGCGTCCGTTCAAATTAATATTTTCCAGAACCTCTGCATGAAATGGATTGGTCCGGGAATACGTTGCCTCTTCGGCTAGGGTTGCTGAAGCCTCTTGAAAAGCTTCACTTGCAGTCTCTCCCTGTTCCTCATTTAAACCTAATATTACTTTTGACAGCCATTCTGCTGCCGGCTCATCATAATCGAGATCGCAATCCACACGCGGTGTCAGGCGTTTACCCCCAAGCTCTTCCAGGACCTTATCAAAATCTTTGCCCGTCTGACAGAAAAACTCGTAGGAACTGTCACCTAGGGACAGGACTGAAAAACGAAGATCTTCTAGTTTTGGAGCTCTTTTGCCATGGACAAATTCATGGAACGAAATCGCATTATCCGGCGGATCTCCTTCTCCATGTGTACTAACAATGATCAGCAGGTTTTTGAGTTTCTTTAGCTGATTCGGTTTAAAGTCACTCATGGAAGAAACCGTTACCTCAAAACCTTTCTCTTTGAGAGCTTTACTGCTGTTATCCGCAATGCCTTGAGCATTCCCGGTTTGAGATCCGTAAAGGATGGTTACTTCTTTAGAAACGGGCAAAATGGAGCCGTGCTTTACAACAGCTACTGGTCCCACTGGTGCTGCAAGTGACTGAGAAGCCGCTAAGTAACCGGAAAGCCAAAGCTTTTGTGCTTCAGTTAACGTTGGTATCAGCTTGTTAAGGAGCTCAGCTTGCTCCTGATCGAATGGACTGTTTGTTGCCTGAAGTTGCAATGATAACACCTCACATTGAAATATAAACATAATTTTCCGTCATTTTTTACTTTAAAAGTTTCCCTCTAGGTTAAGACTAAATTATTTCTATCCATTAACTCGGTTTTAATCTTAAAAATAGTCAGAACCCTTAAAAAATTTATATCCTCTACTTTACCTCAGTACAAAACATTAGTAAAATACATATTAATTATCGTTGCCATTAAGATTACTAATCATAAAGGATGTTTTAAAAAATGTATTATGATGCATTAAAAACGTTCGTCACCCTGGCCGAGGTAAAAAATTTTACAAAAACAGCAGAACTTCTTCGGATGTCTCAGCCGAGCGTCAGTTTGCATATTAAAAATCTGGAAAAAGAGTTTCAAACCAAGCTTTTTCTCCGCTCACCCAAGTTTCTGCAAATTACGCCTACAGGTGAAATATTATATGACCGGGCAAAACTGATCCTTACGATTTACGAACAAGCCCGGCAGGAGATTGGAGAGCACCATACAACGATTAAAGGTGAGCTGAAGATTGGGGCCAGTTTTACCATCGGAGAATATATCCTCCCCTCACTTCTTTATGAGCTGCAAAAACAACACAAAGAGCTTCAGCTGCAAGTGCTGATTGGAAATACGGAAGAAATCGTTGGATCCGTGCGCAACTACAAAGTGGATGTTGGATTGATTGAAGGGCAAACAAACGAAAAGGAGCTTTCAGTCCATCCGTTTATGAGTGATGAACTCTTTATCGTTTCTTCCCCAAGCCACTCCCTTGCCTCCAAGGACAAAGTGACCATAGATGATCTGCAAAATCAGCAATGGGTATCAAGGGAAACGGGATCCGGAACACGCGATTATCTTACTCATGTCATCAGATCCAATGGTTTGAAAACAAAGTCTCTGCTGACGATCAGCTCCAATCAAGGCATTAAAGAGTCCGTCATTCATGGGCTGGGGCTGTCACTGCTTTCCGGCAGCGTGATCGAACGGGATGTACAGTACGGCAACCTGTCTATTATAAAAATCCAGAATCACTTCTTTAACCGAAAATTTTCCTACATTTATTCGCCCATTGTCCAGGAAAACAGAAACGTCTCTGCTTTTCTGCAGGTCATCCATCAGAAATATCCCTCTTCAATTTAATAACTGCATAACGAAAGACACTGCATTATTTGGCTGTGTCTTCTTCATGTCTCTGCAGCTGATTCAATAGTAGAACAATGAATCATTGTTTCCGTCAAGTTGGTCTAATTGGAAAATAAAAATTTTCATATATATTTTAATCAGCGTATCTACTAGATATATTTAACTTACTCACCTTTCACGTCAAACTTTAAGGAAGGATCTACGATGAAACATCATACAGTCCCCTTATTAAACATGGTTTTCATTGCTATTCTAGTATTGATATGGGGCTTTACCTGGCCTATTTCCAAGGTAGCACTTCATTATTGCCCTCCTGTACTCTTATCGGGTTTCCGATCACTTGGAGCCGGAATTCTATTGTTTCTTTTTGCTTTGCCACGATATAAGAAAATGAGTTTTAACAGAAACTGGAAGATGTACTTTTTCTCAAGTCTGTTTAATTCGGTCTTGTTCTATGGCCAGCAAACCATTGGACTGATGTTTATGCCAGCAGGATTGTTTAGTGTCATTGTTTATTTACAACCGGTTCTGATTGGTATTATTGCGTGGTTATGGATTGGAGAAACCATGACAGCTTGTAAACTTACAGGTTTGATTCTTGGTTTTACCGGAGTGGCTACGGTCAGCCTTGGAGGATTATCTTCTCATATTTCTCTCATTGGCATACTGCTCGGGGTCTGTACAGCTTTAAGCTGGGCAATCGGTACCGTTTATATGAAATCAATCAGCGCAAAAGTCGATGGGATCTGGCTGATTACCATTCAAAGTATTATCGGCGGACTGATCATGACAGGAGCAGGCAGCGGAGTGGAGAAATGGTCCAGCATTACATGGAGTTTTCCCTTTGTTCTGACCATGTTGTTTTTAGCTTTATTTTCTGTAGCCATTGCTTGGTTAATCTACTTCCATTTGCTCTCCAGAGGAAATGCAAGCATGATTGCTTCTTTTAATTTTCTCGTGCCGATCATCTCTATTTTTATTGGTATCTTATTTTTGGATGAGCCGTTCACCAACACACTTTTAATCGGATTACTCCTGATCATTGCCAGCATATATCTGGTGAATCGTAAATCAAAATTATCTGTGAGAAGAGCGAACGCTAATTTACCTACCATAAAATAAAATAATATGTATCGATTAGCCATCTTTAGTTTTCCAATTAACAATGTAGTCCCCAGCAAATTTTGATTTTCCGTTTTCCTCTATTCATTCATATTGCCAAAGAAGAAGTCTCTTCACTCATTTTATTTGGTTCTATTTTTTAACCAGCTGTCAAATTCGGTGGCGACTAGGCGTTCACCTGTTAATCCTTCAGATTGCTCGGAAGCAAGATAAACGATAGGTTTTGCCATGATTTCCGGCTTCAGAAGCTGAGAGTTTCCTTCAAGTTCCCTTCTCACTTCATCAGGTATCATTCCGGTTACGGTGGCCCCGCCAGGAAGAAGCATATTTACCGTCACACCAAATTCACGCAGGTCTTCAGCCATGATAAATGACAGGGACTCGGTTGCGGCACGAGAAGGGCCGTATGGGACAAATCCTTTTCGTTTCATGGTTTCATAATTCATCGATATATTGATGATTTTTCCTTTTGCCTGCTTGACCATCAGAGGAGCGAATCCCCGGGCGGTTAGGAAATAACCGGTCACATTTGTATCGATTAAATTTCGAAACCCTTCAGGAGAGACCTGATAGAAAGGCTGTGGTTCTGTAAGGAATTTTGGGTTTACAGTCCTCATGCCTATCCCGGCATTGTTCACGAGGACATCGATCTTACCCCATTCCGTTTTTACCCAGTTCACTGCATCATGTACCGATTCCTCTGACCTGACATCCAATGGAAGTTCAAAAACATTCGAATATCCCTTATCTTGAAGGTTTTTTACAGCTTCCGTCATTTTTGCTCCCGGACGGGATGCCACTGCAACCGTTGCTCCTTCATCAAGAAGTGCTTCTACCATGGCATATCCTAAACCGCTTGATCCTCCTGTAACAACGGCATGTACGCCAGTTAATTCTTTTGCCATTTTTCCACCTCATTTGGTTTAAATTCAAATCTTCGAAAGGATTATGATAGTATGTACAGTTTTTATATATCAGTTCCCCTGCAGTTAAAAATTTTATGTGTATCGGAAGCGACTAAGCTTTTCCAAACTTATTCTTTCTTTCTTTGCTAATAAAGTCCAGCCAAATAATCCATTATCTTAAAAACCTGGGATGGTTAAAGATCAGGAAAATCCCGACCACTAATTTAACCCTTTTTTCCATAGAAATAAATTCCTTCCAAATTCCAGAATATAACTTTATTATATCTCAAATTACTCTGAGAATAAAAAAGCTGATCCTGTAAGTGTACATAAGAACCTCGGGGTCAGCCTGACTTATTGATGTATCGATTGGATGATTTTATTTACTAAACCTTCCGCATCTTTTGCTTCTACAGTCGTTAATTGGATGCGGCAGAACGGGTTTACCCGGAACTCCAGGCACCTTCTAAAGCAATCTGTGACTTTTACATCAACTTCTTATGATGTTCGAGGCGGAGTAATTCCAACACTTTTCAGGTTTTGGTTTTCTTGTTAAACTAAACCAGCTAATAGGAGTCAATAGTTTTTTATTAAAATGAATTATCTCTCGTGGTATACTTTTTAACGGCAGGCCAAATAACCCTCCAAATACTGTTGGAAGGTTTTTCATACGCTGTATTTTTTTATGGATTAATCCAAATCTAGGAACTGCTCATTTCGTTTTAGTATTGCAAAAATCCAATGTAGGAGTTTATTTACACAAGCTATCATCGCTACTTTTGAGGGTTTTCCTTCATTTCGTTTTCGATCATAATATTCTTTTAGCTTCTTGTTTCGAGTGCTTCTTATTCCACATAATACGGCCATATACAAAGCGTGTCGTAACCGGCTTGAACCTCGGTTTAGTAATATGATTTAGGGGGCTAACAGTTTAGTTGACGAGATCTAACTCCCACGCACCCGTACGTTCTACCCTGGCTACTGAAATAATAGGTCCTATAAAAAAAAGAGCAACCAGTAAAAACTGGTTAACTCCATAATACGAATGCACCCGTTAGCTCAATAGCAAATGAATTACAACTCGCTATTTCTCCCAAAGCTCGACCAGTCGACCTTCTGGATCTTCAATCCAAATAAACTTTCCATATTCACTAATCTCATTTTTCTTTGCAAGAGGTACACCAATATGTTCGAGATGCTTAATAGTCTCGTCTAGATTATGTACTTGGAAATTTAACATCACTTGTTGTTCTGTTGGAAAATAACTGTCATTCTCGGTAAAGAAAGAAAAGATAGTTTCATTTCCTGATTGGGGTTTTATCATAGCCCCATTCCAATTTTCCATATCAATCTTCAACACTTCACTGTACCATTTTTTTACAACTTCAAGATTCTTAGTTCTCCAAAATATTCCTCCAAAACCTTTTATCATCTTATCTAACTCCTGTCCGTCATCAAATTTTCAGCTATTTCCTTTTTCAACATTACTGCTTCGTTCGATTATTAAATTCAGCAAAAAGGTGCGTAATCCTTCTTGGATCAACGCACCCGTTAGTTCAATTGGAAATCTTTTTTTCGGCATAATCCATTCTACACATGGTCCAATCAAAACTTGTTTTTTGATTTTTCCACACAGATTCCAAAAGCTTAATAATAATTCTTACTTCAACATTTCTTTTTAAAAGTTCTCCAAATATTATTGTGTTAAAAACGGTTTAGTTTGACGAAGGTATGGCTTGATTCAATACTTTATCCATACATCGCTGTATTTTTTCCTTCTTTTCAGCACTTAAAGGACGTGAAGGTGCCAATACATCGGTAGAGATCTCGATTCCCCGCATCCGTATGGCTTCTTTAGCTACATTCACAAAAGGAGAATCGAGTTTATATAAAAGGGGAAATGGCGCTAACTTTTTGTGTAATTCAATGGCTTTCCCGTAGTTTCCTTCCTTAAAAGATTGATAGAGGCCAACAGTAAGCTCAGGAATAAAATTGGCAGTTAACGGGATGGCACCGTCCCCGCCAACAGATAATGTATTTAATAAGTGATCATCGTATCCAGAGAGAACCGCAAAATCTTCTTTAAAGGACTTCACCGTTAAGATCATTTCCCTGGTATGCCCCACTGATTCAACCGTTTCTTTAATGCCCACGATATTTGGATGCGATTTCACAAGCTTAAGTACAAATTCTGGTGATAAATCTTGTCCTGTTAATCCAGGGAAATTGTAGAGCAGAATGGGTAAATCAATCGCTTCAGCAATATCGGCATAATGTTGAAAAAGATTCTCCTCCGTAAGTTGCCAATAATAAGGGTTAATGACAACAATACCGTCTGCTCCAGCCTCTTTTGCATGCATACTTAATGAGATGGTTTCTAGTGTGCTTGGAGTACCTGTTCCAATTAGAACGGGGACTCGGCCGTTAACAAACTGAATGGCAAATTCAGTTACAGCTTTTCTTAATTCAACCGTCATCTGGCTGAATTCACCACCTGTCCCTAAAAAGAACAGTCCATCTACTTTTGATTCAATTAAGAAATCAATCAGATTTCCCATACCCTTTTCATCTAGTCGTCCATCTTTATGTAATATGGTTGGAATCGGTGGAATAACACCTTGGAATTTTGCTGACATATGATCTCTCCTTTTTTAAAAATTGATTAATAGTATTAAAGCAGATCTGAGCTATATAAACCTCCTTTCCACCTAAAGGATTTTATAATATCAAACAAGGTTTCAATTCTCTGAATATATCATAACACTTTATCTGAAAAATTAGAATTATATGCCAATGGGAATAACGGACTGTAGTGTCCTTGGTACCGGACTCAATTGTTCTATTGTACGCAAAAAAACAACTAGGATTTACCTGGCTGCTCTTTTACTGATTATTCTTATCTTTTATGTATTTATTTAAGTATACCAAACTACTACGGCTATACATGCTATAGCGCCTGCCACCATGTGCTTAATTTCATTTGCCATCAAGCTATTCAGGTAAATTATGAAAAAACTTGATTTCTAAACAAATGGGGTTGTTTTTGTAGCAATCAAAACGGTTTTACAAAATCCACTTTTTCACTCGAAGCGAGTCATTTGACCGCTGTTGACGTTAGCTCACTATAAACAGAAATTTAGTTAGGTGGTTTAGAAAGGGGATACCTTATAAACTAGATGCAATTCTTTTATTTCGATAACACAGTCGTGGTTATTGAAACCATCGATAAAATTTCCATATAAGGAACATGAAGATGCTGTATCCGAAAAATGAATAAGAATGATGCCACGCTTCGCTATGAGTAAACAATCCTAATTTCTCTCCAAACTGTTCGGAAATACTTATAAAAAGTCCAATTAAAACGATAAATAGAATTCTTAAAAGCTGAGGCAACTTTTTTACGATCCGTAAAAAGAGAGCAGTAAAGATTGGCAATATCAATAATGTAAAGGCAACATTGATGGTAAATACACCTGGGAATGGTCTTGCTGGAAAGGCATACATATGTTTTCCGACAAACAGTAAGTCCAAATACGTTCCTGTGAAAGAAGAGAAAATGATGGTGGCTACAAAAGCTCCTTGATGGCTACTCTTCTTCTGCCTCTTCGCGGAGAAGGACGTTTTTTTTTGCCATAATGGCCAGTTCAATTTTTTCAAGTGTTTTGCAGTATTCATCATAAATTTTCCCATCTGTAGTTTCTCCCTTATCAATTAAGTAGTCAATGATATTCCAGTCTTCAAACCAGTCTCCGCTTTCAGGGTCTTCGTGATTAACATCTTTCCATGCGTATATTAATCGAGGACTGTATAAACGATGTGCCCCTTTTTTTAATTGGCATTTTTTTATCCGCCGTTTATAAAAGGCACGGGAGAATGACTCGTTTACATCATAAAACAAATGCGGCCAGTAGTCTTTTCTCGAACCGGTATGTGGATAATCATGAGCCCAATCGACTACTCCAGATAAGATGTTCTCACGGCAAAACAACAGTGAGTATAATCGCTTGCCCAGCAAAATCCGTTCATGAAGGGAGGTGAAATGCTTCATTGTATCACCGACTAACAATGTTTCTCGTTTGGTCTCATCCTTATAGAATGGAAAAAGAATGTGATTAAAGCGAAAAAAATCATAAAGTTTGAATCCAACGCTATTTAGCACAGTCTTTTTAAAATGGGCTTTTTGAATAACCTTTTTTTCTAAATAGCTTTGTTCATTGATAACAGTAGCAATGGCTAACGTATAGCGGTCGCCCGTCCTCCAAAAATGATTCCACATCGTTTCCATAAACGTTGACACATTGAAAAAAGGTAGAAGATGAAACAGTTTTTTGGATCTTTTCACACTTTGTTCATACAACAAAAATTGTGGATATACATCCAGGAAGATTAACCAGTTCCCTCGTTCCAAAAAAGAAAAGTAGGTGAGTTGATCTTTTTCAGACAATAGTCTCTTATATAACTCCCCTTTTAAATCCGTCATATTCCAACCGCCATTACGCGATACCATATGTCCAAGTAGTGCCCAATGGATTTCTGGGTATCGGAGGTAAAACTGATAATAGGCATGCGTACGTGTCACATTATTTTTATTGCGTTGTCTTGTACATTCTTTAATTTCATGAATTAGCATTTTCTCTTCTTCCGTTAATTCCAACGATTTAACAGAAGCTTGTTTGCTTTTACCTTTTTTCTTTAATTCATGTTTGACATCTAAAAGAAAATATGGAAATGTATGGGAATAACTATTCCATTTCCTTTTCCAATCGTTGTTATGCATCCCTCTTCCTCCCGTTAACATGAATGTTGCTCTTTCAAGGGCGATTAAGTTAATGTGGGGAATACAATAAGATGATCAATTTTTCAATCTATACAAAAGAAATGAATCTTCTACTCTACTAGTAACAAAGGGGCTACTATCATTTTATTACGAACATTAGGAATAAATGATGATCGTTTTTTCAACAACCAAACGTGATTCAGTGCTATTCAGCTTTTTCTTTTGTCGATAGAAATTGTTACCGAGAGATGCAGCCCCCATATCTTGCAAGCTTGGAATGGCACCCTCTAACATGTTAAGTACAAACTGCCGTTTAGTGTACACCATGACCTCAAGGTAATTGTTTAAATATCCTCAAAACAAGAGAATCCGTTCTCTTCTTGTCATGATTCTTCTGGATCCCTAAAAAAAGGAATTCTTAAAAATAAGAATTCCTTTTTTTAGCCATGTTTCAATTAGTCTTTAAAAAATCATGGTTATATATTTCTTCCATTCTATTAAGTTGAGCAAATCGTTCATACTCAATAGGTAATTTTATTTAATGTTCGCAATCCAGTGATCACCGTTTTGAACAAGCCTTGCTTTCCTCCATGTCTCCGTATCCCAAAGCATAATTTACTTTTCCGGGAGTTAGGCTTAGCTTTGTTTACCTTTACATTTACATGCTACGCTTATTTTCATATGAAAAATAAGCGTACTTCCTCCCCCGGTCCCAATAAATATCAAATTTACTTTGATGTGCATCATAAGAAAAGGGCATAATTACGAGAATCATGTGAAATGTTCGTTTAACCATAAGGTCGATGCTGCTATAAATTTTTCGGCAGCTGGCGGAAGATTTTTGAAGGATATCGAACCAATGCCGATGGAGGAAATTGCTCGATCATCTGAAAGGGGTATTTTTTTTACACCATCAGGCAGATTATGTAAAGCGATGTCTGGCAGGATGGCTACACCAAGGGAGTTTTTTACCATCGAGATAACAGCATGTTCATCGTCTAAATGAAAAGCAATTTCAGGAGAAAGTTTATTTGATTTCAAAATGTAATGGATGATTTTAAGGGTAGAATTTTGGACAATCAGCTTCTCTTCATTCAGTGCATTTGTCTTTATAGAATTTTCAGCACCAAGATGGTGGGTTTCCGGCACAACACAGCAAAACGCTTCTCGCTTTAAATGGAGAACCTCCAGATCGGCAGCAGGCAGCATTAAAAAACCGAAATCTACAATCCCCTGTGAAATCCACAGAGAGATTTCCTCCTGTTTCCCCTCCATAATGTCTACTTTTATATGAGGATATTGATCCATGAATTTTTTCAATATTCCAGGAAGCCATACAGCAGAAATAGATGAAAATGTGCCAATCCTAACAGTCCCTATTTCTAGTCCTCTTATTTCCCCAGCCTCCTGAAGCATTTTTTCATTTAAATATAGAATCTCCCTAATATATAACAACATTCGCTCACCGTTTACGGTTAGCCTGATGCCTGCTTTATTACGGGTTAATAAGGAAAACCCCAGCTCTTTTTCCAAGCTGGAAATGGCATGACTTACCCCTGATTGGGAAATATTTAACGATTCACTTGCTTTTGTTAAGCTGCCAAGTTCTACAACTGTATGAAATATTTCATATTTGCCTATCGACAAATTCATCCCTCTTTATATTAGTTTTACTCATAATATAACATAAAAAATGAATTAACTTCATCATATTCCGACAATAAAAGAGACTGTTTGAGCAGTCTCCCTCTTGAAACATCATTTCGGAAAAATGATTTCATCTATAATCCCATACTCTTTAGCCTCTTCAGCACTCATAAAGTAATCCCGGTCAGTATCTTTAGCCACTGCTGTGTTCCTTCGCGTCTTTTGTTTCATCATCTGGTGCATGTTCCGGCTGTTGTTTTGGTCTACGAAGGATTGTTCCTAGAAGTGCCCCAGCTAATACAATCTCTGCAGCATAATTGTTGCAAATTTAAAGGAAGAAAAACCCTATTTTATAAAACTAATGACTAACAAAAAATGATATCTAAATATAAGATCATTTTGTGGTAGCTTCAGGAACCGCATATTTACAAAGTTAAGGAAATTCCAATATTAAAAAAGCCCAATTTCTTAGCATTAATCTTAAGAAATTGGGCTTTTTTTCGTTACTCCATTAAAGCACCCTTAATAAAGTAAGGAAAATAATCGTATTAAACTATTACACGAGGAGGGTAAGAACAAACTCTTCTACGTTCTCGCCACGTGCGTTGGAAAACCCGCTATCATCACCCGAGATTGTAAATCCATATCTCTCCAGAACCTTGAGTGACCCGATGTTGTCCTTAACGGTACGAGCATATAGGGGACGGATTATTTAGAAAGTAACCCGTGAATAAATTGAAATAATCAATTTAAAAAACTTAAATCTCTTAAAATTTGGTGGTCAAAATGTGGTCAATGATTATTCCAAAAAATAAAACTGATCACTAAAACCACAAACAAAAAACCCTTAACACCAATGGTGTCAAGGGTTTTGAATCTTAATACATGGACATATATTGTTCGCGTTCCCAAGGGTGAACTTGTGTGCGGAACATATCTCACCCTTTTTTCCTTTATTAAAATATGCTCAAAATGCTATAAAATCAGCAAATTTAATTTTAAAGTTTTCAAAATATATCTTATCTTTTTAAATAATTTTGGTCATTTTTTGGTCGAGATTTTGGTCCATCACTCTAGGGATCTTCCTGTTAACAAGGAAGGGTATTTCTATCCAAGTTCGAAGAGGTAACAACCTAGACTTTTTATTATGAATGAACTTGCAAATAAATATAAGTCTCCTTATAAAATTCACCAAAGGGCTAAGGACCATTTTTCAGATGAATGATGCCCTTTTCTTCATTCTGCGGAGCGATCACTTTATTCCGCAATCGCACCCTATTATAGAATAAAAAAAAGAGCTGTTATTTGCCCTCTGGATCTTCAACTAAAGCGCCCGATTGTGGAAGATTGAAAATATGAAAGAGCTGCAAATAATCCTCAGTAATTTAACTATAGCACCAGTTAGTTGAACTAGTTTTTCACATTAAGTCCTTTATCATTTTAGTCTCTGCACCCAAATCCAATTACATGATGGGATTTTATTTCTGCATAAACTCCACCCCCGCCTAATGATGGATTACCGTATAAAAGCAAATCCACAAATAAACATCTACACTAGTAATTATTTACAGCCACAGCCTAAAAAAAGACTAATCTTTCTAATGATTGTATATGATTACTGAATGATAAGCATGTTCACTGATGCAATTTAGAATTGTGATGAGTAAATTTACTTATCTGTTCACTTAAGAGCGTTAAGTGCAACCTCTGCAGCTTCTGCGATTAAGTTATTGTCATAGGTGGCATTCTGTGCATCGCGGCTCGATAGAACTGCGATGACAATGGGAGCTCGATTCGGCGGCCAAACAATCGCAATGTCATTCCGTGTTCCATAGCTTCCTGCCCCGCTCTTATCATCGACTTCCCAATCTGTTGGTGCACCAGCCCGTATCAATGCATCTCCAGTGGTATTTCCCCGCATCCAATCCGTCAGGATCGTACGTTTTTCAGTAGGGAGCAAGTCGCTGACCGCGAAAGCCTGGAGGCTGGTAACAAGTGCTTTTGGTGTGCTTGTGTCCCGTTTATCTCCAGGAATAGCTGAGTTCAAATCCGTCTCGTAGCGATCAACTTGGGTAACGTTATCGCCAATCTGCCTCAGTGCAGTTTCAAATCCCGTAGGGCCTCCCAGCTTCTCTAATAAAAGGTTCCCTGCGGTGTTGTCGCTATATCGAACAGCAGCCTCAATAACTTCCCGAAGAGTCATCCCGGTATCTACGTGAAGCTGTGTTACGGGTGAATACGAAACGATGTCCTCGCTGGTGTATTTGACTAACTCGTCGAGTTTATCAATTGAGTAATGCTGCAGCAATGCACCTGCGGCTAGAGCTTTGTAAGTAGATGCGTAAGCGAACCGCTCATTAGGCCGATAGGAGACAATCCGATCTGTACCTGTATCGATAGCGTAGACTCCGAGCCGGGCGTCAAATTTGCTCTCGAGATCTGCAAACTCTCGGTGTATATGGGATGCTGGTGTTTTCGTGACGCCCTTTCCTGGCTTGTCAGAAGGGTTATCGGTGGTCATCGACCAGCCTGCAAGAGGTACAATTACAACCACTAGCACAAGCATGGTAAATATAAAATTATGCATACTGAAAATATTATGTGTTTTCCTCAAAATCTTAACCTCTTTCTATTCATAATAGATGTCCTGAAAATAGAATAAGCGGGTTTAATCATTATGTTTTGATAACACCAATCGGCTATTAACCAGCAGATTCTAAAAAATTGTGTATTACTTGCGGATTCAAATTCATTATTTTTGCAACGAAAAATTTATTCCGTTTACAGCTTATTTATCGTATTCAATATCACTTTTTCATAACCTTATGCTTCCCCGAAATGCTGGAGAAGAATTTCCTCCTTTCATCAATATTGATTACATGTGTAATATTAGATTTTGCATAATACTACATATGTAGTATTTGATTACGTGTATAATACTACACTTGTAATAAAAAGATGTCAATCTTATTTTGTAGTTGACTGTCCTTTTTCATTAAGGTCAAAATATGCCTGAAAAACCCTCTGACTGATGATATTAGCTGCACTGTGCGGCTGAGCATAACCATCGCGATAGGCATTTGGCAAAATAACTGCAATGGCAAACTCAGGCCAAGTCGGAAAATCAGGATAGAAAAATGAACAAAGACCATAAAAAAGGGACCATTCAGTCTTCATCGGATTGGGTTTTTTACTTTATTTTCTTTTGGATTTTTCTCTTCAAAACACATCAGCCTATTCGTTTTAGGATTTTGTGTAAAAGGCAGTTATAAATACTACAATTGTAGTATTTTATCCCGGAAAGTCCCAAAAAGGAAGGGTAATCCTTTCTGGGATTTAATTATTAATATATCTTTTTATAATGCAGGATCTGCTTGGCTATCTCCGCTGCCTTACTTCCCTGGGCTTGACCATCCTTATTTTGAATATTAATGGCAAAATAAAAACGATCATCACCTTTATCGACAAAGCCAATAAACCAGCCATTTACATTTTTCCCATTAACCATACCGGTTCCCGTTTTACCATACAACCGCCCATTCTTTTGCACGTCTATTAAAATGGCCTTTTTTACCGCTTTGATATTATCCGCTTTAAAACCCCATTTATTTTCTTCTAATTGGTATAATAATTGGACTTGTTCAATGGGTGATATTTTTAGGGAAGATTCCATCCAGTAACTATCCAAATTCCCTGAAAGATCCTCATTCCCGTATTTTATCTTGTGAAAATAATCTTGCAGCGGCTTTCTCCCTACCTCTCGATCGGTATTCTGGAAATACCAATTCACGGAACGGCTTAAAGCAGTCGTTAAATTTTGATTTTGATTCCATTCTGGAAAGGGATAAATTTTCCCGTCCCAAACCTGTTTATTGTTATTCGGGGAAACCACTTTAGATTCCAATGCAAATAAGGCAGAATATATTTTATAGGTACTATCAGGAGAAATCCTCTGTTCACTCATCTCTCGATTATATATTTGATATTGGTTTTTAGAGGGATCATATAAAACAAAGCTGCCCTTGGAGCCCTTAAAATAGGAGCTTAGATCTTCATAGACTGCATTCTTCCCGCTAAACTGATACACATCATTTGGTGTGGAAATAACGGTGGTGATTGGAGCAAGGAATAGCACAACAATTCCTAAAACAGCACAGATGACCTTGCTTTTCCATTTCAATAATAGAGAATCTCTAGAGTAACTTGCAATGCACTGGATTCTTTGATTGATTTGTTTTTTTGTCCCACCTATACCTGGAGCATACTGTTCAAGGGGCCGATTATATTTTTTATCTGCAAAACGAATGATGGTATACCCATATTCGATATATCCGCTCTCATCCAAGAGGTTTAAAACGGATGCATCACAGGCCAATTCCCGATCCATTCGAATCCTTTTTAAAGCATACCAGACGACCGGGTTAAACCAATAAATAATCTGAAACAGCCACATGACGTAATTCACGAACAGATCTTTGCTTTTATGATGGTGCAGCTCGTGCAATAACACGTATTTTAATTCATTTAACGAGAACGTTTCTGTCGTTTTGCTTGGTAAAAAAATAAAGGGCTGAAAAATCCCGAACGTGATCGGCGAGGAAATAAGAGAGGTCTCCCTCAACTTTATGTTTCTTTTCACCCCAACCATCTCTTTGCACACTTCTAATAGTTTGTTTACCTTTTGGTTATGAACAGCCACAGCCGACTTTTTGATTTGATAGATTTGATAGTTTGAATAAACAGCAGCCCCAACAAAAAGAACCACTCCAATGACCCAAACTGTAAAAAATGTATGGTAGACGAAATCGGGCGTTGACTTGTTTACCGATATCGTGAAATCATGTAATAAATCGCTGTTTGGCGCCTGAGAGGCAGCCACTCCATTAATCCTTTCACTCTTCAATGGCGCTTCTCTATGAAAAAAAAGTAAGCTTTTAAAATAGTCAGCTCCTTCTTTAAGGCGAAAATAATTCCAAGGTAAAAAGGCAGCAAGGATTGGAATGCAAAGAAAATACCAAATATGATAATGTGCTTTTACTGTCATATGATTGTTTAATAGCTTTTTGATTAACAGAATGATGAAAATAAGGAGGGATACCACGATTGTACTTACTAAAATCCGCAGCAGAATGGTATCCATTATTTCTCCCCTTCTTTCTTATCCCTCATGGACAATATTTTCTTTAACTCCGATATTTCTTCGTTCGATAGCTGATCATTTTCAATAAAATTTAAGACCATTGAATTTAACGTACCGCCGAAAAACTGCTGCAGAAAGGATTTACTTTTTTGCTCAACATAATCGTGCTTTTCAACCAGTGAAGTATATATAAACACTCGCCCATCTTTTCTTGCATGCAAAGCCTTTTTCTTAACAAGGCGTGCCAACATGGTGTGAATGGTATTTGGCTTCCAATCACTCTTATTCGATAATTTCTCCACTACATCAGGAGTCGAAATCGGCTCATAGTTCCATATAACCTTCATCACTTCATATTCTGCTTCTGATATTTGTGGAATCTCCTTCATGATAACTCTCCTACTTTTACAATTGTAGTATTTATTATAGCAGAACGGTACAAAAATATAAAGAATGTTCACTCCTTTAGCCTATGGTAAATAATCTCCCTGTGTGCTTAGGATTTATTCTGATCCCATTCGCCTTATTTAGATATAAAAATAGCCGCCCTATTCACAAGAATTATGCAAGAATATGGCCCGATACAAAAAGACACGCATTTATCTATGCGTAATCGATTTCGATTAAATATTATTTTTAGTAGCTTTCAAAAATATTTACTATAAAAATCATGTCTTAACTTTCCGCTAAGCTGCGCATATATTTTTGTAGTCTCACTCTTGCTCATGACCAAGTAAGCTTTGAATTACTTCAAGAGGTGCTCCGTTGTTGATCATGTGAGTCGCATAACTATGTCGTAATTGATGCGATGAATACTCTTTTTTATTCCCGCACGACTTGAAATACGCTTAATGATATATCTCATAAGGTCGATACTCATACGTCTTTTGGGTCTTCTTTCGGTGATAAACAGGCATGGATCCTCATCGTCTCTTTCGTCTAAGTATCTATTTAGCCAAAAAGAGCGGCGAGTATTGAAGTACACTTCTCTTTCCTTATCACCTTTTCCATGTACAATAACAGAATTTGTGGAGAAGAAAGTATCATCTCGATTGAGTTTTACAACTTACGACAACCGGTAGAATAAATAAATTCAAATAATGCATTTTCCATGGGGATATGGCACGCTTCCCTAAGATGTTCTATTTCAAGTTCTGAAAGGAATTTTGGGATTCTTTTGCCCATCTTCGGTTCCTTTAATTTAGTAGCTGGATTCTTGGAAATGAAACCTTCATCATATGTCCATTTGAAAAGTGATCGAATACAACGAACCCGATGCCCTAGACTAGACGGTTTTAAATGTTCTCCCACTTCAATTAAATAGCTTTTGAGTTTTTCTGTTGTAAATTCATTCATATTAATATCGCCAAAAAATCTTAATAACAGATTATATTGAAAGCCATAGGTTTTTAATGTTCGTACCACCTTCACCATGAATCCTGATTTTGTTAAATACCTTTTGCAGCAGGTCTACTTGGTACGGAATGAATGGATAAAGAGACGCAAACTCTTCTGCCGTACGATAACCTGAACGTAGCTGTGTCGAGTTTTGGTCAAAAGATAAGCGGTTTCGTACGAGTTGTTCAATTGGTTCGTATGTCATTTTTAACGTTTTTTCCGCTGGTTCCGTTTTTTCAAGGATACGACGAAAAGATGTCAGGTCCCAAAGATGATCGACCAGAATTGATCCAAGCATTAAGGATGTTACGAGCTGGGGATAAGTTCGTAGTCTATAAACTGGATCGGTTGGCCAGATCCACCAAGAGGCTGATCGAGATCGCCGATCAGTTGAAAGGGAGAAACATAGAGTTTGTAAGTCTTCAGGATAATTTCGATACGAGTACACCTGCAGGTAAAGCAATGTTTGGTATGCTTTCGGTTCTTGCTGAGTTTGAATGGGACATCATTCGAGAAAGAACGTTGGCTGGACTTTATGCTACACGAGCTCGGGGACGAAAAGGAGGAAGACCAAAAGCCAACGCTCAAAAGTTAAGACAAGCCATCATACTATATAAATCACAAGAGATGACCGTAAAAGAGATTCAGCCTGAAACAGGGATATATCCTTCGACACTATATCGAGCACTCTCTAAAACTTCTAGATGTAGTTATATTTAATAGTAGAAACTTGATTCTTCTCCATAATGGTTAATTATTACTATCACTTACATAAATTATAGCGATACAAAAAAAACCAAAAGAAAAGACCTTTAAAAGGTCTCTTATATAACCGCAACTTCAGGATATTCATCATAGGTTTTTCCTTCAAGTTGACGACCGAACCTATGTTTTTGAACACCACCCCACTGTTTAAAGAAAAAGGCAGTATTTTGATCTTTACACTGATCACGAATGGACGTAACCCATTCTTCGTTCATCGGTCTTGAACCTGGCCCTGATTCGCCACCAACAATTACCCAATGAATACCATTTAATTTTAAATAGTTTAAAGGACCGATTAAAGGTTCACAAGAAAGAAAACGTACATCAGCTGGAACTTTTCTTAAGTCTTTAATACGGTCAACTACTCTTTCGTCCTCGACGCTTACACCAATCCATATGTTAGGTGCCCAAGGTAGTTCCTGTCCTAACTCCGCTAATCGCTCACTTCTTTTCGTTAAAACCTGAAAAGTATGATGAGAAGCTTTAACCATTGTCTCGAATACAGAATAAATGAAAGAATCCGGAACATCTTTATGAAAAAGATCAGACATAGAATTCACAAAAATTCTTTTAGGTTTTTTCCATTCTAAAGGTTTTATGATTAAATCATGATGTAATGTAACGTTAAATCCGTTAACATAGCGGTGGTTTCCCATGGCATGAAGTCTTTTCGCCATCCGGTGAGCATAACAATTACGACAACCTTCTGACACTTTTGTACAACCTGTAACGGGATTCCAAGTAGCTTCTGTCCATTCAATGCTTGAAGAACCAGCCATAAGTATAATCCCTCCTTTATTAAGAAAATTATACCATATCCGACGAACCGGAACAAATGTTCGACTAATTAAAAACTATTATTGAATTTGGTGGATAACTATAAGGTCTACTCCTATTTTTTACTGTTATTAAACCTTTATCTTCTAATAATTTTAATGCTGCAGTTGAATGAACAGATTTCCGGAAGATAGTATCAGTTATAACAAAATCCTTCAACTCATTTGTAAGAACTTCTTTACCACTATACTCATTAAATAGTTCATCAGCCAAAACATTTAAATCTGGTTCATCGAATTCAATAAATTTAAGTTGACTTTTATTTGCTTCATAATCACTAAAGGTATATGCACCAGATCTATCTACTGACCACATAGCATCTTTCATTTTTTCTAAACCACGAATATGACTAGTACCATAGTAAAGAAAATATTCTGTTGCATTTTTTTCATTTTTCAATTCAAATGAAATTACATATTTGTAACCAGCTTTTTTTAACTGTTCCTGATATAAAGAGTGCAGAAAATACCGTCTCTTTTCTGGTGTATAATCATTCATATTTTTTAACATATCAAGCCATCTATCTGTACCAAACAATTTATGATAGTGTTCCTGTAATGATGGGAGTTTAAGAAATCTATTGATATCTTCATACATAAAATTAACAAAAATTTCTGATCCACTATTTTTGTTAAACCTTTCGATAATCTCATAAGGCGTATCTTTAAAACCGAAAGGATCAATAAATGCAAAGGTTGGGGCCATCCTACCATCCATATGGTCTAATAAATGGTTTATTGTATCAATGAACGAATGGTTGTAAAAATAAATTATTATGTTGTTGTATTGTGAAGGCGAATAAGGTGAGTTAATTGTATGATAATTGTCATTGAACAACTCGCAAACTTTTCCTTTGAGATTATTAAATCGTTCTGCGTTTTGTTCAATAAAAATAAAACGGAGTTGTGGTTTATGACTAGGGAATTGCTTCATGTATTCTACAGCTTCTTTTAGAATAATTACTGGTGAACCATCTTCTCCGCCTTCATATTCTCCAGGCCCAGAAAAACCATCTATAAAAATGGCAGGTTTATTGTGATTAATTCCAAGTGTCATTACTCTCATCCAAACCTGTAGGTACTTTCTTAAAAGTTGATGTTTTGCTGCTGTGTGTGGTTGCAATGGCCATAGCATAGGTAATCTTTTTGACATAATTTCACCTCATATTGTAATTTTTATATCCATGAAAAGTACCAACCTTACCGCTAACAGAGACAATCACATCAACCTTCCAATCGAACTCAGCTGCAGACGTTATTGTTCTGCTTCTTCATCTATAAGGAAGTGATCAGCTATGTTGTCGATCATGTTGTTGCCGGTCAAACTATTATTTTGCTTAATACAATCATGAATCCAAATTTTTAAGACATATAGATTCCATTCTTGCATGGATATATCAATCTATATTTTACCAAATTTTTAATAAAATGGTTATAAAATATTCGTAAAATCATTTATTACTTTTATTGAATCAATACTTCACTATTTATTAAAACGTTTTTAATTAATTATCTTCTTTCAAAATGCATCACCTTATTTTATGAATTCATCACTTTTTCCTGAATCACAGAAACCATTTTGGTATTCGTAAATGGGATGTCCTATTCCCTTATTCCACCGTTTCTAAATTAAAAACCAATAGAGTCTACCCTTATGGGACGTTAAGTCAACAAAAAAAAGACTCATTAGAGTCCTACTTATTTTATTCATTTTTGAGTAATATTTAATTCAAATTATTTCTAATATTACTCCTTGTCTTTTCCTTCAAATAAGAATCGATTGTTTTCTTGAATTCTATTATTTCTTTGTTATAATCATTTTTTTAATTTTAGGGAAAAGGTTAACTACTTTACTCTTTTTATTATTTTGCATACCTATTCTCCTTTAGAGGATGATTGTAAATATATAGTATTCTCAATAAAAAAATATGCAAACAAAAAGAGGTCAAATAAATGACCTCAATCTTCAACACTCGTAAGAAGTTTATCTTTCTCGTTTTCTTTTTCTTCAAGCAATGCAGTAATTTCATTTAAATTTGAAATTTTTTGTACCTGTCACTTCTAACCTTATCCTCATCCCAACCCAATGGGTTCTTTATTGTTTGCGGTTTTGGTCTTCCATACGTTCCGTAGTTGCAACCAGAGGCAAGGTCGATTCTTTTATTTGTAAAGTTCTGTCTTAAGCATTTTATTTTCGAGATTATGCGATTTGTAGTTTATCTTTTAATTCTATTATAAGTTTCATTGTTTCTTCACGACTTAACGTGATTTTTCCGTTAGCAAGTGAGATATTGTCATTTAATACCTCCCCAGTTACCATACATGCATTATAGGCTGTATATTTTTTTAGAATGATTTGTTCTCCCTCAACAAAGATTTCGACAGGATCTTTTATTTGAAGATCCTGAGTTCTTCTTAATTCGATTGGTACAACAATACGTCCTAATTCATCTACATTCCGAACAATACCAGTTGATTTCATTTGTTCCCTCCATTTTATAATTATTGACAGTATTTATAATAAAGCAAAAACCTAAAATCCGATAGGTTTTCTCCTAATTTGTAACACGTTCATAAAAGAAGTCGACCATTAATAAAAGAAGTACCCTCACATCATAAAGAAAGGTTCCTCAAATATACCCATTAAGCTATAACTCATAAGCCTTTATGTTTCAATTTTCAATAGAATAATCTTACCAGCAAGGAATATTGACTTAATCCACACAAAAAATTTTCGAGAAAAGTTTGGGCAAATAGTGGGCAATTAGGTGGGCAATTCTTACTTTTCAAACAAATAAAAAAAACTCAACACTAATAGTGTCAAGGGTTTACAGGTTTTAATACAAGCTCATATATTGTTCGCGTTCCCAAGGGTGAACTTGAGTGCGGAACATATCTCACCCTTTTTTTTCTTTTCAAAATATATTCAAATCGCTATAAAATCAGCGTTTATCATATTTGGTTTTTAAAATATTTCATTTCTTTTTAAATTATTTTGGTCCGATTTTGGTCGTGATTTTGGTCCAATATTCTACCTTCCTTAACTATATCATCGAGGAAGCTTAAACAAACTGATAAGGGATAAAATTCATCTACTAATTTCTGGAGGTACTATTGTATTATATCCTGAGAATAATTTTGGTATGGGGATCAGGCATGATTCAATTAAACCTTTTATCTCCAACTTTCTATATTAATAGAATAATCCTTTTGTAGTGAGGAGAACAATAATTCATTTCATCCAGCCAGATAAAGGCAGCCATAATATAAATTAGGCTGCTTTTTTAGTTTTAGATATATATCTTAAATACCGTGTGTAGTACTGCTACCACTTCTACACCAGTTTACAAAATGTTCGCAGTTGTTAAAAAGCAAATTATAATTTGACTCACCAATTCTTGAGTATGCTCTACTTATAATAATTTCTTTTGAATAAGTACATACACTATCACTTACTCTTAATTCTCCACCTCTTCTAAAGGCATCTAAACTATCTACCCTAACTTCACCATTTTGGTAATGGATTACTTGGTCATCTCCAAGATAAATGGCATGGTGAGAATATCCAGGAAATCTTACTCCCCCTGTGACGCTAAGATGGTCAGCTAATTCTAAGTCATCTTCTCTCCACAGTTCCTTCATATCTCTAAGAATGTTCTTCATATCAGGAACTGTTGTATGAGGTTTAGGGGCAGAGTTTATTACGTTTCCCACCGTTTGTACTAATCTATCGATACCTTAAATTGCTTTACCCATAGTAGGATTATGTTCCTTTACTAAATCTTTCATATCTGTCCTAAACTCTTTCCCGACTTCTCTTACTCCTGAGACTAGCTCTTTGTTAGCATCATGCATATCTTCTATAAACCATTTTACATTTTTCAAGAAATCTATTTAACTTCCCCTTCACAGTGTAATTTTACCTATTTTTTCTATTATATGGGATTAATATAGATGAAATAAAGCTTTTTTCACCTAAAGGAATCATTAAATGAAGCTGTAGGACATCAGCCATAAATTCATTATGAATATAAAGAAGTATGGTATTTTACCAAAATGTGACCCCAAGCATTTAAAAAGTACTTTTTTAAGTGCTTGAGGATGCCTGTGGGGGACTTGCCCCCCGAATCTTCCCTGTCAAGGAGGAAGAGCGAATCGGATTATAACAGATCTAGTTGGAAAACTTTGATTTAATAGGCTAATATTTTTTCTATGTAGGATTTAAACAGATGTAATTGGTGGCAATATGATTGGTTTTGCCACCAGGCTTTATATTTAACAGACCTTTCATAAATCAAATATCATTCAATGATTTAGACTTTGGGTAGATACGTATTAACCCTTTCAGCAACTCTTTTCCAACTAAACATTTTTCTTTTAGTGATTCTTGAACATCCATTTCATATTCACCTTTAAATCGATATGATGGGGGGCAGTGATGTGAACGGTTTTCTAGAAACTATCATCCTTTAAAAGTATTTTTAAATTAAAAGAAGACGTTCGTATAATACAGTTTCGAACAATTGTGTATGCAAATGATAAGAGTTCTACCAACTGTATCACTTTTATATAGTTCATAATCAGGGTGCTGTTCAATAAATTTTAAGAATTTTACCTCCATGATGTTTAATTTAGTTAATCCAATCTCTTTCCCATCTTCCTTAGCTGAGATCTGCTAAGTCCCCTCAATCTTTAAATAATTCAAAGTAATTTTCTATTTGATTTCGAAGCCATTGATGGTTATAAACATTTAGCTTAATCAAATTCCCGAAATTTTCCTCTTTAGTATCTTTCTTTAATATCAAGTTATGATAACCTATATTATTATACTTTTCTGCTTCTGATAAAGGTATGTCCTCAAGAAAATCCTCTGCTAGTTTTATATAATTCGGATTACATAAGATCTCTCCATTATATCTAAAATTTTCAACTCTATAAACAACTCTGTCTATAGAGAAAAGATCACTTAAACTATTAACCCCTTTATACATAAGATCTAGATCTTTCATACTTCTGTGCACCCATTGGTTGATTATATACATGTTATTATCTCCATTAAAAGCAACAGTAGGATCGAAGCCAATGGTTAGATTCTCAGGGTCAAAAAGATTAGAAGGAGTTGCAGGGGAATAATCATAAATATCTTTGATTTGGACCTTTTTTTTCGAGATATGATCGAATAATATTGGAGATCCATCTTCCATGTTATATGTATAATGGTGCTCTCTACTCATTTCATTTGTCGAAGAATAAAATGAGCCTTTGATCTCTTCACCGCACATTTGAAATGCGGAAGATTCTAATATAGAAATTGCAAAGACAGGAGAAACCCCTAGTTTTCTAAAAGAGGATGCTCCACAAAGTTTGAAGATCAACTTCAATTCAGCCCTTAAACTGTTGGCTAGTTCAAATAAATTATATTTATTATCTTTAGTAAGATTTACAGCAACACGCTGAATACGATTTTGAATATCAGGGATACTGCTTCCCGATCCAATTACTAAACAGGTATTATTTGGTACTTCATAAACATTGCAACCCAAACCTGCTTCTCCTCGAATTTGAAAAGTAATATTTTTTTTTGTATTTGGCTCAACTAAAACACCAATAGCCCCCAAAATTTGATTTGATTGACCGGGTATAATCTCTAAACATGACTGTAAAGCAATCTTTAAAGGCCCTTCAGAATCAAGAACGTTATCAATGGTTATATCTTCCTTTATATTTTCTATAGCCTCTAAAGCCATTTTCCAATGATTGACGTTTCCTGCTAAAAAAATAGCCATATTGTTGTTAATTTTTCTGAATTTATTCATCGCATCTACTTGTTGGATTCCAGATAAACCAGAATTAGTTACTCGAAAGTCATTAATAAATACTGCTTTATTGTCTAATTTGTACATAACTGCAATTGTCATTTTATCCCTCCAAAAATATTAGTAAATATTTTATTGTTCAATAGACTAATTGGTAAATAATCTATCGATTTTAAGTTTCTGACAAATCATTAATACATTTGATATTTCTTAAATCGAAATTTCAATCGCAGCTTCTACCACCTTATTAATTACATTTTTCACTTTAAGAGGTAGATCACCAGTTTATCATATCGGCTAAAGGCATTCTGTATAATCCTTATCATAACTATTCCTCCATAGATTTTCTAAGGACGATCACCACATCAATCGGAAAAAACACATGGAAAAGTGTTTTGTTTTATTTGATTGATTGCTTGATTAATGTGTTGTTTTGCTTGTGAAATGTTGTTTGATTTTTGGTAGTCAACAAATGTTCATCTAATAAAACAGCACCTTCCACATTAACTGGAATGGTGCTGTAGCTGTTTTTCAGAAAAAACCTCATTTACTTATGGTAAGGCTCACCTGAGTTAATTCTAAACCGATAATAGATTACATAAATTTATATCACTTTCACTTCTTCAAATATTTAAATCGTTAGTTAAGAAAATAAACTCACTAATATATACTTTTGACGCTAAGTTATGACTCCCTTCAAAGCCTTGATAATACTGCAATAGAAAAACAGCATCAAAACTCCTAAGTTATGACACTCAAAAAATATAAAAAAAGCCGAATTTAATCGGCATTTCAAGGAAGATTAATCTGATTATTTTACTATTTGTTTAACAGACTTTTGGGCAATCATCTGAGTACCTTTTTTTAGTAATTCTGGATTCTTTGTAAAAACAAAGAGACCAGCACCTATACCTACAACGGCAACACCAGCCACTAATCTTCCAAACTTAAGTCCGTGTTCTTTATTATCTTTGGATTCTTTTTGTAATCGATTAAGTATATCATCTATTTTTTTATCAATTCTCTCTTTTTCCTCAAAAGTAGTTGCTTTTTCAGATTCTTTCCTTAAATCTTCGACAAGCCATTTTAGCGTTTGTGAGTATGTATCACTTGCAGACTCATGTATTTTAGTAATATTGCCTAATCCATCAACAAAGGTTTTATACGTTGTATTGTTTTCTTTTACAAATTCTTTAAAAACATCTTTACCGAATTCACCTTTGATCTGCATTTCAATTAATTTATTCATGTTATCACTTGTTAGATTATCAGGATTCATTCCTAAATCTATTATTTTTTCAACTAATTGTTCTCTCTCCATTCAAAACCCCTCAATCTATTTTTATTCAAATTTTACCAGTTATATATAAATAGTTATATCCACATCCTAATAAATACTGTTTATGTACCATAATTCTTAGGTTATGACACTTTCATTGAATTATAAATTCATTTGAAAAACCAATAATAAATTCCTAACTCAAGAGATAAATATAACAACTCCAGATTATTACTTATTAAATTTCTCTTTCATGTGCCATTCCAAAAATTCCTTTTTTTGGTGGAGAAAATTTCGGATATTTTAATTTCTTATTTTCATAAGGTTTTAGTAGGTCATGTAAGGCTGGTAAGAGTTTCAAATGGAATCTCTAAACTTATGAGTGGATCTGAAATTGTATAACCTTCAACATTTTGCTTTTCCGGATCCAACTAGAACCAAAATCCTCTGCTCATCGCAGCAAAGGATTTTTTTCTTCTAAATAGTATTATATAAACTTAATTATACTCTAAGTCCTTCTCATTTACCTTTAAGTGCATGGTAAAATAAAGAGATAGTATAAGCAATTGGAGGTAACGCAGAAGATGACTCCTCAAACTGAAAAGACTGAATTAAACAAAACAAAAGATTTAGGAAAAGAAACTCAGAGGAGAAGCTTGTTAGAAACACTCACAGGAATCAAATTATGGAAAGATGATGCATTTATGCTAGCATTACCATTACCTGCTTAGCACGCCCCCCCATTTGTGATGGAGGGTTCATTTTTAACGTTTATTTAAATTGATACCTTTTTTCCCTTTGTTCAAATGCTCTCTGGCCACCTTCTAATCGCAATAAATTTTTCCTGTATTTTGTATTTTCAATAGTTAAGTGGGAAAAGGTTGTTTTTCTATCTTCACCTATGCCTAGAAAATGAATTAATTCTGCATCTCCATTGATTACAAAATTTGCATTATGAGTGGCAAAGATGATTTGTCGTTTTAATTTACTTTCTTTTATCATTTCAACTAGATAATCAGCAATTAAACTACTATCAAGATGTGCTTCAGGCTCATCAATAATAATGGGATTGTTTCCTAGTAGTAAAAGTACCACTATGGCTGCCGTACATCTTTGCCCAAAAGATGTATTTTCTAAAGGCTTTCCGTCATAATACACCTTTATCATCTTAAACTGTTCAACGTCAGAATAGACTTTTGCTATTAACAGTTTGTATACCTCAAAATTACTTTCATCTGAGAAAACTTGGTATAGTGATTTGTAAGTTTTTGTTTTGTTACCAACTTTGGCTAATGCTTCAAGGAACTTTTTTTGTTCCGAAACTTCCTTAGGATCACAACAAAAAAGGTACTTTTTAATATCGTTTGTTCTTAGGCTATTGAACATTTCATTTGTAGTAAACTTTTCCTTAACTCTTTCTAAAAAGATACTGTTCGCCATCTCATCATTAAACTGATATTTTAATTCAATGGTCTTTACATGTTCATTTAGTTTTAATAAACTTTGATTCAGCATAGTTAGCATTTCTGAGATTTTTTCTTCATACTTTATTTGGAGTTCCTCATTGTGCTGAAATTCTCTAATTTCATTTGCTATAACCATTGTGTCTTCTTCAATGCCTTTGATTAATCGACTAAATCGATTAATATTTTGATTAGCTTCTGATATGTCCTTTAAGTTTTCTCCCGATAAACCTCTTTCTTCTAGGAAATCACTTAATTCTTTACGAGCATGTGTTAATTGTCTTTCCAATGAACTTTCGTGTTGTTTAATCCGTTCATAACTATCTTTTGTTTTAATATCCATGAACTTCTGTGAAATAATGCCTATAATGCTCTTATAGTGCTCATCATATAGATTTAAAGTTTTAACATTAGTGTTATATTTTTTTAATACTGTCTCTAAATCTTTAACGATGTTACTTAGCCGCTTTTTAGAGGAAGAGATAGTCTGTAATTCTTCATCAATTGATTGAATGTTCTTTGTAATTGAAGTGTAACGGTTATCTTCAAGAGAAGAAACCAGTTTCTTGTTAGTAATCAGCTCCTTTGAACAATCCGCTTTTTTCTTTTTCAATGCCGAAAGATTTTGTTGATACTTAATGATTTCTTCAATTCGGTTTAGATGAAGAGAGAGTGTTTCAGAGTGTTCCTCCAATTCATTTGATTCATCTAGTTTATTTAATCTTGAAAAGATAGCCTTGGTAAATTTCCCATGATCTAAAGCAAATTCTTCAATTTCATTTTGACTTAGAAACTCAATATACTTTTCATCATCATCATCATCAATTTTGACATAATCTTTGAGCTTTTTATCCCCATCCATGGATAAAGTATGTTTTTCAAAAAAACGGTTTTGTAAAGGTAGAAGCTTCTCGTGAATAAGGTTAAGAACGGTACTCTTTCCACTGCCTCTTCCCCCAATGATACAAGTTAAATTAGGACTGAAGTATAACTCGTTACTGCCAGTTAAACAAAACTCCTCCTCTCCTAACCTTGTTTCTTGTGGAAAATCAATAGTCACCTTATCAATTCGATAAATAGGATCTATAGGAACGCTTCCTCCTAAATGAACTCTATTTTTCGGCTCAAATATTATTTGCTTTAATCCTTCGAAAGTTGGATCTGCTTTAATAAATGTGTACTTTTCTCCAGTATATTCTGAATGTGAATCAGAGCAGTGTATACAAGGTTTGTTAAATACCTCCAAATAAAACTCTTTACTCTTTAGATTAGATTTACTTAAAGAAGGTAGTTCGCAAACGTCAATATACTTTGTCATTAAATTAGTTTTTAAATAATTAAAAGTGTTTAAAATTTCATCTTCAGAAGGATTAAGCTGAGAATGAGTTAATCCCCCATCAAAACCATTCGATTTCGAGCCGTTATGTACAACAGTAATACCACCCATTTCTCTTGCCAAATCACAAGCAGTCTCAAAGTTAACATTTATCGACAACAAACCTTTATCATAATTCCCCTCTCCTGCAGCACGTATATTACTATCTGTACATGAGAGTTTACTTAGAAATTCAGACTTTAAAAAGGCTGTATCAACTTTCTCCTGATAGCCATCTTTTTGTATGTATTGTGGAAACAGAGCTATAAGATGAATCGGTTTATTTCCTTTGTCAGTTTTTAGCTCCATTCCTGGGATAAAATTTATATAATCATTATAATTATATGTTTTTCCATCTTTTTCAAACGTTGACTCATACAATTTCCATGCTTCATCCAGCGCTTCCACATTCGAGTGGTCAGTGATTGCTATTACCGAAATTTCTTTCTCAATTGCTTTCTTAAAAATATCTTCAACTGAAAGTTTGGCTGAAGTTTCTTTTGAATGTTTAGAGTGGATGTGTAAATCCCATTTTCGCCAAGACGATCCAACAGGATTTCCATATAATTTTTTCACTTCAGTTCCCCCATTTCCCCATAAAAAAAACCTTACTACTATTGTAGCAAGTCACAGACAAATTTCCATATTTTTCTTCAATTAATCGTCTAATTTATCAAATAATTCATTTTGATTAATTTTATGATAGCACTGAAAACAAATACTAATTTTATTTTTATTTTTTTTATTTTGAACTTCATAAATATATTTATCCCACCCATTACACAAAAAGCACTTTTTCTGTTCATCGTTTACTTTTTCATTTGTGAACCAGGGGTTATAAGACACATATTTACCTCCATTCATTTGTTATCTAAATTTTATTTATTATTTATAAATTTATTCAAAAGTGTTTTCAAAATGAACGTTATGTATACGTACACACCCCATACATTTTTCCATATCCAACGATTTTTTAAAGTGTTGGTGAATAAAAAAGACCCTCAACCAAAAAAGTTGAGAGCCTTAAAACGTTAATAATTAACGTTTTGAGAACTCCTTCCAGTGGTAATCTTTCATTTATATTTAAACTAAAAGTTACGTATGGATTGACGTGAACAGCAAAGACTCGACGAAGCAGGCAGTATCGGAGGAAAAGTTTAGTACGAAGGAACCCAAAAGGCTCCTCCTTATCTTATTTAGCCATATGGATGTTGATTTCCTGATCAATCTTATCTTTCCGGAAGATACGTGAGAACAACGACACCTGACACCTGAACCGAATGTCTTTGTTTCCGCCAGTTTCAGCGCTTTCTTATCGATCCCTTCTCCAAAGAGACGTTTTCCTTTTCCAAGCTTAACAGGGAAAACCCTGAAGACGATATTCGTCGATGAGGTCAAGCTGCATCAGCGTTTGAACGAGCGTGCAGCTGCCAAATACCAAGATATCCTTACCAGGCTGCTGCTTCAGCTTGGATATTTCCTCAGTGATATTGCCCTTAATCAGCGATGAATTGTTCCATTCCATTTTCTCCAGGGTAGTTGAAATCACGTGCTTGCGGTAATCGTTCATCATCCGGCCATATTCCCCTTCTTGCTCGATCAAATTTGGCCAAGCCGCTGCAAAATCAACATACGTTTCGCGTCCAAGCAGAAGAGCGTCGCTTGCTTTAAGTTCATCGAATTTGAATTGTTTTGTTTCCTCACTACGGAATTGTACCGTCCACTGAGGATTCTCCATGACGCCATCCAACGATACAAACTCAGATACAACTACTTTTCTCATTTTCATTCTCCTTAATGGTTTCCATTTTGAATGACCTCACTCGAATATTGTTTTTTATTCTCATTTATTTAAACGAAATCCGATTGCAAAATTCTTCGGTCTAATTGTTCAGGAAGCCCCAATCTGAAAAATAATTTTGCTTTAATGAAATTTTGGATGTGAAAGATTCTCTTGTCTTTCGTGACAATGACGGAAAGGCCTATGGGGCCAGGCTGTTTTGTCGCTGCTCGGCATATATTGAGCGAGAGTGGGATATTCGCCATTCACCGTAGTTGGTAAAAACCGTGATCCGTCGCAATGCCAGCGCAAGCGTATAAACATGAAACAAATCGTCCTTGCGTACCGACATTGGGAAAGGCGGCATGGACATATGGTCTTCTTCATGAAACAAGGTCCCCAGTGCATGGATATCAAATTTTGCAAATGCTTCCACATACCGTGGGAGCAATTCTTGATCAGGCTCGAGATCCTTCAAGCTATATTCTTCAGAACGATGTTTCGAACGAACTATCGTCTCTGGCCCTTTACAAGGCGCTGTTAACGGCTACCGGCTACATTCTTCCATAAAAAAGAGCATTTCTCATGCTTAGAGAAATGCTCCCGATTGCGGAAGATTAAACTCTTTCAATCCCCTCTCCGAGACAACAAAATATCTTCAATTTACACACCCGTCACTTAAAAAGCTTTGTTCTAACTCCTCTTTTTGGCGCAAGTGATGATGAAAATGCAATTCAACTAAATCATACCATTCCCTTGCATTCAGCCAGCCGAACGAGATATGCTCGATTTTATAATTTGGGTTTATATCATCCACTTTAGATTCCCATTGGTTCAACCTTAGAATTACTTGATCAATTCTGCTCGTAAGCACGTCCTTGCTATCTGAATTATTAGGTGGAGTATTTAGTTCATCTGGTAATTTAAATTTAACCGGTGGAAACCCAAACTTAAATAATTTCTCAGCAAACTCCGTTTTCCCAAGATGTTGTACCTCATTCAAGGTGGAACATGTTTCCATATTATCTAAATAAGAATGGGAAACCAGGATTAAATGGTCATACATTTGCCCAATAGACCAAACCTCTTCTTCAGATTTATATCTTAGCTGTTCTAAAGAGTAATTTTGAAGCTCGTTTTTATAAGTATTGATCAGTCTATGTTCTCTCAATTTAATTCCTTCTTTGTATGAACTAACTCAAATCTAAAACTTTTACACTTTTTTGATATGTAGCTAATTATTTAATTTCTACATGCATTAGTACTAGCTGTATACGTATTCTTCAATCTACAATTTCTCCGCAGGTCACATTGGCCACGGCGCCTGTAATTGCGCTTGCACGATCGGAGGCCATAAGGACTGCAGCATTCGCTACTTCTGCAAGTCTTGGCAACCGCTTTAGCAGTGTTTTTTCAGCGATACCTGCCTCAAACCCTTCACGGGTAATACCAGCATTTTCCGCATGTCGATGGAATACCTCATCAACACCGGGTGCATCCGAGGAGCCAGCTGAACGAAGACAGACGACACGGATACCCAGCGGTCCAACCTCAATGGCCAGTTGACGACAAAAGCCCTCGATCGCTGCTCCCGCAACCCCGAAACCACCTACATCTCGATAAGGTTTACGGGCGGCTTGGGCAGTTAGAGCCAGGATAACTCCCGCCTTCTGCTTAGCCATGTGTCGTGCTGCTGCGGTGGCAGTAATGAAATGCGTTTGCATGGCTGTAACGATTGGGTTTACAAATCGGCCCTGTTCCATGTCGACGAGTGGAGCCCCCTGAGTTTCGCCGAGTCCAATAAGATTGAAGGTGACATCTATACTCCCGACTTTGTTTATTACTTGGGAAAGGTGGCTTTCTACCGCCTCCTCATCCAGAGCATCGACTTGAGCGGTCTCAACTTCTCCTCCACGGTCAGTAATCTCCTTTGCTACCACATTAAGTCTTGTAAGAGTCCGACCCGCAAGAAAGACCTTTGCCCCTTCTTCGGCGAATGCACGGGCAACGGCACCTCCGATTGCGCCTCCTGCACCATAAATCACGGCGTTTTTGTTCCTAAGTAACATTTTTGATTCCTCCTTTTTATTTGACTCATCTATTAATGCTTACACTATATAGACGAACAGGCGATTAGAAAATCAACGGTCCACCCCTTGTTTTTTCGACATGTACCATTACAAACAGATAGTTAAGTCTAGATTCGTAGGCAGTTTAAGGAGAGTATATAGTGCGGGATCGATGAAGGTATGTACATGGATTATCCTATTATCACGAATCTCGGGCACATGGATACCCCACGGTACTAATTGTTCATTCGACTGAGCTCCTCGCTGATTGAATAGCTCTTACGTTATGCCCTCAAATCAGTAACGGGAGGTATATGTCCGAGGTGTCGACCTATTGATACAATCTGGCCTTTGTGGTGAAATTCATGTGTGATGGTGTGCGTAAACATGTAGAGTGGAGTTCTTGGTTCAAGCTCATCTTGGAACGGAATTTTTACGATTAATGGAACCTTCCATCTGTCTTGGTATTTGTCAATGAACCGTTCGACTAATGTATCAATCTCACGAAAAACTAATTGAATCTCGTTTTCGTTATGAATTGCTGATTTAAACTCAGCTAATTGTAAGCCTTGAACACCAATCCAATACCTATAGCAATAAGCTACATGGATTAGTAAATAGTGCATAGAGGCCCCTGCAAACTCATCAAGTCCATGCACATAATCTTCGTATGGTATCGACTCACAGTAAGTAAACAACGCTTCTCTTGTACGCTTAACAAGGGCATATTGGTCTGTGAATGTGTTCATTCCTAATCTCCTTTTCTAATCTTCATTCATTTTGGATTGGTATGCGCGAACCTGTCGCAATTGAATAATTCGCAGTATCGTAACAACACTTCCCTCGTTCACCTTATCCATTCGTACTGCATCGTGCAAATTTTCATTGAAATTCTCTCCTCGTCGATTTTTTGACCAAATACTGCATCGATTGATGCTTACACTTATATAGACGAACGGACGACTGGAAAATCATCGGTCCAATAGATGTATTTTTAATTTGATCTACTACAATCAAATAGTTAAGTCTAGCTTAGTTGGCAGCCCTAGTCGGGAGTATATTGCGGGATGGATGAAGGTATGTACATGGATTATCCTATTATCACGAATCTCGGGCACATGGATACCCCACGGTGCTAGTTGTTCATTCGATTGACCTCGAGCATACTGAGCAAGGGCAACTGTACCATTGACTCTGGTTGGCAACAATCGTGAGCCTGCACAGTGAGACCGAGTTAGTTCATAAAATGCGGCAAGATTCGCACGACCACTGATCCATATGACGAAAGGCGGCATCGATATGCTTCCGTCCTCATGAAAAAGTTCTATAAGCGCATCAATATCAGAGCGTTCAAAAGCATCGACATACCGGTCAATCAACCCCTGATTCACTTCCGCATCAACATCATTCAGTGCTTCCGATTTCAAGTTAGCACGATTAAGTGTCCGCCTTGCTCGCTGTAGCGCGCTATTGACTGAGGTAATTGACGTTTCTAATACTCTCGCGGTTTGACTGGCTGACCATCGGTACACATCTTGTAAAATAAGTACTGCACGCTGGCGTGGCGGCAGTGTTTGTAAAGCAGCTATAAATGCTAGACGAATGGTATCTTTCCGAATTGTCACATCAACTGGATCAATCACGTTGTCGGGTACTGGCCAGATCCAATCCGTCAAAGGCAATGTTTCCGTGGGCACCCGTACGGTCGACACCGGTTCTGAGAAGTCTATTGGTATTACTCGGCGTTTCGATCCTCTTACCTTATCCAAACATACGTTGGTAGCGATTCGATAGATCCAGGTCCTGGGAGAAGATTCATTGCGAAAACTGTCCCAACCCTTCCAAGCTCGAAGCATTGTATCTTGCACAGCATCTTCAGCGTCAAATACACACCCCAACATTCTGTAGCAGTAGGCGGTTAGCTCCGGATGCAATTCTTCAACCCATGCCATTTCAGGTGGCTTTTTGCTCATTTCATTTCACCAAACCTCTCATTGTGTTTCACTTCGGCCGATAAATCAACGTTAGGCATTGTTAATATATCGTAATATTCAGATAATAAATATCAGATAGTTGCCCATTACTGTAATAAGGTTAGCCCACCGCACATGACTAGAGGCAGTTACGGGCAATTAACAACGTTTCATCATTTGAATAATTACGAACTTTCTTTTCTGCTGCTGATAATCTATTATCCTTCAATCATTAGAGGAAACGACAAGTAATAAATCCAATCATACACCATCTTATATAGTCCAAATTTTTGGACTATATAAGGGTAATTTTTTATGGTCTTATTTCTACATTTTTCGTTAAAAAACCTGCTCTGGTTTTAAATTACGCATATTTTTAACTAATTTTTGTAAATCCCCTTATTCCACAATCTGGCCCGTTTCTGGAATAAAACATAAAAGGTCTCATATTTAAATCTGAATCGGCACGAAATCGGCACGCGGCTAATTTAAACATAAAAAAACCTTGGTATATTCCTTATATACCAAGGCTTTTCGTTATTTATCCGATTGAACCTTCCATCTCGAACTTGGTTAATTGAATTTTTCATACTGTGTCATAGGTTTGTAAAAACGTTGATTTAACGTTTTTCGAATTTACTTTTCAAAGCTTTTTAAGGTTTTTCAAATTCTATCGGCACATGGAGATAACTCTGTTTCTTTGTTGTCAAAATCTTTATTAATTCTACGGTTAGGCTTCCCAAATATGAACTTGTGTACGGAACTTATACTATGAGATTTTATAAGTAGTTTTAAGAGATAAAACCCCATGAAATCAATATTTTGAAAAATAAGTGTGTTATTAAATGGACCAAAGTTGATATACAGGTGGGTAAAATGTGGGAAGTTTGGTGGGCAATCCATTTGAATATTATTTTATAAAGAACGTTAAACGTTAAATTCGTTTAACAAGGAGAAATAAAACGTTAATTAATTTTTCAATTGAGAACAAACAAAGCCTTAAAAGGTAAGGTTTGTTTTCCAGGTACTTGTGTTATTTACCGCAAAATATATTTTATTATCCATTCACTAATTCAAAACTGTAACCTAGATCATCAAAAGTTACACGGCTTTTTCTTTTTAGCGTCCCTTAAAGGAAGGTTGCTTCTTTGAAAAGAATGCTGTGACTCCCTCTACGGCGTCTTCTGAAGTCATCACTGTCTTTACATTTTCGCGCTCGATCTCTAGACCCTCATTCAGGACACTACTGCCACCTCTGACCACGGCATCTAAAATGCCTTTGATGGCCAAAGGTGGGCCTGCCGCCCCCAATTAATCGCTTCATCCAAGAGTTGTTCCTGTGGGACAACACGATTAACAAGACCCAGTTCAAGCGCCTTTTGTGCAGAAATTCGGTCGCCGCCTAACATGAGCTCTAATGCCCGCCGTTGAACTATTAACCTCGGAAGTCGCTGTGTCCCGCCATATCCGGGCATAATTCCTAGCCGGACTTCAGGAAGCCCCAATTCTGCGGACTCAGAAGCAATTGCCAGATGACAGGCCATCTGCAGCTCATTACCTCCGCCCAATGCTTTTCCATTAATACAGGCGATGACTGGTTTTGGGAAACTTTCTACCTTATTAAAAAAATCATGCATACGTCTAAGCGTGGCATCCGCCGTGTCCCCGTTCAGCAAAATATTTCCTTTATAAAAAAAACATCTACCTTCTTAATCCTTAATGTACGATTCGGTGAGTAGCTTTCGTAACCTCATTGACAAATGAGAAATGCAGTTCGTGATTATCATTAATCGAAGCGAAAAAAATGCTATCCAATTCTTTGATTCCTTTCTTTTGTAATTGATTTATTAACCATTTTTCATTTAAGTTTAACTGGTTAAGAACAGTAGAATCAATTTTTCCCTCCAAGATGACAGGGTAGGATATGCCTTCATGTTTCTTTTTAATTTCTAAATCCTCTATCGTAACAAAAGATTTGTTCGCTTTTTTATAAACGGTTAAATTTCCATTTGCTTCTACTATTGCAAGTTCCACATCTGTTAGATTAAATATATCCTTTTCTCTGAGCATCTGAAGAATGTTGTCTAAGGAATAGCGGATACGCTTTAAATTTCCCACAAGCATGGTCCCGTTTTGTATGACTATTGTTGGCTCAAATGTAATCAATTTACCGATTCGTCTATTTTTTATTATTAAAGTCGATATGACTCTTTGCAGAAAGGCAATAGCCGAAATGGCGATCGTAGTATTTAAATGGCTGATGTTCGGGTTGGATATATCCACTCCAGCAACGACAGCAAGTGTAATGATGATTAAAAAGTCAAACACAGGTATTTCACTAATAGAACGTTTCCCTATAAATAATGCTGTAATCAATAAAAAAGGAACGAGGGTGATAATTCTTCCGTATAATACAACAATTTCTTTTACCCACTCCAACATTTCATTGATCATCCCTTTTGTATCCGTCTACAAGTTCTTTATAGTCTGAAATCATTTTCTGATTAAAATCATAATATTGGTATTGTGATGTGATCTTTGGCAACTGATCTGCTTCGTCTTGACTAGTGACTACCTTTCCTGCTGTAACGTATCGGTTTCGAGGAACTTTCACTCCTATTACCTTTGAAGCTGGTTCTAATACCACGTTTTCCTCTACGTAAGAATCAAAGACTAAACATTGCATGCCAATAAGCACTTTATTATCGATCCTGGCAGGTCCATGTACTTGGCACTGCGGTGCTAACGTAACCTGATCACCTATATAGATTGAGTAAGGCTGATTTTCTTTAAAAGTTGAATGATTGGCCAACACACCTTGATATTCATAATTTTTTAACCCATGCAGCACTACCCCATCCTGTACATTGGTTCCATTTCCAATATGGATCCTTAACCCCTCATCTCCCCTTAAGGATGAAAACGGACCTACAAACACATTCTCACCTATGCTAACACTGCCAATTACGGAAGCGAAATGATGGATATAAGCTGAATGATCCACAATAGGTTTATCAATGTTCAAATTAAACGTAGTTGTTGTATTTGGGGTCACATTATCTTTATTGTTTAAAGCCTCCATAACTTTACCAACAATGGAAGAAACGGTAAAACCTAAGATTAATTTGTTGCTCATTTTCATGTTCACACCATCCTTTCTGTAATATTCCATTTTTATTTATTTAAATATTTTAATTTACAAATAAAATTTTTAAGCCCCCTTTCATTGCCTACAAAGTAAATGTAGCTCGTGGTTCATCCATCAAAATAAGTATGTTCACCGGTTTGTTTAATCTTTATAAAAGACATTTATAATATACCCGCAACCAATTTGGTTATTGAATTTTTTATGTCGAATTTTTTATTTAAGGGTAAGTATAAGTTTATATACTGAACGTATGGCAGCGAAATAATGGTTAAATTTTATTTCTATTATGATTTACAATCGTATATTAAAAATACCCACCTAATCGTGGGCATTTAGGAATAAAGGCTATTTGTTGGTAAATGGATTTTTACTAGGAATTAATTCCTTCGCAAACTCTGTTAATCCAGCGATATTCGGTTTTTGGACACTTTTTCCCATGGGAAAAATATTCATTAAGTTTTGAACAGGATTCTGTATCTTTCTGTTTTGATTTCTTCTTAATCCATAAACAGCCACACTAATTGCAAGACTTAAAACAGACGCCCAACGCCCACATCAATCCATTATTGTTTCTCCTTCTGCCAAACATATTTATAAAAGAGGTTGGAAATCCACATTGATAACGGAAGCGTAGGTCTTTGTCCAGTCGCTTATGTAAAGCTGTAAACGTCGTGACAATCAAAAAGACCGAGCTTATGCTCGATCTTCCAGAACGTAGACAAAGCCCTTCTCAATTTTTTTTGAGAAGGGCTTTGTCCATTTTTTATGTGCTTTTTAAAGAAATCCTAGCCTATATTAGGCTGGATATGGCCCTCGCCATGTCCAGTTTGCCAGTTTTTTAGGGTTCATGGCAGCGAAAGTAAGCATCGCGTGTGCGGAAACTTTTTTAAGCCCTCGAAGCTTCGTCCATCGCATACCATGCTTTTCTTTTGCATCGGTGAATACCCGTTCAATCGTTTCTTTACGCTGTGCATATATCGAAGGTGGTTAGCTTCTTCCAGATAATCTTCCCAGATGTGACGGTGGATCGTCGTCTATAGGTGCTGTTGACGCTGCTAAAAACGGAGAAAAAGTAATGAAGAAGGTTAAGGGGATTATTGACCGCTTTGAAGGTGAGTATGCTGTCATCGAGATCGGCAATGAAACCAAAGACATCCTTCGCACCTTGCTCCCAAAACAGGCAAAAGCAGGCGACGTTATTTATTTTAAAGACAATGAAATTGTTATTAATAAAGAAGAAACAGAGAAACTAAGAAAAGAAATTGAAGACCTGATGGACGAGGTATGGGATGATTAAGAAGTGAAACGAGCTTGAATCTCAAGCTCGTTTTTATTTTTGTATTCAACTAACGCACCCTTATATGAAACTAGACGCATTCCTTATTAAAGAAATGCGCCCTATTCTTGAAGATCGTTCTCCACACAAATGTTCACATCTTATTATCAAGATTTGCCTTAATTTGTTTAACATTAATCAATTCAGTTTTTTTAAATTCTTCAATTGTGTGCTGTATGCTCTTTGTATCTCTCATCATATTTGTTAGTTCAGATGTTATGATTTGCCACCATATCCCGTATTTATCTACCAACCAAGCACTTGCTTCTCGATAAAATCCATTTCCTTCTTTTGAGAGTTCATTCCAATAATAGTCAACTTACTCGATTGATCCGCGAGAATGGGTTTAACATTGTTAAAACATCTTAGACTAAACCCGTCATCTCATCGCTCTTTTTTATATTTGTTTCAATTGTTTTAGTATGGTTATCCAGATTCTCAGACCTGTCACCCATAGCGTCAAAGCAGAGCCAAAACCGATAAAAGTAGACGTCGCAATTAGAGATACATTGCTAACAGTGGCATTCATTGGTAATAAGAAAGTAATAATGCCTAAAATACAGAGCACTACACCTGTACCATAATAAAAATTTTCTCGAAACAATTTAGCTAAAGGAAAAAAATGAATACCGACAATAATAGCCATAATAGGGAAAAAGACTTCAAAATGGTTGATTATGTTACAAATCACACTTGCAATAAAGATTGCAAGACCTTCTAGACCAAAGATCAAACCAAATTTCCGATTTATTTTTTTCCATTGTTCCCTCTCTTCCGGTGTAACAGCATTGTTCATGTTACGAGCTTTACCAAAAAGCGATATGGCTCCAATGAGTAAGATTAATGTCACAACACCCGAAAGAACAAGTAACCATGGAGCTCCAAGTCCGTGTGAACCAATAATACCAATGGAAGCCCAAAGTGCTCCAAAAAAAGTCATGAACATCACTCCATTTGCAGCCCCAAAGACAGCAGCTTTCGGCAATTTTACTAAATCAGTCATAATTAAGCAGTCTCCAAAAATCCAAATTTTTTATCTACTCATATATAAACATCCATTCTCCTTTTTTGTCTAGCTTTTTTAACAAATGCTATGTTAAATTATATTTTGGTTTGGAGATGATTCAACTTTGGATCTAAAGCAAATGTAGAAACTAGCGAAATAACAAGAAAGGATTTCCAGTGTGAGGCAGGGGTACCACCGACTGTTGTGCCAAAAAAACCTCACTTACTTATGATAAGGTTCACCACCATTTATCTTACACTATTTCATCTTCTAATTAATGGGTTAAATTGTAGATATTACTCCGCAATCTGGCCCGATTCTTGAATAAAGAGGTTGCACGGATCAAATTCAAACAAAAAAAAGACCTTGGTATGTACCTTATATACCAAGGCCTTTTAGACTTTATCCGATTGAACCTTCCATCTCGAATTTAATTAATGAACACTTTCATAACGTACTTAATAAATGAAAATTGACATCGTTCCATCTTCATCAGTGCCTTCAATTTTGTAAAATCCCTAGTGGTGCAGATCTAGGAACACATCCACACGACCAAATATTGAATTCGGTAGTAGCCCGCTTTTTTGTACGGTATTTTAGGATAAGACCAAGATCGTCAAAACTAGTACTTTTACGACAAATTAACCCAGTACCTATAAATAAATTATTATGAAATAATAAAATCATCCCAAGTACAGACTGCATTTAAGATCTCCTTAAGGAAAAGGTGAAAATGATTTGTTCGTGCTTGAGGTACTGGCTAGCTTTGCAAAACTTGTCAGAGCAGATTTATATTAAGAACGGGTTTGTGTAAACATACCCAACTTTATAAAATGGTCTCGTTCTTCTTAACAATTCGAGGGTATTTTTGTACTAATTGTGATTTGAAGAACACCATTGATCCCCTTCTTTCTTTTTTGATTCCAAATTTCTTTTCACTTTCATAACTAACAAGTCCGTCCACTTTGTTGAACTTTAGGAGGATCATCCTGTTAACCATTAAATGGGGGATTAGATAGTATGTATTTTTTATATTCTGTTTTATCGATCATGTGGAATTGCTGATGTGAATGTCTATAAAAAATAACAAAAGCCAATTCGTCGTCCCTACATATAACCTACGCTAATACACTATATAAAGTTAAGGATGAATTTTCTGGCCAATTCTACTCTTGGGAGGAAAAACGGATGAATCTTAAAATTAAACATGAACAATTAAACGATGCACATTATTTAGTATTGAATGGAGAAATTGATGTCTATACTGCACCAAAGTTAAAAGAAGTACTTATACCACTATCAGAAGAAAAAAGGAAAGACATTATTATCGATCTTCAACAAATTGACTTCATGGACAACACGGGGTTGGGTATTTTCATTAAAGTTCTTAAGTCCTTGAAAAAGAACGACAGTACGCTAAAGCTAAGAGGGTTGACGGATCGTGTCCACCGATTATTTGACGTATCCGGTCTTACAGAAGTGATGGACATAGGGAAGAAAACGGAATACTTCCCCCAAAAGGTATAATTTATTATCCCCTTCTACCTTATAAACGTCCTTCTTTATATTACATATAGAATATACGACAGCAAAACGCGTAGGGTATACTAAGACGATTCGGTCTTTTAAGTGTAATTATTCACAATCTGTATTTCGAATGATTTAGTTGTTGAAGAAAATGCGGGACTTGCCTTCATATATAGTAATATGTCTTTAATAGTTTACAATGGGTCTGAAGAGAAACTACGCCAGATTACTAATAGATTTACATTTGGATTAAAAAAGGTTGGTTCAACCACTTGAAAGAGGTCCTTTATTTCCAAACTCTTATTAAACAATCCTGCCCTTTTAGTTTAAAAGCAAAATCATTTCTCAGGATTTGCTGCACAAGTGATTTGTATCACCAAAAATTATTAAAGTATATTGTATTAATATTTGCTTGAATTTTGAATATTGTAATACTTTATTGTCTCAATTATACTTGTTCTATAATGATTTAAGGAGAGGTTTGCCATAACTATTGAACTTTTTAGTCAAACAAACATTCCAACGCTACTTGATAAGGTTGGTGAAAATATATTAATTACCAATGCTGACTATGAAATCGTATGGATTAACCAATCTGCCAAAGAACTCCTTAAAGTAATTGGACCTTTTGTCAATATTGATAACCCAGAAGATTTTATAGGGCAAAACATCTCTAGATTTCATAGTCAAAAATCGTTGGAATATATGAAAAATGGGTACTTTCCTCATTCCACTACTATAACTTTATTTCAACGATTTAAATCCAATATCGTAGTCAACACCTTAACCTCTGAAGCAGGGGAAAAGCTGGGTTATATTCTTACTTGGAAAGACCTTACCGAATTTGACAACGCCATCCAGGAAAGAAACGAACAAATTAAGGAATTAGAAAGCCCTATTATTCCACTTGCTAATGATACTTCTGTCCTTGTTCCCCTTCTCGGGAAAATCACGGAAGACCGAATAAATCATATTGAGAGCAAAGTATTAAAATACTGTGCCAATCATCAAATTAATGACGTCCTTTTTGATTTATCAGGGGTTAACGAAGGACTTAAGCCTGAAACCGCATCTCGCCTGCAACAGATGCAAACTGCACTTTGCTTAATGGGTGTAGAACCTATCTATGTCGGAATCAAACCCGAGCTTGCCCAATCTATTGTTAGGGATCAAATTTTTATTGGTGCGAAGACCTTTACGTCCTTCAAACAAGGAGTCTTATATGTCTGGAAGAAGTCAGGGTATCCATTACAAAAAAATCAGAGATAAAAAGCATATATAGGACACTTACATCCATTAGTTTGAGTACAATTATTCATCTTGCATATTCAACAAACCTGCCACTTTAGTTCCATAAGAAAAAGCCGCCTTAAAGACAGCTCCGATCTTCAGCTAACGCACCCGTTTGTTTAAGTACATTTTTTCACAAACTTGCTGTAACCAAAAAAAGAAACTGCCGAAGCAGCCTTAGTATTATACATAAATCGCTGGCATTTACACATATTTATTCATACTTTTTAAAAACAACGACGGCATAATGACTACCAGATTCACAAGAATTGGATAACCCTAACTCATTAGTAATTAATATTTAGGTGATAATTAGTGGTAGCACCCTTTCAGTAAGTTCTCCAAGAAACTGATTAGGTTGAGCAAAACAGGCTAAATGACCTGCGTTTTTGATTGAAACAAATTCCTTGTAAGGTGCTAATATATCATCAAAATAGTCTTTTGCTAATTCGGTGGGAGTTATAATATCTGAATCCCCTTGAAAAATAAAGAATGGTAATTCAAAACTTCTTCCTATCTTATTAAAGTCAAAGGGAACTAATTCTTTGTAAAGGTGATCAAGGGAAAATGACATCCCTTTCAAATAATCAACTATATCATTTACTGTATGATCAGGGGAAGAAACTAATGAAGGCAATATTAAATCAGTAACCATATTAGGAACACCTCTAATAGCTTTAACAAGAAACCGATTCTTTTTTTCATAATCTTTTCGGGTCCAATCAGAAGGATTTGGTCCCATCCTTTCAACAAATTTAACACCTTTTGAGACACCTCCTTTTTTAAGGGCATCCAGTGTTAATGTATATAAACGTCCTTTAAGATCGGGGGCATTCTGGTCAGTGCTTACATATGCCCAAAAAAGGTCTGGTCTTTGTTTTGCCATCATTAAACCAATCAAACTACCAACAGAGCTGCCAATCAAGATCACCTTTGGTTGACCGATTATCTTACACAAATATTCTGCCACTTCAATACCATCTTGAGTAAGTCTTTCGAATGTGATTGCTCCACAAGCTTCTTTACCATTTTTCCGAAAAGTCTTTCCAGCACCTCTTTGATCCCACTGGACAACTGTAAAGAACTTCTCCCACGAACGCAACAAAGGGGTGAAAATGGAATAGGTACTACCGGGTCCCCCGTGAATAAATAACAGGATTGGATTATTATAATCCTCACCTCGTATAGTTATCCACTGTTCAATTCCTCCGATTTCTTCGAAACAACTCTCAACAATTTTATTTGGATTTTCAATTTGAATTATATTTGCTTTCTTTTTTCGGGTTTGCCCTCGCATAACTAAGTCTTTCAGGAGATTATGTGAACCCATATTTCACCTCTTTTCATTCATTTTCCTAACCATTAATACGGAAATACCTTATTTAAAATATGATGGGCTCCTTTTACTTATTACCTTTGTTAAATGCTTTCTTTCAAAATGAGTTATTTGACCATTATGTGGACTAAGATAACAAGGCTGCCACAGCATAGCGGAGTCTGTTTGGATTTACAACACTTTAAAAAGTTAGGGAAATTACAAGTTAAAAAGCACACAAAAAAGCACCGTAATTAGTACGGTGTATTTGTGTTTTTAATGTTATTTTAATTCTTCAACTAAACTGCCCCGATTGCTTAATACCAATTATTTCAAATTATATCAATTAACTCAATCCTAAATTCAATAAAAAAAGTACGTCTACTAAAACGCACTTTAGAAATATCTACTATAAAAATCCTGTCTTTGCTTCCCACTAAATTGAGCGTATATTTTTGTTGTTTCGCTTTTCTCATGCCCTAATAAACTCTGTATTACTTCAAGAGGTGCTCCATTATTGATCATATTAGTAGCGTAGCTATGACGTAATTGGTGGGGATGAATACTTTTCCTGATTATAGCACGACTAGATATACGCTTTATGATGTACCTTATGAGATCAATACTCATCCTTCTTCTAGGTTTCCTATCTGTGATAAACAAACATGGGTCTGTATCGTCTCTTGAATCCAGATACCTTTTTAACCATAAAGAGCACCGAGTATTAAAGTAAACTTCACGTTCTTTATCACCTTTTCCGTGTACAATAACAGAGTTTGTTATAAATTTAATATCATTACGGTTTAATTTTACTACTTCACCAATACGACAACCTGTTGAGTAAAAGAACTCAAATAAAGCATTTTCCATAGTGTTTTGACAAGATTCTCTTAAATGTTCAATTTCAAGTTCAGTTAGGAATTTAGGAATTCTCTTTCCGAGCTTTGGTTCTTTCAATTTTGCTGCAGGGTTCTGATTAATAAAACCTTCATCATGAGTCCATTTGAAAAAAGAGCGAATAAACCTAACTCGATGCCCTAAGCTTGATGGTTTTAAATGCTCTCCTTTGTCGATTAAATAAGCTTTTAACTGATCGGTAGCTACTTCATTCATATCAATGTCTCCAAAATACCGAAGTAACAAATTATACTGATACGAATACGTTTTTAATGTGATTAATGAATACCCTTCTATCTTTTTATCAAGCTGGTACTTCTCCCACGCGTTCGAAAGTAACATTTGACCTCACACTCCATGAACCAATTAAAATTCTATTCTAGTATTGGCATGGAAAGGAAAAGCCAAACACTGTTTATTCAACAATCTAAAAACTAGTCAAAAATAAAGTAAAGGATGCTTTTGAATAAAAGCACCCGATTGTTGAATAACAGTACTTCTAGTTGTTTAAATCACATATCTTACTATTAAGAACAGATAAAATAACACAATTAGATATGTAAACAGCATCAAAACGACCAGATTTATGTCTGGTCGTCTTCTTATAACCTAATTCTCTTAAAGCACCCGAACGTAATATAAGGTTAGCCGGAAGTTCTAGTTGCCCTTAATTGAATAAGAAGTGCTGAAAGGCGAATTTCTCATTTTCCATACAAACACACCAAAGTAGGTTTAATCTTTTAGATTGGCGCCAAAAATTGAATGTCCTTAACCTTTGAATCCCCAGCAGCAAAATCAAGTAATTTAGTTCCTTCAAAAACCAGTTCATCTTTTTCAATCTGGGACAATGGCTTAAAAGGCTCAATAATAAGCGTTGTGGAATTTCTTTGACTCTTAATCCTCCAAAGCCCATAGACGAAGCCGTCAATTAGAAAAGTGGCTTTTATAATACCATTTACTGTAAAGACTCGACTTCGATATTCATCAGCTATAATCCTAGCCCGATTCTTATGCGAAAGTAATATATTATCGAACTCAGCTAAAAACCGAACTGGAACTGGAGTGTCGACATCCGGAAATTCTGCATTAGGGACATCAAGCAATTCATTTCCATCTTCGTCAAAAAATATTTCCAGATGAGGTTTGATTTTCTCAATCACTTCATGAATTTGGGTAAAGCCCGACCAAATCTGTATATCAGATATTGTCGCTGGACCGAAAGCCTTTAAGTAGCGTAAAATCAGTGTTTCTATACTGTAATTGGTGCTAAGCGATTGACTGAACCAGTGCTCTGCTGAAGTATGCAGGGCTTTGCCTTTGGCTCCCCAAATACCTCGGGGAGGAATCTGAACCAATGGTATCAAGTTGCGGGCTGCTGCAGCAAGAGCAGCAGGTTCTTTATCAAACCATTTTTCTTTCAAAAGTTTCCCGAGATCATTTAATGTACGAGGTTGACTTTCTACCAGATTTCTACTGAATTTAGAAAGTTTTTCATAATCCAGACCCATTAGTTTTTGACCGAAATTAGCCCTTAAAGTCCGATCCATTACAGGCTGCACAAGTGGTCGAATCACCATACAATCACGCTTAGTGACAAGAAATATAGTTGAACGCATAAGAGCTATACGGACAGCTTGGCGATTTAACAATAACTGAGACAATGATTCATGTACAAAATTGTCTGTTCTGCTCCACAAACTTACATAGGGAGATGTAGGTGATTGTGATTGCATTCCAATAAGATGTTCTAGCACATCTGGAATTAACATGTTAGACCGCTTTATAAGAAACTGTCGGGCTAATAGTGTTCTGTTAAGAACACGTGAATTCATGACTCTTCTTAGGCTCTTGTCATTGTTATTTGTCTTCATTGCTTACCATTCATTTTCCTCCCAAGTTTATGAATGCTTACTAGCTCGTCCAACATTTATTTTTCTTTCTTTGGAATATAGATAAAGTCCATAATCTTGCATAACAGAGGTGTGACCCATTTGCCGCAACATAGTTGCTATATTGCCACGGTGGTATGAACCGTGTGTGACAACGTGTATTAAAGTTTCAGATATAGAAGTTTCAAGTTGCCCAGCATACGGATTATCAACTATTAGCAACACGTCCATATCATTTTGACTGTTCAGAAGTATTTTGTATCTTTCGGATAGATTTAGAAATATCTCTTTCATTTCATTTAAACTCTTTAATTCCACCTCTTTTTTCAATTGATTTGTAGTTTCCATTGCCTCATTCATACTTTTACCTTGGATAATTTCAAACCAAGCATAATCTGTGAGATAAATGTGCGTCAAAATTTGTGAAACTGAAGAGAAGCCACTTTGAATTTCCTTGTGATAAATTTCTTCAGGAAGTTCTTTTAATCGCTCAATGATTACATCATTTGCCCATACATGAAAATTGTACATTTCTAATGTGGAATGAGTCATATTTAGTTCCTCCAATTCACATTTTTCAAATCTTAAAATAATTAAAGGTTACGTTTGTTAAATAAGTTCAATAAAAAAGTGTACTTCTCCTTCTTGAAGAAAAGCACCCGATCGTGGAATAACAAACCTTAATAGTATTTTTCTTTAGAAGTTTCTTCAAAAACCTTCCAATGACCATTCATTATTGAAGAGTCATATCTCATAATAATAAAGTTTTTTACATTTTTTCCATCTTGGGTTTGTACAAAGTAAGTATCAGAACCTCTATAATCAATATCAAGAACTTCTAATTCTTTAAAAGTGTTATCTGAAGAAATAAAATCTTTTAGAGCACCTTTCTCGTTAAATTTGGAAATTATATTAAATGGACCTAATGACGAAATCCCCATAATAAATACAAATATAAGTAAAATTATTAAAATCTTTTTTCTCACAAAGTCCTCCCAATACCTCTTTATTCCACAATCCTGCACTTTTCTAGAGTAATTGGCGTACAAAGGCTGTTTACGGGAAACGTACCCTTTCGTCTATGTTTCTATTATTAATCCTAAGCCCAGTTCCCTTTACGGAATAGGGATTCTATTGTTCCATCCGGAAGTTCTCCATCGATATCAAGCTCCGAAGATCCAATCATAAAATCCACATGAATCATACTCATGTTCACTCCTCGACTAATTAAATCTTCTTTCGACAGCTCTATTCCTCCTTCTAAGTTAAATGGATATGCATTTCCTAAAGCAAAATGGCAGGAAGCGTTCTCATCTAGACCAATATTATAAAAGATCCTGTTCATATCTGAGATAGGTGAACGATGGGGAACGAGAGCCACTTCACCAAGGTATCGGGCTCCTTCGTCAGTCTCGAATAAAGTTTTCAGGGCATCATAACCCTTTTCAGCAGTAAAGTGAGTTACCTTTCCATTTTCAAATGTTAAAGAGAAATCCTCGATTAGATTACCGTTTAAATTCAAAGGCATCGTGCTCTTAACCGTTCCATTGGTCCCCCCGCGTAATGGCATTGTGAACACTTCTTCAGTTGGCATGTTAGCTACAAAACGATTACCAGCTTGATTTATACTTCCCCCTCCTGTCCATACATGATCTTGGATAAGTTCTACAGTCAAGTTTGTACCAGGAGCGCTATAATGTAGTTTTTTGTATCGTTTATCGTTCAATTTGTCTGAAATTGACTTCAATGAACGGATATGTTCATTCCAAGAGATAATGGGATCTTCCTTATCAACACGGTTCATGTAGAAAATACTTTCCCACATCGCAGCCATTCGTTCTTCGGCTGGTAAATCAAAAAAGACCTTATCAACCCAAGCTCTTGTTGGTACGTTAATTAAGCACCAGCTAATTTTATTTGACCGGATGTAGCCTAAGTAATTTTGTCTTGCAGAAGCCGCTGCTCGTCTAGCTTTAGCAATTTTGTTTGGATCAATGCCTTCGAATAAAACGGGATTTGGACTCACAAGGTTAAGGATAGCTCCACCAGACTCGGCGATTTGTTCCATTTCAGATGCTTTCCATTTTGGATAATAATCAAAGGAGTCGTCATAAGCTGATTCAAAGCGAGAACGTGTGATGCCCTCATCGTCCCAGTTTACCTGAACATACTTTGATCCTGCTTCGTATGCTTTACGTACAACAATACGTGTGAATTCAACCGATTCCAATGGGGATTCAATATAAAGAACCTGTCCCGGCTGTATGTTTACCCCTACTTTAATAATCAGTTCTGCATACTTTTGTAAGTCTTTTTGAAAATCCATAGTTAACCCCAATTCTCTACTTTTAGAAGTATTTAGTAAATACGTTTGATCGTTTTTAATATCAGTTTTGTTGAGTTTAAGATTCTTTAGTGTGATATTCCATCATTGTAGGTCATGCCGATTAATGGCAAGCTTGCTCTAGAGCCTTTAGCAAAGATAGTAATTCTTCCTTCGTCTCAGGATCTGAAATAACTCCTTCTGTAGTTAATTTTAAACCGATGTGCGGTATCATCATCGTTCCACTTTCTACAATCACAGCATTCATCATTTTAAGGGTAAGTAAAAGTGAATCATACGCTTTATCACCGCCCATAGGCGATGGTGACGCACTGATTACCGCTGTAGGTTTATTCATAAACTCACCTGAGGATACAATCCAGTCCAAGGCATTTTTCAAAACGCCTGGCACACCGTTCCCATACTCTGGTGTACATATAAGCACACCGTTTGCCTCCTTAAGTTGCGCCCTTAGTCCACCGATAGGAGGAGGTCCGTCATCCACATCGATATCAGGGTTAAAATGCGGAAGGTTGCCCAAATCGCCATAGATTGTAAATTCCATATTTTCTGGGGCTAAAGCAATAATAGCGTTCATTAATTTTGTATTGGAAGAATTTTGACGAAGACTGCCCGAAATGGCCAATATGTTAATTAATTTTCGCATTCGATATCAACCTTTCCTTTTGAAATCATACTACTCCACAATACCTCACCCTTAGTATTTATCGGAAAAATGTCTTTATTTGGAAATACCCTGCGTTGCAATATTGGGCGGTATCCGGAGGAAAAGTTTAGTACGAGAGAACAGAAAGGTTCCTACTTATATGATTTAGCCACATGGATGTTGATTTCCTGATCAATCTTAACTTTCCGGAAGATAGGTGAGAACAACGACGCCTGAACCGAATGTCTTAATATCCGCCAGTTTCAGCACCTTCTTATCGATCCCTTCACCAAAGAGACGTTTTCCGTTTCCAAGCACAACTGGGAAAACCATGAGCCGATATTCGTCGATGAGGTCAAGCTTCATTAGCGTTTGAACGAGCGTGCAGCTGCCAAATACCAAGATATCCTTACCAGGCTGCTGCTTCAGCTTGGATATTTCCTCCGTGATATCGCCCTTGACCAGGGATGAATTGTTCCATTCCATTTTTTCCAGCGTTGTTGAAATCACGTGCTTGGGGTAATCGTTCATCATCCGCCCATATTCCCCTTCTTGCTCAATCAAATTTGGCCAAGCAGCTGCAAAATTAACATACGTTTCACGTCCAAGCAGAAGAGCGCCGCTTGCTTTCAGTTCATCCAACTTGAATTGCTTTGTTTCCTCACTACGAAATTGGACCGTCCACTGCGGATTCTCCATGACTCCATCTAGGGATACAAACACAGATACAACTACTTTTCTCATATTCTTTCTCCTTAATAGTTTTTATTTTGAATGACCTCACTCGATTATTGTTTTTTTTATTCTCATTTATTTAGACGAACTTCGATTGCAAAATTCATCGGTCTAATTGTTCAGGAAGCCTAAATCTGAAAAATAATTTTGCGTTAATGAAATTATGGATGTGAAAGATCTTCTTGTACAATGACGTGGATGCCAATCCTCGCTTTAAATTCAAGAATGACCATTAAAATTCCTCCTTTCCTCCACAATCTGGCCTGCTCATATAAAAAGGCACATTTCTTATTACAGAAATGCACCCTTTAATGGAATAACTAAAATAGTGCCTTATTAAAAAAACATTTATGTTTCTTCAACTAACGTTCCCCTTAGAGCAATGTCTCGTGGTACGATATTCCGTCAGTAATAGCAAATTTCACCCTAGCCGTCATACGCTTGCATCAAAGTTTTTATGTCAATTTTACTCTTCGTTTGGAGCAATGCTTTCATAACTCTTTCTGATTTTTCTGGATCTGGGTCGTTTACCATCTTGGTTAGAGTGGAAGGAATAATTTTCCACGACACGCCATACTTATCTTTTAGCCAACCGCAGTTTTGAGCCTTTTCATCTCCGCCTTCAGAGAGTTTTTCCCAAAAATAGTCCAATTCCTCTTGTGAGTCACAATGGACGATAAACGATATTGCTTCTGTGAATTTGAATTGCGGACCACCATTTAGTGCTACAAATTCTTGTCCTTCCAGTTGAAATTCTACGGTCATTACTGTTCCCTCAGATATCCCGTGCATTTCATGCGCTTTTCCATGGCGAGTGATTCTTCCGATCTTCGAATTTTTGAAAATAGAAGTATACAACTTCGCCGCCTCTTCGGCTTGTGTATCGAACCACAAGTTTGTTGCGATTTTTTGGATTTTGTTATTCATAATTCTTTCCTCCTCAGCCTTCAAATGTTATGGAATTCTACAATACATATTAGAATAAAAAATGAGCCGTGGTTTCTTCCAGATTGCTATGTTTGAAACGTTACAGATGTAAAAATTAAGCAGATCACAAATAACGCTGCCCGATAGCTCAACAGTAAGTCATCCGTCGAAGTCTGGCGTTCGTATCCTTCACAGAAAACAGGCATGAAGTCACCAACATGTTTTTCTTATTCGACGTTATGTTCTCATAGTCCTTGCTGTCGAGACAGCGGAACCACGCCAAATAATGCTCCAAATACTTTGTGGCAACCCCGTTGAAGCGGTCCATCCATTTTTTCAGACGGCTATGGTAGCTGTTGACGTTCTGGATATGGTAAACGCCTTTTACGCGCTGTTTTCCATCGGATTTGAAACGGTAATGCGCCAATCCCTTTCGATTGGCATAGGAACTGAATGCACGCCAGGAATCAGTGCAAAGCAATGGAACTAGACAGGTGAGTACCAATTGATTCATCTAGCTTGGTTGTGCGGATGCGCCCACGTCCAAGAACGCCCGAAAATGTCATCTTCTGACGGTCTCGGGCGACCAGTACACAAACTTGGTCGTTGCTGATACCACGGTGCTTAGCTTTACCGCCGCGCTGACGCGGCTTGCGTTCGGGTAATATTCCGCTTGCCCTTTTCCGAGTACAGGAAGTAGGTCTCGTCCATTTCGACAATACCTTGGAATGTTTCGGTTGGAATCTGTTTAAGGGCAACGAGAATTTTATGCCGCCAGTAAAACAAGGTCGATTGAATTTTTTGGTTTTTGCGAAGCCAATATCCATCGGCCAATCATTCGAAGTCTAGTTAACATAAAGCCAGTTACTGGAAGTACAGAAAAACCGATCCCCTTAGAGATCGGTTTTTTATTAAGAAACGGCGATGTAATCCTTAAACCAATATTCTATGGGCTATTGGTAATGTAGATCAAACACATAAGGCAAAATTAGCACGCTAGTTTGCATAAAGTGAGTTTTCGGAAGCAAATTCTTGTCCTCAGATTGATTACTTTATTTATAGCTTGATTATCGTATTTACAATTGTTCTGCAACAAAAAACCTGATCTTCTTATTGAAGATCAGGTTTTTCTAATTTTGCTAATTGAACTAAAAATGGTGCCTGGAGCCTCGCTCCGTTACTCGTTGTTATTATTACGGGCTTCTCCGCCCTTTTTCCCAATTTCCTTGTAAAATTCCTTATCATGACTTTTGGATGTGGCTTCTCCGCCCTTTTCACCAATTTCTTGGTAAAATTCTTTATCATGATTTTTAGATGTTGCTTGTCCGCCTTTTCTTCCAGCTTCTTCCCTGCTCATACCGTCTCTCTTATTAGTAGCCATGTTATTTCATCTCCCTTTTCTCAAGTGCTCAAGTTTGATCTTGGCTATAGTAAGGAAATTCCCTCTGAGTTCATTCCTAAACATCAACGCGCAAATTTTCAACATAAAAAAGGTAAAATAAGAAAATGTCCAGAAAAGTAAATTTTTTAAGATGGTAAGGCAAGTAAAACCAAATAAAGAAGGGGAAATGCCGTGATGAAGAACTCATGTTTACGGTCACATGTAAAGGAGCCCCTAGAGGGCTCCTTTTCTATGAAATACATGGTTAGAGTGATTTGTGTTCATGTCCTCTTGAAAGGACAAAACCCTTTCTCTTAGCTTAGGGACTAAAAGAAAGGGCCGTTAAGGAACTTGAAGGTGTTTGGCTCAAATTTATTTTAACATCTGTGAAATCAAAAAATAACAAAAAAGGACTTTTTTATAAACTCTTTACAATCATTCCTTCTATTATATATGGGTGCCTGATCTTCTCCTTGTTTTTCTCATAATCCAACTTACAATCAAAACAAAGACGATCGCTCCTAAAATGGCCGGTATAATAGCAAAACCTGCAACAACAGGTCCCCAACTGCCTAAGACTAACCCTCCGAGCCAGGCTCCTACAAAGCCCGCGATGATGTTTCCAATAATACCTCCTGGAACATCACGTCCAATAATGACTTGAGCAAGCCATCCAATAATACCTCCGATAATAAGTGCCCAAATAAAACTCATTATAGGAAAATCCTCCTTTAAATAAGATTTATTAATCGATTCCCAATGGGCATCAAATATAAACATCGGATTAGCTAGAGAGATTGATTTCATCAGAGAATTAAGAGACTTTGGATTTGATGACACTTATTTATGTCCCCATAACCATACAGAAGGCTGGTATATTGAGTCTAGTTAACATAAAGACAGTTTTCGGAATCAAAAAGAACCGATCTTTCTTAGTCGGTTTTGCTTTTCAACTACGCACCCGTTAGTTAAATATTTTCATAAATTTCTATAAGCGAACCATCAGGGTCTCTAAAATGGGCTACCTTAATTCCCCAACCCTTTTGTTCAGTAGGTTTAGTAATAAACTCTACTTTATCTTTTAATTCTTGATATTTTTTTCAACGCTACTCACTTTAAAAATCAAAGCCGTTCGATCAACCTTTGTAATATCAGCAGAGTATTCTACACCGACCGCTTCAGCCATTTGTTTGCGGGTGAAAATCCCTAAACTTGCACCACTATTAAATTTAAAATCAGCATATCCTGAGTTTTCATCACCCCAAGAAATTTCAAAACCTAAAACATCTTTGTAAAATAAAAAACAGTCTTTGTAATTATCTACAAGCAAACGTGTATGAGTTAATTCCATTACTAAAAAATCACTCCTTTTCTAAGTTTCCTAATAAATTACAAATTCGATCTACACCTCTTAAAATCCTGTGAAAAAGATCGAATAAGCAAGCTAGTTAACATAATGGTAGTTTTCGGAAGCAAAAAAACCGATCTTATCAATAGATCGGTTTTGCTCTTCAACTATCGCGCCCGATTCTGGAGCTGAAAATTTGACTGGTTGTAGGTCACATTGATTATTATTACTTTTTTAATACCGGTATCCATATTTCGCTTTTGAAAGTTGGCAAAGTTACATCCTTATCCTCATTCCACAGGATTTCTGGACCTTGTATTTGTTCATAATTTGAGGATGGAAACCATTCGGAATAAATGCGTCCCCATACATTTTGCAGTGTATCTGGAAATGGTCCGATTGCTTCGAATACAGCCCATGTTGAGGCAGGAACTTCAAGCTGCGAGAGGTTATTTGGACACTGCTTCGTTGTGGCTACGCCAATATAGTGATCAAGCTCTCCTTTTTCCTCCATCCTACCTTCAGAAAAGTTCGTGGAGGCACTAATCAGTCCCAAAGGCGCGACATTAGAAAGCTTTTTAAGTTTATTTATCTCTTCACCATCTAAACTTTCCCACATAGAGGCAATTTCCGGATTAACCCCGTTGAAAATAATAGGAACTCTTTTCATAATACCAACGATGCGAAATGCCTCTTTTTCTTCAATTCGATAGTTCATTTCACTTCCTCCTTTTATTGATAACTGGAAGGTCATTCGTGGGTATGCTTTAAGTGAATGGCCATTATTTCTGGCTTCTGATGGTGTTATGCCATGCAAATTTTGAAAAGCTCGTGTAAAAGAATCTGGTGAGTTATATCCGTATTTTATTGCAATGTCAATGACCTTTACACTGCTATCTTTAAGCTCAAATGCTGCAAGAGTAAGCCGTCTGCGACGGATGTATTCCGATAATGAAATACCTGCAAGGAAGGAAAACATCCTTTTAAAATGATATTCGGAGCAGAAAGACAGCCTTGCTACTTCTTTAAAGTCAATATCATTAGTAAGATTTTCTTCAATATACTTTAATGCTCGATTCATGTTTTTAAGCAAATCCATTTATATGACCTCCATTATCAAAAGAATAGCAGGATTTGAATGTATCCATCCGACTTTTCGTGCACAATTATGTAGGGTTAACTCATAAGTAATAAAGCATGTTATTCAACAAAATGGCCCGATTGTTTAATAAGGTAGTAAAAATAAGAGACCAAAAAATTGATCTCTTAATGTCAATAGACTCACATGAGGGTTTATTGCTTGTACCAACAACTAATAATTTTCCAATTTTAAATGTTGTGCGAGTTAAATTATTATTTAAATTTTCACGACTAATAAATTCAATTTTTTCATTTATATTTCCAAAAAGAGATTTCATTTGTATCATCACTCCATATGCGTTTTGTTTTTACGCATATTGTTATATATAGAAAATTCGCAACTGTAGCCTAAACCAGAGAAAAATTTTATTTATTTGATAGTTGGTTTACAAACAAAAAAGAATTATGTAGTAGTGAAAAAGACCCAATTATCGGGTTCGATGTGGTAAAATATTCAAAAAGAGATTTGGAGTTCGTGAAATGTTTAGTACGAGGGAAATCGCAGTCTTAATATGGATTGCCATATTTGCAATCTTTGCATTTAGAGTTTTAAAGAAAAATAAGCAACTAGGAACTGTTAGTCACATTTTTAAAGCGACAGGAAAAGTAATCAAGCACCCATTAATGGTAATAACAATCATATATATAATTCTAATCTATTTACTGCTAAATCAATTTAAAGTTATCACTGGTTTGGGACTTATTAAAGATTACTGGAAAGTTATTTTATTTGGTCTATTCCCAATGATCGTTAAGGTAGCAACAGATTATGAAAATGTTAATGTACATAAAATGTTTTTAGGGTTGTTAAAATTCAGTATTATCCCCTTATTTATTATTGGTGAGTACACCTTTAATATTTTTATTGAGTTAGTTTTGGTTCCAGTTCTTACAGTAATGGTCATGATGATTACTTATATTGATTACCATCCAGAATATAATGCAGCAAAAAAGCTGTTAAATTGGATTCTAAGCATAATAGGTCTGTGGATTTTTGCTTATGCGGTTAAAACTTTTGTTGCGAATATAAATGATTTAAAACAACTATTGTTTTGGGAAAAAATGTTTCTAGAATTACTTCTTTTTCTACATCTGCCTTTACTCATCTTTTTAAAGGCAACTAGTTATTATGAACAGATTTTGATCCGACTTTATATATTCTCTGGATTTCATTTAACTATTTTATAAAAGGAGAATTTTATGCTTTAAATTCAAGAATGACCATTAAAATTCCTCCTTTACTCCACAATCTGGCCCGCTTCATATAAAAAGGCACATTTCTTATTACAGAAATGCACCCGATTGCTGAAGATTGTATTCTTTCATTTAAGCCTTTGTTGCACTGTTTGTTGTAATGCCTATAAGAATTATTATGATTCCGTTGATAAAAAATAAAGTAGAATAAATCAAAGTAATAGCTCCAGTTGCAAATCCGCCAGGGTCAAAGGAACCTATAACATCTAATGAAATTTTAAAGATTAAAGGTGTGATAAGAATAACTATAACTCCTGATATAATTCTTCTTTTTTTATTCCTTCCCGCTACTTTAAATGCAATAAGGTTTGTCAGCCCTAAGATGAGCAATATGATTCCAATAAAAAGAACTTCCATAACTAACCTCCCCATTAACAATGACATCTTTACTCTAAATATTCTTAAAGTAAATAACATATTCCTTATGCCACAATCCTGCCCCTTTAGTTGAAGAAAAATAGATGGAATCGCCGCAGCAATCCCATCTTTAACATAAGCACCCGTTAGCTTAAGTATTTTATTTCACAATCTTTGCTTTCATAATAAAAATGGTTGCCGCAGCAACCATTAACGATTCAGATAACGTCCATAAATATAATAAATAATTATCGATGGGTCTGCTCTCCGATCATATTACCAATACGGTTTAATCCTTTTTCTGTTGTTAGAATCATTTCATCAAATAACTCCTGAACAGTAGGAATATTGTTAATAAGTCCGATTACTTGTCCAGCCCATCCAAAACCTTCATCTTCATTTCCATCAAAGATATATCTGCAATTAGCATTTCCGCTAATTATTTCTTGCAGATCTTCATAGGTGGCTCCTTCTTTTTCACGTTCGATAATATCCAGAGTAAATTCACTTTTCAAGACTCGTCCTGGTGAACCAATTGTTCTCTTAATAATTACTGTATCCGACTCTTTCGCATTAACAATTGCCTGCTTATATTTCTCGTTTGCGTGAACGCACTCTTTAGTAGCAATAAAGCGAGTACCCATTTCAATTCCTTCTGCCCCAAGTGCAAAAGCTGCCAATAAACCTCGTCCATCTCCAATCCCACCGCTCGCTAACACTGGAATCGATACGGAATCGACTACACGAGGAATAAGTACCATTGTACCAATATCGTCTCGTCCTAAATGTCCACCGCCTTCCTGTCCAACTGCCATTACAGCGTCAGCACCGAGTTGTTCTGCTTTCTGTGCCTGTCTAACGCCTGCAACAAGGACAAGCGTTCGAATATTTTCTCCTTTTATACGTTCAAAAATAGTTTGAGGATTAGCTCCTGTTATAGAAATTGCAGGTACCTTTTCTTCAATAGCAACTTCAAGCAATTCCTTATATTGTCCATCGTGCCTTGCAATGGCAAAGTTTACGGCGAATGGGTTATTGGTAAGTGTGCGTACTTTACGAATTTCCTCCCGAAGTTTTTCAGGTGAACGCAGCGTTGCTGCAGTAATTTGTCCAAGTCCTCCTGCATTCGAGACCGCAGCCGCCAGTTCAGCATAAGCAAGGTAGGCAAGTCCTCCTTGTACAATTGGATATTTAATTCCAAAAATCTCGGTTACTCGTGTTTTCATAGTTTATCCCACTCCTTTTCAGATGTTCTATGTATGAGGTTAAACATTCCACACAAAAGATTATTAATCCTGCAAATGTTCCTAAAAAGGAAGCTCTTGTTGTGCTAATCTGCCCAGTTCAACAAGAAAAAATGACCGCCGCAGCGATCATCTCCTTAACAAAAGCTACCCGTTAGCTTAAGTACATTTTTTCACAATTTTTATGATTCAATTATTTAAAATTAACAATGCGGGGAAACAATCGCTTTAGTTAACAAGAATAAGGATTCCACAATATTTTATCCACACTTTCTTAATTAAAAGAGTTGGCCAAAAGGCCAGCTCATCTTTCCTTCATTTATTTACTTCTTCTTGATTGGCTGTCCGGTTTCTGGATCAAGGAACAGTTTTTTATCCGAAGGGGCATGATTAAAGTCAAACATGTTTTCCATGCTGCCTGCAACCGAATCAAACGAATAATCTCCTATTTTTCCAAGACTCCAGTTATCCTCAATAAATCGAAGAATGGATGTTTGATCCGTTAATGAATGATCCACAAAATTCTTCTTCGCATATGGCGAAATCACAAGCAATGGCAAGCGAGGACCAAATCCGGCTCGATCTTTATAGGAGCCCAATCGAGGCTTTCCAGCATCTCCAGGACCATAAAGTGCGTCTGTTTTCAGATCATCTGAACCGTTAACCAGAGGGTTATGCATCACGTGATCATACCAACCATCTGAATCATCGTAGGCTAATACAACGGCAGTATGTTTCCAGTCTGGCAGCTTTTGAAGATGGTTAATGGTATTAACGATGAAATGCTGTTCATCGAGCGGATCAGAATAACCTGCATGGCCATCTTGATAGTTGGCCGCTTTGAGGAAACTTACAGCAGGCATGTTACCTTTATCGGCTGCTTTCCAAAAGTCTTCAAGATCATATTGATGGTTCGCTTGATCGTTATGCCCAATTTTTTCAACAGAACTTGGCGGCAAGTGGTCCGGATTGGCTGTTGATTTATAGTATTGGAATGGCTCATGGTGCGGATTGTAATCTGTACTGTATTGGCCCGCTATGTTGGCGTGTTTAGCAGTGGTATCTCGGAAACCTCCCTGAAACCAGCCCCATGTGACGGATTTTTTGTTCAAAAGATCCCCAACATTTTTTCCATCCATAGCGGCTTGTGCCCGTTTTGTATTAGAAGCATTGTCATAATGAGGGTCCGGGTCACCAATCACTGATCCATTTGCAATATTTTCTTCAATATCTCCTACTTTCACACCATTTACAAATCCTGTTCCACCGTGGGTTTGGCCAGAGATCAAGTTAAGTGCTCCTGGAGTGGAAGGCCCAAAAGTTGTATTAAATGAATTATCGCTCATTGCGTAGTTTTGCGCGTAATTCCACAGGCCGGTAACTGTATTGCCATCATAATAATCCATTACGAGGGATTTATCGGTTCCACCTGATGTATTCTCCACAAACTTGTCCATTTTCCCACCGTTGAATGCTTTTTGTTCAGCAGTATACTCATGGTCCATATCATCTGTTACTGCTTGTGCACGGCTTAATCGCTTTGGATTAAATTGGTTTGGGTTATTGGTAAGAAGTTCTTTTGACAAGCCATTCACCGATGGTGTGTTTGGCTTAGCAGTAAATTTAGGTTCACCGTCTGGATTTTTAGCATGTGGATACGTGCCGAAATAATGGTCAAATGAAACATTTTCACCAAATAAAACAACCACGTGTTTAATCGGTGTTTTAGTATCTAGGTCTGGATTAACTTGCGTGTTGTTCCCTGCATGCGTTGTAGAACATGCCATCGTAGAGCATAAAGCGGCTATTCCCATTACACTGAATAACTTTTTCATAGCTGTCTCCTTTATATCGTGCCGATTGATGATTCTGTTACATATCAAGACTAATGTTCAATTATTAACTTTTAGTTACAAAGCTTTTAAGCTTTAGTTTAAACTTATTTTTTTGAGGATTGACAAATGTGTGTTGATTCCAGAGGATGGCAAGTTAATAAAAACAGCATTTTGAAAAAATAAAAGGAAGAGATTTTCATCCCTTCCTCCTGTTTTTACATATAGCCCTTTTCCTTAAGACTTGTATAATTTGCTTGAGCATTTACAATTAAATGATCCAGAACTTCAATACCCAATGTCTTACCTGCTTGTGCCAAGCGTTCGGATACAGCGATATCCTCTCTAGACGGTGAAAGATCGCCACTGGGATGCTGGTGAGACACGATGATCGACGCTGAGTTATTCAAGATGGCTGCCTTGAAAACCTCTCTTGGATGCACGATGCTTGAATTTAATGCTCCTACATGACAACGGTGAACAGCAACCACACGATTCTTAGTGTTTAGACACATTACGAGAAACACTTCTCTATCATCTTCTCCAATCAACGCTGCAGCAATTTTTGCTCCATCGATGGGTGAACGGACAATATGAATCTCTCCTTCTCTCACCTCTGCAACAACTTGCTTAATTTGAAGAATTTCATAAAGTTTTTCCATATCTTTAACAGCTCCCTTCTTTGTTTGAAGGCGCAAGAATCTTTGCGAAAAGAGTTGTCAAGGGACTAGAAGTTTGTGAAGTTTTTGGATCTGTAAAAAGTTCACAAAGTTTGCGGAGAGCTAGCGCAGCATCCCTTTACTGCTCTCCTGAGCATACGATTAAACTGAGGAGAACAAAGAAGGCAAAGAGCTCCCCTATTGTTTAATATCAATTTTTTCCGATTTTTGTAATTACTTATCATTTAAGCAAACCTTTTCGATTCTCGTGCATAAAATAGATTACAGGATTTATCCTGTAATTCTCCTTTAAAATCGGACAACCTGTAAAAAATTACGCTTAAGTGATAGATTGATCTCAATATCTGATTGAGGATTATGAGGGGGTATGGATATGACAACTATTCTTTCCATAACTGTTTTAGCACTGGCCCTCCTATTATTCGCAAGTATATATAAAGATAAATAAAACTATTAGTATTTATTCAGGAAAGCCCACCAAAATAGGTAGGCTTCAAAAATATGTCGGAAAATACAACTTATTTTTGCATTAAAATTGTTTTCAGGTGTGTTTCTCAAAGATTATTGCTAATTAAACAACTAAACCGATTGTTGTATAGAACGTTTTAGTTATCTTTTACACTAACCTTAACCTAACAGGATTAACAAAGGTGTTTCCTCATGTATGAAGAAACACCTTTCATTTATATTTTAATAACTTCTACAAATTTAAAAGTCAAACAGCAATAATCAACTATATTGGTTCAGCATTCACTTGTCGGAATCGATTCACCAGCCACTTACTTCCCTCTTTCTGCAAGAAAACTTCCACCATAATGGCTGAACGTTCTTTTTGGCCATTAGCAAGCGAAGTCATCGTTTCTTCAAACGTTATTATTGCACTACCATTTTCACCATTCATACGTGTATAAACCTGAGAATCTCCTACTTCATGCTCGTATTGAAGTTTCTCGTCTTTCTTCTTCTGCAGGGAAGTACTTTTGGAACATGTCTTGCGTTAGAACTTCTTTCGCTTTTTCACGCCGTTGGTTTAACTGATCCTTTTTTACTTGGTAAAGGGATTGAACAAAAACATTCACGCTCTCTTCCATGTTTTTGCTTTCTGATTGTATCGTCTGCTGGCTTTGATGTTGGCTGCTGGTCTTCAAAAACGTAATCTGATCATTTTGCCGATTAACCTTTTGGGTTAATGTGTCTATCATTGTGGCTTGATCATCGATAGTCCGGAAACCAAACCATACTGTACCAATCATAATGATCGCTATCATTAATAGACCTGTTTTTAAAAAGAACTCCAGCTTCATCTCTTCACCTTCCTCTAAAGTCCTAAAACGGATTTGGGATTGAGATGGCCGCCCCATTCCGAAGTTTTGACTTCAAAGTGCAGGTGGGGGCCGGTTGAATGACCTTTGCTGCCGCATACTCCAATTTGCTGACCCTCTTTTATAGCTTGTCCTTTTCTCACACTGGTTTCGGATAAATGAGCATCGCCGGAATAAAGTCCTTTTCCATGCTGAAGGATGACGAGATTGCCATAACCAGGTGCTCCACTTTTGTTTTTGTGAAATTGAGAATATACTACTCTCCCCTGACGTGCTGCATAGATGGGGGTTACATGATTAATACAGCCAAAATCTAGACCTTTATGGTTCTCTTTGCTTTCATCATCCCATTTTCTTGATCCAAATCCACTGGTTACATCAACAGCTCCTTCAATAGGAAATGTCCATTTCCCTTTTCCCGAGACCGGCGAAGTAAAGTCATAGTATTTTAAAACGACATCCGTCTTTCTGATGTAAAACCGATTATGTATCAAAAATTTTTAAACCAGCTGACAGCTCAGGGTTACAGTAAACGTACCGTTGAAATAATCCACACGACCATGAATAATGCCCTTGAAAAAGCTGTAACATTAGGAAAGCTTAAAAAAAATCCATGTGTTGTGTAACGATTAAAGGTAAGAAAAAAGATGTCTCTTTGCGATTTATTGAGTCGCAAGACATCTCTCGTTTTCTGCAAGAAGCTTATAAATATGATTATATCTATAGTATATAAAAAATATAATAAAATGAAATATTTTTTGGTCGGATTTGGTCGAGAGCAATTGATACTATAAATAACTATTTGGACCAAAAAAATAAAAACCCCTGATACCAATAGTATCAAGGGCTTTCGGTTTTAGTACATGCTCATGTATTGTTCGCGTTCCCAAGGGTGAACTTGTGTGCGGAACATATCCCATTCGATTTCTTTCGCTTCAACAAAGTGCTCAGCCGCATGTTCGCCAAGGGCTTTAATCAGCACTTCGCTTTTCTTTAAGCGGTCAACTGCTTCTTTTAATGTAGCAGGAAGATCTTTAATTCCTTCTGCTTCGCGCTCTTCTTTATCCATCACATAGATGTTGCGGTCAACCGGTTCTGGAGTTTGCAGCTTGTTTTTGATTCCGTCAAGACCAGAAGCCAACAATACGGCCATCGCAAGGTATGGGTTTGCTGTAGGGTCTACACTACGGACTTCTACACGTGTGCTTAGTCCGCGGGAAGCCGGAATTCGGATAAGCGGGCTGCGGTTTTGCATAGACCACGCTACATAACAAGGAGCTTCATATCCAGGAACCAACCGCTTATATGAGTTAACTGTCGGGTTTGTGATCGCTGTAAAATCTTGTGCGTGCTTTAAAATCCCTGCCAGGAACTGCATCGCTGTTTCACTTAGTCCTGTTTCATTGGACGGATTAAAGAATGAATTGTCTCCATCCTTAAACAAGGACATGTTCGCATGCATACCGGAACCGTTCACGCCGAATAGCGGCTTTGCCATAAACGTCGCATGAAGGCCGTGTTTGCGTGCAATGGTTTTAACAACGAGTTTAAACGTCTGGATGTTATCACAAGTAGTGATCGCATCTGCATATTTAAAGTCGATTTCATGTTGTCCTGGAGCTACTTCATGGTGGGAAGCTTCGATTTCAAAGCCCATGTCTTCTAGCTCTAGAACGATGTCACGGCGGCAGTTTTCGCCAAGGTCAGTCGGCGCAAGGTCAAAATATCCGCCTTTATCGTTTAGCTCAAGTGTAGGCTCGCCCTTTTCATCGTTTTTAAAGAGGAAGAATTCCGGTTCTGGCCCAATGTTAAAGTCGGTGAAACCAAGGTCTTCCATTTCTTTTAATACTTTTTTAAGGATTCCGCGAGGGTCTCCGGAAAATGGAGTGCCATCTGGATTGTAGATGTCACAGATCATACGTGCTACTTTCCCTTTTTCAGATGTCCAAGGGAAAACAACCCATGTATCTAGATCAGGATATAAAAGCATATCTGATTCTTCGATACGAACAAATCCTTCAATGGAAGAACCGTCAAACATCATCTTATTGTCTAATGCTTTTTCCAATTGTCCTACAGGAATTTCAACGTTTTTAATGACACCTAATAGATCGGTAAACTGAAGGCGAATGAAACGTACGTTTTCATCTTTAGCGATTTGCATGATGTTTCCTTTAGTAAATTTAGCCACTTGTTACTCCTCCTTAGTAATTGAATACAGCATTCTTTTTTAAGATTAGTGGAAAAAGCGGGATAATTCCCCTTGGATCAATGAAGTTTTGCCAAGACGCCCTGCATGCATAAGCTCCCGTTTTAAACGGCGATGCAGTGCTGCTTCAGACATTTGCTCGTTCTTAACCTCATCTTTCAGTATGTTAACGGCTTGTCGGTTGAGTTCAAAAACTCGTTTGATGCCAGCCAGGTTAACTCCCTGTTCGATCAGAGTTTTGATCTCCAGCAGTATATCCACATCGTTGAAAGAAAACATTCTCCGGTTTCCGTCGGTACGGGCCGGATGAATCAATTCATGTTCTTCGTAATATCGAATTTGCCGGGCAGATAATTCAGTCAGTTTCATAACAATACTGATCGGAAATAAAGGTTGATTCCTTCTCGTATCATCATTCATCATCATAAGCCCTCCTTCCAACTACTTTTATCTTATGTTACAAAACCTCACATGTCAACCTTATGTCAGAAAAAATAACATAAAAAACATCCGGCATTCGTCTACCGGTTATTTTTACCTTTAAAATTAGATTAAATTCTCCTGTATCAAATGGTCTGCAGCGGTTAGTATAGCAATCTTGACATGTTCGTATGTCAGTCCGCCCTGCACAAAAGCAATATATGGCGGACGGATCGGTCCGTCAGCTGTCAGTTCAATGCTTGCTCCCTGTATAAATGTACCAGCTGCCATGATGACATCATCCTCATAGCCCGGCATGTATGCCGGATAAGGAACAGCATGGGCATTCACAGGAGAAACGAGCTGAATCGCCTGGCAAAAAGCGATCATCCGATTTTTATCTTCTAATTTGACGGATTGGATCAGGTCTGTCCGTTTTGCATCCCATGATGGAATGGTTGACATTCCCAGGCTTTCAAGAAAAGCAGCTGTAAATACCGCACCTTTTAAGGCCTGTGCTGTAACGTGAGGTGCTAAAAAGAATCCTTGGTACATTTCGAGAAGACTGTAAAGGGAAGCACCTGCTTCTGCACCGATGCCAGGCGAAGTTAAACGATAGGAACACCTTTCGACGAGTTCTTTCTTGCCGGCGATATACCCGCCTGTTTTGGCGAGTCCGCCTCCAGGGTTTTTAATGAGTGAACCTGCGATCAGATCAGCCCCGACTTCGCATGGTTCTTTTTCTTCTACAAATTCACCATAGCAATTATCAACAAACACGATGACATCTGGTTTGATCTCCTTCACATAGGAAATCATTTCACCGATTCCTTCTATAGTAAATGACGGCCTGTCTGCGTAACCTTTTGAGCGCTGAATGCCGATCATTTTCGTTTTGCTGTGGATGGCCTTTGAGATGGCGTTGAAATCAGGCCTTCCCGCTGGGGAAAGGTCTGTATGGGAATAGGTAATGCCATACTCTTTAAGCGACCCTGTCCCTTTTCCGCGTATCCCTACGATTTCTTCAAGTGTATCGTATGGTTTTCCTGTGATGTACAGCAGCTCGTCACCAGGAAGAAGCACACCGAACAATGAAAGAGAAATGGCATGTGTTCCTGAAATGATCTGCGGCCTTACGAGGGCTGCTTCCGCGCCAAACACTTGAGCATACACCTTTTCGAGGGTATCGCGGCCGGCATCATCATAGCCATACCCTGTTGACGGGGTAAAATGAAAATCACTTACCTGATGATCACGAAAGCTTTTTAATACTTTTAACTGATTAAATTCAGCTCTCTGTTGAATGCTGTCATGCTGGGACCGGATCTTTTTCTCCGTCTCTTGTGCTAATTTTTGTAGTCGATCTCCGTTTTGAAACTGTGAAAACATAAGGTGCTCCTTTTATTGTAATTTCATGGACGGCAGGGCATAGCCTCTGCATTCGTAGCTTTGTGTATCTTCAATGAAAACCTGTTCCAGCAGGATGGTGCTGTTTTTCAGCATCGACAGCTTTCTTCCTTCTGCTGCCGGAACAAAAATATGATAGTATTCCAGCTGCTTCTTCACTTCGGTTTCAATCACATCTTTTAAAAGAATCAGATCCTCTTGTTGAAAAGCCGAGATGGAGAAGGAAGCTGTTGTGGGTATGAAACCTTCTTTAAACTGATCTTTTTTATTGTAGACTGTAATCATCGGGATGGAGGCAGCGTCAAGATCCTTCAAAATGGAAAGCACTGTGGATTCATGCTGATCACGGTCTTCGCTTGAGCCGTCAATGACATGGATGAGAACGTCTGCTTCCTTTACCTCTTCAAGCGTTGATCGAAATGCGGCAATCAGGGATGTGGGAAGGTCTTGTATAAAGCCGACCGTATCTGTCACAAGCACCTGGAGACCTGCTGGCAGCCTCATTTTTCTTGTCAGCGGATCCAATGTGGCAAACAGTAAATTTTCTTCATAGCTGTCTGCAGAGGTTAGCCCATTGAAAATGGTAGACTTGCCTGCATTCGTATAGCCGACCAGCGCTGCCTGGATCGCCTGATTTTCTTTTCTTCTTTCTCTGTACCGTCCACGATGGCTGACGATATCTTCGAGCTGGCGTTTGATCTCAGTGATCCTGGACCGGATGTGCCTTCTGTCTTTTTCAAGTTTGGTTTCCCCTGGGCCTCTTGTACCAATACCTGCACCAAGTCGTGACAAAGAAACCCCGATACCCGCCAGCCTAGGAAGAATATATTGCAGCTGTGCAAGTTCAACCTGAAGTTTTCCTTCTCTTGACCGTGCGCGTGTTGCAAAAATATCAAGGATGAGCTGAGTTCGGTCAATGATCCTTGCGTCAAAAAAGCGGGAGAGATTTCTGTTCTGCGCAGGTGTCAGTTCGTCATTAAAAATAATCAGATCCGGCTCCAGTTCCTCTTCGAGCGCCAGTATCTCTTCAATTTTACCTTTGCCTATAAATGTAGCAGAATCATACCGCTCCCGCTTCTGGGTAACAGAAACGATAGCTTGTCCCTGAGCCGTTTTTGTCAACGACTCCAGCTCTTCCATTGAATAAAAAAATCGCTCGTCGGTTTGCCCTGGTAACTGGCAGCCAACGAGGATGGCTTTCTCTAGATGAGAATGCTTGATTTCTTCCAAATAACCTACCTGCTTTCCTATTCATTATATAGCTATCATATCAAATTCCATGTTTTTCTTCCAGATGAAGGTCATCAGCGATCAGACTCATCAATGCCTTCTTATCTGTCCTCTCTTCTCTAAGTAAACGAACTGATTGTTTCCTGACGGCTTTTTCAATGATATTCCGGATATATCTGCCGTTGCTGAAGGATTTCTCTCCAGCTGCACATACCCGCTGAAGATGCTGCCGGAGCTTCCATTCTGAATCTTTCGCCATGATATATTGCCGCTCAGCTACCATCTTTCTTGAGATTTCCATAAGTTCATCGACGGAATAGTCGGGAAAGGAAACCATAATGGGAAATCTTGACGGCAGACCTGGATTCAATTTAAGAAAACGGTCCATTTCCCCCGAATACCCCGCTAGGATAAGAATAAAATCATGCTGCTGATCCTCCATTGCTTTTACAAGCGTATCAATGGCTTCTTTCCCAAAATCTTTTTCTCCGCCGCGTGCCAGTGAATAGGCTTCATCAATAAAAAGGATGCCCCCCATAGCTTTCTTTAGGAGCTCTCGTGTTTTTTGCGCAGTGTGGCCGATATATTCCCCCACAAGATCCGCTCGCTCTACTTCAATCAGATGTCCTTTTGACAAAACATTCATCTCATGAAAAAGGTTTCCGAGCATCCGTGCAACCGTCGTTTTCCCGGTGCCTGGATTTCCTTTAAACATCATATGAAGCACTTGTTTTTCCACTTTCAGTCCTTGTTCCGCTCTGCATTTATTCACATAAAGCCAGGCATAAATTTCTTTAATAAAGCCTTTTAACTCTTCCATTCCAACGAGCGATGACATTTCCTGCTCCATCTTCTTTAATGGAAGGTGCTTTTCAAGCTGTCTTTCTTTCGCAGAAGGACTCGCTTCTTCTTCAACACGATCTCTTTCATTATTTTGGTTCAGAATAATATTAATTTGCGTCTTCTTTTTAAATGTCATGGAATCATGCAAGAGATTCACCTCTCTTTAGCTGTCTAGGATTATTATACTCATGACATTAATTATGGTGACAAATGCCTATCGTTTAGCCCTCATTCTAATGTATTCTCGAAAGTTTCAATTATACGGGCTTACTCTAGGGTTGAAATATTAATCTTCATTAATCTGTATGAATATTTATTCAAATTAAGTTATCTAAATCGTCTAATAAATCATATTTTCAGAATATTAAATGTATATTTAATCAAAATTATGTATTGACTATTTTTTCTTGCTGCCTTATTCTTGAAAATAGCTGCATAAAAAAGGAACGATGAATATGTATTTTTTGAAAAAAGCCCTTTTAGTTCTTATGGGGCTGTTCTTAACTGCTCTCGGAACTAAACTTCTTACCGTTTCCCACCTGACATTTGGTGGAACAGCAGGGATTTCCACCCTGCTGACCTTCTCGACCGGTATTTCATGGGGTGTCTGGTTTTTCGTGATCAATCTCCCTTTCTTTATTTTATCTGTAAAAAGGCTGGGGATTTCCTTTTCGGTGTATACACTTCTCTGTATCTCGCTGATTTCATTGATCAATGAATTTCTTAAGATTGCTCCCTCGCCTGGAATGCATCCTCTTCTCATTGCGATTGCATCAGGACTGATTATCGGAACAGGAGTCGTGCTCGTGTTAAACAATGGTGCATCACTTGGCGGCATTCACATTTTGGCTGTCTATATGGATCAGCATCTTTCAATCAACCGTGGGAAAACATTATTTCTGACCGACTTTATTATTGTTATTTCTGCAACCTTAATGGTCGGCTTTGTACATGCACTCTACTCCATCGTTACAATCACGATCGCAAGTTACCTTGCCGGCAAGTTCAAACCGCAAGTAACGAAAAATAATGATGAAAACGATCTGACGCTCGAAGCTCAGGCATAAATAACGCAAAAAACCACTCATTCGATAATGGGTGGTTTTTTTAGGTTCTGGGTTTTCGAACGATCTGCAGATATCCAATAATCAAGCGGTTTTTTGTCAGTTCCTGCGCTTATCCGGGAAATAATCTATTCGTAGATCTGCCTGCCCATATTATTTTGCTTCGTCCGGTCGAGGTCTTTCTGATAATTCCGTTTCGCCTGATTTGAAACTGGTGTAATTTTACCAATCAGTATTCCTAATTTATTATAAACATCATCCGTATTAAGATTGTCACCTGCGTCGATCTTTCTTTGAATCGCCCTCATTTCCCTGATCAAGGAAGGGGCGGTCGTGATGGCTGCGTTCTTTCCATGTTCATTTCCTTTAATGGTCTGATAAACCCTCAACCTCAGATGATCACTTTTTCCCTTTGTAAGGTGATGATCCGGTGTGATGCCTACCAACGTATAAATCCCGCTCACAATCACATCTGCATTTTTGACCCCAGGTACCGTCTCTGCCAAATCCGAAATTTCTTTCGCATTTTTTGATTCATAATTTTTTTCATTTACGTTCGGGGCATCATTCTGGGAGTTGGGCAAGTTCTTCATGTTGACTTTCGTAGGAGCTTTATAGCTCTTATCTTTATCGAGATCCAGTTCGTTCTGCGAACAGCCGGATATCCAAAGTACAGCCGCTGCAGCCAGTACATATCGTTTCATGGAAATAACCCTCTCTTTTTATCATCGATAAGGTTAGTGTTCAAACTTAACGGTCCAAATATTCATTTGGATTTAAAAGTGCTTCACTACGTGGAAGTTGGTATAATTAAACAAAAACGCCAAACGGAGGTAACCCATGTTCCCGCTAATCGATTCCTTGCCCAGCTATTCGGCAGTGTATTTAGAGACCTTGGAGAAGAAAGGCAGACAGGAAAGTACCATCAGGCGCTATTTTTACGATCTGAACGACTTTTTAGCGTGGATGAGAGTCGTTAAAGAGGAGGACAGCTTTTCTGTATTCCAATCTCTGCGAACAGAAGACTATCAGTCCTATTTTGACTTTTTGATACATGAAAGAAATTATTCGCTTCGAACATTGCGCCGGGTATTGACGGTGTTAAAACAGCTTGTACAGTTTCAGATTACGATAGGCAAACTTGCCTACAATCCGGTAAACGGAGTGGATCTTGGGATTGGGGAGGAAACTGAATTTACAGATGATGACTTTATTTCTTCCGAGGAATTGGACAAACTCTTTGAGGTCATTAAATCGTATGAAGGACTGACGGAGAACCAACAAAAATACCGGCATCTTCTGATCAGCCGCAACCTTTCCATCGTCATTCTTCTTTCTCGTTATGGCCTGACATTACTTGAATTGACATCCTTGAAGATGAGACACATCAATTTTACAAAGGGAATCATACAAGTACCTTCTGAAACGAGCCTCACCCGAAAAATAAAGATAGAACGAGAGGATCAAGCGTTTCTTTATTCTTATTACGAAACGATCCCTGCTGTGGTTCGTCCTGCCTGGTATTCCAATGATTCGTTCTTTGCCGCCTTTGATTACCAGCGTGGAACCTACCGCTGGGTCTACAAGACCAATTCACCCAAACCGCTGACTGAGATCGCTGTACAAAAAATGATCCGTCTCGAAGTAAAAAGGTCTGGGTTGCGAAAAGGCATCTCCGCACAGCACATGAGACGAACTTGCATCCTTCGTGAACTTCAAACGGAGAAAGAACCCCAACAGATCAAAGAAAAATTTGGGTTCAAGTCCTCTTTAAGCCTCGAACGTTATTATAAATATCTGCAATCCGTTTCGAAGACAAAAGAGAAAAACCTTGCTGAGTGAACCCAGCAAGGTTTTTCTTTTACTTCCCAACAAACCTATGTATTAATTTTCAGCCGGCAGCTCGACCGGACGATGAGGCGTAAAAGTTGAGATGGCATGCTTGTATATTAAGTGCTGCTTCCCATCTGATTCCAGGATGACCGTAAAATTATCGAACCCTTTCACCAGTCCTTTTAGTTGAAAGCCATTCAGTAAATATACAGTCACATAAATGTTTTCACGTCGTAATTGGTTTAAATACTGATCCTGGATATTGATCGCTTGCTTCATGTATACAGTCCTCCTCATTAGCCATTAGAATAATCATTCGACAGGTTCTTTAATTTTCCTTCTACAAATAATCTGATTTCTTTAAAATTATCATAAAAGTTTTGTGAGGACATATCAAACCATTTGATGTCCATCTGATTTCTGAACCAGGTATACTGCCGCTTGGCATATCGCCTGGAGTTCCGCTTAAGAAGTTCGACCGCTTCATCCAACGTCAGCCTGCCCTCAAGATACTCGTAAATTTCTTTATACCCGATGGCTTGGACGGATTGGCAATCACGCACTCCCTCTGAATATAAACGATGGGCCTCTTCCACCAATCCTGATGCTACCATCTCATCCACCCTCTGATTGATCCGCTCATACAGAAGTTCACGATCCATCGATAATCCAATCAAAACAAGTTCGTACGGTGATTCCTCGTGTGTTTGCTGTTCTGCGAGCGTATCAGACATCGTCTTGCCAGTGCTATGATAGATTTCAAGAGCCCGGATCACTCTTCTTATATTATTAGGGTGAATTTTTTCTGCACTTTTAGGGTCGTTCTTTTCGAGGAGAGCATGAACATGCACCTCGCCTTTCTCCCTTGCAAGCTCCTCCAGTTCCTGGCGATAGCCTTCATCCCCGGGAGCCGATGAGAATTCATACTGATGTGTGACCGAACGGATATATAATCCGGTACCGCCAACGATAATCGGTACTTTTCCTCTTTTGTTAATATCAGAAATGCTTGTTCTGGCCAGCTCCTGAAACTCAGCTGCTGAAAATGAATCACAAGGATCTTTAATATCAATCAGATGATGAGGAATTCCTTCCATTTCCTCTTTTGAGATTTTTGCTGTGCCTATGTCCATACTGCGATAGATCTGCATGGAATCACCGCTGATGATCTCCCCATCAAACGCTTTGGCGAGTTCGATACCTGTTTTCGTTTTGCCGACAGCCGTCGGACCGACAATCACGAATAATCTTTCTTTCATAAAAACTCCTATCATACCGTTTGTTTTATTTTTCAATTGATATCTTTATCATAACGCGAACATGAGGAAAAATCCAAAAAGGGAAGGAATAAAAAACGGCGGCCTTCTAAAAGGACACCGTTTTTACGATCACATAACTCTTTTAAACATCTTTTCCATCTCATACGTCGAAAAATGGACGATGATCGGCCGGCCATGGGGGCAGGTGTAAGGATCTTCGCTTTTTCTAAGTGTCTCAAGGAGCATGAAGATCTCATCGCTGCGCAAATGATGGTTAGCTTTAATCGATCCTTTGCACGACATCATAATGGCGGCTTTTTCTCTTAACTTTTTGATATCAGCCTGCTTTTCTGCCAATACCTGTTCTATGATTTCTTCGATGCTTTCTTTCTCATGCCCTGCTGGGAACCATTGAGGATGTGCTTTCACGATATACGTTGTTTGGCCGAACGGCTCGAGAAAGACCCCTACCTTTTCCAGTACTTCAAGATTTTCATTAATGATTAAGGCTTCCTTATTTGTAAACTGGAATGTAATAGGAACAAACAGCTCCTGAAGCTCTGAAGCTACCTGTCCTACCTTTTCTCTGAAGAATTCGTATTTAATTCGTTCCTGTGCTGCATGCTGATCGATCAAATACATGCCCTCTTCATTTTGAGCGATGATATATGTGCCATGCATCTGGCCAATCGGATACATCACAGGAATTTTGCTGGGATCCTCTTCCGGGAGTTCCTTACTTTCGGGAGAAAGCTCCGGATTCAGAGAAAACGGCTCATCCTCCATAAAATGCTGGTCCTCTTTTATTTGATCTGGAAGCTCTGTTTCCTCCTCTAAAATCCTCTCAGTTAACATAGGATCCGCAGAGATTTTTTCAGTTGGAGGCATTATCTTCTTATGATCATCCATCACATTTTCCATAGCTTTCTTCTCAGTACGCTGAGATGGCTGCGTTCCATGATCAAACGTGAAGGTACTTTGTTCTGAACGGTCTTTCTCCAGTTTCCTTACAGCAGCTGAAGACGAAGGTTCGGGAATCAGCCTCAGCTTCCGCAGCACGTACCTTACTTCTTCTTCCACTAAAGAGTTGAGTTCCGGCTCCTTGCTCAGCCTTGCTTCTAGTTTTGATGGATGGACATTCACATCGATGATAGACGGATCCATCGTGATCGACAGGACGACAAGCGGGTATCTGCCGATGGGAAGAAGCGTGTGGAACGCCTGCTGAACAGCACGCTGGACCGCGTAATTCTTGATATATCTTCCGTTCATGAACAATGAAACGTAATTTCTTGATGCTCTCGTAATCTCAGGTTTTGAGATGTATCCTTCAATTTCATAATCGAGGGACCTGGCAGTTACAGGAACCATATTCCTGGCCACACTCATTCCATATACAGCAGCAATGACATTGAGCACGTTTCCGCTTCCGTTTGTGTTTAATAGATCCCGTCCATTATGCCTGAGCCGGAAGGAGATTTCAGGATGGCCAAGTGCCAGCCGGTTGATAACGTCAGTTATATTGCCGAGCTCGGTGTTGATCGTCTTCATGTGCTTCAATCTTGCAGGTGTATTGTAAAACAGGTGGCGAACTGTGATATCGGTGCCTTTTCTGGAATTTGTTGAAGATACGGATTGGATCTGCCCGTTCATGATCGTCAGAGCAGTACCCGGGCCTGAGCCTGTCCCTGTTTTCATTTCCATCTGGGAAACCGAAGCGATCGAGGGGAGCGCCTCCCCCCGAAAACCCATTGTTCGGATTTGAAACAGATCCTGCTCTTCTTTTATTTTACTCGTTGCATGCCGGCTGAATGCCAATTGACAATCATCAGGTTCGATCCCGTCTCCATTATCAATGATCCGAATTAAAGACAGGCCCCCCTCTTCAAGCTCGATCTCGATTCGGCTGGAATGAGCATCGATGGAATTCTCAACAAGTTCCTTGACCACAGAGGCCGGCCGTTCTACTACCTCGCCGGCAGCGATTTTATTGGATAGGTGATCGTCCAGTTGGATTATCTTTCCCACTTGATCGTCTCCTTTATTTCACTTTTTTTTGCAGATGAAACAGAGCGTTCATTGCATCCAGTGGTGTCATTTCCAAGAGGTTCATCGTTTTCAGAAACTCTTCCACCTCCGATTTTTCATGTTTCCTTTTTGATATGTTGTCTGCAGCGTTTTCTTCTATAAATAGACTCAGCTGGGTATCAGCCTCGATCGCTGCTTTTTTTGGAGAACGCTCGTCCGATTCAAATTCCTCTAAAATGAACTTAGCCCTCTCGATTACTGCTGAAGGAAGCTCTGCAAGCTGTGCAACATGTATCCCAAAGCTCTTGTCAGCTTGTCCGTCGATCACCTTATGAAGAAACACAAGCCTTCCTTGTTCTTCAATCGCTGATACATAAACATTTTTCAACGAGCTGAGCTGCGTCTCCAGGACCGTTAACTCATGATAATGCGTCGAAAAGAGCGTCTTTGCTCCGATATGGTCATGAATAAACTCTACGATGGACTGAGCGAGCGCCATTCCGTCATAAGTAGATGTTCCCCTCCCGATTTCATCGAGCAAAATCAGACTTTGGTCCGTTGCTTTATTTAAGGCATACCTTGTTTCGAGCATCTCAACCATAAATGTACTCTGCCCGCCGACAAGGTCATCCGCGGCTCCAATTCGGGTAAAGATCTGATCAAAAAGCGGAAGTTCTGCATCATCTGCCGGCACGAAACAGCCAATCTGCATCATGACAGAAGTGAGTGCAAGCTGCCGCATGTATGTGCTCTTACCGGCCATGTTCGGACCTGTGATCAGAAGCATCGACCGCTCATTATTCAAATAGATATCATTTGGAACATACTCCTGGGCATCCATCACCTTTTCCACGACGGGATGACGGCCGTTAGCAATAGCCACGCGGTTATCAGAAGAGATGACAGGCTTCACATATCTTTGTTCCTCACTGACCACAGCAAATGCCTGAAGTACGTCGATCTCGCTGAGCTGCTTAGCCAGTTGCTGCAGCGATTGAATATAGCTCTTCACATGCTCCCTTACCTGCAAAAACAGCTCGTATTCGAGCGAGACCATTTTTTCCTCAGCCTCTAGGATTAGCCTTTCTTTTTCTTTAAGTTCAGGGGTTACAAACCGTTCGGCGTTAGCCAGTGTCTGCTTTCTTTCATAGCGTCCATCGGGGATCAGAGAAAGGTTCGAGCGGGTAACTTCAATATAATAGCCAAAAATCCGGTTATAACCGATCTTTAACGATTTTATGCCGGTCTCCCTTCTTTCTCTTTGTTCAAGCGACGCGATCCATGCTTTACCGTTCACACTGGCATCCCGGTATGTATCAAGTTCGTCATGATACCCATCCTTGATCAGTCCGCCTTCTTTTATAGAAAGAGGAGGATCGTCATGCAGAGAGCTCTCAAGATAGTGATACAGTTCTTCATGGCTGTCCATCTTGTCTGCCAGATCTCTGCTGTACGGGTTGGATAACTGAGAGAGGGTCTGTTTGATGCCCGGTACGCTTCCCAGTGTCTGTTTTAATTGGATGAGGTCACGGGCTGTAATATTGCCAAACGAAACTTTACCCGCCAGCCTTTCCAGATCATACACCCTTTTTAATTTGTCACGCAGTTCCTCGCGCACAAAAAATTCCTTGATCAGCTCTTCCACAACATTCAGCCGCTGCTCAATCAGCGCAGGGACGAGAAGAGGCTGCTCAATCCATTGTTTCAGTCTTCTGCTTCCCATACCAGTCACTGTCCGGTCGAGGAGCCATAGAAGTGATCCTTTTTTTCCTTTTGAACGGTTTGTTTCAACAAGCTCCAGATTCCGCTTGGAAAAGCTGTCGAGCTTCATGAATTCGTTAATATGCTGGATGCTTAAAGGCTGCAGATGCTCCAATGATCGTTTTTGTGTATGGAGCAAATAATGAAAGAGACGTCCGCATGCTTTCTTCAGCAGCTCTCTTTCGTTTTCTTGGACTAAATGCTGAAAAGGATCTGGCACCTCACTCTGGTCCTGAATGGAACTGACGATCTGATATCTCATTCGAACAATTTCAGCAATCTGTTCATAAAGTTCAGACGACATGATGACTTCTCTTGCATGCATGACCTGAAGCTCCTGTATGAGCATAGATGTATCACCTTTATAAACGTATCCTTTTAATTCCCCGGTAGAAAGATCGTTCAATACGATGCTGTATTCTTCATCGTTATATGAAACGGCTGCAATAAAATTATTCTCGGTTTCTTTAAGCAGGTTATGGTCCATCACGGTTCCTGGAGTAATGATCTGGATGACTTCCCGCTTCACGACCCCTTTTGCGGATTTAGGGTCTTCTACCTGCTCGCAGATTGCCACCTTGTGGCCGGACTCAACGAGCTGTTTAATATAATTGGCAGCGGAATGGTGAGGGACCCCGCACATCGGTATGCGTTCAGAAGTTCCACCTTCCCTGCTCGTCAGTGTAATTTCAAGCAGCTGGGATGCTCTTGTCGCATCCTCAAAAAACATTTCATAAAAATCACCGAGCCTGAAAAATAAAAAAGCGTCACGGTGAGCCGATTTTATTTTTAAATATTGCTGGATCATGGGTGTGTATTGTGCCATGCTTTCACCTAACTTCTAAGTTCTTTTTTCAATAGTTCATTATAGCATAGGATGCAGATTTGGATTCAAGAAAACAAACCCCCTCAACATAAAAAAGCAAGGAAGAAGATATCTTCTTCCTTGTTTCGTTATTCATCCAGCTCACCCATGAAGAATTGGTCAATATCTTCAACATCTTGATCATCCAGTCCGTAGTCCCAGTCTTTTTCTTCCCAATCATCAAGCGCACCGTCAGGGTTCACATATACACAAACTTTGGTCTCCCCGATTACGTCACAGGTGAATTCACGTTCACATTGAATGACCATGCGGCTGCCATTTGGAGAGATCGTTGCTTCTAAAGTGTTTGGAGCCTGAATGCATCTGGCAGATATTTCAAGATCTTTTCCCGTCGCATGCTCATCTCTTGTACTAAGTACGATCGAATCCTTATACCCTACTGTTTCCGTAACAACTTCGGTCTTTGTGTTATTGTTGTATGAATACCAGACGTTAATATCATAATGGCCTTCCACTTCAACCGTGTCATCACTTTGTCTGGAAGCTTTATATGAATGATTGATGATCCAGCTTCCAAGGATACTCGTAGGTCTATGGCTTGGAGTGATCGTATGTGTTGACTGAGAGAATTTCCGCCCCTTGCCGCATACTGCTTTGCAAATTATCTCTCTGTAATTCAGATCTTGATCTATGTTTGACATAGACTTAATCCCTCCTCTTCCAATCTTCATTTCATCCTATGCAGGGCAAATGACTAGTGTGCTAAAAAACTTTTTATGATTCCGTTAATACAGTTTATGTAAGATGCCCAGATGGTGACCTATTTTTAAAAATTTTTATTATTAAAATACGGTACGTGAAATTACAAAGACGGTTAACTGTATTACTTTCTTTTATACTGTTGGTTTTCAAACAAAAAAAGATCAGAAGAATGTTAGATTCTTCTGATCTTTCCTATTAATGACAGCCGCAGCTTCCGGTTGAACATCCGTCCGCAGAGCCTGTTGTTCCTTTTAAAAGGTCTCCGCCTGTAGACTCGATGATCTCATCGGTGACTGTATTAGAAATCGTATGGGAAACCATCTGCAAAATATCGTTCACATCAGCCTGAGATTGTTTGAACTCCAGGACTACCGGAATACTGTCCATTTCCTTCATCAGGTTATCGATCGTTTCTTCGACTTCTTTGTGGGCTTCCTGCTTGCCGTAATGCTGAAGGTTGACCGCTTCTTTCTGCAGCTTTTTAATCTGTGCGATCAAGAAGGAAACGGTGCCGTTTTCGTTGATCTGCTGTTCCGCCTTTTTGAAAAAATCAACTTCCTCTGTTTGTGCAATCATTTCTGCCAGCTCTTTTGCTTTGTCTAAAATATCACTTTTTGTATATGTCATCCCTCTAACACCCCCGCCTTTTCTTCTAGTAGATCCCCGCTTAACGTCCACGTTTTCGCATCTTTAATATGAACCTTTACAATCTTTCCGATGAGATGTTTCGGCCCTTTAAAGTTCACCACTTTATTCGTTGTGGTATGCCCTGATAATACATCTGGATTCTTCTTGCTTTCCCCTTCAACGAGCACGTCAACGACCGTGTCGAGGTAAGCTTGGTTCTTGCTCAGCGAAATATCGTTTAAGATTGAATTCAAACGCTGCAGTCTTTCTTTTTTCGTTTCTAAAGGCACATTATCAGCCATCTTGGCGGCTGGTGTTCCTTCCCGCGGTGAATAAATAAAGGTATAGGCAGCATCGTACTCGACTTCTTTTACGAGAGACAGCGTTTCCTCAAACTGCTCTTCTGTCTCGTTCGGGAAACCAACGATGATATCTGTCGTTAAAGCGGCATTTGGAATGGCCTTCTTAATTTTTCCAACGAGCTCAAGATAGTGATCACGCGTATACTTTCTCGCCATAAGCTTTAAAATGTCACTGTTGCCGTGCTGGACAGGAAGGTGGATATGTTCGACCAAGTTTCCGCCCTTCGCGAGTACTTCAATCAGATGATCATCAAAATCCCGCGGATGACTTGTCGTAAAGCGGATCCTCGGAATGTCAATCTTACGGATCTCATCCATCAGGTCACCGAGACCGAATTTAATATCTTCAAAGTCTTTTCCGTAAGCGTTCACGTTTTGCCCCAAGAGAGTTACTTCCTGATAGCCGTTGCGGGCAAGGTGCCTTACTTCTTCAATGATATCTTCCGGACGGCGGCTTCTTTCCTTCCCTCGCGTATAAGGAACGATACAGTACGTACAGAACTTGTCGCAGCCGTACATGATGTTGACCCATCCCTGAATGTTGCCTTTTCGTACACGCGGAAGATTCTCAACGATATCTCCCTCTTTGGACCATACTTCAACGACTCGTTCTTTTGAAAGATAAGCTTCTTTCACGATCTGCGGAAGTCTGTGGATGTTATGGGTACCGAATATCATATCCACCTGATTATAGGTTTTCAACAATTTATTGACAACAGATTCTTCTTGAGACATGCAGCCGCAGACCCCGATCAATAGATCAGGTTTGTCCACTTTCAGCGGCTTGAGATGTCCCAGTTCACCGAAAACCTTATTCTCGGCGTTCTCTCGGATGGCACATGTATTAAGCAGGATTAGATCGGCATCCATCACTTCTGTCGTAGCTTCATAGCCCATGTCTCCGAGAATTCCGGCCATGATTTCCGTATCATGCTCATTCATCTGGCAGCCATAGGTCCTGATATAAAATTTCTTGCCATTTCCAATTCTTCGTAAATCATCATCAATTACAAAATCTTTTACAATCTTAATTTCTTCTTTTCCGCGTTTTTTAGCGTCCTTTAAGGAAGGCGGCTGGTACGTAGTTTGAAAATAGCTGGCGTAATCCTTAGAGGTTTTATTTTTATCTTTCACAGGATTCGATCCCTGTTGGTTCATTGCAATTTCCTCCCTTGCAAACAGCGAAACTCTAGAGGTGTTTTTCTCTGATAACTTCAATATTATAACAGACTTCGATTGTAAAAGGAATGATTGGTGTCCCTTCAAAATATCAATAATACTTAATAATTAAGAATACTTAAATTTCACTTTATTAAATGATAGGAGTAAAATAAAAGGCAGAAACCGTATATGAAAGAGATGATGCTGCAATGTATTGGAAACGATCACTTTGGATTCTTTGGCCGGCCAATTTTCTGATCGCCGCAGGAATGAGCTTGATCATCCCCTTTTTGCCACTATATATTGAAAAACTTGGAGTTTCAAATATTCAAAGTGTTGAACATTGGACAGGTTGGATTTTTTCTGCTCAGTTTATCACTTCTTTTTTATTTCAGCCGCTATGGGGCTCACTTGCTGACCGATATGGACGAAAGGTCATGCTCATCCGTTCTGCTATAGGGATGGGAACTGTCACAGCTTTAATGGGGCTTGTGACAGGGCCGGAACAGCTTCTCGTATTGCGTCTGATCAATGGTCTGTTCTCCGGTTTTATCTCCATGTCCATCTCCCTCCAGGCTTCCGTCACACCAGACAAAGATGCAGGAAGGTCCCTCGGCACACTGCAGACCGGCCAGATTGTCGGCACACTGATCGGTCCTCTAATCGGAGGCTTCCTGTCTGAGATCTTTGGGTTTGAAGGTGTCTTTTTTGTCACAGGAGGACTTATTTTGATCGCAGGGATGGTCGTCATGTTCTTTATTAAAGAAGATGTAGCTGTTAATAAGGAAAGAAGCATCAAAAAGAAAAACGAATGGGGAGCACTTAAACCCCTGTTTCCTGTATTTATCGCGGCTGCCATCACCCAGCTGGCAATGATGAGTATCCAGCCGATCATCACCCTTTACACCAGGACGATTTACCATGGCAGCCATTTGACTTTAGTCGTAGGGCTGATCAGTGCCGTAACGGGTATTGCTAACCTGATCGGGTCACCGATCCTTGGAAGAATCGGCGACCGCTATGGACAGCGGAAAGTTCTCATCTTCTCTTTGATCATGGCTGCATTTGCTTTTCTGCCTCAAGTTCTGGCTACCGATGTAAAGGTCCTGTTAGCAGGCAGATTTTTATTAGGCCTATTTATCGGAGGAATGATACCTTCACTGAATGTTCTCGTAAAAAAACTGGCACCTCCAAACCTGCAGGCTACCGCTTTTGGAATTAGCTCTTCTGCCCGTTTTCTCGGGAACCTGTTCGGCCCATTGCTGGGAACCTTTGTAGCTGCGGCCTATAACATTAAAGATATCTTTTATATCACGATCATTTTCCTGCTCATCAATATGGTCTCCATTGTCAGAAACAAAAAACTTGAACTTGCGCTGCGCAATCATAAAAAGGCATCCTGAACATGAATGTTCAGGATGCCTTTTTTATTTATTACATAAATTCGGCAAGTAAGCCGTTAAATTTCTCTTCATCCATCTTCAGGTCCGCTTTGGATAATGCATCCTTGCTGTATCCGTGGGCAAGGTCCTGATAGGAAGGTTTTACTGTATTCTGATAGATGATGCCTTTGACGAGTCCGTCGTTTTCCATCAGAGTCTGCATCGCCATCATCCGATTGGAAGGATCATAGCCTTCGATCGTATCAAGGCTTGTTAGGTGTTCTTTGAACCAGTCATATGTGTTTACCTTATTATAGGTTACACAGGGAGAGAACACATTGATCAATGAGAAGCCTTTATGTTCAATCCCTTTTTGTATGATCGCAGTCAGTTCTTTCAGGTCGCTTGAAAAGCTTTGCGCAACGAACGTTGCACCTGCTGTAAGAGCAAGTTCCATCACTCCGATAGCGGACTCTACAGAACCTTCCGGCGTACTTTTCGTTTTAAACCCTTCAGCAGAGCGGGGAGAAGTCTGCCCCTTCGTTAATCCGTAGATTTGGTTGTCCATTACAATATAGGTTACGTCAATATTTCTTCGGATCGCATGAACGGTATGGCCCATTCCGATAGCGAATCCATCACCGTCTCCTCCAGAGGCAATAACTGTCAGATCACGGTTGGCCATTTTCACGCCTTGGGCGATTGGAAGAACACGGCCGTGAATGCCATGGAAGCCATAGGATTTAATATAACCGGAGATACGCCCGGAACAGCCGATCCCCGAGATCACTGCTAGGTCGTTCGGTTCAAGCCCGACGTTTGCTGCCGCCCGCTGTATGGATGCCTGCACGGAAAAGTCGCCGCAGCCAGGGCACCAGTTCGGTTTTACTGAATTTCTGAAGTCTTTAAACGTCGCCATTTAAACCAGCTCCTTGCATTTATTGAAAATTTCAGAAGGAAGAAATGGATTACCGTCATATTTTAAGATGCTCTCAATCTTGTGATGAGAACCCAGGTTCATTTTCAGGATATTGGCCAGCTGTCCAGTGGCATTATTCTCAATGACCGCTACCTTTTTCGCTGAATCAATTAAAGTCTTCATCTCTTCAACCGGGAATGGATGAATCAAACGTAGATGTGCATGGTTTACTTTGATTCCTTCCGCTTCCAGACGAGGAATAACCTCCTCAATCACGCCTCTTGTGGAGTTGAACCCGACAAGTAGAAGATCAGCCTCTTCATTCGGGGTATATTTTACGACCGGCGTGTTGAATTTCAGGTTCTTCAGTTTTCGGAGACGCTTATCCATCTGCTTCAAGCGGTTTGCAGCAACTTCTGACGGCTTGCCCGTTTCGTCGTGCTCGACGCCTGTCACGTGATGAATGCCGTTTTTCATGCCCGGGATGACACGAGGAGATACTCCGGAATCCGTCAGTTCATAGCGTTTATAGTAGCCGCCTTCTTCTTCAGGAAGCTCTGCATTCAAATCCAGGGTGCCGCGGCGGATTTCAACTTTGCTGAAATCAAGCGGTTCTACGGATTGCTTGCCTAGAGAAAGCTGAAGATCAGTCAGTAAAATAACCGGGCATTGGTACTCTTCTGCAATATTCAATGCTTCTACAGCATCATAGAAAGCTTCTTGAGCTGTGCTTGGCGCCATGACGACCTTTGGAATCTCACCATGTGTACCGTAGATCATCGCCATTAAATCCGACTGTTCCTGTTTGGTCGGAAGCCCTGTACTTGGACCGCCGCGCTGTGTATCAACGACGACGAGCGGTGTTTCTGTCATTCCTGCAAGGCCGATGGATTCCATCATGAGGGATAAACCAGGACCCGCAGAAGAAGTCACAGTACGTACACCAGCATAGTTAGCGCCGATGGCCATTGTACAAGCTGCGATCTCATCTTCAGTCTGGATAACTGTTCCGCCAAACTGAGGAAGTTTTTTAATGAGGTATTCCATAATCTCAGAGGCCGGAGTGATCGGATAAGCCGCCATGAAGCGGACACCGCCAGCTACAAATCCAAGAGCGATGGCATCATTGCCGATCATAAACATACGTTTTTTTCCGTCAGCTTTATTTAGCTGGAACCCCTCGAGCGGACCGCCTGCTGCTTCATTAAAGAACTCAGCGCCTTTGCGGATTGCATCCATATTCTTTTCTACGACTTTAGCGCCTTTTCTTGAAAAGATTTCCTCAACCACATCTATGTACGATTCAGCCGGCAGATCGAGCACTGCACTCGTAGCGCCGATGGCCACCATATTCTTCATCAAGGAAGTGCCAAGCTCATTCGCTATTTCCGTGAACGGGACTGAAAAGAGCCTTACTTTTGAGCCTTCCGGAACAACTGGATTAAACTTCGCGTCGCCGATGACGACTCCTCCGTCCCGCATCTCATGAATATTTACATCAATGGTTTCCTGGTCAAACGCGATTAAAATATCAAGATCATCCGAGATCGACCTTGTTTGTTTCGTGCTGACACGAATCTTGTTGTTCGTATGTCCGCCTTTAATACGTGAAGAAAAGTGCCGATAACTGTAGAGATAGTATCCAAGACGATTTAAGGCCATTGCAAAAATTTCTCCGGTACTGTCTATCCCTTCCCCTTGCTGTCCGCCAACTTTCCAGGAAAGTTGATCAATCATGAACTCCACCCCTTCTATGCTTATCATTCTATATACTCACCAATTGCGTTTTCTGGAGAAAACATAAGTCTCCATGTATAAAAATACGCTATTTTCCGAAAGAAAATAAGCGCGCTGATCACTAAGATGGGTATAAAGATCGTTGTTAAAAAATATGTACTAAACGTTTACAATTCTAGACCTAACTTCACAAAAAAGCAAGTATTCATTGAAAAATTAATAGGTGGCGTCAGTGAATTTTTGTATGCTCTCACCCACATTTATGCACTCAAAAAAACCTGTTTGCGCAAAAAGGCAAACAGGCAGCTTACTGTTTTTAGTTAACGTGGCTCGACAATCAGCTTAATCCCAGTTCTTTCTTCTCCATCAATCAAAATATCGGTAAACGCAGGAATACAAATGAGGTCAACTCCGCTAGGCGCTACAAATCCTCGTGCGATTGCTACTGCCTTAACGGCTTGGTTTAATGCACCGGCCCCAATTGCTTGAATTTCAGCTCCTCCTCTTTCACGAAGAACTCCGGCGAGTGCACCAGCTACAGAATTAGGGTTGGATTTTGCTGAAACTTTTAATATTTCCATTAATTTGTACCTCCTTAGAGATATGATACCAATTCTACTATATTCATTGGTAAGAGCCCGTATTCCTGCAGTATGGAAAAGTTTACAACAATATGCTGGCAAGCGTAAATTGTTATACCAAAAGTACTCTTATTCAAAAAACGGGTGGTCGTCGTTAATCAAAATGGTCTTGATCGTTTTCGCTTTTCCAGTTGCAGGATCACACTCTATTAAAACGCCACTTAACTGTTCCCTTCCGGAAGAAACTTCAAACCTTACCGGTAAACTGGTAAGAAACTTTTTCAAAACAGCTTCCCGATCCATCCCTAATATCCCGTCATACGGGCCGGTCATCCCTACATCTGTCAAGTAAGCGGTTCCTTGTGGAAGAATTCGCTGATCCGCAGTCTGGACATGGGTATGCGTGCCAACGACCGCTGTTACTTTGCCGTCGAGGAACCAGCCCATCGCTTGCTTTTCACTTGTTGCTTCTGCATGAAAATCGACAAAGATAATCGGCGTCCGCTTCCGCAACTCTTCAACCAGTTGTTCAGCCTTTTCAAAAGGGCAGTCGAGAGGAGGGAGAAATGTCCGTCCTTGTAAATTAATGATGCCGATTTCAAGCTGGTTCATCTTTATGAGAGCTGATCCGTTGCCTGGTGTCCCAACAGGAAAATTCGCTGGCCTAACCAATTGGGGAGTAGTGTCGATGATCTCAAAAATCTCTCTATTGTCCCACGCGTGATTTCCGAGTGTGATGGCCTGTGCCCCCGCTTCAAAAATCCCCTTTACGATCTTTCCGGTAATCCCCCTGCCATGGGCAGCGTTTTCACCGTTCACAATCGTAATAAGCGGCTGATATTTACGTTTTAATTTAGGCAGATACGTGTCGATCATCTTTCTGCCTGGAGATCCAACGACGTCCCCTACAAATAAAATCTTCATGAAGAACTCCTTTTACTGCATTCTGTATAAAAACAAAATAAAGTGGTATACACCACTTTATTTTGCGTACTCAACAGCTCTTGTTTCCCGAATGACTGTTACTTTAATATGTCCTGGATAATCCAGTTCATTTTCAATTTTTTTCGTAATATCCCGTGCTAAACGGTAAGAAGCCAAATCATCGACTAAATCTGGTTTAACCATGATTCTGATTTCTCTTCCGGCCTGGATCGCAAATGATTTTTCCACGCCGTCAAACGACTCGGAAATCTCTTCGAGTTTTTCCAGACGTCTGATATATGTTTCCAACGTTTCACGTCTAGCTCCAGGTCTTGCTGCTGACAATGCATCAGCGGCGGCAACAAGAGTAGCGATAATTGAAGTAGGTTCAGTATCTCCGTGATGGGAAGCAATTGAATTGATAACTACTGGATGTTCCTTATACTTGGTTGCCAATTCCACACCGATATCGACGTGGCTGCCTTCTACTTCATGATCAATCGCTTTCCCAATGTCATGAAGCAAACCAGCACGGCGGGCCAAATGAACATCTTCTCCAATTTCTGCTGCCATCAAACCGGCGAGGTACGCTACTTCCATTGAATGTTTCAATACATTTTGGCCGTAGCTTGTACGGTACTTCAAACGCCCTAAGATCTTAATCAAATCAGGATGAAGTCCATGAACTCCTACTTCAAAAGTAGTCTGCTCACCTACTTCTCTGATATACTCATCCACTTCACGGCGAGATTTTTCAACCATCTCTTCGATTCTGGCAGGATGAATTCTGCCATCTTGAACGAGCTTGTCAAGCGCCATACGGGCAATTTCCCTGCGGATTGGGTCAAAACCAGAAAGAATGACGGCTTCAGGCGTATCATCAATAATCAAATCAATGCCTGTTAGCGTTTCCAGCGTACGGATATTTCGTCCTTCACGCCCGATAATTCGGCCCTTCATCTCATCATTTGGCAAGTTCACGACAGAAACTGTCGTTTCAGCAACGTGGTCAGCCGCGCATCGCTGGATAGCAAGAGAAAGAATCTCTTTTGCTTTTTTATCCGCTTCTTCTTTAGCGCGATTTTCCATATCCTTCACCATCATAGCCATTTCATGAGAAACTTCGTTTTCTACCTCGCCCATGATGATCAGCTTGGCTTCTTCACGCGTAAAGCCGGATATACGTTCCAGTTCTCTTTGCTGCTCTCTGAGCAGCTCCTCCACTTTGCTTTCAATCTCTTCAATTTGTCGTTGTTTTTTGGTGAGAGACTCCTCACGTTTCTCCAATGATTCCTCTTTTTTATCAAGAGTCTCACTTTTCCGGTCAAGAATCTCTTCTTTTTGTACCAATCGTTGTTCTTGTCTCTGAAGCTCATTTCTGCGTTCACGAATGTCGCGCTCTGCTTCTGTTCTTAGCTTATGGATTTCATCCTTGGCTTCAAGCAGGGCTTCCTTCTTGCTCGCTTCCCCATCTCGCTTTGCTTCTTCAACGATCTGAGCAGCAGCATTTTCCGCGCTTGAAATTTTTGCTTCGGCAATTTTTTTCCTAACAAGATATCCGACAACTGCACCGACACCTGCTGAGACAAGCAAACTGGAGATGAAGACAATAATGTTTTCCATGTTTCCACCTCCTCTTGCTATCTACTTTTTTTACTGGGTCATAAGCATCATTCGTGTAACAAAGTGTTGTGCACAAGTCATGCCATTCTCATTTCAGGTTATATCTTTTAATTTCAAATGAAATCAAAGTATATCTCCATTTTATAAAGGACAGCACGTTATGTCAAGAGATGTCAAATTATCTATGATAAATCTTCCTTTCAAAATTGGCAAGTTTTATTTATATCCAATCAAAGGAAATTATCGGACCATGAGCAGACAGGGCAGTGCCCCTGTCCGGCCGCGGCCGCCAAGCGTGAACCGCAGCTTTTTTGCAGAAATTACGCAATCTATTTATCCCACAAATCCCTTTAAAACTAATACTTTCCTATCCTTCTAAAAAAACCGTACATAGCAGGTATGTACGGTCTAAAATGCTATTCGGATAATTCAAACTCCTCTGTTTCTTCCTTTGTTGCAGGTTCTGGAGTGTTGGCTTCTTCACCGAGGCGATAGTAGCTTCTGATCTGTGTAATGATCTCTTCTGCTACTTCCTTGTTCTCTTTCAGGAATTGTTTGGAATTCTCTCTTCCCTGGCCAAGGCGGTCTCCTTCAAAGGAATACCAGGCACCGCTTTTTTGAACGACGTCAATATCGGAACCGATATCAAGGATTTCACCTTCTCTTGAAATCCCTTCACCGTACATGATGTCTACTTCCGCCGTCTTGAATGGAGGAGCCACTTTATTCTTAACCACTTTAATTCTTGTTTTGTTCCCTACCATATCCGTGCCCTGTTTCAATGTTTCAGCACGGCGTACTTCCAAACGGACGGAAGAATAGAACTTTAATGCACGGCCCCCAGGTGTAGTTTCCGGGTTCCCGAACATCACGCCGACTTTTTCACGGATCTGGTTAATGAATACCGCGATGGTTTTTGATTTGCTGATCGCTCCGGAAAGTTTTCTTAATGCCTGAGACATCAGTCTTGCCTGAAGACCTACGTGGGAATCTCCCATTTCTCCTTCGATCTCTGCTTTAGGAACCAAAGCCGCAACCGAGTCAATGATCAGAATATCCACTGCTCCGCTTCGGACAAGGGCTTCCGCGATCTCAAGAGCCTGTTCGCCAGTATCCGGCTGAGATAAAAGAAGCTCATCAATGTTTACGCCGAGCTTTTGGGCATAGACAGGATCAAGCGCATGTTCTGCATCAATGAATGCAGCTTGTCCGCCGTTTCTCTGCACTTCTGCAATCGCATGCAGAGCAACTGTTGTCTTACCGGATGATTCAGGTCCGTATACTTCGATGATCCGCCCTCTTGGATAGCCGCCTACGCCAAGTGCGATATCAAGCGCAAGAGATCCGCTGGAGATGGTGGAAACTCTCTGTTCAGCCTGCTCGCCAAGTTTCATGATGGATCCTTTTCCGAATTGTTTTTCAATCTGGCGCAAGGCCATTTCCAATGCCGCTTTGCGGTCGCTCATGTAATCACTCCTCAAATTTATATCATTGCACATGTAAGTACATTGTGATGTCATTTCCTATAGCTTTATTTTACTTCTTTTTTCACCGTTTGCCAATCTTTTTGCGAACATTTATTCGATTTTTTTATTGTCCTTTTTTGACCTTTGATAATAAGTAAAACAATCCGTACATCACAGACCTCTCTCTGACAGCGGTCCTCGAACCGGATAATGCCAGCGGGTACACCTCGGTGCCTGTTTCATCCGCCAGTCCGATAAAGACCGTGCCGGCTTCTTTGTTTTCACTTGGTCCCGGTCCTGCAACCCCGGTAAAACTGATGCCGATATCCGATCCGGTCAGATTTCTTACCTTTTCCGCCATCTGTTTCGCGCAGTTCTCGCTGACCGCTCCCTCGGACACAAGCAGCTCATGAGAAACACCGAGCAGCTGCTCTTTTATCTCATTCGTATAACAAACAACTGAGCCTTTGAATATTTCCGAACTGCCCGGCATGTCGGTTATCTGCTTTCCAAACCATCCGCCTGTCAGACTCTCGGCAGAAGAAACGGTCAGCTTTTTATCTTTCAGCTGTTCTGCTGCTGCTTTTTGCAAGGAATCATCTCCGTATCCGTATAGGAACTCTCCTACCCGCTCACGGATTTTTCCTTCCAGCACGTCCAGCTGCTCTTGGGCAATCTTGTTGTCCAGAAATTTTGCTGAGAGCCTAAGCGTAACTTCATGGTTTCCAGCGAGAGGCGCCACAGTCGGATTACTCTGCTGATCGATAATGTCCTGAAGTGTCGCTTCAAGCAGTGATTCTCCAATCCCGAAGAAACGAAGAACCCGTGAGACGATCGGCTCTTTTCCAGGCAGTCTTCCTGAAAGATAAGGAACCGCAAAGCTGCTGAACATCGGCTGCATTTCTTTGGGAGGACCCGGGAGAAGAATATAGGACAGTCCGTCTTCATGCAGCGCCATTCCCGGAGCCATGCCGGGTTTGTTCGGCAAAATCTCAGAACCTTCAAGAACAAGTGCCTGCTTTCTATTGTTCTCAGACATGACCCTGCCTGTTCTTTTGTAGTACATTTCAATATGATCCATCGCTTCTTGGTCATAGACCAGGTTCTTTACCAGAACAGTGGCGATGGTTTCTTTAGTGAGATCATCTTTCGTCGGTCCGAGACCTCCGGTAAAGATGAGAAGATTTGAACGGCTCTGTGCTGTTTTTATGACAGATTCCAGCCGTTTCGGATTATCGCCCACGACGGAATGATAGAAAACATTGATCCCTAAGTCTGCCAATTCAGCAGAGATAAATTTAGCATTTGTGTTTGCAATCTGTCCCAACAAGAGCTCGCTTCCAACGGCAATGATTTCTGCATTCATTTGCGTATTCCCCCGTATTGTACGTTTTTAAACGAAGATTTTTCTGATAAAAAAAACAGGAGATCTTCTCTCCTGTTCCTGCTGTTATTTTGATTTTAGCATAACTTCTTTGTTTTGAATAAAATATTCCCATCCTGAATATAGAGTGATGAGTGTAGCTGCCCACAGGCTGATCTGAGCGAATGGGATACCGATCCATTCAAATGGTATGTTGTGCAGCAGCAATGCAGAAATGGCAATGATCTGGATCCATGTTTTCAGCTTGCCCATCTGGCTTGCTGCAATTACTGCACCTTCAGCTGCTGCTACAAGGCGTATGCCAGTCACCGCGAACTCCCTGCTCAGGATAATGATGACCATCCATGCCGGTGCATAGCCTACTTCAACAAGGGCAACAAACGCAGCGGTAACCAGCAGTTTATCCGCAAGAGGGTCTAAAAACTTCCCAAAGTTTGTAACAAGGTTGAGTTTTCTCGCATAATATCCGTCTACCCAGTCTGTACAGGATGCAATGATGAAAATCAGGGCGGCAGCCAAATGGGTGACTGGAATATCAACATCCAGCCATGTTACCTTTCCCCAATCAAAAGGGGCAAGAAGAACGATCATGAATACAGGAATAAGTAAGATCCTTGAAATTGTAATTTTATTAGGCAAGTTCATTTTTATTTCCTCCAATTTTGACAATCATTACACGGCGCTCTACGTAAGTTATTGTTTGCCGGAAGCCGTGTTTTTAATGACGATCCTTTGGTGAATTCCCCTCTTAACAGGCGGAATCGGATATGAGAACGGTTTTTCATTGATCGTCATTTTTGCAAAATTGGCGGCACCAATATTAAGTTCAACATCTTTCTCACCTGATAAGTCATAGCTGGCTGTATCACCTTTTTTAAACATCTTGCCAGCCAATGTCTTGCTGCCTGTTTTCACTTCGAGATATACCGGCCCGTCCATCTTAAAGGCGATTTTAAAGTCATCCGCCTGGCTTAGCTCATATGTAGTGGTAATTCCCTGTGTAGCCTGCTTGGTCAGAGTAAATTCTTTTTTCTTCGGTTCTGCCGGTTTCTTTGGTGAATCACTATTCGCGGGCTTCTCCGGTTTTTTATCTTTGGCCTTGTTTGTATTCTCAGCCTTCTTGCTCTTATCAAGCTGAACACTGGCAGGTTTATTTGAGTCCTTTGAATCAGCGCCGTCATTCCCTCTGTTGGCAAGGTAGGCCCAAACGCCGATCAGAAGTGCCAGAACGAAAGCAAAAATCAGTACTTTAGGCAGCCAGCTTGATAATACAGAGTCCTTTGCATCCAGGGTCTGCTTATTCCGTTCTGATCGGGGAACAAATTCTGTCGGTTCTTTTTCGGCTTTTGGAATTTCGTTTTCAAATTGGGTAAAGACTTCTTCAAAATTGAGTCCTACTGTTTCGCTGTAATTTTTTATAAACGCTCTGGCATAGAAAGAACCTGGTAGAATCTCGTATCGTCCTTCTTCAATCGCCTGCAGATAACGTTTTTGTATTTTTGTTTCGGTTTGAAGCTGTTCAAGAGAAAGACCTTTTTCTTCCCTTTTTTCTCTTAAATAATTTCCTAATTCAGTCAAATTTACCACCTTCCACTAATTGAAGTTATTCAAATGCGGAAAATCCTACATCTGTCTCTATTACTTCATATGTAATTTCTTCATTCGGATCGTTTCTAAGCTCGATAATATAATCAAAATCGTCAATGCTGTATTCGGTCTGCTGAACGAAAACATCTGGATGCTCGATGACCTTCGCAGATGGAAGACGCATGATTTCCCTGACCAGCTGCCAGTGCCTTTCATTTGAACGCCTCGATGACACGATGCCGTCAATAATATAAACATTATCTGTGCTGTATTCATCATCCGCAAGCTGTGTCCGAATGGTTTGCTTGAGCAGCGTAGAAGATATAAATACCCATTTTTTGCTCGCGCAAACACTTGATGCTACGATCGATTCAGTCTTTCCGACCCTTGGCATACCCCGGATGCCGATCAGTTTATGGCCCTCGACTTTATACAGTTCGGCTAAAAAGTCAACGAGAAGCCCAAGTTCGTCTCTTACAAATCTGAATGTTTTTTTATCGTCTGCGTCCCGTTGTATGTAACGTCCATGCCGGACGGCGAGAATATCTCGTAATTTGGGTTTACGGAATTTCGTGACTGTAATATTATCCATCGATTGTAAAATGGAGCGAAGGCGGTCTACCTTCTCTTGTTTGTCGACAATTAACAGCAATCCTCTTCTCTCATTGTCTACTCCATTGATCGTCACGATATTTATTCCAAGCATCCCGAGAAGAGATGAAATATCACCAAGAAGTCCGGGGCGGTTTTTATTTATCTCGTATTCCAAATACCAATCCTGATCGCCCATTCTTCATCTCTCCTTCCTTTTTCTGTTGCTTAACATTAATTTCCCGCTTCATTAATTAATAATATCTGATTTCAATTTATTATGAAAGAAAAAATAAAGGGATGTTAAGAAAAATCCTTAACATCCCTGTTAAGAAAAATCCTTAACATCCTAATAATTACTGTGCGTTGTCATTCTGGACTAATTTAACCATCATATTGGCAATGGCGTGTTTTTCATCGTCGCTGGCAACCTTCCAAAGGTCAGCAAGCACTTTTTCTTCGGAATTCTTAGGATCTACATGAGAAGCAAGATATCCTCCGATTTCAGTTGCTAAATTGGAAACGGTTGATTGGTCCATTCCCTGGCCTTCTGCATGTTCAAGACGGTCAGAGAGAAAATTCTTCCACTGTCCAAAATTATCTAATACTGACATTTAATTTCCTCCTTAAAATATGGTACATACTATAATATTTCTAGAAGGAACATGAATTATGCATGGGATTTGACATTTTCCTCTGCGCTTTCCTGCGATTAATTATGCCAGCCGCCTGTTGCAGAAATAATATGCCCATTGATATAAGATGAGCGGTCTGACAAAAGGAACATAACGATTTCCGCCATTTCTTCCGTCCGGCCTAGCCGGCCTTCTGGAATCTGGTCTTTCAGCGAGTTCAATTCTTCCTCAGTAAAATCCTCCATCATCCGTGTCTCGACCGCGCCGGGAGCGATGCCGTTCACCCTGATGCGGTTGGGGGCTGCCTCTTTGGCTAATGCTTTGACGAATGTATTCAGGCCACCTTTTACGGCAGAATAAACGACCTCACACGAAGCCCCTACTGATCCCCACACAGATGAGATGACGATGATGTTTCCTTTTCCTCTCTTCATCATAGCTGGCAGAAGATGTTTCGTGATCAAGATCGGACTTGTCAAATTCAGCTGTACCATTTTCTGCACCGTCACGCTGTCCATATCTGTCAGCAGTCCGTAATAAGCACCAGCACTATTATGTATAACGGCATCAACCGGCATAAAGAGTGATGACAGCAATTTATCAGTTCCGGCAGGATCTGATAAGTCTGCCTGCACCAATAAGGTTTCAACACCGTATGCAGTTACCTCTTGCTGGAGATCTCTTGCTTGCCGGCTGCTCAGATGGTAATGGAGAATAAGGTTGAAGCCATTTTTCGCAAGTGCCCGGCAGATGCTCGAACCGATCCCGCCGCTTGCCCCTGTCACTAAAACCCAGCCTGACATATTATTTTCACCCGCTTAAAAACATCCCTGCTTATGAGCAGGGATGTTTTTTTTTCTTCATTATGACTGTTTTTTCTTAACCTGGCAAATGGTCAGCTGACTATCCTGAAAATGGTCACTCAGCGCTTTTTCAAGGTGTGCAGCCGTTAAATCTTCAAACGTCGGGATCACGTCAAAAAGATTCATTCCGTTAAATTCATACCTGGTGAATTGATTCGCGATAAACTCGGGCGAGTTCAGCGCTCTTAAAAAAGAACCGATTTTCTTTTTTCTTGCTCTCTCCAGGTCCTCTTGGTTGATATCCGTTTTCTTGAAATCCTCTACCATACGCGAAATGGTATCAGCGAAAGCATCAGGATCAGTTGTATCGCCTCCGATCATGGAGAAACCGTAGCCTTGCTCTTCTGTATAGTCAAAAGAAAAAGAAGGGTCGATCAGCCCATCATTATAAAGCTTCTCGTAATTTTTGGTGCTCTTTCCAAACATCATCTCCAGCAGCAAATTGACGGAGAGTTCCCGGAGAAGCAATTCTTTCCCTTGCCTTTTGGGACGTTTCTCTTTATATCCCATATAGCACTTCGGTGTTTGAACCGGCATGTTCAACACTTCTTTTCTTTTGGCGGGCTGAGCTGGTTCCTCATCAAAAAAGCGCTCGATCGGCGGCTTGTCTTTATAGTCCTTGCCGGCCTGGTTCTTCTCGACAAGATCCATGATCTTTTCTGCATCAACCGGCCCTACAATAAAGAGGAGCATGTTGCTCGGATGGTAGAAGGTCTCATAGCATTCATACAGATCATCTTTTGTAATTTTGGCAATCGATTCAACCGTTCCCGCAATGTCGATGGACACTGGATGGTTTTGATACATGCTGGCGATCAAACCGAAATACACGCGCCAGTCCGGGTTGTCATCGTACATTCTGATCTCCTGTCCAATGATTCCCTTTTCTTTCTCCACCGTCTTTTCGGTAAAATAGGGTGCCTGAACGAAATCGATCAACGTCGTCAGGTTCTTTTCAACATCACCGGTCGTTGAAAACAAATAAGCGGTCCGTTTAAAGGTAGTAAAAGCATTGGCCGATGCTCCTTGTTTACTGAAATCCTGAAAAACGTCACCGTGCTCTTTTTCAAAAAGCTTATGCTCCAGGAAATGGGCGATTCCATCCGGCACCTTGACTGGTTCGTTCTTTCCAAGCGGAACAAAATGATTATCCACGGATCCATAATTAGTCGTAAACGTTGCATAGGTTTTATTGAAATCCTTTTTTTCTAAAATGAATACTTTCAGTCCGTTTTCAAGGGTCTTGCAGTTTAGGGTCTCTTTGAGCTGCTTAAAATGAATTTGTTCCATATTATTCATCGCCCCTCCCTCTTAAGAAATAGATCGTATCAAGTTCAATCTTTTTTGAAACACCGATCACTTGCTCTTTCGTAACATTCTCGATGCCTTCGAGCCATTCCTCAATACTCCGTTTATGCCGGGAGACTACTTCGTGATAAAGTACCTCCACCAAACCTGTAGAATCATCCACCGTCTCAAGGATTTGGTTTCGGATCATCGCTTTCGTCTGCTCCAGTTCACCGTCTGAAATGTTGCCGTTTTGAATTTCTTTTAGCTGTTCATTAATGATTTTTACTGTTTTTTCATAATTATTGGTTTCAATCCCTGACATAACAAAAATAATCCCTTTATGACTCTCAAAACGAGAAGCAGCATAATAGGCCAGACTCTCTTTCTCACGGACGTTCATGAACAGTTTGGAATGCGAAAAACCGCCGAAGACGCCGTTGAATACTTGAAGAGGAAGATATTCGGGATCGCAGTACGTAATGTAGGTGCGGTATCCCATATGGAGCTTTCCTTGCTGCACTTCCTGCTCTTCAAATATCTCTTTCACTTCATCCACTCTTCGTTTTCCTGAGGAAGCCACTCGTTTCGGCTCTGCTTTAGCATTTGGAAACACAAAATGCTTTGCCGTAAAATCCTTGAGAATTTCTTTGGAAACATCTCCCACGACATACAAATGGACCTCGTCTTCCTGGATGACTTTCTTATAATAATCATATAAAATCTCAGGAGTGATGGAATCGACTTCCTTTTCGCTTCCGTATACATTGAAACGATAAGGCTCGTCTTCGAACATCTCCTCGATCAGGCGCTTGTTGGCATACCTCATCTTATCATCGTATATGGATTCAATCTGCTGCTTTAACGACCGTTTTTCTTTCTGGACGATATCGGATAAAAAGGCATTCCCCTGTTTTGCCGGCTTGAGCAGTACATCGGAGAGCAGTTCAAACGCCTTGTCGAGCAAAGGTGTATTATCCGATAGAAATTTTTCATTCGCTACATCAATTCTCAGGGTGATAACCTGATATTCTCCTTTTTTAGAGAGATCCGCCCCCAAGGTTGCTCCATAAAGGCTGTCCAGCGCTTCACGGAGCTCTTTACTGCTAGGAAATCTCTCTGTCCCGCTCTGCAAAACATAGGGAAGCAGGGCACGTTTAGTAACTTCCTCCTCCACGATCGGACTTTTCAGCTGAAGAATTAACGAAGTGGTTTTATATTTAGTGGTTTCGACTGTATGTAAGGTAATACCGGGCAAGTCAGCCACATGATGGTCTACGAGTGTCATTTCGCTTCCTCCCTTTTTAAATAGGTTGTTGATCATACTTTCTAGTGTACCCACATTCCATAGTAATCATGACTTTTCCTGCTTTAAACAAAAAAACCTGCTTCAATAACTGAAGCAGGTCCTGTCTATTATCGTTTTCCTTTTTCGTATGGCTGTCCGGATGCCTTGGGAGCATCTGCACGGCCAACAAATCCTGCTAGTGCAAGAATCGTAAGCACATAAGGTGCGATCAGCAGATAAACATCAGGAATATCCTTGAGAAGAGGGATCTGTTCCCCTGTGATACTTAAGCTTTGAGCAAGCCCGAAGAACAAGGCCGCTCCCATCGCTCCAAGCGGATGCCATTTTCCAAAAATCATCGCAGCAAGAGCCATGAAGCCTTGTCCTGAGATCGTTGACTGTGTGAAGTTTCCAGCGATGGAAGCCACATAGATGGCTCCGCCTAGACCAGCGAACGCACCCCCGATGATAACAGAAATATAACGGGTTTTATTAACATTGATCCCCATCGTATCAGCAGCCATCGGATGTTCACCGACAGAACGAAGACGAAGGCCGAACGGCGTTTTGTAGATGATGTACCATACCACAAAAGCCAGGAAAATCGCTACAAAAGAAGTTGAGTATGCATTGGAGAAGAACAGGTCTCCGATAACCGGAATCTTGGACAGCACCGGGATATCTCCTTTGCCGATCCGTTCCTGAATATCAGGAGTCTGGCCTGCATCAAAAAGTTTCTTCGTCAAAAAGATGGACAGTCCCGCTGCAAGGAAGTTAAGAGCAACACCGCTGACGACTTGATCGGCTTTCAGCGAAATGCTTGCCACTGCATGTGGAACAGCAAAGAGTGCACCCCCAACGATAGCTACTGCAAAACTCATCCATGGAGAAGCAGCGCCTAACCCCCATTGTTCACCATAGTGGGTAAAGATCGCCCCTAAAAAGGCGCCGAACATCATAAGTCCTTCAAGTCCAATATTAACAACACCAGAACGTTCACTGAAAACTCCGCCCAAAGCAGTAAGGATAAGGGGAGCTGCTGAAACGATCGCAGCAGGCACAATAAGGGCAAGGATATCGAAGAAGTCCATTAAAGTTTACCCCCTTTAGTAAATCGGTTGGTCAGCCAGCGGATAAGGTAACTGGACGCCACAAAGAAAATGATCAATGCGATGACGATTCCAATGAGTTCAGTGGGAACTCCTGCTGTAGACTGCATAGTAAGAGCACCGATTTTCAGTCCGCCAAACAAAAGGGCGGCGACAATGATCCCTACCGATCCATTGGCTCCGAGCAAGGAAACGGCGATTCCATCGAATCCTACCCCTGTAAACGCGTTATTGATCGTCATATATTGATAGGTTCCAAGGCCTTCCATCGTTCCCGCAGCACCCGCAAAGGCACCTGATATAGCCATGGCTAGGATAATATTTTTCGATACGCTTATTCCCGCATACTGTGAAGCATGCTGATTGAAGCCGACTGCTCTTAATTCATAGCCGGTTGTTGTTTTCCATAATACAAACCACATAATAAGTGCACCAATAATTGCTACAACAATTCCGTAATGAAGACGAGAAAAATCAGTCAGCTGCTGAAGCCAAGGAGAAGCCAGGGATGCTGATTCTTTAATATCCTTCGTCCTCTCTCCAGGTGCCAGCATATAGGCACGAATAATGGCATTTGTTACATATAGCGCGATGTAGTTCATCATGATGGTAGTAATAACTTCGTGAACTTTAAAACGCGCTTTCAGAATACCTGGAAGCACTCCCCAGATTGCTCCAGCTAGAGCACCTGCGATAACCGCTAGCGGCAGGTGGATGATCTTAGGGAGATCAAAGTTGATCCCGACATAGACCGATGCTAGCCAGCCGACAAGCAGCTGCCCTTCCACACCAATGTTAAAAAGTCCCGTGCGAAACGCAAAAGCCACGGCTAATCCCGAAAGAATGAGCGGTGAAGCCGCACGGATCGTTTCACCCATATTGTATCCATTTCCGAAAATGCCCTCAATTAAAGCAGAGTAGGCTTTGACGGGATCATAATCTGAGACCAGCATGATGATACCGCCGATCAAAAGTCCCAATAGCACGGATATGGCCGGGACAAGAATATGGAATAAACGGCCTTTAATTACATTCATTGCAAATCACCTGCTTTTTGTTTCTTGCCGCCCGCCATGAGCAGTCCAAGTTCCTGTTCAGTCGTTTGTTTTGGATCTACGACTGCAACAATTTTCCCTTCATATATAACCGCGATGCGGTCGCTTACATTCATTACTTCATCCAGTTCAAACGAGAGAAGAAGGACTGCCTTTCCTTTATCACGTTCCTGAATAAGTTTGGAATGAATAAACTCAATTGCACCAACATCAAGACCGCGTGTAGGCTGTGCTGCAATAAGGAAATCGGGACTTCTGTCCACTTCCCTTGCAATGATCGCTTTCTGCTGGTTGCCTCCTGATAATGCACGTGCCAGCGTATGTTCACTCGGTGTTCTCACATCAAATTCTTTAATAAGATTATTGGCCTTATCAAAAATTGCGGGAAATTGAAGAATTTTATGTTTGGAAAACGGCTGTTGGTAATACGTTTGAAGCACCATATTCGTACCGATCGAAAAATCAAGGACCAGGCCGTGTTTGTGTCGGTCCTGAGGGATATGCCCCACTCCGGATTCTGTTACCTTTCTCGGCTTAAGGTTCGTAATGTCCTTGCCGTTAAGCTGGATGGTGCCGCTGGTTGCTTTCCTTAAACCGGTGATCGCTTCGAGAAGTTCAGTCTGTCCGTTTCCGTCCACTCCGGCGATGCCGAGGATTTCTCCTGCTTTGATCTCAAGGGTCAGCCCGTCAACGACCGGCACTTTTCTTGAATCTTCAACGACCAGGTCATTAATCTGCAGTACAGGCCCTTTTGGCACAGCATCTTCTTTATCAACCTTGAAATTTACCTCGCGCCCGACCATCATCGCCGCCAATTTATCAGGGTTGGTTTCAACAACGTCGACCGTGCCGATTCCCCGGCCTCGGCGAATAACCGTACAGCGGTCACAAGCTTCCATGATCTCCTTCAGCTTATGGGTGATCAGTATAATTGATTTTCCTTCTGCCACTAGCTTTTTCATGATCTCCATAAGTTCATGAATCTCCTGAGGAGTTAATACAGCTGTCGGCTCATCAAAGATTAAAATTTCAGCTCCGCGATAGAGCGTTTTCAAAATTTCCACACGCTGCTGCATTCCGACGGAAATATCCTCGATTTTCGCATTTGGATCTACTCGCAAGCCATAACGGTCAGATAAGACTTTTACTTCTTTCGCTGCTTTTTTCAAATCCACTCTGCCCGCTGTTGTTATCTCTTTGCCAAGAATAATATTTTCTGTTACGGTGAAGTTTTCAACAAGCATAAAATGCTGATGCACCATTCCGATTCCAAGACGGTTAGCAACGTTCGGATCAGAGATCGAAATCTTCTGGCCTTTAACGTGGATCTCTCCCTCTTCCGGCTGATACAATCCGAAGAGAATATTCATGAGCGTTGATTTTCCCGCACCATTCTCACCGAGAAGAGCATGAATCTCGCCTTTCCTTACTTGCAATGTGACATTGTCATTGGCAACGATGCCAGGGAATTCCTTGCGGATGTTCCTCATTTCAATGACATACTCCATTGTGTTCACCCCTTATGACAAACTATAAACCTTTCAATCTTGTTTCTTCATCCTGCAGAGGGAGTCAGAAGTCTAACCTTTCACTGCGTAAATAAAGGCCAGTAAACGAATACCAGCCTTTACTTTTTACCATTTATTTTTTCATATCTGCTTCAAACTTTTTGAACTCTTTATCCGTTTTAGGAACCATAAGGCTTCCGTCCTGGATTTTCTTTTTGTACTCATCAACTTTTGCCAATGCTTCTTTCGTTACATTGTCTTTGTGAGGAGCAATTCCTACACCGTCTTCATTAAGACCGAATTCAACTACTTTTCCGCCAGGGAATTTTCCATCCATCGTATCCTTTGAAACTTGTTCAACAGCTTTGTCTACACGCTTGACCATTGAAGTCAATGTTACATCCTCAGGCATACCTTCTTCGTGCTGATCGCGGTCAACACCGATAACCCAAACTTTTTCACCATTCTTAGCTCGGTTCTTCGCTTCGGTAAATACACCTTTACCTGTTCCGCCAGCTGCATGGTAGATAATGTCTGCGCCTTTTCCGTAGAACGTGTTAGCGATCGCTTGGCCTTTTTCAGCTTTGTTAAAGTCACCAGCGTATTGAACAAAGATTTCTGCTTTTGGATTAGCCGTTTTTACTCCGGCTTTAAATCCGTTTTCAAACTTTTTGATTAATTCACTGTCCACGCCGCCGACAAAACCGACTTTGTTCGTTTTTGTCTGCATTCCAGCAATTAGGCCGACAAGGAATGAACCTTCGTTCTCTTTAAAAGTGATGCTCGCAACGTTCTTTTCAGGAACAACCATATCAACAAGTGCAAGGTGTCCGTTCGGCTGCTGCTTTGCCACTTTTTGGATATCCTGTGCCATCAAGAATCCGATTCCGTAAACAAGATCAAATTTTTCCCTAACTAATGAATTCAGGTTGGGAGCGTAATCACTTGCAGAGGATGATTGAAGATATTTGAAGTCTGTACCTTTTTTAAGATCGTTATCTTTACCGAACTTTTGAAGCCCTTCCCAAGCAGATTGGTTAAAGGACTTATCGTCAACACCGCCAGTGTCTGTTACCATCGCCACTTTAAATGCATCTTTTTTGCCGCCGCCAGTTGACTTTTCGCCTTCATCCTTACCACAGGCAGAAAGCAATGTGCCGGCTGCTAAAGCTAGACTTAATAAAACTCCAGTTCTCTTTTTCAATTCTTTTTCCCCCTATTTTTTTATGCGAATAACACTTGTAACACATTGAACAACGGTGTTGCACATCACCCCCTAAAAATGATAGACAGCTATAAGCGCTTTCTTACGACTGTAAAGTTAAATTTATCAGCTCTAAAGTAATTACAGGAATAAAGAACAGGCTCATCATTCTGATCATAGTGCATCTGTTTTAAAACGAGAAGAGCCGCTTCCTCAGGACATTCCAGGATCTCCGAAATCCGCTCATGGAAGCCTAGGGGTTCAATGTTTGTTACCGCATACATTACACGCTTGCCGGCTTCTTTTTCAAGCATTTCAAGCATGGAGAGGTACTTATGCTGTGATTCAGATGGCATATAAACTGCGGGTATATGGTCGATGCAATAAACGACAGGTTCAGAATCAGCCGTTCTTACCCTTTCAACAACATTGATTTCTTCGTCTTCTGCAAGATTAAACTTATTCTTCAAGTCATCAGCTGCAGGAATGACGACGGAGGAGACGAAGACGGTGGAAGCCTTTTTGCCTGCTCGCTCAATCATGTCCGTCACACTGAAGAGTTCTTCAATACCAGAGGAAAAGAGTGCTCTGGTTCTGACGAAGGTTCCCACTCCATGTTTTCTGATCAGAACATTTTCGTCTTCAAGAATGCGGAGCGCTTCCCTTAATGTAGCTCTGCTGATGCCCAGCTGTTTAGAAAGCTCAAATTCTGACGGGAGTTTCTCGCCTTCTTCGTAAGTGCCGTTCTCAATGTCGGCTTTCAGTTTCTCAATAACTTTTAAATACAGCAGACGATGATCCGTCTTAATGGACACGTTGTTATTCACCTCTATGACAACCAAAACCAATAACAATTTACTGTTTTTCAGTGTAATGTTTATTTGACAAATATTTAAAATAATCGACATAAATATATCATTTTTATCTGTAGAAATAAATACTATTTTTAGAGAATTTTTTAAAACCGAGAATAAACGCATTATTCAGATAAATAAGATAAAAAAACAGAACCCTTAAAAAGGGTTCTGTTAAGAGCTTGATGCTTGATTCTGTTCGGGAAGTGAGGTAAGCAGAACCTCTCTCGGCTTGCTGCCCTCATAAGGCCCGATGACACCTTTGGCCTCCATCGCATCCACCAGCCGGGCGGCACGAGAGTACCCGATACGAAAGCGTCGCTGCAGCATGGAAACGGATGCTGTCTGCATGTCGACGACTAGCTTTACGGCTTCAGGAAACAGATCATCCTCCATTTCCATGGTAACTTGTGCTTCTTCAGTTGGAATCATCTCTTTTTGGTATTGCGCTTTTTGCTGTGATATTACAAACTCCACAATCTTTTCTACTTCTTGATCCGAAAGAAAAGCTCCTTGAATTCTGGTCGGTTTGGATGCACCTGAAGGCAGGAAGAGCATGTCGCCTCGGCCCAGCAGCTTTTCAGCACCGCCCATATCCAATATCGTTCTAGAATCAGTCTGAGAAGAGACACTGAAAGCGATGCGTGAAGGAATATTCGCTTTAATGATCCCTGTGATAACATCAACAGAAGGTCTCTGCGTAGCAATGATCAGGTGGATTCCTGCAGCACGAGCCATCTGGGCAAGGCGGATGATCGCATCCTCGACATCTCCTGAAGCAACCATCATCAAATCTGCCAGCTCGTCCACAATGACTACGATATAAGGCAAGGAAGGCTGTTTTGCCCCGCTCTCATTGTTCTGTCTTTTAATACTGTCGTTGTACCCTTCTATGTTTCTCGTACCGCTATGGGAGAACAGTTCATAACGCCGTTCCATCTCACTTACGACCCTTTTTAAAGCTTGTGCTGCTTTTTTCGGCTCTGTAACAACAGGTGCCAGCAAGTGAGGGACGCCATTGTACACGTTCAGTTCTACCATCTTTGGATCGATCATCATCATCTTGACTTCATGAGGCTTCGCCCGCATCAAGATGCTTGTTATAATGCCGTTGATACATACGCTTTTCCCGCTTCCTGTTGCTCCTGCAACAAGAAGATGGGGCATTCTCGAAAGCTCTGCGAAAATCGGCTCGCCCGAGATATCACGCCCGAGACCAATCGCCAGTCTGGAGGTTTGTTTCTGATACTGGCTGGATTCAAGTACTTCTCTTAAAGTAACTGTAGCTACTTCTTGGTTGGGAACCTCGATACCGACAGCTGACTTTCCAGGTATCGGTGCCTCAATCCTAATGTCTTTAGCAGCAAGGGCTAGGGCGATATCGTCCGCCAAGTTGACGATTTTGCTGACTTTTACGCCCACATCAGGATATACTTCATACTTCGTAACAGCAGGACCAAGATGGACTTTCAGCACTCTTGCTTTTACCCCGAAGCTCTCAAATGTCTTCTCAAGTTTTTTAGCATTGCTTTTACTTGCTGCATACTGCCTTTCTTTATGCTGGCCAGTAGCAGCGGGCCGATCTAAGAGGTCCATGGAAGGAAGTGCATAGTTTTCATTATGTTCTTCTTCTGTCTGTTCAAAGCTTGTTTGCAATCCTGCCGGTAAAGAATCTTCTTGTTCTTTTTCTGTCTTCTCATTTTTCTCTTCATGAAATCCTTTTGAGCCAAATTTCAGCTGTACGGCAGAACTCTCGTCGCGGTCCAAGTTCCTGGTAAAATCCTCAATGATCGGCTCATAATCTTCGTCTGCAGGCTTATGTTCTCCTTGCTGCTCATCCACTGAAGGCGCTTCTTTTTTAGATGTTCGTTTTTCGCTTTTCCTCTGGCTGTTTTTTAATTCTTGTGTTTTAGTCTGCAGAGATTCGTATGTATGAGAAAAAAAGTTGCCGGCTGCCTCTACGATTTTTGAAATGACACCTGACAGTGATTTTCCTGTGATGAGAATCAGTGAAATAATCATAACAAAAACAAGAATGACGCCAGAGCCCTGTACTCCGAACAAAAAGTGAAACATTGCAAAACCGACTGATCCGATCATCCCGCCTCCGAGATCTGCCTCTGGCGTGTTCCCTGAAAGCTGTGACCAATAGATCTCCCAAGTATTCCTGATGACAGACGTATCTGCCCATCTCCCCTGTTTTGAAAGCAGAGAAAATAATTTCAGATGGCTAAGAATGAGCATCGATATGTAGAACAAATAAAATCCCGCAAGCCTTTTTCCCCAAACCGGCGGAGTCTTGCGTTTCCAGATTAAATAGATTGACACGGCCAGCGTTCCGACGAGAAGCACGCCGTACCATTCGCCGCTGAAGAATCTGAGAAACTGTACAAAAGCCAGTCCTACTTTTCCCATTCGGGCCAATGCAAGCATCGTTAAAGCAAGCAAAAGAAGGCCGGCAAGTTCATAGCTTAATTGTTCTTTCCAAGCTGACGTTTTTTTTGAAGCTTTTTTATTTCTTTTCGCCATTCTTTCACCTCTTAACTAAACCAAGTAAAGCAGCCGCTTGAGGGCTGCTTTTGTTCTTTATTATATCACAGGACCTGGCCTGTTTACTATCGCTTTAGAAATGGCCTGCTCTTAGAATTTGGCCTGGGCAGCAGTCGGCATTCATAAAATGGGCAGGATCAGTGCTGATCACCCGTACCACTTTATATTCCATTGGGGAGATCTGCTCCACAAGGACCGGGATATCGTTAAAAAGCATGGTGGATTGAACGCTGTTTTCAGCTGATTGCCCTTCCTGTCCTTCAGGAAACATAAGTTCATGGGGCATGAGTGTATACCAGGTCATTGGATCACCTCAAGTCCTTCATCCGGTTTTTCTCGGTGCTGCTCCATCAGTTCGTTCAGCTTCGCGATCGCCTGGCCGACACCGCCGACTTCATTGATTAGTCCATCATTGACAGCATCTTTTCCAATCACATTCGTCCCGATATCCCTGGTTAGGTTTCCTTTGGAAAACATGAGTTCTTTAAATTTTTCTTCGGTTATTTCTGAATGTGAGGTAACGAAATTGATGACCCTTTCCTGCATCTTATCGAGATATTCAAACGTTTGAGGCACCCCGATAACCAGCCCGGTAAGCCTGACAGGATGAATTGTCATCGTTGCGGTTTTTGCGATGAAGGAATAATTTGCTGAAACAGCAATCGGCACTCCAATCGAATGCCCGCCTCCAAGAACGAGTGAAACGGAAGGCTTGGAAAGCGAGGCGATCATTTCAGAGATGGCAAGACCTGCTTCAACGTCCCCTCCCACCGTATTTAAGATGATCAGCAGCCCTTCAATCTTCGGGTTTTGCTCGATCGCAACCAATTGAGGGATCAGATGCTCATACTTTGTTGTTTTGTTGTTCGGCGGAAGCTGAACATGTCCTTCTATCTGGCCTACAATCGTAAGGCAGTGGATACTAGAGCCTTCCATCTGCGGAACGTTTGTTTGTCCAAGTGACTGCAGTTTATTTACGAGACTGTTCTGATCCGGATTGTTGTCAGGCAATGACAGCTGTTTTGGTTCTTGTTCCTGATTCATACGAATAACCCCCTTATGCTTGTTCAGCATTTTCTTTTAGTATGAACGCTGGGGTTATTTTCATTCTGCATAAAAAAATGCCTGCAGACTGCAGGCATCAGATTTCCATAATAATCGGCATAATCATCGGCCGACGGCGTGTTTTATCAAATAAATAATGACTCAGTGAGTCGCGCATGTTTGATTTTAATGAGGACCAGTCCTTCACTTTCTCCTGCATGCATTTATCGAGCACTTCTGTAACGAGTTTATTGGCTTCCTTAAGCAGTTCCTCACTCTCGCGAACGTATACGAATCCGCGGGAAATGATTTCAGGACCTGAGATGATCTGATTGGATGCCCTGCTGATCGTAACGACAACAACCAATATTCCGTCCTGAGACAAAAGCTTGCGGTCACGGAGCACAATGTTTCCGATATCTCCTACACCAAGACCATCTACAAGAACATTCCCAGCAGGAACTTTTCCTGTGCGTTTAGCAAGACCATCCGCAAATTCAACTACTTCCCCTTTTTCAAGGATAAAAATATTTTCAGCTTCAACGCCAACTTGAAGGGCAAGATTTTGATGCGCTTTTTGCATTTTATATTCACCATGTACAGGGATGAAATATTTCGGCTTCATCAAGCTAAGCATCAATTTTAATTCTTCCTGACTGCCATGTCCGGAAACGTGAACTTTGCGCTGCCCGAAAATTACATCGGCGCCCGTACGCATCAATAAGTCTACAATTCGCGCTACAGAGCGCTCGTTGCCCGGAATCGGAGTGGCTGCAATCACCACAGTATCTGTATGGCGGATCGCAATCTGTTTATGGGCTTTATGCGCCATGCGCGACAAAGCTGCCATCTGTTCTCCTTGACTGCCCGTTGTTAAAATAACAATACGGTCTTCCGCATAGTTATTCATCTGATCAATAGAAATGACACTGTCTTTCTCGATGTTCAGATACCCTAGATCAGAAGCGATATCAACAACCTTTACCATGCTTCTGCCGGTAATCACAATTTTCTTGTTGGTTTTGGCAGCCGCAGTAAAGATCTGCTGGATCCGGTGGACATTGGATGCAAAGGAAGCAATGATGATTCGGCCTTTTGCTTCGGAAAACACATTATCGATCTCATAACCGACCGATTTTTCAGAGCCGGTCATTCCAGGCCTTTCCGCATTTGTGCTGTCTGAAAGCATACATAATACACCTTTGCTGCTCAGTTCAGCGATTTTACCAAAATCCGTATGCTTTCCATCAATCGGAGACTGGTCAATTTTAAAGTCTCCTGTATTCACGATGACTCCCTGCGGCGTGTGAACGGCAATGCCGACGGAATCAGGAATACTGTGGTTCGTGCCAAAGAAAGTAACTTTATACTCTCCAAAGTCAAGGACGGATTCTGAACTTACTAAGTGGGTTTGAGTGCTCTTATGAAGTCCAGCTTCTTTCAGCTTTGCTTCTACAAGCCCAAGGGTAAGCTTCGTTCCGTAAACAGGAACAGGAAGCTGCTTTAAAATAAAAGGAAGGCCGCCGATGTGGTCTTCGTGTGCATGGGTCAGAAAAATCCCCTTCACCCTGTCCTTATTCTGGACAAGATAGGTAATATCAGGGATCACGATATCGATGCCAAGCATCTCCTCCTGAGGAAACATTAATCCTGCATCCAGGACAAAGATATCTTCACCCGCTTCGACCACATACATGTTTTTGCCTATTTCGCCAATACCGCCCAGGGCAAAAACTTTAATCTTTTCGCTATTTTGTTGTTTCGTTGTCAATGTAATAATCCTCCTAGTTGATGTGTTTATGTATTCTCCGTTCACGTCACTTGAATTCATTATAGCTTATGTTCGAAAGCGAATACAAGATAAAGAAGGCAAGGCTTATATTTTTATCAGTCGATGTTTCACTTATGTACGGCGTGAAATGCGCTGGAACTCCCTATGTGATTGAAAATCAACAAAAAGACAAAAAAAAAACAAGCGGCACTCTGGCCGCTTGCTTACAATGAGGAATGCATGATACGGGATAACGATTCCCGCTGCTCCTGGTTCAATGGCAATAAAGGAAGACGAACGCTTCCGACATCGAGGCCCTTTAGCTGAAGAGCTGTTTTAACAGGAGCAGGGCTTGGCGCTTTGAACATCTCATCCATTATCGGGAGAAGCTTTCTATGAAGCTTTGCCGCTTCCTGCACATTGCCTTCTTTAAAAGCCGAAATCATTTCCTGCATTTCGTTTCCGATCACATGGGAAGCGACAGAAATGATTCCTGCCCCTCCAATGGAAAGCACAGGCAGTGTGATTCCGTCATCGCCGCTGTAAAGCAGGAATTCTTCAGATGTTTCTTCAATGATCCGGCTCATCTCACCCAAGTCGCCGCCAGCATCTTTTATGGCAACAACGTTTGGAATCTTTGAAAGCTCAATAACAGTATCAGCTGAAATACTAACGACCGTACGGCCTGGAACATTATAAACCAAAATCGGGAGGCTGGTTTCTGCTGCAATGGCTTTAAAATGGGCGATGATGCCATCCTGGCTCGGTTTATTATAATAAGGTGCCACGATCATAATGGCATCGACTCCGGCTTGTTCTGCCTTTTTTGTCAGATCGATGGACGCTTTTGTATTATTGCTTCCTGTACCTGCAATGACAGGTACCCTTTTATCAACAACTTTTACGACGTGCCTGAACAGGGCGATCTTTTCTTCAGTTGATAATGTCGGTGACTCCCCTGTTGTACCTGCCACAACGAGGCTTTCTGTTCCGTTCTGAATTAAATAATTGACCAGCTTTGTCGTTTTGCTGAAATCAATATTTCCTTTACTGTCGAACGGGGTAACCATGGCTGTACTAATATTTCCAAAATGCATCTCGATTCAGCTCCTTAAATCTTGCAATGTCCACTAAGTATCTTTTTTTTAATGATTTGGCGAGTTTAATCCCTTGGAATGGATTTTATCTAATTCAAATGCTCTATGCAAAGCATTTACCGCCTTAACCATATCATCCTGTCTGACGAGCACCCAAATGGTTGTATGCGAGTCGGCTGACTGCAGAATCTGAATGTTTTCATCTACCAGCGCTTCTACGATCTTAGCCGTAACGCCGGGAACCCCTGACATCCCCGCCCCTACTGCAGAAACTTTAGCGCAGCTCCTTGTGATCTCCGGAGAATAACCGAGATCGTTCAGGACTTTCTCCGCATGTTCAGCCATATTTTCCATTACAGTATACACTACACCTTTAGGGCTGATATTGAAAAAGTCTACTGAAATTTGTTCTTTGGCCATCGCTTTAAAGACCTTTGTATGGTGGTCATATTGTGAGTCTTTAGCTAATACTTTGATTTGCGTAACACCGGGAACATGCGCGATCCCGGTGATCACATGATCCTGAACATCCCGTCCTTCTGCTCCTTTTGATGTAGCTGAGGTGACTAGGGTACCCGGAAGATCCGAATACGTCGAGCGGATCCGTAATGGAACCTTTGCCTGCATAGCGATCTCCACCGCGCGAGGATGGATGACTTTTGCTCCCTGATAGGCCATGTTGCAAATTTCATTGTACGTGACAACAGAAAGAGGCACAGCTTCTTTTACAATCCGAGGATCAGCTGTCATTACTCCTTCAACATCAGTAAAAATATCAATATATTCAGCTCCGAGTGCAGCACCAAGCGCGGATGCGGATGTATCACTGCCTCCTCGTCCGAGCGTTGTTACATCACCTGAGGCAGATTCTCCTTGAAATCCAGCCACAACGACAGCATCATGTGAATCAAGCATGGACCGCAGCCTGTCACATTGCATATCTGTAATCCTTGCATTCTTATGTTCATCATTTGTCCTGAAGCCCGCCTGTGATCCTGTCAAGGCAGCAGAGGAGATTTCTTTTGTTTTTAAAAGGTTGGAAAATACAACAGAAGAGATGATTTCTCCACAAGAAAGAAGCAGATCATACTCTCTGCTTTCCACTTGGTGACCAGTAGCCCCTATCAGGCTTAGAAGTGTATCCGTTGCATACGGATCACCTGAACGCCCCATCGCCGATACGACACAGACGACCTTATATCCGTCAGCAACTGCCCTTTTGACATGTTCGGCCGCAAGTTCCCTGCCGGTATTGTCTTTTAAGGATGTGCCGCCAAATTTTTGTATAATTATCTTCATGAAGTTAGCACCTTCTTTGATTAGTTCAGCAATTCAAGCTTAATAAGGCTTTCTGCAATCTGCACTGAGTTCCAGGCTGCTCCTTTTAAGAGGTTGTCAGAAACAATCCACAGATGGAATGCGTTATTGCGGTCTAAGTCTCTTCTGATTCTTCCGACAAAAACGTCATTTTTGCCTACACAATGAGCAGGCATAGGATAGATTTGATTTTTAGGATCGTCTTGCAGCGTTATGCCTTCTGAGGAAGCCATCAGATCCTTGATCTCTTCGAGTGATGATACGTTTTCCCCTAATTCAACATAAACCGATTCAGAGTGGCCCGTCTCAACCGGGAGCCTGACACAAGTGGCAGCCACTTCTAGTTGAGGCATATGCATAATTTTTTTCGTTTCATTGATCATTTTCATTTCTTCAAAGGTATAGCCATTTTCCTGAAACTTATCAATCTGCGGCACAGCATTAAACGCGATCTGATAGTGCTTTTCATCACTGGCACACGGCAGAATTTCTGGAGTGAACTCTTTACCGTCCAGGATATCCTGTGATTGCGACTTTAATTCTTCAATCGCTTTTGCACCTGCTCCAGAAACTGCCTGATAAGTAGATACGATGACTTTGTTCAAGCCATACTTCTCATGAAGCGGCTTTAAAGCAACAACCATCTGGATGGTCGAACAGTTTGGATTGGCAATGATACCATTATGGTTGCGAATATCTTCTTCATTGACTTCCGGTACGACCAATGGAACATTCTCATCCATCCGGTATGCACTGGTATTGTCGATGACAACGGCTCCGCGTTTCACTGCTTCAGGAGCCAATGCTTTAGATATAGAGCCGCCTGCTGAAAACAAAGCGATGTCAACTCCTTCAAAGGCTTCCGGGAGCGCTTCTTGAATGATGACTTCTTTACCTTTATACACTGCTGTTTTGCCGGCAGACCTGCTGCTTGCAAGAAGTGATAGTTTTGCAATCGGAAAGTTTCTTTCTTCAAGCGTTTTAAGCATTTGTTGCCCAACGGCACCCGTGGCACCGACTACCGCTACATTAAATCCATTCTGAGTCATTTGACTGTATCTCCTTTTTTGTTTAATCCATAATCATTGTCATGACAGAAGGAGAAACACGAATGTTTCTCCTTCAAGTGAAACATCTTTGTTTCCCTCATTCTGATTTTAAGAGAGAATCATTTTAACAATACACATTTTATTTCACATTTTAACATACTTCCTGCTATTAGAAAGCTATTTTTAACGATTTGCTCAGCTATTCGTCCGCAGGACAGGCTGCAGCTGTTTTCCCTCTAGTGCTGCTTCAACCGTTTCTAGGAGGTAATCCATATGCGCGACGAGCGAATTTTGCTTGTGCACAGGGTCATCCTGGCCGAACGGTACAAAATAGATGTTCTTAGCCGCCATCAGCTTCATAATATTAACACCATTTAAACCGAGACCATCATTTGTAGAAATGCCGAGGACGACAGGAGATTGATTGCGCATCGTGGCTTTCGCTGCCATCAGAACCGGAGAATCGGTCATCGCATTGGCAAACTTGCTGATGGAATTGCCGGTCAAGGGAGCGATAATCATACAATCCAGCGGCGTGTTCGGACCGAAGGGCTCTGCTTTAACAATAGAATTCACGGGTTCGATTCCGGTAAGCTCTGTTATTTTTTGCAGCCATTCTTCACCCTCACCAAACCGGGTGTCTGTACTTTGAACCGTATAAGTAACAAAAGGAGTTACCTTCGCCCCTTCGTCAATCAGCCTCTTGATCTGAGGAAAAACCACCTCATACGTACAATGAGAACCAGTTAAGCCAAAACCGATATGTTTTCCATTGACTTTCATCAAGCTTTCCCCTTTCGATTAACCATTTCTACCTGCATTAATTGGGAAAGGACATTTCCAAGAATCTGTCCTGCCGTCTTAGGTGCAACAATACCCGGCAATCCAGGAGCAAGGAGGGCTTTTATGCCCCTTTTTTCGGCATATTTAAAATCTGTTCCGCCGGGCTTGGAAGCCAGATCTATAATCAGCGTATGGGTTGGCATTTTTGAGATAATATCTGACGTCACAATCTGAAAAGGTATCGTATTAATGCAAACATCCGTGTCGATTACTTCTTTTTTTAAATGATCGAGATGAAAAGGTATAAAACCCATTTCACTGATCCTTGCTATATGTTCCGGTTTTCTAGCCCCTACTTTTACTTTTGCTCCAAGAGCCGCAAACGCTCTTGCGACACTCATTCCGACTCTGCCGAAACCTAAGACAACCGTATTTGATTTATGAATGGTCGTGTCGGTGTTCTGAATCACCATCATAAGCGTGCCTTCCACTGTCGGAATACTGTTGTAGATGGCTACATCATCTCTTTCGAAGAGCTGAGTATGCCCCCGTCCGCTTTCTGCAATAATGCCATTCAGATAAGCATTCGTTATACCTGAATACACATGGCAATGCTTCGGGGTCTTCTTTAAATGTGCGGAAGTAAGTACAATACTTTTATTTGAGAAAATGGTATCAATTTCACCATTTGGACCTGTGCCATTGACCGGCAGTACGATACAATCCAGTCTGGAAAAATCAACTTCTCCAATATCCATTTTCGAGGCTCCGGTAAACCCGTGATCCAGCTGATCAAACCCAACCAGTACAAGGTTGGCGCCTTGTTCAGTCAGTTTGCGGATCACCTCCAGCTGTCTGGCATCACCGCCAAATATGGCAATTTGCAAGTCAGTTAACATGCTTCCTCCCCTTTCTCTGTTGCTCCGCAAAAACAGGGGAAATCCTTGTTCATGTTCGCAACACCATCATATGAACGCATTGCCCAGATGGTGACTCTACTCACTCGGATGCAACAGTATTCAAACCATTTATTATTCAGCCTTCATTCGCCATGCTTCTCATTTACCTCAACAGTATATTCAGAAATAAAAATTGGGATTGATTAGACAACCTAATGACAAGCCCGAATTTAAGAGATTCCTTTGGAAAACGACGTAAAAAAACCTGCAGCATATGCTGCAGGCCTATTATTGCAATCCTTTTGGGAGTTCACCTGTCGGGCTGACTAACGATGCGGAACATTCATTGCTGAAGATCCGATGAATCAATGTGTCCACGCTTTCTTTTGAAACAGCATCGATCAGCTGCACCATTTCATCAAGAGAACGGTGATAGTTTAAGATCAGTTCATTCTTGCCGTTCCTACTCATTCTGCTGTTCGTACTTTCGAGGCTGAGCATGAGGCTTCCTTTGATCTGTTCCTTCGAGTTCAATAGCTCTTTATCTGTTATACCTTTATCTTTAAGATCATCAACGATCATCAGGACTGTATTGTACAGCTCATCAAGCTGTGCCGGAGCGGTTCCTCCATAAATGGTAAACAGTCCATTGTCCCTGTATGCGGAGTGGTATGAAAAGACAGAATAAGCGAGGCCTCGCTGCTCACGGACTTCCTGGAATAGCCTGCTGCTCATGCTGGAACCGAAAATATTGTTCAAAACGATCAGCGAGAACGTATTCGGATCTTTCAAAGACAGACCCGGAAAGCCCAGGCACAGATGTGATTGTTCTGTTTCTTTTTTTCTTGCCAGCTTTTCACTATGGAAAAACGGTGCCTCGATGTTCGAATCGGCTGGAGTGCCGGAATAACCGCCGAACAAGTTTTCGACCTCTTTAATAAAACTTTCGTCAACGTTGCCTGCTACAGAGACCACAACGTTTTCCGGTGTATAGTAATCAGCCATATAATCGCGGAGCGTTTTACCATTAAATGTATTCAAGGTATTCTCTGTCCCGAGGATCGGATACCCTAGTGAATGCTGGTGAAAGCTCGCTCTGCTTAATAGGTCATGCACGATATCATCCGGAGTATCTTCATACATTTTTATCTCTTCAAGAACGACGTTTTTCTCTTTTAAAAGTTCCTGTTCGTCGAATGTAGAGTTGAAGAACATGTCAGACAGGACATTAAGAGCCCTGGGTGCATGGGTATCGAGAACTTTGGCATAGTAACATGTATATTCTTTTGATGTAAACGCATTGACTTGGCCGCCGATGCTGTCAAATGCTTCTGCGATCTCCCTCGCACTGCGGGTTGTTGTCCCCTTGAAGAACATATGCTCCAAAAAGTGGGAAACCCCATTGTTTTCGGGAACTTCAAACCGTGATCCGGTACCGATCCAAACACCGATGGCAACGGAACGTACGGTTGGAATCTTTTCCAAGACGACTCTCACACCGTTTGGACACGAATGTCTAATAATCAAACTTATTTCCTCCTAGCTGTATTCCATCTCGATCAACCGTTCTCATAGGAACAATATACCATTAACATAACCATCATACAACAATGTTATTTTACTGGAGGTTTGGTTATCATCCGCTGTTCATTCATCAGTTCTGATACGGTTCCGATCGAATAACCTTTGGCTTTAATGCCTCCTATTATCCGTTTCAGGCCATCTGCCGTGGAAGACGTCGGATGCATGAGCACCATTGCACCAGGGTGCACTTTTTTGACTACAGATTCCGCCATCCTGCCAGGATCCGGATTCCTCCAGTCAACAGTGTCTACGGTCCAAAGAATGGTTTTCATCTTCTGCTCTGCAGCGATCTTCACGACATCATCTCTGTAGCTTCCGCTAGGCGGAGCAAACCACTTCGGTATTCTTTTTTTTCCAAGCGTTGCCTCTATCACACGGTTTGTGCTCGAGAGCTCATCCCTGATTCGTTCATTGGTCATTTTCTTCAGATCCGGGTGGGTATACGCATGATTTCCGATCTCATGGCCTTCATCCAGGATCATTTTTGCTAGACTAGGGTTTTTCTTCACCCAGGATCCATCAAGAAAGAACGTAGAATGGACATGAGCTTCCTTCATCGTCTTCACCAGTTTTGGCAAGTATTCGTTACCCCAAGCCACATTGACCAGCAGGCTCACCATGGGCTTTTCAGGATTTCCCTTGTATATAGGGGATGGCGGCAGATCGTTCAGTTTTACTTTTGGAGGAATCTGCTTAAAAACGAGTTTCTTATCATCAATTGTTTTTAAACCTCTCATCTTTTTATAAGAAGCATCGACATCCAGTTCAACTCCGTTGTATCCCGGTACAGCCTTCCACACTCTGTCCACGGCTGCATTGATCGGCGGTTTGTTTACTTCACCGGCTTTTTTTTGCAGCTGCTCAAATAAACTGTTGTCCTGCATTTTAGACACCATTGTTGTCTGTGCTTTCATACTATCTAAATAGGTAGAGGTAAACGGGTTTTGCACCGTCCCGACAGTTACTCCAATTATTAGAATGAACATACTCACATGCAGCAGATTTCTTTTCATTGAACTCCCCTCCTGTAAAAAGGGTATGTCCAGCAATGGCTTGTTAGAACATCGCCAAATCGGTGAAAGCCATAAAAAAAAAAACCGGTTAAACCGGTTTTTTATTGCTCGCTGTTCTTTTGTTCTTGTTCTTTTTTCTGTTCTTTTAAAACGACTTTTCGGGAAAGGTTGACACGTCCCTGGTTATCAATCTCTGTAACCTTGACGCGGATCACATCGCCTAATTTCAAAACGTCTTCCACTTTTCCGATTCTTTCTTCTGCAAGTTCTGAAATATGAACCAGTCCATCTTTGCCAGCGAACAATTCAACGAAAGCACCGAACTTTTCAATTCGTTTTACTTTACCGTCATAGTACTCGCCGACTTGAACTTCACGGACCAGATCAGCAATAATTTTTTGTGCTTTCTCGTTCATGGTCTGATCAGCAGAAGCAATGAATACCGTACCATCTTGTTCGATATCTATTTTTACGCCGGTTTCTTCAATAATCTTATTAATGACTTTTCCGCTCGGCCCGATAACATCTCTGATCTTATCAGGATTGATTTTCATTGTAATAATCTTAGGTGCGTAAGCAGATAGCTCTTTTCTAGGCTGATTCAGTGTTTCCATCATGGAAGAAAGAATATGCAGACGGCCATCTTTTGCTTGCGTTAACGCCTGTTCCAAAATTTCACGGTTGATACCAGAGATCTTAATATCCATTTGCAGTGCCGTTACACCTTTTGACGTACCGGCAACTTTAAAGTCCATATCTCCCAGATGGTCTTCCATTCCCTGAATATCAGTAAGAACGGTCACATCTTCTCCGTCGCTGACCAATCCCATAGCGATTCCAGCTACCGGTGCTTTAATCGGAACACCTGCATCCATCATCGCCAGGGTGCTGGCACAGATGCTCGCTTGTGAAGTTGATCCATTGGATTCAAGGACTTCAGACACAAGACGAATTGTATATGGAAAGGATTCTTCAGAAGGAATGACAGCCTCAAGTGCACGTTCCCCAAGTGCTCCATGTCCGATTTCTCTTCGACCTGGGCCCCTCATAAAGCCTGTCTCGCCGACACTGAATGGAGGGAAGTTATATTGGTGCATGAAGCGTTTTGATTCTTCAACTCCCAATCCGTCAAGCACCTGAACATCACCAAGCGCTCCAAGTGTACATACACTTAATGCTTGAGTTTGTCCGCGGGTGAACAAACCGGATCCGTGCGTGCGTGCCAGAAGGCTGACATCTGAAGACAATGGGCGGATCTCGTTGCTCTTTCTGCCGTCCGGACGAATTTTTTCCTTGAGAATTAAGCGGCGGACTTCTCCTTTAATGAGAAGCTGAAGAACTTCTTTCGCTTCATCTACTTTTTCCTCGTCAGTTTCTTCGTAATGAGCGACAACTCTATTTTTCAATTCATCAAGAGCAGTCTGTCTTTCCTGTTTATCAAAAACACTGACAGCCGCTGTTAAATCTGCAGCAATAAAGCTGCGGACTTCATCAACCAATTCCTGATCGACCTGGTGAAGCTGTATTTCCATCTTTTCTTTCCCAAGTTCCTCTACAATCTTTTCTTGGAAAGCAATCAGCTTTTTAATTTCTTCATGTGCGAACATTATTGCTTCGAGCATCACTTCCTCAGGAACTTCTTTCGCTCCTGCTTCAACCATGTTGATGGCTTCTTTCGTACCTGCCACGATTAAGTTGATATCACTTTTTTCATTTTCTTCGATTGTTGGGTTCACAACAAATTGGCCGTTAATGCGTCCGATGGTCACACCTGCAATCGGTCCTTCAAAAGGAATGTTAGATATAGATAACGCGAGAGATGATCCGATCATCGCTGCCATTTCAGAAGAACAATTCTGATCCACGCTCATTACCGTGCTCACTACTTGAACTTCATTTCTGAAGCCGTCGGCAAACAGCGGACGGATTGGACGGTCAATGAGGCGGCTGGCTAGAATCGCTTTCTCACTAGGCCTTCCTTCACGTTTAATAAACCCTCCAGGAATCTTACCAACTGCATAAAGGCGTTCTTCGTAGTTGACAGTCAGCGGGAAAAAGCTTAAATTTTTAGGCTCTTTAGAAGCTACTGCTGTAGAAAGCACAGCTGTATCTCCGTAACGTACGAATACCGCTCCGTTAGCTTGCTTTGCAAGGTTTCCAATTTCGAATGACAGTTCTCTGCCTGCCCAGTCCATAGAAAAAATACGTTTCTCTTGTTCCATTTCTTTTGGTACTCCTCTCGACAATAAAACAAATAATTTATGTCTATATTATATCCTAAACACATCTTTCCTAAAAAGGAAAACTAGGCTTCTTCTTTCAGTATACAGCCAATCTATTATGTATGGGTTTTTTTACAGAAAAAAAGCGGGAAAATTTTCCCGCTTTTTCCGATTAACGACGTAATCCAAGCTTATTGATAAGCTCACGATAACGCGTAATATCTTTGTTACGAAGATATGTTAGCAAGTTACGGCGCTTACCTACCATTTTCAAAAGACCACGGCGTGAGTGGTGATCTTTCTTATGGGTACGTAAATGGTCATTAAGAGTGTTAATCTGCTCTGTAAGGATAGCGATCTGAACTTCCGGAGATCCTGTATCAAGATCATGAGTTTTGTACTCGCCAATAAGTTCATTTTTACGTTCTTGAGAAATTGCCATCCTGTTCACCTCCTTTGAAATATAAACCCCGGCAACCGAGCATGCGTCGGTGAAATCGCGATGCCAAGCAGCGGTTTTTTTAGTGTACAATGAAGTACAAATATTAGATTACCTCTTTTTTAAGGATATTGCAAGAGTAACCCTATTTTTCATAAAAAAAATCCAAGGCAGCCTGTTTGTCAGCAGCTATTTGCTTTACAAGACTGTCAACTGAGTCAAACTTTCTTTCATCACGGATCCGTGACAGCCATGAAACTTCAACCATTTTCCCATAAATGTTAGAAGAGAAATCAAACAGATGAACTTCAATCGACGCTTCACGGTCTTCATGGAAAGTCGGCTTCTTGCCAATGTTCGCCACTCCGTTATAAACCGTATCTCCGATCTTGACCTGCACAATATATACTCCATTCGCAGGAATGAGGAAATCTGCGCTGCTGCTGATGTTCGCAGTGGGAAATCCGATGGAAGTCCCCCTGCTCTCACCGTGGATTACCATACCTGTGATGGAATAAGGCCTGCCAAGATATTCAGGGATCTGATCAACCGTACCTTCCTTTAGAAGGTTTCGAATCAAGGTCGAACTTATTTTCTGGCCATTGATCTGCATTTTTCCAATGACTGTCTGTGAAAATTGGCCGTTGGCATACTCCGCCATCTTGGCCATATCTCCTTTTCCGAACTTTCCGTACGTATAATCGAAGCCCGCGACTACATGGCTAACGTTAAGGCCGATCAAGTATTCCTGTATGAACGTCAGCGGTGCGAGTGAAGCAAATTCTTCATTGAACTCCACCAGATAGAAGATGTCAATGCCCATATTACGAAGCAGGGCTTCTTTCTTCTCCAGAGGCGTTAAATAGGATACATGTGCTTCTTTCTTCCCTAAAACAACAGAGGGGTGCGGATGAAACGACATCACTGATGATACCGCCTTTTTCTCTTTGGCAATTTCAGCCGCAGTTCCGATCACTTTCTGATGTCCTTTATGAATACCGTCGAAATACCCTAAAGCCATGACTGTAGGGGGAAGTTCGTTCTTATTCAGCTGATGAGGATGTGACAGTGTAATTGTTTTCAAAAATCCACCTTCTAACTCTTTGCCTTACTCTACGGCTAAAATTTTTTCTGGTTTCATTAAATGAGGTTTATCGGGATGCTGTTTATAAATCGCAAGGCACAGCCCTTTTTCATTATAAACGGCAAACCTGTTATTTTGCACATCTTTTGCCATAGGCAGTACGGATCCGTGCTTGATCCTGCGTTCCATCTCTTCATCAGCGACGATGGACTCAAAGTGGCCTATCGCCTTTTCAATGGGCAGGAACAGCTCGGCGATCGTCCCGTTTTCTGCGGCTGTCTCTATTTCCTCAAAGGTATAGCAGTCCTTTAGCTGAAACGGACCTGAGGCTACTCGCACCAATTTGGACATATGTGCAGGATAGCCCAATTTTCTGCCCATATCTACCGCCAGGGTTCTTATATAGGTTCCTTTGCTGCATCTTACAAAAAACGAGAAGGCAGGGTAAGGTCCCGGAAATTGACGATCATGTGAGAGAAGCTTGAGTTCGTAAATGTTTGCTTCACGGACAGGACGCTCCACTTCGATCCCTTCACGAGCATATTGATAAAGCTTTTTACCATTAACTTTTACAGCAGAAAACATGGGAGGAACCTGCTGGATAATCCCCTTAAAAGACTGTAAGACTGTTTCAACCTGCTCAGCACTGATCTCTCCGGGAACTTCTTTTGTTTCAACGGTTTCTCCATAAGCATCTTCAGTAGCCGTTGCTTTGCCTATCGTAGCTTCCGCTTCGTATGCTTTCGGATAATCGGTCATATATTGGGCTATCTTTGTGCCTCTTCCGACACAGACCGGAAGAACCCCAGTCACCTCAGGGTCTAAGGTTCCTGTATGCCCTACTTTTTTTGTTTTTAAAATTTTTCTTAACTTTGCCACACAGTCATGAGATGTCATTCCTGCAGGCTTTAATAAAGGCAAAACGCCCTCTGGCTGGTGTGCCGGCATATCCTTACCACCTATCTGCATGAAAAAAGAAGAGACAGACAAACCACTGCCTGTCTATCTCTTTTTGTAATCACTATTCCTCATCAGAACCTTTTATATCAGTCAGCAATGTTTCAATTCTGCTTCCATATTCGATGGATTCATCGAATTTAAAAGAAATTTCCGGCGTTTTGCGCAATCGGATTCGTTTGCCGATCTCTGTTCGGATAAAACCTGATGCTTTTGCCAGACCACGAAGTGTCTGTTCTTTTTGTGCATCATCTCCAAACACGGAAATATAAACAGTTGCCTGCTGTAAATCTCCCGTTACTTCAACACCTGTTACAGTTACAAAGCCAATGCGGGGATCTTTTAGCTTCCGGCCAATAATATCGCCAAGTTCTTTCTTCATTTGTTCTCCAATGCGATTGGATCGGATTTTGCTCATTCTTCCACCCCGTTTCTATCTGTACATTATAACCACTCTATTGCAGTTGTTGTCACTTCTAGCTCAGGAATGCTGCTGATCAGCTTGATCGCTTTCTGAAGTTCCTGTTCTACAATTAGTTTGTCCTTAGAGATGGTTACAATTCCAAGTTCAGCTCTCTGCCATAAATCATGAAAGTCGGTCTCGGAGACAGCAAGATTAAATTGCTGCCTTAACCGAGTAACGATCTTTTTAACTACCGAGCGTTTATCCTTTAGTGAATGCGATTCATAGATGAAACATTCAACCGTCAGGAAACCAATCATGCCCGTTTAATTTCTTCCATGATGTACGCTTCGATGACATCTCCCTCTTTGATGTCATTGAACTTTTCTAAAGTTATTCCACATTCATACCCTGCACTAACTTCTTTTGCATCATCTTTGAAACGTTTTAACGCATCGATTTTACCTTCATAGATCACGACACCGTCACGGATGAGCCTAACAGTTGAATCACGTGTTATTTTTCCATCGGTAACGTAACAGCCTGCGATCGTTCCTACTTTAGAAACTTTAAAGGTTGTTCGGATCTCAACTTGGCCGATTACTTTTTCTGCAAACTCAGGATCAAGCATCCCTTTCATCGCAGATTCGATTTCTTCGATAACGTTGTAAATGATACGGTGAAGACGAACATCGACTTTCTCCGCTTCAGCTGTACGTTTGGCATTATTATCAGGGCGAACATTAAAACCGATGATGATCGCGTTAGAAGCAGAGGCTAAAATAATATCAGATTCAGTAATTGCACCCACTCCGGTATGAAGGATCTTAACCTTTACGCCTTCTACATCGATCTTTTGAAGGGAGCCGGCAAGCGCTTCTGCAGATCCTTGTACGTCCGCTTTAATGATCACGTTGATCTCTTTAATGTCGCCTTCTTTGATCTGGTTGAACAGATCTTCTAGATTTAGCTTCGATGATTCTTTACGCTGTGCTTCAACCTGTTTCTTGGAGCGAGCTTCACCAATCTGGCGAGCCTTTTTCTCCTCAACAAATACCATAAACTGGTCCCCGGCTTGAGGAACTTCGTTTAGGCCCGTGATTTCTACAGGAGTTGAAGGGCCTGCCACTTTTACACGGCGCCCAATATCGTTAACCATCGCTCTTACACGTCCGAATGTGTTTCCGACAACAATCGGGTCACCGACATTCAATGTTCCGTTTTGAACGAGAAGGGTAGCCACTGATCCGCGGCCTTTATCAAGCTGTGCTTCGATAACGGTACCTTGTGCGGCACGCTTCGGATTCGCTTTTAGCTCTTCTACTTCAGCAACAAGCTGGATCATTTCAATCAGGTCATCAATACCTTCACCTTTTAGCGCGGAAACATTGACGAAAATGGTATCGCCGCCCCAGTCTTCTGGAACAAGTGCATGCTCGGTTAATTCCTGCATGACGCGGTCAGGGTTCGCCGCCTCTTTATCCATTTTGTTAACAGCAACAATGATCGGAACTTGGGCAGCCTTCGCATGATTGATCGCTTCCACAGTCTGTGGCATAACACCATCATCAGCCGCAACGACAAGAATCGTGATGTCTGTAACCTGTGCTCCCCTTGCACGCATTGTAGTAAACGCGGCATGTCCAGGAGTATCAAGGAAAGTGATTTTCTTTCCTTTGTCTTCGATTTGATAAGCGCCGATATGCTGCGTGATGCCTCCAGCTTCACTTGCAGTTACTTTCGTATCACGAATAGAGTCTAACAGCGTTGTTTTACCATGGTCAACGTGCCCCATGATCGTTACAACTGGAGGACGGACTTGAAGATCTTCTTCTTTATCTGCGTTGTCAAAATTTTCGAATTCAGTTTCGTCGATGATGATCTCTTCTTCTACTTCAACGTTGTAGTCGCTCGCAATCAACTCGATAGTTTCTTTGTCAAGTTCCTGGTTAATTGTTGCCATAACACCTAGGAACATTAATTTTTTAATGATTTCAGATGGCTCTTTTGCCAATTTTTTAGCCAGTTCACTTACGGTCAGAGAACCTGAGAAGGTAATCTTCTCTGGAGTGACGGGTAATGGTTTTGGTTGTGGTGCAGGTGCAGATTTGCCTCGGTTGTTGTTATTCTTGTTGTTTCTGTTCTTATTATTATGATTGCTGTTATTATTTTTGTTTCCAGGCTTGAAGTTGCTGCCGCCTTTTTGTCCTGGCTTGGCATTCTGGCTGTTGTTCCCGCTTTTCGGGGCTGGCTTGCTGTTCTGGCTATTGTTTCCGCTCTTTGGAGCCGGTTTGTTGTTTTGGCTGCTGTTTGGCTTTTTAGGTGTTTCGTCTTTTTTTATTTTCATAGTATTCTCTTTTTTACTTTCATTTTTATTTTCTACCTTGTTCACATTGGATGTATTCTTTTTCTGTTCTATTTTATGTTTCTCCTCTGTCATCTTATTTTTGGGCTGATATGCATCGTTTAATTTACGGATCGCGTCTTCATCAATCATTGACATATGATTGGATACATCGACGTTCATCGTTTTTAATTTATCAATGATATCCTTGCTTTGAACATTTTGTTTTTTTGCATATTCATACACACGCATCTTACTCATATGTTCACCCCCGATTGGTTTAATCAAGTAAAGCAGTTAACTTTTTCGTAAAACCAACATCTGTCACGGCAACCACTACCCGCTGGTCTTTGCCGATAGCACTGCCGAGACTATAGCGGTCATCTACCCATCTTACTTCTACTTTATAGTAAGCGCATTTATCGGTAACTTTCTTCCTTGTGTTTGCCGATGCATCCTGTGAGAGGATAACAAGCTTTGCGTTCTGCCGCTGTACAGCTTTAACAACAAGCTCCTCTCCGGAAATGCATTTACCTGCCCGGTTTGCCAACCCCAGCAGTGAAGCCCATTTAGATGCAGTCAAATTAGAGGACTCCTTTTTCGAGTTCTGAAAACACATCATCCGTAACAGGAGCTTTCAGTTGATTGCTCAAGCTTCCTTTTTTTTTCGCAAGTGCAAAACAGGACGCCTGGTTGCATAAATACGCGCCTCTGCCCGATTTCTTTCCGGTTCGATCAACGAAAACTTCGCCTTCAGGAGAACGGACCACACGCACTAACTCTTTCTTGGGTTTCATTTCCTGGCAAGCCACGCATTTACGCATAGGAATTTTACGGGTTTTCATCCAGTCCCACCCCCATCTTCATTAAAACTATTCTTCGGAAACTTCGAAATTCCCCTCTGCTTCTTCAGAGTTATAAAGCCCTGATTCTTCAGCATCAGACTGGCTTTTAATATCAATCTTCCAGCCCGTCAATTTCGCTGCAAGCCTCGCATTTTGTCCACGCTTGCCGATTGCAAGAGACAGCTGATAATCAGGAACGATGACAGTTGTCATCTTTTCTTCTTCATTGACAAGCACTTCAAGCACCTTTGCGGGGCTTAGAGCATTTGCCACATAAACGACCGGATCTTCAGACCAGCGGACGATGTCGATCTTTTCACCATTAAGCTCATTTACGATAGTTTGGACACGGCCGCCTTTTTGTCCAACACATGAACCCACTGGATCCACTTCGGGGTCAGCAGCATGGACGGCAATCTTGGAACGGTCTCCTGCTTCCCTCGCAATGGATTTCACTTCTACTGTTCCATCATAGATTTCAGGAACCTCAAGTTCAAATAGGCGCTTCAGCAATCCCGGATGTGTTCTTGAAACAAGGATCTGCGGCCCTTTCGTTGTTTTTTCAACTTTTGTAATAAAAACTTTAATTCGGTCATTCGTAGTGTGTTTTTCACCCGGCATCTGTTCTGTTGCAGGAAGCAATGCTTCAACTCGGCCAAGGTTCACATAGATGTATCGGTGGTCTTGTCTTTGAACCACTCCTGTAATGATATCTTCCTCGCGGTCGATGAATTCAGAGAAAATAATGCCGCGTTCAGCTTCGCGGACTCTCTGGGTAACAACCTGTTTTGCCGTCTGTGCAGCAATTCTTCCAAAATCACGCGGAGTGACTTCCAGCTCCACAATATCTTCAAGCTCATACTGCGGATTAATCTTTTGAGCTTCTTCAACTGAAAGTTCCTGCCTTGGATCCGTTACTTCTTCAACAACGTTCTTTCGGGCAAAAACCCTGATGCTTCCAGTCGTTGTATTAAAATCAACTCTTACATTCTGTGCTTGGTGAAAGTTTCTTTTATAAGCTGAAATCAGTGCAGCTTCGATCGCTTCAATTAATATATCCTTGCTGATTCCTTTTTCTTTCTCCAAAAACGTCAGTGCATCTAATAGCTCGCTACTCATCCATCTTCTCCCCTTTATTAATTGAACACAACCGCAAGTCTGGCACTTGCTATCTTGTTATATGGCAGTTCTACCTCGGTATTCCGGGTTTTAACTTTTACCTGCAGTTTTATAGTTTCTCCGTCAAATCCTAGCAGTTTGCCCTCAAACTCCTTTACACCATCAACCTGCTCATACATTTTAATGTGGACATTTTTCCCTATCGCTTTTGCAATGTCTTCCGGTTTTTTCAAAGGCCGTTCAACGCCGGGTGAAGAAACTTCCAAAAAGTATGCCTGTTCAATCGGATCAGAAGCGTCCAGCTTTTCGCTGAGCCGTTCACTTACCGTCCCGCAATCCTCAATGTCTACACCTGTTTCATTATCAATAAATACGCGAAGGAACCAGTTTTTTCCTTCTTTTACAAACTCGATATCTACCAGCTCAAGGTTCAACTCATCAAGTATCGGCACCACAAGCTCTTCGGTAGTTTCAGTGATTTTCTTACTCATTAGAATCCTCCCTTCTACCAAAAAAATCCTTTTCCAAAACGAAACGAAAGAGTGGGTTTCCCCACTCTTTTCCCGAAAGGTATTCATAAGTATTTCCAAATTTACTATATCATAATCTAAGGGTTTATGCAACTTGCCTTACCATCAGCGCTATGCTCATTTTAGAAGAGAGAGAGCTGGTTGGCTTCAGGCATGCCTGCAAGACAGCCTTGTTCATCCAGATAGTCGATGATCGTTTTAGATAGGCGAGCCCTCTGCTGAAGATCCTCTTTCGAGAGGAACTCACCGTCTTCGCGCGACTTCACGATATTGAGAGCCGCATTGGTACCAAGGCCGGCAATGGAGTTGAACGGCGGGATAAGCTGGTTTCCTTCCACCAAAAACTCGGTTGCGCTTGAGCGGTAAAGATCCACTTTTCCAAAAGAGAATCCTCGTTCGCACATTTCCAACGCCAGTTCGAGAACTGTCTGCAAGTTCTTTTCCTTTGTAGAGGCATCCAGCCCTTTAGAAGAGATCTCTTCAATTTTAGCTTTGATGGCGCTTGAGCCTCTTACCATGGCGGTGATGTCAAAATCGTCGGCACGGACCGTAAAATAAGCAGCATAGAAAAGAATGGGATAATGCACTTTAAAGTAAGCGATTCTAACAGCCATCATAACATAGGCTGCAGCATGGGCTTTCGGGAACATATACTTGATCTTCAAGCATGAACCTATATACCAGTCCGGCACATCATTCTTTTTCATCTCTTCTACCCATTCAGGGATGAGTCCTTTTCCTTTACGGACGCTCTCCATGATCTTAAAGGCGAGTGAAGGATCAAGGCCTTTATAGATCAGATACACCATGATATCGTCACGGCAGCCGATTACGTCTTTCAGTTCGCACGTTCCATCAGCGATAAGCTCATTGGCATTATTGAGCCATACATCCGTTCCGTGAGAGAGGCCGGAGATCTGCACAAGCTCTGAGAACGTGCTCGGCTTCGTCTCTTCAAGCATCTGCCGGACGAACTTTGTCCCAAATTCCGGGATCCCTAGAGTACCGGTCTTACATAGAATCTGATCTTCTGTTACACCGAGTACTTCAGGCCCGGAAAATATTTTCATAACTTCCTGGTCAGATGCTGGAATCGTCTTCGGATCAATGCCGCTTAAATCCTGGAGCATCCGGATGACGGTCGGATCATCGTGTCCCAGTATATCGAGTTTCAAAAGGTTGTCATGGATGGAATGGAAGTCAAAATGCGTCGTCTTCCACTCGGAGTTCTTATCATCAGCAGGAAACTGGATCGGACAGAAGTCATAGATATCCATGTAATCCGGAACAACGATTATTCCGCCAGGATGCTGGCCGGTCGTCCGTTTTACACCGGTACAGCCAGAAACCAGCCTGTCCACTTCTGCAGAACGGAGATTGATGTTATGGTCAGATGCGTATCCTTTTACATAGCCATACGCTGTTTTCTCAGCAACTGTGCCAATTGTCCCCGCTCGATATACATACTCTTCTCCAAAAAGTTCCTTCGTATAATTATGGGCTCGCGGCTGGTATTCACCTGAAAAGTTTAGATCGATATCTGGTACCTTATCCCCTTTGAAGCCAAGGAACGTTTCAAATGGAATATCCTGCCCGTCTTTTCTGTAGAGCACAAGGCATTGCGGGCATTCTTTGTCGGGAAGGTCGAAACCTGATCCGACAGAACCATCATCAAAAAAGATCGATTCCTTACATTCCGGACAAACATAATGTGGCGGAAGGGGATTAACTTCCGTAATTTCTGTCATCGTCGCCACAAAGGATGACCCGACTGACCCCCTCGAACCAACAAGATATCCGTCAATCAGTGATTTTTTAACGAGCTTATGAGAAATGAGATAGATAACAGCGAACCCATGCCCAATGATGCTGTTCAGTTCTTTTTCCAGCCGTTTTTCCACGATTTCAGGCAGTTTCTCGCCATAGATGCTGCGAGCCATCGAATAACTCATGTTCCGCACGTCATCTTCAGCACCAGGAATTTTTGGCGTGTACAAGTCATCAGGTATCGGCTTGATCTCTTCGATCTGGGCGGCAACTTTTTGGGTATTCGCTACAACAACCTCAAACGCCTTCTCTTCTCCCAGGAACGAGAAACAATCGAGCATTTCGTCTGTTGTCCGAAAATGGACTTCAGGCAAGCTTTGCCTATTAAGCGGGTTTGCCCCACCCTGGCTTGAAATAAGAATTTTTCGGTAGATGGCATCATTTTGTTCCAGATAATGGACATTTCCTGCAGCAACTACAGGCTTTCCAAGCTTTTCACCAAGTTTGACGATATTCCCGATAATCTCCCTTAACGCCAGCTCATCCTGTATCAGCTCTCGTTCGATCAGATGATAGTAGTTGGATGGAGGCTGGATCTCAAGATAATCATAAAACTTTGCGATTTCTTCCACTTCTGCCGGAGCTTTCTGCATCATGCCCTCGAAGACTTCTCCCTTGTCACAGCCTGAACCGATAAGCAGTCCTTCCCGGTATTTCGCCAGACGTGAGCGAGGAATCCTTGGTGTTCTGTAAAAATAATTCAAATGAGACTCAGATACGAGCTGGTATAAATTTTTCAATCCCTGCTGGGTTTGGGCGAACAGAATACAATGAGAAGGCCGGCTCCTCATATAGCCACCCTGCCCCATGTTTTCATTCAGCTGGTCATGAAACTCTATCCCTTTTTGGAATGATTCCTTTAATAGTTTCCATAATAGATACCCGGTAGCTTCTGCATCGTAAATGGCCCTGTGGTGCTGGGTCAGTTCAATATCAAACTTTTTACAAAGTGTGTTCAGTCTGTGATTTTTCAGTTCGGGCAGAATAAAACGCGCAAGTTCCAAGGTATCGATGACCGGATTACGAGCCTCCTGGATTCCGATTTTACGAAATCCTTCGTTCAAGAATCCCATGTCGAAGCTGGCATTGTGAGCTACAAGAATATCATTGCCCATGAACGTTTCAAAACGCTTTAAAACTTCCTCAATCTCTGGAGCGTCTCTCACCATATCGTCGGTGATTCCCGTCAGATTGATCGTAGTGTCTGAAAGCGGCTCATGCGGATTCGCAAACGACTCAAACCGATCAATAATCTCCCCGTTTAGCACCTTAACGGCAGCAAGCTCAATGATCTTATTGTAAACGGCCGATAAACCTGTCGTCTCTACGTCAAAAACGATATAGGGCTCATCGGCGAGTTTACGATGCTGCTCATTGTATGCGATCGGCACTCCGTCATCCACTAGATTTGCTTCCACACCATACAGGACTTTAATTCCATTCTTCTTCCCGGCAGAGTAAGCCTCCGGAAAGGATTGAACGCCAGCATGGTCGGTTATCGCTACTGCTTCATGGCCCCATTTGCTCGCTTGGCCGATCAGCCTGGATGCCGATGTTACGGCGTCCATCTGGCTCATTGGGGTATGAAGATGAAGTTCTACCCTTTTCTTTCCTTCTTCAGCAAAATCTTTCCTTGTTTCAGGTTTGATCTCGTTGATGTCGTTAGCGATCATTACTAGATCACGAACGAACGTATCATTTTGGATTCCGCCCCGGACCTTCACCCAGATTCCTTTTTTAACAGCTTGTAAAATCGGTATATCCTCTTTATCTCTTGAGAAGATCTTCACCATGATTGAATCGGTGTAATCTGTAATCTTAAACGTAAGCAGCGTTCGGCCGCTTCTAAGTTCCCGTGTCTCCGCATCAAAAACGAATCCCTGCAGAGTAACCTTCCGTTCTTCATCTTGAATCGTTTCAATGGAAACAGGGTCATCCGGAATCTTGTAACCTATCATGATCTCTGATGGAGCAGAAGAAGCATCTCGTTTATCTGCTTTCTCCTTCTCAATAAGCGCAGCGAGCACTTTATCTGCGTCTTCCTGCTTTTTCTGATCAACGAACTTTTGAAATTCCTCTTCACTGTGTTTTACTTCGATCTCGAGAGACACCGATTCCATACCGAACGAGCGGTAGACTTCTGTCATCGCTGAAGAAAGCTTTCTTTTGATGAGCAATCCTTCAGCCTCGTTTCTTACCGTAACTTTTATTTTGTTCCCCGTCACTTCTGGTGTCTGCCCTAAGAGGCCAGGTATAAGAGAGCTCGCTGTTGTTTTAAGCTTCTCACAGCATATCTCCCAATATTGGCTCAATAATGCTTCTTCGCAGTCTTTCGTTTCGCAGCGGACGGAAAACGATACTTTTGCAATATGTTCAAACGCCTGAGTTAATTTCGCGGTAAAAAACGTATAAACATTGGCAGACATTGGCTTAGGCAATGAAAAATAAAAATGCCAGCTTCTGTCGTTCTTATCGATGGCGAGCTTTTGAACGCTGCCTTCGCCAAGGTGCTGGCGCAGTTCGTCCGGGATGCCAATCTGGTCCAACAGCAGAGCGAAGCGTTCTTTTCTTACCTGATCGTCACTGTTCATGATGCCCTCCTTCCATAAATAAGAGGATGACTTAGGTTGGAAAGCCCAATTCCCCAAAGAATTCCTTCGGGTGTCAGGCACATAAGTCATCCCCTGGATGCTAGCGCGCTAGTATTTCGCGGCGGCTTTTAACGGCCTCCACTAGTTCTGAAACATGTATCTCGGCAACTTCACCGGTTTTTCTGATTTTCAATTCCACAATTCCTTCGCCTGCTTTTTTTCCTGCAGTAATGCGGATTGGAATTCCGATTAGATCAGCATCGGCGAATTTGACACCTGCACGCTCTTTTCGGTCATCATAAAGACAATCATAACCTGCATCCTTTAACTCATCATACAGTTTTTCGCTGAGACTTGCCTGAATGTCGTCCTTGCTGTTGGCCGCAATGAGATGCACATCAAACGGAGCAAGTGAAACTGGCCAGATGAGCCCTCTTTCATCGTTGTTCTCTTCCGCTACAGCAGCAAGTGTACGTGAAACCCCAATCCCATAGCAGCCCATTGTCATGATCTGATTTTTTCCGTTCTCATCAAGAAATGCTGCGTTTAATGGTTCACTATAGACTTGTCCGAGCTTGAAGACATGCCCCACTTCAATTCCTTTTGCGAACCGGATCGTTCCATTTCCGTCCGGTGAAGCATCACCTTCCTGGATGAAACGGAGATCAGCATATTGAGAAACACTGAAATCTTTACCCGGATTCACATTTTTATAGTGATAGCCTTCTTCATTAGCACCAATGACGGCATTCACCATATACTCAACTGCTTCATCTGCGATGACCTTCACATTCTCAGGTGCTGAAACAGGGCCGATATTGCCCGGCTTGCAGCCCATCATAGCTTCTGTCTGCTCAGCAGCTGCCAGTTCCACTTGTTCTGCACCAAGCGTATTTTTAACCTTGATATCATTTACCTCATGATCTCCGCGGACGAGAACGAGTACAGGTTCATCGTCTGCCATAAACAGAACAGATTTGATGATTTGACCTGATTCTACATTTAAATAGGCAGCCACTTCTTCAATGGTTTTTGCATTATCGGTTTGAATTTTTTTCGATTCTTTTTTTGCTTCATCAGATGTTTCATAAACCGCGCTGACAGGAGCCATTTCAATGTTCGCTGCAAAATCGGATTCGGTAGAATAAGCAATCAAGTCTTCACCAATCTCAGAAAGTACCATAAATTCATGATTGTCTTTTCCGCCAATCGCTCCTGAATCTGCAAGGACCGCTCTAAAGTTTAAGCCACATCGGCTGAAAATAGCTTTATAAGCTTCTTTCATTCCTTCATAGGTATCATCCAGGCTTTCCTTATCAGCATGGAAAGAATAGGCATCTTTCATGATGAACTCGCGGCCTCTAAGAAGCCCGAAACGAGGACGTTTTTCATCTCTGTATTTTGTTTGGATCTGAAAAAGATTAAGTGGCAGCTTTTTATAAGACTTTACTTCATCGCGAATCAGGCTCGTGATGACTTCCTCATGGGTTGGACCAAGCGCAAATTCACGCCCGTGACGGTCTTTTAAACGCATGAGTTCCGGGCCATAGGAATACCATCTTCCTGATTCCTGCCATAGTTCAGCAAGCTGAAGCGCCGGCATGCCAAGCTCATTGGAGCCTGCATTCTCCATTTCTTCGCGAATGATTGCTTCTACTTTATGAAGTACCTTTTTCCCTAAAGGCAAAAACGAATAGATTCCAGCTGCATTCTGACGGATAAAACCCGCTCTGAGCAGCAGCTGATGGCTGACAACATCGGCATCTGCCGGAACTTCTCTTAATGTTGGTGCGAACAACCTGCTTTGCTTCATCTCTCCACCTCAACTAAAACTTATTGATCAATTTTATCTAAAAAGAATTTATGAATATCATTCCATGTAACGACCAGCATCAGGAGCATCAGAAACGCAAATCCGATAAAGTGGACGAGCCCTTCTTTCTGCGGATCGATAGGCTTTCCTCTCAATGCTTCAAGTGCCAGGAATAGGAGTCTTCCGCCGTCTAGTGCGGGCAGCGGCAATAGATTAAAGATGGCCAGGTTGATGCTAAGTACAGCCGCCCACTGCAGCAGCATAGGAATTCCGCCCTCTGTTGCTTTATTCGTATACTCGTAAATTCCAACCGGTCCGGAAAGCTGATCAAATCCATGTTTTCCGGTAATCAGGTCACCTAGGCCAATAAAGATCATCTTCGTCATGAACCATGTCTGTTTTGCTCCGTAGGAGACAGAACCCAATAAAGAAAACTCAGTGGACGGATAGGCTCCGATAAACCCTTCCTTGTTCCCTTTGTTATCCATATCCCTTTCGCCTGGAGTGACTGGCTTTTTAAGAGTCTGTCCGTTCCGGTCAATTTCAAAGGTCAGTTCTTCTCCCGGATTCTGTTGTATGAATGAAACCAGCTCTTCCCAGTTACTGACTTTATCACCGTTGACCGAAACGATCTTATCACCCTTCTGCAGGCCAGATTTTATGGCAGCTCCATCCGGTGCCAGATTACCCAGCCTCGCTTCTTTCGTCGGGATGCCCTGAAACAGTGAAAAACTCATCAATACGATGAACGCAAGCAGCACATTCATGAACGGACCGGCAAAGATTGCGAGCGTCCTCTGCATTAGCGTCTTGGAACCAAACTGTCTGTCATACGGTGCGATCTGCATTTCCTGGTGGTCAGCTGCATACATCGCTTGCGGATCTACTTTATAGATAAGACGTTCGCCTTCCTCATTTTCAAATCCCCGGATAATCAGATCCCTTTCCAGATCGGCACTTTCTACGGTAATGACTTTTTGAATCTCATATTTTTCTTTATGGTTCACGATAATCTTCTGTACATTGCCTTCCGGGTTAAAAATCAAACCAACCCTGTAGCCCGGTTTAAGCTCGATGCCTTCAGGATCTTCCCCAGCCATTCTTACAAATCCACCAAGGGGGAGAAGGCGAACCGTGTATGTCGTTTCGTTCTTCTTGAATGCAAAAATTTTAGGACCGAACCCGATGGCAAATTCTCTGCATAGAATACCCGCTCTTTTGGCAAGAAGCAAATGGCCAAGTTCATGAAAGAACACAAGTGCACCCAGGATAATAACGATGGCAATGACTGTATTCATAACCTTTTACCCACCTTTAATTTAGTAATGACTGAACATACTGCCTTGTAAGTCTATCGATTGCCTGTATCTCTTCCAGCGTTGGCCGTTCGATGAACTCATGCTGCTCCATAGCCTTTTCAATAAAATCTTCAATCCTTAAAAAAGGAATCTTTCGGTCTAGAAAAAGTTGAACAGCTTCTTCGTTTGCAGCATTCATGGCTGTTGTCATCGTACCGCCCTTCTCACCGGCAATGTATGCCAGCTTCAGGCAGCGGAACCGTTCCTGATTCATCTTTCCAAAGTGAAGTTTGCTTATTTCCCATAAGTTTAACCTTTTTGATGAAGGCAGTTCAAGTCTGTCGGGATACGTAAGAGCATACTGGATAGGAACCCTCATATCAGGGTTTCCAAGGTGAGCCAGTGTGCTGCCGTCCTTGTACTCTACCATAGAGTGTATGATGCTTTCTTTGTGTAAGATGACGTCTATTTTTGAATACGGGATATTAAACAGCCAATGTGCTTCAATAACTTCTAATCCTTTATTCATCATCGTAGCGGAATCAATGGTGATTTTGGCACCCATCGACCAGTTTGGATGGTTCAGCGCTTGATCTACTGTTACATCAGCCAGCTGGTTTCTCGTATAATCACGGAAACTTCCGCCGGAGGCCGTCAAGATCAGGCGTTCGATCTGCTTGGGATTTTCTCCATTCAAACATTGGAAGATCGCTGAATGCTCACTGTCCACGGGCAGAATTCGGACACCATGCTTTTCTGCGAGTTCCATCACGATATGCCCCGCCGTCACTAGTGTTTCTTTATTAGCGATTGCAATGTCTTTGCCGGCTTTTATTGCATGGATGGTAGGCAGGAGCCCTACACTCCCCATCACAGCGCTGACGACGATGTCTGCTTCGGTCGCAGCAGCCGCTTCGATTAAGCCTTCTTCCCCAAAAACGATACGGAAGCTGTTTCCCAGCTTCAACCGAAGCCGGTCAGCATCCTCCTTTTTCTGGACAGCAATCACTTCTGGCTCAAACTTATGGATGATCTCCAGGCCTTTTTCCATATTCTTCCCAAAAGAAATGGCTGTTAACCGAAACTGCTCAGGGTGCTGCTCGATCACATCAAGAGTCTGTACTCCTATTGAACCTGTAGCACCCAACAAACTGATTTTTTTCATAGATTACTCCTTGTCCTTTTCTCTTAAGCAAGCAAGTGCAGAATATGCAGGAGAGGAAGAACGAACAGCCAGCTGTCCGTACGGTCTAAAATCCCGCCATGCCCCGGCAGCAGATTGCCAGAGTCCTTCACCCCGTAATGCCGTTTAAATGCAGACTGCGCAAGATCCCCGATTTGTCCAAAAATACCCGCGATAACCGCCATTAAAATGACTATTGAGAGCGTAAAAGGAATAAAGTTAAACGCATAGCACAGCAAACCTACAGCAATGCTGGTGATAATTCCGCCTACAGCCCCTTCCACGGTCTTATTCGGGCTGATTACAGGCCATAGTTTTGTTTTCCCTATCGATTTCCCTGTAAAATAAGCTCCCGAATCTGCACCCCAGATCATGAATAGGATGAAGAATAAGATCGGCAAGCCTTGATCCATCAGCCTCGTTTCAAGAATATAGTGAAATCCATATCCGACATATAAAGAAGAGAGAATGACGAATCCAGCATCATCAAATGTAAATCTGTTCTTAGTTATAACCGTTACCACCAGGATCAGCAGCAAAGCAAGAACAATCGGTTCAGCACCTGAGAAATAGCCAAGATACGTTTCTTTCCAATTTTCGGGAATAACGGTCGCCAGAGTCAGCAGCAGCCCGATGAGCCCCTGAACAGACAGAATCGTTATCTTTTTCATTCTAAGCAATTCATGCAAACCAATCACTGCCAATGCGATGATAACGAGAGTAAAGGGCAATTTGCCATAAACGGTAACTCCTATAAAAAGAAGAGCGGCAATAATACCCGTGATGATACGTTCCTTCATAAATCCTCCTTCTTATTATACACCGCCATAACGCCGACCGCGATTTTGATAGTCGTAAATGGCTTTTTTAAAATGTTCCTCAGTAAAATCGGGCCAATTGATGTCGGTAAACCAAAATTCACTGTAAGCCAGCTGCCATAGCATAAAATTGCTGAGACGGACTTCTCCGCTTGTTCTGATGAGCAAATCAGGATCAGGCAGGCTTGCACTCATCAAATATTGGCTGATCAGTTCTTCGCTGACGTCCTCCTGAGTCACTGCACCTTTGCCGATGTCTTGGATAATTTGAGTAAGAGCGGTTGTAATTTCGTTTCTGCTTCCGTAATTCAAGGCAAAATTCAAAACGAGTCCCGTGTTGCTCTTTGTTTTTTCAATCGCCTCGTCAACAGCCTGGATGGTATGTATCGGCAATACTTCTTTATGCCCCATGATCGTAACGCGCACATTCTGTTCAATCAGTTCAGGCAAGAAGCTATTCAAGAATTCACCGGGCAGCTTCATAAGAAAATCCACTTCATCCCGCGGACGCTTCCAGTTCTCTGTTGAAAAAGCATAAAGTGTAAGAACTTTTACGCCAAGATCACTTGCGTGCCTGACCACTTTTTTAACAACCTTCATTCCTTCATGATGTCCGGCAATCCTTGGGAGACCGCGCCGTTTTGCCCAGCGTCCGTTGCCGTCCATAATAATAGCGACATGAGCGGGTATTAAATCATCTTTTATATCCATCACAGATTTTTCGTCTTTTTTCCAGAATGTAATTCTGTCAAGCATGGCAGAGCCCCCATTTAGTCCAGACTTAACAAAAAAACCCCCTGTATAAAGAGGGCTTTTCTTATTTTATTTTACATGGAAATCAATTATACTTCCATGATTTCTTTCTCTTTATTTACAGCGACAGAATCTACTTCGCTAATGTATTTGTCTGTAAGCTTCTGTACGTCCTCGCTGTAGCGGCGCAGTTCGTCTTCTGTGATCTCACCGTCTTTTTCTGATTTTTTCAAATCATCGTTGGCATCCCGGCGAACGTTTCGAAGAGCTACTTTTGCTTCTTCACCGTATTTTTTAACGAGCTTAACGAGTTCTTTGCGTCTTTCTTCTGTCAGAGGAGGAATCGCAATCCTGATCACTTGGCCATCATTAGAAGTCGTCAGCCCAAGATCAGATTTTTGAATCGCTTTTTCAACATCATTCAAGGCGGATTTGTCATAAGGCTGAATGACCAATAAACGGGCCTCCGGCACAGATATTCCCGCTAATTGGTTAATCGGAGTCTGTGCTCCGTAATAATCGACATGAATACGATCCAAAAGCGCAGGGTTAGCTCGGCCGGCACGTATAGTTGAAAGTTCACGCTGAAAAGATGAAATGCCTTTTTTCATTCGGTCTTCTGCGTTTGTCAAAATTTCCTTTGCCATTAATTATTCCCCCTAATCGTCGTTCCGATTTCTTCACCTATAACTACACGCTTAATGTTGCCCTCTTCCATGATGGAGAATACGATAAGCGGTATATCATTGTCCATACATAAAGAAGAAGCTGTTGTATCCATTACTGCAAGTCCTTCTTTCAGAAGATCAAGGTAGGATAAAGTATTGTATTTTACAGCTGTTTGATCAATCGTCGGATCAGCAGAATATACGCCATCCACATTGTTTTTAGCCATCAGTATGACTTCAGCTTCAATTTCCGCAGCGCGTAGAGCAGCTGTCGTATCCGTTGAAAAATATGGATTTCCTGTTCCTGCTGCAAAAATAACAACACGTTTCTTTTCAAGGTGACGAATAGCTTTTCTGCGAATATACGGTTCAGCTACCTGACGCATTTCAATTGAAGTCTGTACCCTTGTCTGAACACCGATGTTCTCCAGGCTGTCCTGCAACGCCAGGGAGTTCATGACGGTCGCAAGCATTCCCATGTAATCAGCGGAAGCACGATCCATTCCCATTTCACTTCCCGCTTTGCCTCTCCATAGATTACCGCCGCCAACAACTACAGCAACTTCTACACCAAGCTCAACGATGTCTTTGACTTGGTTGGCTATGGACTGAATGACAGCCGGGTCAATTCCGCTGCCTTTTCCGCCGGCAAGTGCTTCTCCGCTTAGTTTTAGGACTACTCGTTTGTATTTTGAAGTACTCATAATTCCCTCCGTATCCATCACCTTATTATAGCTTGCTTCTTCCGTTCTGAAAAAAGGGAACACACTGTGCTCCCTCATTCTGCTTTTTACTGCATTACTTTTTAACTTGAGACATTACTTCTTCAGCGAAGTTATCTTCGCGTTTTTCCATTCCTTCTCCAACTTCAAAACGAACGAATGCTTTTACAGTTCCGCCTTTAGAAGCCACATATTTACCTACTTTTTGATCTGGGTCTTTGACGAAAGACTGGTCGTTCAAGCAGATCTCTTCGAAGAACTTGCCAAGGCGTCCTTCTACCATTTTAGCAACGATATTTTCCGGCTTTCCTTCGTTTAGAGCTTGTTGAGTAAGAACTTCACGCTCACGCGCTACTTCTTCTTCGCTTACCGCATCACGGGAGATGTAGCGAGGGTTGACTGCAGCTACATGCATAGCTACGTCTTTTGCAACTGCTTCGTCAGTAGTTCCTTCTACTACAGAAAGTACGCCGATGCGTCCGCCCATGTGAAGGTAAGCTCCAAATACAGCATTTTCGCCTTTTTCAATGATTTGGAAACGGCGAAGAGAGATTTTCTCTCCAATTTTAGCGATCGCATTGTTTAGGTAATCGTTAACGGAAATGCCCTCACTTTTGATTTCTGAAGAAAGTGCTTCTTCTACAGAAGAAACGTTCGCTTCAAGAAGGTGCTTAGAAAGCACAGAGATCAATGCTGTGAAGTTTTCGTTTTTCGCAACAAAGTCAGTTTCTGAGTTCACTTCAAGGATTACAGCTTTGTTTCCGTCTACAACAACAGAAGTTAAACCTTCTGCAGCGATACGGTCAGCTTTTTTAGCTGCCTTCGCGATTCCTTTTTCACGAAGGAAGTCGATTGCTTTTTCCATGTCACCGTTTGTTTCTGTCAAAGCTTTTTTGCAATCCATCATCCCTGCGCCTGTTTTTTCGCGCAATTCTTTTACCATTTGAGCTGTTACTGCCATAATGTAATTCCTCCTTTGGTTTATGTAAAGCATGGTTGACTTTAGCATTAAAAAAGGGCGTGAAAGGGCTTATCCCCTCCATCACCCTTCTGTTTATATTGCTTATGCAGATGTTTCTTCGTCGTTTTGAGCTTCTTGCTCTTCTCCGCCTTGGTTAGCTTCAATAATAGCATCGGCCATTTTTCCAGTAAGAAGTTTTACTGCACGAATCGCATCATCGTTACCAGGAATCACGTGATCAATTTCGTCAGGATCACAGTTTGTATCCACGATAGCGATAATAGGAATGTTCAGCTTGCGAGCTTCTGCTACAGCGATTCGCTCTTTGCGAGGATCTACGATGAATAACGCATCTGGAAGGCTGTTCATTTCTTTGATTCCGCCCAAGAACTTTTCAAGACGATCCATTTCCTTTTTAAGAAGGATAACTTCTTTTTTAGGAAGAACATCAAAAGTACCGTCTTCTTGCATTCTTTCAAGTTCTTTTAAACGGTTGATACGTTTGCGGATAGTTCCGAAGTTTGTTAATGTTCCACCTAACCAGCGTTGGTTGATGAAGTACATGCCAGAACGAGCTGCTTCTTCTTTAACAGAATCCTGAGCTTGTTTTTTAGTACCTACGAAAAGAATTTTACCGCCGTTTGCAGCGATGTCTTTCATTACGTTGTAGCACTCTTCAACCTTTTTCACTGTTTTTTGAAGATCGATGATGTAAATGCCGTTACGCTCAGTGAAGATGTAACGAGACATTTTCGGATTCCAGCGACGTGTTTGATGTCCAAAGTGTACGCCGGCTTCCAATAGTTGTTTCATTGAAATGACTGCCATGATGGCACCTCCTGATGGTTTTGTTTTCCTCCGCCTGCTTCGCCTTTAGCCAAAACTGCAAATATGCAGCACCAATGGTTAAATCCGCAGACGTGTGTGATTAACACCGAAATTAAATATACCATACTTCGGCACAGAGTAGCAAGATAAAATATAATTTCTTGTCGATAAATCCTTATCTAGCTCCATGAAACTTTAGGATCAGCTCGATCTCACCCTTGCCCCTGTCAAGCATTTTCGCAATCTGATCTGCAGTATAGCCACTTTCCGCATAATTTAAAACATCTTGATGCAAGATGGCGACCTGAATGTCTTCTGTTGCGGCAGCTGGGTTGCCATTCTCGGCTTCCTCTATATGATTTTCAGCAGCAGGCTCGGTTTTTACAGGGCCTGTGCCGCAGTTTTCTTTGATCAGGTTCATGATCTCATCGTTCTGTTCTTTCATCTCGCTGGCATAGGCAAGGAGCAGATCTTCAAGCTCTCTTTTTACCTGTTCATCCTGAAGAGCAGCTCCACCGCCGCTCTGTTTCTGCCATAACACGGCAATCAAATAAAAACATAATACATTCAGCACTAAACTGACAGTGGTTAGAAAATACAGCATGTGATCCCCGCATTCTGAAAATGAAATTTTATAAATACCGTTTTAACACCTGTCTTAGCCGGAAAAGAGCCTTGGAATGAATTTGTGATATCCGTGAAGTTGATAATCCGAGCACTTGGCCGATCTCTGTGAAAGTCATTTCTTCGAAATAGAATAAACTGACCACAAGCTGTTCTTTTTCATTCAATTCCGTAATGACTTCTGCCAATTCCTTATGCAGTTCGGACTGTACGATCTCTGACTCTGGAGACAGACCCTTTTTATCTTCTATTGTATAGCCGATCTTTTCTTTGTTCTCATTATCCCTGTTATCTTCATCGATGGAAAGTACATTCGCAAAAAAACTTTCGGAGATGACGGAATTCACTTCGTCTTCTTCAATTCCAAGTTCTTCAGCCACTTCAAAAGAACTCACCGTCCTGAGATTCTGCTGTTCTAGCTTCTCGATGGCCGTTTCAATTCTTTTTGTTTTTTCCCTCAGCGACCGCGGAAGCCAGTCCTCTTTTCTCAACCCGTCAAGTATTGCTCCTCTGATTCGAAAGGAAGCATACGTATCAAATTTAAGATCCCTCTCGGGCTCGAATTTTTCCAGAGCATCAAACAAGCCGAGCATGCCCAGGCTCTTTAACTCGTCACGGTTAACGTTCTTTGGCAGACCGACTGAGATTCGCTGCACATGGTATTGAACCAGCGGCATATACGCTCTTAAAAGTATATCTCCGGCTTCGCTGTCCCTGTCTTCATGCCATTTTTTCCACGTTTCCTGCTCTTCTACAACAGAAGATGAAGATGTCATGCCTACTCCCCCTGAATTTCAGTTTTTTAAATGATGAACTCCTTTTGGTGTACGGTTTTGATCATCAGCTCAAATGTGTCTGTGTTAAACTCAATCGTTCTTCCTTTATTTCCGCCCGTATCCTCAGCGACCAGCGGTATCCCTGAATCCGCCAGTCCGCTCTTCACAGCTTCCACATTCCTCTGGCCGATCCGCATGGATTCCTGGCCTGAAGAAAATTGAAACATCTGTGCACCGCCTGCTATTTTAGCTTTCAGCCGGATCTTCTTGACACCTTGTGTCTCCAGATTTTTCACAAGAGCTTTTACAGCCGTATCTGCAAACTTCCCTTCATTAACTTCAGGTGTTCTTGACATTGATGAATCCGGCAGCATGACATGTGCCATACCTGCCATCCTTGTTATCGGATCATAAAGGATAATGCCTACACAAGATCCAAGGCCGGTTGTCCGGATAAACGCGGCCGGTCCTCCATAGGAGATTTCTGCTATGCCAACTTTAATCACTTCACTCATGCAAAGGCACTCCAAGCGCATCAAATATTTTTTCAAACGAATCAGGATCAGGCAGCAGAAAAAAGTATCCGTGAATACTGTCCGAGTGCATGTTTTCCGGTTCGGTAAGTGACGTGTTAATAATAATTGCGTAATCACTTGATTTCGATATTTCAATCAATCCATAGCCCAGGATAGCACCTGCCATATCTATACTCAGTGATGGAACAGATGGCTGTATGTTCATTCCTGTAAGATCGGATAAGGCCGACAAGTAAGATCCGGAAAGGATGTTGCCCGCCTCTTGCAGGGCAGACAGGGTCAGTTCGGAATACACACCTTCAGCCGGGTCATATGGTTCTCCGGCTAACAGATGGCTGACAAGCTTTTTTGACTGATTCAGGGGAAGCATGAAGAACATCGATCCTGGAGCGTCACCAAGCATCCGCAGGTAGACTGCAGCCACAACCGTTTCTGTTCCTCCAAGGAGTTCTGTCATCTCCTGAAGGGAGACAATATTCACTGAAGGAACCCTCATATCTACGGTTTTCCCGAGAAGTTCTGAGAGAGCGGTAGCCGCATGCCCTGCGCCTATGTTTCCGACTTCCCTCAGTACATCCAAATGAAAACCCGTCAAGCGTGCATATCCGGCCATTATCCCTGATTACCGATTAAATGTAATTGTGTGACTTCTTCTTTGTTCAGCACTTTGTCTAACTGGAGTAGAATCAGCAGTCTATCCCCAATCTTAGCAACACCGTCCAGATATTCTGCGTTTATTCCGCCTGCCACCTCTGGTGTAGGCTCAATATCCGCAGCAGGAATGTCAAGCACATCATTTGCGGAGTCAACGATCAGGCCGACTTCCATCTCATCCGTATTTACAATAATAATTCTCGTGTTCTCATCCGTTTGTTTTTCTTCCATTCCGAATCGGCTGCGAAGATCAATAATTGGGGTTACAATTCCTCTAAGATTAATCACACCTTTTACAAACCCGGGAGTTCTTGGAATTCTTGTAATATGAGAAACTCGCTCGATCGATTTCACCTGGTGTACATCTACGCCGTATTCTTCGTTTTCTAATTGAAATACAATGACTTTTATCTCTTGTCCGTTCATGTCAGACTACCTCCGTATATGGTTATTTTATAAGTGCGTTACAATCTAGAATAAGAGCAACTTGACCATCACCCAGAATGGTTGCGCCCGAAACTGCAAAGACGGATGCCAGGTAATTCCCAAGTGATTTCAAAACAATCTCCTGCTGGCCGATCAGGGAATCCACAGCAAGCCCCGCCATCTTGTTTCCTTTTTTAACAATGACTACAGAACTTCTGTCCTTTTCATCCCAGCCCGGTACAGGCACTTCAAACAGTTCGCTCAACGAAATAAGCGGAACTACTTTGCCCCTGAAATCAATCATTGGCTGATGATGGACGGTCATGATATCGCTCTGTTTTATCAGTGCCGTTTCTATAATAGAAGAAAGAGGAATGGCATACGTTTCTTCCCCTGCCTTCACGAGCATGGAAGAAATGATGGAAAGCGTCAGGGGAAGCTGGATTGAAAATAAAGAACCGCTGCCTTCCCTTGAATCTACAGTGACGAAACCGCCTAACGATTCAATTTTATTTTTCACTGCATCTAAGCCAACACCTCTTCCAGATATGTCAGAGATAACGTCCGCTGTTGAAAAGCCAGATGCGAACAATAATTCAAAAACTTGTTTATCTGTGAAATCTTCTGATAATTCCCGGTTTACAATTCCTCTCTCAATGGCCCGTTCGAGTACTTTGTGCCTGTTAATTCCTGCTCCATCATCTTGAATTTCGATAAACACATGATTTCCGCTATGATACGCCCTAAGATGGATCGTACCGATCTCGCTTTTCCCCGCTTCAGCCCTCTTTTCGGGTTTCTCGATTCCATGATCAATGGAATTTCGCAGCAGGTGAACAAGCGGGTCACCGATCTCATCGATCACCGTCCGGTCAAGTTCTGTTTCTGCCCCCGTTATCTCAAGAGAGACTGATTTTCCAAGGTCTTTTGCCAATCCCCGTATCATACGCGGAAAGCGGTTAAACACCTGGTCTACCGGCACCATTCTCATGTTTAAAATGATGTCCTGCAGATCAGATGAAATTCTCGACATCCTTTCGACCGTTTCATTCAAGTCATTGCTTTTCAAGTCTTTTGATATCTTTTCAAGGCGTCCCCTGTCGATGACCAGTTCCTCAAAAAGGTTCATCAGGCGGTCCAGCCGGTCTATGTTAACTCTGATTGTTTTACTTCCGGCCGATGCGGAAGATGTTTTTTGAGCGGGCTCGCCCTTCATATCAGTTCCAGTCTTTTCTTCATCCGGATCCGCCTCTTCTGCTTCGTTCTGAACAATGTGTTCTGCCATAATACTTTCTATTGAAACCCTATCAATCTCAGACACCTTCAAAAGGTTGTTTTGAATGGTCTCAGGCTGTTCTTTTGAAATGAGGGTTACTTGAAATTCCCGTTCGAATTTTTCCTGTTCGATAAGATCTACCGAAGGGACTGATTTCACCACTTCACCCATCTGCTCCAATGTTTCAAATGCCATGTACGCCCTTACGGCTTTTAGCAGACAATCATCGCGAAGTTCAACAGATATTTGGTATACGTGAAAGTTTTGCTCAAGTGACTGTTTCATGATTGTCAATTCATATTCATCAAATATTGCTTGTCCTGGCTTGCTCTGTTCTTGTTTATTTTGAGGAGGCTCCTCGCTCTTTCCGGACTCGATGGCATGAAGAAGGCGTACGATATCTTCCACGTCTTTTTTTCCATCTCCTCCGTTGCCAATGGATAACACCATCTCTTCCAGGTGATCAATGGAAACGAACAAAGCATCCAGGAGGTCCTGCGTAACGGTCAGCTTGTGATTCCTTATGCCATCGAGCACGTTTTCCATAATATGAGTCAGGTTCGCTAGATCTTCATAACCCATTGAAGCAGACATACCTTTCAGCGTATGGGCTGAACGGAAAATTTCCTGAACGATAGATAATTCATCAGGCTGTTTTTCCAAAAGCAGAACCTGTTCATTCATTGATTGTAAATGTTCTTTACTTTCTTCAATAAAAATATCCAAGTATTGACTCATTTCCATCTGGTTTCACCCTGCCTAAACAAAATTTAAAATACTGTCAGCAACATCTTTAATATGAACAACTTGATCTACTACACCGGTAGCAGCGGCTGCTTTTGGCATGCCGTATACGACGGAAGACTCTTCAGACTCCGCAATGATCAGCGATGGCCCTGCTTTTTTTATTGCTAAAATGCCGGAAGAACCATCCGAACCCATACCCGTTAACACAACAGCCATCGCATGGCACCTTACAGCAGATGCACTGTTAAACAGAACATCCACAGAAGGCCGGTGTCCTCTTACGGGATCACTCGTATTTAATGATATAGCCAGTCCTTCTCTATCCTGCCTCAGTTCCACATGATACCCTCCTGGTGCCAGATAAGCTGTTCCCGCCCTTAACATCTCGCCGTCCACTGCTTCTTTTACCTTCACTTTTGATATGGAATCAAGCCTGTCGGCAAGCGAAGCCGTAAATCCTTTCGGCATATGCTGGACGATAACGATAGGCAGGGATAAGTTACCCGGCAGCTTGGAAAACACGTGGTGAAGAGCTTTAGGGCCTCCGGTAGAAACACCGATTAAGATCACCTTTTGGCCGGCCGGCTTATGTAATGTTGAAATCATCTTTCCGGTATTAAAACAATGATTTGAATGTCTATCCGCTGAGCTGTCGCCAATTTTTCTATTCTTGAGCGCCGACCTTACTTTAAGAATCAGTTCCACCTTCACTTTTTCGATATCCAAGGAAATCGCTCCCGAAGGCTTTTCAATAAAGTCAAACGCCCCGGCCTCCATTGCAAGAATCGTATTGTCGGCCCCAGTTTTTGTTGTGCTGCTGAGCATGATGATCGGTATCTCTTTCAAGGCTGTAATTTTTTTTACCGCATCTATTCCGGTAAGCACCGGCATCTCGACATCCATTGTTATGACGTCCGGATTAAGATCCATCGCCTTGCTGAACGCTTCTTCCCCGTTTCTTGCTGAGCCGACAACCTCAATGCCTTCTGCAGAATTCAGCATATTGCTGATCATCTTTCGCATAAAAGCAGAGTCGTCAGCCACCAAAACTTTTATCTTTTCCAAGATTCATCTCTGCCTTTCTTAAAAAAAGCCGTGAGCCTTTCAATAAAACGCTGATAGCTAATAGACTGTTCTTCTTTCACATTCCCTGAGAACTGATGTGCCGCTCTGATGATCCCAGCACTTGCTGGTGACCGGGGCTGGTGCAGCAGAAACGGTTTCTGCCGCTTGACAGCGAGCTGAACGGAAGGATCAAAGGGAACAGATCCAAGATTCTTAATCTCTTTGTTAAGAAACTCACTTGTAACCTTTGCCAAACGCTGATGAACTTCCATTGCCTCCCGGGTACTCCGGCATTGATTGACTACCGTAAAAACCGGAAGTTCAGGGCATCTGGCATGAAGCATTTTGATCATAGAGTAGGCATCGGTAACAGACGTAATCTCCGGGGTTGTAACAAGGATAGCTTCATGCCCGGCCATGATAAAATTCAGGCTTGTCTCTGAAACACCCGCCCCGATGTCAAAAACGATATATTCATAGATACTGGAAAGGTCCTGGAGCTGCGCAGCAAAGAATGCTGATTTTCTTTCGTCCATTTCAACCATCCGGGTGAGGCCGCTCCCCCCGGCAATAAAGCTTAGATTGCCAGGGCCCTTTTCAATGATTTCCCAGATAGAAAGCCGCTGGTCCAGAAGGTCAACGATCGTTCTACGAGAAGGGGACCCTAGCAGAAGATTGACATTTCCCATCCCGATATCAAGGTCGACCAGCAGCACCCTCTTTCCCAGCTTGCTAAGTGCCAGCGAAAAATTCACCGCTACGTTGGACTTGCCGACTCCGCCCTTTCCGCTCAAAACGGAAAATACTTTCGTCGGCTGATCAGATGAAGCTGCTTCTATCTTCAAACGCAGAATTTCAGCTTGATCACGCATTCACTTTTGCCTCTAAGAACATTTCAATGATATCTTCCGGTTTTGGTTCAAATATATCGTCAGGAACATTTTGTCCATTTGTAATATAAGCGGCTGATATACGCTCCTCGATCAAGAGGTTCATCAAGGAACCGAGCGATGACGTTTCATCCTTTTTTGTAAAAATATATCGATCAATACCCGCTTCTTTAAATTGCTCGATCGTCTTTTTCATATCTTCAAATTTGGAAGTTAATGATAAGACCAGATAGTTCGTCATCTCATCTTTTGATTCCAGAAGGCCCTGAAGTTCATGGACGTACGTGCTGTTCAGAAAATTGCGGCCTGCACTGTCGGTCAATACCAGATCACACTCGCTGAACTCCCGTTTTGCCAGCTGAAAATCTTCTGCACTGTGCGCTACTTTTATCGGCACATCTAAAATGGCGGCATAAGTTTTCAACTGCTCAATCGCAGCGATCCGGTAAGTGTCTGTTGTGATAAAAGCAACCTTTTTCCCATCATTCAGCTTGGCTTTTGCTGCCAGCTTCGCCAAGGTAGTCGTCTTGCCAACTCCCGTCGGTCCCATGACGTTTAAATATTTTGTTTCATAGTTAAAACCGTTCCATCCATCATTCGTGATCCGGCTGAGCATCCAATCTGAAATCCAGGGAAACCAATCAATGTCTTTCTTTTCGCTGCCATGCAGCAAGTCACACTTCTCTGCCATCTCTGAAACGATTGAGGCAATCACAGATTCACTCAGACCGCGATTCCGTAAGAAACCTTCCCAGAACTGGATGGATTCATGGATGACAGGGCCGGAATCCCCGGATGACAATCGTTTTACCATCTGTTTCAATTCATTGATGTCTTGGGTTAAACTCTTCGCAATTTTGTCTGGTTCATTCTGCAACGGAGGACTATCTTGCCTGTTCACCGGATGTTTTTTGGTGGCAGGCACCGGTTCTGCATCAAGAAGAGCAACTACTTCAATGCTCGTCTTTGTAAAGAACCCCATAAAACCACCGGTCTGGACCTCCCGGCTTTGCAAAATGACCGCTTCACTTCCAAGCTCTCCCCGAATTTTTTTCATAGCTTCCTGAATGGTAGGAGCGCTGTATTTTTTCACCTTCATATATTCACTACTCCTATGCTTTGAACCTCCAGCTCCGGCTCCAGCTCGTTATACGATAAGATGACAAGATCAGGCATGTAGCGTTCGAGCAGCTGCCTTACATACATGCGCACTGCGGGCGAACAGAGCAGGACCGGCGTTTGCCCAAAACTCCTGCTTTGTTCAAGCTCTTTTGAGATATGGTCAAAAATAAGCTGAGAATCTTGCGGATCTAGGGACAGATAATTGCCATGCTCTGTTTGCTGTACGTGATCTGCTATTCTTTTCTCGACCGATCCGCCCAGCGTAATGACTTTTAATGGCTGATTATCCTGTCCGTATTGTTTTGATATCTGTCTTGAAAGGGCCTGCCTTGCATATTCAGTCAATAGATCAATATCTCTGGACATTTTTCCGAAATCAGCCAGCGTCTCAAAAATAACAGGGAGATTTCGGATGGATATTTTTTCTTTTAATAATTTAGACAGTACTTTCTGAATTTCCCCGACAGAAAGCGGATCAGGTGTAACTTCCTCGATCAGTGTAGGATAGCTTTCTTTCATATGGTCGATGAGCTGCTTTGTCTCCTGGCGCCCGATCAGTTCGTGAGCGAACTTCTTAATGATTTCGGTCAGATGGGTAGAAACGACGGACGGGGGATCCACTACGGTATATCCCGACATTTCTGCCCGTTCCTTCATGTCTTCGGAGATCCATTGGGCTGGGAGTCCAAACGCGGGCTCCACTGTATCTATCCCTTGAATCGCTTCATCTTCAATTCCCGGGCTCATCGCCAGGTAATGATCCAGAAGCAGTTCCCCTTGCGCCACCTCATTGCCCTTGATCTTAATTCTGTATTCATTCGGCTGAAGCTGAATATTGTCACGAATCCGGACAACCGGAACAATCATGCCAAGTTCAAGTGCCAGCTGCCTTCTGATCATGACGACCCGGTCCAGCAGGTCCCCGCCCTGATTGGTATCTGCCAGAGGAATCAGGCTATACCCAAACTCAAATTCAATCGGGTCGACCTGCAGCAGGCTGATGACACTTTCCGGACTTTTAAGCTGTTCTGTTTGAATGTCTTCTTCGATGACTTCATTCATTTCCTTTTGTTGATTTTCTGCTTTTATCAGCAGATATCCGCCGATCGCGATAAGGCCTCCAATGGAGATGGTGACAAAATCGTTAATCGGTGTGAAAAGCCCTAAGGCGATGATGGTAGCGGCTGCCACGATGAGCATATGAGGATAGGCTAGAATCTGTCTTGAAATATCATATCCCAGATTTCCTTCAGAAGCGGCTCTTGTAACGATGATCCCGGTGGCGGTAGAAATAATCAATGCCGGAATCTGGCTCACAAGCCCGTCACCCACCGTCAGCAATGTAAACGTATGCGCGCTTTCGGCAAAACTTAATCCCATCTGCGTCATGCCGATAATAATACCGAACAGCATGTTGATCAGGACGATAATGATCCCGGCAATGGCATCTCCTTTTACAAACTTACTTGCACCGTCCATCGCCCCGTAGAAATCTGATTCCCGCTCTACCTTTTCTCGTCTTTCTTTCGCTTCACGGTCTGAGATCATCCCTGCGTTCAGGTCAGCATCGATACTCATCTGTTTCCCAGGCATCGCATCCAAAGTAAACCTGGCCGCCACTTCAGAAACACGTTCTGATCCTTTTGTGATAACGATAAATTGAATGACTACTAGTATAAAGAAGACGACAATTCCGACTAAAATATTGCCTCCTACCACAAACTCTCCGAATGTATGGACCACGTTCCCCGCTTTTCCGTACCCCAGTATAGACCTCGTCGTCGATACATTCAGACCGAGCCTAAAAAGTGTTACGAGCAGCAGCAATGAAGGAAAAATGGAAAACTGCAGCGGCTCCTGCATATTCATAGAAATTAATATGATGATAAGCGCCAATGTGATGTTGATGATGATAAAGAAATCGAGCAGCCATGTAGGCAAAGGAATGATCAACATGGCGATGATCATGATTACCCCGACTAAAATGCTAATATCTCTTGCTTTCATTTTTTCCTTCTCTCCTTACATTTGCTGCACTTATTTCTTTAAATGGTAGACATAAGCCAATATTTCAGCGACTGCCTTAAACAGATCTTCAGGTATAACATCACCGATCTCAGCCCGGCTGTAGAGGGTTCTGGCGAGCGGCCTGTTCTCGACTAAAGCCACCCGGTTCTCCGCGCCTATTTTTTTTATTTTTTGCGCGATCAAATCTACTCCTTTAGCTACGACGACAGGAGCTTCCATTCTCTGATCGTCATATTTTAATGCGATTGCATAGTGGGTAGGATTGGTGATGATCACATCGGCTTTTGGCACTTCCTGCATCATCCTTCTCATGGCCATCTGTCTCTGTTTCTCTTTAATCTTTGACTTGATTTTCGGGTCACCCTCTGATTTTTTGTATTCATCCTTGATGTCCTGCTTGGACATCCGGATGCTCTTCTCAAAATCAAATTTCTGGTACATAAAATCAAGCAAAGAAAGAAAGAGAAGAACGAGAGAAGCATAAAACCCCATTTGAAAAGCCAAACCGCCAAAGATGCCAAGTGCAGATTCCAGGCTGACCTGCGATAATTTCATCAGCTGGTCTTTTTTATTCCAGATCACCAGAAAGGTAACTGTTCCGATAATGGAAATCTTCAATATGGATTTAATTAGTTCGACCACTGCTCTCATGGAATAGATTTTTTTAAACCCTTGCAGCGGATTGAGCCTTTCAAGCTTCATCTGGACAGCTTCTGCCGAGAACAAAAATCCGGTCTGGATAAAACTCGCAAAAACACCAGCGGCTAGAACAGTCAGCAATACAGGAAGAACGATGCCTGCTGACTCCTCGACGAGATGGACAAACAGCATTTGAACATTTTCTTCTGTCGGCTCGAGCGACAAACCGTTCTGCAGCGAATAGTTCACGAGGTGAAGCAGTTTCCCGGCGGCCGTCTTGCCGGTGAACCAAAGCATTAAAAAAGCGGCGAATAAGGTAACCGCAGTGTTCACGTCCGCGCTTTTGGCAACCTGTCCTTTTTTCTTGCTTTCTTCTTTTTTCTTTGGAGTGGCTTTTTCGGTTTTCTCGCCTGAAAAGTACTGCAAATCAATGTGTAATGGCATGGGTATCACTCCTGAAGCAACATGAGCAGCTTCCTCATGGCCTGTGACATCTCATCACTCAAGTACTGTACGCTCATAAAAAACGCCGGCATGATGACGAACAAGATGCAGAATGCTGCAATAATTTTTATCGGAAGGCCAACTGCAAAAATATTGACCTGAGGTACAGTCCGCGCAACTACTCCTAAAGCGAGATCGACGAGAAACAACGAGCCTACGATCGGGAGCGCCATCTGAAATGCGATAACAAACATGGCAGAAAACACGGAGACTGCGTGCCTTGCAACTTCTCCATCTCCCCATCCAAAATGCATGTCAGTGAGAGGTACAAAAGAATAGCTGTAAAATAATCCGTCGATCAGCATGTGATGGCCGTTCAGTGCAAATAGAAACAAGATGGCCAGATTGTATAAAAATTTACCAATCAGCGGTGTCTGAACTCCTGTTTGCGGATCAAACACCCCGGCGATGGCGAACCCCATCTGCAGATCGATGAATCCCCCTGCAACCTGAATCGAAAAGAGCAGGATGGAGGCAATCAGACCAAGCGACAGGCCGACAAGCGCTTCCTTAAAAATCAGGACGATGAAGTCGCTGTTAACTGAAACTTCAGGGGATCCAAGGGCGTAAAGCATGATCCAGGAAAGGAAAACAGCCAGCCCTGCCTTATGTACGTTCGGTATGTTTCTATAAGAGAAGATCGGTACGGTTGCAAAAAAGGAACCGACTCTGACTAAGATTAATAGAAAAGCAGGGAACGAATTCAAAAAATCCATGCTGTTACAAACCTACAAAGTGATTTAAATTATTAAATATTTCATACGTGAACGTTACCATTTGAGAAAGCATCCACGGCCCGAAAAATATGAGCGCGATCAGCACCGCTGCTATTTTAGGGATAAAAGCCAGTGTCTGCTCCTGAATCTGGGTGGTCGCCTGAAAGATACTGACGATGAGACCGACAACCAGGGCGATTACGAGGAGCGGACCGCATAACAGGAGTGTCGTGTAGACCCCTTTTTCAGCAATGGATATAACAAATTCTGAATTCATACGATACACCTACTTGTTTAATAGCTTAATAATAGAGATTTCACAATCAAGTACCAGCCGTCAACGAGAATAAACAGCAGGATTTTAAAAGGGAGCGAGATCATGACCGGCGGAAGCATCATCATACCCATCGCCATCAGAACACTTGCCACTACCATATCGATAACAAGAAATGGAACAAAGATCATGAATCCCATCTGGAAGGCCGATTTCAATTCACTGATCGCATAGGCAGGGACGAGGGCCAATAACGATATATCCTTTATTTTTTCTGGCTTCTTCGCACCGGAGTAATTCAAGAAAAGCTGGAGATCCTTTTCCCTCGTATGCTTTGTCATGAATTCCTTTAAAGGCAGAGTCCCTTTATCAAAGGCTTCCTCCTGTGTAATCTTTCCTTTTATGAGCGGGCCGATCGCATCATGGTTGATCTCCTGAAAGGTGGGGGCCATGATGAAAAATGTCAGGAAGAGTGCGATGCCGACAAGTACCTGGTTGGGAGGCATCTGCTGGGTCGCCAGTGACGTTCTTACAAAAGACAGAACGATTACGATTCTAGTAAAACACGTCATGAGAATTAAGATGCTGGGTGCCAGTGATAAAACCGTCAGCAGAAGCAATAACTGTATCGTGGTTTCCATGCCGCCAGAGCTATGATTGTTTAATAGATCCAGGTTGAGTCCTGGCAGTAGATCACTCATCCGCTTTTCCTTTCTTGCCAAGCATTTTTAACACTGATTTCCTCTCGGTTGTCATTTCTTCAAGCTGCGCTTTCATGACACTGGAAAAATCAGCGGAATGTGAAGCCGACTGTCTTTTTTTCTTAAGGCTGTTCCACACTTCTCCCGCCCTCATCGGCAGTTTTGGCGTTTCTGCCGGATCCTGCCTTAGCAGTTTCTCAACTTCCTCCTCGTCGGTTACTTCCTTCAAAAGAGTGACCGATTCACCGACCCCGACAATAAGGACACTTGAGCCGACTTTGACAGCCTGTATGGACCGGTTGGCACCGACACCGATACCGGCAACAGACTGCAGAGCCTTTCCTTCTTGAAAGTTCTTCGTTCTGCGCTGAATAAATTTCAGTAAATAAATCAATAGAAACAGTACAAATCCCAGGGCGATAATAACCTTAACAAACGTGAGAAAACTGCTTCCTCCGCTCGTAAGGGAAGACTGTTCCTGAACATTTTCCTGCTTCTTACCGCTTTCGCTTTTTTCTGCCTTCTTATCCAGACATTCATAAACGGTCTTGCATTCTGCAGAAGAGGCTCGGGAACTTCCTCCTTCTTCTGCAGAAACAGCTTGATATCCGTTAAAAAGGAGCAGGAAGGAGAAAAGTACGATTGTCGTGCACCTTATAAACTTGCTCAATTGCTGCACCACCTGATGTTAACTTAATGTTTTATTGATCGCTTCAATAACCCTGTCAGCCTGAAACGGTTTGACGATAAAATCTTTTGCCCCAGCTTGGATTGCATCGATGACCATCGCTTGCTGTCCCATGGCTGAGCACATAATCACTTTCGCGTTCGGATTGATCTTCTTAATTTCTTTTAAGGCTGTGATGCCGTCCATCTCAGGCATTGTGATGTCAAGAGTAACAAGGTCAGGAGCCAGTTCTTTAAACCTTTCAACCGCCTGCAGCCCGTCTCCAGCCTCCCCGCAAACCTCAAAACCGTTCTTGACAAGAATGTCCTTTACCATCATTCGCATAAATGCTGCGTCATCTACTACTAAAATACGTTTAGCCATTATTTTGCCTCCTTGTTATTATCTTAAATTTTGAAGTCTGTCTCTTCTGCTTACGATTTCGGTGACTCTCACCCCGAAGTTTTCATCAATGACGACCACTTCACCCTTGGCGATCAGCTTCTGATTCACAAGAATATCAACCGGTTCTCCTGCAAGCTTGTCCAATTCAAGAATAGAACCTGGTGATAATTCCAGAATATCCTTTATGCTTTTCTTCGTTCTTCCCAGCTCGACTGTTACCTGAAGCGGGATATCCAGCAGCATATCAAGGTTTTTCGTTTCTGTGAACGTGCTGCCGCTTTCTTCAAAGTCAGAAAAGATGGCCGGCTGTACTGAAACGGTTCTTTGCTGAGGTGCTGGTTCAACAGCCTGCTCTGCTCTTGGAACTTCGTTGGCCACAGGCTGCTCATTATGGATGGAAACTTGCTCTTTCATTACTGGATGCGCCACCGGAACACTCTCCGGAATATCAGACGGACCAGCTGCCATCGGCTCAGGATTCATGAGCTCTTTTACTAGATTTTGTGCAAAATCTGTATGTACGAGCTGCATAATATTCGAGTCGATGAGGTCACCTACTTTCAGGCGGAACGAAACTTTTATAAGGATGTCTTCATTCGAAATGACAGGAGCCGGGGAATCGATGTCTAAAAAGTCAATTGTAGGCGGTGAAATATCCACCCGCTTATTAAAAATCGTAGAAAGCGACGTGGAAGCTGATCCCATCATCTGATTCATCGCTTCACCCACCGCACTGAGCTGCAGTTCCCCAAAGTCAGGTGAAGGATTTGTTCCGTCTCCTCCAAGCATGAGGTCTGCGATGATCTGAGCATCAGAAGTCTTGATCACAAGGAGGTTTGCTCCCTGAATGCCTTCCACATATTCCACCTGTACTGCCACGTGGGGAATCGGGAATTCATCCTTTAATTTTTCTTTCGTTACCATCGAAACAGCCGGAGTTGTAATCTGCACTTTCTGGTTCAGCAAGGTTGAAAGCGCTGTTGAGGCACTGCCAAAAGATATATTTCCGATCTCTCCTAGTGCATCCTGTTCCATTGGACTCAGGTAATCTTCAATCGAGACATCGTCTTCTGAAGAAGAGTCTCCTCCGTTCAGCAATGCATCAATTTCATCTTGCGAGAGCATATTTCCGCCTACCATGTCACTCTTCCCCCTCTAATTGCTCTATGATCTGCACAGCCATCCGGTTTTTCGATTTACCGGGCTGGGCTAAGAATTTCTTGTTGTTTTCCACAAAAACGTCCAATGGTTCATGGATTCCTTTGTTTAGCTGGATGATGTCACCTGAGTCAAGCTGTAAAAACTCCTCCACCTTCATATTTGCAGAACCAAGTTCTACTACCATCGGCAGCGGTGTCTGCCTGATTTTCTGTTCGATCAGTGCAGCCTCTTCCGGCATGCTGGCTTTTTGATTATTCTGCATCCAGTAATGAACAGAAAGCTTCGGTATGATCGGCTCCAATACCACATGAGGGAGACAGACGTTCATCATCCCGCTCGTTTCGCCGATTGTTGTTGTCAACGAGATAACAACCACTGTTTCATTAGGCGAGACCATCTGCAGGAACTGAGGATTCACTTCAAAATCCAGTACAACGGGCTCGATTTCCATCACATTGTTCCAGGCTTCCTTGTAATTCGCCAGTGCACGTTCAAAAAGCTGAGAGATGATCTTCGTTTCTATTTCTGTCAGGCTGTCTACCTTGTTCATGCTTGCCCCGTAGCCGCCCATCAGTCTGTCAAGCATCGAATAAGCGATGTTGGGGTTGACCTCAACGAGCAGCCTGCCCTCGAGCGGATGGGCTTCAAAAATATTTAAGATTGTCATCCGCGGAATGGAGCGTATAAATTCTTCATAAGGCAGCTGATCGACTGACGCCACTGCTATTTGCACATAGGTTCTGAGCTGAGCTGAGAAATATGTTGTCAGCAGCCGGGCAAAGTTTTCATGAACCCTCGTGATGCTTCTAATCTGATCTTTTGAAAAGCGCAGTGCCCGTTTAAAATCATACGTTCTGACTTTTTGTTCTTTCTCTTCTCTCTTCAGCTCTTCCGCATCCATTTCACCTGTGGAAATTGCAGAAAGCAGCGCATCAATCTCATTCTGGGAAAGTACTTCCGCCAACAGCCTCACCCCTTTTCTATGATGATTTTTTTCTATTGAATAATCTTTTCAATCGTATAAACTCTTTTAATCTTGCCTTCCTGCATCAGTTTACTAACCTTGCCTTTCAAGGTCCCTTCAAGATGGTTGATCCCTTTTTGGCCTTGCAGGTCACCGGTTTTCATTCCAGACAATTCATAGATAATAATGTTGTTTACTTGGAACAGCCTTTTTTCCAGCTCAGCTTTTGCATCTTCAGTGTCAGCCTGAATTCTGAACTTGATCTTGATGAAGGATTGGTCAGCCAGATTCGTCGTGATCTCTTCCGTCTCAACTGTTACCTTATCCAATTCTTCAGCTGAAGGTTCAGCAAAAGCTTCGGTTTTTGATGGCATCTGGAAGAAAACATAATAGCCGATCCCCCCCATGATGACCAAAGCGGCCAGCATGGCGATAAGAATTGGTTTTCCCTTAGACTTTTTAACTTCTTGTTCCATTTACAAATCCTCCTTCTTCAACCCCTGAAGGTGAAACGGAGAAATCTTCCGGTAAAAGGAGACGGCTTTTTCTGCAACCTCAGTTTCTGATTCTTTCACCACAAACTTTTTTCCAGAAGTCAGTGTAATGGTCGTATCAGGAAAAGACTGGACTTGTTCAATAAAGACAGCGTTTAAAGTAAATGTCTCTCCGTTTAATTTAGTTAACATAATCATATTATGGGATATAAGTAAGAGGTTATCTTACTCCATCCTCCCTTCCAGCTTATCGTTTGAGATTGACTAGCTCCTGTAAGATCTCATCGGATGTTGTAATAATCTTTGTATTTGCCTGGAATCCCCTTTGAGCGACAATCATCTCCGTGAACTCTTCTGACAAATCAACGTTGGACATTTCAAGAGCACCAGATACGAGGTCACCAGCTCCATCAATACCTGGTCCCGAAAAAGATGCAGGCAATGAGCCTGAATTGGTTGATGTGCGATATAAATTACTACCTGCCTTTTCAAGCCCTGCTGGATTAGAAACTTTAGCAATAGCAATCGTATTAACAGTCGACGATGTACCATCACTTTGAACGACATTAACGGAACCATCTGCTCCAACGCTAAAACTCTTTGCAGTGGATTCAATCGTAATCGGTAAATTATCTGTTCCTAACAATTCATAGCCGTCTGCATTCACGATTTTACTCTCTGTATCTGAAGTTGGTGTTAAATAAAAGTTACCCGCACGTGTCAAAAACTGCTGAGATCCGTTTTGTACAACAAAATACCCATCTCCAGAAATCCCTAGATCAAGTGCTCTCCCTGTTGTCTGCAAGCTTCCTTGTGTGTCAACCGTGTCGATTGAAGCCAACTGAGAGCCAAGACCCACCTGCTTAGGGTTCGTTCCGGCACCCGCTCCGGAAATCTGCTGGCTTACAAGATCTTTGAACGTCGTCCGGCCTTTTTTGAAGCCATATGTATTAACGTTGGCAATATTGTTGCCGATCACATCTAGTTTGGTTTGAAAGTTTTTCATTCCGCTGATTCCTGAATACATTGAACGTAGCATTATTTGTTCCTCCCCTTAATTAACGGATTGCCTTTATTTACTGGCCTGTACATCTTCATTCGAAACTTTTGTGATCGAATTACTTCCGATTATGTTTCCGTCGGCCAGCTGGAATTTAGCTTCTCCGTTTTCAAACAAGATGGCTTTTACCTTACTTTCTTTTGATTCTGTTTTTACCGCCCCTGACTCATCCTGTGTTTCTTGCAGATACGTAACGTTCTTACCGATTAAACTGCTCTGCTGGATGAAAAGATTGTCATACTGCTGAGCGATAAATTTATCGAAGCTGCTGCTCATATTGGTCATCTGCTCCAGAGAAGAAAAGGTCGCCATCTGCGAGATAAACTCTTTATCTTCCATAGGGCTCGAAGGATCCTGATTCTGCAGCTGCGTCATCAATATTTTCATGAAATCGTCTTTTCCCAAAATGTTCGAACCCGTTTGGCGCTCTTTTTTTTGAAGGTTTGACAGGTAAAGATCATTGCTGATTGATGATGCCATCTTTTATTCCCCGCTCTCTAATTCATCCAACAGGTCACTGAACAGTTCATCCTGTACACCGTCATCCTGCGGCTGTTGCTGATGTTGATGCTGCTGATGAGGCTGCGGATTCGTATCCTGCTGCTGAAATTTTTGTTCCTGCGGCTGTTCCAGGACAACGATCCGGTCAAGCTGAATGCTGTTTCCATGCAACGCGTTCTTTAATACATGAATTTGGGATTCCATCATTTCTTTTGCACCGACGCTGCTCGTAAGAATTCTGGCTGAAAGCTCACCATTCTTTGAGATGAGCTCAATGTTCAATGTGCCTAAATGCTCCGGAGTCAGCCTGATGTTCAACTTTGCCATACCGTTTGAAGAAGCCGCAAACTTCCCTGACAAAATAATGTTTTGAAACTCTTTTACAAATTGCTGCTGAGCTGCCTCACTGTTTCCTGATCTCGGCGCGTGCAGAACAAATTGTTCCAGAGCCGGCATATAAGCAGGGGTATGAGCAGGTGAGAAAACCGGTCGGTCGGTTTGTTTAGTTGCCGTACTATTCCATTGAAACGGCATAACCGGCAGTTCTTTTTTCAGAACAGCACGTTCCATTTTATCGAAAAAGGTTTGAGGATCCAGCGCCTTAAACGGTTTGCCACCGTTTTTCGTCTCCTGTTTATGCAGTTGTTCTATGAGCCCTATTAAAATAGCTTTTCCTGACTTTACTTCCTTTTGGTCTCGTAAAATCGGGAACAGATGCTCAATGCTTTTTTTAATTTCAGGTATTTCAAATTTAACAGGGTCACTCGTCTTGATTGGATCTGTATTCTGTGTTTCTTTGCTGAACTGATGAATCAGTACCGTGATAGCTTTTACTGCAGGCGGAGATTCACTCTTTATCATTTCTGCAACACTCGTTCCGCTTTGGAAGAGCTGTTCGATCTGATGTACGAGGTCCGAAGGCAGCTTCGCTAATAAAGCCTGTACGTCCGGTAAAACCAGGTCCCCTTTCTGAAGAGGCTGATCCTCTTTGTCCAGTGCATGAAGAATGGTTTTAAGCAAACTTTCTAACGATACATTCCCCTGCTTATGCGGAACAGCTGATGCTAAAGCCTGCAGCGCGCTTTCTGACTGTGCAAGACTCATAGAAAACAGAGAAGCCTCCATCTTTTTTCCAGGTTGTTGAGGACCAGACTGCTGTATAACAGATCGATTTTCTAGTAAAGCAATGGGTAAATTCACGTTGAATCACCTCCTCTAATTACTTTGTTTTCAGCATGAGAGTAAGTTCAGCAGCCTTGGAAGGGTCCATTTTCGCAAGAATGCTTCCTGTCACTTCGTCATCAAGCATCTGCAAGATTTCTACTGCATCTTTACTTTTCATTTTAGAGAGGATATCGGCTGAATTTTTTGGTGACATCGTGTTATACCATGCCGCTATTTTCTTTTTATCCGGATTCTGCTGTGAGGAACCTGCCCCTGTATTGCTTGAGTTCTGTGTCTCGCTTGAACTTTGTGCAATTCCTGATTCCGATTGCTTTTGTGCGGCAGCAAGATCCGATTTCAGGCCCTCTGCCTCGGTTTCTTTCTTATCAACATCACGCTGCAGAAGCTTGATCATTCGGTCGCGGTCGCTCACCTTCTTTTTCCAGTACGCCTCCGATTGTGCGTTCTGATCAGCTGGATTTACGGAGCTGTCACCTTTATCGATGAGGGATGACACAATAGGGATGCCGCTTCCGATCTCTTTCGCTTTATCACCGATATTCACACCCATGAACAAGAGGATCAGTGCCAGAATGACGATAACAAATATCGCGGGCACTACGATGACGAGCAGGATCCAGGAGAACCGGTTTGTCTTTTCTTTTCTTTCCAACGAGTTCACCTAATTTCATTGGTTAATGTAGCGCAGAATGGAAAACTCATCATTTTGCTGATTTTCTATTCCAGTCACGAACCGCTGGTAATCAGCATGTTGTTTTTCCTTCAGCTTTTCATATTTCTTTACTTCGATGGTTTTTTCGACCAGTTCTTGCTGTGTGATATTCATGATCTCCCGGGCCTTCTGCACCTGTGATTGAACCATGCTGATCTTTTGAGTCAGAGAAAGCAGAAAACGCTGTGTCTGCTGAAGCTCATTGATCACCAGCCTCGTCCTGAACTGTTCATCCGAATGCTGTTCTATTTCCTCTTTTTTCCTGAGAAGATCATAGAGTGATTGCGCCAAGCTCTCAAACATTCTTACGCTCTCGCCGTACTCAGACTCCACAGCTTCTTTTTCTTTCGTTTTTAGAGCCAAGATTTTTTCCATCTTAAACTGAAATGCCATGTTACTGTTCTCCTCCAAACTCACTCAGCAAGCGATAAATCGAGTCATAGTATGAAGCCTTTTCATCAACTTCCTGCTTTAAGAAAGACAGGATTTTAGGGTAAGCTTCAATGGCTTTGTCTATTTTTTCTGATGATCCTCTTTTATAGGCTCCGATGGTGATCAGATCCTCCGCATCCGTGTAGGAGGCGAGAAGTTCGCGAAACCGGCTGGCTGCTATCCGATGGTCGCTGTCTACAATATCACTCATTACCCTGCTGACACTTTTCAGCAAGTTTACCGCAGGAAACTGGCCTTTATTAGCCAGGTTCCTGTCCAGTACGAGGTGACCGTCAAGTATCCCTCTGACAGTGTCAGATATGGGTTCGTTCAGATCATCTCCATCTACAAGCACTGTATAAAAAGCTGTTATGGATCCCTGGACATCCGTACCGGAACGCTCTAAAAGCTTCGGCAGCATTGCGAATACCGATGGTGTATATCCTTTCGTTGTTGGCGGTTCACCGACAGCAAGCCCGATTTCCCTCTGAGCCATGGCAAAACGGGTGACCGAATCCATCATCAGCATGACATCTTTTCCAAGGCTTCTGAAGTATTCCGCAATGGCCGTGGCGGTCAGTGCACCTTTAATCCTCATCAGCGCCGGCTGATCAGAGGTTGCGACAACAACCACTGATTTTCTGAGTCCCTCTTCTCCAAGATCTTTTTCGATAAAATCCATAACCTCTCGCCCACGTTCCCCGATAAGGGCGATAACATTGAGATCGGCAGTAGAGTTTCTAGCGATCATCCCCATCAAGGTTGACTTTCCGACCCCGCTTCCAGCAAAGATACCTACCCGCTGGCCTTTGCCAACCGTGAGGAGACTGTCGATGGAACGCACCCCAAGTTCGATGCTTTCCTGTATTCTCGGCCGTCTCATCGGGTTTGGCGGGTCATTCTCAGAAGGGAAACTGCTTAATCCTTTCAGCATTGTACTTCCGTCCAATGGGTTCCCTAAACCGTCAAGCACCTGTCCGATCAATGCGTGGCCCGCCTTAATCTGAACCGGGCGCCGCGTCGCTTCTACGAGGCTGCCTACTGATATGGATTTTAGTGCCGTAAACGGCATGAGAAGTACATTTTCTTCATTAAACCCGACGACTTCCGCCTTGATCTTATGATGGTTGCTGCTCCCCGTATGGATATAACACATATCCCCAATTGAAGCTTTAGGGCCACGGGATTCAATCATTAAACCTACCACTCTCGTAACCTTTCCAAAGCGCTTGTAGGTGTCGATCTGATCAATACTTTCCAGGAGGCCATCAGTGTTCATCGTTTTGATCACCTATCGTTTCTATCAGCTTTTCTTTCAATTCATTGAGCTGGCTGTCCATGCCTCCCTCAATTCTGCCAAACGGAAATTCGACAACGCAGCCGTTTTCGCTTAGTTTTTCATCCGGATAGATATACAGGACGGATGTGTGCATCAAAACGTTTTGTAATTCCTGTTTGGCGTTCAGTGTCGTTTCATACCAGTGCGGATGGACATATAATTTCACTTCAGGATAATCTCTGACTTCTTTTATGAGACCCTTTAAGACCACGGTCCATGCTTCTTTATTTTCTGTCAAAAGTTCACCAACAAGTTTTCTGGCCATCTTTGCTGCCAGTTCGATAATAACGGGTTCAGCAGACTCAACTTGCTGCTGATAATCCTGCTTTGAGCGCTCTACCGTTTCCCTTGCATGACCCAGTAAACTCTCATAACTTGATCGTCCTTCTATCAAACCTGCCTCAAACCCCTCATGAAAGCCTTCTTTTCTAGCTTCATCGCGCTCTATGATGACCTGTTCGTTCCATTCTTTTTTGCTGTTTTCCAGGAAAGCTTCATGTTCCCTGCGTTCCTTTGCCATTCTTGCGGTCATCTCTTCATAGCTTCGTTCCGCTTCCTCCAAAATGTTCTGCGCTTTCTGCTTGGAGATCTCCATCCTGGATTCAGGCGTAAGATGTTCCTGTTCCATTATTTTTTGCTTTATTTTTTTGATTCCGATTGTACGATTCAAGTCCTGGTTCTCTGCAAAAGAAGATTTAATGATCCTAGACAATAATGTCATCTCCTCCGCCTCTTGCGATTACAACTTCACCAGCATCCTCCAGTTTCCGGATGATTCCGACAATTCCGGATTGTGCTTCTTCTACATCACGCAGCCTGACTGGACCCATAAATTCCATCTCTTCTTTGAAATTCTCCGCCATACGCTGGGACATGTTTTGGAACAAAATTTCTTTAACTTCTTCACTTGCTGCTTTAAGTGCAAGAAGCATATCTTCGTTCTGCACTTCTCTGATCACGCGCTGTATTGCACGGTTATCAAGGGTGACAATATCTTCAAATACAAACATTCTCTTCTTGATTTCTTCTGCAAGCTCCGGGTCTTGAATCTCAAGCGCATCAAGAATGGTTTTTTCCGTCGCCCGGTCTACTCCGTTCAGCACATCCACAACAGATTCTACACCGCCAGCCTGCGTGAAGTCCTGGCTTACGGTAGCAGAGAGTTTTCGTTCGAGGATTTGCTCTACTTCATTAATGATCTCAGGAGATGTGCGGTCCATGATGGCGATCCTTCTCGCGATGTCCCCCTGCAGCTCCTGAGGAAGTTCTGAAAGAATCTGTCCTGCCTGTGATGAATCCAGATAGGACAGGATCAAAGCAATAGTCTGTGGATGTTCATTCTGTATGAAATTAAGAATATGTCCTGGATCCGCTTTTCTTGCAAAATCAAACGGCCTTACTTGCAGGGTGGATGTAAGCCGGTTGATGATATCCATCGCTTCCGACCGGCCTACAGCCTTTTCCAGGACAGTTTTAGCGTAACCGATACCCCCCTGAGAAATATAATCCTGTGCAAGAGCTATTTGATGAAATTGTTCAATAATGTTCTCTTTCACTTCTGAATCTACTTTTCTAATTTGTGAGATGTGTAGCGTCAGGCGCTGGATCTCATCTTCATTTAAGTGCTTGTATACCCGGGCTGCCACATCGGGTCCCATAGAAATCATCAGCATGGCAGCTTTTTCTTTTCCATTCAATTCCTTGGCGGCTTTTGCCATAACTAACCTCCTATTCTTCGGATAGCCACGTGCGGAGCAGCTTGGCAAACTCTTCAGGCTTTTCCTTTGCCATTTTTTCAAGTTGCTCTTTTCGGACTGTTCCCTCAGATTCCCGGTCCATGTTCACATCTGGTATATTAAAGAACTCTTGCTCGAACACGACATCTTCTGATACCGGCTCTTCTTCTTGCTTCCTTTTCCTGAGAAGAAGGATTAAGAGAAGAATGATAACGACCAGCAGAATTCCGCCAGCAATGTAGATCCAAACCGGAATAGCTGAGTTAGCCGATGCAGCCGTTCGCTGCTTGCCATTAAACGGTTTGGCTGAAACAAATATCTTTTGGTTGACCTGCTGCTGCGACAGGTTTGCGGCTGTATCTTTTGAGATGCTGGTCCTGACAATATTTCCAAGCATCTGCTGGATGTCATTCAGTGTTCCTTGCTGCAATGAAGTTGGATCGTTTGGCTTAGGCGGCTCTACCATAACCTGAATGCCCAGATCTTTAATCTCGTAAGGACTTTTAACGATCTGTCTTTTTATCCGGTTAACCTCATAGTTGATTCTGTCTTCTTCTTTTTCATAATCGCCGTTGGATCCGTTCGCTCCGCCCTGATAGGTTGGCACATCACTCTGGCCTGTGTTGTCGACCCCTCCAGGAACCGTTCCGTTCCCTGTGAACGTTTCTTTGACTTTTTCAGCACTCAGCTTTATGCCTTCCATCTTGTCCTTATCGACAGGCTCAACGAGTTTTTCTTCTCTTTTTTCTTTTGTAAAATCAATATCAGCTGTAACGGTGGCCACCACTTTATCCGGCCCCATGATCGTACCGAGCATCTGCTGTACCCTCGTTTGCAGATCACGTTCGATATCCTGCTTGATCTGGCGCTGTTCTTCGTATGCCGTCATATCGGAATTCGAGTTTGTCTGGTCAAGCGAAAAGGTATTGGAATATTGATCGGATATCACGATATTCTCTACCGGCAGATTCGGAACGCTTTTAGAAACAAGATGGTACAGTGATTTAACTTGGCTTTGATCAAGTTTATACCCTGGCTTCAGTGTTAGAACGACTGACGCTGAAGAGGTATCTTTCTGGTCATTCACCCAGATGCTCTTATCCGGTGTTGTGATCATCACACTGGCTTCTTCTACACCATTTATGCTTTTGATCAACTTTTCGATCTCTGTCTGTGTTGCTTCTTTTTCTAAAACGCTGAACTCGTTGTCCGTCATCCCGAACCCTTTGTTCTCTCCGAAGTAAGAGTAATCAATGCTTCCACTTTTCGGTATGCCCTCTGAAGCAAGTTCGACTTTCAGCTGGTCAACTACACCTTGAGGAACAGAAATGACCTTGCCCCCATTAGAAAGCTCGGATGTGATTCCTTTTGAATCAAGGCTTTCTTTAATTTGACCGGCTTCCTGGGGAGATAGGTCAGAATATAACGGGACTAGTTTCGGTTTTGCTATAAACGTAAACAGAAATGCGGCTGCTATAATAACAAATGCGATGGAACTGATCAAAATGATCTTTTGCTTTTTAGGGCGCTCTTTAAAATTCACATAGATTCTGTTCATAGTGCTCTTCAGTTTTTCAATCATCGTTTCCCCCGATTAACAATCTCCTCAAGGAAATTCTCTTCTTTTTTTATTTTAAAAAAGTGTTTTCTTCCTACCCCTATAAACCAGCCTGACTATCCGAAAAATTTATTGAAAGCTATATTTGTGTACGCATTACCTCTTGATAAGCCTCTATGACCTTATTTCTGATTTCCAATGTTGTTTGCAAGGTTAAGCTGGCTTTCTCCGCAGCAATCATGACTTGATGAAGATCGGTAGTCTTGCCGGTTACCAGATTTTCAGTAGCAGTGTTGGATGCCGTCTGTGAGTCATTGACTTTATGGAGCATGTTGTTCAGCATGCCCGCGAATGATTTCTGAGCATCTGCAGGAGTTTGCTTTCCGGCGGAATACGCATTCTTTACCAGGCCTGCTGCTGATGTAACATTGATAGTATTCATATGTATCTCCTATCCTTCTATCTACCTATTTCCAAAGCTTTTAAATACATTCCCTTAGCTGCATTCAATGCCGTCACGTTGGCTTCATAAGACCGTGTAGAACTCACTAGATCTACCATTTCTTTTAAAGGATCCACATTAGGAAGTTTTACATAACCGTTCTTATCCGCATCCGGATGATCAGGCTGATACACCATTTTAAATGGTGTTTGATCAACTACTATACCATCAACCTTTACTCCTCCACCTGTACCTCCTGAGCGGCCGTCCACGGCTGTTTGAAACATCGTGCTGAATGAAGACCCATTCGGTTCTGTGACGACCATTTTCCTCCGGTAAGGCTCCCACTTTCCATTAACCAGTTTTCCTCTCGTTGAATCTGCGTTTGCAATGTTGGAGGACACCACATCCATTTTCAGGCGCTGTGCTGTTAGAGCTGAAGCGGAATTGTTTAATGCATCGAACATACCCATCAATTACTTGCCCCCTTTAATAACCATTTGCAGTGAATTGAATTTTCCGTTCAGCCTTTGAACCAGGGCCTGGTTCAAGATCTGGTTCTTCGCCAGATCGGCCATCTCTTTATCTAAATCCACATTGTTCCCGTTGTTGTTCATCATTGTACTGCTGTCCCTTGTCACGGCGATGCTTTGGCCTCCAGACGTACTGAATGGAACATGCCTGCTGCTCGTGCGGTAAGCTGTTAAACTTCCATCGAGCTCAGTTTGAAACTCTACCTTCTTTGCTTTGTAGTTTGGCGTATTGATATTTGCCAGATTGTCAGTGATTGTTTTTTGTTTTAACGCTGTGGCATCCAAGCCTCTTTCAAGCATTTGAAAAATAGAACTTGAAAACATTACTATATCCCCTCTTTTTTACTACTAAATTTTAAAAAGAGTACCAAAAGTTACCGATATTCCATATTTTAAGGCATAAAACCAAAAAGTGTCTATGTATTTTTTACCAAAGTGACTTTTTTCGATAAAAAGAACTACTTTATGTCCAGGTCTTTAGGCCTAATAAGTTCTTACTAGAAGCCTGATACACAAGGATTTATTGGATCTGAAATGTCTTGGGACCTCTGCACGGTTCGACAAATTCATCCGATACAAAAAACCCATCCTGCTTTTTAGCAGAATGGGCTCCTTGTGTATGACATGATCTTCAGCTTGTTTTAAGTTTTGATAATTCGAGTAAAAATTTATCGTTAAGCACTTTAATGTATGTGCCTTTCATACCGAGAGAACGGGATTCGATAACACCTGCACTTTCAAGTTTACGAAGAGCATTTACGATAACAGAGCGGGTAATCCCAACACGGTCAGCGATCTTACTTGCGACAAGCAAGCCTTCGTTTCCTTCAAGCTCTTCGAAAATGTGCTCAATTGCTTCTAGTTCACTATATGAGAGTGAACTGATCGCCATTTGAACGACAGCCTTATTTCTAGCTTCTTCTTCAATCTCTTCTGCTTTTTCATGCAGAATCTCCATTCCAACAACAGTAGCTCCATATTCTGCCAGCAACAGATCATCGTCATTGAAAGAATTGGAAAGGCGGGAAAGAATCAGCGTTCCAAGACGCTCGGCTCCACCGATAATGGGAACAATGGTCGTTAATCCAGAAGAGAAGAGTTCTTTGTTCTCGACCGGAAAAGCCGTATATTCACTTGCAATATCCAAGTTAGATGATGTTTCTGTAACATTAAACAAACCTTTTGTGTACTCGGAAGGAAATTGTCGTTCCTCGAGCATTTTTTTCATTCTCTCATTTTCAATTTCTTGTTTTAAAGAAATTCCAAGAAGCTTTCCTCTTCTGCTGACAACAAAAACATTCGCTTCGATAACATCCCTGAGAGTTTCCGCCATTTCTTTAAAATTGACGGGCTTTCCTCCGGATTGTTGCAGCATCGCATTCAGCTTTCTTGTTTTTTCTAATAAATTCATTTTTCATTTCCTCCTACAGGATATACTGGCTTAAATCCTTATTCTTTGCGATTGTCGCAAGTTTTTCTTCTACGTACTCTGGTGTGATCTTTATGGCATTCATTGTTACATCAGGTGCTTCAAAGGACAGATCTTCAAGCAATCGTTCCAGGATGGTATGAAGTCTTCTTGCACCAATATTATCGGTTTCCTGATTCACTTGGAAAGCAATACTTGCAATCTTAGAAATAGCTTCGTCAGAAAATTCAAGATTTATACCTTCTGTTGCAAGCAACGCTTTGTATTGTTTTAAAAGGGCATTATCCGGCTCTATTAAGATCCGGGTAAAATCCTCGACAGACAGCTTTTCAAGTTCTACCCTGATTGGAAAACGGCCCTGCAGCTCAGGTATGAGATCTGAGGGTTTTGCCATATGAAACGCACCTGCTGAGATGAACAGAATATGATCTGTCTTGATGGATCCGTATTTCGTCATGACGGTAGATCCTTCAACGATCGGCAGGATATCACGCTGTACACCTTCTCGGGAAACATCAGCGCTGTTTTGGTTCTTACCTGCAATCTTATCAATCTCATCAATAAATATAATACCTGTTTGTTCGGTTTTGTAAACCGCATCACTTGTGACTTCATCCATGTCGATCAGCTTGGCAGCTTCATCCTGCGTGAGCACTTTTCTGGCCTCGGAGACCGCCAGTTTGCGTTTTTTCTTTTTCTTGGGGACGATGCCTCCAAGCATATCTTGCATGTTAATGCCGAGCTGGTCAAGTCCTGCGCCTTGAAACATATCCATCATGGTATGATTCTGTTCTTCCACTTCAACGGTTACAAGATGGTTCTCAAGCTCTCCAAGAGCGAGTTTATGGGCCATCTGCCTGCGCTGCTGGCTGATCGATGCATCATCTTCTTTGTCGCTTGGAGCTTGGGCATTATTGCTGTTGTTAGAACCAAAAAACATTTCGAGCGGATTTTTATAGGATGATTCTTTTTGTTTTCCAGGAACCAATAGTTCAACAAGCCGTTTATTGGCGTTCTCTTCCGCTTTATCTTTTACATCATGCATTTTTTGTTCTTTAACAAGACGGATCGATGTCTCCACAAGGTCCCGGACCATGGATTCAACGTCCCGGCCGACATAACCTACTTCTGTAAACTTGGTAGCTTCCACTTTAATAAAAGGGGCGTTCACTAGCTTTGCCAGCCTTCTTGCAATTTCGGTTTTTCCGACACCGGTCGGCCCGATCATCAGAATGTTTTTAGGAGAGATCTCGTCTCTAAGCTTTTCATCGAGTAATCCTCTTCGATACCTGTTCCTTAAAGCAACAGCTACCGCTTTTTTCGCGTCTTTTTGGCCGATGATATACTGATCAAGCTTCTCAACAATCTGCCTTGGAGTTAAATGTGTGTTCATCTCTTCCCACGCTCCTTCTACAGCTCTTCCAAAATAATTTGGTCGTTTGTATAAACACAGATTTCACCGGCAATTTCCAAAGCCGCTCTTGCGATTTCGGCAGCTGACAGATGAGGAGCATTTCTTTTCAAAGCCCTTCCCGCAGCAAGCGCATAGTTGCCGCCGGATCCGATCGAAAGAATGCCATCATCCGGTTCGATGACCTCCCCGGTTCCAGAAATGAGCAGGAGACTTTCTTTGTTCATGACGATCAGCATGGCTTCAAGCTTCCTCAGCACCTGGTCGGTACGCCATTCTTTGGCGAGTTCGACACTGGCACGTGCGAGGTTGCCACTGTATTCCTCCAGTTTGGCTTCGAATTTTTCATACAGCGTAAAAGCATCCGCAACTGAACCTGCAAATCCGGCGAGTACTTTTCCACCGAAGAGTCTTCTAACCTTCTTGGCAGAATGTTTCATGACTACGGCATTGCCAAAGGTAACCTGGCCATCGCCTGACATCGCAAACTGTCCATTATGGTGAACGGCAAAAATAGTCGTTGCATGGAATGTATGGGTCATTAAAAAATCCCTCCTTACTTTCATTTATGCACGAGGATGAGCGTTATTATAAATTTTTTTCAAATGTTCTTTTGTGACATGAGTATAGATCTGTGTAGACGAAAGATGAGAGTGTCCGAGCAATTCCTGCACGGCCCTCAGATCAGCGCCTTCGTTTAATAAATGGGTCGCAAACGTGTGGCGCAGGACGTGAGGGCTGATATGTACGGTTAACGTCGTTTGCTGAATCATGCTGTTTAATACATTTCTGACGGAACGTGCAGAAAGAGAACCTCCTTTATAGTTAAGGAATAGTGTTTTTACAGGCTGGCCGGCTTTCTCTGCAAGCTGTTTTCTTCCATCTTCAATATAACGAGTCAATGCTTCTATCGCATAGCTGCCCAGAGGCACATACCTTTCTTTTTTACCTTTTCCTTTAATGAGCACCGTTTCTATGTAAAAATCGATGTCATCGAGCTGGATCTTGCAGCATTCACTCACCCTGATCCCTGTCCCGTAAAGAAGCTCCAAGATGGCCTGGTTTCTCTGACCCAGCGGATCAGACAGGTCACTGACATGAAAAAGCTGTGCCAGTTCTTCCTCATAGATAAAATGGGGAATGCTCTGGCCTTTTTTGGGCAGAGATGCGGCAGCAAACGGATTATGTTCAACAATCTTTTCCCGGTTAAGAAAACGATAAAAGCTGCGGAGAGACGAAATTTTTTTGGCGACCGTCCTTCTGGAATAGGACTGCTCGTGAAGCCACGTCAAATAATGTCTCACCAAAAGATAAGAAACAGCAGCGAATCCTTCGATTGCTTGCTGTTTCATAAACGTCTTGAAGTGTAAGATCGCTTTTTCGTAATTTTCCGTTGTATGATGTGAACTATTTTTTTCTATTTGCAAATACTCGATAAACATCTTCAAATAGCGGTCATTTAAATCCACTTATCACACCTCACAAAGCCCCTAAATCGTATCACAGATTAGGGGCAATGACAAGTAAGTTCACAAATTTGTTATAAAATTCTGAATTGTTTCCAGCGCTCGATCAGCCAATGCTTCATAACGCTCTTTCTTGTTTCTAATGCGGGTTTCAAGAGCAGGAAGCAACCCGAAGTTCGCATTCATCGGCTGGAAGTTCTTCGCATTAGCCGTCGTAATGTAATGGGCCATGCTGCCGATTGCTGTTTCCTGAGGGAACTCCAGAAGCTCTTTTTCTTCCATAAGCCTTGCCGCATTGATTCCGGCGATCAGTCCCGATGCTGCGCTTTCCACATAGCCTTCAACACCGGTCATCTGGCCTGCGAAGAAAAGATCCTGTCTGTCTTTAAACTGATAGGTCTTCTCTAAAAGATTCGGGGAGTTGATAAATGTGTTTCTGTGCATCACACCATAGCGGACGATCTCCGCTTTTTCAAGCCCGGGAATCAGCTGAATGACTTCCTTCTGCGGTCCCCATTTCAGATGCGTTTGAAAACCTACTATATTATAGAGAGTTCCTGCGCTATTATCCTGTCTTAGCTGAACGACTGCATATGGCTGTTTTCCGGTTTTTGGATCCTCAAGCCCTACTGGCTTAAGCGGGCCGAACAGCATCGTTTTCTTGCCTCTGGAGCCCATGACTTCGATCGGCATGCAGCCTTCGAAGAAAATCTCCTTTTCAAACTCTTTTAAAGGCACCGTTTCAGCAGAGATCAACGCTTCATAGAAACGGTCAAATTCCTCTTCTGTCATCGGGCAGTTTAAATAAGCAGCCTCACCTTTATCATAGCGGGATTTTAAATAGACTTTGTCCATATCGATGCTCTCTACATCGATGATCGGTGCTGCCGCATCATAAAAATACAAATAATCCTCGGATGTCAGTGTTCTTAATGACTCTGATAGTTCCTTTGATGTGAGCGGGCCTGTAGCGATCACAGTCGGCCCTTCAGGAATTGACGTTACTTCCTCTTCAAAAACCGTAACGTTCGGATGGTTCTTAACCCGATCTGTAACCATCGCAGCAAATTCGTGGCGGTCGACGGCAAGGGCCCCTCCAGCCGGCACCGAACAATCATCCGCTGAAGCAATGATCACCGAATCCAGCTTTCTCATCTCTTCTTTCAGCACACCAACCGCATTGGTCAATGTATTGGAGCGAAGGGAGTTGCTGCAGACAAGCTCTGCAAACTTATCTGTATGGTGAGCTGGCGTCTGTTTCTTTGGCCTCATCTCATATAAGTGGACTTTAATTCCTCTTTTGGCGATCTGCCAAGCTGCTTCACTTCCCGCTAGCCCGGCGCCGATTACATTTACAAAATCGTTCATTCTGTGAAAAACTCCCCTTTAACCTTGCTCCTCAGTGTAATCACAAGAGATACACTGTACAACTTTTCCTTTTTTCGTCTTCTTTTCAACAAGAATTTTACTGCATTTCGGGCATGTTCGGCCGACAGGTTTATCCCATGAAACAAATTCACACTCTGGATACCTGCTGCAGCCGTAAAAGATTCTCCGCTTTTTGCTCTTACGTTCGACGATTGTTCCTTCATGGCATTCAGGGCATTCAACACCCGTGTCTTTTACAATTGGTTTTGTGTTCCGGCATTCCGGAAAATTGGAACAGGCCATAAACTTGCCATAGCGCCCCATCTTAAAGACCATTTCGTGCCCGCACAATTCACAGTCCTCACCGGCAGGTTCATCTTTGATCTCGACTTCCTTCATTTCCTCTTCTGCGACAACCAGCTGTTTTTCAAAGCTTTTATAAAACTCATCAATAACTTCGTTCCAATGCTTGTCGCCGTCTTCGATTTCATCGAGATCCGTTTCCATCTGAGCAGTGAATTCTACGTTAAACACTTCTGAAAAGAATTCAAGTGTCAGTTCAAGAACGACTTCTCCCAGCTCGGTCGGCTGAAACTTCTTGTCATCGAGCATAACGTAGCCTCGCTTTTGGATCGTATCCAATGTCGGGGCATACGTTGAAGGGCGTCCAATACCGAGTTCTTCCATTGTTCTGACGAGCCTTGCCTCACTGTACCTTGGAGGCGGCTGTGTAAAGTGCTGAGTCGGTTCGATTTCTTGTTTTTCGGCCGTCTTGCCTTCTTCAAGATTCGGCAGTAAACGGTCTTCATCTTTCTTGCCGTCATCGTTTCCTTCAATATATACCTTCATGAATCCAGGAAATTTCACTTTTGAACCATTGGCACGGAAAATTACTCCCTGATTCTCGAGATCAACAGTCATGGTGTCCAAAACAGCTGAAGACATCTGGCTCGCAATAAAACGCTCCCAAATTAATCGGTATAACCGGAGCTGGTCACGGCTCAAATACTCTTTTAATTCTTTAGGATGTTTGGAAGCAGAAGATGGTCTGATCGCTTCATGGGCATCCTGTGCATTTTTGCCTTGTTTTTTCTCTGCGCGATTACCTTGGTCCGCATACTCCTGACCATATTCTTCTGTAATGAAAGTTTTCGCTTCCTCTTTTGCAAGATCTGAGATCCGGGTGGAATCCGTTCTCATATACGTGATTAGACCGACTGTGCCTTCTTTTCCGAGATCGATTCCTTCATACAGCTGCTGTGCAAGCATCATCGTTTTCTTCGCTCTGAAGTTCAGCTTTCTTGCTGCTTCCTGCTGCAATGAAGAAGTAATGAAAGGCGGTGCAGGATTACGTTTTCTCTCCTTCTTCTGAACCGAAGCGATTGAAAAGGTATTTCCTTTGAGCTTGCTTAAGACTTCCTTGACTTCCTCTTCATTCGATAACTCTTTCTTCTTGCCGTTGATACCATAAAAATTGGCTTCAAACTCTTCTTTGCCATAGGAGAAAGCGGCTTTAATCTTCCAGTATTCTTCAGGAATAAAAGCCTTGATTTCTTTTTCTCTCTCCACGATCAAACGAAGAGCTACGGTCTGTACCCTTCCGGCACTGAGGCCTTTTTTCACTTTCTTCCATAATAAAGGGCTGATCTTATAGCCTACGAGACGGTCGAGTATACGGCGAGCCTGCTGGGCATCAACGAGATCCATGTTTATCTTTCTCGGTCGTTTAAACGAGTCTTTAATAGCATTCTTTGTAATCTCATTAAAAACAACCCGGCATTCGGAATCCAGATCAATATCCAGGCTGTGGGCAAGGTGCCAGGCGATCGCTTCGCCTTCTCTGTCGGGGTCAGATGCGAGAAAAATCTTTTTTACTTTTTTGGCCGCTGTCTTCAACTCTTTTAAAACAGGCCCTTTTCCCCTGATCGTTATATATTTCGGATTATAATTCTCACTAATTTCTACTCCCATTTGGCTTCGGGGCAGATCTCTAACATGGCCCATCGACGCCTTAACGATATATTTGCTTCCCAAATACTTCTTTATCGTTTTTGCTTTGGCGGGAGATTCAACGATTACTAAATACTCTTCCATTTTCAGTGCATCCCCCTTTAAGGGTTTAATCAAATCTTCCCTATTATTAAATAGACTCTCATCATTTGTCAAACGGTTTTCAATTATTGCCAATCGAATAAAGAGAAATAACAGGGACTAATACTTCATTCTGACCTAATATATCAAACTTAATTCACTTAAAATATCCTCAGCTTCCATTACAAGCTTGGCTCCCTGCTGAATCAGGCGGTTAGTGCCTGATGCACATTCATCCAATATGGACCCTGGAACAGCAAATACTTCCCTTCCCTGTTCCATTGCTTGATCTGCTGTAATGAGAGAACCGCTTCTTTCCCGCGCTTCAACAACGAGAGTACCACGGGTTAATCCGCTGATGATTCTGTTCCTTTGCGGAAACTGCCATTTTCTTGGCGGCAGATCATACGGATACTCAGACAAGAGAAGGCCTTTTTTTGTAATCCGGTGTGCCAAGGCTGTGTTGGCCTTGGGGTAAATACGGCCAATTCCTGACCCGAGTACTGCAATCGTACTGCCTGACTGCGTTAAAGTCAATTCATGGGCATGGGTATCGATCCCTGCAGCAAGCCCGCTGACCGTTACCCAGCCTTTTTCCAGCAGGGGCATAAGCACTTTATTCAGGCTTTTTAATCCGCCCTCGGTGGGATTCCTGGTTCCTACTACACTAATAGCGAGAGGAGCTGACAGCGCCTCTGTGTTCCCTTTGCTGTACAACACCCAGGGCGAATCAAAAATATGGCGGAGAGGAACGGGGTAATGACTATCAAAATATGTATGTATTTTTATATTATGCTTTCGGTATGTTTGTTCGATGGAGCGGTAAGACAGCTTCCGGATATCTTCTAAAAAATCATTGCTGTTCTGATGACTCATACGGAACCGTTCTATAAGCTCTTTCTTGCTCAATTGAAAAACAGCTTTTAACTCCGGGTCAAATGCTAAGAATGACTGGATGGCTTTCCTCCCTGCTCCGCGGCAATGATGAAGAAGAATTAACCGTTCTCTGTCCATAGTCTCCTCCAATAAAACCAAAATTTTTTTAAAAAAAGCTCCCAAAAACGGGAGCTTTATGCTTATACATTCGCTTTATGAGTTGTGCAGCGGTCAAGAAGCCCTTTTTCCTTAAGTGCAGAAACAAGTGTTTCTCCCATAACTGAAGGAGTTTCAGCGACTTTAATTCCGCATTCCTGCATGGTTTTGATTTTTTCGGCAGCAGTACCTTTACCGCCGGAAATGATCGCACCGGCATGGCCCATACGTTTTCCTGGAGGCGCTGTTTGTCCGCCGATGAAACCGACAACAGGTTTTTTCATGTTGGCTTTTACCCATTCAGCAGCTTCTTCTTCAGCTGTTCCGCCGATTTCACCGATCATGATGACAGCATAAGTATCTTCATCTTCATTAAATGCTTTTAGCACATCAATGAAATCTGTTCCATTTACCGGGTCTCCGCCGATTCCTACTGCTGTAGATTGGCCGATTCCGCGCTGTGTAAGCTGGTGAACCGCCTCATAAGTCAATGTTCCGGAACGGGATACAACCCCAACGTGCCCTTTTGTATGAATGTACCCAGGCATGATACCGATCTTGCACTCATCTGGCGTGATAACACCCGGGCAGTTAGGACCGACAAGACGAGTTTTCTTGCCTTCCATGTAACGTTTTACGTTAACCATGTCCATAACCGGAATACCTTCTGTAATACAGATAGCAAGATCAAGTTCTGCCTCAACTGCTTCCACGATGGAATCAGCGGCAAATGCAGGCGGAACATAAATGACAGAAGCCGTAGCACCTGTTGCTTTAACCGCTTCTTCAACTGTATTGAAAACAGGAAGGCCTTCTACTTCCGTACCGCCTTTACCCGGTGTAACACCGCCGACAATTTTCGTTCCATATTCAAGCATCTGCTGTGTGTGGAACAGGCCTACAGATCCTGTAATCCCTTGCACGATGACCTTTGTGTCTTTATTGATAAAAATACTCATCTATTTTCTCCACCCTTCTACCTTATTTCGGGGAATTTATTTTACTAAAGAAACGATTTTCTCAGCACCGTCTGCCATGGAATCTGCAGAAGTAATGTTCAATCCAGATTCATTAAGGATTTTCTTGCCAAGCTCTACGTTCGTACCTTCTAAACGGACAACCAGCGGCAGGTTTAACCCTACTTGTTTTGTAGCTTCAACTACTCCGTTAGCGATAACGTCACATTTCATAATTCCGCCGAAAATGTTAACGAAAATCCCTTTAACTTTTTCATCAGAAAGGATAATTTTAAATGCTTCTGTTACTTTTTCAGCAGTTGCACCGCCGCCTACATCAAGGAAGTTGGCAGGGTCTCCGCTGTAGTGTTTGATGATGTCCATCGTTGCCATAGCAAGACCAGCGCCATTAACCATACATCCGATGTTTCCATCAAGGGAGATGTAGCTCAAGTCATATTTGGAAGCTTCGATCTCTTTTGCATCTTCTTCTTCAAGATCGCGGTACTCAAGAATGTCCTTTTGGCGGTAAAGCGCATTTGAATCAAAGTTTAACTTCGCATCAAGTGCCATTACGTTGCCGTCACCTGTTACAACAAGCGGGTTGATTTCTGCGATAGAGCAGTCTTTTTCAACGAAAGCTTTATAAAGTCCCATCATGAACTTTGCCGCTTTGTTCACAAGCTCTTTCGGGATGTTGATGTTGAATGCTAAGCGGCGAGCTTGGAATGCTTGAAGCCCGATCGCTGGGTCGATGACTTCTTTGAAGATTTTCTCAGGCGTCTTTTCAGCCACCTCTTCAATTTCAGTACCGCCTTCTTCAGATCCCATCATGACAACGCTTGATGTTGCGCGGTCAAGCACGAGGCCGATGTAATATTCTTTCTTGATGTCGCAGCCTTCTTCGATAAGCAAGCGTTTAACTTCTTTACCTTCAGGGCCTGTTTGATGAGTGACAAGCACTTTCCCCAAAATTTCATCCGCATATGTACGAACTTCATCAAGGTTTTTAGCCACTTTAACACCGCCGGCCTTTCCTCGTCCGCCAGCGTGGATTTGAGCTTTAACAACAGTAACAGCGCTTCCTAATTCTTTTGCAGCTTCAACTGCTTCTTCTACGGAATACGCTACTTTACCGTTAGGAACAGCCACACCGTACTTTCTTAGTACCTCTTTACCTTGATACTCGTGGATATTCATTCTCCATCCTCCTATCATGTTCAAAACTAAACTACCGATACCATTTTATATAATAGAAGCCGAACTGTCTACCATTCTACAGAATTATTGCAAACGCATTCACCTAATTTCGACATTTTTACATATTAAAAACTACACAATATGTAATAAAATAGGAGATATATCGCCTCATACTGCTTCTAAATGAAAAACAAAAAGCAGGTTATTCATCCCTGCTTTTTGTTTCTTTCCTGCCGTTCGATTTTTCTTTTTTTCTGTCTGGCTTTTTTTCCGTAAAATCCCGTTCTGCAGCCGGACGGTAGATCCCGAATTCTTCGCCGATCTCTTCCCTGTACTGATTGAGCATCGAGTCGACACCAGGAACAAGCAGTTTTCTTCTTGGCATGATGGACGCCTCCTTTTTTAGTATAGGATGCCCAATCACACTAAAAATATCGTCTCCTGTCAATGCTGTCCCAGATCCACTTGGTAGATGAACGCAAATACTTCTGCGACCACTTCATAGAGTTCTTGTGGGATTTTTTCATTGATCTCCAGCTGTGAAAGAAGTGCCACAAGGGAGGGATCCTTCTGGATGGGAATATTGTTTTCCTGGGCCACCGATAAAATTTTTTCTGCTGTTTTTCCCGTTCCTTTTGCTGTCAGCTTGGGCGCCGCCATATTCTCATGATAGGAAAGGGCAGCGGCACGAGGTAGTGTTTTCTCTTTATTCATATTCGCAGATCAACTCCCTTCATAGGCTCAGGAGCGCTTTTAGCCAGTGCTGGCCGCTCCTTGCCTCCGCCCATTATCATAACCCCTGATAAGTGGTAATCGATTTGTTTGAGAGACTCCCGAAGCATCTCGATACGGTCCTGAGGTATCTTGTTGGCTTTCTCCTGGCCGTTCCAGATCTGCAGGGAGAGGATGCGGTTCTGAATCGTTACTCCTACTGTTGTTTCTTTCATATTTTCAAGCTGTAAAATAAAGAGAATTCGGCAAAAATCACTGTCGATTTCACCAGTTTCTGTCTTTTTTCCTTCCCATCTCACGGTAAGGTCAGCCGCCTGTATGCCTAACATCATCGGAAGCTGAAGCAGGACTTGTTGAACGTTCTCCTGGCTTTGGAGCATGTTCAGCTGAAGCCCGGTTATCTTATGCAGTACCTTTTCAGCCTGTGTTCTGAACGCTGCTGTCATCGTCTCGTTACTCTCAAGTACTTGAAGAAGGAGTGACTTTACACTTTTGTTCACTGCTTCTTTCTGAGACTGTAAGGATTGCAACCTTGCTTCATGAAACAGGCCAAGATGGTCAACCTGCTTCTTAATGGCTGCCGACAGCCTGTCTTTGCTGTGGTCGGATAAAAGTAAGGATTGAACGAAAGCACGATCTTCTTCAGGAAGTTCAGGCAGAAGCTTCAAAAGCTGGGTCATCGCTTGTTCCCGGCTTACACCCTGCTTTGAGAAAAATTTCTCCATATCAACGTTGGCTGCTGTTCCGTTTCCTTTTGACGTGCTGCCGGCTTTGATTTCCTCCAATGTCCTGGCAGGATCCAGCCACCCGGCTTTTTTTAGTATATATTCTAGCTGCCCGGCTGTTTTTGGCTGTTTTTCGCTTACTAAGGCATTGAGAATCGCTGCTGCCGGCTCTTCCAGTGATACAGCCACAGAACCTTTTAATACACCGTTTAACGCTTGCTTCAGCTCGTTTAACAGTCTGGCAGGTTGGTGATTATCGATCATATTCAGGAGCCTCAACAGCTCTGTCCGCAGCGGGCCTGTTTTTTCATAAGCTTCCATGGCCCTGAACGTACCTTCTGTCAATGGAATATCTCGGTTCGTCATCTGGTGAAGAATTTCTGCTGTTTTCGGTTCATTGTTCTGTGAAATTCGAAACAAATCCGCAACTGTTGCCAGCTGTTCATTTGTAGCAGGCAGTTTGGAAGTCAGCAAAAACTGAGCGGCCATTCTTGCTGCAGGATCTTTAGGAGATCCGAGCTGTGCTGCCACAAATTCTGCAGAATTCATTTTACCGCCTTTTATGGCTTCCAGTTTCTTTAACGCCAGGGGTTCGGTTTGACTGACTTCAAACCAATAGCTTTCTCCTGCTTGAAGGGCGGTTTCCAGCAAAGCTGTCCTAACCTCTCCCTGCAGAGACAATTTCGCCACGTTTCCTGGCAATATTTGCAATACCTTTGCTGCCGTCAGCTGTCCTTGCACCAATGCGGATCTGTTCTTGAAGGTTCCAAGCAGGGAAAGGAGCTCCCCGTTTTCTACTCTCATAAACTGCTCCTCCTTAAGCTTAAAGCAGTGAACCTTGCAGTACAGGAGAAAAGGATCGGCGGTGTTCCTCAACTGGACCGAATCTTTCCAATGCTTCAAGGTGCTCCTTCGTGCCATAGCCCATGTTTTTATTAAAATGATATTGAGGGTGGTTCCTGTGCAGCTTCTTCATATACCGGTCTCTAGTCACCTTTGCAATGATGGATGCGGCCGCAATAGAAACACTTTTTGCGTCCCCTTTGATGATTTTGGACTGGGTAACAGCAAGGGGAAGTTCCATCGCATCAATCAGCAGATGATCAGGCTGCTCCTTCATAGCTCCGACTGCTTTTACCATCGCTTTCTTGGAAGCTTGATAGATATTAATTTCATCAATTTCCTGTGCGGTCACCAGACCGATGCCGATCGAAACCGCGTTTTTCATGATTTCTCCAAATAATTCTTCACGCCGCGATTCACTGAGCATTTTTGAATCATTCAATCCTGGTATGTATGTGCCTGGTTTTAAAATGGCTGCAGCTGCAATCACAGGGCCTGCAAGAGGGCCTCTTCCCACTTCATCAACCCCTGCGATTACATGCTTTCCTTTACTGGTCCACTCCTTCTCAAACACCATCATCTGTTCATAGTGATCCTTGAGCAGCCGGGCAGATTCCAGTGCTTTTTCATGTCTCAAAATGATTTTCTTAACTCCGGAACGTTCATCACTCTGAAGTTCATCTATAAAAGCATCAAGTTCATTTTTTTCTTCTTTAAGCGCATGGATTCTTTCTTCAATTTCCTTGATCGTAAGTTTCATCGTCAACCTTCGCTTTCTATGTATATCGGCCATCATGAATTAATCATTTAGCAGTTCAGGTTTATTATAAAGAAAATAGGCACGCTTGTGCGTGCCTACTGGATAAAATCTTTTGGTCTTTCATACGACAATCTGCCTAATTTTTCAGAACGTATGTCGCGCAGCACTATTTCTGCTGTCTTCTCATAATCGATATAGCCGCCGCTCATCAAACAACCGCGTTTTTTTCCAATCTCATCAAAAAGGACGATCGGGTCTTCTGGAATTGACTCAAGATTGTATCGTTCCTGCAGCCGGGCAGGATAGTGATCCTTAAAATACTTAAGCGCAAACAGAACAATCTCCGAAAAATCAAGAAGTGTTTCTTTGATGGCTCCTGTTACAGCCAGCTTCAGCCCAATGGATGGATCCTCAAATTTCGGCCAAAGAATACCCGGTGTATCGAGTAATTCCAGTGCTGAACCCACTTTAATCCATTGCTGTTTTTTGGTGACACCCGGTTTATCACCGGTGACCGCAATGTTTTTTCCTGCCATCCGGTTGATGAGCGTGGATTTTCCAACATTGGGAATTCCAAGGATCAACGCTCGGACAGCTCTTGGCTTAACGATGCCTTTGGCTCTCATCTTATCGAATTTTTCCTTGACCAGTTCTTTTGCTTTTGCCTCAATACGATTAATGCCCTGGCCCGTTTTAGAATTAATCACAAGAACAGGGAGGCCTTTCTGCTCGAAATAGTCCGACCAAAGTTTTGTAACCTCCGGATCCGCCATATCCGCCTTGTTTAATAACAGCAGCCGCGGTTTTCCGGCTGTAATCTCGTCAATCATCGGATTGCGGGAGGCAAGGGGCACTCTCGCATCTACCAATTCAAAAACAACATCGATCAGTTTAAGTTTTTCTGTAATTTCTCGCCTGGCTTTTGCCATATGGCCAGGAAACCATTGGATGGTCATTCCTTCACCTACTTTACTACACCTATATCATTAATCGGCCAGAATTTCACGCTGGCTTTGCCGATAATATCATCCATGTCTACAGTGCCGATATTCCGGCTGTCACTGCTGTGTCTTCTGTTATCTCCTAGCACAAAAACTTTCCCCTTGGGAACAGTCTGTTTTCCTGTCACTTCATACAGAGTGAAATCATAGGTTAAGTTTCCATCTTTCGTCTGTTTCTTATACGGATCCAAATATTTTTCCTTTAGAGGTTTGCCGTTTACATACAGAGTATCGTTTTTGTATTCAATCTTGTCGCCCGGAAGGCCGATGACCCGTTTAATGTAATCCTTCGTTTCTGTTGCCTTGAACACGACGATATCAAATCGTTCCGGTTTATCCATTTTATTAACAACAAGCCGATCCCTGTTGTGCAAGGTAGGCATCATGGACTCGCCATCAACCACGATCGGAGCGAATAAAAAGTAACGAATTGCTCCGGCGAGAATCAAGGCCACTGCCAATGCTTTTAACCATTCCCAAGATTCTTTTTTCTGACGTGCCATACTTCATCCTCACATTCAACTTAATTTTTTTTCACATTATTTTAAATATGTAAAAAGGAGCTTGAGATGAGTCAAGCTCCTTTTGTGTGTAATTAGCGAATCTCTTTAATACGCGCTGCTTTACCGCGAAGTGCACGCAAGTAGTAAAGCTTAGCACGACGAACTTTACCGCGTCGAACGACTTCAAGGTTCGCGATTTTAGGTGAATGTAAAGGGAATACACGCTCTACACCAACACCGTAAGAAATCTTACGAACAGTGAATGTTTCGCTTATTCCAGTTCCGCGCTTTTTGATTACAACGCCTTCGAAAAGCTGGATACGTTCGCGAGTTCCCTCGACAACTTTAACGTGAACACGAACAGTATCACCAGAACGGAACTTAGGTAGATCCGATTTTAGTTGCTCTTTAGCAAGCTCTGCAATAATCTGTTGCATAGTTATTGCCTCCTTCCGACAGATGTTCTTGCCTCGTTTTCTTCAGCAGCGGAACACCTTAATACTGGCCTAAGCCACGAGATTTATCTTACCATAGGAGGGAGACAGAGGCAAGTAGTTCCATAAAATTTAGTCCTCTTTTTTAACCTCTTCAAGCCATTTTTTCTCTTGAGGGGTTAAGTCCATTCCTTCTAAAAGATCAGGCCTTCTTCTCCACGTGCGTCTTAACGACTCTTTAGCACGCCATTCTTCAATGTTTTTATGATTCCCTGACAATAGGACCTCTGGCACCTTCATCCCCCTGAAATCTGCGGGTCTCGTATATTGGGGATGCTCGAGCATTCCGCTGCTGAACGAGTCCTTTAACGGTGACTCTTCATTGCCGAGAGCACCAGGGAGAAGCCTCGTCACACTATCGATAACGACCATCGCGCCGAGTTCACCGCCAGTGAGAACAAAATCGCCGATCGAGATCTCATCTGTCACTAAATTTTCCCGGATGCGTTCATCATATCCTTCATAGTGTCCGCAGACAAAAATCAAGTGCGATTCTTTCGAAAGCTCCTCCGCTTTTCGCTGGCTGTAGCGCTCTCCCTGCGGACAGAGAAGGATGACCCTCGGCAGCTGAGTATCTTTCTCCCGCTTCAAGGCTTCTACAGCGTCAAACAGAGGCTGGGGTGTCAGGACCATGCCTGCTCCGCCGCCATAGGGGTAATCATCAACACGCCGGTGTTTATTTTCTGTATACTCTCTAAAATCGGTCACATGAAACTGGACGAGACCCTTTTCCTGTGACTTTTTGAGGATAGATGAACCGAATACACCGGTAAACATCTCAGGAAACAGCGATAAGACATCAATCTTCATGTTAAATCAGACCATCCATCAGATGAATCGTGATTTGTTTGTTTTCGATATCCACCTTTTTTACAACTGGAGGAATGTAAGGAACCAGGATATCAGGCCCGAAGTTTTTTCGTTTCACGACCCATACGTCATTTGCTCCCGGAGAGAGAATTTCTTTTACCTTTCCGAGTTCTTCGCCTTCTACCGTTATCACCGTGCAGCCGATGATATCATGATAGAAGAATTCCCCCTCATCAAGTTCAACGGAATCGTCCGCAGGCGTTTTCAGGAGATGACCTTTATACTTTTCAACGTCGTTAATGTTCGGATGTTCTTCAAACTGCAAAAGGTCGAACTGTTTGTGAACCCTGTGCGCGGCTATGACAACCGGTATCAGGCTGCTCCCGTCTTCGAAATCCACATAAAGTGTGTTTCCTATTTTATATCGTTCTTCAGGAAAATCCGTGCGGGAGATCACCCGAACTTCCCCTCGTATACCATGTGTATTAACGATTTTTCCTACGTTTAACCATTTCGACATATGTATCCACCCTTGTGCCCGTTTCTTATATACAGTGTGGGCTGAATGATTAGAATCTATAATCAAAAATCATTTAAAAGTGCAAAAAAGGGCTGAGGCTGCCCTCATCCCTTTTCAAGCTTAAAGAAGTAACTTTGCCGCCGAATTCAAATCCGGCTATACGATTTCTAGTGAAATACGTTTGTTCTGGCTTGTTCCAGCAGCATTGACAACAGTACGGATCGCTTTTGCCACCCGGCCTTGTTTGCCGATCACCTTGCCCATATCTGAGCTGTGCACGGTTAATTGATAAACAAGCTTTTCGCCATCAGCTACCTCTTTCACGCTGACTTCTTCTGGATGATCAACAAGAGCCTTAACAATCGTCTCGATTAACTCTGTCATCATATCATCACCCATTATTTTTGTAGTTTAGCGTTATGAAACTTTTCCATGATCCCTGCGTTAGAGAAAAGGTTACGTACAGTGTCTGAAGGCTTTGCGCCGTCAAGCATCCATTTAAGAGCCTGCTCTTCGTTGATTTTAACTTCTGCAGGATTAACAACTGGATTGTAAGTGCCAATCTCTTCGATAAAGCGACCATCACGCGGTGCGCGAGAATCTGCTACTACTACCCGATAAAATGGAGCTTTCTTTTGCCCCATGCGTTTTAAACGAATTTTTACTGCCATTGTAAAAATACACCTCCGAAAATTGTTCACACAAATCAATATAATATAATAAATTCCCAGCTTTGTAAACCAGAAAATTCATCCATTTTACATAAACGGAAATTTCATTCCGCCTTTTTTCTTGCCCTTCATCATACCGGACATTTGTTTCATCATCTTCTTCATATCGTCGAACTGCTTGATGAGGCGGTTTACTTCCTGTACGGTCCGTCCGCTCCCTTTCGCAATCCTTTTTCTTCTTGAAGCGTTGATGATCTCCGGCTGTTCTCTTTCGAGTTTGGTCATCGATCGAATGATAGCCTCAACATGGCCTATCTGTTTCTCATCTATGGAGACATTTTTCAAGCCCTTCATCTTGTTCGCGCCCGGCATCATGCTAAGCAGTTCATCAAGAGGGCCGAGATTTCTGACCTGCCCCATCTGATCAAGGAAATCATCGAAAGTAAAAGACATGTCCCGCATCTTCTTTTGCAGTTCTTTTGCCTTTTCTTCGTCAACGTTAGTCTGTGCTTTTTCAATAAGCGTCAGCACATCACCCATTCCAAGAATCCTGGAGGACATTCTGTCTGGATGGAACGGTTCTAGCGCATCCATCTTTTCTCCCATACCGACAAACTTAATCGGGAGATCTGTCACTGCTTTAATGGAAAGTGCAGCACCGCCGCGAGTATCTCCATCAAGCTTGGTCAGTACGACACCGGTTAATCCAAGCTGCTCATTAAAGCTCTCGGCAACATTAACGGCGTCTTGCCCGGTCATGGCATCAACGACAAGGAAAATTTCATTGGGATTTGCCAGTTCTTTGACCTTTTGAAGCTCATCCATCAGTTCTTCATCAATGTGAAGGCGTCCTGCCGTATCGATGAGAACATAATCATGATGCTCTTCCTTTGCCTTAGCCAGTGCCTGTTTTGTGATCTCAACCGGGCTCACTTTGTCCCCCATTGAGAAAACAGGAAGACTCAGCTGTTTGCCAAGTGTTTCGATTTGCTGAATCGCTGCAGGACGATAGATATCGGCAGCCACCAGAAGAGGATTGCGGTTATGCTTCTTGCGAAGATGATTCGCAAGCTTCCCGGTTGTCGTCGTTTTCCCTGCCCCTTGCAGCCCGACCATCATAATGACGGTTGGCGGCCGGTTGTTGACAGCGATCTTGCTTTGTTCTCCGCCCAATAGAGCAGTGAGCTCTTCGTGAACGACTTTAACAACCTGCTGGCCTGGAGTAAGACTCTTCAGCACTTCCTGACCTATGGAACGTTCTGTCACTCGCTTGATAAAATCTTTTACTACCCGGAAGTTAACATCGGCTTCCAATAGTGCAAGCCTGACTTCACGCATCATTTCTTTAACATCAGCTTCTGTTACCTTACCCTTGCCCCGGATTTTCTGCAAGGTGTTTTGAAGCCGGTCGGCTAATCCTTCAAATGCCATAGTATTGTCGCCTCCTATTCCATGTTTTCAAGGCGATCAATGATCTCAAGAACTTTATCAGACGAATTTCCGAGCAGTTCTTTTAATCTGGAAAGTAACTGATCGCGTTCCTGAAATTTCGCAAATAAACCGAGTTTTTCCTCGTATTCTTCAAGCATCGCCTCGGTCCGTTTTATATTATCATAAACGGCCTGGCGGCTTACATTATATTGTTCAGCGATTTCTCCAAGGGAAAAGTCATCCAGATAATAAAAAGCCATGTAATTCTTTTGCTTCGGTGTCAGCAAGGACTGATAAAAGTCATAAAGATAATTAATTCTCATCGTCTTATCCAGCATCCCAACACCCCTTGTTAAGTGAAAAGCCTTTACGTTAAATTATAGTACACTGTCGAAGAAACAATGTCAAGATTTTTTCTTGATAGATTAGAAAAGCTGAGATACCTGTTTAGGGACGATAAGCACTGGAGGTCTTTGGCATAAAACGCACTTTGTTTTCTGACAAAGACCGAAGTGATACAGTCCCTGGGTGTCGAAGCTAGATCAAGAAAAGCTGAGATACCTGTTCAGGGACGACAAGCACTGGAGGTCTTTGGCATAAAACGCACTTTGTTTTCTGACAAAGACCGAAGTGATACAGTCCCTGGGTGTCGAAGCTAGATCAAGAAAAGCTGAGATACCTGTTCAGGGACGAAAAGCACTCTCCGCAAATACTGAGAAGTTGTCCGAAACACTTCCATTCAGCCAACCTCATACAAAAAAAGAAAAGCGGATTACTCCGCTTTTTCTTCCTCCAATCCAGAAAAGAGTCCGTAGACAAACTGATCAGGATCAAATGCCTGCAGGTCGTCGATTTTTTCACCTAGGCCGACAAATTTCACAGGGATATCAAGTTCGTTCCGGATGCCGAGAACGATTCCGCCCTTGGCTGTACCATCGAGCTTAGTAAGTACAAGACCTGAAACATTTGTCGACTGGCTGAATATCTTCGCCTGGCTCATCGCATTCTGTCCAGTCGTCGCATCAACGACAAGCAATACCTCATGCGGTGCTCCCGGCACTTCCCGTTCGATAACGCGTTTCACTTTTTCAAGCTCATTCATTAAATTAACTTTGTTCTGCAGCCTTCCTGCAGTATCGCACAGCAGAACATCCACGTTTCTGGATTTGGCAGCTTTAACGCTGTCAAAAATAACGGCTGCAGGATCGGATCCTTCCTGATGTTTGATAACATCCACGCCTGCACGCTGCCCCCAGACTTCAAGCTGCTCGATCGCTCCAGCGCGGAATGTGTCCCCGGCAGCAAGCATCACGGTTTTCCCTTGTTGTTTCAGCTGATGAGCAAGTTTTCCGATCGTCGTCGTTTTCCCTACGCCGTTTACACCGACAAAAAGGATGACCGTCATGCCTTCTGTTTGAAGGTTCAGTGAGCCGTCCTGTTCTCCTTTATGGAGCATTCCAGCGAGTGTTTCTGAGATCGCGAATTTCAGTTCTTCTGTTTCCTGGATGTTTCTCGTACGCGCGATGTCCTTTAATTTGTCGATTAGATCCATAACCGTATGGACGCCTACATCGGCACTGATCAAAATTTCTTCCAGTTCCTCGAAAAATTCTTCATCAACTTTTCTGTACCGGTTAACGAGGTCATTGACTTTTGTCGAAAATGAAGTTCGGGTCTTTTCCAGTCCGCTTTTGAATTTTTCAGATACAGAGTCTGTTTGAGAAGTGAATTTGTCTTTTAGTCGTTTTAAGAAGCTCATAGGTTCCTCCTTCAAATTCATACATGATACATTACTTTGCCCCGACGAGATCCCTTGATTCCTCCAGCTTGACGGAAACAAGTTTGGAAACCCCGGATTCCTGCATCGTAACGCCGTACAGCACGTCCGCTTCCTCCATCGTTCCTTTACGGTGGGTGACGACGATAAACTGAGTTTCATTGCTGAACGTTCGCAAATAGCTCGCATAGCGGCTGACATTGGCATCATCCAGTGCGGCTTCCACCTCATCAAGGATGCAGAAAGGAACAGGACGGACTTTCAAAATGGCAAACAGCAGGGCAATAGCGGTCAGCGCCCGCTCTCCGCCGGACAATAGGGCAAGATGCTGCAGCTTTTTACCTGGAGGCTGAGCAAGGATATCCACGCCGGTCGTCAGCAGGTTTTCCGGATTGGTTAAAGATAAATCTGCCCTTCCTCCGCCAAACAGCTCTTTGAAAATCTGGCCGAAATGTGAGCGGATATTTGTGAACGTCTCCTCGAACCTCTTCTTCATTTCTTCGTCCATCTCATCGATGACTCCATGCAGTGTCTGTTTTGCTTCTACAAGATCCGCTCTTTGTTCTGCCAGGAAATCAAAACGCTGCGATACGCGTTCATACTCTTCGATGGCACCAAGGTTCACCATGCCGAGTTCTTCTATTGCGAGTTTGATTAATTTGACTTTCTTCCTCGCCTCAGCTGCCTCCATGGTCAGCTGGAATTGTTCCTTCGCACCTTCAAAGGAAAGCTCGTATTCTTTCCGAAGATGGGTGAGGCGGTTGTCGAGCTCAACATCGAGCCTGTTGATGCTCACCTCTTCTGTACGGAGGGCATCGTTCAGCTGTTTAAGAATACGTTTTGATTCTTTCAGTTCACGGTCCCGGCCCTCCACTTGCTGGTACACCGTGAGTCTTTCCTGTCTGCGCTGAGAGATGAGCTGAAGTACAGAATTCTTGTCTTGCCTTTTTTTGGCGATGTGTCCATCAAGTATTTCTTCACCTGATGAATTGCTGTTCATCTCTTCTTCCAGCATCCAAAAATCCTGCTCAGTCTCTTTAAGCTGATCGTTCACTTCTCGGAGTTCCATCTGGATCCTCTCCAGTTTCTCTTCCTGGTTCGCCGTTTGCTGGTCTTTTTCTGCAATCTTGATTTTTAAAGCGGTGGCTGACTGCTGAATCTCTTCTTTCGAGGTTTGCTGGTCTTTCTTACGGGCATCCAGCTGTTCGATCTGATCCTCGAGCGATTTCGCGTCTTTCACATTTCTCTCTAATGAAATCTGAAGTTCTTTAATCCTTTCAGCGATCGTGCTTTGTTCCGAATGATAGTTATTCTTCTCCCGGTCATACAGAGAGAGGCGGTCATTCAGGTTTTTCTCTTCGATCTCAATTTCGCGCAGTCTGCTTTTTACAGACTGCTCCTTTAGCCTGCTGTTCTCTCCTTCTTCACGGAAGGATTCGAGCTGAGATCTCAGCTCTGTAATCGCTGTTTTTGAGTCCTTTACCTGCTCTTCGATGACAGCTGTCTGCTGTTCCATTTTCTCCAGTTTTCCAGTGACCGTGTCCAGTTCCCGCTGTCTTCCAAGGAGCGAGGAATTCTTTTGTTTGACGCTTCCTCCCGTCATGGAGCCGCCAGCACTGACTACATCTCCTTCAAGGGTAACAATCCGATACCTGTAACGGAGGGTTTTGGCGATCTCGTTCGCTCCCTCGATAGTTTTAGTGATCACGATGTTGCCAAGCAGGTTGGCGATGATCGTCTTGTATTTGCTGTCTCCAGTTACGAGCTGAGAAGCCACTCCGACATATGCAGAGTGCGAAGCGACCAAACTGATTTCAGACGGTGAGATAAAACGCCCCTTAATGACAGATAGAGGGAGGAACGTAGCTCTCCCGAATCTTTTTTTCTTTAAAAAAGCGATAGCGGCAATGGCATCCTTTTCACTTTGGGTAACAACGTGCTGCATGGATCCGCCGAGAGCCGTTTCGATGGCTGTCTCGATGTCAGCCGGTACGCTGATGAGTTCAGCGACCGCACCTTCAATGCCCTGCAGTACGGTTCCTTTGGCTTTAAGGACTTCTTTTACACCCTGCATAAATCCCTGGTACTCATCCTGCATGGATTCAAGCCATTCTTTTTTTGATTTGAACTGCTGAATGAACTGATAGGCTTGATACAGCTTGCTTTGCATTTCTTCGTTCTCTTTTTCTTTTTGTTCAAGCTGTTGTTTTAATCCGGCATACTGCTTTAAGTGAGACTGAATATTCTCCTCAGCTTCCTTAGCCTTCTCGAGCAATTCTTTTTTATCTGAGGTGACTCTTTCACGTTCAGCTACATATTTCTCGTGTTCTTGATTCAGCCTGCTCGACTTGAACTGCTGCTGGTTCTGCTGATCCGATAAATAACGAATTTCATTCTTAATGGAAGCCTGGCTGTTCAAGTTCTCGAAGTAGTCACTTTTTAAACGTTCCAGCTCTGCTTCAAGATCGAGCTCGATGATAGAAAGACGGTTCTCCTCTTCCTTCAGTTGGCTGCGGAGTGAACGCAGTTCCTTCTTCTGTTCGCCAAAAATCTTGGTCCCTTCTGTAGAAGCAGCCTGGAGCTCCTCGCTTTTTTTCTTAAGTGTCTGAATCTGCTGTTTGAGAGACTCTTTATTCTGATGATAGTTTTTCTTTCGTTCTTTTAAGACTTCGCGTTTCCCTTCAAGCTTTTCAAGCTCTTCGCTCGCGACGAGAAGCGACTGCTGCAGTTCGTCTATGGATTCGTCCAATGCCTGTATGTCGGCTCTGGCTCGTTCGAGTGATGCTTCTTCATTTTTCACTTTCGATGATAGTGCGAAATCTTTATTTTTGAGTTCTTCTACGAGTGTAGATTGTTTTTCCCATTTTTCATGCAGTTCTTCAATTTCAAAAACCGTCAAAGCCACTTCGATCTGCTGAAGTTCTTCTTTTTTCTCAAGAAAATCCTTGGCGATGGAGGCCTGTATTTTTAAAGGCTCAACTTGTCCTTCTAGTTCATAAAGTATATCTTCCACCCGGTTCAGGTTTTCCTGAGTTTCCTGCAATTTTTGCTCTGCTTTTTGTTTACGGGTTTTGTATTTCAAGACCCCGGCTGCCTCTTCAAAGATTTTTCTTCTGTCTTCCGCCTTACTGCTCAAGATCTCTTCGATCTTCCCTTGGCCGATAATCGAATACGCTTCACGGCCAAGACCGGAATCCATGAACAGATCCACGATGTCTTTCAGGCGGCACTGCTGTTTATTCAACAAATATTCACTGTCGCCCGAACGGTACACTCGGCGGGTGACACTGATTTCATTATATTCAAGCGGTATATGCTGATCTTCATTATCAAGCGTTAGCGTTACTTCGGCCACGTTCAGCGGCTTGCGGTTATCGCTTCCAGCGAAGATGATATCTTCCATCTTTGAACCGCGGAGCGATTTGGCCGATTGCTCACCAAGCACCCAGCGGACGGCATCCGAAATGTTGCTTTTACCGCTGCCGTTCGGCCCTACGACCGCAGTCACACCAGGCACAAATTCAATATTGATTCGATCCGCAAAAGACTTAAAACCTACTACATCTAACCGTTTGAGGAACATCTTAATCCCCCTTATGTATTCTTAACTAATTTATTTTACCATAGATCAACTTACAAATAGATTCTTTTATGCTACAATTATGTAATATTGAGGATAGAAAGGGTGCTACTATGAACTTATCCACTCCCAGCCAGGAGAACATAGAGTTTATGATAGAAGGCTTGAAAAAAAAGCTCCAGCTCGTAAACTCAGGTCTGATCCAAGGTGATGATTACACCGTTGACCAATATGATGACATAAAAGAACTTTATGATATGGTAATGAAAATGCCTGGATTCAGTGTACGAGATATGGAAGGCATCGTCTCCGAGCTCGGTTCCCTAAAAAAGAAGTAAGCGTTCATACATAATCATAAGAAAAACACCCTTTTCGCAGGGTGTTTTTTTTATTGTTTCATTATCTTCTCGAGCGCTTTCTGTGCAGCATGCTGCTCTGCTTCTTTTTTAGAACGTCCAAAACCGACTCCGAACGTATCTTCATTTAACTTTACCTCAGATACGAATTCCCGGTTATGCGCCGGCCCTTTTTCCTGAATGATTTTATAATCAATCGTTCCAAGACCTTCTCGCTGAACATATTCCTGAAGCTGGCTCTTAAAATCCATCACATGAGAAAAAGCACCTTCATTAATTCGGGGAAAAACATTCACTTCCAGAAATTCTTTAACAGCTTCGATTCCTTTATCAAGGTACAGTGCACCGATAAAGGCTTCAAACACATCTGCGAGCAATGCCGGCCGTGTGCGTCCGCCGGTGTTTTCTTCGCCTTTGCCCAGCAAAACATAATCCCCAAAATGAAGCTCGTTGGCCAAAATAACGAGAGATGGCTCACAGACAATGGCTGCTCTTAATTTTGTTAACTCTCCTTCGCTCATAGTCGAAAACTTTGAGTAAAGAAATTGAGAAATTGTCAATTCAAGAACTGCATCCCCTAAAAATTCAAGCCGTTCGTTGTCTTCGTAAGGACGTCCCCGATGCTCATTCACATATGATGAATGGGTAAATGCCTGAACCAGTAATTTTTCATTGTCAAAGAAGAGATTAATTCGTTCCTGTAAGGGAGCTACCTTTTGTTTGCGTACCTTTTCATCCATCTGTTTTCTTGCCTGATGCTTAAATCTCTGTCTCGAATGTTTCTTTAAATTTGATGTCTGTTTCTTTGAACCTTTCATCATTGCCTCCTGCAAACACTTAGAGGGTATCGGCATTATTCTTCTGCCAACAGGTTTAAAGTCCCGCACCATCTGTTACGGGACTTTGTTCAGCATAAAATTAGTTGTTGTTGCTGTTTATGTAATTAACAACGTCACCAACCGTTGTAATTTTTTCAGCATCCTCGTCGGAAATTTCCAAATCAAACTCGTCCTCAAGTTCCATAACTAATTCAACAACATCCAAGGAATCAGCACCTAGATCTTCTTTAAAAGAAGCTTCGGTTTTAACCTCAGCAGCGTCTACACCAAGACGATCTACGATAATCTTTGAAACTCTTTCTAATACGTCTGCCATGTGTATTCACCTCCTTTCAATAATATATACCATTTCATAAGAAAAAAAAAGATAGAAAAGATAGAAATGCTGAAACGCCTCGATCAGAGACGAAAAGCACTGGAACTCTAGAACTTCAACACGGTCTTTGTGTTGGGGTGAGAGAGTGAAGTGACTCGAGTCTCTAGGCGTTGAAGCTGGATCCTTAGAAATGCTGAAGTGGCCTGTTTAGAGACGAAAAATGGCGGAAGTCTCATACAGCAACACGGTCTTTGTGTTGGAGGGGGAGACTGAAGCATTCGAGTCTCTGGCCACTGAAGCTGGATCCATAAAAACTGAGAAGCTCTCCTTAGGCTTCCCAGTTTTCGCTATTCTTACATCACCATTCCGCCATCGACGTGGATCGTCTGTCCAGTAATATAGGAACTGCAGTCGCTTGCTAGGAACGTGACGAGGGAGGAGATGTCTTCCGTGCCCCCAAAACGGGCAAGCGGTATTGCCTTCAGCATCTCACCTTTTACATTTTCTTCAAGAACGTGTGTCATATCCGTATCAATGAATCCTGGAGCCACTGCGTTCACCGTAATATTTCTGCTGGCTAATTCTTTAGCCGTCGATTTTGTCAATCCGATAACACCTGCTTTGGCTGCAACATAATTGGCCTGGCCAGGATTTCCGGATACACCGACAATGGAGGAGATATTAATGATTCTCCCCTTTCTCTGCTTCATCATCTGGCGGGTTACGGCTTTTGTGCAGAGGAATACACCTTTTAAGTTGGTGTCAAGGACAGCGTCCCACTCGTCCTCTTTCATTCTCATGATCAGGTTGTCTCTCGTAATACCTGCGTTATTCACTAGAATGTCCAGAGCACCAAACTCTTCAATAACTGTTTTAACCATAGCTGATACCGATTCACTATCTGCCACATTTGCTTGTACAGCGATAGCGTCCTGGCCCATTGATCTTATCTCATCTACGACTTCCTGCGCCTTCGCTTCACTGCCTGCATAGTTTACGGCCACTTTAGCGCCGTTTTTTGCCAGTTCCAACGCGATGGCCCTTCCGATTCCCCTGGATGCGCCTGTAACAAGAGCTGTTTTTCCTTTTAACATCAGTTTTACTCTCCCTTCAGCTTTTCCGCTGCTGCATTTATGGTTGCTTCATCACTGATGGCGATGACATTTGCCCGGCGATTCACTTTCTTCACGAGGCCTGACAGCACTTTACCTGGTCCGATTTCGATAAAGGTATCTACACCTAAAGCCATTAGTTCATTAATGGTCTCTTCCCATCTGACCGGAGAGTAGATTTGCAAGACGAGCTTTTCTTTTATTTCTCCTGCATCTGTTACCGGTTTGGCAGAGACGTTCGCAAGGACCGGAATTTCTGCATCCTGAATCGTAATCGAGCCAAGAACATCCTGCATTTTCTCAGCTGCCGGCTCCATTAAGGAAGAATGGAAAGGTCCGCTCACTTGCAGTGGGATTACTTTTGCACCGTTTTCTTTCGCAAGGCTTGAAGCGTCTGCAACTCCCTGAGCAGTACCAGAAATAACGATCTGCCCCGGACAGTTAAGATTAGCGACCTGAACAGCATGCCCGTTCTCAGTAACCTTTTCTGTAATGGCTTCAAGTTCCTCCTGTTTCATTCCCAGGATGGCAGACATCGCACCGACTCCTGTCGGCACGGCTTCTTCCATAAAAAGGCCACGCTGTCTGACCGCGTATACAGCATCTTCAAACGACAGGCTGCCTGCCGCCACAAGAGCTGAATATTCTCCAAGACTGTGCCCGGCTGCATAGTCAGCTTTGATCCCATATTTCTTAAAAACTTCCAAAACAGCAATACTTGCAGTCAGCAGGGCCGGCTGTGTGTTTTCTGTTCGTTTTAAGTCTTCTTCAGGCCCTTCAAAAATGATAGAAGACAAAGAGATACCGAGCTTTTCATCTGCGGTATCAAAGATAGTTCGGGCTTCTACGAAATTTTGTGCCAGTTCTTGCGCCATTCCAACTCTTTGGGAGCCCTGTCCCGGAAAAAGAAAAGCAATTTTACCCATTATTCTTCCCCCTTTTGTTCTTCTCTTTCAAATTCTTTCATCTTTTCAGCTATGATTTGAACAACATTTTTCTCTACCATCGTTCTCGTTTGTCTTACCGCATTAAAAATCGCGTTCTCATCGGAAGAGCCATGGGCTTTTACTACCGGTGCAGCAAGCCCAAATAATCCCGCTCCGCCATACTCTGAATAGTCCAGCTTGTTCTTCAGGCCTTTAAGCCGGGGTTTTAAAATTCCAGCTGCAATCTTGCTGACAGCGGTCGCTGTAAGCTCCTGTTTAAGCATGGAAAACATTGTCAGCGCGGTACCTTCTATCGTTTTCAGCACTACATTTCCAGAAAACCCATCGCAAACGACAACATCAGCTGCTCCGTTCAGGAGGTCCCTCGCTTCAACGTTACCGATAAAGTTCACGGGAGCTTCTTTCAGCAGCTGAAAGGCCGCTTTGCTTAAGGCATTCCCTTTTTCATCCTCCGTGCCGACATTCAAAAGACCGACTCTCGGAGAACTCGTTCCCCTTACTTGCTCTGCATATGTACTTCCCATGATAGCGTACTGCAGCAGATGCTCAGGTTTTGCATCCATATTGGCGCCTACATCCAGGAGCAAAAACCCCTTCCCGTCTACTGTCGGAAGCGTCGGAGATAGAGCCGGACGGTCAATACCGCTGATCCTGCCGACGTTAAACAGACCAGAAGCCATAAGTGCTCCAGTATTCCCTGCTGAGATACAGGCATCCGCCCGCCCCTCTTTTACCTCTTTAGCGGCGAGAACCATGGAAGCGTTCTTTTTCTTCCGCACTGCACGTACAGGTTCATCATCGCTTGCTATTTTTTCTTCCGTGTGAATGACTTCAATGTTTTTTGCAGAAGTCAGATAAGGAGAGATTTTCTTTTCATCTCCAATTAAAATCACTGTAAGATCATCAAAGGCAGAAAGTGCTTTTAAAGCTCCTTTAACCTGAGCTTCCGGAGCATTGTCGCCTCCCATTGCATCGATGGCAATTCTCATGTCTTACTCCCTTCCCTTCCTTCTCCAGTTGAACGGAACATGATGAACTCCCCGGAAAAAACAGCCTCTTTATCTACATAGCTCGTAACTTCCACTGTCGTCCGGTAGCCTTCAATGCTGCTCACCCTTGCCTTGGCAACAACTCGCTCCCCTTCTTTTACTTGCCGGGTAAAACGGATCTTTGCCTTTGAAGTAAGGGCCAGATCATCGTTTATAATGGCTACGGCAAGTGAGTTTGCCTGTGCAAACAGATGATGCCCCCTTGCTATTTTTGTCCGGGAAAACACATGTTCACTCTTTATGTCCAATATGGATATCGCTGCTTCGTCCAGCTGGAGATCAATAATTTCGCCGATTACTTCCTCGAGCGGAAGGGCTTTAACGGTATCCAGCTGCTGCTGTGCAACGTTTTTGATCCGTTCCCTTAGTTCCGGGATCGAAAGTTCAAGACGGTCAAGCCTTATGGTCTGGACACTGACAGTGAATATATCCGCCAGTTCTTCATCCGTAATAAATGGCGTCCTTTCAATCGTAGCTTTCAGCAAAGCCTGTCGTTCTTTTTTCGTTCTTTTCATGTATACACCATCCAGATATGCCATTTAAGCATCAGCCTCTATGGATGCACGGTTTTTCGCTTTTTAAGAGCTGGTACTAACAGTAGTATATAATAGCAGCTATATCATTTCAAGAAAGGACCTATTCGTCAGAAGGCAGAACCCTCATCAATCAAGGCGTTCCGATGTTAACACGCCTTCCTTTTCCAAGAAGCTTCTAAGCGGAGCGCAGGCCGCTTCATGAAAAAGCGCTTCTGAATTGACGAGCCGGGAAGCATCGTTCCTCGCCACCTCGAGCACACGGTAGTCATGCACGATATCTGCGATCTTAAAATCTGGAAGCCCGCTCTGTTTGCTGCCGAAGAAGTCCCCCGGGCCTCTAAGTTCAAGATCTTTTTCTGACAGAACAAAACCATCAGAGGTTTCTGTCATGATCCTCATTCTTTCTTTTCCCTCTTCTGATTTCGGGTCAGCGATTAATATACAATACGACTGATCACTTCCACGGCCGACGCGGCCCCTGAGCTGATGAAGCTGTGACAGGCCAAACCTTTCCGCATCGTAGATCACCATCATCGTGGCGTTCGGTACGTTTACTCCGACTTCTACTACGGTCGTAGATACCAGAACATGGCACTTATTCTCAGCAAATTCTCTCATCACTTCCTCTTTTTCAGAGGAATGGAGCCTTCCATGCATTAAGCCGACCCTGTATTGATGAAAATAGTGCTGCAGCTGTGCATGTACATCAATCGCATTCTGAACATCCAGCTTGTCTGACTCCTCAATAAGCGGACAAATCACATAAGCCTGTCTCCCTTGATCAAGCTCTTTCTGTACAAAACCGAGGACACGGTCAAGCATGTTATGTTTAGCCCAATAGGTTTCGATGGCTTTTCTGCCGGCTGGCATTTCGTCGATGACAGAAACATCCATGTCTCCAAACACGGAGATTGCAAGCGTCCGCGGAATGGGGGTTGCTGTCATGAACAGCACATCCGGACTTTGTCCTTTTTCGCGCAGCACCCGGCGCTGTTTGACGCCAAAACGATGCTGTTCATCAGTTATGACAAGGCCTAATTGATGAAATACTACCTCATCCTGAATGAGTGCGTGTGTACCAATTAACACATCCACTTCTCCCTCTATAAGCCTTGCTAAAATATCTGCCCGTCTTTTCCCTTTCACAGAACTTGTCAGCAATTCCACCTTAATCTGATGAGGTTCAAGCAGCTGGAGAAGTGAATGGTAGTGCTGTTCCGCCAATATTTCAGTCGGTACCATCAAAGCTCCTTGGCTTCCTGAGGAAAAAGCTGCAAATAGAGCGATGGCTGCAACGACTGTTTTGCCAGATCCGACATCTCCTTGAAGAAGGCGGTTCATCCTGTGGGGAGATGACATGTCCTTTAAAATCTCATGAGTGACCTGCTGCTGGGCATTCGTCAGCGGGAAGGGCAAAGAAGTAACAAACCTGTTGACATCATCCATGCTGAAATGCAGTTTTTCTCCGGCAGACTGTTCACGGTTGATCTTTTTAAACATTTGCATCTTAAGCTGAAAAAGCAGGAATTCCTCATATACCATCCGGCGGCGCGCCTGTTTTAAATGTTCAAAACTCTGCGGAAAGTGCAGGCTGTATAGCGCTTGTTTTCTCGGCCAAAGCTTATAGGACTCCAAACTCTCCTTCGGAAGCACTTCCTCAACCTCCTCACCATATTGGTTGAAGGCGAGTTTGATCAGCCGCCTTACTTGCTTCACGCTCATCTCTCCCTTGACCGGATAGATGGGATCGATACTTTCATCTTGCGGCTGCAGTCCGAATTTAATGTCATTAACGGTCAGGGTCATTTTATGAGCATCCCATTTTCCTGTGAGGGTAACCGTCTGTCCAGGTGTCAGCTGCTTTTTTAAATAGGGCTGATTAAAAAAGACAGCGGTTATTAAATAACGTCCGATCAGCACCCTGATGCTGAGTTTTGATTTTTTTCTTGGAAAATAACGGAGAGAAGGTTCGCTGTGAACCTTCCCTTCGATTGTTGCCCTCTCTTCATGTTTAACATCGGCCAGATCTTTCAGCTGATGATTGTCATAGCGGAACGGCAAATATTCAAGCAGATCCATCACAGAGACAACCCCAAGCTCTTTCAGTTCTTCTGATTTGCTCTCACCAATCCCATTGATCTCTGTCACTTTTAATTCGTTAAGCTTCATTTTTTATCCAGGGCTATTCCAAATATTTTCGCTTCTAGCTCCCGGGCAGTTGGTGTAGCCGCCAAACCTCCTTGCGCTGTTTCTTTCAGTGCTGTCGGCATGGATTGCCCGATCTTGTACATCGCATCGATGACTTCATCGCACGGAATCCTGCTCTTGATTCCTGCGAGCGCCATATCAGCAGCAACAATTGCATTGCTTGCTCCCATGGCGTTCCGCTTTACACAAGGTACTTCTACAAGGCCTGCAACAGGATCACAAACGAGCCCGAGCATGTTCTTCAGAGCGATAGCCATCGCTTCTGCGGACTGTGAGGGTGTCCCGCCAGCTAGCTCAACAATGGCCGCTGCTGCCATACCGGTCGCTGATCCGACTTCTGCCTGGCAGCCCCCGGCAGCACCTGAAATAGAAGCATTGTTGGCGACTACAAATCCGAAAGCTCCAGAAGCAAATAAAAAGGCGACCATCTGCTCTCTTGTCGGATTTAATTTATCTTTCAAGGCAAAGAGCGTTCCAGGAACCACACCTGCTGAGCCTGCTGTAGGGGTAGCACAGATGGTTCCCATAGCCGCGTTGACTTCATTGGTTGCGATAGCTTTACTGACCGCATCCAGCATGAACTCACCTGAAAGGCTTTTCCCGCTTTTTAAATAATTCTGAAGGAGGATGGCATCCCCGCCAGTCAATCCGGAATGAGATTTAACATCTTCCGTTATTCCTCGTTCAACAGCTTCTTCCATCACCTTTAAGTTTCTGTCCATCTGGCTGATGATTTCATCTTTCGTCCGGCCCGTAAACTCCATTTCCTGCTCAATCATGATATCTGAAATCTTGCATTCTTTTGCCTCGGCAAGTTCCACTAGTTCGGCAACATTACGAAACATACTTACTTCTCCCTTTCAAGGTTACTCATTAATTTTTACCACTTGCTGTACAATTGGCAGCGATTCAATCTCCTCGATGAGTACCGGGTCTATATTTTGGTCTACTTCAATGATCATGAGAGCTTCTTGTCCTTTTTCTTTCCGTGAAACTCGCATGTGGCCAATATTGATCTGATGCTTGGCGAGAATATTTGCAACTCCTGCGATGGCTCCGTATCTGTCGTTATGAACAATCAGCATTGCAGGATGGTTTCCGCTCAGCTTCAATTCAAAACCGTTAAGCTCAACTATCTCTATTTTCCCTCCGCCGATCGAAATCCCAACCAGTTCAATTTTTCCATTCTGGTCACCAAGAATGATCTTTGCGGTATTGGGATGATCGGTCAGTGCATCTTCCTCGGTCATCTTTATATCAATACCTTGCTCTTCTGCCAATGAAAGCGCATCCACAATCCTAGTATCAAAAGTATCAAAATCAAGGATTCCGCCAACGATCGCCACATCAGTCCCGTGTCCGCGGTACGTTTTTGCAAACGAACCATAAAAAGAAATATGGGCATATTCTGGCTTCCTGCCAAACAGGTGGCGGGCGACCCTCCCGATTCGTGCAGCTCCTGCTGTATGGGAGCTTGAAGGCCCAATCATGACCGGCCCGATTATATCAAAAACACTTTTGTATTTCATTCATGTCCCTCCGATAAAAATATATAGCTGACATAAAAAATATTCCCTCCATTACTGTATCATAACTCAACAATAATGGAGAGAACATTTTACCTACTCAACTGAGATAATAAAAGGATAAAGCGGCTGGCTGCCTTCATGGACTTCCACTTCTACAGAAGGGAAAGATTCCTCGATAAACTGAACTAAACGTTCCGTATCTTCATCCGATGCATCTTCGCCGGAAATCAGGGTGATGATTTCAGAATCCTCATCAATCATTTCCTTTACAAGCTCCTGAACCGCTTCATCTTTATCCGGCATGGAAGCTACAATCTTGCCGTTCAAGATCCCCATGAAATCGCCTTTTGAAATCTCGACGCCATCAATGGAAGTATCTCTTACAGCAAATGTAAGCTGTCCGGATTTTACGCTTGAAAGCGCGTCTGTCATCTTCTTTTGATTTTCATCCAATTCGGCTGAAGGGTTAAACACAAGCAGAGCCGCCATTCCCTGAGGAACGTTTTTAGAGCGGACGACGATTACATCCTGGTCGACGATGGATGCTGCCTGCTCTGCAGCCATAACAATGTTTCCGTTGTTCGGAAGAACGATTACTTTTTCAGCATTCACTTCTTCAATGGCTTTGACGATATCTTCGGTACTAGGGTTCATCGTTTGTCCGCCTTCAATAACGTAACCGGCACCGAGTGAAGTGAACAATTCTTTAATGCCGCTCCCCATCGCTACGGTAACGATGCCATATGCTTTTTTCTCTTGTTTAGCTTCAGGCATCTTAACGGGCACATGCGTCTCAGATTCCAAAATCGCAGTATGCTGCTCACGCATGTTTTCAATTTTAATGTTGATCAGACTACCATGTTTCTGAGCAAGGGTAAGCATGTTGCCCGGCTGTTCCGTATGAATATGAACCTTTACAAGATCATCATCGGCAACAACAAGCAAAGAATCGCCATGCTCGTTTAATTCATTGCGGAATGCTTCCTCACTGAAAGGCGCCTTCTTTAATTTCTCAGGTTCGAATTTCACCATAAACTCTGTACAGTATCCGAAATGGATGTCTTCGGTTTTCATATGAAGCTGTGCTTTATGGTGCTCGGCATTAACCATTTCCTTCATAGAAGGCGATTGCGGAGAAATCTCAGGAAGGTCCTTTCCTTCCAGCGCGGAAAGAAAGCCTTCATAAACCGTCAGAAGGCCTTGTCCGCCTGAATCAACAACGCCTACTTCTTTCAATACCGGAAGCAAGTCAGGTGTTCTGTCTAGGGAAGCTTTGGCTTCCGTTACAACTTCGTACATGACGAAAAGGATATCATCACTTTTTTTGGCCGCCTTAACGGCACGTTTTGCCGCATCTTTAGCCACCGTAAGAATGGTTCCCTCGATTGGCTTCATCACAGCCTTATAGGCTGTTTCTACTCCGTTCTCAAATGCTCTTGCAAAGTCAGCCGAAGTAATGGTTTCTTTTCCTTCGATTGATTTTGAAAAACCACGGAAAAGCTGGGATAATATAACCCCGGAGTTGCCTCTTGCCCCCATGAGCAAGCCTCGGGAAAAAGAGCTCGCGACTTTACTGATATCGGGAATTATGTTGTTTTGAACTTCTTTTGCACCAGAAGTAATAGTAAGGTTCATGTTGGTTCCTGTATCCCCATCTGGCACAGGAAAAACATTAAGGGCATCTACCATTGCTGCGTTTTTTGATAAGTTTGCGGCTCCCAATGCAACCATGGCCGCAAACTTTTTACCGTCTAAAACTGTTAAAGACACGAACTTTCCTCCTAACTAAGGGGTTGTCACCCTTACACCCTGAACAAAAATGTTAACAGAATCTACTGAGAGACCCAGCATTTGATCGAGGGTATATTTCACTTTTGTCTGTACATTATGGGCTACTTCAGAAATCTTTGTTCCGTAGCTTACAATAATATACATGTCAATATGTACTTCATCTTCTTCCTGCCGAACCACAATCCCCCGGGAGAAGTTGTCACGTCCTAAAAGTTCGGTAATACCATCCTTTAACTGCTTCCTGGAAGCCATGCCTACAATTCCGTAGCAATCAATAGCAGCGCCGCCAGCAATAGTAGCGATCACTTCCGTAGAAATGTCAATCTGGCCGTATTTATTCTTCATTTCGATGGACATGATGAATCCTCCTTTAATCAATCAATTATGGCTAAACCTCATTTTACTATAAAATTAAGTTTTATGAAAGGACAACTCCATTTGACAATAGTCACAAAGCCGTGTCAAGCCTTTTTACTTGAAATGCGAAAAATCATTTGTTGCTTTTCTTTAGTGGTCATGCTACTATAGGTTAGTATTTAACATACGACTGATATGATACAGTTTTACTGTTATAAAGGAGGTACAATTATGTCACGCAAATGTTACGTTACTGGTAAAGGACCTAAAACAGGAAACAAGCGTTCCCACGCATTGAACAAATCTAAAAAGAGCTGGGGAGTAAACGTTCAAAAAGTCCGCATCTTGGTTGACGGGAAGCCTAAACGTGTTTATGTTTCTGCACGTGCCCTTAAATCTGGAAAAATTGAACGCGTTTAATCGCTCTTAAGACAACGGCATCCCCGTTGTTTTTTAATTTCCAAAAGAAAAAAGCACCCATCAAGGGTGCTTTTTTCTTTTGGATGGAAGTGATTATCCTTTTTTAAATGAACCTAAAACCGCACGTACAAATCCCCCTAAAAACCTAGGCAGTTTAATGGTGTAAAATTTCATCATACCCCTCCTCCAGGCCCTTTGAAAAATAAGACATTCCCTAATAAATATATTCGCTTTTATAAAAATAGTACCATGCGGCCCGACGCATAAAATATTAATCATGGCTCTTTACCAACATTAATATGCCGCCCGAGAATGAATAAGTACCACTTTTATTTACAAGCTCATTGGAAATGCAGAGAGTAGAACCCATCGGCAAGTATTGATCCTGAAGCGGATATTTGAACCCTTTTAGAGTCAGGCCGGTAACAGGTCCGTTAAATGGAAGGAATGAGACATAAGAGAACTCCGGCTCTTGTTGTATGATATGCGGTCCTGGTGCTGATAAGGCAATCTTATTCTGCCTGTCCCATATTTCAATGTTAATTCCAGATTCGAGTCCATGAAGGAGCAATTGGATATTGGCCAATTCATGATCCAGGCGCCCGCCCGTAACACCCATGAGCAGGATCTGTTCCGGTTTTTGCTCCAGTGCCCAATCAAGGGCCAGCTCTAGATCGGTTTTATCCTTTTCACTGTCATACTCAAATGAAGGAAGGTTAAATGAAGCCATCCATTCACGCTCACTTCTGTTCACAGAATCGAAATCTCCAAATACACAGCCAGGTATGATTCCTTTTTTCAACAAGTAGAATACACCGCGGTCAACACCCGCCCAGACTGCCTTTTCGCCGGCAAATAAAGAGAGGTCCGGCTGCCTTTCTTCCGGACCTCCTGCTAAAATGATAATTTTCATGCCGCGTTAACAACTCTTGGATCGGTCCTGTGCAGCAGCCGCGGTGCTGTTTTTGTCAAGAAAATAAAAGCAGCTGCAGTGATCAAAGCAACCGGGATCATGTATGAAGCATTATACACAATGGAGTACAGGACAGGGTTCATGCCTTTTGGGGCGTATGATGCAAAGAATATGACTCCTGATACAACATGGGAGGCCAAACGGAGCAGGCTTCCGAAGGCGATGCCTGCCACAATCGCTGAGATCCTCCTTTTAGATTGGCTTGCCGAACTGACTTTAAATACCCCGGCAAATCCAGCCAATAGGAACGCGAGAGGGTAATCCAGGATCAAACCAGCGGGATTGTATCCTGCAGTTCCATCAACCAGGATTTTAACCATCCCGACAATCAGACCAGTTAATACTCCGCCAGGGACCCCTCTGCGGAATGCCATTAAAAAGATTGGCAGCATCTCCAATGAAACTGAGCCTCCATTTGCCCAAAGCCCTTTAAATTGAACAAAACTAAGTATGATAGCCAACGCTGACATCATCGCCACTTCAGTCAAAAACATAATTTTTTTACTCAAATCAATCTCCTCCTAAACTCATTAAGAAAAGAAAAAAGCAACCGGCATGTGAATGACGGTTGCTTAGCGTTAACAACAGCGACTCCACATTCCTACGCAGGCATGATCCTGCTTCAGGTTCAAAGGGTCGGGAGTGTACTCCCCTCTCAGCCCCTGTATGGGACTCCCCCTGTGGTTACTCTTTTCAATTATTCTCTAATATATTATACACCACGAATGGTACGGATTGCACCCTTTATGTCTTTTTGCCCATAAATGGCTGATCCCGCTACAAGTACGGTAGCTCCAGCTTTCTCACAAAGACGGGCAGTCTCTGCGTTCACGCCGCCGTCTACCTCAATTTCAACGTTCAAGCCTTGCTCCTTGATCCTCGCAGATAATACTTCAATCTTTGGAAGCACAGCGTGGATGAAGGATTGTCCACCAAAGCCTGGATTTACAGACATGATGAGTACAAGGTCTATATCAGCCAAAATATGCTGAATGGTTTCAACAGGAGTAGCAGGATTTAATACGACCCCTGCCTTTTTTCCCTGCTCTTTAATTAATTGAATGGTCCGATGAAGGTGCGGACATGCTTCAACATGAACAGTAATGATATCAGCACCTGCTTTTGCAAACTCCGGGATATACCGGTCAGGGTTTTCAATCATTAAATGGACATCAAATGTCAGTTCAGTGAGCGGCCTGATGGCTTTAACGACTAAAGGTCCCATCGTAATATTCGGCACAAAATGCCCATCCATCACATCGATATGGATATAATCAGCACCGTTTTCTTCCACTGCCTTAATTTCTTCACCGAGCTTTGAAAAGTCTGCGGAAAGAATGGAAGGCGCAACTTTTACCATGCTAGTACCTCCGTTTTTGATCCTTGATTTCCTGCAAAAATTCAAGATAATGCTCATAGCGGAACGATGGGATCTCTCCCTCTTCCACTGCTTTTTTTACTGCGCATTTCGGTTCAGAGCTGTGAGTGCAGCCGCGAAACTTGCATTGTGATACCCTCTGTTTCATCTCAGGGAAGTTGTAGGAGAGCTCTTCGGTTTCAATTTCTACAAAGTCCAATGAGCTGAACCCAGGAGTGTCTGCGATCAAGCCCTCTTCAAAAGGAAGGAGTTCAACATGCCTCGTTGTATGCTTTCCGCGTCCAAGATGATCTGATATGTCATTCGTCTCCAGCATGAGTTCTGGCATCAGCGCATTCAAGAGAGACGACTTCCCTACCCCGGACTGTCCTGCGAAGACGCTCGTTTTTCCTTTAAATATCGGTTTGATGTCATCCATGCCGGCCAGCGACATCGCAGAGGTTGGAATGACCTCATAGCCGAGCTTTTTATAAGCAGCGATGTAATTTTCGATTTCCTTCTGATACTCTGCACTTTCAATCAAATCCATCTTCGTAATGCAGATCACCGGCTGAATGCCATTGTCTTCGATATGAACAAGAAAACGGTCCAGCAGCGAACTTGAAAATTCCGGCCGGACGGCAGAGAAAACGAGAATTGCCTGGTCAACATTTGAAATTGGCGGCCGGTTTAACTCGTTCTTTCTTTCCTTAACATCCATAATGTATCCGTCTGTCGGGTTGGAGGATTCAAATACGACCCAATCTCCGACTACAGGCGTAATTTTCTTTTTACGGAAATTGCCCCGGCCTCTGCATTGAAAGACTTTGTCATTGTATTGTACATAATAGAATCCTGCGACTGATTTAATAATTCTGCCTTCAGTCTTATTGTCCATTGTTCGCTCCTTTGAATTTACCTTCCTTCGCATCTTGATAATTAAATGTTTTTGATGCCTGCTCTTTCCCATTTAAATAAACGGTATAGGAAGCATCATGGTCCGGCGAGACGGTCAAAGGCACCATATACTCTTTCGTCTGGGAAATTTCTTCTTCTACGAAAACAGCATTTTCCTCTTTGGCATCGCTGTAAACAATTCTGACCTGGAATTGTTTATTCTCATCACCCTTTGAAACTTCAACCGTTATTTTATTATTAAATGTGATGTCTTCCTGATCATCAGGCTTTGGTTTTGGCTTCGGTTCTGGTTTCTTGCCCTTTGAAATAACGACATCAACCGTAGAACCTTTTTTGACATTCGTATAAGGTGAAGGTTTTTGCGAGATGACCTTTCCTTCTTCTACGGTATCAGAGTACTCTTTTGTAAAGTTGACTCTAAGCCCTTCCTGCGAGATGTATTTCTCAACATCTTCTTTCGAGGAATTTGACAAGTTCTCAAGCTGAATCGAAGGCGGGCCGGTACTGACACGAAGAATCACCTGTATTTCGCTCGGATTGACTTTTTCCCCTTTATCCGGGCTCTGTGAGACGACCTCACCCTCAGGAGTTTCCTCTGATTCCACCGGTATGGTCTCAATGTTCTTGCTATCGTAGCCTCTTTCGTTTAAGAGGTCTCGTGCAGCATCTTCACCCATTCCGGTAAGATCCAGCATGTCCACTTTCTTAAAGCCTTTAGAAACAAAAAGTGTAACCGTGCTGCCTTCTTTAACCATAGAATGGGGATCAGGATCCTGTTTTATAATTTTCCCCTGTTCCACATCTTCATCGAAGCGCTCTTTCCGCTCGACGTTAAAACCGAGCTTTGCGAGCCGTTCAAACCCGTATTCGTAATCTTTGTGGATAACATTGGGAACAGAAACATCTTTCACTTTAAACCATCCAGGCATGACCACAAAGGCAGCCGCTCCAGCACCTGCGAGCAAAAGCAGTAAAATCAGCAGTACAAGCCACCAACTTTTTTTCTTCTTTTTGGCCGGTGGTTCAGCGGTTTCTTTTAGATTTGAAGCTGGCTTTTCGACTGATTTGTTCATGGATACCGGAGGCATGATCCGTGTAGCATCTGCCGCATCATCAAAATTGCTCCACCGCTGCTCATGCAGACGGTGAGGAGAGAGCGCCGTATCCAGGTCGTCCATCATTTCAAGAGCACTGTCATATCGGTACACCGGATTTTTTGTCAGTGCTTTAAGAATAATATTTTCAACACTCTGCGGAATTTCCGGATTGATTTTCCTTGGCTCGGGAACTTCCTCCTGAAGATGCTTGAGGGCTACGGATACCGGTGATTCCCCTGTAAACGGAACCCTGCCTGTCAGCATTTCAAACAGCACAACACCTAGGGAATAGATGTCCGATTTTGCATTGGCCACTCCCCCTCGCGCCTGTTCCGGAGAGAAGTAATGGACCGATCCAAGCACTGAGTTCGTATGGGTAATCGTTGCAGATGTGATGGCGAGAGCGATCCCGAAGTCTGTTACTTTTGCCAATCCATGCTCATCAATTAAGATATTATGGGGCTTGATATCTCTGTGTATGATCCCATGCTCATGAGCTGCAACCATTCCTGAGGCAATCTGCCTGATAATCTGTATGGATTCTTCAACAGACAGGCGGCCGTGGTCCCTGATGTATTGTTTTAACGTTTTCCCTTTTACATACTCCATGACTATGAAGTACACGTTATTTTCCTCTCCCACATCAAATATGCTTACGATGTGAGGATGGGCGAGACTCGTTGCCGCTTCAGCCTCTCTTCTGAATCGTTTGATGAACTCCTCGTCGTCTGAAAACTCTGATCGAAGTATTTTAACCGCAACATCCCGGTCAAGGATTAAGTCCTTGGCACGGTATACGATTGCCATTCCGCCATCACCGATGACTTCAAGCAACTTATAGCGGCCGCTTATACGCTTGCCAATCATTTAACTTACTCCCTTTTCCGGTGTCTGGGGCGTATAATGGACGAGTCCAATCGTGATATTATCCTCTCCTCCGGCCTCATTTGCAAGGTTCACAAGTCGATCAGCTTTATCTTCCAACGAGAGGTTGTCATCATTCAGTATGTTTTCCATCGTTTCGCGGGTTACTTTGTTAGAGAGGCCGTCTGAACATAACAAAACGATATCTCCCTCGCCCCAGGAAATCGTTTGAATATCCACATCAATATGGTCATCCGTTCCAAGGGCTCGCAAAATCACATTCTTTCTAGGGTGATTTTCCGCTTCTGTTTCCGATAGCTGCCCTGACCGCACCAGCTCATTAACGAGGGTATGGTCTTCGGTCTTTTGAATCAGCTTTTTTTCAGAAAAATAATAAACGCGGCTGTCACCGATATGTAAAATCGTTAAATAGGAAGGTGTGCAAAGGGCTCCGACAAGCGTTGTCCCCATCCCGCTGCAGTCAATATTCTTATTTGCATACTGATGCAGATCCAAATTGGTCTGTGTTACGGTTTCTAAAAGCCACTCTTCAGCCTTTACAGGAGTCTCTGAAATTTCTTCTGAAGAAGCGTTCCAGGCTTCCTCAAATGACTGGATTGTTTTGGAACTGGCAACATCTCCGGCTTTATGTCCGCCCATGCCATCCGCAATAAGGGCAAGAAAGTGTTCACCTTTTGTGAACACTCCCCCGCTGTCTTCATTATGCTGACGAACTCTACCAGTATCTGTTTTAAAGGCATACTGCAATTTACGTCACCTCGTCTCTTCCTGACGCTCCTTCGCTCTTAACTGCCCGCAGGCTGCGTCAATATCATGTCCTTGCTCCCTGCGTAAGGTAGCATTGACACCCCGTTTTTTTAGCGTATCTAAAAATTTGAAGATCTGCTTCTTAGGTGTCCGGACATAATCACGTTCCGGTACATAGTTGACAGGAATCAGATTTACATGGCATTTTACGTTTTTAATCAGATCTGCCAGTTCTTCAGCATGTTCAACTTGATCATTCACACCGCCGAAAAGACCATATTCGAAAGAAATCCGGCGCCCGGTCTTCTTGATGTAATAACGAATTGATTCCATCAGTTCTTCCATTGGATACATGCGGTTGACCGGCATGAGCCTGCTTCTGATTTCAGTATTCGGAGCATGAAGGGATACCGCAAAGTTGATCTGCATTCCTTCATCAGCAAATTTGTAGATGTAAGGCACGATTCCGCTTGTGGAAACCGTAATATGCCTTGCACCGATATTCAGCCCTTTGTCGTGGTTTAGTACTTTTAGGAACTTGATCAGTCCTTCGTAGTTATCGAAAGGTTCACCAATCCCCATGATGACAATTGAGCTTACTCTTTCTTCAGTGGCATCGAGCGCACGCTGCACTTGAAGCACTTGAGCTACAATCTCGCCGGCATGCAGATTTCTCTTTAACCCGCCGAGCGTTGACGCACAGAATGTACAGCCGAGACGGCAGCCTACCTGCGTTGTCACACATACGCTGTTTCCATATTCATGGCGCATCAGGACTGTTTCGATAGAATAACCGTCCTGGAGTTCAAACAAAAATTTTATTGTACCATCAGAAGATTCCTGACGGGCTAATTCTTTCATCGGCTGAATATGAAAGGTTTCTTGCATCTTATCGCGAAGCCCTTTAGGAAGGTTCGACATTTCTTCATAACTCGTAATTCTTTTTTCGTAAAGCCAATCATAAACCTGGGAAGCACGGAATTTAGGTTCTTTTATATCAGAAAGCCAATTTTCCAGATCTGTCAGCTCAAGCGAAAAAATAGAAGGCATAATTGCCGGGTTCTGCTGTTTTTCACTTAACGGTTTTAACATCGGGTTTCACCACCAGTTGTAGTCTTTTTCTTAAAGCATGCAAGGTAAAAACCATCACTGTTAAAATAATGAGGAAGAATCTGTACCTGTGCTTCAGCAGGTTTAAGGTACGGCTGTAATGTTTCAGGAAGCCGTTCGTTAAAAGACTTGTCCCATTCAAAATCAGGATGATGCTTTAAGAAAGCATCTGCAATTTCATCATTTTCCTCTTTATCGACGGTACATGTACTGTAAAGCAAAGTACCGCCGGGTTTTAACAGTTCGGCCACTTTATCGAGGATCTGCATCTGAATCTCGGCTATGCGATGGATATCCTCTTCTTTTTTCGACCATTTGATGTCGGGCTTTTTTCGTATCACTCCGAAACCGCTGCACGGTGCATCTACCAGAATCCTGTCAAACGATGACACAGAAAACTTTTCGCCGGCCTTACGGCTGTCAAGAGCTTCCGTTTTGATATTGGTAAGGCCGAGGCGCTCCGCCTGCTCCTGTATCAATTTCACCTTATGAGGGTGAAGATCCAGGGCCGTTACCTCTCCCGTATTATTTAACAGTTCGGCAATATGGGTCGTTTTTCCTCCAGGAGCTGCACAGGCATCCAGGATTTTTTCGTTTGATGATGGATTAAGCGCCCTTGCAACGAGCATGGAGCTTTCGTCTTGTATTGTAACATATCCTTCCTTAAATGCAGAAGAATGTGAAAGGCTCCCTTTTTTTAATTTAATCGCATCGGGCGAAAGGCCGCCGTTGCTCCCCTCTATGCCTTCATCATGCAGCGATTGCAGCACTTTCTCCCTGCTGGATCTCATGCTGTTGACACGGCCCGTAACCGGGGCAGGCTCCATGTTGGCCGCGCACATCTTTTCAGCATTATCCAAGCCATACTGAGTGATCCATCGCTGGACCAGCCACTCTGGCATGCTGTATTGAAGAGCGAGCCTTTTCTCATCATGGGTCAATTCGGAAAGATCAGCAGTTCCTTCCCTCTGAATTCTTCTCAGCACGCCGTTTACCATGCCGGAGATCCCTTTATGCCCTCGTTTCTTAGCAATTTCCACCGCTTCATTAATGATGGCATGATCCGGAATCTTATCGAGATAAACCATTTGGTAGAGCGACATCCTCAGCAGGACAAGCACCCATTTTTCAAGCTTTTTCAATCCTTTTGCGACAAAAGGCTCCAGCAGATAATCAAGAGTGTTTTTCCGCTGGACAGTCCCGTATACAAGCTCTGTCAGCAATCCGACATCCTTTTGGCTAAGATTGGCCTTCTGTATGGACTGATTCAGCAAAAGATTGCTATAGGCCTGATTTTGTTCAATTTTCAATAAAACTTCAACTGCAGTATTTCTCACGTTTTGTTTCACAGTTCTTCACCCAGCTTTGTACCCGGTTCCAGTTTGGCTCCTTGCAAAAATTGTGAAGCTGCCATGCGTTTTTTTCCGGCCGGCTGCAGATCGGTGATCAATATTCCTGTAGAATCTCCGGTCTTCACCGTCAATCCCTCTTTGCTTGTTTCAAGAACAGTCCCAGGCACTGCATCCGATGGAACAGGCACCTTTTTCCCCCACCATATTTTTAACGTCTGGCCATTCAGTGTGGAAAATGCAACCGGCCAAGGATGAAGTCCTCTTATCTGGTTATAGATGGCTTCACCGCTCATTGTCCAGTCGATCTTCTCTTTTTCCCTAGAGATATTATAGGCATAGGTAACTTTATCATCATCTTGCTTTATGGGGGTCAATTTTCCCTCGATCAGGTCAGGTATTGTCTTGGATAAGAGTTCTGCTCCTGCAATGCTGAGTTTACTGAACATGCTGTCGACATGGTCTTCTTCACCTATTGGTACCACTACCTGTGTCAGAATGTCGCCGGCATCGAGCTTGTCTACCATGTACATGATCGTTACGCCCGTTTCTTTCTTGCCGTCAATGATACTCTGATGGATCGGCGCTCCGCCTCGGTATTCCGGCAGTAGTGAAGCATGAACATTAATACAGCCATATTCCGGTGCTTCTAATATTTCTGAAGGCAAAATTTGTCCGTATGCCGCAGTTACGATCAGATCCGGCTGTAGATCTAAAATTTCCTGAAACTCATTCTTTAGTTTTACAGGCTGCAAGACAGGAATGCCGTGCAATTCGGCTTCTGCTTTCACCGGCGTTGGCTTAATTTCCTTTTTCCTCCCTTGCGGCTTGTCCGGCTGCGTGACGACGGCTGCGACTTCATAGCCGTCTTTAACGAGTCTGCGCAGTACTGGCACAGAAAAATCAGGCGTTCCCATAAATACTATTTTCATTTGTAACTCCTACCTTTCAAACTCTCCCGTTTCATAATACGAACTGACCATAGAGGTAAATAGAATTCCGTTCAGATGGTCGATCTCATGCTGAAGGGCGCGGGCAAGAAAGTCTTCTGCAGTAATCGTGAACGTTCTTCCATGTCTGTCCTGCGCAGTCACACTGACTTTTTGAGCGCGTTTAACATCTCCAAATATACCTGGGAAGCTAAGGCACCCTTCTGGACCGTCCTGTTCGCCTTCCATTTTTTCAATGACCGGGTTGACCAGTTCAATTTTACCTGTTTCATCTCCGACATCAACTACAGCAATCTGTTTGCCGATTCCAATCTGAGGAGCGGCGAGCCCTACTCCTTCCGCTTCATACATCGTTTCAAACATATCATCGATCAGCTGGCTCAGCTTCTGGTTGAATTCTGTCACTTTTTCACATTTCTTTTCTAAAATTTCATCAGGATAACATATAATCTCCCTAACTCCCATCCTCATTCTCTCCCATCTATAGGCTTACATAATATTTTGCGCATTCATATCGACTGAAATCTGCAGGCCGTTCCCATCCATTTCATGCTGAAAATGCTGCAATAGCTCTGAGATCAAGTCACTCAGCCGAGGTTCATTTTTGTATTTTATCATTACCTGATATCGATATCTATCTTTAATACGGGCGATCGGCGAGACGACCGGACCCAGGATGATTGTTCCCGGAGACACTTTCTGCTGAAGATAGGATGCCGATTTTTCACTGGCATCTACAGCCTTCAATAGCTCAGTGTGCGAAAACGAAATGAGCGTCAAATAGTAATACGGAGGATATTTGTGCTCCCGTCTGATCTGCATTTCCGTTTCATAGAACGAATGATAATCATGTCCTGATGCCAGATCGATGCTGTAATGGCCGACGGTGTAGGTCTGTACGACCACTTCTCCCGAAAGCTCGTGCCGCCCTGCTCTTCCGCTGACCTGAGTGAGGAGCTGAAAGGTTTTTTCAGAGGCCCTGAAATCGGGAAGGTGCAGCATCGTGTCCGCAGCGAGCACCCCCACCAGTGTCACTTTTGGAAAATCAAGCCCCTTAGCGATCATCTGCGTGCCGAGCAATATGTCTGCTTTTCCTTCACCAAACTGATTTAGGAGCTTTTCATGGCTCCCTTTTCGCCCGGTGGTATCCACATCCATCCTGATCACTCTTGCGTGAGGCAGCAGCTTGGCGAGCTCCTCCTCCACCTTTTGTGTCCCTGTGCCAAAAAAACGGATATACTGGCTTTCACACATGGGACATTGGGAAGGCATCGGTTCCTGATGGCCGCAATAATGGCATTTAAGCAGATGCTGTTTTTTATGGTACGTAAGAGAAATATCACAATGCGGGCATTCTCCGACATATCCGCAGTCTCTGCAAAGAATAAACGATGAGTAGCCTCTGCGGTTGAGAAACAATACAGATTGTTCTCCGCGTTTTAGGCGGTCATTGATTTTATCAAATAACTCGCGGGAAAACATCGAGCGGTTTCCTGCCCTGAGCTCTTCCCTCATATCCACTACCGAAACAGAGGGAAGCTCCCGCTTGTTCACTCTGTCGCTTAACTCACAGAGCGTGTAGACCCCTTTTTGAGCTCTGGCATAAGATTCAAGTGACGGTGTTGCGCTTCCTAGAATTACCGGACACTGATGATGCTCTCCCCGCTGGACAGCAACATCCCGCGCATGATAACGGGGATTTTCCTCTTGTTTATAGCTTGATTCATGCTCTTCATCGATGATGATCAGGCCCAGATTTTCAAACGGAGCGAAAACTGCCGACCGGGCACCTACCACAACAGATACCTCTTTACGCTGAATTTTTCGCCACTCATCATATTTTTCTCCGGCGGACAGAGCACTATGCAAAACAGCAACCCTTGAACCGAACCGCCCTTTAAAACGGTTTACCATCTGCGGTGTCAGAGAGATCTCAGGCACTAATACAATGGCTTCCTGCCCCATTTGAATTGCCCTGTCAATACTCTGCAGATAGATTTCTGTTTTACCGCTTCCTGTAACGCCATGAAGCAGAATAGTTTCATGCCTCTTCTCCTCGAGAGCAGCCAAAACAGGCTGAATGCTTTGTTCCTGCTGAGAGGTTAAGAGCAGGGGCTGCGTTCTTTTAAATTCACGGCCACCATACGGATCACGATAGATCTCCTTCTCCGCTATCTCTATAAAACCTTTGCTCTCCAAGGCTTGGACTGTGGACCTTGTCGTGTCGAACATCTCTAGAAGATCTTTTAATACTACAGGGCTTTCAGACTCATGAAGAAATGATAGAACCTCTTTTTGCTTAACCGCCTGTTTGGAAAGTGATTCGATATGCTGCAGTCTCTCCTCTTCTGTTCCCCGTCTCTGCACGATCTTTATTTTTTTCTTCGTTATTTTGTCTGACATCCTGTAGATCACTTCCAGGGAATTCTTTTGAACAAGTTTTTGGAAGAGGGCAAGCGGTGTCGGTGAAATTTCCAGCAGATCTTCCATCGGGATGTATTCCCGGTGTTTAAACCACACTCTAGCTTCGTCCGGCAAGTCAGCGAGGCCGACTCCGTCAACCAGCCTGAATTCCTTGTGGTAGGTAGCTTTTAAAGCAGCTGGAATCATAGCCTGATAAGCTGTGATTAAGAAACAGAGTGTCTGATCCGATACCCACTTGCCGAGTTTCAGGAGTTCTTCAGTCAATACTGGGACCGGATCCAGAAGTTCAATGATCTTCTTTAATTTTTGAACAGAAGTCTCCTCGCCAAGCTCGATGACAAAGCCTTGCAGTTTTCTTGGTCCAAAAGGCACGGCTACCCTCATACCGGGTTTAACTGTATCTTTCAGTTCTTCAGGCACAAGGTAATCGAAGGTGCGGTTTACATTGCTGGCCGGCACATCCACGATAACTTTTGCGATCATAGAGGCATCAGTTCCATAGCCTGCGCCAAAACTTCCTGAGCCACTTTATCTTTTGACAGCAGCGGATATTCCTTTGCAGAACCGTCCTTTTTATAAATGACCACACGGTTTGTATCAACAGTGAAGCCGGCCCCTTCTTGAGCGACGTTATTGGCAACGATCATATCCAGGTTTTTGCGTTTCAGTTTGTCGAGCGCATAACCCTCAAGGTTTCCGGTTTCTGCGGCAAATCCCACGAGGACTTGTCTCTCTTTTTTCTCTCCGAGTACTGACAGAATATCGGTCGTTTTCTCCATTTCCACCGACCAGCTCTCATTCTTTTTCTTAACTTTTTCACCATATTTAATCCGGGGAGTATAATCTGCAACAGCCGCCGACTTAATAACGAGATCCATTTCAGGGTACTCTTTCATAACCGCATGAAACATTTCATCGGTAGATTCTACCGATATGAACTTGACGCCTGCAGGTTTATCAAGCGCTGTTGGTCCGCTGACCAAGGTGACTGAAGCTCCCATTTCTGCTGCCGCCCTTGCAATGGCATAACCCATTTTCCCGGATGAATAATTTGTGAAGTAACGCACAGGGTCCACCTGTTCTCTCGTTGGTCCCGCTGTAATCAAGACCTTTTTCCCTTCAAGAGGCAAATCCATCTGCCCGGGAGAGAAATCCTTAATACAGGCAATAATTTCTTCTGGCTCAGCAAGTCTCCCTTTTCCGATATAGCCGCATGCGAGCAGCCCTTCCCCTGGTTCCACGAACCGGTATCCGTAGTCTGCCAGCTTTTGCATGTTTGCCTGAACAGCAGGATGCTGATACATGTTGACATTCATTGCAGGCGCAATCATTATCGGTGCCGTAGTGGCCAGCAAAGTTGTTGTAATCATGTCATCAGCTATCCCGTTTGCCAGTTTGCCAATGCAGTTAGCGGTAGCCGGTGCCACGACAGCAAGGTCTGCCCAATCCGCAAGGTCAATATGGGCAACAACTTTTGGATTCCGTTCTTCGAATGTATCGGTGTAGACTTCGTTCCTGGATAAGGTTTGCAGTGTCAACGGAGTAATAAACTTCTGTGATGACTCTGACATCATTACCTTTACCTCAAACCCCAGCTGATACAGCTGGCTTGCGATCGTTGCTGCCTTATATGCCGCAATCCCTCCAGTTACACAAAGCAAAATCTTTTTCATTGAATGATCCAATGAAATCTCCCCCTGCCTATCTGTTTACATAATATAATTATGATTAACAGATGTAATATTCCGAAAAAATTGAAAAAAATAACAACCTATAATCATAGGTTGTTATTGATCATCATTCAGTGTCAGACTTTTTTGGCGTTAAATATCCCGCATAAATCTCTTCCAAAGCTTTTCCGACAAATTTGTGGGAAACCGGGTTTTCAACGATTCCGTTATTGCTTCTCTGAATCTCTCTTGCTCTTTTTGAAGAGAGGGTCACCAGTGAATATTTTGAATCTATTTTGTCCATAAGGGCATCAATTGAAGGATACAGCATGCTTATTCATCTCCCAGTAATTTTTTATAACGATTGGTTACACGGTCCACCTTGCAGTGTTCAGAGGTGATAATAGACTGGATCCTGCTGCAGGCATGGCTTATCTCATCATTTACGACGGAATAATCATAGTGCTGCATCATTTCTATTTCTTCCCTGGCTACTGTCATGCGGTTATTGATCAAGTCTTCCGTTTCAGTTCCTCTGCCGACAATGCGGCTTCGCAGTTCTTCAAGACTAGGCGGGGTCAGAAAAATAAAAACGCCTTCTGGAAAGGTCTTTCGTACCTGAAGCGCTCCCTGAACCTCAATTTCTAAAATAACGTCGCGGCCTTCATCCAGTGTCTGATTGACATACTCAATCGGTGTGCCATAGAAGTTGCCAACGTATTCTGCCCATTCGAGCAGTTCGTTATTTTCAATCATGTTTTGAAATTCTTCTTTAGACTTGAAAAAATAATCTACCCCATGAACCTCTCCAACCCGAGGATTTCGGGTGGTCGCTGAAACTGAATATTGAATGTCCAGCTTTTGTGCTCTCAGCGCTTTGCATACAGTACCTTTTCCGACACCGGATGGGCCGGAGAGCACAAATAAAATGCCCCGTTCTCTATCCATACTTACCTCCACTTAACTTTCTTCCGCTCCCTCTTCAATTGAGAGAAGCCGCTGTGCCACGGTTTCAGGCTGAACAGCAGAGAGTACAACGTGATCACTGTCCGTAATGATGACCGCCCTCGTCCGTCTGCCGTATGTGGCATCAATAAGCATATTACCGTCTCTTGCCATAGTTATTAAGCGTTTGATCGGCGCTGATTCCGGACTTACGACGGAAATGATCCGGTGTGCTGCTACAATGTTTCCATAACCAATATTGATTAGCTTCATGTATATAACCGCTCCTAACGTTGGTAGTTCTATTCTAGCCAGAACGAGCAAGATCATAATCATTATGTAGAAATTAATTCGATGTATGGATATGTCCGTACCCAGCACATTTATATCATTTTAACATATTCCTCCGTTATTCTAAACAATTTTAACAGTCTGTACAACCCTGAACAATAAAAAGGATAGAAACCTATGAAGATTTGTTTCTATCCCCCCGCATTATAATTTTTTAAATGCTTGAAACCCTGTAAGGGCAAATGTAGGAATCGCAGCCATTCCGAGGACCAGCAGCCAATCCCGGCCAGACAAGGGAACCGTATGGAAAATTGCTTGCAGCGGAGTAATGTACATGACCACGAGCGTAAGCAGAACAGAAGACAAAACAGCCAAGACTAACGCCATGTTACCAAACGGGTTCCGGTGCAGAACTGACCTTTCGCTTCTGCAGTCAAAGACATGGATCAGCTGGGCCATTACCAGGGTTGAAAAAGCGACAGTCTGTGCTTTCATCAGCTGATCCGGGTGCTCGTGCAGAGCGGTCCAGAAAGCAAGAATCGTTACGATTCCAATCATGAAACCCCTGGAAACGATCTTCCATCCAAGCCCTCTTGAGAATACCCCTTCATTGGGCTTCCTCGGAGAGCGTTTCATTACATTATCTTCCGCAGGATCGATACCAAGGGCCATTGCCGGCAGACCGTCTGTTACGAGGTTTACCCATAAGATCTGGATGGGCACAAGCGGCATCGGCATCGACAAGATCATGGCGAACAGCATGACGAGGATCTCACCTACATTTGAAGCCAGCAAGTATCTGATAAACTTCCTGATGTTTTCGTAAATATTTCTTCCTTCCTCGATCGCTGCACGAATGGTTGAAAAATTGTCATCACTTAAAACGAGTGAGGATGCCTCCTTGGCCACGTCTGTTCCCGTTATACCCATCGCGATTCCAATGTTGGCAGATTTTATTGCCGGTGCATCGTTAACCCCATCCCCTGTCATCGCGACGATATGCCCTCTTTTTTGCAGAGCTTTGACAATCTTAAGCTTATGTTCAGGTGAGACCCTGGCATAAACAAAGATGTTTTCTGCTTCCCTTACCAGGTCATCATCTGACATGACCGATAAAGCCGCACCATCAATAACTTTCCCTCCCTGAGGCAGGATGTTCAACTGTCTGGCGATGGCACTTGCGGTAACGACATGGTCACCGGTAATCATAACGGTTTTAATCCCTGCTTCATGGCATCGGTCGATACTCTCTTTCACTTCTTCTCTTGGGGGATCTATCATTCCTTGAAGACCGATGAACGTCAGATGATTTTCTGCCGACGGTCCTGCGGCAGCTCTGTCTTTTGTATGCAGTGGCTTGTAGGCAACGGCTATGGTTCTCAGTGCCTGGCTTCCGAGACCCAGGATCGCCTCTTTAATCTGTTCGGTATGCTGCTGTTTTAACAGCTGCCGCTTTCCATCCCATAATACATAATCGCTTTTTTCCAGAAGGACATCTGGTGCTCCTTTAGTGATTAAAAAAATCTCGTTGTTTTGGTTGCGGACGATTACACTCATCATTTTTCTTGCCGAGTCAAACGGAACCTCGTCCAAAATTTCAACCGAACGGAGAATGTTATCTTTCATCAGCCCTGCTTTTGCTGCGCTGATCAGCAATGCGGTTTCTGTAGGATCACCCATGATGCTGCCAGAATCCGTAAGTTCAGCATTGTTGCAGATCGCGCCGTATGAAAGAAGCTGAAGCAGCCCCTCATGCTGATCGATTCTCGTCTTTTGCCCGTTTCTTATAAATTCTCCTGCAGTATCATAACCGCTTCCTGTTACATTCCATGTCGTTCCTTCACTCCACAAATGAGTGACCGTCATTTTGTTCTGAGTCAACGTTCCCGTTTTATCGGAACAGATGACAGTGGCACAGCCCAGAGTCTCGACCGAAGGAAGCTTTCTTACGATGGCTCTGCGCTTAATCATCTTCTGAACCCCAAGCGCCAGGGCGATCGTTACAATAGCTGGCAGTCCTTCAGGTATGGCAGCCACTGCAAGTGACACACCCGCCAGCACCATGCTGTATAAGTCATGTCCCCTGTACACGCCTGTAACAACAACAAGGACAGTCAAAAGCAAAGCGATGCCTATTAAAATCTTGCCAAGCTGCTCAAGCTTAAGCTGCAGAGGAGTTGCAAGCGTATCAGCATTCTGGATCAGATGGGCGATTTTTCCCATCTCAGTCGTCATTCCCGTCGCAATAACAACTCCTGTTCCGCTGCCCCTGGTCACCATCGTTCCCATAAAAGCCATGTTGGCCTGGTCACCAAGCGGCAATCCGCTTCCTTGGAGTGCCTCTCCCCGTTTTTGAACAGGAATGGATTCTCCTGTCAGTGCTGATTCCTCAATATAAAGGCCTCTAGCAGATACCATGCGGATGTCAGCACCGACCCGGTCTCCAGCTGAAAGCTTCACGATATCACCGGGAACGAGTTCTTTAGCAGAGATCGCCGTCCAGCTGCTGTTTCTCATAACGATCGCAGTTGGAGCAGACAGCTCACGCAGTGCAGTCAGTGACTTTTCCGCTTTTCGTTCCTGAATAAATCCTAATATTCCGTTCATGATCACGATCAGAATAATCGCAATGGCATCAAGATACTCTCCTAGCAAGCCTGACAATAACGTGGCGGCTAGAAGGACGAGCACCATGAAATCCTTGAATTGTGCGAAAAAAACGAGAATCGACGACGGTTTCTTTGCTTCCTGCAGCTGGTTATGTCCTGTTGTTTTCAGCTTTTTCTGGCTTTCCTTATCACTCAGGCCAGTCTGCAGGTTACTGTTGGTCAAGCGTTCAACATCTTCCTTTGATAGCTGATACCAATTCATTTCTCCACCTCTGCCTCATAACGTATATAGCCATTTATATGCAGGCATGTCCTCAATAATGCTATACTGATGAAGAGAGAAACAGAGGTGAAACTATGAGTTTTGATGGAATTGTTACAAGAGCAACAGCTGCAGAGATAAAAAAGACATTGCAATCCGGAAAGATTACAAAAATCTATCAGCCTGATAAAACAGACTTGCTGTTTACGATAAGATCCGGAGGAAAAAACCAAAAACTATTGTTATCCGCCAATCCTTCATTCAGCAGAGTTCAGCTGACCGCAAAATCGTATGATAACCCTGCAGTCCCACCCATGTTCTGCATGCTGCTAAGAAAGCATATGGAAGGTGCAGTCATCGAATCGATCGAACAGATTGATCTGGAAAGAATCATTCATATTAAAGTAAAAAACAGAGATGAGATCGGTGATATCGACTATAAGACGCTGATCATAGAAATTATGGGAAGGCACAGCAATATTATTCTTGTAGAAGATAAGAACGGCACGATCATAGACTGCATCAAGCATATTCCCCCGTCACTGAACCGATACAGAACTTTGCTTCCCGGACAGAAATACTTATCTCCTCCGCCTCAGGAAAAACATTCTCCGCTTACAGAAAGTGCAGAAGGTTTTATACAAAAAATCAGATGGAACGAAGGTAAGATCGACCGTCAGATCGTGCAGCTTTACAGCGGAATCTCACCACAGATTGCCAGGGAGATAACGTTCCGTGCCGGACTGGCAACGAAAGAGACTCTTTCTGAAGCGTTCACCGCCATGATGGAGGAATTCAGGAACAACCGATATGCACCACAGATGTCTGTCTCAGATGGAAAGGAATACTTTTCGGTTACAGCTCTCTCCCATTTAAAGGGAAAAAGGAAGGATTTCGATACGGCTGGAGAGCTTCTGGACCGCTTCTATTACGGCAAATCCGAACGGGACAGAGTAAAGCAGCAAGCTGCAGATTTGGAAAAAATGCTGCATAACGAGCATGATAAAATTGCCAAAAAAATTAAGAAACTGAATGCATCTCTTTCAGATACAGAGAAAGCAGATAGATTTAAAGTCCTCGGTGAACTTTTGACAGCCCACCTTTATTTGGTGAAAAAAGGGCAAAAGAAAATTGAAGTGACGAATTTCTACGAAGAGGATCAGCCGAAGCTGGAAATTCCGCTTGATCCCCTGAAAGGTCCTTCTGAAAACGCTCAAGCTTATTTCAAAAAGTACACTAAACTTAAAAACTCGGTCGCTTATATTGAAGAGCAGCTGGAAAAAGCGAAAGAAGATCTTCTTTACTTCGAGAGTCTCATCCAGCAGATGGAGTCCGCATCTGTGAGAGATGTGGCAGGCATCCGGGAAGAATTAGAAGAGCAAGGGTATGTCAGAAAACGAAAACAGCAAAAGGCCAAAAAGAATGAAAAGCCTGTTCTAGAAACCTATCAATCAACAGATGGCATTACCATCCTTGTCGGCAAAAATAATAAACAGAATGACTATTTGACGTTTAAAGCCTCACGCCAAAATGAAACGTGGCTTCATACGAAAGACATTCCAGGTTCTCACGTCGTCATAAAGAGCGAGGAAGTTAGCGAAACAGCGCTCCTTGAAGCCGCAGGACTTGCCGCCTATTTTAGCAAAGCCAGGCATTCAGGCTCCGTTCCGGTGGATTATACGCTGATCCGGCACGTTAAAAAGCCATCAGGGGCCAAGCCGGGATTTGTGATCTACGACCAGCAGCAAACCCTTTATGTCACTCCAGATGAAGATCAACTGCTAAAATTAAAAAAATAACCAGGAGCTACCTGGTTATTTTTTTTGCAATGGTGATGATGGCCAATCCATCAAGCACTTCATGATGTGTGACCTCTTCAAGGCCGTTTGTTATAAGAAGAGAAGTCAGGCTATCTGATATGTATCGATGTCTCCTCGTTGAAACATTCGCCCACTTCAGCATGGCCGTTTGTTCAAACCCTGAAATGTTATGCTGCTTGCAATACTGAAAAGCTTCCATCTGATTCATTTTTTCTGATGGATTCAGCATAGCCAGCGTTCCGCCTGGTTTCAGGACTCGGATCATCTCCTTGATGCCCACTTCCGGCTCAGGAAGGAGAAACAGGACACACGTTGATAAAGCCACGTCAAATGATTCATCACCAAACGGCAGATCACATGCATCGCCGATCAAAAACTCCCCCTTCTTGCTGCGGTTATGAAAGAAGAAATTTTGCGTGCTGGCTTTTATCATTTCCGATGACAGATCAATACCTGTAAGCTTGTCGGCTTCATCTGCGCCGCGAAGCAGCAGTCTTCCTGTTCCACATCCGACATCAAGAACCTTTTTATCTCTCCACGATCCTGTTTTCTCCTTTAATGTATCATGGATTCCGCCGAGCCAGGTGGTTCGTGCCATGCTATCGAAAAAAGAGACCAATTCATCGAATTCTTCACCGTTCATCTTCCTCAATCAGAAGCGCTCCTTCCATTCACCCGCTATGCGTTTTGAAGCCAGTTCTCCGGATTTTCTTTCCAAGAGAGCAAATACGAGAGATCATCTTTAGAAATATAGCCTTCCACAGAGGCTGTTTCTATTAATGTACTAAAATCGGTGAGAGTTTGCACGTTTATGTTGTTGGCTGCCAGATTATCCGCCCCTTTGGCAAGTTCGTAAGAAAAGACCGCAACAACTCCAAGAACATTGCAGCCTGCTTCCCTAAGTGCCTGAACGGCAGTAATGACGCTCCCTCCAGTTGAAACCAGATCTTCGACCACTACCACGTTCATTCCGGCTTCCGCTTTCCCTTCGATCTGTTTGCCTTTTCCGTGAGACTTTGCACTGCTCCTCACATAGCTCATCGGAAGGTCAAGACGGTCTGCAAGCAGTGCCGCATGCGGAATCCCGGCTGTTGCTGTTCCCGCGATCATGTTCGTTTCCGGAAAATGCTCTAGAACAAGGTTCTTCAATCCTTCTGCGATCTCATTGCGCACGTTTGGATAGGAGAGTGTCAGGCGGTTGTCACAATAGATAGGAGATTTCATTCCAGATGACCAAGTATACGGATGTTCCACCGAAAGTGTAATGGCTTCAATGGAAAGCAGGTCTTTAGCGATTTGTTGTTTCATGTAAAATCCCCCATTCTTTTTCGATATTTACGTATGTTTGCAATGGATCAAGAGACCCGGTAATGCTTCTTCCCACCACAATGTAATCAGATCCTAGCTCTTTGGCTACTGCAGGGTCAGCGGTTCTCTTCTGATCGTTCTTATCATCATCTTTAAGCCTGATCCCGGGAGTTACGGCTAGAAATTCTTGACCGCAGACCCTCTTGATGTATGGCACCTCAAGCGGTGAACAAACCACGCCATCAAGCCCGCTTTCTTTCGCAAGCTTTGCATAATGGCTGACCGCCCACTCCATGGATTCGCCGATCAGCAATTCATCCTTGAGCATCTGTGACGATGTACTGGTTAACTGGGTCACCGCGATGCAGAGAGGACGCTTTTCTGGACCTGCTACAGCTTCCAGCCCTTCGATGGCACCTCTCATCATTTCTCGCCCCCCGGCTGCATGAACGTTTACCATATCGACTCCGAGAGCGGCAATTCGTTCCATCGCTTTTCGGACCGTTGTCGGAATATCATGAAGCTTTAAATCAAGAAAGATCCGGAACTTTTTTTCTTTCAGATAAGAGACCAGTTGAGGTCCCTCTCCATAGAACAGCTCCATCCCTACTTTTACCCAGGCCTCTTGCCCTTCAAATGGTTCAATAAACGCTTCTACTTCTTTTTTACCCGGATAATCTAGCGCGATAATGACGGGACTTCGCATTCCCTCCAGCTCCCTCCGATTATTTCTCTGATATGGCTGACGTTCATTTTCTCAAGCAATTCCGGCAATTGTGAAATAATATCCGGGCAGATGAACGGATCTACAAAGTTCGCCGTTCCGACCGCGACTGCAGAAGCACCGGCCAGCATGAATTCGATCACATCCTCCGCACAGCTGACGCCTCCCATTCCAATGATCGGGATGGATACCGCCTGGCTCACCTCATGGATCATGCGGATCGCCACTGGCTTGATCGCTGGTCCTGACAACCCGCCAGTTTTATTGGCTAAAATCGGTTTTCGTGTTTTCAAATCGATTCTCATACCTAAAAGCGTGTTGATCATGGAAAGACCATCCGCCCCAGCTTCCTCTACCGCTATTGCCATCTCGGCAATATTTGCAACGTTTGGAGACAATTTAACATACACCGGCTTGGACGAGACGGCTTTCACTCTTTTTGTCAGTGCGGCTGCTGTTCTCGCGTCCGTTCCAAACTGAATGCCGCCTTCTTTTACGTTCGGACATGATATATTCAGCTCCAAAACAGAGACTTGAGGATGGCTGGACATCTTCTCTGCTGCTTCACAGTAATCTTCTTCTGTTGATCCAGCGATATTGGCAACGATCGGAAGGTCATACGATTTAAGAAAAGGCAGTTCTTTTTCCATGATTTGATCCACACCAGGATTCTGCAATCCTATCGCGTTGAGCATCCCGCTATGGGTTTCGGCCACCCTTGGTGTAGGATTGCCGAACCTCGCTTCAACGGTGGCTGCCTTAATGGCAGCAGCCCCAAGGACTGACAGATCATAAAATCCTGCATATTCACGGCCGAATCCAAAACATCCTGAAGCAGGCATGATCGGATTCTTCATTTTTAAACCTGGCAGACTTACCTCAAGACGTTTCATAATACCACCTCACCAATCGGGAATACCGGACCATTGCTGCATACTTTCACATAGTCTGACGGAAGCCCTCCATTCACATGGCAAACACAGGCGAAACAAGCTCCGATTCCGCAGCCCATCCGTTCTTCTAAAGAGAAGTAACCATCAGCTGAAGGCACCTGCTGTTCCAAAGCTTTTAGCATTACAGTGGGTCCGCACGAAAACAGCAGGTCATAATGTAAATCTTTGTTTTTTATCACATTTGTTACAAACCCTTTAGTCCCTTGAGATCCATCCACCGTTGAAACATATGCTTCTCCTAGCTCGGCGAATTTCTCACTGTAAAATCCGTCTTCTGCAGATTGGAATCCAAGTACGGATATCACATTGATTCCTTGGCTGCGCAGTTTTTTTGCCAGATAGTACAAGGGAGGCACACCGATACCCCCGCCGACAAGCAGCGCTGTCTGTCCTTGGGAGAGCTCGTCCAGAGGAAACCCGTTTCCTAACGGTCCGAGAAGATCGATCTTCTCGCCCTCCTTTTTTTGGCTGAGCAAAGCGGTACCCGTGCCCTCTTTGCGGTAAAGCATCGTCAGGGTCCGGCTATCCAGGTCCACATCACAGATAGAAATCGGCCTTCTGAGCAAAGGCTGAAATGTGTCAGTGACTCGTATGTGGACAAACTGGCCGGGAGAAGTCATTTCCTTAACAACATTTCCCTGTACTTTCAGTTCAAAAATGTGACGAGCAATCTCCTTCTGAGAAACTACTTCTACCAGTTCCTTTTTCATATGAGAACACGATCCTTTTCAAAAGCTGGCATTTGTCTGGCTGTAAAGGTCAAGGACTCAAGGACACCAAGCAAGGCTTCTGCAGTATCAAGACTTGTTAAACACACCACTCCGTTTTCGGACGATTCTCTTCGTATGCGGAATCCATCGCGTGCAGGAACTTTTCCTTTCGTCAGCGTGTTGACGACAAATTGCGCTTCGCCCTGGCGGATCACATCAAGCAGGTTTCTTTCCTTGCTTCCGATCTTGTGAACAACCGTCACAGGGATCTGCTGCTCTTTCAAATAGTTCGCTGTTCCTTCTGTCGCCATGATCGTATAGCCGATTTCGTAGAAACGCTTCATCAGGCGGAGCGCTTCTGGTTTGTCTTTATCTGCTACGGTGAACAGTACAGATCCATATGTCGGCATTTTCATTCCTGAAGCCACAAGTCCTTTATATAGCGCCTTTTGCAGCGTGGTATCTCTTCCCATCACTTCTCCAGTGGACTTCATCTCCGGACTTAAGTACGTATCCACCCGGCGCATTTTGGCAAAAGAAAACACGGGTACTTTAACGAAAACTTCTTCTTTTTCTGGAGCATAGCCTGTTTCGTAGCCCAGTTCTTTCAGTGGTGTTCCAAGAATCACTTTGGTTGCCAGGTTGGCCATCGGAATACCTGTAATCTTGCTCAAGAAAGGTACCGTTCGGCTTGATCTTGGATTGACTTCCAATACATAGACCTCTTCGCCATGCAGCACGAACTGGATGTTAAGAAGTCCGATGATTCCGAGGCCTCTTGCCATTGAGATCGTACGTTCGATAATTTTATCTTTCTGTTCAGGCGTCAATCGCTGAGGCGGATAGACGGCAATGGAGTCACCGGAGTGAACGCCCGCACGTTCGATGTGCTCCATTATTCCTGGAATGAATACATCATCTCCATCGGATATCGCGTCAACTTCTACTTCTTTGCCCTCAAGGTAACGGTCGATCAAGACAGGATGTTCAGGATTTACTCTCACCGCATTCTCCATGTATTGAAGAAGTTCTTTTTCTTTATAGACGATTTCCATCGCTCTGCCTCCCAGAACGTAGGACGGCCTAACGAGGACCGGATAGCCAATTCTCTCTGCAATAACCTGTGCTTCTTTGACAGAAAACGCTGTTTCTCCTTCCGGCTGAGGAATGTTCAATTCTTTCATCGCCTGTTCAAACCGGTCTCTGTCTTCTGCTCTATCCATGTTGTCAAGTGAGGTTCCAAGGATGGCTACCCCTCGCTCATGCAAAGCATCCGCAAGATTGATGGCCGTCTGCCCGCCAAACTGGACAATCACTCCCTTTGGATTTTCTTGATCGATGACATGCATCACGTCTTCAACGGTTAACGGTTCAAAATAAAGCTTATCCGATGTACTGAAGTCTGTGGACACTGTTTCTGGATTGTTATTGATGATGATCGCTTCATAGCCGGCTTCTTTGATCGCCCAGACCGTGTGCACGGTCGCATAGTCGAATTCGATGCCCTGACCGATCCGGATCGGCCCGGAACCGAGAACAAGGACGCTTTCTCTTTCTGTTCGTAACGATTCATTTTCTTCACCGTATGTTCCATAGTAATATGGCGTTTCAGACTCAAACTCTGCCGCACATGTGTCTACCATCTTGTACACAGGCTTGATATCCTTCTTCATTCTAAGTTCATAGATTTCTTTCTCAGGCATGTTCCAGGCTTTCGCCAGCCATACATCGCTGAAGCCCTTTTCTTTTGCGGCACGCAGCAATCCTAAATCACCAACTTTGTTAAGCACTTTCTGCTCAAGGTCAATGATTCCTTTGATCTTTTCAAGGAAGAAAACATCGATCTTCGTCAGCTCCCAAATGTCCCTTACCGTCATTCCGATTCTGAAACCTTGTGCGATATGGTATAAACGCTCATCGTCTGCGCTGACCAGTACTGGGATCAATTCTTCTCTTGTCTGCTTCGGATTGCTGATTTCAAGATGATAGCATTTTGTTTCAAGCGATCGGACCGCCTTCAGCAATGACTCTTCCAAATTCCTTCCGATCGCCATCACTTCTCCCGTTGCTTTCATCTGGGTACCGAGCTTTCGGTTTGCTCCTTCAAATTTATCAAACGGCCATCTCGGAATCTTTGTTACGATGTAATCTAGTGCCGGTTCAAAACTTGCGTAAGTGGAGCCTGTGACCGGGTTTTTGATCTCATCCAGTGTGTAGCCGACAGCAATTTTAGCTGCGATCTTGGCAATGGGATAACCTGTTGCTTTTGAGGCTAGCGCAGACGACCGGCTTACCCTTGGATTTACTTCAATAATGTAATAGTTGCTGCTGTCAGGATCGAGAGCAAGCTGGACATTGCATCCTCCCTCTATCTTTAATGCCTGAATAATCTTGAGAGAAGCGTTTCTTAAAAGCTGGTAATCTCTGTCGCTCAGCGTCTGGCTTGGTGCAACTACGATTGAATCCCCGGTATGGATGCCGACAGGATCGATGTTTTCCATGTTGCAGACAACGATGGATGTGTCGTTGCTGTCACGCATCACTTCATACTCAATTTCTTTGAATCCGGCAATGCTCTTTTCAAGCAAGACCTGGTGTACAGGGCTGGCAAGCAAGCCGCTCGTTACGATTTCTTTCAGTTCCTCTTCATCACTGGCAATTCCCCCGCCTGTCCCACCGAGGGTGAAAGCTGGGCGAATGATCACGGGATAGCCGATTTCTGCCGTAAATGCTGCTGCCTCTTCATACGTACGGATAATCTCGCTCTCCGGCACCGGTTCGTTCAATTCATTCATCAGCCCTCTGAAAAGTTCACGATCTTCTGCCTGTTGAATGCTTGAAAGTGTTGTTCCAAGCAGTTCCACATTGCATTCTTCAAGAATGCCGCTCTCTGACAATTCCACAGCAAGGTTTAAGCCTGTCTGTCCGCCAAGTGTGGCTAAAAGTCCATCTGGGCGTTCCTGGCGGATAATCCGGCTGACAAATGGAACCGTAAGCGGCTCTATGAAAACTTTGTCTGCCATCGAGGTATCGGTCATGATGGTCGCCGGATTGGAGTTGACAAGGATAACTTCATAGCCTTCTTCTTTTAACGCCTGGCAAGCCTGTGTACCGGCATAATCAAACTCTGCAGCTTGTCCAATGACGATCGGACCTGATCCGATCACAAGTATTTTTTTAATGTCTAAGCGTTTAGGCATATTTCTTTCCCCTCTTCCTTGGTAGTTTCCATCATGTTCATGAACTTTTCAAACAGCGGATTGGCATCCATAGGACCTGGTGAGGCTTCTGGATGGTATTGCACTGAAATTGCGGGTTTTACTTTGTGTCCCAATCCTTCGACAGTTCCGTCATTGACAGCGGTATGCGTTAATCTAAGCTCCGTTCCGGCAAGGGTTTCGGGGCTGACTGTATACCCGTGGTTCTGTGCCGTCATTGTTATTTTTCCTGTCTGTAGGTCTTTTACAGGATGGTTTGAGCCGCGATGGCCAAATTTCAGTTTTTCTGTATTTGCTCCCATTGCCAGCGCGAACAGCTGGTGGCCTAAGCAAATCCCAAACAGCGGGATTTCTTCTTCCAGAATGCTGGTGATCATATGAAGGGCTTCCGGCACATCCTTAGGGTCTCCAGGGCCATTGCTTAAAAGAATACCGTCTGGATTCAGCAGTAAGATCTCCTCTGCTGTTGTATTGTAGGGAACCACAACCACATCGCAGCTGCGCTGTGACAGTTCTCTTAAGATCCCGCTTTTTGCCCCATAATCCACTACGACGACCCTTCGACCTGTGTTTGGGAGATGATAAGGTGTTTTCGTAGAAACAGATTGAACATGGTCCGTTTTAAGCGGCGCAGATTTAAGCTCTTCTACGATGGCAGCTGTATCAGCCTCAGCTGAAGCAATCTTGCCTTTCAGCGTTCCATGTTTCCGGATTAAACGAGTTAGCTTTCTTGTATCGATTCCCATTAGGCCCGGTATATTTTTTGCTTTTAACAGTTCGTCAAGCGTCCCGAGGGACTGATAGTGGCTGGGCATCGAACACGCTTCGTTGACGATCAGTCCGTGAACAGCAGGTGAGATGGATTCAAAGTCCTGGCGGTTAACGCCGTAGTTTCCGATCATCGGGTATGTCAGTGTCACGATTTGTCCGCAATAGGAAGGGTCGGACAAGATCTCCTGATAGCCCGTCATCCCTGTATTAAAGACAACTTCGCCTTCCTGATCGATTGCACTACCAAATCCTTCTCCGTGAAATACGGTACCGTCTTCTAAAACCAGAATCCGTTTCATGCGTTTACACTCTCCTTTTCATACTTAAAGCTGCCTTCTACAATCGTAAGTACGGGCCATCCTTTGCAGCTCCAGCCTGCAAACGGTGTATTCTTTCCTTTTGAAACAAAGTTTTCAGGATCTATTTTTTCTTCATGATTTAAGTCGATCACCGTCAGGTCCGCCTCCGCTCCAATCTCCAATCTTCCGTAAGGAAGATTGAACGAATCAGCTGGCTTCCGCGTAAACCCGTCAACCAGTTCCTGCAGGGTCAAAACTCCCTTTTGAACAAGATTGGTGTATAGAAGCGGGAAGGCTGTTTCCAGACCAACGATACCGAAAGGAGCAAGTTCCATTCCCTGGTCTTTCTCATCTTTGCTATGAGGCGCATGATCAGTCGCCAGAAAATCAATAACCCCGGATTTATAGGCTTCAATCAGCGCTTTTCTGTCTTCATTTCCTCTCAGCGGAGGATTCATCTTATAATTCGTGTCTAATCCTGGTATATCTTCATCACACAATAGCAAGTGATGCGGAGTTACTTCAGCTGTTACTTTGATTCCTGCTGCCTTCGCATCTTTTATCACACGAACAGACTCTTTCGTACTCACATGGCAGACGTGATAGCGGGCTCCAGCTGCCTCTGCCAGAAGAACATCCCTGGCAATTTGAACCGCTTCGCATACGGAAGGGATTCCATTTAGTCCATGTTTTTCTGCAAAATCTCCTTTATGTACCAATCCTTTATGAATTAGTGTGTTCTCTTCACAGTGAGCAACGATAACCGCATCGCTCTGTTTAGCCAGCCTCATCGCCTGAAGCATCATGTCCGCCGACTGGACACCTACTCCATCATCTGTAAAGGCAAACGCACCTTTGTTTTTTAACGCTTCAAAATCAGTAAGCTCCTTGCCTGCCTGCCTGGTTGTGATCGAAGCATATGGAAGAATACGAACCGAAGCTGTCTCTTTGATCTTTTCATTCACCCATTGAAGCTGTGCAGCGTTGTCAGGCACCGGTTTAGTGTTCGGCATGGCGGCAACTGTCGTAAATCCTCCTCTTGCAGCTGCTTTTGTTCCTGTTTCAATCGTTTCTTTATGTTCTCCGCCAGGCTCCCGCAAATGGACATGGAGATCGATAAGTCCCGGAGTAACCAGATTCCCTGACACGTCAATCACCTTATGGCCTTCTTCAGGCAGTGACTCGCCCAGATCTGCTATTTTTGTATCCTCGATTAAAATGTCCTGTACTTTTAAACCGTTTGTCCCAGTCAGTACTTTACCACCCTTTAACAAGATGCCCATTCTTTGTTTCCTCCTTTGAATTGGTTTCCAGCGCCCATTTAAGAACCGCCATTCTGACAAAAATTCCATTGTTCATCTGCTTAAAAATTCTTGAACGATCACATTCCACAAGTTCGTCGGCAATCTCTACTCCCCGGTTTACAGGGGCGGGATGCATGATGATGGCATGGTCTTTCATTCTTTTTTCCCGTTTAACGGTCAATCCGTACTTTTCGTGATACTGATCAGCCGTCATGCCGCTCTTGTTATCATGGCGTTCGTGCTGAATCCGCAGCAGCATGAGTACATCTGCTGTTTCAACCGCTTCATCCATCGTAAGATAGCCATTCTCACCCAGTTCACTGTCATACCATTCTCTCGGTCCTGAAAAATAAACTTTTGCGCCTAGACGAACTAGAATTTCCGCATTGGATTTCGCAACACGGCTATGCCTGATGTCACCGACGATAACTACCTTTAACCCCTGCAGGACGATGAATTCCTGCTGGATGGTGAGCAAGTCAAGCAATGACTGGGTAGGATGGTTTCCGCATCCGTCACCTGCATTGATGATCGGAATTCCCACTCTGCCGGCCAGTTCATCAAAGTACCGGTCTTTACTGTGCCGGATAACTGCGGCAGCCGCACCGATTTCTTCAAGTGTTCTGACCGTATCGTAAAGAGTTTCCCCTTTTTGGGTGCTCGAGAAGGCGCAGTCAAGGTTTAATACATCCAGTCCTAATTTCCGTTCGGCTGCTTCAAAGCTCATTCTCGTTCTCGTGCTCGGTTCAAAAAACAGGTTGGCTGTGAACGTCTGGCCTTCCGGCTGCCATCGCTCTCCTTTGGCAAACGCGTGTGCATCATGCAGGATCTGTTCGATCTCTAGAACTGACAGATCTTTCATCGTGAGTAAATTTTTCATAGTATCAGCTCCTTTTGAATTTTTCCTAAAAAAACACCCTGACGTTTTCTTGTCAGGGTGCAGCCAGATTTGAAGAAGCGTATACGCTCTTCAAACTGGTTCACCCTTCTAAGCCTCTCGGACTCATTTAAAAGGTGTTCATTATGCAGCTGGGTCGTTTTCAGATACTCCGAACATCTTATTCAGTAGTTCAGAATCATCTTCTCGTCCTGGAAGGACAAGATTTAAGAACACACCGATCAAAGTGGCCAGCGCCATGCCGGTGATCTGCAGAGTTTCACTAAATTGGAGGACCGCTCCCCCGATCCCTGTAACAAGGATGACGGAAGAGATGATCAGGTTTCGTTTGTTTCCAAAATCAATTTGATTATCAATCAGCATCCTGAGCCCCGATGAAGCAATGATCCCAAAGAGAAGGATGGAAACACCGCCCATGACCGGTGTTGGTACAGAGCTGATAAGTGCAGTGACCTTTCCTGAAAACCCGAAGCAGATGGCCGTCACTGCCGCTCCCCCGATAACGAAAACGGAAAACACTCTCGTGATGGCCAAGACTCCTATGTTTTCACCATATGTGGTCACTGGGGGTCCACCTATGAAAGAACCGATCATTACCCCGATGCCGTCACCGAGGATGGAGCGATGCAGACCTGGTTTTTCTAAAAAGTTTCGGCCGACAACCTTGCTCAGTACAAGCTGATGCCCGATATGCTCGGCGATTGTAACTGTAGCCACCGGCATCATGATAAATGCGATCGACCAGGAAAAATGCGGTGTGTAGGATACAAACGGAAACATGAAGTCTGGTGCATCGATGAGACTAGCTTGCTTTACTTTCGACAAATCCACCATCCCCCTCGCAAAGGCAAAGAGATATCCGGCGATGATACCGATCAGGATGGGGATGATTCCAAAGATTCCTTTTAAATACATCGAGCAAATGATCGTGACAGCCAGTGTGAACAAAGCGACTGAAAAGTAGGACAAGCTATACTCGTTTGTATGTGGATTGTTCATTGCCATTTTAACTGCTGTATTGGCGAGCCCCAGTCCAATAACGATAATGACAGGACCGACTACAACGGGGGGCATAATTCTCATCAGCCATTTCAACCCGCTTGTTTTAATGATCAAAGCTACTGCTCCGTAAACAAGCCCGGCAAGAAAGCTTCCGACCATCGCGGCTTCAGGTCCGCCCAGCATTTTAACGGTAATGATTGGAGTGATGAACGCAAAGGATGAACCAAGGTAAGCGGGAATCTGGCCTTTTGTCACCAGCAAGTAAGCCAATGTTGCCAAACCGCTTGAGACCAGTGCGACCCCTGGATCCAGTTTAACCAGGAATGGTACAAGAACCGTAGCACCGAACATGGCAAATAGGTGCTGCAGGCTTAACGTCAGCCATTGGTGAATTTTCGGTACTTCATGCACATCCAGTATGGCATGGCGTGTTTCCTGTTGATCTGTATTTTCATTATTTCTGTTTTTATCCATAAAAAATACCTCCTTTGCAAGTGAAGGAGGTAGTGCTGAATACACAGGTCTGCCTATTTGTGCAGCCTGTCTATCCATACCTCCCTTGCTAGTCTCTCTGGACTCGATTTAAAGGGACGTGCGCTATTTATTATTTTCGTGGATGGATACTTCATCAGCTCCATCGACCTCTGCTAAGGAAGCAGAAATGATTTCATTATTTGATGTTGGTACATTCTTGCCGACATAATCAGCCCTTATCGGAAGTTCGCGGTGGCCTCTGTCGATGAGGACAGCCAGCTGGATCGAAGCAGGGCGGCCGATGTCCATGACGGCGTCCATCGCCGCTCTTACCGTTCTGCCTGTGAACAGAACATCATCCACCAATATTACTTTTTTATTGGCAATATCCACAGGAATATCTGTTCCTTTTAATTCAGGTTCAAGATTCTCGGTCTTTACTTTAAGGTCGTCACGGTAAAGGGTGATATCGATGTCTCCCACCTTGACTGGTTTCCCCTCAATGTTCTGAATTCGTTCTGCAAGGCGCTTCGCCAAATATTCACCTCTTGTTTTAATGCCTACCAGGACCACATTTTCAATTCCTTTGTTCCGTTCAATGATCTCATGAGCAATCCTTGTCAGTGCCCGGCGGATCGCCTGTTCATCCATAATGACTGCCTTTTGCATGACTTGTCACCTTCTTTTTTGTTCGTTAATGCTTATCCTTTAAGCGGCCCATAAAAAAAGTCCCCTCACCGTATGGGCGAGAGGACATAGTTAGGTCTGCAGCCTAAATCCGTTTTCCTTCTCAGCCTCACGGGACTGTTGTTAAAGGACTATTCATTTGACCTTATTATTACAGAAAGGAAGGAGGCTGTCAACCCATTTTCCGTCGTAGATTGTCGAGCAGCTGTTCCATATCTTCTGGAAGAGGAACTTCAAATTCCATATATTCCTTTGTGCGAGGATGTTCAAAACCGATCAAACCTGCATGGAGGGCTTGTCCATTGATATCAAGCGTCTTTTTGGGGCCATATTTCGGATCTCCTGCAAGAGGAAAACCGATATATTTCAGATGTACACGAATCTGGTGTGTTCTGCCTGTTTCCAGCTGGCATTCAACAAATGTAAAATCATTGAACTTTTCCAGAACATTAAAATGGGTTACCGCGTCTCTGCTGTTTTCATCCGTAACCGTCATCTTTTGGCGGTCACTTTTATCACGCCCGATCGGTGCATCAATGGTTCCCTTGTCGTGAGGCATGACGCCATGAACAATGGCTTTGTATTTCCGTGTCGTAGTCTTTGCTTTTAGCTGGCTCACTAAAGATTCATGGGCCATATCATTTTTAGCAACCATCAAAAGACCCGTGGTATCTTTGTCAATACGATGGACGATGCCAGGCCGAAGAACCCCGTTTATACCTGATAAATCCTTGCAATGGGCCATGAGACCATTAACGAGAGTACCTGAATAATTTCCAGGAGCCGGATGAACCACCATTCCTCTTGGCTTATTCACGACTAGCACGTCGGAATCCTCATAGACAATATCAAGATTCAATTCTTCTGCTTCAACATCCAAGATTGTCGGTTCGGGAATCTTGATGGAGATAATATCCCCTGCACTGCATTTGTAATTGGTCTTGACCGTTTTGCCGTTGACCGTTACCATGCCGTCCTTCACCCAATTTTGGACTTGAGACCGCGACCAGTCTGATTCAATGGAAGTTACCACCTTATCAATTCGCTCAGACTGTTGTTCTTCCTCTATTTTAACCTCGATGTGCTCCATTCATGTTCTCCTTCTTATTCTTGCTTTCCATTAATGTTTGAATAAATATTAGTATGACACCAATAACCAGTGCGGAATCGGCCACATTGAATATCGGATAGTTATAGTTCGATATCTTGACGTCCAGGAAGTCAACGACCTCTTTCCTGATGATACGGTCTAAAAAGTTCCCGGTTGCTCCCCCGAGCACAAGACCAAGCGCTGTTCGCAGCAACGGCTGATGTTTAGCGTGCTTCTGCATATAATAGATGACCGCAGCGATAACAGCGATCGTAATGATGACAAAAAACCACATCTGATTTTGCAGAATACCGAAGGCAGCTCCTCTGTTCCGATGTGAGGTTATGTAAAAAACATTTTCTATGACCGTAATACTTTGTCCATAATGCATGTTTTTAACGATCCACCATTTTGTCACCTGGTCGAGGCCAAGCACCAAAAGTGCAAGAAGATAATAGTACACTTTGTTTCCTCCGATTCCTAAGTTTATACTTTCAAATTTTAGCACAGGCTGAAGGCCAAGCACAATCCAAAGACTAAATTATTTAGCTTATCATCGCCTTAAGCATCAGTATGCAGAAAAAAGCAGGTACTATCCTGCTTTTTCAGCTACTCACACTCATGTATCTCTTTTTGCTTCTGAACTTTGCTTCCATAGATGATGAAACGGACAGGACGAGGCTGCCGTCTCATCATCCCTTAAATAATATTGTTTCCATTCTTTATTTTCGGCATCTCCATACTTTTTTAATTCAGGGTGGATTGGGGCAGTATCATAGGTTGACAGTCGATCCCTGATCCATTCAGACATCTTTTCTGCCTTTCTCTGGTCTTCATTGAAACAGGAAAGCACCCACCTCGGTGTAAGAGCGAGCATAAAAAAGGGAAAGTAACGGCTGTACCTTTTCACATGTACGGGTGTTCCGCAAAATACGAAATATTGTTCCAATCCATAACAAAACTCCCAGGTAGCATCCTCTGGATCATTTGAAATATGTGCCGGCCAAGGTTTTTTGTCAAGCGATGAAGTTCTTTTCATCAAGTCCCAAAAAACTTCTTCGTACGTATTTACCGTTTGATACTCTTCAGGATGAGCCGGATCATTATTAAAGAAAACAACAAGAGCCGAATAAAGGCCGGTTTCACGGGAGCACTTTCCATATGAATCCAGCAGTTCTGCAAAGGCTTCAGAAGCTTCCCTGCTTTCTGGACGGGGTGCGAAACCATAACGGATATGGCCGAGCTGATACCCTTGAATGGCGGGAATGCAGGGAAATTTAAGTTCATGATTCGTCATCTTGCTATGAAAAGCATGGAATGCATTCCTTTTCCAATCGTCAAGCAGTACAGATGCTCTCTCCTTGTCATATAACCGTTCCATACTCAGCCTCCTTGCTTTTACATTATTCAAAGCAAGTGGTTAGGTGAATGTCCATACAAAAAGCAGAAAATAGCCTAAAAAAAGCCGTCCTCCTCAAGCCGCAATGATTGCGTCGTCAGAAAGACAGCTATTCTTTATTCACTATTTAGTTTTCATAATTTTTAGTTACAATCTCTGCACACGATGCACAAAGTGTAGGGTGTTTTTCATCAGAACCAACTTCTGGTGTTACAACCCAGCAGCGCTCACACGTTTCGCCTTCAGCAGGCTTAACAGAAACCGCCAAGTGATCATATTTTACTGCCCTTTCAGGAGCATCATCTCTAAAACCGCCAATCACTGCCTCTGAAACAATAAACAGTTTATTAAGGTCCTCTACATTTTCAAGCCAGCTCTTCACATTTTCTGCAGGATACAGGGTGATAGACGCTGTAAGGGACTTCCCGATTAATTTAGCATTTCTTGCTTCCTCAAGTGCTTTTAATACTTCATCACGAAGATCCATAAACAGATCCCAGTCTTTCATCAATTGGTCTTCGCCAGGATAAGTGACAGAGTCCGGCATGGTTGTTAATTGAACACTTTCCTCTGTAACACCAGGAATGTAGTTCCAAACTTCGTCTGCCGTGTGGGCAAGAATTGGAGCTGTCAATTTTGTGATCGCCATCAGTGCTTCATAAAGTACGGTCTGTATGCTTCTGCGTTTAATATCGTCCTCTGACTGAATGTAGAGAGTATCCTTAGCAATATCAAGGTAGAATGATGACAGATCGATGGTACAGAAATTATGGATCGCGTTATAAACAGACAGGAACTGGTACTCATCATAAGATTTCTTTACCCGGTCGATCAGTTTATTGAGTTTAACGAGCATGTATTGATCGATCTTGCCAAGTTCTTCAAAAGGAACAGCGTTTACTTTCGGATCAAACCCATTAAGGTTTCCAAGCAAGAAGCGCAGTGTATTACGGATTTTGCGGTAAACTTCAGCTACTTGTTTCAAAATATCATCGGACACTCTGACATCTGCCTGATAGTCCACAGAAGATACCCATAGGCGGATAATGTCAGCGCCAAGCTGGTTCATGACTTTTATTGGATCCATTACGTTGCCGATGGACTTACTCATTTTTCTTCCTTCACCATCAAGAACAAAACCATGGCTAAGAACCGATTTGTACGGTGCCTTGCCTGTGATCGCTACTGATGTGGAAAGAGATGAGTTAAACCATCCGCGGTACTGGTCAGAACCTTCCAGATAGAGATCAGCCGGACGGCTTAGATCTTCGCGTTCTTCAAGAACACTCCAGTGAGAAGATCCAGAATCAAACCATACGTCCATGATGTCTGTTTCTTTAGAGAACCTGCCGTTCGGACTGTGATCAGACGTGAATCCTTCAGGAAGCAGTTCTTTTGCATCTCGTTCGAACCAAATATTCGATCCGTGTTCACGGAACAGTTTTACAACATGCGCGATTGTTTCTTCCGTCATGATCGGTTCACCGTTTTCTGCATAGAACACCGGAATAGGAACTCCCCATGCACGCTGTCTTGAAATACACCAGTCTTCACGGTCTTTGATCATGTTAAACAGTCTTGTTTCGCCCCAGTTAGGAATCCAGTTCACTTCTTTAATAGCGTCCAGCATCTCTTCACGCATTCCTTTAATAGAAGCGAACCATTGAGCAGTAGCCCTGAAGATTACCGGTTTTTTCGTTCTCCAGTCATGCGGGTATGAGTGGGTGATGAAGGACAGCTTTAAGAGCGCGCCAGCCTCCTCCAGCTTCTGTGTGATTGGCTTGTTAGCTTCATCATAAAACATGCCTTCAAATCCAGGAGCTTCACTTGTCATAACACCACGGTCATCGACTGGGCAGAGCACTTCTAGTCCGTATTTTTTACCGACAAGGAAGTCATCTTCCCCGTGTCCGGGTGCTGTATGGACACACCCAGTACCTGCATCAGTCGTGACATGGTCACCAAGCATGACGAGGGATTCACGGTCATAAAGAGGATGCTGTGCAACAATATGTTCAAGATCTTTACCTTTTACGGTTTTAGAAACCGTCACATTCGTCCATTCTAATTCTTTTTCCAGCTGCTCGACTAGCGCCTGTGCCACTAGAAGCTTTCTCCCCTCTGCCTCAACAACGACATAGTCAAGATCAGGATGAACGGAAATACCGAGGTTTGCCGGAATGGTCCATGGTGTCGTGGTCCAGATGACGATGCTTACGTCTTGATCAAGTACGTCTTTTCCGTCTTTCACCGGGAACGCAACATAGATAGATGCTGAACGTTTGTCATAATATTCGATCTCTGCTTCTGCTAATGCAGATTCAGATGATGGAGACCAATAAACAGGCTTCAATCCTTTGTAGATGAATCCTCTTTTCACCATTTCGCCAAATACTTCGATCTGACGGGCTTCATACGCTTTGTTCAGGGTGATGTACGGATTCTCCCAATCTCCGCGTACTCCCAGTCGTTTAAACTGATTCCGCTGGCGATCCACTTGTGTCAGAGCATATTCTTCACACCGTTTACGGAATTCTGCAACCGACATCTCTTTTCTTTTTACTTTTCCGCTCTTGGTTAAGGCGGTTTCAATTGGAAGGCCATGTGTATCCCAGCCAGGAACGTATGGTGCATGATAGCCTGTCATGGATTTATAACGGACGATCATATCTTTTAAGATCTTATTCTCAGCATGCCCTACATGGATATCTCCATTGGCATAAGGAGGCCCGTCATGAAGAATGAAGGAAGGTCGCCCTTTCGTATGTTCCTGCACTTTATTGTAAATATTCAGATCTTCCCATTTGGCTTGAACTTCCGGTTCACGCTGAGGAAGATTGCCCCGCATCGGAAATTCTGTTTTAGGCATTAATAACGTGTCTTTGTAATTCATATTTTTCCTCCTACATCTATCGAAAAAATCATTTCCAACTGCTCACATGCATACAAAAAGGCCTTCTCGTCACTGTGAAGGGACGAGAAGGCCACCCGTGGTACCACCCTAATAGGTTTCAAAATGAAAGAAACCCGCTTTGCAATCGTATCGTGAAAGAACGCCAGGCTTACTTAGTGCAGGTTCAGCCTGGAAACTCCGGGGTGATCTTCTGTACAGTCCATTTACCGGTCTTCCACCATCACCAGCTCGCTTACTTGAAAAATGGATTCTCTACATACTTTCCCTTTCATCGTTGCCGAAATATAATAATCTTTAAAGAATTATATGCTTAGGACGAAAAAACGTCAAGCGTTCTATTTCATCTCCAGTTCGTATTCTTCACCACGTTCTGCAGGCTGAAGAGCATCCCAATCCTCATTCTTCAGCATTTCCAGCTGAGCTTCGATGAGCATGCGGAAACGGGTGCGATAAACAGAAGACTGCTTTTTCAATTCTTCGATCTCCATCGCGATTTTTCGGGATTTAGCCAGCGATTCATTGATAATTCGGTCCGCGTTCTTTTCCGCTTCCTTTACGATCAGCCTTGCTTCTTTTGTTGCGCTTCGTTTAACTTCCTCGCCTGTTTCCTGAGCAACAAGAATAGATTTGTTCAATGTTTCTTCAATGTTTTTAAAATAGGAAAGCTTCTCTTCAAGCTTTTCTACGGTTTCTTCCAGTTCTCTTCTTTCGCGGATCACTGATTCATAATCTTTAATTACTTGATCAAGAAAATCGTTGACCTCATCTTCATTATAACCCCGAAATCCCCGGGTAAACTCTTTATTATGAATATCCAATGGTGTTAAAGGCATTTCCGCCACCTCCGCTAATGATGCTTTCTATTAATTACCTAGTTTCGACAATTGTAATGCCAATCCTTCTAAACTGTATAATTTATTGTAAAACTCCGTACCTTACCCGCCATCTGTCTTTCTTTGTCTTACCTTCCACAGCGATCAGTTTGCTCCTGCCGTATCCTCTTAAAGATAAATAATCTCCAGGTTCAACTGGGAAAGACACTTCTTCAGTAACCCTCCAATTGACCTTTGCTTTCGACCCTTGAATGAGAGGGCTGACTTTTGACCGAGAAAGCCCATAGATCTCAGAGAGAACCACGTCAAGCCGCAATGAAGAAACTGTTCCTTCTTTCATTTCATAAATCTCGTCTGATTCAATGAGATCATTTTCAGACACTTCTTTCAGCTTAACACTCGCTTTTCCGATTCGCTCTAAGTTAAGGCAGACGTAGTCGCTCACATCGCCTGCAACAACGATCTGCATCCTGTCCTTGTTTTGAAGGATATCACCAAACTTTCCTCTCTTCATTCCAAGGTTCATCAGAGAGCCGAGAACGTCTCGATGCTCCATCGTTACAAACTTTGCTGGATAGTGAATTTCCAATACAGAAACTTCAAAATCCTTTTTCTCGGGTACAAAATAAGAAGGATAGATTAATGCTCTTTTTCTCTCAGAAAAAGAAGAGCCTCCCCAGAAAGCCAGGGAAGCCTCCGAGCCTTTTCCAATCATGCTTTCAGCGATATCCTGCTCTCTTGGATCAAGAAAATCAGTCAGTTTAACAGAATATCGTTCCTCAGCTTCAGCCTTCCACTGCAGCACTTGATCAATAAAGGGGTATTCTTCTTTACGAAAATGCTGATATATGTTCATCTATGCTCCTCTGCCTTTAGGCCAGGTATTGGCCAATCCAGTAAATGACCATTTTCACACCAGCTTGTGCAAACGATAATGCAAATAATGCGACGATCGGAGAAATATCAATCATGCCAAGCGGCGGGATGATTCTCCTGAACGGCGCCAAGTATGGCTCCACGATTCTGGCAATAAATTGGCCGATGGAAGATTCCCTTGCATTCGGGAACCATGACATTAATATGTACGCTATGACTATATATCGATAGATAGTGAAAAGTTCGCTAACAAAGTTCCCAATCTGATATACCAAAGAAAGCCACCGTCCTCGTATTATTCGCCTTCCAGCATTTCCGAAATCGATCCGGAAATATCTACGTTTTCCGGTGTGCACAAAAATGTGTTAGGACCTAATTTTTGTATATCTCCACCGATCGCATAAACGGTTCCGCTTAAAAAGTCGACGATCCGTTTTGCCTGATCATGTGGAATGCGCTGCAGGTTCATGACAACCGCACGCCTGTTTTTTAATTGATCGGCAATGTCCTGTGCTTCCGCGTATACTCTCGGTTCAACAAGGACCACCTTGGATTGCTGATGAATACTTTGCAGGCTGACGACGTTCTGCTTGTTTTTCTTTGTTTGAGCAGGAGGATATTCACTCTCCACAGCCTCTGCACCATCCTCTTCAACTACCTCTTCATATACATATTCATCTTCTTCAAGGTCAAAAAAGCGCTTGAATTTGTTCTTTATGCTCATGATTGGCACCTCCTAAAATTCTTTGCCGACCAGGCTGGTCCCAATTCTGACGAACGTTGCTCCTTCCTGGACAGCTATTTCATAATCATTAGACATTCCCATGGAAAGCTCAGTGCATGGCGCAAATTCGTAATGCTTCGCCTGTATGTCATTTTGCAGCTGTTTAAGTGTTGAAAAAACAGAACGAAGGGTTTCCTCATCTTCTGTATGAGGAGCCATGGTCATCAGCCCTACGATCCGGATGTTTGGAAACTCTTTCATATTATCGACATATGATAGAGTTTTTTCAGCCGACAACCCATGTTTTGTTTCTTCTCCGGAGACATTGACTTGAACAAAACAATTGATGACACGGTCTGCCCTCTTATCGATCTCCTTAGCAAGCGAAAGCCTGTCCAATGAATGAATATAGTCAACGTAAGGGAGAATTTCCTTAACTTTTCTGGACTGAAGAGAACCAATAAAATGCCACGTCACATCATCACCAAGAACCTCATACTTTTCCTTGAGGCCTTCCGGACGGTTTTCACCGATGTGCTCAACGCCAGATTTCACTGCATCCACAGCCGTTTCAGTACTCACATATTTCGTCACGGCAATAATTTTAACGTCCTCTGGCTTTCTGTTTTTTTTCTTGCAAGCTTCAGAAATATTAGTTTGGATGACTGAAAGATTTTGCTGGATATTCACGTTCTGCTCCTTTCAAACGCCCGATATAGCTCATGATCCTGCCGGTTTTTCCAAGTTCCTTGCGATGAGAAAAAAATTGTTCATTATTGCAGCTGGTGCAATAAGAAGTTTCAACAATATTTTCCTCTTTCATGCCTGCCTGAATCAGGATCCTCTTATTTACTTCCCGCAAATCCAGCAAATAATGCGTCTCGTCTATCTGACGGTATGGAAAATTTGCTGTATCAGCCGGAAGCGCCTTGTTGACTTGTTTGATAACAAATTCATCTACCTCATAGCAGCAGCATCCGATCGATGGTCCGATTGCTGCAATGATGTCATCGGGCCTGACACCTTCAGCCTTCACCCATTCATCCACCATGTTTGCTCCGATCTTGCCGACTGTACCTTTCCAGCCTGCATGGGCAAGCCCGACAAGTTTGTTTTGGGGACTCAAAAAGAAAAGCGGCACACAGTCAGCGTAAAGTGAGGTTAGTAGTAGGTCTTCTTCTGATGTATATATTCCATCGGTGCCTTTAATCGCGCTTGCCAGATCTTTTGCGCCCTTTCCAGCATCCTCATGCGTAACTTTTTTTATGACTGCCTGATGCACCTGCTCAGTTCCGACCCAGTGGTCTAAAGCAGCTCCAATGGCAACACTTGCGCTCTGCCGGTTTTTTAGAACATCCTCCGGGTTGTCTCCGACATGGAATCCTAAATTCAATGATTCATATGGATGCTTGCTAAAACCATTACGCCGTGACGTGATGCCTGCTGTTAATCCGGTATGCTGGTTCATCCAGTCAGCCAGTTTAAACATGCTGCCTTGTTGTACAAATGGTTCAGCTCTCAAAACCGCACACTTCCTTCTGTGAAAAGTATTATCAAATTGAGACGGATATTGGGTTATTATGCTATTTATTTTATCACAGATGAGTCTTGAGCGTATAATGCTATTTACTTTTTCAGCTGATCAAAAGGTTCTTTAATATATTCTCCTGAATCCTGAGCGTCCATATAGCGGACAAGAATGACATCTGTCCCGATCTTTACGATATTTCTCCATGGAATGACAATATCACTTTCTCTTGCAAAAAAGCCGAGCATTTTTCCTGGCCCCGGTATGATCAGTGATTCTATCTTTCCCGTGCTTAAATTAATCTCCAGATCAGCGATATGTCCAAGTTTTTTGCCGTTCGCAACATTTACTACGTCCTTGACCTGAAAGTCAGAAATCTTCATCATCGTATCCCCGCCCTTCTTTTACTAACTATATGAGCGAGCTTGTAAAATCATGTACAGCAAACAACCCGCTTTATCAGCGGGTTGTCTTTTTAGCTGCTCTGTATATTTTTGTTCATCTGTGAGATGGCCGCTTTTTCCAGACGCGAGACCTGGGCTTGTGAGATTCCAATCTCATCGGCGACCTCCATCTGCGTTTTGCCTTGAAAAAATCTCATCGTCAGAATCATTTTTTCTCTTTCATTAAGGCGCCTCATTGCTTCTTTCAGGGCAATTTCTTCAATCCACTGAAAATCTTTAGCCTTATCATCACTTATCTGATCCATTACGTAGATCGGATCGCCGCCGTCATTATAAATAGGTTCAAAAAGAGAAACGGGGTCCTGTATGGCATCCAGTGCAAATACCACTTCTTCTTTAGGAACCTCCAGCACTTCAGCGATCTGCTGTGCCGTTGGTTCCCTTGAAAGCTTATTCATAAGCTGGTCTCTTACCTGCAACGCTTTGTAAGCGATATCCCGCAGAGAACGGGATACCCGGATGGGGTTGTTGTCCCGCAAATATCTTCTGATCTCTCCAATAATCATAGGTACTGCATACGTGGAAAATTTTACATTTTGACCAAGGTCAAAATTATCGATGGATTTCATTAGGCCAATACAGCCGACCTGAAATAAATCATCAACAAACTCCCCGCGGTTGTTAAATCTCTGGATAACGCTGAGAACTAAGCGCAGGTTGCCGTTTACTAACGTTTCGCGTGCAGTAGGATCCCCGTTCTGCATCTTTGTGAACAATTCACGCATTTCGGGATTTTTTAATACTGGAAGCTTAGACGTGTCTACTCCGCAGATCTCTACTTTGTTTCGGGTCAATGGATTTCCCTCCTACCGGGAGTTTTTTGTCAAAGTCAGTATTTCCCTGGCAGGAATTTTTATGCAGTAGCTTCATCTTCAGGAAGTAAAGCAGGATGCCGGAAATCATGCGGCAGTATAGCTTAATTGACTGGAAATTATTTTCAAAATAAGCAGAAGGGTATAAGCCAGCTGTTCCCCCCTGCTAGGAGGGTTTCAACCATCAGTATGCGATGCCAAATTTCAAAGCCAAATAAAAAAAGAGGCTGCTGCCTCCAATCAGACCATTTTATTAAATTCCTTTTGCAGCCGTTTAATAATTCTCTTCTCCAATCTTGAGATATAGGACTGAGATATCCCGAGCATATCAGCCACATCTTTCTGGGTCTTTTCTTCCCCTCCAGATAGTCCAAATCTAAGCTCCATGATCTGTTTCTCCCTGTCATTTAACGTAAATAAAGCCTTCAAAAGCAATTTCCGATCGACATTCGCCTCTAATCGGCGTGTAATAATATCCTCTTCTGTCCCGAGGACATCTGATAATAAGAGCTCATTTCCATCCCAGTCAACATTCAGCGGTTCATCAAAAGAAACTTCTGATCGTGTTTTGTTATTTCTGCGCAAATACATAAGGATTTCATTTTCAATGCATCGGGATGCATATGTAGCCAGTTTTATTTTCTTTTCAGGATTGAACGTGTTTACCGCTTTGATCAGTCCGATCGTACCAATACTGATTAAATCCTCTATATTGATCCCGGTATTCTCAAATTTTCTTGCAATGTAGACGACCAGCCTTAAATTCCTTTCGATGAGCAATGATTTAGCAGCCTTATCGCCGGATGGCAGCTTTTCAAGGAGTACAGCTTCTTCCTCCTTGCTCAGCGGCGGCGGAAGCGCCTCATGGCCGCCTATATAATGGATTTCCTCCGTTTTGATCCCAAGCTTAATTAACAGTTTGTACCAAAGAAGTGTCAGTTTCAGACGAAGCTTTCTCACTTTGCCATTCTCCCCTCTCCTTATTCTATGAGGCTGCTATGCTCTCGATACCATTCGACATGACTTCTGGATGCACAATGCAGGTAAACGCATTTTCACTTGACAATGCTGTATATGTTAACCCGATAAGAACTCTCGAACATGAAAAGTTCCCCTGTTTGCTTTTGATTACGACTTCATCCGGCTTGATGGCCGGGAGAAATTCACTGTCTTTCCCCACAGCACGAAATGGAATAATCCGCAGGCGTGATTCCCATGAATGCCCCGAGGCACCAATTTCGTTAAATGACTCCATATCTTTAGAAAACGCTATGATTTCCGGTGGAAGGTGTTCTTCGTGGATATTCAAGTCAAGGATCATTACAGGCACCTTGGTGATGGGGTCATGCAGCTTGTTTCCGCTGTCAATCAGCCCGGCAGCTTGTATGCATATATCCTCAATTCTGATTTCCACCTCCACCAATTCTGTATAATGGAGTTTCTGCACTTTAATGTCATCCACTCTTCTTTTGGAAAACAGCCATACTGCCGGAAAGCCGATACAGACAAACGCCCAGCTTAAAAGATCACCCTTTCCTGTACTCTTGGTCGCCAATACACCATGCATGATCGTTAAATCTGTCTGTAAGAAATAATGTGCCGCAAAAAGCCCCCCTCCTGTGACAAACGTTACAAAGTAAAACATCCCAACATTTTTAGCGAAGTATGAAAATTTTTGAAAACCAAATGACACGACCATGATGATCAAGGAAAAAACAAATTTGATGAGCGGATGATACATGCTGATATCCGTAGGAATGAAAAGCAGCAAAACATACGAAGATCCGATGAAAGAACCCGCAGCCAGTCTCCATTTTTGCATTTTGCGTTTTAACACCATTCCGGTTAAAACAATCAGCAGAAAATCAATGCAAAAATTAAGAAACCAAATGACATCCAGATAAAGTGTCATTTGTTTTCTCCTTTCTTAAGAGTTGAAACAAGTATAAAACAGGCGAAATATAAAGTCTGTCAATTTATGAGACAAGATATCTTTTTATTTTAAGAGATTTTGTCATAATCTACTGCTTGCAAAAAACTGTTTTGAAGGCATAAAAAAACACCTTTCATAGTCTGAAAGGTGTTTTGCAAGTATTGCTGGCGCTTCTTCTTTTCTTAGTTATCTTCTTCGGTTACGGTTGCGGTTTCGAAGGAAAGTAGGGATATCCAGTGTATCAGAATCGGATTGTGAAGGCGGAGCCGGACGGTTTTCGTTCGTCACTTCCTCACGCTGGTTTCCTTGGCTAGTTGGAGCCTTTGGAGCCTGCTGCTGGAATTTTGGACGCTGCGCCTGTGCCTGCATGGCTTGCATGTTTTCTCTTTCATCGAAACCGGTCGCAATAACAGTCACCAGAATTTCATCTTTTAAATCTTCATTGATAACAGACCCGAAGATCATGTTGACTTCAGGATCTGAAGCAGAGGATACAATATCTGCCGCTTCATTAACTTCATAAAGGCTTAGGTTGGCTCCTCCAGTAATGTTCATCAGGACACCCTTGGCACCGTCGATTGAAGTTTCAAGCAATGGTGAAGAAATGGCCTTTCGTGCTGCCTCAGCTGCTCTGTTTTCGCCAGTGGCAATACCAATACCCATTAGAGCAGAACCTTTTTCAGTCATGATCGTTTTAACATCGGCAAAGTCAAGGTTGATCAATCCAGGTACAGCGATCAAGTCAGAAATCCCTTGTACACCTTGTCGCAATACGTTATCTGCCTCACGGAAAGCTTCAAGCATCGGAGTGTTTTTGTCAACGATTTCTAGTAGTCTGTCATTTGGAATGACAATCAATGTATCTACTTTTTCTTTGAATACGCTGATTCCGCCAACAGCTTGAGTAGAACGTTTTCGTCCTTCAAACGTGAAAGGACGGGTAACTACACCTACTGTCAATGCTCCCATTTCCTTAGCGATTTCTGCGATTACAGGAGCTGCACCTGTTCCAGTTCCTCCGCCCATACCAGCAGTAACAAAGACCATATCGGCCCCGCGCAGGGCTTCTTCAACCTGTTCCCTGCTCTCTTCCGCCGCTTTTTTTCCAATTTCCGGGTTGGCTCCTGCACCCAATCCCCTAGTAAGCTTCGAACCGATCTGCATTTTAATCTGAGCCTTTGAAAGGTTTAGTGCCTGGGCGTCAGTATTCACGCAAATAAATTCTACTCCTTGTACACCGTGCTCAATCATGCGGTTAACAGCGTTGCTTCCGCCGCCGCCGACACCAATGACCTTAATTGTAGCTAATGAATCCATGTTCATATCAAACTCTAACATGAGCGTTCCTCCTAATGACTAGTTAAACCTGTCTCTTATTCGAAAAATAAACCAAACCAATTTTTCATTTTGGATTTCATGCCGCCTGCGTTTTTATCACTTTGCTGCTTTGCCGCTTGAGGCTGTTTCTTTCTTTGCTGGACCTCTGCTCCCTCAGTAAGGGCAGAAGCTACCTCTTTTCCTTGTACCTTAATGTTGCGGTACGTAAATTGGATGAGGCCGATACCTGTCGTATATTGCGGCTCTCTGACGCCGATATAATCCGGCAGGGAGACCCTGACATTGTTTTGGAAAATTTCCTGTGCCAATTCCAGCAATCCAGGCATCGCGGCAACACCACCGGTTATCACAAATCCTCCTGGCAGATCTCTATAGCCTCTTCGAATGAGCTCTTCGTCAGCTAGTTCGAGCATTTCAGCAATACGGGCTTCAATAATAAGAGCCAGATCGTACTGACTGATCTCCTGATCTGATGAGGATCCAATCTGAGCGACAGAAAACGTTTCGTCTTTTGATGCATGATCAACAAAAGCATGTCCATGCTTGACCTTTATTTTTTCTGCATCTTCAGCAGTCGTTCGAAGTCCGATAGATATGTCTTTAGAAATGAACTCTCCGCCGAATGGAAGAACGGTGGTCATCTGCATTGTTCCCTGATCAAATACGGACACTGTAGTTGATCCTCCGCCGATATCGATTAAGGCTGTTCCTAAGTCCATCTCATCCCTGGTAAGGGCTATTGAAGCAGTAGCCAGTGGTTCAAGACAGATATCAGCAACTTGCAGCCCCGCTCTTTCCACGCAACGCAGTAAATTATGTAATATGGTCTTAGATCCTGTTACGATCGTTCCTTCCATTTCCAGCCTGACTCCGAGCATACCGCGCGGATCAATAATTTCATCGGTTCCATCAACAATAAACTGTCCAGGTATGACATCAATAATTTCCCGTTCAGGAGGAATTGAAACTACTTGAGCAGCATCAATCACGCGTGCAATGTCTTCATCCCCAATTTCACGGTCTTCACTGGAAACAGCAACTACACCATGGCATGGCTGAAGCTGAATATGATTTCCTTTCACACCTACAATTACTGCATTAACCGGTATACCAAGCATTCGTTCTGCCTGTTCAACCGCTTTTTTTATGGAACGAACAGTTTCATCGATATCAACAATAGATCCTTTTTTTATTCCTGCAGATTTTGAGTGACCTACACCAATTACATTAAAGGATTCACTGGTCATTTCTCCAATGATAACTTTAATATTGGATGTACCGATGTCTAAACTTACATAAATCTCGTTGCTGTTCATTCTTTGGCACCTCCTTGAGTTTAAAATGTCCGTTATATACTATTCGTCTATCCGTTATGTAATTATATCGGTATACGAGTGGGTTAATTAAGGAATAAATTCCACAAACAAGGATTATTCCCTCTTTTTTTTCTTAAGTTTTTAAGAAAATTAACTGTTTTTTCTAGATTTGCTCCATTTTGAAATAATAAGCCGGCGAATGACAGCTATATTATTAAACAATCTGACGCCAAAAGCAAATATTGCCGCCAAATATAAATCAATTCCAAGATGTACCCCTAGATAGGCAAGGCCTGCCGCAAGCAGAATATTAAAGAAAAACCCGCTGATAAATACCTTATCCTCGAAATTCCCTTGCATGTGGGCCCGAATTCCTCCGAACAACGTGTCAAGCGCTGCCAGAACAGCGATAGAAAGGTAGTTTGTATATTCATAAGGAATCCGTATTTCAGATAAAAAACCCAATACCAGACCAATGATTAAAGCCAAGACCGGCAGCCACATTATAATTCCTCCTTTGCCTGCTTCATGTATTTTACACGGATGGGTTTATCGTAAGCGGGCAGTGTCAGCTGGTTTTGTGGCTTAGAATCAATGTATAGGTTCTCCCTCACAAAATCTTCCGCAGATTGCGAAGCAATAATTTTATTTTGAAGTTTTTGGGCATCATCTGATAATACTTTGATTTCAATAGGAAACGAGCCGAGCGGCTGGTTATTTATGTAGGTTTCACCATTGACTTCCCTGATCGGTGTAGTCGAGATGATTCGCTGGCCATCCACTGAAATATCCTTTGCTTCATATCTGTTCAGTTCATTGATCAGCCTTCTGATCAATTCCGGATAGAGTTTTGGCGCTTCTCCTTCATTAAAGGGTTCGATGGTGATCAGAATTCCTTGTCCGCTCACTTCTGTCAAACCTGCCGCCTCTTTTAAGTCATTAAGCGCTTTTTCCATCGCCTCTGTTTTTTCCTTCTTTCGTGATTGTTCATAATCATCTAAAAGATCCTGATACTTTTTGATTTCATTGTTTAGATCCTGCTGGCGCTGTTTCTCTTTTTCCAAGTCCGCACGGAGTTCCCACGTATCTCTTGTGTCTCTTGTTATGGGATTGTTGGTTGTCTGAAACTGAATGGCCAGCATTACGCCCAGAATGCAGGCAACGCCGGCGAATATTGCTTTTCTTTTGTTGTTCAATTGGCTCATCCCTCTTTGCTTAAATAAGGATCCATCGTAATTCCATCCTTTGTCGCTACTCTAACTTCAATGCCATCATTGACGAGATCATTGACTACAGATAAATTCAACGATTTTTCCATTATTGACTTATCTCCGATCGCTGTAATGGTAAAAGGAGCTGGATATTGATTGCCGTCTACGCTGACGACCGGACCCACGCATGTGATATAGCTGCTGTGGGAAATCCTTTGTCCGTTAACAGCAACAGCTTCCGCTCCTGAAACAAGCATTTCGTAGATCACGCTTCGAATGTGCTCTTCATGAACAATATAATTATTGGGATTCTCACCATCTGGAACATAAGATGAGTCCGAGAGGGTTACTTCAATTCCTGGACCCTTAACTTTAACGCTTCCAACTACTTTCCTCATTTTTTTCAGGTCTTCAACTAAGTTATAGGATTTCTTCTCCTGATCCGCTAGTTTGTTTTCTCTTTTTTGAATTTGAAGCTGAATTTTTTTTAATTCCCCGTTCAATTTCCGGTTAGTCTTTTGGGTTCTCAATATACCGCTTCTCAAACCATCCTCTTGTTTCCACTGGCTGTTCGTTTCATGAGTCGCTGCTTCCTTTTTCGTAATTTGATAGGAGTACGATAGAAAAAAGCCTGTCACGAGCATGATGATCGAAAAGAAAACATACTTACCTGTCGGTTTCACTCTTAGGTGCCTCCTCTTTGCCGAATTCATGGAAATACGTGCTGACATCCATATTGATAACCCCTTTTTGATGAGGTCCCAGCTGCTGTACGATGGATGGGTAAGCCTCCATTTTTCTGGCAAAATGGGTGATCGAGGACCTGACTTCGTAACCGTCTGTCATATAAAGAATGATTCGATTGCCGTCCTTGCTTTCAGTATCTAATTGAATCTCAGAAATACGGTGGGCGATCCCTTTCGTCAGCTTGCCGAGTTCCTTCGCCATAGGTTTCAAGAGCTTCCGGTCCTTCCAGTCTGTGATGATTGGTGCGTTTACTGGCAACGAGCCCTTTTTCATACCAGCAAGGAGTTTCCCGCTTTCGAGAACAGGATAATATTTTCCATTTTCCTTCAGATAGCCTACTCTATGAAATTCCTTCACTTCTATGATGAGATGATTGTAGAACTTTTTATGTACATCAACAGAGGAGATCTCCCCCATTTTTAGTATGCCTTTTTGAATGTCTTCATCCGACAGGTTCAGAAAAGAGGTGTGAGGGCTGATTTTAGCCGCTTTAATAATGGCTTGGTCGCTGATGTTTTCGTTCCCGCTCACGGTTATCTTTTTTATGTCACTGAAACTGGATTGGAAATAGACAAATACCAATATCAGCAAAAAGAAAAGGGACAAGTAAATAATCATTCTTCTGTTTGTTTTTTGTTTGCGCTGCGTTTTTAATTTGGGAATGCGGTCTTCAATCGTAACAACTTTTTCCTTGTCCATTTCCTTTCCCCCGTGTAAATACAAATAACTGAATACCATCCTTCATATGTAAAGAGAAAGGAAAACAGCTATGCAAGCTATTCTCCTTCTCCAATAGGAACCATCCAGTCCGATTTATGTCTATTAAATTATAACATAAGTTAACGTGAACGATGTGGCATTTTTTAGCTTTTTCTGCCGATTATCTCCACTTCGGTCTCGATATCGATATTGTGCAGTTCTTTGATCTTTTTCTGGATCAGCGAGATCAGATCCAGGACATCTTTCGCTTTGGCATTTCCAGTGTTTACAATAAAGTTAGCATGCATGTCAGAGATCTGTGCACCCCCGACAGTTGTTCCTTTTAAACCAGAGGATTCAATAAGCTGGCCCGCATAATTCGGAAGAGGATTCCTAAATACGCTGCCGCAGCATGGATAGTTCCAAGGCTGTGTATTTCTGCGGTAGTCCTTATTCTTTTTCAGTTCAGCCATTATGGTTTCTCTGTCGCCTTTTTCAAGAAGCAGAACGGCTTCCACGCAGATCCCGCCGGTTTTCTGTAGTACTGAGGTACGATAAGAGAACTCCATTTCTTCATTGGTGAGCCATTTCAACTCCCCATCGGGAAAGAGGACCAATGCTTCTTTCAAGATTTTTGACATGTCTGATCCATGAGCTCCGGCGTTCATGAATACGGCTCCGCCGAGAGATCCTGGAATTCCTGCGGAAAATTCAAGTCCTGAGTATCCTTCGCGGGATAGAACGGTAGCCAGTTTGACGAGGGAATACCCCCCTCCAATCCTAAACTCGCCCCCATTTTGTTCAAGGCTGTCTAGACCGTCACCCAGCTTTATGACGACTCCTTCGATTCCTTCATCCGATACGAGCAAGTTTGATCCTCGGCCGATCGGACGGAAAGGTACACCTGCTGCTTTAATGTATTCCATTGCTTTTTTAAGAGAGTCTGTATTGTTCGGCTCAAAAAAAAGATCTGCAGGCCCTCCGATTTTTAATGTAGTATGGTTTTTCAGCGGCTCATTTTCCAAAACTTTACCTAAGTTTTCATTCCGCAGTTGATCTGCCAGTTTATTCAAAAAAATCCCCCCTATATCACACAAAATCTATTATCATATTTTATATTATTTCGCAGAAGTATGTTTAATATTTTCCATCAGCTTTACCACATTCGCTGCAGCCCCTGGCATACCCAGTTCTTTTGAAGCCTGGTGCATTCGTTCCCAGTTCTCCTGGTTAAGCAAGATATTGTCCACTTCTTCAAGAAGCAATGAACCATTCATATCTTTTTCAAGAATCACAACAGCCGCTCCGTTCTGTTCAAGAGCTCTCGCGTTCTTTTCCTGATGATTATTGGTCACGTATGGGCTCGGTATTAAAATACTAGGAATTCCAAGCGCCGTCAATTCCGCGATAGATGTGGCCCCTGCCCGCGCAACCACAAGGTCAACACCTGCAAGAAGTTCGGGCATGTTGTGAACAAAAGGAACAATGGTCACATTCGCCGGGCTTCCTGACTGGCTGACCGCCTTCAGGACGTTCTCATGATGCACGTCACCTGTAACATAGACGAATTGATAGCTCTTCTTCTCTGCTTCTGTAAGCACATCTAGAAACGCTTCATTGATTGGGCGGGCTCCCCGGCTTCCCCCTACAATCAATACTGTTTTCTTCTCCGGATCGAGGTTCAATGATTGTCTTCCTTTTGCACCGTCAGTTCCAATGACCTCAGAAGCTCTGGGATTCCCAGTGAAAACAACTTTTTCCTGAGGGAAATAACTTGCGCTCTCTTCAAATGAGATCGCAATTTTCTTAACATACTTGCTAAGAAACTTGTTTGTCAGGCCTGGGACACTGTTCTGTTCATGGATCAGCGAAGGAATCTTCAGGCTGCTCGCCGCATATACGACTGGTCCGCAAACATATCCTCCTGTGCCCACTACAACGTCCGGCTTAAATTCCTTCATGATTTTCTTGCAGCGGGAAACACCTTTTAAAAAGCGCATGACCGTTTTTGCGTTTTCCATTGAAAGACTTCTTTTAAAGCCTGTAATATGAATACTTTTAAAAGGGATGTTTTCCCTCGGAACGAGCTTGCTCTCAAGCCCTTTTTCTGTACCGATATATAAAATCTCCGCATCCGGATGAAGTTTCTTAATCTCATTTGCAAGCGCAAGAGCAGGATAAATATGTCCTCCCGTACCTCCGCCGCTTAACACAATTCTCATAAAGCACCTCCGTAAAACTGATTAAAAATAATACAAACCCTGTCACCACACTGACAGGGCATGCGAGAGACAAATAAGCTAAAACCGCTGTGAGGACACTGTACTTCCAGCTGTTTCACTTCTTTGTCCATAAAATTCAGCATGTAAGACGCTGCTTAATACTTGGCATATCGGCTGATGTTCAGCAGAACCCCGATCGATGCAAGCATGAGAGTCAGTGATGATCCCCCATAGCTGATCAGTGGAAGAGTGATCCCTGTGACCGGCATAAGACCTGTGACTACTCCGATGTTAATCATTACTTGAATAGCAACCATTCCAATAATACCAATTGCCAGAAAGCTTCCGAACAAATCAGGCGCGCCGAGTGCAATTCTGACTCCCCTCCACAGAAGGATGCTAAAAAGCAGCAAGACCAATGCACCGCCAATAAATCCAAGCTCCTCTGATAGAATCGCAAAGATAAAGTCCGTCTGTGGTTCTGGAAGGTAACCAAACTTTTGTCTGCTCTCACCAAGTCCGAGCCCCATCAATCCGCCGGGACCCAATGAATACAGAGATTGAATGATCTGAAATCCGCTTCCAAGCTCGTCACTCCATGGATCCAAAAAGGAGGTAATCCGCTTAATCCGGTATGGGGCTGATATGATCAGACCTGCGAATCCCACAAGCCCGACGAACCCTAGTCCTACAAAGTGGGAGATTCTTGCACCGGCTACAAAGATCATAACGATGCTCGTTCCTACCATGACAGAACCTGTACCGAGATCGGGCTGCAGCATGATCATCGCGAACGCCAGCATAACAAGGCCTAATGTGGGCAGCAAGCCCTTCTTAAAGGACGTTATCTTTTTTTGATGTTCTGCTAAATATTTAGCCAGAAAAGTAATCATTGCAAGTTTCATAAATTCTGAGGGCTGGATGGAAAAGGCTCCCACTCCAATCCAGCTTCTTGCGCCCCCCCGCACCATTCCCACTCCTGGGATGAGCACGCCTACCAGCAAAACAAAACATATGACTAAGAGGATCTTTGCCCAAGTACGCCAGGTCATATAATTGACATTCATAATAAAAAACATAGCTGCCACTCCGACTCCGGCAAACAGAAGCTGCCGTTTAGCGAAGAAGAACGGATCGTTGAACTTTACAAGTGCCCAATCCGCACTGGCGCTGTAAACCATAATAATGCCTATGGATAATAGAAGCAATGTCGTGCCAATTAAAATAATATCCGGTGTTGTTCGTGTCGCAGGCAAAAGAAACACCTCAACTCTTCTGTATTTGCTCGTTCCAAAACCAGCATGTACAAACTCTACTTAAGTTTATGCACAGAGTTGATAAAGATGTCCCCTCTTTGTTCAAAAGTTTTAAACTGGTCCCAGCTCGCGCAAGCCGGGGATAGAAGGATAATATCGCCTTCAGAAGAATTCTGATATGCGGCAGGAACGGCTTCCTCCACATTATCAACAAGTTTAATATCTTCTATTCCGGCGTCTTTTGCAGCTCGCTGCAGCTTAGGCGCTGTTTGGCCAAATAAAATGATCGACTTCACTTGTTTCAGCTGCGGGATCAAATCATCAAATTCGTTCCCTCTGTCCAATCCGCCGGCAAGAAGAATAATTTTTTGCTCAAACGCAGAAATGGCTTTTTGGGTAGCCAGTATATTGGTAGCTTTTGAATCGTTATAAAATTTCCTGCCGTTGACCTCCGCTACGTACTGCAGGCGGTGCTTGACACCGGTAAATGTATTTAACGTTTCCTGAATCTGTTCATTATTCGCTCCAGCTAGCTTCGAAGCGGCAACAGCGGCAAGAATATTCTCAAGGTTGTGCTGCCCAGGAAGAACAATATCTCTCAAAGAGATGATTTTCTCTTCTCTAAAATAAAGGCTTCCATCTTTTATGTAAGCTCCATCATGGCATTCTTTTGTCACAGAAAAGGGAACCTTCACCGCTTTTGTGCTTTGAGCCAATTCACAAACTCTCAGGTCATCCGCGTTATAAACCGCGAAGTCTTTCTCTTTCTGGTTGGCAAAAATCCTTCCCTTTGCTGCTGCATACTCTGCAAGTGAACCGTGATAATCCAGGTGCGCCTCAAAAATATTAAGAAGAACTGCGATTCTTGGTGCATACGACTGTGTTCCCATCAATTGAAAACTTGACAATTCTGCAACAATAACATCTGATTCGTTTGACCTGTCTGCCACTTCAGACAGAACCGTTCCGATGTTACCTGCAACTACAGGTTTGCGTCCGCTGTTTTTTAGCATCTCTCCCACCAGGGTGGTCGTCGTAGTCTTTCCGTTAGATCCCGTAATGGCAATCATCTCAGCACGGGATACCTTTCCGGCGATTTCTACCTCGGTGATGACAGGAATGCCGCGTTTAACCGCCTCACTGACAATCGGATTGGTATAAGGAATTCCGGGATTTTTAACAACAAAGTCTGTCGGACGGTCCAATAAGGATAATGGATGATCCCCGCAGACTACTTCATAGCCTTCACTTGAAAGTTTTCTTGCTTGTTCATTCTCTTCCATCGGCGTTCGATCGTTCACGACGACGTTCGCACCATAAGTCTTAAGCAGCTTGGCAGCAGCGAATCCGCTTTTAGCCAAGCCGAGAACTAGTACATGTTTTCCTTGAAAATTTTTCATATCGTTCATTTTATACCCACACCTCTAAATAGATTCCAAGGGCAGCGAATAACAAACCGACACCCCAGAAGGTTACAACTATTCTCCATTCCGACCAGCCGCTGAGTTCATAGTGGTGGTGAAGAGGACTCATCTTAAAGATTCGTTTTCCTCTCGTCTTAAATGACGCAACCTGAAGCATAACCGACAATGTTTCGATAACGAACACACCGCCAATGATCACAAGCAGAAGTTCCAGTTTCAAAATGATGGCAATAGCACTTATGGCTCCCCCTAGAGCGAGCGACCCTGTATCACCCATAAAAACTTTTGCCGGATGGGCATTGAAAACTAAAAAGCCGAGAACGCCCCCGACAACAGCTACTGAGAACAACGCAGTTTCATAGTGGTGGAGGTTGGAAGCAAGAACCGCGAATGCCCCAAAAGCAATGGCGGCTGTTCCCGCAAGAAGTCCATCGAGACCATCCGTTAGGTTCACCGCGTTAGAAGCTCCTATCAGCATGACGACGACAAGAACGGGATAAAACCAGCCAACATCAAAGGAAAAATCCGTCCCTGGTACACTGATCTCTGTTGAAAAACCTGTTTTAATAAGTCCAATGTAGAAGATTGCGGCAATAACCAGCTGCCCTACCAGCTTTTGTCTGGAAGTGAGCCCTAGATTCCTCTTTTTTACGACTTTGATAAAGTCATCCAGAAAACCTACGATCCCGTAACCTACTGTTACAAGAAGAAGCAAATACGTCTCCGTCTTCATTCCAATGAATTTAAAAGTCATAATATACGCAGCCAGCGAAAGGGCGACGATAATAATAATGCCTCCCATTGTTGGTGTACCCGACTTCTTCTGATGAGATTTCGGCCCTTCTTCCCGAATGCTTTGCCCGAACTTTAATCTTCGTAAGAATGGTATAAAAAATGGCGAGCTTAAAACAGCAATTAGAAAAGAAGCAAGAAGGGTAAATAGTAATACTTGTTCAATCATTTCCCTGCCTCCTGAACATCCTCAATAAATGGTTTAATGATGGTCTCCAGCGCCATCCCGCGTGATGCTTTAAACAGAACTGCCGTCTCCTTCGAGAGCAGAGAGCGAATCGCATCAGACGCCTCTTCTTTTTTGTTGAAAATGGAGACGTTTAGCCCAGGTTTACCCTTTTTTAATACTTCCTCGCCGATCCACTTTCCTTTTTCTCCGATGGCGATAACATCTGTGATTTCAGCATCAATGTACTCTGCTACGCCACGGTGCATCTTTTCTTCCGTCGGACCAAGTTCATACATATCTCCCAGTACAACGGCTTTTCTTTTATAATTCTGCAGTCCTTTAACAGCTTCTATAGCAGCCGCCATGCTTGTAGGGCTGGCATTATATGCGTCATTGATCAGCAGCGCCCCATTCAAGCCGCGGTATTTTTCCAGCCTCATGTTGGTCAGCTTCAGGTTTTTCAAACCCTCATTGATCGCGCTGTCCTCAATGTTCAAATAATGGCCGACTGCGATAGCATATGCTGCATTTTTAACATTATGAGTACCGAGCAGCGGAAGAGAATAAACCATGTTCCCTCCTTCAAGCTCGAATGTGAAGCCATCCTCATCACCATCTTGATTCACGATCTTCACCGTGCAATCTTCACCATAGCCACATTTTAATATATTGGGTGATGACAGATGCTGAAGAAGAGGTTCATCTCCATCAACAATGAGCAGCCCGCTTTCTTTAAGGCCGTCTTTAATCTCAAGTTTAGCTTTTGCGATGCCTTCTCTGCTTCCGAGGTACTCGATATGTGATTCTCCAATATTTGTTACAATCGCCAGATCAGGTTCAGACAATCTGCTAAGTAATGAGATCTCTCCGAAATTGCTCATTCCCATTTCAAGAATGATAACCTCAGTGTCGTTTTCCATGGACAGGATCGTCAGAGGCAGGCCGATATGGTTATTGTAGTTGCCTTGTGTTTTATGGGTTTTAAAACTCGTGGAAACAACAGCTTCCAGCAGATCCTTAGTCGTCGTTTTCCCATTGGAACCAGTTACAGCAATAACGACCGGCTTTACTTTCCTTAAATAAAGCTTAGCCATCTGCTGAAGAGATTCCACCGTATCTTTTACATAAAGGAGAGGGAACGAGCTTTCGAGCCCCTCTGGCAAGGGTGTACCTTCTTTCCAAAGAGAGGCTACAGCTCCCTGCTCAATGGCCTGCATTAAAAAACGATGTCCATCGAATTTCTCTCCAGAGATTGGGATGTACAGCGATTGCGGAGAAGATTGCCTTGAATCTTTGGTTACCTCATGAATCACTGTATTCTCAATGTTTCCAGTAGTCGATACAGCTATCCCTGTTAATTCTTTTAAATCCAATTTCATTGCTATTTCGCTCCAATCGCTTCTGCAGCTACTTTCCGGTCATCAAAATCCAGAACGTCTTTTCCGATAATTTGGTAGGTTTCATGCCCTTTTCCGGCAACCAGGATAATGTCATTGTCATCTGCGATTTCTACCGCGTAGGTGATCGCATCTTTTCGGTCTGGCTTAATGATGTATTCGTAGCCCTGAACGCCTTCTTTCATATCCTCAAGTATCGCAAGCGGATCTTCTGTCCTGGGATTATCGGAAGTAAAGATGGCAACATCCGAATGCTCTGCTGCAATCTTTGCCATCAGCGGCCTTTTAGTCCGGTCACGGTCTCCTCCGCAGCCTACTACAGAAATCACTTTTCCAACGGCAAATTCATTCACGGTTGTAAGTGCATTCTCGAGGCTGTCAGGTGTATGGGCATAGTCAACGATTACCGTAAAGCTTTGGCCAGCATCAACCGTTTCAAACCGCCCCGGTACACCATTCATATTTTCCATGGTTTTGACAATAGAGTCAATCGGAATACCGGATAAAAGCGTAGCTGAAATCGCAGCAAGTACGTTGTATACCGAAAATTTACCGACTAGTTTTATGGAAACAGGCCTCTCTTCTAACGGCGTTACAAGAGTAAAGGAGGTTCCTTTTCCAGTCACCTTAATATCCTTCGCCATAATATCGCTTTTTTGTTCAATACCGTACGTTAATATTTGGGCGGCTGTCATTTTTTCGAACTTTTTTGAAGCCTCGTCATCCCTGTTAAGGATGGCGATCTTTTCCTTATTCCCGGCGTATGTATTACCGAGCTGAGCGAACAGAAGCCCTTTAGCTCTTAAATACGTCTCCATATCTTTATGATAGTCCAAATGGTCCTGGGTAAAATTCGTGAACACAGCGATGTCATAATCGCAGCCCCTGACCCTGCCCATATCCAGGGCATGGGAGGAAACTTCCATGACTGCACTCTCCACGCCCTGATCAATCATCTCTTTAAACGCTTTTTGAAGAAAAAGAGATTCCGGGGTGGTGTTGGATACTTTATGGCTGACTCCATTTATTTTCATATCGATGGTGCCGATCATGCCCGTTCGTTTCCCTGCATCTGAAAAAATCTGCTCGATCAGATGAGAAGTGGTCGTTTTACCGTTCGTTCCGGTGACCCCGATCAGATGCAGTTTACTTGTTGGGTAATCGTAAAATACATTCGCGAGCACCGCCATCGCCCTTTTGGTATCGTTCACTAAAATGACGGGCACCGAATCAATGCCCTCCAGAGGTTTTTCAGCCAATACTGCAGCTGCTCCGTTTTTTACAGCCTGCCCGGCATAGTCGTGACCGTCTACGGTAAACCCTTTGATGCAGACAAACAGACTTCCCGGTCCTGCTGCTCTGGAGTCCATTTCAATCGAAGTAATTTCAGCGTTCGTTTCATGATCTGTTTTATAGTTTAATAAATGATTTACTAGTGTCTTTAGTTCCACATTATCAAGACCTTTCTACAAGAGTTTACATCAGAAAAAGAAGCCAAGGCTATCGCCTGGCTATTAGCATTCAAGTCTATTTTAATCCTACCTATCCGGTTTGTCACCCAAAAACAGGCGAATAACTGAACCCGGCTTTAGTTTTACTCCAGGTTCCGGTGCTTGCTTTACTACATATTGCCCTCGTCCGGAGCTTTGGATTTTCAAATCATAGAGCAAGCCTTTGATTTCTTTCGTCGACTTGCCTACAAGATTGGGCACTTTGATCAGCTCCTGATCCTGCCACGTTTTTTTCTTTTCGATCTGGTTCTTCCGCTTCTCTACCCCCATCGCTCGTAAGGAGTCATCCACAATCTTTCCAACCATCGGCGCAGCAACTACACCTCCGAATTGAATGGTGTCTTTCGGGTTGTCGACCGCAACGTAAACAACGATCTGCGGATCATCTGCAGGAGCCATACCGATAAACGATACAATATGATTGTTCTGAAGATATTTTCCATTCTTAGCTTTTTGTGCTGTCCCTGTTTTTCCGCCTACACGATAGCCATCTACAAACGCATTGCCGCCAGTACCTTGTGCCACAACGGTCTCAAGTGCATGCCGGACTTCTTTGGATGTTTTCTCTGATATGACACGCCGTTTTAGTTTTGGCGTCTGCCTGCTCACCGTTTTCCCGGTCGCTGGATCAACCAGTTCCTTGGCAATGTATGGCTCATACAGATAACCACCGTTAATCGCAGCGGATACCGCTGCAACCTGCTGGATCGGCGTAACTGAAACCCCCTGGCCGAACGCGGTCGTTGCGAGCTCGAGCGGCCCTACGTTCTTCAGGTTAAACAATATTCCTGTTCCCTCTCCTTGAAGGTCGATACCCGTTTTCTGGCCAAATCCAAAATTTTGAATGTAGGAGAACAGTTTTTCTTTGCCAAGACGCTGCCCGAGAATAACAAATCCAGGGTTGCATGAGTTCTGAACTCCTTCCAAGAAGGATTGGCTGCCATGTCCTCCCCTTTTCCAGCAGCGCAGTTTCCTGCCGCCAACTTCAATAGATCCAGGATCATGAAAGTGGTCGTGCTCGAGATCAACTTTATTTTCTTCCAGGGCCGCTGCCAGCGTAATGATCTTAAATGTTGAACCGGGTTCATAGTTTGCCCATACCGGCAGATTTCGGTTATACACTTCCGGCGCAACACGGCGGTATTCTTCGGGATCAAAGTCAGGCCGGCTTGACATGCCAAGGATCTCGCCGGTATTCGGGTTCATCGCAATGGCTACTGCTCCATCAGGATTGTATTTCGCCTGCGCGATGTCCAGTTCGCGTTCGATGATGGTCTGTACTTTTGAGTCAATGGTCAGTTTGAGGTTATAACCATCCTTTGGCCGCTCATAATCATCCGATAACGAGGGCATTCTGCGTCCCCTCGCATCAGAAAAGAACGAAACATGTCCTTTTGTTCCTTTTAGCTGTTTATCATAATAGAGCTCCAGTCCCATAAGCCCCTGGTTGTCGATCCCGGCAAAACCCAACACATGGGAGAGATAGCTGCCGAAAGGATAGTGCCTCTTGCTGTCTTCAGCAATAAAGATACCAGGCAGGTTTAGCTCACGGACTTGATTCGCTTTTTCATTGCTGATCTTCCTGCCGCCTTGGTCCAGACGGATGATGGAAGATTTCTTTGTGATTTTTTTATATACATCAAGCTGGGAAATATCCAGCACGGCTGCTAATTTTTCAGACGTTTGAACAGGATCGCTGATCTGTCTTGGTATCACAAAGACAGTAGGCGCACTGATATTGGTTGCCAGCGGCACATTGTTCCGATCCAGAATTTCACCCCTCTGCGGTTCAAACGGAATATTCCGGCTCCATGAGTCAAGTGCTTTGCCTGTCAGCCAGTCTCCGATTACAAACTGTACATAACCAAGCCTGACTCCAATGATAAAAAAGAAGATCAGCCCAAAGGTAAGAACAAAAATTAACCGCCTACGTACCGTCACATTTGAAACACGCACATGATTACCTCCTCCACATGGCTCGTTTCAATATATGCTTGTACATAGGCGATTAGAACGGAATGGCAGTGTGCCATTCCGCCAATCTATTCTGTTCCGCCTCCGCTTTCATCGCTGAGATTCACGGAAGGCATCTGAGGCTTTTCAAACTCGACTGTCAGGTAATCTTTATCTTTGATTACCGATCCTTTTTTCAAACTCTGTTTCGATGCAAAACCTGAACCTTCTACGGAGGCGTCGATGTCCATGATCTTCGAAAATTTCAGGACATCTGTCAAAGACCATCCGGTAAGGTCCGGCATCTGTACATCACCTTCTGTCCGAAGGATGACCTTCTCTCCAGGAAGCAGTCCTGAAGAGGCAGAGGGCTGCTGGGAGATGACTTGGCTTCCGCTTCCAAGGGTCAGCACTTTCATCCCTTTCTGTTTCAGTTCATCTTCAGCTTTTGCAGCCTCCTCACCGCTGTAATCATCGATTTTGATTGAACTGTCGGAAATTTTTCTTTTTGTTTCTTTTTCATCTTCAGGTTCAATGTTCAAGTATTGAAGGCTGTTTTTCATAACTGTAGTGAAGACGTCTGACACCGGGTAAGATCCGAGCTCATTATTCTTTAAATGAGGGCGGTCAACAGCGACATAGACGAGCAGCTTAGGATCGTCTTTAGGAGCCATACCCATGAAAGAAAAAACATTTTGTCCCCATCCGTGAGCATATCTTCCAGTCTCTTTATCTACCACCTGTGCTGTACCTGTTTTGCCAGCGACAGAGTACCCTTTGATCTGATAAGGCTTTCCTGTTCCTTTCGTCACAACGGTCTCTAAAATATCGCGGACTTCTTTTGATGTTTTTTCTGAAATCGGTCTTCCTGCCACTTCCGGTTTGTGCTGCAGCAGCACTTTTTTGTCGGAGGGATCCACCACTTTGTCAATCACATACGGCTTCATCATTTTACCGCCGTTCGCTATTGCTGTTGCCGCCTGGATCTGCTGGATTGGTGTTACTGTTGTCCCCTGTCCGAATGCGGTGGTGAGTTTTTCAATCTCATAGTTGTAGAGGATTCTTCCGGATTTTTCATTCGGCAGATCAATGCCGGTTGGACGATCCAGGCCGAACTTTTTCAAGTAATTTAAAAGCCGGTCATAACCTAGCTTCTCTCTCGCAAGCTTGGAGAATAGCACGTTGGAAGAGTTTTGAACCCCTTCATTGAAGGTGATCGTTCCCCAGCCAACTTTGTTATGATCGCTGATCGGCCGGTTGTGGGGAATCTTGTATTGGCCTGATTTATAAGTTTCATTGCCATTGTACACCCCTTCTTGGATCGCAGCCGCCAATGTAAAGATTTTCATCGTAGATCCTGGCTCGTAAGGATCTGAGATGGCAAGGTTCGTAAAGTCTTTAATGTTCCGCTTGTTCGGATTAAAAGCCGGCCGGTTGCTCATGGCCAATATCCTGCCCGTTTTCGGATCGGCTACAATACCGATAATCTTTTCAGGCTTATATTTTTTGTTCGCCTTATCCATCGACTGTTCGAGCACCATTTGGATTTTCTCATCGAGAGTTAAGTATACATTGGAACCGTTCTTCGGTTTCTTGATCTTTTCTCCTGGATCCGGAAGCTTTACGCCTTTCGTATCACTCTTGAACGACAGGCTTCCGTTTGTTTCTTTTAAGTATTTATCAAGCGTTTTCTCAAGACCGAAAGCCCCAGATATTTCATTTTCCCCCTGCTCATTCGTATAGCCAATCACGTAAGGAGCAAACGTTTGGTTTGGATAATATCGTTTCGTTTCCGGCCGAAAATCAATACCGTCTATTTTCATCTTTTCTATTTTTTCTTTATCGCTGTGGCTGATCTTTCTGCCGCCGGGAACTTGGACCTCAAACAATTTCTTTTTACTCAGCGCTTCTTCGATCGTCCCTTCATCTGCATCCAGGACACCTGCCAGCTTGGAAGCAGCCGCTGCAGGATCCTTAATATGGGTCGGATACTTCTTGTCAAGTGTGGCTGTTACAGTATAGGATGGAATATCTTTGGCGATTGCCTGCCCGTGGCGGTCAAAGATTGTCCCCCTGTTGGCATCAAGGGTTTTATGCCTCGTCCATTTTTCTTCTGCATAGGCTTTTAAATCAACATTTTCAATGTGTTTCGTATACGCGATGTAAAAAAATCTTCCTATCAACACAAAAAAGAGCAGGCTGAAAACTAACATGATAACCCCTGCTCCCCAATTAAATTTAAACTTATTTTCCATAGTTCAATACTCCGCCTTAATTTTCAAGCACTTTTACGTTTTTATCGTTAAGCGTCATCCCTAGCTTTTCTTTTGCAATTTTAAGAATGCGGTCGGGTGCACTTAGTTCTGTGACCTGCTGTTTGTAATCATCCACTACTTTATTTTCGTAGTTGATCGAACTTTGAACGGATTCGATGCTGGAGTTCACTTTATAGATTGAGGCGTAGTTTGACACCATGAAAATGGCGCCTGCAATAAGCATAAGGGAGGCAAAAACCCAAAGGAACTTTTCTCCTTTTGTTATTCGTGGGGTTCTGATTCTCGGTTGTGCTTGTTGCTGGACATATTTTTGTCTTGATTCTTGCTGATATTGTCTCTGTGTTTGATACGCTAAATTACTCAACCCATAACTCTCCTTTATTTTTGTTTTTCTGCTATGCGCAGTTTGGCCGATCGTGATCTCCTATTAACGTCAATTTCCTCTTCACGTGGTAGTATCGGCTTCCTTGTTATGTTTTTTAATACCGGCAAAAATTCTTCGGGTATGATCGGCAAACCTGGAGGCAGGGACGGTCCGGTACTGTGCTTTTTAATGATCGTTTTGCAGGCTCTGTCTTCCAGTGAATGGAAGGTAATGATGCTAAGTCTACCGCCGATCGAAAGCAGCTCTATAGAATCCTCCAATGCTTCTTCGAACGCGTTCAATTCATCATTGACTGCGATTCGGATGGCTTGGAACGTTCTTTTGGCTGGATGCCCGCCAGCTCTCCTGGCTGGTGCAGGTATGGCATCCTTGATCAGGTCCACAAGTTCTCCAGTTGTGTCAATCGTCCGATCTTTCCTGGCAGCTTCAATTTTTCTTGCGATCTGCTTAGCGAACTTCTCTTCTCCATACTGAAAAATAATTTTCACTAGCTTCTCATAAGGCCACTCATTAACTACTTCATGGGCAGACAGCTGAGCCGTCTGATCCATCCTCATATCTAGCGGCGCATCGTGCTGATAGCTGAATCCCCGATCTGCTTCATCCAACTGCGGCGAGGATACACCCAGGTCGAATAAAATTCCATCTACTTTCTCAATCCCACGATTATAAAGCTCTTCTTTAATGTAACGGAAATTGCTTTTAATAATGGTGAAAGTTCCTTCATATTCCTTAAGGGCAGCTTTTGCATGTTCAATGGCCGTGTCATCTTGGTCAAAAGCATACAGGTGGCCTGATGTCAGTTTTGAGAGTATGAGTCGGCTGTGGCCTGCTCCTCCAAGTGTACAGTCAACGTAAATTCCATCCGGTTTCACATCTAAGGCATTAACGGCTTCTTCTTTAAGTACGGTAATATGGTCAAACATGATGTATTCCTTCCTGTGTATAAAGTCAGAGAGTTTTTCATTTGGCTACAAATCAAAATCCATGAGGCTTTCAGCGATTTCACCGAAAGATTCCTCTGAAGCTGCGAAGTATTCTTCCCAAATTGATTTGCTCCAAATTTCAATTCTATTCGAAACACCTATCACTACGCAATCTTTTTCGAGGTTGGCGTACTCTCTAAGCTGAGGTGCCACGTTTACTCTCCCCTGTTTGTCCAATTGGCATTCTGCTGCACCGGAAAAGAAGAAGCGGGTGAAAGCTCTTGCATCTTTTTTTGTGAATGGCAAACTCTTCAATTTCTCCTCGATCACTTTCCATTCTTCAAGAGGATAACCGAATACGCATTTGTCCATCCCACGGGTTAGGATAAAGGTTGAACCAAGGTTTTCACGAAATTTAGCGGGAATGATCATACGTCCTTTTTCATCGATGTTATGCTGATATTCACCCATGAACATAGGACATCCCCCACTTTCTACCCTAACTCTACCACATTGCCCCACTTTTCACCACTAACAAATTATTCGCTAACAAAAAAAAGAATCCTGCTGTAGGGCAGGATTTTTTTTATCTTTTTATTTCGTTTTTAATTTAACGTACATATACAAGTTTATGCTTGCCATTGAATTCAAGAGGCTGCTCTGTTAGCTGTTTAATCCAATCTGTTCCATAGCGGTTAATATATGAAAAAGCATTCCAAACTCTCTCCTGAAGCACACCATCCGGAGCGAGATCGCACTGCAGATGATCGAACAAAGCAAGAGGCTCCATTAATTCCTTTTTCATGGACCGCTCCATTTTTGTATGCAGATAATCAACTTCATTCTTGATTCTGTTTAGATTTATGTCCGTAAGCCTCTTAAGAGAAGGATCAATAGTGAGCGCCAGCATTTTCAGTTCTGTATGAGCAGCCTCGATCTTGGTCAATGTCTCCGTAAAGACACCTTTCGTATCGATGGGTTTATGGCTTTCATACCAAGACTGTTTGTGTACTTCGGTTCCTTCCCGCAGAACATCCTCCACTTTCAACCCTGTTTCTTTCAGCTGTTTTTCATTCTTTCCAGTTACGATGGTCATGGAAAGCCTGGGTACTAGAGGCGGCATCTTAAAGCCAAAAAGATGAAATACTTCTTTAAGTGCAGACCAGTAGGCAATCTCGCCCGATCCTGCGATAAATGCCAAGACAGGAAACAGGCTTTCTTGCATGACAGGTCTGGTCACAACATTATTGCTGAAGAGTTCCGGCTTTTCTTTGGCATTAGCCATGAGCTGTTCTGAGGTGATGGTTACTTCCTCATTTTTCGTGAGGAAGTTACCGCTATCATCCCGAAATAACAGCAGTCTTTCTTCATTATGATAGATAAACAAGTGGGCGTTGTTCTCTTGAAGCTCTACCGGGGCAGAAAACCCTCGACCGGTTAATTGTCCGATGCCAGCAGCAAAAGCCTCATCCACCTCTTTGTTGCGAAGAATCATTTTTTCCAAGGTATCTGTCTGAAGCCGCTTAAAATGCGGTTCCCCAGAGTCCACTAAAACCAAACCGTATTCACCAAATAGATCTGTAATAAATTGAGCAAACGAATGAACCGCTGTTTTAGAAGATTTGAAGATCTCTTTTACTTTTGAAAGTACTTCTTTTGTGAATTCCGTTTCTCCAAACTCCCTAAAAACAGATTCAGCCCACTCCGCCGCCTTCACGCTATCCCACTCCATTAAGGTTGCAGAAGTCTTTAACGGGCTAACCGGTGGAAGGGAGCGTTTTTTAGGGCCTCCGTTCCGTTCGACATTCACATGATTGATCTCATCATAATCATGGTCTTCACCAGCAATCCAAAAGACAGGAACGACAGGAACACCCAGCTGCCGTTCCTGAATACAGGCAAATTGTATAATGCTGATGCATTTGTGTATGGTTAACAGCGGCCCGGTAAGCAATCCCGCCTGTTGTCCGCCGATCACTGCTGTACTTTTAGGGTTTCTTAGTTTTTCGATGTTGGTTAAGGTTTGTTTTGAACAGGAAAATTGAAAATTATAATCAGAAAGATAATTCGCCAATTTTTCACGTTCATACTCTCTGCTGCCGATATCCGAAATCCGTTGTTCCATCATTTCAGCAGTAAACCCATTGTAATCATAGAGGTTTTCCACTGAAGGATCAGCAGCTGAATATGATGCGGCTATTTGGTTTTTATCTTGAAGAGGGAATTCATCGATCCTCATATAAGTACGTCCTTTCTCTATGTATACAACTGCTTATAGAGTATAGCAAACTACAGGTTCATCACCAAAATGAAATGCTCGGATAAAAGTACAGAAATTAAGAAAACAAAACAAGAGTCTTCATTGTACCTTATGCGAAGAACAACATTCAATAGAAGGTGAACCACTGCGCTTTTATGGTTCTAATGCCTTGATTCCATGATAGACAAACTTCGTGTAAGGAAGATGCATCCCCTTATGATCAGCGACCATAAGAAGATATCCACTGATCGCTTCGATCTCTGTTTTTCGTCCTTCTTCAATATCCCTTAACATTGAAGACCGATTTTCCGCTGTTCTTCTGCAGACATTCCTTACATGCTCCCAAAGAGCATCCGTCTCTCCAATACCTAAAACACCACAGGCTTCTTCAAAAAGAAGTTTCGCCATTACTCTTAAATGAGCATTCCGCTCAATGTCACCATTCTGAACACGGAACAATGAGGTTAATGGATTGACCACACTGTTTACCACAAGTTTTTCCATCATGATGGAATCAAGCCTGTCTTTTGATTCAATACTGAAGTTTCCTGTTATCATTCTTCCCCAAAATGCATTGTCAATGCCGCCCAGGTAAGAGGCGAGCTTAATTTTCCCATTTCCGGTATGCCGCACTTCATGATCACTGATCTTAAGCGCTCCATGTTCAATGATGCCGGCCAAAATATTCTGCTGGGGCAGGGAATCCAATGAATCCACATGCCCCATTCCGTTTTGTATAAAGAGCAGTGTACTGTCTAAAAACCTCTGGCTGGAACGTAAAATAGCATAGACAGCAGGCAGCTGATGCTGTTTTACACAAACAACCGTATAATGCGGTTCTTCTTTGTATTCATCAATCAGACTCGCAGAAACTGGATATGTTTTTTCAGTACCTGAAACGGACCTGCAGATCACACCATTTCGTTTGATGGCGTTTGCATGCTGGCCTGTCCTTGTGCAAACTGTAACCTCTTGGCCTTCTTCTGAAAAAAATGCTGCGAGGAGCAGGCCGATGGATCCTCCTCCGATTATGGCAATTTTCATGGACTCCTCCTAATCCCTATGTATCGTCGTATTTTCTTCATATTATCATATCTTGACACAAAAAAGACCTCCGCCAAAAACAGCGGAGGGATCCTTTATACCGGATAGACAGGATGCTTTCTTTCACTAAACACCATATCTTTTGATTCAAAAAAGACGAGTCTGTGATAGAGCGTCTCCCTTAAAGCAGAAGGTTCAACAATATCATCAATAATCAGCTCAGAAGCCAATTTATACACGTCAATATGCTCTTTGTATTCCTGTTGTTTCTGCTGGACATACATCACGCGTTCTTTCGGATCTTCAATCTCATTAATTTTGTTTGAATAAACTGCATTTACCGCAGCTTCTGGACCCATAACAGCAATTTGCGCGGTAGGAAGCGCGATACAGCAGTCCGGTTCAAACGCAGGGCCAGCCATCGCATAAAGTCCAGCTCCATAGGCTTTTCTTACGATAACAGACAGTTTAGGAACCGTGACATCACTCATGGCGGCAATCAGCTTGGCTCCATGGCGGATAATGCCCGCTCTTTCTACTTTCGTACCAATCATAAAACCAGGTACATCCGCCAGGAAAATAACAGGGATATTGAAAGCATCACACAGCGTGATAAATTTAGCGGCCTTATCGGCTGAATCAACAAACAGCACTCCGCCTTTCACTTTTGGCTGATTGGCGATCAATCCGACCGGGCGGCCCTTTATTCTTGCAAAACCGGTAACAATTTCTGCAGCGAAAAGCTTCTTCATCTCAAAAAAGCTGTCTTCATCCACAATTCTGCTGATAAATTCATACATATCAAAAGGCACGTTCTGGTTCTTTGGCACGATATCGCTGATCTCTCTTCCAGAAACTGGCGCCTTCTCTTCTGTAAAAGCAGGCTTATGCTTGTAATTGGCCGGAAAATAAGAAAGGTACTTTCTCGCATAGCTGACCGCTTCTTTTTCATCTGCAGCGAGGATATCCCCGCAACCGCTCACCGAACAGTGCATCCTTGCTCCGCCCATTTCTTCCAGGGTAACTTTTTCGCCGATTACTTTTTCAGCCATTCTTGGTGAGCCCAGATACATGGACGCATTCTGGTCAACCATGATAACAACGTCACAAAATGCAGGAATGTATGCTCCGCCTGCAGCAGAAGGTCCAAAAAGGAGGCAGACTTGAGGAATCATGCCTGACATTTTTACCTGATTATAAAAAATCCTTCCAGCTCCCCTGCGATTCGGGAACATGTCAATCTGATCGGTAATCCGTGCACCTGCAGAATCGACCAGATAAAACATCGGAACTTTCAGCCGCTGTGCTGTTTCCTGGATACGAATAATTTTTTCCACAGTCCGGGCACCCCACGAGCCCGCTTTAACCGTAGAATCATTCGCCATCGCACATACCGTCTGTCCGTTTACCTTGCCCGTTGCCGTGATGACACCATCAGCGGGAAGATCTCCCGCCTGGCTGTTTGCAAACAGTCCGTCTTCTTCATGAAATTCACCTTCATCAAATAACAGCGAGAGACGTTCTCTTGCAAACATCTTGTTTTGAGAGGCGTTTTTAGCATGATATTTTTCCGCACCGCCTGCTTTAATCTTGCTGACAAGTACTTCATAGGACGATTCTGTCTTCGTTGAATCCATCGTTATCCCTCCATCTGCGTTAAAGAGTGAGCGCTCGTTCAGTTTTTCTCCGTAACCTTAAGCCAGAGTAACTAGAACGTCTCCTTCATTTACGAAATCTCCAACCGCTACTTTAATCTCTTCTACTGTCCCTGCCGACTCTGCTTCGACCGGTATTTCCATCTTCATTGATTCGAGGATGATCACACTCTGTCCCGCTGATACCTGGTCTCCTTCTGATACAGCAATATTCCATACTGTTCCTGCCATTGATGCGATAACCTGTTTCATTCTCATACACTCCTACGTATTTTATTGTTTTGTAACCTTTGGCTTCTCACTTAAAAAACCTGTCGTATAGACCCCTTTTTGAAAATCAGGATCCTCAAGAACCTTTTTGAAAAGAGGGGCATTTGTTTTTATCCCTCTGACCTCAAACTCGTTAAAAAACTCAGCTGCTTTCTTTAGGCACTGCTCTCTGTTGGAATCGCTTACAATAATCTTCGCAATCATTGGGTCATAAAACGGAGAGACAGTGTTTGTTGCTGCATAACCTGCATCAATTCGGATTCCTTCTCCTTGAGGGAACGAAAGAACTTCAATTTTTCCTGGTGAAGGAAGAAATTTAACAGGATCCTCTGCATATAGGCGGAATTCCATACTATGGCCTTTCTGCTGCACTTCATTCTGCAGGAGCGGGAGCGATTTTCCTGAAGCCACTTCAATCTGCCATCTCACAAGATCCAACCCGGTCGTCATTTCCGTTACGGGGTGTTCGACCTGAAGACGGGTATTCATTTCAAGAAAATAAAAATGCCCATCGCCATCAACGATAAATTCCACTGTTCCAGCATTCGTATAGGAAACAGATTGAGCAGCTTTCACTGCGGCTTCACCCATTTCTCCACGCAGTTTCTCAGTTAAATAAGGTGAAGGTGATTCTTCTATTACTTTTTGATGCCTCCTCTGAATGGAACAGTCTCTTTCAAACAAATGGATGATGTTTCCTTGGCTGTCTCCAAATACTTGAACTTCAATATGGCGGGCAGGGCTGATAAATTTTTCTATAAACATACGGTCGCTGCCAAAATACATTTTAGCTCGCTGCTGGCTGGAGAGGAACTGCTTTCGAAGGGTTTCTTCATCGTCACAGCGGACCATACCAATCCCGCCGCCTCCTGCGCTTGCCTTAAGCATAACAGGATAGCCGATCTTGCCAGCGATAGATGCCGCTTCTTCTACATCTGCAATTGGTTCAGTCGTTCCAGGGACAACAGGGACACCCGCTTTCTCCATGGTTTTTCTCGCCTGAACTTTGTCTCCCATGGCCTCCACTACGTTCGGGGACGGACCGATGAACGTTATGCCTAGTTCTTCTATTTTTTTAGCAAACTCCCCGTTCTCGGAGAGGAATCCATAGCCTGGATGAATCGCATCAACCTTTTCAGATTGTGCAATCTCAATGATTTTGTCCTGGTTCAAGTAAGATTTAATGACCGGGGGTTCTCCCAGATGATAAGCACGAGTGGCCTGCTGAACGTAGGGAAGTTCCTTGTCAGCATCCGAAAAGACCACAATCGATTCTATTCCCATTTCCGAACACGTTTTAACGATTCGTCCGGCAATTTCTCCACGGTTAGCGATCAATATTTTCTTCACTTTATATCCTCCCTTCGATGCTTCATTGTCGTATATTCGACAAAAAATATTTTTTTCCTTTTGTAAGCGGCAACAAAACGAATATTTCTTTTTTAAAGAATTTTTCGCATAATTAGTATATACTAAAAGAAACATAATCAACAGAGTCATTTGAGGGGGAACGAGTTATGAGCACCATGGAAACGTATACAGTTAAACGCTTAGTCATCAACTATAAAACATTAGAAGAATTTAAACAGTTCAAAGAATACGGTATTCAGGAGCTGTCTATGCTTGAGGATCTTCAAGATAACATTATTGAAAATGACAGTGAGTCTCCTTTTTACGGAATCTATTTTGGCGACAAATTAGTGGCCAGGATGAGCTTATATAGAATTGAGGCAGCATACGACCGTTATTTCAGTCCACCACAGGATTATTTTGAATTGTGGAAGCTGGAAGTACTGCCGCAGTATCAAGGGAAAGGCTACGGAAAAACGCTGGTTCAATTTGCACAATCGTTCAATCTTCCAATTAAAACAAATGGAAGACAGCAATCGAGCGGGTTCTGGGAGAAAATGGGCTTTGAAGCCGTTACCTACAATGAAGAAAGGGACCGCGGGGAAAACCCTTATGTGTCCTATCCAAAAGGGGTAACTGAACAAGCGCTATAATTAAATAAGCAAAAATAAAAAGATGGCGCTCTCCGCCATCTTTTTTTATTTTTCAAGTTTTTGAAGGCCATCTACTTTGAATGTCAGATGATTGCCGCCTTCTTCATCCGTCGCCACCATTTTTCTAGCACGGTCCATGATTTCTATCAGTGCTTTATAATCTTCACAAACGAGCTGGTATTCATGATTTAATTTCTGAAGATGGGACTGAAACTGAGCATTTTGTGTTTTCAGTTCCTCCACTTGATTCCGAAGATTAGCCAGCTCTTGGCCCGAACGGCGTTCTTCAGTAGATTTAAAATTCTTCAAGAAGACAATGACATCATCCAGTGATAATGACTTTTCCTTCGCAACGACATATTCATCTCTTTTACCAGCATGCCTCGAAACGTCTGCACGGCTTTCCTCATAATCAATCTTATCTTTATTTCTTTCTTTCCGCTGCTTTTTTGCTATAGCGATGGCTGATTCATACCTTTTTCTGATCAAAGAATTCCATCTGAACCCACAGGCCGCAGAAGTACGTGACAGTTTTTCTCCCACTTCTTCAAACGCAGCCAGCTGAGTGCTCCCTTCCCTGATATGGCGAAGTACAACATCTGCTAGCAATACATCTTCATCCTGGTTCCAAGCATCCTGGCGAACAACAGTCAACCTAATCCCTCCATCTTTTATGTCGTTTTTACATAGTTATGCAATTAATAGAAAAGATAGACTTTTGTTCTATTAATAAGAGGTCTCCATCGTACGTTTTCCATTTCGCCAGGATACTATACTTAGTAAAAAGATCAAGGCAAATCAGTTGCTGTTATTGAAAAATGCTGCCACAGCATGGTGATGATTTTCTGATTCCCAGAGCTTTGCACATGTTTTTATTTCTTCATCTGCTCTTGTATTAATTTCTTGGAAGGGAAGGCTGCGAAGATATACCTGTTTATAGGCCTTCAGCACATCAACCGAATGTTCCGTATACCTTCTTAAATATTTAGTGCACTCTGTTTGAATGTCACCGTCTTTTATCAGATACTGTAAAAATCCTTTGTCGGCTGCATGTTTCGCCGTCAGCTTTCCTGCGCTCCACAGCATATCCAGTGCATCCAGTTTCCGTACCCTCTCCATTAGATAGGTGCCGCCTCCCCATCCTGTTGTAATCCCGAGCGTTCCCTGTACGAAGCCCATCTTCACATTCGCCGAAGCGATCCTGACATCACAGGCAGACGCGATTTCACATCCGCCTCCTACTGCCGTTCCATTGATCAAGGCGGCAGTTGGCTTCGGAAAGAAAAACAGGCTCTTCAGCACTTCACCCATCCTCGAAAGCATAATGTGAGCTTGTCTTTCTGTTTTGAGACCTGAAAAAGCCCGTAAATCTCCCCCAGCACAAAATGCCCGGTTTCCAGCTCCTCTGATCACTAAGACTTTTACTTTATCATTTTGTCGGGCTTGAGTTATGTATTCCTCTAATTGCTCCATTACCTCAAAATCCACGGCATTTCTGACTTCAGGACGGTTGATGGTGATCCATCCGATCTCATCTTCAATTGTATACAGTACTTTTTCCATCTAATTCCCCCTTTACGTCACACATATAGTTCGTTTTTAAGCGGGAAAATCCTTTAATTGATCAATAAATCCTCAATTTACATAAAAAAACAGGAAGCAGATTTGCTTCCTGTTTCTTCTTATTTGCTGCTGATTACTTCTTTTCCTTTGTAAGAACCGCATTCACGGCATACGCGGTGAGAAAGTTTGTATTCTCCACATTGTGGACATTTTACCATACCAGGCATTTCAAGCTTGTAATGAGTACGGCGCTTTGCTTGGCGGGTTTGGGAAGTTCTGCGAAAAGGTACTGCCATGTTATCCACCTCCTTAAAATGGGGTATTGGTTTTGTCTGAAACATACATCAGATTTCCCAATTTTACGATTTGTCTTTGTCAAAAAACTTGGCAAGATCCGCAAGTCTAGGATCAATCTTCTTCTTGCGGTCTTCCTCAGTAACGACCTGCCATCCTTCTCCTTCAGGCGGAGCCTTCTTATCCTTAACATCAGGTCCGGCTACCACTTTGATCGGCTTTTCAAGCAGAATATGCTCTTGTATATAAGGCATCAGATCAAGGAAATGCCCTTCAACCGTGTGAAGGTTCTCCTCTTCAGCCGGTACCGTATATGAAGGATCCAGAAGAAAAATTTCGGTTGTCTTTATCGAAAATGGAAAATGGACATCTGCCAATGTGTTTGAGCAGGGAAGAACCATTTCTCCCTGAATTTTCAGGTAAAAGGTGGCTTTCTGCTGAGTAACATCGGCATGTCCGCTAACATGAACAGGCGGTATATCGCGAATTTCCTTATCAAGCGATTTAAGTTCACTTGCATCAACATACTCATCAAATTCAAGCGGTTTTCGATAAAAGTTTTTTAATTCCTGTAGTGACCAATTCATCTATTTTCACCTCAAGGCAACAGTAATAATTATATCGGCCATAAAGAGAAATGTCAACATAATATCTTTACAGCATGTTCTTTAAAGAAGCGGCGATTAACGTTAAACTAGAAAAAGTACTATGTTTATTCAAAAAGGAGGTTAATCTGTGAAAGCCTGCGGAATCATCGTCGAATATAACCCTTTCCATAATGGACATTCTTATCATTTGCAACAATCAAAAAAACAATCAGAGAGTGACATAATTGTTGCCGTTATGAGCGGGAATTTCCTGCAGCGCGGTGAACCCGCCATCCTCTCGAAATGGGACCGGTCAAGAACGGCCCTTATGGGAGGCGCTGACCTTGTTATTGAACTACCCTATCTGTTCGCCGTATCACCTGCACCTATTTTTGCACAATCCAGTGTCTTTCTTTTAAATGAAATGGGTGTTGATGCTATCTGCTTTGGCAGTGAATCAGGAAACATGGATTCATTCTACCATACAATTTCAGAACTGGAGAAGAATAAAACTCTATATGATCAATCTTTTCAATCGTTTATAAAACAAGGGTATTCATTTCCGAAGGCTTCTTCCCTTGCGGCCGATTCACTTATGTTAAGCAGCAATACCCTCGATCTGGCCAAGCCCAATAATATTTTAGGCATTGAATATGTAAAAGCAATCCTCGATCAGGAGTTCTCCATCAAGCCTAATACCATTAAACGGATCGGGGCCGCCTATCACGAAGATCAAATCACTGCACATAAAATTGCAAGTGCAACCGCCATAAGAAAGACTTTATTTGAATCTGAAAATATAAGCACAAACGAAATTAAGGAAGCGGTTCCAGATTATACACGGGATATACTAGAGAGTCACCTTCAGGAAACAGGACAATTCACTACATGGGAGTCATTATATCCAATCCTCCGGTATAAACTGCTCTCATCAACACCAGAACAGTTAAGTGAGCTGTATGAAACAGAAGAGGGCTTGGAGCACCGCCTCCGTTCAGTTATCTCAGACGCAAATAATTTTCATGAGTTTATGGCTGCCTTAAAAACCAAACGCTATACATGGACAAGGCTTCAGCGGATGTGCCTTCATATCCTGCACAATATTAAAAAAGAAACAGCTGCAGAATGGGTTCGCAAAGGGCCTCCATACATACGCATTCTGGGAATGAGCAGTGAGGGGCAGAGGTACTTAAGAATGCGCAAAAAAGAGGTCACTGTACCAATTGTAACCACAGTCTCACAGTACAGTCACCCTATGCTGGAGCTGGATCAGCGTGTCTCGTCCATTTATTATGCCGGATATCCGCAAGCGGTTCTTTCCAAAAAAATAAAGGAAGAGTATAGTACTCCTCCCTTACGCTTTGACAGAAGCAAGGGCCTCTTTCTATAGGCCTTTGCTATTTTATTTTAATTTGTTCAGGTAGTTGATTGCGTCATCCATTTTTTTAACTGGTATGATCTTCATATCCGTTTTAATATCTTTCGCTGCTTTTACAGCATCTTTGTAATTGTTGGCACTGACAGGTGCAAAAAAGATTTCAGCACCTGCTTTGTCCGCTGCCACAATCTTCTGCTGAATGCCGCCGATCGGCCCGACTTCCTCATTAATATTAATCGTTCCTGTTCCCGCAATCTTGTGTCCCTTCGTCATATCGCCTTTTGTCAGCTGATTTAAGATTTCCAGAGAAAACATCAAACCTGCTGAAGGGCCGCCGATTTCACTTGTTTTTATGTAGATCGGCGGATCAACTTTAATCTCTACATCTGTTACAGGATATGTAATGCCGATGCCCGCTCTTTTTTCATTGTTCTGGCTGAGTTTTTTAGGGAATTTAGCAAGTGCTACGGTTTTCGCAAATGTCTTTTTGCCTCTGAGGACTTTTAATTGCACTTTGTCTCCCGCTTTTTTCCCTGCCAATTTTTTTAGCAGCTCTTCTGTTGTTTTTACCGGTTTTCCTTCTAATTCCGTAATCTCATCCCCGACTTTTAGCTTTCCTTCTGCAGGCATACCTGAAATAATTCCGGTGACGTAGACACCTTTGCTGATGATTTTTACATTTTTTCCAGCTTTCCGGTAAGCTACTACTGTAGCTGCGTGCTGAGAATCCTGCATCATCTGAAGCTGCCGCTGGTTGTATTCTTCATCTGTTTCATCGTCAGAACGAACTTCATTTGCTGGCAGAAGTTCACGGTAATCGCTTACTTTTGCATATAAATATTGAGGGATATTTGCTTTTCCGATCCGTACGGTGGTCAGCATAAAGCTTCCCTTTTCTTTATCGCCGTCTTTTACATGAATAATGGGTGCCAGTTCATTGGCACTTCCCGGTGATGTCACATAATAAGGCAGTGGATACAGTGCGATGACCAGCGCCAGCACGATCACCCCAAGAAGTGATAATTTACTAATCCGGCTCGATCTCCGGGGGTTTTGATGGTCTTTCATGATTGTTCTCCTTCCATTTCTCAATTCTGCTTTTAATCATCTCAATTTTACTTTTCCCTGCTTCTTCTCCAATTAAGATGATCTCACTTACATTCTTAAAAGCTGTCGAGCTATATTGTTCGACCATCGGCCTGATCATAATATCAGCTGAGATCTCATGATAGCGGACAATTTCTCTTTGCATAATATCAATGCTTTGGACAATTACATCCAGAATCGAAGCCATCTCCGGCTGAGCTTTAAAATGAGAGATATCTACAGCGATCACAATATCTGCTCCCATTTCCCTTACAACAGCAGCCGGCACTCTTTCGATCACTCCTCCGTCAACGAGCAGCCTGCCGCCTATTTTTTCAGGTACAAAAATGCCAGGAATGGAAATGCTTGCCCTGACCGCCTCGGCAATCGGGCCTTTTCTAAAAACAATTTTTTCACCTTTGATCAAATCAGTAGCAACAATGGAAAGCGGGATGATGGTGTCTTCAATCTTTTTATTTTGTGTGAGCAGGCGGACCAGTTCTTTTATTTTTTTTCCTGAAACAAACCCCATTTTAGGAACTGTATAATCCATATAATACTTTCTTTTAAATAAAGTTGCCATTTTTATGAGATTCTCATTATTATGCCCCATTCCAACCATAGCTCCGACTAGGGCACCCATACTGCTTCCCGCGATCATATCAATCGGTATTTCCGCTTCACGGAGTGCCTTGATTACTCCTATATGTGCAAAGCCCCTAGCTCCACCTGACCCTAGTGCCAAACCGATGATCGGCCTCTGCATTACAGACTCCTCCTAACCTTTTGTCCTTTTTAAGATATGGTCTAATTAACTTGCCTATACGTATAAATATATAGATGGACAAGGGATGGCTCTTTAGTCTCACTTGATGAAACGGGGGATGAAAGTGAAATGGAATTTTTATAAATCTATCGTACTCTCTATAGCCGCGATCACGCTCGCTGCTGCGGTTATGATCTTTCCAAAAGCGGCGTTTGCGGCATCGCTGGACGGTTTAGAGATGTGGTGGGAAGTTGTTTTCCCTTCTCTTTTACCCTTTTTTATCCTTTCCGAAATCTTGATCGGGTTTGGTGTTGTTCATTTTTTTGGCGTGCTGTTTGAGCCTTTAATGCGTCCTTTGTTCAAGGTTCCCGGTTCTGGGGGATTCGTCTGGGCAATGGGGCTTTCATCCGGTTTTCCGGCTGGAGCCAAACTTACGGCCAGACTGTGGCAGCAAAAAGAAATCACTACGATTGAAGCAGAGAGACTCGTTTCTTTTACGAACTGTTCGAACCCGCTGTTTATCTTTGGAGCAGTGGCTGTCGGTTTTTTTAACAATCCGTCTCTCGGTATCGTTTTGGCCTTAAGCCACTATGCAGGAAACATTCTTGTCGGCCTCACCATGAGATTCCACGGGAAGAAAATGATGAAAGGGGAAGATTCGAACCGCTTTTTAACAAGGTTCAAGCCGTTAAGCGCTCTGCAAAAAATGCATCAGGCCCGGCTGGCTGACGGCCGGCCCATCGGAAAGCTGTTAGGAGATGCTGTTCAATCATCTACCAGTACACTTCTGATGATCGGAGGATTTATCATCTTGTTTTCAGTGATCAATAAGGTTTTAAGCCTGTTGGCGATAACGCCTGTCTTTGCACACCTGCTTGAAAAATGTCTTTCGATCCTCTCTATTTCAGGCGTCCTCAGCTATCCGCTCATAACGGGCTTATTTGAGATCACTCTCGGCAGCAAGCTCGCCAGCGAAAGCACAAGCATGCTTTTACAGCAATGCATTATTGTCAGTTTCATTCTCGCCTTCAGCGGCTTTTCTGTTCAGGCTCAGGTTGCCAGCATTATTGCTGATACGGACATTCGCTTCAAACCGTTCTTTTTCGCCAGGCTTTTGCACGGTCTGTATGCTTCTGTACTAGCAGCGCTGTTCTTTCCCTTGTTTCTTTACAGTCATTCCAAAACATCAATAACTGTTTGGGCACAGAACCAATTGATGGTGTACCCTTGGGATGAATATTGGCACTTCTTTATAAAAGCAGGTTCATATATGACACTTGCTGCTCTTATTCTTTCTATATTGATCTGGGGTCTTAAGCATTCGCTCAACAAAAAAAACCCCCGTTTTCATTAAAAGGGGGAACTGAACTTTTGTTTTAATGCGTCCTGTACGGCGGGGGGAACGAGTCCCTCTACAGATGCATGGTATTTAGCTGCCTCTTTAACGATACTTGAGCTTAAGAAGGAATACTGATTGTTTGTCATCATAAAAAACGTTTCTACTTCTTCGTTCAGCTTTTTGTTGATGGATGCAATCTGCATTTCATATTCAAAATCCGATACTGCCCGGAGCCCCCTAAGTATGACGCTTGCTCCTACGCTTTTAACATAATCGATCAAAAGTCCGCTGAATGAATCGATCCGGACATTTGGAAGTTCACCTGTCACTTCCTGTAGCAGGCCTAACCGTTCTTCTACAGAAAATAATGGGCTTTTGCTCTGATTTTTCGCTACTACAACGATAACCTCATCAAAAACCTTTGCGCCTCGTTTGATAATATCCAAATGTCCAAGTGTGACTGGGTCAAAACTCCCAGAACAAACTGCTATATTCGGCATGCTCTCCACCTCTTGTCCAATGTATTTACTCTTCTCTGCGTAAATATAAAGAAAGCTTAGTACTTCCGTAAGTCTCTTCTCTCACTCTTTCAAGACTTCCGATCGATGAAGGAAGGAGCACCCCAGGATCGTGTTCAGCTACAACCTGAACTCCCTTGCTTAATAAGCCATATTCATCAAGTTTTGTTATGTCGTCGGCAATCCGCTGTTTCGCATAAGGCGGATCAAGAAGCACAAGGTCAAATTGAAACTCCCTTTTTTTCAGTGCTTTTAAGGCTCGCTGTGATTCTATTCTATAAACTTCTGTCTTTTCTTCATAACGGCATGCTTTAATATTATTCTTAATCGTCTCTGCTGCCTTTATGTCACGGTCCACAAAGATCATCTTATCCATTCCCCGGCTAAGAGCCTCTATTCCGAGCCCTCCACTGCCGCCGTATAAGTCCAGTCCAATTCCGCCATCAAAATAAGGGCCGATAATATTAAAAAGTGACTCTTTGATTTTATCTGTTGTGGGGCGTGTAGACTGTCCCGGAACAGCTTTCAAAGGCCTGCCCTTGCATTCACCTGAAATAACTCTCATTTTTCCACACCTTACATATCAATTTACGATTAATGGCTGCTTCCAGCTCTTATTCAACATTATCCTATCACACTTTTTTTAGAATAAACAGAAACTGTCAAGTTATTTTACAAGCCTAAAGTATAGAAAATTAGACAAGGGCTATACTAATCCTAACAACATCCCTAATGATGTTGTTGCCAACCGCGGAGAAGACTTACTTCCCCATAAGTTCTTCCTCCGGTTTCTCCTCTCCCATCGCCTTAAAGATAGTAAAAAGTGTTTTTACCTATCCTTGGGCAACCCGCAGATATTCTGCGGGTTTTTTTTGATTCATAAAAAGCTCCCCTCCCTTTTCAGCCTCAGCCTTGTGTGCTAAAGTCAAAGAAAGAAAGGGGGATCAACGCATCCTATGATTCAGCGTTTTATTGAACTCGGAGAAGGTTATTCAGATATTTTTGAACTAATGGAAATCGCCGAAACGAACAAAAAGAGACTCAGTCAGCTGCTCTGTCTAAGAACTGAAATCAACGGGATTCAAAAAGCCTCATTCATCGTAGTACTGCATCCCGCAGATGAAGGAAAATTCCAGCCTTTATACATATGCCGGGAAGGGATTCCGGCAGATTCAAAGCGATATCAGCTTTTTGAAGGGCTCTCCCGGAAACTGGAGAAGAAAATCATCACCTTTGACGTGAAACCTTCAGGAGACTTCGAAGAAAAAGAACTGTATTTTCACTATTTGACCGGCATTTTGCGTTTAAATTATCTAATTCCGCCATTGTTATAAAATAAAAAGATGACCCAATCCTTCTTTCGGGTCATCGTCTTTTATAATCCCATCTTGTAATCATATTCTTTTGCTTTATCCGGGATCTTGCTTTCATATTCTGTTTTGATCTCATGTTTATGAGATCGTTTCACTTCTTTCACAAAATGAAGAGATTCCAGTTTGCCGGCAACATCATCAATTTTTGCTGCATCGCAATATATAACAGCATATTTCAACCGTTTTGAAATATAATGTACATTTCCATATCTCCTCAGCTGCTTTGAAAATTTCAGTGAATGCAAATAAACCGCAAGCCCCATTCGGTTTCCAATCATAAATTACTCCTTTAACACCATCATTTTTTTTAGTCTAGCATGATTATTATCAGTCTGCAATTTAATCCCATTTAAGAAAAGGAGTTTCCCCTATGAACCTTGACATCATTTGGAATGGCTTCCTCGAGGCTGTACGGAAGACTTCCTTTATCCATTCTGCAGAAAAAAAACTCATCACCGGTATACCGTTTCTTTATATTAAAACGGATGGATCGGCAGACAGAACGAAAATAGAGGAAGAGATAAAACTTCGATCAATCCAAGCCATGAAGGGCAAAAGGCTGAACGCAGAAATATCCTATTTCAGGACAGATTCTCATTTATATGTATACCGGTTCCGATTTCTCGTTCCTCAACAAAAGATGTTCTGCTGCGGCAACCTTTGTGAAGATTGTATCCGCTATCATAGATAAAAGAAAAATAAGAGCTCTGTTTCGAGAGCCCTTAACCGCAGCTGCATCCGCCTCCGCTTCCACAACCGCCGCTGCAGCTTTTTGAATCAAAGAATGGGTTGCCTGTCGGCACTTTGATGTGCTCTGAAACGCTTCCCGCTATAAGGGAACTGCATTCGTTTAACAGGCTTTCCAATTCTTTCTCCGCTTTTTTGAAACCGGCTATGGTCTCATTAAAATCGAGTTCCCTTTTTAAAACCCTCACCTTTGTTGATACGGTTTTATAATCAGGATGATACTTTCCAAAACGCTGTACTTCCTCATACAGCTCTTTTGTTTTGTTGAACTCATTGATGAGCTTCTGAGCATTTGCGTCTTGTTCAAGATTATATTTACACACTCGGTATTGTATGGCAGCTTCTGATTCAGCTATCATCTTTCCGAGAGAATAGGATTCATCCAGCAATTCAAAATCCAGCACTAATCCCAGCATCCTCTCACTCCCTGCAGTGATTACTTATACTTTCTACCTTCATCTTATTATTATAGCCTAAATTATTATGAGATAAAAGAAAAACCGCCTCCATAACATTGACTCCTTCTTATAAAAAAAAGTATAATACTCTCGTTTGAAAGACTTTGAGAGCGAGGACCGCAATGAAACTTGTAACGTTTAACCCTTTTAGAACGATTGGAATCCCTGGCATACAGTATGTAAAGCCTGACAACATGTTCAAAGAGCTTGATAAAATAAAAGCAGCAGACGTCCTTCTTTTTCCGGAAAACTGGCAGGTAAACTCGTTGGTATATGGAATGAAGAAAAAAATATTTCCGAGCATCGAAAGTATTCAGCTTGGGTTTAGCAAAATGGAGATGACACGTGCGTTATGGACGGTTTGTCCAGAAAATCTTCCATACACTGAGATTCTAGGACATTCCAATGAGAACAAGCGCAAGGTTCTGGAGACTTTTTCTTTTCCTTTTGTTGCCAAGGAGATTCGTAATTCAATGGGGAAAGGCGTATTTCTTATTCATAACGAACAAGAATTCGAAGAATATGCAAAAGAAAACGATGTTTTCTATATACAGGAATACCTTCCGATTGACCGTGATCTTCGCGTATGCGTAGTTGGAAATGAGATTATTGGAAGTTATTGGCGCATAGGCAGCAACGGCTTTCATAATAACGTAAGCCAGGGCGGAACCCTCTCATTCGATAACATTCCTGCTGAAGCATTAGAGCTTGTCCTTCGTGTTGCTCAAGGACTCAATATCAACCATGCAGGCTTTGATATCGTTGCGGCGAACGGCCGTTTTTATATTCTAGAGTTTAATGTGCTTTTCGGAAACCAGGCCTTTAACCACCTTGCCGTATCTCCAGAGAAAAAAATTCATGAATATCTTACAGCAGCTGAGATGGACCGGTAAGCAAAGTATGCCCTTTATTATGGTGAAAAGAGAAGCCTATAGCAGGCCTATAGGTCTTCTCCTTTTCCCATCATGCTCAGAAAATCAATCATCAATCCCACTGTTTTCACTTGATTGTGGAACTTATCAATCCGCTGGCCAAATGTCCTCCCAAAAAACACATTCGCTTCACTTTCCATCACTTCCAGCAGAAGGGGATTTCTCGATAGATCCCGATACCATCTAGGCTGCTCCCGAATAAAAAACTTAAGGTCTGGTCTAGTATTTAAATAGTCAATAATTTCCCTTCTCATCCGTCACACCCCTTAGTCTTTAAATACTGAAAAATAACTATCCTTTGAATTTGACGGCGGGCCCTGAACTGATTTGCTGCCCTGGAACTGCTTCAGCAGCTGATGAATGCCTTCTATCGCACCGCTGAATTGGACAATATGCTGCTGAATTTCACTGACATTGATGTCTCGAAACATGGAAAAAACATCTCCGACTGTAATTTCTTTTTTAGAATGTTCTTCAGCCGATTCCTGTTTCTGTTTTCTTTCCTTCAGTCCCCTGAAATGATCGGTTTTTAACGTATCCTGATCCTTTTCGGCCTTAAAAGCCTTCCAGCTTTCATGATTTGCTCCAAGGAAATACCAATCTTCATAGACATCCCTCCACGTACGATTATTTGAACGGACTTCACTTATCAGCTTAGGATGTTTCTGAACAAATATTCGGAATGCCTCAACGTCCTTTTTCATCTTCTCACCCCCGGCTGTCCTTCAACGACTACAATTCACCTATTACATGATACAGTTCCGCCTATAAAATGGTGCGCCTATTTTTCCTTGTGCTGCTTTAAACATCGTTGTTTACCTTTGTTTTTTGTGTCAAAATTGAAGAGCAGCAGGCGTTGCAACTAGACAGAGAGAGGAAATAAAAAAATGGAATTGTATAAAGAGATGGAGTCGTTCATAACAGAAGCCTCCGAAGAAGAGAGAAATGTGCTGTCAGGCATCATAAAAAGCTTAAAAAATAAAAGGGAACACACCCACTTTACTTATATTTCAAGCTTAATGGATATGAAGCTGAACATCATTAGCGATCATAAATTGGAAATCACTGTGCCAATCACTCCATTATTAAGCAACACAATAGGAATAGTGCATGGCGGGCTCACTGCAACTTTAATGGACACCGCTATGGGAACAGCAGCCAACCAGACGCTTTCTGAAGGATCAGCAGCTGTTACTGTTGAAATGAAAGTAAACTTTACTTCACCCGGCACAGGAAGCTTTCTTCGCTGTGAAGCAGAGGTGCTAAACCGTGGAAAAAAAGTCATCGTTACAGAATCAAAAATTTACGGTGACCAAAACCAATTAATCGCCGTCTCGACCGGCACGTTTTTTATTGTAAGAAAGGCGTAAGCGGCCTGCTTAAGTCCGACAAGCGCTGGAGCTCTAACACAGCAACACGTTTTTTGTGTTTCAAAAAAAATAGGGGAGATCATCTGACCTCCCCTGACTGCTTATCTTGGCTTTATAAAATTTTGTGTATAATTGCTCCCATAAACCCCCACACCCAATCTAGTATAGTTTTTATTTAAAAGCGCTTCCCGGTGGCCCTGGCTGTTGAGCCATCCCTCTACTGCAGCCGGTCCATCTGTATATTTTGCTGCAATATTTTCACCGGCCTGTGTGTACTTCACTTTTCCCGCTTCTAGCCGTTCGGCCAAGTCACCTGACGCGGGTGACGTATGCGAAAAATAATTAAGCTCTTCCATTTCTTTACTGTGGTTATAGGCCACTTTTGCTGTCTTGCTATCCTTTTCTAAAGGAGCTAACCCATGTTTTAAGCGAATGACATTGGTAATATCCAGAATCTGCTGTTCTTGTCCTTTTTCAATTTTTCTCTTCAACTTTTCGGAGAATACAGGCTGTTTCTCCAAGCTGCCTCTGTATACGACAGAATAGGGTCTTTGCATGAGCAATGTTTCTTTATCCAGATACCTGATGCTGGAAAGCTCTTGAGTAAATTTATCAAAATAAAGCTGAGCATAAATATCATGAAATGGAATAAGAGGACGGGTATTCATTTCATCTTCCGATAGCTCGAAACGAAAGAAATCATCTGTTTTATTAACGGTAACCTCACTCTTAACAGGAATCTCTTTTAGAAGCGACGTTACGGACTGGCCGATCTTGAACGGTTTGATCGGCACTCCGTCCCCTGCCACAAAGACGGTTACCACTTTATTATCTTTGATTCCTGCCTGCATATACTGGTTCTCGGAGCTTGAGTAAACATACCAGTCATATCCGTAAGCTGATGGTTCGATTCGGTCTGGGGCGCCAAGACGTTTGGTCAGATAGTTATTGCTTTTACCTACAAAATTAGCCACGGTCGATTTTTCGATGCTTAATGTTTGAATACTCTCCTGAGGGATTTTATGTTTCTCCTGTCTCTCAGGAGTAGGATAAGAATTCTGATCACAACTGTCCAAAAAGAACGAGATAACGAGAATTGCAAAAAGCGTTAGGATTGCTGTTTTCTTCAAAAGTGGTTCTCCCTTCAAAACATACCTTTCATAACTGTACTTCACAATTGTGGAATTTGTCTATAAATTAAAGGGCTGTCCAAGAAGTCTGTAAGCTGTTGATTTCCGTTCCAGGCTGCTCGCTTTTACCGGCGCGAGCTCCTACTTTCGCGGGGCATGCGGTGAGCCTTACCGGCGTGAACACCTACTTTTTGGTGCAAGCACCGGCGGGAGTCTCACCTGTCACGCTGGTCCCGCAGGACAAGGAAGGCTCCGGCAGCTTTTTATCGCACGAAGAAAATGTGAAGTTCATTTTCGAGGAGTCTCGCATCTTCCACTTCAATTAAACTTTTCATTGAAGATTTTTCAAGCCAAAAAGGGGCTGCCTGAAGGTCAATTTTCGACTTTCTGGACAGCCCCTCATTTAGGATATTTGCAATTTTACTGAAGCTGATCTCTTTGTTCCGAAATCTCACTTAGTGCCGCACCTGCTTTAGAGTCTGTTTCTTTATGCACAGCGATGTCTCCAAGGGAAACAATTCCAACTAAATTGCTGTTCTCTACGATCGGCAAGCGGCGTATCTGATCCTTTGACATGAGATCGGAAGCTTCCTCTATGTTCATGTCCGGGCTCCCTGTTACGAGTTCACTGCTCATGACATCCGTTACCTTCGTTGAACCCTGTTTCTTCTCTGCAACTGCCCTGATGACGATATCTCTGTCCGTGATGACTCCAAGGAGTTTCTTTCCTTCACATACTGGAATGACCCCTACATCATCCTGTTTCATTTTTACAGCAATTTCATAGATGCTGTCCTGTGGTGAACAAGAATCCACGTTCGTTGTCATAATGTCACTTATTGTTTTCATTAAAGATTCCTCCATACTCAATTTTTATCGAGATTAGTGTTCACTTCTGAAGGCATTTTATACGCCCATTCAATAAAGGGGAAATATTATGACAACGATTGCATCTTTAAAGCATTCATACTATCATAGATAAGTAAAGGTTTACATGAACAGTGGGAGGTTAAGGAAAATGTTATTTGAAGAAAGCGGCCTGAAGGGGCAAGTTGTCCAATTTTCAATTCTTGAACATATTATGCATAACCATGGAATCATCCGTGCAGGACAGTGGGATTATGAAAGAATTACATACGATTATAAATTTGAAGATATGACGAATGGTGACGTATATTACTTGCGTTTTCCATGCCGTGTGGCAGAGGGCGAAGTTGAGAGCTCTCATGCAAAGATTGAACTGTCGGATCCTTATCTTGGAAAACACTATTATCCGCACGGTGTTGAATATGATGAGGAGTTTCCTAAAACAATTACAGATCATTGCAAAAAACTTATTAATCAAGTGATAGAAGAAATCAAATAATGCCCTTCCTGCAAAAAACCCTTTCCTGTCGGAAAGGGTTTTTCCTTATTCTCTTTTTCCTATTGCATATCCTTCAAACAGCCTTCCTCCGTATGGCTCAAGCACATCATCTGCAAAGCCAATCACCTGCTGTTTCTCTCTTGCTTTATAGTACTCATCGAACACCTGAACAAAACGTAGTGCAAACTCCTCATCAAATTCTTTTAACGCCCTTACCATCCATTTCCCTTCACCAATCCAGCAGCTATTTACACGGAGGATAAATTCATGGATCATGTACGCCAATTTTGAAACAATGAAAAGATCTTCAGATGGATTACTCGACCCTTCCAGATCATCAAGCAGGTTTGTGATCTCATAGCGGGCAGAATCCACTTCTTTGGACTTCCACGGTGACGGGCCTCTTTTTAACAGAGCCAGAGATTCATTTTTGATTGCAGCTGCCTGTCCGTTGTCTTTCAGAATGATCCCTTCTGCGCACATCTGTGGAAGTGAGGGTCTTGCTCTGTCTCTGTTTTCCTTAAAAAAAACTTTATAAGACTGAAAGCTGTGAACGAATGCTTCAATTGGCCATCCAAACTCCAGGTACGATTTTCTAAACGAATGTTCTGCCAAGGCATCAAAAATCACAATATCGAGATCAGAGCTTTCGGTACCTTCCCCTCTAACGATACTCCCCGCTAGAAATACAACTTCTCCCGAAGGAAAGAATTGATCAATAAACTTTTTGGCAGCCTCAACGGCCGAATCTCTATTTGACATTATTTCATTCTCCTTAAAAAAAGTCGTAGATAAATGGTGTGTTTTTTGGGAGCAGTGATTCAAATAAAGCGATATCTTCTTCCCTACCGGATATTCTCCCATGATTCAGCAGGCTTTTAGGTTGTTTATAGTTAAAGATAATAGCCGTCAGTTCCTTTATTCCAAGGGAAATTCCACGTTTAGGCGCCATTTGGCATGAAAATTCTCCTTCCTTAGCAGGAAAGAAATTCACACTTGGCTGTATCCCATCTGCTGTAACGGAATAGGTACCTGTATTCCATTCAGCGAAGTCATCTTTCACGTGGAGAAACAACGTTTCACCTGGAATCTTGTTAAATGGATATTCTCTTAGAGCCTCAAGAACGTTGACAACTCTCGCCATAAAATAACTGTGCTGCTCCTGATGAATCTTAGGATCATCCAAATAAAACCCCGTTTCATCATCAGGGGGAGCTACAATGGTGACTTCGTTAATCATTGAATCATGATTCCTTATAAAGTTCCAAAGCCCTTCCCAGCTCTCTCTGTCCAGTGCAACAAACTCTTCGATCTCCATTACATTCTCTTTTATTGAATAAAGGATATAACCTGCACCCTCGTTGTTGCTTTGCCGGTAGAGTGCTATTTTTGAGTTTGAAAGCACATTATTATTCCACCACACTTCGTTTCGCTTCAATGAGCCGTTATAGCGTTCTGAGAATCTCTCATATATTGGAGACAGTATAGGTGAACTGTCTTCAGATAGTCTTTCTACTCTGCCGCTCACCTCATGAAAGGGCGGGAATTGGGTTTTATGTATTTTATATTTTTTGTAATCACACGTTAGTTCCCATCCAAAACTTCGGTAAAACTTTACTGAAAACGGATGAAGCATGGATAGATTAGTACCCGTGTTATTCATCACTTCCAATGAATGTCTGAGCAGCTGCCTGACCAGTCCCTTTCTTCTGTTCTCAGGCCAGGTCGCTACTCCAGCCAAACCGCCCATTTTTACGGATTTTCCCCCTAAATAAGCATCAAACGGAAGCAAATGCAGTTTAGCCAGCAGCTGGCCATCTTTATCAAACGTACCGTAAACGCTTGCAGGATCGAGATTTCGAAGTCTCTTTTCTATATCTTCTTTTGTTAATGAATATCTGAATGCATACTGTGAAAGCTCAAGAGAATGCATCAGTTCTTCCTTTTGAAGGTTTCTAATCACTGGTTTTCCTCCTTTTCTCTCTAACAACTAGTTCGACATTATACGGTACAACTCTTTTTTTTCAAAAAAAAAAGTTAACCGGCAACCGGTTAACTTAATGTCTTTATGAATGATTTGCGGCAGCACTCATTTTGATCAATGCTAAATCTTCTTTGTCTTTCGCCCGTTCTCTTTTTACCCACTTATAAAAAATGTGTCCAAGAACTACTCCATAAACCACTTCCTGGAGAATCTTCATAACAATACCTCCGGTCATCTGGTCTTCTAATGGAGGGAGAAACGATACCAGTTCTGGCGCATGAGCATACGTTGTATAGAGCAGATGGCCGGCAAACATGATCAATGCACAGGCTGGCGTCAGTAAAACACCGCTTGCGAATACATATCCAACCTTTTGTAAATCAGACAATGAATTCAATTCTTCAATTGGACAAAGAACTGGCCACCACATCGTAAATGCCGTGATAAACAAGATGGTATGGCTGAGAAAAGCCACAAATCCATTTGCCATGACTGCGTCAAAGACGACTGGCATATGGTAAATGGAAAACAGCGTAATAAAGACTAATATCGCAATGAGCGGTTTTGTTAAAAAGCGTACGATGTTCATCATTGAGTTCTGAAGGCTAAACCACTTCAAATACAAACCATGCGGCATACCGAGGATCATAAGCGGCGGAACCACAAGATAGCTTACTGCCATTTCAATCATATGCACGCTGAATAAATAATGATGGCCGATGACATTTAACGGACTGCCTTTGGAAATATACAAAAATACAAGACCTGCTGAAAAAAAGAACTTTTGCAGATTTGTTGTTTTAAAAGCCGAGTTTTTGTTGCCGTAATATTTAAAATATAAAATGCCAATGATCAAAATTAGGATGAAAATATCCGGCCGGTAAAGGCTGTAAAAACTAAAATCACTGATTTTTTCATGACTCATGTTATGGTCCATTATATAAACTCCTTTCCCACGGAAAGCAGGGATGTTCAATATTTATGAAAAATGGCTGCTTTAAGCAGCCATTTTCCTTTTATGAAGTCCAGATCATTCCTGCAATACCAACAACCGTAATGGCTGCAACAAGGATTCCGCACATCATTCCCCAAAGCGGGAAATCATGTCCCTTATGACTTAAATGCATCCAGATATACAATTGAAAGAAAACTTGAACAACAGCAAGTACCAGAATAAATAGTACTGCAAAAGAATCTGCTACTTTATCACTCCAAATGGCATAGAACGCAATCAGTGTTAAAAGGATCATCATAATGAAAGAAACATTATGGTGTTTCCTCTCTTCTTTAAACGCCAATTTACGCTGCAGTGCCTCGCTGCGGTGAACATTGGTTTCAGGGTTGCTATGATTAGCCATCTCTTAACCCACCTTCCCCATAAGATACACAACAGTGAAAATGAATACCCAAACGACGTCAACAAAGTGCCAATAGAGGGCAAATAAATAATACTTTGGTGCGTTTACAAGCGTAATTCCGCGATTCCAGTTGCGTGCCAGCAATGTAATGATCCATAAACAGCCGAAAGCTACGTGGCCTCCATGGAATCCTACAAGGGTATAGAAGGCAGAACCAAAAGCACTGCTTGTAAAAGTATGCCCTTCATGGACATATTCATTAAATTCATATACTTCCAGGCCAAGAAAGCAAAGACCCAAGAGTAAGGTTACAAAAAACCATCCTTGCAAGCTTTTTACGCGGTTTTGCTTTAATGCAAGTACCGCATATACGCTTGTTAAAGAGCTTGTTAGCAGGAGCATGGTTGCCAGGAATACGGTTGGAAGCTTGAATAGTTCTTCAGTAGTTGGGCCATCCATATTCATATGGCGAAGGCCTAAATAGGTACCGAACAATGTTGCAAATAAAACTGTTTCTCCTCCAAGAAAGAGCCAAAATCCTAAAAATTTATTTTTGCCTTCAAGGGTGGCTTTTTCGGGATGTTTCGGAAAGTTAGCATCATTTAATCGTTCATCCGCGTGCATTATTCTTTAACCCCCTTTAAATCGTCTTCCACTTCTTCTTTGTGAATATGGAAGCCATGGTCGTCAATAATTGAACGTAAGAACATGCAAATAAACGTGGCGATTATTCCAATGATTGTTACAGTTATAGTGTTATAAATTAATCCTAACGCTGCGCTAAAAAGCCCGATTGACATAAAGAGCGGGAGGATGGATGGATTAGGCATGTGGATATCCCCGACTGGTTCTGCAGGCGTCATGCCCTTATTCCCAGCTGCTTTTTCAATCCAAAAGGCATCAAGTCCCCGAACTAATGGTGTTTGTGCAAAGTTATATTCAGGTGTAGGATACGGAATGGCCCACTCCAGCGTTCTTCCATTCCAAGGATCGGAAGAAGGTGCATATTTTTTTGAAGCTGAGATGATAATGTTAATTAATAATACAATCGTACCGATTGCCATTAAAAAGGCACCGATTGAACTGATAAAGTTTAATTGATCCAGGTCCTGACCGGAAAGATATGTAAATACCCGGCGCGGCATACCCATGAGGCCCAAGAAATGCTGAGGGAAGAATGTAAGGTGGAAGCCGATAAAGAACGTCCAGAAATGAATTTTCCCAAGAGTTTCATTCAAAACCCTGTTAAACATTCTAGGATACCAATAGTATAGGCCTGCAAAAAGACCAAGTATTACGCCACCCACAATTACATAATGAAAATGGGCTACTACAAAATAGCTGTCATGGAATTGGTAGTCAGCTGAAGGAATGGCAAGCATAACACCTGTTACCCCACCCATTACGAATGTCGGGATAAATCCAACCGCCCAAAGCATGGCTGTTGAGAATACGATTTTCCCGCCCCACATCGTGAAAAGCCAGTTAAAGATCTTAACACCTGTAGGAACAGCGATAGCCATAGTTGCAACGGCAAAAATAGAGTTAGCTACAGGTCCAAGGCCGACCGTAAACATATGGTGGACCCATACCATGAATCCTAAGAAACCGATCAATACGGTCGCGAACACCATGGCGCTGTATCCGAAAAGACGTTTTCTTGAGAAGGTCGCAACTACCTCACTGATCGCACCAAATGAAGGCAAGATGAGGATATAAACTTCAGGGTGTCCGAAGATCCAGAAAATATGCTCCCAAATCAAAATATTACCTCCATTGTCCGGGTTGAAAAAGTTTGCATCAAAAACCCTGTCAAAAGATAACATAAATAAACCAATAGTTAATGGAGGGAATGCAAATAGAATCAAACCTGATGTAACAAATGCTGTCCAGGTAAACAACGGCATTCGCATAAATGTCATACCAGGAGCACGCATGTTGATGATTGTTACCAGGAAGTTAATTCCGCCTATAAGGGTTCCTATCCCCGAGATTTGAATTCCCAGTACATAAAAGTCCACCCCCGGTCCCCCGGACGTTGTTGAAAGAGGCGCATAAGCCGTCCAACCAGCGTCAGGAGCTCCTCCTAAGAGCCAGCTTAAATTCAGTAGTACTCCTCCGAAGAAAAACAGCCAGAATCCTAATGCGTTAACAAACGGGAACGCAACGTCCCTTGCCCCGATCTGCAATGGGACTACAGCATTCATAAAAGCAAAAATCAACGGCATGGCCGCAAAGAAAATCATTGTAGTACCGTGCATCGTCAGCAATTGGTTAAACGTCTCAGCAGCGACAAAGTCATTTTCCGGTTTTATCAACTGAATACGCATTAACATTGCTTCGATTCCTCCAATGATGAAGAAGAATCCCCCTGCAATAAGGTATAAAATACCAATTTTTTTATGATCAACTGTAGTGAGCCAGTCCATCAGCCCACTTCTCTTTTTGTGACTTGCATGAGTAGACACCTTTTTACCTCCTTTTTACAAACCGCTCCTCTTGCCTATTGAAGTTTTAGACTTAGAAGATAGTCAGCTACTGCGTCAACTTCTTCATCATTAAGGGGCACGTTCGGCATGTTATTGCCTGGTTTTACTTTTTGAGGATTTTTAATCCATTTTTCCAAGTTGGCTCTGTTGTGCTCAAGTACACCGGCAACACGCTGTTTATCACCGAACCCAGTAAGATTAGGTCCGGTATTACCGCCGTTTTTGCCTACCGCATGACAAGACATACAGTTCTTTTTAAAGATTTTTTGCCCTTCAGCAGCATTTCCGGTAGCATTGCCGCTTGCATTCTTGAATGAATCTACCCAAGCCTTGTATTTTTCTTTTGAAACGACTTTTACTTTGAAATCCATAAGGGCATGAGAAGCACCGCATAATTCAGCACATTTCCCTTTATAGATCTGTTCTTTCTTTCCTGTTTCAATCCACATGTAGTTCTTGCTGCCGTCACCAGGATTGGTGTCTGTTTTACCAGCAAGCGATGGAATCCAGAATGAGTGGATGACATCAGCGGAAGAAAGCTCCACATGCACTTTTGTGTTAACTGGAAGCACTAGTTCCTGAGAAGTAATAATCTCTTCTTTAGGATACTCAAACTCCCACCAGTACTGATGGCCTGTAACCTTGAGAGCCAGTTCACCCTTTTTAGGTTTATCTTTCGCAGATAAATCAAAAGTTTGCATAACTGTCGGAACTGCAAGAATAATCAGTAAAAGAATTGGGATCGCAGTCCACAGAATTTCGAGCAGATGATTTCCTTCTACCTGTTCAGGAATCGTGTCATCGCCCTTGCGCCTTCTAAATTTGATCAATACAAATACATAAATGATAAAAACGACCAACAATACAAAAATCATAATTGCTAAGCTCAGCACCATTAATGAGTATTGTTTGTTGGCTACTTCACCTTGCGGCATAAGCGCAGACAGTGTTGGATCACCACAACCCATCAGCAGAAGCGCCAGCATTGCAAACAAAGGGATTACTCGCCCTTTACGCAGCAAATTTCTCATCACTTCATAAAACCCCACTTTCTCGTTGTAGTTCAGCTACTATAATCTATTACCTGCTTGTCATAAACGGCCTGTGTCCGTTTACATTAAGCAGCAAATAGCAAAAAGAAATGTAAGCCCTTTAATATAAAAGGTCTTGAATATATTCATCCAGACGGTTCAAGGAGATGTTCCGTACTGAAGTCGATATTATATGTTTACGAGAATCATAGCGACGAACAATATAGTCAAGTAATTAAGAGAGTAGACAAACATCTGCCTTGCCCACTTGATGTCATCACTTGTCCGGATACCGGATAACCCAAGAGCCAGCCAGCCAAATCCCAGGACAGCGGCTAAAATGGTAAATACCTTGCCAAATGGATACAAATATAAGGAGACCGGGATGAGAGCGGCTACATACCAGATCATCTGGCGCTTCGTCATTTTAAATCCCGATACGACAGGAAGCATTGGTATTCCTGCATTTCTGTATTCTTCACATCTCTTCATCGCAAGCGCCAAAAAATGCGGCGGCTGCCATAAAAACAGAATCAAGAACAGTATCCATGCTTTTATATCCAGGTTCGCATCCACTGCGGCCCAGCCGATCAGCGGCGGCATCGCTCCGGAAATTCCGCCCACAACCGTATTAATAGAATGGGTTCTTTTAAGCCACATCGTGTAAACAACCACATATACAAATAAACCAATCAATCCAAAAACGGCGGCTGTTAGCGTTGTCATGGCTAGAAGAATCACGCCGGTGGCAGATAAAATAATCCCCATCCATAATGCCTGGTGTGCTTCAATCTTACCGGTTACTGTCGGTCTGTCCATGGTACGATCCATCAAACCGTCAATATCGCGGTCTATGTAATTGTTTAAGCAGCAGCCTCCCGCGATTACAAAGGCTGAGCCGACAACGGCCAGAGCCAAAACATTCAGCTCATCCATAAAGAGCAGACTGTTAAACTTAATGGCAAGAAATACACCTGCAAAAACTGTGATGAGATTTGAAATAACGATTCCCATCTTGGCAATTGCAAGGAAATCTTTCCATGTACCTGTCGGATTAGCTTCCGGTAGAGAATCAGCCTTGATCACTTTGTCAGCATCATCAAATGTTGTTTGAGTTTTGCTCACCGTATACACCTCCTTTACAGGTAAGTTTCCTTCCATTTCCGGTTTTTGTGAAACTATCCAGGTAAAATGCCATATTTTATTCTAAATAGTAATGAAACGGAAATCAATATGTAAAACGCATCCCTTTTTTCACATATTTGCGAAATTTATCACATATTGTTGTGATATGATAGACATGTTTCTAAAACATTATAAAACAATTTAGAAGGTTTGTATACTTCGACTCGGATAGACATATTCCTATAATATTCCTATGTTTTGGCAAACTTTAGTATAAGGCTGAAATTTAACAAATTTGTGAATTTTCTTTGAACAATCTTATTTAACTTTAAAAAAAAGCATTTCCCCCCAAAAGGTGAAATGCTTTTTTGTCTTTCAATTTAGCCAGTTCAATCAATTAATCCCCAACGGATTTATTGATGCGTTCTTATTTAGCTAGTTCAATTAATAAATCCCCAATGGATTTATTGATGCTATCTATTTTGCTAATTCGATCAATAAATCCCCAATGGATTTATTGGTGCTATCTATTTTGCTAATTCGATCAATAAATCCCCTGGTGAAATGGCCTCGCTGTTGGCTGCGTAGATTTCTTTAATGATTCCATCATATGGCGCCTGCACGGTTGTTTCCATTTTCATCGCCTCTGTGATCATCAGATGATCTCCTTTTTTAACCTTTTCACCCTTCTCTACCAAAACCTTCACTACTGTGCCCGGCATACTTGCACCGATTTGGCCTGGATCGGACGGATCTACTTTTCTCTTGGCAGCGACAGCCGATTTGATGCTTTCATCTTTAACGACAACTTCCCTCGGCTGGCCATTCAACTCAAAGTAAACGACTCTTGTTCCATCCATTTGCGGTTCTCCGATGGACACAAGTTTAACAATAAGGGTTTTCCCCTGTTCAATTTCGATCTCGATCTCCTCTCCAAGCCTCATGCCATAAAAGAAAGTCGGTGTATCGAGGACTGAAATATCCCCGAATTGCTGAAACATTCTTTCGCGGTCTAATAATACCTTTGGATAAAGAGCGTAGGATATCGCATCAAAACTGGTTACTTGACGATTGAGTTTATGGAAGAGCGTTTCTTTAATCTCTATAAAGTCAGCGGCCTCCAGCAATTCTCCAGGACGCTTCGTTATATGCTCTCTTCCCTTTAAGATCAGCTGCTGAAGTTCTTTTGGGAACCCTTGGTATGGCTGGCCGATATAACCCTGGAAAAACTCAACGACAGAATCAGGGAAATCCAGTTTTTCACCTTTTTCGTATACATCGTCTTCTGTAAGATCATTCTGAACCATGAACAGTGCCATATCTCCTACCACTTTTGAAGAAGGAGTTACTTTTACTACATCACCGAACATATCGTTCACGCGGCGGTACATTCGCTTAACATGGTCCCACTTTTCTTCAAGACCAACCGCTTTTGCCTGTTGTTTAAGATTGCTGAACTGGCCGCCAGGCATCTCATGCTCATAGACTTCTGGATCAGGAGCGTTCATCCCGCTTTCGAAGCCTTGATAATACTTGCGGACATCTTCCCAATAGGAACTTAGCTCTTGAAGATTGCTGATATCAGCATCCGGCTGCCGTTCATTTCCTGCAAGGGCATAGTACAACGAGTTGGCAGAAGGCTGCGAAGTTCCCCCAGCCATAGAACTGACTGCCACGTCTACTATGTCTACCCCGGCATCAATCGCCTTTGAGTAGGTGAATATTCCGTTACCGCTCGTATCATGAGTATGCAGGTGAATAGGCAGGCTTACATTTTCTTTTAAACGTGAAACAAGTTCATAAGCAGCCTGCGGTTTAAGCAATCCGGCCATATCCTTGATTGCGAGAATATGAGCACCTGAAGCTTCTAATTCCTTTGCCATTTTTATGTAGTACTCTGCATTGTACTTTGTCCTCGAGGAATCAAGAATATCGCCTGTATAACATAGAGCAGCCTCGGCAATTTTTCCGTTCTTCCTTACTGAGTCAATGGCGACAGTCATTCCCTCTACCCAGTTAAGGCTGTCAAAGATTCGGAACACATCAATTCCTGCAGCGGATGATATTTCCACAAACTCCTCAACGACATTATCTGGATAGTTTTTATAGCCAACCGCATTAGAAGCACGCAGCAGCATCTGAAACAGAACGTTTGGAACTTTTTCTCGAAGCTTTAAGAGCCGCTCCCATGGGTCCTCGTTAAGGAATCGGTAAGCCACATCGAAGGTAGCTCCTCCCCACATCTCCAAAGAAAACATGGAAGGCCATAGTTTGGCTGTCGGTTCCGCCGCATGCAGCAGGTCATTTGTCCTTACTCGAGTGGCTAAGAGCGATTGATGTCCATCCCTGAAGGTCGTATCTGTCAGAAGAACTTTTTTCTGTTCTTTAATCCAGTTAACGAGTCCATCGGCACCATGCTGATCAAGGATTTGTTTTGTTCCATCTGCAGGCTGATCTATCAGCTGTAAATTCGGAAGACGCGGATTTGTAAATGCCGGTTTCTTCATTTTTTCAATGCCGGGAAAACCATTAACTGTCGTTGAACCGATGTAAGTCAGCATCTTGGTACCCCGGTCCTTCTTCTTAGGGAACAAGAATAACTCACTTGATGTGTCAATAAAAGAAGTATTATAGTTTCCTGATATAAACGATTTATGTTTTACAACATTTTCAAGAAATTCGATGTTCGTTTTTATACCGCGGATCCGGAACTCTTTAAGATTCCTGAGCATTTTAGCAGCTGCTTGATCAAAGGTTAGAGCCCATGTTGACAGCTTAACGAGCAATGAATCGTAATGAGGCGTAATAACAGCTCCCTGAAAGCCGTTTCCAGCATCCAAGCGTACCCCGAAGCCTCCTCCAGAACGGTAAACATTGATCTTACCAGTATCCGGCATAAAATTGTTCGCAGGATCTTCTGTTGTTACCCGGCATTGAATTGCATAGCCGTGGCATGCAATATCCTCTTGCTGCGGAATTCCAATTACATCACCATGAAGCATATTGCCCTGAGCGATCAGAATCTGCGTCTGAACGATATCCACACCTGTTACCATTTCGGTAATGGTATGTTCCACCTGCACACGGGGATTCACTTCAATGAAATAAAAACGGCCGTCCTCCGTAACCAAGAACTCCACCGTTCCTGCATTTAAATAGTGGATATGCGTCATCAGCTGAACGGCGGCATCACATATTTCCTGCCGAAGTTCCTTACTTAGGGCAACACTAGGTGCAACTTCAACTACTTTTTGATGCCTTCGCTGAACAGAACAGTCCCTTTCAAACAAATGCACAATGTTGCCTTCTAAGTCCGCAAGAATCTGAACTTCAATGTGCTTTGGCTTCTCAACAAATTTTTCAACGTAAACCTGATCTTCTCCAAACGCAGCTTTGGCTTCGGATTTTGCTCTTTCATATCCCTCAGCAAGCGAATTTTCACTTCGTATGATCCGCATGCCTCTTCCTCCGCCGCCTAAAGAGGCCTTTATAATGATTGGATAGCCATGTTCTCCTGCAAATTCCCTCACTTCATCAATGCTGTTTACTGGCCCGTCAGACCCCGGTATGACTGGAAGTCCGGCACTGACCGCTACTTCCCTTGCTTTTACTTTATCGCCGAACATAATGAGGTGTTCTTGTTTCGGTCCGATAAACGTAATCTTTTCTTCTGCACAGCGCTTTGCAAAATGGATATTTTCTGATAAGAATCCATAACCAGGGTGAATGGCATCTATCCCGTTTCTTTTTGCAATGGTGATAATACCTTCAATGTCCAAATAAGCATCAATCGGTTTTTTTCCTTCTCCAACCAAATAGGCTTCATCTGCTTTGTATCGATGATAGGATCCTGAATCTTCCTTGGAGTAAATCGCTACCGTACGAATTCCCAGCTCTGTACATGCACGAAAAATGCGGATGGCAATCTCTCCACGGTTGGCAACTAATATTTTTCTGATTTGCTGTTGTGACATCGGTATCTCTCCCTCTAATAATTCCTGGAATTACACTGCGTGAAGATTTGCTTTTGCAGGTGCTTGTTCCGGCTTTTGATGCTTCCTTTTATAATTAACATGGCAGGAAATATTAACTAAAATCCCCATGGAAATTAACAACAAGACTAGAGATGAACCACCATACGATATAAAAGGCAATGGTACGCCTGTAATCGGAAGCAGACCAATGGCTGCCCCAAGATTTACTGAAGACTGGATTCCGACCATACCAGAAATACCAAAGGCAAGCAGGCTTCCATAAGTATCCCTGCTTCTAAGGCCGGTTATAAAGCCTTTAATAACAACAAATCCAATCAAGCCGACAATAAGCGCGACTCCCCAGAATCCTAGCTCTTCCGCTATAACGGCAATAATGAAATCTGTGTGAGGTTCCGGAAGAAAGCCATATTTCTGAATACTCTGGCCCAGTCCATTGCCGGTGATCCCTCCAGATCCGATAGCCAAGTAGGAATTGACGAGCTGGAAACCGTCCCCTTGTGGATCTTTAAACGGTTCATAAGCCGCCGTAAAACGCGACTTCTGCTCATGTGTCAAAACTTGGGAACCAAGTCCGATGATCATTAGTGCAGATACAATCAAAATCAGTTTGTGTCCCGGTTTCATACCTGAGCTCAGGATAATGATGCCGGTAGTCGCTGCAATAATCAAACCGGTCCCCAAATCTGGCTGTTTCATGATCAGAATAAACATCACTGCAAATACACTCAACGGAGGTGCGCTGGCCGCAAAATTTTCAAGCTTGTCCTGCTTTTTTGAAAAAATCGCAGCAAGGTAAATCGTCAGCCCAAGCTTCACAAATTCTGCCGGCTGAAACCCGATAGGTCCTATGTAGATCCAGCTCTGTGCGTTGTTTGTCGTTTTTCCGATAAACAGAACCGCTATGAGCAGGAGGATAGAGCCGAAAACAATCGGTACGATGAGTTTTTTATAGAACTGATAGGGAATAATCATCGCAGCCAAAAAACAGACAAGCCCGGCTCCCAAAAAAACAAGCTGGCGGATAAAAAAGTAATTGCTGGAATAGCCGAAGCGGTTAATCGAAACAATGATGCTCGCGCTGTAAACCATCACGAGACCAAGACCGCATAAAACTAAAATTGCAATCACCAGTGAATAATCATAGTGCCGAAACATTTTTTTTAACATTATCTTACATCCTTTATGTAGTCTTTTCCTTAACAATGATTCGTATATAAAACTTCCTTTCCCTCTGTATGATAAAGTTAAAAATATTTTAACACAACTTTGTAAATTGCTCCTGAAATTCAATGGAGTATATAAAAAAAACCCAAACCATTTTGCCAACGGTTTGAGTTATCTATTATTTCCGCATAGAAGCTTCATGCAGTGCGGAGAGCTGACGTTCAAGTGATTCCAGCAAGCCTTTGCCATCTTCCTCATCAACGAGGTTAAGCCTTACTGCAAAATCAATCTCCCGGGAGAGTCCAAACATTTGTGTATCAAGCACTTCCTCATAGAGGGGACATTGCGGCATCGTCAGGTTTTCCATCTGCACCTCAATTAACTTCAGTATCTTTGCAGCATCCGCCTGTAATAGTTCAAATGCCTTTTCTCGATGTCCTGTTGCCATCTCAGGTGACAATATAATCCCTCCGTTCTACTCTGGCTTTCTACTCTTTAATATAGCGCTAGACAGCCAAAAAATCAACATATTACAGTATTAACTCTATTCATGATAGAATGAATAAGAATGAAACAATAATTATACGTCAATTAGGAGCATGGTAATATGGATTTTGTTTTAGAATTAAAGGGAAAAGTTAAGTATATTCTGACCATCGATCCAGGTGTATTTATATTCGATGACAGAAAGTTTGATCTGACCAAATATTTTGAAGAAAAAGAGAATGTTGAGAGCGAAGAAGAAAAGTATTTAAAAGCCGTATCTTCCCATTGGGATAAAGAAATTATTGAAGGGTCTGCTCCTCCAGAGAAAAAGCCAGCGTCTAAGAAGACTCTGAAAGAGAAAATTGCAACGGGTACATTCGGCATTGGCTTTGCACACTTCATAAAGAACGCTGAACCGGATAAAACGGCCTCTCATATTGAGATCCATACAGCAGACGGCATGGAAGAAATCACATTGGAAGAAGGCCTCCAATCTGTATTGGGCTTCTCTTTAAATGGAAAGCCTTTAAAAGAAGACGGACCCGTCCATTTCTATTACGGTGATGGAAGAAATAAAGAAAATCCGTTAAAAAACATTAGAGGATTCATTATTAAATAAACCTGCCGCGGCAGGTTTGTTTTTTTCGAGCATCCTCTAAAGCAGATCCGCCGCAAGCTGAGCCAGGCTTGATCGCTCCCCTTTTTCAAGTTTTACATGCCCACTGATGCTCTGGTCTTTGAATTTTTCAACAACATATGTGAGTCCATTTGTAAATTCATCGAGATAAGGATGATCAATCTGTTTCGGATCACCCAGGAGAATTACCTTGCTTCCTTCCCCTACCCTCGTTAATATCGTCTTCACTTCATGTTTTGTAAGGTTTTGTGCTTCATCAATAATAATGAACTGGTCAGGCAGGCTTCGACCCCTGATATAAGTAAGCGCCTCTACATGAATAGATCCTATGCCCGCAAGGATTTTTTCAAGTTCTCCCTGCTTTTTGGCATTAAATAAATATTCAAGATTATCATAAATCGGCTGCATCCACGGCTTTAATTTTTCGTCTTTTTCACCTGGAAGATAACCGATGTCTTTTCCTACCGGTACAATAGGTCTTGCAATAAAGAGTTTAATGTATTTTTTCAAGTCCTCGGTCTGCAGAAGACCTGCTGCCAATGTTAAAAGGGTTTTGCCTGTCCCTGCTTTTCCGATCAAAGTCACGAGGTGAACATCCTTGCGCAAAAGCAATTCGATCGCCATTTTTTGCTGGACATTCCTTGGCTTAATTCCCCAGATTGAATCCCCTTCAAATAAAAGCGGCTTTAGTTTTTTTCCGTTATCTTCTACCCTCGCGAGTGCAGAAACCGAACTCCGGTACATGTCTTTCATAATGATAAACTGGTGGGGGTAGAAAGAGTGGTTGGCAATCTCCAATACAGTAAGCTCATGATTCTCATAAAATTTATCCAGCAGTTCGCTGTTTACGTATATTTCCTTGTAGCCTAAATAGGTTTGTTCGTCGCGATCCACTACCCTGTCACTCAGAAAATCTTCTGCTTGGATGCCAAGTGCATCTGCTTTGACTCTGACGAGTACATCCTTACTGACCAAAATTACCTCCTTGGCGTTCTCTTTTCCTTTTTCCTCATTTAATAAATTTAAAGAAACAGCCAAGATCCTGTTGTCATTGGTGGGTTCAGCAAATGTTTCCTGAAGCCGCTGGAAGGACCGATGATTGAGTTCAACCCTCAATATCCCCCCATTTTCCAATGGAACATGTTCATGGAGTTTCCCTTTCGCCCTAAGTTTATCAATTAGCCTTGATACTTCCCGTGCGTTTCTTCCGATCTCATCCATGTACCTTTTTTTTGAATCCACTTCCTCGAGCACGATTGCAGGAATAACGACCTCATGATTGCCAAATGAGAATATTGAATATGGATCCTGTAAAAGAACATTGGTATCAAGGACATATATTTTATTCAATCCTACACAGCCTCCTGACAATTGATTTTCTATGGTTTTGGCGGTGTTAATGAATGATGATTGCATGTCTATTTCCAGCTGTATAAGAAAAGCAGCCGGGACGGACTATAGTTAAATGTATGAACTGTTGAATAAAGATAGAAGAAAACACAGAAAATAACGGAAAAGATCATGCTCGAAAGGATGAAAGTATTGAAAACATTAAGGATTATAGCCGTTATGAGTTCACTATTGCTGCTTTTTGCATGCAACAGCAACAAAAGTGCAGAACAAACGGATAAAACCACACCTAAATTAACCAAGGTTAACCAGACAGCCAATAACGGGCAAAAGCAAGGGCCAAGGAACTCACAACAAGTTTCTCAGCATCTGGTTGAACTGATTACCGGCATACCGGGTGTAGAAGACGCTACAGCGGTTGTACTTGGACGTTATGCAGTTGTGGGAATTGATGTCGATTCTAAACTGGACGCATCAAGGACAGGAACAATCAAGTATTCTGTGGCAGAGGCATTAAAAAAAGACCCCTACGGAGCCAATGCGGTAGTAACTGCCGATCCTGATACCGTTCAGCGTCTAAGAGAAATGGGAAGACAGATCAGACAAGGTCATCCTATAGGCGGAATCATCAGAGAACTTTCTGCCATCGTTGGAAGGTTGATGCCGCAAGTTCCAAACAATATGGATTCACGCAAACCTTCACCGACAGAAACCAACAACAGCCAGCTTTCAAATAACGAGAAAAGGAACCTGAAAAACCAACAGCAAAAACAAGAAAAAGCCACAAAAAATCAGCAGCAAAAATTAAAAGAAACACATTAACCCATCTTTTCCCCGCTGGACAAGCGGGGTTTTTTATATGGAGATTTGTTATTTATTAGTGTTTATAGAGGCTTCTTTGATATAATGGCTTTAACACCAAAAAGACAGAGGTGATTGGTATGCGAGTAAAATGTGTGTTATGTGACACCATTCAATCCATTGAAGATCAATCCTCTTTGGCTAAACGGCTGCGAAACCGGCCGATCCACACGTACATGTGCGAAAAGTGCCAGGAGAGGATCACTGATAAAACAAACAAAAGAATTGCAACAGGAAATTTTTTGTTATACCGTTCTCCTGCAAAAGAAAATGAATGGTAAACTGATTGCTGCCGGTTTTTGGGCCGGCATATTATCCGGCTGTCTTCTAGTTATTTTTCTGAAGGCAGCTGAATCACTGACAGGAAAACGGGTCTACACGCTCCTGATTAACATCGATTTTGTTCCTTCGCTTCCCTCTTTTATGCAGACTGAACTTTCTCAGTTTCTTCTGCATCTCCTTGTTTCATTTTTAATCGGGCTTGCCGCCCTGTTCCTTCTGCAGCATATTAGAATGAATGTCTATCTTTTATCGCTCACGCTTAGCGCTGCGTCTGCCTTTTTATACTTTCCATTAACCATTATTTCATTGCAGCCAACTCCTGCGATTACTGACTTTTATGCTCTTTTTCTCTGGTTTGCAGGACACCTGCTGTATGGATGCCTCTTGGGCTTTCTCATAAAAAGAGCCATGAACAAGTAGTGTTCATGGCTCAATACAAAATATAGTCTAATTATACTTAGGCTCTGCTTCAATCGATTCCCAAAGCGCATCAATATAGTCGCAAGGAAATTTTTTATGATGCTGTGAATCCCCAATTCTGTAATCCACTTCATAACAGCCATTGCTGATACGCACAGCAATTTGTTCTAACCCATGGTCATCCCGCAGAATTTCATCGAAAAAAAGCAGTGTATCTGCTGCAGCCTGATCATCAGTTCTTTCTTCTGCCACCTTTTTTATACTTAGCCAATTGTAAAGCGCATCCTGTAAGGTCATAGAGGCTCTCCTTAAAGGTGTTCGGCTTTATTTTTTTTGCTCTGGTGCAGCCTGATCTTGTAAATAATCAATACTGCGGCAGCACACAAAAGACCCTCTGCAACCGGCAGGCCTATTCCGAAAAAGGTAAGCGGAAAACAGCCCAATATCAAAAGAATATAGATAACTGCAGATTTAAGAAGTGGAAGCTTTTTAGCAAATCCCAGCTGATAGACAAGAATCGTTAATACTGTAATGACCAGATACAATAGAAAGAAACCTGCTACAGGATGTTCGTTTATTCCTAAAAGAAGAGCGATGGGTGAAGAATCCTCACCCGTCGCAGACATTACTTTTTTATCATCCACCGCTCACACCACCAGACGAAATCTTAGTTTTGCTTGGCTATTTTACTTTTCTTGCTTGCACGTTCACGCTCATTTTTATCAAGGATTTTTTTGCGAAGACGGATGCTCTCAGGTGTAACTTCACAATACTCATCTTCATTCAGATATTCAAGTGATTCCTCTAACGACATAACCTTTGGTTTTTTCATGCTTACAGTCTGGTCTTTGTTAGCAGATCGCATATTTGTCATTTGTTTCACTTTTACGATATTTACCGTAATATCATTTTCTCGTGTATGTTCACCGACGATCATTCCTTCATAAACCTCAGTACCCGGTTCTACGAAGATCGTTCCGCGGTCTTCCACATTGATAATACCGTATTGGCTCGCCTTGCCGTGTTCCATTGATACAAGAACTCCCTGGCGGCGTCCTCCAACCTGGCCTTGATGCATCGGCTGATAGCTGTCAAATGTATGATTCAATATTCCATAGCCTCGAGTTTGTGTTAAGAATTCTGTTGAATACCCGATCAAACCACGTGCAGGAACCATGAATTCGAGTCTAACCTGACCACTACCATCATTGATCATGTTCAGCATTTCGCCTTTTCGAGCTCCGAGAGATTCCATAACGGCTCCAGTATACTCTTCTGGTACATCAATTTGAACACGCTCTACAGGTTCAGAACGAACTCCGTCAACCATTCGAACGATTACTTCAGGTTTTGATACTTGAAGCTCGTAGCCTTCTCTTCTCATGTTTTCAATCAGAATGGAAAGGTGAAGCTCTCCGCGTCCAGAAACAATCCAAGCATCCGGTGATTCCGTGTTATCAACACGCAGGGAAACATCAGTCTCCAACTGTGAACGAAGTCGCTCTTCAATTTTTCTTGAAGTAAGGTATTTCCCTTCTCGTCCTGCAAAAGGCGAGTTGTTCACAAGGAAGGTCATTTTCAATGTAGGCTCATCAATTCTAAGAACCGGTAAAGCTTCTTCCTGGCCTTCAGGACAGACCGTTTCACCAACATTGATTTCTTCCATTCCTGATACAGCTACGAGGTCACCAGCTTTTGCTTCCTGGATTTCCACTCTCTTCAGTCCAAGGAAACCGAAGATTTTAGTTACGCGGAATTTTTTTACGGATCCGTCAAGCTTCATAAGAGACACAGCCTGACCTACATGCATTGTTCCTCTGAAAACACGGCCAATCCCGATACGGCCAAGATAATCATTGTAATCCAAAAGAGAAACTTGGAATTGCAGCGCCTCATCACTGTTATCAACCGGTGATGGAATATTTTCAATAATGGAGTCGAATAAAGCTTTCATGTTTTCATCTTGCTGATGCGGATCCGTGCTCGATGTACCTTGGATTGCAGAAGCAAATACGACAGGGAATTCAAGCTGGTCTTCATTTGCACCAAGCTCGATAAACAAATCAATGACTTCATCCACTACTTCTTCAGGACGGGCAAAATCACGGTCAATTTTATTTACGACTACGATTGGAGTCAATTTTTGCTCAAGCGCTTTTTTCAAAACGAATCGAGTTTGCGGCATACATCCTTCGTAAGCGTCAACGACTAGAAGAACACCATCAACCATTTTCATGATCCGTTCTACCTCTCCGCCAAAATCGGCATGTCCAGGAGTATCCATGATGTTAATGCGGATCCCTTCATAATTGATCGCCGTATTCTTTGCTAAGATTGTGATTCCGCGTTCTTTTTCCAAATCATTGGAGTCCATTGCACGTTCATTGACATGTTCATTTGAACGGAAAGTTCCTGATTGGTGAAGCATTTGGTCCACGAGCGTTGTTTTCCCGTGGTCAACGTGCGCGATAATCGCGATGTTTTTTATATCTTGTCTCAAATTCAAAATAATCTCTCCTTAAAAATCCTATCTTTTATTTATTAAATTTCCAGAACCAACCTGGATATTTATTTCTCTATTGGAATTCAACTTTACTATTATACCACAAAGAACTACAATCTTTTTCTTTTTTGAAAAATTAGTTACACTATAGTTATCGTTTGTATGATTGGAGGCCCTTATGAAAATTGAAAATATGATTTTTTTGATTATTGCCGTGTTAACAACGTTCAGCATTGCTTTGATCGGAGTGGCAATCGGCCAACATAGCTGGCTGATTGGTATCATTGCGATCATTGCTGTATTTTTACTTATGGGATTAGGTTTTACACTAAAAAAAAGATTCAGGGAAAGAAATCAGTCTTAGTCTGAAAGGACTTTAACAAATTTAATATATTCTTTTCCTTTTTCATCATTTTCTAATCCCGCCTGTTCAAAGCCATTGTGATTCAGGAAGCGGATCCAGGATGTATTTTCCGCAGGACAGGATGAAAACAATACTGGGCTATTCTGTATCACCATTGAGGAAATCTCCTCTATGATTTTTTTGGCAAATCCTTGTTTTCTTTTTTCAGGATGGATGACAATGGTGCCAAGCCATGGTTTTTTATTGGAAGGAGCAGCGTATACAAGATACGCTGCTCCAATTTTTTGCCCTTCCCCACTCCAGATCAGCCATTCTCCGCCTGTTTCATCATAACGATGCAAATAAGACCGCAAATGCTCATCATTTTCTTGGCCTGTCAAGCCTTCTTCTTCCATCCAAGTGTGTGAATGGCGGATTATTTCTTTAAAAAAATCGAAATCTTCATCCCTTATTTTTCTATTCTCCATCTTGTGGTGTTCCCGTATGGATGGTATCCAAAATTTCTTGATGCAAACCAGGCTTCGCAGCAAAAATACTTGTTTTGCTCAAAACCTCCACTTTCTTGCCGTCCATCGTGGAAATGATTCCACCAGCTTCCTGAATCAAAATATATCCTGCTGCAAAATCCCAAGGTGAAAGCCTCATCGTCATATAGGCATCCAGCCTTCCGCAAGCGACATAGGCCAGTTCGATGGCTGCTGTACCATAAGATCTTGTTCCGCGCGATTTTCTGACAAGGGGAAGAAGCAGATGATGATCTATCTTGCGGTTTGGTGTAATCCAGGTGGCGTTTAAGCCGATGACCGCTTTGTCCAATGTCACTTCACTGAGCAGAGGAAGTTTTTCTTCATTTAAATACAGCCCGTTCCCTTTTATGCAATGAAACAATTCGTTGCGGACCACGTCATAAATAAACGCCGCTTTACTTTCACCATTATGAAAAATCCCCACTGAAATGGCAAAGTTATTCTGCTGATGGACAAAATTAGTGGTTCCATCGATCGGGTCAATGATCCAGACGGTTCCGTCTAGATCCTTCACCTCATCGCCATAGCCTTCCTCCCCCAATATTTCATGGTCCGGGTATTCTTTTTTAATTTTATCGATAAAGAACTTTTCTATGGCTTTGTCCATATCTGTCACTAAATCGGCATAATGTGATTTATATGTAATGTTCAGCTCATTAGAAAATGAACGCTTAATAACTTCTCCGGCTTCATACACCCAGTTCTTGGCCGTTTGGTATAGATCTTCAAGTTTTGTATTGTCCATTATCATCAGCTCCAGTTTCGTTCAATGTTTTATTATATGTTACCACTAGAAAGGCTTAACATAACCATACCATGCACTTTTGTCAGACGGAATTTTATTGTTCACCCAAAAAAAACGACCCTGCAATAGATCAGGTTCGTTTTTTTACCCTGTGTCAGTTATCATCATGCTTCCAGTCTCACTAGTTCCTGGCGAAGTTTTTCCAGCTTCCGCTTGGATTCGTTGATCTGCTTGGTATTTTTATTTTGCAATGCTTCGAATAATGTCGCTAATTCATAATCGATCTCAAGTTTCAGTACCGGTATTCTTCGCTCGGCGTCCGTTCTTTTCAGTGTTTGAATGACTTGTTTCATACATCCCACATCCTTTCTATCTTTTGTAAGAATACTAAATATTCTGATTTTTGATATTGTCTTCTATCATATGATTGACTTTCACTTAATGCAACCTTAATCTCTTTTTTTAAAAAAATTATATAAAAGTAGCATATATTGCGGATTTTCTTTTACAGTATCCCTTGTGGTAAACTACTAACCACAGTGCACAAAACAGTTCTAGCAGGAGGAAAAGAAATGAGCTTTACAGGATTTAAAGAGAGCGATTTTAAGGTATTTGCTATTGAAGGACTTGAGGCGAGAATGGAGAAACTGATTGAGCGGGTGCGGCCAAAGCTTGAAGCATTAGGCAGCCATTTCGCGGCAGAACTTTCTTCTTTAACGGGAGAGGAGATGTTTTTTCATGTGGCAAAACATGCCCGAAGAACAGTTAATCCCCCAAATGATACATGGGTGGCATTCTCGAGCAGCAAGAGAGGATACAAAAAACTTCCGCATTTTCAAATCGGACTGTTTGAGACCCACGTATTTATCTGGTTTGCTATTATATATGAATCCCCAGTAAAAAAAGAGTATGCCGCTTCGCTCAAAAAAGAATTAAATACGATCACTGCCTCCATTCCGGATGACTTCGTTTGGTCACAGGATCATATGAAGCCGGATGCTGTGCATCATCGTGAAATGAAGAACGGTAACCTTTCAGGCTTTGTGCGTACTTTGGCAGAAGTGAAAAAGGCCGAACTGCTATGCGGGATTCATATACCTAGGGATGAGGCGGTTCAGTTGAACGGAAAGGACTTTATCGAAAAAGCAGATAGCGTCTTCCGAACCCTGATGCCCCTTTACGAGTTAAAAAAACAGGTGTATTCCGGGTAACATATGATTTGGCAGGAAGGGGAGAGAATTTCTCCTCTTCTTACCATTAGTATATTGTTGAGAGCAAAAAATGTTTGGGTAAAACGTTCAATAATTTTATTTAATCACTGCTCCCCATCTCTCTTTAATATGGTCTGCTTCAGAAAGTATCCTGGCAAAGAGTTCTTCAACTGAAGGAACATCTTGAATTCTCCCCATGATTTGGCCAGCCCATCCAAAACCTTCGTTTGAGTTTCCATCATAGATGTATTCCTTGTTCCGTTTTCCGCTGATAAGATCTTTTATCTCTTCGTAACCCGCAGCTTTTTCTTCTTCTTGCAAAATAAGGTCTGTCCAGCTGTTGCTGATCGCTCTGGCTGGTGCACCAAGCTTCCGTTTAATGACTACTGTCCCTGTTTCCGTTCCATGAACGAGTGCTTCCTTGTATAGAGGATGTGCGTGTTCACATTCCTTAGTAGCAATGAACCTTGTCCCCATTTCCACACCTTCAGCACCAAGGGCCAGGGCAGCCATCAAGCCTCTCCCATCTCCTATGCCTCCTGAAGCAATTACCGGTATGGAAACCGCATCAGCTACCTGAGGAATGAGCACCATCGTACTGACATCATCTTTCCCAATATGTCCCCCTCCTTCCTGGCCAACGACCATGACGGCATCGGCACCTAGCTGTTCTGCTTTAACAGCCTGTCTTGTGGATGCAACGAGAACAAGTTTCTTCACCTCAATTCCCTTTAAAAGATCGAATATGCCTGACGGATTTCCGCCTGTCATACTGATCACAGGCACTTTTTCTTCCACCGCAGCTTCAACCATATGTTCAAAGGACCTTCCATGTTGTCCGATTGCAAAATTTACTCCAAAAGGGCTTGAAGTCATTTCTTTCGTTTTTTTAATCTCCTCTTTTAATGATTCTGGAGAATCCAGTGACATAGCCGTAATTTGTCCTAGGCCGCCTGCCTCTGAAACCCCAGCTGCAAGTCTCGAGTATGCTAGATAGGCCAGCCCTCCCTGAATGATGGGATAACGGATTCCCAACAACTCCGTCACTTTTGTTTTCATTTCCATGCTTCTTCCCCAACCTTTCTTTTTTTATATTCTTTGCATACAAAACCGTTAGAATCTGATATACTTCTTTTGTTTTACTATGTTTTTTCATGAGGATAAGATTATTTTTATTATAGATGAGGTGTCAAAATTGTCACAACACGAAACCCCTTTATTTACTGGTCTAAAAGAACATGCTAAACGAAACCCGTATCAATTTCATATTCCCGGACATAAAAAAGGCTACGGAATGGACCCGGAATTCCGGGATTTTATCGGCGAGAATGCCCTGTCCATAGATTTAATTAATATTGCTCCCCTTGATGATCTTCACCAGCCGAAGGGCATGATAAAACAGGCTCAGGACTTAGCGGCTCAAGCTTTTGGAGCTGACCATACTTTCTTCTCTGTTCAAGGAACGAGCGGTGCCATCATGACGATGATCATGTCGGTCGTATCTCCCGGAGATAAAATTATCGTACCGCGCAACGTCCATAAATCCATTATGACAGCGATCGTTTTTTCTGGTGCAACACCTGTTTTCATTCATCCGGAAATTGACAGGGAGCTAGGGATCTCTCATGGAATAACCCCTCAAAGCGTTAAGAAAGCATTGGAGCAGAATCCTGATGCTAAAGGGGTGCTTGTCATTAATCCGACCTATTATGGAGTGTCGGCCAATCTTAGTGAAATTGTTGAAATCGCACATAGCTACCGTGTACCCGTTCTTGTCGACGAAGCTCATGGTGTCCTTATTCACTTTCATGACAAGATGCCTCTTTCTGCAATGCAGGCGGGAGCAGATATGGCTGCGACTTCAGTTCACAAATTAGGCGGTTCACTTACAGGGAGCTCTATCCTTAACATAAAAGAAGGTCTTGTTTCAGCCAAAAGAGTTCAAACGATCCTGAGTATGCTCACGACCACGTCAACGTCTTATATTTTGCTCGCCTCTCTTGATACAGCAAGAAAACGTTTGGCTACTGAAGGATACAGCATCATTGAAAAAACCATCAAACTGGCCAATGAGGCACGTGAAAAAATCAATAAAATACCTCGCCTTTATTGTGTCGGCGAGGAAATATTGGGAAAAGAAGCGACCTATGACCTGGATCCGACGAAACTTCTTATTTCTGTTAAAGAACTTGGCATAACTGGATATGATGCTGAAGTTTGGCTTCGCGAAAAACATAATATAGAAGTCGAACTGTCCGATCTTTATAACATCCTTTGTCTCATTACGACCGCTGATCACGAGAAGAATATTATGGTATTAGTAAACGCACTTGAAGAAATGTCCCAGCACTTTGAGAATACAGATGAGAGGGCTGCACAAGCTTTGCCTGTACACGTTCCCGATATTCCTGTGCTTGCATTATCTCCTCGTGACGCTTTTTACGCAGATACCGAGAGTGTTCCCTTTGAGGAATCAGCAGGCAGAATCATTGCCGAATTTATCATGGTTTATCCCCCAGGAATTCCAATTTTCATTCCTGGTGAAATCATTACACAGGATAACCTGGACTATATTAAGGAAACCATTGAGGCAGGCCTGCCTGTGCAGGGTCCAGAAGATCCTGAATTAGGAAAGCTAAAAGTGATAAAAGAACACATCGCGATTCGATAGAAATAAAAAATCCCGGATGATATCCGGGATTTTCTTATTTTATTTATTATCGTGAGTATGATTTGCGCAGTTTGGACATTTATTTGCGTAAAGCTTTGTTACCTTTTCGTCTTCAAAATGTTCAATCGTGCTATCACATGTCTGGCAAATGATTTCTCCCATCTAAAACATCTCCTTTTCATGTAAGCGCTTTTATTCTTACCTTTATAATATTATGTCACATTGAATTTGTCAACCCCAATTAGCATAACACATTAAATTATTTATGATGTTTAATCATATTGCTCAGATGCAAGTATAGACGGAAGAGACTCTTCAAAGAAAAGGGAAAGATCTTTCGCTTCCTTTAATGAGTGAATACGAAACACCTTCTGCAGGTACTCATGGTTCTGAAGATCATTTGCATCGAGCAGGGCCGACCGCCCAGTCTGCATACAGACAACCAAGGGCTTACCGAAGAACATGTTCGTATGGATAATACCAAAGTCATACCGAACCTCTTCTGTTGTAAAACCAACAAAACGCACATTGACATTTTCATGTTCATCATAAAGCTTTTCAAATACTTCCACAGAAACCCCTCCCTAACCATAATTTTTGAAGCGGGCCGCTATGTTTGCAGTATATAACAACTATATTCCCTGAGATGTGTTTTATAACAAACTTAATTTATATCTTTTTCCCCAGTGTTTCCTTAGTTAAACCAATTAACGCAATATTGTCAAACTATTTAAAATAATGGTAAAGTAATAGGTAAGGTATACTGGCCTCATCCGTTGTTAAATCGGGGGAAAGCGGGGTATTAAATTGCAGCAGCAAGCTTATATCAAACTCGTACCGTCATCGAAACAGCAGTCTATTACAAGTGAAGAAGTGAAGAATCTTTTTCGTTATTACAAAGAGATTACCTCTAAGACAGGCACCCAGCTTGGATGGGAATATGGTCAATCGGCATTTCCTTATTCAATGGAAGAAAAAAGCGAAGGCAGGGACCGATGGTTTTATTTAAAAGGTACTGACAGGCAGCAATTTAAGTATATTATGATTGGATTGGACACTGAGGAAACAGATGAAACAAATACCTCCTATATCCAGGTCACTCTGCCGGAAGGGTTTACACATGGAGACAAAGGAAAAGCAAATGAATTCTGTAAGTTCCTGGCGAAACAACTAGAGGGTGAGCTGCATTTATTTAATGGCAGAATAATGTACTACTATAAGAGAAAATAAAAAAGCAGCAACTTTGGATGCCTGAACCAGATGACAGGCATCTTTTTTTTGCATTAACCATCAAGAGAGAGTAAACGTCCCAAAAAGCAGCATGGTCCATTTAGCCAGCAAAAATAAAGACGAGGACAATATCGTGCTTTTAATGGCTACCGTTCTTTTTTGAAACAACGTATGAGAGAACAGGTAAGACAGGTATAAAAACATGAGAAACAAAATAATTTCAAAAAACGTTCGATCATGTCTGGATAATTCGATCACTGTAAAGTAACCGGCCCACAAAACACAATGTACTGGACTGATTAAAAGAAACCATTTCATCGTACACCCCTCCTCTCTTACACTATGCTGGATTTTAAAGGAACAAAACCTAAAAAAGGCCTTCCCTAAGGGAAGGCCTGATAGAATACAATTATTTTACAATGTGGATTGGAGATCCAAGCGCTACTTCAGCAGCTTCCATGGAGATCTCTCCGAATGTTGGGTGGGCATGAATCGTCATAGCAATATCTTCTGCTGTCATTCCAGCTTCGATAGCCAATCCAAGCTCAGCAATCATGTCAGACGCGTTTCCGCCCGCAATTTGAGCGCCAAGAAGCAATCCGTCTTCTTTTCTAGTGATCAGCTTCATGAAGCCGTCAGTTTCATTCATGGACAGCGCACGGCCGTTTGCAGCGAATGGGAATTTGGACGCTTTTACGTCAAATCCAGCTTCCTTCGCGCTCTTTTCATCATATCCTACAGTAGCTAGTTCAGGATCGGTAAATACAACCGCTGGAATAGCTAGGTAGTCGATCTCAGAAGGATGTCCGCTGATCGCTTCAGCTGCAATTTTACCTTCATAAGAAGCTTTATGAGCAAGAGCTGGCCCTTCAACGATGTCACCAATCGCGTAAATGCCTTTTACATTGGTTTGAGCTTGCTTATCGATCTTGATTAATCCGCGCTCAGTCATTTCAATCCCGACTTGCTCAAGTCCAAGCTCTTCAGTGTTTGGACGGCGTCCAACAGTTACCAATACATAATCTGCATCAAACGTTTTTGTTTCACCTTTGATTTCAGCAGTTACGGTAACTCCGTCTTTTGTTTCTTCCACGCCTTTAGCGAGAGCTTCTGTAAAGATCTCTACATTGCCTTTTTTCTTCAAGCGTTTAGAAACCACTTGGCTCATCTGCTTTTCAAAGCCCGGAAGAATCTGCTTGCTTCCTTCCAATACTGTAATTTCAGTACCGAAGTTAGCAAAAGCTGTTCCAAGCTCCATTCCGATGTAGCCTCCGCCGATTACGACCATTTTCTTTGGAACTTCTTGCAAAGCAAGAGCACCTGTAGAAGAAATGACACGGTCACTCCATTTGAATCCAGGAATTTCGATCGGACGGGAACCTGTTGCAATGATGCAGTTTTTGAACGTGTACGTTTGGGAGTTCTTTTCATCCATGATTCGTACAGAGTTTTCGTTGACGAAGTAGGCTTCACCGCGAATAATTTCCGCTTTGTTTCCTTTAAGCAGGCCTTGAACTCCAGATGTTAATTTATTAACGATACCGGATTTCCATTCTTGAACCTTTGAGAAGTCAACAGTAACGTTCTCTGCTTTAATTCCCATGTCGTCAGAATGCTTCGCATGTTCAACGCGATGGCCGGCATTGATCAGTGCTTTAGAAGGAATACATCCCACGTTCAAGCATACTCCGCCCATTTCGCCTCTTTCTGCTACAGCAACCTTTTGGCCAAGCTGTGCTGCACGGATGGCAGCCACATATCCCCCTGGACCTGATCCTATAACAAGTGTGTCTAATTCAATCGGAAAATCACCTACAACCATTTCTCTACGCCTCCATTACCAAAAGTTGTGGATCGTTCAACAAACGTTTAATATGGTTCATTGCGTTTTGGGCAGTTACACCATCAATTAAACGGTGGTCAAAGCTTAATGATAACGCAAGAACCGGTGCAACGACAACTTCTCCGTTTTTCACAATTGCTTTTTCTGCAATACGGCCGATTCCTAGAATCGCCACTTCCGGATGGTTGATGACAGGAGTAAACCATTGTCCGCCAGCTGATCCAATATTTGAAATTGTAATAGATCCGCCTCTCATTTCATCGGATGAAAGTTTTCCGTCACGGGCCTTAACAGCCAACTCATTGATTTCTGCAGAAATTTTGAAGATGGATTTACGGTCAGCATCTTTTACAACTGGAACCATTAGTCCGTTATCTGTATCGGCTGCAATTCCAATATTGTAATAGTGCTTCCAAACGATTTCTTCATTCGCATCATCAATAGAAGCATTAATTGCAGGGAATTCACGTGCAGCAGAAACTAAAGCTTTAACAACGTAAGGAAGGTAAGTAAGCTTAATTCCTTTATCCGCTGCAGCTTGTTTGAATTTCTTACGGTGTGCCACGAGCTCGGTAACTTCAATTTCGTCCATCAACGTCACGTGAGGAGCAGTATGCTTAGAATTAACCATAGCTTTCGCAATCACTTTACGAACGCCTTTAAGTTTTTCACGAGTTTCATTGTCCCCAGTTGGGATCGCTTTAGGAGCTTCTTTTGCAGCAGGTGCTCCTGCTGCAGGTTCTTTTACAGCTTCCTGCTCTTGAGTTCCAGCATCGCCGCTTAGGTATTTGTCGATGTCTTCTTTCATAACACGGCCGTTGTCTCCTGAACCGGAAACTTTACGGATTTCAACGCCTTTTTCACGTGCGTATTTGCGCACTGACGGCATTGCGATAACACGTTTATTTTCATCGACTGTTTCATCAGAAACCGGCTCTGTTTTTGCTGCTTCTGTTTGTTGAGTTGCTTCTTCTGCAGCTGGTTTTTTCTCTTCTTCAGCTTTTGGCTGTTCTGGAGTATCATCACCATGTGCAGATGGAGGCGGCTCACTTTCTGATTCGATCGTTACGAGAACATCACCAACGACAGAAACAGTGCCTTCGTCAACTTTTACTTCTAGAATCTTACCGTCAACCGGAGACGGAATTTCAACTACTGCTTTATCATTTTGCACTTCAAGCAGGATGTCGTCTTCTTTAACTTCATCTCCCGCTTTAACAAACCATTTTACAATCTCGCCTTCGTGGATACCTTCACCGATATCGGGAAGCTTAAATTCAAATGCCACAAACAACGCCTCCTATAGTAAAAAATTAATCATGCTTTAAAGGGATAAAATGCTGAAAAAGAAATCAAATAGATTTCTTTTTCAGGCATGTTGTCCAGCATTAGAAGTTATAAACTGTCTTTGCCTTCTCAACAATATCTTTATAATCAGGAAGCCAAACATCTTCAGCTGAAGCAAACGGGAATACCGTATCAGGAGCAGCTACACGAAGTACAGGTGCTTCAAGGCTAAGGATCGCACGGTCATTAATTTCAGCTACAACCGTTGCACCTACACCAGCTTGTTTTTGAGCTTCTTGAACGACGATCGCACGTCCGGTTTTTTCAACTGAAGCGATGATTGTGTCGATATCAAGCGGGCTAACCGTACGAAGGTCGATAACCTCAGCAGAGATCCCTTCTTTTTCAAGCTCTTCTGCCGCTTTAAGGGAAGAGTGAACCATCGCTCCATAAGTAATGATAGAAACATCCTTACCTTCACGTTTCACGTCCGCTTTACCGATCTCAATTGTGTATTCTTCTTCTGGCACTTCGCCGCGGAAAGAACGGTATAGTTTCATATGTTCCAAGTAGACAACTGGGTCGTTATCTCGGATCGCAGAAATCAAAAGTCCTTTTGCATCATAAGGCGTTGAAGGAATAACAACTTTCACTCCGGGCGCTTGTGCCATAAGGCCTTCAAGGTTATCTGCATGAAGTTCTGGAGTTTTTACGCCGCCGCCAAACGGAGAACGGATCGTAATCGGAGAATTATAAACTCCGCCAGAACGGTAACGCATACGTGCAGCCTGCGCCACAACAGAGTCCATTACTTCAAATACAAATCCGAAGAACTGAATTTCCATAACAGGACGGAATCCGGTAAGTCCCAGGCCAATTGCAAGACCGCCGATACCGGACTCAGCAAGAGGAGTATCAAATACCCGGTCTTCACCAAATTCAGATTGAAGACCTTCGGTTGCACGGAACACACCGCCGTTTTGACCAACGTCTTCACCGAACACAACGACATTTTCATTATTTTTCAATTCAGTGCGCATCGCATCTGTAATTGCTTGAATCATGGTCATTTGAGCCATATTATTTCGACTCCTTTGCTTTGTATTCTTCAAGTTGCTCTTTCAGATTGTGCGGAAGCTCTTCAAACATAAATCCGATAAGGTCTGTAACCTTTTGCTTCGGTGCGCCATCCGCTTTTTTGATCGCTGCTTTAATGTCTTCTTTTGCTTGATCCATTACTTTGTTTTCCTGCTCTTCAGACCAAAGGCCTTTATCTTCGAGGAATTTGCGGAAACGGACAAGCGGATCTTTCTTCGTCCATTCGTTATCAAGGTCTTCTGTACGATAACGGGTTGGATCGTCACCTGCCATTGTATGTGGACCATAGCGGTAAGTAAGTGTTTCGATAAGTGTTGGTCCATCTCCATTTAAAGCACGCTCACGAGCTTGTTTAACTGCAGAATAAACAGCCAATACGTCCATTCCGTCTACTTGAATTCCTTCAATCCCAGCTGCAACTGCTTTTTGAGCAATTGTTTTAGCTGCAGATTGCTTCTCTACAGGAACTGAAATCGCGAAACGGTTGTTTTGAACGACAAAAATGGTTTGTGCATTGTATGCTCCAGCAAAGTTCAATCCTTCGTAGAAGTCACCTTGTGATGCACCGCCATCACCTGTATACGTGATCGCAACATTCTTTTTGCCCTTCTTCTTTAAACCTACTCCAACGCCGGCAGCTTGAACGATCTGTGCGCCGATGATGATCTGAGGCATTAGAACGTTCACGCCTTCAGGAATCTGTCCGCCTTGGAAATGTCCGCGGGAATATAGGAATGCTTGGTATAGCGGCAATCCGTGATATACAATCTGAGGAATATCACGATATCCTGGAAGAATCCAGTCCTCTTTATCAAGCGCAAATTGAGAACCAAGCATAGAAGCCTCTTGCCCCGCAACCGGCGCATAGAATCCTAAACGTCCTTGACGGTTTAAGGAAATCGCTCTTTGGTCCCAAATACGCGTATAAACCATACGTGTCATTAATTCCTGCAACTCATCATCTGAAAGTTTAGGCATAGCAGATTTATTAACTACTTTCCCGTCTTCTGATAAGATTTGAAAGGTTTCAAATTGTTTTTCAACCTGTTCAATCAAACTCATTAACCTTCACCTCATCCTTCCTTACACCAATGTAATCCGCCATGTATATATAGGCGCTTCTATTAGAATGCCCATAATTTTCCGTATACATGACAAAGATTATAAAAAGCCTTTAGGGTCCGATGCACAAATCATTATTGCTGTTTCCCTATTTGATCATGGGTAAACATGATCTTGTGCACCCCTCCTGTTTCTAAGGGCTTTCAAAAACTGTATTACTATATTATTGAAATCAAAGTAATACAATTATGTTTATCACATGATTAGTTTACACCAGCGTCCAAACAGCGTCAATTGTTTACTTTCAATATATTTTTGAATTTTTACAGGCCAGTTCAAGCCCTTCTAGCACACCAGAATCATCACTGTATCACTTTCCATATCACCCTGTTTCAAAACAGCGTTTTTTCAAAAGCTGGCTAACCTTAACGTCAAATTACCGATTGAAAGCTATTCTTTTATGGTAGAATACAGAAAAAGCCATTATCATATGAATAAAGAAGAAACTTTGTAAATTGGGGGAAACCATATGCTAACCATGAAGGACGTTGTCCGAGAAGGCCATCCTATACTGCGCGAAAAAGCAGAAAATGTTGAACTTCCTCCTCAGCAAGAGGATATCGAAACCGCAAAAAAGATGCTTGAATTTCTGAAGAACAGCCAAGACCCTGATATTGCCCAGAAATACAAACTCCGCCCGGGCATCGGGCTGGCATGTCCGCAAATTGGAATCTCAAAAAGGATCATCGCTGTTCATACTACTGACGAACAAGGGGAACTATTCAGCTACGCCCTTTTTAATCCAAGAATCGTCAGCCACTCTGTTAAAGTAACTTACCTTGAAGGCGGTGAAGGCTGCCTCTCCGTAGACAGAGAAGTTCCCGGCCTCGTTCCGCGCTATGCAAAAGCCACAGTTAAAGGAACAACAATAGATGGAGAGCAGGTCGAACTAAAGTTAAAAGGTATGCCTGCTATCGTCTTCCAGCATGAGATCGATCATTTAGATGGAATCATGTTTTATGACCGGATCAACAAAGAGAACCCGTTTATTCCGCCAACAGCGGTAACGCTTCACAGATAGAACAATGAAAAAAGCTCCAGCCGATCAGGCTGGAGCTTTTTTCACTTGACTTCATCCACTATTTACCTAGCAAGAGAAAACAGACCAGCGGCATACTACTACAAACTACGCATAAAAAGGATGGTCGGCTGAAATGAAACGAAAACGAAGATTTATGAACAAGCTAAAAAAACTAATGCAAGAATATCCTTATTTAAAAAGAGCAAAAAAACCTTTTTGTCTGCAATAAACTGGCTTTTACCGGCTTAATATTGTCCGATTTATCATGATAAGATGAAAAAAACATGAAAAACATACCTAATTCATTTATAATAAAACGAAGATATTGATAATACTAGCACGGTAAGGAGACGAAAAGATGATTTTTAAAGTTTATTTCCAGGAAAACAAAAACGAGGTACCTATCCGAGAGAACACAAAATCCATCTATATGGATGCCAATTCAATCGAGGAAGTCAGAAAAAAACTGTCTAATACCAATTACAATATTGAGTTTGTTCAAGAAATCAAAGGGAAATTTCTTGAGTACGAGCAGCAATCAGACTCTTTTGAAGTGGAGAAAAGATAATATATGAAATTTGTAAAAAACCATCAAACAGCAGTGTTTGCTCTGGGCGGCTTGGGAGAAATCGGAAAGAACACATACGGCGTACAATTCCAGGATGAAATCATCCTGATTGATGCAGGCATTAAATTTCCTGAAGACGAGCTGCTTGGAATTGACTATGTGATTCCAGACTATACGTATCTGGTAAAAAATGAAGATAAAATTAAAGGTCTGTTTATTACCCATGGACACGAAGACCATATTGGCGGTATTCCATACTTGCTCAGACAAGTGAACATTCCTATTTACGGCGGAAAACTAGCCATCGCCCTAATCAAAAACAAACTTGAAGAACACGGTCTATTGCGCAGAACCAAACTTTATGAAATCTCAGAAGACCAAGTGATTAAATTCAGAAAAACGTCTGTTTCATTCTTCCGGACAACACACAGCATTCCGGAATCTTTCGGAATTGTTGTCAAGACACCGCCAGGCAACATCGTACATACGGGAGATTTTAAATTTGATTTTACTCCTGTAGGAGAACCTGCCGATCTAACGAAGATGGCGGAAATCGGAAAGGAAGGCGTACTGTGTCTGCTTTCAGACAGTACAAATGCTGAAGTTCCGGGTTTTACTCTCTCTGAGCGAAAGGTTGGCGAGAGCATTAATGATATTTTCCGTAAGGTCAACGGCAGGGTCATTTTCGCAACGTTCGCCTCAAACATCTATCGACTTCAGCAGGTAGTCGAAGCCTCTGTACAAAATAACAGGAAGATCGCTGTTTTTGGAAGAAGCATGGATTCTGCCATAACGATCGGACAAGAACTCGGATTCATCAAGGCGCCGAAAAATACGTTTATTGAATCTTCACAGATTAACAGACTTCCTGACAACCAGGTAACCATCCTGTGTACAGGAAGCCAAGGAGAACCGATGGCTGCATTATCAAGGATAGCCAACGGTACTCACCGTCAAATTCAGATCATTCCAGGAGACACCGTTGTTTTCTCATCATCGCCGATTCCTGGTAATGCATTGAGCGTTAATAGAACCATTAACCAGCTGTTCCGGGCAGGCGCTGAAGTGATTCATGGATCATTAAACGATATTCATACTTCCGGCCACGGAGGACAGCAGGAGCAAAAGCTCATGCTGCGCCTGATGAAACCAAAATACTTCCTCCCTATCCATGGGGAATACAGGATGTTAAAGATGCATATCAATCTCGCAACATCCTGCGATGTTCTGCCTGAAAATTGTTTTACAATGGATAACGGCGATGTGCTTGCTCTTTCAAGTAATGAGGCAGTGGTTGCCGGCAAGATCCCTTCTGGTTCAGTATATGTCGACGGAAGCGGCATCGGGGATATTGGCAACATCGTACTCAGGGACAGAAAAATTCTATCTGAAGAAGGACTTGTTGTTGTTGTCGTCAGCCTGAATATGAAGGAATTCAAAATTGAAGCAGGACCTGATATCATCTCACGCGGTTTTGTGTATATGAGAGAGTCAGGTGACTTAATCAATGATGCACAAAACCTGCTGAACCAGCATTTGAACGGGCTTATGGAGGAAAAACGGACAAGGCAATGGTCTGAGATCAAGAACGAGATCACTGATGTACTTTCTCCTTTCCTTTATGAAAAAACAAAAAGACGTCCGATGATCCTGCCGATCATCATGGAAATCTAAATAGAAAAAGCATGAAAGGACAACCTTTCATGCTTTTTTTATGTAATAACTTTTCCGCTAAGCCATTAAATCTTTCTCAAGCCGACTGATGTCCTTTTCGCCTCCTATGACAATCAATACATCCCCCTCCTCCACCTTCTGATCGGCATGAGGTGAAACGATTACTTCATTGCTGCGCTTTACGGCCACCACATTACAACCGTACTTAGCGCGGATGTTCATCTCCTGTAATGACTTTCCGCTCATCTTCTCACCTGCTGCCATCTCGACAATGCTATACTCATCAGACAATTCCAGGTAATCCAGAACATTTCTTGAAACAACCTGGTGAGCGATCCTTATTCCCATGTCTCTTTCAGGATGTATGATACGGTCAGCTCCGATTTTCAGCAATACCCTTTCATGGTAATCATTCTGTGCCTTCACAGTAATTTTTGAAACCCCCATATCCTTAAGTATTAAAGTCGTCAGTATGCTGGATTGAAGGTTTTCCCCTATCGCAACGATGACGTGTTCAAAATTTCGGATACCCAGGTTTTTAAGTACGCCCTCATCTGTTGAATCCGCAATGACTGTATGAGTGGCAATGGATGAATACTCATTAACCCGATCTTCATCCATATCGATGCCCAGCACTTCCATCCCCTGATCGCTTAACGCACGGCAAATGCTTCCACCAAAGCGGCCGAGGCCGATAACTGCATATTGGCGTTTCACCATCTATTCCCCCAACTATTTATTTATGTAATGTCTTTTATTTTAGTATAGATTCTGAATTGGAAAAAGAAAACAACACTCTATCAACAAAAGAGTTTTCAAATGAGAAAATGAAAAAGACGGCCAAGAGTAATCCTTGGCCGTCCTCACATTGATTGTATTAAACGTTCAGTGTTTCTTGTCCTGGCTTCCAGTTTGCAGGGCAAAGTCCGCCAGTTTGTAATGCTTGAAGAACACGCAATGTCTCATCAACATCACGGCCGATGTTGTTGTGGTTAACAACGGCATACATTAGTTCGCCTTCTGGTGAAATAATGTAAAGTCCGCGCAATGCGACACCTTCTTCTTCAATTAGAACACCATAGTCACGCGCAACTGCGTGGTTGGTGTCAGCAGCCAATGCATAATTAAGTTCACCGAGACCGTTAGAATCACGCGGAGTGTTAATCCAAGCTTTGTGAGTATGAATAGTGTCAGTAGAAACACCGATAACTTCTGCATCCAGATCTTCAAACTCATCGAAACGATCGCTTAAAGATGTAATTTCAGTAGGACATACGAACGTAAAGTCCATTGGGTAGAAGAAAAGCACGGTCCATTTGTCATTTTTCATATTTTCTTCAAGACTTACTTTTCCGAATTCCTTGTTTGGTAATACTGCGTCCATTTCAAATCGTGGAGCTTGTTTTGCTACCATACGTTCTGCCATACTAAATCCCTCCAACTAATTGTGTTATTGCTTCGTTGTTATTATAAAACAACCTTACTTTTTAGTCAATATTAAATAATAATTAATTTAAATAAGGAGTTTTATTCACAATCCAACATTACTTTCCCCAATATCATAACAAGTTAATCAAAAGAAGTGAAATAATTGGATTACACAGTTTAGTCAGTTATACTGTTATGCATAATAAAAAGGATACAATGACTAAAGGAGGACATTGTTTTAATGCCAGATTACAAAAATTTTACGGAGATTGACTTTGGCGCACTTGCCTTAAGTACTGGAATTTTAGTTTTAAAGCTTTTAGCCATATTAATTGTTTATATTGTTGTACGAAATATAGGAAGGAAGATCATCAGTACGACCTTTGGACGAATGTCCAACAGGAAAGGCATGTCAAATTTCAGGGCAAAAACCCTTGCAACGCTTGTAATCAGCGTGTATACATATGCTTTGATATTTATGGCGTTCGTCGCCGTTTTTGGATTGTTTAGCATAGATATCCGCGGTTTGCTTGCAGGGGCAGGAATCGTAGGACTCGCGATTGGTTTTGGTGCCCAAGGACTTGTCAATGATGTTGTCACCGGATTTTTTATTCTGCTCGAAAAACAAATCGATGTTGGAGATTATATTACGACGGGTACCTTTAATGGCATCGTTGAAGATGTAGAACTCCGTACAACCAAGGTACGCGGCTTTGACGGAACCCTTCATTATATTCCTAACCGCTTAATAACAAGTGTAAGCAATCACTCAAGAGGCAATATGAGAGCTCTTGTGGATTTCAAAATCCCCTCTACTCCCCAGGTAGAAGAAGCGCTGCAGATCGTTAAAGAAGAAAGCCGCTTATTACAGCAGGAAGAACCTGCGATCCTCGAAGGGCCTAACGTACTGCCGGTGGTTGAAGCCGATACTGGCCTGACGGTTCTTCGAATTCTTGCAAGAACCGAAAATCTAAAGCAATGGAGTATGGAACAAAAGATCAAGGATCGGCTTCAGCAAAGATTCAGACAAGCTGGCATCAGCCTTCCATCACCTGAAGAAGATTCAAATGAAGGGTCCAGCGAGCCCGGGGTGTGATGATTAAACAGGCAGTTCTTCGGGTATTCCTTTCAGTAAGAATGACTTTTAGGGAGGTTAACTGATGCCATATGATTCCATTAAAGAATTGCCCGACCAAGTGAAAGACAACTTGCCCCATCATGCGCAGGAAATTTTTAAAGAGGCTTTTAATTCAGCTTCAGACGAATATAAAGAAGAAGAAACTGCCTTTAAAGTGGCCTGGAGTGCTGTCAAAAAGAAATATAAAAAAAATGACAACGATGAATGGGTAAAAAAAGAAGACCAATAAAAAGAAGCTGACTGGTCCGCATCATGCGGGAAGTCAGCTTTTTGCGCCGGAAATAAAAACGGGACCTTTCCCATTCTGCGGGTTAAGATTCCGTCTGTGCTTCTTCTTCTGATTTTTTCAGTACTTTTAACTTTTTAATCTGGTGGCCATCTGTTTCAATCACCTTAAATGAATAACCTTCATGCTCTATTTCTTCATCCAGCCCAACCTCTCCACGCTGGCTCAGTATCCATCCGCCGATCGTATCTAAATCAGTATCATCTAAATCCAAATGGAATAATTCGTTTACTTCCGAGATGAGTACTTTTCCATCCAAAATCGTCACATTGTCATTTATCTTTTTAATTCTTGGCTCTTCATCTTCATCAAACTCATCTCGTATCTCTCCGACAATTTCTTCAATAATGTCCTCAACTGTAACGATTCCGGAGGTTCCTCCATACTCGTCCATTAATACAGCCATGTGTACTCTTTCCTTTTGCATCTTTACAAGAAGCTCCTGGATAGGATATGATTCATGAACGGAAATGATAGGCCTTATGTATTTTTCTAATTCTTCTTCTTCATTCGTAACATGCTCATTAAAGAATTCCTTAATGTTGACAAGACCGACAATATGGTCTTTATCATCCACGGCTACCGGATATCTAGTGAATTTCTCTTCCCTCATAACATTTAAATTCTCTTTAAAACTGTTTTCTTTATATAAGCATACGATCTCTGTCCGCGGCACCATGATTTCTTTCGCCAGGCGGTCATCAAACTCAAAGATCTTGTTTACATAACGATATTCTGATTGATTGATCTCTCCGCCTTCAAAACTTTCTGAGAGCAGATGGCGCAATTCTTCTTCATTATGAGCCATTTCATGTTCTTCACTTCTTTTCAGTCCTAACATCTTTGTCAGCACTGCCGCTGAGCGGTTAAGGACAAAAATAAACGGGAACATGACATAACTGAAAGCGATTAAGGGCTTGGCTACTGCAAGACTGATCTCTTCAGCTTTTCGGATGGCAAATGATTTTGGCGCCAGTTCACCCAGTACCACTTCAAAATAAGTGATGGCCGTAAAAGCTATGATAAAGGAAATGGTATGAAGAACCTGGGGAGGCAGATTTACGTGATGAAATAACGGCTTCAGCAGCGTCTCTACTGTCGGTTCTCCAAGTCCGCCAAGAGCAAGTGATGTAATGGTAATCCCCAGCTGGGTCGACGATAGATAGCCATCTATGTTGGAGAGAATTTTTTTAACTGCTTTTGCATTTCCATTGCCTTGCTCTGCCAGAAAATCGATTCGAGTTGCACGAACTTTTACGATGGCAAATTCAGAAGCTACAAAAAAAGCGGTTATAAGAATTAGTGCGATAATCACTACAATATTAAATAGTGCCATTTGATAATCCTTAACCAGACTGATTAAGGATCGTCACCTCCTGCCAATAGAATTAGAGTAGGGATAATAAAGGTTACCCTCTCTACCTTTCAGATAAACGCACAGACAAGACGAAGGAACAGCCCGATACCGGCTGTTCCCCTTCCGTTTTATTGCTGAAGTTTGCTTTCTACCGCTTGGCAAACATCGTCTGCGCTCATTCCATCCGCGTTAATAACAGAACCTTGCACTACTGCATTTTGCATTCCCATGACATTTTCATCCTGCCCTGAGATAACGCAGCAGTCACATCCATTCACATCATTTTCCTGGCGAAGTGCCACTACATCATAGCCTTTAGCTTTTAAAGCATCGGAAACATTAGTTAAGGATTCCTCCACACCAATTCTAGCCATCGTTTCCACCTCCTTAGCATTTTTTAATCTGTCCAATGAAATGCCTGCTTATCCCTCTTCACACAAATAAAAAAGCGGCTAGGGGCCGCTTTTTTAATTCAATCTGATCATTGGGATGTAGCTTTCCATTCAATATAAGAGGACAGCGTGCGCAGTGCAACAGGTATAGCCTCTTCTTTTGGTTCAATGCAGGAATGATGCAGACCATATTCACAGTCCACTCCCAGCCAGAACATAAACCCAGGTATTTCTTTTAAGAAATAGCCAAAATCTTCTCCTGTCATGGCTTCTCGGCATCGATAGAAATCCGCAGGTTTGCTGGACTCGAGAAATGAAATAAATTCTTTGGTCAGCTCCTCATGATTATAGACTTGGTAATAGTTGGATCCATAATCAATGGCCGCTTCACATTCAAAAGAAGCTTCAATTCCTTTTATAATGGCTTCAATACGTGATTTAACCTTGATCATTGAAGCTGAGGAGAGAGTGCGGATCGTGCCTTCTAATCGAGCTGTTTCAGCAATGATATTCTGCTTTGTGCCGCCTGTAATTTTTCCGACGGTTATCACGGCTGAATCAAGAGGATCTATGTTCCTTGAAACAACAGACTGAAGCTGTGTCACAAGGTGGCTCGCCGCCACGACCATATCATTCGCAAGATGAGGATAAGCCGCGTGTCCACCCTTCCCTTTCAAATCAATAAAAAGCTCCGACGTATTGGCAAACAAAAGACCTTCTTTAACAGCCACAGTTCCAACCGGGTATTCTGGCGCAATATGCAATGCCAGCATCATATCCGGCTTTACAGCTTGAAACTCTTCACTTAGCAGAAGGGGCAGCGCTCCGCCCGGACCCTCCTCTGCTGGCTGAAAGATAAACAGCAAATGATCGTCTACCGGATGATGCACAAAGTGATCAAGGAGACCTAAAGCAATGGTCATATGCAGATCATGCCCGCAGGCGTGCATATAGCCGTTATGAACAGATGTAAAATCATAACTTGTTTCTTCTGAGATCGGCAAGCCGTCCATATCAGTGCGGTAACCAATGGTTTTTCTCGGATTAAGCCCGGGAACTTTTACGAGCACACCCGTTTTCCATGTCTGAACCTCCAGCCTTTCCTTTGGAAGGCCTTTAATAAAATCCAGAATAAATTGCTGTGTTTTATACTCCTGAAAACCAGGTTCCGGAATCTGGTGAAGCTGTCTTCTGATCGTTATAAAACGCTCTGTATCCATATTCATCTTATCAGCACCTGACAAATTAGTCGTTTAGCTGGCGAAGTTCTTGTTTGATTTCTGTTTTTGATTTTGTTTTTTCATCAATTTCTTTAATTACGCGTGCAGGCGTACCTGCCACAACAGTATAAGGAGGCACGTCTTCAATTACGATAGCTCCCGCTGCCACAACAGCACCTTTACCAACGGTCACTCCCTCGAGCACAACCGCATTTGCGCCAATGACCACATCATCTTCAACAACAACAGGCTTTGCAGATGGCGGTTCGATGACTCCTGCAAGTACGGATCCAGCTCCAATATGGCAGTTCTTTCCGACTGTTGCTCGGCCGCCAAGAACTACGTTCATGTCGATCATAGTGCCGTCGCCGATTACCGCACCAATATTAATGGAAGCGCCCATCATGATAATTGCATTATTCCCAATTTCTACTTGGTCACGGATAATGGCGCCCGGTTCGATACGCGCGTTCACATGCTTCATGTCCAGAAGAGGGATCGCTGAATTGCGGCGGTCATTTTCTACCACAAAGTCCTCAATTTTGCCTTCATTGTTTTTCAATATTTGTTCGATCTCTTTCCATTCTCCGAAAAGCACTCCAGTACTTCCGTTTAGGAATGACTTGGTGTTTTCCCCAAATTGGAGCCCTTCTAGATCACCTTTTACATATACTTTTACAGGTGTTGATTTCTTGCTGTTTTGTATAAATGAAATAATTTCATTTGCATCCATCATTTTCATGTGTGTGCTCCTCCTTAAATACGTTCTGTCTTGTATTAAACCATTATTTCAAACAACATTCAAACCAAAAATCCTTTTTTAAGCTCTGTTGACCAGTTTTATGAAAGCCTCCACTTGTTTGAGCTCAAGTGTACCTCCATGAGAGATCATCCAAGTGTCGCGCTTTATTGATTCTCCATTTTTATTGTGCAGCGGAACCTTATAGAATTCGTCTGTTTCACGCAGAGAAATCGAAGGAAGAATGGCATAGCCGACTCCGTGAAGAGCCATCTGCTTGCATGTTTCAATCTGGTCCACGATGATGGTCTTCTTTGGGGGAATACTAAAATGATCCTGCCACCATTCCTGAATATCCTGATAATAGGTAGAATGGCTTTTGAATTGAATAAAAGGCTTATCTGTTGTTTGCAGCTCTTCAACGGTGGAAATGTCTGTATCCGTCAAATAAAGGCTGTCTGAAAACAGATGAATCTTCTCTCCCCGCCATTCAGGATTTCCTCTCACGATACCAATGTGGATCTGATCCTCATAAAGATGTTTGATAATTTCACTGCTCCAGCCTGTGATCAAGGAAATATTTACTTGAGGATATAAACTGACATACTGCTTAAGAGCATTTGGAAGCCAGTATTGTCCTATGATTGATGCTACCGCCAACCTTAACGTACCAAAGACTTCCTTGGTCAATGACTGCAAGTCTTCTCTCACACGCTCTTCTTCTTTCAATGTATCGTTTACATGCGCAATGATCTTCTCTCCAGCTGCTGTTATCGCTAGTCCCTTTTGTGACCGTAAAAAGATTTTTGTTCCCCAGCTGTTTTCAATCGTCTGAAGACGCTGGCTCAAAGCCGGCTGTGAAACATACAGCCGTTCAGATGCTTTTCGCATATTCAATTCCTGTGCAAGGACTTGAAGAATTTTAAATTCAGAAAGCTGCATGCTGTCCCTCCTTTACAATAGCAATCGTCACAATTTAAGCAATAAGAAAAACTTATGAGTTTTTACTATTATATTCTATTTTCAATTATTTGACGAAATATTTATGATAATGGTAGACCATTCCATATATAGAAAGGAAGTACCAGGATGAAATTAAATATTAAAGGGATTCATCACGTTCAACTGTGCATTCCTCCAGGAGAAGAAGAAAGGGCAAGAGATTTCTATACTGGTGTGCTTGGTTTCAGCGAAATTGAAAAACCAGAGAGTTTAAAGAAAAACGGCGGGCTTTGGTACCAAGCAGGGAACCAGGAATTGCATATCGGAGTAGAAAACCCAGAATCGTCCAAAGGAAAAAGCCACCCGGCATTTGAGGTGGCTCAGCTAGAGCTCGTAAAACAGTATCTCCAATCCAAAGAAGTAGTGGTGAAAGATGAAACTGAAATCCCTGGAATCATCCGTTTTTCTTTTCGTGATCCGTTCGGCAACCGTATCGAGCTCCTGGAAACATTACAATAAACTAAACCAGGAATCAATCTAACAGGAGAACTATTGATCTCCTGTTTTATTATGGGTAGGTTTAGGAAGCAGTACCGAGAAAAGAAAGCTTAACACGGACAGCACAAGAACCCCTTTATAAACATCGTCCAAGGAAAACGAAAGTCCGTGCTGCAGAAGATCAATAACAGAGCTGCTCAGTTTGCTTCGTTTTTCTTCATCCAAAAGAATGTTTGCTGCATCCAAGGATACCTTTTTGTCCCCATGTTCTTCAAAATAAGTGCTCAATCTGGTATTTAATATGCCTCCAAGCACAGCAGCTCCCAATGCACTGCCTACGATTCTCATAAACATGTTAGAAGCAGTAGCAATACCCCTTGTTCTCCAATCCACATTATTCTGTATGGCAACGATAAAAGTCGTATTTGTCAGCCCCATACCGCAGCCGATAAGAAATGATCCAGCTCCTGCCCAGACCGGCCCTTTGGAAGGATCCATAAACACGAAGACGATCGAGCCAGCAATTAATGCGGTGCCTCCAGCAGTTGCCACCGGCCGGAAGCCTACTTTAAGCAGAAGCTTTCCACCAATGGTTGAAAAGATCGGCCAGCCGATTGACATAGCAGTGAGTGCAAATCCTGCTACGACTGGAGGCTGTTCCATTACCCCTTGAATATACGCGGGAAGAAAGCTGGAAATGCCGATCAGGATTGCACCATTGGTAAGCGATGCAGCGTTTGAAAGAGAAATCAGCCTGTTGCTCCACAGGAATACAGGCATCAGCGGTTCAGGAAACTTTGATTCATGAATCAAAAACCAGAACAGTACGCCCGCGGATAAAATACCCAAAAAATAGGTCTCCCAAGAATTCCACGGCCAGGCGGTTCCTCCCTGTATGAGCAGGACCATCAAAGCACTTACACCGACTAAAACGAACAAAGATCCGAGATAATCAATATGTACTCTCTTTTTCTCAATGTTTTCATGCAGATATTTACCGACACCTATCATCGCCAGAATTCCCAGGGGAATATTCATCCAGAAAACAAGGGACCAATGAGAAAATGTGACAAAAAAGCCTCCAAGCAATGGCCCAAGAATAGCAGAGATTCCCCACACACTTGCCAGATATCCTTGTATTTTTGCACGTTCCTCCATGGAATACATGTCACCTACGATGGTTGTGGCTATCGGCTGCACAGCTCCAGCTCCAAGTCCCTGAAGAAGCCGGTAAACAATCAGCTGTTTCATAGATGCCGCAAAACCGCACAGCAATGAACCGATTAAAAAAATAATAATTCCAATAATAAAAACAGGTTTCCGTCCGTATAAATCAGACAATTTGCCATAAATAAGGATGGTCACCGACTGCATGAGCAGATAAGCAGAGAAAACCCAGCTATATAATGCAAAACCACCCAGGTCCCCTACGATTCCCGGCATAGCTGTTGAAACAATGGTTCCTTCAATCGCTGCCATAAACATGGCGATGATCACCGACGCAAGGACCAATGGCCTTATTGTCCGCCTCTCTTCTTTCCTGTCAGGTACAGTCTGCCTGAAACTCTCATTCATTTCTCTCTACCTCTTTCTTCATCTCATGCGGCTCTACATGAACAGATATGCTTCCCACTTTATACGCCTGCTTGAGCATTGTTTCAATATTCTCAGTGATCTCGTGGCTTTCAATGACATTCAGCGAAGGATTTACATGGATGGTTACATCAATAATAGCAGAACTCCCATGATTTCTTGCTTTTAAGTCTGTTACTTGCTTTACACCAATTACCTGCAAGATCTTTTTTTCCATCTCTTTTCCTTCTTCATAATCAAATCCGTCCGAAAGATTATGTGAGGTTTCGTAAAAAATATCCCAGCCGGTTTTGATGATCATTAGTGCCACAAGCACAGCAGCAAGAGGATCCAGCCACACAATGCCAAATTGAGCTCCGAATATGCCAACAGCCGCTCCAATGCTTACGAACGCATCGGAGCGGTTATCAAGGGCTGCCGCCTTTAACCCTTGGCTGTCTGTTTCTCTAGCAAGTTTAATGTTATAACGGTAGACCGCAAGCATAACAAACGCTGAAACAATGGCAGTAAACCCGGCTATGGTTGATGGAGGCTTTATTTTAAATTCCACGATACTCTTTACTGCAGAAATAAAAACTTCAAGCCCGATAACCACCATTATAAAGGATGCAATCATGGATGCAATGGTCTCAGCACGAAGATGTCCATAAGGATGGTCACGGTCCGCGGGTTTCCTTGAAATTTTCAAACCGACCAGAACTGCGACGGATGCCAAAATGTCCGTTGAGTTATTTAATCCATCTGCAACCAAAGCTTCAGAGGAATAGAACCAGCCAACCCCGAGCTTCAGCAGGGATAGGACGATGTATGCCGATAAACTGAGATATACCCCTCTCTCAACTTTACTCTGTGTCTTTTCAGCTGGCACAGCCTCTCACCCTCTTATTCTTCATTCACCTAAAAAAGGCTACGTATAGCATTCCTTAACTGGATGAATTCATCCGTTCGGTTCTATCTTAATGGTGATAGATCATCTTTCTTGTCATTCCTCCATCGATCACCAGGTTCTCACCATTAATAAAGTTATTATCAGGGGCTGTTAAATATAAACAGGCGCTAGAGATATCCGATGGTTTTCCAACCCTCTTTGACCAATGCTGCTGATGGTCAACATCTCTTAAACCTTCATAGTCTTGGGTTTCAATCCAACCTGGGCTGATAGCGTTAACCGTAATGCCATGTTCGCTGAACGATGCGGCCAATGCATGAGTGAGAGCTGTAATACCGCCTTTCGTTGCCGCGTATGCCTCACTGTTAGGTTCTGACATGGATGCTCTGGTCGATGCGATATTGACGATGGAGCCTCCCCCATTTTCTTTCATCTGTTTCGCGGCTTCCCGCGAACATAGAAATACACTTCGAAGATTGGTTTGAATGACATTATCCCATTCTTCCACGTCCAAATCGAACGGAGACTTCCAAATCCCTTTGCCGGCATTATTGATCAGAATATCAACTGGCCCAAATTCCCTTTTTGTCTGCCCCATAAGTGAGATAATATCTTCAGGCTTGCGTACATCTGTTGGAATAAAGAGAGCTTCCCCTTCATTGGACTGTATCTTTTCCAAAGTTTCTTTCGCTTCCTTTTCCTTTTGATCAGCCAGCACCACTTTTGCTCCCGCAGCCGCAAAATCAATGGCAATTTGCCTGCCAATTCCCTGTCCTGCTCCAGTAACGATGACAACTTTATTCTTAAACACCTGCATCATCCTTTCATCTTCATTTACTATAAATTAGATTTTTAAAATATTCCCTTCTCACAGCTTAAAAAAACAAAAAAATAAACCCGTCTAACTGAAGGGTTTATTCATTGCGGCTTACTACTACTTTTCCTATCGTCTTACTGGGATTCTAATTTCGAATGTGCTTCTCTCATCGTTTCTGCATCGATCGGTTGAAGTGTTTCCGTTAATGTTGCCTTTAATATCCCTTCATCGAACATGTTGGCCATATCTGTCAGGATCTCATGCTGCCTTTTCATATCCTCCGTTTCAAAGAGCGATCTCGTGAACATGAATTCCATGACAAACGTTACACTCTTCTGCTGAAGTAAGCTTATGTTCAGTGGTGTTTTCGTTTCTACAATCGAACAAATCTTACCTTAGGGAGCAATTGCTTCCATCATACTTTCCCAATGCTGATTTGTACTGTTCAGACAAAATATGCAATCCACTTCAGACATCCCTATTTTTTTCAGCTGCGGTAAAAAGTCCTCATAATGGCTGATTGTATAGTCCGCTCCATGTGTTTTAGCCCAGACTTCGGTCTCTGCTCGTGAGGCGGTCCCAACCACGGTCAATCCTGCCCAACTTGCAAGCTGAAGGGCAATAGAACCTACTCAACGGGAGGATTAACAGAGATTGCTTTTACTTTTACGAGAAGATCTCTTTTACCTGGAGTTGGTTTATCAATTTCTACATCTAACAGACTCTCAGGATTATCAATCGGTAAATACTTATACAAACCTACCGCCTTCATTTTTCCCCTCAAAACTATCATCCTTTCTTTCTGTTTATGTTTCCCTCAACGATACAGAAGAAAACAGCGGGACACCATTAAAAAAGACTGGTTAAACGAAAAAAAGAAGCTGAAAAGCCCTTTAAGGTCAGCTTTTATGTTTACCAACGTGTATTTGTCCAAATTTTGCTGCCCGTCCAAACCAACAATGATCGGAACGCATAAACTATGACAAGTACAAGTTCTAATTTTTAAGAAGGTGGTTGAAAAATGAATTCCTCAAAACATTCACAAACTTGTAAACGATTTAAACACCTTAAATCGGGAAACAAAGTGACTGTTCGTTTACATGATACATCGGTTCAAATTACCTTTAGACATTATGACTCTAATAAGGGTCTTGTTACGGGAGAGATTGCTGATGGGAGTATTGTAAAATTTAATTGCTGTGACGTAAACTCCGTAAACTCTATCAAAAAGACTCCGTCTCAGAATTGGTTCATTGAAGGGCGAACCTGAAGTTATTGCGATCATGAAGGTTCTCGTGCTTAGGTAGACCAACTTGGCACTAACAAAAATGGCAGAGAATATCACGAAAGGACAGCTGAAATTAGCTGTCCTTTTGACATTCGATTTTATGAAAAGACGATTATCGTTTTTCCTTTAACGTGTTTCGATTTATTGTAGTATAAAAATTCAATACTCTGTAATACAAAAAAAACCTTGAAAATCAAGGACTTTGAATAAACTGTTATGGTGACCCGAGAGGGGTTCGAACCCCCGACCTCTACCCTGTCAAGGTAGCAAAAGTCACTTTCAGACGTATCAAGGTGTAAGCCTACATTAATTAATGCCGACCACTTCACATTTAGTTATTACACTTTCTATTATAAAGTGGTCACCAAAATTTGTAAAGCGGACTTGTTCATACCCATTTTATACACTTTACGCATAATCTGCTAATTAGGTAGCCTTTTTTGAAACTCATCCCACTCTTCAGTTTAGGTAATACTCCTAAATTATCTTTACTTCTCCTTTTGTCCAATACAATTTAGATTTGCTCATAAGGTCCTCCTCGATGTAAACAAGAAGAGATATTACTATAACAGTTTTATAACGTCATAATATTCTGTTAAAAAATAAAATTATAACTTATATTACTCCTGAATTGCGGTTAAAACTCCATCTTCAAAATATAAATATTTATATCCTGGATAAACCCATTGTTCAGTAACACTATTTGCCGTAGTTGTTTTATTTACATCTGTTGGTTGTCCCCATTTAGAATTAAGGACTTCTTTTTTTGTCATTCCAATTGTAGGTAATGGCTTGGCTGCTTCTTCTTTAGCCTTTTCTTCGGCTTCCTTCTCTTGACTCTCCTGTATGGCTTCTAACTCTCTTTCGGTGTCAAATTGCTCTTCCCATTGTTTATGAGTCATGTACTTTCCTATGTAATTTTTTATTTCAGAAGATAAGACACCATTATATTTTGGATCAATCCAACCTAAATTTTCTTTGAAACCATAATAATCAGGGTCATTATAATCTTCCATAATTTCTCTCGCTTTAGCAAAATGTATTAGGGTTGAGACAGTTTCATTTTCTGCAATTTTTTGATTTTCGTAATCTATTACTTCTAAATAGTTACCTTCTTTAATATAACTGACGATTTCATTAATTTGATCTTCAAGAGAAAATTGAGCCTTCTTCTCATTTTGATTTTTATAATCATTTACTTTTTCGAGAGTCTTTCTGTTTAGAAGTTCTAAATATGGTTTGGATTGAGAAAGTAATGCTTCAACAACTACTACATTACCTAATTCCAACAAGTTACTAACTGAAGAATAATAAATTGTACTTACTCTCTTTTTATTTTCTTTACTGATTAAATCTCCATATTTCACTTGTACATCTCTAATTGTCTGTACATAGTCCTTTTTGTTATATGAGGTAGTTATTTTTTTAAATGCTTCTTTCTCTGTTTGTAGATTTAATTTTTCATTCTTATTCACTACTTTTTTAGTCTTAGGATGTTCGACAGCATTTGTATGAGAATTGCAACCAGTAAGTAATAGGCAAAAACCTATAGCATAAATAAGTGCATATTTTCTTTTTAACAAATCGGAAACCTCCTTTATACCCAGTATATTTGACACATTTAGTTCGTTTCCTTTAAATGGAAAATAAAAATTTTTACCTACATACGAACATATATTCTTATTTTGTGGTATATACTTGATTAAGGAGTTGATATAAATGACCCTTCGTGACCGAGGAAGTTTAAAATGGACTGCCATGATGCTGCCTGAACATGTGAAAGCGTTACGAGAATTCGACTGGGATCAAAGTAAAAAAGTTAAACCAGAACTTGATGAGCAGCAATTAGAAATCATTGAAGAAACCATCTGCGAAGCAATGGCTGAGAATTTAGATTTGTGTTTTACATACTTTAAGCAAGATGATTTTCACTTACTTATTGGAAAGGTTCACTATGTAGATAACTTCAGAAGAGAATTACGAATCGTGGACTATCATGATGAATTACATAAAATTAAACTTGATGGTGTGATTGATGTGAAAATTAATTAAGGTTTTGCATTATATCCTCTTTTCAAAAGCATCCATATTGACTTTCGTTTTTTTGTAAGGATAACTGAATGGTAAATTTTTTGATTGTCTTGGTAGTAATCATCCTTTGGATAGTCACTAATCCTTACTTTATGATGATTCTGAAGAAATTCAAGTAACGTAAGTTTAATTTCCATTTCCGTCATTTCATTAATCTGTTCAGCAAAATAATCTTTTCTCAAAAAGAACACCTCCCATTTTTTCTAATTTCGACAAAGTAGGTCTAAAGTCCTTTTCATGAATTAAAAAAGCACTCGGTTAAGAGTGCTTAATTTGCTATATCAATGCTTCCTCTTTTAATTGATTATTACCTTTTTCTGTGATATGAATATTTTCCCACCATATGATAGCGATGTTATTTTTAAAAATAGGATCAGATTGGCCTCCCTTAGTAAGGGCTTCACCTTCAAAACGAATATAGCTAAATCGCTCAAGTTTCAGAAGATAAAATCCAATTTCACGTCTACGTTGCATTCCCTCTTCATCAAATTCTAATTCATTTAAATTATGATTGGCTGTAGGATTAGTATTTTTATTATATAATGCTTTAAGGATTTCCTTTTCCAGTGCATGCATGATACCTTCACCTCCCTTCTGCCTACACTTTCGACAAAAAGGTAAATATTCCCTTTATTTCCTGTTTTTCTTTCTTTTGTGCAACAAAAAAGACATCCTATTAATGTGGATGTCTTTTATAACTATTTCACTTGTTCTTGTAGCACTTCTTTTAATAATTCAATCGCATTGTCTTCACTTGGGTCATTCGTTTCAAGTTCCCCTCGGAAGGCTTTTTGTAATATTGACTTCTCCGCTTGTAAAAGCTCATTGAAAATCTCCCTATACTTTATCTCTAACTCATCTACTATACTTATATACCTCTCAACTCGACGTACAATCTCTATTTGTTCTTTCAGAGGTGGGACAGGGATATTAACTTCTTTCAGCTTTTCCTGAGTTAAATGTCTTATAGTGGTTTGAGATGTTAGCTTTTCAAACTCCCCCTTATTATGGGAATCGAGCATAAAGTAATAAACCCATTCTGGTAGAATAAGGTCTTTATCGCATCTCAAACGATGTAGCGCTTTTTGATACATGCAAGGTGTAATTTCTTCATTCCAAATTGCAGTACGACCTACAACGCCACCTTCACAAACCAGTAAATCTCCCTTTTTCAGTGAATATTTTTCTATCTCTTCTTCTTTAAACCCCATTTCTAAGACATCTGATAATTCAACTTTACCCCATTGTACATTTGCATTCCTTAAATAAGGTAGCATTATTAAATTTTCGCCGTACGCCTTCCTTGACAGCATTTTCCCTAACTGCATTTCACATATTAATCCTATTTTAGTTATAGCCCAATTTTCAATATGATGAAGTACCTTTTCTTGTTCAACGGAATTGTTTCTTTTCTTAACTTTTCCGTTAGCTTCTTGCTTATTAAATAACTTCTCTAGTAATTTCATTGCATCCTCAACATCTAATTGCCCTTCTCTCCAATCTCTGGTTAAATCACCTTCACAAGCAGCCGATATAATTTTTTTCTTAAAATTCTCTGATAGTTCTGGAATGTAATTAATGAGCCTTTTCGCTTCTTCAATTTTACCCAAAAGACGCTCTACTTTCTCAGCAATCCGTTTTTGTTCTTTCAAAGGAGGTAAAGGCATTTTAAAATATGATAAGTCATTTTTATTGAACCCAGCCTGTGCAGAACGTGAGATTGCTCTCAAAGGTGACTGAAAATGTTCAGTATGAAGCAACCAAAACAAATACTTTCTATCTATAATATTTTTAGGATACGTTACTTTTGCTAAAGCAACATTATATGCTCCACTCAACCCTGTTAATATCCTTCCCACAGAAGCACCATATCTCGCTATTAATATATCGTCCTCTTCAATCACTCGTAAGTTCTTTTTGAAAGGGATATAAGTAGGATAATCATTAGATGCAAAATCTCTTATTTGAACTAAACGAATGTATCCTTCTTTAGGTTCACTAATAAATTGACTTTTAGGAGGTTGTGTTCCTCCACTGATATCTAGTATTGATGTGAAATAAAAATAAATCCAATTCTCTGGTACTTCAGAATGCTCTTCCACTGTCACTAATGCTTCCTCTAATAATTCCTCGATGGTCCTCTTTTGCTTATTCATCTGCTCGAAGCTCCTTAACCACTTCGTTTAATAAATCCATTGCTTGCTGAAGTTTCGCAATTGCATCTTCTGCTGAATCAATTGGATCTGGTAAGTTTTCGTATGATGATAATGATTCATCCGCAATAAGTCCCATGTCCCAGCTATCGTTTTTTTTCGCAATTTCTTCACGTGAAAACTTGTTCCAGCGTTCATCTTCCACTTTAGAACGATCTTCTGCCACGAATGCTTTCATGAAGCTTTCAAAATGAGCCATTGTTAATTGATTACGTTTTCCAAATGAAGACATGTTTGTGCGGAGGTCATATACCCAAACGTCTTTTGTATTGCTTTGATCTGTCTTTTCTCTTGTAAAAAATAAGACATTTGTTTTAACACCTTGTGCATAGAATATACCTGTTGGTAATCGTAAAATGGTGTGTAAGTTACACTTATTCATTAAGTCACGGCGAATTTGCGCTCCAATTCCACCCTCAAACAAAACGTTGTCTGGCAACACAACTGCTGCACGAGCATTACCGTCATCTTTTAATGCGTTGTATATTAGTTGTAAGAAGTTTAACTGCTTGTTAGATGTTTCAAAGGTTAAATCATCTCGTGAAACTCGTTCTCCACCTTTTTTTGTACCGAAAGGAGGATTTGTCAATATTACATCAAAATTCTTCATCCATTTCCCGTTACTTGATAAAGAATCTCCATTTTCCAATCGACCTTCAATATTATGAAGTAATGCATTCATTAAAGCTAAACGGTGAGTTCCCTTTACAAGCTCCATCCCTGTAAAAGCTTCTTTCTTTTGGAACTCCGCTTCGTGTGGATCAAGGTCAAAATAATCGTCTGTTTTATTTTTTAAGTATTGGTCTGCAGCAATCATAAAACCAAATGTTCCTGCTGCTGGGTCATTACAGCGTTCCCCTACCTTAGGGTCAACAAGTTGAACCATTACATCAATTAATACACGAGGAGTAAAATATTGTCCTGCTCCAGACTTAGTTTCGCTCGCATTTTTCTGAAGCAAACCCTCATATAGGTTTCCCAATCCCTCTTCCTTTGCATTGTACCAATCGAGGGCATCAATAGATTTTATGATTTTTTCTAAGTTTTTAGGCTCTTCAATACTTGTAGCTGCATCACTATAAATTAAACGAAGGCGTTCATTTCCACTGCTCCCAAGCTCTAATAATAAGCGTTGATAGAATGATTTTAATGGCAAACCTTCTTTGTTCACCAAGTCATCCCAACGATAACCTTCTGGAATAACATCTTCTGTCTCTTGTTCTTTCATCATTTTTAGAAATAATAAATACGTTAGTTCCGTCACATATTGTTGATATGTAATTCCGTCATCACGCAGGACATTACATAAACTCCATAGCTTTTGAACGATTTTTTGGTTGTTCATTTTCTTCCTCCATTGTGTCAATTAATTATGTTAGGGTTTTACATCATACCTATAGGATTTTTTAGCCAACCGATTTATTATAACTTAAAAAATGCCCCTAGAAGAGGCATGATTTAACTAATATAGAGGTTCTCATTTATTGTATTAACAACAGTATCAATAAAATCACCGAACTCACGCCTTAGCAGCTTATATCCGCCTTGACTAAGAAAAGGCTCTTCTGAGAAAGCATCTTGTGGTGTGGGTGCTAAAACAGGTACTTGTATTAATTGTTTTTCAATTCTCTCTAACCACTTCTTTTGCCTAGGTGTCCAATCATGTAATGAATGTACTTTTTGCATGGCTTGTTTTATGCGTGTATCATGATCGATGAGCGCTTCTCCCAAAGCAGCTTGACGAATAAAGCTGATAATGTCCGCAGCAATTTCTTCATTTTTTGTTTGTTTCCACGCCGTTTGCAAATGAGATTGCTTAAATCCTTTCGTTTCCAGTATGGTAATAAGCTCCCGTAAATCTTGCCGTGTTAAGTCTTTAGGACGTGTACAAACAAGATTAAGAGCAGGTATTTCATTTATATTCTCTTGGACGAAACGAACAAACCCATCTAAATAATCTTCAGGACGCTTGTTTCCTTCACCATATCCTCGAATCACATCTGTTACTTTATCTTCCTTCTGGGAGATATATCGTTTCTCCCCTTTAGCCCGAAAGCCTTCAATGTATTCAAATAATATGTTATTTTGTTTTGCATCTTGTGGCGTATAAGTTTGAACTTCTTTAGCCCATTCATCGATATTTTTCCCATTAGATAACTCTTCGAATTTTCGTTTTCCTTCTTCATTCAATCTTTGCTTACGACGTTGAATTTTCGCTACTAGTTGATCACGATAAAACGTTGCTTCTTCTTCTGTTGTCGAATGTGCTAATGATTCATATAATTCACTAATACTTGAATTTTGTTGTTTGACCACTGGCTTCATCTCAGTATAGTTTTGCAACTTATCATAGATCCCAACCGCATCATAAATATTAAAATGCGTTTTACCAATGTCAGGACAAAGGCGAGTTGCACGACCAAGCATTTGGTCATACAGAATACGAGACTGAATACGTCGTAAAAATACCAAATTTGTAATAGGAGGAACATCAATGCCAGTCGTGAGTAAATCTACAGTAACAACTATATTAGGCAATCGCTCATTTTTAAATCGTTTGATCGCCTCTAATGGTTTGTAAATAGAACCCGTAATTTTCATAATAGCATCATCTTCAATTTCATCGCCACGATCTTTAAACGCTTCCTTTAATAACCTTACAACCAAATCCGCATGTAGATCAGTAGCAGCGAAGATTAGTGTTTTCTGTTTCCCTGTTGGCTCAATGTAATCAGCAAGCTTATTTAGCACAGCTCGATTAAACGGTTCAGTAATAACCCTTTTATTAAACTGCTCAACTTCAAAGTGTACGGTATCTTCAATTTTCTCAAGTTGAACTTCACCATCCTCAGTGTCGAAAAATTCGACTTCTTCATCTTTTTCAAACGTAATTCCTGCTTGTGAAAGCTCTGTTTTAAATAGATACGGAGGTTCATGGTCAACTAGATAACCATCCAATACCGCTTCACTATAAGAGTACTTATAAATAGGCATACCAAAGATTTCTGTTGTATGAAGTGCAGGAGTGGCTGTTAGCCCTAAACATGCAGCATCAAAATAATCAATAACACGTCGATATTGACTAGCATAATCATTTTGATCTCGAAATTCTAATTCATCTTCAGTCATTTCTCGATCACTTGTATACCCACGGTGCGCTTCGTCTACTATGATAAAATCATATTGTCCAATACTAGGCAGTTTTTCCTTATCACTATAGAATAGCCTTCTAACCATTCCCTGTACAGTTGCAATCTGTACTTTTGTTTCCACATCTGGAGTCATTTCCTCCAAGGATTTTACATCGTAAATATCTGCAAAAGAGTAGCCTTCAATTTTTGTATCCTTTAAAGCATCCTCTGTCTGTTTTCCTAATGAATTGCGATCAACTAAAAATAAAACACGACGACATTTTTTTGTCTTAATTAGCCTATACATGAGAGCAAGAGCTGTACGGGTCTTCCCTGTTCCCGTTGCCATAGCAATCAACATTTTTCTGTTTCCTTCTGTCAGCCCTTTTTCAGCGGCAAGAACGGCATTTTGTTGATAGTGACGCAGACCGAACTTAGTAATATCCTCTTCCTCAAGTTTTTTATTTGCATCTTGATCATCTTGACTAAGGAGCAGTTGCAAATCTTCAGGCGAATGCCATCCTTCTAAAGGACGAGCATGTTCCAATGGTTTACGTGAATCCCAAAACCAAATACCCGACTCTTCTTGAAGCTGTCTCAAAAAAGGTCTACCGTTAGTCGCATATAAAAATGGCACTTTGTATCCACCAGTAGTCGGAGTAACCATTTCATTTTCAATTTGGACCACATTTTTAGCGTACACTTTAGTTTGACTTTCTAAAGAACCTGGTATAGTCTTCCTCTGTGCTTTTGCTTCAATAAATCCAACAAGCTTTAGACCTAAAAAAAGAGCATAGTCAACTCTGCCACCCTTAACCTTCCACTCAGCTATTGCCATATTACGATTTTTTTCAGGCAAAGTACCATTCTTATAATGATTTAATATATCTGTATCTACTTCCCATCCAACCGTGCGTAGTTTTTCATCAATCATAATCCGAGTCTCAGCTTCTGTTAGCTGTTGACGACGGATAAAGCTTTTTGATTTCTTTTTACGCTTTACTTTTGCATCTGCTTGTTCTGTTTCAGCTTGCTGGAGAATGCTCTCTAACTCCTCTTCAAGCTCTTTAACTTTGTTCTCGTACTCACGCTGAAGTTTTTCTGTATCCTGCACTTCTCGCTCTTGAGGATCTGTGTACTCTGAAGCTTGAAAATCCCAATCACCATAAACCTCCATAAACCAAATAGACAGACGAAAAGTTAAATGCAATAAAGCCTTTGCTTCTTCTGTCTTCCCATATCCCGCTTCATGCATTGCGGAATTTCCTTTTCGACGGAGCATGTCAAATATATCTAATAATTCAGGCTCAGCTAACCCTTCTCGTCGTAGCGTGTTGATTCGATCTATCTGATTTGTTCCATGCACTTCTCGTATGTTTTCAGAAGCAAGTATAATTTTCGCAATTGTCTCCCCAAACAGCCTCAGTTTCATTAACGTAGTATGAGGATCACGATAAACATTTCTCTCTGCTGTCTCCCCTAAGTTAGCAAGCACATCCCATTTCCCTTTAAAAAATGAAAAGTTGCTATTCACTGTTATCACCATTTTCTGAATGAATGTATTATGTTTATTATACTATAAAAATACAAAAATTGGTGGATACCCAGTATGCAGTGTTTTTCCAGTTTGCTATTGTCTTATTGGTAATTTCCAAGTAAAAAACAGTCACTTTTTAATGACTGTTTAACTCGTTATAGTCTGTTATTTTAATAAAATCGATATTTCATTAATTCACTAACGGCATGAAAAATTGGTGACGTGTGCGTACACCTACCATGTACTTGTCTGATTGTTGTGGGGGCAAATAATGTGGAAAACACCCCCCCTGCCCCATAAAAAAGGGACTCCCTTCTGGAAGTCCCTTTAAATAGTCACCTGTTGATGCTCTTTGATTAACTTGTCTAAAGTTGGTCTTGATACACCTATTTCCTTTGCTAGCTGAGCCTTTGATACTTCTCGATTCATGTATCTTTGATATTGTTGGTCGAAGTCTGGGATCGATACTTCTTTTCGTCCTTTGTACTTTCCTGCTGCTTTAGCTATAGCAATACCTTCACGTTGTCTTTCAAGCATGTTTTCACGTTCAAAATCATTAATGGCACTAATCATCTTTAACATCAATCTACCTGTTGCGGTTGAAGTATCAATGTTCTCTTTAATGGATACTAATTGAACTCCTTTTGATTCTAGTAGTTCAACTAGCTCTAACAAGTCCTTTGTAGAACGTGCTAATCTTGAGAAGTCTGCAACGAAGACTGTATCTCCTCCTCTTGCGAAATCTAACATCTCTTGTAACTTGGGTCTATCTACATTCTTAGCAGACACCTTTTCTTGGTACACCTTATCTATTTTGTACTGCTTCATTGCTTCAACTTGTCTTGCTTCGTTCTGTTCAACTGTTGATACTCTTATATATGCTATGTTCATGTTTTAACGTTCCTTCCGTATGTATCGCTGAATCAAGAATAGCATGATGTAAAAATAGACTCAAGCACTTTGTTTACAAATTGTAAATTTATTATAAATTACATTTTAGATTTACAACATTGTAATGCTTAAAGTTTGTAAACTTAAGGCACGCTCTAGATTTACATATAGCTTACCGAAAACAACATGATAAAGCAGAGATATCTATTCCATTGATATCACTCTAATAGGATACGGCTCTGTTATTGGTTATCGGTTACCATTGTCGAACTGCATCAGTTCATTACTATATGTTTTATCGCTTTATCACACTAAATCATATCAATTACTTGAGTCGTGTCGGAAAATTAACGAATGTTTGTTTGTGGATGAGTGTGGTTTCTGTATCATGACAACAACTAACTCAGAACTCCTCAACAGGGTTTCATATAGTCCATAGATTTAGTCCTAGACTAACCGAATATAAAGAGGAGAGAGAAGAAAGCAGAGTAGATCTCTTTAACACCACTACAAGCCATTCTGAGCGTCTGTGAGCGTGTGTGCTTTAGACCACTACCGTCAGCACAATACAAAGAAGCGTTCCTGCTTAATACAGAAACGCACCTTATTCCCTTGAAGAAGCCTTACCAGTGGTATTTGCACAAGAAGAAAAGGGACTGCCCCAAAAGTCCCCGATCTTATTTTTGTAAATGTATTCCATTTAATTTGGAATATAGTATACTTTTATTAAAGATTTCCAAATGTGGTTATCGAGGAGTGTTAACTAAACATGGACGACAAAATTAATGTACGGACAACATCAAGAGATTCTGCTGTTTGTGATGACATTGAATTGAAAAAGACATCTACTACTAGGCTTATATTCAAACCTGAGATAGTGAACAATATTAATAATCCTGAGGCATCTGTTAGAGGATGCTTCATCTTTCAAAAGAAAGGCAAAAATTCTTCTTGGGAAGATTATAAGGAGTTAGAGTTAAGTAAGTTAAAAGCTGAGGAATGGATTAAGCTAGAGCTAAACTCTGAGGCTATGCTGACTCTTACTAGAGAAATCCAGAAACATTATGCTGTACATGAAAAGTATGGGGTTATGTATGGAGGATTTCGCCTTTTCAAGAGTAGCCCTGATATTGAGAGACTGATTGAAATTTTTGAGAGTAACACTAATCTGCTTACTCAATTAATGGAGAATGACAAGAGTGAAGCTCTAGAGAAAACATTAGAATGGATTGTTACAAATGATAATCCAGATAAAATAATTGACAGGCTTAAAAACCTAAAAGAGAAAGATTTAGACCAACTTAATACTCTTGTTGGGATAGCTAACCTAAAAAAAGTATTGTCTGTTTGGGAAGGCAACAAACTCAATAATACCTCTGAGAAGTTTTGGCAAAGTGTCTTGAAAGAAAATACTTGGATTTTGAGTCAGATTTTCTCTAATCCAACCGTTTTGATAAATGATGAGGCTTATGTAGGAGGAAAGACTATCAACAACGATAGTGGCAAACTAGTAGATTTCTTATATGCGAACCCCTTCTCAAAAGATGCTGTACTTATTGAGATTAAGACTCCCTCAACTCCTCTAATTACTCCCAATGAGTACAGAACAGGAGTATATTCAGTACATAAGGACTTGATGGGAGCAGTTACACAAGTATTGACTTATAAGACAAGCCTACAGAGGGAGTATCAGTCTATAGACTATAACAATTATAGACAGGGAATCAAAACTGATTTTGACATTATTAACCCTTGTTGTGTTGTTATAGCAGGCAGGTTTGATACATTAACTGATACCGCCCATAGACATTCCTTTGAGTTGTACAGAAAAGAGCTAAAAAATGTAACTGTAATTACTTTTGATGAGCTTTTTGAAAGAGTTAAGGGTTTAATCCAGTTATTAGAAGGATAAGCCCTCGCCCTCCCTTTTTTGCTTCCTCTAAGCTTATAGAATCAACCTGTTAAAGCTAAGAAAGATTATTAAAAGAAAAGGCAAATCTAAAGAAAAATTTGTCTTTTCTTTTTTGTTTTAACATTGCAAATTAAACTCTCGCCCCAGGTAGTTTGAGTACAATCTTTCACATACAATAGAGATCCTTTTATAACAAACAATAAAATCACAGTTTTATTAGATATTTATGTCAATATGTTTTGCCACCTTTAACGACTTGATATTATTGCATCTCAAAACCCGTGACATTGAGTTATGACTGTTATCGGGGTTTTTATTAAAATCAAAAAAGTCGATTCCACAATATTATGGAGTCAACTTTTAATTTAACTTATTTTTAGGTTAGCTATTAATAGAAAATAGCAATCTATCATTAGCTTGCAAACCAATCTCATTCCAAAATATTTCAATCCATTCGCAAAGAGGATTTAAAACTCTAAAGTCCTCCCAATCTGGATATGTTAAATTAAGCTGATTAAAAATCTCTAGAAGTTTTTCTAGGTTGTCTGCAAATCCTAATTTCCTAAATAATTCTATTATATACTTGTAGACCTCACTTAGTTCAGAATCACTTTCAAAAAGCCTAAATGCTACAATTATACCCAATAACTGACCACTGTAATATAAAATATCTTTAGTGTAGTATTGAATTGTAGTACAAAAACCATTCGATTCTCTAATTTCAGCTTTTGCCAAAACTAGTTTTTTTTCTAAATCTAATATACTATTAGCTAAATAGTTCCCATAGAAATCAATATTCTCTCCTAACAAAGAGTTTGAATTGGTGATTTGCATCAACTCTGCAATAGAGTATGACGCTATAAAGTTCGCTTGAAATTCAGACCAGCCAATAGACGCTATATCATACAAGATACGTTTCTTATCCGTTAAAAAACTGTACGTTACAAAAGATTCGGGGAAGATACTTGACGTATTGAAATCATCATAAACATGACCAAACTCATGTTGAACATAATGTATCTCAAGAGGACACTCTGTATAAGGAAAATCCAAGACATTTTTAAAATTTTCTAGATTTAAAAATATGGTTGTTTGAACACAACCATTAGTATCCGTATACTGACATACCTTCCCCGCAGCACCTTCACTATGTCCAAGTTTAGAAATTCCATTTTCAATCTGAAATTTTTTAACATCATTGGAAAAATAATCTGTAAACACAATACTTAAATTCTCATTCGGAAATGGAGGAGTTACACGAAAAATAAAATTCAAATTCTCTATTAGACGACTTTTTAATTCCGTACTTAATGGATTATATTTATTGGACCGAACATCAACTTGCATTTAACTACCACCTTATCTTATCTTTCTTTTTTTGCACTTACTACGTAACTGCAAATTACGATTGTAGCTGTTTCTCTGAACAGGATAGAATTTTCAACTAAAACCTCTTAATCCCATATATATTCCAAAATAAACTGGGTCATCTATATATATTTATTAGAATTCTTAGTTTTTTTAACTAAACTTAAGCTTTAACAAATCCCGATAAGATGAATATCTTTGAACCTTTTGCAAATCATTAAGAGCAATTCTATTGGGATGCCTAGGTCTATGTTTCTTAGTTACAATATGTTCTATATTAAATCTATTATCTTTGAACACATATAAACTGTTTTGTTTCATTACTTCATCAATTATATTGATAACGCTCTTAACATACTTATTATGTAGTTTAGCACTAAAGCCTTTTGGTACATCCCCCCAAGCCAAAACAATTAAATTACTTACTTTAATGCAATTTTTAAACTCATTCAAATTCTCTCCTAGTTCATTGGAATTATTTCTTTTGACACAAGCAGCAAGTTTCTTTGAATCAGTTTCATAGTACGGAAATAAATTAAGTATTATAATCTCTCTTATCTGTTTATCTAAATTAGCCCCGAAAAATTTTAATACTTTATTAACTGTCGGATCAGAACAGCTTTTAGTAGCTTTGCTTGGATTCATCATTATAATTGTAGCAATACCTTTAGCACTAGAACTTTCATTTGAAACTCTCAGCAAATACCTTTTATCATTGTCATTTCCTGGAATTATATCCTCTACTTTAAAACCCTGAGGATAGGCTACACATACCATTAAAACTCCCCCATAAAAAGCGTGTTAGTTAAATAAACGTCCTTATTATAATTGAACACATATTGGAAAAAGCCAACACAATATTCCCGTCCATTAGAATAGTAATCAGATGCTTCAAAAAACGTACCATATACAACTATTTTTGAAGCATGATATAAAAAACCACCAATATATCGGTGGTTTTAATTTAACTTAGTACAGACACCTCTTTAAACTAAATCAATCTTAGAGGTACTAATACATAAATCTCGATATTCTTCATTAATAGACTTAAATACTTCAAATCCTAATTTTGTATCTTTTTTAGGAACTTTCGGACCTAGTTTTATTGCTCTAATAGTACTAGGTTTTATGTAACATCTAACAAAAGGCATTAAAACACCACGCTTTGTTATGACTGTCGCATTCAAACTCGTATAATTTTGATTTTCTGCAACAAGGACTAATCTCCATTCTGTTTCATTTTGCCAGTGGTGTTTCTTGATAGCTAGTGCTAAAAGATCATATAAAGTCAAATACAATAAGGTTTTTGAAGCTTTACCATCTCTGATTGAGTTTATGTAATCATAGTCATTTTTATATTGTTCAACTTCCATTAAAAACTGTTTGTCGTCTAACATGGTTGTAAGGCTATTTTTTATCTGATTTTCAAACAACTCATAATGTTCACAGCCAGTTAAATCACTCTCATTAAAATAACGGATTTTTATAAAACCAAATTTATTTTCAGTATATAGTTTTGTAGAAGTTTCTAGTAACGTTTTATCTGAGGAAGCGAATCTCTTTAAAAAATTCTGTTCATAATTCCCAGGAATTAAACTTATCATTTCTCCACCATTAAAATTTATGGAAGCACCTGAACCATTATCGCCATACATTGACCATTGAGAAATTGTTTCATCAACTGATTCTGTAAAGCAGGTTAAATAAATTTCTGAGTTACCCGTAATTAATTTCTGTTCCGATTTAAAATTTAAAACCCCTATAAGTTTATTTATAACCTCAGCATAGTTTTCAAATGCTGCTTCTTTTTTAATTAAGTCTTTAATAATTTCAATCAATACATAAAACCCAAACTTTAACTCGTTAGGATCATTCATGTGGCGAATATTTGAAAGCCAAACTTCTTCGCTTGTTAATATTAATTGAGCATTGTTTAACGAAGTGTAATGTATTAGATTCTGCGGCACTATATTTGTAGAAAATGGAAACATAAACTATTACCCCTAACTGACATAATATTTTAATACGTTAAGAAATTCCTCAGAGCCCTAATTAATGTGAATAGGACTAAAACGGAAACCCTCCCGATATTGTACCTTAATCTAAAAATTCGAAAAATGGTTTTATTGTTTAGAAAAATACTTTAATAAAATCAAAAATTTATTTAGTGTTATCTTTCTCTTTTTTCTAATTAAGGACATAATTATGAATCCACAAAAATTGTTTTACGAGCTTTTCTTTAAACGGAAGATCTACAAAACTAGGATAATCATTATCCAATAATAATTCTCCATATTGTTTTTCGATAGCTGAAACTATTAATGCAGGATCAACTACTTGTATAATAGAGTCATATTCGCTTCTTTCAAAATCAGACTTTTTAGAAGTTCCATCTGATTCCCAAGATGTGGGTAAGTAACTCTCTAAAAGTTCGGTAGCAAAGCTCGGATCTTCTTCTAATATCATTCTTAGAAACTTATTTTGTTCATCTGGTTCTCCGTATCTTTTCCATATATAAAGCAATTGAGGGAATTTCTTGGATATCTCTTTTTTACTAAATTGTCTTTTTCCCTTGAATTCTTCAGATATCCGACTAGCCATCTCTTTACCTAAGATATCAAATTCTTGAATTGAAAAACCTTTTGGATTGGGATGTTCTTCCGTGTCCTTTCTAAGCCATCTAAAACATTCACCTACAAAATTTAGTGGTTCTCCACCCTTTAGTACTTCTATTGTTAAATTAACTCGTTCTTCTCTAGCATCTATGGATTCTATACAATCCGAAATTAATAACGCTGCTTGACTAAAGGTGTTAACCGAAAGAAAAGTTACTGGATTTGGAAACTTATAACCATACCTTGAAAAAGCAATGGCTAATTTACTTGCTTGTTCTTTTGTTAATGTCTTTACTTTACTCCTCAATTTTGAAATTAAAGATTCAACATTGTATGGGTCAAAAAAGGAATCTAAATTCTTAGTAAATTCTTCTAATCCAAGTTCTTCTGTTAACCTTACCAAGTCTCTAATTACTTGGTCTGATATATCTCTTCTAGGGATTGAGTATGTAAAATATCTTTGGAAATACTGATTAGCGCAAATACGTTGATTCTTATTCCAAGATTCTTCCCAATCTGCACCATAAAGATTATTTCCAAATATATTGTTTAGCTTTGGGAACAGAAACAATAAAACCTTTTTAATTTCTTCTGCAATCTCAAAAGTGAAATTACTTAATATGTTTTCTATTTTTTGCTTCCTTCGTTGTGCCTCATCCTCGTATTTTCTATATCCAATCGAAGGATCGCTAGTGAAAATATCTTTATTATTCCTAATTAATTCGTATATCTCAGGTGAAAATACCCTTAGACCTTCTATAAGCATTAAATCAACTGGACTAACTTCTCCTTTTAAAATTGGTAAAGAGAAAGTTAGTATATTAGAATATAGCATTGCTTGCCTTGGTGTTTTTAATTGTCTTTCAACACAAGTAAAATTGTTTACAAATAATTGTACCTGTTCATCAGTTAATTGAATCTCTGCTAATTCAAGAGCATTATCTACTCCCTTCAAGCAAAAAGATCTCAAGTCATTACTGTCAATTGATGGTAATTGCAAAGGTACTTGAATTATCTTTTCTAAAAATGCTTTTCCTGCGTTTTGATTTCCTGCTCCATACCTTTCTTGTAGAGCTGCTGATACCATATCCTTATCAAAAGCTAAAACATATGCAGTATATTTAAAATCAGCAGTAAGCTTCACCAGTCTAAAAACAGCATGAATCTCGTTTTTTTCAAGTCTATCTATATCATCTAACAAGATTACAACACGCTTTTTTTCTTCTTCTAAAACTGATTCAATTCTTCCTCTTAGTTCTTCTATATCAGCACTGGTAAAAAAAGAAGATACTCCTTCAGCTACACCCCCTTTTCCCACAATAGTCGCTGCGGGTTTAACAAATTTATTAATAAACCCTCCAATTTTTTCTCTTTCAGTTTCAATTGATCTATCTATTGATGTCGCCATATCATTAAAAAAGCTTATTAACATTTGTTCTTCTTCGCCAAATCTCCATGGATTAAAACGAATACAAACGACATGTTCCTCGTTATTGAGTTCACCTTCAATAAAGTTAAAGATAGAAGTTTTCCCTTCTCCCCATGCACCATAAATACCAATAACAATACTGCTTGGATCTTTTCTATTTGATATTACACCCGCAACCCGTTTTGCAAACGGGAATCTATTAAATTGGTCTTGGGTATGATGAATAACTGGTGAATCGGTAGAATATACTTCATGTTGATTAGTCATTTTAAATCCTCTTTTCATGTTATTTTCATTAAAATAACTAGCTATATCATCTATTAACGATGAGCTACAAGATTCCTTAACTCATCAACGGTTAACACATCATCTTTCCTTCTATGTATCATTCTGTGGCAGTTCGAACAAACAGGTACAAGATCATTCTTTGGATCAATAGAAACCTCTTCACCTATAGTACTTAGTGGATTAACATGATGAACCTCGATAAAGTCTTTTCCCCGCTCACCATAGACTTCCTCAAAATTGAATCCACAAACAACACAGCTTAAGCCGTGAATTTCAATTGCTTTTTTTCTGTTTTCTGGTCTTCTTTCATATCGCTTTCCAAAATACTGTTTAATTGCACCATCCTTGTAATAACTATCATCTTCAGCCTTTTCTGAATCAATATCATCTGCAATTACCTCTTCTAACTCTTCGCTACTCTCTGACTGATTGATAAGCCTATAAAGAGACTGAATAATTAATTCAAAATCTGAATCCTGTCCTTTCAAAATGTACATGGCTTCGGTAATACTATAATCTTTGAAGATCCCTTTATGTTTGTCCTTAAGACCAATAAAGTGGAGAATATTCATCGATTCATGTCCTGTTCTTTTGTCAGGTGCAATACCTAGTATTTCTTCATCTAAGCTACGGTGAGACATCGCATTAAAAAGATATTCATATACAATAGAATCTTTATCTTTATTGCTGTATTTATTATATTCTCTAGAACGCTTTGATGGCTCTAGATTGGGTATTTTAAAAGAGATATTATTGTTTTGAATTTCAGTATTACTTTCTGTGTTTTCAGTAACCGTAAAACCAAGCTTACCAAGAAATTTGTTGGTTTCATTTCCACCACTAAACAAGGTAGGAGAATATTCTTCTCCATTAGCAAAAATATTTGCAATTGAAACCACGTATTTAGGCGGATATGATTTACTTTCATAGACAAGGCTGAATCTTGTAGATTCTCTCTTTTCTCGAACACCTTCTCTATTAATCTGTTGAATTGCTTCAAGTACATGTTCTTTATTAATATTTTTGGGAATCGGCATTTGATATTCACCTCTATTATCATTGGTGTTACTTTGTATTACGTGTATAAAACTGTAACTGCTCACCTATTCCTTTTCCTTGAAGCGGCACATTACAGATAATACCCTTTTCTTCAAGAACAGGAATTAAGTATTCTCTGTACTTGACTCCAGAATAAAAGTCAATTTGTTTTAGATCTGATTCCAAGTTTCTTAATTGCTTTAGAACTAAATCTGACCAAGTTTTTCGTTCAGATGCTTTCATATTGTTAAGAGTTAAATCATATGGCTCAATTACATCATTTTGATTTATAAGCCCATACTTTGCAGATAATACATACCATTCGTCATAATCTTGTTGCTCAATATATTTAACAGCTTTTTTAAATAACGTTGACTCTCGGTACATCTCTTTAGCAGTACAGGTATAATTAGCTTTTATTTTTGTGCAACTGACTAATGCAATTTTCATTATTCCATCTCCATTTTTAGTATAGGAATATTATACCATTTGAGAATGAAGAAAAGAGTAGCTATATTTAATTGCTACTTTGATGAGGAATCTATATCTAGTACTATACGAGGATACTTATTTAAAGTTTTTTATTACGTTCCCGTGGAGTTAACGCTCAAAATTCTAAGCTTCAGGTAATATAATCACTAAGGAGCAGAGTGTCATCGAAATGACACTTCATTCCATGCCCTCAGACTAATTGAATGAACTACTACGATTCCGCTAATAGGCTCAGTTTTAAGGTGCAAAACTGTTTTCGTATGTTAAGGAAATAAAGCAAGCACACCTTAAGTTGAAGAGGTACTTAATATCGCAGCATTATCCAACCGTGTTTATCTTCTTCTTGTTTGAACTGGTTCTCCTTTTTCAATACTACTTATTGACCTTCTTATATAAGACTGGAGATTTCTATAAAAATCAGTACCCATCAATGGTCTTTTTTTATCTTCTTCATTTGATTTTTCTAAAAATTCATATAATAAATTCAACTTCTCCTCAAAACTAATAGTAGAATCTTTGCCTAATTTCAAAATATAATCAAAGCATTTCTGGGCTGGCTCTTTATCTGAAAGACCTCTACTATATCCTATTGTGTAACTTGGAGTCAGTGGAGATTTTGACCATCTTTTTAAATAATAAAAAGCATTTCTAAACTCTTTTTCTCTATCAATCAAGATACTTCCTCCCTTTTTGATTAGTGAACAATAGTCTCCTACTTTACAATAAACATACTTGTTCAACTATCCTGCAACTTTTATTTTAAGTATAATCCTTTACTTTCAGTATAGTTCTTGCAGCAAACAATAAAAGACGGGTTTTATTAGTTCGGTAAGTCGATCTTATAAGTTCTGACCAGTTAATCAATCGTCTGCGTAATATACCAAAAAAGAGCCTCAATTAAGAGACTCCTTCAAAGTGTTGAAATTGCTATTGACGTTTAGCTTATACAAATCGAACAACTGCTCCATCCGCTCCATATACAAATTTTTCAAGTGTAATCTTTTAACACCTAAGTCATATCCTGCAATGATGTCCTCAAGTTCTTGCTGAGTATAAAAATAACTAATTAGTTCTTCATCTTCTGCTGTGGAAAACCCAACCTTTAATTCCTTGTATTCCTTTAACTTCTGCTTGTGGCGTTTCTCTATCTTCTTAACGAAATTAGCTTTACGCTTATCCACATAGTTTGTTTTATTTTGATTTATGAACAGGTCTTTATTATTCACATAGGCTTCTAATGCTTCCTCACAATACGTTTCAAGATATCTCTGCACTGCTTTACTTGTAGCCTTTAATATTACGGCGTATTCTTTCCAGTAATACTTAATGTCTAGCGCATTACCAAACTCATCTTTTACTTCTGCTAATGCTTGTTTCCATTCATCATTAAAATTTATAACCTTTCTAGCATTACGATGAGCGGTTAGATTGAATTCAACAACATTATGCTTTTTCATCAGATCTCGTCTAGTCTTTTGAATGTTCTTCATTATATCGGGGCTTATACTGACCTTTCCATCTTTACTATACCCAATCCAGTTCTCATAGAATAAGATGATACCACATTTTTTCATATGGTCTAAGGTCTTAGCCAATTGCCCATACATCTCTAAGCAGTAAAGTGTTAACTCATCTAACAGCTTCTTATGGTCTTCTTCAATAATTCCACTTTCAATAGCCAGATCAATATGCACTTGACGTAGACTATTTTTGTGTCTAGAACGTAGTAAGTCAAATTCAAGTTTTGTAATTAGTCCGAATTCAACTGCCCATTTTCCTAAACTCATACTAGCTTGTTTCGTCATATCGTATTCAAGGTGGGTCGCTACAATAATGTCCATTGGAATTCTATGTTCAATTTGTCCTCTACCACTTCTTACACGACCGTCTTTCTTCAACTTTTCATCACACTTCGTACATACGTAAATGTTACTCCTGCCCTGCTTAACGATTTCCACTACATATCCTTGCTCAGCAGTTTTCATAATAGAGTTTCTAGTTCTTGACCCTAGTTTACCGTTCTTTTTAAACTTCGCCTTCTGCTCCTCCGTTCCAAATTTCATTACAAATTCTTCTGTTGATAAATTCACAATAATTACCTACTTTCAATTATTAGACTGTAAATGACAGCCATTTTTACTCACTCCTTACATAGATTAGTTTGGTTTTTACAAAATGTAGAACTTTAAAATAGTGTGCAAGTTTTGTTGTAATATAATACTAGTTACCTTTATTATATTATGTCAAAAGATGCACGCTTTCTATTGAGTTAAACATCAAATACAAGAGTGGTATTGAATACTTCATTAATAGGTATGAGGTTGATAGGGTCGTCACCTTTAGGTGGCGAAGTGACCGCAGGGAGCGTCCCAAACAACGACCGTAGGGAGGCGTAGAGGTGAGCGAAGCGAATGCCCTTATTCTATTCAACCAAATCTGCTGATTGTAATTACTTTTACTTGCTCCTCCTAAAACAACACAAAAAAGGAGAAAGTCTAAATACAACTTCCTCGTCAGAATGCACACTTATCCTAAATATAGACTTAAATAAGCCTAGCCCTATGAATTCATCATAAGTTTTATAAGATATATGTGCCTCCCTATGAGGCGATTGCATTTATACTCTCTCCTTACATAATTTATTTATATATATATCATTTTGAAATTAACTAGTTTATTATATCATTATTTATCTGGCAATACAATAGGATATATAAAATATCAATTCATTTTAATCGTTACTTTTCATGGGGTATCCTGCTATTCTATAAATTCATATTAACCCCTGTTATAAAAATTAGGATTTGTCTCGGGATTAGTTATATTAACATTGGGAGTTAGTGTTTTCCCTTGCTAATAAAGCATCTAAATATCCGTCTCGTATCGGAATTTTTACATCGTACTTGTGTGGAATGAAGTGCTAAAATGGTTATTCCATTATTAAGCCAAGCTTCCAGTATTAATCTTTTTTGATTTCCTTCTTTTCCATCTGACTGATTGCTTGTCTATCAAACACTTAAAGCAAAGACAAAGCCTCTTACCGTTACAATTCACTTTATTCGAAATTAGTTCTTCCTGATCCCCATACCTTTTATATTTATTAGCAGTTTTATCTTCCCATTCTCTTTCAAGAGTAATACTTTCAAAGGATTGGATAAAATCTTTTACAGAACCAGTTATGTATAATTTTTTATTTTCGGCAACTTTAATAATTTCATCTTCATCGTTTCCACCAAATAACCATAACGCATTATTTTCGGGTGGCAAAAAACACCAAATAAATAGATGTTCTAGTACATAAAGTGGATAAATAGACTTATCCACAATTACAACAGTTATGTATTGGATGTTTGATGTAAGCTTTTTACTCTTTCCATAACAGTTAGAAGTAATTCTATCTTTAAAATCGTCTTCAGATTTCCCAATATAAATAAGTTTACCTTGCCTATCACGGAATAAGTATAGCACCGATCTTCCCTGCAATGATGTAACATTAAATCCCTTAGCATGTGTATAAGCTTTCATTGGCATTTATATCAATCCCATCTTAAAAATTTTTTAAGTTCTTTCTTCTTTTTTTCAGCCAAAGTGACTTTTTATTCCAACATTTTCTTAAATCTTTTCCTCTTCCTCATAACTCTCCAATGACTACCTATTTGAACGTAATTAACCTTACTAATCTTTACAATGGTATTTCCAATCACCATAATTTTTCTATCATGAATCTGATACACTTTAACTCCTTCCAAGTCCTCAATAAGATCACCTAACCATATTTTATGATTAAGATTCATTTGAGCTTCGTGAAAAGAAGCAAGTCGCTTATTATAATATTGTTTGAATTCATCAAATACGGATAATTGCATAAAGAGGTCTGGGTAATCTGCTACTTTGTGAAAAAACATACGGTTTATTTTAGATATCAACTGAGAGCGAATATATTTATCTTTGTAGCATATTTTATGAGCCAGATTATTTGGCCTTGGTATTACTTGAGTACGAATATTTAGCTTTATGATATCCTTCTTAATGCTTATTGGAATACGATTGCAAAGCCGATTACTATTTTTTTTAAGCATATGTTTCAGTGCATCTGAGTCGAATAAAATTAGTCCATTGTCCAAATTATAATATTTCAGGAAAGATACTAACTCTGAAAGTGCCGCTGCTTCAGCTATGTTATTATCTGATTCATCTATTACGATTCTCTTATATACCTTACTCTTATCTTCAAAAATGATCATAAATGATAGAATTGCCTTTTTACCTTGTACAGAGGCATCAGTATACGACACAAACATAGCTCCGCTCCAATCAATTTGTTCTTTGCATAATGAAGTATATCTAATGAGTGAATCAAAATCAATATATTAATTGAATATTCTGACTAAAGCAAAAGTATTGCAAAATAAGCTTTTTGTAACAAAGGATAATCTATAACTAGAATACTTTTATAACTTATTTGTAAGAGGAGAAAAACCACCTCGGATAAATGAAGTGGTTTTAATAATTATTCTACCTATATTAAATATCTAATTGATTTAGTGGGTTAAATTTCTCATTCTGTTCTTTCAGATCGTTACCCCACATGGCTGCGTATTTCTCTGTAACAGCAATAGAAGAATGTCGCATGAGTTTTTGTATAGCAAAAGTACTCATCCCTGCCTGAATACACTTTTGGCAAAAGGTATGTCTAAACGTATGGCTTGATAAGCGCACATCTCGAAAATTCATAACCTTTGCAAGACGTTTGAATACATTTTGAACTGCATTAGGTGTTAATGGTTCATTCTCTCTATTTGTAAATATATAATCGTTTAGATTCTCTTGTCCAAAGAATTGTTCACAATACACTTTGTATGCCAATAATTCCTTGGTACATTTCTCCGCTACTGGAATAGATTCTTTTCTTCTGTTCTTCCCAAATACAGACATTGTTTGTTGTACAAAGTTAATATCAGTCCATTTGATTGAACACAATTCAGATAAACGTAAACCTGTTCCTAACAAGGTAATGATTATTGAATAGTCCCTATAGCAATGAAAAGCGTGTTCTCGGGTCTTTAATCGTCTGTAGTAGTTCAACATCTGCTTGATGTGATAATCAGTAAATACGTCAATTCTAACGTCTTCTCGAGCCTTCTGAATCTTCTTAGCAGGATTCTTTTCGATGACTTCACATTCAATCATGTAATTTAAGAAAGCACGAATACGTTGAAGTTTGGAGTTTGTAGTAGTGGAATTATTTCCACGTTTTTGACAAGACACCAGATACTTCTTTATGATGTTGACTGTTAAATCCTCTACATTCATTATTTCTTCTTCATTACAAAAATCCACAAATTGATTAAGCATTACTTTGTAGCTTTCCAGTGTCTTTGGAGTTACGTTTTTAAACTCTCGATCATCATAAAAATCCTGTACTGCAAATTTCATTAACATAGAAAAAAACCACCTCACATTATATTTTGTGAAGTGGTCTTAGATGGCTGTAACAAGGTTCTGCTACGACCATAACATTTTTATATACTTATAAAAGGCTACAAACCTTGATATTACAACAATGGTGACCCGAGAGGGGTTCGAACCCCCGACCTCTACCCTGTCAAGGTAGCGCTCTCCCAGCTGAGCTATCGGATCAATTGATTATGTATCGGACAAATAGAAGTATACCTCATTTTTCACTTAGTTTGCAACTGCTTTTTTAAAATTAGGCTCATTTCTAAAAGATTGTTGCTTTGGGAACCTTTTTGTAAATAGGCTTCATTGACAAGTTGATTGGAGTGCAAGGTGCGAGACTCCTCGAAAATGAATTTCACATTTTCTTCGTGCGATATAACGCTGCCGAAGCCTTCCTTGTCCTGCGGGACTAGCGGGACAGGTGAGACCCACAGGCGCTGGCGCCGAGAAAGTAGGCGTTTACGCCGGTAAAAGCGAGCATCCTGAAACAGAAATCAACCACTTTCAAAAGCAGCAAAGGTTACGAAAACAGCCTAAAATAAATAAAAAGACCCTAAAAAAGGGCCTAATTTGTAAACCATCACTTTTCTTCCCATTCAAAAGCTACAGTAGATTTCAGGCTGCTGTCATCGCATGTAGAGGTAAGGAAAACCATTACATTTGTTCTTGATGCGATGACCCACAATCCATCCAGATCAACGGTAATACTTTTGTATGGAGGAATGATTCTGGATGCTGCTAAAACCCCGTTCACTGGAGAGTTAGGAAGCGAACCAAATTGAATCTGTCCTTTTGGCCGGGCGGATGGAGTTTTTGACAAGTCTGCAGGAGTAACATTTCCTGACATTCTTCCATTGAACGGCAGCGTTGGCTTAAAATAGATTTGAGCGTTTATCGGGCTGCACGTCATATTGGAGATGGTGATTCGCTGTAACGCCAGATCTACACCTGAACCTTCCGGATTAACGAGGGCCGCCCACACGTTCTCTCCTGGAGGACATGGGCAGACGGAAAGCGTCTCTGTGATCCCTAGAAAATTGTTAGCTTTCGTCACCTCTGCCGGACTTACTTCTGTCGGCTTTTCTTCTTTAGGGTATTTCATTTGGGGGTTGAACGGGATTTTTACATTCATATTAGGACTTACCGGATAATTCATATTGGGGCTGACAGGATAATTCATGTTTGGGCTTATGTTAGGGTTCGGATAATTCATATTGGGATTCACGTTTGGGTTCCCATAGTTGCCTTGCCCATAGCCGTAACCCGCCCCAGGACCATACGGGTACATTCTATTTTGCATATGCATTTTCCCTTCTATAAAGTTTCACATTACTACCATATGTAGATAAGCTATACTTGGTCCATCCATACTGGAAAAATGGGTGATGAAAAAGCTGCCCCTATTCGGGACAGCTCCTATTTATCCTATTTTTTCTTCTTGATCGTGCTGTTCCATTTCCTGCTTTGACAGCCGCTCTTCCTGATCCCTGAGCCGATGCGCAAGCCGGCTCGAAGCATTTGCTGCAATGCTTGCAACGAGGTCGTCCAGAAACGTATGGATGCCTTCGGATGTTTTCGTATCCAGCTTTCGAATGATACCCATTTTATATTTATCAAGGTGTCCAAACGTCGTAACGGCAATACTGCCATATCCAAAGACTGCTCCAAGGGCAATCGTTTCATCTACACCAAATAATCCTTCATCCATCTCCACAATGGATTGCAATGGCTCAGAGAGCATCTTTTTCTCTGCTAATTTATCGAGCTCAATTCCAACCAACAAAGCATGCTGGATCTCTCGTTTTGTTAACACGGCATCAACACTCTCAATACATTCTGTCATCGTTAATTGAGGAGAAAAAGGAGACTGCATTTCAAACACAATTTCAGCGATTTCCGGAATCGTTACTCCCCGCTCTGCAAGCAGGGCTCTGGCCGCAGACTCAACATCACGGCTATGGACTCGTTTTGCCATTGGGCTCACCTCTGTATTTTCCTTGGATTTTTCCCGAATAATACTTTTATCTTGATTACATTATACCACTGTATGATAGAATGGAACGGATACAATGAAAGCGCTGTTTTTAGATAGGAGAATTTTTATGCCCACTTTTCAAGGAACCGTCTATGAAGAAACCATACATAGCAAAGAACTTAATGAAGAAATTCCTTTATTGATCTATTTGCCTCCAGCGTTTACCACACTAAAAAAATATCCTGTATTGATCGCACAGGACGGACCTGATTATTTTCAGCTCGGAAGGCTTGCATCTACAGCGGATGATATGATTCAGGCGAATGAGATCGAGGAAATGATCATCATCGGTATTTTCCATAAACGCGGAGAGGACAGGCATCATAAGTATCACCCAAAAGGAGAAAAACATAACGCTTATATTCGTTTCATGTCGCTGGATCTGCCTTCCTATGTTCAAGAGAAGTTTAATACTTACTTATTGGGATCCGGGATGTGCCTTCTCGGAGACTCGCTTGGAGGCTATGTATCCCTCAGATGCGGGATATCTTTTCCCCGTACTTTCGGCAAGCTGATCGTACAGTCTCCGTACGTTGAGCAGCAAATCTTGAACGATGTCCGCTCTTTCACTGGGTATGAACTGCTGACGCTCTATCATTCCGTCGGAAAAGAAGAAAGCCGCTTTGAATCTGTTGATGGCTTTATAAAAGATTTTTTATCCCCGAACCGTGAACTTTCGGACTGGTTTCTGAACAAAGGATTTGATTATTGTTATGAAGAATTTGAAGGAAGTCATCTATGGTCAGACTGGCAAGTAAACCTTAGGCCTGCTTTAAAATTTATCTACGGAAAATAATTCGATTTGTGAAGTTGTAAGAATTTTTGATATACTAATTCAAAAGATAAGGGAGGAAGTTTTCAATGAAATACGGTATTGCTATATTCCCATCAGAAGAACTCAAAGATAAAATAAATTCTTACCGCAAACGCTATGATCCTCATTATTCTATCATTGCACCGCATATTACACTCAAAGATCCATTTGAAGCCAACGATGCAGAAATCGAAGAAATCGTTGAATATATCGAAACAGTCGCCAAGAATGTTCCTCCGATCAATATTCATATCACCCGAGCAAGTTCTTTTCATCCTGTCAACAATGTTATTTACTTGAAAGTAGATAACAATGATGAACTAAACTCCTTGCACGAGCTTCTCTATGAAGGGCCGCTCGAACACGAACATCCGTATAATTTCGTTCCTCATCTCACCCTAGCCCAAAAGCTTTCTGACGTGGAGCATGCGGATGTGCTGGAACGGTTAAAAATGGTGGAAGCAGAATACCAAGAAACCGTAACAGAATTTCATTTGTTAAAAATGGATGAAGAATCTGACCGCTGGAAAGTCTACAAGACTTTTGCGCTCGGGAAGGATGTTTAATTTTGGAAGTAAAAGTACTAACAACGGAAGATCCATCTTACAAGGACGCTTTATTCGTTCGAAAACAGGTTTTTGTAAATGAACAGAACGTCTCCGAGCAAGAAGAGATTGACTCGCATGAAAATCAATCTGCCCATTTTGTCCTATACGATGACCGTCGTGAACCAATTGGCGCAGGCCGTTTACGCTCGATAGAAGGCGGAGGGAAAATTGAAAGAGTCTGTATTCTGGCCAGCCGCCGTAAACAGGGGCTCGGCGAGTTGCTGATGAAAAAGATGGAACAGGCAGCCAAACAGTCCGGTTATCCATCCCTTACATTATATGCACAGGTCCATGCAGAGGACTTCTATAAAAAATTAGGATATGCTACAACTTCAACAGAACCCTTTCTAGACGCCAATATTTGGCATGTTTCCATGAATAAAGCATTGAACTGATCTTGAGTCAGTTTGATGCTTTTTTATCTTCACGATCGGTTTATTTTGGACAAACAGGAGAACACTAACTTTAACTTCGCACCAGTGGGGGCTGTCATGAGGCTTGGTACAATTACAATTGAAATGATCATTGGTTTTTTTGCTCTTTTCTTTTTAACTAAATTATTAGGAAAAACACAATTATCACAGCTTACACCTTTCGACTTTATTTCAGCTCTTATCCTCGGAGAACTTGTCGGAAATGCGATGTATGACCCTGATGTGCACATTTGGATGATCTTATTTGCGATTAGCGTATGGGGAGTACTTATGTATTCATTGGAGATGCTGACACAAAAATCAATTACGCTGCGTAAGGTTCTCGAAGGTTCTCCCTCTATCATCGTCCGAAAAGGCGTCATTGACCGTAAACAGCTGAAGAAGAACAAGCTTGATATCAACCAGCTTCAAGATCTCATCCGGCAGAAAGGCCATTTTAGCATGAGAGAAATAGAATATGCCATTCTGGAGACGAACGGTTCCATTTCTGTACTCCCTAAATCCAATGTACAGCCGGTCACCCGCAAAGACTTAAAGCTTCATGAAGTTGAGGTTACACTTCCTGTCACTTTGATCCTAGATGGTAAAATTATTCATGACAATTTAAATACAGCGGGAGTTGATGAGGAGTGGCTGCGGGCACAGCTTTTAAAAAGAAAAATAAACTCCGCTCAAGATGTTCTCTATGCGGAATGGAAAAAGGGACATGAACTGCTAGTAATGAAAGAAAAGGACTGATTGTTTTTTATAAAGCAAAAAAGAACACTTTACGTGTTCTTTTTTGTTTGCATGCTTAGATCCAGGAACCTCCACAGCCGCAATCTTTATGCTTTTTATGCTTTTTATGCTTCTTTTTAAAGCAAATATAGCTTGAAGAAGATTCGTGTTTTTTGAAGCTGGATTCTGACTTAAAATGCTTGGAACAGGATGAAGAAGATTCTTTCTTTTTGCCGTGGGAACTGGAAGATTCATGTTTTTTACAGCTGGAAGATTCTTTCTTCTTAGGAGAATATACGTGATCTGGAGTCCATGTTTCTTTATAGTCGTACTTCTTCTTTTTTTCTTCTACTACGATCACTTTCTCTGCTTTAATAAAGACTTTATCTGCTTTGATCACTTTCTTTTTCTTTTTCTCGCAAGACATACTCTAACCTCCTCTATAATTCCCATAGTATGCAAGATTATAGAGAAGGGACATAGGCTTAATTATCAAAAATTGATAGATATTTGATTGGCCGCTTTTACTTTATATTGCTGTTTATTGAAGAAAACAAAGGCTTCAACCGTTAGATTGCCTATGATTTCTTTCTTAAATGGAATCTGATAGTCTTGTATCACGGATTTCTCACCAGGTTCTATCGTCATTTCTCTTATCGGGCAGATCCAGATTTCTCCGCGCTCTTTCGCTTCTTGCGCCCAGTCGTTGTCGATAAACATCCAATGAAAGTTCGCGAGGTTGTCTTGATTAACCTCATGATTTTCACTGGAGTAAATCTTCCCTTTTAAGACGTTGGCTTCACCTGGATTGAAGCGCAGACAAACAGATGGATTCTGAAGTGTAATTAATCCTGTGTTTTCAATGATAAATGATCCCTTAATAAAGCCTGATTGATTTTCATTCATGATGATGGAGTAATCAAACAGGCATAGACACTCATAATCCTTCTTAACGAAAATATTCTCTTCTTCGTCTTCCTCTGCTTTCTTCATAAAAGGATCAGGCCTTCCTTGAAGAGAAAGCTTTTTTTCTAATGCCCTTATTTTTTGCTGGCTGAGATCCAGTTTGTTCTCCTTATCGTTAATCTCCTTTTGCACTTCAGCCAGCAATGCCTCATAATCCGCTGCTCTTTTGTCATAATCAATGCTTTTGGCTTGCCCCAGCTCATTTTTCAAGTGTGCGACCTCTTCTGTCAGCCGCACCCGTTCAGCTTCAAGTGCCTGTATCTCTGTATCTTTTGAAGAATCCGCTGCTTCTTTTTCAAGTTTTTCAATAAGTTCCTCTGCAAACACTAATTTTTTTTCCAACTCTAAAGACTTTTCCTGATAAAACTGGGCCCGAGCGATAAGACGGTCATAGCTTAACCGTTCTTTTTGAGAATGCATACGTGTCCCCCCCTAAATAGGCTCCCATCTTTTATCTTATGTAGGCGTCACTGATTCGTTCACTATTTAAAGAAAAAAGAGCAGGATGGTTCCCTGCTCTTTTATTGCGCTTAAGGATATTATTTTAATTTGATATCATCGAAAGTCACGCAATCTTCAACCTCAAGACTTCCTTTATCTACTTTCACAATTCCTGATTCGAATACAGTGACCCCTCTTTCATCAATAAGCTGCAGCTGGAAACGGCTTCCAGAGTGGCGGCTTACGGCTGCGAAGTTAAAGTCAAATTCTTCACCCTCATTTGTCGTACCTACACCTGAGACCATCAACTTGAGTCCCTTGCCTTCGCAAGGCTCGCAAGTTAGAGAATCCTGTTCAAAGCTATCCGCCGTGAAGTCGAAGTTATTTAATCCCCCGTTTTCATCTTCAAACGTAAAGCGAAGTGAACTGTCACTCAGGCTGCAGTTTTGGCAGATATCAGCAAGCACGCTAAGGCGGCCTTTTTCAGTAGAATTGCTTCCGGTGCGTCCGCTCGCTTCACCGCTGACACTGCAATCGCAGTTAGGGCGAGGGAATATATCCGGACATTGTGCAGGGAATTCGACCTCCGGACAAGAATCCATTTCAGCTTCTTCAGCTGAAAGGTCATTATTTCGAGGTGAGCAGAACTTAGCAAGTACTTCGAGTTTCACTTCAGCTTCGATTTGGATATCCACACAGAATGTAAGGGTGAGGTTAAAAGATCGTGGTGCTGGAGCGTTTAGGAGTACAGTTCCTGTTTGGATTTTGCAAAGAATTCTGGTGATTTTGCAAAACAGGTCTGTTCCGTCTGGATAACAAAGTACAAACGGTTCGAGCACAGATGCATCCGTTGTAAGGTGTGTTACGACTCTTCCGTTACGGTCCACAACAGCTACCCTTACTTCAGAAGTGAATAACAGCTCCACGAGCTGAGCATCAACAAAATTACCGTTTAGCGAAACCGTTACGTCTCTTTTCTCTCCAACCTGCTCACACAGGAAGGTCTCGCATTCTGCCCTCGTGTCTTCTCCGTTTAACGGGAATGGAGGCGGAGCCGCCGGTGTTTGACAAGTCAATCGCAAAGGACGCCGTGCCGGATCTTCTAATGCTTCCTCGATCTTTCTGAGCTGCTCCGGATTGAAACTAACTTGTTTCGTTACTGAAAATGTATCAGTAACCCAATCATACACTTTCTGTACTCTTATGCATTCTTCTTGGAGACTATTGGCAGCCTTTGGTATAGATTTCTTATGATTTAAACCCATAGTTTCCCTTCCTTTCCTCATCATGTTCTGAAGATTCCATACATACTATGGGAATACGATAGGTTATGACACAAGAATGAATGCCTATTTTTCGGGCAGCTAGGAGGAAAGACATCATGATTCTTACATTTGGGGGCAAACAGATCGGACAGATGGACACCAATTTTTTTCAGCATATAAAGCCATTATTAAATTATTGGGGATTGGATTGGAATGAAAACTATCATGAAATTGAACCGGCTATGTATGGCCAGTGTTTTGTGATTTCTGGTCTTGAGCAAAGGGACTTGGATAGAGTTAAAGAATTTCTTAAGCATACAGATGTTATTATAGAAGAAAATCCCTCGGGAATGAGTACAACAGCCTCAATATCGGTTTCATTTGTTGCTGATCAGCCTGTACCCATCATCATTCAAACGGAAAATTCCAAACTCCTCTATATTACTCCGGCCGAGAATACCGAAAATGCTGTTCAAAACATGATTCATAAGAGCATCCTATGCAAAAGAAAAGCAAATCACTATTCTTTTTCCTTCAGATGGCGAGAAAAAGAATGTATTCCTGAATGGATCAGCTACCTCATCCTGCAGATTGGACTCTCCAAGACATTTTCATCACTCGCTTCCCTCTCTATTGGAGAATACCAGACAGGGATAAACCACATCTTAAGAACGATAAATCCCATGCTCGCTGATCTGCAATGCGTAAAAGAAACAAAAAAAATGAACAAGCCAAAAATTGAGCCTGAATTTAAGGTGCCTGACACCTTCATCGCTCCTCAGCAGCTTATACCTGTCCGAAGCAGACCCGCAACAGTAACACGAAATAAAAATCTCCATAACGGGCCAGCCATAAGCCCATTCAAAAGCGTACAAACCCCTGAATCTACTATCAATCCGTTTAAACAAAAAAATAGCAAAACTTCAACAGCCATTAATCCCTTTCAGCCAAATACCTATACCACTCGGAGAAGTAAAGAATAGTATAGAAGCAACTTACTGAAAAGGTGTGGGTGGAATGGACAAATCTCAAATGCGAAAGCTATATCGAAATCGCCAGCAGGAAAAATCAAAAAAATCGGCAAGCAAACCGTCATTGTTTGAACCTGTGAAAAAAAAGAAGGGCTGCAAAACGTGCGGAAAAGTAACGTGGAAGCCTAAAAAAAACAATGCTGGCCACTAAAAAGAAGGATCTCACCCTTCTTTTTTTCTATTTTTCTAGTAGAAAAACCTATTTTTTGTACAAGTAGGTACTTATCCATGCAAATTTTAAAAAACTCAATATACTATATTACCCCTGAATGATCAGGAGTACGAAAGACAATAAGGAGGAAAAGTAATGGGTTCATTATTTAAAAAACAAGGGTGCAGCTGCAACGAAGAAAGTTCTAGTTCCAGCTCCAGCTTTGTACACAAGAAAAGAAAAAAACAAGAAAGCTCTAGTTCTAGCTCAAGCTCTAGTTCTAGCTCAAGCTCCAGCTTTGTACGCAGACGGAAAAGAAAAGAAGAAAGCTCTTCATCTTCATCTTCTTCTCATAACCAATGTAAAGGTTGTGCGTGTGAACAGATCAAAAAGCTAACACCTGGTTCATTAGTACAAATCGTACTAAAAGGCGGAGAGGACTTCTTTAATGACGAGTTAACATTCGCTTGTTTCGATCATAAAACTTGCTGTGCAACTTTCATCTTAGACGGATATCCTATCATCATTGACTGCCGTCAAATTACAGCGATCCAACTATTCACGTAATAGGTTAGGTAATTAAGCAAAAATCAGGCCTAAAAAGCCTGATTTTTTTGATTGTTGTTCGACAATCTCTTTAGATAATGAAAAATTCAAAAACAGGCTGGCATCCTGCCTGATTTTCTAACCATTAGAGAATAGGTTTTTTAGTAATAAAAGGCCGGAAGTCATCAGTTTTAGCAATTACGCTGCAGAATTTCAAAATCGTGTTATTTTTAATCCTCCATGTATGGCTTTCTGGTTCAAAGCTTCTTAAATAAACATAGTTATCTTTAGTTGCTGAGTACAGAGGAATTCCATTCTCAATACATGATTTACAAAAAGCTGAATCCTCAGCAATATTGGTGGAACTAAATTTTACCGTATTAAAAACTTCTTTTTTAAAAACTAGCGTCCCTCCCATTAATAAATGATTATTGTATGTCTCCTCATTTTTCGCAACTGCTCCCCCAAACTTATTCGGATTAAATTCGGTAAGCAGGCTTTGATCTTTAAAATACATAAAAATGGAGGTTTTTCCAACGACGGATGCTTGAGAATTTCTTAAAGATTGAAGTGAATCCAACAAGTAAAAAGGCGAATAGTAATCATCATCATCAAATTTAGCAATATGGCTGAACTTTGCTTTTTCTACACCAAAGTTTAAACATTCTCCCAGCGTAGTATCAGATGGTAATTGATAGATAGAAATGTTAGAAGAATCAGCTGCTCTTTCTTTCCATTTTTCAACATCCATATTTTCTTTATTTAAAATGATAATTAATTCTTTTTCTACATCTTGCTGCCGATCAAAATTAAGGAAAACCTCTTCCATACAATTATCCCTTATCGTGCAAGTGATGACGGAAACCATACAAGCCTCCCCTGTTCCTCATAAGTGACATCAAAACTTTGATACAAACGGTTTGAAATCATCTGTCTTCGTAATAAATTGGCTTATGCTTAAAATAACATCCACAGGCACCTTCCACGTATGCTGTTCCTGATCATCATTCCTTACATAGGTGAAATTTTCTTTTGTTGTTGAGTAAACCCTTAAGCCCGCCTTCACACAGTCCCTGCAAAAAATCCGGTCTACTTCTTTAATCTGATCCGGAAACCTTACTAGATCCAAAATTGCTTTATAAAATACTAACGTACCTCCTTGTAAATATTGTTTTCCAAAACTGTTTTGATCATTGACATATTGATTTTCATTGCCTGGATTGAAAACAGCCAATACTTGCTTGTTTTTCAAGAATATATATACCGATGTCTTTCCTATAACATCCGCTTTCATAGCATTCAATACAGAAATAGAATGCTGCAGATATGCTGGTGCATAATAATCGTCATCCTCAAAATTTGCAATTATATCATATTTAGCCTGCCCCACTGCAAAATTGATACAATTACCTAAGGAGGTATGTTGTGGGACTTGAAAAACAGAAACATTATCATAATTTTTTGCTTTTTCACGCCATTTTTTCAAACACATACTGTCTTGGTTAAGCACAATGATCAGTTCTTTATGATCGTAATTTTGAGTCTTGTAATTATCAAATATATTATCCATGCAAGAATCCCTAATTGTACAGGTGATGACAGATACCATATAATCCCCTTTCCTTTTACGGCTTTTTATAACCTTTTGGATTTTTTAAAAACCATTGGTATGCTGATTCAATCATATCTTTCAGGTCAAACTGTGCCTTCCAGTTAAACTCTTTTTTCAACAAATCTGCACTGGCTATGAGAGCAGGAGGATCTCCATCACGCCTTTTCGCATATTCCACAGTGGCTTTTCTGCCGATTATCGTTTCGCACATTTTTATTATTTCATTCACACTTATTCCTTTTTCATTTCCTACGTTATAAACTCTGTTGGCAGCCTTACTATCCAGCAGTGCTTCAAGTGCAAGAATGTGGGCATTACTTAAGTCTGTAACATGGATATAATCTCTTATGCATGTACCGTCTCTTGTTTCATAATCATTGCCATACACAAAAATTTTTTTCGTCTCGCCGAGTAAATGTTTTATGATATTGGGAATTAAATGGGTCTCAGGTGTGTGGTCCTCTCCCAATTCTCCTGAGTCAATGGCGCCTGCTACATTAAAATACCGCAGAGCAATATATTTTAGAGAATATGCTGTTGAAAAGTCTCTTAATAGCTGCTCCCCAATTAATTTGGTCCAACCATAAGGATTAATGGGAATTGCAGGAGTATTTTCATTTATAATCTTGCAAGGCGGTTTCCCGTAAACTGCACATGATGAGGAGAAAACAATTTTCTTAACATTATATTGCACCATCATCTTCAATAGGGTTATCATTCCATTGACGTTGTTGCTATAATATACTGCAGGTTTTTCAACTGACTCTCCTACGTATGCATTTGCTGCAAAATGCATAACTGCACGAATAGGGTAATTTGAAAAGATTTCTCCTAAGTCTTTAGGGTTTCTTACATCCCCTTTTACAAATATTGCTTTAGGATCAAGTGCTTCCTGATTGCCTGTTGACAAATTATCAATAACAACAACCTGATAATTTTTCATAATTAAAGCTTTGACTACGTGACTCCCAATATATCCTGCTCCTCCTGTCACAAGAATCATGGCACTCCTCCTATTCTGTATTAATTTCTTTTTCGAACAAGTGCAGAGCCCTGGCTACGATTTGGTCCATATTATAATACTTGTATTCTGCCAATCTTCCGGCAAATATCACTTTGTCTTTAATGGTTTGCGCTTCAGTTTCATATAATATATATTGCTCCCTGTATTCTTTTTTGGGAACGGGATAATACGGGTCATTAATACCTTTTTTGTAGACTTCCGGATATTCTCTTGCAATCGTTGTTCCCAGGATGTTCTTTTGGTGTGTTAATTTTTTAAATTCCGTAATACGCGTAAATTCATACTCATTTGGATAATTGATCTGGCCTGCTTCTTGAAATTCCTCCTTATTGTGAAATTCAAATTCGAACCGTAAGCTTCTGTATGGCAATTGGCCATATTTATATTCAAAATACATATCGATAGGGCCTGTAAAAATTAATTTGTTAAACTGAACATCTGCTATGATTTCTTTGTAGTCAGTCTTCAACAATAATTTGATGTTTGGGCTTTTCAACATTCTTCTAAACATTTCAGTATATCCATGCTTTGGCATCGCTTGATATTTATCTTGAAAGTACCGATTGTCTCTGGAGATGAGAATAGGTACCCGTCCTGTTACAGACGCATCCAGCTCTTCGGGTCTTAACCCCCATTGTTTTACCGTATAACCATGAAATACCTTTTCGTAAATATAATCTGCGAGATTTTGCAGCTGTTTATTTTTGTTATTTTGAAGCTGTAGAATCGTTATCTTTTCCCCAAACTTATATTGTTCCAACAGGGCGTTTTCTATTGCTTTGGCTTTGGTTGAAGGAAATAGTATATTTAGTGAGTTGAGGTTAAATGGGATTGGGACCATTTCTCCATCAAGCATACCAAGTACTCTGTGATAATAAGGAATCCATTCCGTATAGGCTGAAAGATAATCCCACACTTTCTTCGAATTCGTGTGAAAAATATGTGGACCAAATTTATGAACGAGAACTCCATTTTCATCAAAATAATCATAGGCATTACCTGCAATATGATTCCTTTGTTCGACAATTAGAACCCTTTTCCCCAATCTACTGGAAATTCTTTCAGCCATAACACAACCTGAGAAACCCGCTCCAACAATTAAATAATCGAATTTCATCTTTTCCTCCCCAGAATTGGGATTATATGATTTATGTATGCAATAAAGGAGATTGCTATGTATTTTCCAAGGAAATAAAAGAAAAAATCCTGTTTTTTATACAGGATTTTGCTTTGGAATAAGCTGTTCCAGCTGTTTCCAGCCACAATATGTTCTAAAAACAGGGGTATACAAGTCACCCCAATTTTTTAAAGTATTATAGATGTGCCATTCAAAAACTTTATTATATAGATCTATTTTTTTGGTAGCATTATTTGCATGCTGCCTGTAATTATAAAGCATCTCATTTATCCAGTGAATTTCAAAATGTTCAATAAGCAATGCATCCATTCGTTTATCTTCAAGATGACGTCCTTCCCATGGATCATCGGTTGGCCATCCACCCACTTGTTTTAGAGCGGACGTTCTGTAAAAACGGGGAAAGGGTACATCGTTAGATAATAAGAATTCATACCTATCACTATAGGAACGTCCCCCGATGCGCGGTACTTCCAATAGTTTATTCCCTTCCCGATCCTCATAAATATCTGTTTTATTGCCCCAAATAAGTGCAACGTGATCTGAAACCTTTTCTGCTTCATTTCTTAGTTTTTCAATTGTGTCAAAAAAAAGCCAATCATCTGAATCAAGCTTCATTATGAAAGGCGTATCAATAACGGCAAGGCCCTCATTTTGTGCTTTTGACTGACCTGCATTTTTGTTCAAACGAATTAAAGTAACCCTCGGATCATTTAAATAGTCTTCGACAAAAGCAAGACTTTGATCTGTTGAGGCATCGTCTACCAAAACTATTTTCCATTTATCATAAGTTTGCCGGAACACACTTTCCAATGCATCCTTTAAAAATATTCCAGGATTATAGGAAGGTATCAAAACGGTAACATCATAATTTTCCATAAACCTCTCCATGTTCTTCATTATTCTTTTCTAATTTTCATAAAGTTGAAAGCTGGTTATTGGGGTGTACTTTATTAAAAGATACTGGGTTTACATCTTTATAAAAAGACAATAAAACCGGGTGGTTAAATAAATATTCCCTTTTTACGAACAAAAAAATATTTTGAGCATACCACCATCCAACTGTATCACTGCTCCACACCTTATCTCGTATACAGTCAATGACCAGGAAATCATGTTTTTTAAATTTTTCAATCCAATAATCTGGCCACTGTTCGTTAACATGGTGATCACCGCCCTGATCAGGTATAGCTGCTGAAAATAATACAACTGAGCCATGATTCACAAGGGATTGCACAAAGGTTTCAGCACAATGCTCAGGGAGATGTTCCGCTACTTCAAGCGATACAACCAAATCAAATGTTCTTCCCAAATCAAGAAGATTCTCCAAGTTATACGGGAAGAACTTTCTTCTTGGTATATCCAGCTGCCTCCTGTCCACATAGTCCCCATCAACGCCAAGAATATCTCTTATTCTATATTTCTTCTTAAAAACCGTTAACCACGTTCCCGTCCCACATCCAACATCTAAAACTGATTTTGGCTGGATTAATTCATTTACGATGGGAACAACCCCGTTTGCGGATGATAATGAATCTTCTCTTTTACTTTTAAAGAACTCTTTTGAATACATTTATTTGCTCTCACCTTCCTCTTTTTCTTTTAAATTATTCCAAAAGCTACAAATTGGTTGGGCATATAATAGATTTTTATATCCATATGACATCACCTATTTATGTAACGTTTTTCAGTATAAATGCATAATTTAACATATATTTTGATGATAGATACAATACTATTTAATCAGTCTGGTGGTGTTTTTTTATTGAAAGGATTAATATTAGTAGCCGGAAAAGGTACTAGACTTCGGCCCTTTTCACTAGCAAGGGCAAAAACTTTAATACCAGTTGCTAATAAGCCCTTACTAGAATATTGTATTGAAAGCCTGAAAAAAATAGGCATAAACGAAATTGGCATTGTATTAAACCCTTTACAAAAAGATATTTGTGAGTATATAGATAATCGACGAGCCGACAATACTTCAATTACACTTATTTATCAGCCGAAAGCAAAAGGTATTGGAGATGCGGTAAGGCAAGCATCGGATTTTTTGAAGACCGAACCATTTATTCTTTTATTAGGAGATAACCTAATCAATGAATCGCTTTTATCCCTTAAAGAAGCTATCCTGTCTAGTTCAGTCAACGGTGCTGTTATGATTACGAAGGTCTCTAATCCTAGTGAATTTGGAATCGCCCATGTAGAAAACAACCAGATCATTAAAGTGGAAGAAAAACCAAAAAATTCAGCATCCAATCTTGCCATAATTGGAGCTTATGCGTTTGACTCCAACGTGCTCACTGCCATTAACCATATACAGCCCTCCTCAAGGGGAGAATACGAAATTACTGACGCCATTCAATGGTTAATCAATCATCAATATAATATCTCTTACCAAGTTACAAATAAGGAATATTCAGATGTAGGCACAATAGAACGATGGTTAGAAGCCAACCGATGGGTTTTAGATTCCCTGAATCGATCAGAGGAGACTACAGACCCTTCAACCATCATCAAAAACTGCAAGTTGATTCCGCCCGTTCATATTGATAAAAACTGTGTGCTAACAAATTCGACAATAGGTCCGTATGTATCAGTTTCACAGGGTGCCGTTATAGATAACTGTAGGATTCAAGACAGTATAATTCTGGAAAATGTTTATGTAAGTGATGTCTCTTCTTTAATAACTCATAGTATTTTCGGAAAAGGGACAAAAATCGATAAACTGCACATAGAAAACACTTCCATTGAATGCATTTTTTTTGATGACACTAAAATAATTTCCAAGTAAGGTGATGTGAAATATGATTTTTTGTACATCCGTCTGTTTAAATCATTTGGCAAAGGCAAAGGTATTGGCCAATTCACTAAAAGAGCATATGCCGGAAAGTAAATTGGTTATTTGTTTACTAGAAAAAAGCATGCCTGCCCATTTATTGGATGACCAAGATTTTCATGAAGTGGTATTGGCTAAGGACATGGGCTTTACAAACTTTGAAACCACTATATTTAAATATAATCAATACGAAGCGGCATGTGCTTGTAAAGGACAACTTATGAAATATGTCTACAGCAAGTATAAAGATGTGGAATTTTTCAGTTATATTGATTCAGATACTCAAGTGTTTTCCCGTTTTGATGAAGTATTTGCTGCCTTTAAAACGCATTCCATTGTATTGACTCCCCATTATAATGAACCGCCAAAAAACACATACACCATTTGGGGGGAAAATGCAGAAATTTTAATTCTGAGAGTCGGGATCATTAACGGCGGGTACATTGGAGTTAAACGTTCAATGGAAGCAGAAGCAATGCTGGATTGGTGGACAGCAAGACTTGAACGCTATGCTTTTAATGATGCGGAACAAGGACTGTTTACCGACCAGAGATGGCTAACAGCAGCCTTAATGTTGTTTGATAAGATTTATGTGCTGAAACATGACGGTTATAATGTGGCGTTCTGGAATATAAACCAGCGCAACATCAGCATGAAAGATGGCGTATATTATGCTAACGGTGAACCTTTTCGATTTTTTCATTTTTCAACATTACATTTTCTCCGGGATAACCTTCCAGACAATCCGTCTATATATAAAGTTGTACATCAATACATTGCTCTAATGGAGGAAAATGAAAACCTCTATCCTACCCATTTTGAATGGAGCTATAATTTTTTTGATCATGGTGAACGGATAGAAGATAAATCACGATCAGTATTTAAATATAATTCTGAATTAGAGGCACATACTACAAACCCCTATTCACTAACCAATAAAGCCATTAAACGGTTAAAAATACGAAAAACGCAGGTGAGAAAACATTGATTTTCTGTACTTCTGTTTGCCTGAACCACCTTGCTATGGCCAAGACATTAGCACAATCCATTAAAAAGTATAATCCAGAATCAAAGATGGTCGTCTGTTTGATCGAAAAAAATCTTCCTGTTTCTATAAGGAAATTAGACCTGTTTGATGAAATCGTTTTAGCGAAAGATATGGGACATCTTAATTTTGAACATACCATATTTAAATATAGTCAATATGAAACAGCAGGGTTCTGTAAAGGACAGCTGTTCCAATATATTTTTCAAAAGTATCCAAAAGAAGAACATGTCGTTTACCTGGATAGTGATACCCTGGTTTTTGGACCTTTCATAGAGGTTGAGGATACCCTTCGCTTACATTCTATTGTTTTAACTCCACATATTTTAAATCCAGTAAAAAATCCAGCCCATTTATTTGGGGAATTCGCACTCTTGAACTCCGGAAATTTCAATACTGGTTTTATCGCGCTCAAGCGATCTACAGAATGTCAGTTTTTTTTGGATTGGTGGTGTGATCGGCTCAATCAATACTGTTATACCGATCCTCCAAGAGGGTTATTCAATGAACAAAAGTGGATGGATCTTGCCCCTGTTTTTTTTGATAAAGTCATGAATTTAAAACACCCGGGATACAATGTTGCGTATTGGAATCTATTTGAAAGAAATATTACAAAAACAAGCGATAACTATAAGGTAAATGACCAACCTTTACGATTTTTTCATTTTTCCGGACTGCCTTATATATCTGACACCTTGTATTTAATAAACAATGACACATCAATTCACGGTATTAACATACTCAATGAATATCAGAGATTGTTAGAAAATCATGGCCATCGGGATTTATCAAACATTCCATGGAGTTATGATTACTTTGATAACGGCAGATTAGTAAGCGATAAAATACGTAATATTTTTAAAAATAATGATTTAGCACGTTCTGAGATTACTAACCCCTTTAGTGAAAACCGGCATGTCTTTAAAAAATATAAAGACTAATTACAGATTTCAAGTCCGGGACAGTGTTTAATTTTAGCTATAGCCGTTTCCTTTTATTGGTTACATTCATATTTTAGAATAGCTGAAATTTAACGGGGGTGTTTCATTGAATGTTTTAATCATTGGGGCAGGTTATGTAGGAACAACTACTGGTTTACTATTTGCTGAATTGGGACATTCGGTAACAGTGATAGATGTTGATCAAAAGAAAATTAATGATTTACAGAAAGGAAAACTTTTTTTTTACGAACCCGGTTTAGAAACGCTATTAACAAAGCACTTAGTTTCTGGAAAAATCACATTTGAAAATGATCATCAAAGAGCTATAAAAGATAATAACCTTATTTTCATCTGTGTCGGTACTCCGCAAAATCAAGATGGAAGTGCCAATTTGCACTTTTTACGGGAAGCTTCTGAATTTATCGCTTCAAACCTGAATGAATACAAAATAATCGTCATCAAAAGCACTGTGCCCGCGGGAACGTCTAAACAAGTTAAGCTGTGGATCGAAAATACCAAGAAAGATCCTGTCTCTTTTGATGTATTATCAAATCCAGAGTTTTTAAGAGAAGGCAATGCTTTACACGATGCCCTTTATCCAGACCGAATAATACTTGGAAGTGAAAATGACAAAGCAACCGCACTCCTTCAAGAACTCTATAAGGGAATAAAATCACCATTTATTGTTACTACACCAAGTGCTGCAGAATTAATTAAATATACTGCTAATTCATTTTTAGCAACTAAAATTTCATTCATTAACGAAATAGCCATCCTTTGTGACAAATTGCATATTAATGTCCAAGATGTGGCTAAAGGGGTTGGATTGGATTTAAGAATCGGCCAATTATTTTTAGAAGCTGGTATTGGCTATGGGGGATCTTGTTTTCCAAAAGATGTGCTGGCTTTGATCGATACTGCAAAGAAAAATAATATAGATCTTTCAATTCTCGAGAAAGTTCATGCTATTAATGAGAACCAGCCGGGCTACCTCTTTAAAAAAGTAAAAACAAGATTAATCAGCTTGGCAGCAAAAAAAATTGCTGTATTGGGTCTTTCCTTTAAGGCTCAAACAGATGATATAAGACAATCGCCATCCTTGAAGATCATACAAAACTTAATAAATGAAGGAGCAATTGTTGAAGTACACGATCCCGTTGCTAAACTCCCTGGCAATCTAACGGATACTGTATGTCAAAAAGATTCTGCAGAAGAAGCAATCACAAATGCAGATGCAATATTAATCTGTACTGACTGGCCGCAATATAAAAATATAAATTGGGCAGGTATAAAAAATAAAATGAATTCCCCTATTATTTTTGACGGGAGAAATATGCTCAATACAGCAGAGATGAGATCTATTGGCTATATTTATGAAGGAATAGGTTACAATTAATCACTTGAGAGGTGATAGGTGCATTGAAAAAAATAATTATTACCGGAGTGGCCGGTTTCTTGGGATATCAGCTGGCAGAAACTCTTTTATCCGAAGGCTGCTGCATTATAGGAATTGATAATCTTTCTACCGGCAGGGTGCAAAATATTGTTAAGTTAAATGCTCATCCAAACTTCACCTTTATAAAACTTGATGTTTGCTCTGATAACCTCTTTCCATTAAAGGAAATAACAGACATAGACCAAATTTATCACCTCGCTTCTCCTGCATCCCCCAAATACTATCAAAAATATCCTTTTGAGACCATTGAAATCAACACTATTGGAACGAAAAACATGTTAGAACTCACTAAAACTCATAATGCCAAAATGGTATATTTAAGTACAAGTGAAGTTTATGGCGACCCAGAAATCCATCCTCAGACGGAAGATTACAGGGGCAATGTTAATACCTGGGGACCGAGAGCCTGCTATGATGAAGGCAAACGGCTTGGGGAAGTGTTTTGTTATTTATACCACAGCCTCTTCGGGGTGAAAATCAAGGTTGCCCGGATATTTAACACGTATTCCGCTGGTTTGCGAAATGACGATGGACGTGTAATTTCTAATTTTGTAAATCAGGCCATAAAGGGAGAGGAAATTACTGTTTATGGAGATGGCTCACAGTCAAGGTCATTTTGCTATGTAGACGACACCATCCGTGCAATTATGTTAATGATGAAGAATGATGCCGCAAACGGAGAAATTATAAATATAGGTAATCCAAATGAGATTACCGTTTTAAATCTAGCTAAATTAATAAAAGAACTCACAAATTCCTCTAGTGATATTGTATTTCTCCCTCTGCCAAAAGATGACCCTAAACAAAGACGGCCAAACATTGACAAAGCAAAAAAAATTCTTGATTGGGAACCTAAGGTAAGCCTGGAAGAAGGATTAGGAAGAACAATAAATGTTTATAAATCCTCTTTTAGTAACTAAATGAATCAAGACGTGGAAGAGCTGACAACTCCGGAAATCAACCAAATAAAAAAGAAGGCTGCCTCATTCAGATCGTTTTGAAACGAACTTCTTGAGACAGTCTTTTTATACGGATTGGAAAATGGGGTCTATGCTATGTTTTTACTGGAATAAGTGAACTCAATTCAACCCAGCCGTTTTTATTTATTGAGAATTGTGGCTCAAACTCATTTCCCCATTTATTTAATGCATAATGAATATTCCATTTAATCATCTCATTTAAAATAGCCTTCTTATTAACCGTTACGTTGTTGATATGTTTTCTATAATTATAGAGCATTTTATCGATCCATCGAATTTTATAATCTTTAATCAAAAGGACATCCATGCGACGGTCTTCCAGATAACGCCCCTCGTATGGGTCATCTGTTGGCCAGCCTCCTACGTTTTTAAGCGCGGATGTTCGGTAAAAACGGGGATATGGAACAAAATTTTCCAACAAAAATTCATAAGGATCTTCATATGAACGACCCTTTATATCCAGCATCTTATATACCACTTCACCCTGATCATTTTCTAATACAATTGTTTTTTTGCCGCAGATCAATGCTACCTCATCGGGCAACCTTTCCGCCTCATTCATCAGAATTTCAAGTGTGTCTGGAAAAAACCAGTCATCACTATCCAGCATTATTGTAAAAAGAGTATCTATTTGCTCTAAACCAGCGTTTTGGGTTTTGGACTGTCCTAAATTTTGCTTGTTTTTTATAAGGACTATACGGGGATCGGATAGATAGTCCTGTATCGTTGATAAACTATCATCAGTCGAAGCATCGTCTACGATGACCATTTTCCAGCCTTGATGCGTCTGGTTAATTACACTCTCTATTGCATTTCTTAAATACTTGCCAGGGTTATACGAGGGGATTAGAACCGTTACTTTTTCGTCCATTTTCACCAACCCTTCCTATTCAATCCGGTTTAACTTTTTAACTACTCTCCAACCGCCTCTAATTTCCTTAAATACTGGTTCATATTCATTTCCCCACCGGTGAAGAGCATCGCGTACGATCCACTCTACAGCCTCTCTGTAAACGTCTTTTTGATGTGTGGAATTCCTTGCATGTATTCGATAGTATAAAATGGTTTGTGGTATATAGTAAAAACGGTATTCTTCTATTAATCGTAAAAACATACGAAGATCTTCTGCATGCCTGCCGTTAAACGGGTCATTAACTGCCCATCCGCCCATCTTTTTTATCAATGATGTTCGGTAAAACTTTGGCCAAGGAATATAGTTTGAAAGCAACAGTTCATATTTTTCCTGCAGAATATTGTCCCATTCATTAGAAACATATCTGTACCTTTTTCTTTTTCTGATTTCTGTCACTTCAATAACATTGCCAACAATCAATGCTACTTCTTCAGGTAAATTTCTTGCTGTATCCATTAATAAATCCAGTGTGTTTTCTGGAAGCCAATCATCAGCGTCTAATTGCATAAAGAATTCTGTATTTATTCTTTCAAGCCCAATGTTTTGTGACATAGATTGGCCGACGTTTTTTTTATTCTTGATAAGTGTAATTCTTTGATCTTCCAACAGATCAGCAGCATGGGACAAGCTATCATCAGTTGATGCATCATCCACTAAAATAATTTTCCAATAGGGATATGTTTGATTAAACACACTCTCTAAAGCTTCTCTTAAATATATTCCTGAATTAAATGAAGGTATTAAAATGGTCACTTCTTTATCCAACTACTTAAACACCTCTTAAAATTTATAATATCCTGTAAAAAAAATATTCCTTATTAATTTATATGCACTTAATTCCAATCCTGATTGTACTGATGTTTGTATCAAATAAAAAAAAGAGCAATTCATCATTTGCTCTTTTAAACATTATTTTTTAACTATTGCAGTTAGAATCACCTGGTAATGTTCATCCTTAATGCCTAAAATGGCTTCAGGGATTTCATGAACGGCCAAACAGTCAAGAAATGCTTTCGCTACAGCAACATTGCCAAATACATCTATCTCTATCTTTTCTTCATCAACGAGCTCATTCAACAGCATCCGCAATGAAGTATCCGTAAATCTCCAATAGTCTCCATGAAAATCTGTTCGGCAGCTTGGGCTTAAACCAGTCGTAGTTATCAGCAATGTCCCTCCTGGTTTTAACGCTTTTATTGTATTGTTTAATGCCATTTTAATATCGTATATGACATGAATGACCTGGGTCAGTATAATACAGTCAAAAACCTCATGAGGAATATTTTCTCCTGTTGCCAAGTCACCTACAATGGTCGCTTCAGGTGAAGGAATGAGGTTCAGCACATCGCTTTTCAAAACGTTAGTTCCATAGGTCCTCGTATAATAATTATCTCCTACTTCCAGAACATGTCCTTTTATCTCTGCGCGGTTATTCTCTAAAAATTTCTCAATATAAAATCTATCAATAGGTTTTCCCCGATCGAATCCAAAATTTCTGCTTTTGGGTCTTATTGAAAAGTTATTCAGCAAAAATTCCTCCTTAATAACTCTTTTATTCCTGGCAGAATGCTAAAAAAGCTTTGCACGTAAAATATAATATTTCTCAGCATATTGGGACCCGTTCTCCATCCCTCTTTTTTCTGCCCATTTCTTTATACTTTCTGGTGAAATAAGATGTTGAGACTCACGGATTTGGGAAACATGCATTTTCATTGCTTCTACTTTCATATCTATTTTTTCACCAAGATCCAAGAAAAGCTCACCGGCATTGTTAATTCGAGGATATTGCCAGACGATTAAAGGGTACTCATACATAGCAATCAACTTATAATTTAGATGAGGCTGTGGCCTTAAGCTGGCCATGCAGGCATGAAAAAGCGCCTTATGATCCTGATGAAAACTCGGATATGGTATGAACACCATTGAGGGTTTAAAACTCATCAAGATATCATCAATTTTTGAGACTAATTGTTTTTGCGGAATGGTGTCCAATATCCCTTCTTTATCTTCAAACAAGACTTCATAATCTTCACAACCCAAAAACGATAAGGCATCGGACAGTTCCTTTTTTCTAATATCGGCTGTCACTTTCATTCCGGAATGGATGAATGTTGTTTCTCCTAATGCTGCAATGACAACTTTCACATGATTTCCTAACCTGCATGCTCTCTCAATCAATCCTCCACAACCCAATACTTCATCATCGGAGTGTGGTGCTATGATTAATATCCGTTCATTCCCAGTGTTAAGCATCGTACACCCCCGAAACTTAAATACATTGTATTAGTTTAATCTATTCAGCAATTAAGGGGATGTATAGGCAAAAAACCACGGAGTTATACATTACTATGATTGCATTATAGTAAGAAGATATCTTACACCATGATCCTGAACAAATTATCGTTAAAAATCAATCCTTGTTGTTTTAACTGCTCATAAATTCCTAATAATTTATAACTGTTAAGAAAAATTACAGCATCCACCTTACCGGTGCAATAAAGTTTATAAATTTTAGAACTTAAACTTCTATTGTTTTTATAGTAAAAATCATAGACTGAGAGAGAATTTTCTGTACACGCAATGTTTTTAAATTCTTTACATGTCTTTCGGTCGCCGATAATAACAAAATTGGGGTTATGGTTTAAACCATCCACTAATTTTTTTTGAATATTTTTACTGGAAATCAGCCAAACTTCATTAACTGTGTCCTGCCTTTTTAATCGACTAAGTGAATCCGGGTGTATTCGGTATTCATATAATACTTTAGGCAGTTTATGAATCGGCAATATTTCAAGCATACGCATCCAAAGATCATAATCATAGGCGATTCTATATGCCGGATTATAACCGCCCAATTTATCAAAAACAGATTTAGAAAACATAACTGAACCATGACACATAAAACAGGAAAAAAAACGGTGTTCTTTTAAATGTTCACTGGAGGCATTATATCCTTCCTCTTCCATTAATAATAATTCATTTGAGATTAATTTTTTTCCATGTATACAATGAATAAACGAGCCGACTGCTGCTATCCCGGCATGGTTTGTAACATACTTTACCTGTTCTTCAATGCGATTTGGAAGACTTAGATCATCGGCATCCTGAATCGCAATCCAACTTCCGCTAGCTTGCTTAATTCCGATATTTAAGCAATGAGCAGCTCCCTGATTTTTATCTAAATGGATAACCTTTACCTTTTGATCTTTTATTGACTCAAGAATTTCATATGACCGATCAATAGATGCATCATTAACAATAATTAGCTCTATTTTATCATATGTCTGATTTAAGATACTTTTAATAGCCTCTTCAACATAGTCTTCAGCATTGTAAACAGCCATTACAACTGAAACTAACATTCATACTCTCCTATAACTGAGTCATTTTTTATCAATGAAGCATATAAATTGTTCTTCTGCCAATTCCAGGCATCAGCACACATTTCATCAATCCCCTTTTGGGCTTCCCATCCTAGCATCCTCTTGGCTTTTGCCGGGTCTGCATAACTGACTGAAACATCTCCAGGCCGGCGGTCCACCACTTTGTAAGGTATCTTTTGTCCAGTTGCTTTTTCAAACGCTGCAATCATTTCCATCACACTATACCCTTTTCCAGTCCCAAGGTTAAAAGCCTCTACACCATTGCCGGCCAACACTTTATCTAACGCCTTTAAGTGTCCCTTTGCCAGATCAGTGATATGGATATAATCCCTGACTCCTGTACCATCTTTTGTTTGATAATCATTGCCAAAGACATTAACTTCCTTCAATCTCCCGACAGCGACCTGTGTGATATAGGGTGCTAAGTTACTAGGAATTCCGTTCAGATCCTCCCCAATTCGTCCACTTTCATGCGCTCCAACCGGATTGAAATATCGCAGGAGAGCAATGCTCCATTCGCTATCTGAAACATAGAGATCTCGAAGTATTTCTTCGATCATCAGCTTCGTCCGGCCATAAGGGTTATCCGGACCAAGCTGTGCATCTTCTGCTATTGGCATTTGCTTGGTTGTACCATATACTGCGGCAGAAGAACTAATCACCACATTTTTCACACCAAATTGCTGCATTGCCTCACAAAGCAAAATCGTACCCATGACATTATTTCGATAATAATCAAGAGGCTTTTTCACTGACTCTCCAACTGCCTTTAATCCGGCAAAGTGGACGACAGCTTCAATCTTATTCTCGGTAAAAACTCTTTCCAGTTCCTTTTTCTTTACAAGATCAACATTCTCAAATTTAAAACTTCTGCCTGAAATCTCCATTACTCGGTTGACTGATTCTCTTTTACTATTGGACAATTTATCTAACACAACAATGTCATAGCCTTTATTTAAAAGCTCCACACACGTATGGGTGCCAATATAACCTGCACCTCCCGTAACTAAAATGGCCATGCTGCTGCCTCCCATTCAAAACTATTGTTACTTTCTTATCCTTACAGCAAGTGTTATTTATAATATCCTGCCCAAATTTTATACAGGTTTTTATTCAGCTCTAATCCTTTTTCCTGCAGTTTATAAAACAGGCTTATCAGGCTAATATCTTCCAAAAAAATAATCCCATCGATGTTCCTCTCATAATAAAGCTGCAGCATATCATCATTGTCAAAATCCTTATAAAAATATCCTGATACGTCTATTCTGTTCATTAAACTGACTTGTTTAAAATCTTCGCAGGCCTCTTCTTTGCCAAATACGATAAAACTCGGCGCTCTTTTAAAACGCTCCTGTAATTGTTTTTTTAAATGTTTAGAAGCTACTAGCCAATCTTCATTTATCGTTTGCTGGTTTTTCCGGCTGATCGACCCAGAATGAACTCGATACTGGTACAACACAATAGGTATTTTATGAATGGGGGTTAACTCAAGCATCCTTAACCATAAATCATAGTCATAACATATTTTATATTGAGGGTCATAGCCCCCTATTTGATTAAAAATTGATTTAGAAAATAAAACTGATCCGTGGCAAAAAGGGTTTAAATAAAAACGATAAGCGTTAATATGCTCTTTGGAAGAAAGGTGATTTCTAGTGGCTTCTATTTGCAGATTTCTCATAGGAACTTCAGCATGGCCTGAAATACATTCTATAAGCGAACCTACAGCGGTTGCATCCGGATGTTCACAGATATAACGTATCTGTTCCTCTAACTTGTTCGGTAAGCTGATGTCATCAGCATCCTGAATCGCTATCCAATCCCCTTTGGCTTCCTTGATGCCAATATTTAATGCATTTGCAGCTCCACCGTTTTTTTCCAGATGAATACTCTTTATTCGATCATCATTCAATGAACTCAGAATATCTTTCGTACGGTCTGTGGATCCATCGTTTACAACGATTAATTCGAAATGTTTATAGGTTTGATTAAGGACACTATCAACAGATTCCATTAAAAAAGCTTCACCATTATAAACAGGCATTACAACAGATACTAGCATAAAACACTACTCATTCTCTTCAACGAAACCATCCCTCTTTCCAGATGCATTACCCTACAATCACTTTATGCTATCCGCTTGTCTTAGGTTATTTACGCGGTCATTTTCAGCCATTTCCCTGCCACGAAGCCCTTTTTATACGGCTCATTTCTAAAAGATTGTTGCTTTGGGAACCTTTTTGTAAATAGGCTTCATTGACAAGTTGATTGGAGTGCAAGGTGCGAGACTCCTCGAAAATGAATTTCACATTTTCTTCGTGCGATATAACGCTGCCCAAGCCTTCCTTGTCCTGCGGGACTAGCGGGACAGGTGAGACCCACAGGCGCTTGCGCCGAGAAAGTTGGCGCTGGCGCCGGTAAGGCTCACCGCCCGCCCCGCGAAAGTAGGCGTTTACACCGGTAAAAGCGAGCATCCTGAAACAGAAATCAACCACTTTCAAAAGCAGCTTTGGTTACGAAAACAGCCTTTTATAAAGAAGTCCCTATACAATTCTTCTTACAGTTCTTACAGTTTCATTATTTAGAAGGAAAGGGAGCCAAGAATAGACATCGTTTTTATTAATTACATTGAATTTCTTATTGGCCACGATCGGTTTGCTCATCGCACCGTTTTCAGCATTAATCATAAAAAAATACCAGCCAATATACTGGGTATACTGGCTGGCGGATTAAATATTATTATACAAGGATTAGTTTCCTAAAATGCTGTACCCACTGTCCACATGAATCGTTTCCCCTGTAATGCCTCTTGAAAGATCACTCATCAGGAATAGAGCTGTATCGCCAACTTCTTCTGGAGTCGTTGTACGGCGGAGAGGGGCTTTTTCTTCAATTTGCTTTAAGATGCTGTTGAAGTCGCCGATTCCTTTCGCAGCGAGCGTACGGATTGGACCGGCCGAAATCGCGTTTACACGAATGTTTTCTTTTCCAAGGTCACTCGCGAGGTATTTCACGCTGGCATCCAGTGAAGCCTTGGCAACACCCATTACGTTGTAGTTCTGAAGGACACGCTCTCCTCCAAGGTAAGTTAATGTTACGATGCTTCCGCCTTCTGTCATTAGGCCGCGTGCTTCTTTAGCAACCGCAGTAAGCGAATAAGAAGAGATGTTATGAGCGAGTAAGAACCCGTCTCTCGTCGTATTCAGGTATTCACCTTTTAGTTCATCTGTATTCGCAAAAGCGATGCAGTGGGCAAGCCCATGAATTACCCCGACTTCAGCTTTAATCTGCTCAAAAGTAGATTTAATTTCATCATCGTTCGTAATGTCACAAGGGAGAACCAGCGAATCCTTGCGCTCAAGCGTTTCAGCAAGATCCCTTACGTTTTTCTCGAGGCGCTCGCCAGCGTATGTAAAAATAAGCCTTGCTCCTGCTTTAGACAGCGACTGAGCAATCCCCCATGCAATACTTCGTTTGTTGGCAACTCCCATAATGACATATGTACGGTTTTCAAGTGATAGATTCATTTTGTAGTTCCTCCTTATTAAATATGGCAGGATAAATTTCATTCGGACCATATTAGCAATTGTTATTAGTACCTAGTCCTAATATTAGTATAACAGATTTTAAAAGAAAGGAAATACTAGAACCCTCTTATCTTTTTTATCCTTTGCTCGTTTCAATATTTCGGGCTTCATAACCGCAGCCGGGACAGTTAAAGATTACATTTTGATTGGACTGGGCCGTCAGTACGGCATCAATCTCTGCTTCTTTGTGGCATTGAGGACATCTAACGATTGGCAAACTCATTTTCATCACTCCTTTTTATCGTTAGTATGGACGTAATTTCATACAAAAAGACGCCGAAAGCAGGCTGCTGAAAAAAAACAGCATGCTTTCGTGCGTCTTCTTTTACCTTAATACACGCTTTAACTCTTTAATATGTTCCCTGCTGCCTGTCACAATCAGCTTATCACCGAACAAAATTTCGGTATCGCCATGAGGAACGATAGAATCCTTGCCTCGGAAAATCCTGACGATGATCGCATCTCCAAAATGCGGGAAGTTTCGGAGTGCGGTTTTATGATAATCCATATTTTTCACTGAAATCTCGTATAAAGAATTGTCATTATGGGATAGAAAGCTCGCGACCGATGGATTCTCAATCATCATCTTAAGCAGTACCTGAGAGCTGAAAAAGGCAGAGTACACTTCAATATTTTTATTGCCCAGCTCTTCCCTTTTCACGGGATCCTCAATTCGGGTGATGACCCGTTTGATGCCATAATTGCTGGCTTCATGGGCGATCGATTCGTTCACACCGTCTTCACCCGTAGCTACGATCAGAATATCCGAATCAAAGGCACCGTTGTTTTGTAGTGTGTCTGCTGAATAGTCCTCCAGTTCGATGATCTCAAAGGATTCCAGCTGCTTCGGATCTTTTTCTTCTTGTCTCGTGTGATAGACTTTCTTTTCATAGCGCCCGCTGTCGAGTTCTTTGGAAACCGGAAGTGTAAATTGATTGGCACCGATGATGGCCAATCTTTCTTTGGCGTTTTCGATTTTTTTTCTTGGAAGCAGCTTCTTAAAGAACACCGGTGTGATAATACAGCTGATGACCGCCGTCAAGATCAAGGCTGATGATGTACTTGAATCGATTACTTTAATCCTTTCACCAATCTTTGCCGCGGCAATTACGAGTGATAAGGTAGATGTCAATAAAAATCCTGATGCCAGTACAGTCTTCCAGTCATACCATTTTCTCAGCACTATTATAGGAACAAATTTAGAAATCAAGAGCCCTAAAAGCAGCAACGGAATCAAGATGAGCACTTTCGGGTCCTTTAATACAGAAACCAAGTCCAGCTCCACACCGACCATAACAAAAAAGATCGGAATAAGAAATCCGTAGCCAAAGGAATCCAGTTTATGGACCATATGCTGATTTGGAGAAAGAAGTGAGACTAATACCCCTGCCAAAAAGGCTCCCAGGATGTTTTCAGCACCTACGGATTCAGAAACACCAACTAGAACGATGATTAGCGTGAACACGGCTCGTGTATCAATTTGTACTGTCCCTTTAGAAAGTGTTTCAAGAAACGTATGATGGCGCATGTACTTTCCGATAAAATACAGTACAATGCCAGCACCGAATAGAATAAGCAGAAGCCACATCTGTCCGCTGTCTCCCGATTGAAGAGAAACGAATACAGCGAGCAGGATCATCGTGACGAGATCGGCGATGACCGCAATCAAAAGAATAATCTGGCCGATTCCAGTCTTGGACAACTCCTCTTCCTTTAAAGTCGGTACAACGACTCCCAATGATATAGTCGAGATGATCAGCGTCATAAAGAACGCATTATCAGTAAACCCGGTCCATACAAAGACCATGGATAAAGCAAAAGAGATAACGAAAATCAAAGTAAAAATAATGGTGGAGACAGCCAGCCGGTTCGGTTCTGTCTTACCGTTCGCCAGCTTTTTCTTCTCTGCACTTGGAGCAAACACCGAGAAATCAATCTCGAGCCCGCTTAAGAACATTAAAAAGATGAAACCGAGCACAGAAAGGATATCTAGCCATGTTCCCGCATGAACAATATCAAATCCGCTTTTTCCAATGATGATTCCGGCGATGATCTCCGCGACCACTACCGGTAAAAACCTGATCTTAAACTTGTTGAGCAGAATTGGTATAAAGAATGCTGTTAAAATGACGATGACGAGTGAAGAAATTGAAGCATGGCCTCCCATAGCTACCTCCTTTTTTACAATAAGTACTTATTTACCCAAGATGTATGACATAAAAACTCCTTATATATCAGTATGCACCAATTGATTTTGTCCACTATAAAAAATAAGTAATGTAATTGTCAAATTAATGTCCCCCTTTTCAGTATGCAAACTTCTCATTTTTCGGTAAGATAGAACATGTTATCCGAGATAAGGAGTATGAATGCAATGGAAAATAACAGGCAGTCCCCGCTGCAGCAGATTGATTATAATTTAATATTTTTACTGTTTCTAATGATATGCATAAGCTGTATGGCCATATACAGTGCTCAGGAAATTGCACAATATGATTCTAACTTTGTTATCAAGCAGCTTATGTGGTACGTGGTCGGCGCTTTCGCTGTTGCCGGTGTAATGATTCTGGATTTTGACCAGTTTAGAAAACTATCATGGTATTTGTACGGTTTCGGCATCCTGCTCTTGATCGGGATTGTAATTGCTCCTGAATCTCTTGTACCGAATATTAATGGGGCAAGAGCTTGGTTCCGCTTCGGTCCCTTCGCTCTTCAGCCATCAGAGCTGATGAAGGTCGCCTTGATTATTTCAATCAGCAATACCATCGCAACCCATAACGAAAAATATATTGTGCGGACCTTGCATGAAGATTTGCTGCTTATTGGTAAAATTGCGCTGATCGTCATGCCTCCAATGCTCCTCATCCTGATGCAGCCTGACCTCGGTACGAGTTTGGTGTTTATCGCCCTTACACTGAGTCTGATGCTCGTATCCGGAATCAGGTGGCGGATTATTGCCGTGATCATTTTAATAGGCGTTCTTTTTATCACATTGCTGGTTTGGATCTATTTTACCTTCCCGCAATTTTTCCTGGATCATATCCTTGATGAATATCAGCTGGAACGCTTTTATGCCTGGCTTGATCCCTATGGACACAAAGATGAAGGTTACCATATCCGGAACGCCTTAATGGCCATCGGTTCAGGACAACTGTTCGGAAAGGGCTTTACCCATGGGTCTGTTTACCTTCCAGAGGCACAGACGGATTTCATCTTTTCGATCGTTGGTGAAGAATGGGGCTTTATCGGTACAAGCGTATTGATCTCTTTATTCTTCCTTATGATCTACCGAATGATCAATACAGCATTAGAAAGCAATGAAGCATTTGGAAGCTACCTGTGTGCAGGTGTAATCGGGATGGTCACGTTCCAGGTTTTCCAAAATATCGGAATGAATATTCAGGTCATGCCGATCACAGGAATTCCACTCCCCTTCATCAGTTACGGAGGAAGTTCGGTTCTGGCCCAGATGATCGCTTTTGGCCTCGTGCTCAATGTTCGATCAAGGACAAGAAAATATATGTTTGAGTAAAACACCTGTTATTGCAGGTGTTTTTCTTTTCTCTTGAGGTTATAGTAAGTAAAGGATAATTGAGGTGACGAACATGAACTACGATGTAATCGGAGACATTCACGGCTGCTGGGATGAATATTATGAACTAACCATGAAGCTAGGATACATATGGAAAAATGAAATGCCTGTACATGATGAGGATCGGAAACTGGTTTTCGTTGGTGATCTTACGGACCGTGGCCCCTGCTCTATCAAATTGATGGAACATGTCTATCAGCTGTTCAAGGCTGATCAAGCCTTGTATGTTCCGGGAAACCACTGCAATAAGCTTTACCGATATTTCCTGGGCCGTAATGTTAAGATTACTCACGGACTGGAAACAACCGTAGCTGAGCTAAATGAGCTTCCGCCCAGCGAGTTTAATCAGGTGAAAAATCATTTCATGGAGCTGTATGAAAGCTCTCCCCTATATCTTGTACTTGACCATGGCCAGCTTGTGATTGCCCATGCCGGAATTCGAGAGGATTATATCGGGAAGACCGGGAAGAAAGTTGAGACCTTTGTATTGTACGGTGATATTACGGGTAAAACCAATCCGGACGGAACACCCGTTAGAAGGGATTGGGCCAGTCATTATAGCGGGAATGCCTGCATCGTCTATGGCCATACTCCTGTCTTAGAACCGCGGGAAGTGAATGGCACCATTAACATTGATACCGGCTGCGTGTTCGGCAACCGCCTGACTGCCCTGCGCCATCCTGAGAAACAGACCGTTTCTGTACCTTCGTCTATGCCATTTGTTGAAGAAAAGTTTCGGAGTTTCTTGTAAGAACTGGACCAACAAAAAAAGCCCCCAAAAGGGCTTTTTTTTACTGTTCTGCTACGTCTCCAAAAATCTGCTGTAAATCCTGCGGCAGCGGTGCTTCTACGTTCATCATCTTTTCCTCTAACGGATGATAGAAGGAGACTTGCCAGCTATGGAGGGCCTGTCGGACAATCAGATCTACCGGTCCACCATATAGGTCGTCTCCGAGCAGCGGATGTCCGATATGGGCCATATGAACGCGTATCTGATGGGTCCGACCGGTTTCAAGCTGCAGAGAAACAAGACTGTTCCCCGCCAACTCCTTCAGCACTTTAAAATGAGTAATGGCCTTCTGACCCTGATCTGTGACCATTCTTTCAACCAGACTATCAGGATTCCTTCCAATGGTGGCGTCCACTGTCCCGCTCAGACTTTCAAACCTGCCTTCCACACCTGCTAGATAGGTTCGCTTGATCGCTTTTATCTTCTGCTGCTGAGACAATAACGAATGTGCAAAACGGTGCTTCGCAATCATGACGAGACCCGAAGTATCCTTATCAAGACGGTTGACGGCATGAAATGTGCTCTGAATCCCTTCCTGTTCATAATAGGAAAGGACTCCCTGGGCAAGGGAGCCGTTCTGCTGGTAGCGTGATGGTATGGTAGGAATCCCTGCAGGCTTGTTTACGAAGAGAAGATGTTCATCCTCATACAGGATATCAAGCAGCATAGGAATCGGCTCCATATGAGAACTGATTTCCTCGGGTGGAAACCGGACCTCAACCTCATCCCCGGTGTTCACACTTTTTCTGACAGTAGAAGGTACTCCATTTACGAGAAGCTCTCCTCCTGTAAACTTAATATCAGCCAGTGCGCTTTTAGAAATATTTTTATGAAGCCGCAAAAATTCACGCAGCAAACCAGCCTCATTTTCTTTAACCTTCCACGTTATTGTAAATGTGGTCATAATGTCTCCTGTTAATCGGTAACGAAGGCTTCTTTCACCCGTTTCCAGAATGGGAAAGGACGGAATCGGGCAAACCGGATCTTTTCTTCAGCTACCCGGCATTGTATCGATTTGACTTTCTTTTGCAGCAGAAACAAATGGTCGATGGTAATATGGAAATCCACATCGTTCACCGGTTTCAGCATGCATGTATGATGCTGAGGAAGCACCAGGGGTGAACCAATTGTACGGAATACACGGTTATTGATCGAAGCCATTTCCGAAAGCTGGATGGATGGAAGTGAAGGATGAATGATCGCTCCTCCAAGAGCCTTGTTATAAGCCGTACTTCCTGATGGTGTAGAAATACAGAGTCCATCCCCGCGGAACGTTTCAAACAGATCACCTTTAATTTCCACATCCATGACAAGAGAGCCCTCGCCGCTTTTGACTGTACATTCATTAAGGGCGAGATAGCTTTTTTCATCAACATCATCCAGATAGCGTACTGTCACTTCAAGAAGCGGATATTCTACAATTTGGTAGGGTGTTTTTGCAATATGAATCACGAGCTTTTCCACTTCATCCGGCACCCAATCGGCGAAAAAGCCTAAGTGGCCCGTGTGAATCCCGACAAATGCGGTCTGGTCAATCCGGTGTACATAGTGATGGAAAGCGTGAAGCAATGTGCCATCCCCGCCAACCGTAATCACGATATCCGGTTCCGTCTCATTGTATTGCAGCTCAAATTCCTGCAGATAGGTCTTAATTTTTTGTTTCAGCGTATTTGACTTTTGGTCGCCTTTTGAAATAATGGCAAAATTCACGAATGGATCACCTTCTTTCGAAGAAATTATGTAGTCGGACTGGATCCTTTCCCATCATCCGTTCTTTCCGAAAATACGATTTGTGCCTCCTGAACCTCGCCTCTGATCTCAGCCATTTCTTCATCCAGACGGCCTGCGGCCTCCGCTGCCCGCTGCAGGCGCAGCTGAATGTCTTTCGGGATCTGTCCCTGATATTTATAGTTTAAAGAATGCTCAATGGTTGCCCAAAAATTCATCGCAAGCGTACGGATTTGAACTTCTGCCAGCAATGGCTTCTCCCCTTCCAAGGTCTGCACAGGGTAACGGATGACCAGATGATAGGATCTGTAGCCGCTTGGCTTTTTGTTCGTGATGTAATCCCGCTCTTCAACTATTTCGAAGTCTTTGCGGTTCCTGAGCATATCTGTCACTTTTTTAATATCATCCGTAAACTGGCACATGATGCGCAAACCGGCAATGTCCTGAATTTCTTCTTCTATTTTTTCAAACGGTATATTTTTTTGCCACGCCTTATTCAAAATAGAATTAATAGGCTTTACCCTTCCTGTGACGAATTCAATCGGTGATTGCTTTGTGGTCTTCTGAAATTGTTCCCTTATTCCTCTGAATTTTACTTTTAATTCATCTACTGCTTGTTTGTAGGGGGCGAGAAGGGTCTCCCAATCCATTGCCTCATCCACCTTCCTGTTATTACTTGCTATTCGCTGGAAACAATCGTTCTACAGCCTCAAGCATATTATCGCCATAATTGCTGTTGCCTTTTATGTTTTCGAGCAAATAAGACAGTTCAGAATGCAGAGCAGACAGCTCGAAGGAATGGTCTTCTTCAGCTGTTTTTAGTACAACGGGAAGTTCTTTAGAAAGGGCTTCACTCAATTGTCCCCAAAACTGCTCTGGCAGCGAAATATATACGAGGTCATCCTCTGTTTCCATGACATAGATGAATGAAAGCTGATCCGAATCAACAAGCATCCTGCTGCCGTCTTTCCATTCGGAAAAGCCTTCACCCTTCTCTATGCTCAGTGTAAGCTGTTCACCTATTTCTGCTTGATTTATGTTATGTCTGATTGCCATGCTGTACCTCCTAAAAACAATTATTCTACTCTTTAGTTTAACACAATTATAGAGACAGTTTGTCATTTGAGAATCAAATAAGGCTGTGTCATAATGGGATTCGTGCAGTACATATACGAAGGAGTGCTAAATATGGAGCAAGAAGTTGAAATAGAGTTTAAAAATATGCTCACCCCTGATGAATTCTTCCTGTTATCTAATGAACTTTCACTCAAGGAAGAGTCTTTTACCACACAGACGAACCATTATTTCGATACCCCCGATTTTTCACTTAAAAGTCACCGCTGTGCCCTGCGAATCCGCGAAAAAAACGGATCTTTTGTTTTAACCTTAAAGCAGCCTCATCCCGATGGACTGCTCGAAACGCATCAACAACTCAGCGAAGCAGAATACAGCTCTTACATGAATAACGAAAAGTTTGCGGAAGGCCATGTTTATTCCATCCTGACCGATTTAGGCGTTGATCCGAAAAGCATCGTTTACCTTGGAACGCTGAAAACGAAGCGAGCGGAAAAAGAAACCACCGACGGCCTCCTTGTCCTCGATGAAAATCAATATCTTTCCGTTATCGATTACGAACTGGAATATGAAGCGAAAGAAAGAAAAAAAGGTGAATTTGAATTTAGCACTTTCTTGAAGCAATACGGAATACCTGAAAGAAAAACACTCAATAAAATACAACGTTTTTTTGAAGCTAAAAACAGCGAACTCTAATTGTTTAATTCTTCCTCATTTGATATGATTATACATATAGTTTGAGGAGAGAACAAAAATGAAAATTGATGCTATAAAAATGCTGATGGAGCTTCAAGCGCTTCAGCAGTTAAATGTAAATGGGACAGCAGCTGCTCCTGTATCTTCACCCTTTGCCATGATTCTTCAGCAGTTGAGTGAAGCCGCGGGGTTAGATCAGCCTGGTGGAGAACCAGTAATACCAGTGAAGACAGTCTCTGCATTGCCGGCTGTTCCGAATACCAAGCCTTCATTACAGCTAACGCACCCATCCGGAGCAAAAGATATCGATTCAATTCTTGAAAGAATCAGTGCTAAATATGATGTAAACCCCAGCCTGATCCGGTCGGTCATACAGCATGAATCAGGTTTTAACCCATTAAGCAAAAGCCCGGCAGGTGCCATGGGATTGATGCAGCTCATGCCTGAGACGGCAAAGGCGCTTGGTGTACAGAATCCCTATAACCCTGAAGATAATATCGAAGGCGGCGTGAAGTACATTAAACAGATGCTTGACCACTATAACGGTGATGAAAAGCTTGCTCTCGCAGCTTATAATGCTGGCCCTGGCAATGTAGCTAAATATGGAGGCATCCCTCCTTTTCAAGAAACACAAAATTATGTAAATAAAGTGATGGAATCATACCAGAGCATGAATGCTTGACCGCCCTTATGAAAGGTGCGGTTTTTTTATGGGCTTTTCCGGGAATCCTATTGTTTGCTAATCCGGCTATACCCTTGCTACAATAAGTTTATCGCATCATCAAATGCGGAGTTCGAAAACAAACAAACTCTGAGGATTTTTTGAACGTGATCAGCGGTCACCCAAATCCCAGTTAATGAATCTGATTTTGTGAAAAAGTCTTGAAGGAGTTTTCACCATGAATGAAATGGATATGACCCCATATGAACATCTGGGCGGAGAGGCTGTTCTTACAAAAATGGTCACCAATTTTTATCAACATGTCAAACAAAACGAGGATCTAGCGCCCCTGTTTCCTGATGATCTTACTGAAACTGCACGTAAACAGATTCAATTTCTTACTCAGTTTCTTGGCGGTCCCTCATTATACACGATGGAACATGGGCATCCTATGCTAAGAGCACGGCATATGCCTTTTCCGATTACAGAGCGCCATGCAAAAGCTTGGCTGGAGTGTATGGGGAAAGCAATGGATTCTGTATCCCTTGAAGGCCCCCTCAGGGATTTTATTATCAGCCGTCTAACCATGACTGCTTATCATATGGTAAATACGTCCGATGATAGCCATGGAAAGGAGAATAAATATTGACACCTTTTGAAGCCGAATATCCTTATGAAGCGAAGCACAAGGGTAACTTTACTGCTTCCAGCTGTCATAAGCCCTTGGAATTATACTCTGTCATTGACCCATTATGCCCCGAATGCTGGGCGCTGGAACCTATCTTAAAGAAATTGCAGGTTGAGTATGGACAATATTTCACATTAAGGCACATCATTGGCGGGAAATTGGACTCCTTAAATTCATTTCGAAGACGGAAAGGCTATCAGTCTGCTGAACGAATTGCAGACCGATGGGAAAAAACAGCAAATATGACGGGCATGAGCTGTGACGGTGATCTCTGGTTTGAAGATCCCATCCTTGCGCCCTACCTTGTATTCCTTGCCATTAAAGCAGCGGAACTTCAAGGCAAGCAGTCAGGAAACAAATTTTTGCGCAAGCTTAGAGAGCATTTATTTTTGCAGAAGCAAAACATTTCAAAAGAAGAAGTGCTTTTTGAAATCGCCAAGAACGTTGGCTTGGACGCTTATGAATTCATAAAAGATATGCATTCACAATCGGCTATAAAAGCCCTTCAATGCGATTGGGAATTTACAAATGAAATGGAAATCGACCAGATTCCTACCCTTATCATATTTAATGATAAGGCCGAAGAAGACGGAATAAAAATTGCCGGCAGCTACCAATATTCGATTTATGTTGAAATTATTGGCGAGATGCTTGGGTTTCATCCTGAACCCAAATCCCCTCCCCCTCTTGAAGAGTTCATGAAAATTTACCGGTTCGTCGCAACGAAAGAGCTTTCCGTCGTGTACAACTTGGCAGCCAATGAGATAGAAACAGCCATGAAAAAGCTCGTTCTTCAACAGGTGGTAGAACGTGTTCCGGTAAAGTACGGTACATTCTGGAGATACAATTCATCACAAGTCGGTTGACTGACGGACCTTTCACATAAAGGTTCGTCTTTTTTTGAATAGCGGCTGAACAGGGTGAATACAATGGAGACAAGGAGGGTCGCCATGTATTTGTTCTTATTCACGATGTCCTTATTCTTTATTGCCGGCTGCTTTTATTTTTTTCTCCTTTCATTGTTAAAAATGATTTCTCTTGCTTTATCCGTTCCCTTGCTTTTTCTTTCCATCCTTCTTTTCATGTTATGTATCAATTACCGAAACAAATTGAAAAGACCCTTTCACAATTAAAGGAGCTCTTTACCGGTCTAACCGGTAAAGAGCTCCTCTTGTTTTTATTTCTCAAATAGCAGGTCTTCCATCTCATCCAGAATTTCTTCAAACACTTTTAATGCATCCTCGATCGGTTTAGACGTCGTCATATCAACTCCTGCTTTTTTCAGCACTTCTATTGGATAATCAGAGCTTCCGGCTTTTAAGAAGTCAATGTAACGGGAAACTGCACTTTCTCCTTCTTCCAGGATCTGTTTTGAAAGAGAAGATGCCGCACTGAAGCCAGTAGCGTATTGATACACATAAAAATTGTAATAGAAATGTGGAATCCTTGACCATTCCAGGCCGATCTCTTTATCGATCACCACATTCTCACCAAAATATTTCAGATTTAGATCGTAATAAATCTTGGTGAGAAGTTCTGGTGTTAATGGCTCACCGTTTGCTGCCTTAACATGGATAGCTTGTTCAAATTCTGCAAACATGGTCTGACGGAATACCGTCCCCCTGAAGCCTTCCAAGTGGTGATTCAACAAGTAAAGCTTTTCCTGCTTATTTTTTGTTTTATTTAACATGTAGTGATTTAACAGCGCTTCATTACAGGTAGAAGCTACTTCAGCGACAAAGATGGAATAATCAGCATAAGGATATGGCTGATATTCTCTCGTATAATAGCTGTGAACCGAGTGCCCTATTTCATGTGTCAATGTAAACAGGTTATTAACATTGTCCTGCCAGTTCAGCAAGATATAAGGCATCGTCCCGTATGCTCCAGATGAATAGGCTCCGCTTCGTTTCCCTGCATTTTCATGTACATCAATCCAGCGCTTTTCCAAGCCCTCTTTCACGATACCCACATACTCTTCGCCCATCGGCTTCAGGCTTTCTAACACAAGGTTTTTCGCTTCCTCATAAGGAACTTCCATCTTCACATCCTGAACTAGGGGTGTATACAGATCGTACATATGAAGTTCATCTACATTCAGTGCCCGCCTTCGGATGTCGACATAACGATGAAGGAGATGAAGATGGTCATTCACTGTTTTAACGAGATTTTCATACACTTCTTCAGGAATATTATTGCTGTCTAAAGCGGCCTGCCTTGCAGACTCAAACTTTCTTGTCCTGGCAAAAAAGTTATCTTTTTTCACGGTACCTGCCAGCGTGCTTGCAAATGTATTTTTAAATCTATCATACGTTCCATAAACAGCTTTAAACGCATCTTCCCTTACACGTCGGTCGCTGCTTTCCAGAAACCGGATGTACCTGCCATGTGTAACCTCGACTTCATCTCCGTTCTCATCTTTGATTTCAGGAAATTTAAGGTCGGCATTGTTGAGCATTCCGAATGTGGTACTGGCATTTGCCGTCACTTCACTGACATCAGCCAGAAGAGCTTCTTCCTCTTTAGAAAGAACATGCGGCCGCTGGCGGTTGATTTCATCCAAGGCATGCTTGTATAAGGCCAGTTCTTTATACTCTTTAACATAGGTTTGAATGGTCTCCTCGGGCAACGACAGAATTTCCGGTACAGCAAATGATAAAGAACTGCTTACCTGAGTTGCTAGATTTGATGCCCGGTCATTCAATCCTTGGTAAAAAGAGTTTGTTGTGTCTTGATCGTACCGCATATGGGCGTATGTATAGAGCTTCCCAAGCTTTTTTGTGAGCTCGTCCTGTTTTTGAAAGTAATGATAGAGCGTTTCTGCCGATTCTCCAAGTTTTCCTTGAAATTCCTTCAATTCAGGCAACAGGCCTTTAACTTCATTGAATTCTTCTTCCCATTTGTCATTTGTTGCGTAAATGGCTTCAAGATCCCATGTATCCTGCTGTAATAATTCTTCTCGTTTCGGAAGAGATTTTGATTTTGTTTGAGCCATGCAGCGGCACCTCCTGCTTTAATTTCGTGCATACCTACATTTTACCAGAAAACAGAATATTCACACCATGTTTTACCCCCGACTCCATTAAAATAAAATCATTGGCCAATGCCTGATCCATCGTATTTGGGAAAACGGGGTCTCTGATCTTTACAAACTCTTTTTTTCCAACTCGTTTAATGATCCCATAAAAGCAAAGCAGGTTAAGATAATGCATGACAGCAAATGAATAATGTACATCTGCAATGAGCGGCAGTTCCCGCAGAGTTATTATTTTTTTATGGATAAGCCATTTCATATGGTTAAATACGCTGGAGAACTGAATGGATTCACCAATCTGTACAGGAATGATGGAGTACAGCAGCACATATGACTGCCATATAAATGAAGGTTCCTTTAGAGTATAAGCAAAAGGGACAGGCATCCCTGCTTCAGAAGGAAAGTAAGTAAGCGTTGAATGATTTTTAAAAAAGAGGATTTTCAGTTGGCGGTAGGTTTGATGGTTTTGTTTAAAGGCGTGGAGTCTCCATTGTTTTTTTGCGTTCAGCCAGGATTTAACTTGAAACAATGGGGAATCTCTTTTTGATGGTTGAAGATGATGAGGAGTTTGAAAGGAATATTCACATAGGGGATATGAATCAAGCTTTCCATACACTCTTGTTGATGTAACAGGAACAATGGAGGAGAGATGATACACTTTTGCTTCAACAGGACAGAAGTAATAAAGTGAGGGCAAGTGGTTAACAGAAGAAATTCGCGCGGTCAGCCAATCAAATGATGAGATCTGAAAAGTAGTGGAACTAAGTGTTTTAAGCCTTTTCTTACCGAGGATCCAAAAAGGGGTCATTCCCCTGCTGATGTAGCCTTTGGATCTTTCAATCAAAATGGGGGATGGAATAGCAGAGCATTGAAACTCTATGGGAATCTGGGGTGGTATCCATATATCGGGGCGCTGGGAGATATCCGGAAAGAATGGTTCCAGAAGTGCATTGGGAAATTCCTTATTGACATGTTCATACAAGAGCTTTTTGCCGAGCAGATGGTACATTGATTCTCCTCTGGATAAAGTACAATTGGTAACGCCGGGAACGTGTGAAAAATGCCAGATCTTCATGATTCCCGCTTTGATCTGAACTTTTTCATTGCATTGGGGACAATAAAAACCGCTGCTTTTTTGAATAGACCTCAGCTCTTCTTTCGAGTAGCCGGTATGAAGACTGATTCTTTTACCTGTGCTCGTATGGGCAACAAGCATAGCATCACCTCTTTTTTCTTTTATTTTATGGTAAAGAAATCCCATTTTCAAGAAGATGGTCGATTTAGAGTGGAAATATTTTCATGTATTGCTATACTATATTTGTCAGACTATCATTCAACTTGTGAGCTTAAATATGAACAGAAAGAAGGTATGATCATGTTTAAATCCGGAGAAACCGTAAACGTAAACGGGACATATGCTGAAGCAGGCCATGGCGGCGGCAAAGTAAAAAGAGGACAGCGTGTGGAACTTCAAGAAGGTTCAACGTTTCCTGAACTAAAACCTTACACAATAGAAATTTCACACGGCGGCAAGACCAAAACCCGCAATCGGCAGCACCAATGGAAGCTAGTTAAGTAAAACAGGCGATAATCGTCTGTTTTTTTCAATGAGCTGCATAGATATATTGTCCAGCTCCAGCTCTTGTTGGAGTAAACAAGGAACTGGCGTTTTTCAAAATAAAAACACCGATTCCAAGTAATGAAATCGGTGCGTGCTTACAATGTAAAGTGAGCCGAAATGTCTTCAAGGGCCCGCTCAGCAATAATCTGTTTTCCGTACTCTTGAATTCGATGGATGGATGCATCAGAATCTGTGCCATATTCGAGCAGCTGAGATAATAAATCATCCTGCTCCCTATCCGTTGTTTCTGGATTGAACGTAACATACAAGTAATACTTATTATCAAAGTGATAAAGGGAATTTGCGAATAAAGAACTGTCAATGTTGTGGGATAACATGATCATATCTTCAAAATCACTGAAGATTAACAGAAAGGACAAATAATCTTCGTCTGCAAGTTCAATATCTTCAGCTTCCTCTTTATCATCTGGCGTAAACTGCTGATCAAGCATCTTTTCGATATTTTTATCTACAGGAAGATCGATTTTTTCATCACCTAGAGGCAATTCAAGCTTGGTGCCGTCTTTTGACATCTGTGCTCTGGTTACAATAATCTCCAGCCCTTTATCCATGGCCTGCACCTGAATCCAAAGCGGACCCTCTAAAGGAAACTGTTCCTGCTGGTGGGCTTCGTCCATCATTTCCCAGAACAATTCTTCCCCCCGCTCACGGTCGGACCAGATTTCCTCACGATCAAAACCTCGGTCTTCAATATCTCTATACGTTATGAAAAATTTAATTGTAAATTCATTGACTCTTTCTATTTCCATTTCGTTCTCTCCCTTCTAACCGTATTGTAACCTATGAAGGGATAATTTCCCCTGGGTATGATGTATTGTCACTTTTCCCTAAAAAAAGAAAATTCAATCCAAAGCTGGCTCATTCTTGTACTTCTATTCTATGACAAAACATCGAAGTTGGAAATAAAAATGCTGACCATTTTTTTGCCCTTTTTTTTAGATTAAACGGGCTCTTTTAACGATTAAATGACTTTTCGGAAAAATAAATGGTCTTAATTTGAAAGAAGTTTTGTACATTTTAACATACATAGTCCCGTTTAGCACTTGAAAGGGGTTTGGCATTCGTGGAAACAGATTTCCTCATATCCCTCTTACAGATCATCGCCATTGATATTCTGCTTGGGGGAGATAATGCGATTGTAATCGCTCTGGCCAGCCGTAATTTGCCTGAGCATCAAAGAAATAAAGCGATTTTTATTGGGACAGGCCTCGCAATCATCGTCAGAATCATCTTAACCGTTCTTGTGGTCTATTTGCTCAAGGTTCCCCTTCTTTACCTGACAGGGGGAGTTCTGTTAATTTACATCGCCTTCCAGCTGCTTGTACATGATGAAAACGGAAATAATATTAAACCAGGCATGTCGTTGATCAGCGCCATCCGAACCATTGTTGTAGCCGATATTGCAATGGGCCTTGATAATGTACTGGCTATTGCTGGTGCTTCACATGGATCGGTTCAGCTCGTCGTGATTGGTCTTATCATCTCTGTACCTATTATTATATGGGGAAGCAAGGCCATCCTTCATATGATGGAACGCTTTTCAATTCTGATTTATATCGGCGCCGGTATTCTGGCCTACACAGCAGCGGGTATGATCTGTTCGGAAAAAGAACTTCAGCCTTTATTCCTGTCCAGCCCCCACATCAAATCCGCATTCAGCATCATTATCGTAATCGGAGTGATTGCTGCAGGCGTTCTTTCAAAATCGATGAGGACCGGAAAACATAAATGATTGATAAAAAAAGCTTCTACAGAAGTTAATCTGTAGAAGCTTTTTTAATTAACCATACGCTGTGCTTCGAGCAATTGATACGTACGGACTTTTCTAGGTAAAAACCTTCTGATTTCATCTTCATTATAGCCTACCTGGAGTCGTTTTTCATCCATGATAATCGGCCGTCTTAAAAGCCCTGGGTTTTCTGCGATAAGCTGATACAGATCCTGTAGAGGCATCGTCTCGACATTCAAGTTTAATTCCTGAAATGTTTTTGAACGGGTTGAAATAATTTCATCCGTTCCATCCTCAGTCATACGAAGGATTTGTTTTACTTCCTCTATGCTCAAAGGCTCTGAAAAGATATTTCTTTCTTGGTATGGAATGTCATTCTCTTTTAACCACGCTTTTGCCTTACGACAAGATGTACAACTCGGCGAAGTAAATAAAGTAACCATATGGATCTTCTCCTTCCCCATCCTACTGATTTAACCCCTACTTTAAAATAGTTATTAAATCATATTTTTTATTATACTACATTTTCTTTAAACAAGAAAGGTCTTCACAAAAATGTAATAAAACTTATACAACCCAACTAAAACAATGTGTTCCATCTATATAGACGTATTACCCCGAAAAAAGTTTCACAAAACATAAAAAGAAATAGGATGAAAAAGTTTTCATCCCATAATCACTTTATGCAATTGATTTGAATTGAGATGCCGGCCCTTTTTTCGGACCCGTGGATAAGCCTTTTAAATTCTTTCTCAACATCTCTTTCAATAGTTCCCGCTTACTCTGTTTTTTCTTATCCTTGGCTTTCATGCAGATACCTCCTTGCCATAGAAATTACTCGGTTATGGCGTCTTTACCGTGCTGAAAGGTGAGCACATCGGCTACATCCTGATAAGCTTTACCGTACAATTCTTTATCTTTGTACGTGTGTATCTCATTATACGTCTTTTTCATGTTTTCATAAATACTTTCTTCACTTTCCCCTTTGGGAGCCCAATACAAAATCTCCATTTCATTCACTTGTTCAGTAGCAAGTGACTTTCTTCTGTAACCAATCTTTGATGCATGCTTAAATCCTTCACGCCGATAGAACCGCTGCCGTTTTTCGGTATCTGTATCTTCATAGTCAATGGGTTCTACTTCAAGTATGATCGGTTTTTCTTTTTCTTTAAGCTTTTTCAGCAAGGTCTTTCCCAGCCCCTGGCCGCGTGATTCTTTAGACACGAACAAATAATCAATGAAAATAAAATCATCCAGTTCTACATACATCAGCACATGATGGGGGCCTTCATCTTTATGATAAATATCTCCTTTGTCTTCTAGAAGGAGTTCCATATGTTCTTGAGATTTCATTTCTTCAATTGGGAAATATTGATTTAATTTTTCGTACCAGTTCATTTTGTCCTGACAGCTCCTAACTGAAATGATTTAGTTATAGAGAGAGTAAATAGAATTTGATTTAGTTTTCCCTCTTTCCAAAGGGATAAACATCTTATACAATAAAGAGGAAATGTATGCCTTTTCAATGGAGGGATTAGATGGTGATGTTTTTCCGTGATTTACTCCTGCTCGCTGTTTTTGTCATCGGATTGACTGCTTTTATGGGTATACTCGCACATTGGTTCTCACTTAAAGTATTCGGCGGAAGATCTGTTTTTAAATTCGTAGACCACTCTAAATCTTTTCAGTCCAATTGGAGTAACGTACAAAGAAGAAACCGGTAAACAACTTCTACTTTACGAGAAGTTGTTTTTTTGTGAAGATAAAAGAAGATTATACATACTAGAGGTGGAGATTCATGCATATCAATTTACGAACGTTTATTCAGCAGTTAAAAAAAGAAAATGAAATTATTGAAATAAAAGCCGAGGTTGATCCATACCTTGAAATCCCAGAAATTCACCGAAGGGTCATCGATGAACAGGGGCCAGCCCTGCTTTTTACGAATGTTAAAGGCAGTGATATCCCTGTTGTAACCAATCTATTCGGAACAATCCGCCGTGTAGATATGGCGTTCGGCCCTAAACCGGAAGCTCTTGTTAAGCAGCTGGTCGCATCAATTGATGACCTTCTCCCTCCTTCTGCTTCAAAACTGTGGGGAAAAAAAGGGATGATCAAAGACGTACTGAAAATTGGCACAAGAACTGTAAAACCGGCAAAAGCTCCAATCATGGAAACCTACACAGCTGACGTGAACATGAAGAAGCTTCCTGCTTTAACCGGCTGGCATATGGACAGTAACCCGTTTGTTACGCTCCCTCTTGTTTACACCGAACATCCTGATAAACACGAGCACAATCTTGGAATGTATAGAATCGAGATTAAAGAAGAAAAAAAAACCGGCATCCACTGGCAAATTCATAAAGGGGGCGGCTTCCACCACTTTGCCGCTGAACAAAAAAACGAGGAGCTTCCTGTAACATTATTCCTTGGCGGGCCTCCTTCCCTAATGATCAGCGCAATTGCTCCGCTCCCTGAAGCAGTTCCGGAGCTTATGTTTTCCTCTATGCTGATGGGAGACAAGCTAAACCTTACACATGCGCCGGGTTATTCCCATCCGCTGATCGCTGAAGCAGAGTTTGCATTTGGAGGAGTTGTTCCACCACATATCAGGGAACCCGAGGGGCCTTTTGGTGACCATTACGGCTATTATTCATGGGCACACGACTTCCCTGTATTCAATGTGAACCATATGTGGAAACGAAAAGACGCCATCTACCCCGCAACAGTGGTTGGAAAGCCAAGACAAGAAGACTACTTTATCGGTGAATATCTTCAGCGGCTGATGAGCCCTCTGTTCCCGGTTGTCATGAATGGTGTTAAACAATTGTGGACCTATGCAGAGACAGGCTTTCACGCCCTTGCAGGTGCAGTTGTCCGAGAATCCTATTATAAGGAAGGGCTCGCACATGCTTTAAGAATCATGGGTGAGGGTCAGCTTACATTAACTAAATTTCTTATGGTAACCAATAAGGAAGTGGATCTTCAGGATTTCTCCCAGCTTCTCGAAGCGGTGTTAGAGAGATTCCTGCCTGAGCGTGATTTGCTGATCCTGCATGATACATCAATGGATACCCTGGATTATACAGGACGAAAATTCAACACCGGCAGCAAAGCGATCATGACAGGGCTTGGAGTGCCCGTACGAGAACTGAAAAGAGTATATGAAGGTGGAACCATTCCAGGAATTCATGACGTCCAGGCGTATTGCGGAGGCTGTTTATGTGTCTCTGGACCAACATTTGAAGAAGAACCCGAATTTGGTGAAAAACTGCTTCAAGCTGGCGAACAGCAGCTTAATAAATGGCAGCTGGTGTTTTTAGTGGACGATGCCTCCATCGCCTCATCTCAATCCCAATTTTTATGGACAACCTTTACGCGTTTTGATCCAGCATATGATCTTTACGCCAAATGTGAGGTTGTACGAAATAAAATTAAATACAGCGGACCAGTCATTATCGATGCAAGAATGAAGCCTTTTTATCCCGAAACGGTTGAAACACGGCCAGATATTGACCAATTGGTTTCAAAGCGCTGGAAGGAATATTTTTAATGGAAAAGCTCTGTTAGTTCATGTGTTGTTTTGGTGGGGTGTGATTGAAGAAAAAGACTTGAGGATCTCTTTTAATGATCAGTATGCGATGCCCAATATGATTGAAAGTCAACAATATGCTTTAACAAAGTTAATGGAAAGGGGCTGTCCTGAAAGTCGAAAATTGACCTTCAGGCAGCCCCTTTTTGGCTTGAAAAATCTTCAATGAAAAGTTAATTGAAGTGGAAGATGCGAGACTCCTGCTGGACTAGCGTGACAGGTGAGACTCCCGCCGGTGCTTGCACCAAAAAGTAGGCGTTCACGCCGGTAAGGCTCACCGCACGCCCCGCGGAAAGCGAGCAGCCTGGAACGGAAATCAACAGCTTACAGACTTCTTGGACAGCCCCTTTTTGTTTTATTTTATTGATTAAGAGGCAAAACGGTGGTATAGTATTTAACAATATACATTTTTAGCATCCCTCGTATCCTGCCTGTTCGAGGAGTTTGCAGAAAGGAGAAAAATTGATGAGAAACGTGACATTAACCGATATATTTCTTCATCCATATGCTCAGAAATACTTGGACCGTTCTGGCCTTGTGCATGCGATCTCAACAGCATACCATGCGTTTTCACTCGCTAAAGAGCATGGCGTCAACCCGGATCTCGCAACAAAAGCTGCACTTCTTCATGATGTCGGCCACTATACTTGGTATACAAACGGCCAATGGGATTACTCCCTTTATAAAGAAAATGACATTCATGCCATTAAAGGTGCTGAAAGAGCGCATAAACTGCTCATTGAGCTGGGAGAAGATCCAAGGAAAGCAAAAGAGATTGCGTTAGCCATTCTTTTGCACACTGATTCTTATCTGCCGGAAGGACAGCTTCAGCTTCTGCCGCTACAGCGTGTAGTTGCGCTTGCCGACGAAGCAGATGAGGAGCCTGGCGGTTTGCATCATTATCGAAAACTGGATAAAAGTACGGCACTTAACCGAATTAAAAATCTGGACCGATTGGTGGATGCTCATTATGAGACACAAAACCTAAAACACTCCGTATAGATCATATCCATACGGAGTGTTTTTATTTATATATTAATGAAAGATGAACCCGATCGCGTTTTGGCTTGCATACGTACCAATCGTACTGCCAAATCGGGTGAACGAGATCGATTTAAACGCAGAGAATGTAAACAGTTCACCAAACTCCTTAATTACTTCTTCTTTGGAAGGAAGACTATGAATAATAAAAAGCTCTTTTTCAGGATGCTTTTGCTTCCATTCCTGCAGCAATTCTTTCAGTTTCATTAATCCTTTTTTCTTCCCTCTGTACTTTCCAACCGTTTCAACGATTCCGTCCTGTACGGAAAGAAGGGGTTTTATATTCAGAAAGTCAGCAATGGCTCCCTGAACAGCAGATATCCTGCCGCCCTTTTTCACATTTTCCAGCGTTTCCAATAGTACATAAGCCAAAACCGTTTCTTTTTTCTCATTGATGGATGCTACTATTTCTTCAGCACTCTTGCCTTGCTGAACAAGTTTTTCCGCTTCTTTTAGCAATACATGAATTCCTGCAGAAGCTGTTCCTGTATCGATAATATGCACTTTATGCTGGACGGCTTCATCTAGCATTCCTTTCGCGATTCCGGCACTTTGCACAGTACCGCTCAGGTTTGATGAAAGTCCTAGATAAATCAGCTCGTTTCCTTTTTCAAGTTCAGAATGAAAAGCATTATAGAAAGCCTGTGGAGATGGCTGGCTTGTCTTAGGAAGATTCTCCTCTCTTGCCATCCGCTCGTAAAATTCATCCATACTGATATCGACCCCATCTAAAAAATGACCGTCTTTAAAAGTAATATTAAGCGGAACAATGACAAATGGGACGGATAATGTATGATGATCTACACAGTAGTCGCTTGCACTATCCAGAATAAAAGTGATATTCATTCAATTACCTCGTTTCAAATAATCCTTATAACCCTCCTTAAACATATCATAAAACGACCTCCTGATATACAGGAGATCGCGTCATTTGTTACTGTTTATTCTCTTTGTTCAATTCATTGTCATAAAGATGGCAAGCTACCCAGTGGCCTTCTCTTGCTTCCTGCCATTTAGGAACTGTACTTGCGCAAACATCCATGGCATGCGGACAGCGCGTACGGAAACGGCATCCGCTTGGCGGGCTGATTGGGCTCGGAATATCACCTTCAAGAATGATTCGCTCGCGGCTTCGTTCTACTTCAGGATCCGGAACAGGTATGGCTGAAAGAAGCGCTTGAGTATACGGATGCAGAGGCTCTTCATAAAGCTCATCACTGTCTGCAAGCTCAACTATGTTTCCAAGATACATAACACCCACGCGGTCGGAAATATGTTTAACCATGGAAAGATCATGGGCGATGAATAAATACGTTAGTCCGCGTTCTTTTTGGAGTTTCATAAGCAGGTTTACAACCTGCGCCTGAATGGATACGTCCAACGCTGAGATCGGTTCGTCAGCGATGATAAAATCAGGATCCACTGCAAGGGCACGGGCAATACCGATACGCTGACGCTGTCCGCCTGAGAATTCATGCGGGTAACGGCTGGCATGTGCACGGTTCAGCCCTACCGTTTCAAGAAGCTCGTAAACACGCTCCATACGTTCCTTGTCGTTCTTTGCCAGACCGTGGATATCTATTCCCTCGGCAATAATATCTTTGATCGTCATCCTTGGATTTAAGGATGCATAGGGATCCTGGAAGATCATTTGCATCTTGCGGTTAAAGGATTTTAATTCTTTACCGGACTTTTTGCCATGAACATCAACACCTTCATAGGCGACATTGCCGTCTGTAGCATCGTATAGACGAATAATCGTTCTTCCAGTCGTAGATTTTCCGCAGCCGGATTCTCCAACAAGTCCGAGTGTTTCACCTTTATATATATCAAAGCTAACATCGTCAACTGCTTTTAACACAGCATTCTTGCCAACTCTAAAATGCTTTTTCAGGTTCTTGACTTCTAATAACTTCTCTCTTTCTACAACTGCCATTAACGGGCACCTCCTACTAATGCAGCTTCAGGCGGTTCTACCTTAGGCGCACGCTCATCCAGCAGCCAGCAAGCCGATTTATGAGTTGAAGTAACGTCTGAGGCATCCGGCATATGGTCCACACAAACCTGCATCGCATAAGGGCAGCGTGCAGCAAACGGGCAGCCTTTCGGCGGATTAAGCAAGTTTGGCGGCGTACCAGGAATCGCCAGCAATTCTTTGTCGTTCGTGTTTAACTTTGGCATGGAGGATAGTAATCCCCAAGTGTAAGGATGTTTAGGATTGTAGAACACTTCATCCGTTGTACCTGTTTCAACAATCGTTCCACCGTACATTACCGCGACCCTTTGTGAAAGATTGGCTACTACACCAAGATCATGGGTAATCAGAATAATAGCTGTTCCGGTCTTTTGCTGCAGATCTCTCATTAAATCAAGGATCTGTGCCTGAATCGTAACATCAAGTGCCGTTGTTGGCTCATCGGCGATTAATACTTTTGGGTTACACGCAAGCGCGATGGCGATGACCACACGCTGTCTCATCCCACCAGAGAATTGGTGAGGATATTCTGTAATGCGGAGTTCCGGATTTGGAATTCCTACAAGCTTTAAGAGATTGATTGCTCTTTCTTTCGCTTCGCTCTTAGACAAGTTCTGATGCTTGCGAAGACCTTCCATGATTTGCTTCCCGACTGTCATCGTCGGGTTTAGGGAAGTCATCGGATCCTGGAAAATCATAGAAATCTCAGAACCACGGATTTTCTCCATCTCGCGGTTGGAGAGCTTCACTAGATCTTTTCCTTCAAAAAAGATTTGGCCTTCCTTAATCTCACTCGTTTTTTCAGGCAATAATCGCATGATTGCTTTCGAAGTAACAGATTTACCTGATCCGGATTCTCCTACTATCGCAAGGGACTCACCCTTTTCAAGATGCAGACTTACCCCGCGAACCGCTTTTACTTCTCCTGCAAATGTATGAAAGGAGACATTAAGATTGTTAAGTTCTAATATATTCTTCATATTTTCTCCCCCTATTTACGCATCTTAGGATCCAGAGCATCACGTAATCCGTCACCCAATAGGTTAAAGCTGATCATGATCAACGAGATAATGACAGCCGGGTACATTACTAGGTGAGGATAGATCTGTAATGATTTAAATCCTTCGTTTACTAATGACCCTAGAGAAGCTGTTGGAGGAGCAAGTCCAAGTCCGATAAAGCTTAGGAATGCTTCAAAGAAAATAGCGTTAGGAATAGTAAACATGGATGTAATGATGATCGCACCCAAAATATTCGGGAACATGTGCTTTGTCAAAATACGGGAACTTGTTGCCCCCAATGATTTTGATGCCATTACAAATTCCTGGTTTTTCAATTTTAAGATCTGTCCGCGTACAATACGGGCCATTGTTGTCCAGCCTGTAATAACCAATGCCATTGTGATGGATAAAATACCTGGATCAAGAATTAGAATGAAAAGGATAATGACGATTAAGTTGGGGATACCGACTACGATCTCAATAATCCTCTGCATAATATTATCCGTTCGTCCGCCAAAGAAACCTGAAATGGCTCCATAAGCTACACCAATAATCATGTCAATGGCTGCAGCTAAGAATGCGATGTAAAGAGAAATCTGTGTCCCTTTCCATATTCTTACGAACTGATCCCGGCCCAGAGCGTCCGTTCCAAACCAGTAGTAATTTTTTGTCTGGTTTTTCATTTTATACTGATCGACGCCTCGGATGTCCACACCATCAACACCAAGGAAGCTTACCTTTTCAAGTAAAGGAATACGCGGCGGCAAATTGGTTCTGCTTGTGTCTTGATCATCAAAGCCGTTATGACTCATAACTGGACCTAAAAAGGCAAAAAGGAGAATAGCTACGATGATGATAAGCCCAGCAACAGCTCCCTTGTTTTCAAACAAACGTCTTCTGGCATCCTGCCAAAAGGAAGTGCTCTCTTTCGTTATTTTTTCAGAAGCTTCCGCAGAGATCACCGCAGGCTGGAACAAATCATTGTTAAGTTGTTTTTCACGCATGCTCATTATTCCTTGCCTCCTGCAACCCTGATTCTCGGGTCAATAATTCCGTACAAAATGTCAACAATTAAAATGACTACAATGAAACATACACTATAAAAAATGGTAGTTGCCATAATTACCGGATAATCATTAAGTGTGATCGAACCTACGAATTGGTATCCCAGGCCAGGCACTGCAAAAATTCGTTCGATGATCAGCGTACCTGTGATCAGGTTGATGGCAAGAGGCCCTAAAATAGTTACTACCGGAATCATTGCATTTCTAATCGTGTGTTTCCAAATAACAACAATATTTTTTAAACCTTTGGATTTAGCAGTTGTAATATAATCTTGTCCCAACACTTCTAGCATTTCCGTTCTCATGAACCTCGCAACTGTTGCTATTACAAAAACCGATAACGAAAGTGCTGGCAGAACATGATATTTCGGACCATCCCAAAGGGCTACGGGCAGCCAATCTAGCTTAACTCCCACGTAATATTGAAGAACACCGGCAAATACAAATGAAGGAATGGATATCCCTAATACAGCAAATAGTGAAGAAACGTAATCAATCGCCGAATTTTGCTTTAATGCAGCGGCAATTCCTAGGATCAATCCGATAATCGTTCCAAAAATAGTTGCTTCAACACCCAGAACAGCAGAAGGCCCAATTCTCTCTGTAATCATAGTGGATACAGGCCGGTTGTCATACTGGAAGGAAACACCCGCGTCCCCTTTTACGAGATTGCTCATATAGTTAAAGTACTGTACAGGAATCGGATCATTCAGCCCGTATTTTTCATTCAAGATAACTTTTTGCTCTGCTGTCAATTTTTCCTCGTTGTTAAACGGAGAACCTGGCAGCAGCTTCATTAAGAAAAACGTAAATGAAGAAATAATAAATAGTGTGATCAACATGTAAACCATGCGTTTGAGTACAAAACGAACCACTATTGCACCTCCTAATAATAAACCCCAGCTATATACCTATATATCTATAATAGTTGAGATTACAATATCCTACAATAGTTTTATTTGAAAGTTCGACAAATTTCAACTAGTGAGAATTTTGCAGTTAAAAGGAGAGTATATGGCTTACTGACATATACTCTCCGCGTATAGCTATTTAACCATTTAATATTATTTTTTACTTAACATCCCAGTTTTTATAGCTGAAATCTCCGCCAAATGAGTGGTTTACTACGTTTTTAAGGTTTGGCTTAGTGATGTAAGCAAGACCACGTTGGTACATCGGGCTGATTGCTGCATCATCCTGAATCAAGATTTTTTCAGCGTCTTGCATCATAGTCCAACGCTTTTTAAGATCTGTTTCAGATGAAGCTTTTTTGATTAGGTCGTCATACTTTTTGTTTGAGTAAGCCATTTCGTTATGAGGACTATTAGTTACGAACATATCTACGAATGTCATTGGATCTGGATAGTCAGGTCCCCAACCAGCATAAGAGATATCGTAATCAAGTTTCTCTTCAAGCTTAAGTTTTTGTTTGAATGGTTGTGGCTTAATTTTTAGAGATAGACCAGGAAGGTTTTTCTCAAGTTGGTTTTTGATGAACTGCGCATCTTTTTGTGCTGTATCGCTGTCATAGTTAAGTAGAGTAAGATCTACTTTCTTTGTTCCAAGCTCTTTCAAGCCTTTTTCCCAATATTCTTTTGCCTTTTTAGCATCGCCTTTATTAAGGTCGCCATACTTCTCACGGAAGTCAGATCCATCTGGACCGTTAACGAACTTAGAAGGAACTAGGAAGTAAGCAGGAACAGATCCATTGTTTAAAAGAACGTCAGTAAGCTGTTTTTTGTCCCAGCCCATATCTAGTGCGTGACGGATGTTTTCATTAGCCAACGCTTTGTTCTTTTGGTTCATACGCAAGAAGAATAATGTTGATTCAGGAACAGTACTGAAAATATCTTTCTTGTCTTTGTATTGATCCACGTACTCAGCAGAAATGGTAGTACGGTCTGCTTTTCCAGTTTCAAACAGGTTGATGCGAGTTGCTTCTTCTTTAACTACGTTTACGTTGATTGTGTCAACTTTTACGTTGTTCTTGTCCCAATATTTAGGGTTCTTTTTCAACTGCCAGCCTTTTTCATGCTCCCATTTAGAAAGAGTGTAAGGGCCGTTATAAAGCGCTTTGTCTGCTTCAAGAGCAAACTCTTTGCCTTGTTTTTTAACGAAAGCTTCATTTTGCGGATAGAAAGTAGGGAATGAAAGAACCGCTTTAGTGTAAGGTTTTGATGCAGGGTCAGCTGCAAATTTAATTTCTAAAGTTTTGTCATCAATTGCTTTAACACCAAGCTGATCCGTTTTGTTGTACATTTTGTCTTCAGGGTTAAGTATTTTATCTGCATTCAGGATACCTGCTACTTGATAAATGAAAGAGTATTGAGTAGCTGTTTCTTTCGCTACAGCTTTTCTCCAAGCAAATACATAATCATTTGCTGTTACTTTTTCACCGTTGCTCCAAACAGCGTCATCACGAAGTTTGAATACCCATGTTTTACCGCCGTCTTTTTCTTGCGGCTCTTCAGCAGCACCAGAAAGGACTGGCTGATCTTTGTCATCTAAAGTGTAAAGACCTTCGTAAACGTTATTCGCAACGTTTAGAGATACAGAGTCATCCGCCATGATGTTATCAAGGTACGGAATTTCTGATGAGTCTAACAGGTTAAGCACCTTTTCTTTAGATGAACTACCATTACCTTCAGATGCATTGCCATTTGCTTTGTCATCTTTACCGCTCTTTCCGCTACACGCAGAAAGAAAGACGCTCAATACGAGCACGATCGTTAGAAGTAACGACCATTTTGACTTCTTCATGAATTGACCTCCCCTTTTTCTGTTTACCTAATTAGTGGACCAAAGCTTCGTGAATTATCAGACATTTTGCCCACAACCGTATTATACAAGTTTTCTAACTATTATGCATATACTTTTTTTTACGACTTTTACAAAAAGCCCATAATATTTACGTTTTATTAACAAAAAATAGGAATAAAGACCTATTATTGTCCGTCGTTTTCTTTCTGTTTTTAAGACAGTAATTTCCAGAATGTTTGGTGATATATCCTCCTTTATTACCCCATATTTTTTTCGCTCTCCCGCTGTTTTGAATCAAAAAGCTCACTTCAAGAAGATCGACAGGGGGATTTACTAGGTAAAAAGTATTACTCCATTCGTGAATTTTCATGTTAAAATGTATAAAACAAACTTGAATTTTTCAGATAGGAGAAATTTGATGTCACGCTTGACTTCCTCATTGTTATTAACCGCGGGATCCATAATACTTTCGCTCATTATAGAGCTTGTCTCTGAAAAAAAGATCCACCTCATTCATTTAGTGAACAACCTTTTCATGGTTTCCCTCGCCCTCCTTTTAATTGGCTTAACCCTTTTTGTCATCAGGGGAGGATTATTCGATCTGTTTTCCAGGACACTGAAAAAAGTTATGAAGAGTTTCTCTAAGTCTGCAGAGTATGCAAGCAGCCATGAAACCGAATCGAACTTCTATCTTTCAGAAAGAGTATCAGGAGAATTTGTTTTTCCGCTCCTCTCTTCGGGTCTTTTTCTGTTTGTGGTCTCTAGCCTGGTTGCAATTCTGTCTTAAATTTACTATACTTATTTTAATTGAATGATCTTGGCGATGATAAAGAAAAGTACATGTTTTTGAAGCTCTCAGAGAGCCTGTGTTTGGTGTAAACAGGCAGTGAATAAGCATGGAATGGGCTTTTGAGCTCCTGTCTGAACTTACAGTAGGAACAGGCGTGTTTGTCCGCACGATAGAATGGTCACCGTATGACAGTACGGCTTTGAGAGATTCTTTATGAATAAGTAAGGGTGGCACCGCGGTCCATTCGTCCCTTTTAATGGGATGGATGGGCCTTTTTGTATTGATTTTGAAGTAAAAGGAGAAGGATATTTTATGGCAACTATATTTTCAGGCATACAGCCAAGCGGTACGATCACACTTGGTAACTATTTAGGAGCACTGCAGCACTTTGTAAACTATCAGGAAGATAACCACTGTTACTTCTGTGTGGTAAACCAGCATGCAATTACAGTTCCGCAAGACCCGGTCCAGCTGAAAAAGAACAGCCGCAGCCTTGCCGCCCTATACCTGGCTGTTGGAATTGACCCGGAGAAGTCTACACTATTCATTCAGTCTGAGGTTCCTGCTCATACGAAGATGGGATGGATATTACAGTGTATCGCTTATATTGGAGAACTTGAACGTATGACTCAATTTAAAGACAAATCCAAAGGAAAAGATGCTGTTTCTGCAGGGTTGCTGACATACCCGCCGCTGATGGCTGCTGATATCCTGCTGTATGGAACTGAACTAGTTCCTGTTGGGGATGATCAGAAACAGCACATTGAGCTTACAAGAGATCTTGCAGAACGTTTTAATAAAAAGTACCGTGAGATCTTTACGATTCCTGAGCCTCGAATTCCCAAAGTCGGTGCGAGAATCATGTCCCTCGTTGATCCGGTTAAAAAAATGAGTAAATCAGACCCGAACGTGAATGCCTTCATCTCTATTTTAGATAATGAAGCGGTCATCACAAAAAAGATCAAGCGTGCGACAACTGATTCAGAAGGTATCGTTAGGTTTGATAAAGAGAATAAGCCAGGAATCTCAAATCTCTTGACAATCTACTCTCTTTGTTCTGGAGAGTCCATTTCCGAGTTGGAGACCAAATATGAAGGAAAAGGTTACGGAGATTTTAAAGAAGGCACAGCTAAAGCGATCATTGAACGTTTACAACCGATTCAAGACCGGTATTTCAGCCTCATCGAATCTGATGAACTTGATCAAATCCTTGACCAAGGGGCAGAAAAAGCCAACCGGGCAGCAAACAAAATGCTGAATAAAGCAGAGCGTGCAATGGGCTTGGCCAGAAAACGAGTGTAAAACCCGGAACACGTGAAGAAACCTCCACTTTAAGTGGGGGTTTCTATGTGTTTTTTGAAGTTTGAATCTTGCGGAAAAGCAGTTGTTAATTTAGGGATTTAATCCGAATCTTGATTTAATTGAGCGTTACTCGAAATGAGTATTCACATAACTCCACCCCTGGCTTCAATCCTGAAGATCATAATAAGGGGCTGTCCAAGAAGTCTGATAGCTTTTGATCTCCGCTCCAGGCTGCTCGCTTTCCGCGGGGCGTGCGGTGAGCCTTACCGGCGTGAACGCCTACTTTTTGGCGCAAGCGCCTGCGGGAGTCTCACCTGTCACGCTAGTCCCGCAGGAGTCTCGCACCTTGCACTCCAATCAACTTTTCATTGAAGATTTTTCACGGCAAAGGAGCTGCCTGAAGGTCAATTTTCGACTTTCAGGACAGCCCCTTATTGCTTCATGGTCAGTTTACGTGTGTCCCGTTCTCAAGTTCCCATATCTTTTCAAAGTAAGGCTGCCCTTTTACTAATCGTTCACAGATTGCATAATGCTGGTCGCTCCAGCCGTCTTTAATTTCAGAATAAAGTGCTGCCCATGCTTCTTCAAATTCCATTCGCTGAATGGCCATGTAATTCTCAGGCATCCACTCCGTATACCAATAACGCACTTCCGCAACATTTTTAGTTGTATGAAGCTGATCCAGCACCATGAACAAGAGCTGCTTTAACTGTCTTTCTTTTCTTGTGAGCCCTCTCATGATAATCGGTTCCGGTGATAGGATATGATGCTCTTTTTCTTTGATTTCTGGTTTGAACGTGTAAGTTGCGGTCTCCATTTGTTCCGCCATTTCATAGACGAGCTGTTCCTGTCTCGGAATCAGTCTGCTCTTTCGTATCGGGATACGATAGCCCATCGTGTCAATCACCATCGTTTTCTTCTCATCCGTTATGATAAAACAATGATCAAGCTGCACTCTCTGGTTGTTTTTTCTTACGTATGCTTTTTGGTGTACTTCCTCTAAAAGGGAATCTGGAAGATCGCTAAGTTCATTTTCAATATAATGAAAGAGTGAAGAATCCATTTTCACGATTGGAACTTGATCGAGCAATTCAATAAAGTCATCCTTTCTCCACTCATGGAACTCACAAACGTTATAGCCATTTTCTTCACCTTCGAACCAATTCACCCAAACATCTCGTAAATATAACATCTGCAACCCCTCGCTTAACCGTTTTGTTAAAAACAGTATAGTCAGAGGTTGTCCAATTTATTCTATGGCATGGGAAGAAAAATCCCGAAAAGAACACAAAACCCTGGTTAATAGAATCAACCAGGGTTTTGTATTACAAACAAATATCTTGGCTGAAAAAATCAACCATCATTTTGTACACAAACAAAAATCTTGGTTGAAAAAATCAACCAAGATTTTGTACTACTCACTGTATTTTTTAAAGATAAGTGTTGCGTTATGGCCGCCGAAGCCTAAAGAGTTGCTGAGCACAGCGTTAACTTCTGCTTTTCTTGCTTCATTCGGCACGTAATCCAGATCACACTCCGGATCCGCTGTTTCATAGTTAATGGTAGGAGGAATGATACTGTTTTGAATGGATTTTACTGAGAAAATCGCTTCAATTCCACCTGCCGCGCCTAAAAGATGCCCTGTCATTGATTTTGTTGAACTGACAGCCACTTTATAAGCATGCTCTCCAAATACTTCTTTGATCGCCATCGTTTCAAACTTATCATTATAATCTGTGCTTGTTCCATGAGCATTGATGTAATCAATTTCTTCTAATGCAAGACCGCTGTCTTCAACAGCTTGTGTCATGGCTCTGACTCCGCCTTCTCCTCCTGGAGCCGGGGCTGTAATGTGATGGGCATCACCGGTGCCTGCATAGCCTACGATTTCCGCGTAAATTTTCGCTCCGCGTTTTTTTGCAAACTCAAGATCTTCAAGGACAAGAATACCTGCACCTTCACCAATGACGAAACCGCTGCGGTTCGCATCAAATGGACGGCTGGCTGTTGCAGGATCCTCATTGTAGGAGAGTGCTCCAGCTTGGCAAAAACCAGCCAATGCCATATCTGTGATCGGTGCCTCAGTTCCTCCGCAGATCATCGCATCCGCATCTCCGCGCTGAATCACTTTAAACGCGTCACCAATGGAGTTTGCACCTGATGCACAAGCCGTTACCGTACAGGAGTTCATACCTTTTGCTCCAAGAATAATGGAAACCTGTCCTGCTGCCATATCCGGAATCATCATCGGTACAAAGAACGGGCTGACCCTTCTGTAGCCTTTTTTCTCAAAAACACGGAATTGTTCTTCATGCGTATCCATTCCGCCGATTCCAGAACCGATCCACACCCCTACACGCGGTGCGATCTCATCTGTAATGTCAAGCTCTGCATCTTCCACTGCCATTTTAGAGGCAGCTACTGCAAATTGAGTAAAACGGTCCATTTTTCTTGCTTCTTTGCGGTCCATGAATTCCTGGGGATCAAATTCTGTAGCTTCTGCAGCTACTTTTACCGGGAATTTATCCCGGTCCCTGCGTGTTAGCGGGCCAACACCAGATTCACCTGCAACGATTCGGTTCCATGTTTCTTCTACACTATTTCCAAGGGGAGAAACGGCTCCCATTCCTGTAATTACTACGCGTCTTTTCATTTTTAATTCAACTCTCCTTTGAAGAATAGTTAGCTATTATCTTCCCCACCGAAGTGCAACTGCACCCCATGTAAGGCCGCCTCCAAATCCAACGAGTACTAGCAGATCATCATCTTTTATTTTACCATTTTTTAAGGCATCAGAAATAGCCATAGGAATAGATGCTGATGAAGTATTTCCATATTTATTTACGGTTACTGCCATTTTTTCTTTCGGTAGATCAAGCCGCTGCCGAGCTGCTTCCATGATCCGGATGTTGGCTTGATGCGGAATAAGGTAATCTACATCATCCTTAGTCAATCCAGCTTTTTCAACAACGTTCATGGATGATTCACCCATTTGGCGGACAGCAAATTTAAACACTTCCCGGCCGTTCATATAAAGATATTTGTCCTGATAAAGGTGTTTCGCTCCTCTGCCGTCTGAACCCAGTTCAAAGGAAAGGATCCCTCTGCCTTCAGAAACTGTCGACATTACAGCAGCACCTGCTCCGTCACCAAACAGCACTGCTGTATTTCTGTCATTCCAGTCTGTAATTCTGGACAATTTTTCAGCTCCGACTACCAAAACATTTTTGTAGGTTCCCGATTCAATGAATTGTTTAGCGATCACCATTCCATACATGAACCCAGAGCAGGCTGCACTTATATCCATAGCAACAGCATTAACCGCTCCCAGCCGATCCTGGATCATACAAGCAACGGAAGGAAAAGGCCTGTCAGGAGTGACGGTAGCCACAACAATCAGATCAATGTCCTCTGCATTCATATCAGCGTTTTTAAGCGCCTCTCGTGCAGCATTTTCAGACATGTGTGATGTATTGATATCGTCAGATGCTATTCTGCGTTCTTCAATTCCTGTTCGAGTACGAATCCATTCATCACTTGTATCTACCATTTTTTCCAAATCGAAATTTGTTAACACTTTCTCAGGGACATAAGCACCTAAACCCAGTATTCCAGCATTCATGTCATTACCCCTTTGGTTTATTTTTTATATTTTGTTCGCCAGCTAACTTAGTATCAATTTTTAAGACCTGGTACTAATGTAAGATATTTTTTGTTTTTTGTCCAGTACCGAGATTTCCGGTACAAGATACCAACTTCAAATCAGGGCATATCCTAGAGAGAGAGGTAATCAGTCTGAAAATAAGGAGTGGTACATTTGAATTCGCCTCGCTATGGGCCTCCTTCACCAAGGCATCCAAGGCCGCTGATGCATGCAAGAAGCCCATTTCCTCCACCGCGGCAAACAAGAGAACAGCCTCCAAGTGAGCCGCCCTTTATACCTATGGCTTACCGCCAGCCCTTTCAGCGACCCAATCCCTTATTAAGTGCATTCCGGACGAACGATGGGGCGTTTGATTATAACAAGCTGATGGCTGTTATTGATCAGACCGTTAAAGTAGCACAGCAGGTCTCACCGCTCTTTAATGCCTTTAGGAAAAAATAAAAGAGCCAACACAGAGTTGGCTCCTTTTTCCGATTTCTTAATCCTGTTTTCCGAGCTCATAAGCATCGTTCATTACTTTAAGGAGAAGATTCAACATAGGCTGGATATCCTCCATGGATAATTCCATTCCTTTTTTCTCCAAAAGCTCTTTTCCTTCTGGCAGATGCTTCATGGCAATTTGCATGAATTTCATATTGAGTTCTTGATTCATTGTTCTTCCTCCAATACATGTTCTTTCATTACTTTTCCGTTGGGGAGCTTTCCGGATTTTTTGTATTCGTCAATTTCCTGCTTTATCTTCTTTTCAAAAGAAGCAGGCACTTGCGGGCTGAACCTGCCCAGAGAAATGGCTTTCTCCTTAAATCCATATTGCAGATTCCCGGATTTCAGATCGCCTTCATTAAACTTGTCAGCGACAAATCCATACACATATTCAACATTTTGCACCGTACTAGTCAGTACTGTAGCGCGGCCGAGATCCGATTGGTCAGATACATAGCCTACCGCGTAGAGTGCTTTCTTTTTCACTTCTTCAATAACAGGGATGGTAAATCCGTCACCTGCAGGATAGAAGACATCTGCCCCGGAAGCTTCCATCTTACGGAATGTGCTGATAGCCTTCTGTTCATCGCTCCAGCTGTGTACCACATTCTTATCCACTTTAATCTTGGGCTTTTGGTAACGAGCACCCTCTATAAAGCCATCTATTTCAGGCTGCCAATCCTGGGCGGCAATTACTCCAAGATGGTTGGTGCGGCTCATTTTGGCTGCTGCCATTCCAGCGAAAAAACCCATTCCATATGAATTAAAATGAATGCTCGTCACATTTTTGCCATGTACTTTTCCATTAAAGCTCACAAAGTGCATCTTGGGAAAATCACTGCTGATCTGATCAAAGATATCAGCATAAATCTTACCATGGCCAAAAACGAGGTTAACCTTTTTCTTCTGAAACTCTTTTACCGCTTTAAGCACCTGGCTTTTTGTTTCTATTTTTTCTTTATAAAAAACTTCATTCCCATATGTATCCTGAATCTTTAAAAGCCCTTTATACCCCTTGTCACCCCAGCCCTGATCATTGATTGTATCCTGAATCAGGAGTCCCGTGTTTTGAAGGTTCTGTGAAGATTTTTCCTGGCATCCTGTGAGACCTAACAGTATACAAGCTGCCAGGAGCAATGTTTTAATCTGCATTTTGGACGTTCACTCCATTTCCTCGCTTGCCGGATATCCCCTTTAATAGTATAAAGAATAAATAAAAAAAGGGAAAACATATTTTCCCTTTTTATGCCTTAAACCTATTTTTGAGCCTTTCCTTGCTATGCTGAATCTGCTTTTTCAAACCTTCTTCGATTTTAACATCTGAGCTGAATCCAAGTTCTTTAGCCGCCTTTTCTCCTACAACCACCATGTTTCGCTTTTCTTTTGGAATTTCATCTTCTTTTATAGATAGGAGTTTTAATCCTTTGCGCCATTCTCCGCTTGTTCCGCTGACTATATTATATATCGCATTTCTGCTTTCGTTTTCTGCAGCCATACATAAGGCTCTGACGGCATCTTCAACGTAGATCGCATCCTCTGTGACAGAATCTTTTTTTACCGTCATAACATCACGTTCTCCTTCGTCTGCGCTGATGATCTGCTGAAAAGTCATCCCCTCAGGCTGCCAAGGGCCATATACTGTTGGGAATCTTAGAATGACGTATGAAAAATGCTTTTTTGCAGCAGCCATCCGAATATAATTCTCTTCTGTGAGTTTAATCAATCCGTACAATGTCTCCGGATTCGCTGCAGAGTTCTCTGTAACTTCACCTGTTTTTTTTCCATACACATCATAAGAAGAGGAAAAGATGAATTTCGTTTTTCGGCTGTCTATTGATTCAGCTAACAGCCGCATACAATGAACATGGTCCTTTACTCTATCTTCAATATCACTCCATTGTTCATTTGGCTGAATCCCACAGGCAAGATGGAAAACCACATCGACCTTTTGCATAATCTTCATCAGGTCCGCCTGTTCGATTCGTTGATTAATGAGTTCAAAGTTTGCGTTTCTTCCAATATAATCTAATTTTTCGGTTGATTGGGAGCCATCGATTCCTATGACCTCCACATCATCCTCTAAAAGTTTGGTACATAAGTGGGAGCCAATAAAACCTGCTGCTCCTGTAACGAGTGCTCGTTTCATGAACAATCCTCCGTTCTTTATCCTTCTCTATATCGTATTTTTCAACTTAAGGAGTATGCATCTTAAGAAAAGCACATAAAAAAACCTGCAACAATAAAGTCACAGGATGGTCTCAAAGCGGCTGTAAAAATAAGGGATGGAAGTATACCGTTCTGCACTTTTACCCGGCATCTGTATGGTCAGCGAAACAGAGAAACCTTTTTCAAGGCAAGAGGATTCAAAGGGCCGGCTATGCACTTTGAAAGGATAAACCGAACCTGCCGCATCATGAAAAATTTTAATCGGTACATTGCTTTTCAGGTTGAACCGAGAAATTTCTTTATCTAGAAATCCATCGATCTGTTCGTTTTTTATTCCGTAAGCCTGGCTGATTTCTTTGCGGATTCGCTTCAAAAATAATTTGTTTTGCTTTTCCTGCTGAAAATGCCCCTTAAGATCCAGGCAGGGGTTGATAAAAATGGCAGACCGGATGTATCCTTCCATATCATTGATAAAATCGAGTGCGGTTAGAGCACCCATTCCTTCTGCCAGGATATGAATCTTCGGATTTAGAATTTCATATTTCAGAACATATCGGTAAACTCTTCTCGCAAGATTTACAGCCTCTGGGTTCCCCCAGTTGCGTCCGTATAGATGAGAGTAAAAAACGGTGTATCCCATTTCCATCAGAGTACGGATGAGCATGAACCGGTCAGTGTTCTGTTTCCATAAACTTGTATGATTATCAACAAAATGATTGCAGTCTCCAAATACCATGACAGCAAAACCGTTTGGCTGTTCAGGAAGATGTATTGTATTCCATTGTCCATCTAAGCTGAATGATCTCTCTTCGATACTCACTTTTCTCCCCTCATCCAAAGTTTTCTTACTTATTCTATGTCTGTTCTGTGAAAGAGGAAAAGGGATATGCCTATTCTTGCCGGATTTCCTAAAACATTTAAAGACAAAACATTGATTTTTTGTTACTATATCAAGAGAAGAACTCGTTTACATAAAGCTGAGGTGAACTAAATGCGCTATTTCTGGACGTTAATCTGGTCATTACTTTTAAGCAACATGGCATTTTATGTACTGGCTTCCATGCAGGGCGGAGCATACGACTTCGCAAAAGCTACAACATTTGGCGTGATCTTTGCCGTATTTATCATGATCATCGGTGCTGTACTTCCAAATGAAGCAGAAACTGCAGAATAACCAAAATAGCAGCCCATCACATCCGTGAAGGGCTTTTTTTCATAATAAGGACGTATCTGGAGGTTATCGAATGAAAGAATCCATTACCGCTTTCCTGGATGACAATTTTGACTTATTTAAAGAAGTTGCCCGCTATATTTGGGAGCATCCCGAGCTTGGCTATAATGAATATCAGTCATCTAATAAACTCATCGGCACATTAAGATCATTTGGTTTTGAGGTTGAACAGAATATCGAGGGAATGGAAACGGCATTTATTGCTGTTTATGACAGCGGGCAATCCGGACCTTCCATCAGCTTTCTTGCAGAATATGATGCACTTCCGGAAATTGACCACGCTTGCGGCCATAATTTGATTGGTACGATGAGTACGGCTGCCGGAATTGCACTTAGCCGTGTGCTCGCCGAGACCGGAGGAAAAGTACTTGTATATGGAACGCCTGCAGAAGAAACTGGAGGAGCCAAGGTTCACCTTACCGATAAAGGATACTTTGACCGTGCAGATGCTGCTCTCATGTGCCATCCATACAAAGCCTTTGAACGAAGCGGATCGAGTATGGCGATGGAAGCTCTGCAATTTGACTTTAAGGGCAAATCCGCGCATGCTGCTGCTTCACCTCATGAAGGAATCAATGCTCTGGATGCTGTCATTTCATTGTTTAACAATGTGAATGCTCTCCGACAGCAGGTCACCCCAGATGTCCGCATCCATGGAGTAATCACGCAGGGCGGTACCGTACCCAATGTAATTCCGGATCGAACACAAGCTAAATTCTATGTGCGTGCGTCCACTGTTGAACAATTGCCAGACCTGGTGAGAAGAGTAAAAGACTGTGCTGCAGGAGCAGCTATGAGTTCGGGCTGTGAATGGGAAGCCTCACATTATGAACTCGGCTACGCCAACCTGCTTACGAATGAATCCATGTCAGATGCGTTTACAAAAAATCTCGTTTCACTCTGCATTCCGCTCGAAGAAATTGAAACAGGGAATGACCATGGATCACTCGATTTAGGTAATGTGAGCCAGGTTATACCAGCGATCCACCCGTATATTAAGATTACGGATGCCTTTCATAATCTCCATACGAGAGAATTTTGCACTGCAGCCAATTCAGAAAAGGGCTATGATGGAATGCTCATCGGTGCAAAATCACTTGCACTAACCGGCTATGACCTCCTGACGAATCCACAGCTTCTAAAGACTGTCAAAGAAGAATTCGAAAACCGCGAAAAAAGGACCTGATACCAGGTCCTTTTTTCTTTTACGCGCCAATCAGGATGATTTACGCGCCGATCTTAGCTTTTTACTCGCCGATCCCGGCAATTTACGCGCCAATCTCTTTTTTCAGCAGAATCAAGGCTTTCGTTTATACGTCCAAACACGGTTATGATTTGAATTTTTCGGAAAGGGATCCCCCGTACTAAGCTGGACCTCTTGCGGATCGTTGACCATGCTTCCGGTTTCGCCGATTTCTACATAGATGCCATTGTTTGGAGCCTTTTGCCCATGTTTAAATTGATGATTCTGACCCAATGTTTCCACACTCCTTTTTACATTTTCGTTGATTACTATTCCCAAAAACACACAAAAAAACCAACCAATAATGGCTGGCTCAGAAATTAGTAATATGGAACAGGCGTGACGTTCGCCAGGTTGGATACCGGGATGATAAACCGTTCAATTTCATAGCTTCTTACAGGCTGCGAAAACCCGTAATATGGATAATCGTATTCGGTTTCGTTGTTCTCTCTTTCACTGTCCTGCCCCTCATCGATGATTGGAGAAGCAAAATAAATATTCTGTCCGTCCATGAATTCAATAAATCCATCGTATACACTGCCATCGAGCATGGTTACCGAAACAAATCGCTGAATGTTTTTCCGGCACAGCTTCTGCATCTTTTTGAACATTTGAGGATTCGGCGGGAAGCCTTGCTGCTGAAAGCCCGGTTGCGGTTGCTGGTAGCCTTGCGGCTGGAAACCTTGCTGTTGAGCATAATAAGGATTCTGGTTATTAAACATGGGGCACCTCCTTACTAACACATGTTATTCACCCAGCCCCAATGTGTTCATCCCCTTACATGACTGATGCAAGCAGTGCTTTTTGAACATGCAGACGGTTTTCTGCTTCCTCAAAGACAACGGAATGATTTCCATCTATTATTTCACCTGTCACTTCTTCCCCTCGGTGTGCAGGCAGGCAATGCATGAAAATATAATCTGGATTTGCGCCTGATAAAGATTCGCTGTTTACTTGATAATCTTTGAAAGCTTTGAGACGCTCATTGGTTTCGTCTTCCCAGCCCATGCTTGCCCATACATCGGTATACACGATATCGGCATGTTGTATGCCTTCTTTTAAATCATTGGTCACAAGAATCTTCGCACCCGATTCTTTTGCAATTTCCTGCGCTTTACTTACAATCTCCGCTTTCGGCTTATAATTCTTCGGAGTCACAATGGTACAGTCCAGTCCCACTTTAGCCGAGCCGATCATTAAGGAATGGGCCATGTTGTTTCCGTCCCCAATATACGTTAATTTTTTTCCTGCAAAAGCGGATTTATATTCAAGAATGGTCATGAGATCAGCAAGTACTTGGCATGGATGATAATCATCGGTCAATCCGTTGATTACAGGAATATCTGCATGCAGAGCAAGTTCTTCAACAATCTCATGGTTAAATGTTCTGATCATAATTCCATCAAGATACCTTGACAGCACTTTAGCGGTGTCGGCGATCGATTCTCCTCTTCCCATTTGAATGTCACGGGAACTTAGGTGCAGAGCATGCCCACCCAACTGAAGCATGCCGACTTCAAACGAGACTCTGGTTCTGGTCGATGATTTTTCAAAGATCATTCCTAGGGTTTTTCCTGCCAACAGGTGTTTTGGCTGGTTTTCTTTTTTCAGCTGAAGGGCATAGTGAAGGATTTGTTGTATTTCATCCGCCTTCCAGTCCGCCAGGGTTAACAGGTCCTTGCCTTTGAGTGACGTTTCCGCAATGGATGCCATCGGATTCATAGTTTAACTCCCTTTCTTTCTTGTTTTTCTTTGATATGAATAGGATTTTCGTTATAAGACAATAGGCCATACTGATAAAATGTACATGTTTCCCATTGTGTAAAGATATAATTGCCTGCTAGACTGGCCTCCATTAACTTTTTCTGCGAAAGCTCGTCGCTGCCCGTTGATAAGTAGATGCCGGTCTGCCTGTATTGATTCCACTCAAAAAAAGGGAGCTGTGATGGAAAATAGACGCTCACACCTTTCTCTTTCCAATTTCGGAGAAGTTGTGTTTCTTCTATAGTAAGGGAATCTTCCTCTACGTCTGCATAAAGGCTGGCTGGCAAAGAAACATCTCCTGTCCTGGCAGCCGGATTGCACCCTGCAAAGACTTTTTGTGCAGCTTCCCCTAAAGAATCTCCAATTCCAAGCACCTCTCCAGTTGAACGCATAATAGGGGCTGTTTTAGGCGAAAGGCCTGGGAGCTTAACATTGGAAAATACAGGTGCTTTTACTGCGAAATAGTGGTTTTCGTTCAGCCCTTCTTCAATCCCGAGCTCAGCCAGCTTCTTGCCAAGCATGACTTGAACGGCAGACTGGATAACGTTCACACCCGATATTTTATTAAAAATAGGTGCGGTCCTTGATGCACGCGGGTTGATCTCAAGGACATAAACCTCGTTCCCCTCGATGACAAACTGGATATTGAAAATCCCTTTGAACGGCATCGAGCGGGCGATCGTTTCTGTATAAGAGACAATAAAATCAATCGTGGTCTTTTGCAGACTTACCGGAGGTGTAACAGCTGTACTGTCACCAGAGTGGATGCCCGCTGGCTCGATATGTTCAAAAATCCCTGGAATAAATACTTGGTCTCCATCTGTTAATACATCTACTTCTGCTTCTTTCCCTGAAATATAACGGTCGACTAGGACGGGAAACTCGATGGTCTGTGTGTTCAAATAGTCCTTCAGCTCGTGATCATCATGAACAATCACCATTCCTTCTCCGCCGATTACGTAGGAAGGGCGCAGCAAGACAGGGAATCCGATTTTTTTTGCGAATGCCAGTACTTCATGCCTTTCATAAGCGGTTTCACCTGGCACATGAGGGATGCTGCATTTATTCAAAAAGTGATAAAACCTCTCCCTGTTTTCCATCTCATCAATCAGATCTGCTCTTGAACCAAGGACTTGGATACCCGCTTCTTCCAGCTGATTTGCTACATTAATAGCTGTCTGTCCCCCAAACTGCAGGATCGCTTTTTCGGCTCCTTCAAACTCAAGTACGTTCATAATGTCCTCAAATGAAAGAGGTTCAAAATAAAGCGTATCCGCCACTTCAAAATCAGTACTTACAGTCTCCGGATTATTATTGATCAGAATGGTCTCATAGCCTTCCTTCTGCAAAGCAAGCACGCCATGAACACAGCAATAATCAAACTCCACTCCCTGACCGATCCGGATTGGGCCAGAACCGATAATAGCAACTTTTTCTTTGTCCACTGGTGTTTTGTCACTTTTTCCTCTCCAGCTTGAGTAATAATAAGCCGTATCAGCAGTAAATTCTGCCGCACATGTGTCGACCATTTTATATGAAGGAACGATTCCTGATTGAATCCTTTTTTGTCTTACTTCATTTTCAGTCACGTTCCAGGCCGCTGCGATCGTCTGGTCAGAGAATCCCGCAGCTTTCCATTCAGAAAGCTGGTTTACTACCAGGTCTTTCATTGAACTGCTCTTTATCTGCTGGTCGAGGTTAGTTAGTTTTTTAAATGAAGCAAGAAAAAATGAATTGATTTTCGTACATTCATGAATCTCTTCAACTGAAGTTCCCCTGCTGAGCAATTCGGTGATCGCAAAGAACCGGCGGTCGTCCGCTTCTAATAAAAGATTTTTCAGCTTCCCGCTCCCCCATGTCTTAAGCTCCTGCAAAAAAATACTTTCCGTGTCCAGCTCCAGAGAGCGGACAGCCTTTTGCAAAGCCGCTTCCAGGTTCCTCTCGATGGCCATCACTTCTCCGGTGGCCTTCATTTGCGTTCCGAGTTTTCTTTCTGCTTCCGGAAATTTGTCAAACGGCCAGCGCGGCATTTTAACCGTAATATAGTCCAAAGCAGGTTCAAAGCTGGCAAACGTTGAACCAGTAACTGGATTTTTCAGCTCATGAAGCTGATAACCAATGCTTAACTTGGCTGCTATTTTTGCGATTGGATATCCGGTTGCTTTTGAAGCCAGGGCAGATGATCGGCTTAAACGAGGGTTCACCTCAATCAGATAATAGGCTTTGCTTTCTGGATCAAGAGCGAACTGGATATTGCAGCCGCCGATAATACCAAGTGCCCTGATGATTTTTATGGCTGACGAACGCAGCATGTGGTATTCCTGGTCTGTCATTGTCTGGCTTGGTGCGACAACCATCGAATCGCCGGTATGTATGCCTACCGGATCAATATTTTCCATATTGCATATCGTGATACACGTATCATTGCAGTCGCGTACCACCTCATATTCAATTTCCTTAAATCCGGCAATGCTTTTCTCGATCAGACATTGGCCGATCGGACTTGCTGATAGACCTTTTTTAACGATGACATTCAGTTCGTGCTCTGTATGCGCAGTACCGCCCCCGAAGCCTCCCAGCGTGTATGCTGGACGAATAATGACCGGAAACCCTATTTTTCCTGCAAACGCAGCAGCTTCTTCAGCTGTTGTTACAATTTCACTGTCGGGCACAGGTTCATCAAGCTCATGCATCAATGCACGGAAAAGCTCGCGGTCTTCTGCTTTTTTAATGGACTCCAAATTTGTCCCAAGCAGTTTTACATTGTGTTCCTCTAGAATCCCTTTTTCCTGAAGCTCCATTGCCAAATTCAACCCGGTTTGCCCGCCGACTGAAGCCAAAAGTCCGTCAGGTTTTTCCTTTGAGATAATGCTTGCCAAGGACTGGGCAGTCAGAGGTTCAAAATATACTTTATCGGCATACGTTTCATCCGTCATGATGGTAGCCGGATTATTATTGACGAGAACAACATGTACTCCTTCTTCTTTCAGCGCTGCACAGGCTTGTGTTCCTGCATAATCAAATTCAGCTGCCTGCCCGATGACGATAGGCCCCGAACCAATCACTAGGACACTATGAATCTCTTGCTGCTTAGGCATAAATCTTTTCGCTCCTCTTTTCTTTGATTAGTTCAATAAAACTGCTGAACAAATGAGCATGATCTTCCGGTCCTGGATTGGCCTCAGGATGAAACTGGGCCGTCATGACCGGATGTGTTTCATGAAACATCCCTTCTACACTTCCATCATTGATATTTTTATAGAGCACTTGAAACCCGGTATGAATTAAACTGTTTTCCTCCACAACATAGCCATGATTTTGCGAGCTCATCGCCACTTTATTCGTTCTCACATTAATGATGGGATGATTCGCTCCCCGATGGCCAAATTTTAATTTTTTAGTATTTCCGCCGAAAGCCAGTGCCAAAAGCTGATGACCGAGACAAATACCAAATGAAGGGTAGAGCTCGGCTAGCCTTCTGTACACTGGCATATAGGGTGCCAGTTCTTTTGGATTGCCCGGTCCATTTGAAAAGAGAAGGCCATCCGGTTTTAGTTTATGGAGAACTTCTTCTTGTGTATCATAAGGGACGATGGTCACTTTGCATCCGGACGAGATTAAGGCATCCAAAATGGATTTCTTATATCCGAAATCAATCATTACGATATGTGTTTTTCCTTTGCCGTACACCTCAGGTTTTGTCACGGCTACTTCTTTTACCAGCCTTCCCTGCATCCCTTTTTGTTCTTTGAAATCCTGCAAAGTTTGTTCACTGCTGGTTAATAACCCTTTCATGTCTCCCTCGGAACGGATCAATTTTATTAGAGACCGGGTGTCCGCTCCGCTCAAATGCGGTATATTATGCTTCTTCAGCAAAGCTGAAAATGACTCCTGGCTCTGATAGTGATGGCCTTCTTCATCTGCAGAGCATGTCACCACTCCGGCTGGCTGAGGAACGATAGATTCAAAATCTTCTTTATTGATCCCATAATTTCCGATGAGAGGATAAGCAAAAACAACAATCTGTCCGTGATAAGAAGGATCGCTCAGTACCTCCTGATATCCGGTCATTCCGGTAAAAAACACCACTTCACCGCTCGAGCATTGCGGCTTCCCGTGCCAAATCCCTTTAAAACTTTCTCCATTAGAAAGCTGCAAGTATCCTTTCATCATTCCTTCTCCTTTGTATATTAATTTATATATTTGGATTTTTATGCATTTACTTGTAAAAAAAAATGAGTTATACTAGGATGCTTTTCTTTTTAACAGCTTTAGATATTTTTTTGACGCCTTCCGCCAGTTCTTCATAACTCATGTTTAGAGGCGGGAGAATACGCAAAACCCACTCTCCTGCCGGCAGTGCCAGCACCCCATCGTTTTGAAGTTCCTGAATGAGTGGCGCGGCTTTATGACTGAATTCAATACCTGCCATCAACCCCAGCCCTCTGACTTCTAATACTTCCTTACAAGGAGATAGTTCTTTCTGTAATTCTTCAATTAAAAAAGCGCTTTTTTTCATCACTTCATCCAGAAATACGTCAGAGAACACTTCTTTTAGTACGGCACTCGCTGCTGCCATGGCAAGCGGATTCCCCCCGAAAGTCGTTCCGTGGCTGCCTGGTCCAAACGCTGTGCTTACTTCCTCAGTCCCCAGTACAGCACCTACTGGAAAACCGTTGCCTAGTCCTTTTGCGGACGTAACGATATCAGGTTTTAATCCATAATGCTGAAAAGCAAAAGCTTTCCCAGTCCGTCCAATCCCAGTCTGCACTTCATCAATGATCAAAAGTATGTCATGATCCTGGCAATGCTGCTGAACCCTTTGCAAGAAGGATTCATTTCCCGGTATGACACCGCCTTCTCCTTGAACCACTTCGAGCATTACCGCAGCTGTCTGTGAATCAGCGTATTTGATCAATGAATCAAAGTCATTAAAAGGAACCGTTTGAAAGTCCGCCAGCATCGGCCCGAATCCTTTTTTAATCTTATCCTGCCCTGTTGCTGCCATTGCTCCATAGGTTCTTCCATGAAAGGACTGCTCAAACGTTATGATTTTTGTTTTCCCAGTAAATTTTCTTGCCAGTTTAATAGCAGCTTCATTCGCTTCCGCTCCGCTGTTGCAGAAAAACACTTTATTTAGATGAGTAGGCTTAACCAGCAGTTCTGCAGTTTCTTCCTGCAGATCAGATTGGAACAGGTTAGATGTATGCCAGACTTTTTTCAATTGTTTTTCAACCGCAGCTGTGACCGCTGGATGAACATGGCCTAAATTGCAAACACCGATACCGCTCGTAAAATCAAGATAAGACTTGCCCGCCTGATCGGTCAACGTACTCCCGCTTCCACTTTCAATCTGCAGGTCCCATCGGCCGTAGTTTGAAAATAGTGCACTCAACTGTATACCTCCTCTTTTATGATCATCGTCCCTTTCATTTCTTTTCCTACGATCTGAATCTCTTTAATTTTGGATTGCAGACATCCTATAGCCGCCTGTACTTTTGGAATCATCCCTCCTGTTATGACCCCGTTATTAATCAGCTCATGTATTGAAGCGATGGACGCTTTTTGAACAGTCTTGCCTTCTGCCATAATTCCGTTGACGTCTGTCACAAAAATCAGAGATTCCGCCTCCATGGCAGAGGCAACTTCAAAGGCGACTGTATCCGCATTTAAGTTCAAGATTTCTCCAGTAAGATTCCTTGATACTGATGCGATGACAGGGATAAAACCAGCTTTGATCAGCTGCGTCAGCGTTCCGCTGTTCACCTTTAAAATCTTGCCCACATGGCCCCATTGTTCTTTTTTCAGATAGTCACATTCCAATAGCGCACCATCATTGCCATTTATTCCGATAGCTTTGAGCCCCAGCTGGTTCAGCTGATACACAAACCAGGGATTCAGCCGGCCTGCAAGTACCATTTCGGCTGTTTCTGCCGCTCGGCCGGAGGTTCGCCTCACACCGTTGATAAATTCATTTGGTATGGACAGGACATTCATAAATTTGGTAATATCCGGTCCGCCTCCATGAACAAGTATGATTTGTTTTCCTTCTTCCTGCATATCTTTTAACCTCTGAAAAAATGAAGGCTCCAGCGCTTTCAGAACGCTCCCCCCGCACTTAATGATTACCAATTGATCCATCCTGTCTCCTCCTCACGTCGTATAGCTGGAATTGATTTGTACGTAATCATAGGTTAGGTCGCAGCCCCAAGCTTTTCCTATTCCGTTTCCTGTATGGAGGTTGACTGTTATGGAAATTTCGCTCCCTGTTAAGTAGCCAGAGATCTCTTCATGGTTAAAGCGTTCGATTTCACTCTGCACCAGTACAGGAAAATCTCCTATATAAAGATCAATCGCTTCTGGACTCATTTCGATGCCTGCATATCCAAGGACAGCTACGATCCTTCCCCAGTTGGGATCACAACCGAAGATGGCCGTTTTCACTAGCGGTGAACCAACGATGGACTTTGCTGCCGCTCTAGCTTCCTCACTGCTTGCCGCCCCTTCCACCGTCACCTCGATCAATTTCGTTGCTCCCTCTCCATCTCTTGCGATGGCTTTCGCAAGATCGGTGCACGTTAGTGTCAATGCTTGAAGGAATGTTCCCCAGTCAGGGTGATCAGGAGTGAGTTCCTCATGATCTGCATATCCATTGGCAAGTATGAGAACCATGTCATTCGTCGATGTTTCACCATCAACAGTAATACAGTTGAAGCTTTGATCTGTCACTTTTTTCAGTGCGTGATGAAGGTTTTCGGGAGATATGTTAGCATCCGTTGTTAAAAAGGAAAGCATCGTCGCCATATTCGGATGAATCATTCCAGATCCTTTCGCTGTACCCGCCAGCACCACCTCTGATTCGCCTACAGTAAAAGAGTAACAAGCGTTTTTTGTCTTCGTATCGGTCGTTAAAATCGATTGGCTGAACTCCAGCGCTTGATTCAGTTTGGATGCGGGATTCAATTGCTGAATTCCTTTTAATATTGTATCGATCGGCATTGTCTCACCGATAATGCCTGTGGAGGCTACCCCAACATGATTCTGTTGCAATCCAAATCGTTCACTCACTTCATTGCGCATGGCATAGGCATCCAATCTGCCCTGTTCTCTCGTAAAGGCGTTGGCATTCCCAGAATTAACAATCACAGCCTGCAGCAAACCTTCAGTTTCAATGCTTTCCTTCGTGACCTCCAGGGGAGCTGCCTTGATCTTATTTGTTGTATATACTGCCGCAGCTGAGGCTGGTTTCTCGCTCAAAATAATACCTAGATCTTTTTTCTTGTATTTAATTCCGCAGTTCATACCCGCAGCTGAAAATCCTTTTGGCAATGTAATATTTGATCCTGTAACTTTTTTTAGATGAGATGAAACGATAGAAGCCACATCGGCTCTCCTTTCTTTATGGAAAAACTGGACTTGCCGGCAATCCGGCTGCCTCCGGAAATCCATTCATTAGATTAAAATTATGTACAGCCTGGCCTGCTGCACCTTTCATCAGGTTATCGATGACCGATACAGCTGTTATGCGCTGTGTCCGGTGATCAAAGGACCAGCCGATGTCACAAAAATTGCTTCCGTACACCTGCCTGGTGGAAGGAAATCCTTGTGATGGAGAAAGCCTGATAAAATCATGCTGTTCTGCATACTCGATATAGGTTTCCTCAATCTCCTTAGAACTGACCCCCTCCTTCACTTTCGCATACATCGTATTCATGATTCCACGCGTCATAGGAACCAAATGTGAACTGAACGTAATGGGCTTGTTCGTTTCACAATAGTGATGAAGCATTTGTTCAATTTCTGGAATATGCTGATGCTGGTTTACCTTATAGATTTGCAGATTATCGTTAGCAAACGGAAAATGTGCCGAAACAGAAGGAACCGCCCCAGCTCCTGATACACCAGACTTTGCATCAATAATAATTGTACTGACTTCTATTAAACTCTTTTTGATCAGCGGCAAAAGGCCGAGCAAAGCTGCCGTCGGGTAGCACCCGGGGTTGGCGATCATCTGAGCGTTTCTTATTAGATCTGTGTTCCACTCTGATAGTCCATAAACCGCTAGATCAACCCACCTGGCATCGGGCGGTTCTTTTTTGTACCACTGCTTATATTCCTCACTTTTCTTTAAGCGGAAGTCGCCTGCAAGGTCAATCACCTTCATCCCCCGCTCAAGAATCGGAGGCAGCAAACTTGCAGAGACCCCCGTAGGTGCTGATGAAAACAGAAAGTCAACCTGTTCAGGAATTTTGTACGGATCAATGTCTTCCAGCTTTCCCTCCTTGATGCCGTTCAAATGGGGATAGATTGTTTCAATCGATTCTCCTTTTTTACTTGATGAATACAACGTAAGCTTTTTTACACCGGGATGCTGCAGCAGCAGCCGCACAAGTTCAAGACCCCCGAAGCCTGTTGCTCCTACAATACCGACATTCAAAACTTCCACCTCGTTTTTTTAATGTATGTTTCATTATATGTATGTATAAAGATAAATTCAACTGTATATTTATAAATTTTTATTTTTTCTGAGTTGATTGCACAAATCGTTGCGTTTAAGATAAGGAAAAGGAGGTGGGAGAATGAAGGAATACGTGGGAGAATGCAGCCAATGCAAAAAGCCCATCTATTGTTTAGAGGGCTTTTTAAATGGCATTCATGTGGACCAAACGACATTATTATGTTTTTCGTGTGCAGAACGCGAAAATTAACCTCCGCTTACCGGAGGAATAAAGGCGACAGTATCCCCTGTGGACACTTCTGTATCATCATCGGCAAATTCTTCATTGACCGCCGATAGACAGCCTATAAACATTTTTGGAAAATCATACTTTTTTTCTAATGCGGATTTAATATCAGAAATACGGAGCCGTTCTTCATCCAACTGAAGCTCAGCCGTGCCTGCGCGTTCCTGCATGCCGGCAAACAACAACACTCTAATCATTTTTATCTTCCTCGCTTTCAGGATGGCCTTTTGAATAGGCCTCTGTTTCAAGCTGATCTCCCACCCACAACTCTCCGTTATCCCAATGTTCTTTTTTCCAGATGGGGACAATTTCTTTGATGCGCTCGATCGCGTAGCGGCATGCATCAAAGGCTTCTGCCCGGTGAGGTGTAGAAACCGCGATAACAACAGCAATATCAGAAATATCCAGGCTGCCGATTCGGTGGGAAATGGCCGTTCTTGATCCCGGCCAGCGGGCACTAATCTCATCGCCTATCTTCGCAAGCTGTTTTTCTGCCATCGGAATATATGCTTCATACTTTAAATAGACCGTTCTTTTACCCTTCGTCAACTCTCTGACAGTTCCTATAAACGTATTTACTGCACCAGCTTCCGCCCTGATCACTTTGTCTATAATGTCCTGTATCAAAACTGGTCCAGTGACAATTTCAAATCGTTTCATGTATTCAACCCCTTAAACAAATCCAGAAGAAAATCTATATATTGTTCCTTTTCGCCAATCCTGAAAAATGGAAGATCTGCTGATATCAGCTGCCTGGAAACAGGCGGCCATGCAATCACCGCAAGAATTTTCACACTGTCTTCAAGAAGTTTTAGATCTGCATTCTCCTTTAGCAGGACGATGCGAGGCAGCTGATGTTCCTTGAATCCCTCTAGCAGCAGCAAATCAAGTCCCAGCGGTTCATAGAGTTCCAGCAGCTTGCATAAGCTTGCTTGCATATTAAGACAAAGCTGAAAAGCATTCCCGCCTTCAACCCCTGAAACAACTGCCCCCGCTCTGCGGTGTGCTGCGGTATCCGTTTCATCGTCTCGAAATTCAACCCGGCCGCCATGTCCATGATGCTTAAGCGTTCCGGTCATGATTCCAGCCTTGGCCGCAGCCTCTAATAGGTTTGTAATCAAAGTTGTTTTTCCGCTGTTCTTATATCCTACGACTTGGACTTTACTGCCAGATCCCATGGCCATACACTGCCTTCCCCGTCTAATAAGAGCGTGGTCACTTCCGATCCTTTTTCCCACCCCCTCGTTCCCCCAGGCAGAACGATAAGCGCATTGGCGTAGGCGAGGGAGGAAACGGAACCCGATTTATCCAAGCCTACTGGAACAGAAGATGGTGCAGAGCCCCTCCATTCCACTCTGCTTCGCACAAAACGTGTAAATGGATTCGGTTTAAGGAAATCCTCCTGTAACTCTGTTTTTAAAACGCCAAGATGAACCTTTTCGGCATTCAAGGCATTCAAAAGATAAGGACGCACGAACAGCTCACAGCCCACAAAGCATGCTGACGGGTTGCCGGAGAGGCCAAATAAAAGTTTCCCCTTGTAAACCGATGCTGAAGTAACGCTCCCCGGCCTCATCGCGATTTTATTAAAAAGCAGCTTTGCCCCCATCTTCTTATAGATTGCCGGCAAATGATCAAAATCTCCCACTGAAACGCCGCCTGTCGTGATTAACACATCACATCGTTCTAAAGCGCCGACAATACCCGTATACGTTTGCTCGAAATCATCCGGTAGTTTGCCGAGTATGTGAGGTTCACCGCCTATTTTTTTGATCTGTGAGGCAATCATGTAGGCATTGCTGTTTCGAATCTTTCCGGGAACGAGCTCCTCCCCAACATCCAGCAGCTCTGTACCAGTTGCTAATATTCCCACCACCGGCTTCTTCATAACCTTCACTCTTTCATAACCGAAGGTAGCCAGAAGAGCGACAGCACCCGGATGAATTTTTGAGCCTTTTTTTAAGATCGGAGTTCCCTGTTTTGTGTCTTCACCCTGTTCAGAAATATTATCACCTGGGTGGACAGTTCGTCTTATCTCAATATGCCTGCTGTCCCTCTCGCTCACGAGCTCCAGCATGATGACGGCATCTGCACCTTTTGGGATCTCAGCCCCTGTCATTAGGCGTACGGCCTCTCCCTCTTGAACTGTTTTTTCAGAAACATGGCCTGCTCCGATTGAATCGATCACGTTTAAGATTACAGGAGCTTGTTTTGATGCACCATTTGTATCTTCAGCTCTAATTGCAAATCCATCATAAGGAGAACGATCAAAAGGAGGCACATCATGGGTAGCTTTAATGTCTTCCGCTAAATAACGGTTATCACTTACTTCAAGAGGAATCTTTTCGGTCGGCAATTCAAATGTTTGATCCAGTACACTCCGTACTGCTTCCCAGACGGGTATGATTTCCCGTTTTTCAATCGGCATCATGCTCACCTCTCTCTCTTTGGTTATTTCAGATCTATAAATATTTGGCAAACCATTTTACCGTTTCGAGATACGCCGTCCTAGATACTTTATGCCCTGAGGTTTCATCCGCGATGTATTGGATTTTCTCAGGATTTTTATAAACAGCCTTTGCTTTTCTATAGAAATCGCAGCTTTGGCTGAAAGGTACCACTTCATCGATCTTGCTGTGCCATAATAATAGAGGCCGATTATCAAGCTTTTCCATGCACGATGTTAAATCAAAGGGCTTGATGATGGAGATGACCTTCGCGAGTGCCTCTTCTGAAAAAGGAAAGGAAACTTCCTGCTGTTTCATCTTTTCAATCTGCCAATAAGCAAAATCTTCATAGTACGGTGTTCCCATGAGTGTTACAGCGGCTTTTATATAAGGATACTGCGATAGAGCTCCAAATGTAATGATCCCTCCCATGGAAGTACCTGAAACCCCTACCCTCTCTGGGTCAATTATGCCTTCCCGATCAAGAGATTGAACAAGTGTATGTATGTCCTGGATACCTTGAACGACGATATCCCAGAAGGAATACATCCTTTTATCTCCTGAAACGTCAGACATTCGTTCACCATGATGAAGCATATCCGGCAGAACGACACGGTATCCTTTTTGGGCAAGGGCATAGGCAAAGTGCAGGTTGTGCTCCTTTGCGCTCGTGAATCCATGGATAAACAACATTAAAGGAAGCTTTTCATTCTCTTTGCCCGTTTCAAAAGCTTGCAGCACCGGAATGTTATCAATTGTTCGTGTTTCTATGGTTACCATATACTTCTCCTTTGCTTATTGTTTTCTCTATCATAACAAGTTAATCGAAATTTGCGTATTAGAAAAGCTCAATCGCCCGTTAAAGTCCGACAGCGCTGGAACTCTTACCCAACAACACGCTTTTTGTGTTGTTGGGTAAGAGTGAAGCGACCTAAGACGAAATGGTAAATATTTTTCGTCTTTCGAGGACTTATGCTGAAAACTGAAGTTCGTTTTCAGCACTGGGTGATTGAGCTAGACATTACATCTATGCATGCTAAATTGCTTTATACTTTCTTACCTTGGTCATTGCCTTACTGTTTCTTTTTATTGTAATAATTCACGGGATACATGCTTCCTTCCGACACCATTTCATTATCATCGATATCATATGGATCGGGATGGCCCGCTTTATTCACAGGCAGTTTCTGATCTTTTTCCTCTTTTGTCATAAAAGGTAGGATTTTATCTTTCATGTCATTGATCATCATTTTAGCCATAGCCCTGTTGGAACCCTTACGCAAGAGGTAGGATGTTACTCCGGCAGCGGACAATGCAAAACCAGATAGCAGCAAATATTTCTTCTTCATGGAAACTCCTCCTTCTTGAACCTATATGTATGTAGCATTACCCTTGAGCCGATACTGTAAAACTTCCTTATATTGGACAGTGATTAAGGAAAGCATTACACTAAACTTGAGAACCGAAGAAAAGGCAGGAATCTGAATGAAGAAACCGTATTTAATCGCGTTAGATCTAGACGGCACCTTACTGAATGATAAAAAAACGATTTCGGATCGAACAAAAAACGCCGTTCTTCAGGCTAAAAAAGAGGGCCATATCATCTGCATTTCAACCGGCCGCCCTTATCGTGCAAGCACCATGTATTATGATGAACTTGGCTTAAACACACCAATTGTTAACTTTAACGGCGCATTTGTCCATCACCCCCACGATAAGAAGTTTGGTGTGTACCATTCCCCATTGGAACTTTCACATGCGAAAAGAGTCATTCAAACTGCTGAAGACTTTCTTGTGAAAAATATTATGGCTGAAGTATTGGATGATGTGTATTTGCACAAAGAAGACGAAGTCATTGTCAATACGTTTATCATGGGAGAGAACCCGGCACAGACGGGGGACCTTCAAAACATGCTCACTGATGACCCTACCTCCATTTTGATTCATCCTCAGGATCATCACGTTGCTGAATTACGGGACCAGCTGAAACAGGAACATGCTGAAGTAATCGACCAGCGCGTATGGGCTGCTCCTTGGAACATCATAGAAATCATACGTGCCGGTTTAAACAAAGCTGTAGGATTAAAGAAGATCGCCGAATATTACAACATACCAACAGAAAGGGTCATTGCCTTTGGCGACGAAGACAATGACTTGGAAATGATTGAATATGCAGGACACGGAATCGCGATGGGCAATGCCATTTCCGAATTGAAAAATATCGCAAACTTTGTAACGGCAACAAACGAAGAAGATGGAATCGCCCTTTACTTAGAAGATGTATTGTCATTAAAATAATGTAATCCATTAAGGGGCTGTCCAGAAAGTCGAAAATTGACCTTCAGGCAGCCCCTTTTTGGCTTGAAAAATCTTCAATGAAAAGTTAATTGAAGTGGAAGATGCGAGACTCCTGCGGGACTAGCGTGACAGGTGAGACTTCCGCCGGTGCTTGCACCAAAAAGTAGGCGTTCACGCCGGTAAGGCTCACCGCACGCCCCGCGGAAAGCGAGCAGCCTGGAACGGAAATCAACAGCTTACAGACTTCTTGGACAGCCCCTTTTATAAATTTTGGAAGGGTGAGCTTTCTACATAAAACTCGTGCTTGTGTAAAAACTAATATAAACCGTTAGGAGGCCAAGATGAATGAGCAAGCACAGCAAATCAAAACGTGCTATACAGCAAGGCGCTGATGAAGTAAAGCATAATGACGTTCAGCAGCAGCTAAATGAAGACATTAAAGAAACGAAGCAAGAAGTTCAAAAAAATATTACATTAGGAGGAAATTAACCGATGGGTAATAATATTTTTCAGAGAGCAAGAGAAGCAGTTTCCAATCTGGTTGGGAAAAATGAAGAGGGACAACACGAACAGCATGAGCAAATCAGCCAGCAAAACAATGACTTCAGCAACGAAGACGTTTCAGTAGCACAGAATATTATCTCTTCCGCCATGGCTGACTCTTCTGATGCAGAACGCCAGCAGCTTGCTGAACTGCAGGAAGAGCTTGACCAGACAAAAAAAAGCACACAAGACCAGCAGTAAAAGGCCGAGAGTTTTCTCTCAGCCTTTTTTTATGGGTTACCCATTATAGCAGTAACATTCGTTTCGAAGCTTGGGAACTTGTCAGCTTTTCCATTTTTCGGATGACGAGATCTGCAAGGAGTTTATAGCCCTTTTTATTAAAATGCAGGCCATCATTGTTAAGCATCTTGCAATAATCTTTGTTGATCATCTCTGTCCATAAATCCACGAAATGGGTATTGTACTTTTTTGCCAGTTTCCTTACCGCTAACGCGTAATTCTTCAACTCCTCATTTGATCTCGCATGTTGAAAACGTTCGTCAACCGGTGACGGAGAAACAAGGATGACCTTTGATGGACCAAGCTTTTCAATCATGTATTCCAGGTTTTTTTTATATTCTTCCACTTCGATTAAACGATGGCTGCTCGCGTCATTTGCACCAAAAAGAATGGTCACCAGATCAGGGTCATGCCGTAAAACGTCTTCCTGAAAACGGGTTAACGCCAATCGTGTGGTTTCAGCGGGTACACCTGCATTAATAACATTCCATTTCTGCAGGGACAAACGCACCCTTGAAGTCAGCCTAAGTGTACCATCATCACTTTTTTCCTCAGAAGTGATGCTGTCACCGAAGCACACCAATGTTTTCATGAACTCCCCCCTTGCCATTTTTTAGTTTCATTATAAATATTCGCCTGTAAAATTCATTTGCTCACAGTCGCAAAGTGATTATTTTGTTATAATGTAGCTACAAAACCTATTTGCATGGAGGATTTTAATGTTTGTCTATGAAGTTCCGGCTGACGCCACTGAGGATTTAACCAAGAAAATCGCGGATTTGATCTCTCAGCAGCGGACGCGTTCAGAGGATGATGGCAGTTATCAAAAAGTACTAAACGGCATTTCTCTTGCCATCCAGAAGGATTCCAACTCAGGCGTCATCATCGCCGAGGAAGCAGGAGAAATTCTCGGAGTTGCATTCTACAACATCGGAATCAGTTTGCCTCTCGGCGGCCCCTATCTTTGGTTAAACGAACTTTTCGTCCGGGAAAATGCGCGAAACAAAGGGATTGCCCGCAAAATTTTGCTGCATCTGATCCATTGGGCAGAACGTGAAGGGATTAAGTCCATAGAGCTGGAAACAGGAATCAACAATTCAGTCACGAAACACCTGTACAACTCCCTTGATTTTCATGATATTGTATCACAGAGGTATCGTTTTAATTTTTAATAACAGGAGATGAGAAGAATGGCAGTAGAATTTGGAATACAACCAACCCCAAACCCAAATGCTCTTAAATTTTCAGCAAGCCAGCCCTTTTTAGAAGGCAGATTATCAGCCAGAGCAGGAGACACACCTGATTCAGAATTGGCACAATCCCTTATTGGCATTGATGGTGTGGAATCCATCTTCGGTTTTCAAGACTTTATTACCGTAAACAAATTTCCTGAAAGTGATTGGGACGAACTGGTGCCCCAAATTCAAAAAGTTCTGGAGACTTTATAATGAAAAAAAAGAGTACCTGGCAGGTGAAATTCCCTGAAGGTACTCTTTTTTCTATTAATCATCTCTTCGAAATAACCCGAAAACTCCAGTCGTGTTCACAATATTGGTGAATGCACTTGGATCGACTTCTTTAATGATGTTTTCTAAATCATATAGCTCATAACGGGTTACGACAATAACTAGCATCTCCTTGTTTTCGTTTGAGAATGCTCCTTTTGCAGGGACAATCGTAATTCCCCTAACCAGCCTTGAGTGGATGGCTTCTTTTAATTCGCTTCCCTTTCTTGTCACGATCATAGCCGTCAGTTTCTCATGGCGGGTATGGATTGCATCGATGACACGTGTACTAACATATAAAGTAACGAGTGTATAAAGGGCTTTCTCCCACCCGAAAAGCAGCCCGGCCGCAAGGATGATACAGCCGTTTAAAATAAGAAAATATGTTCCGATCGGGCGGTTGTGTTTACGTGACAAAATCATGGCAACGATATCAAGGCCGCCTGTTGAAGCACCATATTTTAGGGTAAAGCCAACACCAACAGCTGCAATCACTCCTCCAAATACTGCGTTGAGCAAAATATCCTTTGAGATTTCAACAACAGGAATGATTTCAAGAAAAAAAGACATCATAAAAACACAAAAAAAGCTGTAGATGGTGAACGATTTACCAACCTTCATCCATCCTAGAATGGCTACCGGAATGTTTAGAGCAAACAAAAGCATCCCAGTTGAGATAGGAACTGGTGAATGGATAAGCAAGCTAGAAACGAGCTGTGCCACACCGGTAAATCCGCTCGCATACACTTTGGCGGGTATTAAAAATAAATTAAGGGCGGCTGCATTCAACGCAGCACCTAAAATAATGACGATAATTTTCTTGATTTCTTGCATGGGTGTGTAATTCATTATTAAATTTCCTTTCGATTCATTGCTTCCCAACTATACTTTTTTATCAGAATTAACTTCTGGAGTCAATAGGCACAAAGGTTTTAGCTTGAAACATTCTATTGCCATTACCAATAGTGAAGTATACACTGAAGATATCATACATAATTGAAGGTGATTGATATGGGAGTCCAGATCATTACAGACAGCGGCTGTGATCTGCCGCAGCACATAATAGACGAACTTGAAATTAATATGCTTCCTTTAGTCGTAACCATTCATAGCCATGAAGAATATGACCGTAAAACCATACAGCCGCTTCAGCTGTATAATCAGATGCGTGAAGGTGCGGCACCTAAAACGTCCCAGGTTCCTCCTTTGCTTGTTAAGGAAGCCTTCCAAAAATGCGCAGAAACTGAAACGCCTTGTGTTTATATCACGCTTTCTTCAGGCTTAAGCGGAACTTTCCAGACCGCTGAACTCATGCGCCAGGAGGTGCTTGAGGAATATCCTCATGCAAATATCAGTGTTATCGACAGCCAATGTGCTTCTCTTGGTTTTGGCCTTGTTGTTTATCAGGCGGCAAAGGCTGCGAAGGAAGGAAAAAATCTAAAAGAAGTAATAAACACAGCGAATTATTACCTCAGCCATACTGAGCATATTTTTACCGTAGATGACTTGGAATATTTATTAAGAGGCGGACGTGTTAGCCGGACAGCAGCAGTAATGGGAAGCCTGCTGAAAATAAAGCCGGTTCTTCATATGAAGGAAGGAAAACTCTATCCGATCGAAAAAATCCGTGGCAAAAAGAAAGTGTTTGGCCGGATGATCGAATTGATGAAAGAACGGGGAACTTCATTTGAAGATCAAATTATCGGGATCAGCCATGCCGATGATCAAGAAGCAGCAAATGCCTTAAAAGAAATGATTAAAGCAGAAACCGGCTGTGAACAGATTATGATATCCATGATCGGCTGTGCCATCGGCTCTCATGCGGGTCCAGGCACCATTGCCATGTTCTTTCTTACAAAGCCCTATTCCGATGCATAAAGTTACTCCTGCCCGCTCATGTTAATTCATGAGGAGGCGAGACTTTTGACACATAAATACACGAAAGACAATCATAAGAAAAAAAACGATCGTCAAGCGGATCAGCAGTTAAAAAATGAAGCTGAACAAAAAAACAAAGCAGCTGGTAAACATTCGTTTTCTAAAGAAACCGATCATTTGTAAATTTAAAGGGGCTGTCCAGAAAGTCGAAAATTGACCTTCAGGCAGCCCCTTTTTGGCTTGAAAAATCTTCAATGAAAAGTTAATTGAAGTGGAAGATGCGAGACTCCTGCGGGACTAGCGTGACAGGTGAGACTCCCGCNCCCGCCGGTGCTTGCACCAAAAAGTAGGCGTTCACGCCGGTAAGGCTCACCGCACACCCCGCGGAAAGCGAGCAGCCTGGAACGGAAATCAACAGCTTACAGGCTTCTTGGACAGCCCCTTTTATGCTTTTACTTTTTCGGTTTCTGTAAGTTCTGCTGCTGGCCCGAAAAATTCAAAATGAATCTGCTGTTCGTGGATTCCAAGATCCCTTAGGCAGTGATACACAGCCTTCATGAATGGAAGTGGTCCACAGAAATAATAATCCGCATTAGGATCGAGATTCAGTCCTTTCAGCCAGTTGAGATCAATGTAGCCCTTTTTGTGGTACAAACCTTTTTCTTCGTCTTCAAGAGTTGGATTCTCATAGACGACATAACTTTTAATATGATCAAGCTTTGCAGCCAAATTATTGACATGGTCCCTGAATGCATGAAATGTACTGTCGATGGCAGCATGAATGAAAGTAATGTTTCTCTCTGTTTGTTCTTGAGCCAATGTGTTCAGCATGCTGACCATCGGGGTTAAACCCACTCCTCCGCTTAGAAGCACAACAGGAGTTTCTTTTTTTGTATCAAGATAAAACTCTCCGGCAGGAGCACTTACCTGCAGAATATCCCCTTGTTTAATATGGTCATGAAGATAAACAGAAACCTTGCCTGGATGGGAGCCGCCCGCTTCTTTCTTGACACTGATCCGATAATAGCCGGTTCCCGGAGCATCTGATAAGCTGTACTGGCGAATATGATTGTATTCTTCGCCATCGATCAAAAACTTGATACTGATGTATTGTCCAGGTTTAAACGCAGCGATGGCTTTTTGATCTTCCGGCACTAAATAGTAAGAGGAAATAACTGAACTCTCTTCTTCGACCCGATCCACGATAAAATTCCGGAATCCTTCCCAGCCTCCTGGCTGATGTTCTGCTTCCTGATACATTTGGCTTTCCACTCCGATGAACGCGTCTGCAATTACACCGTATGCTTTTCCCCATGCCTCTATAATTTCAGAAGTTGCAGCGTCGCCAATCACTTCCTTGATCGCTATAAGAAGGTTTTCGCCGACGATCGGATAATGTTCAGGCAGAATCCCTAAGCTTCGATGCTTCTGGGCAATTTGCTTCACTGCTGGAATAATCGATTCCAGCTGATCAATATTGGCAGCAGCTGCATAAACGGCGTTCGCTAAAGCCGTCTGCTGGCGGCCCTGTTTTTGATTGGCATGATTAAAAATATTTAATAGTTCCGGATGTTTAGTGAACAAATTTTTATAAAAACGGGTAGTGATCTCCTTTCCGTGAGTTTTAAGCACAGGTACGGTTGATTTAATCACTTCAATTGTCTTTTGATCCAGCATGACAAAGTCCCCTTTGTTTTCAATATTGATTACATGTTCATTATAAGAAAACGAAAATATCCTCATAGTGATTACAATCACTTTTCTTATGTCAGATTTGTGAATCATAAGAAAGGTGCAAGCCTCTGCTAAAGTTCGTTCGTCAAGCATCGAATCTAGACATTACTTCATTGCAAAAAAAAACACCTTATAAAGATGTTCTTTCGATTGCTTCTGGAATACTGATGGAAAAGGTTGTATATGAAGCATTGGAGTCAACAAGGATTTGGCCATTATGCTTTTCAACAATTTGCTTGCAGACCGATAATCCAAGTCCGGTCCCCAGCTCCTTGGTTGTAATGAAAGGTTCAAAAATGTTCTCGAGCAGGTGGGCTGGAATCTGTGAACCATTATTTGATATTTCAAGCCTGATTTTTTCTGATGATCGATAGGCTTTTACTTTAATAATTCGTTCTTCCGGAAGATCACAAAGCTCCTCTACGGCGTTGTTCAGTATATTCAAGATGACTTGTTTCAATTGGTTCTTGTCCCCTTCAACCTTTAGATCCGGAGAGATTTCTACCATTAGATTAATTTTCGCTTCTAGAAAACGAGGGTACATAAAGTCGATCATTTCATGCAAACAGATAGATAGATCAAAGATAGCGATAAGGTCGTCCAGTCCTTTCATCTTGGAAAGCAATAGGAACTGGCTGATCTTGTCCTGCAGATTTTCCATCTCATCATTGATGATAGAAATATAATGGTCGGTTTTTTCATTCGGTACAAGCTCTGATTCCAAAAGATAAATGAATCCTTTAATAGAAGTTAACGGATTCCTAAACTCATGTGCAAAGCTTGCCGCAATCTGCCCTAATATCGTAAGCCTGTCACTGTGCATTTCCTGAATAAACTGGTTTTTATTCTCGATGATAACATCATTCAATGACGAAAACTCTTTTATGGCATAGTAAAGAAGCTGGTCAAAAAAATGGTTGATGGTCATGATGATCCACTTCTTTTCTTCAGGAAGAAAAATGGCGTTCAGTGCCTTATCGTTTACGATTTGCCTGCCTATGTTAATGTTATAAACGAATTCACTAATGTCTGTTTTGGCTTCAATCCGCTCAGGAGCAATTTTTTTTGTAAGCTCCATAATCAGGGCAATATCAGGTTTTTCTATATACTGATAAAGCAAATCAAGGGTGCGGTTGCCGTTCTTAACGACCTCTTCATAAAAAGGGTCTTCTTTTTTTATTAAGGCATGGTCCAGCCATTCCCAAACAATTTTTTCATGAAGCGTTCGAAAGTGATTTATTGCTCGATACAGTTGTTCGCTGGACAACGCTTCAACACCAACCATGAAACCACTGCCTCTCTCTTTGTCATCTTTTATTTCATTATGCAACACTTTGAAAAGATGAACAATATTTGTCTACCTTTTTTTTAAAAAGGTTTGATTGCATAAGAGATGTGGAAGAATAATGTCGTATTCAAACCATGGACAAAGGAAGGATGAGAAAATGAGCGACCAGCAAGGAAGAAAAATTGATCCTCCGGCACAGCACCAGAATCATCAGCCGGGAACAGAATCGGAAATGAATCCAAAACCGCAATCTCAAGCTAAAACATATCAAGGCAGCGGCAAGCTCAAAGGAAAAGTCGCCCTAGTCACAGGAGGCGACAGCGGGATCGGTAAGGCAGCCGCGATTGCCTTTGCAAAAGAGGGCGCTCAGTTGTCCATCATCTATCTTGATGAACAGAATGACGCTGAAGAAACAAAATCGCTGATCGAACAGGAAGGCGTTCGCTGCCTCTTATTTTCCGGTGACATTGGAGACGAAAACTTCTGCAAGGAAGCCGTTGAAAAAACGGTAGGAGAATTTGGACAGCTAGACATTCTTGTTAATAATGCTGGTGAACAGCATCCACAGAACAGCATTGAGGATATTTCAGCAGAGCAGCTGGAGAAAACCTTTAGAACAAATATCTTCTCCATGTTCCATCTGACGAAAGCCGCTTTAAAGCATTTTAAGGCTGGAAGTTCCATCATCAATACCGCTTCCATAACTGCTTATAAGGGCCACCCTAAACTGATCGACTACTCATCGACCAAAGGAGCAATCGTGTCGTTTACTCGCGCCCTTTCCAATTCAATCGTCGAGAAAGGCATTAGAGTAAATGCAATTGCTCCAGGACCGATTTGGACACCACTGATCCCTTCTACTTTTACTGCAGAAGAAGTGGATGTATTTGGAAAAAACTCCCCTATGAAGCGTCCGGGCCAGCCTGAAGAACTGGCACCAGCCTATGTCTACCTGGCAAGTGACGATTCATCCTATGTTTCAGGTCAGACTATCCACATCAACGGAGGAACGGTTGTTAACGGATAGATTAAGAAAAGCTCAAGCAACCTGAGACGAAATGGTGTTTATATTTCGTCTTACGAGGACCTTGGCTTAAAACATAAATCCCGTTTTCAAAATTTGCGCTGGAGCTAGACATAGCCTCAATGCAAGCTGTTTCTCACATTTGAAAAGCCGATAAAGATCGGCTTTTTTTATTTGGATAAAATGGCAGGCAATTGTCACACACTAGAACAAGAACACTAGGAAAGGGTGTAGACAATGCATACCATGTGGAAGGGAAGCATCAGTTTCGGCCTGGTTAATATTCCAATAAAGCTGTTTGCAGCGACTGAGGACAAAGACATTAAGATGAGGTATCTTCATAAAAAATGTCATAATCCGATCAAGTATGAAAAAACTTGTCCGGTTTGTGAACAGCCTGTCGAGCAAGAAGACATCGTCAAAGGCTATGAATATGAGCCGGGAAAATTTGTGCTTGTAGAAAAAGAAGATCTCGACAAAATCGCCGGGATTAAGAATAAAGCGATCGAAATCATTGATTTTGTCTCATTGGAAGAGATCGACCCGATTTACTTTAATCGTTCCTATTTCATCGGCCCCGGAGAGAATGGCGCAAAACCTTTCACTTTGTTAAAAGAAGCAATGAAAGAAAGTGGAAGGATCGGACTCGCAAAGATTACGATTCGTTCCAAAGAGAGTTTGGCTGCCGTAAGGGTTTATGATAAAGGGCTTGTCATGGAAACGATATATTACCCCGATGAAGTTCGTAATGTCGAGCATGTTCCAGGACTGGATGAGGACATACAGGTGAATGACAAAGAACTAGAAATGGCAAAGCAGTTAATCGAACAGCTGTCTACGCCTTTCGAGCCTGAGAAATATAAAGACGAGTATCGTGAAGCGCTTCTAAACATCATAGAAAGCAAGATTTCCGGTGAAGAAATCAAAGTGTCTGAAGAACGGCCGCGAACCAATGTGGTTGACTTGATGGAAGCACTGCAGGCGAGTATCGACCAGTCCAAGACAACAGAAAAGAAACCGGAAACTCAAACAAAAAAGGCTAAACCAAAGAAGAAGAAAGCTTAAAATAAAATGCCTATACCGATCAGACCAATGCTTGCTTCCTTAGGGAGTGATCTGCCAACGGGATCCGAATGGATTTATGAGATAAAATATGACGGCTACCGCTGCATTGCCCAATGGACCGAATCAGGAGTCGATCTTTACAGCAGAAACGGCCATTCATTAAACCTTTCGTTTCCAGAAGTCGTGAATGATTTAATCCTGATGACTGAGGAGATCAAATCCCTCCTCCCACTCATATTCGATGGAGAATTATGCATCTTGGAAACCCCCTATAAGGCATCATTTGAAGCTTTGCAAAAAAGGGGAAGGTTAAAGGATGTGAACAAAATCAAACGGGCCGCTGCAGATCATACTGCCACCTACCTTGTCTTTGATGTGCTGAGTGTACGGGGAGAGCGAGTAACCGAAACCCCTTTGCTTCAGCGAAAAGAAAAGCTCCAAGAGATTTTCAAAAAAATGTCTGCACGCGAAGAAATGAAAACAAAACCCATCGAATTTTTCAGTAATGGGGATGAGCTCTGGTCTCTCAACAAAAAAGAAAAGAGTGAAGGGATTATAGCGAAACGGTGCAAAAGCAATTACGTTCCAGGAGCACGGTCAGAACAATGGATAAAAATAAAAAACCCACAGACCGGCATCTTTTTTATCACAGCCTATGAAAAGAAGAACGGCTACTTTCATGTTGCTGCACGTAAAGATGGTGAAACGGTTTCTGTCGGCTTGTTCTCTCATGGCTTATCTTCAGAAGAACGCAGAGTTCTGATCGAAGTCATAAAAAGCAACAAGTCTGGGGAAGACAGCAATTTTATCAAGGTTTTACCATCAATATGTGTTGAACTTCAATATTTGGAGATCTATAAAGATCAGCTGAGACATCCAAGATTTGTTGCTTTTAGACTCGATGTAAGCTGGGAGGATTGTACATGGGAAAAAGCAATCAGCAGCAGGAGCTGAACATCAACGGTTTTAAAGTAGCCGTCACCTCTCCAGATAAGCCTTTGTGGCCGAAAAAAGGACTTCAGAAGCTTCACTATCTTGAGTATTTGGCCAAGATAGCGCCTTACCTTCTTCCCTTTTTAAAGAACCGGGCACTGACGGTCATCCGCTATCCTCATGGGGTCAATGATGAACGTTTTTATCAGAAGAATTGTCCTGATTATGCTCCTGACTTTATCGAGACCGTTGTTGAAGACGAGATTCATTATATTGTTTGCAACACCCTGCCTGCACTGCTTTGGCTAGGAAATCAGCTGGCATTCGAGCTCCATATCCCCTTTCGTAAAATCGGTACAGAAGCACCCTCTGAGATTGTCATGGATCTAGACCCGCCATCACGGGATGAGTTCGTGCTCTCAGTCGAAGCTGCCATGCTTATCCATGAGGTTTGTCAAAAGCTGAAGTTAGAAGCGTTTGTCAAAACAAGCGGAAACAAAGGGCTGCAAGTATATATCCCTTTGCCTGAAAACCAGTTTACCTTTGATGAAACAAGAAGGTTCACCCATTTTCTGGCTCAATATCTTATTACGAAAGAACCGGGCTGGTTTACTGTTGAACGGCTTAAGAAAAACAGAGGCAACAAATGCTATATTGATTACATTCAGCATGCGGAAGGAAAAACCATCATCGCCCCTTATTCTGTGAGGGGCAACGAGGAAGCACTCGTCGCTACACCTCTTCGCTGGGAAGAACTAAATAGAGATCTTCGCCCAGAAACCTTTCCGCTGGACTCGATCCACCAGAGAATATTGGAAAATGGCGATCCGTTTGCTGAATTTGAAGATGCAAAATCCAACCAGCACTTCGGGCCGGTACTGGACTGGCTGAAGGAACAAGGTTTATAACAAAAAAGGGGCTGTCCAGAAAGTCGAAAATTGACCTTCAGGCAGCCCCTTTTTGGCTTGAAAAATCTTCAATGAAAAATTAATTGAAGTGGAAGATGCGAGACTCCTGCGGGACTAGCGTGACAGGTGAGACTCCCCGCCGGTGCTTGCACCAAGAGGCTCACCGCACGCCCCGCGGAAAGCGAGCAGCCTGGAACGGAAATTAACAGCTTACAGACTTCTTGGACAGCCCCTTTTTTTTATTCATCATTTGCTGTAAAACACCCGAACTTCAAACGGCTGCAGTTCACAGTTCTTCAAACCACTGCCGCTGTACTCATAATTCGAGATCAGCAACACAGCTTTGTCATCTTTTAAGCTTTCTGGCAGCTCAACTTGTGTGCATTGGCTGCTGAAGTTGCAAAGCACCGTAAGCTTTTCATTATCTAGAGTACGAGTGTAGGCGTATACGTCAGGATGGCCATCAAGAACCAGGTCGTACGTTCCATAGACAATGATGCTGTGTTCTTTTCTAAGCTGGATCAGCTTTTTATAAAAGTTTAAGATTGAATTCTCGTCAGCCAACTGCTGTACCACATTAATCTCAGGATAGTTCGGGTTCACAGAAATCCATGGTGTTCCTTCAGAAAAGCCACCGTTTTTAGCGTCTTTCCATTGCATTGGAGTTCTGGCGTTATCACGGCCTTTCACATAAATGGACTTCATGATTTCAGGAACACTCTTTCCGTCAAGCTGAGCTTCCCTGTACAGGTTCAGGATTTCCACATCACGGTAATCTTCGATCGACTCAAACTGTACGTTGGTCATCCCAATCTCCTGTCCCTGATAAATATAAGGTGTTCCCTGCATGAACTGATAAAAAGCGGCCAGCATCTTGGCTGATTTATTGTGGTATTCTTTATCATTGCCAAACCTGGAAACTGACCGCGGCTGATCATGATTTTCAAGATATAGGCTATTCCATCCGCTTCCCTCAAGGCCTTTTTGCCATTTGGTAAGTACGTCTTTCAAATCAGAGAGCTTCCAAGGAGCAAGATCCCACTTACTTTCTTCCGTTTGATCAAGACCCATGTGTTCAAATTGAAAGACCATATTAAATTTACCGATTTCTTCATCCACGTACTCTCTTGCACCTTCAGGACTAACGCCTGGCGTTTCTCCCACCGTCATGATTTTATCATTCATGAAGACATTCTCTTTCAGCTCTTTCAGGAAATCCTGGATTCCAGGCTGATTGAGGTGGCCGTCCCAGGAAGGAACGTAGCGTTTATTGCCCGGATTTGGAAGATCTTCGAGCCCTTGAGCTTTCTTAATGTGCGTGATCGCATCCACACGGAATCCATCGATTCCTTTATCGACCCACCACTGAACCAGTTCATAAAGCTTTTGACGGACCTTTTCGTTTTCCCAGTTAAGATCTGGCTGTTTCGTCGAGAACAGGTGCAGGTAGTATTCATCGGTCTGTTCATCGTACTGCCATGCTGAGCCGCTGAAGATACTCTCCCAGTTGTTCGGCTCTCTGCCGCCTTTCCCCTCCCTCCAAATATAAAAGTCTCTGTAAGGATTGTCTTTAGATGAACGTGATTCAATAAACCAAGGATGTTCATCAGATGTATGGTTGATGACAAGATCCATGATCAGCTTGATTCCCCGTTCATGGCAGGCTTCCAGCATCTCTTCCCAATCTTCCATCGTACCAAAATCATCCATGATCTCCTGATAGTCGCTAATATCATAGCCGTTATCATCGTTCGGAGATTTATATACTGGCGAAAGCCATATGACATCGATTCCAAGGTCCTTTAAGTAGTCCATTTTTGAAATAATTCCTTGTAGATCACCAATTCCGTCCCCATTACTGTCCATAAAGCTTCGAGGGTATATTTGATAGACGACGCTTTCTTTCCACCATTTCTTTTTCATTTCAATAACTCCCCGTTTTCGTTTTGTGCAAACGTTTGTCCTAAGTCCCATCCTTATTGTATACGATTACATAAACATTAAGCAACAGGTTTATTTAATAAGTACCCGTTAAGGCCCGACGAGCGTTGGAATATCATCGATCTATTCATTCCCAAAGAAAAAAGCCTGTCTATTTGAACCATAAACAGGCTGCCTTCTTTTTTATATGGTTTTCTCTTTTGGGGCAGATATTGCCATACAAGACTGCCGTTCGACAAGCCGGTACGGAACTGCCACCCTTCTTGGTTTGAGGTCTGGTTTTGCGATAAGATCCATCAGACACTCTGCTGCTTCATATCCCAGTTTAAAAATATTGATGTCAACAGAGGTTAACGCTGGTGTTGAAAAGTCTGCCAGCATCACGTTATTAAAGCTAAGTACGGAAATGTCATCAGGTACAGAGATGTTCATCTCGCTGAGTGTACTCAGTACACCAAACGCCATCAGATCATCCATGACGAGAAGAGCAGTCGGGGGTTCCTCTAGTGCCATCAACTTTCTGATCGCTTCCTGGCCGCCTTCTTTTAAAAATTCTTCATGAATAATGTATTCATCACGGTATGGTATCTGGTGGATTCTCAACGATTTTTCATAGCCGAGAAGCCGGTCGATGGTTACAACCAAATGAGAACTTCCACCAACGAATCCGATCTTATCATGGCCGAGCGAGATCAAATAGTCTGCCATCTCTCTTGCCGCTTTAAAATTATCATTATCAATGTGGGTAATCGCATCTTCATTCTTAAACGGCTTGCCGATCAGTGTAAAAGGAAACTTCTTCTCGATCAGATAGTTCATTACTTTATCATCTACGCTTGAATACAAGAGGATAATACCGTCCACTCTGCCGCCCTGGACCATTCGAACGACCCCATCATGAATTTCATCTTCTGTCTGGCCTGTGGACATATACAGTGCATATTCTTTTTCATGCACAATGGTGCTGATGCCGCGGATAACTTCCGGGAAAAATGGATTTTGAAACGCTTTGTCTGCGGAACCGGGCATAACAAGACCGATCGCCTGGGTTGAACGGTTAGCGAGACTTCTTGCATTAAAGTTTGGATGATACCCTAAATGCTCCATCGCTTCCCTTACTCTGAGCTTTGTTTTTTCAGATATCCTTGGGTTGTTGGCAATGACACGCGAAACGGTGGATGGGGCTACATTTGCAAGTTTAGCTACATCTTTAATCGTAACGGTCATCATCATCCTCCTTCCGTGTTTACTCTCAATCATGCTGCAACGTTCCTTTAATGATTACTGTATCATTGACATTTAACCTGTTGCCTTTCACCGTTTGTCCATTTAACTTAAATTCTGTATCTGGCGCAGGATGGTGGATAACAACCTCGTATTCTGTCCAATCAGGAGTATAGCCGCTGCTTTCTTGGTTATGTCCTATTTTAATCAAATTTTTGGAAAATGAACAGTTGATATTTATTTCTGCAAAGTGATCCTCTTCATAAGCAAAAGTCTTGGCGTCATCTTCGTACAAGCTATACTCCGTACTTCCATCAAGCTCTGCATACACATGGAACGTCATCTTCGTTTCTTTTACGGCAGAGTTTGGTTTTACCGTACCATGCGGCAGGATATAGCCGGCTTTTACAAAGATCGGCATTACATCCAGTTCCGCCTTTATAAGGACATGCTGACCGCCTTCATATACGGTGTCTGTCCAATAATCATGCCATGTGGAAGATATACCACTCGATGGGTGGTTCCCGAAGCATAACCGGCTCTGGTCAATAGAAATGGCCTGTCTCCGCCGATCAGCTTCTTCATACCATTATAGGTGGATTCACCCATTAATAAACCATACACATTGTGAAGCTCTCTGTGCGTTTTCGGATGACCGTTATTCCCATGCAACACTTTAATATCCATCGTCTTCGTCTCATTGAAGACAGCCGGTTCATTCATATCATTCCAGATGCCGTGGTTTCCCATATCACTGTAGAATTTGTGGTTCCGACCCCACCATTCCCTTGTTTTCGTGTTCGTGAAATCAGGAAATGCTGACTCTCCAGGCCAAACGTCACCAAAATAAGGGTGTCCTTCGATGTATTTACAGAAATGATCTTCATAAGTTCCCTCTTGATAAGTTTTATACTCCGGATCCTCTTTGACACGAGGATCGACAATCGGAACCACACGAATACCCATTTCAAGCAAATCCTGAACCAGCTTCTTCGGATTAGGAAACCTCTCATGATCAAACGTAAAAACTCGGTACCCGTCCATATAGTGGATGTCGAGATAAATCGCGTCGACGGGAATTCCTTTTTCCTGAAAGGATTGCACAAGAGCTCTGTCTTCAGCTTCGGTCTCATAGCTGTAACGGGACTGATGATACCCGATCGCCCATTTTGGCGGCATGTTCATCCGCCCTGTCAGCTCTGTGTATTGCTGTAAGACCTCTTTTGGCGTTGGGCCTGTCATTACATAATAATCAAGCTGTCCGCCTTCTGCACCAAATGAGTATGAATCCTCATCTGTTTTCAAGTCAAAAGCAGATTTAACCGTATTATCAAAGAATATTCCATGTGCCCTTCCATTTCGCAGTGTCGTAAAAAAAGGAATCGATTGATAGAGTGAATCTATTTCAGGATTGTGAGGGGCATAGACATCCGTGTTCCACATGGTCATCTTTTCCCCCCGCTTATTTAAAAAGCCGGATTTTTCACCGAAACCGTAAAAATGGTCTTCATGATCCATCTCTTTATAACAGATAACCTCTTTTTTCTCATTAAAACCCATTCCTCTTGCCCCTTCGGATACGAGAAGTGTGCCATCCCCCCGATATACTGAGATGCGAAAGGGTTTCTTCTGGATGGCAACACTGATTCGGGAAGCAGCTAAAATCATTTTGTCTTCTTCGTCTGTCATGTTAACGTTTATGTTTTCAGGTTCTTTTATAAGAGCAAAGCTTGAATCGAATGAAGGATATCCCGCAGGATTCATCGTCACTCTGGCCGTATCTTCTGTATAAAACGAAACTCTTGCAAAGCCGAATTCGCACTGAAACAAAAAAACCGTCTCTTCCTTTTCTGCCTTCAAGAGCTTTCCTATGTCGGTATAGGAACTGTTCAATAATTTAGCCTTTTTCCCTGGATGTATGGCAAAGCTTGTATCTAGCATTCTCATTTCCTCCAAAAATAATAGAATTCCATTCATTAAAAAACGGGAAAAGCGTATGCAGCTTTTTCCCGTTCATATATTGAGGCGCTTTTAGCCTTTTGTTCCTCCAGCCGTCAGCCCAGAAACGAAGAAACGCTGCAATGAAAGGAACAAGAGTCCGATCGGAACTGCAATTAATACAGATCCAGCTGCAAACAGGGTAAAGGAATTTCCAAACTCATCGGATACCATATTGAAAAGACCTACAGCCAAAGTCTTTTTCTCATCTGACTGGAGCAAGATGGACGCAAGAATGAAGTCCGCAAATGGCGAGATGAAACTGAACAAAGCAACCACAGCCAGAATTGGCTTGGCAAGCGGAAGAATGATCTGCCAGAAAATGCGGAAGTGTCCTGCTCCATCAATGCGTGCTGATTCATCCAGTTCTCTTGGGATCGTATCAAAGTAACCTTTTGCCAGCCAGGTGTTCATAGGAATTAATCCCCCAACGTACACAAGAACAAGTCCGAAATGCGTGTCAAGAAGTCCAACAAGGTTTGCAAGGATATAGATTGCAAGAATTGCCACAAACTGAGGAATCATTTGCAATACAAGGAATAGAAGCAGACCATTTTTCCGCCCGAAGAAACGGTAGCGAGAAAATGCATAGGCTGTCAGACCGATAAAGATTACAGCAAGAACCATAGTGCTGATACAAATTTTCAATGTATTCCAATACCAAGTTAAATATTGAGTTTTCGTGAACAGTTCTTTGTAATGCTGCAGTGTTGCATGCTCCGGTATAATCGTTGAACTCGTTAAACTGTCTCCGGGATTCAGTGATGATCCGATAACCCATAGGATCGGATAGATCACTATTGTAATCGCAGCAAGAATGACCAGATAGGACAGAGTGAGACGTATAATTTTTCCTCGTTTAATGCTCATCTTACATCATTCCTTCATCTTTAAATGCTTTCGTTCGCTTAAAGTTAATAAGCGCAACCGTAACGATAACGACAGACAGCAGAACTGTAACAGCTGCAGCTTTGCTGTACTGTGCAGAAGTCATGGTCAAATTATATATCCATGAAATTAAAATGTCTGTTCCGCCCGCACTTTGTCCAGCAACGGCTGGACCGCCCTCGTTAAAGAGATAAATGACGTTAAAGTTGTTAAAGTTGAACGTGTACTGTGTGATGATGATCGGTGCAGTAGCAGCCAGAATCATCGGAAGCGTAATGGATCTGAATTTATCCCAAACTGTCGCTCCATCAACGGTTGCTGCCTCATACAATTCTTCAGGGATGGATTGGAGTACCCCGGTTGTCATTGCCATGATGAAAGGGAATCCCAGCCATGTCTGGATAAAGATGATCGCGACTTTCGTCCATTGCGGATCGGTCAGCCACGGTATGGGATCGATTCCAAAAGCTGCCAGAATATCGTTATTAATGGCTCCAAAAGAGTCGTTGAACATTCCACTGAACACTAGGATAGAAACGAAAGCAGGAACTGCCCATGGAAGAATTAATAACGTACGGATGATTCCTTTAAATTTAAGATCCTTTTGATTAATAACAACCGCAAGAAAAATCCCAACGGCAACCTGCAGAGTGGTTGCTGTAAATGTCCAGATAATTGTCCAGGCAAGTACAGATACAAATGTATTTCTCCAGATATCCATCGTAAACATGTCACTGAAGTTCTGAAATCCTACCCAATCTACCAGTTTGGCAGGCGGTGAATGGTACAAGTCATAGTTGGTAAACGCAAGGAAAACCATGAACAGAATCGGAAATACAACAACAAAGATCAGGATAAAAAAGCCCGGCCCTACTAAAAGATAAGGGAATCCTTTATCAATCACATTTTGATATTGCTCTTTAATGGTTGTGACTGCAAAGCCCTGATCTCTCTTCTTGCCATTTTGAAACGCATCGTAAATGTTAAACACATAAAAAGCCATGCCGAAACCAATCACGATAAATGCGATGACCCCTTGGACGAGAAGGATGATGGAATGGTCACGCGGAAGCTCTGTTCCGAGGGTAAAGAATCCCCAGAGCCCCATGTTCAACAGGTTCCCGAAAACAACGAAATAGGAAGCTGCCAGGATAAGGAATAAAGCTCCTTTTATTCTTTGTTTATTATATATCTGGCCGATCCCAGGAATGATAGAGAGCAAAGCCGCGGTTTTACGATGGTTGGATTGATTTGCTAACGCCTCCATGATGTAGGCTGTCCCCTTTCTGAATCACTTGATATAGATGCATCTTTCAATGTCTGAACCTTCAGGTATTAGAAGATGCACCTATAGTGAAAGCAGTACCCAGAATATCCTGGGTACCGCCTCCCTCTATATTATTTACCGGTGTGTTTTGCTTTAATGTTTTGCTCGATTGTTTTTGATGCGTCTTCCAATGCTCTCTTGGAATCTTGTTTACCTGTTGCAGTAAGCTGCAGCGCGTTTCCTACTGGTACCCAAACTTCAGCCATTTCTGGTACGTTTGGCATTGGAATACCGCGTTCTGATTGGACAGCAACTGCTTTTGCTGCTTCGTTATCAGCAATGATTGGATCTTTCATAAGAGCTTTGATCGGAGGGATCTCCTGAGTTTTTTCGTAGCGGATTTTCGCGTTCTCTTCGTTCGTTATCCACTCTACAAATTTTTGAGCCCATTTTTTGTGCTCAGAGTATGCACTTACGTTCCAGCCTTTAACACCGATGAATGTTTTTACATACTCGCCGTTAGGAAGCTTCGGCATTGGTGCAACACCGATATCGATTCCTGCATCTTTATAGCCTTGGAATGACCAAGGTCCGTTCATTACAGAAGCAACTTTCTTTTCATTGAATAGACCGTCAATGGTTTGTCCTGCTTTTTTCCCGATGATACCTTTAGGGAATAATCCTTCTTTGTACCATTTGGAAATGTAATCAGCACCTTCAAGAGAGCCTTTGTTTGTTAAACCAAGATCTTTCGTATCGAGTGTTCCATTATTTTCCTTAAATACATAACCACCGTAACCGCTTAAGATGCCATGTGCGAAGTAGAAATCTGTCCAGTTCGCCAAGAACCCGTATTGCGCGCCGCCATTGTCGCCTTTAGAAAACTTGTAAAGATCGTCAAATGTTGCAGGCGCTTCTTTCATATACTTTTTGTTGTAGATGAAAACTGGTGTTTCAGTAGATTTTGGAAGACCATAAAGTTTTCCTTTAAACGTTAAAGCCGAGATTGATGAGTCAGTATATTGGCTTGTAATATCACTTGAAATATTTAGAGGCTCGATCAAACCTTCAGTAGCCAATGGCCCAATACGGTCATGTGGTGTTGTGATAACGTCCGCACCTTTGTGAGTCGGTCCATCAAGACGAAGCTTATCTTGTTGATCAAGCATTGGCATTTCTTTAAATTGAATTTTAATTCCGTATTTCTTTTCAAAGCTTTTCGCAGCTGGTTCAAGGCCTACACCTTTATCTGTATCTTCCCAGACTACTAATTTTTCTGGTTTTTTCTCTGCTTTTCCTGTATTGCTGCCGCTTCCGCTGCTGTCTTGTGGACCACAGGCAGAAAGAACACCAAAAGCAAGCACTGGCGTTAACATATAGGCCATTAACTTTTTCATTCTTGTTCCCCCTATTTTGTTTAAGATCTTGAACAACCGTTTGCACAAACGAGCCAAAAAAAGGATTAGACCTTCGCCTAATGTAGGTTGTGAAAACGATTGCATTAATTCTTAATTTCATTATACATCCCTTTTTGCATTTGACAACTTTTTTTAAAAATTTTTATAAAACGCTTTCAACTCTTTCGTTGACATCAATTTCAGTATATACTACATTAAAGTTGAAATTAATTGCATCGGGGCAATGCTACCGCAGGTACAACCTTCACACAGAGTTTGTACCTTTTTTATATCCTAATCGTGCAATCGATTGCAAAAACTAGTCAGGAGTGATGATATGCAGCGAGAAGTCCTGTACCATAGACCAAAGAATAACTATGCCTATGCCTATGACGAAAAAACGCTTCACATCCGTTTACGAACGAAAAAAGGGGATGTTCAGTCTGTACAGCTTATCTATGGCGACCCTTATAACTGGATAGACGGGTGCTGGCAAATCAAGAAAAGTGAGATGACCAAATCGGGATCTGATGAATGGTTCGATTATTACTTCATTGAAGTATCTCCCGAGTTTAGAAGACTTCGTTATGGATTTGAGCTAATGAATGAGAATGAGAAGCTGGTCTATACGGAAAAAGGCTTTTATGAAGAAGCACCTATGGATGATATATCGTATTATTTCTGCTTCCCTTTCCTTAATAAAGGGGATGTATTCAAGGCACCTGAATGGGTAAAGAATACGGTTTGGTATCAAATTTTCCCTGAACGGTTTGCGAATGGCAACCCTGCCAATGATCCTGAAGGAGCACTCCCATGGGGTTCTGCTGAGCCTACACCCGGGAACTTTTTCGGAGGGGACTTCGAGGGTGTGTTTCAGCATTTGGGCCATCTTTCAAACCTCGGAATTACTGGCATCTATTTCACCCCTATTTTTAAGGCAAAGTCGAATCATAAATATGACACGATCGATTATTTTGAAATCGATCCTCAGTTTGGAACGAAAGAAACTTTCCGTCGTCTGGTAGAGGCATGCCATGAAAAAGGCATAAAAGTGATGCTGGACGCCGTTTTTAATCATAGCGGCTTCTACTTCGGACCCTTTCAGGATGTTCTCAGTAACCAGGAAAACTCGCCATATAAAAACTGGTTCCACATTCGCGAATTTCCGGTCATCACAGAGCCTAAACCGAACTATGACACCTTTGCCTTTGAAAAGAACATGCCGAAGCTAAATACTGAAAATCCTGAGGTAAAAGATTATTTATTGAAAGTAGCCCGCTATTGGGTGGAAGAATTCAACATTGACGGCTGGCGGCTGGATGTGGCCAACGAAGTGGATCATCAATTCTGGCGCGAGTTCCGCAGCACTGTGAAGAGTGTAAAGCCTGATACGTATATCCTCGGAGAAATCTGGCACGATTCCATGCCTTGGCTGCAGGGTGATCAGTTTGATGCGGTTATGAACTATCCGTTTACTACTGCTGCTCTAGATTTTCTTGCCAAAGAGAAAATAACGGCAATCGAGTTTGCCGACAAGATTACAAACGTTCTGCAATCCTATCCTGCAAACGTGAATGAGGTTGCTTTTAATCTTCTTGATTCACATGATACACCAAGGGTACTGACACTAGCCAAGGAAAATAAAGAAAGAGTCCGCCAACTGTACGCACTCATGCTTTCCTTCCCTGGAACTCCCTGCATCTATTATGGAGATGAAGTAGGAATGACAGGCGAAATGGATCCCGGCTGCAGAAAGTGCATGGAGTGGAATGAGGAAAAACAGGACCGCTCTTTATTTGAAGATATTCAAAAACTGAACACGTTCAGATCTGATCATTCTGCTTTTGGCAATGGTGGAACCCTCTCTTTTATCAAAGCGAGCCATACACCTGAAACGCTTCTTTATAAGAAAACATCTGCTGATGAAACCCTTTTATTCGCCTTTAATACAGAGAGCGAACCCATAACGCTTGAAGAAGGTCTATTTGACGGCTTCAGCAATGCCATTAACCTTTGGACCGGAGAAAACATCAGCCTAGCTCATGCAGTTGTAAATGCCAATGATTTCTTGATTTTAAAATTAAGTTAACGTAGAACAGTGCAAGCGTCCTGTAAAGCAGTCAGCATGTACTTGGATTTTTGCTAGTCCCAGTCCTATTCATCAATAAAGCCCCTTTGATCATGAACACTAACATGGCGCACATGAACCAAAGGGGTTTTTTTCCCTCGGATGAAATTTTTTTCATCAGGCATATAGATAGGACTTTACATCACTCCCGGATAATTCCAATCAATGTCAGTGACATTGCCAAACATTTGATCGGACACATAATAATTTTCCTGCTGATCAACCTTAATTCCCGCCGGCATACAATTTTTCCAATATTGATTTACCTCAATTTTTTGATCAATAAAATCCCAATTTAAAAGATACCAATGAAAAACCATGCGATAGCGGCCGAATTTACTTAAATCCTGCTGTGGGTTATACGATGGCTGGTAGGAGAAAGGCTGTGAAGGATATTGTCTGAATGGCAAGGAAGGATGGGAAGATGAAAAATAGGGTTGATGATAAAATTTTTCATCGTAGAAGGGAAATGCAGGCTCTTGCATAAAAAAAGTGAAACTCTCATCCGGATTAAAAAAGGTTTGACATTCTCCTATAGTCTCGCGGGCTGATCCCTTCCAGTTTCTTAAATAGCTTTGAAAAGGCCATGAATGTGGCGGTTTTCATGAATGTACTCAATGTCATCGGAAATTGCCTTGTTATTTTCGGACCATTTGGATTTCCTGTTTTGGGTGTTCAAGGGGGCTTCTCTCCATTTTCACACATGATCATGCCAATATAGCCGCAGGGGCCGCGCTGCTTTATGTCACAGTTATCTTAGAGCCTGGCCGGTCGTTTAATCTTGTGGTCATCTCGTCACTTCGTGCGGCCTGAGACGCTAAGTTCCCTGCCCTGATGGGAGTCATATCGATGTGGGGAATCAGTGTCCCGCTTGCTTATTTTTTAGGAATTGCGATGGAGATGGGACTGCTTGGCATATGGATCGCCTTTATCGTAGATGAATGGCTGGGCGGACTTCTTATGCTTTGGCGCTGGAGGTCAAGAATCTGGGAGCGGAAGAACGTATTGGATATTCAGCCCAGCGCAGCTCACACATAGAAAACCGCGGAAGTAAATTCCGCGGTTTTTTTCAATCGATAATATTAATGTTATAGTCGTTCAGCCAAGTATCGATTTGAGACAGATGGGCCATGAGCTGTGGCCCGGTCATTAGCTGGCCGAACCAAGGAACTTTAAATGCTTCACCGTTTGTATCAATAATCGCCTGAACTTTTTCTTTTTTTATCAATTCCAGTATAGGTGAACTGCTGTTATCGATGATCGACTGAAGCCACTCTTTCACACTTTGCGTATAGTTTGGATTATGTGTTTTCGGATAAGGGCTTTTCTTTCTATGAAGAACTTCATCCGGCAGGATTCCGGTAAGCGCTTTTCTGAGAAGGCCCTTTTCCCGCCCTTCCAGCATCTTCATCTCCCACGGTATGTTCCAGGCGTATTCAACGATCCGGTGGTCAGCAAACGGCACCCTGACCTCCAGACTTGCCCCCATGCTCATTCGGTCCTTACGATCGAGCAATGTTGTCATGAACCAGATCATGTTTAAGTAAAAAATCTCCCTGCGTTTCGCCTCCACTCCCGTTTCTCCATCAAGCCTTGGCATTTCCGCGAGTGATTCTTGGTACCGCTGTTTCACATAGGAAGATAGATTGAGCTTATTCTTCCAATGATCATGCAGCAGATCTTCACGCTCAGCCGTTGAACTCATCCATGGAAAAAGGGGCCGGTTCATAACTTCTGGTTTATGAAACCATGGATAACCGCCAAAAATTTCATCGGCACACTCACCGGAAAGTGCAACCGTGGAATGATCTTTAATCAGTCTGCAGAACCAAAGCAATGAGGAATCAACATCTGCCATTCCCGGAAGATCCCTTACTGCTACTGATTCCCGAAGGTGATTGACCAGCAGCTCTGTGTCAATGACACAATTGTGATGGACGGAGCCTGTGTCTTCCACCATCTTTTGGATAAATGGACCGTCGGCGTTCGGCTGGAAATCACTCGCTTTAAAATACTTGTCATTATCCACATAATCGATGCTGAACGTGTGGAGCCGGCCTCTATTCTCTGATTTAAAATGCTCTGCCGCAATCGCGGATATCACACTTGAGTCAAGGCCTCCCGATAAAAAGGTGGAAACCGGCACATCGGCAACAAGCTGCCGTTGAACAGCATCCACCACCAGCTCTCTCACATTGGATATGGTTTCTTCCAGCGAATGAGGATGACGCTCGCTCTTCACGTTCCAATACCGCCAAAGCCTTTGACCGTTTCTATCAAACGTTAAAGCATGGCCGGGCCTGAGTTCACTGACCCCTTTAAACACACCATGTCCCGGAGTCCTTGATGGCCCCAGCCCGAAAACTTCCTGAAGACCTTCGCTCTCCAGTTCGGCTTTTACATCAGGATGAGCCAGGATCGCTTTTAATTCCGAACCGAACAAAAGACGCCCTCCCGCTATAGAGTAAAACAGCGGTTTGACACCAAGACGGTCTCGTGCAAGAAACAATTTTTCCTTTTGGGAATCCCAGATCGCAAAAGCAAAGATCCCATTAAAGTGATCAATACAGCTTTCTCCCCATTCAATATAGGAAATGAGAAGCACTTCGGTATCAGAATGACCTTCAAACCGATACCCTTTTTTCAACAGTTCTTTTCTTAAATCCTCTGTGTTATAAAGCTCACCATTATAACAAAGTGTGCAAGGGGCGTTCTCTTCTCCCCTCGTCATCGGCTGTGCGCCGCCTTCAAGATCCACAACCGCCAGCCTCGCATGGCCGAAGCCTGCATGAGTGCGGCTCCATACGTTCAAAGCGTCCGGACCGCGTTTCGATAATGTAGCTGCCATTTTAATCAATGTTTTATTTTCCTGTGAAACGTCGCGCTTCCAGTCTATCCATCCAGTAATCCCGCACACCGTCATCACCCTTTCCATTCGGATGCTGATTCATCCTTCCATAAGCGCCCAATACTTACTTTATGCAGGTAAATGATAATGGTTCACCGGTATGAGTGGGTAATTATGCAAGATTGAAAAGCTTGCAAGCTAGCCATTAAAAAAACTGCAGCAAAGGAAGCTCCCTTTGCTGCAGTCTAGTGTGTAATCTGATTATTTAACGGCTGTTTCCTGTTTATCGTAGAGGGGCACCCAGCCTTCCTTTGATTTAAAGATTCGGACGGCCACAACTTTGCGGTCATCCATGAGTGTAAAGTAATGGCGATAGTTTTCAGGTACAGAAATGAGATCTCCTGGCTCTAGCTCGACGTCAAAAAATCGTCCCTCTGGCCCTTCAATCGCAAAAATACCGTGTCCGCTCACAATAAATCGTACTTCATCATCGGAATGGTGATGCTCTGCCAAAAAGTTTTTCAGCAGCTCATCAAGATTTGGAGTATCCGGTGACAGGGCAATTATATCTTCTGTCACGTATCCTCTCCTTTCTGACAGTTCATCAATTTCTTTTCTGAAGACCTGAATGATTTCTGCTTTCTCTTCATCACTTAAAGAATAGTTTTCTTTCAGGTGTGCAGGAAGTTTTTCAATATCCCAATTTTCGTAGATTACTCCCTGGCTTTCGAGATAATCACTAACCTTCTTAAGTTCTTCATATCTTTCATTGTTATCATGAAAACGTAATTGCGCCATATGGCATCCCCCTATGCTCTTTCGTTTTATATAAGTGATGGTTGTCCATCATGAAACTGCATTATTGATTTCATTTTAATATGATAGGAAAATAGAAACTCTATTGCTTCCAAGTGCCTTTTCGCCTCAAATCCCGATTTGCCCCAAACGGTGATTCCGTGGTTTCGAATAAGGACAGCTCTTGTATCAGGACCAATTGCCTTTCCGAAGCTTTCGGCCAATATCTTAAGATCCGCATAGTTCTCAATAATGGGAACCGTGATAGACCCATCTTCTTCCCAGATGTTAAAGGCCTTGATCAGTTCCTGCCCTTTGAAAGTAACCTGCCCCTCTCCTGCATACAATTCTGAAATCACATTATTGTCCACAGTATGCACATGGAGACAGCAGCCCGCATCGGTCAGCTGATATACTTTTGAATGAAGGCCGGTTTCAGCTGAAGCGCGGAGATGTGTCGGATCAGCTGCATTTCCCTCTGAATCCACCAATAGAAAGTCCTTAGTCGTCCTTCTTCGCTTATCCTTTCCGCTTGCGGTAACCAAGAAGGTAAGCGGTTGATCGCTTACCTTAATGGACAGGTTTCCGCTTGTTCCTGGAAACCAGTCCCTTAATGCCAATTCATCTTTAATGTCCGCCAGTTCTGTCCATAGCGCATCAAGCGTACTCAAACTCTCACTTCCTTTTCCTCAAGATACTGTACAATCTCATAAAAAGTAGAGAAAGGATCGTATGCAATGCTGAGTTCTTCGCATTTCTCGATCAAGAAATCTCTGGCAAACACTTTATCCGCAATCTTGGCGGCCTGCAGGTCTGTAATGGAATCACCGATCACAATTTTTTCATAACGGGAAGAATCGTAGCCTCTCAGTATAGTAGGTTTACAGCATCCACAATCATTGCCGCAGGAAGAATCGCAGGAGTGCGGCCAAAGAATCTGTATTGTCTCTCCATGAAAATTACTCCGGTTGCAATAAATCTTATCTTGATTAATTATTCCATCAAGCATTGGATAAACGAAAAAATCAATTCCACCGCTGACGATAAACAGTGGGATATTGTGCTCTTTTGTATAAACTACAAATTCTTTAAATCCTTCTCGAATTTTTGCAGTTGAGAGGACATAGTCCACAATCTCATTCTTCCTGTCGGATGGAATAAGGGAAAAGAGTTTCCCTACACCTTCCCGGATAGAGATCTCCTGATTTAGAATTTGATCTTTAATGAGTTCCCAGCCGTTCGGAGCAAAATTCTTCATGATATCGATAATATTATCTTTTTCGGTAATCGTACCGTCAAAATCACAAAAGATAATTTTCGTTTTGCTCATGCCTTTACCAATCCGCCCCACAAATCAAGCGCTTCTTTTAAAGGTTTACTTTCCTGGCTGATCTGTTCAAGAGATTTGTTTAGCATCAATCCATCGATTGCATCCCGGAAAGCTCTTCCGCCATCCACAGCCCCTCCTGGATGGCCGTGAACACCCCCACCAGCATTAATAATGCTTTCAATGCCAAAATCCTGAAGCAAGAGCGGTGTTAAACCAGGATGGATTCCTGCTGATGGTACCGGGAATGCCCCTTTCCAGTTTGCATCCTTCTCAGTCAGTTCGCCTGCAATGCCGATTGCATCTTCTTTTCGAAGGGCGACACTGCCATATGGTGACGGGAACAATACGAAATCCGCTCCTGCAAGGCGGAGCAGTTTACCAAGAAGCAGACGGTTGGAGATCCCATAAAATTCCGATGGTGTAATGGCGCCTGATAAGGCAGGATGTGCCATGATCGGAAGGCTGACGTCCGGATCTTCTGCTAAGCTTTGCAAGACGTCAAGCCCATAGGCGAAAACGTTAAAGAGCAATGCGCTTGCCCCGAGCTCTGCCGCCTTTTTTGCTTTATCTTTCAGATCATACGTACGCCCTGTCAAATTCACTGCATACAGTGTCTTATGTCCGGTCTCTTGTTCAGTTGCCGTCAATACTTCTTTAGCAGCTTTTATTCGTTCTTCAAATGGTGTCAGCGGATTATCGAACAGAATTTCATCATCTTTTACGAGGTCCACTCCGCCCAGCGCTTGTTCCTTCAGCTGATTCTTGAAATATTGAAGATCCCTGCCGATCACACCTTTAAAAATACTCATTAGAAGAGGCCTTTCAAAAACCCCCAGCTGATTGCGAATTCCATCAATTCCAAAAGAAGGTCCAGGAAAAGCCGAAGCCAATTCAAGGGGAAAATCCAGATCGATCATCTTTACTTCTCCATCCAACGATAGTTTACCGAAGACAGTCGTCAAGATTGCCGGCAAGTCCGGTGTGAAGTTAGCGGCAGGATATGCGATTTTAAGAAGAGCCTGTTTTCTGGACGAGCCAAAGTATTGATTTACCCTCGTATCTTCGGGCAATTCATTGATTTCCACTACGTGGCCTTTATGGTTTCGCAGCTGTTCTTTCTCAAGATCTGGCAAGTCCGTCCATGAACCGACCGTCAGTCCGAGTGCTATTCCTTCAGCTTTTTTCTCAAAGTTGCCTTTTGGATCATGAACCAGATAGGTTGCAGTTATTGTCGACATGCTGAAATCCCTCCGAAAGCATAGATTTATATTAGAAAAGCGCAATCGCCCTGCTAAGGTCCGACAAGCGCCGGAACTCTTACACAGCAACACGCTTTTTGTGTTGTGGAGTAAGAGTGAAGAGACCAAAGACGAATTGTGTTTTTCAATTCGTCCTCCGAGGACCTGAGCCGAAAACAAGAAACATGTTTTCAGCCCTGGGCGCTGGAGCTGGACATTACTTCTATGCCAGCGTTATTTTGTACTCGCTTTACACTTAACTTAAAAAACCTCTTCCCGAGGGAAGAGGCATAATAAACACAAAGATACCGCTTCCTCTCATCTGTCAGCTGCCGCTGCAAGAATTAGCACCGTTTTTATCCTAAAGGATAAGCCGGTTGCCGGGCTTCATAGGGCTAGTCCCTCCACCTGCTCTTGATAAGAGAATAAATAAAATTATTCGAATGTTAGAATTACTTGTGATTATGACAGGTAACAAAAAATCTGTCAATCTCTGAAATGTTCAACACTATCAAAATAATTTTAGCTGGGCTATCCGATCAACGGCTTCCTTCAGCTTGTTCTCATCCGTTAATAGCCCTGCTCTAACATAACCGTCTCCTTCTTTGCCAAAACCGATGCCTGGTGCAACAACGACATGTGCATGCTCCAGAAGATAATCTGCAAAACTTTCAGATGTGAATCCTGAGGGAACAGGTAGCCAACAAAAGAAGGATCCTTTAGGGGCAGTCACATCCCAGCCGATCTCCTTCAATCCTGAAATAAACACATCACGCCGTTTTTCATACATGGCTACCAGGTTTTCCACGCACTCCTGCGGCCCCAGGAGTGCTTTAGCTGCAGCTTCCTGTACAGCTGGAAAAAGGCTGACATAGAAGTGGTCCTGAAGAAGATTAATGCTTTCAATCACACTCTCGTTCCCGATGGCAAAGCCTACTCTCCAGCCAGCCATGTTATACGTCTTGCTCATCGTATAGATTTCGATACCCTGTTCTTTCGCACCAGGAACCTGCAGATAGCTGACCGGTTTCTCGTTGTCAAATCCGATGGCTCCATAGGCAAAATCATGGACGACTAAAATATTATGCTTTTCAGCAAAGCTTACTGTATCTTCAAAGAACGGCACTGTGGCTACACCCGCCGTTGGATTATTCGGATAGTTCAAGAACATGAGTTTTGCCCGTTCTGCATCCTCTTGTGAGATTTCAGCGTAATCAGGCAGGAAATCATTTTCCTCTTTAAGAGGCATCATGCTCATCTCAGCTTCCGCCATGGCAAGTCCTGACCAGTAATCGGGATATCCAGGATCCGGGACCAAGGCTAGGTCACCTTTGTTCAAAAAACATTGTGAAATCTCTACTAAACCCGCTTTACCTCCGAATAAGACAGATACTTCTTTTTTAGGATCAACGTCTACGCCGAATTCTTTCTTGTAATGTTCAGCAACTGCCTCTTTTAAAAAATCATAACCCCTGAACGGAGAATATTTATGATATTGCGGGTTATGAGCAGCCTCCTGCAAAGCGGCCACAATATGCGGAGGAGTTGGCTGGTCAGGGTTTCCCTGGCCAAGGTTGATAATATCATGCCCTTTAGAAGCAGCAGCACTCACCTTGCCTACCAGCTTTGCAAAAAATTGTTCAGGCAGCCGCGATAAAGCTTCTGCTTGCTGAAATTGTTTCACGGTTACACATCCTGTCTTTCGTAATTTTCTTGAAATTCTAATCAATTATGTTATACGCTTAATTAAAATCTGTCAAAACGTTTAATGGAGGATAGCATGAAACTTACTGTTGCAGCGATTCAAATGGATATTCAGCTTGGCAATCCCAAGGAAAATATTAAGAGGGCTTCAGAAAGAATTGAACAGGCAGCAAAAAAAAAACCTGATGTGATTGTTCTTCCTGAACTGTGGACTACAGGCTATGATCTAGAAAGGCTAGATGAGATAGGAGATACAAACGGCGATGAGATCAAACGATTAATGAGCGGCCTTGCCAGCAAATACCAAGTGAACATTGTTGCAGGTTCCATCGCTAAGAAAACGGATGAAGGAATCTATAACACCATGTATGCCTTTAACCGAAAAGGTGAGCAGACCGGCGAATACAGTAAACTCCATCTGATCCGGCTAATGCAGGAAGAAAAATATATTGCTCCGGGCTCCCGCAAAGGAAATTTCATGCTGGAAAACGTTCCTGCTGCCGGTGTTATCTGCTATGATATCCGTTTCCCTGAATGGATTCGCGCCCATATTCTTGAAGGCGCCTCTATCCTGTTTGTTCCTGCCGAGTGGCCGGCGCAGCGGCTGAGCCACTGGCGGAACCTGCTAATAACAAGAGCCATTGAGAACCAATGCTACGTTGTGGCATGCAACCGGGTCGGCAGTGATAAGAACAACACGTTCGCAGGTCACACGATGGTCATTGATCCCTGGGGAGAAATTATTGCAGAGACAGACGGAGAAGAAGAGACCATTTTGTTTGCTGTGGTCGACACTGATCTTGTTGAAGAAGTAAGAAACAGAATCCCTGTGTTTGAAGACAGACGTCCAGAATTTTATTAAAAAAGATTTGACAGACAATGGATAAGATTGTATGATTGCCATTGTAAATTATTATTGCATTCTGTTTTTTCTAACAATTTTATATTTGTTGTCTCTTATCAAGAGCAGGTGGAGGGAATTTGGCCCGATGAAACCCAGCAACCGACCGTAATACCATTGTGAAATGGGGCGTCTATTACTAGAAGCCTGGAGATCCAGTATGGCACGGTGCTAATTCCAGCAAAACTTTGTTTTGCAAGATAAGAGGCGTGGAAACTATACATCCAGGCCTCTTTTCTTACAGAAAAGAGGCCTTTTTACATACAAAATATTCCGGAGGTAGTATAGATGGCAACAACCCTCAAACAATCTTACGAACAACTGAATGAACAAACCGTGGTGGAGCTGGCACAAAAACTCGAACTGTTATCTGATTATCAAAACATTAAAGTCAATGAGATTGGTGACGGTAATCTTAACCTTGTATTTCGGCTAATCGAAGAAGATACAGGTAAATCCATTATCGTAAAGCAGGCACTTCCCTATGCCAAAGTCGTGGGAGAAAGCTGGCCGCTTACACTGGACAGGGCAAGGATTGAAAGCAGCTCTTTAATAAAATCAGCAGAATTTGCTCCTGAGCATGTTCCAGAAGTTTTTTATACAGACCAGGATCTCGCTCTCACTGTAATGGAAGACTTATCTTCTCACGTGATTCTGCGGAAAGGTCTGATCGAAGGGGTCAAATATCCTCATCTCGCACAGCACATCGGCACATTTATTGCCAAAAGCCTGTTCTATACGAGTGATTTTTACTTGCATCCTTTCGAGAAGAAAGAGCTTGTCCAGACGTTTACAAACCCTGAACTCTGCAAGATTACCGAAGACCTTGTATTTACTGACCCGTTTTATGACTTCGACACCAACGATTTTCCTTCCGAGCTGAAGGAGGCCGTTTCCGAACTATGGAGTGATACTCTCCTCAAACAGAGAGCTGCCTCTCTAAAATATAAATTTTTGACGCGTGCAGAGGCTCTGTTGCATGGTGACCTCCATACCGGAAGTATTTTCGTTACCGAAACTTCTACAAAATTAATAGATTCCGAGTTTGCTTATTATGGGCCTCAAGGCTTTGATATCGCCCACTTTTTTGCCAATATTGCATTGAATCATGCCTCACAGTCCTTTCATATCTCTGACTCTCTTAGGCGCGAAGAATATCAGAGCTATTTGCTCAGCGTGATCAAAGACACTTGGGAAACCTTCACTGCCCGTTACAGAGAACTGTGGAAAACAGAGGGTGTAGAGTCTGCAACCAAACTTCCTGGATTTGAGGAAGAGATTTTAAATAGCATTTTTACAGATATGATTGGTTTTGCCGGTTGTGAAGTGATCCGCCGCACGATTGGGCTTGCCCATGTCGAAGATCTTGATTCCATTGAAGACTTCAATGGCCAAATCGAGTTAAAAAAACGTGTGCTGAAGCTTGGAAGCGATTGGGTAAAGAACGCTGAGAGCATAAAAAATATCGATGAATTTATCACATACATCAGGAGTGTTTAATGATTATGAGTACGACAGAAACCTGGATTTCATCACTGAGATATAAAGGGGATCATCTTCTGCTGCTTGATCAGCAGCAGCTTCCCCGCCATACCGTCTACATTAATGTTACGACAATTGAACAAGTGTGGGATTGCATAAAAAAATTGCAAGTGCGAGGCGCACCTGCCATTGGAATCGCCGCAGCTTTTGGAATCGTGTTATGGGCAAAGGCCAACATATCCATGCCGTATGACGAGTTCAAGTCAAAGCTGTTTCAGCAAAAAGCTTACCTTGCCGGATCCCGGCCCACTGCGGTTAATTTGTTCTGGGCCCTCGACCGGGTCACAGGCTCTGCCGAACAAGCCCGAGATACTGAGGAAGCGGTTCAGCTGATCGAGCAAGAGGCTCTTCTCATTCAGCGGGAAGATGAAGAAACTTGCCGTAAAATCGGGGAATACGCATTGACCTTGCTGAAAAACGGGGATTGTTTGATGACGCACTGCAACGCTGGCGGAATTGCAACTTCCCGGTATGGTACAGCTCTGGCTCCCATGTATTTAGCAAAAGAAAAAGGCTGGGACCTCTCGGTGTACGCTAATGAAACAAGACCGGTATTTCAAGGGGCGCGTTTAACAGCCTGGGAGCTGCAGCAGGCAGGAATTAATGTAACATTGATTACGGATAACATGGCTGCCCATACACTTAAAACAAAAAACATCGCTGCGGTCATCGTCGGCTGTGACAGAGTCGCTGCCAACGGAGATACCGCAAATAAAATCGGGACGTTCGGACTAGCCTTGCAGGCAAAAGCACTCGGCATTCCCTTTTATGTAGCCTCTCCTCTATCAACGATCGATTTGAACACATCAACAGGAGATGATATTCCCATTGAGGAAAGACCGGCAGAAGAAGTGACCCACTTTCAGGGAGAACCCATCGCACCAGAAGGCGTGAAGGTATTCAATCCGGCTTTTGATGTCACTCCCCATGAGTACATTACCGCCATCATTACCGAGAGGGGAATTGCGTCAGGAAATTATAAAAAACAGCTTGCAAACTTTTTTAATAGCTAAAAAAAGCTCGCGGCCCTTTTGGGTCACGAGCTTTTTGTATGGTACGTATGAAACAATTCTTCGATTTCTGCCGCACAGACCGGTTTCCCGATGAAAAACCCCTGTACATGATCACAGCCATAATCCTTCAGCACAAGAAGCTGCTGTTTTGTTTCCACCCCTTCAGCAAGAGCTGTTACGGAAAGCCCTTTGCATATCGTGATGATCGCTCTGACGATGGCTGCATCTGTGGAACTGTGATCAGATTTCGTAAGGTTGCGGATGAATGATTGATCAATCTTAAGAATATCGATTGGAAAATCTTTTAAGTAGCTCAATGAACTATATCCCGTGCCAAAATCATCGATGGATATTTTAATGCCGAGCTCCTTCAGTTCTTTCATGATGTTAATGCCATATTGTACATTTTCCACCATCATGCTTTCTGTCAGCTCCAAATGAAGGAACCTTGGGTCAATTTTAGATCGCTGAAGCGCTTCTTTCACTTCATACACAAAATCCAGCTTTTGAAATTGCCTGCCTGAAACATTCACGGATATAGAGATCTCACTGTTCATCGTCTCATGCCATTTTTTCAGCTGCTGACATGCTTCATTTAATACCCATCTCCCAATGTTCCCAATCAGTCCGGTCTCTTCAGCAAGAGGGATGAAGTTTCCCGGGGAAACAATTCCAAGACGAGGATGGTTCCAGCGGACCAAAGCTTCGAGTGCGATGACCTTGCCATCATCCAAACTAATCTGGGGCTGAAAATACAGTGACAGTTCACCTTTTGGAATGGCATTCCGGAGAAAGCTCTCCATGGCAAGCCGTTCAATCGTGAACTCGTTCATCTCGCCTTTAAAGAACTCCCGCTCTCCCCTGCCTTTTGCTTTTGCCCGGTGAAGAGCAATTCCGGCATTTTTGATCAAAACATCCGGAGTAAGTCCATCATCCGGATAAATGCTGATTCCCATCGAGGCTGTCAGAACAAATTCCTGATCATTATAAATAAGAGGAACAGCCAGAGTTTCTGATAGTTTCTCACTTACCCTTCCGGCTTCCTCCACACCTGACAGCTCGTTGATGACAACCATGAATTCGTCTCCGGCATATCGTGACAGCATGCATTGCCGTCCGATTCTTTTTTTCAGCTGTTTTGCCGCATACTTAAGAAAATGATCTCCGGCTTGATGCCCAAGACTCTCGTTAATCATTTTGAACTGATCAAGATCAATAAAAACAACCGCAGCCTTTTCTCCGTTTTCCATGGTTTTCCTTAAGCAGTTTTCCAGATGCTGTTCAAATAGCATTCGGTTTGGAAGTCCGGTCAATAGATCATGAAACGCAAGGTGAACGATTTTTTCTTCTGCTTCCTTTTGCTTTGTAACATTCTTACCGATCCCATAAACACCAACCACCTCTCCGTTAACGATAATCGGAAGGTTGGTGATGCAGAATTCGAGCGCATGCCCTTTTTTATGATAAAGCTTAGCTGTGAAACATTGCGTCTGCCCATGTATGGTGAGGTTAAAGCAGTTGCTTACCTTTAATTTATCTTCCTCTGAAACATAGGTGATCGCCGTTGTTTTCAATACTTCCGGCTGTCTGTACCCAAGCATTCTGGTCAAAGAGGCGTTCACACTCGTAATCATGCCTGTGAGATCCATAGAGTAGATCAAGTCAGGGTTATGATCAAACAGAGATTTATAGCGCTGTTCAGATTCTTGGAGGCTGGCATTTAGCTTAATCATTTCAACAGTTGATGCTTTCACTAAATGAGACAGTGCCATTATTTCTTCGTTATCATTCTTCATCATGAGCACCTCGATCTATTCAAATGCCAATATACAGTTCTCTGTATTCTATATCGGCATCGGCTGCTCATTTGTTTACACAAACATCATCGCTTCATTAAAAGCTCATCGGCAATACAGAATAGCCGTAATAAAACACAAGAGCCAGCGCAAGAACAAAAGTGATCCAGCGGGTTTTTTTCAGTTCATTGCGTTTTTCACCGTAAAGCATAAGCTCCATCTGTCCAATGACAGCCAGCCCAAGTACACCTTTAACAATAAGCGGACCAATATTCACGGCACCGGCCTGAATCCACAAATAAATGAGCGCAGCACCCGAAAAAATGGTCGTTACATAGAGCAGGCGCAAAATCATATGAAGAATTTTAGAAATTTTTTTATTTTTTCTTTTGTATAGGCTATAAGTCACAAAGAACAGAATAAGCGCCATACCCCACGAAAAGACATGCATATGCAACATATTTATTTCCTCCTATGTATAATCCTCCACTTTACTATACCACGAACTTTTTCAGCTCGGGAAATACGAGAATTTAAGGTAGGAAGAAAGCCTTTTCATTGCTATAATGTAAAAGGATTCACCATAAACTACAGATTGGAGTGAGAGATATGATTAAAACAGAAAACATCATCTCCAAAACAGAACAATTCGGGGCGAATAACTATCACCCACTTCCAATAGTCATTTCCAAAGGCGAAGGTGTTTGGGTTTATGACCCGGAAGGAAACCAATATATGGATATGCTCAGTGCCTACTCTGCGGTAAACCAGGGGCACAGACATCCTAAAATTATTCAAGCCTTAAAAGATCAGGCAGACCGAATCACGTTAACATCTCGTGCTTTCCACAATGATCAGCTTGGTAACTTTTATGAGAAAGTAACTGATCTCACAGGAAAGAACATGGTTCTTCCGATGAACACAGGTGCTGAAGCGGTTGAAACAGCTATTAAAACTGTCCGTCGCTGGGCGTATGACGTAAAAGGCGTTCCTGCCAACCAGGCAGAAGTCATCGCTTGTGAAGGCAACTTCCACGGCCGTACAATGACAGCGGTTTCCATGTCTTCTGATGAAGAATATAAACGCGGATTCGGGCCGATGCTCCCTGGCATCAAACTGATTCCTTACGGTGATCTTGATGCGCTGAAGCAAGCGATCACACCGAATACGGCAGCTTTCATCATGGAACCGATCCAGGGTGAAGCAGGAATCGTGATCCCGCCGGAAGGTTTCTTAAAACAAGCACGAGAGCTTTGTAAAGAAAACAACGTCCTTTTTGTAGCGGACGAGATTCAATCTGGATTAGGCCGTTCAGGTAAGCTGTTTGCCTGCGACTGGGAAGAAGTTGTTCCAGACATGTACATTCTCGGAAAAGCATTAGGCGGCGGCGTTATGCCAATTTCCTGTGTAGCTGCTGATAAAGATATTCTTGGCGTATTTAATCCAGGCAGCCACGGATCAACGTTTGGCGGAAACCCGCTTGCATCTGCTGTTTCTGTTGCTTCTCTTGAAGTTATTGAAGAAGAAAATCTGGTTGAGCGTTCATTGCAGCTAGGAGAGCACTTCTTGAACGAACTAAAATCGATTGATAATCCGGTCATTACAGAAGTCCGCGGACGAGGATTATTCATCGGGGTTGAGCTTAGCGAAGCGGCCCGCCCATATTGCGAGAAGCTGAAAGAAGAAGGGCTCCTCTGCAAAGAAACACACGAAAACGTTATCCGTTTTGCTCCACCGCTCATCATTTCAAACGAAGATTTGGACTGGGCGATCGATCGTATAAAAAAAGTATTATCTGTTTAACACAATAAGCAGAAACAGGCTGGAAGTACTTCCAGCCTGTTTTTTTGTTGGACTACTGATCCGAGAGAATGGGTGGAGTGAGGTGAGGCCGCGCGTGTGAATTGACACGCGAAAAAGACAGAAAATTCAGTAATGATCAATTATTTCGAGTTAGGCTCAATTCCCTGGGTTTCTGGCACAATTATTTCCTTGTTTCGCTCAATTACTGCCCCAATTCGCTCAATTCCGTTTAAAAGACCCAAAAAAAAGCATGGGTACTGCTCTTCAAGCAGCCCATGCTTTCCTCTCTTATAGCGCCTTCACCATACCTCCGTCAATCAGGAACGATTGTCCTGTAATGTAGGTGTTGGCTTCCGAGCCTAAGTAAACAATGGTCTTAGCAAATTCTTCTGGTGTACCATATCGGCCGAGCGGAATGCTCTTTTCCATCTGTTCCTTCACCTGTTCAGGGCTCACTGAATTCGCATCTGCAGCTTTACTGTCTAGCTCCGCCACCCGGTCGGTACCGATACGGCCAGGGCCGATCGTGTTAATGAGGATGCCGTCCTTGCCCAGCTCCTGAGATAAGCTTTTCGACAAGCCATTGATGGCAGTCCTGAACGTGTTGGATAGAATGAGCCCATCAATCGGCTGTTTAAATGAAGAAGAGGCAATGTTAACAATTCTGCCGCCACCATTCTCCCTCATATAAGGAAGAACCTCACGAACAGTACGAACCAAACTCATAAGGGTAAGATTGAACCCAAACTCCCACTCTTCATCCCCGAACGAATCAAAAGTCCCAGCCGGCGGTCCACCAGCGTTGTTTACGAGGACATCAATTTTCCCGAACGCGTCTGCGGCTGCTTTCACGAGCCGCGTAATCTCTTCTTTTTGAGTAATATCACATACAGCATACTCAATCCGGCTTCCTGTTTTCTTTCTGATCTCATCCGCAGTTACCATCAAAGCTTTTTCATCACGGCTCGTAATCATGACAGCCGCACCTTCTTCGGCAAATTTCATCGCTGTTGCCCGTCCAAGTCCTTTGCTGGAGGCAAGAACGAGCACTGCTTTATTTCTTAACCCTAAATCCATAATTTAATCCCCTCCCACTTCCTGCGCTTACTAAAAATTAATTCAGATGACAATGCTAACGTACTTCGTTTCAAGATACGCTTCCATTCCTTCCGTACCGCCTTCTCTGCCGATGCCGCTTTCCTTGAATCCTCCAAATGGTGCCTGAGCAGCGGAAGGGACACCATCATTCCAGCCAATGATGCCGTAGTCAAGCCCTTCGATCAAACGTGTGCCTCTCGACATACTTTCTGTGTAAACATACGCCGCAAGGCCAAATGGACTGCTGTTTGCAAGCCTGATTCCCTCTTCATCTGTACTGATTTTCTGCACAGGAAGTACGGGCCCGAATGTCTCTTCATTCATAATAAGCATGTCATGGTTTACATCTTTTAGAACAGTAGGTTCATAGAAGCAGGCATTGCCTTCGTCCTTACCTTTTCCGCCCAAAACACAAGTTGCTCCCTTTTCAACCGCATTATCAACATGCTCTTTGATTTTTTCATAGCCGTCCCTGTTGATGATCGGACCAATGTCTGTGCCTTCATCCATTCCATTTCCAACTTTCAACTTGCGCGTCGCTTCAACAAGCAATTTTGTAAACTCTTCATATTTGTTCTCATGGACATACACACGGTTGATACAAATACAGGTCTGGCCTGCGTTTCTAAATTTGGAAGCGACGATGCCTTTCACCGCTTTATCAAGATCCGCATCATCCAGGACGATTGAAGGAGCATGGCCGCCTAGTTCCATGGATACATTTTTTACAGTCTTGGCACTTTGCTCAATCAGCATTTTTCCCACTTCCGTCGATCCTGTAAAAGTCACCTTTTTCACCTTGTCACTGTCCATAATCTCTTCGGCTATTACCGAAGACGGACCAGTGAGCAGATTTACAACGCCTTTTGGAAAACCAGCCTTTTCACAGAGTTCTACCAGTTTAATAGCCGTCAGCGGAGTTTCTTTCGGTGGCTTTACAATAAATGTGCAGCCTGCAGCCAAAGCCGGGCCAAGCTTTCGGGTAATCATCGCCGCCGGAAAGTTCCAAGGCGTTATCGCCGCCACGACACCAACCGGCTGTTTGATCACCTGCATCCTTTTGTTTTCAGCAGAAGCCGGGATAGAGCGGCCATACACACGCTTGCCTTCCTCTGAATACCACTGAATGAAAGAAGCTGCATATTGAACCTCACCCAGCGACTCCTTCAATGGTTTACCCATTTCTTTTGTCATTATTTCCGCGATCTCTTCCTTCTGTTCAATCATCAGATCATAAAGCCTGTCCAAATAGGCCGAACGATCATAGGCTGTTAAGCGGGACCAAGGGCCAAAAGCTTCATGGGCAGCTTCGATCGCTGCACGGGTTTCCACCTTGCCAGCCGAAGCAACCGTTCCAACAAGCTCTCCGTTCGCGGGATTTAACACCTCAATCTTTTTTAAATCACTGCCGGTCCATTCTCCATTAATATACAGTACTTTTTCCATCGGCCTTGCCTCCTCAATCGTTGAATGTCTTTCTACTCTTCCTTTTCTACATGACCTTAAAACGTGCTAGATTACTTCATTGCTGAGGGTTCCGATTCCTTCTACCGTAATTTCCACTTGATCTCCACTGTTAAGAAGTCTAGGCGGCTTAAATCCTTTACCTACTCCAGCCGGTGTCCCCGTTGCGATAATATCACCAGGTTCAAGGGTTGTGCCGGCCGAAAGCGCTTTAATAATTTCTGGTATGGTGAAAATAAAGTCTTTCGTATGGCCATCCTGCCTGACCTCGCCGTTCACTTTGGTGATCAGCTTCAGTTCATGGGGATCACCCAGGTATTCCTTCGGCACGATGCATGGCCCCATCGGGCAGGAACCATCCAGGCTTTTTCCGATTAGAAATTGCTTATGGCGCTTCTGCAAGTCTCTGGCCGTTACATCGTTGATAATTGTATAGCCGAAAACATAGTCCATCGCTTCTTCCGCCGGGATGCCGATTCCTATCTTCCCTATGACAACTGCCAGCTCACCTTCATAATCGAGCTCATCTGTAATACCTTTATGCCTTGGAATGCCTGCTCCATGGCCGATAACAGACGTAGGAGCTTTAGAGAACATCATGACATGTTCTGGAATATCGGCTTCACTGCCCATCTCAATGGCGTGATCCTTATAATTTTTTCCAACACAAAAGATATTCTTTGCCGGCCGCGGAATAGGAGCGAGCCATTGTAGATCAGGGTCGTCAAGACCGTATGTAAAGAGCAGGTTTTCGTGAAAAGTGTCTGATAATTGATTGATTTTATCCAAAAATGCAGCACCGAGCTGTATTCCTTCCAGCATGGTTGCAGGTAATTCCATGTTTTTTTCTTTCGCAGCCATACTAAGATTGAACACTACATTTTGTTCCTCGATCAGTTTGCCTAAAAATAAATCATTCTGATAGCGAGCTGTTACTAATTTCATAGGCTTCACCTTCCGTTTCTTTCTTTAGAGTTTACTGAATGCTTCATCAAAAAGGACGGCCATTTTGAGGTCTGTCTGCGTCAGCCCGCTCAAACTCCACGTTGTAAGCTTAACGGTGACAAGCTTGTAGTTCACTGTAATATAAGGATGATGCTGAAAACTCTCTGAAAGCTGTCCCACTTCACTGACAAATTCAATCCCGTTCAAATAATTTTCGAATCGGTATTTTTTCACCAGCCATTTTCCGTTTGTCAGCTTCCAATCCGGATGCCTCTCAATAAATCGTTCAATCACTTCCTCTGACAGCACTTCATCCATCCGAAATCCGCCTTTCTGCCCCTTATTAAAACTATAACCGAGCGATTGTTTAAACGTCAAAATATTCGGTTAACAGATCCGTTTTATTTCCCTATTTTTTTATGATAAAATAATTTGTTGAATAAAATTAACAGATATGAGGGATTGCTGTGAACATTGTAGTGAGCACACTCAATGCAAAATATATTCATACCTGCCTGGCACTCAGGTATTTAAAGGCTTATAGCGAACCGGATTTCCAAGTTGAGATGGCCGAGTATACCATTAAAGATCCCGCGATTAACATCGTGAGTGACCTCTATATGAAAAAGCCCGATGTACTTGGCTTCAGCTGTTACATCTGGAATATTGAAGAAACGATAAAAGTCATCGAGATGATCAAAAAGATCAGCCCGGAAACAGCCATTATCCTTGGCGGCCCTGAGGTTTCCTATGACGTGGCCCATTGGTTAGACAGAATTCCAGATGCTGATTTCATTATCGTAAACGAAGGTGAAATCTCGTTTAAACATTTTCTTTCAGAGCACTCCGGAGAAAAACGCTATGAAAAGGTAGCGGGCTTGGCCTGGAGAAAAGAAGGAAAGCCAACGATTAACCCGCCGCGCGAAAAATTAGATCTCAAAACCGTTGCAAGCCCCTACCGTTTCCATGAAGATTTGGATCAGCTTTCCAAGCGGGTGACCTATTTTGAGACAAGCAGAGGCTGTCCTTATTCCTGTGCGTTCTGTCTCTCTTCCATTGAAGTGGGTGTCCGGTATTTTGACATCCAAAAAGTAAAGGACGATCTTATCTTTCTTATGGATAATGGGGCGAAGACGATCAAATTCGTCGACCGTACCTTTAACATCAAACGTGACTACGCGCTTGAAATGTTTCAGTTCCTTATTGAAAACAGGAGACCTGGCGTGGTATTTCAGTTTGAGATCACAGCAGATATCATGCGGCCTGAGGTCATTGCCTATCTTAATGAAAATGCACCTGCAGGGCTTTTCCGTTTTGAAATCGGCGTACAATCCACCAATGATCATGTCAACGAACTTGTACAGCGAAGACAGAACTTCGAAAAACTTACGCGGACGGTAATGACCGTAAAAGAAGGCGGAAAGATAGCACAGCATCTTGATCTCATCGCCGGGCTTCCAGAAGAAGACTATGCTTCCTTCCGTAAAACGTTTAATGATGTTTTCGCATTCGGTGTGGAAGAAGTACAGCTCGGCTTCTTAAAGATGCTTCGAGGAACCGGTTTGCGCCTGACTGCTGACCGTCATGACTATGTTTATATGAATCACTCTCCTTATGAGATTTTGGGCAATAACGTGCTTTCGTTTGACGAAATCATAAAGATTAAGCGTGTAGAGGATGTGTTGGAAAAATACTGGAACGACCACCGAATGGACGAGACGCTTCATTATCTCATCCATCATGTGTTCGAATCACCGTTCGATTTTTTCCAGGAATACGGAGATTATTGGGAAAGCAAAGGCTGGTCACGTATTGGACACCAGCTGGAGGATTTATTTGCACGGCTTAAGGAGTTCTTGCAGCATAGCGGGACAGTACATGAAGAGGTGATCGAGAGTCTAATGAAATACGATTATTTCTCTCGTAAAAAACACCGTCCGCACCGCTCGTGGTGGAAGGAAACCCTTTCTAAAACAGAAACAGACCACTATAACCGCTGGATTAAAAATCATCCTGAACTTGTTTCGGAAGAGTTCAAAGCGTATGGTTTAAGTGAGAAGGATCTTATAAAGCATACCGTGCTCGATCTAGTTCCATTTGATCTGCAGCACTACCTCCAGACACATGAAATTAAAGATAACCCTGTTCTTTCTTTGATCTATTACCATCCGAAGACCCATGAACCGGAACACTACACCATTCCGCTTGAGCGCATTATGCTTGAAGAACTGCATTCTGTATAAATAAAAAAGGATGTCCTTAATTAGGGGCATCCTTTTTGCTGTCTTTAGCTTTTTTCGCTTTAGGAACGTTGACTTCCGTATTTTCCGTCAAGTATGACGTTGGGTCTGAGACAACTTTTTCCTCCGGACGGATTCCTGCTTTTATCTCTATCCATTTCCCGTACGATAAACCTGTGCGTACTGCCCTTTTCTTTAAGTATCCTTCTTGCACCGTGTAAACAAATGGCTTTCCTTTGTTTTTTATAAGGGATGACATTGGGATGACAACGGCTTTTTCTCTAATAACAGGTTTCAGCTTCAGCTGCAGATGCTGTCCGATCTTTAAGTTATTCGCCTGATCCATTTTTACCGTAAAAGGAAAAGCTGATCCTTCATTGCTTTTTTTGGCATCTTGAAATTGTGAAACAGTTCCTTTCCACTGCTTGTCTTCAATAGCTGGAGAAAGGATGACCGCTTTTTCACCTGCCTCTACGATCAGGGAATCTTCTTCTGTCAGATTTCCTTTAATCTGAACATCATCTTTGGAAACGATCTCTACGATCGGCATACTTCCCTCGGAGGCGCCTTGATTGACGCTCTTCACTACTCCCTGAGTATTGCTCTTAATGGATAAGTTTTCTTTTTCTTCTGCAAGCTTTGTAAGCTGCTCATCGATGGAAGAGTTCCTTGCAGCGGCCAGTTCACTTTCCATTTTTGCTTTCGCCTGATCTTTTTCAAGCTGGTTCTTCTTTGTTTCTTCTTTTTTATCCGTACCAAGCGCATCAGCCTGTGCCTGAAGCTTTGTTTGCAGATCTTTATAATACGTTTCTTTTACTGCAGTTTCTTCCTTTTTCTGTTCCAGGCTGCGGACTTCCTTCTCAAGCTCCGGATTCTCATACGTAAAAAGGACAGTGCCAGGTGTAACTTCGTCTCCTGCTTTTACTTCCATCTCTTTAACATATCCTAGCTTATCCTGGACATAGAATGTTTCATTTTCTGCCGGAACGACAACACCTTTTGTCATGACTGTCCGCTTAATATCCATCACATTTGCAGACGCAAGGTGGACATTCTGGACTCTGGCAAATGCACTTTTGTCTTTCGAGAAAATCCATCCATTCAATGCCAGTAATAGAACGGAGAACACTCCAATTCCTAAAAAAATGATTTTTTTATTCACAATGTGGGCCCCCATTATAAAGTAAGCTGGCCATATTGCATTGCATAGGTCAGTGAGGACAACAGTATGAACCCTATGTATAAAAGCGATACAGCAGCAATGATATAGGTCTTCGATTTATAGCTCGCCTGTTTTAATCCGGTATACGTTAAATAAAATGCCCAAACGGTAAATAGCGACATAAATCCAAAAAGGGATATGATAAACGCGTTATTGGTCATGTAATTGGCGATGACTCCTAGACTTAACGGGCTGAGTACTTCATTCGTGTCAAGCATCCCTTGAAACGGAAGCTTAATGAGGGCGGAAATTAAGAAAACACAATAAACAATCGATTGAAGAACAAAGAGTTTCTTAAAACCAACCTCTCTAAAGAAAGGAAGAAAAACAATCGACATCAAAGATATAACAACAGCAGGCGTTATTAAGCCGATCAAGCCTCCTGCCACCATTAATAAATATTTGCTTGCCTGCAGTTTGGTTTCTGTTAAATTCACTTCTTTTACAATCGGCATATCCAGCAGATGTTCTGCTGAAAGAAAATAACTGATCGCAGTCATAAAGGCACTTACGATACAGATCATCAAAAACCGCAAAAAAAATCCTTCCGCTCTGTTAAACCGGCGGAAATAACCAAATTGCTCCCTGGGCTGAACCAGACTTTTCAAAATATGCACTTCACCCGGCAACTTATGGTCCCCCTCCATTACTTTCTTTTTCCTCCATCATATCACAATTTTTTTATCTATTTTGTCTTGATTTGGCAAATAACGTATTTTTATTTTTACAAAACCCTCTATTCCGAATGATTTTAAAAGGCAAATTCTTACACGATTGGCATCGGCCGAGAGCTGAACGCCTATCATTCAGATCTGGAAAAAAACCGATTGGGAGAAGGACTTTCCCAAAATTGCTCTATCCGCGAAGGTCACTGTGAATATCGTGGATCACGGGATCATCTACTAAAAAAACGGGGCTGTCCAAGAAGTCTGTAAGCTGTTGATTTCCGTTCCAGGCTGCTCGCTTTCCGCGGGGCGTGCGGTGAGCCTTACCGGCGTGAACGCCTACTTTTTGGTGCAAGCACCGGCGGGAGTCTCACCTGTCACGCTAGTCCCGCAGGAGTCTCTAATCTTCCACCTTCAATTAACTTTTCATTGAAGATTTTTCAAGCCAAAAAGAGGCTGCCTGAAGGTCAATTTTCGACTTTCTGGACAGCCCCTTTTTTTACGTATTTTCAATTGCTGTCCGGCTGCCATTTCCTTCGGCATTAGCAGGGGTGACAATCAATTTCTTCGTTAATCTTGCTTTGAGTTCCGGCACATGAGAAATGATGCCGACTGACAAAGCGTTTGTATGAAGCTTTTCCAATGCCGTGACGACCGTGTCCAGCAGCTCCTGATCGAGCGTGCCGAACCCTTCATCCAAGAAGAAAAACTCAAGCGGATATTTCCCTCTAAGCTGGATCTGTGTGGACAAGGAAAGCGCCAACGCAAGGGACGTCAGGAACGTTTCACCACCGGATAGCGTTGAAACAGGTCTTTTAACACCGCCGTTCGCATCATCTCGGATGACAAATCCATTATACGAGTCCACTTCAATCGCATACCTGCCGCGGGTTAGCTGGGCAAGACGGTTTGAAGCATCGAGGCTTACTTGAACAAGCTGCTCTTCTGCAACATATTCAACAAAGCTGTTGCCTCTGAAGACGGCTTGCAGTTTACCGAGAGTTTTAAGCTGTTCTTCCACTTCTCTTTTTTCTGTTTCAAGCTCATTGTAGCGGACATGTCTCATTTCCAGGTCCTTATGATACTGTCCTGCTTCTCCCATCTTCTGAATGGAGGTCTGAAGCTCTTCCTTAACACGCTGTAAAGAAGCGGTGATTTCATCCCATTGCTCCTTCGTCAACAATGCTCCATTTAATTCATTTGCTATTTTTCGTTTCTCTGATTCCGTCCGTTTGCATTGATCATGATACACATCAATCTCTGACTTCCATGATTTCTGAACCTGTTCAGATGCCATGCATTCTCTTAATTTCTCCATTGATTCAAACTGCGAAGACTTTCTTTTTTCTTCCCATGCGATAAGACATTCTTCTTTTCTTTGTTCACTTTTTTCTTTTGCATCCAAAGCAGAACGCCATTCTTTATCCTTTGTATGATAATGATCCAAAGCCGCTTTTCTTTGTGCTTCAAGCTGTGTCACTTGTTCCGAAAGACTGCTGAGTTTTTGCTCAGTCTGCTGAAGATAAGCCTCCGCATCCTGTCCGCCCGTAATTCGTTCTGACTTTTCACTTAATCGCGTGTATTCCTGAAGCAGACTGCTATGCTCTATTTCAAGCTTAGTAATGCTGCGGTCGATATCGATGCTCTGTTTTCGGCACTCCTCGATAATTTTTTCTTTTTCTTCAATAAAAGGCACTGCTTTTAGAAGACCTTCTTCTATCTTCTCCCGCTGGGCATCCAGCGACCGTACCCGTTCTTTTTCTTCTTTTACCTGGCCGGGAGGAAGGTCTGGAAAACGCTCTTTCCAACCGGTCTGCTGCTGCTTCAGTGCAGACTCCAGCTCAACAAGCTTCTCCCTGCGTTCCTCTGCTTCCTTCTGTAAATTATCAAGCTGTGCATTTACCTTATGTTCAACGGAAGATAATTCATGGAACTCAGAGCGGATCCTTTTCGTTTCATCTTCGATCTGAAGGATGTCCTGTCGCAATCCTTTGACACTCACCCTTGCAGCCTGCAGCTGCTGATTTAGATCTGAAAGGGAATGAAGAGATATCTGCTTTTCTGATGGAGAAGAAATCAGGCCCGCTGCAGCTTCAGATTTCTCTAGAAATTGATGGAGATCTTCGGACATCCGTTCCATCCTGTTTTTCATCAATAGAATTTCATTTTTCAATTCTGCTGAATCCCTTTGTATCACTTTCATCTGCTGGATCTGTCCGGCAGCCTCTTCGTCAGGTTTAAAATACTCCATTGGATGAGGATGGTCCAGTGATCCGCAAACCAAGCATGGCTCACCGTCCATTAACTGTTCAGAAAGTTTTGCCGCCAGGACTTTCGCCTGGTCCAGCTCTCTTTTAGACACGAGCTGCTCTTCCATTTCCTCGGCCGTATGAGTCATCAGCTCTTGACCATACTGAAGATCGGACAGCTCATTATAAAGTGCAAGAATGCGGTTTCCTGTTTGCTGAATCTTGTTTTCAAGCTGTTTTTTCTTTTCGTTCAGCCGCTCCGATTCGGCTTCGTTTGTACCCAGGAGTTTAATGGTTTTATCAAAGGCTGCATTTGCTTCCCTGAACTGTTTGGCTGTATAGTCCATTTCCAAAGCATACTCAACTGCATGGTTAATCCTCTCTCTGTCTGCGGAAGAAACACTTGTTGCTTTTAACTGCATTTGCAGTTCATTCTGCCGGTTAATGGCTTTATGCAATAATTCTTCTGCCGCTTTCTGCTGGCTGTGGACCGAACGCTGCTGTTGCTTCTGTTCTGTTAGAATTTGCTTTTTTTCTTGTGCGCTCTTCTTTTTCAAACGCGCTTCTTTTTCCATTTCTATGGCTGTAAGAAGCTGTTCTTTCCTTGCGATCAGAAGCGGTTCTTGGTTCTCTTTTTCTTTTTTTGCTTCTTCATACCTATGATCCGTATCATCCGCCCGTTCTTTCGCCTGATAGGTCTGAACGCGCAGTTCTTCTTCTCTTTTTATATAATAAGCCCATTCTTCCTCGGCCTTTTCAGCGGCATCACCATAGGGCATCAACAGATCTGCAGTCCTTGCGTTCTGCAATTTTTGTTCAAAGGTTTGAATCCTGCCGGCATTTGTTTGAAGCCGTGCTTCTTCCTCTTCCAAAGCTTTCAGCTGTACCTGTGCTTGCCAGATCTGTCTATTTTTTTCGTAGCTTTGTTCTTGTGCCTCTGTCTCTTTCCTCTTTAAAGCTACCTCTTGCTGAGCTTGATTCCAGGCCATCTCAGCATCCTTGAGGGCTTCCTTGGAGGCATCGCCAAGACCCGCCTGCTCTGCAGACAGATGATCCTTGACCCCTTTTGCCTCTTCCACACGTTTCTTTAATTTCTGGTTTAAACTGTCTCCGTACTTTTCAAGCTGAAACAGCCGCTGAAGCATCTGTCTCCGTTCTGCTCCCTTTAACGATAAAAACTCAGCAAATTTTCCTTGGGGCAGGACAACCGCACGCGTGAAATCTTCAATGGTAAGTCCAAGAAGCTGCTGCACCTGCTGTGTTACATCCCGTTCTTTATCAGCATGGACCACCCAGCTATCATTCTCTTTTTCGAGCAGCCTGCATGTGCTGGTGCGAATCGTGTGCTCACCCGTCCGCTTATAGTTCCGTTCAATTTTATACCGTGAAGGAGCTGATCCCACACCAAGCTCAAATGTAAACGATACAGAAAGTGTGTCCTCGGCATGGTTCAGTATGCCCTGTGTGCCGCCAGCTGCCCGTTCTACTTTTCCATACAGCGCAAGGGTAATGGCATCAAGAATGCTGGATTTGCCGCTGCCGGTTGGGCCGAAGATTCCGAAGACCCCTCCCCCGCACAGCGTATCAAAATTGATGCTCTGTTTTTCGCGAAAGCTTTGCAAACCTGCCACCTGCAATAAGATCGGCCTCATTCTGCAGCACTCCTTTCCTCTTCTTCATCTGAAATCAGCTCGAGAAAAAGGGACATCACCTTTTCATCCGGAATACCGCCGCCTGTCTGACGTTCGTAAAATTTACTGAACAGCTCGTCGATGGGCAGCTTCTTCTGTACAGCCATTTCCTGTGAAGTGCTGTTTTCAAAAATGGGTTTGATATGAATAATGCCTTTATGGGCTTTTCTGATGTATTGTATATCTTCCATCGCGATGCTGTCCTGCACAGAGATAGAGAGATCCACCCATGCACTGCTGTTCAGCCCTTCCTCCAGCCAGCGGTAAACCTCTGCTACTCCTTTTGCCTGATAGACGACCAGCGGCTTTCCGCATGTCAGCGGAATCTCTTTTATCTCAGCAGCTTTACCTGGTTCAACATCAACAATAGTGACGGATTTCGTGTGGCCTGCTTCCGAAAAACTGTAACTGAGCGGCGAACCGGAATACCGCGCGGCCGTTTTGGCCCTCTTGACGTTCTGGGGCCGATGGAGATGGCCAAGAGCTACGTATTGTGCAGCTTCCGGCAGTGTTTCAGCCGCGACTGTATAAGCTCCCCCTATATGTACTGGCCGTTCTGAGTCACTCTCGTTGCTGCCTGCAACATATAAGTGGCTCATCGCGATATTGACGCATTCAGGTGAAAAATGGCCCGACATCATTTGAAAATATTTTCCGACCCAGCTATCGTACTCATTTCGTAACTGCAGTTCTTCTCCGGAATCAGAAAGCATTTCTCTTAATCTTGATTCTGAGGGGTAAGGCAAAGCACAGACATTCAATTTCTCCTGTGTGCGCTTAATGCCATATGAATACATTTCCGTCCCAGGCAGCCCGACAAGTGTAATGCCGAGATTTCCTGCAAGGGGTGAGGAAGCGGAAAGACGGTCAGGATGGTCATGATTTCCCGCAATGGCGATCACATGCCGTTTTCCTTTATCGCTCAGCCGTGCCATCGTATCATAAAACATCTGTTCCGCTGCAGCCGGCGGGTTGACTGTATCAAACACATCACCCGCCATGATCACTGCATCTACTTTTTCTTCCTCTGCGATGCTGACCAGTTCATCGAGAAACTGCTGCTGTTCTTCGAGTCTGCTGCGCCCTTCCAGTGTTCTTCCCAAATGCCAATCTGCCGTGTGAAGCAGCCTCATTCTGCTCCCTCCTTTTCTTTCTTTTACAACTCTATTTCACTTGCAATAAATGGCCTCCGTCAAAGAAATACAAATAACTCTCTTTAACCGGCTTCTTTAAGATCCGCTCTATCGCTTTTCCATATAGCTCCAGCTGCACACGATACCGTTCAAGCAATATCTGCTTCGCTCCATCAAATCCTCCGGCAAAGCGATTGCTGATGGTATCCGACTTATAATCTATCAAAATAAACCCATCTTCTTCTGCAATCATACAATCGATAACACCTTGTACAAGAATAGTTTCTTTGGCTGTACCCTGCCATGTCAACGCGGCTTCCTCCACGGGGAGCGCCATGCTGAACGGCATCTCTCTTATGATGTTTGGTGCCTGGCTTACCCTTTTTCCAATGTCGGTTTCAAAGAATCTGGAAATGGCGCCAAAGTCAATATGAGCAGCCTGTTCGTCTGTTAAAAGTTCCTTGTTCACCATTTTTGCAAGCAGCTCTTTAATCTGTTCGGGTTCAGCCTGCAAGGACAGATCAATATGCTGCATAACAGCATGCATGGCCGTTCCCCGTTCTGCCGCTGTCAGCGTTTTTTCCTGCATAAACCTAGGCCTGCTCGCATTTGCCGACGAAAAGCCGCCAGCCAACGGACGATCGCTGTACTCATCGAGGAACTGATACTGTTTTTTAATTTCGGTGACCGACTGCTTCGATAAAGTCGCCGTCGATAGTTTGTAGCCATATTCCCAGTTCAGACGCCGTTCTGCTTCTTCTTTTTCCTCAGAACCGAGATCGACAGACTTGTATTCTTTAATAGCTGATAGAATTTCTTCCTGAAGAATTTTTCTGCCTTCGTGTTCTTCTTCATAATCCGCAGCATCAAAGATATCGATCCGCCACTTCGCCGGGTCAATATACGTTTCGCCTCTTCCCTGTTCTGCACTTTGCAAATGGTTTCTCAGATCGCCGCTGTCTTTGTGTCTGATTACCGCGCGGCCAATCCAGTCCAAATAGCTTTTTGCCTGTGAGCGGTCATAGTCCGGGAGAAGCCATTCTTCGCTTCCCAGTGCTTCTCCCCATTGATTGACAGACTTCTCCAGATCATTGAGTGTCCCCAGCAGATATAGCTTTTCTTTCGCCCGTGTTAAGGCGACATACAATACCCTCATCTCCTCTGCCAGCAGCTCCATTTTCTTTCTGCGCTGAATCGCTAGCTGCGGAAGCGTAGGATAGGCCACCCTGAATCTCGGATTAATATACCGTGTGCCAAGCCCGAGTTCTTTATGCAGAAGAACGCTCTCCTTCAGGTCCATCGTATTAAACTGTTTATTTAACCCCGCTGCAAAAACAACCGGGAATTCCAGACCCTTACTCTTATGAATCGTCATTACCCGCACGACATCTTCCTGTTCTCCAAGTGCACGGGCCGCACCCAGGTCCTTCCCGCGGTCCTGCATCCGTTCGATAAATCGAAGAAATCGGAAGAGCCCGCGGAACGATGTTTTTTCGTATTGCCTTGCCCGGTCGTATAGCGCACGAAGGTTAGCCTGCCGCTGTTTGCCACCAGGAAGGCCCCCTACGAAATCAAAATAGCCCGTTTCCCGGTAGATTCTCCAAATTAATTCTGCAAGAGAACCTTGTCTCGCGGTTTCACGCCACTGACCGAGCTTCTTTGTAAAGTGCTGCAGCCGGCTGATGATGTTTTCATCTTCTCCGGTGGCGATGTATTCTGTCACTGCGTCAAAATAGGTGCCTTTTTTATCTGCCAGCCGGACAGCGGCCATTTCATCCCCGGTGAACCCTACAATTGGAGAACGCAGTACAGAAGCGATCGGGATATCCTGCAGCGGGTTATCAACGACTTTTAACAGGGAAAGCATAATGTTGACTTCCACAGCTTCGAAATACCCGCTAGAAAGCTCTGCGTAAGAAGGGATGCCCTGGCGCTTGAACTCTTCCAGGATGATGGGAGCCCAGGAGCTCGTTGCACGGAGCAGAATAACGATATCTTTATATTTTACCGGCCTCATGTTTCCTGTTGTCTTATCAAGAACCTGATAAGAGGCATTACTCTCTGTGCCGATCAGCTGTTTAATTTTCTCTGCCATTACCCTTGCTTCAAGCAGTACTGTTTCACTGTCCGATTTCTCGCTTTCACCGGTCGCTTCACCCTCTTCATCAAGTACAGGAGAACTTTTATTGATGAGCAGAAGTTCTGCTTCCACTTTAGCGGTTTCCGGATAATAATTTGCGCCAAAAGAAAGTTCAGCTTCCTTGCTGTATGCGATTTCGCCAACAGACTCATTCATGATCTGCTTAAAAATATAGTTAGCAGCATCAAGTACTTCCGAACGGCTCCTGAAGTTTTTTGCCAGGTCGATCCGCAGTCCGTTTCCTCCATCACCCTGCTTGGAAAATTGCTTGTATTTCGATAAGAAAAGTCCTGGTTCAGCCAAGCGGAAACGATAAATGCTCTGCTTCACATCCCCGACCATAAACAGGTTCCCTTGTTCTCCTTTTCCTTTGCTGACCAGCCTGACAATGGTTTCCTGCACGAGGTTCGTGTCCTGATACTCGTCAACAAGAACCTCTACAAAACGGTTTCTGTATTCAAGCGCTGCAGAAGAAGGTACAGGGTTCTCAACTGTTGAAGAAGGCGCGCTCAAGATCTCCAGGCAAAAATGTTCAAGATCCCCAAAATCAAGCAACCCCTTTTCCTGCTTTTCTTTTAAAAAACGGCGGCCAAACTCTTGAACCAGTTCTGCAAGATATTTTACAACCGGGGCCATCTCCTGCAAGTGAATCACATACGACTCCGGCGGCCTGCTGAACAGATCTTCTTTAATTTGAGAGACTTTCTTTTTTACCTGGTCCCGCATCTTCTTTACTTTTTCTTTGAGAACAGGATCTACCTCTTTTCCGCGCACCTGTTTCATCGTTGCAAAAGCACCGGATTGAAACACGTCATAAAGCTCTTGCCAGGATAAGACTGCAGCGGCTTCAAGGCGCTTTACAAAAACCAGATCGTTTTCAATCGTTTCTCCGTATGCGGCAGGTCCTTCAGGAGACCGTGCTGTGTCAAGTGCACGTTCAAGCACGGTTCCTAAGCCTTTCAGCTGCATCGCCACATCTTCCAGCAGCTCTTTCGTCCAAGGCAGATCATCGATTATCGCCACTTCACCAGCATCATACTGAGCCGCCATTTGCTGCAGCCATTGTGCCGGTTCAGGATGGCTTCTTGAAAAATCATAGAGCTTTAGAATAAGGCGCTGCAGTTCAATATCATTCCGATCTGAACTGTATGCATCAACCACATCAAAGAACGCATGGCCCTCTCCCTTGCTGTACTCTTCTTCAAACAGATTTTCCAATACTTCCTGCCTGATTAATTCTGCTTCGGTGTCATCGGCAATCCTAAAGCCCGGATCCAGATCGATCTGATAATAATACTTTCTCAGTACTTCAATACAAAAGGAGTGAAGCGTGGAAATGGAGGCTTTATTCAGCAAACCGAGCTGCCTTCGCAGATGGAGCGAGGCCGGATGCAGAGAAAGCTCTTTTTCAATCGCATCTCCTATCCTTTTTCGCATCTCAGCAGCGGCGGCGTTTGTAAATGTAACGATGAGCAGTCTGTCGACATCAGCAATTTCTTTACTGATCATCGAAATAATCCGCTCAACAAGCACGGCTGTCTTTCCCGATCCTGCTGCAGCAGCAACAAGAATATCCTGCCCTCTCGATTGAATCGCTTGCCACTGGTCATCTGTCCATAAGCTGTCTGCGGGCTTTTCTGCTATTTTAATCATCGCTGCTTCCTCCTTCCTCGTTCATTTTGGCTAATATATTCTCATCACTTTCGTCTTTTAACAGCCTGTATTGATTTTCTTCGAGCGACTGGTCGAACTGGCATACCGAACGATAGGAGCAGAAGGTACATGGCACTTTACTTTTCATTTGATATGGGGAGATATCTATGACCCCTTCCGTAATGTCTGTGCCGACATCCTTAATGACCTTTCGAACATAGTTCGTCAGCGTTGAAAACTCTTCCTCGGTTGCTACAGATGAGTGAGTAGGATGAAAACCTTTCGAAGTAATGGAAACAGGTATGATATCTGATTTCTTTTCAAAGACCGTATCCATCAATTGCACCGTCTCAGTATCTGCCAGCACCAAGCCTTTCATCTTGAACTTCTTGTAAAGTTCGTGCTGCACCTCTTCAAGCGTCAGCAGCTTTTTGTTTGAAACTAATGGGTTATGGATGTGGAAATACAGAACACCGGCCGGGTGTGCTTCCCTTCCGAGCCATTGTTTGGAGTGGCTGATGACAACATCAAGATACGTAAGCATCTGCAGGGTGATCCCATAATAAACTTCTGAGAGGTTTAACCCTGTCGAGCTTGATTTATAATCAATGATTCTTAACATCAGTCCGTCTGACCCTTCGGCGGAATCCACACGGTCAATTCTTCCGATAATCTCCATGGTTGTGCCGTTTGGCAATTGATATTTAAGCGGCGGAAGGGGCTGCTGTTTGCCGAACCCCAGTTCAAGGCCGATTGGAGCAAAGCCGCTGGCTCGCGCATGCTCGCTTAACATATGGGACGCTCTGCCGACAATATCCTTTAATTTGCTCTTTATATATAAATGGCGTTTCGTACTGAGCAAGATCTGGCTCTGAAGTTTTAATGCGAGGCTTTCCACCATGTCTCCCGCAATGCGGTAACAATCCTTCATGGAAAGATCGCACCAGCTCATGTGGTTGGAGCCCAGAAAATCATCCATGTTCTTTAGAGCAGCATGAAACAGCTGACCGATATCAGGTGCTTCCAATCTATACAGCTTTCTTTCCTGTAGCTTCAGCCCATAGGAAAGAAACTGTGAAAAAGGACATGACTGGTGCAGTTCCATCCTTGAAACGCTGGCCGTAATCTCATTTCCGTATAACTCTTTCGTTAAAGCCGGTGTGAGGTTGTTTTCCTGATTAAAATAAAATAGACTTCCCAGCACGGTTTCTCCCAGCCATTTCCACCTATCCTGAACGGTAGTCCAATTGTAAACATCCCACCAAACCCCTGAGATGGGATAGCCTTTCTTCCATTCACGCAGCTGGGTATTGAGATAGGAAATCGCCTTTTGAGGATGCTGGATATAAGCCAAATCGTTGCCGTTTTCCGGATCGCTTTGAATCAATTCTTCTTTAAGTCCAGGGAACAGTGATTTCACCCTGCCGATCACCATGGAAGGAAGCAGATTCTTCCCCTCCTCATCTGCCAGCGGATAAGAGATATACAGCTTGTCTATGGCATTCGCCAGTGAAAGATAGATGAGGAATTGTTCATCTAAAAGCTGCCTTCTTGAACCAGGAGCAAGAGGCAGGCCGTTCTTTTCAAGAACATTCCTGTCATCTTCTGAAAGTATTCCTTCCTCCTTCGGCTTTGCCGGCAGAATCCCGTCATTGACACCCAATATGAAGTGGCATTTTACGCCTGAGTAACGGGAGCGGTCCATCGTTCCGGCGAGCACCTGATCGAGGGCAGGCGGTACGAGGGCAAACTTTAGGCTTTCTAAGCCTGTATCCAGCATTTTGATCCATAGATCAAGCTTGATGCTTTCTTCACCCGTAATCTCTACCATCTCATCTAGAAGCTCTACAACTGCATCCCAGACCTGATCATGTTCTCGTGCAATCCTGAGCTTGCCTTCCTGCTGTGCTCTTTGACTGAGACGTTCAAGCTTCATCGGGATATGCAGACGTTCAAGATAAAGAAACAGCACCTCACAGAACCCCCGGACATTGTCCGCGTTTTTCAAGTCATGTGAAAGTTTGTCCAGCGGAGACGCAACCATATGCCTGACTTCATTCAGCCGCTCCTGCTTTTCTTTTTCCTCATCTGTCTGGACGAATTCATGTTCTTCCAGCGCCTGAAAACGCTGCACCTTCCACGGCTTCTTCTCTATCCAGCGATATCCCTGAATGCCGTATGCGAGCACATAATTCTCCAGTTCATCCATTTCATGGCGAAGTTCTGCCCATGAAAAATCACTGTCTACAGGATAAAGCAGATCTGTTTTTACAGCACGGAAAACCGATTCGTACCGCCAGTTGCTTGTCACAGCTTCCAGCGACGACCGGATCAATTCAACGAGTGGATGGTGAAGCATCGGTTTCTTCTGATCTAAAAAGACGGGAATTTCATATTCCTCAAAGACCGTTTCAATCAGGTCGTAATAATCATTCATGTTTCGAATGGAGAGGGCGATCTCCCTGTATCGGTAGTTTTCATCACGGACAAGGCGGATGATCTCCCTGGCAGCGGCCTCGATTTCCGTTCTCCGATTAACGGCAGATTGAACAGAAATGCCGTTTGGCGCATCAAATTCCATAGCTGGCCTGCGGTCGAACTGGCTTTCTAAATGAGCCAGAGACGGTGTGCCGCTGAACCTTGGCGTTTTTTCCAGAATAACCGGCTCTCTTTCAAACACACCCTCTTCCTGTGCTATTTTTTTAATGGAGAGAAGTGTATTTTTCGGAGTATAGAACAGATCAAGCTCATGGGGATGTCCAGCACTTTCGTATGAATCAAGAGTCAGGGCAACTGTTACATGATCTGCATGTTTCAGCAGCATCCGAATGACTTCAAGTTCCTGCGGCGTGAACTGGTGAAAACCGTCTATGTAGAATTCAGCCTCTTTTATATACTCTGAATAAGGAATCTTCTCTGCCAGCAGCCTTAAATAATCCTCGGTATCCACGTATTTATGAACCAATGCTTTTTCTAATTCTCCGTAGATCAGGGCGAGGTCCGTAAGCTTGTCCTGAAGAACAGTTCCTTTTGCGTCGCTGTTAAATTGCAGCAGCGTCTGAGCGTTCCAGTCGAGCTGCTCGGCATCCACGCAGTATCGCTTGAATTCAGTGATCATATTTTCCATAAGTTCATAGAATCCATTCTGATCTGACGCTTTTTTAAATACCTTTAGATCCTGTTTTTTGTTTTCTATTATTTTTCTGAGCATCATGTTCATTCCGACACTTGTAATATGAAGTCTGGTCATCCCTCCGACATCACCGAGGACTTTCCATGCCATACGGGAAAAACTGAACACCTGGGCACGCATCATTCCTTCGAGGCCAGGTGTCTTTGCCAACTCATATTCGGATTGAAATGTCATCTGATCGGGCACCAAATAGATAATGGGTTTTCCCTCCGGATTTGCAAAAAGAGATTCTCTGATCTCGCTTAAACTGCGGTCACTCTTTCCGCTTCCGGCTCTTCCAAGAATAAAGCGCAAACTCATATCCTCACCTCTGTCAACCTAATAATCTTAAACCTATTATCTCATAAAACAGTATGTAAAAGAATGATAACGACTGCAGAAAAGCCTGCCTTTAACTGGAACAAGGCAGGCACTGAACATTCTATTCATTATTGCTTTATGTTTCTTTTATTCATGTACATTCTTTCATCCGCAAGACGCAGGTAATGATCAATATTGTCAACCGCATCCGCATGAAGGCAAATGGTTCCATAGGCCAGCGAGACCTTTTCATTCCACGAACGCAAATACAGATCAATCTGGCCGGCCAGCTGATAGGCCGTTTGTTCTGTATGGCCGGGAATCAAGAATACAAACTCGTCGCCTCCAAACCGGAAGCCGAGATTCATTTTCAGCTTTTCCGCAAAGAAAGCGATCTGCTGCAGCAGCTCGTCTCCCATATGATGGCCGAACTGGTCATTAATCTCTTTAAAATCATTGATGTCCATCATAATCAGTGACAGTGGATATTGGCCCTTTTTTGCCTTCAGGACCTCTGTTTCCAGGCAATGATAAAAGTAGCGCCTGTTATATAGGTTCGTTAATGGGTCTCTGATGCTCAGCTCTTTCAGATCGGTTACTTGTTTTGAAAAATAACCGCTTAAAACCCCGATCATTAAAGAATTGGCAGCATGTCCCCATCTCTCCAGGAAAAACAGTTTGTTTTCAGCTGTTTCTTCCTTAATCAGGTTCTGAATAACACTGTTGCCCGCCTGCCTCAGACTCTTTGCTAAAAGAGGAAGGAGCTGATGGGGGATAGCCCTTTGCCCGGCAAAATCATGTCCCTGCTTGAAACCCCGATCTTCAATTCGTTCCATGCAGGAGGTAAATTCTTCATTATGTATAAAAATGCCTTTTATCAAGGCAGTTAACATCCATTTAAGATGCATCTGGTATTCTGAATCTGTATAGGTCAGGAAGGGAACAAACAGTTCATTCTTTTCCAGATGAAGAAGATGCCTCTCGATAATGCTGGGAATGGATTCGATATGAAGGTTATAAAGACGGCTTTTGAGGTCGGCAATGTCCGTTTCTGGCATAGGTTGGATCCCTCTATTCAATATAGTATTTAAGAAGTGACCGGCTTTAGTACAAGATGTATTTGGCCGAACATAACAAAAAAGCCATCTCCCCTGCAGGGAAATCGCTCTTTCCCCTTTGGCAACCCGGCTGCCATAGTTTTTACAAACATTAGGCCCGCGGCTTTGCGTCCCACCTTTTCAGATGGTTTGCTCTGAGACAAAGGTCTCTTCTATTTATCCAATATAGTAATTATATACCATATAACCTATTTTTACCAACATCAAACACGAACCTTAGACCTATTTTTTCGTTTTCCATCTTTTGTACCATCGATAGCCGACTCGTACACCATTCAGCACCGGATAAGGAACTCTAAGAGGGAATCTATAAAAGAACGGCTGATAGATTTTATAATAAGCCTTTCTTAAATCTTTCCATTTATAGCATTCCTCTTTCTTGCAAAAATCTGAAACATCCACAATGATTCCCCGCCCATTAGAAATCATTACATTTTTCCCGTGAACATCCCGGGGAAAAAGGCCGCGGTTTCGAGCATAGCACAGTGCTTCATCCACGTCACGAATCACGTTTTCGGAAATTTTCACCCCTTTATGCAGGCAATCATAAAGTGTTATTCCTTCGATTCGCTTTAGGATCAAGTGGCGTTCTCCATATCCGTAACAGCGTGAATATCCAGGGTGCTCACCCAGCTGCCGGTAAACAGAGATCTCTTCAAGCAGGTCTTCATGATTTCTGCCGTAAATCTTAACGACTTGGTCAGGGAAATCAGGATGGACGAAAACGGCAGCATAATTGCCGCAGCCCAGAAGCTCCCACGGTTGAGGAGCGAACAGAACTTCCACAGGATCACCGGGATTCCTGCTAATTATTTTTACTTCTTGTGTTAACTCCTCTGATAACTCCGTATACTTTTTCATGATTCACCTGGCCCGATTCCTAAGTCTCTCGCCGAAAGCTTTGAACAGCTTTGCTATTTGCGCTTTATCATCGTACCAAAAAGAAAATGTTTCATCAGCAATTCTGCTTTATTTCGAAGATGGACGTTTGGGAATCTCATGACTTCCTGATATCCCCGGATAAAAATCTGATATTCTGTGATGTCATCCACTAGCCTTCCATCCGTTACTTTAATTTTACGGGCCATCATTTCTTTTTTCACATCTCTTAATTCAAAACTGATGGCATTCATCACGTTCTCGATGAGGGTGACATACGGCTGCCTTAATTTGAAAGGAGAAACGGCAATCACTTTTAAATCACGGTTAAAGATGGTGAGCAGCATAGGATACATAATATATTTATCTACTAGTATACGATCTCTTTCATCGCCATATAACATTTTTGTTCCTCCCGATCGCCGTTCAACCCGTTTTTCCGGCAACCGACAAAATATTAGACAGCTTAAACGTACGGATTTGTTTTCGAAGACAGCAATAGGCGGTTAACGTTTCTCCTTCACAAGAAACCGGAAAAACGTAACGCTTAGTAAACTGCCCGCCGCCAGACTGATAGATCATCATAAAGGGAGAACGTTCAGACACACAACGCATCAGCAATCGATTCATTTTAGCCACCGCCTTACCATTTATTTATTCACAGTATATGCGAACAAACGTTCTTTATGCAACTAGAAAAATATGCCTACCCTTAGTAAGGATAGGCATAAACCCTAATATTATTACACGCTTTGCAATAATCCTTTCTGTCCCAGTGCCTGATGAAGGCTTCCTGCGATGAAAAATCCCTCAAAGCTAATTCCCAGAGCAACAACGGTCTGAGCAAGTTCTGGCCGCATGCCTGTCAATGTTACCTCCACACCGAGAAGCTTTAAGGATGTAATCACTTGAAAAAGGTTATGGGCGACCATCGTGTCAATGATTGAACACCTGATAAATCAATATAAAGGTGCTCAATTTGCATCTCCATACATTCATTAAGAGCGATCTCCCCAGATAATCGTCCGGTAAAGCCGTGTAGAATCGAGGGCTGTATCAAGGGACAAATTGATTTTTTCTGATTGTTCGAGGTTTGAGAATAATGCTTCACCGATGAATTGAAACAGTTCGATTTCGCCAATCGATTAAAAGCTGCTTTTGCTGGTCATTCGGCGTATTGATCCCATTCTTTATCCGATTCTGCGTTACGGCCTCAGCAGAATAATGCGGTCTCCCAGAGCTCTTAAGTTCTTGTCCATCGTCTACCCCTCATATCGTTTACCAATAAACGATTTCCTACCTTTGACGACGAGCCTCATCATAAGTGCCTAAATATTCTTTGATCTCTCCTTCATGCACCCAGGCCACACGGTTGAAGAGCTTATTTAAGAAGTACCGGTCATGCGAGACAGCTAGGACAGTCCCGTTATATTCTTCCAGAGCATCCTCTAGGACTTCACGTGAATCAATATCCAGATGGTTGGTCGGCTCATCAAGCAGCAGTAGATTAACATCCTGGTGGACGAGCTGTGCAAAGCGAAGGCGGGTATTCTCTCCTCCGCTTAAATCCCTCACCTTCTTGAACACGGACTGTCCATAAAATAAAAACTTGGCAAGCAAATGCCTTGCTGCCCCTTCATCAACAGGAACAGCTTCACGAAAAGCAGACAATACCGTTTCATCCGGGTGACTGTTCAGTCCGGTCTGGGAAAGGTATCCAAGTTTAACGGATCTTCCAATCTCGATAAGACCAGTGACTTCCTGCTCCCCTAAGATCGCTTTTAACAAGGTAGACTTTCCTGTCCCATTGTTGCCTACAATTGCAACCTTTTCACCAAAACGGATAAAAAGATCAACTTGTTTCAGTATTTCCCTGCCAGGATAGCTTGCCGTCACATCCAGCATAGAAAGGACTTCTTTTCCGCTTCGATCCTTCATCTGAAACGAGATTTCTGTCTTTCTGCGGTTAAGTAACGGACGTTTGATTTTCTGCATCCTTTCTATAGCCCGTTCCATGCTGCGGGCCCGTCTGTGAAGATCGCCATTGTCACCCCTGATCGCCCAGTCGCGCAGACGCTTAATGGCCTCCTGCATTTTTTTTATTCTTTTTTGCTGTTCTTGATACTGAGCAAATTCAGCAAGCAGGCGTTTTTCTTTTTCAGCTGAAAAAGCACTGTAATTCCCGTGATAGAGGATCACTTCTCCGTCTTCCAGATCATAAATTTTGTTCACGGTACGATCCAGGAAATAGCGGTCATGGGAGATGATGACGACAGCCCCCTTGTATTTCAGCAAATAGTCCTCAAGCCATTCCATCGTACTTAAATCAAGATGGTTGGTCGGTTCATCAAGCAAAAGCAGATCCGGCTCCTTCAGAAGCAGGCATCCGAGCCCTGCCTTTGTCTTTTCGCCTCCGCTGATGGAAGAGAATGGCTGGTCTTTTACAGCTTCAAGACCGAGGCCTTTTACGATTCCGTTAATCTTGGATTCGATGGAATACCCCCCCATTTCTTCATATGTCTCCTGCAAACCATATAGCTGATTCAGCCATTTATCCAGCTGTTTTTCGTTTGGAGTCTCACTCATTTTTGCAGTCAGAGCATGTATTTTTTCTTGAATTTCATGAAGTTCTGAAAAGGACTGCATAAACACCTCATAAACCGAGGCATTATCCGATCGGACCGGCACCTGCTCCAAATAGCCTGCCGCCGATCCTTTCTTGAGATGAACACTTCCTTCGTCCGGATGCTCTGTACCCGCAAGCAGTTTAAATAATGTACTTTTTCCGGTTCCGTTACGCCCGATCAGGCCTATCCGGTCTGTGCTATGGATTTCCATAGATAAATTATTAAATACGGTATGTCCTCCGAAGCTTTTTGTGAGTCCGTTAGCGGAACAAATAATCATAGGTAAACACTCCTCAAATTTGGTGGTTACCCATTCTTCAAATAAATTAAAACACAAAAAACCATGGGCAAGCATACCTGCCCATGGTTGATCCGTTGATGAGGAATGGGTATGGAAAACTTACTGATGCACTAATGTTGTATGAAATTTGGCCAGACTTCTCCCGTCGACAGCTATTACATGTGTAATAGAGCGTACTTCAACCGTCAGCCAATCCACCATACAACGTACACCATTCAGCATTCCTACCCCTCCTTTCATCCAAAAGTATATTTGTTCCAATTATACCATTTTTAAATTTTGTATTGCAATAGGCAGCTCGCCATTTTATGAAGATTCATCCACATGAATAATCGCATCAAATCCTGCTTTAATGGCTTTCCGTGCTGCCTCTTCTGCATTCCCTTTTTGTTTAAAACAGCCAATTTGGACACGATAGAGCCTGTCATGCTTTTTTTCGTTAACCCGATGCACGCCTTCTCCTTCCCTTTTTATGCTTTCCAATTGATCTTTTACATCCTGAAGAAAATCTTCAAAACTCTTCCCGTTCCTTTTTAACGCGTTCACAGGGTCTTTCCGCCTGCCGGGATCCAGCTGAAAATGGCCTTTAATATGCAGAGTGGGATTCCATTCATAGGTTTGGCACAGCCAGGAAAAAAACCAGACATATCGTTTGTATGCTTCTACCCATGAAATCTTTCCGCCGTAGCATAACTCCACTCCTATAGCCCAGTCGTTCGCATCAGACACCTGTCTTCTGACATGCCAGGCTTTCTCGCGCAGCGGGATGATGATCAGGATGTCCTGATCATCAATAAATACATGAGCAGAAGCGGCTAAATGCCTGCTGTTAAAATAGTTGAAATTTTGCAGGGCAGTGGAGCCTTCATTTCCAGTATCATGGGCAACCGCGTACCTCGGTATTCTGTTGCCGCCAGGCCTGTGCCTCCACTTTTTATCAATCAGCATAGAAGTGATACTGTAACGATCCCCGATCAAACCTATCCCTCATTTCCTTTTTACCTATAAGTAGGCAAAAAAAAACAAAAGGAGCTGCCTTTACAGACAACTCCTCCGCCTTTAATTCGCCGCGAACACCCACACCCAGTAGATGATTCCTGCGAGAAAACCAATTCCAAGCAGCAAAAACCATAATGTACTGTTCTTCATCTTCCAACCTCATTCTTATTTCATTTCCACTTCGAGGGTACCATATCGGAAACGAGAAAAGAAGTTCCAAAACAGGAAACTTTGTGTCAATAACAGATAAATGTTTGAGTAAATGGCCGCCACAGTATACTATATTTAATAGAAGCGTCAATATTGAACTAAACGTAGAATAGGTGAATGATATGAGTGATAAACGCACGGAATCTATTGCAGAGCTCGAAACCAGCTTCCAAACCGTCTTTCGGACATTCAGGAAAGACATCAATGACCTTTTTTCTGATGATGTCCCCTCCAATGAGTTCGGAGTACTGAATTTGTTAAAAGATAAAGATTTCCTTACTGCATCTGAACTGGCAGCAGAAATGAAGGTGTCTTCAAGCCACATTACCGGAGTAACAGACCGTCTAATAAAAAAAGGTATGATCACAAGAGAACGTTCGGTTACTGACCGAAGAATCGTATACGTTAAAATAACAGAAAAAGGCCATTCTGTTGCAGAAAAACTGGCTTCCATCCGCCGGGGCTATTTCAGAGAAAAGTTCTCCGGTCTCTCTGATGAGGAAATGGAAAGAATGATAGACTATTTAAACCGAATGATTTAGTCTTAGAAAAGGCAAAAACACTTAGCCAACAAGTGTTTTTGCCTTTTTCAGTGCAGAAATTTTAAATTCAAATTCTTTTCCGCACCTTTAGAAAGATGAACCTAGGCTTCGAACGCATTGCAGCATTCTTTCTCTCTCTGATTCGGGAGACTGGATTACGTTGCCAAAATAGATGGATCGCTTGACCTCCATTCCGCAAAATTCAAAAATACTATGATCCCGCGCGAGATTCATTGCATAATGCATACCGTTCTTTTCGTAGATCTCAGAAGGCGTTCCAGTCGTGCAGATTGAAACTGCGGATTTTCCTTTTAACTGCGGAATGGGTTCTTCTCCGTCCAGTTCATAAGCAAATCCGTAGCTGAATACCCTGTCGATATACCCTTTAAGCAACGCAGGCATGCCTCCCCACCAGACCGGATAGATGAGCGTAAGGCAGTCACACCAGGTAAGCAGCTCCTGTTCTTTTTTTATATCAGTGCTGTACATATAAGCCAGGGACTGTTCATATTCCTCCTGTGTCAGAACCGGCTGAAATCCAGAAGAATACAGATTTCTGACAGCCACTGTGTGCCCGCTCCTCTTTAATTCCTCTGTATAAGTCTCCAGCAAAGCCATGTTGAAACTTTCTTTAGCTGGGTGGCAGTACAGTATGACATGATTCATCTAATCTCTCCTTCCTACATTGACACGTATACGACACTTCCATTATTAATCCTTTCACATAGTAAAAAAGATGTTTCATTACCAATATCAGGGCAATTTCTTATAAACTTTCATAAGGCGAATAAATCCTTCTGAATAAGCCTTATCCTTTTGATGTTCCGTTCAGTGAGTTCTCCAACAAGATTGTAGATTGGAAAGAAGAAGTGGACCGGCTCGTTGAAACCAGATAAAGCAGAGTAAAAACCCGCCGAGGCCGGCGGGTTTTGTTTCATATTAGATGAGAAATAAAGATCGACGCAGTCCCAAAATAGACAAGCAATGAAAAAATATCGTTGAGTGTTGTAATCAGCGGCCCTGAAGCGACGGCTGGGTCGACGTTAAAACGATATAAAAGAAGCGGAATCAGCGTTCCTGCAAGGGTTCCAATAATAAGAGTCAAAAACAGCGAGCTTCCAACCACCAATCCCAAAATGGCATTTCCCTGCCAGAAAAAAGCAACGAGTGCGATAAGAATTCCGCAGGTAGTGCCAATGATCAGCCCGACTCCAAATTCACGGAGGATGAGGCGCCAGACGACCTTTTTATCGATGTCATTGGAAACAAGCCCACGGACCACGACAGCGAGTGATTGTGTACCCGTATTTCCGGTCATTCCAGCGATCATCGGCATGAAGAATGCGAGCGATACGACCTTTGACAGCGTATCCTCAAAAGCAGAAATAATACTTCCGGAGATAATGCCGATGAATAGGAGCAAGATCAGCCACGGAAGCCGGCGGTAAGCAGCAACGAAGGCACTGGTGTTAAAATCAATGGATTTTCCCGAAGCTGATAGCATTTCAATATCCTCATTCGCTTCTTCGATCAAAACATCAAGCACATCGTCTACCGTAACGATTCCAAGCAAAACATCATTATCGTCCACTACCGGAACAGCAATGAAATCGTATTTTTCAATCGTGCGGGCCACTTCCTCCTGGTCCATGTCAGCAGCAACAGAGATGACCCGGGTAAACATGATGTCTTCAATCCGGTCGTTGAGGTCTCCCAGCAGCAGATCACGATAGGAAACGACGCCGGCGAGCTGCTTTTCTTCATTGATGACATACAAATAATAAATATTTTCAGCAAATCCGGCGAACGTCTTCAGTTTATCGACCGCATCGCGAACTGTAAACATCTGCGGGATCCAGACGAACCGATTGGTCATAATCCCGCCAGCGGTGTCGGCAGGATATTGCATGAGTGATTGGACCGTACGGGATTCATCCGCCTTCATGGATGCTAGAAAATCCTGAATCTCTTCAAATGAGAAATTACTTAGCAAGTCCGCCAGGTCATCGTTTTCCATCTCATTCATGATATGGGATGATCGTTCGACTCCTAATTTATGAAGAATCTCGATCTGAAAATGGCTGTCCAGTTCCTGAATGAGAGAAGCAAGCTGCCTTGTTGTCAGGAACGTAAGAAATTTATGCCGGTGTTTCTCCGGCAGCGTCTTATAGACTTCCGCGATGTCGTATGGGTGCAGTTCGTCCATTAATTCCTGGAACTCTTTCTTTTGAAGTTCTTTTAAACTTTTTATAACAAAAAGCAGGATCTGATTTTCCGTCATTTCCTTGAACACGAATGTCACCCCCTTGATATCGTTCTTATTATATAAGAATCTCCAAGAAACTGCGAATGCAACATTGCTTTTTAAAAAACGTGTTCTGCTGTATTGAATCTGTGGGAAAACTTGATGTATAATGAAAGCAACATAAGAAATAAGAGGGCAGCAACTGACGAGAACGTGTGGAATTGACCACAAGGAAGCTGCATTTTTTTAACCTAAAAAGCCGTTCGTCTGGGCAAAGGTAAGGAATCACTGTGTATATTCCTTGCCTTTTTTCTATTCTCAGGAGGTAATTGGATGGAAAACAAGCTAATACTCGATGGCACCCGTGTCGCAGCAGAAATTAAAGAACAGTTAAAAGAAAGAGTTTCGTCATTAACCAGCCAAGGCACCACACCGTGTCTGGCAACTGTTTTAGTAGGAGAAGACCCTTCTTCTGCTACATACGTGAAAATGAAAGGCAACGCTTGTGAAAAGCTAGGGATCCTATCAAAAAGGATTCATCTTTCAGCAGAGATCACCACGGAAGATCTATTAAACACTATCCATGAATTGAATCAGGATGAGAACGTGCATGGCATCCTTCTTCAGCATCCTGTACCTTCCCATATTGATGAAAGAGCCGCGTTTGAAGCGATCGACATTGAAAAGGATGTGGATGGCGTAACGAGCTGGGGATTTGGACAGACTTCGTTCGGATTTGGCAGCTATCCATCCTGTACGCCTGCAGCCATTATGGCCATTATGGATTACTATGACATTTCGATTGAAGGCAAGCACGCTGTCGTTGTCGGCAGGAGCCCTATACTCGGCAAACCGGTTTCCATGCTGCTCCTTAACCGAAACGCTACTGTAACCACCTGTCATTCCTACACTCAAAATTTGAATGAGATCATAAAACAGGCCGATATTGTCGTAGCGGCCGTAGGAAAGCCTAAGTTCATCCAAGGAGATTGGATCAAGCGAGGGGCCGTTGTCATGGACGCCGGCTATAATCCGGGCAACATTGGCGATGCTGATTACGAAGAATGCGAGAAAAATGCCGGAGCCATCACCCCTGTTCCAGGCGGTGTCGGTCCAGTCACTATCGCGATGCTGCTGAAACATACAGTGGATGCAGCTGAGAAAAAACTGGAGAATAAGTAATATAGAAAAAACTGATCCGTGAATTTTCGCAGATCAGTTTTTTTGTGGACCGCTTAGAGCCGTCAAGTTGACCATAAAGGTGTTTTGGAGGGTATTTTCTCCGTTTCGGCGGGTAAATGCTCTATTTTCGCGGGTATTTTCATCTTAAACAAAGCAATAGCTGAGTGTATGCTTTTCAGGCATACAACAGTATGAAATCTCCCGACTCAGATGGACATATTCACTTACTGAAGTTTCATAAGATAAAAAAACACGAGGAACCAGTGCTTTTCCAGCCAGTTCCTCGTGTTTTTATCTTTTTATTTACATTGCATATTATTGAGCAGTCAGAATGAGCGGACCTTCTTTTGTTATGGCAATCGTATGCTCATATTGAGTGGATAGCGAGCCATCAAACGTACGGGCGGTCCATCCGTCATTATCTATTTTCACATAGCGTTTGCCTGTGTTCAGCATCGGCTCGATCGTAAGGACTATTCCTTCTTTTAAGAGGGTGCCTGTTCCTTTTGTACCGGCGTGCGGCACTTGAGGATCCTCATGCATCACCCGTCCGATCCCATGTCCGATAAACTCGCGGACGACTGAAAGCCCTTCTCCTTCTGCATACTGCTGGATGGCATGAGAGATGTCTCCGATCCGGTTGCCAATCACAGCTTTTTCAATGCCGAGATAAAGTGATTTTTCGGTGGCCTCCATCAGATGGCGCGCTATTTCAGATACTTCCCCTACAGTATACGACCACGCGGAATCAGCAAGCCAGCCGTTTAATTTCACGACCATGTCAATCGTCACGATGTCTCCTGATTTCAGTTTCTTCTTGTTCGGAAATCCGTGGCAGATGACATCGTTCACAGAAGCACAAGTGGCAAAAGGATATCCCTGATAACCTTTTTGTTCAGGAGTTGCTCCGTGTTCTTTAAGAAACCTCTCCACAAAAGCATCAATTTCAAGTGTTGAAATACCCGGCTTGATGAGTTTCTTGATCTCTTTGTGGCAATTCGCCAGCAGCTGTCCGGCTTTGTGCATTTTTTCAATATCTCTTTTTGACTTATAAGTAATCATGAGTATCCTTTCCCATCCTGCAAATAAGTAAGGTGTAAACTTACTATATTCTTTGTTTATCTATTTGTTCCCAGCAAACTTGCTAAAAACAGCGCAAGGCGCAAATCAATGGTTGATTTACGCCTGATGGCTTTGTTTCATTCTCGATTCGACAACTTTTCCGCCAAGCCAGAGGACTAAGATGCCAAATACCGTGAGCCCTAGTTTCAATGGATTTTTTATCACATCCAAAAAATCATAGCCGATGAAGGAGATGATGGCGATCATTACGAGCTTCCCAAGAGCTACGGATAAAATGAATGTCTTTTGGTTGATCCGGGACAAACCGGCAATGACATTGATCAAAGCAGAAGGCGTAAATGGAAAACAGTAGATGAGGAAGAGTGTGCCGAAACCACGGCGTTCCATCCATCCCAGCAGCTTTTCAATCTTATGATGCTTTGTAATAAAATGCAGAAATCTTTGCTGGCCCAATTTCCGTACCAAAAAGAACACAATCAGCGAACCGATTACTGCGCCCAGCCAGGAAAAGAGGGCTCCCATCCAGAATCCGTAGGCCGCAGCGTTTCCAGCTACGATAATGAACAGCGGCAATACGGGAATAATGGCCTCAAGCAGCGGGAGAAGCACGCCGGGCAAGAAGCCTAAATCCCGGTATTGCTCTAAAAAATGCAGTATGTTTTCCTGCGAAAGATAAGTTTTCCACTCACTCCAATTCATAGCCCGGTCTCCCTTCTATATAGCTATCATCGTTTCCATTTCAGCCTTTATTTAATCTCATTATGCCCGTCTAAATTATCGCCAAAATTAGACAGACTTTTCACCTAGTTTACCATATTCACTCAATTAGTCCTAGTAAACACGCAACAAAAAACCATCCATTCTGAAGTGACCCCAAAAAGTTAGACAGCTTTTTGGGGTCACTTCAGAACGAACGGATAGGTTTTTTGCTATCTTATTTCATTAGTGCTTCGTATACCTGCAGATCGAGTTCTTTTGCCTTTTCCGCGTTCGTGGTCTTTTCATACTCCGGTTCCTGAACAATCTTTGCTCCCCAGAACATACTTTCAAAGACATGATCGATCACCACTTCAATCTTGGCAAGTTTTAGTGGCACACCTTCCATTTTTCCCTCAAGAACAGCAGCTTTCCCATTGATGGAATACACGCTCTCCAGTCCGACAATGGTTAAGACAACCTGTGGATTCTTCTTAATGTTAGCCACAATTCTCGAGTTGTTCGTTACTGTAAACCTGATTCTTTTTTCGTCACAGCTTTTTACCCATGATATGGCAGAAATTCCTGGGGCCTTCGTTTCTGCATCAACCGTACCGAGCAGCACAAGTTTCTCCCCCTGCAGATATTCAAAAAGTTCTGTGGAAAGCTGAGCAGGTATTTCCGGTTTGGCCATTTGAAAGTGCTCCCTTCTTCATCCGAGAATTTTTATGTACCATTTTATCTTCTCATAAACTGGTTTGGTAAGTAACGGATACAGCAAGAAATTTCAAAAAAACTGTCATAAGATAACTACTCTTATGACAGCTCCTCTCTATTTCCACGCTGTATCATGTCACAAAATCAGGTTTTTGCTGAGCAAGGACGGCTTTAGACTGTCCGACAGGCAAGCCGCTCTCCTGCTGAATAAATTCCGTTGCTTCTTCAAACCAGCTGTCAGGTGCCTTATGCCCCCAGAACGTCTGGCGCCGGGGGTCATTAATATCCCATTTAACCGGCTCGAAATCAGGGTCGCACGTTAAATAGTCTCCATTATATAGTTCCAGCCGGTTTCCATCAGGATCCCGAATATAGAGGAAAAAAGCGTTCGATAAACCATGGCGCCCAGGTCCCCTCTCGATACAATCGGCATATCCCATGCTTGCCAGCACATCACAAGAATGAATAAGGCTCATGGGATCAGAAAGCCAGAAACCGATATGATGCAGACGGGGCCCCTCTCCGTTCATAAAGGCGATGTCGTGGACAGATGGTTTGCGATGGAGCCAGGCAGCCCATGTTCTGTCGTCCTCTGTAGCCGTATACTCTGAACAGCGGAAGCCAAGTTCATCAGTATAAAAAGCGACAGCCTTCTCCACATCAGGTACCATGCAGTTAACATGGTCAATCCTCTGGATACGTGCTCCCTTGTATAGATCGTACTTTTGCAGGCAGCGTTCCACCGTTTCCATTTTTGAAAAGAATTCAAGCGGCATACCAGAAGGATCTGTTGCCTTAAGAACGCGGCCCAGCGCTCTTTGCTTACCCGCCTCCTCCCACTGCGTAAAAAGATTTCTTCCTTTGAAAAGTCTCTCAATCTTCTCAAGATCTTCTTCATGCCAAACTTTATAGCCGATGGAATGGACACCTGGCTGATCCGCTTTCTTCAGTACGAGGCAATGATGACAGTGTTCTTCCAGGCCCCTTAAATAAATGTGCTGTCCATCGCTTTCCGTCTCAATAAAGCCTAACGCATTGACATAGAAATCTCGGGAAGCGTTCAAGTCGGTCACGTTCATGACTATCCGGGCCACTCGAATGATATTAAAGTCCATAAAGCACCTCCTTAAATACGAGCATAGTTGTGGTCGGCGGTTTTCACACGGCTCAAGAATTCCTGGACCATTTGTTTGTACGGTTCCTTGTTGAAGCCATCATAATAAATGTTGGACATGCGTGCGGGATCGCCAAAGAAATAATATTCGTAAAGCGCCTGCCTGCCGCCAAAGGAGCTCATGCAAACATCCCATGCAAGCCTGAAAAGCTGTACCCTTTCATAGCCATTGATGTTCGCTCCCTGTGTGTAGCGGTGTACGAGTTCCCCGATGTCTTCCGCTTCAAAGTCAGACTCTGTCGGTATCCCCATTAAGCCGGAGGCCCCTAAGATTCGTACGATTTCCACCATCCGCTGATACATTTTAGGGAACCAGTTTCGAGCTGCATTGAGCGGAGCAAAATCCGGGGTCATGTTTCCATAGGCATCAAGGGATGCATTTTGTTCAGCACGGAACAGATGAGATTGCATCGTTTCAAGAATGAGCATGACCTCTGACGCTTTTTCTTTTACGTGCGGAAACACATCGATGCCGATCGCATCCATAATGCTTAAGATGATGCCGAGAACGAATTCCGTTTTTACCGTATTTTTAGCTACTACCTGATGGGCCATATGCACGATCGCATTTGTTTCCACGTACGTACGATTACAGATGTCAGAGCTTCCCCCGACAAACACACGGTCCCACGGAACTAGCACGTTATCAAACACAACGATCGCATCGCTCTCTTCAAATCTTGAACTCAATGGGTGATCCCACTGGTTTCTTCCTTGGTCAAATGATTCACGGCACAGGAACTTCAAGCCTTCTGTGTTGTTGGGAATCGCGAAAGCCATTGCGTATGGATCATCCTCAGATGCCGCTTTGTTCAGGGTAGAAGGGAACACGACGATCTCGTCCGTCACACCGCCCAGCGTGGCTAACAGACGCGCCCCTTTTATCACGATTCCCTCTTTGTTCTTTTCTACGATTCTTGCAGACAGAAAAGGATCCTTTTGTTCTGATTGTTTTTTCGAACGGTTAGTCTGCGGATGGATGAGCGTATGTGTGAGGCTAATATCGTTTTCACGGCAATAGTGATAATAGTTTCTGGCGTTCTCCGCAAACATCGGGTCTCCCTGAGCAAAAAACGAATCTGCTGTACCAAACGCCATGACACTCGTATTCAAGTAATCTGGTGTGCGCCCCATCATTCCGCCCGTGTACCGCGCCCATTCTGTAAACATTTCACGGCGCGCGATTAAATCGTCCTTGGTTTTAGGGGCGATAAAAGATAAACCGACTTTATCTCCTGTTGTATCTGAGGTGTAGAGCATTTTATCCGCTTTTTCATGCTGGAGATCGAATAGATTGGCAATCGAACGTACCACGTTCCTTAAGGCAGGATGTTCTGTTACATCTGTTACTCGTTTTCCATGAATCCAAACGTTGTTGTTTGCCGTTTTTAAACCGTTGATATATTGTTCTCCCGTGCGTGCAGGCAATGTCATTCCCTCCCGGATATTAGTAGCTTGCTAGCGTTCTGGTCTCAGGCGTTGGTATTCGCTGAAGCAGCTATGTTCTTTTTTCCGAACTGCTGAATATGGTGATCACCGACGGCCACATGAACGACTTTCATTTCTGTGTAAAATTCAAAAGCATAATGCCCGCCTTCTCTTCCAATGCCGGATGATTTAGAACCTCCAAATGGGATTCGCAAATCACGAACATTCTGTGAGTTCACCCACAGCATTCCAGCGTCAACGGCACCAGCGACACGATGTCCTTTTTTCATATCGTTCGTCCATACATAGCCGGCAAGACCATATTTCACATCATTGGCCATCTCGACCACTTCTTCTTCTGTCTGAAAGGTCATCACCGTTAAAACCGGACCGAATATTTCTTCCTGTGCCACCGTCATGTCATTCTTCACATTCAACAGGAGGGTCGGCGGAATAAAGTTGCCTGTGGAAAGATGCTTTGGCACTTCAGCAGCAAATACCTCACTGCCTTCATCCTCAGCAATTTTCAGATAGCGTTTTACATTTTCATAATGATCCTTATGAATAAGAGGGCCTACTTCGGTATCTGCATGGGAAGGATCGCCAACAATAATGTTGAGAACTCTTTTCTTTAAAGCGCTGATAAAGGTTTCACTTATTGATTCCTGAACAAACAGTCTGGAGTTCGCCGTGCACCTCTCACCATTGAAAGAGAAGATCCCCCATACACACGCATCAAGGGCACGTTCAACGTCACAGTCGTTAAACACAATGATTGGTGATTTTCCGCCAAGCTCCATGGAGAACCGTTTAAGAGAATCTGCTCCGTTCCGCATAATTTCCGAACCTGTCTTCGTCTCACCGGTAAACGAGATCAGCTGTACATCCTGATGTGCGACCAATGCTGCACCGGCAGTTTCGCCAAACCCATGAACAATATTAAACACACCTTCTGGAAGGCCTGCCTCATGAATGATCTCTCCAAGCTTGTTGGCCGTCAGCGGCGACCATTCAGCGGGCTTGAGTACAACCGTGTTCCCCGTAGCAAGAGCCGGGGCAACTTTCCATGTTTCAAGCATGAACGGTGCGTTCCAAGGGGTGATTAAGCCTGCTACACCTACAGGTTTCTGGATGGTATAATTGATGAATTCATCGTCCACATGGTAGGCTTCACCCACCATTCTGTTCTTTACCATCTCGGCATAAAAACGGAAGTTGTCCGCAGCTCTTGCAACCATTTTCTTCGTCTGTGATATCGGAAGGCCGGTATCCAGGGACTCCAGATGTGCCACCTGCTCAATATCCCGGTCGATGAGGTCCGCGATCCTATGAATGTGTTTCAGCCTATCACTGAGCTTCATTTTTCCCCAGGTTCCTGTTTTGAAGGCCTCCTTCGCCGATTTAACGGCCGAGTCGATTTCTGTTTTTGTTCCTTCTGCTACGGGATTAATCGCCTCATTTGTAAAAGGATTGATATTTGTAAACGTTTCTCCTGATGCTGAAGGTACAAACTCACCATTTATATAATGAAGGACGGTTTTTTCATAGCTGCTGCTCATGCTTCATCCCTCCTGCCGCGGTACCAGTATTGCGGCCATCAAGAATTTTATTTTCCAAACTTCCAATATAATCGATTTCAAGCCGTACTGAATCACCTGGATGAATGTGAGAAATCCCCTTTGGAGTCCCTGTCCAGATGATGTCATTCACTTCAAGGGTCATAAAGGAAGAAATGAACTCGATCAGCTCAGATATGGTATAGATCAAATTCTTTGTGTTGCCCTGCTGTCTCAGTTCACCGTTTACATAGGTTCTTAGTTCGAGATTGTTAGGATCGGGGATATCCGCCGCATCAACAAAATATGGCCCAAGCGGTCCGAAGGTGTCATGTCCTTTTGCCCGAACTGGCGGACGGTACATGTTGTTTACGAAATCCCGAACCGTTACATCGTTCGCAATGGTGTAACCGCTTACAAATTTCATCGCGTCCTTTGCTTTAATATTTCTGCCTTCCCTGCCGATGACCACAGCCAGTTCATTTTCATAATGCATATAGGTAGCGCCATCCGGATAATATACCGGTGCTTTATGTCCGACAAGAGAACTGTTCGGCTTAATAAAGAGAACAGGTTCAGCGGGTTTATCCAAGCCGAGTTCTTCCGCATGATCAGCATAGTTTAATGCCAAGCCAATCATCTTATTTGGCTTGAGCGGAGGAAGCCAAGCCTCTGCTTCATCCATGGAGATGGTCCGTCCGCAGCTAAGCAATAGCTGGTCATCCTTCACCGTGGCAGTCCGCTCTCTGCCCTCGAATATGATACGTGCGTGTTTCATTGCATCTCACTCCCAACTTTATTCAATAGACCATAACTGTTTAACACCGTACGAATTTCTTCTTGAATGCTGTCAGACGGCAGATCCATCGGAAGTCTCAGCCTTGGCTTAATTTTACCCATCATTCCCAATGCCGCCTTTAATGGTGCCGGATTGGTATCCCTGAACAGCACATCATTCAGCGGCATCAATTCATAATGAAGCTGCATGGCTTCTTCAATGTTGCCAGCTTCCCAGGCATTATACACTTCTGCAACTTTCCCTGGCAGAACATTTGCTGTTGCGCTGATATAGCCTTTTCCGCCGATCGCAAGCATTGGATAGCAGAGCAGTTCAATCCCGGAGAACAGCAGGAAGTCTCTTCCACAATTCAGAAGAACACGGTTCACATGTTCAAAATCCTTGTTCGACTCTTTCACTCCGATGATGTTCGGGCAGTCCTCTTTCAGCCTGGCGAGTGTTTTAACTTCAAGATTCACACCTGTTCTTCCTGGAATGTTATAAACGATCAATGGGATATCAACAGATTGTGCAACAGCTTTAAAGTGATTATATAAGGCATGCTGTGAGGGCTTGTTATAATAAGGAACAATAACCATCGCGGCATCTGCTCCCATTTCCTGGGCTCTCTTAGTCAGATGCCTTGTTTCCTGATGATTGGTTGACCCTGTTCCCGGAACGACTGGCACCCTCCCGGCAACAGACTGGATCGTCGTTTCCATCACTTGCTCTCTTTCCTGCAGCGTCAATGAGCTCGGTTCTCCTGTTGTGCCCGTAACCGAAATTCCATGGCTCCCGCTTTCAATATGCCAGTTGATCAAATCACGAAGAGTTTCCAAATCAAGGCTGTCATCCTCTTGAAAAGGCGTAATAATAGGAGCAACAGACCCTTTCAACCTGCTTTTTATCTCATCAAATTGACCAGTTTTCAAAATTATCATCTCTCCTTTGTAAGTAGCTGAAGTTTCCGGTTAAGTGCTCATAGACACTGAAGCCCGAACACCAGCAGTGCTTAGTGCCAACCTTTCTGTTTTTCTCCTCCTTATGGATAATTCCGTAATTCTTCCTCACCCTTTTTTTCTTCCAAAAATGACTGGACGGTGTTTAATTTGTGGGTCCGGACATAGGCTTCGATTTCTGAGAAAGAATGACGGTTAAAAAGCATCTCAATAATCTTTTCATGTTCTTCGATGGATTTTTTTGCTCTAGAGGGCTTGGTGGCCGCCCCCATCTTTCTTACACGGTCGAGCCTGTTCCAGATGGATTTGATGTTTTCAACTAAGAAGTGGTTATCGCAGTATTGGTAGGTTAAGCTGTGGAATTCCCGGTTGAAGTTTCCGAACATGAGAAAATCAAATTCATCCAATGACTCTTTCATCCGGTTGTTGATCGCAATGAGGTCGGTAATCTTGTGGCGGGGGAAATGCTGGGCTGAAATTGCAGTAGCATGGCCTTCTAAAACAGCCAGGACAGACAGCGTTTCCAGGTACTCTTTTTCATTGAAGGGGGTGACAACAGCGCCGCTGTAGGGTTTAAAATGAATGAGCCCGTCAGTCTCCAGATTACGAATGGCTTCACGAACTGGGATGGCACTTGTCTGCAGTTCTCTTGCCAGCTGGTCGATCACAATCCTGTAACCCGGCGGATAACGTCCATCCAGAATACGTGACTTAATGACCTTATAGGCATACTGCTGTTTGCTGATTTTGTTGTTATTTTCCATAAATTTATGATAATCGAAAATCATATATGATTTCAATCTAATTTTCAGAAAATCATATATTATTTGTAAATTTAGGTAAAAGGAATCATCCTTTAACTAATTAATTTACAGATGTAGTAAAAATAAGCTATTCTAGTTCTATCTTATTAAAGGGGTAAATAAAGCCATGAAAGTCAGAAACGCGATGGAAATTCTTGTTGAAGAAGCGTTAAATTATTATTGGAAGCAGCTCGAACTCCCATGTAAATGTGATTTATGCAAGACCGATGTTTATGCCATTACACTGAATCAGCTTCCCCCGAGATATGTTTCCAATGAAAATGGCTATGCTTACGTAAAAGCACAAAATTTTAATGATCAATCAAGAATAAACATATTGAACGAAATCGTAAAAGCTACAGGAAAAGTAGCCGTACAACCTTCTCACCCTCTTTCCCGTCCATCGGAAGATCATCATCCTTCAGAGGAGTAAAGGTTTTTAATTTTTCTGACAAAACAACTTGCCTATGATATTTTTCTATGATATAGTAGTTCCAACCATTTAGACTTTGATTACATATTTATGTTCTGTAAGTAAATGTTTGAAAGGTTCTATGGTAAAAAAAGCACACCGTGCAAAGTTTTAGGAGGCATAGTAATGCAAACAGGTAAAGTAAAATGGTTTAACGCAGAAAAAGGTTTTGGTTTTATCGAAGTTGAAGGTGGAGACGACGTATTTGTCCATTTCTCAGCAATTCAATCCGATGGCTTCAAATCATTAGATGAAGGCCAGGAAGTTGAATTTGAAATCGTTGATGGTGCACGTGGACCACAGGCTGCCAACGTTGTAAAAAGATAATCAACTTAAATTGAGGGACTGGCTTGTTAGCCAGTCCTTTTTATTTTGGAAAAAAAATTTTAAAATGAGTCCCTTTACCGATTTCGCTTGCAGCCTCAATCCTTCCGTTCATTTCAGCTGCCATTCGGTAACTTGCCATCAATCCTAAACCTGTCCCGCTTGTTTTGGTAGAAAAGAATGGATTCCCAAGCATTTTCAACTGTTCCCTTCCCATGCCAATCCCTGTATCTGATATATTGATAATCACTTCTTTGTCCTCTATAAAAGCGGATAGCGTTACCGTTCCCCCTTCCGGAGTTGCTTCAATCCCATTTTTAATAATGTTCATCAAAATTTGTTTTATTTTTACGGGATCTCCCACCACATGAATAACATCCCCAGGTTTTTGAACAAGATCTACACCCTTTAACAGAGCATATGGAAACATGACACTTCTTAACGAGGATATTAATTCGGAAACATTCATCCGCTCAATCCTTGAAGAGTTGGTCTTAACGAGAGACAAATAATCAGAGATGATCATTTGTGCCCTGTCAATTTCTTCAATCATCATCGTTAAGAAAATCTTTTTATCTTCAGGTATGTATTTTTCTTTTTGGAAAATCTGCATAAAGCCGCGCGCAACAGCCATGGGATTACGGACTTCATGGGTTACAGAGGCTGCGAGCTGCCCTACAGAATGAAGCATTTCAGATTGCTGCAGCCGAAAATTTAGTGCATAACGGATATTTTCAATCAAGGAAATGACAACAATAAGTGCCGCCGTTTGAAGTAAAGGATAAAATGCATAAATCATAGCCTTCTTCATATCCCAGCTCAACGAATGGAATAAAGCCAAGAAAAGCATGAGAAAAAGCAGCTTGGAAAGTGTAATTCCCAATGTAATGCCTGTAATTTTTTTTAATTTTTTCTTGATCGGAAGCAGATGATACGTTTGATACTGACTGCTCGTTATAAGCCCGGCCGCCAGGGTGAAGAGGACTGCAATGATCATACCCTCGCCTCCCAGGAACAACCGATACCCTATCAAAAGAACAGCTGTCAGGCATCCTGGTACGATTCCTCCATATAGAAAGCTGATGAACAGCGGGACGTAACGAAGATCGAAAAAAACACCTTCCGAAAAAGAAACAGGGAATGTCATACAAACGAGAACAACACCTGCATTAATAACTTGGAACAGAAACGATGCTCTAGTCCGGTTTACTGTGGTGTTTTTCTCGAATAAAACAAATTGCAGGCAAATTATCGGAACGAGGATGACCAATAAATTAATGATCAAATGTTCTATCATTCATGTATTGCCCCCCTCTCCGGTAATATATAGATAATTCTTCAGAATTCCCTATTTCCCTTCATTTTTTTGACAAAATATACATCTTCAGTCAGAATCTTCATTTACTTGCCTATAGCTCAGCAATGTCAAAAGAATACTGCTGGCTATAGAAATAATGTAGAAATAATAGCTGGCATGCGTAACAAAATAATAGACAGCAAAACAGGTGATCGCCAGAAGAGCCAGAAAGAATTGAAACATCCATTGACGCATACGGGATTTCCCCTCTCTACCGTTTCTAACAAACTATTCCGGCAGCCCTCCGTTTGTGTCTGTCTAGGGAAGACGAATTAAACCGTTTTTCTCTGTTTATATTGATGGATTTTATCCAGAATTTCTTTCTTTTCCCCCTCATTAAATACACCTAATCGGTGCAAAAAACGGGTATAATGTTCAACCTTCTTCAAGGACATCCTGCTGCTCCAGTTCATGCTTTTCCTCCTTTTTCCTCAAGGAAACTTTTTTAATGATAATAAACACTATATGCTCAAAACAAAACATTGGACACCTTTTCAACAAACTTGTACTTTTTTTAAAATGGCTTAGTTAAAGCATATTGTTGATTTTCTATCATATTAAGGGGTGATGGCCGGCGATGATAAGAGCCGGCTGATTTGTGAAACAAATGAAAGTAACAGAGCTTTAAAAATGAAAAAAAAGAGCATGATTCATGCCCTTTCTTTCTTCCTTTATCTTACTTTTTAAACGCCAGAGAACCAAGCATTGACCAGAACGACGGCTCGATTCCTTCAATTGGTTCACGGACAGGCAAGTGAACGGTGTATTTCACTAGATGTCCGTCTGTTTCCTGGACGATGATATACTTGATGAGTTCATCGGAAGCTGCCTTTAGTACGAGTTTCGCCCCGCCGAACGCTCCGCTGTCTACGTCAGATCCCTTTACCTCATCTGGTTTTCCTATAACTTCTAACTCTTTTATTCCCAATGATTTAATGTCTGCTAAACTGGCAGCATCGTCAAGAGGCTCGATCCTTACAAAATATTCTTCATCCATCTGAGAGTATAATAGGTCCCGGCCCGGCTCCTCTGCTGTAAAATCAAAATGATCAAATTTGTAGAAGTAATATCCTTGGTCACTTTCAGCCAATTTGGCAGTTCGTTTATCTTGTTCTCCTTCAACGTTCACAATAAGTGTTTTTGTTTTCGGAAGAACGGTTTGCTCAGGCCTAGGCTTTGGCTTAGATGGCTGAGCTATTGGAGCCTTAATCAATTTAATGGTCTCGGCTGTGTATTGATGATTTTCTGCTTGAAAAGATATGGAAACGGTAGAACCCGTTTTTATTGTTTTAATAGCCTCCTTGGATGCATCTGTCAGCTGCAGGAGGAGAGTCCCGTTGGAAGCTGTTATTATTTCAATCGTTTGATCATCCATTTTCTTTGTATAGATTCCCTCATCGGTAATCATTTGCACTTTTGTATCAGCTGGTTTGTCTGATTGTTCATTATTCTTATTTTCTTTTTGTATTACTGATGGGGCCGCTCCATCTTTTTTTGTTGTTTCAGAACTGCAGCCGGCAGCTCCGAAAACAAGAGTCCCTGCACACAGCCCGGCAATCCATATTTTATTTTTCAATTTTATCACCTCATAGAGTTAGACGAATCCGTTGAAGATTTGTTACATCATTCTTGTGTTGTCATGTGCCTCTCTTTCTATATCGGCTGTTATGTATCGGTCTTTAATCCTGATAAATACGATCGCTCTATAGCAAAAGAAAGCCGAAAAACGGCTTCCTCTGTGTTAGGAACATACAAAGTATGCGATACGGTTTGAATCAATGCCAAAGTAGTTCCATCTGAATCCGTTCCATCTGAACCCTGCGACCGACCGGAATCCCGCAAACGTAAGCCATGCCCAAAAACTTTGTCCGTTGTTCAACCAGATATAGACATACCGGAATAAACAAGGCCTTATAGCACCTGGATCAATGGCAAAGGTACCTGGCTGTCCGGAAAGCAATGCTGGTGAAGCTTGAGGAACAGCAGTGGGCGGAGGTCCTGGGGGATACATCCCAGCTTGCTGGCTTCCTGGGCCTTGCTGCTGGCCACCTGGAAATGGCGGAAACTGCTGGCCTACCTGTCCGCCCGGAAATGACGGAAATTGCTGCCCCCCCTGTCCGCCCGGAAATGATGGAAACTGAAATTGCCTTTCGTTCAAATTCTCTCAACTCCCTTTCTGTATTACCCTATCATCCTATGCCCCCCTGTCCTGTATGTATAGGCATCGGGCTACAAACAGTAAAGTATTTGCATGGGCTTGCTCCGCCAAATTCAGGGTATGGTAGAGAAAGGAGAGATAGTATGCCGCGTGTAAGAAATGGAAAAAGGAATCCTAGTTGCTTTTTTAATCAGAGAAGGGAAAAAAAGAGTCCTTCCTTATGTACTTCGAAAAATTAAAAACCGCCATAATAAAAGGTTATCCTGTAATAGGGTCACCCTTTTTACCGGTTCAGAAATACTTTTTTGCGGTTTATCCGATAGATGTCATTTTCATCTTTTAGAAACCTGGATTGAAAGAATGCGAGCGTATTTCCCGTCTCCTTCTCAAAAACATGGTAAAAAGCTTGCTGATCTCCAGTAAATAACAGCTTTAAGATGCTTTTCTTTCCATAATCATGAAGCAGCTGATCGATAGCAAAGTAACTCTGCTCATACGGTTTATAAGGTGAATTGATTTTATTCGCTTTTTCCCAATCTTGGACCGAACTCAATTGTTCAAATGGAACCAGTTCAAAAGGGCTGAAAACCGGTTCCCGGCCGATGCTTTTATAGCTGATATATTCAGCGAGACCCTCTTCCAGCCATCTTGGAACGTTTTGATTATCAGTGCCTCTCTCCGTTAAATACGCAATGATAAGATGGTGGGCATATTCATGGGCAAACAGTTTTTTAATCGTCCGCATATGTTCAGTTTGAGCAGGAGGAACGAGAAGGTGGATGGTACTCTCTTTAGGCACGTACATCCCATTTAACGATTCATAATGATTTGGCGGTAAATTTTGCTTCATGATTAAAGGATTATGGTAGAGAATCACCCTGACTTTTGGGACATGATTTAAGTGCAGGACTGCACTGACTGCTTTTTCAGTGGCCTGGCTCTGGTTGATCAGCTCTTTGGCATAGATTGAATCTTCCGCAGGATAATAGAGATCCACATTCTTTTCCGTTTTGTTCTGGAGAGAAGAAAGATACCTCATACTCCGCTGCAAATAATCATACTTGTATAGGAATGCTTCCTGATAATAATCCTTTTTTACTTGGGCATTGATCGTTCCGTCTTGCAAAAAAGAGTAAAAGGAATAATTGGACAAAGAAAGAACAGCACTTGCCACACCTGCTCCAATCGCTAATCCCATTCGAGATACCATTTTCCGTTTATCAGGTGAGCCGCTGATCAGCCCCAAAAATCCGTGCATAAACCAAATAAAACAAACGGCAAGAAGCACTACGGCTAATAGTATCCCCATCATGCCGTCCAACCGCAGATAAAGGGTGAACAGGCAGGCGATCATCATTACAATTTTGCCTAAATAGGAGAGAATTGCTTTGATAACGTCCATCTCATTCACCTCCTGTCACTTTAATACATTTGCTCCATTCATCAAACAAAATTGGAAGTGTGCTGATTTTCCGTCCTGTTTTTATTTTTTACTTTCTGTCCTACCTGAAAGAAAGGCAAGGCCAAAAGGGAAAGGAGCGTTAAACATCCGAATACATAGAAACCATGGCTAAAACCAAATGTTTTCAGCAAAAGGCCGCCGATCCAGGGTCCTGCACTAAAGCCGATAGAGCGGAAGGACATTGCCCCAAAATATGATCCTCTCATATGATCGGGTGCCAAGTCGTCCAGCAAAACATCACTGATCACAAATACAATAATCTCCCCAAGAGTGAGAACAACCATAGAAAGGACGAGAAATAACCAGTTCGAGGATAATCCGAAACCAAGCAGGGCCAGACTGAAAGCAGCGCTTCCTATCCGCAAGGCAAACATCGGATCAAATCTCTTTACATAATTCGTCACCGGATACTGCAGGATTAAAACACTCACAGCATTCGTCACAATTAGATAAGAAAATAAGGTCACTCCATGATGGAATTGGGGTGAGTTCCCCATATACTGGGCGAGCGTGGAATCCATCTGAGATTGCGCCATCAGGACTGCTATATTTCCAAGAAGAAAATACAACAAAACTTTGTCTCTGCTGATGACACTTACAGCCTTCTTGATGGTCAATTTATTCTCCTGCTGCGGCTGAAGACTTCCTTTATATTTTTTCATTAGCATCAGGACGATCACTGCATAAAGAAAATAGACGGCAGAAGTGATAAAAAAGGTGGCCATCGAAGTTGAACTGCCTAAATATGTACCTGCCACTGGCCCGATCGCGGCTCCCGCATTAATGGAAAAATACCGGGCATTAAACACACTCAACCGGTTTTCTTTTGTTGTCACGTCGGCCAACAATGCTCGGGAGATGGGCTCAAACCACGATCTGCACAGACCGTTTATGGAATTCAGCACAAAAAAACTCCAAACAGTATCTGCCATCGCAAAACCCGCGAAAACACCGCTCCAAGTAAAGATCGCAATAATCATGACCGGGAACCTGCCGATACGATCTGATAAGTAACCGCCAATGAAACCGCCAAAGGTGCCTGTCAGTGCACTGATACCGATGATCAGTCCGACAGTCTGAGGATCAATGCCCTTCTCCTTGTATAAAAAAATAGCCAAAAATGGCATCGTCATAAAAAAAGCTGCTCTGGAGAAAAAAGTCCCCATTATAATAGTAGTTACAATAGGATGCCAGTGCTGCATAAATGTTTTTCTGCTCATCGCGCATACCCCATATCTTTTTACATTGTGAAGCTTTTTCTCTTTTTAATTTAATTTAACATGACTTACATTCTTTACCTATCTTTTTTTAATTTATTTGAAACTTTTTCAGAGTGGATTCGTCTAATAGAATGTAACCCCCCCTTTTTTAAATAGAAGTGTAAAAAAAGCCTCTGACCAGGGCTTTTTTTATTTTTTGGCTCTATTCAATTAACGCATACTGATGCTTGAAAGAGACCCTCAAATCTTTTTCTTTATACAGTAGGGTGTGATCGCTGGAGAGGATAAGAGCCGGCAGATTTGTGTAACAAATGAAGCGCCTGAAAAGCAGATGGGAAAAAGCTTTCTTATACCCTTCTGCTTTTCAGACAGCGGTTCAATCACACCTTTAATTATCATCATCATTGACAAACACATCTATTTTTTCGTGAAGTTTAATACTCATATCAAAAAAATCACACATTCCCTATATCAATTTTAAGCTTTGATATATTGTACTCATCCCTATCAACCCCTTTTTCATCGTAGAATGAAAAAAGAGCCTCACAGGCCATACCTGTGAGGCTCTTTTTTTGTTTATGATTCTATTGGCATTCGTCACCTTCACAGAATTGCATCTTCTGATCCCTGATCGTGCATCTGATCGCTTTTTCAATGGAAGCCTGTGGATACAGCCCCTTTAACATACGCTCTCCGATTACGATCGTGGGAGCAGCCGTAATGTTGTCTTCCTTCGCTTCACCCTGTTCACGTACTAATTTTTCTTTGAATTCCTCTGATGAAAGAGCACTTAGGAATCCGGAGCGATCCAGCCCCGCTTCCATCGCGATCTCCGCTAAGACGTCTTTCTTTTCAATGTCCTTGCCTTTTTCAAAAAAAGCAGAAAAGACGAGCTGTGAATACAATTGATCTTTGCCTTGTTCTTTTGCATATATAAAACCTTGATGAGCTAAGCCGGTATAAGGTAACGCTGGAAGATCGGGAGTATTAATTGTTCTTCCCAACTCTCTAGCATGGGGCAATACAGAAGTTTCCCAATCCGCACTCCATTCTTTAATTGCCTTTCGGTTTGAAGGAAAAGGGTGCAGTTCAAACGGCTTCCATTCCACTTTAACGTCCTTGCCTTCAACTGCTCTTTTGATTGCTGTTTCTGCCAAGTAGCAGTATGGGCAAGTATAATCAGAGTATACTTTTAGTTTGATGGTCATGATACACACCTTCCTTGCAGTTAATCAGTGATGAAAACATACTCTTTCTCTTATAATAGCAAAGCAGCCGCCAGAAATGTACTATTCAGCTTTCCACAAAAGTGATATATTTAGAAGGTGTTTGCACTTACAGCACCATATATAGACACAATCAATATACATAACAAGAAATGGATACATACAGGGGGCTTATTTAGTGATTTTAATGGCTGGAATGATAGGAACTGGCAAAACAACATTCGCTGAACTGATCAGTGAATCTCTCGGAAGCCAGGTTTTTTACGAGAGTGTAGGCGATAACCCCATTTTGCCTGACTATTATGTAAATCCTGAACGGTGGGCTTTCCCACTTCAAATTTACTTTTTAAATACACGGTTTAAAACTATTCGGCAGGCAATGTCTGATCAGCACCATGTCCTTGACCGCAGTCTTTACGAAGACCTGATCTTCGCGGAACTGAATTATGAAGCGGGAAATATGACCAAACTGGAATTTGAAACGTATGTGGATCTGCTGGAAACGCTAATGAATGAAATCAGTTCTTCACCGAAACATCGTCCAGATCTCCTTATTTATTTGGACAGTGATTTGGATACTGCCTTAAACCGGATCAAAAACCGCGGCCGGGATTATGAACAGATAGAGAACCATCCCGAGCTTCTGGAATATTATAAGACGCTTCACGGCAAGTATAAAGACTGGATTCAAAATTATACGAAAACGCCTGTCTTGATCATCGAAAGTAAAAAATACGATGTCCATAACAAGCAAGATGCGGAGAAAGTCCTTACTTTAGTAAAGGAAAAACTCTATTCTCTTGAACCCCTGACCGTTTAACCAGCCCCTCCTTCTGTAACTTATGAATAATCAGCTCCTCCTTTTAAAAGACTAGAAAAAACCACAAAAGCAAGGAGCTGAACTCACGTGTTACTATGGATTCTCATGGCTGCTGGCCTCATTCTATGCGGCGGCGGATTGGTCTGGACATGGAAGGTACTGCAGTCCAAACGGACCAAAAATGAAGCAGACGGCAATGTTAATGCTGCCATCGCAAGGCATACCGTTGTCCTTAATCCAGTTCTATTGGCTTTTATCTTCTTTTCAATTGCGGTAATTATTATCATTTACGCCGCATTCTTCATGTACTCGTGATAAGAAAAGCTGCTCCCTGACGCTAAACCTGGCGTTACGAGCAGCTTTTTCTTTATTGGCGTTCGCCAAGAATCCCCATCGACTCGATATGCTCTTTTGTCAATGGCTGTCCATGATCATGTATGAACTGGTATATGTCCTTCAACGTCTGATCGTAACGGTGGTTATCAGCATCATTATGATAAGGAACGTATGGAACATGAGATCTTAAAAAGGTATCTGTCGCTGATTCGTCACACTCTCTGAACAGTTTTGTAAGCCGGCTTGCCTCCTCAGCTGTCGCCTCAATCTCAAATTGAAAACTGGATGCTGTTTTATCGCTATGTACCTCTCCTGTTTCTACATTGACGTAATACGGCTGCTTTTCCAACATCATCACTCCTGCTCTTTTCTTATAGCTTGTTTCATATTGAAAAAAACATTCATACAAGAAAAGCGCAAGCGCCTTGTTCAAGTCCAACAAGCGCTTGAGCTAGACATCACTTCTTGATTGCTGAAAAAAAAGGGGCTGTCCAGAAAGTCGAAAATTGACCTTCAGGCAGCCCCTTTTCGGCTTGAAAAATCTTCAATGAAAAGTTAATTGAAGTGGAAGATGCGAGACTCCTGCGGGACTAGCGTGACAGGTGAGACTCCCGCCGGTGCTTGCACCAAAAAGTAGGCGTTCACGCCGGTAAGGCTCACCGCACGCCCCGCGGAAAGCGAGCAGCCTGGAACGGAAATCAACAGCTTACAGACTTCTTGGACAGCCCCGCTTTCTTACGATTAATTATTGCCCCGGTAAACATATTGTTCTTTCGGTGCAGTTGTTTTTGACCAGGAGTCCACTTTGACATAAGGGATATTGGTTTTAAAAGGCTGATAATAAATCTCCGAGATCTTGCCTTTAACGGTAATCCATTCATCATTTTTCAGCTTTACACCATTGGGCATCTCAACCATCATGCCGAATACTCCGGAGTCTGCTACACAGTGGATAATTCCAAATCGAAAAACGAAAAGCTGATTTTTTTTCGTATCTGGATCATTATAAACAAATCCCTTAAACGAAATACTCTTGTCATCAAAATCACCTGGATAATTATAGATGGTTTCCATGCCCTTTAGATAATTTGTATCATTTAAGGCAAGTGTTTCGTATTTTGAGTACTTCTTTTTCTCTTTTCTCATCAATTTATCATAGGCATCCTTGCCATAATATACGCTTGTATCCGGCCGCAAAAATTGATTCTGAGCATACGGATCGCCTTTGGATTCCTGATTTACAGGAAAGTGAAACCCCTTCGCTTTAACAATATTGGAATCCATCGTAGCGACAGGAAGGAAGATTCCCGTAATCACCGGAAATGCAAAAATCGAATAAACGAACAGCTTTTTATACCATGTATCTTCAACAGAGTGGCTGTGATCGCAGCAATCGCAGCTGGCATCTTTCTCATCATTCTTTACGGCATTGCGAAACTGTACAATGGTCAGGAGCGCTAAAGCAAACATGACACTGAATGACAGGTACGAGTATTTCATATTAATGTACTTGCTGATGTTGCCTGATGCATGAAGCTGCATGATCAAAAATGTAAATCCCATCAATAGATATCCTCGAATCATAGTACCACCTCCTTAGAACAGCAATGAATATAAAAATACAACTACAGACAGTGATGCAACGACGATCAGAACCAGTTTTGTCTTAAATGTCCCGAGCATCATCAAGAGATTCTTCATGTCAAGCATCGGCCCGAATACAAGAAACGCCACTATGGAGCCTGTGGAAAACGTACTTCTGAATGAGGACGCAATAAACGCATCTGCTTCCGAACAAAGGGATAAGACAAAGGCAAGTCCCATCATAACGAGAGAAGATGAAGCTTGTCCCTGACCGATGGCAAGCAATGTGGATGTCTTTACATACGTTTGAACAGCCGCTGCAATAAGTGAGCCGATTACTAAGTATTTACCCATCGAAAAGAATTCTTCAACAGCATGATTCAGGGTTTCCCCGATCTTTTGTTTAACCGTAAGCTTTTTAAGAGAATGATGATGTTCGATCCGAATCTTCAAACCGTCCCCTTTATAAAAGAAAGCAAGAATCAGACCTACCACCACTGAAACAGCAACAGCGCCGCCAGCACGGTATAAAGGCATGGTCCAGTTGCTTCCAAAGGCGACATAGGTTGAAAAAAGGACGACCGGATTGATAATGGGTCCTGTCAGCATAAAGGCAATACCCGCATAGATGGGTACTCCCTTGGAGACCAATCTCCTGACAATCGGTACGATCCCGCATTCACATGCTGGGAAAAGGGCGCCTAAAAACGAGGCGAACAAAACTGCAAGAATTGGATTTTTTGGCATAACCTTTGCCACCAATTCCTCCGAAACAAAGATTTGTATGATTCCCGCCATAAAAACACCGAGAACTACAAAGGGCAGTGCCTCAATTAAAATCGAAATAAATATCGTATTCATCTGTAAAAACGATTGCGGCAGTGATAAAAAGAGCATAGATTGCCTCCTGGATGTTTTCCTTCTGCAGTAAACTATAAGACAAAATAAAGCAGCCGTCTATTTTTATCTTTTTATAAAAATATTCAAAAAAGACTGCCGGTTATCTCATAACCGGCAGTTGATGACGTGATATCGCTTTCCTCATTGTAAAAATTCTTCCACCGTAACCTTGCGTTTTTGTACAGAAGGCGGGCATGATGAATTAAAAGCTGTAACTTTTTTATTAATTTCTTCCACTGTTCTTTTGATGTTATATTCCACGGTATAGGTTTTAACTTCTTCCTTCAACTGTTCAATCTCTTTTCCAAGCTTGACCCAGTTAGGCAGAATGTTGTTTTCCTTCAAGATTTTATTCAGCTGTTTTTCCGGATTGTACGTAAGATCATTATCCTCAAAAACTAACGGCTTGCCCTTTCCCTTAAGGTTATCAAAGGCTCCTTCTTTTTCGGCACGTTTTACAATGGCAGTTAGATGGTCTTCGTAATACCAGCCTGTGTCTTCATCCTTCATAAGAATTTCTTTCTTCTGAAGTTCCTTTTCCAGCTCGTTTTCTTTCATACCATTTATACCTCCCTTGCCATTTTAGGATGTATCTATATCTTCATGATACGCTAATTAACATCCTTTCTTAAGGGAAATTGTGACATTTTATTGAAAAGCGCAAGCGCCTGGACTGCCTATCTGATGAGACGTCAGTGAGGCTGATGCGTTGTCTGGCATGTAACGTGCCGTGTTTGGCACGTAAACCGCGAAAACTCGCACGTAAACCTGGAAAGCCAACATATATACTTCCATTTCTACATAAAGAAAAGCCCGCATTAAAATCATTGCGGACTTGAATGTTTTCTATTACTTTACTAGATATTTCTCGATGTCATCGAGCATAAGATTTGCTGCTTTAACACCACCGGCTGTATTCCAGATAGCATCAGACACCTTGTGGACATGTCCTTTTTTCACAGCGCTTAAGTTCTTCCAAAGCGGATCGTTTGTCCATTCTTTTTCTTGTTTTGTCGCTCCTCCGTCTCCTGCTTCATACGTGAAATAGAATAGTTCATCCCCATCCATTTGCGGGATTTGCTCTTTTGTCACTTCAGCAACAAAGTCATCTTTGGTTTCCACTTTTGGACGTTTGAAGCCTAATTGATCTAGAACCACCCCTGAGAAAGAATTTGTAAGGTAGATGCGGGAAACTCCAGGCATGAAGCGGACGACAGAAATTTCTTTATTCAAGCTATCGCCTGCTTTTTCTTTAATATCTTTCACTCGCTGATCATAATCACTGATCACTTTGTTTCCTTCTTTTTCTTTATTTAATGCTTTGGAATATAATTTGAAATTGTTTTTCCAGTTGCCTCGAAGATCTGGCGCAATCTTGTTCAACTGATCATAGATTTTTTCCTGTCTCATCTTATTCCCGATGATAAGGTCTGGTTTTAAAGAAGCGATCTTCTCCAGGTTAACCTGGCTTTCATCCCCAACGACTTCGACACCTTTCATGTCAGCTTTAATATGGTCGTACCAGGGATTCCCAAGCCATGATTTCACCGCACCCACTGGTTTAACCCCCATTGCCAATACGGCTTCGGTTCCTTCATTCGTCAATAAACGCATGGCAATCAGAAGCCCACCCTGCACCTCTAAAAAAGCAGCTGGAGGAAGATTATCGTTTTATCGTACAGCAAGCGGAAGGTTTTCATTTCGGAGCCTCCTCCAATCCTTTTCTGAAATCGTCAAGGAAGTATGAGGAACAGGAGATGAAAAAAAGGCAGACATGCTGCCTATATTACAGAACAGATGGAGGCACATGCTGCAAAACGTGCCCGATGAATGAAGCCGACTGATCCATTGAATATCAGGCGGCTTTTGTTTGTATGATAATAATATTGGGTATCACTTGATTATAGAGAACATAAGGAGGAAGAACATGGCCATTATTTATATCAGTATTGCTGTCGTCGTTGCTGCATTGGTTTTCCTTGGAGTCTATGCTGTTAAACTGATGAAATCGAGCCGCCAAACGATGGAGAACTTAAACCGGACGACGCAGCTCATGCAGGCGGAAATGAACGATGTAACCAATCAGACTGCTCTTCTAAACGAGAAAACAGAGTACTTAAAATATGATATGTATAATAAAAAACAAAGCATTAAAAGTGTTGGAGATTCTGCTACAGAATTGAAGAATACAACAGCAGAACTCCTCAGAAAGTTTAAAAAATAACAGCCGCAAGCCCGGGTCATGGGCTGCGGCTGTCTTGCTGTCAGAACGGTTTCATCTGGCTTATGACTTCGTTGTATTCCTTCAGCAGACACTTCATTATTTCACGGGCAGGACGGCTTTCTGCAAGAGGAGCACCTTGCCCTGCCCATAATGACATCCACTCTCTTTTACCTTCACTTGCCGCTTTCTTGCGGATTTCTGACGTCATTGCGTTCAGGATCGGGTATGGCGGGAGATCTTCTACTGCTGCCATCTGCTTCATAAAATCATTGTTGATGCCTCTGGCCATCTTTCCAGAGAAGGCCTTCGTCAGCCGCAGATCCGTTTCCTTTGCATGAAGAACGGCGTCTTTATGCAAAGGATGGGCACCGCTTTCAGCTGAAGCTAAAAATGCCGTACCGAGCTGTACTCCACTCGCTCCGAGTGCCATAGCGGCAGCGATTCCCCGTCCATCCATAATTCCTCCGGCTGCTATGACTGGCACAGAAACCGCATCTGTGAGCAGCGGAATGAGTGCCATCGTCCCGATCAATGCATCTTCTGCTTCACCTATAAACGTTCCCCGGTGGCCGCCAGCTTCACTGCCTTGTGCCGAAATGGCGTCAATCCCAAGTGCCTCCAGCTTTTGAGCTTCCTTCACTGATGTTGCAGTAGCCATAATCCTTACCCCGTGCCCTTTTAAAAGATCCACAAGTTCATCTGAGGGGGCGTTAAATGTAAAACTCACGATCGGAACTTGAGCATCAAGGACACATTGAAGCTGTTCTTGAAAGGTGGACTGATGTTCTTTTTTACCCGTCGCCTTGTCCATACCAAGTGAAGAGCGGAAAGGTGCGAGCAGCGCCTGCATCTTTTCTGTCTGCACTCTGTCCTCCTTGAATTCTTCAGGGAGGAATAGATTTACAGCATAAGGCTTATCCGTTGTTTCCCTGATTGTTTTGATTGCTGCTTGTAGATCTGCAGGTTTCATGTATCCTGCACCCAGGGTTCCTAATCCTCCGGCATTGGAAACAGCCGCAGCCAGCTCCGGAGTCGCTGGCCCGCCGGCCATTCCTGCTTGTACGATGGGATATTGAATGTCGAAAAGTGATAGAATGGATTGCTTCATTTCAGCACCTCTCTCCTTCGTTTTGGTTTCGAGTAACGAACTTCCAATTAGAGTGTAACAAAAAAACACGCCGGCTGTCCGCGTGTTTACGTTTTAATTTGTTCAAACTGACGATAAACGTGTTTGATGACCTGATGTATGTTTTCATTGCTATAACCGCATTCTCTCATCGCACGGGCAACATATCCAGCGACTTCTTCTTTTTCCGGATCCCCATTTATTTTCAGCAGCAGTTCATTGATTTTTTTATTTCGCTGACGTTCATCCATGATTTCACCTGCCTGCTCTTTTTCGTTAGTGTATGAACAGGATAAATGAAAAAGACCCCTATTCAGAGGCCTTCTCCTGTCAAAACAAAAGCTATTTTTTTCCTTTTTTCACTTTGAGCAAAACAACGATAAACAACAGCAATATGGCAGCTATCATTATTCCTCTTGTATAAGGCGCCGCAATGGTTTTAATATCTTCCCAGTTACTGCCCAGCGTGGTTCCAAGGTAGATAAACAAGATCGACCAGGGAATGATGGCAATCAACGTATACAGTGTAAATGTGGAGAAACGCATCTTCGCGATACCCGCTGGAATGGAGATGGCATGGCGAACAACAGGGATAAAACGGGCAAAAAAGATCATGCCAGTCCCGTATTTTTGAAACCAACTTTCTGATAGATCAATTTGTTTGTGGCTGATCAGGATATATTTACCGTACTTCTCCAAAAACGGCCGTCCTCCATAATACCCCATCCAATATAGAAATAGCTGGGCAATGGTTCCGCCAATCGTTCCGGCAATTACAGAGCCTGCAAAGGTCAAATGTCCTTGTGAGATCATATAGCCTGCGTAAGATAAAACAAGTTCACTGGGAATGACTTCTATCATAAGACCAAGAGCAATGCCTAAATGTCCAAGCCCTACAATCCATTCCAAAAGTGATAATATCATTTCTTTCAATTTATATACCTACTCTCTATTAAAGTTATATCCCTGAACCTTGTCCATCTTTTAGAGCCAGCCAGGTGACTCCGGCTAACCGCTAAGTCATTTGAAGTTTATCATAAAACCGATAAATGCCGCCAGAATTCCTCCCGCATAACTGATTGCCAGATAAGTAATTAAATACTTCCACTGCCTTTTTCTATAGAATTGAATGTTCTCCAGTTTTAAAGTAGAAAACGTAGTGAACGCCCCCATAAATCCTATGCCAAAAAACAGTCTGATAGAATCTCCCGCGTGCATTCCTGTAAGCATACCGAGTAGAAATGAACCGGTAATATTAACAAGCAAGGTAGCGATTGGAAAAGGGGAGTCTGTTATCCTTTTTATGAATTGTCCAAGACCAAATCTGAAAATGGCTCCAAAGAACCCGCCCGCTGCTACAAGCATCACTTGCATCATACTCGCTGTTCCTCCTTGCCTCGTGTCAGTGATCCAAGAAGGTAACCTAGCCATGACATGACTAGCCCGCCTATTAAACTTAGGATGATATATAGGACAGCTGTTGCCGTGCGTCCCGTCTGAAGCAACTGAATATTTTCCACAGTAAATGTAGAAAATGTCGTAAACGACCCTATCAATCCTGTTCCGAGCACCGTCATAAAATAGGGGTGAACCCTGGGATTTCTGCCGATTCGAAACGTAAGATATCCGAGAGCAAATGAGCCTGCCATGTTGGTTAAGAAGGTAGCCAGCGGATAGCTCCCTTCCCAAACAAGTGCGATACCGAGCCCAAGGCCGTACCGTAGAAGGGCTCCGGCTATTCCTGCCAGTCCCACAAGTACGTAAAGCAGCATATCCGTCATCCTTTCTATAAGAAAAGCGCAAGCGACCTCGAGGACCTGGGTGCTGGAGCTAGACATTACTTCTATGCAACAAAACAGACTCCTGCCGCAATCACGGCAGGAGCTGCTGTTTTCATCTCCAACATCATATTATCATGTTTAATTCCATTAGCACAATTTGCGTTAAAATTTACAAATCGTCAAAACCATTGGCATCTGAGACTTTTGTATATTGTCTTGACTTCTGTTCAAAAAAATCACTCTTACCCTGATTGATATCTTCATACGCTTTGATCCATTTCATTGGATTCTCTCTAAACCCATCAAAAGGACGCTGTATTCCCAGCTCATTGACCCGCTTATTGGCCATGAATTTAATATAGGCTTCAAGTTCATCCATTCTCAACCCAGGAAAACGGTCCCCGATGATGTACCGTCCCCATTGTATTTCCAGTTCAGCCGCCTTTTTGAATGTCCCCTGAACAAACTGGACCGTCTCTTCAGAATTTAATTCCGGAACTTCATTCAGCAGTTCTTTGAAAATTTGGCAGAAGAGCCTGACGTGCAGCTGCTCATCCCGGTTGATATAATTGATCATCGTACTGGAGGCGACCATTTTCTGGTTTCGGGCAAGATTATAAAAGAAAGCAAAACCAGAATAGAAGTTTAATCCTTCAAGTACAATGTCATAGACGATCGATTCCATAAACGTTTTTGGTGATGGCTCTTCTGTAAACATCAGATAGCCGTTTGCAATAAAATCGTTCCGTTTCCTCAAGACAGGATCATGTTTCCAGTATTCAAAAATCTCATCTTGTTTTTGCTTGTTCACCAGGCTCGATAACACATACGAATAGGACTGGTTATGCACTACCTCCTGAAAGGATAAAACCGTCATTAATGCCGACAGGCTGGAATCGGTCAAGTACGCCGCCACTCTTGAAGAGTAATCCGTCTGAATGCTGTCCAGAAAAGCCAACAGTCCAATGATCTTATTAAAGGTATCTTTTTCCTCGTTTGAGAGATTCGGATATTGTTTCACGTCGCCGGACATATTGATCTCAAAGGGAGTCCAAAAATTCGCGAGCATGTTTTTATAGAGCGGATATGCCCAGCTGTACCGAACGTCATCCCAATTTAAGACATTGGAGCTCTGTCCGTTAATTAGACCAGTAGAAGCATTCGGCGCTTCTACATCATATAGTTTCCGTTCTGTCAGTGTTTTCATTAATAAAATAACTCCCTTCTTAGCTGGAACAGCTTTCACAGTCTTCCAATTCTGCAATAGATGTAGACCTCGTATAATACGTTGTTTTGAGACCTGATTTCCATGCCGTCATGTGAAGATCGAGAAGTTCCTTCGCTTTAATCGTATTTTTGACATAAAAGTTAAACGAGATGGACTGGTCTACATGCTTCTGTCTGACGGCGTTTTGTCTGATGCTCCAATGCTGATCCAGCTCATATGCCGATTTATAATACCAGCTTGTCTGAGGGGTAAGATCTGGAGCCGTCACCGGGACCCTAAAATCCTTCTTCTCCTCAGAGTACTCTTTTTTAAAAATAGGATCGACGGATGCTGTGGAGTTCGCAATTAAACTGGTCGTCGCATTCGGAGCAACCGCCATAAGCCATGCATTCCGCAGGCCAGTCTGATGAACCTGTTCTTTTAATATAGTCCACTCTTCAGACACATAGTTCCTGTCTTCAAAATAAACACCGGTTTCCCAGTCAGATCCTTTAAAGGCTGGATACGCGCCTTTTTCCTTCGCCAGTTCATGGCTGGCTCTGATGCTTAAATAGCTGATTTTTTCATAAAGACAGTCATTATAAGCTACGGCTTCTTCTGATTCCCAGCGTATTCCTTCCACTGCCAGCAAGTGATGCAGCCCAAATGTACCCAATCCGATCGCCCTGTACTTCTTATTGGTAAGCACCGCTTGTTTCACTTCTATTCGCTCCTGGTTCATTTCAATGACATTATCTAGCATGCGGATTTGGATTGGGATCAATCTCTCAAGCACATCATCCTTTACTGCCTTTGCAAGCGAAATAGAGCTTAAGTTGCAAGTCACATAATCTCCAGGTTTCTTTGTGATCAAGATTTTACCTTCCTGTGTTACTTCCTCCTCGACTGTAGTCGCTGATCCGTTCTGGGCAATTTCCGTGCAAAGATTGCTGCAGTAGACCATTCCGGCATGCTTATTCGGGTTAGCCCGATTAACCGTGTCCCGGTAAAACATATACGGAACTCCCGTTTCCAGCTGGCTTTTCATGATTCTTTTAAAAATTTCAATGGCTGGTACAACGTCATAGCCTCCTGAACCTTTTTCACCCAAAAGCCCTTGTTCGGCTGCGGCAACGCACTCATCATATTTATCGCGGAAACTGCCTTTGCCGGGTTCTTCATCAAAAAAATCATCCAGTTCATAGCCCATCACTTTTTTTACCGTATAAGGATCAAACAGATACCAGTCTTCTCTAGACTCTGCCTTTTCCATAAATAAATCCGGAATGCAGAGGCCCAAAAACAGGTCATGAACCCGCTGCCGTTCGTCACCATTATTCAGCTTGGCGTCAAGAAAAGAAAAAAGATCTTTGCCGAACACATTGTAGTAGATGGCGATAGCTCCCTTTCTCTGTCCAAGCTGATCGACACTGACCGCTGTCTGGTTCAACAGCTTCGCCCATGGAATAATGCCCGATGAATTGCCCTTGAATCCTCTTATTTCTGAACCAAGGCTTCTGATCTTGCCAAGGTAAACGGAGATCCCGCCTCCGCCTTTCGAGAGCGTTGCTGCATCTGTTGTAGAATCATAGATTCCTCGAAGGCTGTCATCCATCGTATCGATGAAGCAGCTTGACAGCTGGCCATAGCTTTTACCCGCATTGGCAAGTGTAGGAGTTGCCACGGTCATATACAGATTCGACATTGCCCAGTAAGCTTCTTTAATCAGCTCCATGCGGCGGTCTGAAGGTTCGTTGGACATCAAGGACATCGCGATGATCATAAAACGTTCCTGAGGCAATTCAAACACTTTGCCTTCATGCGATTTGGCAAGATAACGGTCAGCCAATGTACGAAGTCCTATATATGTAAAAAGTTCATCCCTTTGAGGGACAATCATCGCTTCAAGCTCATCTATTTCTTCTGGTGAATAGCTGCTTAACAGGTTCTTATCATAGATTCCTTTGTCTGTCAGTGTACGAATTAATCCATAGAAGTGGCCATATCCATGAACTCCTTGGCTCCCCCTGTTTTTTACTGCATCAGAGTAGATTTTTTTAAGATGAATTCTTCCTGCGACGAAGGTCCAATCCGGCTCATGCATTGAAATTCTTTCAAGTGCATGCAAAATAGCCATATTCATCGCTTCTGTTTGAGAACTGCTTTTATCAGCATAATAGCCTACCTGTTCTGTATACTCTTCCTTTTTATCAAGCTGGGGAAAGCCCAATAGAATTTCATCCAGCCAATTCATAACAAGATGATCTGTTCCGCCTGCTATAACCAAAGTCAAATCTCCTCCTCTAAAAATCTGCAAAATAAAAAGGCCCATCCAGTGGATGAGCCTAAAAAAACGACACGAGTTATAAGAATCAAAAATAGCAGTAAAGTGTGCCGTTTTTGCTTCCCAATCCCCGAAGAATCAAAATCGTGAAACAAAAAGGCAGGTCTACTGGCTAATGCTTCCTCCTACTCTGAGCCTTCCCATGTAAAAGCCACACGATCGTGCGCGTTTCTTACACAGTGGATTCTCATTTCGTCCACATGACAGTTGCGGGGACAGCTCCGGATTGTTTTACCGGATTCCCTATTAAGTCTTACAAGACACCTCTTGTTTCAAATACTATATTTAGTTTAATACATTTACTTTCACACTAAATATAGTATTTGTCAACACCTAGTTTTCATTTATTTTGTTATTCCATATTGTATTTGCGCAGTACTTAATGATGTCCCGGCGGCGGATAATCCCAATAAAATGCCCGTCGTCGTCAGTCACCGGAATAAAGTTCTGGTCAGTTGCCAACGTAATTAAATCTTCCATATTTGAATTGATTGATACTGAGATGTTGTTCACACGCTGTGGAACATCCTTCAGTTTTGTTTTCACCACATCGTAGAAGCCAAGGTCGAACGCTTCTTTCAATTTCCAAAGCAGATCCCCTTCTGTGAGCGTACCGACATACTGCCCTTCCTCTGAAACAAGGGGAACAGATGTATATTTGTGATAAGAAAGCTTCTCCAATGCCTGCCTGATGGTCGATTCAGGATTCAAATATTTAACCTCTTCTTTAGGCAATAGATAAAAAGCTATGTTCATGCTGTGATCTCCTTTAACCATAAAATGCAGCCGTTCTTTTCTACTATAACAAAAAATAAAATAGATGAGCAGTAATAAGCCATCACACAAAAAAAGCCCTAAGAAGGACACATACGTTCTATTGTCTATTCCCTCACTGTGTTTTATTTAAACTTTTTTTGCCAGGGTCCACCCCATAATTTTGCTGAAAAAGCCAGCTTTTATATTCTTCTTCCAATTCAGTCAATGGCCATGTGGAAAGCTCTGCTTCCACTTCTTTGCTTATCCCGTTTTTCTTTAGCATCTGAATAAGGAAATTCTTCCTCTCTTCAACGGCTTTCCGCAATAATCCGCCCATCATTTCCTCCCGTTAAAGCGTTTTCATAGTATAGTATACGTGGATCCAATTAAATAGTTTCAGCATTCATGGCTCTTTACTGAAATTTATTGGATAGAGTATACATTTATGACCACTAAACGGAAGATCTGACTTGTTTTTCTTCTTTATAAATCTTTATTGATTTCCCGAATGACATGAGAGACCTCGGGGAGAATCAGCTTTTTCATGGCTAAAGCTGCCGCTCCTGTAGATCCGGGCATTGCAAAAACCGCTGTGGAGCCAACAACTCCTGCCGCTGCTCTGCTCAGAATGGCTGCAGATCCAATATCCTCGGTATAACTTAACATCCTGAAAAGCTCGCCAAAACCTGTAATTTCCTTTGTAAACAATGGTTTTAGCGTCTCAATGGTAACATCCCTGGCAGCAATGCCAGTCCCGCCATTAATTAAAATAGCCTGGATATCACTTGCTTCACACCCTGCCAAGACAGCAGATTCGATTTCCCCTCGCTCATCTTTTACAATTACATAGTCTCCCACAGTATGGCCGTTCAGCGTTAACTGCTCTTTTATAAGAGTGCCGCTGCGATCGGTTTCTTCTGTTCTCGTATCACTCACAGTAATAATTTTGCAGCAGACAGAAGAAGGAGCCTGTCTTTTATGATCTTCTACACTCATTTGCTTCCCCTTTCCCGGAGGTTGTAATGGATGTATTATCCTTTATTCATGGCCAGAAGTCTATCCTTTTGCATGCTCAAAAATAAATCGGAACAAATACGCTTTGCAAAACGTAATGTTTCCGTTATAATAAGATGAATTATTTTTAATGCGTTTGGAAGGAGCACTCATATGAAAAGACACTATGCGGCCTTGACGTTTATGATCATAGGATCAATGATACTATCTGGCTGCGCGAATGGCACTAAACATAAATTAAATAGCCCTCATAAGCTTACCATAACTACAACACTTTATCCCCTGGAATACTTTACGAAAAGGATCGGCGGAAAGCATGTTTCTGTATCAAATGTAATCCCTCCAGGCACCGATGCTCATTCTTTTGAACCGTCTACGAAAGACATGATCAAAATTTCAGACAGTGATGCATTCATCTATAACGGTACAGGAATCGAAGGATTTGCTGATAAAGTAAATGAAACGGTAAAAAACGAAGGGGTTGAATCCATAAAAGCAGCCAAGGGCCTCACACTGGAAAAAGTGGAGCATCGTGATGAGGACCCTGACGAACATGGAGATAAAGATCCCCACATTTGGCTTGATCCGGTTTATTCAATCCAAATGGCCAAGAACATCGAACAGGCGTTAATTAAGCTGAACCCAAAAGCCAAAGCTGACTTCACAAAGAATTACCTATCACTTAAGAAGGATCTTAAAAAGCTTGATACCTCGTTCAATCAAACGATCAAGAAAAGCCCGCATAAGGAGATTATTGTTTCTCATGCTGCCTATGGATACTGGGAACATCGGTACGGCCTGAAACAGATTCCAGTTTCCGGACTGTCAACTTCTCAGGAACCGTCACAAAGACAGCTGCAAGACCTGATCAAACACGTTAAAGCAAAACATATTCACTATGTTCTTCTTGAAAACAGTGCCAGCGATAAACTGGCCAGAGTTGTAGAGCATGAAACAGGAACAAAAACACTGAAATTAAGAAACTTAGAGACCCTTATTCCTAAGGATGCTGAGGCGAACGAAGATTATTTATCACTTATGCAAAAAAACGTTCAAGTCTTGAAACAGGCCTTAAGATAAGAAAGCAGGACCATGATTGGATGAATCATGGTCCTGCTTTTATGTCTTAATTATGATTTTCTTCGTTTAATGAATAGCACGGCTCCGATAATCACGATCAGCAGCACTACGATAAACAGCGGGGCTGCTGCATTGTTCGACCTCGATTCCGCCTTTTCAGCTTTTTTCTGTTGTTCTTCTTTTTGGGTCTTTTCACCTTTTGCTTTTTCTTTTTTAGGTGCTTCCTTTACCGCCTTCTCTTCTTTGGGCTTCTGAACAGCAAAGGAATAATCTTTTTGGATAATATGGCCATCAGCACCGATAATTTTGTAATTTACTTTATACTTCCCATTTTCAAGCGGTGAGGGCGCCGTGCCTGTCATGATGTTATTCTTTACGTCCACTTTTACATCTAAGGGTTTTCCATCCTTAGTGACTTTCATCGTGCTTAAATTTTCAATTTTTGATTCAAAAGTTAACGTGATCTTGCTTATGTTTTCTTTGATCACAGCACCTTCTGCCGGCTGTGAAGATTCAAGGCCGGTATGGGCGGATGCAATTGACGCAGAACAAAGAAAAAAAACAGCGGTAAGAATCAATATGTACTTCTTCATGTTACATCTCCTTTACTTTCCTCATTGCTATATATACTTTACTGGAAAACGTAAAAAAAGACCACCCAGACACAAACATCAGGGGGTCTTTTCTGTTTACTGTTATTCATGCCGGATCAGGGCTTAGCAAAATGCACAAGCACAGCCTATGATAATTAACAAAATGAACAGCACCACAATAAGAGCGAAACCACTTCCACCGCATCCAAATGACATTTTGTTACCTCCTCTTTCGAGATATTTAACGATCTACACCCATAACATATGAAGGAGACAGGCTTTGTGAAACGGTACAAGAGTCTATTTTTTTAAGAACTTTCATTTTTTAATTACCGGCTTTGAATTGAAATGGTGAATGCAATCGGAGCCCATTTTCCAAGCATATCCGCATTTGTCCCATACAAAACAAGCAAAGCACCATATAGTGTTAGGGAGATGTTGGAGTTTATGACAAAGGAGGTAACACATATGGGATTCGCAGCAGGCGGAAGTGGTTTCGCTTTGATCGTGGTACTGTTCGTGCTTTTGATTATCATCGGTTGTGCTTGTGCATTCTGCTAATGCACTGAACAAGGAAAAGATGCAGATCTTTTCCTTGTCATTATGAACTACGATTAACGCAAATTGTTTTCCAGCAACCAAAACCCATAATTAAAGCACTGAGCTTCGCTCAGTGCTTCTTTTTATTGTTTCGCTTTTTCTTCTGTCTCTGTTTTCTTTTTCAAATCCCAGTACGCCTCCAATGCTCTTTGTCCAATGTGCTTGTTAACCGCCTGTGTTCCGCTGTACGGTGACGCATCTGGTACAATAATCGCAAAAGCTATTTCCGGATTATCATAAGGGGCATAGCCGACCAATGTCAGGTTATCTTTGTTCGCAATAAAGTTTCCGTTGTGATCATATTTCTTAACCTGGGCAGTACCTGTTTTCCCTGCCGGATTATGATATTTCGGATTGTTAAAATACTGTGCGGCTGTTCCGCCCGGAGAGTGGTACACCTCCCAGAAGCCTTGCTGCACCCGATTGATATAGCTTTTATCCATATCAATTTCATTAAGAATATTCGGTTCAAACCGCTCCACAAGCTTGCCTTCATGCTGTACTTCCGTCTGCGGTTCACGGATTTCCTTCACAAGCCTCGGCTGAACGCGATATCCCCCGTTTGCGATCGTTGAAACATATTGCACCATCTGAATTGGAGTATAGGTGTCAAACTGTCCAATGGCCATGTCGAGCATATTACCAAGCTCTTGATAACCTCCGAAATAGCCTGTGGATTCATTCGGAAAATCGATGCCAGTTTTTACCCCTAATCCGAACTGGCTGAAATAATAGCGCATGACATCATAGCCAAGGTAACGGTTATCTCCATAAAAGCTTTTATTGCTATAGCTGTATTTTCCAAGTCTCATAGCAATATTAAACATATAAACGTTTGATGATTTCTTTAATGCGGTTAAATCATTGATGCTCCCCATGTTCGCATGAGATTTCTTTGTTGTCTTGCCGATTTTGATCGGCGCATCGTATATATATTCCCCCATGTGGATGGCACCCTTATGCAGACCGGTAAGAACGGTCGCTCCCTTGACAGCAGATCCCATCTCGTAAGCGTCGAATAGAGCTCCGTACGAGTCATTCACAAACTTTCCGCTGCTGTCCATCTTTTTGCCGGCGATTGTATAGATTTCCCCTGTCTTCGGGTTCATCATGACGATATATGCAGACCTCATCATTTCATTTCCCCGGTCAGCACGGCCTTTTCTGATTTCTTCTTCAAGTACTTTTTCCATCTTATGCTGAAGTTCCATATCGATCGTCAAAACGAGGTCTTTTCCGCGTTTGCCGGGAATTACTTTCGGTTCTCCGAGCGTTTTCCCTGTTTTCGGATTCGTCAGATAGATGCTTTTTTCTTTCGTACCGCGAAGTGTTTCCTGATACTGTGCTTCAAGCCCGCTGATTCCAACCTGATCGGTACGGTCGTAGTTCATCGCTGCAAGATAGTCCTGCTGTTCTTTCGGCATCTGTTTCACACGGCCGAAAATGGTCTTAAGCGAATCGCCGAACGGATACGTCCGGTCTGCATCCGGCATGATATCAATGCCTGGAAGCTGATCCAGGTTTTCAGAAATGATGGAAATTTCACGGTCTGTTAAATTTTTCTTTACTGGTGAAGCGGAATAAGCATAACCGGCATCCATTTCTCGTTTGATGGCAAGAATCTGCAGATCTTTTTTTGTCAGTGTATCGAGGTCCTTTTTTGTGATCCGGCTGACCAGCAGCTTGTATTCTTTTTCATTGTTAAGTTTTTTTGTTTCAGCCGGGGTAAGGCGTTCTTTCATAAGATTAGCCACTCCTGTTTTTACGATAAAAAAGTCTTTTTTATCACGCTCAGGAATTTTCTTCTTCTCCACTTGAATATGCTGAGACAGCCATTTGGCAACCTTATATGTATCTTCTGCTTTTGTACTGCTTGTTTTCGTATACGTCAGCGTAAAATAAGGTTGATTGTCCACCACAACCCGCTGATTGCGGTCAAGAATCTTTCCGCGCGGAGATTCTTTCTTAGCTTCTTCTTTTTTTATGGCTTCAGATTCCTGTCTTTTTTCTTCCCCATTGACGATTTGAAGAACACCGAGACGCAGTATGAGGACGGAGAAAAGCAGAAAGACGGCAACAAATAGTATATTTAAGCGAAAAGGAAGGTGGTTCTTTTTCTTTTTGGTTTTCTTTTGAGTTTCCATAACCCTTTCCCTCCAGTAGATTATTACAATTATATTACAAAACCTTCCCTACTAGATTACTAAAGTTTGAAAGAGATTCCAAGTTTTTCATTAGAATTTTTTTCAAAAAAAAAAAAAAAAATAGTCCATTTTGTTGTTTTGGTGGGGTGTGATTGAAGCCTTCTGAAAATCAGAAGGGGCTGTCCAAGAAGTCTGTAAGCTGTTGATTTCCGTTCCAGGCTGCTCGCTTTCCGCGGGGCGTGCGGTGAGCCTTACCGGCGTGAACGCCTACTTTTTGGTGCAGGCACCGGCGGGAGTCTCACCTGTCACGCTAGTCCCGCAGGAGTCTCGAATCTTCCACTTCAATTAACTTTTCATTGAAGATTTTTCAAGCCAAAAAGGGGCTGCCTGAAGGTCAATTTTCGACTTTCTGGACAGCCCCATCTGCTTTTCGGGCGCTTCATTTGTTACACAAATCAGCCGGCTCTTATCATCGCCAGCGATTCACCCCAATCTATTCAACTTTTATTTATTGCAAATGAACAGGGGGCCTTTCATGCGAAGAGGATCTGGTTTCCCGAAGAGATATCCTTGAACAAGATCAACACCGATCTCCTCGCAGTATTCTGCTACCTCCTTCCGTTCACTCCCTTCTGCGATCACCTTGATTCAGTAGTCACGCGCTGTTTCCATAATCTGAAGCAGCTGCTTTTGCTGTTCACACATGATTTCCTCTGACTCAACGATTGATCATAACCGGTGATACTAATCCCAGCCTTTCAATCAAAGAAGGAATTGCTCTATAATTTCCACTAATTAAATTACTAAATAATTTACCTTATTGCTTCCATTCACATTATTTGCTATATTAAAAATCCTGTGCCAAAAAACCATAAAAAGGAGGATTGAGATGGTATACTGGCTTCTTTTTAAGAAAAGTTTTTCACGCAATATGCAATACCGCCTGTCCCACCTTATTAATAATGCCGCTTCAGCAATCTTTGGCTTTGTTTACATCGCCATATGGACAGGAGTACTGGCTGGAAAGGAACAAAAAAGTCCATACAGTATCATGGACATGACCTATTATATGGGGGCGAGCCAATGCATTCTGTGGATGACCGTATTTTTAACAGCGGGTCTCGGGATTCAGGCCGGCGTAAGAAACGGTGCAATCTCGTTTGAACTTGCAAGACCCACGAACTATTTTTTCTACATAACGAGCCAGGAGGCAGGAAGGATAGGGTATAACGCCCTCTTTAGAAGTCTTCCGATCGGCTTGATTTTCACCTTTACCGTCGGATTTTACACCCCAGAACACTTTCCGGTCTACATATATACCTTCCTTTCTGTCATCTTAGCTGTCGGCATTTCATTAAATATATTTTATTTGATTGGAATATCATCCTGCTGGACAACTGAAATTTCATGGGCTCACTTTATTAACCTGACCCTGATGTTCTCCCTTGGGGGCCAGATGGTGCCATTGACTTTTTTGCCTGGACCATTGTCACAATTTGCTGGATGGCTGCCATTTGCAGGTGTGGTTTATTATCCTGTGATGATCTATCTTGAAAAAGCCAACAGCTCGGTTCTCCTTATTCAGGGTGGCTGGCTGCTCTTCCTGCTGCTGCTGAATCAGTGGATCACATTCCTTGCCCGGCAAAAGATTGAAATTCAAGGAGGCTGAGTATGAAATTATACATAAAACTCATCAGCGCCAGCATCCGTTCAAGAATGCAGTACAAAATGAATTTCATCTTCTCTATGGTCTCCTATGGCGTGATCATGATGATTGACTTTGTCCTTCTAGCCGCAATTTTGAATCGTTTTGATCAGATTAAAGGCTGGAATATTTATGAGGTAGGTGTTCTCTACGCGATTTCATCGATTTCACTTTCTTTGTACAGAACGATGGCTCCTGAAATCCACGAATTTGAGAAATATATGATAGAAGGAGAATTTGACAGTCTCTTGATTCGGCCAGTCTCTCCTCTCGTTCTGCTCCTTTCAAAAAATCTCGACCTCAGCCGGATTGGTGGTGTTCTGCAGGGTCTGCTTATTCTTTGCCTCTCCCTGTACGGACTTTCCAAGGAGCAGCAACTCGTATTTCTTATCGCTTATCTTCCCGTCATCCTTGTCTGCGGATGGCTCATTTCATTTTCTCTCGCTCTGTTTACGGCGACAATTGCGTTCTGGACACAGCGGATAAAAGATTTTCAGACGTTTACGCTCTATGCACCTTTTAATGCCGCAAACTACCCGATGAACATTTATCCCGGCTGGTTAAAGATCATCTTTTTCACGGTGATACCGGTGGCATTTATGAACTATGTACCTATGCTTTATCTTTTACATAAAGGAGGCAACCTGTACTTCCTGCTGCTTCCAGCTGCCGTGGCTGGCTTATTCTTTTGTGCCTCTTTGAAATTTTGGCATTACGGCATCAAATTTTATCATAGCACTGGAACCTGAGGAGGAATTGAACGATGATTGAAGCACATCAATTAAGAAAGAGCTTTAAAATATACAAATCAAAAAAAGGCATGCTCGGTTCCATGCTTTCGCTGTTTTCCGGGGAATACGAGGAAAAGAACGCCGTAGATTCTATCTCTTTTAAAATAGACGAAGGTGAATTTGTAGGATATATTGGCCCAAACGGTGCAGGTAAATCAACAACGATCAAGATGCTTTCCGGAATTCTCCATCCATCGTCAGGAGAGGCAAAAGTTCTTGGGATCAATCCGCAAAAGAACCGAAAAATGCTTGCTCAAAATATTGGCATTGTTTTTGGCCAGCGGACACAGCTTTGGTGGGATCTTCCTGTTATAGACTCGTTTGATATTTTGAAACACATGTACAAAATAGAAGACCGCCATTATCAAAGATTCTTGAAACACTATGATGATATCCTTGATATCAGCCAATTTCTTCAGACTCCAGTCAGAAAATTATCCCTCGGTCAGAGGATGCGTGCAGACCTTGCGGCGGCAATGATCCACAACCCGCCTGTCTTGTTCTTAGATGAGCCAACCATCGGCCTTGATGTTGTAGCTAAGCATAAAATCCGGGAGTTCCTGCAGGAAATGAATAAATCGGAAAATAAAACCGTCGTCCTTACCACACACGACATGGACGACATTGAACAGTTATGCAGCAGGGTCATTGTCATTAACCAGGGAAGGATGGTATTGGATGGATCTTTGGAGGAACTGCGTAATCATATTGGTCTTCCCAGTATTCTTACCGTCACGTATGAACAACCACCTGAACTGCAAGTGGTTTATGGTATTGAGAGGACAGAAAGTAACGGCCGTGAATGTACCGTCTTGTATGATCGCTCTAAAATTTCTTCACCAGCTCTATTGCAGGAGATCTCAAAGTGGGGCACTCCACTCGACATACAGATGAAAGAACCGGATATAGAAGAAGTGATTCAGAACATTTACTAATGCAAACGGATAGACGGATGTGAGACTGCTTGTCTCTCATCCGTCTATCCGTTTTTGTGCCTTAATGTGTCTTTTCCAAAAGAAGCCATTCTTCCAGCTGTTCATAGACGTTCATCGCATCTTCAATTCCCCGTTCATATAGGGCGTGAAGCTTTACAGGATTGCGTTCTGCTCTTCCTACATCCAGCTTCTGCTTTGGCCTGATGACAAATACTTCATTTTTCTTCTCAAGTTCTTCAATATAATCCAATGTTTCATTGTAATGTTTATAACGGTTCAGCAAAACATCAGACATCCCCGGCTGTGATTGGTATACCCTTCTCGCCAGCCATTCCATTTTTGTTTTACGTTTTCTGTAGCCTTCATTCTGTGTTAAAACAATGACGTTCCTTTTGTTTCCGTCTGCTTTTGCCTTTTTGACTGGAATAGGGTCAGCCACTCCGCCATCCAGCAGTTTTTTTCCATGGTACTCGATGACAGGTGCCATAAACGGTAAAGATGCGGAAGCTCGAAGAACGGTAAGAATATGCTCTTGATGATCCGCCTTTTCAAAATAAACCGGCAGTCCTGTCTCACTGTCAGTCGTTCCGATCACGAAACGTTCTGTCGCACGTTCAAACGTTTCAAAATCAAAAGGGACATGTTTCTTAGGAATTTCATCAAAAATCAAGTCCATCCCGAAAAGCCCTTTGCGTTTCAACAATAGATTTTTATAAGAAATGTACTCTGGATGTCGTACAAAATCGATATTAACAACCCGGTTTCTCCCTCTTTGCCTTGAAAGATAGGAGGTGGCATTGCAGGCCCCGGCAGAAACGCCAATGACATAAGGAAAATACAATTCCTTGTCCATAAAATAATCAAGCACTCCTGCTGTATAAACGCCCCTCATTCCCCCGCCTTCCAGGACAAGACCCGTTCCTTTCATGCTGTGATACCTCTTTTCTCTATAATAGTTCACTATATGTAATATTTTATCAAAAGGCCAATAAAATGCTCTGCACTTTGGCTATCTTTGATTAAAATAATTTTCCAGCCCATTTACGATTCCGCTTACCGCATTCTCCTGAAAGTCTTGTGTTTCTGCCTGCAGCTCGTCTTGCCGGTTCGATAGAAATCCTAATTCAATTAGGGCTGCGGGACGCTGGTTCTCCCTTATTACATAATAATCTCCGAATTTCGCCCCTCTGTCCTTCAGGTTTGTTCCACCGTTTAATATTTCCGCCTGAATGGATTGAGCAAGTTCTTGATCTCCTGATTTATTATAAAAGGTAGATAACCCGCTCACATCCGGGCTAAGAGATGAATTATAATGAATACTGATAAAAGCATCCGCAAACACAGACTCGCTTTGGAACACTCTGTTCGCCAATAAAAAATAATCATTATTCATCCTGGTCATCGTAACAATGGCTCCAGCCGCTCGCAGTTTTTCTGCTGCAAGCAAACCTGTGCGAAGCGTCAGTTCTGATTCCAGAGTAGAATGGAACGCCCCTTTTGCTCCCCTGTCAACACCGCCTTGACCCGGGTCAATTACAATCCGCTTACCATTAAGGCTGCCACTCCGGTAAGCTTCTTGTGTGCTAAATGAACGATTCGCTACGGCATTCCATATTCCTGCTTCGTCATGCTTCTCTCTATTTCCAATTCCTCGCTTTTTTAAATAAACAGCGGATCATTTTTTAAAATGATATGGAGAATAATTCTACAGCCTATTAATGAAACCTTCTCTCTGCCAGAATGACACAAAGGTTCCTACAGGCTGCCCAATTTTCTTTTTTTATGACAAGAAAGCGGACAAGCTCTAAAAAGCTCTGTCCGCCTCACATTCTATATTAGGCCTGCATGTTTTAAACCGTGCCAAATCCCATCTTCACCAACTGGTTTCGTAACATAATGGGCTGCTTTTTTCGCTTCAGGCCTTCCGTTGCCCATCGCAATCCCCATACCTGATGATTGAAGCATTTCGATATCATTTAAGGCATCACCGAAAGAAAACGTATCTTCTCGTTTTATCGTTGTGCGTTTCAGAAGTTCTTCAATCCCTTTTGCTTTAGAACCTCCAAACGGCATTACATCGATCGCGTGGTGATGCCAGCGGATAAAATCAAAGGTTCCTTTATAATCATTTCTGTACGGCTGCTCAAACTCTTCATCACAAAAAAGAAGCGCCTGATAAACATCATTGCTATGATAGTAAGTCTCATCGAACGAAGGATATTCAGTTAGTAAATGTTTCGTACTTTCATATACCACATCAGCGTATTCATTATTGGTCGTTGCTTTTGCGTGATCCAGGAAAACAAGAGGATGTTCCGATTGGACAGCAAGCTTTTCAAGTTCCTTCAGCCTTTCTACATCCAGTGTTGCTTTGTAGATGACTTCTCCCTTGAAAACAACATACGACCCATTAAAGCTGATAAACGAGTCCATTTCGAGTTCCTTCAATAAGTGTGCAAACATAAAAGGCGCCCTGCCAGTTGCTATTCCGGTATGAACACCGTTCTTTCGAAGCTGATGGAGGGCTTCCTTTGTGGAATCCGGAATTCTCCCTGTACTTTCATCGATCAGTGTTCCATCAATATCAAAAAATACCATCTTTTCTCTCATATCTATCACTCCTTATCCTCTTTCTATGATGAATTTCCGCCGTTAATCTGTCAACTAAGTACAACAAAGACGCTTCACCGTAAAATAGAAGAACTCTCCAAAATGGAGAGTTCTTTCGAATTAAGAATTTGAATTGGCCGTCGTTTGAATATTTTTCCGTTTTCGATTGATCACAATGCTTTGAACCGTCATGAAGATGTTACCGACAATCCAGTACATGGGCAGTACTGCAGAAAGCCTCCAGGCAGAAAAAACGATGATCATCGGCATAATGTAGCCCATCATCTGGATCTGGGGATTCACTTGCTCAAGCTGTCTATTGATTATCTTATATTGAATAAACGTGGTAATAGCCGCAATAATCGGCAGAATGTGTGTTGGATCGGGTGTCCCCAGGTTAAACCATAAGAAATTATGTGCCGCGATTTCTTTCGTCCGTATAATCGCATAATAGAATGCCAGCAAAATCGGCATCTGGATCAGCAAGGGCATACATCCCATAGACACCGGGTTAACACCATGCTTTTGGTAAAGGGCCATAACTTCCTGCTGCATTTTTGTTTGAGTTTCTCTGTCTTTGCTTTTATATTTTTCTCGAATCCGCTTCATTTCCGGCTGAAGCTCTTTCATTTTTTGCTGATTTTTTGTCTGGGAAAGTGTAAAAGGCAATAAAATACAGCGAATAATGATCGTCAAAAAGATGATAGCCAGTCCATAATTTCCGTTAAAGAAGGTAGCCACAAACTGAATCACTTCTGAGAAGGGATAAACAAAATAATGGCTCCATACCCCGTGGCTCTGTGCGTTAACAGGTGCTCTGCTGCAGCCTGCAAGTACCCATATTCCTAATATCATTGTAAAAAATTGTAATCCGCGTGTAAGTCCTGATCGTTGTTTCTTTCTGTTCATTCCATTTCCTCCTTGTTGGTTTTGCGTCTGAGTGATTCAACAAGAAGGAGTGGCTGTCATTATCATCTGGTGCTTCTTTCCGGTATTTCCTGTGTGTTATATGATTCCTTATAAAACAGAAGTTTTGGACCAGACTTGGATTCAATCGTATCTTAAGTGTTCTGTTCTGATCGGAAATCTTCAGCTGGCTGCTTTTTTTTATCGTTTCTGGGCACTGCATTATGATATGTCTGCTGATACCAAGCAGAGCCAGTGTTAATCCCAATGAAATCAGCATAACGTCCATTTCACATAGCAGTTCAAATATCGGCTCGATCGGACTCACCCCCTTTTGTTAACAGTATACCCTCTTATGGCCTAAAATGATAGTGAACATCAAGTGACGGTAGAAAGTCTAAACACAAATAAACGCCGTGTGGGAGGTCATCACGGCGTCTAATCAAATATAGGGGGATAAGATACTATACGAAAATACGAATGAAACGTGACTCCAAAAAAATTTTCTTTTTCATGCATATTTTCAAAGTGGTAATACAAACTAGTAGTACAAGGAGGTGATACATATGGCACGTAACAACTCTTCAAACGAACTAGTAGTAGCTGGTGCTCAACAAGCTCTTGATCAAATGAAGTATGAAATCGCTTCTGAATTTGGTGTGCAACTTGGACCCGACACTTCTTCACGCGCTAACGGATCTGTTGGTGGTGAAATCACTAAGCGTCTTGTACAAATGGCTGAACAACAACTTGGTGGCGGATTCCGTCGTTAATCTTAACTCTCCCAAAAGCGAAAAGGGTGGGACAATCGTCCACTCTTTTTTGCATGCAAGAAAAGGGCAAGCTAAGGTCCGACCAGCGCTGGTGCCAAGCATTGCATCCAAAACCCAGCCTGCAATCTGCAGACTGATCTATTATCATCAGCTATGAAAGTTTAAAAATAATAAGCCAGGGTTCTCGTATCCCTGGCTGGAAAAAGGTAACTTTATTATAACATGACGAAACCAGATTTATAAAGAAAAGACTTGCACAAAACAGATTTTAATATTCCCATGGCTTTTGCGTGCCGAATTCTTCAGCAAGTTTTTTACTGCTTTCCCTTCTTTTTCTCCGGTTAACAGCCCGTTCCTCTGCACCTTGATGAAGCCACTTTTCCTCTTCAGACTCTGGAATAGCTTTTGGCACTGGCGTTGGTTTACCATCTTCACCCAGTGCGACAAACGTCAAAAAGGAAACTGCACAAACCTTTCTCTCGCCTGTAAATAAATTCTCAGACGTGATTTTTACAAAAACCTCCATCGACGTTTTGTGCGTCCACGTCACAAAAGATTCCAGGCAGACTGAATTTCCTACTCTGATTGGATGCAAAAAATCGACCGAATCGGTTGAGGCGGTTACCACATTGCAGCGTGCATGGCGGATCGCTGATATCGCAGCCACATCGTCAATATATGCCATCAGTTTGCCGCCAAACAAAGTTCCATGATTATTCGTATCCGGCGGAAGAACCACACTTGATTTTACTGTTCTGGATTCTCGAACAAATTTCTCATTTAATTTCATGCTTTTATATCACACTCCTATGTACCATTATATGAAAAAAACCTCTGCAATAGGGCAAAGGTTTTGTAAAAGGTGCTATTTCTTTACAACAGCATGTCCGCCGAACTCGTTTCGAAGAGCTGCCACCACTTTTCCGTGGAAAGTGTCATCCTCGAGCGACCTGAACCTCATAAACTGAGACAGAGCAATAACTGGGGCTGTAGCCTGATAGTCAAGCGCCGCCTCAATCGTCCAAATGCCTTCTCCTGAAGAATTCATCACACCCCGTATATCTTCAAGTTTCGGCTGTTTGGAAAATGCGTTCTCCATTAGTTCCATCAGCCAAGAACGGATGACTGATCCATTATTCCAGACCTTTGCGACTGCTTCATAATCATAGTCAAAATCACTTTTATCCAGAATTTCAAACCCCTCCGCGATCGCCTGCATCATTCCGTATTCAATTCCATTATGCACCATTTTTAAGAAATGACCGCTTCCTGCTTTTCCTGTTTTCATAAAACCGTTTTCTATTGAAATTTTTTCATAGAGCGGAGCAACATAATCCACGGCTTCTTCATCCCCGCCGACCATGACACAAACACCATGGCGTGCTCCTTCAGTACCTCCGCTCGTTCCGCAGTCCACTAAATGAATTCCTTTTTCTTTTAATTCTTCGTAACGTCTAAGAGTATCCTTGTACTTTGAATTCCCTGCGTCAATGATGATGTCGCCTTGGTCCAGATAAGGTACCAGATCACTGATCACACTGTCTACTGCAGGGCCTGCAGGAACCAATAAAATAATCGCCCGGCGTCCTGTAAAACCCTTTGCTAAATCTTCAAGTGTCTCCACCCCAAGTGCACCTTTTGAAGAGATTTGATCTACCGTTTCTTTATTGGTATCATAAGCAATCACCTTAAAATCATGATCAATCATATTCTGTGCAATATTAAAACCCATTTTCCCCAGACCCACTAATCCGATTTCCATATGAATCACATCCTCTTCATTCTTTGACAATGCCTACCTCATTAGTTATTCCACAATAAATACTCCTTTAACCAGAAATCAGCGAATGAATCTTCTGAGGTTGGCAACGCTAAAAAATGGGAGGTGATCATGTGACGAAGAAAAGCAGTGGTAAGGGCCAGGCTGCCAGCAGTGTAACACCTCAAGGAAAAGGTGATACTGAATTCGCAGCAGATCCGCAAACTAAGCTTGAAAATGCAGCAAAGAAAAGCAATACGAAAAGATAGAACATTGATCCTGACAAAATGCACAGTGTGATGCTTAACGCTCGTGCATTTTTTCATGTGTGCCCTTATACTTTCCTTATAAAAAGAAATGAGGGGTTTTGATGAAGAACAGAATCATAGAAAACAAAAGTTCGGCAAAAACTCTTCTGCAAACAACAGGATCCCTGCTCTTTATTAGGCATTCTGGGTTATTCCGGCAAGCTTTCTATGCCCGCCTATCTGTCTTACAGCGCTGCTGGTATTGGGATTTTGTTAACAATTGCCAGCGCTTTCAAAAAGTAATCCTTAATTTTATGTAAAATGTCTTGATAGTTGAACGATATATAAACTAGAACAACTATTTTAATATGATTGAGGATACATCCATGGCTAAGGTTAAACGGCATGAACTACTATTATTGTCCATCAACAAGAAAAAACGCTTTACATTAAAAGAACTCGCAGAAGAATTTAAAGTTTCAACCCGAACCATTCAAAGGGACCTGCTTTCCCTGATGGATATGGGACTGCCGATCGTGTCTGAATTCGGTCCCCACGGAGGATATAAACTTGAAAACGAAAGAATTCTTCCGCCCATCGGTTTTACAGAGTCTGAGGCACTTGCTTTCTTATTTGCTCTGCAGCCCTACAAAAAGAGCCTATCGTTCCCTTTCAGAAGGGAAGCTGTCTCTGGGCACGATAAATTTATCAACTACCTTCCCGATGATGCAGTCAAAAGGTTCGAAGAAATTCAAAAAAGATTGCTCATCCACCTGCCTTCCTACCCTGATCCCGTACCTTTCTTGCCTCTTTTTCTGGACGCATCATTGGAGCAGTGCCTGGTCACCGCGCACTATGAGCTGGGAGGGAACACCAAGCTCGGCAGACTTCAGCCAATCGGGATCTATTGTGACTGTGGCAGCTGGTACAGCCCCTGTTACAGCCATACAGAGAACGAATTTCAAGTGATTGATTTAAATGATGTAAAACAAGCAGCAATTCAAATTGAACATCAAGCTTTAATGGATTTCTCAGAAGTGACGATCACGAATTGGCCAGATCTTCTTCCGCCTTCCAAAAAGCTTCAGTTACATATTAAATTAGAAGGCGAAGGCATTCAGAAGGCTTTGAGACATCCCTCTCTCTCTTCTCATGTCATACAAGAGACCGATGGCAGCGGGCTCATTTCTATGTATATACTGACAAATGATATTCACAGATTTGCAGAATTAATATGGTCCTTCGGCAGCGATGCCCAGGTCGTACAACCGGCTGAAATCGCAGAGATTATACGGAAAAAGACGGAGCTCATGAGCAGAAACTATGAAAGGATTCCAACCTTTTAAAAAGTTTGAAAGTCTTTTTACTCATAAAAGTTGCCAAAAAGGAGTATAATGTAAGTATTACACTTAAGGGGGATACCCATGGCCTTTTTTTCCAAAAACCCGATCGAACCAGTTCCTGACGTAGAAACGAAAGTATGGGCATGTGAAAATGAGGAGTGCACATGCTGGATGAGAGCAGATTACTCTCTGCAGGAAACACCAAAATGCCCGATTTGCAAATCAAAGATGGCTCAAGAAATCCGCATGCTCCCCGAGCTAAAATAAAGATGAAACAGGATCATATTTAAGTCCCTGGACTTATAATATGATCCTTTTTTCTTGCTATTCCCTATGTTTATCGATAAGTCCATCCGGGTATAGAAGATGAAAAGGAGGAATTCGACAATGAACAATCAAACAACGAAAACAACTGACACCAAAGACAAAACCAACTTTACCAAAGGTGTTCTTGTTGGGGGGCTGGTTGGAGCCGCAACCGCTCTATTACTGACTCCAAAATCCGGAAAGGAAATGCGCCGGGATTTATCCAATCAAACATCTAATCTAAAAGAAAAAACGATCCAAATGAAGGACGAAGCAAAATTGAAAACTCGTCTGGGAACAATGGCTGGGAAAGAAAAGGCTTCTAACATGGTGGGAAGCGTGAAAGATATAACCAGTCAAATGACTTCTCAAGCTAAGGAAAAGATTAATTCGATGAAAAACAAAAATGAGAATTCGGCTGTTTCACCAACCACTCAAAACGATCCCGAAATACCCCCTTCTCCTGAGGCATCTAAAGAAACACTCGGAGAATAATACAAACTATAGCCCAGCTCTTTAGCAGCTGGGTTTTTTATGTTTTTTTCACGCGCTCCTCTATCATCTCTTTCTTTTTAAGAGTGTATTCTTCATAATATCTGTTCTCTTTTAATACATTAGGTAGAGATATATTATGGGGGGGGTGTTGATATGCACATCCATGTGATTCAGCAGGGTGACAGCCTATGGGGTATTGCCCATCACTATGGTGTTGATCTTCAAGTCATCATGAACGAAAACGATGTAAGAGATCCCAATTCACTGGTTATCGGCCAGGCACTGGTGATCCCTCCTCCCTTTCCGCGCTATCGTGTACAGCAAGGCGATACCCTGTATTTAATAGCCGGCCGATGGGATACCTCCGTTCAAGCCATTGTGGACCGGAACAATATAGAAAAGACGGCTTATATTTATATAGGCCAAGAACTCATCATCCCCGTCCATGTTGTGCACCCAGGCGACAGTCTGTATGTGATTTCCATGAAGTATGGCGCAAGCATTCAAGGAATCGCCGAAGAAAATAATTTATCGGCTGCACATGTTATTTATCCCGGACAAAAACTGACCATTCCTTTCGAGAGGCCGGTAAAAGAAATCAATGCCTACATCAGCAGCTATACCCCCGCTATTCAAAAAGAAATACATTCAAAAGGAAAATATTTAACGTATATTACGCCTTTCAGCTATACCATCAACAAGGACGGGACACTTAACCCTCCAAAAGACGAAGTCGTCCTTCCCGCAGCCAAATCAGAAAGCATTTCTCCTTTAATGGTAGTGACCAACTTTCAAAACGGGACATTCGATACTGAACTCATCAGCGCTGTTCTTTCGGACACCAGCATTCAGAGTAAACTGCTTAACACTATCCTTTCGGTCATGAAGAACAAGGGATATAAGGGGGTTAACTTCGATTTTGAATACATTAGCCCTAACCAGAGGGAAGCTTACAACCAGTTTCTAAGGCGGACCGTATCCTTATTTAAACCTCTTGGATATATCACATCCACCGCGCTCGCTCCAAAGCTTAGCGCAGGACAAAAAGGAATTCTCTATGAAGCTCATGATTATCGGGCACATGGTGAAATCGTAGATTTTGTCATTGTTATGACGTATGAATGGGGATGGATCGGCGGCAAACCGATGGCGGTTGCTCCTTTAAGCGAAGTAAAGAAAGTCCTGGAATATGCATTGACAGAAATACCAGCTAACAAGCTTGTCATGGGTGTCCCTCTGTATGGCTATGATTGGAAGCTGCCTTTTGTTCAAGGAACGTATGCTCAGACTGTCTCTCCCCAAGAAGCGGTCGACCGGGCTCGACGTTACGGAGCATCGATTCAATATGATGAGAAGGCTCAATCGCCCTTTTACAATTATTATGATGGAAGCGGCGCCCAGCATATCGTATGGTTTGAAGATGCAAGGAGCATAAAAGCAAAATTCACCACAGCCAAACAGTATCAATTAAGAGGCATCAGCTATTGGCTTTTGGGGCCAGCATTTCCTCAGAACTGGTATGTTCTTCAAAATGAGGTCAAACCAAAAAAATAGAAAAGCGCAATATTCTTACAAAAAAGCAGCTAGGCGTGTAAATGGCCTGCTGCTTTTTATGCTAAACCCACCACATATCTGCAGGAGTTTCTTCAATCATCACATCATTTAAATTTTTCACCGCGCGGGCAAATCCTTCGTTTATGGACATAAGGGGATCCTCATGCTCAATGCTGACCACATAGTCATAACCATAGGTACGCAGCGCGCTGATCATATCGGACCATTCCTGTACGCTGTGTCCGCATCCTACTGAACGGAAACTCCACGCACGGGATTGAACTTCACCATACGGCTGCATGTCAGTCAGTCCATATAAGTTCACATTATCCTGATCAATATAAGTGTCTTTGGCATGGAAATGATGGATAGCATTCTCTTTGCCTAGTATTTTGATAGCCGCTATCGGATCAATCCCCTGCCACCACAGATGGCTTGGATCAAGGTTGGCACCAATGGCATCACATGTTTTTTGACGAAGTTTCAACAATGTGTAAGGAGTATGAACGAGGAATCCCCCATGCAGTTCAAGGCCAATTTTTACGTTCTTGTCCTTGGCATACTGTCCCCACTCATGCCAGTAAGGAATCAGTTTTTCTTCCCATTGCCATTTTAAGATGTCGCCATATTCATTCGGCCAAGGTGTAACCGGCCAGTTTGGGTATTTCGCTCCTTCATGATCCCCAGGTACGCCTGAAAAACAGTTGACGACAGGCACTCCTAGCAGATTAGCAAGATCGACGGTTTTAACAAACGTGTCATGAGATTGACGGGCAAACTCCTGGTCAGGAGAGAGCGGATTTCCATGGCAGCTGAGAGCACTGATCGTTAGATCTCTGGATTTCACCTGATGGAGAAAATCCTTTCGTTTCTCTTCACTGTCCAAAAGTTCATCTAAGTTGCAATGTGCGTTTCCCGGGTAATTCCCTGTCCCGATCTCCACGGCCTTAACGCCGGCTTTCTTCACATGATCGAGCATTTGTTCAAACTGCATATCTGAAAATAATACGGTAAATACACCTAACTTCATTGACTCTCCACTTCCTTTCGATAATCAAGTTTAACGCTGCTCCCAGTAAGGCTGCTTTTATAGATGGCTTCAATCAGCATAGAGACCATTCGTGCTTCCTCCGGCTTGACGACCTGTTCAGCCAGGCCGAGACAGCAGTCTACAAAATTCTCCGCCTGCGGATTTCCAGGGTTTTCATCACCTGGAATAAAGGATGCCTCAGAATTAAGGAGCATGCCGTGTTTTGCCTGATTCAAGTGAAAAGGAAAAACATCCAGCCCGCCTTTTTCACCAGAAATGCTAACATTCTCCACATCATCTTTAATGTTGGCTGACCATGAGGTTTCTAATAAAAGAGACGCACCGTTTTCAAAACGGATGTACCCTGTTACATGGTCATCCACTTCAAATGTTTTATGGTCAAACTCACCCCAAAGATTAACTTGGTCAGGAGTACGGCTCAAAAGATTATATTGAGAGCCCATAACTTCCACAGGAACAGGATTGCCCATCAGCCATAAGGACAAGTCCAGCAGATGACAGCCATAATCGATCAGGCTTCCCCCTCCCTGCAATTCTTTATTTGTAAAGACTCCCCAGCCTGGAACCTTTCTTCTTCTGAGCCCCTGGGTTCTGATGACAAGCGGCTCGCCGATCTCACCTTCTAGCATCACCTTTTTGGCAGCCTGGGCATTTTTCATAAAACGATAGTGATAAGCGATGGAAAGAATTTTGCCTGATTCTTTTGAAGCCTGAATCATCCGGTCACATTCTTCGGTAGACAGCGCCATTGGTTTTTCACATAACACATGGACACCGGCTTGGAGTGCCGCTACCGCAATTTCTGCATGAAACTTGTTTGGAGTTGATATGATTACGGCATCAATGTGAGGAAGCATCTCATGATAATTCTCATATACAGATGGAATATCATACTTCTCTGCAATCTGTTCAGCACGATGAACGTTTAAATCACTTACACCCGTAATCACTGCCTTTTCAGCTAAATTTTGAATGGCTGGAATATGCCTTCCTTCAGCGATTCCTCCGACCCCAATCAAGCCTACTTTTAGCAGATTCATGCGAGCACCCCGTTTTCGAGACTCACTGTCTTCTTCGTTTCGCTTGCTTTTAGTGCAGCAATAATGACAGCAAGAGACCGTTTTCCTTCTTCTCCGGATACAGCTGGCTCTGTGTCGTTCAGGATGCAATCTGCAAACTTGCCGATCACGCGTGAATCATTCTGGCCCCCTGAATCATTCGTCTGAATCTGGCCCAGAGAGTAGTTTACAGTTGAACCATCTTTGTATTGAGCGATCAAAGAATACTCAGGGCTTTCCTCGAGGCGCAAAATTCCTTTCTCTCCATAAATAATAGTAGAGTTGTCCTCTTTTGAGACATAGGACCAGCTCGCTGCAAGTGTTCCGATCACTCCGCTTGCTGTTTTTAATATACATACCGCTGTATCATCTACGGTAGCGTTTTTCTTTGAAGATGTTTCCACAAAAGATGCCACTTCATCCACTTCTTCACCTAATATGAAGCGGATCAGATCTGTTTTGTGAACACCAAGGTCTCCCATCGCTCCGATAAATGCTTTTTCCTTTTTGAAAAACCAGCTGTCCGTGCCTTCTGCGCTCCATGTTTCTGGCCCAGGATGTCCGAATGCTGTTCTAAAGCTGTAAACCCTGCCCAGTTCTCCACCAGCGATCAATTCCTTCGCTTTTTCATGAGATCGGACAAAACGCTGATTATGAGCGATCATTAGTTTTTTCCCGTTTTTCTCACTGGCAAGGATCATTTGCTCTGCTTCCTCAAGTGAAGTCGCCATCGGTTTCTCGCATAAAACATGCTTGCCGCTGTTTAATGCAGCAACGGAAATGGGCGCATGAAGGTAATTGGGTGTGCACACACTGACAGCTTCAATTTCAGGATCATTAAGCAGATCTTCATAAGAATAGTACGCTTTTGCACCGTATTCTTTGGCAATGTGATCCGCTCGTTCATGATTAATGTCGCATACTGCTGCAATGATGGTTTGTGAATTGTTTTTATACTCTGGTAAATGTCTGTGCTGAGCGATGCTTCCGCATCCAATGACTCCAACTTTAATCATCCTGTCTTCCACTCCTTTTAGTTTTGATTGGCACCAATTGCTTCAAGAGGTTTTGCATTCCCGTAAACCGGTTTATCGCTTCCTGCAGGTTTTGCCCATTGAACGGCATTTAAAATGACCTTTTGTACATCGGCATTATGATAGGTAGGATAGGTTTCGTGTCCCGGACGAAAATAAAAAACTTTTCCTTTCCCGCGCTTGTATGTGCACCCGCTCCTGAACACCTCTCCGCCTTCAAACCAGCTGACGAAAACCAGTTCATCAGGAGCCGGGATATCAAAATGCTCTCCGTACATCTCTTCTTGAGGCAACTCAATATATTCACTGATTCCAGAAGCAATCGGATGGGATGGATCGACTACCCATAGACGTTCTTTTTCATCTGCTTCCCGCCATTTCAAATCGCAGGAAGTGCCCATTAGTTTTTTAAAGATTTTTGAGAAGTGTCCAGAGTGAAGGACAATTAATCCCATACCATCCAGAACACGCTGATAAACGCGCTCTACTACTTCCTCTTTTACTTCATCGTGTGCTATATGTCCCCACCAGACAAGAACGTCTGTCTGATCAAGAGTCTGCTGGCCTAACCCGTGTTCTGGCTCATCAAGAGTTGCGGTATCTGCGTCTACCCCTGCTTTTGATAAAAATTGCTGGATGGCACCGTGAATTCCTTCAGGATACACCGAGCGTACAGCCGGATTTTTGTTCTCATGGCGATTTTCATTCCAGATGGTAACCTTCATTGCGTTCCACTCCTTCTATTTATGTAAGAAATAACCTCTTCTGTTTATAAGTAAACGTTTACGTATCAGACGAGGTAGAACCTTTATACTTTTCAGAATGTAAACGTTTACCTATATTTTACGGCACATTACTCGTTTGTCAAATGTTAAAATACAGTAACTTGAATTTATTTTCATCGGCAGCAGGTTTTAAAATCCTGATAAGGGCTATAGTTACCATACAGTCTCATTTAAAGGAGAGAAACATATAATGGATAACCATAAAAAACAAAAGGAATTGCTTGATCGAAACGACAAAGAGAATGCCTTTAAACGGAGCCAGGAAAAACAACTGGAGCGGGATCAGCTCGTCATGCCTGCTGATGAACTTCCGTTAGAAGATTTTGAAGATGAACAAAATGAGGAAAGAAATAAAAAAGCTACAAAGAACACTTCGTCATCAGAAAGAAAACTAAACCCTCCTGAGGGTGATCGTTAATACTCGGAGAATAACGTAATCCTAATTATAAAATGCCGGTACAGCCTTCGACTGTACCGGCATTTTTTATTGATTTGCTTCCTGTTCCCACGCTTTTACTGTTTGATCTCGCGGTAGTAAAAAAGTCAGTATACCGGCTATTGGAAAAAAACTGACCAATACCATAATGAAATGTACACTGAAGGCGTCCGCCAGGTTTCCGAGGATAACCGAACCGAGAGCTCCCATTCCAAAAGCAAGCCCGACAATCAGTCCGGATACCATACCAATCCTTCCGGGAAGCAGTTCCTGAGCATAAACAACCGTCACTGAAAAACTGGTCATTAGAATAAAACCGAGCAGCAAGAATATTGGATAGATCCAAATTAAACTGACATATGGCAGCAGGAGTGCGAGCGGAGCAGAACCCAGCATCGACCAGAAAATCATATTTCTCTTTCCTAATCGGTCGGCCATCGGTCCTCCAAAAAAAGTTCCGAGAACGCCAGCTGCCAGAAAGACAAAAATATAATACTGCGCATGGCGAATGGAAAGGCCATAATCCTTAATCAAATAAAACTGGTAGAAGTTTGAGATTCCTGAAAAATACCAAGATCGCGCAAATACAAGAAAGACTAAAAGACATACGGCAAAGATAATCTGCTTCTTTCTTTTTGGATTTGCAGCTTTCTTAGACGGCTTTTTTGTCACTCTCGGAAAGTTTACAAGCCTTGACCGATACCATCCAGACACAAAAACCAGGACGATGATGGCCATGGCTGCTGCTGATGTAAACCATATCGCTCCAAACTGGCCGAACGGAACGAACACAAGAGCTGTCATGACAGGCGCCAATGAATTTCCTGTATTCCCTCCAACCTGATAAATCGATTGTGCCAATCCTCTCCTCTTCCCGGCTGCCATATACGCAACACGTGATCCTTCCGGATGAAAAACAGCAGAACCAAGGCCGATCAGGATAACCGAGAGCAATATGTACGTAAAGTTATTAGAATAAGCGATGCCAACCATTCCGATCAAGCTGGATGCCATCCCAAGAGGAAGCAAATATGGTGATGTGGTCCGATCCGTATACCAGCCTACAACCGGCTGCATGATGGAAGAGGTAATGTTCAGTGAGAATGCAATCCATCCAAGCTGGGCAAAAGACAGATTCATAGACTTCTCGAGGATCGGAAAAATAGCTGGAATAACCGCCTGCATCGCATCGTTTAACAGATGCACAAAACTGATCGCAAAAAGCACCTTGTAAATGGTTGCTGATGACGAGGGTTCCTTTTTTAACGAAGCAACACCCATGACATATCCTTCTTTCTCTAATTGGTTTATATTGTTAAAGATTATCATTCTTTTACGAATTTTTACAAATAAAAAGAAGAACGATGGAGCTATACAAAAAAAGCATCAGAAGATTACTCTTCTGATGCTTTTCTTCTTCCGCTTTCTGCATTGTCGGATTCTTTCACACGGGCCTTGCCCATAAAGATAATGAACAGCAGAGCGATGACCACAGAGATCAGGGAGTACTGAAAGATTTTTGCAATGGAATCTGCCAGAATTCCCGTCATTTTATCGAGGACTTCAGGCGGTATTTGTTTACGCACCTCCGGCTGAAGGAGAGCCCGCGAATCAACATTCTTTTGAAACTTAGAGAACTGAGGCAATGCATCTTTTAATTTATCGGTCAGCAGATTATTCTGAATCGTACCGAAGATGGTGATACCGAGAGTCATTCCAATCAGGCGGAAGAATGCATTCTGTGAGTTAGCAGATCCCCTCTGACGAGGATCAAGCATATGGACAGAAGCCATACTTAGAACAGGGAAGGAGAACCCTACTCCAATTCCTGTCAGAACCATATATAGAGTGACCATAAGCCGAGAAGTGTCGGCTGACATGGTGCTCAGCAAGTAAACACCCACCAGGAAAATGCTGCCGGAAACGAGCATCACATTTCGATAGGAAGAGTTGATGACGGTACGCCCTCCTGTCTGGCTCCCCACCACAACCCCGATCATCATTGGCATTAAAATTAATCCAGCGTTTGTTGCCGAACCGCCAAACACACCTTGTATGTAAATGGGAATGTACATGGTAGCTAGTATAAAGACAGAACCGTAGAAAAAGGCGATGCCCTGACTGGACAGAAACAGTCTGCTTTTAAAGAGATTCAAAGAAACGATAGGGTCTGCCGCACGTCGTTCTACTAGAATAAAAAGGATAAAGAGAACGGCAAATGCAGCAAATAAAGATAGGATAAGTGCGGAATCCCATTCATAATCTTTTCCTCCGAATTCGAGGGCAAACATCAAGCTGACGATCGAAGCTACGAGCAAGCCCGCTCCTAAATAATCAATTTTTTGTTCTCTGTGCTCAAGAGATTCAAAATAATACTTCAAGATAAAGAAAAGCGAAAGCAGTCCGAGCGGCAAATTAACATAGAAAATCCACCTCCAATCCAAGTAGTCGGTCAAATATGCACCTAGCAGAGGACCGAAGACACTGGACATTCCAAAGACGGCACCAAAAAGGCCTGTCATTTTCCCTCGCTGCTCTACCGGAAAGATATCAAAAATGATCGTAAAGGCAATCGGCATCAGGGCACCACCTCCGATTCCCTGTATCGCACGGTAAACGGAAAGCTGTGTCATACTGTCTGCCATTCCGCACAGAACCGATCCGATAATAAAGAGACCCAGACCTGTAATATAAAAATTTTTCCTTCCATACATGTCAGAAAGTTTTCCGAAAATAAGCATACTTGCCACTGACGCAATCATGTACGAGGATGTTACCCAAATGAACTTGTCCAGCTCACCCAATTCAGCAACGATTGTTCCGAGGGCTGTTGCCACTATTGTGTTGTCCATAGCGGACATGAGAATTCCGAGCAGCAGGCCTGCAACAACAAAATTTTTGTTGCTCTTTTGATTAACCATATTTTTGTCTCCTTGAAATGTTAATGAAATAGACCGGTATATAGTTTTCGACTTTTAGAATTTAAATCCTGCCGGAAAATCAAAAAGGAAGAGCGGCAGCGCTCTTCCTCTCCAAAAAAAACGACTTATAATTTTTCAATGATTTTATTGATGATCCCGTATTCAAGAGCTTGTGCTGCCGTCATGAAGAAATCTCGGTCGGTATCTTTTTCGACACGCTCAAGCGGCTGTCCTGAACGGTCTGAAATGATCTTATTTAAGATTTCTCTCGTTTTTATAATTCGCTTGGCATGGATGATCATATCTGCAGCCTGCCCTTGTGTTCCTCCTAGTGGCTGATGAATCATGACTTCTGCGTTTGGGAGGGCAAACCGTTTGCCTTCTGCCCCCGCGACCAGCAGAATGGCACCCATGGAAGCAGCCATTCCTATGCAGATGGTTGAAACAGCAGGCTTGATGAACTGCATTGTGTCATAGATCGCCAATCCCGCGGTAACCGACCCTCCTGGAGAATTGATGTAGATGGAAATATCTTTTTCCGGATCTTCCGCTGCGAGAAACAGGAGCTGAGCCACAACAGAATTGGCTACATTATCATCGATGGCACTTCCAATGATGATGATACGGTCTTTCAAAAGCCGGGAATAAATATCGTAGGAACGCTCACCACGGTTAGTTGTTTCCACTACCATTGGGACTAAATTCATTTTCATCTTCCTCCTATAGAATCGTTATGCAGCCTGGCAAATCGGTGTGGAAGCTGCGCCTTCTGATGCGATTTTTCCGAATCCGGACGTAATATAAATGACTTTTACCGGGGTATTATCTTCACTTTCAATCGAAATTTCCGTTCTGATTTCTTCTTGCCCGGCCTCTTCCCTTTCAGTCCGCTTCTCTACTAAAGCTATGACTTTATCGGCTTGATCTGCCTGCTTCTTGCTCTTTTCCCAGGCAAGAGAAGGATGCTTTTTCACTTCATTCATCCCTCGATTCCTCCCTCCGGTTTTGGATAGACAGCAATAGACACCTGATATTCTTCGCCTTGCTCATTTTTTCCAGACTGATATTTGCCAACAAGCTGGTGAAGCAGTGAGAAATACTCATTAATGAACTGGTTGCGTTCCTCCTCATTGGACAAGGAAACTGAAGCTTGCAGAATGGCACTTGGAATTTGTTCATCCTCTGCTTTTTCCATGAGCTGCAGCGCATCTTTCTTCATGGTTTCAGTTAAGGTGAGAACGTGGGCTAGCGCATGCTGATCTTTTAATTTCTGTGAAGTTTCCGGTGACAAGCCAAGAGAGTCAGAAAAAATTAACGTTTTGGCTACTGCTTGATAAAGTACTTCTACCAAATTCCTCACATTCCTCGTTCCTGCTCTGAAAACAAGCCCTACTTTTTCTAAAGCCTTTAGATGGTAATTGATCTTCTGAGGTGACTCATTGAGCAGCTTTGCTATTTCTGTTGCAGAAGCCGGTTCTTTTAGAGTACTGAGCATCTCGGAACGAATGGGATGGAGCAAAGCAGCAGCCTGCTCAGGCAGCGTTACAAGATACGTCTCTTCAATCGATACATTCTTTTTCACTGGTTCACCTCACTTAAAAATTTTATTTTACGTAAAATCATTTTATTACGATAGGCTTATCTTTGTCAAACATTTCTAATTTTAATCAAAAAAAGTGGCAGAAGCTTGTGCTTCTGTCACTTTAATAGCGGCATAACGGCCAATAGGATAAAGATTAATACCATAGCTGTATTGAAAAAAAACTCTGTTTTAAGTTTGAAATAATATCGTTCAATGGCACGAAACAAAAATACTGCAGCTAAGATTCCGAATAACAGGGCCGGACTGTTAATGTACATTCCATTCCATAGAGCCAGCAAAAAGCCGAGGAACAGCAGTACCATTTCCGAATACACCCATATCTTACTTTTCTTTTTCATCGTGGCACCTCTTTCTTGCGTACTCTTTTATAGTACGAAGAACACGGTTGTTCGGTGACATCCCTATTTAATTAATGAGTCTTGCTTTCCATGCCTTCTCTACCCGTTCAAGCAGACCGCTTGCCGCCTTCTCTGGATCCACATGCTGGCTGATGGCTGATATGACAGATACTCCATCCGCTCCGGCTTCGATTACTTCAAATGCGTTTTCTCTAAAAATGCCGCCTATTCCCACGATTGGTGCTGTAATCCCTGCTGCTCTTAGCTCTTTTAAGACAGAAAACCCCATAACATCACGCGTATCCATCTTTGTACTTGTATCAAAAATCGGGCCCACTCCTAAATAATCTGCTCCAGCCCGTAATGCATCTTCTGCTTCTTCAACATTGTGAACCGAAACGCCAAGAATTTTATCGGGGATGCGGCTGCGGATTTGATTGAGATCTCCATCCTCCTGCCCGACATGCAGACCATCGGCATTCAGGCTGATCATGAGATCGATATCATCATTAATAATAAAAGGAACATGGTATTTTCCGCAGATTTTCTGCAAGCTAAGAGCTAAGGCATATTTCTGATCAGGTGATAGACACCCTTCGCCCTTTTCACGATATTGAAAAAGTGTCGCTCCTCCCTTTAGCGCTTGCTCCAGCACTTGTTCAGGTTCAGCTCTGCAGTTTAAGCTTCCCATAATAAAATAAACTTTCAACTGCTGTTTAAGCGTATTATATTCCATCTGTAAGCCTCCTTAGCTCCACCTGCCGGCCGTTTTCAAGTCTTCAGGGTTTAATAGATAGAGCTCATCCAATAATGCTGTCTGAAAGGAGCCTGGTCCTGCCGAAACGGCTTGAGCCCGTTCAGCACAGATTCCCAGCATCGTCAAAGCGCCCGCTGCCCTCAGGCAGCAGGAAAGGCCGGTTTCCAGAGATCTGGCCATAAACAAACCGATGAGAGAGGTTGAAAAACAGCCGGTCCCTGTCACGTAAGACAATATTTCATGTCCGCCAATAATCGCTATGCATTCCTTTCCATCACTCACTGCATCCTGTTTTCCTGTAATGACAATGACCGAACCGAGCTTTCTGGCCGCATGCAAAGCAAGCTCATCATCGTTTCCTGATAGTTCACCATCAACCCCTTTGCCACCCCAGTCACCTCCATACAAAAAGGAGATTTCTGCAGCATTGCCGCAAATGACATCGGGAGAAACCTTTTCTACCAGCTCTTCAACGGCTTTCTTCCTTAATTGGGAAAGTCCTGCACCCACCGGATCCAAAATGACAGGAATGCCCAGTTCCTTCGCTTTTTTTCCAGCCAAAACCATTGCATTAACTAAGTCAGGTTCAACGGTTCCAATATTTAAAACCAGTGCGTCAGCTGCCATGACGGCTTCTTCAGCCTCTTCATAATGATGAGCCATCATCGGGCTTCCTCCAGCTGCCAAGATGCCGTTCGCTAAAAAATTCATCGTTACATGGTTAGTAATGTGATGAATCAGAGGTTTTTTCTTTCTAATGTCTTCTAAAAGCACACTCAGTTCGTTCATGCCTGATTCCTCCTGTATGCCCAATGGTTTGTCGGCCCATGCCCGCTGCCAATATGAAGCGGGTGGCTGATTGCTTCCTGAATAAAAGTTTTCGCTGTTTTTACAGCATGAAACGGGGTTTTTCCAAGTGCCAGTTCAGCAGCAATGGCAGCTGCAAACGTACAGCCGGTTCCATGGGTTTGCGGTGTATCAATCCTTCTTCCTTCCAGCTCATGCATCTTCTCGCCATCATAAAACAAGTCGACTGGCGCTTTATCATGAGAGAGATGGCCTCCTTTGATTACGATCATTCCTGCTCCTAAATCATGCAAAAATTTTGCAGCATCCTCCCTGTCTTGCTTTGTGGAAATGCTTCTTCCAGTTAGCTGCTCAGCTTCGGGAATATTCGGTGTCAGGATCGAGGCTAGAGGAATCAGCTGTTTTTTCAGGGCTTCTACTGCATCCCTTCTCAGAAGGTCAGCCCCCCCTTTCGCGATCATTACAGGATCCACAACAACGTTTTTCCATTCATACTTTCGAATATGATGAGATACCGCTTCTATAATTTCTGCACTGAAAAGCATACCCGTTTTTAAAGCTTCAGGACGAAGATCCTCTTCTATGCTGTTTAACTGTTTCATGATCATCTCAACAGGTACCGGGTGGATCCCCTGAACACCTAATGTATTCTGTGCGGTCACAGCTGTGATGACAGACATTCCATAGGCTCCCAATTCCTGAAACGTCTTTAAATCGGCCTGGATTCCTGCTCCCCCTCCTGAATCTGATCCTGCAACTGTTAATGCTTTTGGTGTTTTTAACATATGGAAGAACTCCTTTCACCACTAGAAGAGCGCAAGTGGCCCGTTCTGTTAAGGTCCCTGTGCACTGAAGCTGAACATGACCTCCTTCGACCGCTAAAAAGCCGCCATCTGAAGAGAAGGCGGCTTAAACATGAATTCTGATAAAAGTTTAAGCCACTTCCCTCCGCCAGTATTAACCGAATCAGGTTCAAAGGGTCAAAGACATTTCTTTTCTCAGCTTTAAATCAAAGCTCCCCTAGTGGTATACGATGTATGATGTTATTTCTATCCTATATGACAGCGGCCAAAGCGTCAAACAAGGGATAAAATTTGTCGAAAAGTTAGGCTGCTGTGTTTAAAAACGAACGGATACGGGCATTATTTATACAACACCCGATAGAAAATCTGGAGGGAGAGAAATTATGAATATTAGAGAGAAACTGCAAAATTTAAAACAAAATCCAGAAGATGTTTACAGTCATTCACAAACAGAAGAATCCTTCTCAAGAAATTACACCAATCCCGTCGAAGTCAAATATAACCCTGCAGAAGATGTTTACGAATTAAAAGTATTTGATATGGAAGGCGGTGAACAGCTGGACAGTAAAAAATTCCATTCTGTAGATGAAGTCCTGGCTGATTTAAAAATTGAGAAGCAAAATGAAAAAAACTAAATTTTCAGATTAAACTGTTGCTATTATTACCATTGATAAGTATACTAGTAAAAACCCATTAACGCATGAGCTTTCAATCCTACAAGCTTCTGCAAAAAAGTTCAAGGAGGAATAGAGCATGAAAGACAATACATCGTATAATAAAGACATGAACGATCTTGTGAAATATAAACTTCAGAAGAAAAATGACCCGTTCGCTTTTAATATGGTTGCTCAGATGATCCTTGATGAGTCGCTGCACGCCCATCAGATGAAACGTTATAAAGAAAAAATAGATGAAGCCCTGGAAAAACGTGATGAAAAACTGTTCATGAAACTGACAGATGAATATATAAAATTCCTTGGATAAGAAACCAAACCTTTTACGGTTTGGTTTCTTTTTTTGAACGCTGTTTTCTTCTTAAGTAAAGCCATGCTCCTCCAATAGCCACGAAAAGGATAATGACAGGCGACAATCCAATGAGTGCAATAATAAGATAGGAAATAGTATGAACCAGTCCATTCCACGTCTCTTTAAATAAAGTCTTTGACTTTCCCCAGGTATTCAGCTCTTTATTGTTCTTCGTTCTAATATTTTTCACATCAAAATGGACCGTAACCGTTGAAAAATCGCTTTGATTCTCTAAATAGTTTATTCTGCCCTGGATTTTTTCAATTTGTTCCTGCACTCCTGATAGTTCTTTTGATATGGCAAGGAGATCCTCTGTTTTTACTGCATTTTTCATGAAGCTTTCCAAACGGTTACGAACAATGCGCTTTGCCTTCAGCCTTGCTTCCAAGTCAGTATATTCCTCTGTAACATCTCGTCCATTTATGATTTCATGAGGGCTCCCAGAACTTAATTCTCCTGCCTTTTTTGTGAAAACAAGAAAATCTTCCTTTGGAATTCTTATTTTCAGGTAACCCCCATTTTGCCCTTCTTCTTCAGACAAGAATTCACTTTCAGCGATATAGCCGCCCATTTGTTTTGTGAGTTGTTCCACTTCACTCCGGGCCTTCTTAATGTTTTGAACGCTTATTATAATTTCACTCGTGTAAATCATTTTTCGTCCTTGGTCGGCAGCAGGCTGGTTGTCTTCTTTAGCGGATTCCCTTTTCATGATGGTGGAAGAGCTTCCCCCTTCAGACGACTTTGATGCCATGTTTTCATCCTTGCTGCTGCACGACGCAAGAACTAAAACGATCAGCACCCATACGGCCATAAACTGTTGATTTCTCTTTTTTATCATCATCATGTCCCCCTTTAATCTATAGACGACCCAAAGCACCTATTCGTTACAATATATGGTAATTTTATAGCTTTGAGTTGCAATATCACCCGAATATGCTAGTATTTACAAAGTGATTTATTTACAACAAGAGCAGTGAAGTACGGAGGGTAACATGAACAAAGTAGGAAGAAACGAACCGTGTCCATGCGGCAGCGGGAAAAAATATAAGAATTGCTGTTTTCGATCGGTCACAACCGTTCAATTAAACAAAATTGTGGAAGTGAGCCGCCATCAGGAAGGCTTAGCTAAGTTTGCCTTTGACCATTTTCATGAAGAAATGGGGAGCCAAACACGCAATTACATAGAAAAATACAAGATTGGAAGAGATGAAGAACAAACGTATGCGAATCTGATGGTTTGCTGGCTGATGTTCCATTCTGACGTGAAGGACGGCAGATCACCAATTTCGTATTACCTTAAAGAGCAAAAAGGGAAAGAACAGCCGGAAATCTTGGATATCATAGCAGACTGGGAGAAGAGTTTCCCTTCTGTTTATAAAATGATCTCAAAAGTGAACCGAAATACCTTTTTATTACAAGATGTGATGACCGATCAGGAATACACGGTCGAATTTAATTCTGAGATTCTTCCACACGACGGAACCGATCTAGCAGGTTCTATTATCTACACTGGAGAACATTACGAATTTTACATTGATTTTGCAGAGATTCCTCAGGGAGAATTGCAAAAACGCTTAGATGCGCTGACTGACTTGAAAATAACCTTGAAAGATGATTTTCCTAAAGCTCTACAAGTTCTTTTGTCGAAACTAGAGAAAGCAGCTGATGAAGACGCTGTGCCGCAGCAGGCCGATAGAGTTCTATCTTTGCTTAAAGAGAACACATCAGAGGAGATCTACAATGAGGCAGAAAGAATTTGGAATGTGTGGAACAAGACACAAAATCCAATTATCCGTAAAGAACAGCCCTATGCAGCCGCTCTTCATTATTTGGCGTCCAAGGACGTCCTGAATGAGCCTGCCACACAATCTGAAGTAGCCAAACGCTATGGCACTTCCGCATCCAGCCTTTCTGCAAAATACCGTCAGCTTAAAACTGCTTTAAACTAAAAAAGAACCTGCTCAAATGGGCGGGTTCTTTTTATGGTTCAGATCTCTTATTTTTTTTAAGGATTACTCCAATGATCAGCACCACAATCAAAAGAATATATAGAGTAAACCACCAGAGCGTCCAGTTTTTTGCGACGAAATCGGTAAATTCCATCGTATTGCTGTGTTCATGGTTGCTCATTGCCAATACAAGCAAACCCGCAGGAAGAAAAAAACGATCCATAAGAATGGTGCTTGGCAACCTGCTGCAGTCCCATCATAGCAGCAAGAAAACAGATTACGATTTTGGCAAAAATCCCGACGATCCAAACAACGGCTATCAGTACCTCAATCCGCTCCAAAAGTTTAACAATATTAATGGCACGCATCAATTCAAATGTAGGAAACATAGTCCGGCTTACCATGTAGTAGCCGTCACAGCCTATTGCCACGATAATTGTAATGAGGAGTATAATTCCTGACGCGACAATAGCATTTAAGTAGGATCTCATCAGCTTTTTCTTTTTCCTGACATACGTAAAAACCGTGCCTAACAATATGACTTCAATAAATGGAAAACCGGTCGTCGTATAAGCCCCCTGCATGACCTTAGAAAGAGGCTGTTCCAAAACCGGCTTAAAGTACCTGATATCGAATCGGTTCAGCGTTAATAAAAGCGATGCGATAAACAGAACCGCCATGATGGGGTTTAAGAATTCGTTTACACGTGCAATATTGTTCAACCCATATTAGCAGGAATACAGAGAAACAAGAATCAGCATAATCTGAAACGTCCATGCGTTCGTATCCGGGAGTACGCATGATATCATGAAGTTGCTGACATTTCTGACGACATACGAACACAAATGAAGCGAGTAAAATACGATGATGAGCATATAACGGGCAGGATCTTCACATCCATGCTCTCACCTAAGATATTTTTCAAGTGATCAAGGTTTTCATCAATCTGTAAAGAAACTTCAATATTTTCATAAGCTTTAGCTTCTGAACCTGCAATCGGCCGTCGTTTTAAACGTTTCCTGATCTTCATCCATTCATTCACCTCCACTTTGTTTACTTCTCATTTTCTGTAGTAAGCTGCCTTTTTATTCGATAAAACAAAAAGCCCTGCTGAAAACTCAGCAGAGCAAATAGATAATGACGATTATTTTGCTTGTTGTTTCAAGAATTCATCACTTGAAGTTTTGCCTTTATTTCTATTTAAATACCAATACAGCGGCAAGCCCAACAAAGTCACAGCGATTGCAGTTAAGCTGTCCCTCGGATTTTCAAAGATCGTCGCAATCACGATATAACCAGCCCCTATGATCGCAAACGCTGGAACAAACGGAAACAGAGGAACGCTGTACGTCCTTTTTTTCTCTTTGTTTCTTTTTCTCAATAAAAAGACGGCATAGAAGGCAAAAATGTAAAAAATATAAATTGCAAATATCGCCATGGCTGATAGGTAATCCGGGTTGGAAACAAGCATCAGAATAACGGCAAACACGACTTGCAGCCCTGTCGCAGGGATCGGTGTTCCAAACTTTTCTGAAACAGAAGCCAGAAAGCGGGATGCCGGAAGCTGCTTGCGTTGAGCCATGGCGTACGTTACCCTTGGGAACGTCAGAATTTTCCCATTAAGACAACCGAAAATAGAAACGGCGATTCCAATAGCAATCAGCTTTCCGCCAATATCTCCGAATAATAAGGAAGCTGCTCTACCTGCAGAGTTCTCGCCGAGGTCGACGATCGTGCTTGCAGGAAGTACATGAAACATAGCTACATTTACAAGGAGGTAAGCTGCTGTGACAACAAGAATACCGCCCACGATGGCTTTAGGAAGAATTTTTGCAGGGTTCTTCATTTCACCTGCTACAAAACCAACCATCAGCCATCCATCATATGCCCACAATGTCGCCAATATGGCTGCTCCCATACTAATCTCGCCTGTTAGTCCGCTGCCTGCATTCAGGACTTCTTCATTTCCTTTCCAGATCCCAAACACAATAATTAAAATAATAGGCAGCAGCTTTCCTATCGTTGCGGCGTTCTGAACAATTCCCCCGTACTTGGTGCCGAAACTATTAATGGCCGCCAAGAAAATAACGGTTATAATGCCAATCCATGGACCGGTCTTTTCATTCCATCCAAAAAGGTTCGTGATCAAAGAGCCAAAATAGAGTCCAAGCCCTCCAATGACAGCAGGTCCGTAGATGACCGTCTGAACCCATCCGCTTAAATAACCCCATACTTTTCCGTATACTTCTTCCATATAGACGTATAGCCCGCCTGTTTTTGGAATTTGAGTGGCAACTTCTGCAATGGTCAGGCCGCCTGCCAGGGTGATGAGTCCCCCCAGTATCCAGGCAAGCAGCGCCATATTGGAGCCTCCAGCATACTCAATTACCTTTCCTGGCTTCATAAAGATACCTGATCCGATCACTGTTCCAATTACAATAGACATCGCCACTGAAAGCCCGATGTCTTTTTTGAGACCTGCTTCTGTGTTCACTTTTCTGTCCACTCCCAAACTATTTTTGTCTATTCTAGAAGGACTTTCTTTTAAAAACTTTATCATAGCCGGGATCATCTGTCACTACGCTCAAAAATAGTAATAGTATTCAAAAAAATCCAAATATACTACTAAGAACTTAATCATCATCTAATTCTGACTCAGCCAGCCTTTTCTCTTTATATGCCTTGTCTTTTTGGGCATAAAATACTTCAGCCTTTTCAATCAAGGCTCCTGAATTGTATTCCGGAATTCCAGCAGATCTTTCATAAACACCTTTAGGGATTAAACAATTGGCTTCTGGCCAGTATAAAGCGGCGTTACGCCTTTTTATGTCTGCAATCTTCACCCGGCCCCGAAACAAACCGTGCCGATTGTAAACCACAACGGATTCTCCTTCCCGTAAACCAAGCTCTAAAACGTCCTTCAAGTGAAGGAGTACGTCTTCTCTGGATGCTTGGTTAAAAGGATCCGTTTTATGATAAACCATGGAATTGAACTGTTTTCCTCTCCTTGTCGTAATGGTAAATTCTCCTCTTCCCTGCCGCTGTTCCGGCAGATCAATAGCAAAAAGCCGCCCCCTGCCGTCTTTTGTCGGGCAAATGCCTCCTTCACAAAGCCAGGCACCTCCCCATTGAAACACATCTCCTTTTTTGCAAAGATCCTGTATCCCTTTATAGTTTGGAGCAGCCATTGCAATCTCCTTTCTGACTGCTTCTGCATCGGAGAATTGCATGATATGCCTTTGATCCGGCCTGACTCTAGAAGCAAGTTCACTATAGATCTCCCATTCCGGACGTGCTTCTTCCATCCGCGGCCCATTAATTTCAGGTGAAAAATAGACCATTCTCTCGGTTGAAGTGGAAGTCCCGCCACCCGGCTGTTCATACCTTGTCATTGCAGGAAGGACGATGACACAATCCCTGGCATCAAGCAGAGTAGATGTATTAAGGATGATGTCCTGATGGACTCTGACTTCTATGTTTTCGAGACAGGACTTTACAAAGTCTGGATCTGGCATGGTCTCCAAAAAGTTCCCGCCTGACATGTAATACAGCTTCAGCTTTCTGTCTGCATCTTCAGTAAGGAGAGCATTCTCCAGGCTGATGCCTAGTATGTCTCCTTGCCAGTCTGGTATAGCAAAACCCCAAACCGATTGTACGCGCTGCCGTGTTCTCTCATCAAATCCGCCGCCCGGCAAACTAAAGGGATCGGCTCCCATCTCACCTGCACCCTGGACACCCGAATGCCCGCGAATAGGCATCAAACCGCAATTTTCCCGGCCCAGAAATCCTCTGAGCAGTGCGAGATTAACAATCTGTGACACATTATCGGTGCCAAACCTATGCTGGGTCAGACCCATTGACCAGACAAATACACCCGACTTTGAGCAGGCCAGGATCTCTGCCAGTTCGCAGATTCGCTCTCTCCCTATGCCCGAAGACTTTTCAAGGTTTTCCCACGTCAGACCGCGCACATGACGTTTCATCTCTTCAAGCCCTTTTACATGCTCGTTAATAAACGAATGCTCCAGAGCTGAACCTCTCTCTTTACGCTCCATCTCAAACCAGTGCTTAATGATTCCATTCATCAGTGCAATATCCCCGCCAATCTTTACTTGATAAAAATCATCAGCAATTTTGGTACCGAATACAGCTGAATCAGGAATGGAAGGAATCCAATAGCGTTCCATGGAAGGCTCTGCATAGGGATTGATGATAATTACTTTTGTTCCCTTTCTTTTGGCAGCATAAATATACTTTGTAGTAACCGGCTGGTTGTTCGCTGAAACAGATCCCCAGAACACAAGAACGTCGGTCCCGATCCAATCCTTATAGCTGCAGCTTGATGCCCCTATACCAAGCATCCGGTTTAAAGCTGTCTTAGAGGGAGAATGGCAGATTCGCGAGGCGTTATCAATATTATTCGTTCCAATAAAACGAGCTGCTTTTGCTGCTATATAATAGGATTCATTCGTTATTCCCCTGGAAGTCAAATAGAACGCAAGCTGTTTCGGAGAAATGGCTTTTATTTTTGTGGCAATCGTATTTAGTGCTTCATCCCAGGTGATCCGCCGAAAATGCTGATCTCCTTTTTTTCTAATCAGCGGGTAAGGAATTCTGCCAAGCTGACGAAGCTCGGAACTGCTGTATTTCCTTAAGTTTTGTATATCATCATGCAGCATTTTTTCAGGTATTGCCGGCATTGTGTTTAAACGAAGCACATTGAGCCGGGTGGTGCATAGATGCATCCCTGAAAGGGTCTGATCACGCAATCCGGAAACACCAAGTGCACATCCGTCACATACCCCCTCGTTCAATATTTTTGCTGCATATTTCAAGTTATCACGGTTCTCCCATGCTGCTTTCAGTGTGTCTCTTACATGATGAGGTTTGTTTTTCCCATAACCAAATGGAACAGGACTCGCCCAAAGTGAGGGATCCGGCTTGAGCGGAAGAGATACTGGCCCTGTATGCTTTGTATTTCCCATACCATCGCCCCTTTGTCTGCTTGTGACGATTCTTTCTACTATTTTAAGAAAGGGACATCCTGTATATTCTGATTATCCCTGCACCTAATAACTCTTTTTAAAAGCAAGGATCGCCAGGTACGACAGACCGATGACACCAAAAAGCGGATAGAGATAATGGAGAAGAGAGGAATACCCAAACAAACTGATGGCATATCCGCCTCCCATTAAAAGGCCTAAAATGACATTGGAAGATAACTGGAAAGATTGTTTCATCGGTTCGATCAGCCCGAATAAATTGCCGATCAATGTGGTGAAAATCTCCCCATAAACCACAATCAAAAATAGAAAGTGGACAAAAATACCCAGTTTGCTGATGATCTCTGCTACCGGAATTTCATATTGTACAGACTGCGGCACTAAGTATAGAGCAAAATGGCTGTTCAAAAGGATAAATGTAAGGCCTAATCCACCGAGGGCCCCTCCCCATTTAATGACTGTATCATCTTCTGCTTCACGGCTTAATGGCACGAGAACGGCCTGTGACAAGGTCAAATTAAAGGCAGCATATGTAAAGGGGCTGAGCAGCCATTTCCAATGCTGAGTAAAGTCTTCTGTTCTAATAAGGGGAGCTTCTATGGGAGAAAAAAGCATCGATACGGAAACGATCAAGGAGAATAAAATCATGACCGGAACGATTACTGAATTGGTCCACAAAATTCCGTTCATTCCTTTTTGCATCACCAAAAAGCACAGGATGATCGTTAGCATGATACCTGCATGAAACGGCAAATGAAGCTGTTCTGAAAATAAGGCTCCCGTTCCTGACAGCATGACCGAAGTGACACCAAACAGCATGATGAACATGATGAAATTAATTCCCGAAGCAAATCGGTCTCCAAATAAATACCGGTTTAACGATTCATAGGTATCCGCCCCAATCGTTCGGGCCAGCAGCATAACTTTCGTCCCCAAAAAAATAAATAAGAAACCGCTGATTAAGATTCCCAGGAAACCAGCTGAACCATGGACGGTAAAAAACTCCACGATCTCTCTTCCTGTTGCAAAACCCGCTCCTACAACCGTCCCGATATAGGTGGCGGCTATTTGAATGATCTGTTTTCGCCGAATACCCATCCTGCCCTCCACTCAACTCGACCTCTCCGTTTAAATGTATGCCTGTACGAGGAAATTAGAAGGGCCCTGTGAGAGCCGGTACGCTCTACGTTTAAACATTAAGCTCTGTTATTGATTTTTGCAGGGTGTGATCGAAACGCCTTCTTTAGGAGAAAAAGACTTGAGTGTCTCTTTCAAGCAACAATATGCTGTAACAAAGCTAAAACAAAAAAAGAACACAGCATCCTGTGTCCTCTTTTTGGTATCTTATTTCTTTTTTCGTTTTGGCAGTTTATCAAGGAGCCATCCTTTTCCGATTTCACAAAACCGGATTGGCATCTCCATTGAAATTAATATCTGGTCTTTTCCGATTATATTTAACATCCCGGTTTCCTCGTTCACATGGCTAACTTCCGCTCTATCTGTTCCAGACACCGGTACGATCATCTTTTCATTGTTTAATCCTTTAATTTTAAAAACCTTTCCATCGAATGAAACTTTGTGACAATGTGGAGGGAGACCAAGAGTAATTTTGTTCACATTAAATACCTCCTAATAAAGATTTTCTCCATTGTAACAGATTATGTGCCTGTCTGTTCCTTATTTTTAAATTTTTTTAAATATTTAATTAATTTGTCGTATTATTGTATATAATCTTGCTATTTCTGCAAAAAAAGGTTCTTTACTGATGCTATTTCCCCTCACGTATGAACCAAATCTTGTCCGTCATCATATTCTATTAATCAATACTAGATTCACTACTCTCGAAAGTTTGAGGTGTTTTCACATGAGTAGAGCGCAATTATTATTTAAAAGCGGATCGGCGTTGGCTGGTGTTTATGCTGGCTATTTGTTTGGCTCGATGTCACCATTGATTAAAGCGCTTGTCATTCTTGCTATCATTGATTATATTTCCGGCATTTGCGCATCCGCCTACGAGGGAAAATTGTCAAGTTCTGTCGGCTTCAAAGGAATCATAAAAAAAGTCATCATATTTTGCATTGTTGCGGTTGCGCATTCACTGGATTCCTTATTCGGCGGACAATATATCCGGGATGCGACCATCTTTTTTTATTTATCCAATGAGCTTCTATCCATCATCGAGAATGCGGGCAGGACGAATATCCCGATTCCCGGGCTTATCCGAAAAGCATTCCTTATCTTGAAGCCCAAATCGGATAAGGAAAAAAAATAAACAAAAAAAAACAGATCAGCTGCTGCTGATCTGTTTTTATAGTTGATAGTGAGAAGCGATCTTCCGAGCGATCTTATCAGGATCGATTTTGTACTCCCCAGCTTGAATTTTTTGTTTGAGTTCTTCTATTTTAGCACTTCGCTCATTCGTAAACTTATCGGCCATATATAACTCCTGAGCTTCCTTAGAAATTTCGATCTTATCTCGAAGTTCCTTTTTTTCCTCTTGCTTCTGTTTATTAACGGGTGCTGAATTATACAGCTTCTCCACTCTTTGTACGCGATTGATCTCCACAATAACATCTCCTTTGTCTAGAAGCTCACATTCCCGACGCATACCCAATCATCTTCAATTTCAGAAGGTTCCAGATAACGCATATACAGTTTTTGGCCACTTTTATCATACTTAACTTCAAACTCTTTTTCGTTTTGCCGAGATTCACAAAAAAAGTGGATAAATTCTTGGGTAAACAGATAGGGAGTAAAATTTTTAAAGTCCTCTAAATGATTTTCTACCCAAAGTTGAATATCTTCCTGTTTAATCGTTTTCATATTACTCTTCCCTTGCCCTTGTGATGGTTGATGAATGTATGTATGAATACCCAATGAAAAACTTTCATAAACACCTAAAAGATATCTTCTAATAGTTTTCGCAGCCTATTTTTATTTAAAGGGGTACCTAATAAAAAAACAGAAATTTTTTCTAAGAAATGCGTAAGCGACCTGCTTAAGTCCGACAAGCGCTGGAGCTCATACCCAACAACACGCTTTTTGTGTTGAGGGAATGAGTGAAGCGACCTCGAGGACTTGGTCGCTGAAGCTAGACATTTCATAAAAAGACGTTCATCTCCAATAGATGAACGTTTATCTTAATTCATTCAGCTTTGGAATGACGCCCATCTCTTCTACATCCTCTTTGGTCTTTTCCGTTCCCAGCATGAAAATTTGCCGGTAAATCTCGAACATGATCTCGTTATCTTCTTTCCGGTCCAGTTCAGCCTGGTTTTCGTAAAAGAACGACTTCGTTGAAAAAATATCTTTTCCTTCTTTTTTATTATGTTCGTGCAGCTGACGAAATAAACCTCGCAGCTGCTCTATCTCTGCCTCGTTAGCTCGGATTTCAAATAGATGCATGCTTTCGTCGGCCGGAAGGGTATTGATCTCACCTTTTGGATTAACATAAAACGTAATTCTATTTTCATCCATCGCACGTCATTCCTCCTAAGATTCTCTTTCTCATTCCTTTCCCTTATTTGCCAGCTGTTTAAACCTAAAAACCAGAAACAAAAAGGCTTTCCGGATTTAGGCAGCAGGTCTATAATAGATTCCGTGTATAAAGTTTTCAGACAGTAGGTGTTAATAATATGAAATTATTCTTCTCTTCGTTTCAGTGGATGGTCTTCATCCTTGCCGGCAGCATAGTAGCACCTATTTCCATCGGCACTGCCTTCCATCTTCCACCGGCTGAAATAGCTGAACTCCTTCAAAGGACATTTTTTATTATTGGCATTTCGGGTTTTCTGCAAGCCTTGTTCGGACACCATCTTCCTATTACAGAAGGGCCAGCCGGTCTATGGTGGGGTGTTTTCATGGTCTATGCAGGACTCGTTTCAGCCGGTTCGTTAAACGGACAAGATGTGCTTCATCAGCTGGAAATGGGAATGCTGATCTGCGGGCTTCTTTTCATTTTTCTAGGTTTGATGAAATGGATTGGTCCTCTAAAAAAGCTGTTTACTCCCCTCGTTACAGGAACTTATTTGATCCTGCTCGTTGCTCAGCTAAGCGGCTCCTTTATTAAAGGAATCCTGGGGATCGGATACTTATCAAACAGTGTGGACGGCAAAGTTGCGGTTACAGCCATCGCCATTTTAATTTTGTCCATGATTCTAGGAAAGGCGAAGAGCAAGTTTTTGCGAAGCTATTCCGTTTTGATCAGCCTGATTGCCGGTTGGGGCCTTTTTTCGTTATTGGGGCTGGTCAAAGACTCAGGCTTTCACGGTAAAACCGTAGCCCTCCCTGAGATTTTCGCATGGGGAGCTCCGCAGTTCAGCGGCGGCATCGCTCTGACTTCCATCATTATTGGTTTCCTGCTTCTCGCCAATATGGTCGCTAGTGTCAACGTCGTCGAGAATGTGTATAAAAATGAAAAACAGCCTCATTCAGACATTAATTATAATCAAACGACAGGATTGATGGGATTGAACACGCTGATTGCCGGATTGCTTTCGGCCGTGGCCAGTGTTCCGATATCCGGTACGGCAGGATTTATCCTGACAACCAAAATGTTTCAGCGCCTTCCCTACATCATTGGGAGTTTGATGATCCTCGCCATCAGCCTGTTTCCAAAGCTTACGTTCTTTTTCGCAAGCATACCTGCACCTGTTGGCTATGCGACGATTTTTGTTCCTTTTTCAAGCATGATCGGACTGGCTTTAAAGGAATATCGCTCACTGAAATTTAATGAAAATACGCTGTTTGTTATCGCCACATCGTTAATGATCGGCTTGGGGTGCACCTTCATTCCTCCTGCTGCTTTGAAGGGTCTGCCCAATATATTAACTACTTTGCTGAATAACGGGCTGATCCTGGGTATGCTGACCTGCATGCTGCTCGAACAACTGAACAAACGGCAGACGAAGCTGAGCGACTCCCCTTCCTTTTAGGATTGATAGAGGAAGGCAGTACGCTCAAAGTGAATCGCCACACGTAAAACACGAAAAAGCAATCCAGTATAATTAACCGGATTGCTTTTTTTATATTCCTCTTTCATTACTGCCAAGAGCCTCAGATTTTATTTTTCTCTACAAATAATATAACATCCTCCAGTTCGTCAAACACCCGTGAGCCAACGATCTCTGTTTCTTCATCATAGAATGTGGATTGAAAAAATCCGCTGTCGCCTTGAGGAACATAACGGATTCGTACCAAATCATCCTTTACACCCGGTAAATCTGTTTTTTGCTTAAATTCAAACTCTCTCTCCGGATTTCCCATCAGAGCCATAATCTGCTCTTTCACTTCCATGCCATTCCCTCCAGCTATGTATTTAGATTAATAATTTCCTAAATAGATCTTTATTAAACTTTTTGGGTGTTTGGTACCTTGTTTGGTGACAGGCACTGTAATTACACAAGTGTGTAAATGCGGTGCCTGGCACCACCTCCTAAATTTTAAAGGTTTAAAAATAGTGATAAAAGATAATGTTTAGGTGTGTAGCTATTTTGGGACAGATATTGTCACCTTATACAAGGAGTGATTTACAATGGATCAAGGTTTATACACAGCAAAAGCTACCGCACAAGGCGGAAGAGATGGAAGAGTTTCAAGCAAAGACGGGAAACTTGATTTAAAGCTCAGCATGCCAAAAGAGCTCCAGGGGTCCGGCGGTGAAGGAACAAACCCTGAACAGCTGTTTGCCTGCGGTTATGCTGCCTGTTATCAAAGCGCACTGCAGATTGTTGCCGGCAAACAGAAAGTTGATGTTTCAGACAGCAAAGTTACAGCTAACGTGACGATCGGCAAAGATTCTTCAAACGGCGGATTAAAGCTTGCAGTCGTCCTGGAGGTTTCTATTCCGGGCCAGGATCAGGAAAATGTTCAGAAGCTCGCAGATGAAGCTCATCAAGTATGTCCGTATTCCAAAGCGACACGAGGCAACATTGATGTAGAGATTAAAGCTGTCCAATAAAGAAACATCCAGCTGGTTCCTCAGTCTTTTGAGGAGCCAGTTTTTTTGTAGTTTCTGTTAAAGCATATTGTTGATTTTCATTCCTAATGGACCTTGCATGATGCTTAAAAGAGACCCTCAAGTCTTTTACTCCAAAAGGATCCCACCTCTCAAATATTTCGTAAAAAAACAATTAAAAAGTAAATTTAAAAAGGAATTTTGTTACAGATAGTCGAATAATAGAATTTTAGCCGGAAAATTTGCAATACATAAACACTTCGTATCGGGTAAAACTTCAGGTCTTTAGAAACCTGAGTTTTAATACATAACAAAGGGGGATTGGTTTGATATCTTTTCGTCATGTTAATAAGCACTTCGGCGATTTTCAGGTTCTGAATGATATTAACCTGGAGATTAAAGAAGGGGAAGTTGTTGTTGTCGTCGGTCCATCGGGGTCGGGAAAGAGTACATTGCTCCGGTGTATCAACCGGCTCGAAACAATTACTGACGGAGATCTCACCGTCAACAAGAATGCAGTAAACAGCAAGGAAACAAATATTAATGATCTACGCAAAAACATTGGCATGGTATTTCAGCATTTTAATCTTTATCCACATATGACCGTGCTTGAAAACATCACACTCGCACCAAAAAAGGCATTAGGGATCTCACCTTCAGAAGCCAAAAAAACGGCGATGTTCTACCTTGAAAAAGTTGGGATTCCAGACAAAGCTGATTCCTATCCATCCCAGCTCTCAGGAGGACAGCAGCAGCGAGTGGCCATCGCCAGGGGCCTCGCATTAAAACCGAATATCATGTTGTTCGATGAGCCAACCTCTGCCCTTGATCCCGAAATGATTGGTGAGGTTCTGGATGTTATGAAAACACTCGCAAAGGACGGGATGACCATGGTGGTCGTCACTCATGAGATGGGATTCGCCCGTGAAGTGGCTAACCGGGTCGTGTTTATGGATCACGGCAGAATACTTGAAGACAGTGAACCTTTAGCATTTTTCTCCAATCCAAAAGAAGAACGTGCAAAATTATTTTTAAGCAGAGTTCTAAACCATTAAAGGAGATGAGACATTTGAAAAACAAGAAAAGCTGGTTGTTGGCTATTATTCTGGTACTCGTAATCAGCATGCTCTCAGCATGCGGAAGCGACAAGACAGGCGGAGAATCAAAAGATACACTATCTGCCATCAAAAAACGCGGTAAACTGGTGGTCGGTGTAAAATATGATACCAATCTTTTCGGTTACAAGGATCCTTCCAGCGGAAAAGTAGAAGGCTTCGATATTGATATTGCAAAAGCACTTGCCAAAAAAATCTTTGGTGACGAAAAAAAGCTTGAACTAAAAGAAGTTACATCAAAGACACGTGTACAAATGCTGAAAAACGGTGACATTGACGCGATTATTGCCACAATGACTATTACAGAGGACCGTAAAAAGGAAGTTAACTTCTCTGATGTCTACTTTAAAGCAGGCCAGTCGCTGCTCGTGAAAAAAGGAAGTAAAATCCAGGGTATTGATGATGTGAAGAAAGGCACAAAGGTGTTGGCTGTAAAAGGCTCCACTTCTGTTCAAAACATCAAAGACAAATCTCCTGATGCCCAGGTACTCGAGTTTGAAAATTATGCTGAAGCCTTTACCGCGTTAAAAGCTGGGAAAGGTGATGCATTAACAACAGATAACTCGATTCTATACGGGATGGCTGACCAGGATTCGAACTATCAATTGGTAGGACAGCCATTTACCGATGAGCCATATGGAATCGCTTTGAATAAAGGCGATGACAAGTTCACAAAGTACGTGAATAAATTCCTTAAAGAGCTTAAGGACAGCGGTGAATATGACAAAATCAAGAGCAAATGGATAAAAGAACAATAATGATTTTTGTGATGGATGGGCAGCTTTGCCCATCTATCCTTCTTTCGTAAAGGAGGGAATTCATGCTAGACTTCACCATACTGATCGACAACTTTGACACCTATCTTGATGGCTTTGTCAACACACTGAAAGCAAGCCTTCTTGCTTTGGTCTGCAGCTTTATTCTTGGTGTGATCTTCGCTGTTATGCGGATCTCTCCGTTAAAGATTTTTCAGATCATCGGAACAGCTTTTGTGGAATTTGTCCGAAATATTCCTCTCATCTTGATCCTGTTTATCTTTTATTATGGATTGCCGAGTTTAGGCATGAAGCTTAGCGGTTTTCAAGCGGGAACCATTGCTCTTTCCATCTATACAGCGGCATTTATTGCAGAAGCGATCCGCGCGGGTATTTTATCCGTGGATAAGGGTCAAATGGAAGCTGGCCGTTCATCAGGCTTGACGTACATCCAAACGATGAGATACATCATACTTCCTCAGGCCATTAAAATCGTTATTCCTCCGCTTGGCAATCAGTTCATTAATCTGGTGAAAAACTCTTCCATCCTTGGCGTTGTTGCAGGATTGGATTTAATGTACTTTGGAGATTCCATCTCTTCATCTACGTATGTTGTATTTGACGTCTATATTTTTGTGGCGATGTTCTATCTTGTTCTAACTATTCCACTCAGCTTATTCGTCGGTTATCTTGAACGGCGTCTTGCTGTGAGCGGATAAGGAGGAGACGCACAATGGATTTTATCGGTGCTTATTCCGCAGGAAATCTGCTCTTTTTGCTAAAAGGTCTGATGACTACACTTTTCGTTGCCTTCATCGCTATTGTTTTCAGTTTTATTTTCGGGAGTATCTTAGGAATCTTGCGCTATGCAAAGATACCGGTTCTATCAAAGGTCGTTGCCGTATGTGTTGAAACAATACGGAATCTGCCTTTGCTGCTGATTATCTTTTTCACATTTTTCGCCTTGCCTGAAGTCGGCATTAAAATGAGCGTTATGATGGCTGCCGTATCAGCTCTTATTATCTTTGAATCTGCCATGCTATCTGAGATTGTCCGAAGCGGATTAAACTCCATCGAAAAAGGACAGATTGAAGCTGCCCGATCCTCCGGCCTCACCTACATTCAGACGATGCAGCACATCATATTGCCTCAGGCCTTAAGAAGAATGGTTCCGCCGATTGTCAGTCAGTTTATCTCTCTTTTAAAAGACACCTCTCTTGCTGTTGTCATCTCGCTTCCTGAGCTGCTGCATAATGCGCAAATCGTGAATGGTAAAAACGTAAATTACGTGATTCCCACTTTTTTACTCATTGCATTCATCTACTTTCTCGTTAACTATTCATTATCATTGCTCGCAAGAAGGCTTGAAACGAAAGAACGGAGCAACCGGAAATCAACAGGAAAAACATTGCCGATTCAGCAGCAGGCCGGCAGTGAACCGATGTAAATTACGAAGAAAAGAGCTCAGTTGCCATGGGCTCTTTTTTCTATGTTAAAATAAGTGAAACTTAATGTCGGTCTTAGTGCAGGATACTATATAAGGGGTGAAAAAAATGAATGCATTTACGTATACAAAACGTGAGGAAATTATCAATGCCATCACCCATGGCATCGGAGCGGTTTTCAGTATTATTGCTTTAACCCTACTTGTTGTTTTTGCCAGCGCGCAAGGGACACCGCTTCACATCACATGCTTTGCTGTTTTCGGCGGATCCATGCTGCTTCTCTATACTTCTTCAACCCTCGTTCACAGCTTTCCTGAGGGAAAGGTCAAAGATATTTTTGAGATCATGGACCACTCAGCCATCTATATCTTTATTGCGGGTTCTTATACACCGATTCTATTGATTGTGGTAAAGGGAGCTCTTGGTTGGGCATTGTTTGGAACCGTTTGGGGGATCGCATTGGCGGGTGTGGCGTTTAAAATCTTTTTCACGAAGCGCTTCGTCATTCTCTCAACAATCGGCTATATTCTTATGGGGTGGCTGATCATATTCGCTTTTAACCGTGTGGTCGTCACTCTTCCTGAGCAAGGTCTTGCCTGGCTGATCGGCGGTGGAATTATGTACACGGTCGGGGCCGTTTTTTACGTATGGCGTAAGTTCCCTTTCAACCATGCAATCTGGCATCTCTTCGTACTAGCTGGAAGTGCCTCTCATTTTATGCTTATGTTCTATATTCTCAAGCTTTCATAAGCTGAAGACGCTGAACCGTATGTGTCAGCGTCTTCTTTTTATTTTTCGCGCATTACAGAACGAGGAGGCTGCTCCTCTCTCTTCATTTCTTTTTTCATATATTTCTCCGCTTCAACCGGCTGAAACCCGTATTGGCTGTAGAGTCCATGAGCATCCTTTGTCACAAGAAGCATTCCTCGTACCTCCTGCAGTTCTTTATGGGAAGTAATCGTCTCAATCAGCCATTTGGAAAGTCCTTTTCCGCGATGCGGATCCAGGATAAATACATCGCAAACATAAGCTGTCGCCACATAATCTGTTATGATCCTCGCAAAACCAATCTGTGTCTGATCATCGCCATTCTTCTCATAGACTCCAAAACAAAGAGAATGATCTACCGCTTTTTGAACCCTTTCTCGGGTAATGCCTTGTGCCCAATAGGATTCCTTTGTTAAAAACTCGTGAATCAGATCAATATTGAGACTCTTCTTATCCATTGAAATAACGTATGATTCTTTCGTCCATTCCTCCATGAATTCCCCTCCTGATTTTTTGGTGCCTGGCACCAGCATTTTTCCTCAAAATATAACAAAATTAGACTTTTTTACCATTGTTATCAATGTTATTCTAGATATAGTGACTTAAGTCCTTTGGAAAGAGGTGTGAAATGGACTTTTATCGTCATTTTCAAAGAATGCTTCTAAGAAATTATCTCATAGGATCACTTATCGCAGTCATTGGAGTTGGGGGTTTTTTTGTCTTTTCGACTCTCCACTTTTCTACCTTTGAAAAATGGATGATCTCAGGGATCCTAGCTTTGTCTTTTTTCATCATGTGTTTTATTGAATACCGTGCTTTCTCCCGTCACATCAAGCCGATCTACCGGGCGTTTTACAAATCGAACCCATCGATCCGCACGTTGACGAACGGATTTGTTCAAGCTCACCGTTTTCCTTTGCTGACGGTAAAACGGATCATGGGGCCTCACTTTCTTGGACTATCAGTTCCAGCAATCATTTTAGTGACCGCAGCCATTTACTTTGGTTTTCTCAACATGCCCTATATGTACCTGTTCATGGGCGGTCTGGGGGCCGTTATCGTAGCTGGAATGCATGCCATTGTTGAATTTTATTTAACAACGAGTGCCGTGAAACCGATCATTGAAGAACTCAGGAATCGGGCGGTCGAACTGCACGGAGATCCTCTGTCCCAAAACAACAGAGTGTTTGTTTCGATTCAGCGAAAAATTCAGCTAAGCACCATTTTTATTGGAACATTTCCTGTACTCTTGTTCGCTCTTGCCAACCAGGTCAAATTATATGAACAGGCAGCCTCCATCACGAGGTCATACTGGAGCTGGGCGATCTTCATTCTGTTGCTTGGCATGCTTTTTGCTTTTTTCGGGACGTACCTGATCTACAAAGATTTGCTCGCTCCGATGAAGAACCTTCAAACGGCCATGGAAGAAGTACAGCTTGGAAACAGCCAATTTTTGCTGGACAACACGTATTCTGATGAATTTTCAAGGCTTGTTTCAGGGTTTAATCATATGAGTTCTTCCATCCGCGACCGGGAAGAAATGAACCACCAGCTTCTGGACAGCTTTTTTGCCGTCATGGCAGCCACAATGGATGCACGTGACCCGTATACTGCCGGACATTCACAGCGGGTTGCCGAGTATTCGGTTCAGATTGGTGAGAAAGCAGGCCTTAGTATGGATGAACTATCTACACTAAAAAAAGCAGCCCTCCTCCATGACATTGGAAAAATTGGTATCCCCGATCATATTCTATTAAAAGACGGAAAATTGGACGATATCGAGTTCAGCTACATTAAAAAACATCCGGTGGTTGGATTTTCAATCTTATCTCAGGTTCAGCCGAAGGAAGCTATGGAGCCACTTCTTCCCGGCGTGAAATACCATCATGAACGCTATGATGGAAAAGGCTATCCAGAAGGGCTTTCTGGTGATGACATTCCCTTCTTCGGAAGGATAATTGCAGTAGCAGACGCTTATGACGCCATGACATCAGACCGGCCTTATCGGAAAGGCATGAGCAGAGACAAGGCAGTCGCCATTCTGCTTGACGGCAAGGGTACACAGTGGGATCCATCATTAGTTCCTCTATTAGTTGAGGAACTGAAGCTTTCTTCCGTGTCTTAATGAAACAACGGCTATAACTTACCACAAAAAATCAGGAGTTATTATGCGATTACTATTTTTTCTTATCAGCTTGATCGGAATCATCTATTCTTTTTTCGTGATAGCGATCACCAGATTAGACACTGGCGCTCTCGCTATACTGTTCGTTTCTCTCTTGTTACTGGCAATAGCTATTGTCTTCCATCCACTCAAAAAGCAGTGGAGAAAAAACAAGAAATTCCGGATTTTCACAGTTTCAACGGTATCCATTGCCCTGATTATTGCCCTGCTGCTTGAAGGGCTGATTCTTACTTCCATCAAAGATGAACATCCCGCAAATATTGATTATGTACTCATTTTAGGAGCCGGGATCAAGGATGGTACGCCTTCAAGAGTGCTGAAAGAGCGGCTGAACAAAGCCGCATTGTACCTTCACAAACATCCCGGTGTTAAAGCTGCCGTAAGCGGAGGACTGACCGTCGGCGAGAGTAAGACAGAAGCAGAAGTCATGGGGAGGTATTTAAAAAACAAAGGAGTTCCTTCAACCTCGATTGTTTATGAAAACAAAGCAACAAGCACTTATGAAAATATAAAGTTCTCAAGAAATCTGATGAAAAAATATCTACCTGCCGGAAAACACCAGCGAGTGGTGATCATCTCCAGTGATTTTCATCTCCACCGTGCGAAATGCCTGGCAGAAGGATTGGGTTTAAAAGCATTCGGACAAGGATCTTCTGTCCCATTGTCCGTCACTCCTCAGGTACATGTACGTGAGATTCTTGCACTCGCCAAATACTATATCTTTGATAAGGATTATTTTAAATGATCAGCACCCTTTTCCAGGGTGCTTTTTCTTATGCCGAAATTGAATAGAGACATCATCTATTGGAATGATATACAAATAAACACATGAATCTACTCTTGGATGGAGGCAGCTATGTTCGGTAAACGGCAGAAGAAAAAAGAAAAAGCAGCGAGTAAGCCTTCCGGACAAAGTGGAAGCCAGCTTACCATTAAACAATTACTGGATAAATGCAAGGCTTCACAAGACTTTGTATCCTTTACAAAAAGCGATCAGCATCCATTTACCATTTCCTATTACAAAAGCATGGTAAACCCGGATCTTGTTCATCGTGATTTAATCCCCTATTTGACCCGCTGTTCATCAATGTCTCTCAAACAGCTGGCTTCAGAAATTCCGGTGGAGAACATCGAGCATACTAAGGATATTCAAAAAATAAAAGATAGTGTATTAACCGGTTCGATAATGGTGCAGCCAGACCCTAAAAAGGCCGACTGTCTGTTAGTTCCTGCAGCGACTGCTGAAAAGCGGCAGATTTCTGTTCCCGAAACCGAGTTCAGCGTCCTCGGGCCAAAGGAAGCGTTTGTCGAAGCGATTGAAGTCAACGTCAATATGATACGAAAAAGGCTGCCAATTCCAGAGCTCCATGTAAAGGAAGTCAAAATAGGAAAACTTTCAAAAACAAGGGCTACAATCCTTTATATTGACGGCATCGCAAGCCAGGAGAATGTTAACACCCTTCTTCAGCGGGTTTCGGACATTGAGTATGATCACATATTAGACAGTACCTATGTTCTTCAAATGATATCTGATAATCAGAATTCTCCTTTTCCTCAGCTGATCAACACAGAGCGTCCTGACCGCGTGGCAGCTGTTTTAGCCGAGGGAAAAGTTGCTTTACTCGTTGATGGTTCACCAAGTGCTCTGACAGGCCCTACTACGCTAGTAGAATTCTTCTCGGCCTTTGAAGATTACTTCCTGTCATGGCATGTGGCTTCCGTTATCCGGATGATCCGTTTGCTGGGAGTTCTGTTTTCCGTGCTGTCCACACCACTTTACGTTGCTGTTCTTACGTTTCATTACGAAATGATCCCGACCGATCTTCTTGGTACATTGATAGCTTCCCGCTCCGGCATACCATTTCCGCCGATTGTGGAAGCGATCATCTTGGAGTTATCGATCGAATTGCTTCGTGAAGCCGGGGCACGTCTCCCTTCCAAAGTCGGGCAGACGATCGGTATCGTTGGCGGTATCGTTATTGGAACCGCTGCTGTACAGGCCGGATTAACGAGCAACGTTCTATTAATCATCGTTGCCCTTGCTGCACTGGCCTCCTTTACGACGCCAGTTTATCAGATGAGCAACACGATCCGCCTGATCCGCTTTCCTTTTCTGGTCTTTGCACAATTTTGGGGACTGCTTGGAGTTTCCATCTGTTTTGCCTTTGTAATGGGCCATATGCTTCGACTTACCTCGCTCGGCAGGCCCTATCTGGCTCCCCTTTATCCTTTAAGGATGGTTGATCTTAAAGATGCATTCATCCGCCTGCCATTCAACCTCCAGAAATTGCGTCCCATGCAAATGAGGCCTGCAGATCCGGCACGAATAAATTATGAAAGAGCGAATCAAAAGAACGATATTGAAGAATAATTCAACAGAACGAAGGTGAAGAACATGAACATCCATCCGCCAGAAAATAAACAGGTATCACCCTATTTTACCTTTTACCTTGTATCCACCATGCAGATTGGTGTCGGGGTTTTGGGGTTTCAGAGATACATCGCCAAATCCGCGGGACATGATGCATGGATGACTGTTATTTTCAGCGGCATACTGATCCATCTACTCGTCTGGATGATCTATAAGATGTTAAAACGCAGCGATGGGGACATTATCGCCGTTCATAATGATGTGCTTGGCAAATGGATAGGCGGTCTATTAAGTTCTATATTCATGATTTATTCTGCATTTTTGGCGCTCACTGTCCTGAGAACGTATATAGAGGTCATTCAAGTTTGGATGTTTCCCCACATCAACACATGGGGAATCTCGTTTATTTTATCGCTGCTGGTCTATTATTTAGTCAGCGGCGGATTCAGGATGATAACAGCTGTCGCATTCTTTAGTGTGCTGATTGGAACCCCTCTCGTCTTTTTAAAATTCTTTGCGATAAAGGATGCTCATATCTATAATATTCTTCCTTTGTTTGATCACTCGCTGATCGACAATTTTGTAAGTACGAAGGCAATGACCCTTAATTACCTGGGCTTTGAAATGCTTTTCTTTTATTATCCTTTTATCAAAAATCCCGAGACCTCCCACAAATGGTCTCAATGGGGCGTATTATTCACGATCGTCATTTATACCATTACAGCGGTAGTATCGTTTTCCTACTACAGTCAAGGGCAATTAAAGCATACGATCTGGGCTACACTTACAATCTGGAAAATCGTTGAATTCCCTTTTGTTGAGCGTTTTGAATATATCGGAATCTCGATGTGGCTGTTTATTGTCCTGCCAAACATATGTATCGCTATCTGGTGTGTGACACGGGGAGGCAAACGGCTATTTTCGGTAAAACAAAAACACTCTCTAATCATCATCGCCATTCTTGTATTTATCGGAACATTATTATTTAAAGATCGTCAGCAGATTGACCAGCTGAACAATTGGGTTTCTAAAGTAGGTTATTATTTCATTTATTTTTACATTCCACTTCTCTTCCTGCTTCAGTTGCTGATTTACAAAGTGAGGCAACGAAAAAATGAATAAGATCAAACTTGTATTTTTAATTGTGCTTCTGCTTGCTGCTGGCTGTACTCCACAAAAACAAGTACTGGAGGATATTCAGCTCATCGGAGTGGTCGGGTATGATTATGTTGATGGAAAGAAATTTGAAGCTACTGTAGCTGTTCCTATTACAACCGGAGGAACTCAGCAAGCGACCTTAACGAGCATAACCTTTTCTGGAAAATCGCATTCGAGTAAAAACATTCGGCAGGTCCTTCAAGCAGAATCGCCTCGGCCTTTTGCGACGGGCCGAGTTGCGGTCATCTTGTTTAATGAAGAGCTGGCGAGCCGCGGAATTACAAAAATTATTGATTCCCTGCAGCGGGATCCTTCAGTGGGAAGAAATATTTATGTGGCTGTTGCAAAAGGAAAAACAAAGGACATATTAAACAAGCAGTACCCTGTTGGAGAAATCGTTCCCGTTTATTTAAAACGAATGATCGAACAAAATATGGAGCTGACACTCCCTAGGGCAAACTTTCACCACTTTAACTACAGCTATTACGGAAAAGGCAGTGATCCTTTTATGCCGCTGATCGATATGAAACATGGCCATATTCGGATCGCCGGTGTTGCGTTGTTTGATCATTCCAAATACGTTGATCATATCAGCTTTAACGATGCCTTTATTTTCAAGCTCATGTACCAAAATTTCCAGCAGGGATCCCATGAATTCAAATTTGGAAAAAACAATTATCTTAACCTTGAAAACCTGAACTCCACGGTAAATTATGATATCGATCATGGCAATACAAATCCGGTGATAAACATGAAAATTCATATCACCGGCAAAATCAACGATGCAGCCGGCACTCCGCTTTATCAGAAAAAAACCATTGATATGATCGAAAAAACAATCAAAAAGCAAACCGAACATCAAGCCAAAGCGATGGTAAGGAGGTTTCAGAAAGATGAGATTGATCCTCTCGGATTAGGAGACAGAGCCAGAAGCCAGTCCAGGCATTTCAATTTTAAAGACTGGGAAACAAAATACCCTGATGTCCCTGTCCATATTAAAGTTAACATTCGAGTCACCCAAGGCGGCATTGTGGAATAAGAAAAAGCGTCAGTCCGGCTTTAGCCATCTGCTGACGCTTTTTTGCTGCTGCTGAACGTGTAAGGATATCCATCTAGCTGTGTTACAGATATTGGACTATCCATTACAAGCTCAATCGGAAAGATTTTTGCCTGCTTATTAGAACCAAGCCATGTTCTGCTGTTATCAGAAACAATCAGCAGCCCCTCTTCGTTTCCGAGTGGTGCAAATGTTTCATTTTCTCCATGATACGTACTTACCCCCAAAGCTGCCTTTAGTTGGTTTGCAGCTTTCCGGACATCTTTTACCGGCATACCAATCTCGCTGATGGCTAAAATATCCTTGCTCGTAAAGGGATGATTGATTGAATAATTCATCCTATGCCGAGCGATCAGTTCTACCACATTTCCCGCTGAATCATAAAAATAACAGGCATTGGCATCCCAGTTCCCGAAATAGATTTCGTCCTTTCCTTCCACGTAATTCAGCGAAACGAAGGAACTGATCCATTTTTTTGCTTCCGAAAACGCATTTTTCGGTATCGTAAACGCAATATGATAGTAGCTTTCCTCGTTTGTTGAACGAAAAGTAAGCATGGTCGATCCAACAGCAACCCCAAACGAGCTGCCGTCTTCTTTCAACAATGGCAAGCCAAGAAGCTGATGATAAAAATTTCGCTGTTCAACAAGACAATGTGTATACAGTTTAATCTCTTTGAACTTCATCTTACTTCCTTCCTCCCATGATCGGCAGAGTTTAGAAGCGCTTAATTTAAGATAAACCTGCCTCACTGATATCTTCTTCAAACTCATGTCCTACTTTTTCCTGATGAGTTTTCCCCCAATTTTCCATCATTCGCAAAGTCTCCTCAAGATCTTTACCGTATGGTGTAAGGGAATAAACCACCTTTGGAGGCACCTGGGGATATACGGTTCTTGTGATCAGCCCGTCTTCTTCAAGTTCCCGGAGCTGTTGCGTCAGCACTTTCGGCGTGACAGCAAAAAGCTTCTCCTTTAATTCCCCAAAGCGAAAGTCTTTCTCCTGAAGCAGACAAAGAATTACGCCTTTCCATTTCCCGCAAACCACATCCAACGTTACCTCAATAGGATGAAAATATTTTTTCTTCCTTTCCTTCATGAAACCCAATCCCCCTGCTACAGTTAGTTTTTCATAGTATCAAAAAAGTAACTATCTATCTTAAAAGTACATACTATTTAAATTAGCTATGTCCCATTATACTTAGTATAGAACAGATTCCACGAAAGGAAAATGTATGAAAACAGAAAAAAAACAAGTTACAGTAAACCTGATAGGTAAAGGCGATCAAACTCTCATCCATCCAGATGATTTTCATACAGTTGTCCAGTTATTACAGTCAGCCGTCGAAGAAGGTTTAGCAAAACAGATTGAACACTTTCAAGACATTTTGGCTTTTCGAACTACAGCTACAGGTGTCGGAGAAACCATCCTCAGTATGAATAAAAAGACCAACGAAACTCTTTTTTTCGCTCCATATCCTTTTAAAATCCTTGCTGACAGCCTGAAAATAAATATCTCTTACCATAAATAATCCTTGGGATGCAGGGATTTTTTAATACCTGCCTTTTTTACTGAAGAGCTATGTTTTCGGCAGTCATTATAGTGACCATTCTCCCAGTACCCTTTAATCAGTTTAATGACTTTTGAACGAAATCCTCTTCATAAAAAGGAAACAAAACGGCTTAAACGGAACTATTTATTATCAAACTAAAGGAGGAGCAAGAATATGAAGTACATAAAAAAATGGACAGGTACGGTTTTAACTGCCGGTCTGGTTTTCTCAATGTTTGCCGGTACGGCACAGGCCGCCAAACCTTCCCAGTCACATGATTTATCACCTGCCACGGCCTATGTAGATGTTGCTGCTGCGACATTGTGGACGAAACCGGCAGAAACAAGGCCTTTAGATGAGCCATCCTTAAGCAACCCCGTAGATCTAAGAAAATGGACGACGAGTATGACCTATGAAGAGAAGCTTTGGCTTGTTGGACCTCTGGAAACCCAAGCATTATACGGAAACAAGGTAACGATAACGGACGAGCAGGGAGACTGGGTAAAAGTAGCTGTTGATGGTCAGCCAACCCCTCGACTCGAAGCAGGATACCCAGGCTGGATGCCAAAATCACAGCTGGTGTACAACAAAAACTTTGCCAATGAAGAGAACAAGCCTTTCGCCTTGATCAAAAGTCCAACAGCATGGCTGTACAAGGAAAAATCATTGAAGCATAATGATCTTGAATTAAGCTACAATACCAGGCTGCCTGTTCACAAAATAAAAGGTTCCTCTGTTGGCGTGCTTACACCAGAAGGAAAAACAAGATATCTTGATCGCAAGGATGTTCAAGTCTATCTCTCAGAAGACTCAATTCCGGTACCAACCGGTGAGGACATTGTAAATGAAGGCAAGAAATTCCTGGGGCTGCCTTATTTATGGGCCGGTGCTTCCGGATTTGGATTCGACTGCTCCGGATTTACCCATACGCTCTATAAAGCAGCAGGAATTACAATCCCACGGGATTCTGGACCCCAATCCCGAGCTGGTACACCCGTTGCAAAAGAAGACTTGAAAAAGGGAGATCTTCTCTTCTTCGCCTATAATTCAGGAAAAGGAAGCGTTCACCATGTAGGAATGTATGCAGGTGACGGCATGATGATCCATTCTCCAAACTCAAGCACAACTGTAAGAATTGATAAAATTGAAGGGATTTACGCACAGGAATTTGCCGGGGCAAGAAGGTACCTTCCTTAAAACATGGATGAAAGCACACGGAGCAATGTTCCGCGTGCTTTTTCTTGTTTACATAAAAGCGGCTTCAATCCGTTTCATCAGACGGCCGATACATCTATTCGTTTCGTGAAGGACCACATTCTTATCCATGTTCTTCAATATGCGGTTCTCCATCACCACTTCTCCATCAATAATCGTCGTTTCGACGTCGGCCCGAGTGGCCGAATAGACGATACGAGAGATCGTGTCTACACCATAAGAGGGATACATATGAAAATCATTCAGGTTTAAAATAGCAAGATCCGCCTTTTTTCCAACCTCAAGGCTGCCGATCTCATGATCCATTCCTACTGCCCGGGCTCCTCCGATGGTCGCCATCCGGAATACGGTTTTAGCATTCATGGCTGTAGGCCCATGGACTGGCTTTTGAATCAGCGCTGCAAGCCTCATTTCATTCAACATGTCCAAATTGTTATTACAGGGTGCACCGTCTGCACCCAAGCTGAGATGAATTCCTTGCTGCAGCAGGTCTGGCACTTCGGCGATTCCTGAGGAAAGCTTCAGGTTTGACCCTGGACAATGGCTTACTTTCACCTTCCGCTTTTTTATAATGTTCTTTTCCTCATCATCAAGCCAAACACAATGTGCCAGAATCAGCCTCTCATTGGCAAGCCCGATATGGTCAAGATAAACCACATTACGCATTCCGGTTTCCTGTTCCACCAGTGCAATCTCACCGCGATTTTCCGCTGCATGGGTGTGAACACAAACACCATGGCGGCCTGAAAGTTTCTGAACTTCGGTAAGCAGCTCCTCCGTACAGGAAACCACAAAGCGTGGACAGAAGGCATATTGTATCCTTCCATTCTCTTTTCCATGCCACTTCTCAAGCAGGTCGACGCTTTGCTGAAGAGATTTTGACGTGCTCTCCTGCAATCCGATTGGAACTTCTTCCCCTTTATCCATCATCACTTTACCGGAAAGTGCACGAATACCGCCCTTCGCAATAGCCTGAAACGCAAAATCCGTATGATTGACGGTCTCCATATCCACGATCGTAGTGGTACCGCTCTGAATCAGTTCTCCAATTCCAAGCATGGCCGAATAATAAAGGGATTCTTCATCATGGGATGCTTCGAGCGGCCAGATTTTCTGTTTCAGCCAATCCATTAGTTCCAGATCATCTGCTTGTCCTCTGAACAAGGATTGGCACAGATGGATATGCGTTTGAATAAACCCGGGGATGATGGTTCTGTTTGTAGCATCTATGGTTTTATCCGCCTGATAATCAAGGCTTAAGCCAATATCAGTTATGCGGTTGTTTTCAATGTAAAGATCTCCTTGAACGATCTCTTCCTGTGCATTCATCGTTACAATTTCTGCATTTTTTATAAGTATCGATGGCATGGATATCCTCCTTTTCTTTATAACAGAAAAGAAAAGAACGATTTCATAGCATGGAGAATTTAAGGTTCTCCGGTAGATACTTTCGATCCATATTATCGAAACTATATGAAATCTTTCTAGTTTTCTATCAGCGCGTTTTATTTAAAACTTGCAGCTTTAAAGAAGTAACCGAAAAGCCGTTTACGGGTGCCATGTCCTGCGAACACGTGGAACAGGCGATCACCACATCCTCCAGCGCCTTTAAACGAACGAAATCCCCCGGCTTCGACAGCGGCTCTGCGATCACATAGTCGCCTTCTTCATCAAGCACATTGTTCATAAACCAGTTGATTGGATCCGGGACAGGCAGATGACCTAAAGAATAGGTTTCTAATGATCTATTAAGATTATCATGGCAGTTCGGATGATCTTCAAGATGGAAATCTACTTTATATCGGTAATAATCGCATGCCGGAAAAAAGAAATCGTGCTTTCCTACCGTGTCCTGCAAAAGCTGCATGAGCGGCCGGCGCCGGTTGCTGTAAAGAAAATCTCCTTCTTTCAGGCGGATGCTGCTTAAGCTTGCCCTCATGTGGACGGGTGAGACATGTTCGTTATGATCCTTGAGAGAAAAACAGACAAAGTCACCGACCTGTTTTCCTTCCATGTCAATAATCACGAGTTCTTCCCCTGCTTTTACAAGCATGCTTCTTGCTTCATACGGCGGAATAATAATTTCTTCTTTAATACGGTATTTGTGATCGATCGGCATACTTCTCCCCCTTATTCAATTAATACTGCAACCGCTCGAACTGGGGATCCCGTCCCTTTTCGTATTCTCAACGGCAGTCCGAAATACAGAAAACGCATACCGGCAACCTGATCAAGATTGCATAGATTTTCCGTATTGGTTATGCCAAATTCCTTGCAGATCAGATGGCCGGAGTAATCCGGATCAAGCGGGTTATCGATAGCCGGGGAATCGATCCCGATATTGACTACTCCTTTTTCAGCAAGCCACCGTGCTCCACTGTAATCTAAACCGGAATAGCGTGTCAGCCATTCCTCCGTCCCATAAGCTCTGTTGTAGTGGCCAGTATATAACAGGCAGATGTCTCCTTTTTGCAAAATCTGGCCGGAAGCGTCCAGCGCGTTTTCCAGCTCCTGCGGAGTAATATACTCTTCTGGATGAACATGAGACAAGTCCAGACATACGGCGGGCCCGTAAAAGAATTCCAGCGGCATCTCATCGATGAATTTTCCATTGGGGTCATACTCATACGTGGCATCGCTGTGGGTAGGGCCGTGTTCATTGATCAAAAGATTGTTGGTCGCGAACGGAAATCCGATCTTCTTCATGCTTTCTTCATGAGATATGTTTGGAAAGATCATTGTCTTTTGATGCAGCGGAAAAACAGGCATACCCTGATAGATTTCCTGTGACAAGTCTACAAGTTTCACACCCATAAACACCCTCCTTACAATACTGTTGGAATAACTTGGAAGCGGTCGACATCAATAAGGCCCATGTCGGTAATCTTCCACTCAGGGCTTGTAACGAGTGAGAGAAAAGATAAATGCATAAAGGGCACGTGGATCCCGCATCCCAATTCTTCTTGGGCGAGCCTGTGAAGTTCTGTAATCCTTTCACTGACCTCCACGCCTGTCATCTCATCGGTCATCAGCCCGCCTATATTGAGTGCCATATCCCCAACTACTTTTCCGTCAAGGATTAGCGCCAGGCCGCCATTCATAGCAATAACCCGGTTGACTGCTGTAACCATGTCTTCATAGTTAGTACCGGTCACGATGATGTTATGTGTGTCATGGGCGACGCTTTCTGCTATCGCGCCTCTTTTCAGCTTAAATCCATGAAGAAATGTTTTCCCGATTCTTCCGATTCTTCCGCTTCTGCCGTGCCGTTCGATCACCAGGAGCGGAAGAACATCCTGCTGAAGGCAAGGCTGAATGATGCCGTCTTTTATTTTCAATTCAAATTCACGGGCACCTGTAAGATTTTGATCGGGTATCACTTCGATCGCTCTTACCTTTGCGCTAGAGGCTTGGGACGCTAGCACTAGATCTTGTGCTTTTACCGGTTTCCTTTTCACAGAACACTTCACACTTTCAGGATACGTATAGGAGGGAATATCTGTCGTCAGTTTATTCTGTTGTGCCGCCTTTTTGCCGCTAAGATACACTTGGTCAACCGTCATGTTAATAAGATCGCTGATTACAGCGATGTCTGCGCGCTTACCTGGTGTCAGTACCCCGATATCCCTGAAGCCGAAGTGAGTCGCCGGATTGATCGTCACCATCTGAATCGCTTCAACCGGATCAATCCCCTGGGCAATCGTCCTTCTGACGATATCATCCATATGACCGGAATTCATTAAGTCTTCCGGCACCATATCATCCGAAACAAGGATGGCCCGCCTCGAATCCATGCCTTCTTCCGTGATCGCCCGAATGCACTCGGCCATATTCCGCTGAGATGAACCCTCCCGCATAAACACACTTACTCCGTAGCGAAGTTTCTCCACCATTTCTTCTTTCGTTGTTGTCTCATGGCAGGATACATGGGTACCTCCGCTGATAATATGAGCGGCGAGCTCTTCTCCAAACAAGGCCGGGGCATTTCCCTCGATCGTTTTGCCGATGCTTTTGGCATAAGAGACCGAAGCAATCAAATCGTCTATCAATTCAGGGGCGTTCTCAAACACTGGCCTGACATTGCTGAACCCCTGTATTTCACCAATTCCCTGGACATGAGGATCGTTTAACAGTTCCTTCATATCCGCTGATGTGATATCCTGGCCGGCCGTCTCCAATCCCGGTGCATCTGGAGTCAGGCATGGCACTGTAAAATATACGTTGTTAGGAAGCGTCTTTGCCTCCCTGACCATCTCCTGCATGCCATGGACACCGAGGACATTACCAATCTCATGGGGATCCGCAACAAGTGTTGTCGTTCCTGTAGGAATGGACAGCTTGGAAAATTCAGTAACCGTAAGCATTGCGCTTTCAAAATGCATATGCGAATCAATAAAACCAGGACAAATATAGCGGCCGGCGACATTTTCAACCTTTGTGGAAGGACCAATCAGTCTTTCGCAGTCCCCTGCCATCAGGATATATTCCCCTTTTATAGCCACATCGGCCTGATAGATCTCACGGGTTATGACATTGATAAATTGTCCGCCTTTTAATACGGTATCTGCAAATTGATTGGCATCAAGCAGCACATCAATGAGTTTCCGCCACTGGATGGCTTCTTTAATACCTTTTGTATCCATGAATTCAACCTCCTGACCTTTCCCAATCCAGGCTATCAATAATTCCTACGATTGCTGCATCTATTGGGGCATCTTTGTCAGCTGCTGCCCGTGAAGCCATACTGCCTGTGACATATAAAACTTTTTCTCCTACTCCCGCCCCCACCGTATCAACAGCGATGATCGGCATTTGCTGAGGAGATTCACTGATACCGATCGGCTGGGTGATCAGCAGTTTCGTACCTATCAGCTTTTCATCTTTTCTGGTTGCTGTTACCCGTCCAATAACTAAACCCATTTGCATGTCGTCCGCTCCTTACTGCCTGCTGATTTTTATACCATATTGTTTTGCTGCATCCCGCGCCAGCGGTGTGATAATGGCATGTTCTTCCGCAATCAGCAACTTCTTCTGTGCTTTTGCTGCAGACAGGATATCTGCCTCTGAGATGACAGACTGCTTTTGGCTGCTATCGTTCAGCCAGGGGGCAAGGCCTTCCCCATCTCTCAGCAATGTAACACCAAGCTTCTTCAACTGAAACAGTGTTTTGTGCAGCTCTGTTTTCAAGTATTCTGATCCTCGATCCAGTTCCTTACTGCGAAATACCTCATGAAAAGGATCGTTGCCATAAGGCAGGGCAGCAACTTTTTTACCGCTTAATAATGCTTGCAGGATGATACGGACAAAATCCCGCTGGTCGTTAAATCGCAAAAGATCGCCTGCAAGAGAAAAAGAGAGTACAGGAATAAGGATACAATCGGCCATTCGCAGCTTATCCTCAGTCAGACTTGAACTGAGATACCAGGCATCATGATTGCTTTCCCCAGCAAGATGTTCTTTCGTGAAATGGCGGAACAGGATTTTTTCTGTGAACACTTCCAGCCTGATCTTGCTTTTTCCTGCTTCACGGAGAAGGGCGAGCCCTTCTTCCATCCCTGTAAAATGATAGGTTAGCAGAGAGAGCACATAGGGAACTTTTTCTCCTGGCGGACAAAGCATGTGCAGCAATGTATTCCTGACCAGAGCGCTCTGCCTGGCGTCATGCACGATTACTCTCCTTTAGAAAGCATTGCTCTTTCGATTTCACTATGAGGCCGCGGGATCACATGAACGGATACGAGTTCCCCCACTCGGCTTGCCGCACTGGCGCCTGCATCTGTTGCAGCCTTCACTGCTCCAACATCTCCTCTGACCATAACTGTAACAAGTCCGAAGCCTACTTTTTCATAGCCGCAGATCTCGACGTTTGCAGCTTTTACCATTGCATCTGCTGCCTCAATTGCCCCGACAAGGCCCTTTGTTTCGATCAAGCCTAGAGCTTCTCCCATTTTTTCATTCCTCCTGGTCTCTTTGGTTTGCTGAGATTCTATGTTTCTGCTTGTTCTATTCCTTCGCCGCATCGCCTGAATTCAAGGCAAACTTTGACAGAAGCTTTTCCGCCACATTCGTATGGGTTCTTGGAATGACGTGTGCTGAAATGACAGTACCCACCCTCTCTGCCTCTTTTTTTCCTGCTTCTACTGCAGAAGCAACAGCAGCGACATCTCCGCTCAAATGCAAGGTAACACCAAGAGCGCCGTGAACCCCGATCACCTTCTCGATGGCGGCTATCTTTACGTCAGCCGCTTTAACAGCCGCGTCTGCTGCTGAAACAGCGGCACAATATCCTACCGTCTCAATCATGCCTAATGCATACAATGCTTCCACCATCCTTATCTATCAATTTTAATTGCCATCCAGCATCTTATAGACGCTCGGCAAGCAGCTGGAAAGATGCTGATGGGGTCCGTACAGTAAAAAGTAGCCTTCTTCAATTTTAAAGCGTATATTGCATTTTGATAGATTTGCAGAAACCGGAAGAAGTAGAGCGATCGTCTCGTAGCGCGACATTCCTTCTATGATCGCGAGTGATTCCCTTGTGCATGAGACCTCAAGCTGCTTAAGGAGCCAAGCCCCCGGCTGTTCGATATAAAAGCGTTTGATCTTTTTTTCCGATTGGTGGTTCAGCGTCTGAAACAGAGTTCGTATGGCTGCTTCCAACTCGCTGCTATCATTGTGATAGAGTTCTAGAAGAAAAGGCTTCTGGCCGTTTTTATCCCATTGGATGAAATATTTAATATCTCCGTTCTGTGCCAGCCACTCTTGAACGATCACCAGATGGCCTGGAGATGAAACCTGAGAAGAAAAAACAGCGACCGCTTTTGCGGGGATCGGCCGATGAAACCATTCCATCGTTTCAGGCTGAAGATTTGAGTATAGCCATACAGAAAATCCGCTTTTTGTTTTGCCAAATGACTTTACGGAGGGTTCATCGTCGTTATTCCTCTCTGGCCTATGGTTTGTTTCTGTATGTTGGCGGGATGGAATGCCTTGAGAAAGAGAAAGAACTTGAAGTTTGGATACGAGCTCACTCCCCGGATCCTTGCTGAACGATGAGTGTTTTTCTTTTTTTTCGGCCTTTACAGGTGGAGAACCAGCAGCACTTCCAAGACGCTTCTCCTTATTCAGCTTCTGGTAGTTCGGCCGGTATAGCTCTTGCGCTGTCTTTGTTTGAGGTGTTTCTCCCCTCTTCTCTGACAGTTCCTGTTTCGCTCTTGCGGGGTGATCATTGCTTTTTAACACTTCCTGTACGATGGCTCGCATGAATTCCGACACATGGACTCACCTCCTTTTATAGAATTTTGGACAATTCGGGGTGAGGCCGGGGAATGACATTAGAAGAAATCATTTCTCCTCCTGTCTGGGTGTGCGCCTGCCTGCCTACTTCGATGGCAGACGACACAGCGGCTACATCGCCTTCAATAATGACGGTTACAAGGCCTGAGCCGACTTTTTTAAATCCTGTCATCTTTATATTTGCAGCTTTGGCCATGGCGTCCAGTGCCTCGATCGCTGCTGTCAGGCCTCTCGTTTCAATCATGCCAATTGCATTCAATCAATGTCCCCCCTTGCTTTACAAATAATCTTCCAGATCAATGGGTCCGAACGGAATGGACGTACGTTTGAACGATTCCTTATGAGCCAGCGGTACGGTAGCGTCAATCCCCATTTTCGCTGTGACCCCCCTGACATTATGAGACGCCTCCAGCGGAGAGCCTTTTGCACCGGGTACGATAAAAATATCCTGATCGGCTTGTACTCTTACAGCCATCGCCCATTCCACATCCTCCGGGTCAAAGATATCCACATCTTCATCTACCACAATGACGTGCTTTAAGTCCTTATCACTCGCAAAGGCAGCAATCGCCGCTTGCTTCCCGTCACCTTCCGATCTCTTTTCAATCTGAATGACCGCATGAAATCTTGCCACTCCGCCCATTGTAATATGGACTTGTTTCACGTTGGGCACCGTCTGTCTGACCGTACTCAGAAGTGTGGCTTCCCGGACAAGCGCCATCGGAAGCCTCTCCTCATAGCTCGAAGGAAAGATCGTCTGGCAGATGGCATTGTTTCTGTAGGTTACCGCTGAAAATTCAATAACTGGCTGAGGAGCTCTCGTACCATAAAAACCAGCGAGTTCCCCGAACGGGCCTTCCATCTCACGTTCATACGGGATCATTTTGCCTTCCAGAACGATTTCCGCTTCTGCCAAAACTTCCAGATCCACGGTTTTGCACTGCACCACATCAAGCGGTTTGCCGATCAAAGCACCCGCAACATCGAGTTTATCTGCATGATACAAATGTGTGCTGATCTGGGAACTGAGCACCACAGCAGGCACTACTCCAAACATCACAGCGACTTCCATCGGTTCACCGCGCTCTTCATACTCATGAAATTGCTGGAGAAGTTCAGGAGAGGTAATCAGCACGTTCGTCTTGTTTTCACCTAAGAATTGCATCCTTCTGATTGATGTATATCTCTTTTTTCCGCTTATATCTTTTACGACAAGAATTCCTGAAACATAATAAGCGCCGGAATCATCTCCATGATAGGTTGGAATAGGAAAGAGCGCATCCAGATCAAACGGCCCTAGAACCACGTTGTCATGAACCGGTCCTGTTCCGATCAATCGTGTTGGGATCGGGGAAACAATAGAATCGATAATTTTTGAAACAAACTGATCCGGTGCAATGCCGATGCTGTCCGCCAGGAGGGCACGATCCCCTCCTAAGCCGCCGACCATGGGTGAAGAGTAGCCTTTCACTTTTTCAAAGTAGAACGGCTGCCTTCCCTGCCTGGCATTGAGAACGGCTCCGAGCTCATACAGAGGGTTTACTTCTCTTTTTACCCTGAGAAGTTTATTATCCGCTTCCCAGTGGTCAAGCAGGGCACGCATTGAAGAAGGGTTCATGCTTTCTCCCCCCATCGTTGTAGAAGCTCATGATCAATGCCCAACATGTCCAGAATCCGACCGGACATAAAATTAATCAGTTCCCATATCTCTTTCGGCTTATGGTAAAACCCGGGCGAGGCCGGCATGATGCAGGCACCCGCTTCAGCAAGCCTCGTCATGTTCTGAAGATGGATCAGGTGAAACGGTGCTTCCCTTGGAACGACGATCAGCTGCCTTTTCTCTTTCAGCATGACACTGGCCGACCGGCTCAATAAGGTATCTCCTACACCATTGGCCATCGCGCCTAACGTGTTCATGGAACATGGCACAACAACCATCCCGTCTGTTAAAAAGGAGCCGCTCGCCACAGAGGCAAACAGGTTCTTGTTGCTGTGCACCTCTGCATATTGTTTCAACGTCTCCATTCCGACACCGCACTCAAACTGCAAGACTTTCTCTCCCATTTCCGTCACGATCAAATGGGTCTCTACCCCGAGCTGGTGCAGGGCCCGGACGAGCGAGTAGCCATATAATGATCCGCTCGCTCCGGTAATTCCTACAACGATTCGTTTGTTTCGGGCCATGGCAGGTTAAACAACCTGGCTATTTTTTGAAAACTTTTTCCTGGCCGCTTCCATATATTCCTTTGTTGACATGATGTCGCCAAAAAGATCGATGTCCCGAAGCCCGGATTCGTGCATGGAATCATCCTTAGAGGCCGTGGAGTCAGACAGGCAGATCACATTGTAGCCATGATACAGCGCATCAGAACCAGTGCTTCTTACACATACATTTGTCCAAACACCCGTCAGGACGACCGTATCGATCTCTTCTTCCCGGCAGAACAGATCAAAATCGGTATAGCTGAATGCACTGTGCCGCCTTTTTTGGACGATATAATCTCCTTTGCTCTCATCCGGCTGCAGTTCTGGAATAAACTGAGAACCCCATGTCCCTTTGATGGCATGGACCGGACGGACCCGGAAGTCCCGGTCGTTTTTCCGGTGTGCTTCCTGTACAAAAACGACCTGAATACTTTCCTCATGGCAAAAATCAACGAGCTCTTTGATGGCCGGAACGATCTTTTCGCCGTTTTCGCAGCGGAGCGCCGCTTTTTCTCCGATAAAGTCATTCAGCATATCAATCACAACGACTACGTGCTTCTTTCCTCTCAGTTCCATGTACGGTCTCCTCTCTTATTTGCTTTTTTCAAGCTGCTGACGGCCGGATTTAGGTGCTGCTGTTTTAATCGCTCCTTCATAGTTTTCATACTTCAAAGTCCGGTCAAGGCGCTGTATGCTTTGCCGTTTGACGTACTCACCATATCCGGCTTCACCTACAATCCCGCCGGCTTCATAGTTATAGACCATATTACCTCTGACAATCGTCTGCACCGGCCGGCCTTTAAGCTTGATGCCATGCAGCGGGTTATATTTTGCCATAGATTCTGTCTGCTTCTCATCGATCTCCCACTCGCAATCAAGGTCAATAACCGTAAAATCCGCATCACTGCCGATTTCCATTGCACCTTTTTTCGGATAGATGCCATAATGGATTGCTGCATTCTTACTCGTTACTTCCACAAAGCGGGACAATGATAAGCGTCCTTTGTTCAAACCTTCACTGACGAGAATAGGCACCATCGTTTCCACTCCCGGAATGCCAGGGAAACTGTTCCAGATCGTTGAGTCTGCGGCTGCTTTTTCCGTCGCAATCTCATATGGCGCGTGATCGGTCCCTACAAAATCAATCGTTCCATCTGCAAGTGCCTGCCAGTGTGCCTGGTTGTCTTCTTTGCCTCGAAGCGGCGGAGCGATCTTAGCGAATGCCCCTCTCTCACTCATGGAATCCTGGGCGTTAAGCATCAAGTAATGCGGACACGTTTCAGCGGTTACTTTAACTCCCCGTTTTTTGGCTTCCCGGACAAGCTTTACCCCTTCTTTCGTACTCATATGAACGACGTGCACCCGTGCATCTGTTGCTTCTGCATAGCTGATGATCAGCTCGATCGCCACTTTTTCAGCGAGCGCCATCCGTGCCTCAGCCCAAGCCGGACCATCTTCCCGTCCCTCCTTCTTCAACTTCTCGGTATAAAACGTGCAAATATCATAGTTTTCAGCATGAACACCAATCGGCATGCCGGTTTTTGCGACCTTTTGGAAGATCTCCAGCATCTCGCCATCCGATACTTTCGGGAACGTTGGTACTGATGGCGTCATGTAAACCTTGAAAGCCACCACCCCTTCGTCCATCTGCGGATAAATATTATCAATCCATCCGTTCCTTGCGTCTTCTCCGGTCATGCCGCCCCAGAAGCAATAATCGATATAAGCCTGTCCCCGTATCGGGGCAATTTTCTTTTGAAAACTTTCACCATCCCGGACAGAAGGCTTGGAACAGCAAGGCATGTCAATGATCGTTGTCAGCCCGCCTGCTGCTGCCGATCTTGATCCAGTAGCGAATGTTTCGCGGTGTGTAAAGCCTGGATCCATAAAATGTGTATGCGGATCAATACACCCCGGGACGACAAGCTTTCCTTCCATGTCGATCACCTTGTCGGCTTTTAAAAAATGAATATCGCTGCAAAAGCCTGTTATCTTTCCTTCATGCACGAGGATGTTGGTGATGACTGTACGGTCTCCTTGTGGAATCATTGCATTTTTTAAAATCAAGTCCATTTCCGTCTCTCCCTTTTTATGTTTTCAGAACAGAAACAGTGAAAAAGGGGCATTTTTGACATGCCCCTGATCGTGAGCATACCGCTATAAAGCCTCTGCAGAGGCATCCGATTTCAGCTGCTCCATCCTTTCCTGCTCATTTATATTCATAGACTTAAAATTAAATACTAGATTGAGCAAAATTGCTGTCAAACTTCCGATTACGATTCCGTTTTCAACGAGCAGCCTGACACTGTCCGGCAGCTGGCTGAACACCATTGGAACGACCGCTGTACCAAGCCCGATCCCAACGGAACAGGCGACGATCAGCAAATTTTCATTGTTTGAAAAATCAGCCTGAGAGAGCATCTTTACGCCAGATGCAATGACCATCCCAAACATCGGGACCATCGCACCTCCCAGAACAGCCGTTGGAATGATTGTCGTCAGCGCCGCTATCTTTGGAAGAAGACCGAGAATGAGCAGCAACCCTCCTGCAGCCATGACCACATTTCTCGTTTTTACTTTGGTTAAAGCCACGAGACCTACATTTTGAGAGAAGGACGTATACGGAAAGGAATTAAAAACGCCTCCGATCATAACCGCAAGTCCTTCAGCACGAAGGCCTTTTTTAATATCTTCCGGCTTAAGGTCTCTATCGCAAATGTCACTCAAAGCAAGGAAGACACCAGTAGACTCAATCATGCTTACAATCGCAACGATGCTCATCGTGAGGATGGCAGAAAAATGAAATTCCGGAACGCCAAAATAAAACGGCTGTACAAGATGGAACCAAGAAGCGTCCTTAACAGGTGTAACATCTACGAGCCCCATAAAAGAAGCAAGTACCGTTCCGGCGATCAGCGATAAAAGAACAGAAATTGCCCGTACATATCCTTTGGAGAACCGGTTGATCAGAATGATGAGCACAAACGTAAAACTGGCGAGCGATAAATTTTCAAGGCTGCCGAATCCTTTCGAACCGAGCCCGCCGGCTGCATTATTCATCGCCACCGGTATGAGCGATACCCCGATGATCAGTACGACCGAGCCGGTAACGATCGGCGGAAAAAATTTCAGGATCTTTCCCACAAACTGAGAGAGCACCATGACGACAAGCCCCGAAGCGATAATTGCACCGTAAATGGCGGTGATTCCCTCCAGCTTTCCAATCGCGATCATTGGGGCTACCGCCGTGAACGTACAGCCGAGAATGACCGGAAGCTTGATGCCGAAGTGCTTTCCTCCAATGACCTGCAGAAGAGTAGCAATTCCGCAAGTAAACAGATCAATGGAAATGAGATATGCCAGCTGCTGGGCGTTCATACCGATCGCCGGCCCTACAATCAGCGGTACGATAACCGCTCCTGCGTACATGGCCAGAACATGCTGTAACCCGAGTACTCCAACCTTCCAATTTTTGAGTGCTGCCATTTTGCTTGCCTCCTTGATGTTTTTTGTGCAGCTTGCGTGGTTGCTTTCATCACCTCCTTTAAGAGCAGGAATATATTTGAAGCGGCATGTAAATCTCTCGAAGTGGACAGTAAATTCCTTGAAGTGGATCGTAAATCTCAAAAAAAAGTGGACAGTAAATCCCTCGAAGCGGATCGTAAACCTGAAAATGTGGACAGTAAACTCATCAAAGCGCCATGCATCTGCAGCCTGCAAACTCCCATAATCATCCGCAGCTATGAAAATAGGAATGTTTTTTTGAAACTCTACTATATTTGTACAAACTGACTCTTTAAGACATACAACCGCTAGATTTATACAAGCCAATTTGTCCATAAATTATATGGGGAGGATGGACTTTGAAGACCATTGATTTTTGCGTAAATGGAAAGGACGTTTCGGTAACATGCAGTCCGACAAAGATTTTGCTCGATGTGCTGCGCGAAGATGCGGGGTTAACAGGCAGCAAAGAATGCTGTGGAAAAGGAGAATGCGGTTCCTGTACGGTTCTGCTGAATGATGTACCCGTCTGTTCATGTTTAGTGCTTGCAGGGCAAGTTCAAGGAGAACGGGTGGTCACGGTAGAAGGGATCGGAACGAAAGAAAACATGGATTTCGTTCAGCAAGCGTTTGTTGATGAAGGGGCGACCCAGTGCGGGTATTGTACACCGGGACTGATTGTGGCTTCACGAGCTTATTTAACTTCTATCGGCCATGTTCCTGGGCTCGATGAAATTAAACGGGCACTTGGCGGTAACCTTTGCAGGTGTACAGGCTATACAAAAATACTTAAAGCAGTCCAGACAGCGGCCTCCCGGCAGTTTTCAGCACGTGAACTCTAGGATGCCTTCCGTCTCGGCCATCCTGCTCGCCGCCGGCCGCTCATCCAGAATGGGTACATTAAAAGCTCTGCTTCCATGGAGAGAGACCTCACTCGTTCGCTACCAAACCGAAACATTGTTAAACGCCGGAATAGATGACATTTCAGTCATACTGGGGTATAAGGCTTCAGAGCTGTCAAAGGAACTCAGCTCTTACAACGTAAAAAAAGTCATAAACAAAGCCTACGAATCTGGGAAATGCTCGTCCATCAAAGCAGGAATGGCAGCTATAAGCCCCTCTTCTACAGGCGTAGTCATTTCCGCGGTGGATCAGCCGCTCTTGCTGAACGTCATCAGGCAGCTGTACAAGTTTCACGGTGAGCAGCCTGCCGCAATCATTATCCCTGCCTTTAAAGGAAAACGCGGGCATCCCCTGCTTATACCAGAGCAATTTTATCCAGAGCTTTGCTGCATCAGCGAACAAACACAGGGACTCCGCCATTTCCTCAGAAACCGTCAGAACGAAATTGCCACGGTGGAAATCAATGAACCAAGTATTCTTTTAAACTTAAATGAGCAAGCCGACTACCAAGCAGCCTGTTGGGAGGATTCGTAATGTTTGTTTCAGAGATTAATATGCTGTCACCACGCTCTTTAAAGGAATGTCTTTATATCCTGGAGAACGAAAAAGCAAACCTTCGCCTTTTAGCCGGGGGAACAGACGCTGTCGTCCGCATGAAGGAAGGAAAGTGGCGTCCGGATTGCTGGGTAAGCCTTAAACATGTTGAAGAACTCCGTTTTATTACGATACAGAAGGATGAGATTCAGATTGGACCTCTGACGACTCATTCTGAAATCATCGCTTCCCCTCTCCTGCAGGCACATGCCGATGTTCTTGTACAGGCATGTCAGGAAATCGGGGCAGCACAGATGCAGAACATGGGGACCATCGGGGGAAATATTGCGACAGCCTCTCCTGCGGGTGATACGATTCCTGCTTTATATGCACTTGGAGCGGTTATTGAGCTTACTTCATTATCCGGAAAACGAGAGATGGATGTGGAGGACTTCTTTATCGGTCCAGGAAAAACCGCAGCTAATCCTAATGAAATCATCACTAAAATTGCGTTCAATGTCCGAGATAAAAATGACATCGGTATCTTTCAAAAGCTCGGTCCGCGGAAAGCTCAATCGATCTCGATTGTCAATGTTGCGGTTACGCTTTCCATGAAGGAAGGAACAAACCAGTGTACTGGCGGCCGTATAGCTTTCGGTTCAGTTGGCCCAACAGCCATACGGGCGAGAAAGTGCGAGGCGATGCTGACACTCGGTGCACTGACGAATGAAATGATCGCCAACATTGGCAAAGTGGCTTGGAAGGAAGTCATGCCGATCTCTGACATCCGCGCCTCCGCTTCTTATCGCAGAGATATGGCTAGCGCACTTCTCGAACGCGGACTATATCGTTTAATGAAAAGGTGGGCAGAAGATGGAAAACAGTCATTATAAGTACGTGGGAAAGCGGATTCCCAGGATAGACGGCCCTGAAAAGGTGACAGGCGAACTGAAGTATATGACGGATTATCATTTTGAGAATATGGTCTGGGGAAAAGTACTCCGCTCATCTTTTCCTTACGCACGCATCAAACAGATCGATATTTCAAAAGCCAAAGAATTGCCAGGCGTTATTGCGGTCTTAACGCATAAAGATATTCCCGGATTTAACGGTTTTGGCATCGTCGTTCCTGACCAGCCCGTCCTCGCAAGCAACGTGGTCCGGTGTACAGGGGATGCCATCGCGCTCGTCGCGGCGGAAACTCTGGAGATTGCTGAACACGCCGTTTCGCGGATCCATGTTGATTACGAACCCCTCTCCCCTGTTACCGATGCTGAGTTTGCGATGACAGACAGCGCGCCCTTGCTCCACGAAAGCGGGAATATCCATAGCCACGTAACGATAAAAAACGGAGACACAGAAAAGGCCTTTGCAGAAGCAGATATTATTCTTGAAAACACCTTCTATTCCCCGCGCCAGATGCATGCCTTTATTGAAACAGAAGGCGGCTGGGGTGTGGTGGAGCCGGACGGGATGCTCACGATCCGCTGTCCGGGGCAATACGCCTATAGGGATCGTCTTCAGATTGCCCGCGCACTGGCACTGAACCCGGCAAGAATTCGTGTGGTCTCTAATCCGATCGGCGGCGCGTTTGGAGGAAAAGACGAGATTACGGTTCAGATCTATTTGGCCCTCCTTGCGCTTCATACGGGAGGACGCCCGGTAAAAATACATTTAAACCGGGAAGAATCCGTCATTGCAGGCATTAAACGCCATCCCTTTAAAGTTCAGATGAAGACCGCCGCCAAAAGTGACGGGACGGTTATTGCCAACCAGGTTCGTGCGGTAGCCGACACGGGGGCATATGCTTCATTGGGCGGTGCGGTCATCGCGCTGGCCATTGAACATTGCTGCGGCCCTTATAAGGTTCCCAATGTTGATCTCGAAGGATTTTGTGTTTATACCAATAATGGCATTTCAGGGGCGTTCAGAGGCTTTGGGGTCAATCAAGTATGTGCAGCCATCGAAACACACATGGACATGCTTGCTGAGAAGCTCGATATTGATCCCATTGAACTTCGTAAAAAGAACGTCTATCAAAAAGGCGATACATCGAGTATGGGGCATGTACTGAAAACAAGCGTCGGTACACTCCAAACACTGGAGACTGCGGAAAATTGCGAGCTCTGGAAGAATCGTAATGTCCATAAACAGAACATCACCGAACCTTGGAAAAACCGCGGAATCGGAATAGCCACCTCCTTTCATGCAGTCGGCATGGGAATCGGCCTCCCAGATTATGGAGCGGCTACCATCGAGCTAATGCCTGATGGAACCTTTAAAGTCGGGGTCGGATGCGAGGATATTGGAGGAGGAAACAGCACCGTCTATGCCCAGGTTGCAGCAGAGCTTTTAACTTGTGACATTAAAAACATCTCAATCGTCCAGGGAGACACCGCAGAAACCATCGACAGCGGAACGGTGACCGCATCCCGTTCTACCTACACTGGCGGTAAAGCGATTGCCGCAGCCGTTCCCAATATGATCCGTCTTTTAACAGAAGCTGCAGCAGAGCTTAAAAATGTCTTGCCTGAAAATGTGCTGATCGGCGAAAACGAAATGTATGTTTTGGAAAAGGACAATGAGCACATTGTTTCCTACGGGGACATATACCATTATCTCTATGAAAAACACCGGTCTGTAAAAGTGGAAGGTCATTATATGCTTCCAAAAGAAAAGGAAGAGATCAAAGGCTCGGGCGGAGCACCTCACCATCTGTATGGCTATTTAACGCACGTCGTTCTTGTGGAAGTGGATACCTTGACGGGGGAAACAGACGTGCTCCGGGTTGTTTCTATTCCCGATGCCGGCAAAGTTCTGAATCCTCAGGGGCTTGAGGGACAGGCAGAAGGCGGAGCCGTTATGGGAATCGGCTATACCTTGTATGAAGACGTTCTCATGGAAGCGGGGTATCACAAGACCACGAATTTCACGAATTACATCCTTCCTACGATCCGGGAAACACCGTTCATTGAAACAATTCCAGTCGAAAGTGCAGAAGAAACCGGACCTTTTGGAGCGAAAGGAATCGGTGAAGTGGTGATGATTCCGATTATTGCGGCCATTACAAACGCAATCCATGATGCTGCCGGAATCCGGATTCAGCATCTCCCCGCTACTCCCGAACGAATTTTTACAGCACTTAAAGAGAAACAAACCACAACTCCGCGGGAAATAAGAAATGAATAAATTGGAACTGTACGAGAAACTCTCAACAGCCATCACACAGAAAAGACGTGTCTCTCTTCTAACAATTACTGCCGCTGGCCGAGCCGAAATGATCGGTAAGCGCATGCTTTTCTTTTCACAGGATGAAATCTATCCTGAAGCAGGTCTTGACATGAAACTCGCCTTTCAGCTCGCTGAGATCTGCTTCCCCTTTTTCCTCAAACAACGTACGCGATCCGTAACATTTGAGAGTAATGATGAAACCGTCAAGGTGTTTCATGAAGCATTTGCCCCGCCACCGCATTTAATCATAGGCGGTGCTGGACATGTCGCAGAGCCCGTTGCAAAAATGGGCAAGATGCTAGGTTTCTATACGTCAGTCATTGATGATCGGCAAGAATTTGCCCGTAAAGAACGTTTTCCATTTTCTGATAACGTTTGCTGCCAATCCTTTCATTCGTATTTCAAGTCTGTTCCTCTCAATAACTCCACCTATATTCTCCTGCTGACGAGAGGGCATCAATTCGACGTACTCAGTCTGCAGCAGCTGCTAGCCAGAAACGAAAAACCAGCTTATATTGGCATGATTGGAAGCAGACGGAGAATCGCAGGAGTCTTTGAACAGCTTCGTGCTGATTTTCCAAATGAAACCTTTGCCAATCTATATACACCTGTCGGGCTGGATATTGGAGCGGAGACACCGGAAGAGATCGCCGTCAGTATTTTTGCAGAGATCCTTGCAGTAAAAAAAGGCAAAACCGGTGCTCCACTCAGCTCTACAATCCGTGAACTGGCGAAAATAGGTTTTAGAAAGGGCAAAAAAGATGAAAGAAAATGAATTTATTCAAACCATACAAAACATCTTTAACACCGGCAATACTGCGGCATTAGCAACCATCGTCCGTACAAGAGGCTCGACCCCCAGAAAGGCTGGATCCAAAATGATTGTCTATCAAACAGGTGCCATTTTGGGTACAGTCGGCGGAGGCTGCGGAGAAGGCGAAGTGATCGAAAAAGCACTGGAAGTGATCAACACAGGCCTTCCTGTCATCCATAAGGTAGATTTAACAAGCGGACTTCTTTTCGAGGATGGAGGCATCTGCGGAGGAATCATGGATGTATTCATTGAACCGCTGCTTTAAAAGAACAGGAGAATATTCCTGTTTTTTTGTTCATAGGATGTACAAATTAACCTGTCTCACCCCATGTGCAGCGTTTCTACTTTCATCTTAGAAATGAACGTTCCCTTTTTTCCGGTTAATTGATTGGTCTATGGATCCTTAAATGAAGAAAAGGGGTGTTTTCCATGTCAGCGGCAGGAAAAAGCGCATCAGGCAAAAGCTCTTCTCTGGACAGATTTTTTAAGTTAACTGAAAGAAAAACGAACACAAAGACTGAAATCCTCGCAGGAATTACGACCTTCCTTACCATGAGCTACATTATTTTTGTCAATCCCTCCATTTTGGCCGACGCCGGAATTCCGAAAGAAGCGGCTCTCGCAGCCACCATTTACGGCAGTGTTTTCTGTACGCTGTTAATGGCTCTTTGGGCAAACTTTCCGGTAGCTGTAGCACCAGGCATGGGATTGAATGCATTTTTCACGTATACGGTCGTGCTCGGTGCCGGTTTAACCTGGCAGACAGCCCTTGGTGCCGTGTTCATTTCCGGAATGGTGTTTTTCCTGTTAACGATCACCGGTGTCCGGCAGAAAATTGTTGACGGAGTTCCTGCACTATTAAAATCATCGATAAGTGTCGGAATCGGATTGTTCATTGCCTTTATCGGACTGAAAAACTCTGGTATCGTAGTTTCCAATAAAGACACCTTTGTGAGCTTAGGCAAGATTACTGAAACAGGCCCGCTGCTCGCACTGTTCGGACTTCTTGCGGCATCTTTTTTAATGGCGAAGAAAAAGAAGGGTGCTTTGCTGATCAGTATTTTGCTTACGACCGTTGTCGCCATGATTACAGGCTTTATTGACTATCCGCATGCCGCAAAAGATGTAGCCTCCTTTTCCCTTCCGAGCCTTTCTGATACCTTCCTGGCGATGGATCTGAAAGGTGCATTCGCTTATGGCATCCTATCGATTTTATTTTCTTTTACCATTGTTGAACTGTTCGATAACCTCGCAACATTAATCGGCCTTTCCAGCAAAGCCGGTCTGGCAGATGAAAACGGAAAAATAGAAAACCTGGACCGTGCCCTTCAGGCAGATGCCATTGGTACGATGGCCAGTGCAGCCATGGGCGGTACAGTCATGAATGCCTATGTTGAAAACGCCACGGGTATTTCAGAAGGCGGGCGTACCGGGCTAACAGCTTTAACTGCCGGAATTCTGTTCTTTTTGACGCTCCTTTTTGCCCCTTTGATTGCTTTTGTCCCATCAGTAGCCACAGCACCCATCTTAATTCTGGTCGGTGCCCTGATGCTCAGTGAAATTAAAGCAATCAGCTTTAATGATTATACCGATGTAATACCTGCATTTCTTACCATAATTCTCATGCCTTTAACCTTCAGTATCGCCCAGGGGCTGGCTTTCGGCTTCATCTCATACACCATCTTAAAACTAACGACCGGCAAGCATAAGGAATTGCATTGGATGATGTACTTGATCAGTATTGCGTTTATTATCAACTTTATTTGGGGAAGCCATTAAAGAAGAATGCTTAGAAACGGGCCGGGATTAAACAGATTTCCCGGCCTATTCTCAAAAACAAGCAGATCGAAAGGGGCTCAAATAATGGATTTGAATCAAAAATCGCTTTCTGCACGACTGGCCGCCTCTTCTAAACGAGTCCCTGCCGACCTGGTCATCAAAAACGGCAAAATTATTGATGTGTTCAGCCTTACCTTGATTGAAGCAGATGTCGCAATATCTGATGGAGTGATTGTTGGGATTGGGAAATATCAGGGAAAAAATGAAATGGATGCAAGTGGTGCATACATATGCCCTGGACTCATCGACGGCCATGTACATATTGAATCATCCATGGTTACTCCGCAGGAATTTGCCAGTGTCGTCGTTCCTCACGGCGTAACCACAGTCATTGCCGACCCTCATGAAATTGCCAATGTGAGCGGAAAAGAAGGCATCGACTATATGATGAATGCATCAGAGCATCTCCCCCTCGATGTATATATTGCACTTCCTTCCTGTGTGCCGGCTACACCATTTGAACATGCTGGAGCAGAACTGAACGCGTCCGATCTTGCACCCTTCTACGCTCATCCACGTGTGATCGGTTTAGGTGAGGTCATGAACTATCCTGCTGTTTTTCAAGGTGAAAATGACATGGTAAAAAAATTGTCAGATGCGTCGTTCCATCATAAGCACATTGACGGACATGCTTCCGGTGTCCCTGCAGATGGAATCAATGTATATATGGCAGCTGGAATTCGAACCGACCATGAATGTGTGACACCCCAGGAAGCAAAAGACAGGCTGATGAGAGGCATGTATGTCATGCTCAGGGAAGGCTCGGCTGCGAGGGATCTCACCGTTCTTCTTGACGCAGTGACTGAGCGGAACGCCCGCAGATGTTTGTTTGTAACGGATGACAAGCATCTGGATGATCTAATCGAAAACGGCAGCATTGACCATAATATCAGACTGACAATTGAAAAAGGATTTGACCCTTTACTTGCCATTCAGATGGCCAGTCTTAATGCAGCCGAATGCTTTGGCCTAAAACAAAAAGGGGCCGTCGCTCCCGGATATGATGCGGACCTTATCCTTTTATCTGATCTTACAAGCTTTAAAATTCAAGAGGTTTATAAAAGCGGAAAGAAAGTGGCTGCAGAGGGCAGAATGCTTCCCTATAAAAAAATGGCCGCAGCCGCCTCACCTGCCATTACTAACAGCGTTCAACTTCACCCGGTCTCCAGCAACTCACTGGCCATTCCTATGAAAAACAATGGGACTGCAAACATCATTAAAATTATTCCAAACAGTATTGTAACGAAACATCTGAAAGAAAAAGTCAGTACTTTTGACGGCAGCTTCGTAATTGATGTGAACAGAGACCAGCTAAAACTGGTTGTTGTTGAACGCCACCACTTGACTGGAAACATTGGATGCGGAATTCTTAAAGGCCTTGGAATAACATCAGGAGCCATCGTATCCACTGTTGCCCATGATTCTCACAACATTGTTGCTGCTGGGACAAATGACAGCGACCTATTAAAAGCAATTGAGATTATGGTTGAAATGAAGGGCGGCCTGGCTGTCATCGAGAATGGTGAAGTACTTGCTTCCCTCCCGCTTCCGATCGCCGGCCTCATGTCAGACAAGAGCCATATGGATGTCTATCATAAGATGTTCGAAATCAATACAGCATTAAAGCAGATTGGATTTGCACATGATTATAACCCTTTTTTGACGTTATCCTTTCTGGCTCTTCCCGTTATACCTGAACTAAAGCTTACTGATATGGGATTGTTCGATGTGATAACATTTCAGCACATTCCGATTGAACGAAAAGATTCACATTAGCACCTTCTTTTCACATTCTGTCTAAATTCCGATAAATAAAAAAGCTGGTTTTCAGGCCGAATTCTTACGCCTAAAAACCAGCTTTTAGCTTTTTCTAATATTCCATTTCATCCTCTTGCAGCGACGATTGCAAAGTATTCATTAAATCATAATAATCATCAGGCTTTTCAAATTGATCGGGCGCCCAGTTTTGTTGGATCCAGGAGGCCACTTCCGGTGCACTTTGAAAAACCTGTCCTGTTGTATCACTGTCTCGAACGGTATATATGTTGTTATCTACATCGATTGTTACATCACAAGGAAAGGCTCCATCTTTTTTGTACAAAGAGTACTCCATGGCAAATACCTCCTCCTTCAATAGGATAATTAAGTTATACCCTGTTTGTCTCACTTTTATGTTATTCCATTGAGTTGTTTCGAATAATGAATAATCTATCCGCGTACCCTATAAATGTCTTACTTTAAGGAGGCCTTATGAAAAAGAAACAGCAAAAAACAGATGAAGCAATAACCAATGCACCAGATGAAAAAGAGTTTAGCATCGCTACAGGATTGAATTCAAAACATCCACTGGGGTCTGACGCTTATGCTCCGGGAGATTCTGTGGACGAACATAAAAATTTAGAAAGCGCCAACCTTTATTTAGATGAAGGAGAAATTAGCCAACAGAACAATAATCTATAACAGTTTGATAATCTCCTTAGCAATATATAACGCAACTCCCCAAATTAAGATAGCGGACAAGCGGTTTATGAACAAAAGCCGCTTCCCGTTTCCATCCCGTTCTCCAATCCACTTTCCTGCAAAAGCCAAACCGATAAACCACAGCCAGGAAACGGATATACACGCCATTGTAAAACCCAATTTCTCTGCTCCGCTATACACGATTGAGCTTGTCCCGATTACGCCTGCTGTATCCAACAGAGCATGCGGATTTAAAAGAGATACAGACGCGGCAAAGGTCACTTGTTTCTTAATGGGCAGGGCCGCTGCTTCACTGCTTTTTGATGGCTTACTTCTCCAAACGGACCAGCCCATGAACAGCAAGAAAAAAAATCCTCCCACAAATAGAATCATTTTAAGCCAAGAAAAACTTAAGATCAGCAATGAAACACCAAAAACAGCCAGCAGGATGAGGACTGTATCACAGATAGAAGCCGTTATGATAACAGGCAAAGCTTTTTTAAACTGCTTTTGATTGGCACCTTGATTAAAAACAAACACATTTTGAACTCCTAAAGGAAGTATCAATCCTAACGCCAGCAGAAATCCATGTATGATTGGCTGCATCCTTTTCCCCCATTCCAACAATTTCTCTCTCTAAAATTATGGCATAATTTCTTACCTATCGCAGAAAATAATGGAATGAAAAGGAGGTTTCTTTATGCAAAGTTTATTGCTGAAGATCATCAGCATACCGCTGATTCTTCTTCTGTGCACGTTTTGGTTTGAGAGTGTTACCTTTAACAGACCGCTGCCCTTCTTCATCATTACAATCATCCTTGCGCCGATTGCTGTTTTAATGGAATATGTATTTCTGCCCCGCCTGTCCTTTTGGTCTGTTTTTGCAGCTGACTTCATCGTTTCTTACATTTTGGTTTACGCGATTAGTTCATTAATGTCCGGTGCTTATGTAACATTTTGGGGAACTTTTTTAATCGCCCTCACTTTTACATTGGTCGAACTGCTCATTCACAGACAAATCGTGGCTGATCATATGAGGCATTCTTATAATTGAGGCCTGACTAAAAAAACTGCCGTAATCGGCAGTTTTTTTTTATGCTGCAGAGACAAAAAACTCCCTTCTCCAGAAGGTTCATAAAAGTTGCAGTTTTTCCCCGGCTTGCCTACAATTACGGTGATTAGTTTATTATTCTAAAAAAGAAAGAGGTTATTCGATGCGTACGATGCCTTTAGCAAAACGAGAAATCACATCTAGCCGTCTAGCATTAGGGTGTATGGGCTTTGGCGGCAATTGGGACCGCAGCCCCATCTCCGAAGAAGAAATCTTAAAAACCGAAAAAGCAATTGATGCCGCACTTTCTTCGGGGATCACGATGTTTGATCATGCCAACATCTATACGATGGGTAAAGCTGAAAAAGCATTTGGGCATGTGTTAAAGGGAAATCCAGACTTACGCGACAAAATGATCATTCAAAGTAAATGCGGCATCCGCTTTGCTGATGATATCGGTCCTGGCCGTTATGATTTTTCTAAAGAACACATTTTGGGTTCAGTGGATGAAATTTTGCAAAGGCTTACGATTGACCATTTGGACATTCTCCTTCTTCACCGCCCTGATCCTCTCACGGAGCCTGAAGAGGTAGCAGAAGCCTTTCAGCAGTTAAAATCAGCCGGGAAAGTCCTCCATTTCGGTGTTTCCAATATGAACAAAGCGCAAATTCAGCTTCTTGAAGCCTATTCAGACGAGCGCTTGATCGTTAACCAATTGGAGATGAGTTTAAATAAGCTTGATTTTGTCGATCAAGGCGTACATGTTAACCAACAGGCTGGAACGTCTGTCCATTTTGCTGACGGTTTGATTGAACATTGCATGCGGGAAGATATTCAGATTCAAGCTTGGTCTCCTCTAGCTCAAGGAATTTTTTCAGGGAACAGCTCTTTGGAATTGTCTGAAGCAGAAGCGAAGACCAAAGAATTAGTAGCAAAAATGGCCGCTGAAAAAGGAACCACGCTTGAAGCAATTGTCCTTGGCTGGCTCATGAGGCACCCGGCGAAAATTCAGCCAGTTATTGGTACGACCAACGTTCAGCGCATTAAAGATGCTGTAGATGCTGTCCGACAGTCCGAAATGATGACACGCGAAGAATGGTATGAGCTTTATGTTTCTTCCAGAGGAAATAAACTTCCATAAAAAGAGAACGGCCAGACTCAGGATTAACCTGGAGTCTGGCTTCGTTCTTCTACGCCTCTCTCTTTATCCAAAACTACTTCTCTTTGCATGGTTTCATGCTTTTTCAGATCATGTTCAAGACGTCTCACCTTATTTCTCAACTGAACCACCTTTAAAATGCCAAAAAAGCCGACGGTCAATCCGCCAACGGCAGCCGATCCTAATATAATAAGGACAAGCGGCCATTTCACCGTTCCAAAAATATAATTAAATTCTACATCGTTGCCATTTACTACGGCAAAAACGGCGATCAACAGGGCAAAAAGTAAACCGAATATCAAATATCCTTGTGCCTTCATGATCTCAGCCTCCTTAGCACTCCTATTCCCCATTTCCTTATATTTTAAATTAAAAAGTGAATAAATCCTTAACTTGCTTGATAAAAAGTTTAAACCATGTTACAGTTATAACAGTTATTTTTGTTCGGTACATGACTTCTTCGCAGCGGTTTGCGTCTTGAATGATATTTGAGCAGGAATAGTAATAAATCGTGGGATTATCCACACAGGAGGAACATCATATGTTACAAGGTAAAGTTAAATGGTTTAACGCAGAAAAAGGTTTCGGCTTCATCGAAGTTGAAGGCCAAGACGATGTATTCGTACACTTCTCTGCTATTCAAGGCGACGGTTTCAAATCTCTTGAAGAAGGTCAAGATGTAACTTTTGAAATCACTGAAGGTGCTCGCGGACCTCAAGCTGCTAACGTTCAAAAGTAAGTGTGACTATAAAAGACTCCTGATTTCAGGAGTCTTTTTTTTATTTTACTTTTTTCATAAAAGATTTTATTTCTTTAATAAGCTCATGTGGAGATTCGTACATTCCCATATGGCCAGTTTCCTTTAAAAGGATCTGTGTAATCATCTCACCGGAAACTGAAAAGGTTTTTTCAGAAGGAATAACTTGATCACTGTCGCCTGCCACAAGGAGAACCGGCATTTTTGCTGATTGAATGACATCATTCCGGTTGGGCCGGTTCTTCATCGCAACCAGTGCACAAATGGCTCCTTCGGCGTGTGTATCATAGCCAATATCCTTCGCTTTGCTTATTCTGCTTTTCTGTTGAGTTCCAGCAGCGAAAAGTTTCGGAACGAGCTGATCGATGACCCCAACCATGCCATCTTCTTTAATCTGGGCAATCTTCTCGTCTCTCCCCTTCCTGCCTGCTTCATCATCAGGAAAAGCAGTTGAATGAATAAGTGAAAAACCGTTCAGCCTGTTACTTTGATGGTCTGCAAAAGCTAATGTGATATAACCTCCTAAAGAATGGCCAAACATCGTTACCTTTTCTAGTCCTAGATGCTGGAGTAAATCTTTAATATCTTCGGAAAGATCTTCTACTGCGCACGCTGATTCACTTATCGATGATTTCCCATGACCTCGCAAATCGGGAGCGATCACTCTATAATCCCTTGCCAGCTCAGGAATGACTTCCTCCCAATACTGATGGCTGCCGCAAAAACCATGAAGCAACACCATTGGATCTCCTTTACCTTCATCGATATAAGACATTTTTACAGATCTGAGGTTGGCTGTTTTTAATTTCAAGGCTACTCCACTCCTTCTGTATGTACTCTTATCTTTTACCTATTATTCAAGCTTTCAAACTAGAGGAACCATGATCTTGATCTTTTGCCTAATAAAAAAAGCGCGTGGTTTTTCACCATGCGTTAAATTTCATCAGGGTTTTTAAGCTTTTTGTTTACTGCCGCTTTCTTTTACCTGCTGTTTCAATACTTCCAATTCATCTAATAATTTTACCAGCATGTCATCGCTTCGCCTAAGCTCTTCGTTCAGCATCTTTATGGTTTCTTCTTCCCACAAAAAAAGATCCGCATTAACTGGAGTAACCGGCAAGTCTTCATAAACCAAGCCATCTTCCGTTTCATTAGGAGAAAAATAGATGGCTACTTCACAGTTGGATTCACCAAGAGCAATTCTTTTCCTGAGGCTTACTTTACCGTAACCGAATTTTCTGGCGGCAATTCCGCCAAATACACTCGATGTCATCATACAAAGATGAGGAGCATCACGAACTACGCTTCCAAATGGACATGAATTGGCTTTGACGACCACACAGTTTTTTTCTACCGTGACAATCTCAAAATGGCCGCCGATTCTGTTTTTTATATCAATAATGACATTTGCATACTGATCTATTGACCAAGGGGCGGAATTTTCATTATAAAAACCCTCGATCCATCCCCCCGAACGTATACCGATTTGCCGAATATACTCCTCGGCAGCAGGCCCTACCGTTTTACGATGGAGATAGGCATATTGTGTGATAAGCTTTGCCAAAAAAACATGACGATTTAAGCCTTGATCTTCCATAACATCAGCTCCCATGCTGGTTTTCGATCAAAAAGTATAGTGGGATATATCGGTATCCTGAAGATAGTAAGTTACTTTTTTGAAAGTATCGTTATTTTACTCCAAAAACAAAAAATAGAAAAGAGAACTTTGTATGAATTTTTCTTTTTTACATTTTCGACTCACCTATTTGTTTAATACCCTCTTATGTATCATGTCATGTCCTTTTAGGATATTTTTTTGTTTTTTCAAGATAACAAAAAAAAGACCCTTTATTTGGGTCTTTTTTCGTTCATCCATTACATCTTCCGCATTTTAATGCCGGAAACCGAATGATTTTTTCCTTTTTCTAAAATCAGATGAGCCCTGTACTTCGTAGGAAGAATGTTTTCACGCAAGTTTAATCCATTGATGGTGTTCCAAATATTCAACGCGAACTGGATGGCATCATCATCTTTTAGATCAGCATACCGATGGAAATACGAAACCGGGCTTTGGAATGCTGTGTTTCTTAGAATTTTAAATCGCTCAACATACCATTTCTTGATCTCTTCTTCGTCCGCATCAACATAAAGGGAAAAATCAAAAAAGTCAGAGACAAAAATCTGCGGTGTTTGCTTATTCCGTTTTTGTTTTGGAACCTGCAGGACGTTTATTCCCTCTACAATAACAATATCAGGCTCTGATATCGTCTGTACCCGGTCAGGCAAAATATCATATTCCAAGTGGGAATAAATTGGAGCCTCAACGTCTCGCTTGCCTGATTTTAGTTCGGATAAAAAATGAATCAGACCTTTTAGATCGTAGCTCTCCGGAAATCCCTTCCGCCCCATAAGCCCCTTTTGCTCCAGGACAGCATTCGGAAATAAAAAGCCATCCGTCGTTACGAGCTCAACTTTCGGTGTATTCGGCCACCTTGAAAGAAGCGCCTGAATGATTCTTGATGTCGTGCTTTTTCCTACGGCTACGCTCCCCGCAATCCCTATAATGAATGGCGGCTTTTTTATTTGTTTTCTCAAAAAAGCATTGGACTGCTGATGCAGCTGCTGTGAGGATGTGACATACAGGTTCAGCAGCCGGCAAAGCGGCAAATAGATGGAGGACACCTCATCTAGAGAAACGTTTTCGTTGATTCCCTGAAGCTCCGATATCTCCCACTCCGTTAACGGCTGTATATCGGCCGAATACAGGCTCGCCCACTCGTTTCTTGAAAAAGAAAGATAGGGCGAGAACGACTCATTCTCTAACATCATCTGGCTCATTGCTGGCATCTCCTTTTTGGATCACTATGCTTAATATTCTATATAAACGGTCATAGGATACTCATACGTTTAAAAGTTCTTTCTATCGCTTTACAATGTTAACACAATTTTAAAGATAAGATAACCTGATTGTAAACCCAAACGACTTAAATAAGAAAGCGTTTTCTTTCAAAAACGTAAAAAGGACCTCCTATAATAGGAGATACCTTTTTTATCCATAATCTTTTATTTGCGAAAGAAACGTTTTTTCCAAAAAATAAAGGAGACGAGGCCTGAAAGTGCGAATGCCAAGCATAGACTTACGAAAAATGCATGGGGATACTTTTGAAACGGCAAAGGAATATTCATGCCATAGAAACTCGCCACCATGGTAGGAAGAGCGAGTATGATCGTAATGGAAGTTAAGAACCGCATCTCCACGTTCAGGTTATTCGAAATAACCGAAGAAAAAGCATCCATTAAACTTTTCAAGATATTTCGATAAATCAGGCTCATCTCAATCGCCTGTTTATTTTCAATAATGACATCCTCAAGAAGATCCTTATCCTCTTCATACATCTTCAGATAGCTGACTTTCAATAACTTCTCCAGTACAGCATCATTCGACTTAAGTGAGGTCGCAAAATAGACAAGGGACTTTTCAAGTCTGAGCAGCTCAAATAAATCCTCATTCTTCAATGATTCTCTCAGTTCATTTTCGATCTGCTCCGTTTTACGGTTGATCTGGCGCAGGTACCGCAAATAGTAAGTTGCGATCATTTGAAGCAGCTGAAAGACAAAGCGTGTTTTCTTGTAGGTATAAAAATTCTTGACTTTATGTTTCGCAAACAACTCCAGAATAGGGTTCTCCCTAAGACAAACGGTAATAAAGTGAGAATCAGTTGAGATCATGGCAAGCGGAAACGTATCATACTGTATTCCATTTTCATCAGAAACAAGAATTGGAAGGTCTACGATAACGCTCACGGTGTTTCCTTCTTTTTCAACCCTGGACCGTTCTTCTTCATCCAAGGCATCTCGTAAAAAATCCGGATCAATTCCGATTTTTTCTACAACCAAATTGATTTCTTCATTGGTAGGTGCAATCAAGTTAATCCAGCACCCTTTTTTGATATCTTCCATCTCTGTCATTTGATTGGCACTGTCAGTGTAATAAACATTTAGCATATGATATACCTCTTACATTCAGTCTTTTCCTATAATAAAACAAAACCCTTCAAAAAAGTAAACAAAATATTTATTTATTTTTCTCTCCTTACCATAACAAACTTCTCTTCTTCCTGCAGGTTTTGTTTGAATCTTTAACATGAGGCGTAACTTTGCCTACAACGGATTCTGCTTCCAAAAAATTACGATTTTTGAAGTGGAGTATCAACAGCCTGAAGCTGCTCGGTGTTTCGACGATTTTATCAGGTATTAAACCTGATGTAGCTCAGACAGCAGTCCAGCTGCTGGGAATTGGCCTTTCCTCCGCCAAAATTTATGAACAATTTGAGAGACGCCCTTTATAGCATCGGTTTTAGGATACAGTAGAAAGACAGAGAAGAGGACCTTTTTGAATTAAAAGGCCCCCTTTCTTTATGCTAAATCAAGTTCAATGGTTACTTTGAAAAGATCGCCGTCTGCTTCAACGTCCATGCTGCCCTCGTGAAGATCAATAATGGATTTTGCGATCGCCAGCCCCAGTCCAGAGCCTTCTGTATGACGAGAGGTATCTCCGCGCTTGAATCGTTCAAACAATTCTTCTGTGTTGCCTCCCAATTCATATTTCGAGACATTCTTAAAGAAAAGAACGGCTATATCCTGCCTTTTTTCAATCGCTATATACACACGTGTGTTCTCAAGAGAATATTTAAGGATGTTTCCAATCAGATTGTCAAACACCCGCCAAATTTTTTGTCCATCAACATACGCATCAATCGGCTGTTCGGAAGCAGACATCCTGATTTGGAGGGTAGATTGTTCAATCGCTTCATCGTACTCAGCCAATGCCTGCTGCAGCAGCTGAACGATATCCACTCTAGCCTTCATAAGTTCAATACTTCCGCTTGCCATCTTGGAAGCTTCAAACAGATCTTCTATCAAAACCTTTAACCGTTTTGACTTTTTATCAATGATCTGCACGTAGGCTTCCCTGCTCTCTCCATCTAGATCAGGGGTCTTTAAAAGCTCTGTATACGTAATAATGGAAGTCAGAGGGGTCCTGAGATCGTGGCTTACATTTGTAATCAGTTCTGTTTTGAGCCGTTCACTCTTTGCCTCCGATTTTTGGAGAGACTTAACTCCATGTTTCAGCGTATTGATATTTCGGGCCAAACCTGCTAGAGCAGAACTCCCTTTCGCCTTTAAATCCGGCTCCATGTTCCCTGCCGCAAGTTCGCTTGAATGGAGGATGATTCTGTTGAAATAAGAGATTTTTTTGAGCGAGAACATCAAAACAGGAACCGTTACGACCATAAATAGAACAAGATATAAACCGACCAGCTGAACTTGATATAAAACAAAGCCTACTCCAAATCCGGATGCGAAAATGACGATTAGTAAGATCAAGTATTGGAAAGCAAGACTTCGAAAATGGAAGAACTTCTCTAAATCATGCCAGAAACGATAGGTTAAAGATGTTTTCCAATATCCTTTAGTCCAACCGCTTTCTTTCCATTCGGAAATGAGCCAGATCAGCTGGATGAGGGTCAATCCAGTAATAAAGGTTGCGAATCCAATAGTGATGACCGCTTCATCAATCATGCTGGCATAAGATCCATAAATATTGTAATCAGTCGCAACCCCAAGTGAGATAAAGAACACAATAGCAGAAATAATCATACAGCCGATTTTTAGATCAACAGGTATTTTTTTATAAAGCGTTATATAGGGTGAGTGAGCGATTAACCGCAGCAGCTGATGTTTTTTTGCCTGCCAAATACTGACACATAAAGCGATCAGTCCTGCCGCACTATAAAGGAAAAAGAACTGCTGGTTTCTTTTGAACATTTTGTACTGATCATATAACATGCTGTCTGCTGGCAAAGCCTTCGGGACACCAATTTTCCCTTCTAGAACAGAATGATCATCAGCCAGAATTCCCATGGCTGCTTGTTGTGAATCCCCCTCATCATATAAAGAAGGCGAATAATCAGAAATGGACAAGTAACTATTTTTTTCGCCAGTATAATTTTGCAGGTACAGCATATTACTGCTTTCCAGCTTTTTGTATGCATCTTCTTTATTAGCTGCTGTTAAATTTGTAAAAACTTCTGCTGTTTCATTGTTTTGCAAATAATATTCAAAAGAAGATAGCCACTGCTGGAATTCTTGTTGAACGGCTTTCTTATTTTCAATAAATTGATCGATTTGCTCTTCTTTTTCTTTCGTTACTTTTTGCTTAACATACTTATCGCTTTCAAAGTTCTTTTGAATGTCTTCAATCTTTTTATCTCTTTGTTTTTTAAAATAAGATTCCAGCTTTTTATCATGGTTCGTGTTGGCTTCTTCAAGCTGGGGTCTGAACTGGTCTTGTATGCTTGAAATTTGCTCCGATAAGTCACCATTTCTGTATCGGTATTCCTTTATTTCCTCTTTGGAAACCGTAATTTTACCCTTGAGCTCCTCACTCGTCAGGTTACTCACCTCATAAATATGAAGGTAGCCTAGAAAGGTTTCGAACTCACCCTTAAATTCATCTGTTTCAAAATAACTTTTTCCCATATAAGAATCCCAATGATTCAGAAATGCCAGCGTACCGCTCAATCCTATCGTAAATAATATCACCCAGGCCACCTGGCCAAGTTTACTTTTCCATCTTGTATCCAATACCCCATACCACCTTTAAATATCTTGGATTTTTCGGATCGATTTCGATCTTTTCCCTGATCTTCCGAATATGTACGGCGACCGTATTTTCTGCATTGTAGCAAGGCTCCTGCCACACCCTCTCATAAATATCATGAATGGAAAACACTCTTCCAGGATGGGACATTAATAGCTCTACAATCTTGTACTCAATAGGGGTCAGCTTTACTGCTTCCCCAAGAACCGCGACTTCCCTTGCCTCTTTATCAAGAGTAAGCCCATTTAGGTTGATAACATTACTTTTGCCTTCATAATTCCCTAACGTCATGTACCTTCGAAGCTGTGATTTCACTCTGGCGATCAGCTCAATCGGATTAAAAGGCTTTGTCATATAATCATCAGCTCCAATCTGAAGGCCGAGGATTTTATCGGTATCTTCACTTTTGGCACTCAGCATGATAATGGGGATATTTTTCTGTTCCCGGATTTTAAAGGTTGCCGCTATGCCATCAAGCCGAGGCATCATAATGTCCAGTATGATTAAATGAATGACTTTTTCATTAAGCTTTTCAATTGCTTCCAGGCCATCAGCCGCCTGAATAACCGTCATCTTTTCATTCTTCAAATAAATTTCTATCGCATCGCGTATTTCTTTTTCATCATCTACAACCAGCACTGTGAATTCGCTCATGGTTTCTCACACTCCTTTCAAAATTATATCATGTTCCTTTTTTTGGGATTACCTGTATCTTAACCTGTAAATCTTAACAATCTGCGAGCATAAATCTTAAGACTTTCTTAATATGAACGCTGGTTAAACTATGGAGCTTGAAATGTATAGGGTGGGATTGAAAATCAGACGGGGCTGTCCAAGAAGTCTGTAAGCTGTTGATTTCCGTTCCAGGGTGCTCGCTTTCCGCGGGGCGTGCGGTGAGCCTTACCGGCGTGAACGCCTACTTTTTGGCGCTAGCGCCTACGGGAGTCTCACCTGTCACGCTAGTCCCGCAGGAGTCTCGCACCTTCCACTTCAATCAACTTTTCATTGAAGATTTTCAAGCCAAAAAGGAGCTGCTGAAGGTCAATTTTCGACTTTCAGGACAGCCCCTCTGATTTTCAGGCTCTTCATCTGTTACACAGAACAGCTGGCTCCTCGCCAGCTATCCCACCCTCTTTCGTAGAAAAAGACTTGAGGGTCTCTGGAAGCATCAGTTAGTGGTGATACTCTGCAAGGTACATCAAAATTTGTATTAAGAAAGTTCAAACAAAAGGAGACCCTGTAAATAAGGTCTCCCCGTTTCAGCTAAAGCTTATCGGTAGTTGTCATGTATAGGTTTAAACACATCTTCGTCAGCACTTCTTACGATGGAAAAGTGATCGACATTATAATGACCGTGAAGGATCTCATTGTGGTGGGCAATGATCTGGTCGGCGTTCAGCGTTTTTGAATTCGTTGTCGAATGCCCTTCTTTTACAAGGGTTACATCAAATCCTTGCACAGTGGCCATCCTTACTGCCGAATCGATGCAATGCTCTGTCTTGCATCCCATAATCACGAGATGCTTCATTTCGTTCGTTCTCAAAAATTCCAGCAGATCTGTGCCATAGAAGGCATTGGTTGCTTTCTTATCAAAAACAGGGGAATCGTCAGGCACATTGATGTCCTTATGAACAAGAAATCCTTTTCCCTCACCAGTTGCGACATCCTTATCTCTAACAAACAAGATCGGCACGTCTAAGTTCATCGCTTTACCAATGACGTTATTTATCGTTTGGATCAGCTGTTCTTTTTGATAAACTTCTTCATTTTCTTTTTTTCCGTCCAGCAACTCCTGCTGCGCATCAATTACTAGCAAGGCTTGTTTCAAGCACTCATCTCCTCAATTTTTAACTAAACTAGATCTTTCCTTTGTATAAGTTGATTTTGGTTTGACATAAAAACCGCCTCCTTTATCGATGTCTGTCTACTATATTCTTTAATAGCCCTCAGAATCCTTCTCACGATTCCAATACCTTCAATTATTTCACACAATTAAACTTGAAAATTATGGTAGAATATAAAGAGATTAATAGAGACGGAGGACAGGAAATGAAATCTTTGCTTTTAAAAGCTGGTATGGCAGGCTGCCTCGCCATCGGTCTGTGGCCTGCGAATGATGCACATGCTGCGGAAACGACGGATATCCAGGCAAAATGCACTTCATTCGGCACTTTAAAAAAAGGAACCAATCCCAGTTTTCAGCATATGAACTGTTTGCTGACAAACGCAGCACTCCAAGCCGGCATACCACCGGAGATCGTGAAGGCTGTTGCCTCAAAAGAAAACAATGGATGGAAGCAGTTCGATAAAAAGGGTCAGCCCGTCATCTCACATGATAACGGCATTGGTATTATGCAGATTACCGTTCCGAAAAACTATGATCCTGTAAAACTAGAAATGCTAAAATATAGCATCCCGTACAACATAGCTTTCGGAGTTAACCTTCTTGCCTCTAAGTATAAGAATTCCGAGTTGCCTGCTGTACTGCCAAAAGACAAGAGTGTGCTTGAATCATGGTACTTTGCAATCATGGCCTACAATGGCATTAAACCAATAAATAGCCCGGTGGTTCAAAAAACAGGAAAGCCGAATACAAATGCTTACCAGGAAAAAGTAATGTCTCTCTTGAATGCGGACAGTTTCTTAGGGGATACAAACCTCCAAAAACCAGCATTCTCAACAAATGATTTTCAATATGATCCAACCAAATCTGACAATATTAAGTTTATAAAAAAATCTTACAGCATAACCAAAAGGCTTCATGCTTCAAGATATTTAATGAAGAAGAACGACAAAGCCATAACTAGCTGGGATGACCCTTCATTCACACACGTGAAGATAAGAAAAGCTCCAACCACAGAAAGCTCTTCTAAATACATTAAAAAAAATACCCCTTTAACGATCACAGACACCTTTAAGTATGATCAAACACCAAAGAGCATCAATCAGTTTGTCTGGTTTCCTGTAACTGTTCCGGGTGAAAAGGGCACATGGTATATCTCATCTGCTTACATCACCAAAGCAATGTCCAAGCCTTCTGTCAATCCAGTCGATGATAATGATACAAGTCTTTCAGGTAAAGCACCAAAAGGCATGAAGGTAACAGTAAAAAAGGGGAGCAAAACAATCATCTCCAAGAATGCTGACTCAAAAGGTGTTTTTAATCTTGTTATTCCTAAACAAAAAGCCGGAACCATACTATCTGTAACCTATCAAGACAGCTTGAATGCGGTTAGTCCTGCTTTCTCCGTTAAAGTCGCTGATAAGACAGCACCTTCTGCTCCAAAGGTTTCTGCCATCACCTCAAAAACAACAACGGTAGGCGGCTCAGCAGAAGCATATTCTACCGTTCTAGTAAAGAAAGGTAAGACAACGCTTGGCAAGAACGTTGCTGACAAATACGGGAAATATAAAGTGAAGATGAAAGCTCAAAGAGCGGGTACAATTCTTTCCGTTACAGCAACCGACAAAGCAAAGAACACAAGCAATGCTACGACTTATAAGGTTAAAAAATAAGCAGATAAAAAAGCTGATCTCTTCGTGAGGATCAGCTTTTTCTATAATTACGCCCGTTTACGTTCGGGCCGTTCCTTGTTTCGGTGAGCGGATGTTTTTTTGCTTCTGCGGTTACGTTCCTCCGCCATTCTCAGTGTAAGCATGGCAAAGCTGATCATTAAGGACAATACCTTATACACCGCCATCAACAACATCCTCCCTTTTAAAATGGGATTGTCATTTTACTTTGGAACTGTTACATTTTTTTCTTCTTTCTGGCTAGCTTCTTTTCTGGATTCCATACCCAAATAAAGTAAACCATTGCCTTCCCCTTTTTTGGTAAGTCCAATGGATTGTGTATTTTTACAAAGCTGGGCATAAATCTCTGGGTCGGTGAGTTCCCTGCCAAATTCGGCTTCTTCTTTTAAAATCAGTACAGCTAATGCACCTGAAACGTGCGGAGTTGCCATGGAAGTTCCTGACAGCTTGGCATACTTTTCACCTGGATACGTGGAAAGCACGTTTACGCCGGGTGCTACTAAATCAATCTCATCGTTCGTATTCGAAAAGTCCGCCAAATGCTTTTGTTCATCCACTGCGCCTACTTGCACGACTTCTTTATAATAGCCTGGATAAGCATGCTCATCTGACCTCTCACTTGAATCTCCTTCATTTCCAGCCGCGCAGACAACCATCACATTGTTGGCTGTAGCATTCTTAATTGCCTCATGCATTTCAGGTACATCGTCAGGCCCACCCAGGGACATGGACATCACCCTGACTCTTTCTCCATTCTCCCCTCGCCATTCTACAGCGTAGTTAATGGCGTCAATGATTCCCTGGTAGCTTCCGCTTCCATCAGCGCCGAGCACTCGAAGAATTAAAAGTTTCGCCTCTGGTGCTACTCCTGCAACTCCAAGCTTATTAATGGATGCTGCTATCGTACCGGCAACATGTGTCCCATGATAGTGTCCATCCAAATAGTCTTCTGGATCATCGCTGGTAAAATTCCTCCCCCCAATGACACGTTCTTTTAAATCAGGATGATTTACATCACAGCCTGTATCAAGAACGGCAACGACAACATCTTTTCCCTTATTTCCCTGATCCCACGCCGCAGGAGCGTTGATCATTTGTATACCATACGGAATTTCTTCACCGGCAGTCTGCAGCACTTCTTCTAACTTAAAAGGAATTAAACGAACTTCACTCATAAGTCCTTCCTCCTTTATATAGGTGATGATGCAACAGGTAAAGATGTAATAAACATTGAAAAGTGACAGGGAGCGGTAAGTGTAAATAAGCTATGCCTTTAAAAGAATCTGGAATAACCGTTACCGGCTGCCTCCCTTCTTTTGACATTAACTTCTGAGGGTATGGGAATAGGTGTTTGCATCATTTTAGCACTATATTTGTCCAAAAACAACCGTTTTCAGAAAAATGAGAATTTAGTTCTATTCTAGATTCAGAGGTTTCAGGAAAAAAAGCTTGAATTCTATATTTTCTGCTGTTTTCCTGGGTCATTAGATTCAGAAAATAAATAAGCGGGAGCTATTTGCCCTCCGCCTCGTCTTCTGTCTTTTTCTGATTCTTCTTATGCCCTTTCCAGCTCTTATAAGATAAAGTACAGGGAAATTAAAAGAACACTGCTGCTCCAAACCAGAGTTTATATCTTTCAGGGATTCGATGTAAAGAATGGAGAAATGAAAGTATGAAACTACTGTTTTATAGATAAAAAGCGCAGCACATGCAAAAATAAATGAAAACACAAAGCTTTTTAAATCAAACCGTTTGTTTCGATCATATTGAGTAAGAAACGCAATGATGGCACTCTCCATTATCATATCCCACATATTTCCCCTCCTCTTACTGGTGATGAGGCCTTGTGAATTCCGCCCGTTGTCTTTTCTCCTTTACCGGCAAGTACGGATGATGACGTTCTGCAAGTGCAAACACTTCCTCGGTGAGTTCCTCAAGTGCTGTTAAACTGTGCTGAGGAACGCCCGTTAAAATGTCAGAAAATCGTGCATAGAGATTTTCCGGAGCAATTTTCATCTCCTTGATGCTGTTTTCGATCCACTTGAATGCTGGATGATGAACATACATGCTATTCAAGCCGAAGAGGACACCGAGCAGCTTTTTTTGTACAGCTGTAAGAAGATCATAATACATAAGCCAATCCTCGCGGTCGAACAATGCCCTGCGGTTATTCCAGCGGCTTCCAAGTTCCAGATTTTCAAGAATCATGTATTCAGCAAGAAGCACAGGATATTCTTTCACAAGTTCCTTTAGCTGTAACAATATATCGTCTTTCTCATACAAAACATGTCCATCATGAACAGAAGCAGCCAGACACTGAAGGTCATAATTGATATTCCCTTCTTGCACGACTTGGCGGATCACATCCTCAACCGTTTTTACTAAAAAATTGCTGATCTCGAATTTGATGCCCGCTGCAAGGTACGTTTCTGACCATTCCTCATCTTCAAATGGAAAGAAATCAATGACTTCCCCTTTTACTTCCTTTATTGGTTTTAGCCGATCTTCATCATTCGGTGCTTCATTCCATAAGATATGCAGTTCAATATCTGAATGGCTGTCCTCCCATCCTCTTGAAACGGAGCCTGCAAGAAGGACACCCGCTATCTTTTCATTTCTTTGATAGACTTTAGCCATTTTGTGGGATTGTTCTTTTAAATTGATCATGTTTACTTCCTTTCACCTGTAAAAAAAGATGGATAACTCACTATTATTTCTGCTGAAGTGAGAAAAATCCTTTTTTCGGTTGAAAGAAAGGGCTCGTGCCTATACTATTGAATATGGAATTGAGAAAGGAGGCGTTAGTGAAATGAAACTTTTTTCACATAATGACCTTGATGGGAAGTCATGCGGCATCGTTGCCATGCTTGCATTGGGAGAAGAAAATGTAGAAACGTTTTACTGCTCGCATGATAATATTAATCGCCGTGTTTCTGATTTTTTGCTTGATCCAGAGCAGGAAAAAAAACCGGTATACATAACGGATATTGCAGTAAATGATGAACTCGCTGGAAAACTTCAGTCACGGTACGAAAGTGGGCGAGAAGTGCAGCTCATCGATCATCATGTGACTGCCGATCATTTCAATAAATTTGAATGGGGTCTTGTTCAGACAAAACAAGAGGATGGCAGGCTCACCTCTGCTACCTCTCTCCTTTATGAACATTATATAAAGAAAGGGCTGTTGAAGGACCAAGGAGCATTAAAAGAATTTGTAGAGCTCGTCAGACAGTATGATACGTGGGAATGGTTTGAGAATGAAAACGAAAATGCCAAGCGGCTAAACGACCTTTTCTTTTTGCTGCCTCCGGGTGAATTTGAAAAAAATATGCTGGAACGGTTAAAAACAGAAGAACACTTCCATTTTTCCGAAACGGAAGAAACAATCCTTCAGCTCGAAGAAGACAGCCGAAAAGCGTATATTAAGAAAAAGCAAAGACAAATGGCTGAAACATGGGATACGGTTTACAAGACTGGCGGGGAACCGTATCGAATCGGAATCGTTCATGCGGAAAGCCATCATTCAGAGCTTGGCAATGAACTGAACCGCGAAAATCCGCATCTTGATCTGATCGTGATCTTAAACATTGGCGGAAAAAGAGCCGGTTTCCGTACGATATATGACCACGTCGACGTGTCAAAGTATGCAGCACAGTTCGGTGGCGGCGGACATCCGAAAGCCTCTGGATGCACCCTGACACCTGAAGGATTCCAGCGCTTCGTTCTTCCTGCCTTTGAGATTCCGCCAAGACGTCGTGATGCACACGACAACGAATGGAACGTGCGAGAAAATGTCTATGGTACACTATTTATTAATTACAATAGAGAAATTACAAACCTCTTTCAAACAAGCGACAAACAATGGAAGCTTATTCATAACAGCCTACCCGTACCGAAATCATTTGAGGAATTTCAGTCTGCAGAAAATTACTTGAAACGACAGTACAATTCATGGCTTATGCCGGATGAAAAGTATATAGACTACATCAGTTCCAGCCTGGGGATTTCTCAGGACAAAGTAACTTCAGATTACAAAGAAATAATGGACAAACATCGATCCTTCTTTATCAAGGAATCATAAAACAAGCGCACAGACTGAGGCTGTGCGCTTCTTTATTGCATGGACAAAATCAGCAGTATGTAGATATGCCAGCCCATTATTAAAAGGTAGACAAAAAAAGCAATGTAAACAAAAAACTTTATCTTGCTGCGAAGCGGTAAAAAAGACAGAAGCAAAACAAGGAACGAAAACAAAATTTTCACCGCTATAAAGGCAAATGGATGAAAATCAAAGAGAAGCCGCATGACCGGGTTTAATTCTTCCCCGCCGTGCTTCAGAAGCCTGTAGGTCAGGAAAGCATCAGCCAGATTGAATAGTGCAAGTAAATAGCAAATCCATTTATAGAGTCTCAACTTCCTGCCACACCCATTGACTCATCTCCCTTCTCTACCATTGTATACCCAAATGATCCTCTATATTATCTTCTCAAAAAGGCACTGCCTAATTCCATAAAAATTTAAAGGCCTGATATCCGAAATAACAGCCGAAGCAGATGAGTGAAAGGCCAGATATACGTGAGATCAATTTAAGCAAGGAATCTGCCAAATACCGCCTGAAACTGCTGGCTACAAGAGCCATCGTAAAATCCCAAAGCAAAATTCCGCTGAAAATCGCCCCGCTGATCAGAATAAGCTGCTGTTTATGATAAGTCGCCGCTGTCTCTGCCAGAACAGAACCATAAATGCCAAGCCAAAAAAGAATAGTCAGAGGATTGGTCAGTGACATGAAAAAGCCTGATAAGAAACATCTCCATGTTTTTTCGCTTCCCTGCTTTTTTGAAAGAACCATCACTCCAGAACTTTGAAAGCTTTCAATGCCTGTGTAGATTAAAACAAAACACCCAAACAGCCAGAGAAAGGCTTTGATGACGGGAGCATCCAAAAAATGAACCAATCCCATATAAACAAGAGCCATGTAGATTGCATCTGCTGTCGTTGCTCCAAGTCCCACCATCCAGGCATGCCAGAAACCGCTTCGTATACCTTTATCCATCTGTGCAGCATTAATTGGTCCAATTGGAGCGGCCAACGACAATCCTAAAAGCATGTATTTAAGTAAAATCCCCACTGAAAACCTCCGCCTGTAATTTCTGTTTGTACAAGTTTATTCAGCTATCAGAACTTGTACGCCTTTTTTGTGATGGGATTTATGGCATAAACGTATAACAAAATTCTCCAAAACACATGTTAAGAATAAGAAAAATAACAGGAGGAGTCGGCCGATGGATCATCAAAACCTATACAGCAATGCTTTAGAGTGCGTAGAGAATGCAAGAAAAGCCATTGAAGAATCACAAGGAAACAACAATCCCGAAGAATTCCAGCAGGCGAAACAATTGCTGGAATATGCCCACGATATGGTTCAGCAATCCCGACAAACGGATGGATTGACAGAGGAACAGACAAAGAGGCTTTTTCATGCCCGTGAACATCTTCGTCATTTACAAGAAACAACAAATGCCATTGAAGCCACCCGTTACGAGTAGGCGGAGAGATGAGAAATAAGGAGGTCTTTACCATAGAATGAACAGTAATCGATTGCCCATCTTGACGATTGTGGTTCCTTGCTATAACGAAGAGGAAGTGCTCATGATCACCGCAAGGGAACTGACATCCATACTCAAAGAAATGATTTCAGAAACACTTATTTCTCCAGAAAGCAGCATGCTCTTTGTAGATGATGGAAGCAAGGACAAAACATGGGAGCTTATTACCGCTTTACATAAAACAAACCACCATGCGAACGGAATTAAACTGGCGAAGAATGCCGGTCACCAGAACGCCCTCCTTGCTGGAATGGATACGGCAAAAGCCTATTCTGACTGCATTATCACAATCGATGCTGATTTGCAGGACGATGTGCAGGCGATACGGCAATTCATCCACAAGTATCGCGCAGGACATGATGTAGTTTACGGAATACGAAGAGAACGGAAAAACGACACCGCCTTCAAACGGCATACTGCTCAATGGTTTTACAGAGTTATGGACAAGATGGGCGTCGAACTCATCTATAACCATGCCGATTACCGGCTGCTGAGCAAAAGAGCGTTAGAAGAACTTGGACGGTACCGTGAGAGAAATTTCTTCATGCGCGGGGTCGTCCCCCTTCTCGGCTTTTCTTCAGCAGAAGTTTATTATGACCGGAAAGAAAGAGCTGCAGGAGAATCGAAATATCCACTTCGGAAAATGCTCGCCTTTGCGTTCGACGGAATTACATCATTCAGCATCAAGCCAATCCGCTTCTTGACCATTTCCGGCTTCTTATTCTTAGTGTTCAGTGCAATCGCAGGGATTTTCGCTATAGTTCAGAAGTTTAACGGATACACTGTACCGGGCTGGACATCCATCATCCTGTCCATCTGGTTCATTGGCGGACTTCAGCTGATGGGAATCGGACTTGTTGGGGAATATGTTGGAAAAGTATTTAAGGAGGTCAAGCACCGGCCGCGTTATGGTATAGACAGCGGCCTTATCAGAAATAACTCACAACCCAAAAAAGCCTCTGCCACACCCCTTCGTACCCGGCTGAGGTCGAGCAGAAAGCTTTCCTGACTCGCTCAATACGTGTAGCATCCACCACCGAAGGGAAAGGATAAAGAAGGGAGGTTTGATTATAATGAATAAGAAGAATAACTCAGAAAAGACACGCCTTGAAATCAACCAGGATACAGCAAATGACACCGATGGACTTAATCAGGTTCTTGAATTCATAAATGCCAAAGGAAACACTAGAAAACTAAACGATGCCGTGAAGGATGAAAAATAAGAAAGGGGCTGTCCAGAAAGTCGAAAATTGACCTTCAGGCAGCCCCTTTTTGGCTTGAAAAATCTTCAATGAAAAGTTAATTGAAGTGGAAGATGCNATGCGAGACTCCTCGAAAATGAACTTCACATTTTCTTCGTGCGATAAAAAGCTGCCGGAGCCTTCCTTGTCCTGCGGGACTAGCGTGACAGGTGAGACTCCCGCCGGTGCTTGCACCAAAAAGTAGGCGTTCACGCCGGTAAGGCTCACCGCACGCCCCGCGGAAAGCGAGCAGCCTGGAACGGAAATCAACAGCTTACAGACTTCTTGGACAGCCCCTTTCCTTTTTAATTGGCTTTGTTAAAGCATATTGTTAATTTTCTTGTATATTGGGCATCGCATACTGATGCTTAAAAGAGACCCTCAAGTCTTTTCTCCAATAATAAGGGATGATAGCTGGCGATGATAAGAGCCGGCTGATTAGTGAAACAAATGAAACGCCTGAAAAGCGGATGGGGCTGTCCTGAAAGTCGAAAATTGACCTTCAGCAGCTCCTTTTTGGCTTGAAAATCTTCAATGAAAAGTTGATTGAAGTGGAAGGTGCGAGACTCCTGCGGGACTAGCGTGACAGGTGAGACTCCCGCAGGCGCTAGCGCCAAGAGGCTCACCGCACGCCCCGCGGAAAGCGAGCACCCTGGAACGGAAATCAACAGCTTACAGACTTCTTGGACAGCCCCTTCTGCTTTTCAAAAGGAGGTTCAATCACCCCCACCAAAAATCAACAAAATGGACTAACAGAGCTTTTTAATTAAGCAGCCACGTCACGTTTCTTGAATACAATCCAGGTAAGCGCAATGAAGATGACGAAGTAAACTGCAAGTACAGTCAATGAAAAATTCAGGGTCATCCCTTTGATGAAAGGTGTTCCATCAAAATACTGCTTTAAATCCACATTAGCGAACAATATATATTTTACCCAGTCATACTTAGAAAAGAAGTTAACGATCAGTGTGCCTGAAAGCGATAAGAAGATAGAAAAACCGATCGCTAGCGAACTGTTGCGGAATACGGTGGACATCATGAAGGTAAAGGTAGCCATCATGAGCAGCATGATGCTCGCAAAGCCGTATTCTTTCCACATGTGCCAGATCATGTTTTCCTCTACGACTTTACCATCCATATAACTGAGATAGGACTGAGGGCTTCCTTCGAACCCGAAGAGCACTCCGCCAAGAAGCCATGATACAACAAACGTGATGAGAATCATCAACAGTGCATAAAGAAGAGTAGAAATGTATTTGGAAGCGAGTATGGTCGTTCGGCTTACAGGACGAATCAGAAGCAGCTTAATCGTCCCCCATGAAAATTCACTGGCAACCATACCGCCCGCTATTATAATGGTAAAGATTAAGATAAACTGAATCGCATCCGGACTTTCACTAACAAACGACCATTGATTTTTCATTTCCAGCGGCTTGATATTATGGGAGATACGATACTCGTTGATCGCGATCAAACGCTCATTATGCTTCTTCATCATCGGCTCTTTTTTCAGCGTCTTTTCCATGGATGCATTTTCTGCTTTAAGTTCCTGCTTCCAGTTGTCTTTTATTGGGGCCGATTTTTCTGTCTTTGTGATGATTCCGCTCAGGCCGATAAAACCGATGAGCAAAGCAAGCATGATCAGATTTCCGATACGCCGGTATATTTTCAAATTTTCATTGCGGATCAATCCCATAAAGTTAGACAATCTCTTTTCCTCCCGTCACTTCCAAGAATTTATCTTCCAGCGTTTTCGTTTCTGATGAGATTCCATAGACTTTTAGTCCTTCAACCACAAGAGTGGCTGTCACCTCTGGTATCAGTTCTCTTTCCATCTCTGCCTCAATATAGCCATTGCCAAGAGATATCCGTTCAGCCTTCACATGATGGCTCACGGCTTGTCGTGCCGCAGCCACCTCATCCACAAGGAATCGCACTTTTCTTGTTCTGCCGCTTTCCACGAATTCCTTCGTGCTCTGAACGCCGATTAATTTTCCGTGCTGGATAATAGCAATCCGGTCGCACATGAGCTCCATCTCTGATAAAAGATGACTCGAAACAATAACAGCAATGCCTTCTTTCTCAGCCAGTTCCCGAAGATAGTGGCGGATTTCCCGGATACCTGCTGGATCCAAACCGTTCGTCGGTTCATCTAAAATCAGAACAGATGGAGAGTGAAGCAAAGCCTGTGCAAGACCCAGTCTCTGACGCATCCCAAGCGAGTAGGTTTTTACTTTTTCGTGAATCCGATCTGTTAAACCGACCAGTTCCACCACTTGTGCAATCCTTGTCTTGCTTACCCCTTTCACCATTCGGCTATAATGGATGAGGTTTTGGTAACCCCTAAGAAACTTATACATTTCAGGGTTCTCAACAATAGCACCAATATGAGAAATCGCTTTCTTGTATTCCGTCTCAATATTTTTACCGTTAATTAAAATTTTTCCGCCGCTGAGCTTCATTAATCCAACCATCATACGAATTGTTGTCGTCTTCCCAGCCCCATTCGGTCCGAGGAAACCAAACACTTCTCCCCCATAAATATCAAACGATAATCCGTGAATGATCTCTTTCTTCCCAATCTTTTTCTTCACATCTTGCAGTTCTACCAAAGGTTTTCTGCACATTGTCTTCCCCTCCATTACTCATATTCTTTCTTCATCCATTCCACGATGGATACATTCTGATGGATCCGGATTTCCTCTACGTCTTCCATGCGGAGTACCTTTCCATCCTTAATTAAGACGACCAGATCAAGAATAGGTTCAATCTCTTTAATCTCGTGTGTTGTTATAATGATGGTTTGAGTTTCAAAGTCTACAAAAGACAGCAGACCTTTCACGATGGAATCCCTTACCATAGGATCCAGCCCGGACAGCGGTTCATCCATGAGAATCACCGGGACTTCTCTCGCCAGTGTGACAGCTATCTTTAACCGGCCCCGGTTTCCTTTGGAGAGGTTCTTCACCTTTTTGCTGCGGTCGAGCTTCATATAGTCCAGAATTTCTTCCGCCTTGCTGCGGTTAAAATCACTGTATATGGACGCGTAATAATCAATCGTTTCTCCAACGGTATAAAAGGAATAATACGTATCCAGTTCTGAAAGATAGGAAACTTTTCTGCTGATATTACGGGACACTTCCTCCCCATCAACTGATACACTGCCCTTAGAAGGCCGGATTAGTCCAGAGATTAATTTCATCGTTGTTGACTTCCCGCTGCCGTTCTCCCCTACAATTCCGATGATTTTCCCCTGCGGCAATGACAGCGAAAGGTTATCCACTGCACGATGGTTTCTATATTTCTTGGTCACATTCTTAAATTCAATCACGCTGTTCACCGCTTTCTTCGGATGAGATAAACTCTTGTAAGCCTGCCATCATTTCTTCTGCTGAAAATCCCATTTCTTTCATGTCGGCAAAAAAGGATGAAATCTGTTCTTTTTTCAAATTTTGCCGAAGTTCGTTTAATACTGATTGGTTTTCCGTTACAAACGTCCCTTGACCCCTTTTTGATTCCACACTACCCATCCTTTCTAATTCACTGTAGGTTCGCTGAACAGTATTCGGGTTGACTCCCGACTGGATCGCCATCTCCCTGACTGACGGCAGCTTCTGCCCGGTTACCAGTTCTTTACGAAGAATTTGGCGGTTAATCCGGTCGGCGAGCTGCATGTATATCGGTTTGGATGCATTAAAATCGTCTGCCATGTGCTACACCTCAACTTTTCGTTCGATTAACCAGCTGGCTGCAAGAAATAGTACAATTGCCAAAAGCAGATGGTAAAAATAATAGCCAATATAAACGTGCTTAAAGACTCCATATACGAAGTCGCTATATTTAAGGTTGACTTTCCCCCATATAAATAGAGCATCAAATAATTTGGTATCTTCCCATTTTGCGAGAAGCCACGGCCCAAAGAAAAAGACTCCGAGCCCGATTACCCATCCGCTTACTTTACCGAGGTTTTTTGTGGTTACGAGATAAATCGCCCACAAAAACGTTAAACCTAGTCCAATGTAGAAAGAAATAAGCAGGATATGAATGACTAGAAAGGTGCCAATGTAAATGACATCAGACCATGCCATATCCGAATTGAATTGAAAAATGTCCATTACCATCGTTCCGGCAATAAGCGTTACAACGCTAGTAATGAATAATGAAAGTGCAAGAGCCCCCAACCCATTAACAAGCTTTGCCAACAGCAGCTTACTTACAGACAGCGGGGTCTGCAGCCATATATGCAGTGTTTTTTGCTCGAGAAAGTAACTCACACATAAATATCCTGCCATATAGACTACATGCATCATCACCGCAAACGCACAAAATGCAAAAAAGGTTTCAGGTTTGCCCATCCTCCATGCTGTATATACTCCAAGCCCCAAATATAAAAGCAAAGCAATTAAAGCACCGAGCGCCCCGCCTTTTCCCAACCTGTATTCTTTTTTTAATTGTCCCAACCAAGGGTTCATTAAACAGTCCTCCCTTTCACATTGTTCGAACGAACTAGTGTACTAGTGATATAATACACCGGTATTCAAGAAAATGTCAAATCCATTTTTCTAGGTAGTTTACCGTAATATCGGTTTGGCTAGTATTATTGGGGTTTTGGACAGTAAATTCTTATTTTGGACAGTAAAATTGGTTGTGTCAAATAGTCTGTGTATGCCAATTATAAGTAGAGGCTCTCGTTTGTCCGTTTTATTTAATTTTGGGGGAGAGTGGTTGGAGGGCTAGCCCT